>CABIXV010000015.1 GCA_902362775.1 Clostridiales bacterium | reverse complement strand
GATACTCTCCTTGATCCTCATATCATTATGGTCCAAACATTCTGCCCCTGTTGTCCCATTTAAGTATAATCAATCTGTCAAGCTCTTTGCTGCCCATGCCTGCCTCAGAAATATTTTTACCTATTTTTCAACAAACACCATTCATTTCTCTAACACGGAAAAGTCCGGCTAACATGAAGCCGGACTTTTCCGTAAAGTACCCAGACAGAAGAAATTGGGGAACTATTGTGGTCAAGAATACTCTAATATTGAAAAAAGAGATCAGTCCGCCCAAATTTCCTCATCAGTGGGGATGTACATATCAGGGACCTTATAGGAAATGCGGCTCACATTCATCAGGTGGGTGAACCACAGGTTCTCGCTGATGGCGTTGTTGCCCCAGGTGCCGCAGCCCAGCGTGGTGGTGGGATTCAGACCGTTGTCCATAGCGCCGCCCAGAGCGGTGCCGCCCACCTGATTGACTGCATAGCGGGACACGTTGACGACGGTGGGAACAGCCTCGATATGCTCGGTGTTGTTGGAGTGGATGACCACGCTGTGGCCCA
>CABIXV010000014.1 GCA_902362775.1 Clostridiales bacterium | reverse complement strand
GCCGATTCGGCGTTCTCCTGTCCCATCAAGTCCAGCTGAACACCTCCATTGATGCTGATGAAATTGCTCATCTTCCCCATGCGTTCCGGGGAATGGACATGGTCCACATCGCCGGGATAGAACAGCTCCGGCTCATTTTCCAGCCAGTCATACAGCTCCTGAGAGCCCATCGCCAGGTTCCAGGTAGAGTAACCGGCATCCACCTCCTTGCGGGCGTTGGTCAGCTTTCCCGCCTTGTGGATCGCCAGGAAGGCATCGCTGATAGTGCCTGTCCAGCAGCCCAGGTCCTTCAGGTCGGATTCCGCCAGCATCTTGGCCACAGTGAAGGGAACGCCGCCTACGCCCAGCCCCAGCACGGCCCCGTCCGGGATCTCCGCCACCACATTGCGGGCAATCTGGATATCTACCGGCGAGGGGTCCTTATAGGTACGCAGAGGCAGCGGTTCATGGACCCCCTCTACGACATATGTGGCTTCCGACAGGTGGACGCGGTGGGAGCCGTTGACCCCCTGAAGCTTGGGCAGACGCTCATTGATCTCAAAGATTACCGTACGCGCGTTTTCAAAAATCGTCCGCCAGGCATAGTTGGAAATTCCCAGGCCGCAGTAGCCGTCCCCATCCGGTTTGGACACAGGGACGAAGGCCACATCGACCCTGATATAGCTCCGGTAGAGCTCCGGCAGGGCCCGGAGCATCATAGGCAGAAACTTCACCAGCCCTCTGCTCTGCAGCTTCCGCTCATAGTCCCCGATATGCCAGCTGTAGTAGGTGAACGCGGACTGCTCCGGGTCGCGCTCCACCACCTCGATCCGGGGCCGGATCACCAGGCCGCCCCGGATCTTGACGTCTTTCAGCTCCTCTTTTCTCGCCGCAAGCGCCCGGTCCATCAGTTCGGGAAAGCCCGCGCCAAAGCCGTAATCTACCCAGTCGCCGGATCGAACCGCTTTTGCCGCCACTTCGGGAGTAACAAATTTACTCATATAGTTTTGTACCATCTTTTCTCTCCTTCCAAAATATACATCGCAATATTTCTGAAGCGCCTCATGAGCCTCGATACTCTCCTTGATCCTCATATCATTATGGTCCAAACATTCTGCCCCTGTTGTCCCATTTAAGTATAATCAATCTGTCAAGCTCTTTGCCGCCCATGCCTGCCTCAGAAATATTTTTTACCTATTTTTCAACAAACACCATTCATTTCTCTAACGCGGAAAAGTCCGGCTAACATGAAGCCGGACTTTTCCGTAAAGTACCCAGACAGAAGAAATTGGGGAACTATTGTGGTCAAGAATACTCTAATATTGAAAAAAGAGATCAGTCCGCCCAAATTTCCTCATCAGTGGGGATGTACATATCAGGGACCTTATAGGAAATGCGGCTCACATTCATCAGGTGGGTGAACCACAGGTTCTCGCTGATGGCGTTGTTGCCCCAGGTGCCGCAGCCCAGCGTGGTGGTGGGATTCAGTCCGTTGTCCATAGCGCCGCCCAGAGCGGTGCCGCCCACCTGGTTGACCGCATAGCGGGACACGTTGACGACGGTGGGAACAGCCTCGATATGCTCGGTGTTGTTGGAGTGGATGACCACGCTGTGGCCCATGCCCTCCATCTCCAGGTTGGCCCGGGCGATCTCCATGCACTCCTCCCAGGTGTCGTAGGTGAAGAGCGCCAGCATGGGGAACAGCTTCTCCTTCGCCAGGACCTCCTGACGGGCATAGC
>CABIXV010000013.1 GCA_902362775.1 Clostridiales bacterium | reverse complement strand
CGGGGCATCAAGAAGTAATATCGCTGACTTTTAGGGCCGCCTCGGTCGTCACACGCGACGGCCGGGCGGCCCGCCCCTTTTGGGTGCTTAAGATGGAAAGGATGGACGGACCATGGAATTGGGACTGAAGAATAAGAGTGCGTTGGTTTTGGCCTCCAGCAGCGGATTGGGGAAGGCTATCGCAATGGAACTGGCACGGGAAGGAGCCCGGGTCATGCTCTGCGGTCGCTCTGAGGAGCAGCTGAAAAGGGCACAGCAGGATATCCTGAACGCCACTGGAAACGAGCCGAAATATCTGGCCGGGTCTATCACCGATCCCCGGTATATCCAGGAGCTGGTCCAGACCACAGTGGAGAAATGCGGTCCTATCTTTGCCCTGGTGAACAACAGCGGAGGTCCCAAACCGGGCCCCTTTGACTCCTTTGATGACCAGGCTTGGCAGGATGCCTATGAGCTGTGCCTACTCAGCTATATCCGGACGATCCGTGCTGTTTTGCCTTATATGAGGGCCAATGGAGGGGGCCGTATCCTGTGCTCTACATCCTCCTCTGTGAAGGCGGCGCTGAACGATTTGATCCTGTCCAACACCTTCCGTATGGGGGTGGTAGGGCTGGCCAAGACCCTGAGTCAGGAGCTGGGGCCGGACAACATTCTGGTCAATGTTATCGGTCCCGGCCGGGTGGGAACTGCCCGCATCGACCAGCTGGACCAGATCCGGGCTCAGAAGGAAGGATTGTCGGTGGAGGAGCTCCAGCATAAGGCATTCCACGACATTCCCCTTGGCCGGTATGGTCGGCCTGAGGAGTATGGGCGTATGGCCGCATTCCTGTGCTCTGAGGCCAATACCTATCTCACTGGACAGACCCTGCTGATGGATGGAGGTATGCTGAAGGCGTATTGAAATCTAGCGGATGAGAGCATAGGGAGCTGGGATATTTGATATCCCCTTAATAGGGGTAATTTTTTAGGCGCCTGATAACCTCGGCAGATACTGCTTTGGCGGTATCTGCCGAGGACTTTTTTGTCTACGCAGGTTCTGTCATGCTCCGCGTCTCGCCTTGCGGTGTGACCATGTACTCACTCTCGTTCTAGTGGATATCCACTGGATGCCCTTAGGGCGCAGGAGATATAATTGATTTGGGTTTATCTAAATTATATATATTTTAGACGATAAATTTTATTGACATTGTCGCTTTGTATAATTATAATGTAAATATCTTATGAATAGCAAGCACAATGATGGCGCCATCATTGTATTCTCACACCGTGAGAATACAATGATGGCGCCATCATTGTATTCTCACACCGTGAGAATACAATTCATGTTATAGCCGGAACCAAGAGGCGCAGCCCAGAATGGGGGACATAGGATAAATAAAAAAGAGTCCATAAAAAATATAGAATAAAAAGATTAACAAAAAATATAATCTTATTGACATTAAAAGATGCCAAATTACCAATCAGAAGATTAGACGAATATTTTGGCACATTTTGCCTTTAAGAAATATAAAAATCCTGAGGAAAAAATACATATTTATAAGGGGAATTATAGTAAAGTGTCAAAATTAGAACGCGTAAATGCTACTGGGCAAGTAGTGAATACGATAAAGCATATGCTCCGGAGGGGAGAATTAAAAATAGGAGACAGGCTGCCCAAAGAGGAGGATCTTGCGAAAGAAATTGGGGTTGGCCGATCCTCGCTTCGAGAAGGCATAAAGATTTTGGCGGCTTATGGTATCGTGGAGTCACGTCAGGGAAATGGAACCTTTATTGTTGATTATACAGCCAAAAACTTTTTTGAATTTATGGGATTTTTTCCGGATAAGGAGAATCTAGATAACTTTATAGAGCTTAGACGCGTAATTGAGGTTGGTAATATTATTTCAATCTACGATCAACTTAGTGATGATGTTCTGAATGCGCTGGCGAATACTGTAAGAATTTTGAGTGAAGATCGACCTGTTGATGAATATGTGGAAGCTGATATGGCATTTCATAATATATTGCTATCTTATACGCAGAATCCCATGATTGGTCAAATCAATAATATGATTGAAACGATGCGAAAAGATTTACTGTATCGCCTGTTCTGCCATTCGGCAATCGTAGAGGATGCCTATGAGGCACATACTGAGATTTTGAACGCTCTAAGGAATAAGGATTTTGACCGCTGTATCAGGGCGGTAGTTGACCACATCGATACCACAAAAATACATACCAAAACAGTCGCAAAGGAATACCGTTGACAAAGAATAGCGAAATGGTGTTTCTTAAGAAAATTCATCTGATGATAAGATTTATTTCCTGAAACATCTGATAATCAGATAACTTAATTGGGAAGGGGAGTAGACATTGAGCACATCCGACATCATTGGTTCTGTCCAAATTCCGAAGATGGTGGAAATTAGACAGACATTTGAACGAAAAAGCATACCGAGAGAGGAGATAGCCTCCACTATTTTTTCCCAACTGGGGCAGGCAAAATTTCAAGGGATGATCCAACCTGGAAAGCGGATTTGTATTACAGCTGGAAGCCGAGGAATTTGTAATATTGTCGGGATCCTTCAGGCAATTGCGGATTATTGCAAGCGGCAAGGGGCGTTCCCATTTCTGGTACCCGCTATGGGAAGCCATGGCGGCGCGACTGCTCAGGGCCAGCTTGAAATGCTGGAGCATCTCGGCATTACAGAGGAGAGTGTGGGCTGCCCTATCCTCTCCAGCATGGAAACTGTAAATTTGGGTACGACCGACAGAGGCTACCCGGTTCATATTGACCGAAATGCCTACGAATCAGACGGGATCATCGTCTGCGGACGGGTCAAACTTCATACCGCCTTCCGCGGCGCTTATGAAAGCGGACTCATAAAAATGATGACCATTGGGCTGGGGAAACAAAAAGGCGCCGCTACTTGTCACAGCGCCGGATATGGGATGTTCCCGACACTTCTTCCGGAAATTGCGCTATGCATGATGAAAAAGGCTCCGATTTTATGTGGTGTGGCAATCTTAGAAAATGCCTATGATGAGACTTACAAGCTGGTGGCACTAAAAGCGGAAGAGATCGCAGAGGAAGAACCAAAGTTGCTGAAGGAGGCGACCTCTAAAATGGCCAGCATCTTGTTTGATGACTGCGATGTTCTCGTGATCGATGAAATGGGAAAAAATATTAGCGGGGAAGGATCTGACCCCAATATTGCTGGTACCTTCGCAGTCACTACAGCTACTGGAGGAATACGAGCCAATAAAAGGGCATGCCTTTCACTGACTCCAGTTTCTAGTGGGAATGCGCTGGGGATCGGAGGTCTGGATGTCATTAGCCGGCGGTTGTTTGATGATATTGATTTGGAGACGATGTATCCGAATGTAATCACAACACACGAGTTCAATTTTGGAAAAATTCCTCTGATTGCGGATAACGACGAGGATGTTTTCAAAATGAGTATCTACGGGAGTGGAAAAGACGAAAAAGATGTACGTCTGATCCGAATCAAGAACACATTGGAAATAGAAAAAATATATATTTCAGAGGTAATGATTCCTGAAGCGCAAAAAAATCCAAATCTTGAGATTATTGGTAGGCCAATTAGACTCCGATTTAGCCCAGAGGGCAGGCTGATGACTGGCTTTTAATTGACCTGCGTTAGGAAGGGGAGGATTCTAGGAAACTATCTTTATAAGACAAACAAAAATACAAAGTAGAGGGAGGTAAAGCAAATATGCAAGTATTTAAAAATCGACTGTATGGAATCTTTAAGGTATTTGTATCTGTTGTTTTGATTAGCATGGTGCTGATGATTTTTGTCAATGCGGTTCTGCGCTATGTATTCAACAGTGGTATCAGTGCCACAGAAGAGTTGTCCCGCTATGCTTTTGTATGGGTATCCGCTTTGGGGGCCATTTTGGCTTATTATCAGAACAAACATGTGGGCGTTGATATTTTGGTTAACAGCCTTCATGGCATCGCCAAGCTGGTGATACAGATCATAGCGGAACTGATTGTCATGTATGCGCTTTACATTATGATTTCTGGCGGCTGGCGTTATTTTATCTCTACAATCAATCTAGACAGCGCTGCCATTCCTATTCCTATGGGGATTATCACGGTAACTCCTTTCCTGATGGGGATTGCTATGCTCCCTAAAACTATCCTGCTGATTAAAGATCACGTGATGGAGTATCAGAACTATAAGAAGAATGGCAAGGAGGGAACAAACGAATGACGGCAGTATTTGCGTTTCTGGGAAGCCTGGCAGTCCTCCTGCCACTGGGAGTCCCAATCTGTTTCGTCCTGATTTGTTGTGGAATCGTTTTGATGCATATCTTATCCATGACGGATGCTATCATCATAGCTCAAAATATGGTGTCTGGTACGAATAATTTTGCGTTGATGGCAATCCCATTCTTTATGTTAGCCGGTGAAATTATGGGTGCCGGCGGACTGTCTCGCCGCATTGTGGCATTTGCTAATGTAGTCGTAGGCCGCGTCCGCGGCGGCTTAGGATATGCGGCTATTCTCGCCAGTATGCTCTTTGCTGGTCTGTCTGGCAGTGCCGTAGCTGATGCCGCTGCTTTGGGAGGTATTCTAGTCCCGTTGATGGTCAGCAATGGTTACCGTGCGGACCGTTCTACTGGGTTGATTTGTGCAGGATCTGTCATTGCGCCTATCATTCCCCCCAGTATTCCAATGATTGTTTTGGCTACGGCCACCGGTCTTTCTGTGTCCCGTTGCTTTATGGCGGGTATTGTACCTGGTATTATCCTCGGCCTTATGCTGATGCTTGGCTGGTGGTACTATGTCCGTAAAGATGGCTACAACGATACGCGTACATATTCCTCTGCGGAGGCTATCAAAATTATTAAGGAGTCTCTCCCTGCTCTGTTCATGCCTGTTTTGATTGTTGGCGGTATCCGTCTGGGTGTGTTTACACCTACTGAAGCGGGCGCCTTCGCCACTGTCTATGCTGCAATCGTCTCTGTTTTTGTCTATAAGGAACTAGATTTAAAAGGCCTATTGGACGTCTGTATTGCCGGAACAGTCAGTACTGGTGTTGTTATGATTATTGTGGCTGCTGCCACTGGTGTTGGTTGGCTGATTACCATAGCCCAGATTCCTGCCATGGTAGTCCAATTGCTCTCACCTCTGGTTGCGCGTCCGCTTCTGCTTCTTTTGTTGATTAACCTATTCCTGTTCGTGATGGGAATGGTGATGGATCTGACACCCAACATTCTTATCTTTGGCCCAATTTTGGTCCCGCTGGTCAAAGCTGCCGGTATTGATCCTGTTTTCTTTGCGGTTATTATGGTGCTAAATCTTACTATTGGCCTGATTACACCCCCCGTTGGTATCGTTATTTATTTGGGATGTGGGATTTCAGGTTTAGACTTTAAGAGTTGTGTGAAAGGAATTTTACCCTTCTGCATGATTGAAATCGTTACATTATTTATTTTCTGCTTCTTCCCTCAGCTTATTACAGTTCCTCTGGCGCTAATTGCTTGACCTGTAGATATTTTTAAAACAGTTTGAATTGTAAAGGAGAAGAAAAATGAAAAAAATGTTTAAAATAGCTGCCTTGGTCCTTACATTAACTCTCTCATTGAATTTAGTGGCCTGCAGCAATGGCTCAGATTCAGGTAATGTGAATCAGTCCAACAATAGCCAATCATCTAGTGAAACTAAAACAATTAAATTTGCACACTGGTTCGCTGAAGATCACCCACAGCATCTAGCGATGTTGAAACTTCAGGAGCTGGTTGAAGAACGCTCAAACGGTACCCTAAAAATTGAAATTTATCCTAATAGCCAGCTCGGGTCTGAGGATGTATACGATCAATCTGTTTCTCAAGGTACTGTGGAGATGGGATGTGCAGGAACTAATATTCAGATGTACTTACCGAAAATTGCGGTTTCTGAGGCCCCATTCCTATTTAATGGTTGGGAAGATGCCCGTGAGATTTTGACTGGAGAAATTGGAGAAGCCTTGACGGATGGCCTGATTGAAGGCGGTAATATGCGTTGTCTGGCCATTACGGTCAACGGCTTCCGCCAGATTTCCTCCAATAAGCCCCTGAATAGTATGGGCGATCTGAAGGGGCAAAAGCTACGAACTCCTAACATTCCACACTTTATTCAGATGATGGATTGTTTAGGCGTTACATCCGTTCCCATGGCCATGAGTGAGATTTTTAACGCGCTGGAAACCAAGGTAGCTGACGGTCAGGAAAATCCCTATCCTACTATTTATACTTCCTCGTTCTATGAAGTTCAGAAATATGTCTTGGAAAGCAATCATATGTTTAGCCCAAACTTCTGGGTCATCAATGAAGACTTCTATCAAAGCCTCAGCGATGAACAACGTGAGGCGCTGGACTCCAGTATTGAAGAGGCGGCTGCATATAACTGGGATATTTCTATCGATGCGGACAATGATGCCAAGACCAACATTGAGTCCTCCGGAAACACTACGGTTATTATTCCTGATGATACATTTAAGCAGCAGATGCGAGATGCCGTAGCACCTGTTTACGACTACTTCTATGCTGAACATGATGGTTCTGAAGAGTGGGTCAACATGGTGCGTGACTATCAGGCCAAGAGCTGATGTTCCGAGATCTATAATCGATTTTAGGTGAATGGGGCCGTTACATAATATGTAAAGTGTACGGCCTCATTAAAAAATAGGTAGAAGGGAGCCCTATCAATGAAAGAATTTCAGTTTACGATCCCCCAGGACGTTATATTTGGGAAAGGCTCATTTGACCGGTTACCCGAAATTCTTGAAAAACTCAACTGTAAAATAGTCCTTCTGGTATCTGACCCCGGTTTACAGAAGGTCGGCTTGGTAGATCGGGCGACCAAACTCATTCGGGAGGCCGGTATTCAATGTTTTGAGTTTCTGGATATTCAGGCAAACCCAACGGTCCACAATGTCAACGAGGCTGTTAAGGCATTTAACGAATGTGGGGCGGAGAGTATCATCGCTCTGGGCGGTGGCGGTCCCATGGATGTGGCCAAAGCGACGGGATTGATAGCCACTCATGGTGGAACTGTGATTGATTATGTTGGTCTGGAAAAAGTCCCGGGACCTGTAGTGCCAATGGTAGCCATCCCTACAACGGCGGGTACTGGTAGCGAGGTTACTGCTTCCTCGGTGATTACTGACTCAGAAACCAAATTTAAGATGACGGTTATCAGTCGCTATCTGATTCCAAGTTATGCGCTTTTAGACCCTGACCTCATCATGACGCTTCCCGCCGGGATTGCCGCTGCTTGTGGTGTGGATTCTTTTATCCATGCAATGGAAGCCTACCTCTCCAAGATGGGAAATCCTTTTACTGACGCTATGGCTGAGAAGGCGATGGAACTAATTGGTGGAAACATTCGACAATTTGTGGCGTCGCGTGATAACGCTGAAGCGGCCTGTAATATGATGGTCGGCTCCAATCTGGCCGGCGTTGCCTTTGCTTCTGCGCTGTTGGGTAATATCCACGCTATGAGTCATCCAATCAGTGGGTTCTTTGGTGTAGCCCATGGTGTAGCCAATGCGATTCTGATGCCAACTATCGTAGAATATAATGCGTTGGCGGATAATGGTCGCTACCGAAAAATTTACGACTATGTGACTCTTGGGAAAAAGTCAGATGACAGTTTCACACCAGATATGCTTGTAGGTGAGTTAAGAAGACTCAACCAAGATTTGGGTATTCCTGATAGCCTTTCCGCTGTTGGTGTTACAGAAGACAAAATTCCAGAAATGGTGACCGATGCTATGAAGAGCGGCAATATTCTGCGGAACCCGCGTCAAAGTACAGGTAAAGATGTGGAAATGCTGTATCGAAAGGCATTGTGATTGGATTTGGATTTTAACTAAATTCATCAGATAATCATATCTTTAAATAATTTATATTCATCTCCAAATATGTGTTAAAGGAGTATAACAATATGGATACACAGGAATATCTGCAGTCGCTGGTAGACGCCGCGCGCGCGGCCCAGAAGGAATTTGAGAAGATGAGCCAGGAGCAGGTGGATGCTGCCGCCAAGGCGATTGGCAAGGCGATTTATGACCATGCGGAGGAACTGGCCAAGATGGCGGTGGAAGAGACCCGGATGGGGCGCGTGGACAGCAAGATCGCCAAGTGCAAGAACAAATCCAAGAGCACCTGGTGGCGCATGAAGGACCAGAAGAGCCGCGGGATCATTGAGCGGGACGAGGTCAACGGTATTATGAAGGTCGCCAAGCCCATCGGCGTAGTGGGCTGCGTCACCGCTACCACCAACCCCGTCATCAACCCCATGCACAACTCCATGTGCGCTCTGAAGTGCGGCAACGCCGTCATTATCTGCCCCCATCCCCGCGCGAAGGGCGTCGGCGTCCGGGCGGTTGAGCTGATGAACGAGGCGCTGGATAAGCTGGGTATGCCCAAGAACCTGATCCAGATTATTAAAGAACCTACTATGGAGCTGTCCGCCGGCCTGATGAAGACCGTGGATCTGTGCATCTGCACTGGCGGCCCAGGTCTGGTAAAGGTGGCTTACTCCTCCGGAAAACCGGCTTTGGGTGTCGGCCAGGGCAATGTTCAGGTCCTGGTGGACCGGGATGTGGACTATGACGAGGTAGCCAAGATGGTCATCGCGGGCCGTACCTTTGACAATGGCGTTCTGTGCACCTGTGAGCAGAACGTGATCTGTCCCAAGGATAAGGTAGATGAGATGGTGGCCGCGCTGAGAGCGAATGGCGCTTACTACATTGACAACCAGGCCGATGCCGACAAGGTCCGCAACAGCGCTTTCCCCGACGGCGTATTCAACAAGGAGTGGACTGGCACCACGATTCAGCAGATGGCTGATTTGGCCGGTCTGGAGGGGATCCCTGAGGATACCAAGGTCCTGGTATGCTGCACCAAGGGCTATGCCCGTCAGGAGGTCCTGGCGAAGGAGAAGCTGTTCCCCATGCTGGCGCTCTTTACCTACGACACCTGGGAGGAGTGCATGGAGATCGCCCGGGCCAACCTGGAGATGGAGGGCATGGGCCACAGCGTGGTCATCCACTCCAACAACACCGAGCATATCGAGGCTGTTCCCACCGTCGTCAACGTGTCCCGCTATGC
>CABIXV010000012.1 GCA_902362775.1 Clostridiales bacterium | reverse complement strand
GTTGTATAAACATCAGGATAAAGTTCCCGAAGGTTAATTTTCTTCATTATGTACCTCCATTTCGATTCACGGGTGATTGACGGGTGAATCGAATGGGGGCGGAGACCGACACCGGCAGACAACCGGGTCATCTCCGAAAAAATGGCAACAAAAAACGCCAGATTTCCGTGAGGGAAAACTGGCGCGCCAAGAACAGCCATTATTATACTGAATTACATGGAACGATAATACCGATGCAATGTTATACTTGCCCGGAGGAGGGGCAAGGCTTTTTTTAACTGATGTAGATCATGTGAGCTTTGAAAAAGCAAACGAGACACGGCAAAATAACCTCCAATCGGCTACCGTGCCCCTGCAAGTCGTCATTGGTTTGTGTAGACGCAAAGAAACGGCGGCTCTGATTTCTCAAAACCGCCGTTAGGATAATAACTTAAAATGGGCGCGCAAAATCGCCTGCCCCAACCAACGGTTTTTTTCTTTCCCCTTAATCGGGGCAGGTTCATGCGCTATGTAATTATTCTTTCGTGATAGATTCTTTCAGTCGTTCATAGGTTTCTGCACTAATATCGTGTTCGATTCGGCAGGCATCAGCCTCCGCCGTTTCAGGATCAACACCTATGGATATGAGGTGCTTTGTTAAAAAGCAATGGCGTTCGTAAATTTTTTCAGCCACATTCTGACCGAGTTCGGTCAGGTGTAGATAATGTTTTTCGTCTGTTGTCAGAAAGCCGCCCTCCCGTAAAGTCCCTACTGCGTAACATACACTGGGTTTTGAAACCTCCATGTACCGGGCAACATCCACGGAACGCACCATACCGAGCTTCTTTTGAAGTATAAGCACGGCCTCCAAATAATCCTCTCCGGCAGTATGAAGTTTCATAGGCAGCTCCTTTCGCCATTAAGCAAGACTCCAGCCAGCCGCACTCATTCGGATATTGACGAAATCCTGATAGATACCGGGCTGTATCAAAAGTTCCTCATGGTTTCCTTGCTGTGCAATCTGGCCGTTGTCTATAACTAAAATCTGATCAGCATTTTGGATCGTATTCAGGCGGTGAGCAATTACAAGCAGGGTCTTTCCCTTCACCAATTCGGAAATGGCCTCCTGAATATAGCTTTCATTGTCCGTATCCACACTTGCAGTAGCTTCGTCCAAAATGACGATAGGCGCATCTTTCAGAATACAGCGTGCAATCGAAATGCGCTGCTTTTCGCCGCCGGAGAGTGTCGCACCACCCTCACCAACTACCGTCTGGAATCCATCGGGCAAAGCCATAATGAAATCATAGCAGCGGGCTTTTCTGGCTGCCTCATAGACTTCTTCTTCCGTGGCATCCGGCTTTCCTATGCTGATATTGTTGTAAATGGTGTCCTGAAACAGATACACACGCTGGAATACCATGCTGATCTGATCCATCAATTCCGACAGAGGTACATTGCGAATATCCACACCCCTTATCGTCACATTGCCGGATTTCACATCCCAAAGCCGCGCCAGCAGGTTTGCAATGGTAGACTTACCGCTGCCGGACGGTCCAACCAGCGCCGTCATAGAATTTTTCTTCATGGCAAAACTGATATGATGCAGAACCTCTTTGTCCTGATAAGCAAATGTAACATCGTCGAACTGGACTTCTGGCTGTCCCGGCTGTGCCTGAGCCGGAATATGCTGCTTGCCGGTATCGGAAAGTTCTGGTTCATCTAATACCGCTTCAATGCGATCAAGAGCTGCGTTCATAACGGTCAGTCTGGAGGCTTCTCCATAGAGCGCCTTCAACGGGCCAAAAAGATCAAATACAAACAGCAGAACCCCCAACACATAAGCCAAAGAAAGCGCACCGCTCTGTTCCAACACAATAGACAGGCCAAAAATTGCCGCAATACCAATACCGTAAAGGATATTCAGCCCCATTGTCCACGGGGTCATTTTCCGTTCAAAGTCAAGCGATGTATTTCTGGAACGCTTGAAATTGCCGGACAGTTCTTCGGATTTTTCTCCAAGCAGGTTATAGCTCTTAATAACACCAATGCCCTCTACAAAAGACAGTACCGCATCGGTCAGCCGTTCGCTCTGCTCCTGACGGCCTGCTGCTTCTCGCAGAGAAACTTTGTTCATCCCCTTAGATACCAGCCATGCCAAAATAGTAACTATCGCGGCGATCAAGCCAAGCTGCCAATTCAGATAAAACATGAACGCCAGCAAAACCAGCGAGGACAGCAGATAGCTCATCATGTTTCCCAGCGTACTCATGGCAACTTCTTCAATGAACACCATGTCGGTACTAAGGACTGAACTGATCTTTCCAATATTGCCGGAAGTGAAATATCCCATGGGAAGTTTCCGCAGATGACCGCCCAATTCGATACGCTTGTCAGCAAACATCAAATATCCTGCTGCGCTTTGCAGGCTGTCACTAAGATAGTGGACGAGCATCTGAACCAGCACAATAGCGGCAAGGCCAAGTCCCACATAAAGACAAGTCTGCCCGGTAATCGTCTTATTTGCAAATCCACTCAAAACCACAAAGGCCAGAAAAATCGGCATTTTGGACAGAATGGATTCCAGAAACGCACAAACAAATGCGCCCTGAATACGTCTCTTATAATGGTCGGAAAGTTTCAATATTCTTGAAAACAAAGCAAACATTTATTTCCCCTCCTTTGCAGTATGTACTTTCCACTCGGCGCTGTCCTGTGCCGCTTTCCACAACTTTTGATATTCTGGGCAGGACTGGATCAGCTCCTGATGTTTGCCCGTTGCAACCAGCTTTCCGTGATCCATAACACAAATCTGATCTGCGTTCATAATGGCTGGTAATTTGTGCGCGATAACCACAAGGGTCTTACCTTTTACAAGCTCTGCAATGGCAGCTTCCATCTTTTCCTCATTTTCGGGATCGGCATAGGCAGTTGCCTCGTCAAGCACCACAATTGGAGCATCTTTTAAGATTGCCCTTGCCAGAGAAATACGCTGGCGCTGACCGCCGGAGAGCATTTTTCCTGCATCACCAGCCATCGAATGAATACCCTGCGGAAGTTTCTCAAGGAACTCCATACACTGAGCTTTCTTTGCGGCCTCCACCACTTCTTCATCCGTTGCGTTCAGCCGACCAAGCCGAATGTTTTCGAGCAGAGAGGTGTTGAACAGGTATTGATCCTGCGCCACATAGGAAATACGGCTGTTGAGTGCTTCAAGGCTCATATCGCATAATTTCTGCCCACCGATGGAAATACTGCCTTTCTGTGGGTCATAATAGTGAATCAGCAGTTTCGCTAATGTACTCTTGCCGGAGCCAGATTCACCAACAAGGGCTGTTTTCTGTTCAGCTTTTGCCGTAAAGGAAATGTCATGGAGAACTTCATCCTCAATTACAACAGGCTTTCCATCCGGGCCGGGCTGTGTGGTCTGATAAGCGAAAGAAACATGGTCATAAGTAATGGTGTCATCTTTCCCGTGGAACGCATCTTCTGTCTGCTGGAGCTCTGGCGCATCCAACACCTGCTCCAATGCAGAAATTTTATAGTTGAGCTGGGGCATGGTAGGCAGGAAACCGAGAGATTTCAGCAGTGGCATACCAATACTTAAAGAAAGACACAGTACCAAGATCAAATTAGGCAAAGTAGACCAGCCAGAGAGAACGAACCATGCGCCAACAGGTAAAGTCAGAATAATGGTGCATGGAAGCAGACTGCTGTAAATTGCCATCCACGGCCACGCCGCCTTGTACCACGCCAGAGTATAGTCCCGATAATCTGATACATCTTTGCGGAACCGCTCATAGGAATCTGCGTCCTTATTGAATACCTTGACAACTTCCATACCGTTAATGTACTCAATGATGGTATTGTTCATCTTCTGTCCGGCCATGTAGTAAGGCCCCATTTTCTTCATGCCGACGGAATACATCGTCATCATGGCAATCAGACTGATCGGAATAGATGCCAGCGACAGAAGCGCCAGTTTCCAATCCACAAAGAACATTGCCACATAAACCGCAATAGGGATCATCAGATTTGCAATTCCCTCCGGCATGGAGTGAGCCAGTAAAACTTCCAGACTGTCTACATCATCCACGAACAGCTTTTTGACTGTGCCGGTGCCTTTATCCTGAATGACACCGAGGGGCAGCTTTTCAAACCGTTTTTGAAGTGCCGTTCGCAGACGGAGCAGCGTGTCATAAGCGGCTTTGTGAGAAAGATTCAGTCCCCAGCCATAGAAAAGGGCTTGCAGCACCAGACACGCCAAGACAAGAGCCACGCGCGAAATGATAAAGGATGCTCCAATAGATTCACCCATGACCAGCGGCGCTATCACCTGATAAGCCAACACAAAGGGCAGGACACCCATCAGGACGCTGACCAGCACGATGGCCGTTGCTGCATAAAGCCCCTTCTTATGAGGCCCTGCATACTCAAATACTTTTTGAAACATAATTCCAACCTCCTTATCAGTTAAAATATTTTTCGGACAGCGTTTTCAAAATTTCTGGTGAAAGCCTTTGATTTTGAATAGCCCCATCATCATCCAACTGAACCACCTCCGTACAGGTACGAACAATAAATTCAAAATCGTGTGACACCACAAACACGATCACACCAGAGCTTGAAAGTTGTTCGATCAGTTTGCTGACACGCACCATAGAATCGTAGTCCAAACCACTGGTAGGCTCGTCAAAGTAGATCACTGGGCTGCCCTTTACGATTGCCGCACCGATAGTAACCCTCTGCTTTTGACCACCTGAAAGGGATGCCGGATGCCGTTCACGGTAATCTAATAGTTCCAGTGCTTTCAGCGTTTCATCCACTTTTTCTTTGCAATCATCCTTCATACCAAGGGATAGTTCTTCCTCCACACTGCTGGCAAAAAGCTGATAATCCGTATCTTGCATGACAAGATAGGAAAGTGCCCGCCGCTGGCGTGGTGTAAGTTTTTTACCGTCAAAGCAGACCTCGCCACGCTGCTGCTTTAGCAGACCCGTTAGAATAGATAAGAGGGTTGTTTTTCCGGCTCCGTTATGGCCCAGAATACCGATCACATCTCCTGCATGAGCTTCAAAGCTGATATTGTGGAAAATATCCGGCCCTTTCTTGTAGGCAAAACTTAAATTGTGAACTTCCAGCCGATGTGTCTCGTCCTTTGTATGTGGCTTTTCCTGATAATGTTCTGCATCGCGTTCCGGGTATGCTGTCCGCAGACCATAAGAAATTCGTGTTTCTTCGGGCAAAGAGCAAAACTGTTCCCCTGTGACCTCATGCTCAATTTTTCCGTTCTGAATCAAAAAGGCTCTATCAATCAGATCGCGCAAATAATAAAAACGATGCTCTACCACAAAAATTGTGTATCCAGCGTGTTTCAGTTTTCCCATAATTTCTGCCAACCGTTTGGTAGCGGCATAGTCCAGATTGGCCGATGGTTCATCAAAAATATATACTTTTGGTCCCAGCGCATAAACAGAACCGATTGCGATCTGTTGTTTTTCCCCGCTGGATAATGCAAAGATACTTCTGTTCAAGTAGTTTACCAATTCCAACTCTTTCGCCGCTTTTGCAATGCGATCAATCGTTTCCTCGCGGGGGAGTCCGAGATTTTCGCAGCCGAAAGCCAGTTCCCGCGTGGTATCCGTCATAAAGAATTGAGAGCGTGGGTCTTGGAATACCGTTCCAACCTGTCCGGCTAATTCAGACGGCTTCATTTCCAGCAGCGAATGACCATCCATGAGCAGATCGCCTTGGATTTCTCCGGGATAAAAGTGCGGAATCAGACCGTTGAGTGAGCGGATCAGGGTTGTTTTGCCGCAGCCGCTTCGCCCTGTCAGAAGAATGAACTCACCCGTCTGCACGATCATATCAATTCCACGGAGGGTGAAGTCTTTGCTTTCTTCATAACGAAAGCTAAAATTCTGAAATGAGATCATCGTCATACCCTCCACAAAATGATTTCCCCGATTTTAGTCTGATCGATAAAAAGCAAACCGACCAAAAAGAGGATACCCAACAACGATACCACGATTTCCGGCCACGAAAAACGGATTGGCCGCAGCGCGTAGCGTTTGCACTCCAACTCCAGACCGCGTGTTGTGCCGGATGCTGCCAGTTCATCAGTGACTTTCAAGCACCGCATCAGCAGAGGTATCAAAATATATTCTATGGTTGCTAACGGATGGGATACCCGTTTCCACACGGTATCACTGATACCGCGAATATCCATCGTGCTTCGGATTTGTCGGTATTCAATCCGTAAAGTAGGGATATAGCGGAACATAACAACAAGGGGGATTGTGACTGCCTGGGGCAGCCGCATCCGTTGAAGTGCCACCATTAAGTCATCCATGTATGTAGTTCGCAATATCCAAAGTCCCATCATCATGATAGGGATCAATTTTAAGACCGTCACGCCGAACACGCTCATAATCACACTTAAAACCGGAACTTGGACATAACGGAGCAGGGCATTGAGATAAGCAACGATAATATAGGTCACTATCATTTTGACAGCCCATTTTCCACCGTTACCCAAGGCAATAAACAGCCCATAAACCAGCATGAGCGCGAGACTGACAACTTCTCCGGCCAGAAAATAACTGACAAAACCAATGCAGACCAAAAGAAGTATCTTGCAGCGTGGGTCGAGGAGCGCAGAGCCGTGTAGGGGCTGGCGCTCAATTATTTGTTTAATTTGTGCTTCTTCCATTCAAATGTCTCCCTATAAAAATCAAAACGCGGGACTGTTCTCAGCCCCACGCTCTGAAGTCAGGCAGCCCGCTTGCCTGTATTGCCTGATAAAGTTTCAGGGGGCTGATCCTGTTATTTTACTGAAACAAGTCCAGCTTTGATAAAGTGTTTTTTTAATGCTTTCTGACCGATAAAGCCACCAATCAGACCTCCCACCAATCCGGCAGCAACAATGACTACCAGCATGGGAACGGAAGTAATGCTCAACATTCCCTGAATGTACTCTGGTGCAATATTGTTTTTCTCCATTGCTCCGACAAATGCGCTTTGAAGAAATTTGATGGGGCAGATAGCACTAAAAGCGAAGATAGCACTGAACAGCGCATAGGCTGCCATCATGGACTTCATTGTGATTTCATTCCGGCTCATAACCAGAAAATCGCAAATGATACCGCCAATTATCAAGCCGATAGGAATGAACCAGAAAGCACCCACCAGCAGAAACAGGATCGCCTGAATTGCGGCGCAAATGGTAAACACGCCTTTCTTCGGAACCTTAGCCAGCAGGAGCATCATAACGATGCCATTCGGGATCGCAACAACGGACGGGTAAAATACGTTTGTCACCGGGCCAGCCACGCTCATAATGGTGCTGATAACCATGCAGATAATCCACATGAGGGCCGTTAAAACACCGATGAGAATAAAATCTTTCGCATTTAGCTTTTGTTTCATACTCTTATTCCTCCTCACTTTATTTGGAAAATAAAAAATGCGATGCGGTTAATCTTCTCTAACCACATCGCAAATTGTACCAATTTCCGTTGTTACATCCAACCCAAACCCGATTTCATTCTACCCAAAAACGGTATTTTTTTAGGTTTAGCCAATCGTATTTTCATCTTTATAGTTCTTAGGTATTACTCCATATTTCTTTTTGAACGCAGCCGCAAAATTGCTTGGTTTTGAATATCCAACCAGCGTTGCGATCTGGCTTACATTCAAGTCGCTTTCCAAAAGCAGCCCTGCCGCTTTTTCCAGTCTTTGATCTATGATGTATGCGTGAACCGATGTCCCAAATAAAGAATTAAATCCCTTTGTCAGCTTGGAAACACTGATATTGACCTTTTTCGCCAGTTCCTCACAACTCGGTGCAAAAGCAAGCTGGCTGTCGATAATCCGCTTTGCCTCGGTAATTGAGTCCCTGTCACTTTTAGAAATGCTGATATAACTCGATGAAAGAATACTGAGTTCCAATACTTCACTCAAGTACACAGACAGCAATTCAAAAACTTTGCTTTCCAAGAATAGATACCCTAAACCGCCACGATATTGCGTAAAATCTTTTACCTCCGCAAAAATGTGTTCCATATACGGGGTAACGCTCACTTTTGAAATTCCTGTCAATAATTTCTTTTCATAAGCGTTTATTTCACTATCTTCAAAGTAGTCATTCAAAATTTTGTGAAAATAGGGCATGGGAATTTTTATATTCTTGAAAAGAAAATCTTTCTTCCCGGAATAACACAAGTATTCCATTTTACCATGTCCTCGATAAATGCAGGATTCGCCTTTCTGGATGCTGACACTTTGACGCGCATCTGCAATATTCCACGATACGCCATCATTGAAGCAAAATAAAAGTTGAATATAATCTTCGCAGCTTACACCCTGCACATTCATATCTGAAAAATAGTTCATTTTCCAGTCGGATACAACAGCACCTTGCTTTGTAACAACCTGTGAAATCTGGCCTGTTCCCATATCAGCCGGAATATCTATTGTCACTGTCTGCGGAGAGTTGGAGAGCAGATCATGGTACAGCTTCGTCATGTATTGGTTTGTCATTGTACGCCCTCCTTTCTTGGTTAGTCAAAGCTAATCATATAATACTGCATATTTTGGAAGCAGTCAAGGAAAGCCTACAGCAACAGAAGTCCTACGGCCTCTAAAACACATTTTTTCTTTTTTATTTATAAAATCGGTACTGATGAAGGAGGAAAACTTGTCCTTCTTATTAACACTGACAAAAAAGGCAAAAAACAGGCGCATCAAATGAAACTTTATCAAAAATATTTTACAAGCTGCTTTAATCCACGGCGGATACTGTCTCGGACACGGCTTGGGTCTACACCTTCTACTTCGGCAATTTCATTTACCGTCATTCCCAGATAGTATCGGGCATAAATTCGCTTTGCCTGTTTCTCCGGCAGCTTCATCACAGCGGCATAGACCTGCTCCTGAAACTGTTTTTCCTCCAGAGCCATCTCCGGTGTCTGCGGCTTCAACAACACCGCATTTTCAATGCCATTCTCGCAATCCAGAGAATACTGTGCTTTATAACGATACATCTTTCGCTCATACGCAGCCTCCGCACGTTCAGCTGCTCGAATAGTCTCCATTACTTCCTCTGTCACATCTACAAAAAAGTCTGTTGTATAAACATCAGGATAAAGTTCCCGAAGGTTAATTTTCTTCATTATGTACCTCCATTTCGATTCACGGGTGATTGACG
>CABIXV010000011.1 GCA_902362775.1 Clostridiales bacterium | reverse complement strand
GCGTAGTCCACCGCCTCATGGTACCAGGCGTCCTCGTCCACATCCCGGAAGCCGGCGGCGGGGCAGGTATCCTGGTGGTCGATCTCCACGAAGGAGGCCTCAATGGTTACCTTGGACCGGGGCATCTTGAAGGTATACCTGCCGCCGCCCTTGTCGGTCAGCTCGATTTCGTCCCCGTTCTTGTCGGTGACCGTCAGCTCGTCCAGCTCATAGCCCTCGTCGGCCTTGACAGTGATGGTCACCGTCCGGCCGCTGGAGGCGCTCTTGGGGGACACGGTCACGCTGCCGTTGTCAATGTTCTTGTCCACGCTGACGGAGTAGCTGCTGGAGCCGCCGCCTCCACCACTGGAGGAGGGGACATAAGTGTTCAGATCTTCAGGGCGCATAGTAGGCGCGGTGTAGTAAGGACCTAGTTGTGTGTTTTCATTTGTCCCTTCTTCTGTTGTGTCATCTCGTACTAGCAGGATCTTTCCCTGGCCTTCGCCAATGATCTCATCAGGATTTAAGCCATTCCAATAGCAATAGCTCAGGTCGATGTCCTGCTCCGCGCCCAGCTCGGTGACCTTGATGATCTCCTCCTGCATGGTATCGCAGATAAAACTGTTTTTGGTAATATCCAAGGTAGTGGCGTCGGACAGATTGGACAGTCTCATCGCGCGGCCGTCCTTCTCGCCAGTGCCATGAGTGGCCCACTGGTCAAATTTGTTGTCAGAGATAACAACAGTTTTGATTCCGTCAGAACCTGATAGGGTGATTCCATTGAATCCCATATTCGCAAAAATGTTATTCGTAATTGTAGCTGTGCCGCAGACTGTGGCATACACGCCGCCGTTTTTAGTGCTATCCTGGGCGCCGCTGAATTGATTTTGGGTGATGGTCAGCCCGCTGATAGGAGAGTCGCCATTATTGATATGGATGGCATAGATATTGTCGCCGGTTATATTCCGGAACTCATTGTCACGGAAAACCAAAGCCCCTACCTGGTCCAGATCGGTGGTTTGGGTCCAGGCCGTCAGGCTGATTCCTTTGCCGTCGAATACCAGGTCCTCGATGGTCATATTCAGTCCACTGGCCGACCCTCCGGCGAAGGAAATACCGCCGGTCAAAATGGCTGTATGGTCCTCCGGGCCCTGCACTGTAATGTTTGTTAAGGGCATAGTGATAGCTTCCGAATGGGTGCCAGGCAGGATCTGGACCGTGTCTCCGTTCTGAGCGGAGTTAAGTGCCAGCTGCAGACTAGCATATTTTACATCGTCGCTCTCCGCGAGCCAGGAAGTTCCATTGTTGGATACGACCACATTCTCATCACTTCCAGAGAGATTGTCATAGGCGTAAAGCGATTTGCTGGGGGCCTCTATCTGGTCCAGTGTTGTAGTGGAAATGTTATTTACAGCATGTACTTGCCGTTCAGGGATATTGTCGCCCACCGGGATCTCTGTAAACTGCAGGTTTCCAATGATGCCGCCCGCAAATGTGCTGGAGGAGATAGACTCCGCCCAGTTTTCATTTCCAGACACCACAGCGGAATTATAGACTGTACCTACGATGCCACCACCATCGTTTCCGCCGTCGATGCTGCCACTGTTTATGTTATTCATAATCTCAATGACTGCTTTTTTAGGATAGCTGGCAGCTGCGCCGTTATAACGCACCCAGCCCACGATACCGCCTGTACCATAGGCATCTGCATTGTTGTTGGTGATGTCAGCGGTATTCATACAGCCAATCACACTGCCATAATTCTGCTGTTCCGCAACGATACCTGCAACATCAGCCCCATTCCCCTGGATAGGTGCAGCGTTGGTACAGTTGCTCACCTTAGCAGAAGACAAGCCCGCAATGCCGCCTACGGCACCCGCGGTGCCGGTCACAGTACCATAGTTGTGGCAACCGATGATACTCATTTCACCGTCTTCAGCAGTATAGTAGGCAGCACCGACAATGCCGCCTATATTGGCGCCGGTGCCGGAGATTGAGGCGTAGTTCGTACAGTTAGAAATCGTCCCGGACTTGGTCATACGACCGACGATGCCACCATTTCCGCGGGCTGCCGCAACTTGAGAGCTATCGCTGTCCGCAGTTCCTATGGTACAGTTGCCTACAGTACCGCCTTCGCAGAGCATACCAACTATGCCGCCCGCCATCTCGCTGGTAGGCACATTAATAGTTACGTTGGTCAACGTCAAATCCTTGATCTGTCCACCAGCTACAATGCCGAACAGTCCAATGGCGTAGTCCGCCTCATTTGTAGCGTTGATTGTCAAGCCGGAGATCGTATGGCCATCCCCGTAGAAAGTACCTCTAAAAGGGTTGGCATTTTTATAACCAGCCCCGTCGCGAGTTCCTGTGCCGATTGGCGTCCAGTTACTTTCGGCAGATAGATCAATATTATTGCTCAGAAGGATTGTCTTCCCCTCAAAGGTATTACCTCCATTGACCATCTCGCGGAACGCGACGAGGTCCTCAGCTGACGCAATGATATACTCTCCATTACTGTCAGGAGACAGTTCAACTGCAAAGATATATGTAGGAAAAATAAATATTATCATCATTAAAGCCATTATCTTTGCCAATATTCTTTTTTTCATCGTATTCAAATTCCTCCCCAATCCGATTTAAAAATGTGTACTTTTCCAAATTTGAGGAAGCACACCTTCTCAATAGAAAATATAGCATTCACGCAAGGAAAAAGCAACTATTTAGCTACAAATTTTATCATAATCTTCGATTCCAAAAAGTACACTTTTTTATTTTTTGCGTTCTACTCCTTAAAATATCCACAAGACCAGCGCCATGGATTTCTCATAAAAAATTCCATCTGCAAGGTGTTGATTTTCAAAAATAGGTAGAAAGTTCTAATATCTATGTAAAATTTGGGAAAAATCTTTTCAAAAGATTTGACGTGCCATGGTTCTTACTGATATACTGTTGGCCGAATTGGAACTTGTTCCCATTTCCGGCCCCCCTTGGGGCCAGAGAGGAGATCCTATCATGGAATTGAAAGAGAGGTTTTGGCAGCTGACACAAGAGCGGTTTGGCCGCGCCCCGGACCAGTGTGACGACGGCCAGCTCTATGAGGGGCTGCTACTCCTTACCCAACAGATGGCTCAAAGCCTCCCCGCTCCGGACAGCGGCCGGAAGCTGTACTATTTTTCCGCCGAGTTTTTGATGGGCAAGCTGTTGTCCAACAATCTGCTGGCGCTGGGCCTCTATGACCCGGTGAAGAAGATACTGTCCGACCTGGGCCGTGACCTGGGGATCATTGAGTCTATGGAGCCGGAGCCCTCTCTGGGCAACGGCGGCCTGGGCCAATTGGCTGCCTGCTTTCTGGACTCTATCGCCGCCTTGGGGCTGCCTGGGGACGGGGTTGGACTCAACTACCACTATGGCCTGTTCCGGCAGAAGTTCGTCCATAACAAGCAGGCGGAGGAGCCGGACCCCTGGATTCAGCCGGACAGCTGGCTCATCGCCACCGGCCGGACCTTCTCTGTCCCATTCGGTGGTTTTGATTTGACTGCGGTCCTCTATGATATCGTCGTTCCTGGCGCGGGCAGCGGGTGCGCCAACCGCCTCCACCTCTTCGACGTGGAGCGGCCCGCTCCTCAGCCCTGGGTAGGCATCAGCTTCGACAAGGAGGACATTGCCCACCGCCTGACCTCCTTCCTCTATCCCGATGACAGCGACGAGGCGGGCCGGCGGCTTCGGGTCTACCAGCAGTACTTCATGGTATCCGCCGGCGCCCAGCTCATACTGACGGAACTGGAGGAACGGGGCTTTTCTCCCCGTCAGCTCTCTGATCATGTGGTCATCCAAATCAACGACACCCACCCCTCTATGGTCATCCCGGAGCTGATCCGCCTGCTTACGGACCGGGGACTGTCTATGGATGAGGCCATTGATCAGGTGTCCCGCACCTGTGCCTATACCAACCACACAATTTTGGCGGAGGCACTGGAAAAGTGGCCCCTTTCCTTTCTCCAGGATGTGGCGCCTCAACTGGTCCCTATTATCCAAGAGCTGGACCGCCGGGTCCGGGAGGACCATCCAGATCCCCGTGTGGCCATTCTGGACAGCCAAGGGCAGGTCCACATGGCACACATGGACATCCACTACGGCTTTTCCGTCAACGGGGTGGCCGCTCTCCACACCCAGATCCTCAAAGAGTCTGAGCTGAAGCCCTTTTACGACCTCTACCCCCAGAAGTTCAACAACAAGACCAACGGCATTACCTTCCGCCGGTGGCTGGAGGCCTGTAATCCCAGCCTGGCGGGCCTTATCGACCAGTGCATCGGCGGCGGCTGGCGGAAGGACCCCCGGCAGCTAGAGGACCTGTTGAACTTCGGGGACGATCCGGCGGTGCTGGAGCGGCTGCTGGCTATCAAGCAGGACAACAAGAATCAGCTCTGCCGCCTGTTGTGGGCCGAGCAGTCCATCGCCCTGGACCCACAGTCTATCTTTGACATCCAGATCAAGCGGCTCCATGAGTACAAGCGGCAGCAGATGAACGCCCTGTATATCATTCGGAAGTATCTGGATATCAAGGCGGGCCGGCTGCCCCAGCGGCCGGTGAGCGTCCTCTTTGGGGCCAAGGCCGCCCCGGCCTATACCATGGCAAAGCACATCATCCATCTGATCCTCTGCCTCCAGCAGCTCATCGAGCGGGACCCCCAGGTCCGCCCATGGCTCCGGGTGGCCATGGTGGAGAACTACAATGTGACCTGGGCGGAGCGGCTGATCCCCGCCTGTGATATCTCGGAGCAGATCTCCCTGGCCTCCAAGGAAGCCAGCGGCACCGGGAACATGAAGTTTATGGCTAACGGGGCGGTCACACTAGGAACGATGGATGGAGCTAATGTAGAGATCGCCCAGCTGGTGGGGCCAGAGAATATCTACACCTTCGGCGTACAGAGCGGCCAGGTCATCCAAATGTACGATGAAGGAAGCTATCGGCCGCTGGACCTCTACCACCGTCCGAGCATCGAGGAGCTGGTGGACTTCCTGGTGTCCCCGGAGCTGCTATCCATCGGGGACCCTGCCTGCCTGTCGGCCCTGTGGAATGATATGAAGTGCAAGGACTGGTTCATGGCGCTGCTGGACACAGAGGACTACATCGCCGCCAGGGACCAGTGCGTGGGTGACTACGGCGACCGGCAGGGCTGGGCCAAAAAGATGCTGGTCAACATCGCCAGGTCGGGCTACTTCTCCGCTGACCGGACCATCCAGGAATATGATCAGGACATCTGGCGCCTGAAATGAAAGACCGCTCCCCCGGCATTGCTGGGGGAGCGGTCTTCCTCTTAGGGCAAGGAGGGGGTGTAGTCCTTGGAGGGGAAAAATTCCAGCCTCCGTTCCCACTGTTCCGGGTCAACATCCGGCCAGCACTCATAGGAGCCGGCGGGCAGGATGACCAGCGTTACCTGGTCGGGGATGTGATAAAACTGGCGGTAGTAGTCGGCGTACTCCACATTCCAGGGGTTTCGGGTGTGCCAGACCACCCTCTCGTACCGGTCGGTAGGCAGGATCAGGGTGTCGTTTCCCTGTTCCACCGCCTGGGAGGTGAGTTCCTCCCGCAATGTTGTACAGCCCAGCACTGTCCAGTGCATCCACCCCCAGCAGATCATCAGAGCCGCCAGCGCCCCACTGGTCAGGAGCTGGACGGGCCAACGGGCGAGCAGCGGGGCGGCCATATCGGCGGCGGTCAGAATCAGCATGGCCATGGGGAAAAAATACAGCCGCTGGCCCAGGGTAGTGGTAGCGGCCAGGGGGAGTAAGGACAGTGGGGCGGCCAAGCAGAGGAGGAACCGGCCGAGCTTTACACTAGGTTCTGTCCGCTGAACCAACGGGGCCAAAAGGACCAGGGCCCAGATCAGGGCGCTGACGGCGACTCGAACGGGAGTGTCGTATTCCTCAGTCTGGAGGAGCAGCCCGTGGTAACCCAGCGGCAGAAGCCCCAGAAGCGCCAGGGGACGGAGCCGGCTGTTCCAGAAGCCGAGGGCAAGGATGACCGCCGAGGGCAGGGCGATATGGGGCCCCCGCAGGAAACTGATAGGCAGCAGGCGGACGAAATACTGTTCCAGGATACCAGTCAAAGCCGCTGGGAGGCCCCCAGACCAGTCGAAGGTCAGGTCACGCAGACCGTTGAGGGCGGAGCCTTCCAAAAGTAGCTGGGAAAAAGAACCGCCGCCAAAGATGATGGCCGCTGCCAGGGCGGAGCCTAAGAATCCCGCCCACAGGGGCAAACGCGCGGATTTGTTTCCCAAGGAGCAGAGGGCGGTCAGCAGAGCGGCCCCCAAAAACAGCAAGGTCAAATTTTCCACGAACAGCCCCATAACCACCTCAAGGGCAAGGAAAAGAACAGCCCAAAGCAGACGATGTCCGCCCCTATCCACGACGCGGCGTACCAGAAGCAGCCATACCAGAAATAAGAGGGTGGGCACTACATAGTTGCCAAATCCGGACACCCATGCGTAGGTCTCCTGCCACATGACGGGCGGCATGAGCAGCAGCCCCGCGCTGGAGGCCAGATAAATGGGCAGGAGGGACCGCTCCTCCCCACGAGCCGCCAGTCGGGCCATTAGGAGAGGGATAGCGAACATGGTCAGCCCCATGACCAGAGTTTTGACCAGCGGAGAATGGCACATGGCAACGGCAAAGAAATTACCCACATACCGGCGGTTCAGCGATCCCTGGAGCCACCAGCGCAGCCCCTGGTCCATGCCCCACTGCAGATCGTCCGTGGTACTGTATGGCACCGACCAGGCAATATACAGATAGAATACCAGCGCCCCCAGAAGGAGCGCTGTCTCTGCTGAACTTCGTTTGGACAAGCCAACGCCACCCTTCATGTTACCGGTGATAGAGTTTGTTGGTCTGGTACTGGGGCTCACAGGTGAGCTGAAGGCCCAACTTTTTATAGGTCACCGCGTCGGCGGGGGAGAGGATGACGGTGCAGTGGGCCTGACATCCCCCTAATTCTTCCAGATGATCCAGGGCCCTGGCGGCCTTGGGATCGGCGTTGGCCGAGGAGGCCAGGGCGATAAGCACCTCGTCACTGTGGAGACGGGGGTTGGCTGAACCCAGATGCTTGACCTTCACGGTCTGGATGGGCTCGATGGCGGACTGGGCAATGAGATGGATTCCGTGGCCTCCCGCGCCGGATAGATATTTCAAGGCGTTAAGCAGGGCGGCGGCGGAGCAGCCCATCAGCTCTGAGGTCTTTCCGGTGACCATAGTGCCGTCTGCCAGCTGGATGGCCATGGCGGGCTCGCCGGTCTCCTCGGCCATGTGGGCGGCCGCTGCCACCACAGGGCGGATATCGGGGGTGACGCCGGCCTGCTGCATCAGAAGCTCCAGCTTGTATACCGTGTCCTCCGAGCCACGGCCCTGGCGCTGATCGCACAGGGCCTCATAGTAGCGGCGGACGATCTCCTGACAGGCGGCCTCCCGGCACACCGGATCGTCAGTGATGCAGTTGCCTGCCATATTCACCCCCATATCAGTGGGGGACTTATAGGGGCAGCTTCCGGTAATCTTTTCAAACATGGCCGCCAGAACGGGGAATACCTCCACGTCCCGGTTGTAGTTGACGGTGGTCTGCCCATAGGCCTGAAGATGGAAGGGATCGATCATATTCACGTCGTCCAGGTCCGCGGTCGCCGCCTCGTAGGCCAGGTTTACCGGATGCTTCAGCGGAAGGTTCCAGACGGGGAAGGTCTCAAATTTGGCATAGCCGGCCACAATGCCCCGCTTGTGCTCATGGTAGAGCTGGGAGAGGCATGTGGCCATCTTCCCGCTCCCCGGGCCGGGGGCGGTGACCACCACCAGGGGATGGCTGGTCTCCACATAGTCATTTTTTCCAAAGCCCTCGTCGCTGACGATCTTTGTGATATTATGGGGATAGCCGGCGATGGGGTAGTGGCGGTACACTTTGACGCCTAACTGCTCCAGCCGGGACTGGAAGGCGTCGGCGGCAGGCTGGCCGGTATACTGGGTCACCACCACGCTGCCCACGAACAGGCCCCTGCCCCGGAAAATATCGATGAGGCGCAGTACCTCGCTGTCATAGGTGATACCCAGGTCCCCACGGACCTTGTTCTTTTCGATATCGCCGGCCTTGATGGCAATGAGAATCTCCGCCTTGTCCTTCAGCTTCTCCAGCATCCGGACCTTGCTGTCCGGCGCGAAGCCGGGCAGGACGCGGGACGCATGGTAGTCGTCGAAGAGCTTGCCCCCGAATTCCAGATACAGCTTGCCCCCGAATTGGTCGATCCGATCCTGGATATGCTGGGACTGGAGCTGCAGATACCGCTGGTTGTCAAAGCCTGTCTTGCCCACAAAAGACTCCCCCGTTCTTTCCTAATACAAACAAGATATTTTACCCCTGGGCGGCGGGGACCGTCAAGGGGTTTCGAGAATTATCGGGCATAAAAGGGGCCCGGAACTCTTATTCCGGGCCGTCCGCAAAAGAATTTTAGTCCAGCCCTTCCTGACCAAAGAGCTGAGAGGGCAGCACGTCGGACAACTCTACCAGCAGTGGGGATAGGCCGCCATCCTGCTGTACCTCCGGTGTGCGCACCGCAAGCCGCTCCTGGGCACCAGCAGGCAGAGAGATGAGAATGACCGGGGCCTTCTCACCCCACTCCACCAGCATGGTCCCCCTGTGGAGGGCTGCGATGTGCCGAACTACCGACAGGCCCAGTCCGGCCCCCTGGCCGGGCTGGGGGATAGCTTGATCAGTGTCCTGCTGCAACAGGGCCGCCAACTGCCGGTCAGAGGGCCGCTCCCCGCTGTCTGTGAGGGAGAGTACAGCGCGGTCACCCTGACGGCGCAGAGAGAGGAGCACCACGCCACCCCTCATCGTCTGTACTGAGTTGGAGATCAGCCCCAGCAGCATACGCTGAAGGAGGGGGATATCTCCCTGGATGAGCAGAGAGGGCAGGTCAGAGCGGTACTCCAGGTGGGTGTCCTGCTGAAGCAGTTGGCCCGCGTCCCGGGCGATCTGGCGGCACAGCCCAGCCAGGTCTAATACGGACGGTCGGAAGGGGATGCCGTCCGGCCCGGCAGCCGAAGTGACAAAATCTAGGTTGTTCAGCAGTCGGAACATCCGGTGGTAGCTCTTGCTGAAATTCTCCCGGGCCGCGGTAGAGAGCTTCCCCTCTCCCCCCTCTGTCATGGGTCCGATCTGGGTCAGAAATTCCGCCATCAGCTGCCGCATCTGCCGGATAGTCCCCTCCAGCTGCAGGTCTGTCAGCGACGTCTGTGGGGCGGGGTGGAACAAAAACAACTGTCCCTCTCCTGTGTCTGTACGGCTGAAGGCATAGGTGGTCCGTCCGGCGGTAAACGTGCCAACCCCCTTAGGGCCATACCGGGGCAGGTCCAGATAACCGGGCACCGGTCCGTCGATCTCCAACTGGGGCAGATAGTGGGCCGCCATGGGATTGATGGCCGTGATCCGTCCCAGCACGACATAGACCGCCGCCTCTGGCAGATTTTCTAAAATAGACAGGTTTAATTCGATCATGTCGCATCCTTTCGGTCAGGGTTTCTTAAGGCGCGTACCGAAGACAGCCGCGCGGTTAGGATGTGTTGCCTGCGCCGCTATCATGACGCATTTCCAGTATATCAAAAATTTCCACTGGCAACAAGAGAAAAGTCGAAAAACAGCCTCTTTGGGGAAAGCGGCGGATAAGCCCCGCCTTAACGCCAAAGAACCTCCGAAAATCCTACCTAGTCCTCGCTTAACTTGTCGAATTGCCAATTTTATCGGAAAAGTATTGGAAAATCCTCCCGAAATATATGAAAAAAGTCACTATCAAAAGGCATTGAAACGGGGTATAATACCAGTGGAAGCAATAGATATTGATTCTTTGAAAAAAAGGAGTTTTCAACATGAGCATCAAAGTTGGCATCAATGGGTTTGGCCGCATCGGCCGTATGGTGTTCCGCGCCAGCCTGAACCACCCCGAGATCGAGATCGTTGGCATCAACGACCTGTGTCCCGCCGACTACCTGGCTTATATGCTGAAGTATGATACGATGCATGGCCACTGCCAGGCCGAGATCGGCTACACTGAGAGCGCCATCATCGTCAATGGCAAGGAGATCCCTGTCTCCGCCGAGCGCAACCCCGCTGACCTGCCCTGGGCTAAACTGGGCGCCGAGTATGTGGTGGAGTCCACCGGCCTGTTCCTGACCAAAGAGAAGGCCCAGGGCCACCTGGACGCAGGCGCCAAGAAGGTTGTTATGTCCGCCCCCTCCAAGGACGACACTCCCATGTTTGTCTGCGGCGTCAACCTGGATAAGTACACCCCCGACATGAAGTTCGTGTCTAACGCCTCCTGCACCACCAACTGTCTGGCCCCCATCGCCAAGGTTCTGAACGATAACTGGGGTATCACCGACGGTCTGATGACCACTGTCCACTCCACCACCGCCACCCAGAAGACCGTGGACGGCCCCTCTCTGAAAGACTGGCGCGGCGGCCGCGCCGCCTCCGGCAACATTATCCCCTCCTCCACCGGCGCCGCCAAGGCCGTGGGTAAGGTCATCCCCGAGCTGAACGGCAAGCTGACTGGTATGTCCATGCGTGTTCCCACCCTGGACGTGTCCGTGGTGGACCTGACCGTTAACCTGGCCAAGCCCGCAAAGTATGAGGAGATCTGTGCCGCTATGAAGGCCGCCTCCGAGGGTGAACTGAAGGGGATCCTGGGCTACACCGACGAGGCTGTGGTGTCCAGCGACTTCCTGGGCGATCCCCGTACCTCCATCTTCGATGCCGACGCCGGCATCGCCCTGACCGATACCTTTGTGAAGGTCGTGTCCTGGTACGACAACGAGATCGGCTACTCCAACAAGGTCCTGGAGCTCATCAAGCACATGTACTCTGTGGATCACAAGTAAGATTTTTCTGATTCGATCAGGGCGCCGCAGCCGCGGCGCCCTTTTTCTTTTTTTGAATATAGAAGTATTATAATTTCCAAAAAATGTATGAAACCGTCCCACTCCGGGGCGGTTTTTTGTGTTAGACAGAGGGAAAGGCCTCACGCCCCAATCAAAGATTTCAAACACAGAAAGGACGATGGACTATGGCAAGCAGTTACACGGAACATTTCCAGCTCAATCAATGGGCGGCGGAAGACCCCGTCCTCCGGGAGGACTTCAATGCTGACAACGCAAAGTTAGACAAAGTAATTCCAAGAATCGTCACCGGGACCTATACCGGCGACGGGACGGCAGACCGGACAATCTATCTGGGGTTCCGTCCCAAGGCGGTGATTTTATTTCCAGAAGATGGAACGACCTGCTTTTACTACTGTCCACCAAACTATTTTACCTGTCAGGGCGGCTTGATCTTAGACGGATACCCTCTGCGGTTAAAAAATGACCGCTGCAACATCATTTGCGCGGAGATCACGGACACCGGGTTTGCCGTCAAAATTTTCTCGGACCAGAGCAAGGCTGCCAATATTGCCACCAACCGAAATGGGACGGTATACCATTACCTTGCACTAGCCTGATATGAAAGAATCGCCCCCAGGCCAACTGGCCCAGGGGCGACACGTTATGGTTGTCTTAGACTGCTGACCAATAAAAGCTTAGGAGAAGATCATGGCGCTGGAGCCGGTCAGAGTATAGGTGTTGTTGTCCATGCCCTGGAAGGTGACAACGACAGTAGCCTGATAAGTATGGCTGCCGGAGATAGCCACATTGGGCAGTGCGCTGTCGTCGAGGGAACTCAGAGTAGTACCAAGAGAAACCTTCTCATCCTTAGCGCTGCTGACAGTCTTAGCGAAGTCTTTCCCGTCAACAGTCAGAGTGGTCTTCACAGTGACATTCTTGGCTTCCCAACCAGAGATGTCCTTGCCATCAATGGTAGGAGCGGTGATGGTCATAGCCAGACTGCCTTCGTTTTTCAGATCAACGGTCACAGAACCATCAGTGGTCACCACGGGGTCCTTGCCGCCCTCAGTGATGCCCTTGTCGTCGGGCACGACAACCAGGACAGTCTCGGCCAGAGGAGCCTGGTCATACTCGTTGTCCACGGTCATGACATACACGCCGGTGGTGTCAGCGGCGCGAGTGGTATCGGCCTCGATATCAGAGATATCGCCGGTGCGCAGCAGGTCCACATCGCCATTGGCCTTCAGCTCCACCACCACGAAGACGGTGTTGTCGTCATAGGCAAAGGTCTTTTTGTCTTTGCCGCCGAAGGTGATACCAGTGTTCAGGGTCAGCACGCCGTCCTTGGCGGCGGTAGCCCAGTTGGCAGCGGCCTTACCGGCGTTGTTCTTCAGATCGAACTTGGGGGTCCAGGTCTGGACATAGTCATCGCCATCGCGCTTTTCGATCAGGTACATGGCCTTCTTGGCATTCTTAGCCAGAGTCTCGCTGGCGGTATAGAGGTCTTCAACCTTCTCGCCGTTGGCGTCATAGGCGTCGATGAAGCGATAGACGGTCTTGTTGTTCTTGTCCTTCTCAGCCTGATAGCCGGTGCCCTTCAGGATGATGTAGTCCTCGGCGTCGGCATCGCTGGTGAAGTTACCATAGATGAAGACGACCTCGGCCACATTGTCGCTGTTCAGAACCAGCTTTACATCAGCGCCGGTCTTGCTGGATACGTTCTTGTAGCCGACCCAGGAGTTGTTATTCTCCACGTCTACGAACACGGTATTGTTGTTGGTAGCCTGCCCGTCTGCAGTGCCGGTGGCGGAGATGGAGGGAACATCCTTCTTCACAGTGGCGCTGGTGCCGGCCTTCTCGGCGACGACCTCCAGGTCATAGCTGCTGGAGCCCTTGGTGAACTTGTAGATGGTCTTCTCAGCAACGGCTTTGGTAGCAGGATTATTGTCCTCGCTCTTAACGGCGTCATAGGACTTGCCGCCGTCGATGATCTGGTCTACGGTGATGGTGTCCTCGGTGCCGTCATAGAAGACGACCTTGGCAGAGGGCTCGCTGTTGAAGACAGTGCCCACTTCCTTCACGAACAGGTAATCCTCGGCAGTAGCGGTATCACCCTCGAAGGCTACGGCGTAGCCGTAAGCATCCAGGTACAGGGTGGCTTCCTTGTCGATGACGGGGTTGGCGTCGGCGACGCTGTCCTCCAGATTGTACAGGCCGGTGCCGATACCGTTTTTGGCGACTTCCTTGGTGTAAGCGTAGTTGTAGCTGTACTTGGTGCCGTCCAGAGTGGCGTAGTCGGCGTTCTTCACAGCAGTGACCTTGCCGGCTACAGTTTCGGCTACAGCCAGGGACTCGATCTCGCCGGAGGAAACAGAAGCGGTGTAGATGACGATGTCGTCCTTCTCAAACTTCTGATCGGTGGTGAACTTGTTGTCGGGGGTGTAAGCAGAACCAGCGCCGTTGTTTACCTTGGTCTTAAAAGACACGGTGACCTCGTAGTCGCCCTCGTCGCCGGTGACCTTGGTGACCTTGGCTACGCCGGTGTCGATCAGGGTCAGAACGACGGTCTCCTTGTCGGAGTCCACGAAGACCTCAGTCAGGACGCCCTTGTCAGCGGTCAGCACGCGCTCGCTGCTGGTCTTGCTGTGAGCGATAGCCAGGTCGCGGGCAGCGTGAGGGGCGGCGTTGGTGTCCTCGGCAACCAGGCCGCCGTTCTGGTAGATGGCCCAGTCGTAGTTATCAAAAGCGGCGGAGCCGACAGCCTGGTACAGAGCCTTCTCGGTGACCTTGACAGTCCAGGTCTGCTCGGCGGAGTCGGCATACTTGCCGATCTCGCTGGACTTATAGGTCCAGACGTTGGCGGGACGGTTGAAATCGTCGCTGCCCTCGTCCTTTTTCAGGTCGCCGTTGTACAGCTTCTCGCCCAGTTCCACGATGGAGCCCTTAGTAGAGCTGGTGGAGGAGGTGGGCTGCAGATCGCTGATGGCGCGGGCATAAGCCTTGTCGCTGGTGACATAGTTGTAGGTGACCTTGCCGGCCTCTACGATCACACCGTCGGCGTTGACCTTGATGGTGTCGTCGTCAGCCTCGACCATGCCGGACTCCAGAGCGTTCAGAACCAGTTGAGCCAGGTCGTTGCGGGTCATGGCCTCGGTAACGCCGGAGTCCACATCTTCAAACAGCTCGATCTTGCCAGCCTGCTTGATGGTGGCGAACTGCCAGTCGTCCTCGAAGTCGGACTGATACTGGAAGTAGCCCAGGGCCTTCATCAGCATCAGAGCGGCCTGGGAGGTAGTGACGGAGTCGCTGCCGCCGAAGGTCTTGGCGTCGTAGCCGGCGATGATGCCGTTGGTGTAGCAGGCGGCCACATAGGGTTCAGCCCAGGAGGGCACATCAGTGAAGGGGCTGGTGCCCTTGTAGTTGGCTACGCGGTAGTCCAGCAGGTTGGACATGACCACGGCCATCTCGTTGCGGGTGACCTTAGCGTTGGGGTTGAAGTTGCCGTTCTCGTCGCCGGTCATGATGCCGACTTCCTGGAGAACTTCGATGGCTTCCTGATTCTGCTCGGAAGACACATCGGCGTAGCTCGCGCCGGTGCCGACTACCATCAGGCCCATGACCATGACGGAAGCCAGAGCCAGGCTAAGAGCCCGTTTCAGGTTTCTCATTCGGGATTCCTCCTTAAATTTTTTCGGGGACTTTTCTGACAAAATCCCCATTTTTTCGAGGCTTTGAGGACTTTTTAGGGCATTAGCCCTGTATAACGCCCCTTGCACAGCAAAAAAGGTGAGGAAAACCCGCTAAGAGCAAATAAAAAAGGGCGCTTTTCCAAAGAAAAAGTGCCCTTGGTAGACATCTGGTAGAC
>CABIXV010000010.1 GCA_902362775.1 Clostridiales bacterium | reverse complement strand
TTTCGAGGCTTTGAGGACTTTTTATGGCATCAGCCCTGTATAACGCCCCTTGCACAGCAAAAAAGGTGAGGAAAACCCGCTAAGAGCAAATAAAAAAGGGCGCTTTTCCAAAGAAAAAGTGCCCTTGGTAGACATCTGGTAGACACCCAGAAAATGGAAAAGCGGGAAAGCCACGTTTCCCAGCGCTTTCCCGCTTTTTTTGGTAGACATTTGGTAGACATAGCGCGCCTACCAGAAAAAAACGCCGGTCCATAGGACCGGCGGACAAAGGGATTCTGTATGACATTTTACTTGACCTTAGCCATCCAGGCGGGCCGCAACGTCTTCCAAATAATTCCGTTCGACCTGTTCAATCTTTCCGGTGTCAAAGGCGGCGGCAAGGCTGGGATCAATAGGCAACTGGGCCAGCACAGGAATCTCCAGTTCCATCGCCACTTTTTCCAAATGGCTGTCCCCGAAAATCGCGTGCTTCTTGCCGCAATCAGGACACTGAAAATAGCTGTAATTCTCTACCAGCCCAAGGACGGGAATATCCATCATCTTAGCCATATTTACAGCCTTTGTCACGATCATGGATACCAGATCCTGAGGAGAAGTGACGACAATAATACCGTCCACGGGAAGGGACTGGAAAACAGTTAGAGGCACGTCGCCAGTGCCGGGGGGCATATCCACGAACATATAGTCCACATCGCCCCAGACCACTTCTTGCCAGAACTGTGTGACTACGCCGGCAATGACGGGTCCACGCCATACCACGGGGTCCGTTTCATTTGCGGTGAGCAGGTTCAGGGACATGAGCTTGATGCCGCCGGCCGTGACGGCGGGGTCGATGCCGGCGTCGCTTCCTGTGGCCTTCTCATGGATGCCAAAAGCGGTTGGGATAGAGGGGCCGGTGATATCGGCATCTAAGATGGCTACCTTACGGCCCTTTCTGGCCATAGCGACGGCCAGACTGGCGGTGACGGTGCTCTTGCCGACGCCGCCTTTCCCGCTGACAACGGCGATAACCCGCTTTACACTGGACATGGCGTTGGCAGGGACACGCATATCCCGGGAGGAGCAATCGGCGCTGCAGCTGGAGCAGTCATGAGTACATTCAGACACTTGGAACATCTCCTTACAATCATACGGGCCGGGCCCGAGTATAGTCGTTCTCTCAAAGTGTACCCCTTTTCTCTCCGCCCGTCAAGACAGAGGCAAAAAAGGACCGGAAACTACCGGATCAAAGTATTTTCCATGGGGATCTCATCCATGCTGCCCTTGGTTGAGAAGTAATAGGAGAGAATATCGGCTGCCATGGCGCCCAGTTCTGAGCCGCTTCCGCCGTGTTCCACCACCATGGCCAAGGCGATCTCCGGGTCATCATAGGGGGCGAAGCAGACGAAAACGGCATTGGACTCCGTCTGGGCGCTGACCTGGGCGGAGCCAGTTTTGGCGCCCACCTGGACAGGCAGGTCCTGAAAGTAGCGGCGTACCGAGCCGTCAGTGGTCAGGGCCAGCATTCCGGCCTTGACAGCCTCTAGATTTTTGTCCTGTATCTCAATGGTGCTGAGGACCTCCGGCTCATAGGTTTCCACGATTTGGGAGTAATCGCTGGATTTGATTTCCTTCAGCAGGTGGGTGGACTTTCGGGTGCCTCCATTGACCAGTGTGGAGATATAGCTGGCAAGCTGGATAGGGGTAAATTGGCTGCTCTCCTGGCCGATGGCCACAGATAGGACCGAGCCCTCGTACCAGGTCCCGCCCATGCTCTCAGTATATTCGGGGCCAGCCATGACGCCCGAGGACTCCTCCAGCTCAATGCCCGTCTTTTGGCCAAGGCCAAAGCGGGTGGCGTAGTCTACCAACAGGTCGATGCCAAGCCGCCGTCCCACGTCGTAGAAAAAGTAGTTGCATGATACCTCGATAGCCTCGCTGACGTTGATGAGCCCGTGATACTTGCCGTACTGGCGGTAGTACCAGCACTGGGGAGGAGTGCCGGGGTAGTAGGTGTAGCGGCCCAGGTCCCGTATTTGGGAGTCGGGAGTGATAATGCCCTCCTCCAGTGCTCCGATAGCGGTGACCATCTTAAAGGTGGAGCCGGGGGCGTAGGTGCCTGTAAGTGCCCGGTTGACCAGGGGAGTGAGGGGATCTGTAGAATTTTTCTCCCAGTCACGGGAGTAGTTGGCCAGGTCGAAGGTAGGATAGGAGGCGGAAGCCAATACATCAAAGCTGTTTACATCCAGCACCACGCAGGCCGCGCCCTCCACCTCCTCACTGACCAGATTGGGCAGGGAGGAGGCCAGAGTGTCCTCCACCTTTTTCTGCAGGTCAATATCGATGGTGAGCACAATATTGTCCCCTGGCTTTGGCTCGGTGATCCAACTCTCTGACAAGATCTTTCCGCTGGTGTTCCGATCCACGGCCCGGATCCCTGGGGTACCCCGCAGGAAGGACTCGAAGGCCTTTTCCACCCCCTCCTTACCTACGGTATCGTCCATCTCGTAGTCGGGCTTACCGTCCCCGTCCTCGTCCAGCGAGGTATAGTATTCCACCTCTGAACGGTTCATCAGTCCTACCCGCCCTAAGATGTGGGCGGCGTACTGGGTGTGGTACTGACGGACGGTAGTGGGCTCGATGACCACTCCAGGCAGAGAGAGCTCTTTGACACGGGAAATGAAATCGATATCCACGCCCTCGGCAAAGACATAGGGAGTCCAGGTGACCTCACGGGAACGCAAGTACAGCTCATACAGCAGTCCGGCGATGGCCCGGGCATCTGCCGGGTCCATGTCTCCGATATTCAGGTCGGGCACCGCCTGCCCGGATGCCTCCGCAGACTTCTTGTCCACAGCGCCCTCGCCTGCGATTTCAAAGCTGGCGCACATTTTACCAAGCAGCTGCCGGGCGGTAGGAAGTGAGCTATCCTTCTCCTGCACTGGTGTCTGGACCTCTTTCTGGGGCGTCTCTCCAGTAAAAAATCCGGTGATCCTGTCCCAAAGCCCAGGCTCCTCCTGCTGTACAGGGGCTGTTTCTACTGGCTCGGGCTCTTTGGTGGGGTCGGTGATCCATTTCATTTTGACAGCCAACTGGCCCAGGCGGGTCAAGGTCTTAGAAGGGGTCCCGTCCTCATTTTGTGAGAGGGTAAAGTAGGGGGACTGTTCAGTGAACACAAAGGGCTCATCGGCGGAGATGGGCAGGGTGTCGCTCCATTCTACCCCGGAGGCCCGAGCCGCGTGGACGAGGGACAGAAGGGTCGCGTTGCGCTCCTCTGGCTCCTTTCCCATGTGATCCAGGTCCAGCGTCACCTGGTAGACCACCCGATTAGACACCAACACACGGCCATTTCGGTCCAGAATGTCTCCCCGGTCTGCTTCGACTATCTGGGTTTCTGCGATTTTGTTCTGAGATCGCTCATACAGCGCCTCACCCTGATTGATCTGGAGGTCGTACAGTGTGGCCCCCATGGCGGTAAGACACAGGGAAAGGAGCAAGGCGATGCACAGGACCCGGCGATGAAATTGTTTTACATCCATGGAATACCTCCATCCTGGAGAAGAAAAGGGCGAATCAGGCCAGCTTGGTCCCGCCCACCCGGCGAAATATGGCCCGGAACAGGAGATAGACTACCGGAGTCCAGGCCAAGGAATAGAGAAATTCGGGCACGGCCACCTGGAGCAGCGCCGGGAGGGAGGCCGCGTGGGTGATGAGCCCCCGCAGCACCCGCAGCAGGTCCAGCAGAGCGAGGATAGCGGCGGAACAGAGCAGGCAGCCGGGAAAGGACTGGCTCAGGGCATACTGGGCGAGGGCCCCAATGGCCATGCCGGCCAGGGCCATCCCAAGCACCAGGCCGCCAAAGCCTCCGGGGTAGGCCAGCTCCCACAGCAGGCCGACCGCCATTCCAAAGCCCGCTCCGGCATAGGCCCCCTCCAGCACCGCCACAGCGGCTGCCGCCACAGGCAGCAGCATGGGTGTTACGCCAAAGAGGGGGTACCGAGGCAGGATATAGTCGTCCAGCAGCCACAGGGGCAGCAGGCCCAGGGCATAGACAAGCCACTTGTGGATCAGGTCACGTCGGGTCAAATGAAACGCTCCTTACTGGGTAGGGCGGCCACAGGCCGCACCTACTCCTGGATATCAAAGTCTTTGATGACGAATACCTCAACTAAGGAGGACAGGTCGGCGTCAGGGACCACCACGGCATAGCGGGTCATCCCAGAAGGGTCGGTAAAGACGCCCTCCACCTGACCCACCACCAGCCCGGAAGGATACACGTCCCCCTTGCCGGAGGTGAGCACCTCGTCCCCAGACACCAACTGAGCGCTGTGGGGGAGGTAACTCAGCTTCAGACGGCCCTGGCCCATCAGGGCAAAGTCTCCCTCCAGCACCCCGGCGCTGTACGTTCGGGTGACGATGCCCCCAATCTCAATGTCTGTGTTGATAATTGTGGAGACGGTGGACCAGTTCAGCCCCACCTTGGACACAACCCCCACCAGCACGCCAGTAGAGGTCACGACGCAGTCGCCCGCCTCCACGCCGGCGGAGGTGCCTTTGCTGATGGTCAGTGTGGATGCCCAGTTGTCAGTGGAGCGCCCAGTAACCCGCGCGGACTCAAAGACGAAGTCCTCACGTTTGGCCTGGAGGTCCAGCAGCTCCCGCAGGCGCTCGTTTTGCTTGGCGGCCTCCTGCCCCTCTCGAACCTGGTCCTCCAGCTCGGCCACCTGGGCCCGCAGGCTGTCCAGCTCCTCCTGGATCTGGCCATAGCGGAATACATAGTTATATACTCCCTCCGCCCAGTCAGCGGCGGCAGCGATGCCATTTCGTATGGGGCTGGTGACCGTGTTTACCACGTTGGACAGGGGGTCGGCATTGCCGCCCATAAATGCGGTGCCCACCCCAATCAGAATGGTCAGCAGCAAGGCGATGATGACCAGCAGGATCCCATTCTGGCGGAGAAAATCTTTCACGTTCCTTGCTCCTTTTTCGCGGCCATGGACAGTGTGTCCACTCCAAACCGGGCCAGCATCCGGCCCAGCCGGCAGACCGGCAGGCCCATCACATTATAGTAGTCCCCGGAGATGCCCTCTATAAGCACACTGCCGTACCCCTGAATGCCGTAAGCCCCAGCCTTGTCCATGGGCTCTCCAGTGGCCAGGTAGTGGTCGATATCCCCTTGGGACAGGGGGCGGAAGCGGACAGAGGTGGCCTCGTGCTCCGTGGCGGTCCGGCCACCGGAAAAGAGGGTGACGCCGGTGTATACCATATGCTCCCGACCGGACAGAGCGGAGAGCATCCGGACCGCCTCCTCCCGGCTGTGGGGCTTGCCCAGCACCAGCCCGCCCACAGATACCACCGTGTCAGCGGCGATGACCAGGCCGTCCGGGTGGGCGGCGGCGACTTCCGCGCACTTCTGGCGGGACAGCTCCTCCACCAGCCGGTCCGGAGACAGCGAGGGGTCCATGACCTCCTCCCCTTGCGCGGGAATGATGTCAAATTCAGCGACCCCCATCCGCTCCAGCAGCTCCCGCCGCCGGGGGGATTGAGAGGCGAGGATGATACGCATAACAAAACTCCTTGGTGAGAAAATAGGTGGGAGGACTCATCCCTCCATCTGGGCCTCCTCCGGCCCATTTGTCAGAGAGCCGGTGACGTGGATGGAGTGCCCCCAGAACAGGTCCCCGTCGTTGAACCAAAATTCGAAGGCTCCGTCCTCGTAGATCTGAATGGCGTCCAGTTCCATGCGCTCCATGAACTGCTCCTGGGTGATCTCCGCCGCCTCCCGGTCCTCCTCCGACTCCTGAGCCCAGTCGTTGGCCAGGTCAAGCAGCTTTTCCGCGGCCAAGGCCCGCACCCTCTGGTCCCACTCCTCCTGACGCTCCATCAGGGTGTGAAAATGCGTCAGACAGTCCGCCCGGTTTTCGTCCCGGTCGAAGTCCAGGCGGGCAGGCTGGCCCAGCCACTCCGCCTCAGTCTCAAACCAGCCCACCGAGCGGTTCAAGGTAAAGGTGCCCAGACCGTCCTCCCAGAAGGATACAGGCTTTTTCTGCTCCTCCAGGATGGCCTTCAGGTCCGGATCAAAGCCCGGCTCCGGCAGGTCCAGTAAGAGGAGCCTCCGGCCATCCTCTGACACCCGCGCCTTGAACTTGATGATAAAGTCAGGCCGGACCCGCTGGCGGAGATAGTTCCGCAGGGTGTCGTCGGCCAGAGAGACTAGGCTGGCCTCTCCCCGGTGGATGTCCGGGCTGTCCTCCTCCATCCAGGCGGTCAGGCCGATGCCCACCCGCCAGAGCTCCTGCTCCGGTTCTTTGACAGAGCCGAAGCCGCTGGCGTCCGTGACAGCCACAATAGACAACTCCTCCGGCAGGAAGGGGGCGGCGAACTCCTTCCACTCGTCCCTCTGTTGGGAGGGAGGCTCCTTGGGCGCTTCTTTCTTTTTGAACAGTCCAAACATACTGCTTCCTCCATGCTCGTCACACTGGGCCTGGTTAAAGGGGCCCGTGTTTGTCGCTTATTTTCCGGTAGAGCCGAAGCCGCCGGCGCCCCGCTGGGTGTCGTCCAGCTCATCCACGATTTTCAGCTCGGCCTGGACTACCGGGGTGACCATCAGCTGGGCGATGCGCTCGCCGGGCTGAATGGTAAAGTCCGTGTCCCCGGAATTTTGCAGGCCCACCAGGATCTCTCCCCGGTAGTCGCTGTCGATGACGCCCACACAGTTGGCGGGGGAGATGCCATGTTTGATGCCCAGCCCGCTCCGGGCAAAGACCAGCGCCACATAGTCCGGCGAGGGCAGGGCGATGGCGATGCCAGTTGGGATGACCTTCCGGCCGCCGGCAGGAATGACCACCGCCGCCTCCATACAGGCGTGCAGGTCCATGGCCGCCGATCCGGAGGTGGCGTAGAAGGGCAGGGGGATGTCGCTCCCAATTTTAGGGGAAACTGCTTTGATCTTCAACTCCATAATTGTAAACTCCTAATCCTTTTTCTATTCGATATCCACGATGCGCACATACCGGCGCAGGGGGTGCTCCCCGTCATGTCCCGCCCCTTGAAATGGGGCGGACATAGTGCCGGCGGCGGTGATTCGGGTCAGTCCCGCCCGGACCAGAAGGGCGGTCAGCTCCTCCCGCTCCTCCGGGGGGCAGAGCAGTCCGGCGGTCTGAAGCCTTCCCTTCTGCCGTCGAAGGACAGAAAAAAGCTGGGAACGGGGCAGCCGTTTTACCAGTATGTTTCCATGGAGAGGCGACAGCTCCAACTCCTGGTCGGGACAAAGGGTGACCGAGCAGCCCCGCCCCAGAAAGACCTGGGCCCCGGTGTTTCTCACCGTCTGCTCCAAAAAATGCTCATACCCGTGGAGAGTGGCCTGGGCCGCCTGTCCGGGGGGCGGGTGACAGGCGGCGGCCGCGCGCTCCAGGATAGGCAGGAAGCTATGGCAGAACGCCCTACCATCATCCAGGCTGTCGGTGTCCAGATAAATCACCTGGCAGGAGGAGCACAGCAGCCCCCCGGTGGACAGGATATGGCGGGCCAGGGCATACCATTCCTCCTCCGGCGGACGGCCAGATACATAGGCGAAACTGAGCCGGTGGCTCCACTCAATCAGCTTGCAGCCGGCGGGAGCCATGCTCCGGGCGGCCCGGACAGCCTCATCCCCGCCCCAGGTGACGATGCCGTCCGCCAGGCTGGCCAGGACCTCCAGGGAGGTCCGGTCGGCAGAGGGGATGGAAAAGACATAGAGGTAGGGGGCCAGATCGGGCTGGGTGTCTGTCAGCAGCTTGAGCAGAGCCAGGGACAAGCCCGTATCTCCAGAAGGCAGCTTCAGCAGGTTGACGTTTCCGGTCAACAGGCCCTCCAGGGCGCTGAAGGCGGGAAGGCCCTCCATGTTGCCGGCGGCAATGTGGAGCAGGGTGCCCAGGGGCAGGACCACAGAGCGGCCAAAGGGCCGGGGGCGCTCCCCTGTCCAGAGACCGTCCAGCTCTACGGCCAGTTTATAGCGCAGGCTCTCCGGCTGGAGCGTGTGGCGGTACCTCCCCAGAGTATCCAGAAGCTGTGGGGTGGCAAACCGGGACAGGAGATGGTCCAGCTCTCCCTGATCCAGCCGGTCCAGCAGCGTAGCGCAGGCGTCCACGACGGCCTCCGCTTCCAGAGGGGAGGCGCTTCGGGTGTGGTTAATCTCCGCCTCCAGACCGGAGAGCACCTTTGGCAGGTCGCTGTCCGGGAGAAGGGCTCCATTGGCAAGAATCACGGCATCTCCCCCTTCCCAAGCAGTTCCGCGGCTCCGGCGGCGCAGGTCTGGATCTCCGCCAGCCCCACCCGGCCCAGGATGGTCAGATAGGGGGAGCGGAGGCCGCAGCCACATTCCTCCCCCGGCGTGAGATAGCCCAGATCATCCGTCATGACGCTGGTAGCCGGGGTAGCCCGGAGGAGGGGAGAGATCAGGTTGATCAGCCCCACCTTCCCCATGGGCAGGGGCTCCAATGTATTCACATCCCGAATGATGACGCGGGAGTAGACGGGGATGTGGAAGTGGTGCTCTTTGCAGGCGTTGAAAAAGATGGGGTGCTCTACCGCCCCGAAAAACTCATTGATATTCGCCTCTTGGATGCCCAGTATCCGACCGGCCAGGCCATAGAGGACAGGCTTTTCCACCTGCTGGGCGTAGTGCTGTTTCCAGCCTCCGGCCAGGAGGATGCGGGAGCCCTTCGGTAGCTGCGCCCGCAGGCCCAGCTCCTCCATCCGCTTCAGACCGAACCAGAGGTAGGAAGGAAAACCGATGATCCGGGTGGGAAACCGGGAACTGCCCAGCTTTTCCAGGGCCTTCGCCACATGGTCCAGGTCGGGGACATAGCCGCCGTCCCCATAGCGCAGGGCGTAGGTCCGGCTGATGGGAGGGGCAAACCAGGTCAGGCCGAACATGGTGCGGGTGACACCTGTTTTATTCTGGCGGTGGGGCTGATAGCCCAGGATCACATTGTGAGCGGGCCTGGGAGAGATCAGGCCGTGCCGCCAGCCCAGGCGAAGGACCATGGGTACCTCCGCCAGGAGACAGCCCCAGTCAAAACCCACCTGGCTGAACCTGCCGCTGGTGCCGGAGGAGGTGACCCGCATGGCCATTCGCCACCGGGGCATGGAAAAGACGGCGTGCCGCTTGTAAAACAGGGTAGGCAGGACGGGAAGCCGGGCCAGGTCAGCTATGGTCTGTACCTGCTCTGGAGAGAAGCCGATGTGGTCCGCAATGGCCCGGTACTCCGGGCAGCGGGCCATATGGAAGGCGCAGTTATCCCGCACCGCCCGAAGAAAGTCCGGGTCGGAGCCCTCCAGGTCATAGGGCTGGTGGAGCCAAAACAGGCGCTGTCGGCTGAACACGGCGTTTCCCCCTAGTCTCTGTTACTCCACGTCTCGGTAGTAGAGTCCCCGAGTATACTCATTTGGCTGGTATGACCCCTGTCCCAGATAGCGTTCCAATACCTGGGCGCACTCCATGGCGTTTTCCGTGGTAAACATCAGCCGGGCCGCCCACAGGCCCAGGCGGCCATAGTCCTGGGTCCGGTCAGCCAAAAACAGCTTTTTGGAGTTCAAGATCTCGTTGCGGCAGCCGTAGGCCTGGACCACCGGGAACCGCTCCCCCTTCCGGTCGGTGAGCAGGTTCACGTTGGAGCAGGTGTGCTGGCCGGAATGGTTGTGGATAATACAGTTTTCTGTAATCATCAAAGGTAGGCGGCCATAGGCGATGAGCTCCGTGGGAATAGCCTTAGACAGGTCCCGAATCTGGGCCAGCTTCAGCTCGAAGGAGGCGGTAGCGGAGATGAGTCCCAGCCGCTTCAGCTCTTTCATGGTCTGGCTGTTATATGCCCCAAGGCCGTAGTCTCCCCGGACCGAAAAGCCCAGCTGGGCAGCCCGGCGGACAGCGCCCAGTGTGCCGGCCAGCACCTGGTCTACTCCAATGCGGCGCAGGGCAGCCAAATCCTCCTCCAGGGCCAAAGTTTCCCGGTCGCTGTACACACGGGGCATAAGGGCGGCGACGGGGACACCGGCCTCTTGGCACCGCTTCACCACCTCCGGGTGGGCAGCGCCCTGGTCGGCGGGTAAGTAGATCAGAGCAGGGGACAGCCGCAGCAGCTCTCCACTGATCTGGGCCGCCTCCCGGACAGAAATTGTGTATACAGGCATCCCCCTGGGATTCTCATACCGCACACCCGGCCGGAAGGGCTCCACCCTCCTCTGGGGGAGGGCCTGCCGCTGGACGGACAGATCCTCCAGGGCCCGGCGGCGCAGGTCATTCAGGGCGGACAGGGGAAGAGATAGGCCCTCCTCTACTTTGGCGGTCACCTTCTGACAGGAGTAGGGGGTGCCTCCGGTGCGGGACAGCTGGCCCTCCACCTTTTCCCGTGTCAGGGGCACGTTTCGAGCCGCCTCGGGCACCGGCCCCTCCCCATGGACCATCCGGCCCTCCTTGTCCTCCACGGCAATCCGGGCTGGCTGGCCGGCCTGGATCATGGCGTATATTTTCACCGGCTCCTTCCGGTTCTCGCCGTTTTCATAGGTGGCCCGGGCCTGGGCATACAGCTCCTTGGGTTCCTTTCCCTCCTGGCGCGTACCAAACATTTCGGGGCCCTTTTGACCCATGAAGTAGCTGTCCGTAAAGCCCTGGCGGGAAAAGACCTGCTCCAGGGCATCCAGCTCCGCCTGGGTGGGGGAGCGGCCCTCCTTCAGAGCTCTGGCGTACACACCGGTGACCACAGCCACATACTCCGGCCGCTTCATCCGGCCCTCCAACTTCAGACAGGCCACCCCCATGTCCTGAAGCTCTTTCAGATGGCTCGCCAGGGACATATCCTTTAGAGAGAGAGGGTACTCGTCCGCCCGGCCGTTCCAGCCATACTTCAGCCGGCAGGGCTGGGCGCACAGACCACGGTTGCCGCTCCGCCCCCCAATGACCGAGGAGAAATAACACTGGCCGGAGTAACACATACACAGCGCCCCGTGACCAAACACCTCGATCTCGATGGGGGAGTTCTGGCAGATATAGGCGATCTGGTCCCGGTTCAGCTCCCGGGACAGCACCACCCGGCTGATGCCCAGGTCAGCGCACTGCTTTACCCCGTCCAAAGAGTGGACGGTCATCTGGGTGGAGCCATGGAGGGGCAGGTCCGGGACGGTCTGCCTTAGCATACGCAGCACCCCCAGGTCCTGTACAATGACCGCGTCCACTCCGATGCGACTGGCGTGAGCGGCAACCTCCGCCGCCCCCGGCAGCTCCCGGTCAGTAAGCAGGGTGTTCAGAGTTAGATGTACCTTGCAGCCCCGGAGATGGCAATAAGAAACCGCCGCCGCGGCCTCTTCCTCAGAAAAATTCTTGGCGTTGCGGCGGGCGTTGAAATCTCCATATCCAAAATAGACGGCGTCGGCGCCGTTCTGGACAGCGGCCGTCACCGCCTCCATAGAGCCGGCCGGCGCGAGCAGTTCCAACATGGGATACCTCCTGGAAAATCAAAGGCACGGGACGGACACGCGGCAAAAGTCGTGTCCGCCTCCGGCGGTTATTTGCGGGTCTGAAGCTTGAAGATCTCCCGCTTGGCTTCAGACAGCTCCATCTTCAGCCGGCTGGCCTCCTCCAGATTCTCCTTGATCTGGCGGCGGAGATTCTCGGCGGCATCCTGTTCCTTGAAGTACAGGTCGGCCATATTCATGGCGGCCAGCACGGCGGCCGTCTCCTTGGGCAGCTTGTTGCTCATGATATCACGCAGCTGGCTGTCCACATAGTCAGCGCACTTGCGGACATAGGCCTCGTCCTCTACCGCCACCATGGTATACTCCTGTCCCGCGATGGTCACTACCACTTTGTTCTTCATCGGAGCTCCTCCCCTTCTTCTATCTTTTGTATGCCAAATGGGCATACGAATCCAACTTACTCATCATTATACCACAGAAGGGAACATTTGAAAAACAAATAATCCATGAATTTTTCCAAGAAGCGCCGACCCGCGGCGAACAGCGGGGATGGACCGGAGCGAGGGCGCGAAACCGAAGCCGCATAAGCGGCTGTTTCCAGCCCGAGACGGAGGGAAGCCACGCGTCGTGAGCCGGGGAGGCGTGACAACCAGAAGCGCCGACCCATAGCGAACAGCGAGGATGGACCGGAGGCCTCCGCAATTTCCTGTTTACGCCGGGCGGTTTTTGCGGTAAAATGAAGAAACACAGCCACGGTCCCTCCGCCCTGCCTCGGGTCGGGAGCGGGACCGTTTTTAGAAAGGAGGGCGGTAGTATGGCCCAAACATTGCTGCCCGGAAGCGTCCTGGCCATGACAGACCAGGCGGCTGACCGGCTGTTGAGACTGGACAGCGGCGATGCCGCCCTGCTCTATCTCCATTTTCTGCGCCACGGGGACCTGTCCCATCTGACCTGGTCCCAGCAGCGTCTGGACACAGCTCTGGACCAGTTAAAAAAGCTGGGGATGGCACCGGAGCAGCCCCCCGTCTCCGCCCCCCCTGTCCCGGAAGCTCCTCCCCCGGAGTATTCCTTAGAGGATATTACCGCCGCCCTGAAAGAAAATACATCCACCTTTCCCGCCCTGTGCGACGAGGTGGAGCGGCGGCTGGGCAAAAAGCTGTCCGCCAACGACCTGCGGTCTTTGTACACACTCTATGACCATCTGGCTCTGCCTGCCGAGGTTGTTTTGATGCTGGTGGGCTGGTGTACCGAGGAGATGGAACGAAAATACGGGCCGGGACGGCGGCCCTTCCTGTCCCAGATCAAAAAGGAGGGCTTTGTCTGGGCCCGCCAGGGCATCGACACGATGGAGCGGGCCGAGGCCCATCTCCAGCGCCTGACCCACCTCCGGGGTCGGGAGGCCCAGGTGCTCCGGCTGCTGGACATCCCGCCGCACCCCTTGGTGTCCCAGGAGCGGACTTATATCGCCGCCTGGGACGATATGGGCTTTGACGACGAGGCCCTGCGGATGGCGTATGAAAAGACGGTGCTGAAGAAGCAGTCTATGGATTGGGGCTATATGAACGGTATTCTCCGCCGCTGGCACCAGAAAGGCCTCCACACCGCCGCCGCCATCCAGGCGGGCGACCGGGACCCCAGGCCCCTGCGGGCTGGCCAGCCGCCTCAGGGGGCTCCGGCGGACCAGGAGAAGCGGACACGGGAAAACATGGAGCGGATGCGCCGTATGCTGGACCAGATGAAGAAGGAAGGGTGAACCTATGGCATATGATCCCAATGTGCTTCGCCGGGCTGTGGACCGGCTGGAAGGGGAGCGGCGCCGAAGAAGGGTGGAGCTGGACCGGCTGCGGGACAGAGCCTACGGCCGGGAGCCTCGCCTGGCCCAGTTGGACCGGCAGCTTCAGGGGACCATGGCCCAGTTGATCGCCGCCACCCTGCGCCAGGGAGGGAACCCCGCCCAGGCGGTACGGACGGTAAAGGAAAAAAATCTGGACCTGCAGCAGGAGCGGGCTGTCCTGCTGGGCGCTATGGGGCTGCCCGCCGATGCTCTGGAGGACAAGCCCGCCTGTTCTCTGTGCGGAGACACCGGCTGGAGGGGAGCTCAGATGTGCGATTGCCTGAAGCGGTTGTGTGCCCAGGAGCAGATCCGGGAGCTGTCCAAGCTGCTGGACCTAGGGGAGCAGTCCTTCGACTCCTTCCGCATCGACTATTACAGTCAGACTCCCTGGCCGAACCGGGGGATCTCCCCCCGGGAAAACATAGAGCTGATCTACGAGGTCTGTCTGAACTATGCGCAGAAGTTCGGCAGGTTCCACTACAAAAATCTGTTCCTCTCCGGCGCTCCGGGGCTGGGCAAGACCTTTTTGTCCGCCTGTATCGCCCGTACGGTGTCAGAGGGGGGACGCTCTGTGGTCTACGATACCGCGGGAAATATCTTTGCCCAGTTCGAAGCCAAGAAGTTCCTCCGGGACAGCCAGGACGGCCAGGAGGCCAGGGATGAGACCCGCCGCTATCTCAACTGCGACCTGCTGATCTTAGACGATCTGGGCAGCGAATTGACTACCCAGTTTACCCAGTCTGCTCTCTATGAGCTCATCAACTCCCGGCTGGTGGCGGGGCTGCACACAGTTATCTCCTCCAACCTGACCATGGAGGAGGCGGCCCGGCGATACTCACCCCAGATCGCCTCCCGCCTGGATGGGGAGTATCACCTGCTGGAGTTTTTCGGTGACGACATCCGCCTGTTGAAGAAAGGTAGACTGTAATACCCTGAATTTCGAAACGGTTTCCATAGAGAAAAAGTGATGGAAAATAGGTGGTTATCATGCGTTTCAGAAGGTCGCTGCTGCTGGTTATGGCGCTGATCGTGGGCGGCGGACTGGGCGCTGTGCTGCTGCCCAAGTTTGAACCGGTCAAGATCATTTTGTTTTTTGCCATATGCTCTGTGCTGGGTGAGGTATTTTACCGAATCGACCAGAGAATATCCAAAAAGTGATTTCTGTCCGTAGGAATGAGGGCGGCCGATTTGTCATTCGGGAGATAAATAGGATTCAGGAGACAGAATAAAAAACCGCCTTTCCGGACAAACTGGTGCAAGACCAATTTTTACCGGAAAGGCGGTTTTTACATGGAAGTAAGAGAACTGATGAATCCCAGCGTGGTCACCATCGAGCCAACCTCCTCGGCCTCCCTGGCCGCCCGGCTCATCAGCCGGCACAATGTAGGCTCACTTCCGGTCTGCTCCAGCGACGGCCGGCTGCGCGGAATGGTGACGGACCGGGATATCGTCCTGCGCTGCATCGCCGCGGAGGAGGACCCGGCCCAGACCATGGTCCGGGATATTATGACCCGGAACTGTGCCACAGTAGCTCCGGGAGATGACTGCCGGGAGGCCACCCGGCTCATGTCCACCCAGCAGGTCCGCCGGCTTCCTGTTGTTGAAAAAGGCAAGCTGGTAGGCGTCATCTCCCTGGCGGATCTGGCCCGCAGCCACCGCTTCGACATGGAGGCGTCCCAGGCTCTGTGTGAGATATCGGAGAATATAGTGGTGCGGTAAAAGCGGTAAAAAATGTGCGTCCATGTTCAGCATGGACGCACATTTTTTAAACGTTCTTTGGATATAAATGTATCTCCTCTAGGGAGCGGAAATCGTCCGGATTTGAAGCGAATATAGGACTGTTGGAAATCAGACCAGATCTGCGGCGATCTGGCGGATCAGTTCCTCGCTGGGGGCCTTCTGGTCCCGCTTAGATACTTCTACGATCAGTTGATACAGAGGCACGCCCATTTCATCGGCAATGTTCTGAAACCGCTTGGTAAAGCTGGAGTGGCAGCCCGCCAGACCCAGGATCAGGTCAAAGGGCTTAACTGCCACGTGGTAGTTGTATTCCTCCATGGCAGGGATTAACTCACCGTCCAGAAAGGCCAGCAGCTTGTAGAGGTCAATGTCCTTAAAATAGCCCAGCCGTTGGAAAGTGGCTACCAGAAGTTCAGTGGCGCAGTTGCCGGCGCTGCGGGCCATGCCCAGCAGGCCGCAGTCAAAGACGGTGGCCCCGGCCTCAGCGGCGGCGATGGCGTTGGCTACGGACAGTCCCAGGTTATTGTGGCCGTGGAATGCCACAGGGATATCCACAGCAGCGACCAGCTCTTTGGTATAGGCCTCTGTCTCATGGGGCATCATGGTACCGGCAGAGTCCATGATAGTGATCTCATCCAGTCCGCAGTCAGCTAGCATCTTGGCTTCCTCTGCCAACTCCTTGGGGGACAGGACATAGGCCTTCATCAAAGAGTAACGGCACTTCATGCCGGCAGCCTTTACCCGCCGGATTCCCTCGCAGGCTCCTGCTCCGTCGCCGGCGTTAGCGCCGATGCGGAGAAATTTCAACCCATATCTGGCAGCCAGATCCACATTGGGCTGGGTGGCGTTCTTATAGCCCAGAAACATACCGATTTCGGCCTGGGACAGATAAGGCTGTATCAGCTGGAGATACTCCTCGTCTGTGCAGGGGGCAATAGAACCATTGGCCTCATATGCGCCCAGACCCAAACAGTTTCCCATTTCGATGGTGGTGATACCCGCGGCGATCATTCCCTCGATCATCATTTTGGTCAGCCGGGCATCGAAGCCCTTGCCTACCACATTGGCCCCATCTCGCAGGGTGCAATCCATTACTAACATAGCGCTGCTCCTTTATTGTTTGTACATTTTTTGTAGACAAATCATAGATCAGGACATAGGATTTCTGGACAAGACCTCACCATCCTTTGAATGGACCCCAGTGCCATGCGGATCAAAGCTTCTTGACCGCTGGTCACTGCATGGGACGCCATACTCACATTTTCTATCAGAAGTGGGACGATGTCAAGAGGGGGCGGTACACAGGGCCTGAAAGGGAAAAAGATTCCGGGAGATACACCTGACAGGGCAAAACGATTCTATCCCTTGGTGGGCAGCACCGAGGAGATAGCCCCGGCAAAGGCGCTGATGGGCATGGTCTGGAGCGTGATGTGCCCTGGACCGGTGACAACGGTGTTGAACAACCCCTCACCGCCAAAGATCATATTTTTGACTCCTTTTACGGATTGGATGTCAATGGAACAACTGGTGTCCATAACAGCGAGATTTCCTGTATCTACAATCAGTTGCTGTCCGGCCGCCAGATCGTATTCCACACCATAGCCGTCGATCTCCAAAAAGACGGTTCCGCGGCCAGAAAGTTTCTGCATAATAAAGCCTTCGCCGCCGAAAAAGCCGGCCCCTAACTTCTTTTGAAAAAAGACGGAGAGCTCCACCCCATCGGTGGCCGCCAAAAAGGCAGATTTCTGGACCACGATGGGCCGATCCGGAGTAATCTCCACAGCCCGGATAGCGCCTGGAAAGCTAGACGCAAAAGCAATCATCCCCGGACCGCCCTGGGCTGTATAGATGTTCTGAAAGATGGATTCTCCTGAGAACATCCGACCAAAGGCTTTTCCCAGGCCTCCTGCCGAGGTCTGCATCTCCATATTAGGGCTCATCCAAACCATAGAGCCTTTTTCGGTGATCATACTTTCCCCCGCGCTCAGTTCACAGATAACTACCGGGGTGGGCTCACCCTTGATCTCGTATTTCATAGTATCCCGCCTTTCTTTTTATTGGTGGTACCTCCAGTATATCAGAAGCGGGAAGCTGATACAACCAGGATATAAAAAAGCGGCCTGCCAGAGAGCTCCGGCAGGCTGCTTATTATTTGGTGGCCCAGTTACCTGTGGCCTCCGCCGTGAGATAGGCATTGATAAAGCCATCCAGATCGCCGTCCATTACGGCGTTGATGTTGCTGGTCTCATAGGCGGTGCGGTTGTCCTTCACCATCTGGTAGGGCATGAAGACGTAGGAGCGGATCTGACTGCCCCACTCTATCTTCAGCTGGACGCCTTTTAGATCGGAAATCTTCTCCGCCTTCTCCTGCATCTGCAGTTCCACCAGCTTGGCCCGGAGCATCTTCATACAGTTGTCCTTGTTCTGGAATTGGGAGCGTTCCTGCTGGGAAGCTACCACCACGCCAGTTGGCTTGTGAATGAGACGGACTGCGGAGGAGGTCTTGTTGACGTGCTGGCCGCCGGCGCCGCTGGCCCGGTAGACCTGCATCTCAATGTCCTCAGGGCGGATTTCAATCTCCACATCCTCGGGCAGGTCGGGCATGACCTCCACGGAGGCAAAGGAGGTCTGCCGCCGGGCATTAGCGTCAAAGGGGGACACCCGCACCAACCGGTGAACGCCGTGTTCTCCTCTGAGGTAGCCATAGGCGTTGCTCCCCTCAATCATGATGGTGGCCGATTTGATGCCGGCCTCGTCCCCTTCCTGGTAATCCATAATCTGATAGGTGAAGCCGTGGCGCTCGGTCCAGCGGGTGTACATCCGGTAAAGCATCTGTGCCCAGTCCTGGGCCTCAGTCCCGCCGGCGCCGGGATGAATGGTCAGGATCACGTTGGAGCGGTCGTACTCGCCGGTGAGCAGCGTTTCCAAACGGGCCGTCTCCATATCGGCCTCCAGATGGGCGAAGCTATCCTCGAGCTCCGGGATAAGGGATTCGTCCTCAAATTCGTTGCCCATCTCGCACAGGGCCATCAGGTCGTCCCACTGACTCTGGCGCTTTTTCTGGCTGTCCACCTTGTCCTGCAGGTTCTTGATCCGCTGCTGGACCTTCTGGGCCTTGGCCAGGTTGTCCCAAAAGCCGTCGGCGGCAGACTCAGCCTGGAGCATATCCAGCTCGCGCTCGGCCCCATCCAGATCAAGGGCCTGAGCCAGCTCCTTCAGGGCGGGGAGCAGGTTGTTCAGCTTGACTTTATATTCATCAAATTGGAGCATGCGGTCCTCAACTCTCTCTCGTAAACTCCCGGAATAGCCGGGGACAAGTTGGTTTTAGGCCCAATTATTATATATGAGCTGGAAACAAAAGTAAAGGAAAACCTGCCCTCGCCCAGAAAGGAATCAATGAGGGCCGTTCCAGACGTGAACGGCCCCCTAACGATCACTGGCCAGCCAGCCCTCTCCGCGGAAGATCAGATCATCCAGATCGTCCTTGGGGGCGGAACGCTCAGGCAGCTCTAAAATGGGGGTCTTGTGTTCATCCATAATTGGTTCCTCCAGTTATGTCTCTCCCAGTTCATCAGCAGATGGCGGGGAGAAGGGATATACATATCAGTATATGCGGGCCCTGTGGGGATATGTGTCCGTTTTTGTACATCCAGCCGAGGGGAACTATGGGGAAAAGAAAAGATATTTTTTGACTTGACATAGTCCATTTCATATGGTAAACTATTCTAGCCTTCAAAAGAAGATCGGAAGCCACCCATGCCGGAGTGGCGGAATTGGCAGACGCCCGGGACTTAAAATCCCGTGGGAGCGATCCCGTGCCGGTTCGATCCCGGTCTCCGGCACCATATCGCGGGATAGAGCAGTTGGTAGCTCGTCGGGCTCATAACCCGGAGGTCGGAGGTTCAAGTCCTCCTCCCGCAACCAGAAATCCGCTGGAATCACCTGATTCCAGCGGATTATTTTTGTTTTCGCAACTTTTTCGGATGGTCTATTTTGGCCTCTTGAGCGTTGACCCATTTCTTGACCCATACGGGATTTTTTCTGGACCGGACAGTGCTACAAACTGCTGGAGAGAACGCTCTCCATGGCCTCCGCCGCCTGCCGCTGGGCCGAGGTGGTCACGTGGGCGTAGGTGTCCAGGGTAAATCCGGCGCTGTAGTGTCCCAGCATTCCGGAGACGGTTTTCACATCTACTCCGTTTTGCAGAGCCAGGGTGGCGAAGGTGTGCCTTAAATCGTGGAACCTGACTCAAGGCAGTCCTGCCCGTTTCAGCACCCTGTGGAGCATGTGGAGCACGCTGTCCGGGGACATGGGTCCGCCCGTGGGGCCGGGAAACACCCAAGGGCTTGACCCGACTTTCTTTTTCTGTTGATTCAGAACGTCTACCATATCCTTTTCCAGAGGCAGGGTGCGGTAGGCGTTTTTTGTTTTTAGTGGGGCCTGCACCACCTCTCCATTAATATGGGCAATTTGCCGCCGTATCCGGAGGTCGCCCTGTTCCAAGTCAAGGTCCTCCCACTTTAGGCCCAGCAGCTCTCCCCGCCGCAGGCCGGTGGCCAGCTCCACGTAGTAGAGCTCGAATACACCACTGTCCCTTGCTTCCCGCAGGAAGGAGGTCAGCTGCTCCACCGGGAGAGTTTTCATCTCCTTGTGTTCCAGCTTGGGCAGGGCGCACCCCTCCGTCGGATTGCCAAGAATGACCCGTTGCTCCTGGGCCAGTTTTAAGGCAGAGGACAGAATTTGATGGATGTTCCGCACTGTCTTGGCACTGAGACCCTTGGGCTGTCCTTTGGCTTCCAGCCGGTCTACCCGGCCTTTGGTCAGCAGCTTCCTGTAGAGCTTCTGCAATTCCAGAGAGTTAAGCTTTTCCAGCGGAATATCTCCAATGTTGGGAGCTATGTGGTTGTCGATGTAACCCCGGTAGGTCTGGTGGGGAGGAGGACCGGACTTTGAGTTTCGCATAGTCCTCAAACCATACCTCCATCCACTCCCTTACGGTATACTTCCCGACCTTACTCTGATCCAAAGCTTGTGTCTCTTTGATGGCAGACTTCAGCTTCTCCTTGACCTCTGCCTGGGTTTTGCCCAGTACATTCGTAGATGGCCCTACCTGTCTCTGAATCATGCCCTGCCGTGTACTGTTCCTCCCAGCGACCGTCCTTGCGTTTTCGGAGATTGCCCTCCCCGTTGGCTCTGCGTTTTGCCATATTGTCCCGCAACGACATAACATACCACAGAAAATCGTCTCACATGCGGCCTCACAGGGGTAGCACGGTGGAATCCTCCTTATTGGTCTGCATGGTACCGCAATATCTTTTTTCTGCAGATAAAGTGGGTCCGGGCTTCCGCCCGGAATCTGCGTCGGCGGCCGCTTGCGGCAAGCCAGACTCTCTGCTTGTCCCTACCCAAGGGTGGGTAAAAACAGCTCCTGCTAAGAAATACTTAGGGGCAATAGACACTTCTCTCCATCAGACGAGGAATTTTAATTTCGCTGTAATATATCTCCTTGCTCTGTCTCTTCTGGGAGCTTTAGCACCGCACCTTGATCGGCACTAGTCACCAATGCCGCATAGCGTGCCAGGGCCGGCGTGGCGGGCTTGCGGATGTGTTTGACCGTTTGCAGCCGGCGTTGAATTTCTTCATCCGGGACGCAGAGGGTCAGGGTGCGGTTGGGGATGTCAATGATGATCTCGTCCCCCTCCTCCACGGCGGCGATGGGGCCGCCTGCGGCCGCCTCGGGGGAGATGTGGCCGATACAGGGCCCCCGGGTGGAGCCGGAGAAGCGCCCGTCGGTAATCAGTGCGCAGTCCTCATCCATTCCGCGTCCCACGATTAGAGAACAAGTCATGTGCATCTCACGCATACCAGGGCCGCCCTTAGGCCCCTCATAACGGATGACCAACACGTCTCCCTTGTGGATCTGATCATTGGAAACAGCATAACTGGCATCCTCCATAGAGGTAAAGACTCGGGCTCGTCCCTTGAAATAGTGCATGCTGGGCTTGACCCCCGCCTGTTTGACCACCGCCCCGTTAGGAGCCAGGTTGCCGTGGAGGATCGCCAGTCCGCCTTCCGGCCGTTTGGGGTGTTCCATGGGAAAGATGACGTCGTTTTCTACTAACTCTACATCTGCCAAATTTTCCCCCACTGTCTTTCCGGTAACGGTCATCTGATTCAGGTCCAGCTTGCATTCAATCGCTTTCATCACTGCGGGAACACCGCCGCACTCCTCCAGTACACTCAAAGGATATCGGCCGGAGGGTTTTATATTGCAGAGGTATGGCACCTCCCGGCTCAGCTCGTCAAAATCATTCAGAGAGAGATCAATACCTCCCTCATAGGCGATAGCCGGAAGATGGAGCGTGCTGTTAGTGGACGCTCCCATAGCCATACTCACCTTAATTCCGTTGCGGAGAGCCTCCCTCGTCATAATCCTACGGGGCGTCAGATCCTCCTTCACCATCTCAACAATACGGCGGCCAGACTGCTTGGCGATACGCCGTTTTTTGGCGCTCACTGCATGGGCCAGACCACAGCCTGGCAAACTCATGCCCAAAGCCTCTGCCAGACAGCTCATCGTATTGGCGGTTCCCAGCATGGAGCAGGTGCCCACACCGGGGAGGGCCTCTTTTTCGATTTTTAGCAGCTCATCCTCGGTCAGCTTACCGGTCTGGGTTTTGCCAATCAGCTCCCGCATATCGGTGAGGGTGATTGCCTCCATATCCTTATATTTTCCAGGGAGCATAGGACCGCCGGGCACAATAATGGCGGGAATATTCAGGCGCATGGCAGCCATCAGCATCCCAGGCACAATCTTGTCACAGCCGGGTAGCATCACCATTCCGTCAAACTGGTGAGCCTCCACCATAAACTCAGCCGAGTCCGCAATGATCTCCCGGCTGGGCAGGGGGTAGCTCATGCCCTTGTGCCCCTGGCAGATTCCATCGCAGATGGCGATGGTGTTAAACTCCCGAGGAATACCCCCGGCCTCGATGATTCCCTGCTTGACAAAGTCTACCAACTCCCGAAGATGGAAGTGCCCAGGCACCATTTCTGTGAAGGAGTTGACTACCGCAATCATTGGTTTGCGCAGGTCGGCCTCATCCAGTCCCGTGCTGTACAGCAGCGCACGGTGGGCGGAGCGCTCAATTCCATTTGTAAGCATTCCGCTGCGGTAATCTTTGAAGTGCATTTTGTCCTGACCCATTCTTGTCATCCTTTCTGTCTTCCATGCCTGTAAGGGACCGCCCCTTTTTGCCCTTATTTTATCAGCGGGTTGACAAAACATCAAACACATCTTAAATTAAGAATATACACAAAAAAGTTGTGTGGAGGATGTTATGAACATTAGTTTGGAGTATTTTCTGATCGTCGCTCAGGAGCAGAGTATCAGTCGCGGGGCGGAGCGGGCCATGGTCAGCCAACAAGATATGAGCAACCACATCCGCCGTTTGGAAAAACAATACGGACGTCTGTTTGACCGCCGTCCCAAATTTGCTCTTACACCAGCTGGTCAAGCGGTGCTGGACACTTATCTCCAGGTACGCATGCTGGAGCGGAGTCTGACTGAAAGGCTTCAAAATCTGAAAGAGAGCACCGCAGGAACCATTCGTTTGGGATTACATATTGCCCGGGCGCGCATTTTGCTTCCGAAGATTCTCGAACGATTCTCGGCTCAATATCCAGGGGTAAATCTGGAAGTGACTCATGGAGATACCGCTGTTTTTGAGCAGTTGCTGGAGCAGGGAGACCTGCATCTGTTTCTCGGAATCAATCCCACAATTCATTCTTCTTTCATGGGTAGCAGTGTTGGGCGGGAACCAGTTTACTTAATAGCGGCAGAGAAACTCCTAAACCAGTGTTTCCCGAACTCCTCCGTCCCAGATACTCTCTCTCCGGACCAGCTGCAGAAATTGCCCTTGATTTTCAGTCCAACTGTTAGCACAACACAGCTACAAATTTCAGACTTTTTCCAGCGGCAGCAACTAAATCTGCATCCAAAAGTCACAGTAGGAGATTTCGATTTACAACTCCGTTTGGCAATTCAGGGAATTGGATGCTGTTTTTGTCCCAATATGCACCTGAGTGAGGTGCGGCAATTCCTTTCACCAAATGCGCCTGTTCTGCGCCGGCTTACCGTGACAGGGCTGGAGCTCTGGAATGATGTGAAAATAGTCCGAAACAAGCGGATGTATCACCCCCATTATCTGGATGTATTCGAATCTATTTTAGAGCAGGAGGCGCGAATTGCACTTTCGCTTTAATCTACACCAAATAGTTCCTGCGTTTTTTCAGCTGAAGTTCGACCCGAAATCTGACCCAGAACCGCGAAACTGGATGCGGAGCGGGGAGTACACGCCTCCGGCTTTTCGTTCATTTTGGGCCTAAAAACGCCCGAAAATCGTTGAAATGCAGCGGATAGAAGCTCATAACCCGGAGGTCGGAGGTTCAAGTCCTCCTCCCGCAACCAGAAATCCGCTGGAATCATCTGATTCCAGCGGGATTATTTTTGCTTTCTGCGACTTTTTTGTGAGCTTTATTTTTGGCTTTCAAATCTGACCCAGGTTCCGGCCCATACGGGAATTTGGAGTGTTCAGGGCTGAAGACTTCCGGAGAGCAGATTCCCCATGATCATGGCCGCTTCCCGCTGTGCGGAGGTCGTCACATAGGCGCAGGTGTTCAGGGTGGACCCGGCAGAAGGTGCCCCAGTATCCCGGACACCGTTTTCATATCCACCCCGTTTTGCGGGGCCAAGGTAGCGAAGATATACCGGAGATCATGGAAGCGAATTTGCTTACACTGGGTGTGTTCCAGAATGAGGCATAGCGGCGTTCTAATATAGGCCGGGGCCAGAGGTAAGTCCTCCCTGACTGGCGAGGGGAACATCCACTGGGAGTTTACGCTCTCCTTATACTCCTTCAAAATGTTCAGAAGCGGTGGAGGCAGGCTGACCGTGCGGGTAGAGGACTTCGTCTTGGACTGGGAGACCAGGAGTCCATTCTCTTTTGTCCGGTACAGCTGAAAGTTGACTGGTTTGTTTAAGAGATTTGCTTTGATTTTCATTGTGATTTCCTTTCCTCCGCCTTACAGCAGATAGCCGCAAGGGGTTGTCCGCTGGCCGTTGACGCGCATCTCGAAGTGAAGGTGGGGGGCCGTGGAGCGCCCGGTGGAGCCTGACAGAGCGATCACGTCCCCAGCCTCCACCGTTCGGCTCACCGGGGCCAGCATCTTGGAGCAGTGACCGTAGAGCGTGGACGACCCATTTCCATGGTCGATCATGATGTAGTATCCATATCCGCCTTGATTATAGGTGGATGCCGTCACCGTTCCCGGCAGGGCAGCACGGATCTAGGCGCCGGTAGGCGTTGCAAGGTGCATGCCGGTATGGCCCCGCCGCTCTCCCGTGATGGGGGCGATATGGTTGCTGAACTCGGAGGTGACCACGCTCCGCCAGTTCTCCCCGATATGGGAGCAGAAGCTGTCCACCCCCAATGAACGGCACATCGGTGCCTTCAACGCTGCTGTTACCTCCCGTGTAGGAGACTGTGGCACTCTCCGCGTTGCTCCGCTGACCCTCTGTGACCTCCACGCCCATGGCAGAGCTGATATTCTCATAGACCGCCTCCAGATCCTCGATGGGCGCAGCCACCGTGTAGGTTTCCTCCTCCTCTGTGGTGGTCCCATCCTCATTCTTCACAGTGACAATCCGGGTGCGCTCCTCGTAGGTAACGAAACAGTTCGCAAACCTCTGGCAAACCTGTTGATCGGGGCTATCCGAACCGAAGTGCAGATCATAAAAGATGGCCTTGACACGGTTTTCGTCAAGGCCATCTTTTTCCTTTGTCAATTCTCTGATATCTTCCATGGCCTCTCTAGCTGGACAAAGCCCATACGCATTTCCACGATATAGGCGCGGTACTCTTCGAAGGTCCCCGCTGGGATCGTGCCTCCATAAAAGCACAACTCCACAACGGAGAGGTTGTGGCTGGAGGCTCCCGAACCCAGAGAACGCAAAAAGGAGATGAGCAAAATCACCGGGGAGAGAATAGCTGCCAGCACCCAGCCAATCTTTTGTCTGGTGTTTCCATCGGTCAGGGCAAGGATGGCCGCTTTAACGGCCGCAGCCACGGCGGCGCTCATAAGTTCATGCCGTCCATGATGGGACCGTCCTGCTCAGGCCAGCTTTGCAGCTCTGATCAGTATTCGGTCAGATCCTTCGCTGTCCCATCATATCCCTCGTTGTCTCGCTGCTTCTCCACCATCCATTCCTGATGCTGACCTGTAAGGGTATGGAGAGTATCTGCCACACAATCACCCGGCTGGATTCCCTTGTCCCCCAGCCCTGGTCAGCCTTAGCCGTTCATAGTCCTCCGCCGCCAGTGACCTCCCCTGGCTAGCTGGTTTTCTGATGCTCCAGTCTGACTAGAAAACCAGGCTGTAAATCGCTATAACATAGGATATCCCCAGCAGCACCAGAAGCGCCATCCCTGCCAGGACACCTGGATGGGGGATGGCTCTTGGAATCAATGTTCCTTTAGAATTGCGGAATATCCTATTTTCTGTTATGATTAAATTAAATAGAAGTGATTCCTCAAAAGATTAGGAGGCTAAAACCATGAAACGCAGTGAGATCAACGCAGCTTTGAAAGAGATGGAGCAGATGGTAAAAGAGTATCGCTTTGCCCTTCCCCCCTTCTGTAGTTTTACCCCGGAACAATGGCAAAAGAAGGGCCATGACTACGACGAGATCCGGGACAACATGTTAGGATGGGACATTACTGACTACGGTATGGGAAACTTTAATAAGATGGGCTTCTCTCTGATTACCATCCGCAATGGCAATCTGAAAATGAAAAAGTATCCCAAAACCTATGCGGAGAAACTACTGTATCTTAAGGAAGGGCAGTACTCCCCTATGCACTTCCACTGGTCCAAGATGGAGGATATCATTAACCGCGGGGGAGGTAATGCGCTTATTCGGGTATATAACGCTACCCCTGACGAGGATCTGGATAGAAAGTCTGAGGTCCATGTCCATGTAGATGGCCGTGAGATAGTAGTGCCCGCGGGCAGCCAGGTACGCCTGGTTCCTGGCGAGAGCATCACTATCTACCCTTACTTATACCACGATTTTGAGGTGGAGTCTGGCTCTGGCCCGGTTTTGTTGGGTGAGGTAAGTCAGTGCAACGACGATAACACGGACAACCGATTCTATGAGAAGCTGGGCCGCTTCCCTGCCATTGAGGAGGATGAGGCCCCCTATCGGCTGTTGTGCAACGAGTACCCAGTAGCCGAATGATACGTCCACTTTTACACTCATGTCTACATTCAGATTAAAAATAGAGGAGGTGCCGCTAACGCGACACCTCTTTGCCTGAATTTCAATATTTCCTATCAGATTTTTCGTGTTGCCCGCACAATCTGGACCAGTTCACAATTCGACTGCCAAAGAAGATTGGTTTTATCCAACAAGATGAGAATACATCTGTTTTTGGAGAAGTTCTTTGACATCCTTAGCCTGACTGCATGCCAAGATTTTCGGAACCAGGGCTTCACAAGCAGCGGTTTCTATTCCGGCTAATGCGGACCGCACCGTTGTCACGGCTCCTGGGGACATGGAAAACTCCCTCAGACCCATCCCCCAAAGCAAAGGGAGGAGTGCGGTGTCTGCTGCGGCCTCCCCGCACATTCCACATAGGATGCCATTTTCACGTGCTGCATTCGCTGTCATGGCAATCAGACGCAGCACAGCCGGATGATAGGGGGTGTACAGATACTCTACCCCTGGATTACCACGCTCAGCCGCCACAGTATATTGAATCAGGTCGTTTGTACCTATGGAAAAAAAATCCACCTCTTTGGCGAATGTATCAGCTAGAAGGGCGGATGAGGGAACCTCCACCATCATACCCGTCCGCACTGGGGCAGTCGTGATGCCCTCTACTGTCAATTCCTCCCGGGCTCGATCCAATATAGCTTTGGCACGATGCAACTCATCCAGACTCGAAATCATAGGAAACATAATATGTAGATTTCCATAGACGCTGGCCCGAAGCAGAGCCCGAAGCTGAGTCCGAAACAACTCCACGTGGGACAGACACAGCCGTATTGCTCGGCAGCCAAGGAACGGATTGTCCTCATGCTCCATGGGCAGGGAGGGCAGGTCCTTATCCCCGCCAATGTCCAGCGTACGAATGGTGACAGGGCGGTTACCCATAGCCTCCAGCACTTTTCGGTAAGCCTGGAATTGGACTTCTTCGCTGGGCAGTTGTCCGCAATTCATATAGAGAAATTCACTGCGCAGAAGACCAATTCCCTCTGCGCCGGCCTCTAAAACTCTTGATACCTCAGTTTCGTTACCGATATTAGCGCATATCAGTCCCTGAGTGCCATCTGCAGCACAGCTATCAGCAAATCGGTACCGCTCTAGGGCTTTCGCCTCTTCCCTCTGATGACGCAGAAGATCATAAAACTCATTCCGCTCTACCGTACCAACCTGGGCAATGACGGTACCGTCGTTGCCGTTGACGATAACCTCGTCTCCATCCTGAAGCTGTGTAAGAATACCGTTCAGCCCACTGACAGAGGGGATCCCCTGGTTACGCGTAATTATGCCTACATGAGAGTAGTAGCCCCCCTGCTCGGTAATAATAGCACTCACATGAGCCAGATCCATTCGGATGGTATCAGAAGGTGTAAGATTTCGCGCCGCCAGAATTGTATCTGGAGGCAAATCGCTGTAGTTTTGTTCTGTCAGGCCCAGGCTGTGGGTAAGCAGACGGCGGCGAATATCCTCAGCATCGGCGGCACGCTGGCGCATATACTCATCATCCGCTTGTCGAAAGAGATTGGATATTTTACTCAGGACGCAGTCAATCGCCTGTGCCATGTTGAGTCCCTCTTCAACGATGGCTTCCTTGATAGGCTCAATCACCGAAAACTCATCCTGGATGAAGGTAAGCTGTGCATCCAGGATATTGGCCTCGTCTTTACCAAGGCAGATCTTTGCATTCTCCAGCAGACTTTGAGTTTCTTCCACTGCGGCGCGGTGGCAATCGCAAAAGCGGCCAACCTCCGCAACACGGTCGTCCGGCGGTTGTTGAGGGATATTCAAAAACAGTTCCTTGACGGTCAGCACATGCCCCAGCGCTACTCCTTGTGAGATAGGGGTTCCACGGTAGACCACAGCCATTCCTATCACATCCTTTTACTCGCCCAATCCGGACTTTACAGCCTGTACCAAGTCGCGCAGAGCTTCTTCCTCCTGCTCTCCATCGCAGACAATTTCGATTGAAGAACCACATTTGACGCAAGCGGACAGGACACTGACGATAGATTTTCCATTATAATTCTTACTCCCTTTGGCGAGGGTCACTTTGCAGGGATAGTGGGCGGCCATTTTGACAAACTCGTTTGCAGGTCGGGCGTGGAGCCCGCTCTGGTTATTCACAACAATCTCTTGTTTGACCATAGGACACACGTTCTCCTTTTCAAATGTTCCGTAAACGAAATATCTCGATAAATTCAATGGCATCTGAAAGGCTGCTGAACTGACGAACCAGAAGCCGGGCCAATTCAGGGGTAGGCTGCCTCAGATCGGGCACCATACATGGCAGGAATCCACCAGAGGATGCTGCCTTAATCCCGTTAAAACTGTCTTCCAGCACAACAGTTTCCTCCGGTTTAGTACCTAGCAATTCAGCTGCTATCTGGAAAATTTGTGGGTCCGGCTTACTGCGCTCCACCATATCTCCACAGACAACCGCAGTGAGGTACTGCCGGACCTGGGCCATCTCCAAATACCGTTCAGCTACAGCTTGATCAGAAGATGTAGCTACCGCCGCTGGAATCTTCCACTCTGCTAAGGACCGCAGTATATCGTACAGCCCTGGCTTGACTGGCACCCCGTCTCTGGCTATAGCATCTTCTACAAGGGCGGTGCGACGGCGGCGAGCACCATAGTAGTCGAAGCTCTCACCAAACTGCTGCTTAAACATCAGATTGGCCTGACGGACGCTGACTCCCATCATATCGGGTAGTCCATCTACCAGCTCCAGCCCTAATTCTTGACCTACTTGCCGCCAAGCTTGCTGGACCAGCCGCTCAGTATCGAACATGAGGCCGTCCATATCAAAAATAACTCCCGCGATCCTCATTTTATCAACATCCTGACGGTTTAAATCGATCATAGTTCAGGGAGGATATATCTACACTAGGAGCTTCACCCATAGCGATCTGGCTGACTACCACGCCCACTGCAGGGCCGATGGCAAAGCCGTGTCCGGAGAAACCGCAGGCCAGTATCAGGCCAGGCACCTCGTCCATTTCCTGGATAATGGGCAGTCGGTCTACCATGGAGTCCAGCCAGCCTGCCCAGTGACGAACTACCTTGACATCCTTTAAGGCAGGAACAAATTGACCGATGATACGACACTTGTCTGAGGTCTGCTTGTTGGTATTCATAGGCTTGTCATCGTAGCACTCCTCGTAACGCTCCAAATTGGTATTTCCACCAAAAATAAAGGAGCCATGCCGAGTCTGGTGTCCATAAAAATTTCCATCCGCACAAGAGATACGGGTATCAAACATAGCTGGCTGTATCTCAGTGATGAGACACTCATCCACCCGCTTAAGGAAGGGAATCCAGATCCCCACTGTCTTCGCAATGCGGCGGGAATTGAAGCCGGCTGCCAGCACCACCTGTTCCCCTTCATAGACGTTGCCCGCCTCAGTGACGACCCGGCGAACACGCCCCCGGAACTTTTCGAGTGATACCACATTTTCGCCAGTAATGTAGCGTACACCAAGCTTTCTTGCTGCCCGGTAGTAAGCCAGTGTGGTGCGCATAGGGTTTGCGTATCCATCCTCGGCACACCACACCGCCTTTTCCACATAGTCGGATAGATAAGGACAGATCTCCCGGGCCTCTTTCCCATCAATAAGGCGTGATTCTACATCCGCGAGATTATTTTTTTCTATGGTACCCATACAGGCTTTGATTTGAGCTTCTGAGTGAGCCAAGACAAGTGACCCTGGCTTGTGATATTCCAAATCTGCATCCAACTCTTCGTGGAGCGTGGGCCAGATGTCTTTGATCGCTTTGGAGGCCAACCACGACTCTGGGGCCACACGTCCGCTGAGGCGAACTCCTGCACCGTTCCGGCTGGAGGCGCCGTCGCCTACATTACTGTACTTCTCTAATACAATAACCTTTTTCCCTCGTTTAGATAGCTCATAAGCGGTGGAACTGCCGATAATCCCAGAACCGATAACGATAACATCTGCGGTATTAGTCACGGTTGAACACCTCGTTTCCATATATCTTCACCACAACAGGGCGAGCAGGACCCCGAGGGGTACAGTCCTCCAGTTCCGCAGGCCGCCGACCCAGCTCCGCCGCAATAATTCCCTTCACAATACGGCCGCAGGTGTTTCCCTGACACAGCCCCATTCCTGCCCTAAGATAGCGGCGAATCTCTGTCATGGTAAACATTCCTTCATGGATAGCCTGACGGATCTCACCTTTGGTAATCTCCTCACAGCGGCAGACTAGCATATCATCGTCGGGTCCTGGGACAAAGGGACCCAGATCCAAATTTCTATCAAAAATCTCCATACTATCACTCCTCCCTTCGGAAGAATCTTGCTTTCATGGACATATCTTTTGGCACGCGGATGGTAAGTAATGCTGTCTTGTCATAGATCGGGCTAGTACGGCAGGACAGCACCTGGGCCTGACAGACCGGCTTGCCATCCCGGCCACAGGCAGTACCAAGCTCCCCCACCTGGGGATAGGGAAGCAGTTCATAGGGCATGGTAACGGTGGCATAGTCTTCACCGGCGTCTTCATCCACCAGAAAAATAGCTTGGCCGGAACAAGAGGCCACACACATACCGCAGCCGGTGCACTTGGATTTGGTATTCACTTCTGGAAGGCGAGTAATGGTGTCGCCGACTTGAATGCAACCAAACTTACACGCATCCTGACAGGGGTTGCAAGGGATATTCTGAGTACATTCAATGACTGGATGGATGCCTGCGCTATGTTTAACACCAGGATATCGCTCGATCTCCTCATCCGTCACATAGCCAAACTTCAGCAGATTAGCAGACAGGGGAATCCCCTCATCAGTGTGGGTCAGATCAGTTCGTCCCTTGTTGGCTGGGCTGAACATACCTTCGTGAAGTTGCTGGAGGGAAGCCTTCAGTTCAGCCACTTCCTTGTCACAGACATCCTGTTCCAAATAGCCCAGGCGAGTGGCGGCGGCGGTGCCAGCCACCCGGCCATTGATCATGGCCGAACTGGCCTCTTCGATACCGGCTACATCACCAGCGGCATAGATACCGGGAATAGAGGTCTCTCCATTAGTGTCCACCACAGGGACAGTACCACCGTGGTCAGTCATTTCACATTTGATCATACCAGCCAGCTGGCTCATGGGGCTCAGGCCTACCGCCATGCAGATGGTATCCACCTCCAGGTGTCTTTCCGTTCCAGGGATAGGCTGGAAGCGATTGTCTACTTGGGCAATGACTGCCCCGGTGACATGCTCGGTGCCCTCTGCCCGGACCACAGTGTGGGACATGAGAAAGGGCACACCCATACGGGCTACCTTGGCCGCGTGAACACCATACCCGCCTACCCGGGGGGCAGCGTCAATGATGGCTGCCAGCTCCACACCGGCCTGTATGAGCTGATATCCTACCACCAGCCCCACATTGCCGCTCCCAACCATCAGAACCTTCTGCCCAGGCTGAACGCCGTGGAGATTCATCATCGTCTGAGCGGCTCCTGCCCCCATGACACCGGGGAGAGTCCAACCCGGGAAGGGAATCATATTCTCACGGGCGCCGGTGGCTACAATGATCGTATCTCCTTTGTAGTGGGCAGTCTGGCCATCCATGCTCACCAGGATTTCCTTGTTGTCATAAATACCCATAACCACCGCGTTTAGATGAACGATAACACCGGCTTGAGCCGCCTCCTCCAGAAGCTGCTTTCCGATATTAAAGCCCCGGATTTTGGCCCTGTGTTCCTTGGACCCAAAAAATTTGTGAATCTGTTTGAACAGTTGACCACCAGGGCTGGCATTTTCATCAAACACGGCGGTCTTAGCGCCGTATCGAGCAGCCTGAATGGCTGCTGAGAGGCCCGCAGGGCCAGCGCCTATCACAATCAAATCATATCTTTTCATGGCACCTTACTCCTTTGCGGACACACCGTACTGGGTCTGCACCTTCATACCCGCCCGAAGAGGGGTGACGCAGGTACGGACATTGGGTTCGCCGTCTACGATCATCACACAATCCGTACAGCGGCCAATGGCGCAGAAAATACCTCTAGGTTCATTTTTTTTTAGGGTATGTCGGTGAACCATCACGCCGGCAGCCCGAAGAGCTGCCGCAATAGGCTCCCCCTCGTATCCTGTCATTTCTTTCCCATCCAGAGTAAATGTTACCAGCGGCCCCTTTTCGTAAGTGCCCAAGACAGGATGTTGTTCGATTCTCATCTGGGGTCCTCCTCCGTATTTTAAATTTCCTTACTTGAGGCGCTCCGAAATATCCCGAAGCATCTCAATGGTTCGATCCAATTTATCGAGGTCAATCTCACAATCCCGCCCGCTACGGGTATTCAAAATCACAGTTTCGCCGGTTTTCCAACTACCTCCTGTAATCAGAAGGCCCTTGGGAAACAGCTTTAAAATAGTGCGCTCCAACGGCTCTCCATCCAGGATATGCAGCTGATTCATATCATCCCAGGGAGCCTTTTCCAGCAGCTCACCCACTAGACGGCCGCAGTGGACATGCACTTCCGGTCCGCTGGCTATGCAGTCCAGGGCCACGATTTTCTTACTCTGGGCCAGGCCTCCAAGTCTCTCAGCCAGCTGGCGATACCCAGCATAAGAGCAACAACTGCGGTCCAAAAGGGCCACCGCGACTTTCTTGCCATAGCGTTTGTGGTACTCCAGAGCCGCTACTACGCTGGCACTATTTCTGGAAAAATTTCTGCGGTTGGCAGTACCAGCTGCCAGCTTAAATGCCGCCGCCGATACTGCCAGCATCCCGGCCAGTGCCAACCACATCGGAGTCCCACCGATAGAGAGAAATCGCCGCAGGACGAACAGAACATAGATAACCACCAGCGCAGTGCCTAAAAGGGCGCTTAAGACAAGGGACAAGCTGTCCCAAGTCATGTTCTTTCTAGGGGACAAAGGGTAATATCCCACTCCCGAAAAAAGTGTCCTGGCAGGTGTATCGTAGGGGGCGGTCAGAATAAAATCTGCATGATTCAGGCTCCCCAGGTAGATGTTCCGACAAGCGGAAGCGCCAGACTGATCCAACCCATCTGCGACGGCTTTGTCCCCCAATTCCTGGGCCCGGGTCCCAATGTAATTCATAAACGAGGTCTTCTGCTTTTGGGTATATCGACGACCGAACACACCAGCCACCACTGCCATGAGATCCTTCACTATAACCACCTCCTAAATTATAAATTTTGTGCTCAGTATGGAATCATCCCACAAGACCGAGTACAGCCAGTAACAGACAGGACGCTAAGATTGTTAAAATCATCATCCCGAATCGCTGGCCTCTTCTCTTCGTATAATAATAAATACCTAGAATGACAGACAGAGGTATCATGCCGGGAATAATGCCGTCCAGAACACTCTGATAGGTGGTTTCCACACCAGCACTCATATATGTGCCAGTTAACTGTAGGTCAACATAGGAGGCAGCCAGTGTGCCTACCATGAATAGGCCTAGGATGCTGGCACCAGAGATGATGCGGTTGATCCAGCCAGACTCCATCAGATTACTTAGCGCGTCCTTACCCAGTCGGTAGCCCATGATCATAAGGAACCACCCGTAAGCTACGGTGATAGGGACAAAGAGGAACATCAGTAACCACCCCAGTACAGAGCCATTGGCACTGGCGGTAAGGGCAATCGTGAAGACGAGCGGCTTTACGGTACCCCAAGTCACAGTATCGCCGATACCAGCTACAGGCCCCATCAGAGCAGACTTTAGGGCGATGATGCTCTCGCTGGATACAGACTCAGGATTCTCGGCCTTTTCTTCTTCCATCGCTACACTCATGCCCAGAATCACGTTGGCGCAGATACCCTCCGAGTTGAAAAAGATCAAATGGCGCTGCATTGCCTCGATAAAATCCTCGCGGTTAGGATACAGCTTTTTCAAAACAGGGATCAGAGAGAAGCAATAGGAGATAGACTGCATACGCTCGTAAGAGTTGGACATTTCGCACACCAGCCACCAGCGCCAGAACACAGTCCACAGATCACGGAAGGTAATTTTAGAGTTCTCTTTGACAGTTTTCTGCTTCATATTGTGTTTCCTCCTCACTCATCGTCGTCATCATCATCGTCGGTAGAGATTCCGGCCAGTGTAACGGCACGGCGGACAGTCTCATCCTGAGATTCCTTGGACATCAGCACAATAATGATAGCCATGGGGATTCCAATGCAGGCGGCTTGGATGGAGGAGACTGCGAAGATCTTGACCAGAAAGAAGCCGATAAAGAAGAAGGGGAAAATACTTGGGGTAGCGATTAGACGAATCAATACAGCAAAACCGATGGCAGGCATCAGACCGCCAGCGGCGGACAGGCCGTTCATCACGAAAGCAGGGAGCATATCAATAACAGCCTGCACCACATCAGCGCCGAAATAAACCGCGGCAAATGCGAAGGGGAACTTAGTTACCATGTTGATGACTAAAGGCCACCAGATAGCACAGGCGGTAATACCTTTGGTGTTGCCCTGCAGTGCGTACTTGTCGGACATACGGGCAAGGTGACAGTTAATGATGCGGCGGAGTTGGTTCAGAAAGACACCGAGTACACCGAAGGGAACTGCGATGCTGATGGCTGTGCCTGTGTCAGCACCGATGGCCAACGCTAAGGGAATACCGATCAGGCCGGCCAGAGACATATCGGCAGGCATTTCAGAACCGGGGGCTACCAGGCCAACATACATCATACTAATAGCACAGCCTATAATAAGAGCGTTAGACAGATCCCCCATCAGCAATCCAATAGGCAGGGCAGGCATCAGAGGGAACATCCAAATCTCATGGGTGCTGTAGCCCGGCCTCCAACCAGAGAAGCCGTACCAGAATCCACAAAATACTGCGACCCAAAACATATTATCCACTTGTATATACCTCCATTTCTCGTCCTTTTATTTCTAATTGCTGTAACTCCTCACGATGGCGTTGTATCCCATTTTGTCGTCCTCAGGGACCACTTGAATTGTGAAGTTTACACCTAGCTCATCGTGTAGCTCTCGGATATAGGCCATTTCCTTTTCCCCCAGGGAGACTGCCGTTTTAATGGTTTTACGCTCTTTCGTATGGGGAATGCCCCCCAGTTGGATCTCCTTCAGATCAATCCCTGCCTTGATGCAGCGATAGCAGGTATCAATATCTTTAAACAAGACTAGTACATCAGCGTCTTCACCAAAACGGTTTTTATTCCAAAGGCGAAGGGCCTTCTCCTCAGAGTACACCTTCACCTTGGTGTTGGCCGGGGCAGCCGACGCATAGACCTTGATCATAAAATCATCCGCGGCTAAAATGTTATCGATGACCACGATTTTGTTAATGCTGAACGCGGTGCGCCACTTTGTGATGATCTGCCCATGGATGAGTCGGAAATCTACTCGGACCAGATTGATGTTTGCCACGATTTATTACCTCCCAGATTTAATTGCGCTGCGTCTTTGTTACTCAGTGTCATCTTCGTCTTGCTCCATCAACTTTTCCCGGACACTGACGATATTGGACACTCCGGCGATTTTACTTTCCTCCACCAGTTGGAGCAGGTTGCAGTATTCCCTCTGATCCAGAGCGGTGAGCAACATACTCATATTTAGGCCTGTCAGGCACTCAATATGAACATCGTCCCGCACCATGGTTAAGGCTACTGCGTTATAGGGACTTCCGCCCAGCAGATCAGCTAGGACCAAAACGCCGTCTCCCTCATCCAGTTCTCTGGCCCGGTCCGATACCTTTTTCTGGAAAACGCCGAAATCGTCGCCAGGCTGTAGCGAAACATACTCTACTTTTTCGCTCTTGCCTACCAGCATCTCAGCGCCATCTTTAATGCCGCGTGCAAAGTCGCCATGTGTTGCTAATATGATAGGGATCATTACTGTTACACCTCCTTCCTTTTTAAAAATATTGTTGGGATTATTTTCCAAGAGCTTGCGAGATTATTGATTTTTAATGAAAAAGATGATACAATAAATTTGTGCATTTTGACGATAAACATTGAGTAAAATCTTATAGTTTAAATTTTTTTGCCATTATAATGACATGAAACTTGGATTGCAACTCTTTTAGTACAAACTGTAACAAACATGGGTGGATTGTATCATGAAAACATCAAATAACCCACAAAATCTGCTGGCCCGCAAGTGGATGCAGTTAGCCTTGCTCAAGCTGTTGAAAAGCCGGGATTTGTCGGAAATTACGATATCGCAGCTTACCCAGACAGCTGGTGTAGCCCGAGTCACATTCTACCGAAACTATACTGATTTGTCTGATGTGTTGTTCGATTATTTGGAAATGTCTGAATTTGGGTTGGTCGAAATTGGAGAGAAAAAATTCTATCTTCCATCCCTTATTCGTAGCTACTTTACTTTTTTCCAGACACATCGTGAGCTGATTAACTGCATCCAAAAGCACAATATGATGACACGGTTTTCCGATGCATTGGAAAAACAGATTAGTTCCAACCTGTATTTAATGGTTTCTGCATACGGCTTTGAAAACTCCTATGAAATATCTGCCCTAGTAGGCCTGTTTATGAAGATTCTTACAGACTGGCTGCAAAAAGGAATGCAGGAGAGCATTGAAGAGATGACCATCATTGTCTATCGGATCATTACAAAGTTCAACTGCATTGCGCCATAAATATAAGCAACTAAAAAAGGCAGTTTCAACAATGAAACTGCCTTTTTTGCCGTAACATTTAGGCTGTATTTGTTACAGTTATATCTAATCTTGTTGCCAGGTGAATAAATCTTCATATATAATACTGGTACTCAAGACAAAAAACATAGGAGTTGTATGTTGATATGAAAATCCGAGTCTACGACACTTACGAACAAATGAGCCGTGCCGCCGCTGATTTAATCACTGCTCAGCTGTTGATTAAACCAAATAGCCGACTTGGCCTTACCGCTGGGAGCACTCCCATCGGGATGTTTGCTGAACTGGTAAAGTTGTATCGGGAAGGCAGTGTATCCTTTAACGAAGCGTGGCTATATAATCTGGAGGAAAAAAGCGGCCTCCCCCGAATGGACGAGCAGACCTGTCGAAGCTATTTTCACCGGCATCTTTTGGATCATGTGGACGGCAGGGATGACCATCTGATCCTTCCTGACAGTCAGGCAATTGATTTAAAAGCTGAGAGTGCTAGGTATGAGGAGATCCTTACATCTCTTCCAGACGGACGGCTGGATATGCAGGTGCTTGGTATCGGTAGCGACGCCCACATTGGTATGAATCGCCCCAACCAGACTCTGGAACCTCGTTGCCATCCAGAAAGCAGGGAATCTGGTATGTATATTGCGATGGGTGTTGGAACTATTCTTCAGTCCGAGCGAATTGTCTTACTGGCCAATGGTGAGAGCAAGGCTCAGGCAGTGGCTGATATGTGCGGCAACAAGATCACAACCATGGTCCCTGCCTCACTGCTGCAACTTCATGCAGACGTCACCATCCTGTTGGATAAGCCAGCCGCTTCCAAACTGTAATCCTGTAATCTATGGTTGAATAGATCCAATTGGCGCAAATAAAAAATGATTTTCCGGTCGGGTAAAAATCAGGATCGTTCTGATTTTTGGCTCCTGACTCAGAAAAAAGCATTGTGCTAAGGGAAGTATATCGGGGGGAAAACCAATAAACAGGACCGCCATAACGTTCTATCCGGCCATGTTGACCGGCGCCGCAGTCCTGTACCGCATAATTGAATATTTAAATTTGCCGCACTCCTGTTCAGCACAATATTACCTGTCAGGAGTGCGGTTTCTTGCATAAATGCCTGAAATCTTTGGGAGAAAAACATGATGGAGGAGGCCACAAAGTCCCAGATAAACAAGGAAAAATCAACCCTGTGAAGGGACGTACCATCCGCGGTGAAACAGGAAAGAGGGCCGTACAGACAGTACGGCCCTTATATAGTCATTCCGGCAAAAGAAAACAGGTACTATTCAGCACCCATATCTTTATGCTCTGGTCAAATTTGATCCTGTATTACAGCATAAGCGACATTCAAGGCGGCAAGGAACCGTATCTATTAGTCTATGCTATCTGTCGCTTCAATATTTTTAAAAGTGTACTTTTATAAATTTAGAGATTTCATTAAAAACAAAATTAAATTGTTGCTTTTTTTAGGCGTTAATGCTATATTTGACGTTGGAAAGATGTGCTGTCCAAAATTTGGAAAAGTACACTTTTTCAGGACGCCGATAGCAGATGTATTAAAATAAGTAAGGAGGTAAATGGGGAGTTGTCCTATACTGCAATTTCTGCTTCGGCGTCCTGACGCACAGTACATTCATAAAAGGAGGTCAAAAAATGAACGTTCCCAGCAAACGCGCATCCCGGATGATCAGTATGCTCTTGGTGCTCGCCATGCTTATGGGGCTGCTGACGGTGAGCGTTTCTGCACAGCCCGCCGCACAGGGCTCGAAAGTGGAAGATGCCATTCTTTACACGATCAATGCAGATAATGAGCTAGAGTACAACGTAGTTTATTCCTCCGCAATGACAGAGGCAACTCATGTGTCAGGAGAGGGCATTAGCTCCATTGGCGAATTGAAAACCGCCCTCGGCACGCCTGATGACCTCGGCGATGCAATTACCGCAGATCTAACCATTACAGACGGTTCAGTTACAGAGATCGTGGTACAATCCATTACCGAACGCCCCATTGTCGGAATTTCCTGGAAGAAAGATTCCATTGGAAGTGATTACAGGGGCTTCGCTGAGGCGTTTGAGCGCAACGGCGCCACTTCCGTTTTTCTGCCACAGGTGAAAACGGAAGAAGAGGCCGCAGATGTCCTTTCCTCTATTGACGGTATTTTCTTTACTGGCGGAGAGGACTGGAATCCTGACCTCTATCATGAAATACAAACTCCCCACGGGTCTTCCGGCTGGAACGACGCCCGTGATACCTCAGATATTTACCTGATGCGTAAGGCTGTTGAACTAGACGTGCCTTTGCTGGCCGTCTGCCGGGGTGAGCAGGGTTTCAACGTCGCCCTCGGCGGCAAACTGATCCAGGACGTACCTTATTATCTGGGTCAGCAGGTGCTCAAAGGAGAGATCTCTCCTGCCCGCGTCACTGGTGTTCTTTCCGGCCCCTCTGAGGAGGAAATGGCCCAGCTTGAAACCGTCTGTGAAGAGTTCGGCCTTGAAGGAATCCCCGAAATCCTGGCTAACTCGGTACAGGACACTGGCTACACCAAGTATGACGAGGACGGAGAAAAACTTGGCAGCACCTACGACAAAGGGACTGGAACTTACACCGAATTCGGTGAAGATTGTGAAGCTGGTCACCTGCGCGTACAGATTGACGGGCTGGTCCACAGCGGCGGTAAGGGTTATCATGAACTGGACGCCGGCACAGAGGGCGATGGCATAGGTATTGCGACGGATTCCGAGTGGCTGTATGACATTATCGGTTCTGATGAGATCGAGCTGATTGCCACTGCCCACCACCAGTCCATCGATCCTGAAAATCTGGCCGAGGGACTGACCGTAGTGGCAAAGTCCTCCGACGGCATCATCGAGGCCGTGGAGTACCAAGAGGCTACATTCGCTCTGGCGCTTCAATGGCATCCTGAGCGTGACGCTCTGGAGGATACCAGAGACACTGACGTGGACCAGGATTTGTCCAACGCCCCTCTGCGGGCTCTGGTTGAGCACGCAGTTGAGCACGATGCGGCTGATGACGATAAGGGTAAAGTTGTCTTTACTTATCCTGACGACGTAAATCAGTTTGCCACTTCGCTGGAATTGTATAAGGGATTTCCCACTTCCTCCAGCAACACTTTGGAGGCCATGATTGAAGGGGGAAAGTTGACCGAGATTTCTGCGGATGTGGATGACATGTATACCATTACTGACCCAGGCGTATACAGTTATCATTTCTCCGGCGACGGTTACTACAACATCTTGAAGATCGTCAATATTACTCAGGAGCAGATTGATGCCGGCATGACTATTGAGGTGGTCGGCGGCCCCTTGGGCAGCAATGACGATGAGTTTGGCGACGGCTACCAGCCCACTGTGAAGCCCTCTCATGCGCCTGACTCCTACCAGATGGACTCCCGTGACGCTATGTTGTGCATCTGGCCCGATGAAATTCTGGAGCACTTTACCATCGAGGACCAGGGATATCAAACCCCCGCCTTTGACGGAACAGATGCTGATCACGAGTTCACCACTCAGAACGAGATGGTGGCCTTTATGCAGGACCGGGATAAGAATTGCGATTACATGCACCTCTATTCCGCAGGCGAAACTCCCAACTACCACTTCGATATTCCTCTGGCTATCTTCTCCAATACCGAAATCCCAGAAGATGCCACCCTGGAAGAAGCTGCCGAGCTGGTCCGTGGAAACGGCAAGCTGACCGTGTGGTATCAGACTCAAATCCATCCCAACGAGCCCGCTTCTGGCGAGGGTGCTCTGGTCGTTGTAGATAACTTCATCAATGATCCTGAAGCTAAGGCTCTGTTGGATAAGATCAATCTGGTAGTGGTGCCTCGCATCAATCCAGACGGTTCCTATCTGTTCAGCCGTGCGACTTATGACGGTTTCGACATGAACCGCGATCATATGTCCTTGAAGGCTGACGAGTTGGCTCAGTTGCACACTGCCTATCGTCTCTTTATGGCTGAGGTGGTCATCGACGGCCACGAGTTCACCTTCTACGGCGCTACGACAGATAAAGATTCTGGAAAGCCCAGAATGTCAAACGGCGATGATATCCAGACCACGCCCGCCACCAGTTTGAACAACGATCCCGAGGTTACTGAGATTGCGCTGGAGATGTGCGCCGACACTTTCCGGAACCTGCAAAATGCCGGCCTACGCGTTGACCACTACGGTACCACGGTCAACAATCCCATCGGTCGCGCATACTTCGGCCTGTACGACTGTGCGTCCTTCCTGGTTGAGACCCGTGGTATCGGAGCCGGGCGCACCAACTTCGAGCGCCGCGTATTCTCCCAGGAAACTGCGATTATGTCTTACATTAAGGGCGCTGCTGACCACGCCGACGAGTTGAAGGCGGCCGTCGCAGAGGCCAGGGCGGAAACCGTCGCCAAAGGCAAGACCTATGACGAAGGTGATTTGCTCTATTTGAAGCAGACAAAATCCGGTGACACAAAGACCGATTATACTAGTAACACTACCCGGTACTATATGGATGGGACCCCGGAGCAAGAGAACCCTGCGGCTCTTAGCCTGAATGACACCGGAACTCGCACCCGCGTTCGTCCCACCGCTTATGTCATTCCTGCCGATGTAGAAAATATCGACAAAATCCTCTATATCATGGATAATCAGGGTGCGGAGTATTACAGACTGGCTGGTAATAGCAGTGTCGAGCTTCAGCAGTATTACTTTGTGCAGGCCGATGGCACGAATAGCTGTATTGCAGAATTGCGAGACCCAGCTGAGATTACATTCCCCAACGGCGCTTATGTGTTCCCAATGGATCAGGTCGCCGGGGATGTCATCGCCATGCTGGTGGAACCCGATGTGGGCGACTCTGCCGGATATGACGGCACTCTTTATCAGTACGGTGTTGTAGACTACGATGAGGGAACCAAAAACTTCCCGCTGTACCGCTGTACCGCTATACCGGTGATAATCCCAGAGAGTCCCTGGAAGCTGCCAGCGTGGAACTGGTGTTTGAGTACCCTGCTGACGTGCCGGAGGATGAAGTCAAGCTGAATGTTTATCAGGGGATCCCCCAGTGGACGCAGAAGAACTCCGCTGAGACTGTTGAAGATGTTCCTGAAGCTCTGACGAACCCCAGCAATGCCAAGTACCCCAAATTAAAGGAAATCCTGCCTAACGAAGATGGTAAGTACATTGTTGACGCAACTGGCGGCTATTGTTACTTTGTGCGCGGCAACGAGCCCAGTGAGTATTATAACATCATTAAACTCTTTATCGTCAACGACAACGATCTGAATGCTGGAACCAAAACTATCCCGGTCAAGACTGGCCCCAGTGCGGGAACTGGATTCGAAACCGGCAACAACAATCCTATCGGTGAAAATGGAGAGAAGGCTCCGGCTGGCTTCGATCAAGGTGTCCAGCATCTTGTCCCCATTGAGGGCACCGACGAGATGGAGCATCTGCTCGGCACCGATGACCTGAAGGGATATGAGCCCTTTACGACTCCTGCGTTCCAGGAAGGCAGGGCAATGTACCAGGCGACCACACAGTCTGAGATGATGGATTTCATCCAGGAATACGCAGCCAAGAGTGAATACATGCACATGTACAGTGCTGGAAAGACTTCTAACCTGAACTACGAGTATCCCGTTCTGGTGTTCACCAAGAAGGACATTCCCGCTAGTGCAACAATGGAGGATGCCGCTAAGATTCTGAAGGAAGGCGGACTGCCCATCGTATGGCAGCAGGCGCAGATCCATCCCTATGAGCCGGCTGCTGGTGAGAGTGCTCTTGTCATGATTCAGGAACTGTGCGGAGAATACGGCGAAAATATTTTGGATAAGATTGACATTGTAATGATCCCGCGTGTGAATGTGGAAGGTGGCTTCCTCTTCTGGCGTGGAGATTATAACGAGGTCGATATGAACCGTGACCACATGGTTGTCACTTCTGAGGAAACTGCACTTCTGCATGAAACCTACTATAAGTTCATGCCTCATGTAGTTATCGACAATCACGAGTTCTTCTTCTCTGAAATGGGCAACTATGAAAACGATCCTGAGCGGTATCTTCTGAACGATTTCCAGATCACTGGCGCAACCAGTCTGAATGATGATCCTGCGGTCACTGACCTTACGGTTAATTTGGTCGTAGATAAGATGCACAAGGATCTTTTGGATACCGGATTCCGTGCATACCACTATGGGATTACCAGCAACAACCCCATTGGCCGCGCTTACTACGGCCTTGGTAATGCAATTTCTGTCCTGATTGAGAGCCATGGCGCAGATGGCGCTTTGTTTGCGATGCCGCGCCGTGTGTATGGTCAGGTTGTGGCAACCAAGTCTGTTTTTGAAACTACTGCTGCCAATGGCAAGACCATTATGGACACGGTGAACAATGCCCGTGCAGACGTTGTAGAGAAGGGTAAGACATATAATGAGGACGATGTCTTGGTTCTAAAGCAGAGTGCTTCCGGTAAGGCCACCAGTCCTACTGCGTTGCCCGAATATGTGGCGGACATTTACGGTAATATCGAAGAGATTGGCCGCGACAAAATCGATCTCCAGGATACGATTGTTCGTTCTAGAACCCGTCCCACAGCCTATGTTGTCGATGCTAGCGAGCCTTGGGTCGAAGAGCTAACTTATATTTTGGACCATCACAACGCCGAATACTACACGGTCCCAGCCGGTTCTGCCATTGATGTGCAGCAATATTACTACATTAAGGATGACGGAGCTAAGAGTTGTATAGCTGACCTAAGAGAATCTGAAAGGATCACCTTCTCCGATGGTGCTCTTGTGGTTCCGATGGATCAGGAATCCGGAAATATTATTGGTATGCTGATGGAGCCAGACGTTGGCGACAGCTCTAGCTACAACGGCACGTTGTATCAATATCGTCTGATTGACTACGATCCTGATACCAAGGACTTCCCGCTGTACCGCTATATCGGCAATAATCCCAGAAATGTTATCGCTGATAATAGCGGCACCAGTGGCGGCGGTGGCGGTGGTTCCAGCAGCTACTCCATCAGTGTGGACAAGAACATCGAAAACGGAACTGTGACCGTGTCCCCCAAGAGCGCCTCCAGCGGCCGGACGGTGAACATCACCGTCAAGCCCGACGAGGGCTATGAGCTGGACGAGCTGACCGTCACCGACAAGAACGGCGACGAGATCGAGCTGACCGACAAGGGCGATGGCAAGTATACCTTCAAGATGCCCCGGTCCAAGGTGACCATTGAGGCCTCCTTCGTGGAGATCGATCACCAGGATACCTGCCCCGCCGCCGGCTTCCGGGATGTGGACGAGGACGCCTGGTACCATGAGGCGGTGGATTATGCCCTGGACAACGGCCTGATGTCCGGTGTGTCCGACCGGGAGTTTGCCCCCGGCAGCACCCTGACCCGTGCTATGGTGGCCCAGATGCTGTACAGCCTGGAGGGCAAGCCCGCGGCCGGCAGCGCTGACTTCGCTGACGTGGCGGAGGGCGCCTGGTACGCCGACGCCATTTCCTGGGCGGCCGGTGAGGGCATCGTGTCCGGCTACGGCGACACCTTCGGCCCCAACGATCCCATTACACGGGAGCAGCTGGCGGCCATCCTGTACCGCTACGCCCAGAACGAGGGGTACAAGACCAGCCAGAGCGGCAAGGGGACAGAGGGCTATCTGGACGCCTCCTCCATCTCCAGCTATGCCGTGAAGGCCATGGACTGGGCGGTGAACGCCGGTCTGCTGTCCGGCAAGGGGAACAACACCCTGGCGCCTACCGCCGGGGCCACCCGTGCCGAGGTAGCACAAATCTTCATGAATTTCTGCGAGAACATAGCAAAGTAAATAACATTTAGAGCGGGGGACCATCAAATGGCAGTCCTCCGCTCTAAAATATGCAGGTAAAAAACTGCGACACCCGCATTAGTGGACTACACCTACTTTCTAGCACAGCGATTCCACAACTCTTCCAGATACTTATTTAATTTGACACTTTCATTTTTTGTATATGTCTTGCATTTGACACATATGATTATATACCGGTGAGTTCAACGGCTCAGGTATCTTCCCACCGGCGTCAGTAATATGTTTTATCCTTGCATACAGAGGTTCCCTGCGTTTATCCCTATGGCCTTTGTCCGCTCCAATCCTTGTATTTCAGCTTGCCAAAGTGCACATCCAGAATTGCGCTACTTTCTTCTCTCGATAAAATAACTTTCCTGTGGTATCTCAGGGCAAACACAATATAATATTTGCAATTCTACCGTGTATGAGAGAAACTATAAATGTCGTTTAGTCCCATCTAAATGTTCTCCCTTTTCATCGCCACAGGATTTTTGAACCACTCACCTAGCGAGTGGTTTTCTTTATACAAAAATTCCTGAGTACTATCGGAACTCAGGGCTGGAGTCAGACAAAATGGCAGGGGTATAAACGTAAGTTGTAAAGCGTGACAGGAGCAAGCAGATTTAAGAGTGTAGGTTTATATCGTTTATGCGACGTATTTTCTAAAATGTCCGGGAGTGGTATTTGTTAGTCATGCAAGACAAGAGATCTACCTCTATAACTCTCTCTCCATAGCATGAGACCATTTTTAACTACATAAATTGCCGCAGCCCCGCTTGGAGCACATGAAGGTATCGGGGCCAAAAAATGTTAAAAAGCAAGTGAAACAGAAAAAACAGTTGAAAACAAGCAAGAATTATATAATAGAAGCAGAGGTATGTCCGGATTATATTCATATGCTAGTAAGTATACCGCCAAAGATTAGTGTATCTGGATTTGTAGAATTTTGAAAGGGAAAAGTACGCTGATCATCTATGAGAGATATGCAAGCTTGAAATACAAATATGGGAACCGACAATTTTGGAGCAGAGGATATTATGTTGATACAGCTGGAAAGAACGCAAAAGCAATAGCGGAGTATATCAGGCACCCGTCGGACAAAGACAAGATACAGGATCAGATCACGATGAAAAATTTGTAGACCCTTTTAAGGGTAGCAAGTAACAACCTCCTCACAGCTGGCGGACCGTAACAAGCGCCAGCAGGCACTGCTGGTGATATAGAGCTTTGCCCGCATATGAAGACCCCTGGCTGTGCCGGGGTAAACTTGGTGGGGAATAATAGGACCTCTGAAACTTTCAAATGGCTGCTTCTAAATTACAGTAGGGGTCAGCGGTCCAATAGAAAAAACAGGGGAATGCCTTCCCTGATCAGATGCATTCCCCTGTTTGAGATGGGCTTTGAAGAAAACTTACGATGTCTGGCTCTTTTTCTTGGCGCAGTATTGAGAGATATAAGGATAGCTCAACGAGATAACCATGAGCAGGGACAGAACAATGCGGCTGGGACGGATTGCTGTGGGACAGTTTACAACGGGCTTCCTCTTATTGCTTCCGCCACAATCAGTCCATCGTTGCGTGAGAAATATCTTTTTTCTTTTTGCGATATTCCATAATAATGGGGGCAGAGATAGATATTACCATCATCAAAAGTAATACAATACAAATAGGACGCTGTAGGAACGTGGAGAACATAGATCCTAAATTATTATCGTAAAGGATTAGACCTTGCTGCAATGCCTCCTCTGCGATATCGCCCAAGATGATACCCAAAACAATGGGGACCACATTGTACTTGTACAGCTTGAGGAGATAACCTACCACGCCAAAAATCAGCATGATATAGACGTCCTTTACATTTCCACGTACAGCGTAACAACCGATTAAACTTAGATTGAATACGCAGGCAGCCAAAATATTTTGGGGAGTTAAAGTAACCCTAGCAAAGTATTTGGCCCCCAATACACCAATGATTACAAAAGCCAAGTTGGCAAGGAACATAGACATAATGAAGGGATAAGTCACATCCCCGCTCTCTGTGAACAGTCCATAGCCTGGCGTCATTCCGTGGATAGTTAGTCCGGAAAGCAGAACGGCGGTGGTGGCATTACCGGGGATGCCCAGGGTCAGTGTGGGAATCAGAGTACCACCGACGACTGCGTTATTGGAGGCTTCACAGGCGGCCACTGCATCACGGGAGCCCTGCCCGAATTGATCGCGTTCCTTAGAGACAATCTTACCAATATTATAGGAAACATAGCTGGCGACATCTCCGCCGGTACCGGGAATGATACCAATGACAAGCCCGACGATGGAGGACCACAAATAAGTGATAGGGTAGTAACAGAAATCCCTCAACTTAAAGCGAGCTCTTTTATAGCGGATAATATCATCTTCCCGTGCTGGCTTGATGGGGTCACGTAGACTCATAAATACTTGAGAAACACTGAATAAACCGATCACTACTGGGATCATTGTGATACCGCCCATCAGATAGGTGCTGCCAAAGGTGAAGCGTGCCCGCCCCATTACAGGATCCATGCCCACGCATGCGATGAGAAGGCCGAGGCAACCCATCATCAGCCCTTTGATAATGCTTTTGGTGGATAGGGAGGCGATGATAGTCAGACCAAAGGCGGCCATCAGAAAGCGCTCTTGAGCGCCAAAGTTAAAGGCCCACCTAGCCATAACAGGTGCAAAAAATAACAGAGCGAGATTGCCGACGATACCACCCCAAAAGGAGGAGACAGCCGACTCCATCAAAGCTTCGTGTGCACGGCCGCGCTTTGTCATAGCGTAACCGTCCATGGCGGTAGCTGCCGCGGCGGCGGTGCCGGGTGTATTAATCAGAATAGCGGAGATGGAGCCGCCAAACATAGAACCACAATAAATGGCGCCCAAAAAAATCAGGGCGGCCGTAGTGTCCCAGGTATACGTGATGGGGATCAAGACTGCAATAGCCATGGTAGCGGTAAAGCCGGGCAGAGCGCCAATAATAATACCTACCACAGTACCTGCCAGAGTAATGGCTAGGTGAAATGGCGTGATAGCATCCAGAAAATAGAGTAAAATATCAGTCATAAATGCTTCTCCCCCCCTCAGATTAACAGGGCCCTGGGGAAGTTTACGCCCAAATACCCAAACATGACATAGACAATAATCCCAATGACCACACAGGAAGCTACATCTCGAATGATATTCTTTTTCGTCTTCTGGGGATCGAACCAAACGGTGATGACGCACAACGCTGCCAGAGAGGTGACAAGGAAGCCTATAGTATTCAGTCCAACAACCCAGAGGATCAGGATACCTAAAGCCACCAGACCACGCTTGGTCTGCACCCAGGTCAGAGGGAAGAACTTTTCCTGGTGGTCTGCCGTCCGACGCCATTTAATTCCTTCCAGCAGAATTTCAAGGCAGGATAGAGCTAACCCAACACTGCAGATAATGGTAGGCCAATATGCGGCAGTATCGCTGAGCATTTGACTCTGAATCAGGAAAAAGGCGAAGATAGCGGCACAGATCAGTGCGGTAATACAATTTCGTTTTTGCATTCTGAACTACCTTTCTATTCTACTGCGGCCCGCAAGCTGTTGCCTAGCAGGCCGCGGTTAGAAACGCGTCGCTTTATATTTCAGCCTAGAGAGTCAATAACTGGCTGAGAGGTTTCCATTGCCTGGTGCGCCATCTCGTCTAACTTGGTGCCAGAGGCGAAGTAAGGAACAAAGCCGGCCTCGGTGGCACGAGTGACGAACGATTCATCTGTAAGGACGGATTCTACAGCGGATTCAAAGGCGGCAGCGGCGGCATCCGGTACATTCTTATGATAGAAAAAACCGGCCATATTATTGGTTTCGTAGCCCTCGTAGCCCAAGTCGGCTAGAGTGGGAATATCAACTAGAGACTCCACCGTAGATTTGCTCCCTAAATTAATGACGCCGTGGCACTCGGGACGGGCTAATAGATCTGCTTCGCCGTAAACCGCGGCATCTACCTCGCCGCCCATCATGGCGGTATAACAGTCGGCGGTGCCACCAGTGTATGGTACTGAGGTAGCTTCCAGCGCCTCACCCATCAGAAAGGAAGCAAAAGCTAAATGACCGTTTCCGCCGTTACCTACGTTGGCATAGGTAAATTCGCCGGGATTGGACTTAATATAGTCCAGCACTTCCTGGGCGGACTGGAAGGGAGAGGTGTCGGCAAGGATCAGATACATGGGCTGGCTGGAGGTTAGTGCAACCCCACGGAGATCGTCATAGGTGTATGCGGTATCTCCGCTCAGTGGTTTATAAACTATGGGAGTGGCCAAGGAGTATAGGATTGTATACCCATCTGGCTGATAGCTATTCAAATAGTCAGTTGTGCCGATCGTGCCAGAGCCGCCTTCGGAGTTAACAATGACGAGAGTAGTACCGAGAGCGTCCTCCAGGTCAGACTGCATCAGGCGGATCTGATTGTCGGTGGCGCTACCTGCTTTGAAGGGAACGACCACAGTGACAGGCTTCTCAAACGCAAAATCTTGATCGCCGCTGCCAGCAGTAGAGGAGCCGCCGGAAGAGGAAGCACCAGGGGTGGGACTGCCATTAGAGCAGGCAGCGAGAGACAGGGTCATGGCGCAGGCAAGAAGAGCGGCAAATATTTTTTTCATATTGAATTCCTCCAACTATATTATTTGAGGCTTATTTCCCAATTCATCTTTTAGTTTCCGCCAGATCAAGGGCCTTACAACTGTAAACGCGACGAGGTAGCAGGAGGCAGGAAAGAGAGGATTGGCTATGTGGTTGCTGAGATACCGCTGATTCGTGTCATTCCTTTCTTATTTATACCGTGCCCGGAACAGAGGCCGCAATTCAGAAATAGGAGCCTTGGATACGATCAGTTGGCGCATCCGCTCCTCGGAGGCGGCGATCTTTAGGCACTCCTCTAGTACAGGCTCTGCCAGTTCATAAGGGACGATGCACACACCGGAGTCGTCCGCCACCATTAGGTCGCCGGGGATGACCAGTTTGCCGCACAGAGTGACAGGACCGTTCATCTCGATGCACTCCATGCGGAACTTTCCAGTGATCTGAGTGGTGCCGCAACTGAATACGGGGTAACCCATCTCTCGGATGGAGGACACATCCCGGCAGCAGCCGTTGACAATATTGCCGGCAAAGCCGCAGCTTTTGCCAACGGTGCAGCTCTGGCCGCCCATGTTGGATACATCCAGGTTGCCGCCAAAGTCGGACACCAAAACGTCGCCTGGCTCTCCTAGGTAGTAGATATCCCGGGTAGACATTGCGATGAAGTCATGGTCGTGGGCGCCCTGGGTGGGTGTCTTGCGGACCGGAATATTCCGAATAGTTACCGCGGGACCGCAGATTTTGCTGCCGGGAATCACTGGCTTCAAATAAGAAGTGGGGATGGCCCCGTCGATCCCGTAGGAGTCCAGTACATCAGAGACAGTGGTGCTCATGTCCTCCATGGATAGGTAGCCGTCGATAATTTGTTTGCTGACGCGAGGAAATTTGATCCGAGTGATCCGCTCCCGGGGGACCAGACCCCAGACTCGTCCAGCCGCCTCGTACTCTGCGTAATCCTTGTCGCGCTGGGCGCGCAGGGCGGCAACCTCTTCATTAGCCTTTTCCACTTGTGTGATATCCATAACCTATACTCCTTCTTTAATGATATTTCTAAATAGGAAACTTATTTTCTGAATATAGGATATCATAAGAAAGAAAAATATTCAATATATACAAGAAAATCAAAGAAAATTCATCAATATTCCACATTTATATTGGACAATTTTTAATAAAATCCCCGATACTGTTTCCTAATAGGAAAATGAGTACGGGGATGTTTCCTGCGTTGTCACAGTGAATTTCCAATGGCGCCGCTGCTCAGATCCTTGGACATCTCCTTTGCGATCTCCCTGACTAAAAAGATGTACCGTTCTAGTTTGGTCTGATCCACCCGCAGTCGGGGAGCGCCGATGGAGATAGCCGCCCAGACGGTCCCGGACTCATCCCGAATGGGGGCGCTGATGCCGATGGTCTCAATACTCAATTCCCCATCGCTGATGGCATATCCCTGTGCGCGAATTTTAGCGTACTCCTTCAAAAGCTCATCTGGCGAAATAATAGTGCGCTCAGTCAGTGGTGTAATGGGTTCCTCCATCAGGCGGCGACGGATGACCTCGTCGCTCTGGAAGGCCCCCAAGACCTTCCCGTTGGCACCGGCATACAGGGGGCGTTCTTGCCCCACACTGCCAGCCACCCGGACGGCTTGGAGACTCTCCTCCTGGTAGACCAGGTTGGCCTTTCCGTCAACCAACATACTGAAGGAGGCGTTCTCCCCGGTGAGATCACGTAGCCGCACCAAATACGGCTTAACCATTTTGGATAAGCCGATGTGATCCTCATAAGTTTTTCCTAAAATATATACCACCGGTCCCAGAGTGTATTTTCGATCTACAGTTTGGGTAGCCAATCCGCTTTTTACCAGGGCCGCTAATAGTTTGCATGTTCCGCTCTTTGTGCATCCAATTTTTTCTCCCAGTTCAGTAACACTGTGGACATAGGGAGCCTGCCCAAGTAATTTCAACAGTGAAACGGTTTTTTCACCAGATGTCATATAGTATCCCTCCCTCTCGTTCTTTTGCTATTGTAGCGGGGGTCTCAACGCATGTCAATTACCGGTTGGCAAATTAAAATTGCAGGGCAACCATGTTTTGCCAAGTGGGGCGTTTTAATTTATACCCGACTCAATTTTCTACTTATTACCTGCTCCAGATCCAGAAAAGCCAGAGATAAAACGGGGCTTACACGACCTCCAGCTTTTGACCAGTTTTTATAAAAATTAAAGAACTGTGCCACAATGGGGGACCCCTGCGACACAGCTCATGATTGAATTTTGTTTGTAGTTTTTCTTACAGTAAGGACTACACTTTTGTATATACAACGTCTACGAGGCATGGCTATGCCAGCGATGAACAGAATGTTGCCGCAGCACAGAAAGAGAATGATGGAGGAATTTCGCGGTCCATACCGCTTTGGTCCCTGGAGTGAGACTGATTTAGGTCTGTTCCCCAGGTGGGAGCATAGTCTTTTCTTCCTTGCTAATTTGCGCCTTTCCCTCATACTTAGAATCAAGCGAAGTCCTTAATGGGAATGGGGCCGCTGAAATCCTAAAAGCATGATTGAGACACAAAAGAGGCTATATATAGGGGCGGGCCGCCCGGCCGTCGCGTGTGACGACCGAGGCGGCCCTAAAAGTCAGCGATATTACTTCTTGATGCCCCG
>CABIXV010000009.1:785-56717 GCA_902362775.1 Clostridiales bacterium | reverse complement strand
CCACCGTGCACAGTCCGGGCTCGATGGACTTATCGCCCAGCAGTTCCTGGGCGATGAAGGCGTTGGTGGTGCCGCCGGCCAGCAGCACATAGGCCTCCTTCCATGCCTTCTGGAATTCAGGCATCTGGATGACCGTCTTGGCAATCAGACGGCGGGCCTCAGCGGGAGTTAAAACAAAGGTGGCTTTCATGGGTTTCATCCTCCTTACAGAATTGGCAATACTTAAGTACAGATTCAGGCTTTCTCAGGGTGCTTCTTCAAGTCTACAACGGGGTTCACCAGGGGTTCCATCTCAAAGCCGTCGGGACCGTAGATCCGGCACTCGGCCATGTCCCCGTCGTTGATCTCAAAGGCGCGGGGGGTGCCGGTGGACAGAATGTCGCCGGCGTACCAGCCCTGGATGCTGCTGTGCAGGGACACCAGCCGGGCCGGACGGTGGGTCATGTTGCTCACCAGATTTTTGGCGTATACCTCGCCGTTGCGCACGGACTGGACCTCCAGCTTCAGCACGTCGGGCACCTCATCTGGTGTGACCAGCTGGGGACCGAAGGAGAAAAAGGTAGGGAAGTTTTTCACGATACACAGGTAGCGGGGGTTGCCGCTGACATAGTCGTTGCCCTTCAGAATGGACTCCTCGGTCATGTCCAGGATGGTGGTATAGCCCACGATGGCGTCCTGCCAGTTCTCCTCGGACACATCGCGGCAGTCCTTGCCCATAATGATCCCCAGCTCCGCCTCGGCGGTAGTCTTCTGGGCTTCCTTCAGGGTAGGAAGCTTGATTTCATCGGCGGGGCCAATCAGAGTGTCAGCCATCTTAAAGAAGCTGCCGGGGAACCCGGTGGGGGCGGCAGAGCCGATGTCGCCGGCATGGTCTACATAGTTCAGCCCGATGCCGAAGATCCGCTTCGGGTTGCGGTACAGGGGAGCATAGACCACCTGGTCAGCGGGGACAAGGCCGGGGATGGACTCCAGCTCCTCCTTACCGCCGGCGTTATACCAGGCGGTCAGGCCGGGGATCTGCTGCTCCTGGATCAGGGACAGCATATCGGTCCTCCACGCGGTGCCCTTGGCCGCGTTCAGGGCGCGGATGGGAAGAATGCCGTTCTTGGCTGCGATGCCGGCCATCTCCGTATCGTTCCACTTGATAGTTGCCAGTCTCATAATTATTTCCTCCTTCGTATACCTGTTAAAAATAATTGAGTTTGTTCACGTTTTAGAACTCTTATATGAGTCGTCCCACAGGCTCACGGCCAGAAAGATAAGACACAATGTTTTCTGCGGCAATCGTGGATACTCGCATGGCTGCCTCCAAGGTGGTGGGGGCATAGTGAGGAGTGACGATGACATTGTCCATTTGGAACAGAGGGCTGTCTGGGGAGGCGGGCTCCGGATCGGTGACGTCCAGGCCGGCGCCAGCTAGCTTGCCGCTCTGAAGCGCGCTGATCAATGCCGCTTCATCAACCAGAGGTCCCCGTGCGCAGTTGATAAGTAGGGCGGAGGGCTTCATGACGGACAGCCGCTCTTGATTGATGATTTTACGAGTGCCATCTACCAGGGAGCAGTGGAGGGAGACAACATCAGACCGGCAAAGCAGATCGTTTAGGTCGGAAACCAGTGTAATTCCCTCAGGAGCCTCCGTGACAAAGGGGTCATAAGCCAGCACTTCCATGCCGAATCCGTAGAGACACATTTTGGCAAAGCGTGTGCCGATTTTCCCAAGCCCTACCACGCCTACAGTCTTGCCGGAGATCTCCATGCAGGGGGAGGTGTTCTTAGCGGCAAATCCAATCTCCTTGTAAGCCTTAGAGACAGGAATGATTTTTTTAGACAGGGACATCATCAGAGCAAAGGCGTGTTCAGCGACTGACAGGCCGTTGGCATCCGGGGTAATGGTGACCGCGATCCCTGCCTTCTTGCAGTATTCCAGGTCGATGTTATCCACACCCACGCCGTGCTTGCTGACTATTTTCAGGTTTTTCCCAGTCTCCAGCAATGATTGGGGCAACTCGATGATGCGAACAAAGACAGCGTCCGCGTCAACGATTTCACGGCGGATCACATCCATATCCCGATCGGCATAGACCGCCTGATGTCCTGCTTTCGATAGAATGTCAGGCCCTACAGCGTGAACGGATTCTGTAATTAAAATTTTTCCCATGCTGATTGCTTCCTTTCCAGATTTGATTGATTTTGAGTCCCAGTCTGGCATTGCCACGGGCAGCCTGTGAACATCCTCGTTCTGCTTTTCAGCATACCTGATAGATACCGTCTTTTCCAATACTTTAATGCACATGTTTCTATAAGCGAGAACTTATAGTGTGCGGGCTTGCCGTGGCATTATAAGAGTTTGCTAATATCGCCATTGGCAACTTTAAAATTGACTTTATCTCTCGTTACTGCTACCATAAAGAATGAAAATGCACAATTAAAAGCGGATAAGTTTGTGCATAATATCCATTATATAGCCTCCTGTTACCCTGCAGCATACGGGTAGAGAGGAAAACTTGCTCCGTCTTAGTACATGTAAAGATGTTATAAAATTTATATGTCAATCTGTAAATATTGCAGATATTCAAGCCAACGACCACCCTATGGAATACTGAGGCACAGGGACGGAGAGCCGGTCAGGCTGCGCCTGCAGGGGGTATGTTGGACTACACGTTATGATGACAGCCACTATCGACTTTGTGCTTCCAGCTGAAACCGGGATGCTGACGATACAAAACTATGGTCGGCAAGGGGACACAAAAGGCGATTGGTAGATAGAAAAAGGGGGATTGCCTATCCGCGTAAAAGTGAAACCGTAGAAGAGTAGGAAGTGTATTGCTTCCTTAACCTGAATGTACCAGTATGATAACAAGGAGGGGTTCTTTTGGAAATTGGAATTGGCGTATGGGCATTTGTGGTGTATCTGGCTGTCGTTATTGTGTGGAACGCAGTAATCAAACGGTCTATCACAGAGGCCATGTTGCTGGGCTTTCTCGTTGCGGCCGCATTTGGAGGAATCGACAATTACATTACAACGGTTGTAGAGGCATTCTGTGCGGCAGCTACTGACGAAATTTTTGTGGCCACTATGATGTTCGTCTTTATGTCGGCCATCATGACAAAAACAGGGATTATCGGTGAATTGATTGAGATTCTTAATTCCCTTGTCGGTCGTCTGCGTGGTGGCCCAGGCTATGTGGCTGTACTGGCCAGTGGAATGCTGGGTCTGGTGTCAGGCAACTCTACCGCCAACGCCGCGACTGTGGGTACCATTACTATCCCCTGGCTGGTTAAGACCGGCTGGCCCAGAGAGCTTGCCGCTACTCTGACTGCTGGAAACGCCGGCTCTGGTCAGTCTTTCCCCGCAAGTTCGGCTATGTTCCTGATGCTGGGTATGGCCGAGGTGGCTGCTCTGGTCACCATTGATACTTTCTATGTAGCCATGCTTACTGCAGGCCTTTGGTGTGTAGCCTACCGTCTGCTTGTGGTTCGCTTTTATGTCGGACGCAACCATATCCAGGCCACCCCACAGGATCAAATTCTTCCTCTGGGCGAGTCCCTGAAGAAAAATTGGCCCGCACTGATGATGTTTGTCAGCATTATTGTCCCCCTGGTTCTCACTTTGAGCCCCTTGGCTGGCGTACTGGAATCTATTCCGTCCTTTGGTGAAGATGGCGTTGGTTCTATCAGCATTGTCGTCTGGGTCCCCATTCTTATGAGCATTATTGCCATCATTGAGGGCTGGAAGCGTCTGCCTCACAGCGTCAGCGGCTGGATCGGGTTGCTGAAAGAAACACAGAGCAACTTCCTTGGAGTGGGCGGTGTGTTCTTGTTCGCCATCGCCGGCAGCAGCGCTTTGTCCAGCATCGGCTTTGGCGACGATCTGAGTGCTCTGCTGGCCGCTTTGGATCTGCCCAAGGTGGTTATGGTGTTCATTGTGGGTGCTCTGGTAGCGTTGGTTGGAGGCCCTCTGGGCGGTGTAGCCACCACCATGGCTACGGGCCTTGTGGCTTTTACCGCTCTGGTGGGTGTGGGCTGCAGCCCTGTGGCCGCGCTGGCCGCCTTCCTCATTTGGATGTCCACTGAGGGCGCGTCTCCTCCCAGTTCTCCGCCAATCTTTGTCGCCTGCAGCCTAGCCGATGTGAAAGATGTAGGTAAAACCTTCTTCCCGCTCGTGTTCCATTACGTTATTCCGATTACAATCCTGGGCGGACTGATTGCTCTGGGAGTCCTGCCTATTGCAAACGCTTAAGGGAGGGTAAGATATGAAGGGATTTTGTAAGTTGCTCGATGTGATATATACTGTTTGCCTGACTGTCTTTGTGTTGAGCTTAATCGCCATGCTGTTAGTGCAGGTTGTCTGCCTGTTCATCATGAACGGTCCTGCCTCTGTATGGATCTATGATTTTATCATGCCAAAAGCTGGCGTTGTGGCCGCGGTAATGGTGGTTGCAGTGGTTCTCCTCAGTTATTTGCGCCCCAATAAGAAAACGAACGATTAAATTGAAATCAATTAGCAGCGCTCCGGCATGATATGCCGGAGCGTGTTTTCATCCTGCTATCCTTTTCTGCTCTGTACAGGGTGAGGGTCCATAAAAAAATTTAATTTTGGACACATAAGAAGATATTTGGCATGAAAAATGGCTCATGAGAACAAATGCGCAGCAGATAAGTGCCTCCTTGTCAGTCAATCAACATCGTGATACAATGATTAAAGTCATAGACATATAAGTTAATTTTTTTAGTGCCCCAAGGTATCCGCTTTGCTCTGGGAAGGAGATTTATTTTATGGTTATCAATCGAAATCCGGAATATTTTTTAACCATCGCCAGAGAAAAAAGCATATCCAGAGCGGCGGAGAAGCTGTATATTTCTCAGTCCTCTCTCAGCCAGTACATTGCGAAGCTGGAGGACGCCCTGGAAGTCAAACTCTTTGATCGATCCCGGAACCCCATTCAGCTTACTGAAGCGGGACGTATTTACCAGAGTTATTTGGAGAGCAACGACCATTTGTATCAGAAACTCCAGTCCGACCTGTGTAGTCTAAACAGCAATCGCAGTCAGGAGCTCAATATTGGCTTGGGTACTTGGCGGGGATCACTCCTCCTTCCCGAAATTCTCCCCGATTTTTTGGCACAGCATCCCCAGGCTCAGGTGACACTCTTTGAATTTCCAGTGAGCGAGCTGGCAACCCTTACGATCAACGAGCAAGTCGATTTTTCCATCATGAACACTGCTGTGATTGGGATCCCAGACACCCTGGTTCAGGAGGTCATTGCCCATGAGCGCATTTTGTTGGTGATGAACCGTTACAACGAGGCAACACAGAACTTTCTCGATCAGTGGTCGGCGGGTAGGCATCTCGATCTGCAGCCTCTCAGTAGACAACGTTTGATCTCTCTCAGCCGCAGCCTGACTGTGGGCCGGCAAGTGAACAATTTTCTAGAGCGAAACCGACTCCTTTTTCCTGACCGGCTTTATACTACCAACAACAGTACAGCTTTGGGGCTGGTGGCTAAGGGGTTGGGGTTCTGCTTTATGGTGGAGACTGGGCTGAAGGATGCTATGTCTCGACCAGAATTGGTGGCTTTTGACCTGCGGTCCCAAGATTTGATGATTCCGCTCTCTCTGATCTACAAGAAAAACGGTTATCTCACTCCCTTGATTCAGGATGCCATGGACCTAGTTCGTAACTACTACTTGGATCTTTTCCAAAATAATCACCCCCTTCAGCTTACCTGAACCGTTCAGGTAAGGACTCTTTAATCCTGCTATTACCCAGGATATATGTGAGAAAATAGAGATGGAACCCAGTTGCTAAGACGGGAGAGGCATACAACTGCCTCTCCAACCTTTTAATACAACAAAAAACCACCGGCTGTGCCGGTGGTTTTAAAAATCTTTGGCTGTGTAATATTCCGGACAAGAGATGCACCACCGTTCTTTTCATATAGAGCCAGTACAGTCTCCTTTTCTAACGATTCTATCACAAATCGGTAGGTATAAGGATGCCGGAAATCGGATGGTTAGGGCGGAGTGTCTCTTTTAAGCGGTGGGCGATCTGATCATCGATTCCCCCCAAATGAATCGGGCGGGCAACCGTTGCCGGGCCGCAAAGCGGTTAGACGTGTGCCGGTCTACTGTTTGGAATATGCTTAAGCGCAACAAAGAAAGTTGACGTTATCCCTGTCCTGGCTCCACTGCTTCTTTCATTATTGTGCGGGAAAAGGTATTTGATCCGGCGCTAACAGGCAAAACCCACGCCTCACATCTGCTACGACAGCATAGCGAGGTCCCTGTGACCTTAAAAGATTGTGGGAGAGGTAACTCTTTTGCGTTACCTCTCCCACGATGTAAGACTTACTGTCCATATGGCCGGAAGCAGAGATGGGCTTTCAGGGTCACAGCTCTTCCACGGAAATAACTCCCTCTACCATGAGCACTGAGTTGAGCACACTTTCTACAGTGTGCTTTTTATTGAGCGCCAGAGTAAAGATGGCGCAGGCATTATGGCGCTCGCTGCCGGTTGAACGGGTGATTTCCATGTTTCGCACCTTCACGGCCAGATCCCGGAACAGGACTAATACCTGGTCCAGACATTGGGAATCTGTGTATTCCATGTACAGGTTGATTTCGGGGGCATGGTTTAGGATGCGGTATTCTAACTTGGAGAAAACCAACTCGGCGATCATGACAAGAATGGTGGCGAAAAGCCCCCCTTCATAAAACCCGCTGCCGATAGCCAGACCAACAATGGCAGTGGTCCAGAGGCCGGCGGCGGTAGTGAGCCCCTTGACCCGCTGACGACGGGTGACAATAATTGTGCCAGCTCCGATAAAGCCGATTCCGGCCACTACCTGGGCCCCCAAGCGGGAAATATCTGTATCATAGCCCATGTACATATAGAGATACTGGCTTGTCAGAGTAGTGATGGCGGCACCCAGGCAGATCAGAATATGGGTGCGGAAGCCGGCTGGACGGCGTTTATACTCTCGCTCGATGCCGATGACTCCACCACAGAGAGAAGCCAGCAGCATACGCAGAGCGACAGAGAGCAGGGTGACATCACGCAATTCATGAAATATGGATAACACGGCGGATTCCCCCCTCATGTTTCTTCAATGGAATAAATGCAGTCCAGCGCCGAGATATCAGCCAGAAGCTTGGTGTGGGGCATCCGCTCCTCCAGCCGGATGGAGAGAATGGCACTGGGGCGAGCCCTCTCCTTGTCACGGTTGATGTCAACATCATAAATATGGGAGTTATGGGCTTTGATGCAGGCAATGATTTGACCAATATCATCTAGTGAGGTGAACTCCACGTAGATATTGATGTTTCGGGAGCGCTCTATGATAAAAACTTCCAGACGGGGGAGCAGCCAGACTGCAAGAAAGATCAGCAGAAATGCCAGAGCCACACACTCGTAGAAGCCAGCTCCAATGGTCAACCCCATGGAGGCCGAAGCCCACAGACCGGCGGCAGTGGTCAGGCCCTTTGCCTCCTGCTTTCCAGTGACCAGAACGGTCCCGGCACCTAAAAAGCCGATGCCGTTGATAACCTGGGCGCCGATGCGGGAAATATCGGTGCGCAGGCCATAGCGTCCTTCCCAGAGGGTGCTGAGGATATAGTGCTCGTACTGCCCCAGGATCATGGTCAGGGCGGCGCCAAGGCATACCAGCATATAGGTGCGAAAGCCAGCCGGCCGCCGTTTACGACCCCGGTTCAGACCTATCATACCACCGAGCAGCATGGCGAGCGTCAGCCTCAGCAAAACAGATACTGTATTCAGCTCTCGGAAATAGTCCAATGCTTCGATCATAGGCTCACCGCCCTTTCAAGAACAGCTCAAAGGTTAATTTTGCCCGTAGTAGGCGTTGGCCCCATGTTTCCGGAAATAGTGCTTATCCAAAAGATACTGGGGAGCTGGCTCGGCCTGGGGGGAGAACTGGGTCGTAATCAATGCCATGCGGGCTGTTTCCTCCAGGATAAGGGCATTTTCCACAGCTTTTTTGCAGTTGATGCCCCAGGAGAAGGGACCATGCTTGCATACTAACACTCCTGGGATGGCCATGGGGTCCAATTTCCGATGGCGAAAGGTCTCTGCGATGACAAGGCCGGTATTGGCCTCATACGCTTGGTCCACCTCCTGCTTGGTCAGGTGGCGTGTGCAGGGGATGGCACCGTAAAAGGAGTCGGCATGAGTAGTTCCATAGCACGGCAGATCCAGTTCTGCCTGAGCCCGCGCCGTAGCATAAGGAGAGTGGGTGTGAACCACGGCGCCTACGCCAGCAAAGCTACGGTACAATTCTAGGTGGGTCAATAGGTCGGAGGAGGGGCGAAGCTCGCCCTCCACCACGGTTCCGGACAGATCGGTGACGACCATCTGTTCTGGACACATGGAGGAATAATCCACCCCGCTGGGCTTAATGACGACGAATTTGCCGTCCTCAGACAGAGCAGAAACATTCCCCCAGGTAAGAATAACAAGGCCATACTCTACCAGCTTCAGATTGGCGTCGCAGACCTCCCGTTTCAGTGTTTCCAGCATAAATAGATCCTCCCTGATGTATCAAGAAAGACCGGGGTGGTCAGAACACTGACCACCCCGATCCTTACAAGGTAAAACGAAGAGGTTAGCTAGGTGTTTCCCCCAAAAGGGATTAGCCCATGACCTCAGCCCACAGCTCATTCCAGTGCTCCAGAATGGCGTCCTTATTTTCAGTCAGGTAAGACACATCGCGGTCCACCCACTTGATGTCGGAGGAGGGGGCCAGCCAGGCATTCTCGGGAGCCTCATAGTTAGCGTTGGTGTAGCGCAGGGTGCCCTCCTGATAGGCGGCCAGAGCGGTCTGACCCTCGGCGGAGCAGATGAAGTCGATCATAGCCTTGGCGTTCTCGGGGTTGGGGCCGTTCTTGACCAGAGCCACGCCGAAAGCGGTGGCGGAGGTGCCCTCCTCGGGGTACTGCAGACGGATGTTGTCAGCGCCATCCTTGATCAGGGTAACAGCGCCGTCCTCGTAGGTCAGACCCACGGCGTACTCGCCCTGCTGGACGCTCTTGAAGCCAGCGGAGGAGGAGCCGGCGATGACCAGGTTGGGCATCAGCTTCTCGATGTAGGCCCAGGCCTCGTCGGAGTCCATGCCGTAGACGGCCATGATGTTGGACAGGTTGTTCCAGGCGGAGGAGGAGCTGTTGGGATCGGCGGTGACAATCTGACCCTTCAGCTTGGGATCCAGCAGGTCCTCGTAGGAGTTGATCTCCAGGCCCAGTTCGGCCTCCAGATCCTTGTTGATGCAGAAGACGACAGTGGACAGATGGTCCATGGAGTACAGGCCGTTGGGGGAGGTGTAGCCGGGCATATTCTCGGCATCATGCACGGAGACCCAGGACTCGAAGATGTCAGCGTAGCGGTCGCCGTCGGAGTCGGCCATGCCGCCCCAGACCAGGTCGCCCACGGGGTTGGATGCCTCGCCAGTCAGACGGGTGGTCAGCTCGCCGGCGGAGCCGTTGACAACCTCCACCTCAATATCGGGGTATTTCTCATTGAAGCAGGTGATCAGAGCATCCAGGTCGGGGTCGGTCATGGAGGAGTAGAGGACCAGGTCGCCGGACAGCTCAACGGGCTCCTCGGCGCTGGAGCCGGCACCAGTGCTGGTGCTGGATCCGGTGCTGGGGGTGGAGGTTCCGCCGCTCTTGTTGTCATCGCTGGAGCCACAGGCAACCAGAGACAGGGCCATGGCAGAGGCCAGGGCAAGGGCAAGTAACTTTTTCATGGTTCATTCTCCTTTTCATTCTTCTCAGAATAAGGTGTATACTTACATGCGGCAGGGCCGCAGATAAGCCGGGAAGGGGGTTAGAGACGGACGTCTTCCGACTTGGTCACAGCCAGATAGATGAGCAGGGAGATGGTGGTGATCAGCGTCAGGATGGCGGCGAAGGCGGCGGCCAGACCGTAGTTGCCTCGGCTGATGGCCACATAGGTGGACATAGTCAGGGTAATGCTCTTCTGGTTATATAGGATGATGGAGGAGGACAGCTCCGTCACAATGGCTACCCAGCTGAGGATGGCGCCGGAGAAGATGCCGTTTGCCATCATGGGGACGGTGATCTTTACGAAGGTCTTGGCCTTGGAGGCGCCTAGGCTGATGGCTGCTTCCTCGATACTCATGGAGATCTGCATCAGCGTGGCCGTTGCTGAACGGATGGTGTAGGGCAGACGGCGGATGACCAGGGCGATGATCATGATGGTCATGGTACCGGTGAGGGCAAAGGGCTTCTTGCCAAAAGCAATCAGCAGGGCCAAGCCAATGACAGCGCCTGGCATAATGTAGGGCAGCATAGACAGAGTATCGATGGTGTTGTTCAGGGCGCTGGAGCGGCGGACCACCAGATAGGCGATGAGCACCGCGATCACGATGATGATGACCAGTGCCAGGATACCCATAACGGTGGTGTTTTTAATAGAGCGGCCCAGCAGCTTCTTGGTGGCGGCCTCGTAGTTGCCCAGAGAGAAGCCGGGCTTGAAGACAGCGCCAGAGCAGTTGCGGAAGGACAGGTAGATAATGTACAGCTGGGGCAGAAAGGCCACAGCCACCAGCACATAGCAGTACAGATGCATCAGGAAACCGGACAGGCCCTTGGCGTCCTTCTTTTCCACGGGGTGCAGGGCGTTCATGGAAAACTTGAAGCGGCTGGTGGCGAACTTCTGAATGCCGAAGACCACAGCGGTGATAATGACCGCAATCATAGCAAGGGCTGCGGCGAAGTTGAAGTTCTGGCCGCCCTCACCCAGGTACTGGTTGTAGATCAGCACGGGGAAGGTCTGGAAGCCCTCGCCCATGAGCATAGGGGTGCCGAAGTCGGCAAAGGCCTGCATGAACACCATCAGGCCGGCGGCTAGGATGGTTGGCATGGACAGAGCCAGCACGATGCGGAACAGACGGCTGACACCAGTGCAGCCCATGTTGGCGGAGGCCTCCATCAAGGTGTTGTCGATATTCTTGAATGCGCCGTTCATATAGATGAACACCAGGGGGAAGAACTTGAGCGACTGGACCAACAAGATACCTTTAAAGCCATAGATGCTTCCAATGTCAATGCCTAGACCAAGCAGGAACTGGGTAATGACGCCGGAACGGCCCAACAACATGATCCAGGAGTAGGCCCCGATGAAGGGGGCGGACATGGAGCACAAGATGGAGATGACAAACAGGGCTTTGGCGCCCTTGATCTTATAAAAGGAGTAAAAATAGGCGATGGGGATGCCCAGGATCAAGGAGACTGCGGTGACGGAGACGGTCACCAGCATACTGTTGACCATGGTGTCTGTGTAGTAGGACTTGCTGAAAAATTTGGTGAACTCCGCCAGGGAGAACTGGCCCTCGGGTGTGATGACTGACTGCTTCAGCAGACCAAACATGGGGTAGACCAGGAAGAGCAGGAAGGTGGCCAGCAGGACCAGAGAGACCACCGTCCATAGCTCAAACTTTTTCTTTTTTACTGTCATACTATGCGCCCTCCTCTGTCAGGATGCAGCGCAGTCGTTGCACACGCCGGTGAGGATATTGGCGGAGCCATCGGCGGTGAACACATTGACTTTTTCTGTGTTTAGCTGCAGCTTAATGTGAGTGCCAGGGCGGATGATGCTGTCGATAGAGGACTCCTGGATGATCTCCACTTCCTCGCCGGAATCCAAATGGACAAAATAGTGTGTGTTCAGGCCGAGGAACACACAGTCATCCACCACTCCGTCAATGCCATCCACAGTGGCATCCTGGGTGAGCAGGAATTCCTCCGGCCGGACGGACATGATCACGTCCTGGTTCTGGCGGTATTGGTCCATCACGTTCTGGATCTCGGCCCGATGCCCCTTCTGCGTAAGCAGATAGGTTCTGCCGCCCTCGACTACCAGCTTGGCGTTCATCACATTGGAGCGGCCAATAAAGGTAGATACGAACAAGTTGGCAGGCCGCTGGTAGATATTCTTGGGCGTTCCGACATGCTGGATAACGCCATCCTTCATGACAGCGATCCGGTCGGAAACGGCCATGGCCTCCTCCTGGTCATGGGTGACGTAAACAGTAGTGATATTGACGCTGTGCTGGATGTTCTTGATAACGGTCCGCATCTCCACCCGAAGCTTGGCGTCCAGATTGGAGAGCGGCTCATCAAAAAGCAGAACGTCGGGCTGGATACACAGGGCACGGGCTAGAGCAACACGCTGCTGCTGTCCGCCAGACAGACGTTCCGGCAGGCGGTCGGCATACTGGTCAATCTGCATCAGCTTCATGAACTCGTCGGTTTTGGAGGCAATTTCAGCTTTTGGGAGCTTTTTGTTCTTCAGACCGAACTCCACATTTTTACGCACAGTCATGTGGGGGAAGATGGCGTAGTTTTGAAACACCATGCCAATGTTGCGTTTAGCGGGATCCAGGTCATTGATGCGTCGATCACTGAAATAGAAGTCTCCTCCCTCGATGGAGTTAAAACCGGCGATCATCCGAAGCAGGGTGGTTTTACCACAGCCAGAGGGCCCCAGCAGAGTGAAGAATTCTCCCTCCTTGATATCTAGGTTCAGGTCAGGGATTATCACATTCTCCCCGTACTTCTTTAAGGCGTGCTTGATCGAAATGGTCACACTCACAGTACATTCTCCTCTCAAATACACACATGGCCGGCAGGCGGTCTGCTTTTTGTCTGTATCTGCTTTTTTATCTTTTAATGACGGATTATCCGCCGGACGCGCATAAAAGTGAGCCGGTTCCGGATCAGAGGGGAGGCCTCCAAAATCAGTTCCAGAGCCGCTTCAGGGACGCCCAGGTCAGACAGGGAGGCACTTGCCTTCAGGTCCGTTAAAAACTGATGGATCTGAGCGGCGGGAGGGATTTTCGCAATGATTTGCCGTATCTGAGGCCACTGCTGTATCAGCCGCTCCGGCGTTACCTGGGCCAGACAGTCATGGAGGTTTTCCTCCCGGCAGGCGGAGAAAAGCCTGGGGCCAAACACTTCCATCAGCCGCTCATCTGACACAGGGGCATAGGGCAGCGCCAGTGAGGCGATGTTCTCTATCTGGGATAGGCGCTGATATTCCTGAGCGATGAGAAGCGTGCCGACGCCAACCTTCTCTCCGTGGAGAGCGCTGCTATGAGTGCGCAGGGCCGCTGGCTCCACCTCGATGAAATGGGATACATGGTGTTCCGCTCCAGAGGCAGGGCGGGAGGTGCCAATCATCTGCATGGCAAGTCCGCTCATCAAAAGCCCGTAGACTACCGCCTCGTAAGCGGCGGAGCCGCCGCTGCGCAGGTCGCGGCATCTGGTCCAAATGCTGTCAACAGCATCCTCCATAATTTGATAGATGACTGGGCAAAGCTTTTCTCCAGTGAGGAGATGGGAGATGCGCCAATCAGTCAAAGCAATGAATTTGCCCAGCATATCGCCAATCCCGCTTGCGGTGAGCCGCCAGGGGGCGGCGGAGATCACATCAAGATCGGCCACGACAAGGAGCGGTGCCTGACAGGGTATCGTTTTTTTATATCCATGCCAAGTCATGGCCGCCACATTGGAGCAGAAACCATCGCAACTGGCGGCGGTAGGGATAGAAATGAATGGAATACCCCGCTCCGTCGAGCAATAGCGGGTGATATCGTGGACAGTACCCCCGCCAATGGCCAGCATCACTTGAATATCTGGTTCCAGACGAGCTAACACGCTGGCGGTAGAGTTCTCATCGGCATGGAGCCCAGAGGGGGATAGGATGATTTCCTGCTCCGCTCTAGGGTGTATGGAATTTGGGATGGCGCGGTAAGTATTTTCATCGTAGACCGCACAACGCTTTCCAACAACGGGAATGCTGGAAAGAATTTCCTCCAGATGGAAAAGAGACCCTTCCTGAATGACACATATCTGGGTCGCAAGGAGGTGTTCCCCGCCGCAAGAGCAGGGTCCGCTCAAATGGTTGGCGTCTATTTTCACATTTCAGGACCTCCTGGGTATTCGAACAGAAACGAAAGGGAAACAAGACAAGCGCATTGACTTCAACATTTCCTTTTGTTAATATATAAACAAAAGGGAGGAAAATGGCTCGTGATTTGTACATATTTTATAGCCACTATAATAACTGAAGTGAGCATTTCTGTCAACAGTGTTAATATAGAACAATAAAAAATCATTTTCGCTCATGGAGAAGGGGACTATGCTGAAAGAAGAACGACATCAAAAACTACTAAAGGTCCTGGCGGAGAAGGAATTTGCCACGGTAGAGGAACTGAGCAAAAGCCTTTTGGTTAGTATGCCTACTATCCGGCGTGATCTGACTGAGCTGGCCCGCCGAAAGCTGATCATTCGCAATCACGGCGGAGCTATGCACATTCCGACGGAGAATGTGATAGCTCCGGTGGACTTCCGAAAGAGCGTCAACTACAAGAAAAAGAATCTTTTGGCCCGGGAGGCCGTAAAATTTGCTCTTAACAATATGGTGGTCTTTCTCGACGGTTCCACCACTGCTTCTTATCTGTGCGACTATTTAAAAGGGCGTCCTGATATCATTGTCATTACCAACAGCTTGACGACTGGCGCCCATTTGAAAAGCCTGGGCCTGCGAACCTACTGCCTTGGGGGCGAGGTAATCGGAAGCTCCTCCTCTGTGGGGGGGGCCATGGCCATTGAAACAGCCGCGAACTTTAATATCGACGTAATGTTCTTCTCAGCATCAGGAGTAAATGAGAAGGGAATGATCGTGGATACCTCAGAGAAAGAAACGGAGTTGAGGGCTTTCCTGCTGAAAAACGCGGCGGTCAGCGTGTTTCTATGCGATGGGAGCAAATTTGGCCACTCAGCGGTATATAATATCGCGTCTCTATCAGAGATAGACTATATGATTACCGACAGCCCGGTGCCAGAATCTTATCCTTCCCCCAAAAAGGAAATAATCTTAGTTGAGGAGAAGTGAACAGGCAGAAGGGCGGATCAAGCGCGTTTTGAGACAAAAAAGGCGGTGGAGCTGGAACACCTGTCCGGGTGATCCGCTCCGCCGCCTGTTTATGTTCCGTCCTGAGAGGCGACCAGGATGCCCCGACGGGGCAACGGGTAGGCGGGGGGGAGCGGGGAATCGGTGACCATATAGTCCACCTGATCTAAAGAAGCGACCCGAAAAATGGATCCCTTGCCAAATTTGCTCCCATCACACAAAAAGACGCTTGTGATCGGCCGGCGAAGAAGGTGGCGGCGCAGAAGCGTTTCCTCCTCAGAGGGATCAACAATGGCCCCTTTGGGCTCTACACCATAACAGGAGAAAAAAAGCATATCAATATGAAAGCGGTCCAAAGAGTCATAGGATATCTTGCCCCCGGCCGCAGTAGAACTGCCAAAAAAGCGGCCGCCAGTATAATAGGTTCGGATCCCCCTCTGTGTAAGTTGTACCGCGGCGGAAACCCCGTTTGTGAGTACAGTCAGATCCAAACTGGGACTGAAGCAGTCAATGAGATAGCCAGTGGTGGAGGAGGCGTCCAAAAAGAGAAAGGTATGTGGGCGGACTAGCTCCATGGCCCGGTGGGCGATGGCGGCTTTGGCCTTGGCGTGGATGGTCCGGCGGATATCCAGCGGCATACTGGTCCTGTCAGCGGAGATGCGCATTGCCCCGCCATTGCCACGGATAATCAACATCTGTTCTTCCAGCTCCCTTAAGTCTCGATAGACCGTGGGGGGACTGATAAAGAAGTGGCGGCTCAGGGTATCTACGGTGACAAAGCTGTGGTCATTTAAGAAATCCAGGATGTTTAGCAGCCGGTCCTTTCTCGACATAATCATTTCCTCTTGAACATTTGTGATTGTTTTTGCTTTTTTGCGCCGGTCATTGACAAAAATGCACAATAGTGTATAGTTTCAGTATAAATGAAATAACAGAAAAATGCAAGCGGATGGGAGGAGAAAAAGTGGGGAAAAGGATCCAGATGATCGCCTTTGATATGGACGGTACGATAACGCAGCACAAATGCCCTTTAGGGGAGGAGAATAAAAAAGTGCTGGATCGTCTAGCCAAGCTCTATCGGCTGCTAATTGTGGGGGCCGGTTCAGGCTCCAGGATTTTTCGACAGATGGGCGGCTATCCCATTGATATCCTGGCCAATTACGGGATGCAGGAATGGGAATACTGTCAGGAACGAGGAGAGATGGAGGTAGTCCGGAACATATCGGTGCGCTGTGACCGGGAGTCGGTTGACCGGCGAATGGACCAGCTGCGTCGACAGTTTGGTTACATGAACTATGCGGGGGAATCGGTGGAGTACCATCCTTCTGGATGTGTCACCCTCCCACTGCTTGGAACTGAAGCGGACAGCAGGGAAAAGCTGTCCTTTGACCCGGACCGGAGCCGCCGCCGAGCCATCTACCCCTATGTGAAGGAACTGTTCTTGGACTATACAGTGTATGTGGGTGGATCCTCCTCCTTTGACTTGGCTCCCCGGCCATACAGTAAATATTATGCCTTAGACCGCTACTGTGAGGAGCGGGGGCTGTCCCATGACCAAGTGGTCTATGTGGGGGATGACTACGGCCCCGGTGGCAATGACGAGAGCATATACCGCTCTGACTTTACATTTTATACTATCGACGACTACCGCCAGCTGGGGACGGTGCTCAATGAATTTTTGAGATAAAGGCGAAAAAGGAGAATCGAGAAATGGAATTATATCATACTCCTCATGGGCTGAACGACTATTTGAATCGGACATTTACCTGTCCCTGTGGAAAGACCCACAGCGCTCCCTTAAAGTATGTAAGTGTGAGGAAGGATGCCCTTTCGGACCTGCCGAAATTTGTAAAGGAATTGGGGTTCCACAGTCTTTATCTGGTCAGTGACCACATCACCTATGGGATCGCTGGCCAAAAATGCATGGATATCCTGGCTCAGGCGGGTATCCGGGCTGAGATCATCCAACTGACCCATTTGGAGTTTGACGAGGCTACCCTGGGGGAGTTGGTCATTCATATGCCCCAGGACTGTGATCTGGTGGTGGCCGTAGGCACCGGAACCATTAACGATATGACCCGGTATTTCAGCTTTAAGCTAGGGAGGCCCTTCTTTACTGTTGCCACAGCGGCCCCTATGGATGGATTCGCGTCCAGCATAGCGGCCATCCATGTGAACCATCTAAAGACCACCTTCCAGGCACAGACCCCGCTTGCGGTCATTGGGGACACAGAGATTTTGAAAAATGCCCCCTATCCAATGATAGCGGCCGGACTGGGTGATCTGCTTGGAAAATGTACCTGCCTGTGTGACTGGCGGCTGTCCCATATCATTACGGGGGAGCATCAGTGTGAGCGGATCATGGAGCTGGTGGAGAAGTGTGTCCAGGACCTGCTTCCGGTGGCTGGTCGGGCTAAGGAACGGGACCCAAAGGTGTTGGGAGATATCATGGAGGGGCTTGTCTTAACCGGTGTGGCTATGAGCTTGTACGGCAATTCCAGACCTGCCTCCGGCTGTGAGCACCATATGTCTCATTATTGGGAAACCATCCTGGAGCAGCGGGGCCAGCGGCCAGCTCCCCATGGAGCTCAGGTAGGCGTAGGTACTGTTCTGGTCCTGAAAGCGGTGGAACTGCTGCTGGAGCGGAAGGTGGATTTTGATGCCGCCCGCAGGGCGGCGGAGGCATATGACCCGGTCAAGTGGCGCGAGGAGATCCAGAGAGCCTACGGCCCTGCCGCCCCTGGAGTGATTGAGATGGAAGAAGAGGCGGGTAAGAATGCCTCCGCCGGCCGGCTAGCGCGCATCGATACCATGGAGCGCCGCTGGAGCGAGATCTCGGCCCTGCTTCGGACCTTGCCCACTTCCGACTATGTGGCGGACCTGCTGTCCGGCTTGGGGGCGCCCTGCCGGCCGGAGGGAATTGGCATCGACCGGAAGCTGTTGAAGGATACATTCCTCTACTGCAAAGAAATAAGGGCTAGATATACGATTCTTCAGATGATGTGGGATCTGGACCTGTTGGACTCTATCTCTGATCAGGTGATTGAAGAGATGGGGTAAGCAGAAAACAGCGAGAAAAAAGGGGTTGACAAGTATGCCTTCTGACTATAGCCTGTTGACAGACAGACAGACAGACAGACAGACAGACAGACAGACAGACAGACAGACAGACAGACAGACAGACAGACAGACAGACAGAATAAGTCTGCCTGTTGTACTAAATATGCGCGCTTCGCAACGGGTTTCCGGGGCGGAGCGCGCTTTTTTGTCAACATGAACCGATAATTTTACCTAGATTTATCATAATGGAACTTTCTTCAGCGGGGCAGTCGTGATACTGTGAAATAGAGTGGAGAGGGAGGTGCGACAAGGGACACCGTCAGGATGGCGGGAGCGACCAACAGTATAAAAAGAGGCCGACAAATGCTAAATATTCAACCGCTGAAGGAAAAACGATACTGTCGGACTGACAACGGATATGTGAGAAGTATTTGAATGATGGAGGGACAAACGTGAAAAAGAAGTATCATACCCCAAGCCTGTGGCGGCGAGTCCTGGCTCGAATTATGGTACTGGCACTGGTAGCCAGCTTATTTCCAGTGGGGATGGCCCAATCAGTGTCGGCCGTTGAACTGCCAGAAGACGAGATTAAGGAGATGTGGGAGATCGCCCTGGAAAATGGCTATACGCATTATGACACCATAGACCTATGTGGCGGAAACTCCCATTTGCAGGGCATCTGCGTGGATGACAAAATGGAGTATATGTATTTCTCCTATACCAGTGCTCTTGCTAAGGTTGATATGAAGACAGGGGAAGTTGTCGGCTCTGTCGGCGGCTTCGGCCAAGGAAGCTTTGGCACCCCGGGAGGGGCCCACCTGGGCTGTCTGGCCTACTATGACGGCAGGATCTATGGTTCTCTGGAGTACAAGGAGCCTGGCGCCAAGTTCTTTGTCGCCGCCTTTGATGAGGACGCCATCACCGAGGTTGGGATGGATGTAAAAGAGATGGACTCCGGCGTGTATGGCATTCTTCTGAAAGAGCCCACCCTCGACTTCCGGGATCCTTTGAATGACGAGGTGAATGACAAAACAAATGGCTTTGCGGCCAACGAGGAGAAAGCGGGCCATAAGTTCGGCTGCTCCGGTATTGATGGCGTCACTTTCGCCCCAATGCCTGGCAGCGACGATGGCAAGATGTATCTCTTCGTGGCCTACGGCGTATATGGCAACAATGACTACTGGAAGGGCCGTTATGATAACAACTACAATGTCCTTCAGGTTTATGACCCTGAGGATTTTGATGAGCCATATGATGCGGAAAACCAGACTGGTGATTCTGTGTTTCGCCGTTTTACCTATGAGCGTGGCTTGAGCCCTGACTATGAGAAGGATGAGATCCTCAGCGCCGCCGATACCCTGTACGCCTGGACCGGCACCACCAGCTACGGTGCCCAGAATATCGAGTACGACAGGGACACCGGCGACATCGTTCTTTACACCTATGGCCCTCAGCAGCCCTGGAGTAAGGGCAGCACCATGTATGTGATCGACGGCAGCAAGTCCCCCGAGGAGCGGGAGATCGAGGTAGGTCAGAGCAACACAAACTCTGACCAGGATGCCCATGACGCCGCTGTGGCCAAAGCCGAGGAGTATAAGGTAGACGGCCAGTTCCCCAGCGGCAAGCACGGCGTTCTGAAGTGCGTTTGCGGCAGCGACTGCCAGCCGGCCGCCTGCGGCGACACCGGCATCACCGCCATGGTCTGCGGCGGGCAGATGCCCATGAGCGCCACCACTGGAATTGCCTCTATTGGCAACGGCTACTACTATGTGGCCGATGGCGAAACCACCGCCAGTCTGTATCGTCGGGATGAAAACTACAAGTTCACCCGGGTTACGGTGGAGCGCCCCGCCGAGGAGATTCTTCATTACTCCATGGATGATGCCGACCTGTATGAGAAGGACGGTGTCACCTATATGAAGGATACTTTGGGCAACTACGATGCCGTAGTTCAGGGCACTAAGTCAGACAAGGGTGCCGCGGGCGAAAGCGACGGTTCTCTGGCCTTCAACGCCTGGAACTACCCCGCCCAGCCCGACCGGCTTTATCTGGAGGGGGAGGCCATCGACTATATCCAGGAGAAGACCGGCAACACCGCCTACTCCTACAGCTTCTGGGCCAATATCGCCACTGGAGCGGAGAGTGACGGCAACTTCGATCCATTCATCGGCTTCTACCGGGCCGACGGCACCTACGCCGGCGTCTTTGAACAGCGCTGGCGGAACAAGATGAAGTATGTCATCAACGGGATTGGAAGTGCTACCGTGGGAGCCCCTGGGGATGAAGGAACTTACTACGAGAGCGGTAGTACGCTCTATCCAAAGGAAAGCGGCTGGCACTTCTACACCGTCACCGAGACCGAGGGCTATGGGACTCTCTACTATGACGGAGAGGCGATCAGTACCTATAAAGTTGACAGCAGCCACCTGATCCAGAAGCCCTTCGACTACTTTGAGATCGGAGGCGGCGCGGCCAAGCTGTGGCTGGACATGAATAACCGGGGTCGGCTCATCGGCTCGGTGGACGATGTGACCATCTACTCCGGTGTCCTGACCGCCGAGCAGGTCAAGACGGCCTATGAGGAAAAGAGCGGAACTCTGGATACCGAGCCGGCCCCCTTCCCCAGCAAGGCTGACCCAGCCCCCGCAGCGGAGCCTACTGGATTCCAGCCCGCATATCCCGTCTTTGACCTGACCGCGGATGCGGGACAGGACCTGAACGTCAATGCGGATCAAGCGGTCACCGGCATCATGATGCTGGACGAAACTGCGGTGACCATTGACGGCGGCACTTTGACCTTCAGCGCTGACTGGTTGTCTGCTCAGAAGTGTGGGATTCAGGAATTGACGGTCGAGTATGCTGACGGAACTAGTGGGACCCTGGCACTGACCATTACCGATGGTCAGGTCCCCGTCCTGAGCTATACCTTCGCCAAGGATACCGTGTCCAGCAATACGGTGAAGGACACCAGCCCTTATGGCGTGGACGCCTACACCACCGCTGCCCAGTTCGGAATGGACCACCAGGCCAACGAAGATGGCGCTCTGCTGTTCGATGGCCACAATTATAAGGACCCCACCTACGTCCGTCTGGACACCGAGAATGGAGCTTGGCTCAACAGTGTGTTGCGGGATGGATATACCATCAACTTCTGGGCCAACGCCAACATCGAAAATGGCAATAAGATGTCCATGGTGGGCTTCTACGGGGCTGATGCCCGCCCCCTGGGCGTAGTGGAGACCTATGACAGCGAAAGCGGCAGCAATCCTCTACAGGCAGACGGCAAAATGACCGTCCAAATGGATGTGGCCAACGGCACGAGCAGTGAACATGCCCGCTCTGCCGCCGGGGCCGCCTATACCAACAACTGGCACATGTACACCGCCACTTATGATGATGGGACCAAGACCATCAAGCTGTATATCGACGGACAGGAGGCGGCCTCTCAGACCGTAACGGCCGACATTCTGGGCCAAATCTCCCAGTTTTATGTGGGCACCCAGTACAAGAAATATTACAGCACCGCCGCTGCAGAGGACTGGATCACCCGTGGTGGCTTCCGGGGCCTGATGGACTCTCTGACGGTATATAATAGAGCCTGGAGCCAGGAAGAGATTCAGGAGCGCCTGTATGGCGAGGGTGCTGTGGATCCTAGTACTGTGCCCGTCCTCCACTGGACTCTGGACGCCAATACCCTCAGCGGCGACGGAACCTTAGTGGAGAGCGCCAAGGGTTATGAGTCCTATTATCAGAACGTGACTCCCGTGGACGGCGTGGACGGCTTGGAAGGGGGCGCCCTGTACTTCGACGGTACTGCTGACTCCGGCCAGTACTCCCGGGTCTGGCTGGGCGCAGAGGGCATCGACGCTCTGAACAAGAACATTGACAAGCAGATCACCATGTCCTTCTGGATGAAGCCCGACGCTACCCAGACCAAGGAGGGCCTGCCCTACACCGCTGCCTGGTCCCCTGTGGCTGGTATCTACGGCACCGACACCCGCTTCTTGATGGTGGCTGAATATCGGGGCAATACCCTCAACTACTGCGCCACCATCCCTGGCCTCAGCGACCAGCGTATCCAGAACACTAATACCGTGAATGAAGATGGTTGGTACCATGTGGTCATGACCTGGGATGGCAACACCACAGAGACCGTTGCCGGCAAGGCGTCTGCCTTCCGCAGGATCTACATCACCGGCCCCGACGGCGTGACCACGGAATATAAGCCTGACCGGGCCGCTGAAACTGGCAACGCCGAGACCGGAAAACTCTTTGACGCTATCGGTCATGTGGAGATCGGCGGCCAAAACAGCAAGGGCTATTGGAGCGACACCAACGTCCGGGGCCGCTATGTGGGCGCCATCGACGATTTGAGGGTGTACAACAGCTACAAGACACAGGCTGATATTGAAAAGCTGTATGCGGCTAAACCTGTTACAGACAACGAGCTCTATCTGCCCCGGTATCAGTTTGAGATCGGCTTATCCGGCGGTCAGGACCTGACCTTTGCGGTAGAAAATGCCGGCGACCTCCAGGCCGTTTCCGGCCTAAGCGACGGGGACTTCTCCCTGGATGACGGCATTGTTACCCTGAGCCACGATGCGCTGGTAGAGCTGGGGCTGGGCCAGAATCTGATCACCCTGACCTTTGCCAATGGGGAGAGAGTCATCCGGGTCACTGTTACCGAGGACCGGGAGCACTTTACCCCCGGTGTGGTTAGCTTTGACAAGGCGGCCCCTGCCGACATCTCCTTCAGCACCCAAGTCAGCTTTGCCAGCGCCCCAACCTCCGTGGTGGCCGAGGGCCTGACTGAGGCGGATTATACCATCTCCGGCCAGACTATCACTGTTAAGACCGGATATCTCATGGGCAAGCAGCCCGGGGCTGTGGACTTTAAGGTTACCTCTGAGACTGGCGAGACCCGTACCATGACCGTCTATGTGGAAAACACCGCCCCTGAGAGTGCTGAACCCTATCCCGTCCTGTACTACAAAATGGACGGGGCCGACCTGGTGGCCGGCGCCCCCCCTGTTCACGGTTCTGCCGCCGGCACCATCAAGGACCACAGCGGCAACGGCATTGACCTGCTGTACGGCGGCCTGACCCAGACCGACAAGGATAAGGATGGGAGGGACAGCGCGTCTATCTTCTTCGACGGCTTCCGGGATTACGACGTGTCCCGGGCCTATCTGGATGAGGAGGGTATGGAGTATCTGAAGGATGCCGTAGACAACCAGATCTCCTTTAGCTTCTGGCACGCCAGCCCCCGAATTACGAGCAACTATATGCCGGTTATGGGCGTCTTCGGCGTTGACAACCGCCCTGCCGTGGTAGCACAGTTCAATACCACCGGTAAGGAGCGTCCAGGTGCGGGCGAAAGTACGAATCCCTCTATTGTTACTACTCCTGTAGGCTCTGTGGACGGCAACGCGGGCGTCGTTAAATCCGATACAGCCATAGCTATGAACAGCAGCTGGCACCACTATGTGGTGGTCTATGACGGTACTGCCGGCACCACCACCCTGTATGTGGACAGCGAGCAGAAGGCCCAGGGCACTGTGGGTACTGATATGCTGGACGACATGGCGAAGTTTGAGATCGGCGGCCTGACCAACGCCTCCTACTACGACCTGGGCTATGACAACTGGGCCCAGCACAGCCGGGGCCGTCTGTTTGGCAACCTGGACGAGGTAAAGGTGTACAACGTGGCCCTGACCGCCGACAACGTGGCGGCTCTGTACGGGATGGGTGTGGACTCCGACCTGCCCCTGGACGCTACCGGTATCACCTCCAACGAAACCAACAGCGGCGGCAGCGCCATCGTCGAGGGTGAGGGGGAGAGTGCCCCCTCTTATCTGGTCAGAGTGACCAGTATGGTGGACGGTCAGCCTATCTCCGTAGTAGGAGCCAAGGTGTCCATGGGTGATGGCAAGATTCAGGTTCGGCTTCCCCAGGATAACAATGATCAGAATGTGTCTGTTATGGTACTGTCCGCCGATGACCGCATGCCGGTGTCGTCAATGACCGTCTCTGTGGTTGACGGCGACGGTACTGTCCGGGAGGCTGTCACAGGTGATGACGGCGTGGCGAGCTTCGACGACAAGAATAGCATCGTAGGTATCGAAATCGCCACCTATCCCACCACGGTTCAATACACTGTAGGCGCCGACGTACTTGATCTGACCGGCGCAACCCTTGCGGTCAAATATGAGGACGGTAGTATTAAAACTGTGGACATTACTGCGGATATGGTATCCGGCTTTGACTCCAGCACTACTGGTACCGTCCGCATTAATGTTACTTACGAGGGGCACAGCACTTGGTTTAATGTAAGCATCGTATCCAGGGTCAGTGGCGGGGGCGGCTCCAGCAGCTACTCCATCAGCGTGGACAAGAACATCAAAAACGGCACTGTGACCGTGTCCCCCAAGAGCGCCTCCAGCGGCCGGACGGTGACCATCACCGTCAAGCCCGACGAGGGCTATGAGCTGGACGAACTGACGGTCACTGACAAGAACGGGGACGAGATCAAGCTGACCGACAAGGGCGATGGCAAGTATACCTTCAAGATGCCCCGGTCCAAGGTCACCATTGAGGCCTCCTTCATGGAGATCGACCACCAGGATACCTGCCCCGCCGCCGGCTTCCGGGATGTGGACGAGGACGCCTGGTACCATGAGGCGGTGGACTACGCTCTGGACAACGGCCTGATGTCCGGTGTGTCCGACCGGGAGTTCGCCCCCGGCAGCACCCTGACCCGTGCCATGGTGGCCCAGATGCTGTACAGCCTGGAGGGCAAGCCCGCAGCCGGCAGGGCTGACTTCGCTGACGTGGCGGAGGGAGCCTGGTACGCCGACGCCATTTCCTGGGCGGCCGGTGAGGGCATCGTGTCCGGCTACGGCGACACCTTCGGCCCCAACGATCCCATTACACGGGAGCAGCTGGCGGCCATCCTGTACCGCTACGCCCAGAACGAGGGGTACAAGACCAGCCAGAGCGGCAAGGGGACAGAGGGCTATCTGGACGCCTCCTCCATCTCCAGCTATGCCGTGAAGGCCATGGACTGGGCGGTGAACGCCGGTCTGCTGTCCGGCAAGGGGAACAACACCCTGGCGCCTACCGCCGGGGCCACCCGTGCCGAGGTAGCACAGATCTTCATGAACTTCTGTGAGAATATCGCCAAGTAAGATTTTTGGCACAACAAAATGAGGAAATTCCCATAAGGAAGTCTTTCTATGGAGAGCCCTCTCAACAATTTAGACCTCTTGTAAAGGAGCCGGTGTGGATTCTACCACACCGCTATCAACTCCCACCGAGTAGGGCAACGCCATCACGATGAAGAGGGTTTCAGCCACACCTACAAAATAATATTATTATAAAACAGGCGGGGGACAAATTTTTGTCCCCTGCCTGTTACTATATCAATATCTCACAAATCCGGATACCTTTAACTGTTTCGCCTAATTTTTTTGATTCTGAGCATACTCCAGGTTTTCCTATTATGACTGTAGGATACAATAAACTAGCTAAATATCTTTTGAGAACAGTACCCTTTATCCTTATAGAGGGAAGGCACCAGTAGCTACCGCGCCAATACAGAATGCTACAAATAGCCCAAGCCCCCAGCGGACCACTATTTTCTGTACACTGATCATGTCCTGACCAGTAAGATTAAGGGCTACATAGAAGGATCCAACCAATGGGCTACACATATGGATAGCTTGCCCCATGATAGAGGCGATGGCTATATTCACACTGGTGAAGCCATAGGCATAGCCAGCCTCTGATAGAATGGGTAGCACGCCATAATAGAAGGAATCCACCGACAAAAACCAGTCGCCAGGCAGAGAGATAAGAGCTAGCAACGCCGGGAAGTGATTTCCTAGTGCCTCGGGAATTAACTCAGAGAGGTGATGAGCAATGGCATCAGAGATACCGGTTCCGCTCATAATACCCACCAGTACAGCTGCACTGGCCATCATTGCCAAGGTAGTAACGTACTCGTGCCCCTTTGTCTTGACTAATTTCATCTGCATACCTGAATCATGCCAGTTGACTACCAGAGTAATGCCACAGCCAATGGCAAAGGTAACATTGGCGCTGAGCAGACCAGCGACTAGCAATACCATCAGAGCAAGAGTAAGAATTAGGTTGAAAGCCCACAGTTTGGGACGGCGCTGTGAAAGCTCATCTTCGCTGAGTTGGCGGCGGAATTCATAGCTTCCTTGGCTGCCAGAAACGTCAATGATACCCAAACGCTTGCGTTCCTTAATACCAAAATAAGCAGCCAACGCAAGCACATAGAGAGCTCCACAAATCATACTGGGTAGCAGTGAACGGAACATAACATCGGAGGTTAGCCCGCAAGTGACCATGGCACGAACCGTAGGACCACCCCAGGGCATCATATCCATAATGCAAGCAGAAAGAATCATTAGGCAGCAGAGATACAACTTTTTGATTTTTAGCAAATCATAGATGGGGACTAAAGCAGTAGCACAGATGATATATGTGGTGCTGCCATCTCCATCCAAGGCTACCAACATAGCCATTGCGGCGGTGCCTACTAGGACCCGGAGCGGGTCACCGTGAACGACCTTGACAATTTTATCTACGATAGGATCAAATAGGCCTGCGGCAAACATAAGACCGAAGTATGTAATAGCAAAAAGTACAGTGGTAAAGGTACCGACGATACCGGCAATCCCGTCACTGATATAGGAGCCCAAGACAAATGGATTTTCGCCGTTATAGATACAAGCGATGATACCAAAGACCAGGGGAATCAAAATCAGTGCGGAAAAGGCGCTCATTTTCTTGGTAATGATTATGACCATCAGGGAAAAAATCATCAAGTAGCCAATTAGAGCTAGTCCTGACATAAAGACCCTCCTTACGTTTTTATATGCTTCCAGAGTAACGAGCAGAGATCTGAATTCAACCTGTGGTACAACGCGCCGATGTTATCTGTAGATTTACCCGTGATATACATCGTCGATGATCTCTACACCCTTCTTCTCCAGGGTGTCCGCTACCCATTGGCGATTTGCTTTGCCAGTCCGAGCAGCATCTACTTTCCCTGCATCAGCAGCGGCAAATGGGATAGCGGTTTCCAAAATTTTGTCGGCATCTTTCCGAGGAATAATGATGACACCGTCAGCATCCCCTAAAACAATGTCTCCAGGATTAACCGCAATGTTACCTACGGAAATTGGAACATTGATCTCTCCTGGCCCCTCCTTATAGGGACCGCCTGGGGTGGAGCCGGTAGCATAGAGGAACATATGCTCCATCTTGGACAGTTCGTCCACGTCACGGATTGGACCATCCAAGACGATACCCCGAATTTTACGGGTATGCTCTGCGTATACAGCCATAATCTCTCCCATTAGAGACTGAGATCTGTCCCCTTCATTGGAAACAACGACTACATCATTCTCCCCGGCCAGGTCTAGAGCTCGGTGAATGAACAAGTTATCTCCAGGGCGGGCCTTTACCGTCAGAGCGGCACCTACCATAATGGAGTCCTTGGGGCGGTTAATCAGGTGAATCTCACTGCACAGTGCGCAGGAACGTCCCATCGTGTCTGCCACATTAGCGGCTGGCAGGTTGCGAAATTGCTCCATTATTTTAGGATCTGGCAGATTACGTTGCAGAAAAATACGGTTACCGACGCTCATAATTGTTCTCCTTTCTGATAAGAGGCTGCCAGGTCAAACCCGGACTAGCCTAATTAGATTGTTTTGATTAGGGCCCCATTTATTAGTGGACAGATAGAGGTTTCCTGCTGAGTCGCCGGTAATACCGTGGATGCGGAAGAATTGGCCGGCACCAGCAGTCTGTCCGACTACCTCCAGTCGTTCCAGATCAATAAGAGTAAGACCCCCGTCCAATTCTCCTACATAGAGGAATTTAGCATCAGCCCAAATCCCGCCGGCCCGTGACATTCCGCCTTTAGTGACAGCCAGTAAATCTCCAGTGCGGGTAAATAGTTGGACTCGGCAATTCTCACGGTCGGCTACCCATACCCTGTCAAAGCGGTCTATGAGTATCGCGTGGACGATACGAAAGGCGCCAGGCTCAGTACCGGGGGATCCCCAGGAATCTAAATAATTCCCATTGGAATCAAAGCGGTGGACAGCACAGTTCCCATAGCCGTCTGCAGCGTAATACATACCATCATCTGAGAGAAGCATAGCACAAGGACGGCAGAAGGGGCCACCTCGCTTTTGGATACTGTCCAGACGGGCCATAGCTTTTGGATCGGTGCACCAAGGATGCTGTGTGGGCTGACGATTTTCTGCCTCCATGGTAATGAAATAGTCGAACTCATAGCCGCTGTTTCCCGGAACACCAGGGGTCCCGAAGGTACGCACAAGTTGGCCTTGGGGCGTAATTTCCCTAATGAAGTGGGAGTTCTTGCCTGCGTCAGCTACAATCAGGGTATCCTTAGCAGTACAAAAGACACTATGCGCTTTTTGGAATAGCCCCTGACCTATAGCCCTGACAAACTGCCCTTTTCCATCCATCACTACAATAGGTGCCTCGCTGCGGTCGGTGGCAGCATAAAGAAAACCATCGTCTCCCCAGCAAGTGTTCATGACATGGATCCCCATAAATTCATCAGGCCATTTAGCCCACTCTAGATCTACCTGAAAGGACATGGATCCTAGCTGGAACAGTTCTGAGAAAGAATGTGGCCTGTCAAAAGAACAGACGATCTCCTTCATATAATTGCTCCTTTTCTGTCAATATTGTTCCCTTTTGGTTTCCTGGCCAGGAATTATTAGGGCCGTGTACTGAACAAAGCAATTCGGTGTTTTGTTCAATAACACTTGGCTTTTACATTGCAATTTTATAACATATTTTACAAAAAGAAAATCATGAATTTTATGAATAAAATAACAAGAAAAATCTTGTTATTTAAGATAAAAGAACATATAATAAAAAGTTGGAAGGAGATGAGGCATAAAATGAACCTCATGAACCTAAAATATTTCGTTGCCGTGGTAGAGTCAGGGAGTATCACACAGGCGGCTCAAAATCTGTTTACTTCTCCGCAAGCAGTCAGTGAACAGATTCGTCGTTTGGAAAGTGCCTATGATGTCAAATTATTCCAGCGCACGCCAAAACTGCAGTTAACTTATGCGGGTGAGCGTTTCCATCGTTTTGCCAGAGAAGTAATTCAAGGTGAGCGGGAGCTGGCAGTAGAGTTGGATGAGATTTGTATGCACAGGCGAGGCAAACTTACGATAGGCTTTACTGTTTTTTTACAACGAGCTATCCTACCTGAACTTCTTCCTCGGTTTCATCAGGAGAACCCGTATATTGAATTAGACATTCGCACGGGACAGTCTAAGGGGTTGCTGTCCGACCTATTAGCTGGACACTTAGATCTGACAATATGCAACTTCAGCAGTGGGCTACCCCCAGGGATACGTGCTGCTCAGAATTTTGATAATCGTTTCTGCCTTGTCATCCCCCGTGAGATTCTAGCCCGCAGAGGGATGGCATATGACCCAGAAAAACTCACTAGGACGGACCTGCGTGCATTATTAAGCGAGGAGCCATTGCTGATGAATATTGTCGGGACCCAAAGCCGGAATCTGACCGATCTATACTTAGACCATCTGGGAGTGAATGCGGCGCCTCTAATCCAACTCAATGAGATGAACAGCCTGCTTCACCTGTGTGCCAAAGGGATGGGGATAGCCTTTACTTTTGAAGTGACTGGTAGGATATGTTTAGCTGTAAAAAATCTGTACGACCAGGTGGTACTGGTCCCCCTGCGAGATTTTGATAAACAAAGTCAGGTATATGTAGCCTATAGTGCTGATCGCCACCTACCCTGGACGGCCAGGAAATTTTTAGAATTGTTGTCGCTATGTAATTTGGAGTGGACCATGTGATCAGATTTGATTTTATAGAATGAAAGAATACAAAAAATTCTTTCACTTTTTAGTTCCCAAATAGTCAAAACCACAATTTTATAAACGTTAAGACCTCGCCACTAAATACGGGGTCTTAATTAATTTAACCACATTTGACGATTACGTTTTTGGTCCAGGATTCTTCAATTTTCGTTTTACTATCGTAAGCGTCAAATATAATATGAGTTAAAAAGAACGAGAGCAGACAAAATTTTGCCTGCTCTCGTTCTTTACTTCTGGAAGTAATAACGGAGGAAAAAAGACAAGAGCCGAGACGTTCTTGTCCTTTGTGGAAAAGCCCCGACAAGTCGGATAACCCCGCCCTCGCCGGTATCTTTTCGACACTCCTTTTTATAGTCAGTATGACTACCTGCAAACGTACTACATAATAAATCCTCTTTGCTAGAACTGTATGCTTTGGAATACTGCGGGCTATACCCAGAAGCAGAAGGCACACAAGACAACTTGAATACCGGTGCGTAAAAATAGGACCATTACGTTGGTGCGTTCCGCGTGGAGGAAAAAAGTCTCACACTGGCTGCTTTTCGTTGTTCTCTGACAGGGCGGGTACAGTTGGTCTATTCTCTGGAGACAATGACTCCTCATCCTCGTCCACAGGTCGCCACGCCTGACCGAAGTGTACGTCTCGGAACAGAGCGGCAAGACCTGTGATCTGCTTGAGCCGCAGGATCTCGTCCCGATCCATACCTAAGTGGCGGGCGATCCAGGCATCTGACCGCCCCAACTCGTGTAGCTCTTTGATAATATTGCTCATCAGGTCCACGTTATGAGAACCTCTGGCTCGGTTGTGACGTATCGTGCTGGCCATTCGATTAGACAGCGGCTTATCAATCACGGCTACGGGCAACATCCCGTGTTCCCGCTCATAAATGTCCCGGTGCTCCTTCATAATACGCCAGCGATGGAACCCATCCACGATAGCGTACAAGTCCTGTTTTTTGGAATAATAGCAGACGATAGGCTGGGTATAGCCATCCTCCAAAATACTAAGGTAGAGAAGTTTCATTTCCGGCGGAGCGACGCTGTTGGGGTTGTATGTATTGGGGACGATCTTTTCAAAGGGCACAGCGATAATATGGTATGCTGGGCTAGAAAATCCATCAATTATCATCCATGATCCCCCCATATTTTCGTTTGATCAGGTCGATACGTTTCTGCTCCTGGCGGGTCAGCCCGAAGCCCATAAAGCGACAGGTATGGTCATTTTTTAGGATGCAGTAACACATCCTCTTCCAACTGGGTATATCCTTGGTGCTTTTAATATCATCTGTATGGTCCGGAATGGGCCCGGCAAAGATAACACGGGACTTCTTGTCCAATGTATAGTTGGACACGCCATTTCTTTGAATCTGATACCCGTGTTCCTCAAGCTCCCGGATGGTTTCTTCAGATAGGCCACCCCCTGTTTCACGCCAGAATCGGATAGAGGTCTTAAATTTTTTGACATAGTTGTTCCGAAGCCGACTTGGCAGGGTATCCAATAAAAATAGAGTATAGGACTTCCATGTATGGCCCTCAGGAAGAGAGATATTGCGGTAACCCATGGCCTTGGTGCGGCTGTAGATAGCGCCAAAATTGGCACCTCTAACCCGACCTACCAACTTAGTCCAGATCTCTGGATCAATTACCCGGTACAGGTTCAGCGCATCCTTGGAGTAGTCGTTGAAAGGAGAAGCTACACGCATCTGGTCGATTTTCAGCCCCGCCTGATAATAAAGGTCGTAAAGTCGATTATAGTCGTAGCCGAAACGAGCGTTGGCTACCCATACATCGCTATTGGTCCAGTCGTAAAGCGGGGAAGCGCACCATACATCCTTGAACTGCTTGGATATCCAGCACTCGCCCTTATATCCGTATTTTTTATTGAGGAAGGCACTATACCGCTGCAGGGATTCGCTGGCTCGCATTCCCAACAGGCAGACCGTTTTTCCACCCCCTTGCTGCTCTTTGTAAAAGCGGCCGAACTGTTTAGCCAGGTCTTCCTGATGCATCCGATAGCGGTAGTGGTTAAAGGGCCGCTCCATGTTGATTACATAGGGGTAGTTTGGCATAGGCCGCACCCAAAGCTCAGGGTGCCTATCATCCCAAGGATACCAGAACATCTCGTAGCTAGAAAGGGCGGTACGGGTGGCCATAGGAAGACAGACCCAGTAGGGGGCTACTTCCGGCAGCAGCCGCTCGAAGGTCCGTGTGACATACTCGGTTGTTACGGTATACTGGGCTTCAAAATCCTGGTGGAACAGGCCAATGACCCGGTGCGGATAATGAGCGCGTTTATAGTCCATCAGCAGATTTAGCAGCAGGCCGCTGTCCTTGCCACCGCTGAAGGAAACATAGATGTTCTCAAATTCCTGAAACAGATAATCAAACCGGTCCTGAACAGCGTCGTAGACGGACCGATCCAGGTATTCTCGCTTCATATCAATCTCTCTATCTAACAATATGACAACATTACTGATACTGTGGGAAGCGGGTACCTATGGAATCTCCTAACTGAAAGCGGCGAAATCCATAGACATGGACGAAAAGCGGACTGTCCTGCTGAAAAAGGGTTCCTTTTTTTGGAGTAATTTCCTATATATTGTATCACATCCAAAATTTTCTTCAATACCATATCCGTGTGAGGAGAGAGATTCTGCGGACAAAATATATTTTCCGATAGGAGTCCTGTAAAAAATGTCCTTTCCGATTTATAACAAAAAGAAAATAAGCGGATAAATAATACAGTTCGTATAGAAAGCGGGCGGTCCAAAGCATTCCATAATCGCGGTTGAAGACACAAACCATGAAGGGAAAGATAAAGATGATTTTGCGCCGTTATCTATCTCAAAGTCAGGACAATAAAAAGGCAGCCGCAAGCCAGACTGGCCTGCGGCTGCCTTACTGCGCTTCATATGCCCAGCACATGAGTAGCGATAGCAAAATAGATGAGCAGGGATAGAGCGTCCACGATGGTGGTTATAAAAGGCGCAGCCATGACTGCTGGGTCGATGCCGACTTTCTCGGCGGCCATAGGCAGAGTACAGCCTACTATTTTGGCGCAAACCACGGTCAACATCAGAGTCAGACAGACTACCAGAGCCACCAGAGGGGTGACCTCTGGATTGTGCATAAGCCAGCGGTCCACCACCATCATTTTAATGAAATTGGCACCCCCCAGACAGACGCCGCACAGCACGGCCACCCGGATCTCTTTCCACAAAACGGCGAGCACATCGGAAAACTCCACCTCGTCCAGGGACAGGGCACGGATTACCGCCACCGAGGACTGAGAGCCGGAGTTGCCCCCGGTGCCAGACAGCATGGGGATAAAAGAAGTGAGGATCACGCAGGCGTTCAAGGCTGATTCAAAGCTGGTGATGATGATGCCAGTGAAGGTGGCGGACAGCATCAACAGCATAAGCCATGGAATGCGGGATTTCCAGGTCTCAAAGACGCCGGTACGAAGATAGGGCTTGTCAGAGGGCAGAATGGCCGCCATCTTTTCGAAGTCCTCAGTGGTCTCCTCCTCAATGACGTCCATGGCGTCGTCAACGGTGATGATGCCCACCAGGCGGTCTTCGCCATCCACCACGGGCAGGGCGGTCAGACCATATTTGGAGAACATCTGGGCGACATCCTCTTTATCCTCATGGGTGGTCACGGAGAGGACATTGGTTTCCATAATATCGCCAATACGGGTTTCATAGGCGGACAAGAGCATAGTCTTGACGGTGACTACGCCGAGCAGGACACGGTTCTGGGTAACATAGCAGGTATACACAGTCTCCTTGTCCAGTCCGACACGGCGGATGCGGGCAAAGGACTGCTCCACTGTGGCGTCTGGATGGAGGTATACGAACTCTGTGGTCATAATGGAACCGGCGGAGTCCTTGGGATAATTGAGAAGCTGATTGATCTGGCTGCGGGTAGAGGTATCGGTATTCCGCAGAATACGGGACACCACATTAGCGGGCATATCCTCAATGATATCTACCGTGTCGTCCAGAAACAGCTCGTCCAGCACCTCCCGAAGCTCCTTATCGCTGAGGGCGCCAATCAGCTTCTCTTGGTCTTCGGTATTCTCCAGATAGGTGAAGACCTCCGCGGCTAAGTCTTTGGGCAGAAGGCGAAAGACCAGGATCTCCTGTTCTACATCCAGTTCATCCAAAAACTCGGCGATGTCTACCTCATTCATCTGGCCCAGGGCTTCTTTCAACTGGCGAAACTTTTTTTGGCGGACCAGTTCCATCAGCAGCTCCAAGTCATAGTTTTCGTGCATATGGCTCTCCCCTTTCCGAATTTATGTGAAAGTGGGGCACAAAAAACCACAGGCCAGAGGTCATTTTGAAACTGACAGATAGGGGAGAAGCCCCTTTATCATCTTCAAAATGATCTCAGCGCCTGTGGCTGCGCACGGACAGACCAAAGCCAGAACCGTAAGGCCTGGCTAAACATTGTTCCGGCGGCGGACCAGCATCCGGATCAACCCGGCCAAGCCCGCCGCCTGCTGTCTGTGGCAGCATATCTCTGTGTCCTGATGGCGACTTCGACCGTCCACGCTGGATCCCACTTCCTTTCCGCACAAAAACTCCCTCCCAATACCATTTGGGAGAGGATCAAACGACATCAGTCAAACATGACCGCCATTTTTGTTTCATTATACCATTGTACGCACATCCTTTGCAAGCGGTCGCCAGGGAATTTTCCTTTGAAGATACCGGAAAACAGGAAATTATCTATTCCATAAAAGGGCCGTCCGACAGATTGCCGCCGGACGGCCCTGGATTGCAGACCTATCATGGCTGCCGGCATGGGAGCCCCTCTCTTTTGGTACCACTCCAAAACCGAACAGAGAGGTCAGCCCCAACTGACCTCGGCCGATGTGTCTACCAGATTGATATAGCTGGTCCCGACACCCAGGCTTACCGGGGCCCCGGACTGGTCTAAGAAAGACAAGCAGTCATTTCGGCTGTCCCGCTGCCAGGTAATCTCATAGAGCATACCGTCCCGGAGGAGGAGACCTTCCCCATTGCCGGTGGTGCGTACCTTCATCCGGCCCGCGGAGTCGCCATTGATCTGGGCTACGTCAGTGTACAGCACAAGCACGTTGCGGAAGCCAACCTCCTGGCCGGTGCTGCCATCGACATATGGTATATCCTTGCCGTTGATATGCTGCTCCACCATATACAGGCCGCTGTCAGAATTGTAGGTGAAGTGGCCCGTCTTATAATGGGAGAAGGGAACGGTCAGCCAAGTCGCATGCTGCTGATCGCCGGCGGGGGCCTCCTTGGAAAAACTCCAGCCCACCTGGAAGTCTTGGTCGTGTTCCCGCTCGATGCGCTTGGGTAGCTGATCCAGCATTTTCTCGCTGGAGGTGAGCAGGGAATGCTCCAGACCGGCAGTCTTTCGCCGGCCTGGGTCCCGCCAGCACATATCGCCATAGGGCCCGTTGACAAAGTCAATGTAGGACATCCCCCAGCCCTGAAGGGCGTCATAGGCCTGGGGACTGCCGCCGGCATGGACGTAGATAGCGTCGTGCCCGCAGGCCAGACTGACGTAATAGTCCCGGGCTGAACGGACGCTGCCCAGGTCGCCCACCCCCTCTATATCCTGGAACACGGCCAGCATCCGAGTGATACCGCCCTCAGCTACAATCTCATAGATCACGTCGGCCTGGGATACGCCGAGTTGTGGCAGAGCCTTTGACAAATTGTTGAGCATGACCGCGAAGGGCCGCTGCCCGCTGATATCCTCCTCCAGCCCCTCTCCGGTGAGGGGATTATGATAGGGATAGACGGGTTCCGGTTCTGGATCTATCGGGGCGATGACGGAGACAGAAGGCTCCTGGGAGGATATCTCTCCTCCAGAACCGCTGCCTGGGTCCTCTGCCGGCTTTCCACAGGATGTCAGAGCGGCGGACAACGCGGCCGCCAGCAGGAGCGCGCCCATACGTTTCACAGTCATAGCTGGTCCCCCTTGCGTTTTTGTATATATCGCTGTACTTATCATACTGTTTTTTCAGCGGTGCTGTCAACCCTGTCTATAAACAAAAGGGGCGGGAGTGTCCTGCCCATGCCGCCGTCCCCACAGGATCATCTGGCCTGTTTTCTAAGCCAATCCAGTAGCTCTGACAAGTCCGGAGCGATATGGACATGGGGAAAGGGGAAAAAATCCTGCCTTGGGGTGGTCCCGTTGAGGACTGCCGAAAAATGGCATCCGGCCCGCTGGGCCGCCTCCGCGTCCAGAACGGTGTCCCCACAGTATAGCACCTGGGAGGCCGAGACTTCCAATTGTTCCATAGCAAGCAGAAGCCCCTCGGGGTCCGGCTTACTGTTGGAGACATCGTCGCCGCCGAGTACCACCTCAAACTGGTTTGCCACACCCCTGTGCTCCAGAATGCCCCGCAGAGTGTCCGCCCGCTTGGTGCTGACGACGGCTCTCTTGACGCCCTTCTGACCCAGCCAGCGGAGCAGTTCTGTGGCGCCGGGCAGCAGGACAGCTTCTTCCCTCTGGCGGGCCTGAGCTGCTTGGGTGAAATAGGCGCGGAACTGCTCGCGGTGAATCGGGTCACGATCCCCGGTGAGCTTGGTATAGGACTCCTCCAGAGGATAGCCAACAGTCCGACGGATCTCATCCGCGTCGGGGGCGGGCCAGCCGAGCTGGTCCAGGCCGTAGGCAAAGCCTGCCAGAATAGAGGGGGTAGCATCTCCCAGAGTGTAGTCAAAATCAAAAAATATGGCTTGATACGGCACCATTGTTACCCTTCTTTCCCATTTAGTCAGCCTGTCCCCTAGAGGCATGAAGCCCCAGACAGGAGATCACAATTATAACACAGGCGGCCACGGAGCCACAAGAGGGCGGCCCTTACTCCTGGTCCATGCTTTTCAAATAGGCCTCCGCCCCATAGCGCAGGCAGCGTTGGAGCCGCCGCTCTCCCCGCTTGATGGTCCGGGAAATAGTGGATTTGTCCACCCCCAGCTGCTCACCGATCTCCCGCATATTCAGCCCCTCGGCGTAATACAGCAGGAGGACCTGCCGCTGCTTGGCGGTCACGTCCTCTTTCAGGGCACGGATCAGATTGCGCTTGAGGCGGCTGACCTCCTGGCTGTTGTCCGCCGCCATCTGCCGGGTATACACCGCCATGTCAGCGGCGTATACCTTGCCCCTCCTATATCGTGTATTTGGCATTCCGGCGGTACCCCCTGTCATAGTAGCGTTCGGTAAGGACGGCCAGCTCTCTGGCCTCCCGAAGCATGGTGGCCAGCAGCTTGATCCGCTCCTGAAGCTGGTTGCGGGCGTCCGGGTCCTCCGTCCGTTCCAGCCAGCACTCCAGTTGGTAGATCCTTAGGTCCAGGGACCGAGCATGGGCCCGGTATTCGACAGACAGTTCCATCAGCGTCATGTGATCTCCTCCTCTTTTTCCAGTCTGGCCCAGCAAAGGCGGCAGATCCATCTGCCGCGCCACTGCCAGACTCTGTCCCAATGGTATTGCTCCCCGCCGCACAGAGCGCACAGGCAGCGTGCCCTCTCCTGCTGGCGGTCCTCCAGCGGGGGACGCAGCCGCCGGTTTGGGGAATATGTCGTGGCCCTCTCCTCCTCATATCCAGGTCCGGTAGTCTTTGGAGCAAAGAAACAGCCGCCCTGGAAAAGTTTTTTTGAAATCTGCTTGACAAGTGACAGTTCCTTTGGTAAAATACCACTTGCTGCTGGACAGAAACCTGAGATGCTGGTGTAGCTCAGCTGGTAGAGCAGCTGATTTGTAATCAGCAGGTCGGGGGTTCGAATCCGTCCACCAGCTCCAATTTCATATGGAGGAGTTCCCGAGTGGCCAAAGGGGGCAGACTGTAAATCTGTTGCGTTAGCTTCGGTGGTTCGAATCCACCCTCCTCCACCAAGCCGGAGCAAACGGTCATATCGTTTGCTCCGACTTTTTTATAAAAAGTCAGAGCGCGTTCATTTTGCTGCTCCTCCTTTCCAAAACGGACCCGCTTCGTTGGGACTCGATTTTGCTGGCCGCCCCATGGGCGGCCTTTTGTGTATAAAATATGGCGCCCGACCGTCCTTTCCAGCTTGATAAGAGCAATCCGAAATAGAACATATGTTCTATTTCGGACATAGGATACTCCTTTTTTCTTCTGGTGTCAACTATTTCCTCCCATATTTTTGTGTGGAAAAGGCCGGAAAAAGGGACCTTCGAAAATAAAAGCGCCCCGCGGGGAAAACCCGCGGGGCGCTGCCTGTCCGAACTCAGAAATATTTTTTGACGCCGTCAGGAGCCAAATCAGCATCATCGCTGATGGTGATGGTGAATTTGATATTATGCTGCTCACCAAACTTATTCAGCCAATCCAGGAAATTCTCGGTTTCATTGTCACACTCGCCGCCTGCGATCTTGGTCAGACTGTCGATAAAGATATGGGTGATGTCATAGTTGCTGGCGTACATACCGCTGATAAAGCCCTTCAAAGCAGTATAGCTGCCGATATCATAGTCGCTGGCTTCCACCAGACGAATGTGGTAATGGATATCCAGGGTCAGCTTGTTGCCTTTCTCGATGCAGATCACATTGCCATGCTCGGTCTGAGCGGCGGCATTGATCATCTCGATCATCTGCTTGGTCTTGCCGGAGCCCTTCTTGCCCATGATAACTCGAATCATGTGTATCACTCCTTAAACGAATTGACGTGGGGAACCTCCCCGTTCTTGTATAACACTTTACCATATCACGCCCAGTTTTTCAACCGGATTATCGTGAATTTTTTGTGACAAGCTTAGAGCCGTGTCTCTAACTGGGCTTTCAAGTCCTCATAACCGGGCTTGCCTAAAAGAGCAAACATATTCTTTTTATATGCCTCCACACCGGGCTGGTCAAAGGGGTTGACCTCTAGCAGATGACCGGACAGGCCGCACACATACTCGAAGAAATAGATGAGATATCCCACCGAGGCCTCACCAATGGCGGGCAGTTCGATCAGCACATTGGGGACGCCGCCGTCTACATGGGCCAGGATAGTGCCTCGCATAGCCTGCTCCGCCACAAAGGAGAGGGGCTTTCCAGACAGGAAATTGAGGCCGTCCACGTTGTCCGGATCGTTGGGGATGATGAATTGCCCCTTGGGGGCAAACTTAACTACAGTTTCAAACATGAGCCGCTCTCCCTCCTGGATATATTGGCCCATGGAGTGGAGGTCGGCAGTAAATTCTACGCTGGCAGGGAAGAGGCCTTTGCCCTCCTTGCCCTCACTCTCTCCGTACAGCTGCTTCCACCACTCGGCAAAGAAGCGGAAGGGAGGCTCGTAGCAGGCCAGTAGCTCTACCTTCTTTCCGGCCTGATACAGGCCGTGCCGGGCGGCGGCGTACTGCCAGGCGGGGTTTTCCGGCCCACCCGCGGAGAGCTCCTCCATAGCCAGACGGGCGCCGCCCATCAGGGCGTCGATGTCGATACCGGCGGCGGCGATGGGCAGCAGACCCACGGCGGTAAGGACAGAATACCGGCCTCCCACCGCGTCGGGTACAACGAACTCCTCATATCCTTCCGCGTCGGCCAGCCCCTTCAGGGCGCCGCGGCGGGCATCTGTAGTGGCATAGATACGCCCACGGGCTCCCTCTTTGCCGTATTTCTCCTCCAGCATGGCTTTGAAGATACGGAAGGCCACAGCTGGTTCCGTGGTAGTACCAGACTTAGAGATGACGTTGACAGAAAAGTCCCGGTCACCGATGAGGGCGATGAGCTCCAGCAAGCTGTCAGTAGACAGTCCATTGCCAGCAAAGTAAATATCGGGCGTGTCCTTTTTCTTCAGATTATAGTTGGGAGAGGCCAGTAGCTCAATGACGGCCCGGGCGCCCAGATAGGAACCACCGATCCCGATGACCACCAGTACCTGGGACTGCTGCTGGATCTTCCGCGCGGCGGCCTTGATGCGGGCAAATTCCTCTTTATCATAGTCCCGGGGCAGGTCCACCCAGCCGGTAAATTCGCCGCCAGGTCCGCTGTGGCTGGACAACATGGAGGCAGCTTTTTCAAGCTTGTCCTGCCGACTGGTCACATAGTCCTGTGGCAGGAAGGGGGATGCCTTGGATAGGTCCAATTTCAACATATCGTATTCCTCCTGTGAGAAAATGAGATCCTACAAAACAAATTATACCACAGCTCGTCTCCTTTTTACAGAGAATTTTCCCGGTACCGGGATACCAAAAAAAGATTTGTGGAAATTCTTTGGAAATAGGTTGACAAGGAGGGGAACAGCAGTTATAATAATCTTCGCTGTCTGGACGATTAGCTCAGCTGGTAGAGCATCCGCTTGACGTGCGGGAGGTCACAGGTTCAAGTCCTGTATCGTCCACCAACAAGAAGCCCTGGAACCATAAAATGGTGCCAGGGCTTCTTTGCGTCTGTTAAAAAGTAGTATGCCTTACCATAACTTTATTGGCCAGCTATGGGCCCCCATGACTGCATATGTTAAGATGAAGATGATACAATTTTTTGAATGGTGTCCATATCTTGACTACGATTCGTTTTTAAGTGAATTCACTATTTTTTTAATATAATTGGGTAAAGAATTTAAGAAAAAGTTAAAAGAAAAGAGCGGATGATGAAACACTGATCGAGACAGACGCCCTGCCTAAATTGTGCCCTTGGACAATAAAACGAGATTAGTTTAAATTCATCATTTTTAGCTCTTGCTTATATGCTGGTTTTGTGCTAAATTTATATATATTAAGAAAAAAGGAGGTATGTTTATGTGCAAAGTAGATCTGAACAGCGACTTGGGCGAGAGTTTCGGTGCCTATACCATTGGCCTGGACAGCGAGGTTATCCAGTATGTATCCTCTGCTAATGTGGCCTGTGGCTATCACGCCGGCGATCCTCTAGTGATGGACAAGACGGTGGCCGCCGCCAAATCTGCTGGCGTGGCGGTAGGCGCGCATCCCGGCTACCCCGATCTTATGGGCTTTGGCCGCCGGAACATGGTGTGTTCTCCCAAAGAGGTCAAAGCGTACATCCAGTATCAGTTGGGCGCGCTGATGGCGTTCACTGCGGCCCACGGAGTAAAGTTGCAGCACTGCAAGCCTCATGGCTCCTTGTACAATATGGCTGCCAAGGATATGGATCTGTCCTTGGCCATTGCTGAGGCCATCGTTGAGGTGGACAAAAATATCATTCTCATGGGGCTGGCGGGAAGCAAGATGCTGGAGGCTGGAAGGCAGATGGGCCTACGGGTAGCCAGTGAGGTTTTCGCCGACCGAGCCTATCAGGCGGACGGCTCCCTAGTACCCCGGAAACAGCCTGGCGCGGTGATCCATGACAAGGACGAGGCCATTGCCCGCACCATCCGCATGGTCACTGAGGGCAAGGTCACCGCCATCACCGGCGAGGAGGTATCCATTGACGCCCACTCTATCTGTGTCCACGGTGACAACCCCTCTGCGGTGGAATTTGTCAAGAACATCCGGGCCTCCCTCAGCGCCCAGGGGGTGGAGATTGCCCCCATTGCTGAGATTGTGTGACCGAGTGTATGAGGAGAGAAATCCCTAAATTTCATATCATGGGAGGTACATTATGAGTAAGGAGCCTAACATCCTGAATCAGTCCTCGGCAAAACCCAGCCGATCGGTGCTCTTCGGTGCCGCCTTCCTGATGGCCACCTCGGCCATTGGCCCCGGCTTCCTAACCCAGACGTCCACCTTTACCGCCCAGCACGGAGCGGCTTTAGCCCTAGTCATTGTGCTGGCTATTGTCATGGATATCACCGCCCAGATGAACATTTGGTCTGTGGTTTCTGTCTCCCAAATGCGCGCCCAGGATGTAGCTAACAAGCTGCTGCCTGGTTTGGGCGTGGTCATTGCCATTTTGGTGGCCATTGGCGGTTTAGCCTTCAACGTAGGCAACGTAGGCGGTGTGGCCTTGGGATTCAACGCCATGATTGGTTTGGACCAGAAGGCAGGGGCCGTTGTTGCGGGCTGTTTGGGGATCATCATTTTTATCAATAAGAATGCCAAAACTATCATGGATAAGGTAGCCACGATTCTAGCTGCTGTTATCCTTGTCACTGTTCTGGTGGTGGCCATCATCTCTCAGCCCCCCATGGACCAGGTTGCCCATGGGCTGACACGTGTGGACTATTTGTTTAATCCGGATAACAAGATGTTTACTGCGCTGACCACTCTATTGGGCGGATCCTGTGGCGGTTACATCGCGTTCTCAGGCGCGCACCGCCTGCTGGACGCTGGTATCTCTGGCCCGGAGAACGTGGGCCATGTACGTAAAAGTGTCATCCAAGGCTGTGGTACCTCTGGCATCGTGAGGATTCTGCTGTTCCTGGCGGTATTAGGCACCTGCATGGAGGGTTCCCAGTGGCTGGCGGAAAACGCTAAAATTATTACTGACGCTGCCAGTGGCGGCAATCCCGCTGCCGAGGCATTTCGCCTGGCCGCCGGTGACTTTGGTTACCGCTTATTTGGTCTGTGCCTATTCTCCGCCGGCGTGTCCTCTGTGGTGGGCGCGGCATATACCTCAGTCTCGTTTCTGAAAACCCTGCACCCCTTCATCGCTAAATATGAGCGGCAATTTGTGGTGGGCTTTATTGCCTTCTCCACCCTGATGATGGTGATTGTGGGCAATGCTGCTGGGCTTTTGATTGTCGCCGGCGCCTTTAATGGCCTGATTCTGCCTATTACTTTGGGTGTCATGCTTATCGCCAGCCGCAGCAAGCGTATTGTGGGTGAGGAGTACAAACACCCCATGCCGCTGATCGTGCTGGGCGTAGTAGTGGTGGCTGTCTCCTTGTACTCTGGTATACAGACTGTTCCCAATATTTTGCAGCTATTTGGCTAAGAGGATAACAGATATCCGGAAAACCTGCGTTATGCGGGCTTGCCGGACTGGAACAGAAAGGAGCCGTATATGGCTGAAGTGAAATTTCTCCTCTCCGGGGATACCTCTGTGACGGTGGAGTTCGGCAATGAGATTAGCCCGGCTATTAACGCTCAGATCCGCGCCTTTAACATTGCCCTGGAGGAGAGCAGGATCCCTGGCATTACCGAGACGGTTCCCACCTACCGCTCCCTCATGGTCCATTACGATCCTGGCATCATTCTCTATGATGACCTGGTGAAGGAACTCAAGGGGCTGATGGGCCAGCTTTCCAACATTCAGATTCCCCCCAGCGACGTGCTGGAGATTCCTGTCCTCTATGGCGGGGAAGCTGGGCCTGATCTGGAGTTTGTCGCAGAGCATAACAAAAAAACCCCGGAGGAGGTCATCAAAATTCATACCTCCACCGAATACCTCATCTATATGCTGGGCTTCACCCCAGGCTTTACCTACCTGGGCGGCATGAGCGAGGAGATCGCTGCCCCCCGCCTGAAGCAACCACGGGTGAAGATCCCCGCTGGGTCAGTGGGGATCGCGGGTTCTCAGACCGGCGTGTACCCCATCGACTCCCCAGGCGGCTGGCAGCTCATCGGTAAGACCCCGGTGCGTATGTACCAACCGGACCGGGCGGAGCCCATCCTCCCCAAGGCTGGTGAGTACATCAAATTCTATTCCATTACCCAGGCGGAGTTTGACGCCATCGCCGCCCAAGAGGCGGCGGGCACCTATGTGTGCAAGCGCCACCCCAGAAAGGAGGGGGGACAATGAGCATCATGGTATTGAACCCCGGCTTGTTAACTACGGTGCAGGACATGGGGCGCGTTGGCTATCAGCAGTTCGGCGTGCCCGTTTCCGGAGTCATGGACCCCCGAGCGGCGGCCGTCGCTAATATTTTGGTGGGAAACCCGGAGGATGAAGCGGTGCTGGAGTGCACTATGCTGGGCCCACAGCTGCGCTTTGACGCGGCCAACACCATCGCCATCACTGGCGGGGACCTGATGGCCGCTCTAGATGGACAGGTGGTACCAACCTATCGAGCGGTAACTGTCCAGGCAGGTCAGACACTCCGTTTTCAGGCCCCTAAGACAGGTTGCCGGGCCTACATCGCGTTTGCCGGAGGTTTGGACATTCCCGAGGTCATGGGCAGCCGCTCCACCTACTTGAAGGCCAAGATCGGAGGCCTAGGGGGGAGAAAGCTTCAAAAGGACGATGTAATAGGCTTCCGGGCCCCCGGCATCCCTAAGAACCTGTCCGAGCGGTATATCTACCCAGAGTTCATCCCACACCCCGTGTACACCCTGCGGGTAGTTATGGGACCTCAGGACGATGCGTTTACTGACTCAGGTATTGCCACATTTCTGAGGGAAACCTACTCGGTGACCAATGAGTTTGACCGTATGGGCTGCCGCTTGGACGGAATGCCCATCCAGCATGTTACCGATGGCAACATTATTTCTGATGGCATCGCCTTTGGAGCCATTCAGGTGCCCACGGAGGGGAAACCCATCATCATGATGGCTGACCGTCAGACCACTGGTGGCTATACCAAGATCGCGAACGTGATCTCCGCCGACTTCCGCCTCCTGAGCCAGATAAAGGCGGGGGACAAGGTGAAGTTTGAGAGAGTGTCCATTCAGACCGCGCAGGAGGCTCTCCTCAACCAACGCGCTGCCCTGCGCACCCTGCGCCGGTCCCTGGATATGTGATCAATGTAGCCCTGCCTCTGTCGGGTGGGGCCACAGGACAGAAAGGATGATAATTATGGCCTTTGACATTACCCCTTATATAGACAAGAAACCCTCTGAAGTCCGCCAGTTAATTCGTCAGGGTGTCATTGACTTTCCTACCGCCGGTATGTGCCGGGGCTACGCCCAGGCTAACTTGGTGATCCTACCTCCGGAGTACGCCGACGACTTTGAGGAGTACACGCGGAAAAACCCATTTCCCTGCCCAGTGCTGGAAATCATTCGAGGCACCCCAGAGACCCACGCCATGGGACAGGGCGGAAACATTGTCACCGACATCCCCCGTTACCGAGTGTATGAGAACGGGGTGTTCACCAAGGAGCTGACTGATGCCTCTGCATACTGGAAGGCTGGGTATGTGGGCTTCCTAATCGGGTGCTCCTTTTCCTTTGAGGAGGCGCTCATGGCCGCAGGCCTCCCCGTGCGTCATATTGAGCAGGGCTGCAATGTGCCTATGTACAAGACCAATATTCAGACTGTAAAGGCGGGACCGTTTGAAGGACCCATGGTGTGCTCCATGCGCCCTATGACCCCGGAACAGGCCAAAGTAGCCTACGACATTACAGTAAAAATGCCGAATGTTCACGGTGCTCCGGTCCAGATCGGTGATCCTGAGAAGGTAGGCGTTAAGGATGTGATGAAGCCAGACTACGGCGATCCTGTCGAAATTCGGGAGGGAGAAATACCGGTATTTTGGCCCTGCGGAGTCACTCCTCAAGCTGCAGTAGAGAACGCGAAGCCACCCGTTGTCATTACACATGCCCCTGGGCATATGTTTATTACCGATATCCTCAACACAGAGCTAAACGATTATCTGGAAAAAAACAAGTGAAGCTGAGTATAAGGCATGATTGCCTCAAATAATTTGGAGAAAGAGCTGCCTGTGATTTGGAATATCAGGCAGCGCAAATAACCTGCATCGGCAGTACATAACAGAGCATTGAATTACTTCAATGGACCTGTGACAAACGCCTTTGTGGAGGCTCTGAATCATATCACGCAATTTTCTTTCAGTCTGAAGAATATGAATTTGAAGTGTTATAAGAGAACGAGAGCAGCAATCTGATATGGATTGCTGCTCTCGTTTCATATTCCGGAACGATATCTTAAAGCTTACCTCTTAATTGAATAATATTTATTCTAACTTCTTTCGCTCCGTCCGGTCGATGTACCTCTTCTCAATTTGCCGCAAATGGTTATCCATTGCCTGATAGGCGTGATCATATTCTTTTCGTTCCAGGGCGTCCACAATGGCGGTGTGCTCAACTACAGCCGGTTTATAGGAGGAAAGCAGTGTGGTACTGAGTATCAGACAGCGGGTGCTGTGTGTGTTAAGCCGTTCCACCACATCGCAAAGGAAGCGATTTCCGGTCGCCTCTGCCAGCGCGGTATGGAAGACATAGTCCTGCTGAATATAGTACATATAGTCATCGGCATCGGCCATCTTGCAATTTTGCTGTTCCTCAATACTATTGCGCAATTTGCGAATCAGCATGGGGGTGACTCGTCCCCTCAGCTCGTTTATAGTCAGAAGCTCCATTGGCCGGCGAATAACATTAATGCTTGCCGCGTCCTCCTCCGTTAGACGGGAGACTGTCACACTTTTTCCACGCACTTCAGCCAATCCGTCGTCTACTAGTCGGTGAAGTGCAACCCGAACGGTAGTGCGGCTGATTGACAGTTCCGCGCAAAGTTTTTCCTCTGTCAATACATCATCAGGAGCCAGCTCATTGTAGACAATGGCGTTTCTCAGTACATGATATGCCTTGTCTGACAGTTTCATATTTTTCTTCAGGGGTTCCAGCATGAAATACTCGCTCCTTAAACTTAGTATCCAAAAACGCACTGGGGATCAGAATATTACCGACAAGGCGGTGGTATCATTTTTCGTTAAGATATTTCTCCAAGACGCGCAGCATAATAATGGGTAATTTGCCGAAGGAATACTCCTTATGGACTCGCTCTGTCCACTTATGGGCGTCCTTGCCGTGACAGCCGAAGTTGAAGGCGGGGATATTCAGCCGCTTAATTTGGTCCAGGGGCACGTCATAGTGGCCCTTCATGTCAGGGAAGTTGTCCACCAGAGTCTTGATAGAGGTGTCGGTGTCATCCAGCTTCAGATAGCTGCTGTCAGTGAGCACTGGGAAGAACTGCATCATCTTCAGCTCCTCGCCCATCTCCTGGCCTAACTGATTCAGCAGATCGACTACGCTGTCTAACAACGCGCCTTCCTCCGGAATTTCGCGCTTCAGTGTATTTCGGGGGCAGTAGGGCGGTGCCAGGAACAAAATGACTGTGGGTGTATTAATACTCAAAATATTATTTGCCAGATATTCTACAATCTTCAGACACAGCTCGCGGCGGTCCAGGTTTTCCTCAAGCGATTGTTTGGTGATCGCACGGATATCCTCGTCCACGTCAGGCTTGAGGGCCTTGGCCTTCTCATACAGCTCACTGTATTCCATGACCTTCAGTTGGTACTCACGCTTGTAGTAGTCGGCACCGGTCATCTTGCAGTAGACCTTATTCTGCTCATCTGTGTAGGTATCCACAGTGTTCAGGGCATCCTCGGCCACCTTGCGCAGGCGGGCAAAAATCTCATCCATCTCCATATTATGGATGAAGTAGTTGAAGTACACAAAAGCGGAGAAGGCGGTCTGCACGTCGTAGGAAGGCTTCAGGTCCCTCATCTTCAGCACCGTGGGGGGCATAGCGAACTCGCCGTTGTAAACGTCGCTGAACTCGGCACGCATATCTATGTTCCGGGTGATCTCAGCGGCTACCATAGAGGCGCTAAACCCCTCAAAGCCCTGACCGGAATGGGTGGGCTTACCAATGATGTAGAAGCAAGGCAGAATTTTTCCCACCGCTCCGGCATGGAAGTAGTGGGCGGTATCGCCGGGGAAGGCGGGGGAGATGAAGTCGGTGTTCATGGCCATCTTGTAGGTTAAGCCATACTTGGCCTTCAGCTCCTCCAGCACATTTAGAGACTCAATAATTCCGGTATGCTGGTTTTCTTCCACAGGATTGGTCATGAAGATCAAATTTCCATCAAACTGATCCAGGTGTTCTGTAAAATACCGCATCAGCACCATATTGACCGCATCGCCCGATTTCATATCAGAAGAACCGCGACCAAACATCCATTCTCCAGACTCAATATCCGCCAGGACCTCTGGGTCGCTAGTAATGGACTTGATCTTCTCTGGCAGAGCGTCGCAGTCAAAGGCGTACTCCTTGATGGAGCCGTAGTCATCGATACCCACAGTATCGTGGTGGCCGTGGAGGATGATAGTTTCGTTGCTGTTACTACGGGAACCAAAAGCGATGGCGACCACGTTGATGCGGTCATAAGGGTCGTTCTTTAGGGGCTGGGTGATGACTTGATCCGGATGTGCCTTAAAGTAGGGGAGCTCACGAATCCAGGCGGCCATATAATCAGCCACCGCACGCTCCCCACCATCGGAGTTATTCATGCTGGGAATGGAAACCAGCTTTTTTGTGAGGGCCAGTGCCTCATCATAGAAAGGATAATTTTGCATGGCGGGTATGCCTCCTTTGTCCCAGAAAGATGGGACGAATATAATAGAAACATTACCCTGATGTCTTTGTTTGAGAGTTGGCCATTTGTACTTTGTATACAGAACATAAATATTATAGTTGAAAGAAAGTTGAATGTCAACCCAAATATCACGATTATGATAAATAGCAAGAAAATACGAATATCTTTTTGTTGATATAATACAAATAATTTTTGCCAGTCTGTTGCCATTAATCGCTGTACACTATAAACAAAAATCTTGGATAATTTTTTCAGAAATAGTAAAATATTTTTTGATATCTTTTTATCTCTTGACAGATAAATGTCGTTTGTGCTATTGTCTTTTCGAACTTCCCTGATATTTTTGGCTATATTCTACATGTTTGTATACAGAACACTATATTACAGAACACTACATAATTACCTTTTGAAAAGAGTATATTTTCTAATACCTTGGCATCCTCATGAAGCCGCAGAATTGTGGCATAGTCAGACCAATTCTGATATGTTTCCTGTCATCGTACTTTCTGTGGGAGAATCCAGTCCAATGTAAACAGGCCGTCCAAATCTGCTCCTTCCTTGGGTTTATGGGCCGGAAGCTTCCCCAGAGTGTATATCAACCAAAACCGATCTAAATGTAATGAGGAGGATGAACAAAAATGAAGAGAAAGACCATTTCCATGCTTCTAGCCTGTGCCATGATGCTGAGTCTGGCTGCATGCGGCAACACCCAAAAACCCAGCACATCCAGCGCTTCCAACGCTGGCGGAACGAGCGGCACCACTTCTGATCCTGAATTTACTTTGATTGTCGGTTCTACCATTCAGGACGACTCTGCCTCCGGTATCGCCCTGATAGAGTATTTTAAGCCTTATGTTGAGGAGAACTCCAACGGCCGTATCCGGGTAGATGTACAGAACAATTCGGTTTTGGGTGGCGACCGTGAGCTGTTTGAAGCCCTGCAGCTGAATACAGTGCAATGCTCTTTTGGACCCATGTCTACTTTAGCCAACTTTGAGCCCAACTATGCTGTGTGTGACTTGCCCTTCCTTTTCAGCAGCAAGGAAGATGCCTATGAGCAGTTAGACGGTGAGTTTGGCGCCAAACTGGCCGAGAACCTCCCCAATGTCGGTATGCGTTTGCTGGCCTACGGCGAAAACGCTTTCCGCAACATCTCCAATAAAGTCCGCCCCATAACTTCCCTGGCGGATATGAAGAATATGAAGATTCGTGTTATGGAGTCCCCTGTTAATATTGCTACTTACGACGCACTAGGAGTTTCTCCTACTCCCATGGCTTTCTCCGAGTTGTACACCGGTCTGTCCCAGGGCGTTGTTGAAGGGCAGGACAACGGCGTAGTGCTGACCTACACTGCTAAACTATATGAGGTTCAGCCCTACTATACATACACCGGCCACATCTATGCTGCCAACGCTATGGTTTTCTCCGAGGCGTTTTGGCAGAGCCTGCCCGCTGACTTGCAGAAGGTCGTAGAGGATGGGTCAAAGTACGCGATGGAGAATCAGCGCCGTTTGAACACGGAGATGGAAGAGGAACTGGAAGCCACTATGGCCGAGGCTGGGGTGGAATTTATCCATCCCGACGCCGCAATGGTCGAAGAGATGCGTGAGGCGACCAAGTCTGTTTGGGAACTAGAGGACATCAAGAATATGATTGATCCTGAGATCTACGAGATGGCAGTTCAGATTCGAGATAATTAAAGAAATATATTATCGCAAATTACTTGAGTAATGTCTCCTGTTGCGGGCGGGGATGCCGGCAGGCATCCCCGCCCACTTTACCAATTAACAGAACTCGGTACTCGGTAAAGGCATTTCCTTGTCTACGACGTTATTATGGGGGCTCAATACATGAAAACCTTGGTTAAAATTTGGGATCATTTAGAGGAATATATTTTGGTCCCTTCTTTGATGATTAGCACCGCCCTGATTTTCTATCAGGTTGTGATGCGTTTCCTATTTAAAGACGCGCCATCCTGGTCTGAAGAGGCTGTGCGCTATCTCTATGTGTGGCAGACCTGGCTGGGTGTGAGTTATGCTGCCCGCAACGGCACTCATCTCCGCATCACCATGATAAAGGATCGCCTCTCCCCTAAAGGACAGAAAATCCTTGAATTGTTTGTTACTGCCATCTGGATCGGCTTCGCTGTCTTTGTCTTTATTCAAGGCATGGCCGCAGTCCAGACGATTGCCGCTTTTGGGCAGAAATCTACTGCCCTGCGTATTCCCATGCAGATTTGTTACGCCTCCATTCCTGTCGGAATGGTGCTCATGAGCATACGTCTGATCGAAACAACAATTAAGAGTCTTATCGGCAAAAAAACTGTGGAAGGAGGGGCCGCTGAATGAACATTCTGCTTCTGTTTGGCGTGTTTTTTGTGCTGATCATGCTGAGTGTGCCGATCGGCGTCGCTCTGGGCGTGGCCACATCGCTGACCATCTGCCTGACCAGCAACATTGGCCCTGTGATGGTGGCCCAGAAAGCGTTTACTGGTCTGGACTCCTTTACGCTGATCGCCATTCCCTTCTTCATGTTGGCGGGCAATTTGATGGCTCTGGGCGGTATCGCCAGACGTATCGTCAATCTTGCCGACGCCGCGGTGGGTAAGTTTACCGGTGGCTTGGGCATGGCTACCGTCATCGGCTGTATGTTTTTTGCGGCCATCTCTGGTTCCGGTCCTGCTACTGTGACCGCCATGGGCTCCATCATGCTGCCAGAGATGGAAAAGCGGGGCTATGACCGGGCTTTTTCCACTGGTTTGACTGCCACAGCTGGTACGATTGGCGTCATCATTCCCCCGTCTATCCCCTTTGTGATCTACGGCGTTGCTTCCGGCACCTCTGTGGGTGATATGTTCAAGGCGGGCTTTATTCCAGGCATTCTGATTGGCATTGGCCTGATGATTGTCTGTTGGGTTATTTCCAAAAAGCGCGGTTATAAGGGAATTGAGCGTACCAAGAGCGATGAGAGTTTCCTGAAGGTCTTTTTGGACTCCCTGCCCGCACTGATGGCCCCCGTCATTATTCTGGGAGGCATCTATGGTGGTATTTTTACCCCGACAGAGGCCGCGGTGGTTGCCACTGTTTATTCTCTGTTCGTAGGGAAATTTGTTTACCATGAGCTGACTTGGAAGATTGTATACGAATCTTACCGCAGCACCGCCGATATGAACGGCTTCACAGGGTTGGCGCTAGGGTTCTCCATGTCCTTCGCGGCCTATTTGACCATGGAACAGATCCCGGCCAAGGTAGCTAATGTGGTCCTCAGCGCGGTCTCCTCCAAGATCGCCATTATTGCTCTGATCATCGTCATTCTGCTGGTGGTGGGATGTTTTGTAGACAATATTTCCTCCTGCCTGATCCTGACCCCTGTGTTCCTGCCCATGGTTAAGGCTGTGGGAATGGACCCTGTCCACTTCGGCATTATGATGACTGTAGCGCTGGCCATCGGTTTTGTAACACCTCCCTACGGTGTGAATCTGTTTGTGGCCTCCGCTGTTGCAAAGCTGAAGATAGAGGAGGTCTCTAAGGCCGCTATCCCATTCTTGGCCGCCATGTTTGTCTGCCTGCTGCTCATTGCCTACATCGAACCCATCTCGATGGCTCTAGTCTGGCTGCTATCCTAAAACCTGTTTGATGTGTGCTCCTGCGCATGTATGATTGGTGGAAACAAAGCTGTTGGATTGCCCTGCGCTTTCCTCCGGCTTTGTTTCCATCCAATCTGGACAAAAGATATTCCACGCGGTTTTGTGACACTGTGACATATTTCTGTTTTGAGGAGGAGCTGTTATGTATCCAATGCGAAGAAGCGATCGGGAACAGGGGGAAGAATTTGCGCTGTCCTTGATTGACCACTGCTCTCATGGCGTTATGTCTATTCATACCAGCGAGGCCTTTCCCTATTGTCTGCCCCTCTCCTTTGTTCGAAATGGCAACTGCCTCTACTTCCACTGCGCCAAGGCGGGAGGGAGAAAGCTGGACCTGTTGCACGCCAACCCCAATGTGTGCATTACTTTCGTAGGGGGGGACGAGCCGGAATTTGTCGCGCCCAATGAGTATACCACCTATTTTCAGTCTGCCATCGTTACTGGCACCGCCGTTGAGGTCACGGACCAAGAGGAAATGATTGAAGCTCTGCGTTTGCTGTGTGAAAAGTTAATGCCTGAGCATATGTCTGGCTTCAGCCACGCCATACAGTCTACCCTCGCCGCCACCTCTGTCTGGCGCGTTGATATTGCGGAGGCCAGGGGCAAGCAAAAAAAGAGACCAGTGAACTGTTGACAAGTATTCCTGAACCTTTGGTCGACAGCTTTCACAGTTCATATTTGAATTTTACCGTTATTGGGGACGCTTCTTATGAACGATGACAGATGTATTGCGTTGCGCTGCGGAAACAAGAGCTATACTGTCCGCATCCCGGACGGTATTCGATTTCAATATGCCCGACTAAATCAGACAGAAAAAGTAACTGATTACGGCGGACTGATTCGGGATGCGCTGGACCACCCTATCGGCGCGCCTCGGATCGAAAACCTGCTTCGACCTGGCCAAAGGGTTTGTATCATCAGTGATGACAATACCCGCGTGACACCTGTCCGAACCATACTCCAGGAACTCCTGCCCCGCATTGAAGGGGCTGGGATCCTTCGACGTGATATTTTTATTGTCATTGCGCTGGGCAGCCACCGGCCCATGACACAAGAGGAAATTGCAGCCAAATTCGGACAGGATATTGTGGACCGCTACCAAATTCTCAACAGCGAATTTGAGAATCCCGATATGCTCACCCAGGTTGGCACTAGCGAATTAGGCACGCCGATCCGGGTATATAAGCCAGCTATGGAGGCAGATATACGTATCGGCATTGGAAATGTGGTGCCGCACGGCTGTATGGGCTGGTCAGGCGGCGCGAAGATCCTCTATCCTGGTATTACTTCTGCCGATATTGTCTCTGAGTTCCATGTCATGCAGGGACTTCGGGATGAGGTGCTTCTAGGCATGGTGGAATGTCCTGTTCGTCTGGCAGTGGAGGAGTGGACCAAAAATATAGGCTTACACTACATTATCAACACCGTGTTGGACGAGAATATGAATCTGTATCGCGCAGTAGCAGGGCATTATATCCATGCCCACCGGAAGGCGGTATCCTATGCCCAGGCTGTGTGCGGTGTATCTTTGAAGCAACGGCCTGATGTGGTGCTGGCCTCTGCTTACCCCATCGACATCGATTTCTGGCAGTGTGGAAAAGCGGCCTATGGTCCTACTCGTGTGATCGCAAAGGGGGGCGAGTTCCTTCTTTTGGCCGCCTGTACCGAAGGAGTAGGACCCCATCCCCAGATACTGGATTATATGGCATTGGAAAACGGAACAGAGGTTCTCTCCCACCGCATTGCTTCCCAAAATACTGGAGAGGATCTGCTTACTATGGCGGTAGGTGTGAGTATGGGCCGAGTAGTTCGACATTCAAACGTCACGCTGGTGACTGACGGCCTGCTGCCAGAAGATTGCCGGCGTGGGCAAATGTCCCATTGTTCTCCAGCCAATTTACAGCAGGCCCTGCAACAGGCGCTAGAAAGATTTGAAGATCCTTTCCTCCTTATAATTGGAGAAGGCGGCGAAGTGATTCCTCTTTTAGAAGATTAACCTATACCCTTTATGGGCGTTTATGTAGCCTGAACATCACCTGGGGGGTACATATGTGAATTTCAAGACATTTTATATCAACCGCCATCAGATTGGCTATCAGGAAGTCCTGCTGGATGATCCGGTCTTTGAAAAGGCATATCTGCTGGAAAATCCTAAAAAAATTGATATTATTGCCATTCCTGACGGCTGTGTCGATCTGCAATTCACATGGGAGAGCAATGTCTGCCGTGGATATGTATGTGGGAGCTTTCTCCAGGGGAAAAAATCCCTCATCAGTTCCTGCTGCCGTTGTTTTGGCCTGAAGTTGCAGCCGGGTATCCATTTTAAGTTTTTGAAACAGGATGTTGCCTCTCTGGTGGGCAATCGCATCCCGCTTTCTGAATTTCTTGATACCGGTTCCTTTGAGCAGGAATTGGGGGAGATGCCTGACTTCCTCAGTATGGTTGAGGCTACACGCCGGTTCTTCTACAGACAGCAGACCGTTCCAATCCATATAATCGCCAACTGCGTAGCCAAATTGATTGTTAATTCCCCTGGCACCTTGAAGGTATCAGACATGACAAGTACCTTGGGATATAGTCAACGTTATATCAGCAACATTTTTAAATGCCATTTTGGCCTCTCGCTCAAAAAATACTCTGATATCATTCGAGCCCAAACTGCCATCACTTATTTAGAGTATACCGATATAATGGATGTCATTGTTGATCTTGGCTACTACGACCAGCCTCACTTTATCCATGACTTCAAACAATATACTTCTATGACCCCAAGTTCTTTTTTGAATCAGGTATGCCGCAGCAAGGTTGGCTTGGTCGTCTAGGGACTGGATGATATGTCCACTTTTTACAATCTTTCTTTTTCCTCAGATGATACAATGTGGCCAAGTTAATGAAGCATGTTTAAAGAAATTTCTTAAGACCCAAACAATAATGAATAGAAAGGATTGACGTTTATGACTCAGCATGAGAGAAGCAAGGTACTCCTGCCTCCAATGGCGATGCACGCGGAGACAACGCCCTGTGTTGTAAGGGGAGAAGGCTGTTATCTATATACGGAGGATGGCCGGAAGATTCTGGATATGGCATCCGGTATTGCCACGAACGCCCTCGGCCACTGCCACCCCAAGGTGATCGCTGCCGCTGAGAAGCAGCTGCATACTCTGATCCACGCCGGACATAACATTCTGTACTATGAGCCCTATACTACTTTGATGGAGAAGCTGGTGGAGAAGACCGGCAATAAGTACAAGGTGTATTTCTCCAACTCCGGAGCTGAGGCCAACGAGGGCGCCATGAAGCTGGCGAAGTACGCAACCCAGCGTCCTGTCATCATCTCCATGAAAAACGCCTTCCACGGCCGTACCATGGCAACCGCGACTATTACCACTTCCAACGCTGCCTACCGCAAGAACTACGAGCCCATGATGCCCAGCGTCTACTTTGCCGAGTATCCCTATCTGTTCCGGACTCCCTACAAGATGGAGGACGGCAAGTGCCCCAAGGAGTATTTCACTCAGTTTGATGAGATCTTCAAGAAGATCGTGGATCCCTCTATGGTAGCGGCGATCATGATGGAGCCTGTTCAGGGCGAGGGCGGCTATGTGGTCCCCCCAGTGGAGTGGCTGAAGTATGTCCGTGAGCTGTGTGACAAACACGGCATCATGCTGATCTTTGACGAAGTCCAGACGGGCTTTGGCCGCACCGGCAACCTGTACGCCTGGCAGACTCTGGGCGTAGAGCCTGACATTTTTACCTCCGCGAAGGCCATCGCTGGCGGCCTGCCTCTGTCCGCTGTCTTTGGCAAGAAGGAGATCATGGACAAGTGGGCCAAGGGCGCTCACGGCGGAACCTACGGCGGCAACCCCGTTTCCTGCGCGGCCTCCCTGGCGGTTCTGGAAGAGCTGTATGAGGGCGGCGTCCTTGAGAATGTGAAGAAGATGGGCGAAGTTGTCCGCGGCAAGTTCTATGACCTGCAGAAGAAGTACGATGTCATTGGGGATGTGCGCGGCCTGGGCCTGATGAACGCCATCGAGTTCGTTAAGCCTGAGGACAACGCTCCCGACGGGGCCCTGTGCGCCGCCGTCCAGGCTGAGGCTTTGAAGCGTGATCTGCTGTTGCTCAACTGCGGCGCCGACCACAACAACATCCGCCTGATCCC
>CABIXV010000009.1:0-485 GCA_902362775.1 Clostridiales bacterium | reverse complement strand
CCAAGAGCACCTGGTGGCGTATGAAGGACCAGAAGAGCCGCGGGATCATTGAGCGGGACGAGGTCAATGGTATTATGAAGGTCGCCAAGCCCATCGGCGTAGTGGGCTGCGTCACCGCTACCACCAACCCCGTCATCAACCCCATGCACAACTCCATGTGCGCTCTGAAGTGCGGCAACGCCGTCATTATCTGCCCCCATCCCCGCGCGAAGGGCGTCGGCGTCCGGGCGGTTGAGCTGATGAACGAGGCGCTGGATAAGCTGGGTATGCCCAAGAACCTGATCCAGATTATTAAAGAACCTACTATGGAGCTGTCCGCCGGCCTGATGAAGACCGTGGATCTGTGCATCTGCACTGGCGGCCCAGGCCTGGTAAAGGTGGCTTACTCCTCCGGGAAACCGGCTTTGGGTGTCGGCCAGGGCAATGTTCAGGTCCTGGTGGACCGGGATGTGGACTATGACGAGGTAGCCAAGATGGTCATCGCG
>CABIXV010000008.1:71083-93845 GCA_902362775.1 Clostridiales bacterium | reverse complement strand
TGGTGACCCGTACGGGAATCGAACCCATGTTTGCGGCGTGAGAGGCCGCCGTCTTAACCGCTTGACCAACGGGCCGTGTGGTGCGCCTTCAGGGATTCGAACCCGGGACCCACTGATTAAGAGTCAGTTGCTCTACCAACTGAGCTAAAGGCGCATTTTGCGCTTTTGCCTGCACCCTGAAAACCGAACAGTGAAGCCGCATTCCTTGCTTACAAGCGCCTGCATTCTATTCTTAACCTTTTAGGTCAAGCCCTCGGCTTATTAGTATCGGTCAGCTCAACACCTCACAGTGCTTACACCTCCGACCTATCAACGACATAGTCTACGTCGAGCCTTACTCCATAAAGGATGAGAGATCTAATCTTAGGGGGAGTTTCACGCTTAGATGCTTTCAGCGTTTATCTCGTCCAGACGTAGCTACCCAGCTGTGCCCTTGGCAGGACAACTGGTGCACCAGAGGTCTGTCCATCCCGGTCCTCTCGTACTAAGGACAGCTCCCTTCAAATCTCTTACGCCCGCAACAGATAGGGACCGAACTGTCTCACGACGTTCTGAACCCAGCTCGCGTGCCACTTTAATCGGCGAACAGCCGAACCCTTGGGACCGAATTCAGCCCCAGGATGTGACGAGCCGACATCGAGGTGCCAAACCTCCCCGTCGCTGTGGACGCTTGGGGGAGATCAGCCTGTTATCCCCAGGGTAGCTTTTATCCGTTGAGCGACGGCACTTCCACTTGCATACCGCCGGATCACTAACTCCAACTTTCGTTACTGCTCCACCCGTCGGTGTCGCAGTTAGGCTCGTTTATGCGTTTACACTCAATGCACGATTTCCGTCCGTGCTGAACGAACCTTTGAGCGCCTCCGTTACCTTTTAGGAGGCGACCGCCCCAGTCAAACTGCCCACCTAACAGTGTCCCCCGACCGGATTCACGGCCGCAGGTTAGAAAACCAGTAAATCAAGGGTGGTATCCCAAGGGTGGCTCCACCTGAGCTGACGCCCAAGCTTCCAAGCCTCCCACCTATCCTGTACATGATTTACCAATCCTCAGTATTAAGCTACAGTAAAGCTCCATGGGGTCTTTCCGTCTAGTTGCGGGTAACCGGCATCTTCACCGGTACTACAATTTCGCCGGGTGGGCTGTTGAGACAGCGCCCAAATCGTTACGCCATTCGTGCGGGTCAGAACTTACCTGACAAGGAATTTCGCTACCTTAGGACCGTTATAGTTACGGCCGCCGTTTACTGGGGCTTCAATTCAAACCTTCGCTTGCGCTAAGCTCTCCTCTTAACCTTCCAGCACCGGGCAGGCGTCAGCCCATATACGTCATCTTTCGATTTAGCATAGACCTGTGTTTTTGGTAAACAGTCGCTTGGGCCTATTCTCTGCGGCTCCCCTTAGGGAGCTCCCCTTATCCCGAAGTTACGGGGTAATTTTGCCGAGTTCCTTAACAACCCTTCTCCCGTTGGCCTTAGGATTCTCTCCTCATCTACCTGTGTCGGTTTGCGGTACGGGCACCTTAGCATACACCAGAACTTTTCTCGCCTCGTTATTCTCCGACTTCCCTACTTGATTTCGGTCCCTTTCGCCCGGGTCAACCAACGCCCGGGTTCGGATAGCTCCAAGTGTCCTTCTGGTTTAAGTTTCGGTGGCTACGGAATTTCAACCGTATGTGCATCGACTACGCCTTTCGGCCTCGCCTTAGCTCCCGGCTTACCTTGGGCGGACGAACCTTCCCCAAGAAACCTTAGATTTTCGGCCATTATGATTCCCACATAATTCTCGCTACTCATTCCGGCATTCTCACTCGAATAAAGTCCACCGCTGCTTCCGCTACGACTTCACCCCTTATTCGACGCTCCCCTACCACGCCTTGCGGCATCCCAAGCTTCGGTTATACGCTTAGCCCCGTTACATTTTCCGCGCAGAGTCACTCGACCAGTGAGCTATTACGCACTCTTTTAATGAGTGGCTGCTTCTAAGCCAACATCCTGGTTGTTTTCGCAACTCCACATCGTTTTCCACTTAGCGTATATTTGGGACCTTAGCTGTGGGTCTGGGCTGTTTCCCTTTTGACCACGAGACTTATCTCACGTAGTCTGACTGCTAGTCATCAATTATCCGGCATTCAGAGTTTGATAGGGTTCAGTAACTTTATCAGCCCCTAGCCCATTCAGTGCTTTACCTCCGGTAATCTAAACTAACGCTAGCCCTAAAGCTATTTCGGGGAGAACCAGCTATCTCCAAGTTCGATTAGAATTTCTCCGCTATCCACAAGTCATCCGCCACCATTGCAACGGGGGTCGGTTCGGTCCTCCATGGGGTTTTACCCCCACTTCAACCTGCTCATGGATAGGTCACCTGGTTTCGGGTCTATTGCACGCGACTTTATACGCCCTATTCAGACTCGCTCTCGCTTCGCCTCCGGTGCTGAACACCTTAAGCTTGCCACGTACAATAACTCGCCGGACCGTTCTACAAAAAGTACCTCATCACACTTTAACGTGCTTTGAGTGCTTGTAAGCACAAGGTTTCAGGTTCTCTTTCACTCCCCTCCCGGGGTCCTTTTCACCTTTCCCTCACGGTACTGCTCCTCTATCGGTCATCAAGTAGTATTTAGGGTTGGAGGGTGGTCCCCCCAGTTTCCCACAGGGTTTCACGTGTCCTGCGGTACTCTGGATCCTGACTAAATCGACTCAGCTTTCGCTTACGGGACTATCACCCGCTGTGGTCGGCCTTCCCATACCGTTCAGCTAGCCTATCAATCCGTTGTGTCAGTCCACAACCCCGAAGGATAAATCCTTCGGTTTGCCCTCTTCCGCGTTCGCTCGCCACTACTTGCGGAATCTCTGTTGATTTCTCTTCCTCGCCCTACTTAGATGTTTCAGTTCAGGCGGTTCCCCGCCTACGCCTATTTGATTCAACGCAGGCTGACAGAGTATTGCTCTGCCGGGTTTCCCCATTCGGAAATCCTGGGATCGAAGCTTATGTGCAGCTCCCCCAGGCTTATCGCAGCTTGTCACGTCCTTCTTCGGCTCTTGATGCCAAGGCATTCCCCTTGCGCTCTTATTAGCTTGACCTTCGTAGAACAACCTTTTCAAGCTGTTCTCTTGGTTCTATAAGAATTATGCAGGCCTCAGATTCAGTTTCATTGTAGTATTTGTTACCCTTTTAATTCCTTAAAAAGTCCACAAATTTTACTTTGTTACCTCTCTGTTGCTTGCTCGCAATTTCTTGCTTGCTTCACTGTTCAGTTTTCAAGGTGCAGTTCTCCGACCCTTTTCAAGGTCAGATCGAAATGCTCACCCTCTTGGGTAAACACTTCGATTTGATCTTGTGGTGGAGGTTATCGGACTCGAACCGGTGACCCCCTGCTTGCAAAGCAGGTGCTCTACCAACTGAGCTAAACCCCCTTATCCGGGTGCCCTCAGCTTTTGGTGGTGGGCCCAAGTGGACTCGAACCACCGACCTCACGATTATCAGTCGTGCGCTCTAGCCAGCTGAGCTATGGGCCCGTGAGCCCCCACCGCTCCCCTTACGGCGTGCGCCCTCTAAATTAAACAACGTGACCCCTACTTTGCACAGACGTCTGACCTTAGGACGTTACAAAAACCTGTCGGCTTTTGAACTCTCCTTAGAAAGGAGGTGATCCAGCCGCACCTTCCGATACGGCTACCTTGTTACGACTTCACCCCAATTATCGAACCCACCTTCGGCCGCGCCCCCCTTGCGGTTAGGCTACGGACTTCGGGTGTTCCCGACTCTCATGGTGTGACGGGCGGTGTGTACAAGGCCCGGGAACGTATTCACCGCGGCATGCTGATCCGCGATTACTAGCGATTCCAACTTCATACAGGCGAGTTGCAGCCTGCAATCCGAACTGGGATGGCTTTTAGGGGTTTGCTCCACCTCGCGGTCTTGCTTCCCTCTGTTGACCACCATTGTAGTACGTGTGTGGCCCAGGACATAAGGGGCATGATGATTTGACGTCGTCCCCACCTTCCTCCGTTTTGTCAACGGCAGTCTCGCTAGAGTGCTCTTGCGTAGCAACTAACAATAAGGGTTGCGCTCGTTGCGGGACTTAACCCAACATCTCACGACACGAGCTGACGACAACCATGCACCACCTGTCACCGGCGCTTCCGAAGAAGAAGGTGTATCTCTACACCGGTCACCGGGATGTCAAGCCCTGGTAAGGTTCTTCGCGTTGCTTCGAATTAAACCACATACTCCACCGCTTGTGCGGGCCCCCGTCAATTCCTTTGAGTTTCAACCTTGCGATCGTACTCCCCAGGTGGGATACTTATTGTGTTAACTGCGGCACGGAGGGGGTCAGACCCCCCACACCTAGTATCCATCGTTTACAGCGTGGACTACCAGGGTATCTAATCCTGTTTGCTCCCCACGCTTTCGCGCCTCAGCGTCAGTTGCTGTCCAGCAGACCGCCTTCGCCACTGGTGTTCCTCCTAATATCTACGCATTTCACCGCTACACTAGGAATTCCGTCTGCCTCTCCAGTACTCAAGAACTACAGTTTCAAATGCAGGCCACAGGTTGAGCCCATGGTTTTCACATCTGACTTGCAGTCCCGCCTACACGCCCTTTACACCCAGTAAATCCGGATAACGCTCGCCACCTACGTATTACCGCGGCTGCTGGCACGTAGTTAGCCGTGGCTTATTCCTCAGGTACCGTCACTTGCTTCGTCCCTGAGAAAAGAAGTTTACAACCCGAAAGCCTTCTTCCTTCACGCGGCGTTGCTGGGTCAGGCTTGCGCCCATTGCCCAATATTCCCCACTGCTGCCTCCCGTAGGAGTCTGGGCCGTGTCTCAGTCCCAATGTGGCCGGCCAACCTCTCAGTCCGGCTACTGATCGTCGCCTTGGTGGGCCGTTACCCCGCCAACCAGCTAATCAGACGCGAGTCCATCTCAGAGCGATAAATCTTTGGCAGTCAGAGCCATGCGACCCAACTGCATCATGCGGTATTAGCAGATGTTTCCACCTGTTATTCCCCACTCCAAGGCAGGTTACTCACGCGTTACTCACCCGTCCGCCACTAAGTAACTCACTCCATTGGACGAATCCTCTGTCATGAGCACTCCGTTCGACTTGCATGTGTTAAGCACGCCGCCAGCGTTCATCCTGAGCCAGGATCAAACTCTCAATAAAATGGTATTTAAAGAACCGAAGTCCCTCAAATCATATTATTGAAACTTTTCCAAGCTTCAAAGAAATTTACGGTCATCCGTTTCAAGCTTCGCTTGTCTTCGAACAACCAAATCCATATCTGGTGCTTTTCGTTTGTCACGTTGTTTAATTTACAAGGTACACGCCGCTTCGTGCGGCGGGTTTTTATCTTACCACATTCAGCTCGCTTTGTCAAGAACTTTTTTCGAGCTTTTTCAAACTCTTTTGTTCCCTCATTCGCCGCTCCCTTAGTGGCTTGCTGCTGCCCTCGCGGACAGCTTGATTAGGTTACCACACTTCATTGCCTTTGTCAAGCACTTTTTTTCGCCAGTTTCAAACTTTTTTCGTCTGTCCCCTGGACCGCCTCATGTGGCTCCCTCCGCTCCCCCGCAGGGCTTGCCCCTGCCGCAGAGCGCTTGCTTATATTAGCAAACACTTCCTCCCTTGTCAACACTTTTTTCCCACTTTTTTCCCCTTTTTTTATCCCCTCCTTACCTACACTATATCTTCCCCTCCCTCACTACCTCCTACCACTATATCTGGACCGCCCTTCTGCCTGTCCATCTGTCAAGAACAAATATACACCAGATTTCCGCCTTGCGGAAATTCCTTGTTTGTGGTAACCTTATTTCATCCATGGCCGAGCAAATACGCACCACTGACGGCCAAGAGGCCACACACCTCTTATCATATAGGGAAGTGATCCAAATGCCCATCAAGATCCCCGACTCTCTGCCCGCCCGAGCCACGCTGGAGGGGGAAAATATCTTTGTCATGACGGAATATCGGGCCATCCATCAGGATATGCGTCCGCTGAATCTCCTTATCCTGAATCTAATGCCGACCAAAATCGTCACTGAAACTCAGTTGCTTCGCAAGCTGTCCAATACACCTCTGCAAATTCAGGTGGAGCTCCTTCAAATGGCTAGCCATGTTTCCCAAAATACGGATGCCAGCCATCTCGCTTCCTTTTATACTACCTTTGACCAAATCAAGGATAAACGGTATGACGGTATGATCATCACCGGCGCACCGGTAGAAAATCTGGATTTCGCGGATGTGGACTATTGGCCGGAGCTGTGCGACATTATGGAGTGGACCAAGACTCATGTCCATTCCACTCTCCATGTGTGCTGGGGGGCCCAAGCCGGCCTCTACTACCACTACGGCATTCCCAAATACTCTCTGCCCAAAAAACTGTTCGGTGTCTTCCCACATACTATTATAAAAAAACAATCCCCCCTGTTCCGGGGATTTGATGATATCTTTTATGTCCCCCATTCCCGGCATACGGAAAACCATCTGGATGATATCCTGGCCCGCCCGGAACTAGAACTGCTGGCCGTATCGGATGAGGCCGGAGTTTTTGCTGTCAAAAGCGAGAACAACCGCCGCTTCTTTATCACCGGCCACCCGGAATATGATCCGGACACGTTGGCCAACGAGTACTTTCGGGATATCAACAAAGGTCTTGATATTGATGTTCCCAAGCATTATTTTCCCGGCGATGACCCCCAGCAGTCACCCGTTGTCCGCTGGCGCTCCGCCGCCCAGCTCTTTTACACAAACTGGCTCAATTACTACGTATATCAGACTACTCCCTATGACCTGTATCAAGGCCAACTGCAATGATGATAAAGCTGGTCCCCGAAACCTCCATTTCGGGGACCAGCTTTTTGTTATCTCAAATCTCAGGTCTACTGCTCCAACACATCTGTCTGCTCCAAGTAGCTGCCCACAATCTCCTTCAGAAGCGCAAAACAGTCTACCGCAAATTTGGGGTAGTACACCATATCCTGATACACCAAATCAAAGCGCAGGGATCGTTCCAAGCCCCGTACTGGTAGGATGCAGAGAAATCTTTCCTCTGGGCAGCTTCGGTTCCCCTTTATAATGGTAGGCAGAAATATTTGAGGACAGAAGGACGCCACATATCCAGTGCGACACGCCTCCTCTAATACGTTGTAATCACTGACTGACAACAGATTGTCTATCGTCACCCCATTTGTGACCAGGTGCTGGTCAATCAACTGGAAGGCTGTACTTTTTCCATAATTCATAGCAAAGGGCAGGCCTTGAAAGTGTTTCAAGTCAATGCCGCTCCTTAGGCCGGCTATTGCCTCTTTCTCCTGTCCGAGGTATTTTTTGAGATAGGAGACGGAGGCAATCAAATAGATGCTCTCCCGAGCCAGAGGGACCGACTTCATTCCAGGACGCAGAGCTGTATTGACACCCAAAAATCCATCCAGCTCACCGTTCTCCAGCATCCTTTCCATTGCGGAGGTCTCTCCCGGGACCAGCTCGACCCGCACCTTCGGATATCGAGCATGATACTGCACAAAGAACAGAGGAATGATCAGGCGGGCTCTTGCATAGTTTGTACCTAATCTCAGGGTGCCAGCAGCCCCCTCCTCCAGTTCGGCCAATTCCGCTTCCAACCCGGACTCCAAATTTTTTACCCGCTGCAGCGTGCGCTGTACCGCTTCCCCCGCCGGAGTAAGGGACACCCGTGGACGCCGGTAGAAGAGCGGGGTTCCATAGCACTCCTCCAGCCGCCGGATATGGTCACTGAGCCCCTGTTGGCTGAGGAAAGCACGGGCCGCTGCCCGACGGAAATTGAGCTCCTCCGCCAAGATCAGAAAGAGTTTCTCACTATTTGTCATCTGTCTCCCCCCTTTCATGGTAACATACACGGCATTTAATAACAAGTATTTACTTGTTGATTTACAGAGTACAACTGTTTTACATAGAATCAGTTTTTCTCTATACTATATTGTATCAGAGCGGACACATACCACAGCAACCACTATATTATATTATCATTTCAATTAGGGGAGGCAAGACCTAGATGGCAGAAAACTGGAAGGGGGTCCATGACCCTGATAATATCCAGGAGGGCTATTTCACCGGCCTGATGAATTCCTGCGGATACCGCATCAAGGATTTACGCAAACCTATCATCGGCATCGCAAATTCTTACACGGATGTCAATCCCGGTCACCGAAGCTTTGGCGAACTGGTCAAGTTCGTAAAGGAAGGTATCTGGTCCGCTGGCGGCGTACCGGGGGAGTTTAATGTCCCCGCCCCCTGCGACGGCATGGCCCAGGGCACAGGGATGCATTATATCCTGCCCCAGCGTGATTTGATCGCGGCCAGCATTGAATCCATGGCCAACGCCCACGGCTTTGACGGCCTTGTCTTCCTATGCAGCTGTGACAAGATCGTCCCCGGTATGCTTATGGCTGCCGCCGCGCTCAATAAACCCTGCCTTTTTCTCACTGCCGGCAGCATGGTGCCCTATGAGGCGGAGGAGGGCACCTATGTGACCCCTGATTTGAAGGAGTCTATCGGCGCCCGGAATATCGACAAGATCAGTGAGGAAACCTACACTCGTTATCGTGAAAACATCTGCTTTTCCTGCGGTACCTGCAGTATGTACGGGACCGCCAATACCATGGGCGTTTTTGCCGAAGTCATCGGCCTGTGCCCCATCGACAGCACCACCATGCTGTTCTGCTCCGCGGCTAAAAACCGTCAGGCCCGGGATGTGGGTGAACGCATCGTTCAGCTTGTGAAGGAGAACGTCAGGTTCAGCGATATCGTCACGGAAAGCAGCCTGATAAACGGCCTCCGTCATGTAGCGGCTACCGGCGGATCTACCAACGCCCAGCTCCACATATGCGCGCTGGCCCGTGTGATGGGTATTAAGCTCGATATGGGAGATTTCGACCAGATCCAGCAGCATGTCCCCTGTATTGCCAAGTTCAAACCCTCCTCCCAATATAATATTTATGACTATTACAAGGCCGGAGGCGTGGGAGCCACCCTCAAGGCGATCCAGCAGTATTTGGACCTGGATGCCCGTTTGGCTATGGGCGGTACTCTGGGCGAATTTTTGTCCGCCTTCAAGCGGAAAGTAAACGCCGAGATCATTCACTCTGTCGAGGACCCCCTGTATCCTGACGGCAGCTTTGCCGTGCTATACGGCAATTTGGCCCCCAACGGCTGCATCGTGAAAAAGAGCGGCGTGGTCCCTGAGATGTTCCACCACCGGGGGCCGGCTGTGTGCTTCGACTCTGAGGACGACCTGCGCAAGTTTATGGCAGATAGGGCCGTCAAGCCCGGCAGCGTCCTGGTCATCCGCTATGAAGGGCCCAAGGGAGGCCCAGGCATGAGGGAAATGTCCATCCCCGCCGCTATGCTGGTGGGCATGGGGCTGCACACCAGCTGTGCCATGGTCACCGACGGACGCTATTCCGGCGCGACACGGGGGCCCTGTATTGGCCATGTCTCCCCCGAAGCCTGGGATGGCGGTCCCATCGCCGCGGTCCAAGACGGGGATATGATCGAGATCGATATTGACAACCACACCATCCATCTGGAAGTAAGCGAGGAGGAGATTGTCTCCCGTCTAGCTAAGATTCGCCGTCCCGACCGCCCTGTTAAGGGCGCGTTGGCCGCCTACCGTTCCGCCGTGGAGGGGGTTGACAAAGGTTGCGTCTGGTTATACGGAGACGAGCAATAATTTCCCTACATTCTATTTTGTTATATTCTTTGATATATATTTTACTAGAACAGGGGTCCATAGGCCGAAACCTATGGACCCCTGTTTTTTCTTTTGATTTTTATTAAACATACAGCTCAGACCGAGACCAGTATGCCTCATGCTTCTCCAACATCTCTGTGGTCCTGTAGCGCTCCCATCCTTCCCTACTGCCGGGCCAAGGTGTTTAGATTCTGGTCCGCTCTTTTTCGCCTGTCCAGTTTTATCCCATTTCAACTATTGAAAACTGCCCATAATTATTATAGTATAAACAGGGACATTTCCACCCCGGAGCGCAGTGTTTCCCTTTCAACGGGGAAGCGGCATCTCCGTTCCCCCTGCGTAACAGTTACCGGCGGCGGGTCACCCACACCATTTGGATGAGAACGTCCCCCAACCGGCCGGCATGAAGGAGGCTTTACTTATGTCTGTCACCTTTCAGGATATTCAAAACTCCGTGGAAATCCGCACTTATATTACCCAGGCGGACGCTTCCCTGATCGCTCTCGGCTTTACTGAACATTCCTTTGCCCATGTGGGCCGGTGTGCCGACGTAGCCGCCAGGATTCTGAACGAGCTGGGCTATCCCGCCCGAGAGGTGGAGTTGGCTCGGATCGCCGCCTTTATGCATGACATCGGTAATGTGGTCAACCGCCATGACCACGCCATTAGTGGAGCCACCATGGCCTTCCGCATTCTTGATAAAATGGGGATGGAACCGGCGGAGGTGGCCACTGTCATCACCGCCATCGGCCACCACGACGACTCCACCGCTTTTCCCGTAAATGCGGTGGCTGCCGCCCTGATCCTGGCGGACAAGACCGATGTGCGCCGCAGCCGGGTGCGCAACAACGATGTCATTAACTTCGACATCCACGACCGGGTCAACTACGCTGTGGAGCGGTCCGAGGTGCTACTGGACACCGTGTCCGGAACCGTTACCCTCTCCCTGACCATTAACACCCAGGTCTGTGCTGTCATGGACTACTTTGAGATCTTCCTTCAGCGTATGGTGCTGTGCCGTAAAGCGGCGGAGTTCTTTCACCTTCAGTTCCATCTGGAAATCAATGGGCAGATTTTGCTGTAATTCGTTTTTCCCTGCGGCCGCTTATGAGGCGGCCGCTTTTTCTTTTTCCCCATCCATTCTGTTGCCCACTGTAACCACACTGTAACTTGATTTTCTATTACTTCAAGTGTAGTATGTTTTTAAGGACTACATTTGACGTAATAAGGAGCTATCTGACATGAAACGACTTCCTGACACCGAACTGGAGGTAATGAAGGCCCTGTGGACCTCTGGGCCAGGCACTCCTCGCGCCCAGCTGGACCAAATCCTGGCCCCTTTCGGCTGGTCTCCCAACACCATCAACACCTACCTCACCCGGCTAGTGGCGAAAGGGTTTGTGTCCGTTCGAAGGGAGGGCAGGGGCAACCTGTACACCCCTCTCATCCTTCGGGATGACTACCAGGCCTTTGACAGCCGGGCAGTGGTGTCTCGACTGTACGGTTCTCCCCGAAACTTTGTGGCCGCTCTGGCGCGGGAAGGCTTGGACCGCCGGGATCTGGATGAGCTTCAAGCCCTGCTGAACGAGTTGAGCGGAGGGCGGGATCATGGATGACTTTCTTCTCACTTTAGGGGCGCTGACTCTAGGCGGATCAGCGGCTATTCTCCTGCTGTCCCTAGCATCCCGCTCCACCCGCTCCCTCTATGGGGCCCGGTGGCGGTGCTGGGCCTGGCTGCTCCTTTGTCTGCGGCTGGCGGTTCCCTTCCCCCTGCTGCCCCAAGGGCAGCGTGAAGCCGCCCCTATCCAGCTCCCCACTTTTTCTGATTCCATCATCTACCAATCGCGCCCTGGCGGCGGAGAACAATCTCCCCCTGAAGGTCAGAGCGGGGAGGCGCCCGGCAAGGACGGCAGTCAGGGGAGCACGGTTTCTTCTTCCTACTCCGGCGGTCAGCCGGACCCATCCTGGGATGAGCCTTTCTCCCTGTCCCTCTCCCAACTGGCTGGGGCATTGTGGCTGGTAGGAGTAACTGTCGTTGTGCTATGGGCCGGGCTGGCCCACCTGCGCTTCCTGTGCTACCTCCGACGCTGGTCCTCTCCTGTCGTGGACAGCGACACTGTGCGTATTTTCAACCAGTTAGGGGACAGCTTGGGCCTGGGCCGTCGCCCTCGGCTGCTGGCGTGTCAGGGGCTGAAGGTGCCCATGCTGGCCGGTTTGCTGAGGCCCGTTCTCCTGCTGCCCCAGGATAAGCTGTCGGGAGATGCTCTGCACTACTCCCTCCTCCATGAGCTGACCCACTTCCGCCGCCGGGACATCTGGCTGAAGGCCCTGGCCCTGTGGGTCAATGCCCTTCACTGGTTCAATCCCTTGGCCTGGTATATGGTCCGTCTGGTAGAGCGGGACACGGAGCTGGCCTGTGACGAGGCGGCGCTTAACACACTCTCGCCGGAGGAACACGCCGCCTACGGGCAAACCATCCTGTCCGCTGTGTCCCGTCTGAGAAAGGAAGCGCCATGAACAGAACGTCCCTCCCCATTTCCCCTTTTACCACCGCCCTGTCCGGCTCGGCCAGGGAAACGGAGCTTCGCATCCGCAGCATCTTCCAGTGGAAGCGCAGACGCCCGCCTCTGCCTCTGCTGATCCTCCTGCTGGCCGCCGCCCTCCTGTGCGGCAACCTGGTGTCCTGCCGGACGGAGGAGCCTGACCTGGCCCAGCTTCTTCTGGAGGCGCACGAAAATTATCCCTATGATGGTGGCCGTATGTCCTCTAAGCTCCTCCTGTCCCAGGAAGGGGAGGGCTGCACCCTGGCCCTGGCTCTCGTAGACGGCGGCTCTCACCCCGCAGGGCTGGGCAATCTGATGCTGGGCCTGTGGGACGGGAGGGAGCAAGACTGGCGGGGCCCTGTCCGACAGGTGGCTGGGGATGACGGCCTGTTCTCCTCCTGGACCGATGCGGAGGGCATCCTCAACATTTTGTGCACCAACACCTCCACCTGGACCGGCATTGAGGGAGCCAGCACCGTGGCCCACTACCGCTTTGACGGCTCCAGTTTGGAGGAGGCGGCCCAGTGGGACTACTACAGTGACGACGGTCTCTCCGACCAGAAGGCCGTTCCCGTGGAGGGCGGCCTGGAGCTGTACTCCCTCAACCCGGAGTGGGGCTATCCCGACAGCATCCAGTCTGGCAGTCCCATGCCGGAGCAGTGGGTCTATTCCCATTTTGAGTCCATTGGCAAAGCAGGCATCTCCGCCCATACCGCCGCCTACTCCGTTCCCCTCACAAGCCAGCGGGATCTGACTCTGGAACTTCGTTCCGACAGAGCCAAGAGGGACGTTTTTTTCTCCCCTCTCAAGGAGATTCTGGTCTACGAGGACGGAAAGCTGCTTCAATCCATTGACGTCCCCGCTCTGATGGCCAGCGACCAACCCATTCAGGCCTACCGGTGGGACACACATTCCGTTGATATCTACCCCGCCTTCAGTCTGGCGGAGGAACCTCAGTATCTCTATGAGGGTCTGTTTTTCCGGGAGGAGTCCGCTTTTGGCGGCCAGGAATTTGGAGATTTCAACTTCGACGGCTACACCGACTTTGCCATTCCGGCGGTGGAGGCCTCTCCCCATAATGTGACCTACGCCTATTTTCTTTTTGACCCCGCGGCGGAGGAGTACATTTTCTCTTTCCTCATGTTCAGCCCGCCGGAGCTGTTGAAGGAGGAGGAGCTGCTGGTGGAGCATGAGCATGACAGCCAAACCGTCCAGCGCCGCTATTATTCCTTTGACCGGGAGGGACGGCTTGTGTTGGTGCGGCAGGAAACCGAGCTTTACGGACAGCCCTCTGACTCCCTCTCCCCTGAGCCTTATCCCGGCCCCGCCGAGGCAGCAGAGGCATTCCGGCAAGTGATGGCCGGAGACGCTCCTTTCCGTTCTGTATCAGAAGACGGCAGAGAGTATTACCTCTCTCAAATCAACGAGCTGATTTGGAATGACCCTGCGGTGAACGCCTATGCGGAGCAATTTGCCGTGGCCGATCTGGACGATGATGGGACGCCGGAGGTCATCATTCTCACCAACCAGCACATCCACTCCGAGCCCATTCTGGTCCTGCGCTGGCAGGATGGGCAGATCTACGGCTACAATGAGGTGGGCCGGGGGATGCAGGGGCTGAAGGCGGACGGCACCTCCGGCTGGTCTGACGGTGCCTTTCACAACGGCACCCACCGGGACCAATACACCTCCAGCGGCGATGGCCCTGACCGGCGGGAGCCGCTCTATCTCAGTGAATTAATAATTGTGGCAGACGGTTCAGGGGAATTCTATCTCAGCGGCCAAGAGGTCACCCAGGCAGAGTATGAAGCCGCCGAAGCGGCCCAGGACGCCAAGCCTGACGCGGTCTGGTACAACCTTCTCCCGGAAATCATCGCCGACCTGTTTGGACAATAGGAGGAAGGGCCGCCCTGTGCCTTCGCCCCCCTAATTCCTAACTCCCATCCCAACTCTCCATTCTCAACCGGAGGTGTCCCATGAACAAAATCCCCTCCTCCCCCTTCGCCACCCGCCTGTCCGGGTCGGCCACAGAAACGGAGCTTCGCATCCGCAGCATCTTCCAGTGGAAAAAACAGCGCCCGCCCCTGTGGGCCATGATCCTCACCGGCCTTGTCATCCTCTCCTGCGGCGGGCTGGTGTCCTGCCAGGCCCAGGAGGAAATGCCCGCCCCCGGCGGCCTCTCCGGCGATTCGGGCCCCGCCCCCGTCAGCAGACCCGCGGATCCCTCCCTCCCTTACGATTTGGAGACAGTCTCTTTGGACGGTCTGACTCTGGATGATAGCGGGACGGAAGACGACCGGGTCACCGTCACCTCCTGCCGGGTGGACGCTTCTGACCGGGAGGGGCTGACCACAGTGGAGGTCACTCTGGGCGGCGGGCAGACCGCTGTCTGGGAGCACCCCTTCCCCTGCTTCCCCAACATTGTCCCCCTGCACCTCACCTCACCTGACGTGCAATCCCTGGTCATCGAAATGGCAGACCGCACCTCTAATTATGGGGCCGCCCGCTACTTCATTCTGGAAATGGAGGACGGCGCTCTGGCGGAGCGGGGCCATATCGGACTGTGGGATGACCCGGAGTGTGACCTTTTGCCCGATGAGGCCGTCCTTTACGGTGCGAAGTGGGCAGAGCGGGAGGACAGCGCGCTCCAGGCCCTGCGGGTCCCCGTACTGATCGACAAGTGGCATGACCCCTGTTATATCACGCTGACCTGGGAAGATGGTCAGTTTGTATCAAAGGCCGACGACTTCTTCACCGACCGGGAAACGCTTCCCCTGCCGGACGGCGGGGAAGTGACCATAGAGTTGGAGGGCCGCTGGGAAAACAGTGACACAGCCCGGCAGACGCTTTATTACAGTGAGATCCGGGTTTTGGAGGGGACCCGCCTGCTCCAAACCATCACGCCCCCGCACGCACTGCCCCAGCCCCGTGCCTTCGACTCCGATACCGCCGCCCAGGTCACCCCTCCGGCGGCCAACGCCCCGGCGCTGGGCTTCAGTGCAGAGCGCCAGCTTCACGCCCTGGATCTCCGGGATGTGAATTTTGACGGCTTCACAGACCTGGGCCTTCCCTGGGACACCACCCACAACGATGTCCACCTCTGGTACCTGTGGGATCCGGCGGCCGGACAGTTCCGGTATTCCTTCGCCCTCCAAGGGGATCTGACTATCGATGCGGAGCGGCATCTGCTGATCGAAACCCGCTGGGAGGAGGGCCCCCACACCTATTCCTTCAATGCCCGGGGCCAGATCTGCTGGCAGGGGCCGTATGAGATGTGACTGCCGCCCCTTTTTGCTCCAGGACAAAAGGAGGTATATTCAGATGAAAAAAATTCCCCGCTCCCCCTTCGCCACCCGGCTGTCCGGGTCGGCCAGGGAGATCGAGCTGCGAATCCGCAGCATCTTCCAGTGGAAAAAACAGCGCCCGCCCCTGGCCCTTTTCCTTCTCATGCTGGTCATCGGCCTGCTGTGCGGCAATCTGGTGTCCTGCCAGAGCAGTCCGGCAGGCGTTCCGGAGGATCCCCCCGCCCAGAGCGGCGAGGCGTGGAGCACCCGGTCCGTTCTGGACGCCCTGTCCCAGTGCTTCGACGCCGCAGAGTCGTTCCCTGACGGCATGGAGCGAGAACTGCTGGATACCGTCGGCACCGGCGAGGATGTCACTCTGGCCGCGGCCCATTTTTACGACCGCTATTCCCGTTACTCCCTGGTCATCGGCATGGTGGACCGGGCGGGGCAGGTGGTCGGAACGCCCTTTGAGGTCCGGGGCTCCGGTGGTCGGCCCTATGTGGCCGCCTTTGTAAAGGACGGGGTGGAGTACCTGCTCTACACTGGAAGCAGTGCGCACCAGGCATACAGCAGCGGCCAGGCCGGGGTCATCCGTCTGGACGGAGGCGACTTCTCCTGGGTGTGGCCGGTGGAGGGGGACATCCGGGATGAAAGCTCCCAATCTTACCGGGACTACAACGCCTATTGGGAGGAAAAAAAGCCCCTGATGGCCCCTGGCGGCGTAGATATTTTTACGGAAAACCAAGACTACGGCTCCTATGAGGGCTCCCCCGTCCAATGGGTCCCCCACTACAATGAAACCTTCTGGTATACTGCCGAACAGGACCTGCCCATTGGCGTCTACTATCAGAGCCGGGGATGGTTGGAGGAATTTACCCGGCATGAACGGAACCCCTGGAACGCCTTGAACACCTCTGCCCTGTGGCAGATCGTATCCCTAGCCCCGGCGGACGGGGTGTACCGGGACAGAAACTATGACGGGGAGGCAGTCTATGAGCTGAAGGCCCGGGCGGACAGCGGAGATGACCTGTGGTTTGCGGCCTCCCTCCTCTTTGACCACAGCGGAGAGCGTCCCATCCAGATCCAGAGCTGGAGCATGGGCACAAAAGCGGAGATAGACAGTGCCGGCGGAGGGGCCGATCCGCAGCAGCCGGACGAGGCCCTCTACACCCTGCTCCGGGACTGGTATAACGGCCAATACCCCAACGGCCGGTGGTATTTTGTTTCCGACCAGCCCAGCGCCCCCCGGGAGGGGGACGTCCGACTTGGCCCTGTCACTTATGTCGGGGAGGTCCCCACAGACAGCGGGGCAGCAGCGGTCTACGAGATCGTCATATCCCGTTATACGCTCCACCGTGCAGACGAGAATGACCCCGGCTCCTGGGACTTCTTCTCCGCCGACACCCAGTTCATCGTCCTCCGGCTGGATGGGGAGGGCATACCCACCCAGGTGCTGGGCGTCGCCCCCACGCAGCCCAGCCGCGATATCCAGGCCATCGTCTATGAGGCCCCCTATGGCCTACTCAGCGGTGATGTGACCTTCCTCCGGGACGGCTGGAACACCCCTATCGGCCCGGGGATGGATCTGTCCTTCTCCTGCCTGGACACCGGGAGCTGCGAGACGGAGCAGTTGGAGGACTACGAACCCATCTACCACGATGGGGACTACTGGTACCGGGTCTCCGCCAACTACCCCACGGGCACCTTTACCGCCCTGTGCTATCACAGCGCGGCAGACGACGCCGACTCCATCCACACCCTGGAGGCCTCCATGTCCGACCTGTACACCCCCCGGGGCATCCGGGTAGGGGCCAGCCGGGCGGAGGTGCTGGCCGCCCATCCAGAGGCTCTCACCGGCGACTACTGGGGACAGTATCCGGAGGAGCCGGACCTGCTGGCCTATCTGCCCTGGAGCGGCCACGACCCGGAGCAGGTCTCCGACCTGTCCCAGCTGGAGTTTTCCCAGGGGCTGGGCCCGGCGATCCTGTTTTTCTTTGACGGGGACACCGTGGAGCGCATCGTCCTTACCAATATGTTCAACTGACCGCAGGGCAACAAACGGCAGCTTTCCGGCAAGATATGCAGGTCAAAACTGAAAAAGCTGCATTTTTTCAGGGCTTTGCCCAATTACACGGAAAAAATATTGTTTAAAATATTCCCCCCCTTTCCTCTTGCGTTTGCACAAAAAAACAGGTATACTGGGGTCCATAAGAGCGGGGCCGGGTTTCCCCGGCCGACCCCCGCCAGCGGATCTGGCACCATTTTACTTATTTTAATTAGGAGGAACACAGTATGAAAGTCGCATTGTTCGGCGCCGGCACCATGGGCCGGGGCATCGCCCAGGTCTTTGCCGCCAAGGGCCACACCGTCCTGATGTACGCCAGCAGCCCCGCCTCCGCCCAGCGCCACAAGGATACCTTGGGCAAGTCCCTGGCCAAGCGGGTCGAAAAGGGCAAGATGGCTCAGGAGGCTATGGATGCCCTGATGGCCAACGTTCTGATCCCCCAGACCCATGAGGAGGCCGCCGACGCCGATCTGGTCATTGAGTGCGTCAAGGAGGAGATGGCCACCAAGAAGGAGCTTCTGAACGAGCTGGACGGCTTCTGCAAGCCCGAAACTGTCTTTGCCTCCAACACCTCCTCTCTGTCCATCACCGAGATGGGCAACGGCCTGAAGCACCCCGTCATCGGAATGCACTTCTTCAACCCCGTGCCCTCCATGAAGCTGGTGGAGATCATCCGCGGAGCCAACACCACCCAGGAGACCTTTGATTTCATTTACAAGCTGTCCCAGGACATCGGCAAGGACCCCGTCGAGGTGGCCGAGGCCCCCGGCTTTGTGGTCAACAAGATCCTGATCCCCATGATCAACGAGGCCATCGGCCTGGTTGAGACCGGCGTCGCCTCTGTGGCCGACATCGACAAGGCCATGCAGTTGGGCGCCAATCATCCGATGGGCCCCCTGGCTCTGGGCGACTTCATCGGTCTGGACGTGTGTCTGGCCATTATGGACACCCTGTTTGCCGAAACCGGCGACCCCAAGTACCGCCCCGCCCTTCTGCTGAAGAAGATGGTCCGCGGCGGCCTGCTGGGCAAGAAGTCCGGCAAGGGCTTCTACGATTACAGCAAGTAAATCGCCCCATCCAGCTGCCCCCTCCCAAGCCGGAGGGGGCAGTTTTATATGTCAAAAAAAGAGCGGCACTTCGGGCCTTCTTTTCCGGAGGCACCTTCTCCGCCCCCCAATCCAGCCGGACCACGGGCCGGCCCCCCGGCGCCCTGAAAGGGCAGCGAAATCGCAGCCGGTCAACATACGCCAATCTTTTAGGCAACTTCCGCATATTTTCCCGTTTCCGACAAATCCGATATGGAAAAACTGTTAAATTTGCCAGATATGTCCCCCTTGCTTTACCCCTGAAAAACAGCTATAATCTGGGTTGTAAGTGGATTTTAGCCGTGTTTGATATGGTTCGCAACGCCAGGATCCTTTCCTGTGTTGCGCTTTTTTCCGGTTCTTATTGTTAAATTTCTAACAATATTCGTCAAACGCGGCGTCCCGACCATGTATCGTCTGCCCCCGGGGCCGGCTCTCTCCGGTCAAGAAAGGCGCGCCTCCCGGGCGTTTAAGGATGATTGCAAAGTAATTTAAACTAGGAGGACTAAAAAATGGATTTTCATCTGTCGAAAGAACAAGAGATGGTCCGCAAGATGTACCGCGAGTTCGCCGAGAACGAGGTCAAGCCCTTGGCTGAGGAGATCGACGAGGAAGAGCGCTTCCCTATGGAAACCGTAGAGAAGATGGGCAAGCTGGGCATGCTGGGCATCTACTTCCCCAAGGAGTACGGCGGAGCCGGCGGCGATGTGCTGTCCTACGCCATGTGCGTTGAGGAGCTGGCCAAGGTGTGCGGCACCACTGCCGTCATCGTGTCCGCCCATACCTCTCTGTGCTGCGCCCCCATCTTTGAGCACGGCACTGAGGAGCAGAAGATGAAGTACCTGCCTGACCTGCTCTCCGGCAAGAAGATCGGCGCCTTCGGTCTGACCGAGCCCAACGCCGGTACCGACGCCTCCGGCCAGCAGACCACCGCCGTGAAGAATGAAAACGGCGACTATGTGCTCAACGGCTCCAAGTGCTTCATCACCAACGGCACTGTGGCTGAAACTCTGGTGGTCTTTGCCATGACCGACAAGACTCTGGGCAACCACGGCATCTCCGCCTTCATCGTGGAGAAGAACTTCCCCGGCTTCTCTGTGGGCAAGCACGAGAAGAAGATGGGTATCCGCGGCTCCTCCACCTGCGACCTGATCTTTGAGGACTGCGTCGTGCCCAAGGAGAACCTGCTGGGCAAGGAAGGCCAGGGCTTCAAGATCGCCATGCAGACCCTGGACGGCGGCCGTATCGGCATCGCCGCGCAGGCTCTGGGCCTGGGCGAAGGCGCTGTGAACGAGGCTGTCAAGTACACCCAGGAGCGCGTGCAGTTCAAGAAGCGTCTGTCCCAGTTCCAGAACACCCAGTTCCAGCTGGCCGATATGCACACCCGGATGCAGGCCGCTCAGTACCTGGTGTACGCCGCCGCCGTGAAGAAGCAGAACCACGAGCCCTACGGCATGGATTCCGCTATGGCCAAGCTGTTCGCCGCTGAGGCCGCTTCCGACGTGACCCGCCGCGCCGTCCAGCTGTTCGGCGGCTACGGCTACACCCGTGAGTACCCCGTGGAGCGCATGATGCGCGACGCCAAGATCACCGAGATCTACGAGGGTACTTCCGAGGTCCAGCGCATGGTCATCTCCCGTGCTCTGGGTGTGAAATAAGTTAGGAGGCAGATCGAAATGAAAATCATTGTTTGTGTCAAGCAGGTCCCCGATACCTCCGGTAAGGTGGCCGTCAATCCCGATGGTACTCTGAACCGCGCCTCCATGGCCGCTATCACCAACCCCGACGACCTGAACGCCGTCGAGGCCGCTCTGACTTTGAAGGAGCAGACCGGCGCCGAGGTCGTGATCGTCTCTATGGGTCCTCCTCCCGCCGAGTCCATGCTGCGTGAGGTCATGGCCCGCGGCGCTGACCGCGCCGTTCTGGTGTCCGCCCGTGAGTTCGGCGGCTCCGATACCTACGCCACCTCCCAGATCCTGGCCGCCGCCATCAACAAGATTGGCGTCGAGGACGAGGATATCGTGCTGTGCGGCCGTCAGGCCATCGACGGCGATACCGCCCAGGTCGGCCCCCAGATTGCTGAGAAGCTGCATCTGCCCCAGGTTTCCTACGCCGCCGAAATCACCAAGGAGGGCGACACCATCACCGTCAAGCGGATGCTGGAGGACGGCTATATGACCATCAAGGTCAAGACCCCCTGCCTGATCACCTGCATCAAGGAGCTGAACGCTCCCCGTTACATGAGCGTGGGCGGTATCTATGAGTGCTACTCCAAGCCCTATGAGATCTTTGACTACAACACCCTGAAGGACGATCCCCTCATCGATCCTACCACCATCGGTCTGAAGGGCTCCCCCACCAACATCTTCAAGTCCTTCACTCCCCCTCAGAAGGGCGTGGGCATGATGCTGGAGGGCGCCGACAAGGCCACCTGCGACAAGCTGGCCGGCATTCTGGCCGCCAAGCACCTGATCTGATAGAAGGGAGATTAAGAATATGTCTAACTACAACAGTGCTGCCATCGAAGAATTCAAGGGCGGCGTTTGGGTATTCTGCGAGCAGCGTCAGGGCAAGATGATGCCCACCTCCTTCGAGCTGATCTCCGAGGGCCGCAAGCTGGCCGACGAGCTGGGCGAGAAGCTGTACGGCCTTCTGCTGGGCCACGAGATCGAGGGTATCGCCAAGGAGCTGGGCGGCTACGGCGCTGACGGCGTGTATGTCTGCGACCACCCCCTGCTGGCCAACTACACCACTGACGGCTACACCAAGGTCATCTGCGACGTGATCCAGGAGTACAAGCCTGAGGTCATGCTGATCGGCGCCACCAACATCGGCCGCGATCTGGGTCCCCGCTGCGCCGCCCGTCTGCACACCGGTCTGTGCGCCGACTGTACTCACCTGGACATCGACGTGCCCAAGTACAAGGACTTCCTGCGCTCCGCCTCCACTCTGGCTCCTGCCATGATCGACTCCATCCCCGAGGATGACCGCAACCTGAAGATGACCCGTCCCGCTTTCGGCGGTCACCTGATGGCCACCATCATCTGCCCCCGCTTCCGTCCCGCTATGGCCACCGTCCGTCCCGGCGTGATGAAGAAGAACGCCTTTGACCAGGCCAAGGCTGACGCCTGCGAGATCATCAAGCCCAACTTCTCCCTCACCGAGGACGACATGGAAACTCAGGTCGTCGAGGTGGTCAAGGCCGCCAAGAAGCTGGTCGATTTGATCGGCGCCGATGTGGTCGTTTCCGTGGGCCGCGGCATCTCCAAGGATGTTGAGGGCGGCATCAAGCTGGCCGAGGAACTGGCTGAGGTTCTGGGCGGCGTCGTGGGCGGCTCCCGTGCCACCATCGACTCCGGCTGGCTGTCCGCCGACCATCAGGTCGGTCAGACCGGCAAGACCGTTCACCCCAAGATTTATGTGGCTCTGGGCATCTCCGGCGCTATCCAGCACAAGGCCGGTATGCAGGACTCCGAGTGCATCATCGCCGTGAACAAGAACGATACTGCCCCCATCTTCGAGATTGCCGACTACGGCATCTGCGGCGACCTGTTCAAGGTCACCCCCATGCTGATCGAGGCCATCAAGGCTGCCAAGGCCGCCAAGTAAGATCGGCTGTAATCGCATAAAAAAGCCAGTACCCCCCGTCCAACGGACGGGGGGTACTTATTTTATAAGTAGTTTTTTAAAAAAATCCATGCTATACTGTTGATATAATACAGAAACTACTAGGCTTAAAGGAGGAATATCATGAAAATCTATCATAAGCCTTCTTTTATGTACGGTCTTACTTTCCTTTTCGCACTGCCTCTGTTTACGTTTGGTATCATAAAGGTCCATTGGTGGCAGTGGATCATCACCATCGCATTTGCCACAAAGTTCTTATACACAGGACTTTCTAAATCAGAAAGCGAGTATCAGGAAAATATCGCAAAGAACTATCGGAGCGTGGCCCAGGAGCTTTACGGGAAATATGCAACCATAAAGTTAAATTTCCCTTTGGTCATTTTATGTTCTTTTTATGCTGTCGCTTTGTTCATCAGGTTGGTAGC
>CABIXV010000008.1:36188-70806 GCA_902362775.1 Clostridiales bacterium | reverse complement strand
CCCCTCTACACGGCGTAACAAGGTCGTCACGCTCTCTCCATCTTCCATCTCTTCTCTCCATTCTCATTCCCCCCGCACCGTGGCCCGGCCGTGCGCATAGGATAGCTCAGAAACCCGCCCCCCTTCAGGCGGTCTTCGGAGGTACTGCTATGAAACACGAACTGAACATCTGGGTGGTGGGCGGCGATATGCGCCAGGCCAAGCTGGCCCAGCTGCTGGCCCTGGACGGCCACACTGTCCATACTTACGCTTTGGAGCAAGACCGCTCTACCGGCCCGCTCCCTGAGGAGGATCTGTCTCAGGCCGAGAAGGCGGACTGTGTCGTTCTGCCGCTGCTGGTGTCCACAGAGGGCGGCCTTCTCAACGCCCCTCTATCCCAAACAGATCATCCCTTGTCCGACGTATTAGATGCACTTCGCCCCAGCCAGTTTATCTGCGGCGGCCGGCTGGACTCGGAAATCTTAGCTTTGGCTGCCCACCGCGGGCTAACCATTCGGGACTACTTCGCCCGGGAGGAGCTGGCGGTAGCCAACGCTGTCCCCACAGCGGAGGGAGCTATCCAACTGGCCATGGAGCATTTACCAATCACAATCCACGGCGCCCGTGTGCTGGTCGTGGGCTTTGGCCGGGTGGGCCGGCTCACCGCCCAACGCTTCCAAGCTCTGGGAGCAAAGGTTTCCGTGGCGGCCCGCCGGTATGAGCAGCTGGCTTGGGCCCAGGCCATGGGACTGGGCACCGAGCATCTGGCCCATCTAGCCGGATGGCTGTGCGGCTATGACCTGATCGTCAACACAGTCCCCGCCCAGGTCCTGGGCCGGCTGGAACTGGAGGATGTCAAAGAGGACTGTCTCATCCTGGACCTGGCCTCCAAGCCCGGCGGGGTGGACCTTAGGGCAGCGGGAGAGCTGGGCCTCACAGTAATCTGGGCCCTGTCCCTCCCCGGTAAGGTAGCCCCTGTGACCGCCGGGGCCGCCATTAAATCCACCATTTATAATATGCTTCAAGAGGCGGGGTACTGAGAGGGGCGTGCCCTGGAGGGAAGTACAAGACGTACCCCGGCGCGAATCGCCTCACATTCAGTCTGATTTGGAAAGGAAGATTGATTTGATCGATAAAACCGTCGGATTCGCTGTGTGCGGGTCCTTCTGCACCCATCACAAGGCCATGGAGGCCTTAGAGCAGGTGAAAGCCCGCTTCACCCATGTGGTGCCTATTGTATCCGAGTGCACTGCCGACACGGATACCCGCTTCGGCAAAGCTCACGACCTGATGCGGGAAATGGAGCGCATCTGTGACCACCGGGTCATCTCCACTGTCAAGGCGGCAGAGCCTATTGGCCCCCAGAAGCTGCTGGACCTGCTTATTATCTGCCCCTGTACCGGAAACACCCTGGGCAAGCTGGCCAACGGAGTGACAGACACCAGTGTCACTATGGCTGCCAAAGCTCATTTACGCAACAGCCGCCCCCTGGTCATCGCCCCCTCTACCAATGACGGACTGGCCGCCTCGGCCGTGAGCATCGGGGCCCTGCTGCCTAGAAAATACATCTATTTCGTTCCCTTTGGCCAAGACGACCCAGAGAGAAAGCCTACTTCTTTAGTATCTGATTTCTCTTTGGTGGCAGACGCGGCCCAGGCCGCCCTGGAGGGAAAACAGCTTCAACCCCTGCTCATCCCACATCATTGATCAAAAAAGATCCCGGACCACACCCTTACGGGTGAGGTCCGGGATTCGCTCTCTTAAAGGGAGCTCCCGTGCCAATATGACCGGAAATAATGGAGCAGGTCAGAGCCAAATTGGAACAGAATGATCAGCACCATCACGGTCACAGGCAAAAATAAGAGGAACATCACGATCTCGTCCATCAGCTGATATAGAGAGGCCCAAAAAAAGCTCCACATATTTCGCTCCTTTCCCGATTTGATCCTTCCCTACGTGCTCCTCCTCAACTTTTTCTCTATACAAAGTATACTATATCTCACGAGATTTATCAATATAATTTTCGTTTTTTTACAAATAAAATATCTTGATGTAATCCACCCTCTTCTTTATAAAAGGAGACCGTCTGTGATTTACACAGGCGGTCTCCTTTTTCATTTTTTCTTTTTTCGCTTTTCAAAAAAACTCTTGACTACACCTTCTGGTACCTCTTCGCCCATGCTCTCACCAAAGGCCTCTAGAGCAGCGCGCTGATCGGCGCTCAGGCTGGTCGGTACTTGGACTTTGATGGTCACATACTGATCGCCCCGGCCTCGACCTCGAAGCTCTGGGATTCCTTTCCCCCGCAGGCGGAAGGTGGTACCGGGTTGTGTTCCGGCCGGCAGGCTCCACTTGACCTTTCCGTCGATGGTGGGAATCTCCAGCTCCCCTCCCATCGCCGCCCGGTAGAAGGAAACGGGCTGCTCGTAGAGGACTGTGGTCCCATCCCGGCGGAACTGCGTATGGGGCTTTATACGGATGCCCACAATCAGGTCACCGGCCGGGCCTCCGTTTTTACCGGCATTGCCCTGGCCCCGCAGAGAAACCGCCTGTCCGTCGTCGATCCCGGCAGGAATGGTAACGGTGATGCGTTTTTTCTTCCGCACACTGCCGGCGCCGCCACATACCTTACAGGGGGAGTGGATCAGCTTGCCCGTCCCCCGGCACTTGGAACATTGGGCGGTGGTGGAGAAGGCGAAGCCGCCCGCCCCCCGCTGAATCCGAACCACGCCGGTCCCCCGGCAGTCAGGGCAGGTCTCGGCGGTGGTGCCCGGCTCACAGCCGGAGCCATGGCAGGCATCGCACATCTCAGTCCGTGTCAGCTCCAGCTCCTTCTCGCAGCCGAAAGCGGCCTCCTCAAACGTGACAGAGAGATTAGCCCGCAGGCTCTCTCCCTTTTGCGGGGCATTAGCTCTCTGCTGCTGACCACCAAAGCCACTGAAGCCGCCGCCGAAGAAGGAGCCAAAGATATCTCCCAGGTCGATGTCCCCCATATCGAAGCCGCCGAAGCCGCCGCCACCCCCGAAATTGGGGTCTACCCCCGCATGGCCGAACTGGTCATACTTCGCCCGCTTCTCCTTGTCGGACAGGACCTCATACGCCTCGTTGACCTCTTTGAATTTAGCCTCTGCCCCTTTGTCCCCCGGATTCATGTCGGGGTGGTACTGCTTGGCCAGCTTACGGTACGCTTTTTTCAATTCTTCGTCCGAGGCCCCTTTGGACACGCCCAAGACCTCGTAATAATCTCGTTTCTGTTCTGGCATGATATCACCTCTGTTTCAGAGTTCAGAGTGGAACGTGAAGAGCGGAGATAAGGTCTGCGGCGTATATGCCCGGAGTGAATGACCATATCTTCACTCTCCACTCTTTACCCTTCACTCTTTTGAACAGGCACAACGGCGCGCAGGCGGGGCGATGCCCCGCCCGCGCGGACCATAGATTTCTATTACTTCTGATCGTCGTCCACGACCTCATAGTCCGCATCGACCACATCAGGGCCGGCGGCGCTGCCGCCCTGGGCGCCGCCCATATCGGGGCCGGGGCCGGGCTGGCCGGCCTGCGCCTGGCCATACAGCTTTTCGCTAACTGCGTAAAACTCCTTCGTCAGAGCCTCGGTGGCCTCCTTGATGGCCTGGGTGTCATTTCCCTTCAAGACTTCCTTCAGGTGGTTCAGCGCGCTCTCCACCTTGCCCTTATCTCCAGCGGGGATCTTATCGCCCATCTCCTCCAGGGTCTTTTCTGTCTGATAAACCATCTGGTCCCCGTTATTACGGATGTCCACCTCTTCCTTCCGCTTGGCGTCTTCGGCGGCGAACTGTTCAGCCTCCTTGACTGCCTTATCAATGTCGTCCTTCGACATATTGGTGGAGGAGGTAATGGTAATATGCTGCTCCTTGCCGGTGCCCATATCCTTGGCGGACACGTTCACGATGCCGTTGGCGTCGATATCAAAGGTAACCTCGATCTGAGGCACACCCCGGCGTGCGGGAGCGATGCCGTCCAAGTGGAAGCGGCCCAAGGTCTTGTTGTACTGGGCCATCTCACGCTCGCCCTGGAGAACGTGGACCTCTACGGAGGTCTGGTTATCAGCGGCGGTAGTGAAGGTCTGGCTCTTCTTTACGGGGATAGTGGTGTTACGCTCGATGAGCTTGGTCATCACGCCACCCATGGTCTCAATGCCCAGGGACAGGGGGGTGACGTCCAGCAGCAACAGGTCCTTCACGTCGCCGGTAAACACACCGCCCTGGAGAGCGGCGCCCAAGGCCACGCACTCGTCGGGGTTAATGCCCTTGAAGCCCTCCTTGCCAGTCAGCTTCTTTACCATCTCCTGAACCGCGGGAATACGGCTGGAGCCGCCCACCATCAGGACCTTAGACAAATCGCTTCCGCTCAGTCCGGCGTCAGACAGAGCCTGCTTCACAGGGCCGCTGGTGGCTTCCACCAGGTGGGCGGTCAGTTGGTCGAACTTGGCCCGAGTCAGGGTCAGGTCCAAGTGCTTGGGGCCGGTGGCATCAGCGGTGATATAGGGCAGGTTGATGCTGGTAGAAGTGACACCGGACAGCTCGATCTTGGCCTTCTCAGCAGCCTCCTTCAAGCGCTGCATGGCCACCTTGTCGCCGGTCAGGTCCACACCCTCAGTTTTCTTAAACTCCGCGGCCATCCAGTCCATGACGCACTTGTCGAAGTCGTCGCCGCCCAAGCGGTTGTTACCAGCGGTAGCCAGCACCTCGATGACGCCGTCGTCGATATCCAGGATGGATACGTCGAAGGTGCCACCGCCCAGGTCATACACCATGACCTTCTGGGCGGTCTCCTTGTCTACGCCGTAGGCCAGAGCAGCGGCGGTGGGCTCGTTGATAATCCGCTTCACGTCCAGGCCGGCGATCTTACCAGCATCCTTAGTGGCCTGGCGCTGGGCATCGGTGAAGTAGGCGGGGACTGTGATGACGGCCTCAGTGACTGTTGTGCCCAGATAGGCCTCGGCGTCCGCCTTCAGCTTCTGCAGGATCATGGCGCTGATCTCCTGGGGGGTATACTTCTTGCCATCGATGTTCACCTTGTAGTCGGAGCCCATCTCACGCTTGATGGAGATGACGGTCCGGTCGGGGTTCGTGATGGCCTGGCGCTTGGCCACCTGACCCACCATACGCTCGCCGTCCTTGGAAAAAGCCACCACAGAGGGGGTGGTGCGGTTGCCTTCGGCGTTGGGGATGACGACAGCGTCGCCGCCCTCCATGACCGCTACACAGCTGTTGGTCGTACCTAAATCGATACCGATGATCTTAGACATAATTCATTCCTCCTAAATATATGACATTCATGTTTACAAAGTTAAAATAGGAACAGCGGCCCGATGGCGTAGAGTGCGGCGCACCAGGCCAGCAGGCCCCCAGCGAGCAGCAGGGTATAGGATACAGCATCACAGGTTTTCGCTTTACAGCACTGCTTGCAGGGCTGATTTCTTTTCACTGTTTTCCTCCTTTAATCCCATCGGCTTTTGAAAATAAGCCGCGCACCTCGGTTCCGTTCCCCTAATTGGCCACCTGCACCATGGCGAAGCGGATGACCTTCTCGCCGCACTGGAAGCCGGCCTGGAACACGGCGGCCACTACGTTCTCGCCCAAGCTCTCATCCTCCACGTGCATAACGGCGTTATGGAGATTCGGATCAAAGGGCTGGCCCAGGGCGGGAATCTCAGTGATGCCCAGCTTGGAAAGGATCTCCTTCAGCTGGTTCATCGTCATCTCCACCCCTTTTTTGTAGGCTTCGTCGGCGGTGTCCTGCTTCAAGGCCCGCTCCAGGTTATCATAGACGGGAAGAAACGCGGCGGCGGTATCCGCCTTGGCGTCGTTCCAGATGGACTCCTTCTCCTTGGCGGTCCGCTTTCGGTAGTTGTCGTACTCCGCGGCCAGGCGGAGAAAGCGGTCGTCGAGGGGTGCGGTCCCCTCTCCGGAGGGCTCCTCCTTGGGTGCCTCCCCTGATTTCTGGTCCCCCTGGGCGGCCTCGCCGGCCTCCTGGGGCTCCCCTTTCTCCTCCTGTTCCGTGCGAACAGCCTCTTCCTCAGGCTCCACAGCCTCTTCCTTCCGAATATCCTCCTGACACTGCTCAGGCTGGGCCTGCTTCTTTTTATTTTTATCGCTCACGATGCGGCGCTCCTTTCCTGCTTATGGCTCCTGTGTATCTGTTTTCTCTGCCGGGGGTAACTCTCCCTTGCCGAACATGCGGGTCAGGCTGTCGGCAAAATAGGACAGGCGGGCGGTGACCTTGGCGTAGTCCATCCGGGTGGGTCCAACCACTCCGATGACGCCCTTCATATTTTCTCCAATGTCGTAGCTGGCCATGACCACACTGGTGTCCTTCAGCGCGTCACTGACATTTTCCGGCCCGATCAGGATGTTCATGTTCTGGCCGCCGGTCATTGTCACAGGCAGCCGGGCCACATCCTTCTCCTCGGCCAGATAGTTCATCAGAGGTTTAGCCTTGTCCAGGCTTCGGTATTCCGGGTGTTCCAGCAAGTGAGTGATTCCGGTAGTTCGGACCTTTTGGCTGCTCTGTTCCGACAGGATCTCCACCGCAAAGTCCACCACCAGGGCAATCAGCTCAAAGGCGCCTGGAGCGGTGCGGGTCTCCATCTTGTCCAAGGTCTGTTCCATCTCCTCCTGGGTCAGTCCCACGAAGGAACTGTTCAGAACCGCGGAGAGCAGTTGGAGCTGGGTGTCAGAAACCTCCTCAGGGATATGGATGAGTTTATTTTTAACGATGGAGTTGTCCGTCATGACCACGGCGATAAAGGCGTTTTCTTCCACTTTCAGCAGGTCATAGCGTTTGACGGTGATCCGCTCCGCGGGGGCGGCCATGGTAAATACAGGATAGTCGCTGAACTGGGATAGGACCTTTCCCGCCCGGTCGATCACTCGATCCAGCTCCTCCATCTTCAGGTTCAGCGCCTCGTTGATACGCTGAGTCTCCTGCATGGTGAGCTGCTGATGACCCATCAACTCATTGACATACAGCCGGTAGCCCGCGGCGGAGGGTACCCGTCCGGCGGAGGTATGGGGCTGCTCTAAAAGGCCCATATCAGTCAAATCAGCCATCTCGTTCCGGATGGTGGCGCTGGACACATCCAGTCCGGCCCGCTCCGCTACCATTTTCGAGCCCACAGGCTCGGCGGTGGCGATATAGGTTTCAATGATGGCCCGAAGGATCCGTCTTTTTCTATCCGTCAGCTCCATGTTTCCACCCCCCTGTTCCTTTTATCTCGGCATGCGCTTCCGGCCGTTCCGACTCAAGACAGCTCCGCTCCGCGGACCCTTCGTCTTATATCCTTATGCCGGCCTGCTTGCGCTTTGATCATTTTGTTAGCACTCAATACTCCTGAGTGCTAAAGATAATGTACCACCGGGGGGCAGAATTGTCAATAGGCACTTTATGAATTTGTTGTAAACAAATGAATCCCGCCAATTTTTTGCATCTTCTATCTTTTGCTGCTAAGAGCTCCGGCTCTTGACAAATGTTTCTAATGTATTACACTAGATATGAGGTGATTTTATGGGGATTGAAAAAAAGAATTACAGCTTTCGTTTTCATGAGGACATGGTAGAACGCCTCCGCGCCCAGGCCCAGCTGGAGAACCGCTCGCTCTCCAACCTGGTGGAAACGATTCTGCTCCAATATCTCTCCACCTTAGAGGAGAAAACAACATGACCGTCTGTCCATAGACAGGCGGTCATGTTTCTTTTTTATAGGGTAAACACCTGGCCGGTATACAGTCCCTGACAGCCGGGACCGAAGTATTCCGTCAGCCGCTCCAGGGCTGGCTGTCCGGTGCAGTGGCCGGTCAGGATTCGCTCCACCCCCAGGGCCTTCAGCGCGTCAGCCACCGACTGTACATACTCCGGCGAGCAGTTCATGCCAGTCCCCCCCTTGGCATACATATGCAGTCCGCCCACCACGGCGTGCACCCGCTTTCCGGGCAGCTGGTCCAGCACGCCCCGCACGATGTTGACGATGCCCCCATGGCTGCAGGAGTTGAAGACCACCAGTCCCCGCTCTCCCTCCAGCACCAGGGACTGCTCGTGGCTGAAATCGTCCGGGACAAAGTCATCCTCCCCTCGCTTGCAGACCAGGTTAGACGCCTTTCCCATAAAGGCCGGGTCCTTTGGTCCGTCGGGCAGCAGCCACCCGCCCTCCAGCAGCTCCATAGGTCCCGGTACTGGGACAAGCCGCTCTCTGGCCCCCTCCCAGATATCCCGGTGGACGCCAATAAATTTGGGTCCCTCCTCTGTCATGGAGAAGTAGGGCCCTCCGGCCTGGGGGCGGACATAGACCTTGGCTCTCTGGTTGAGCTGGAAGAACCGGCGCAGGCCGTCGGCGTGGTCATAGTGGCCGTGGGACAGCACCCCCAGGTCCACATCCGCCAAGTCCACCCCAAGCTTCTGGGCGTTGTCGGCAAACCGTCCTGAGGCGCCCCCATCCAGCAGCAGCCTCTTCCCCCGATATTCGATATACAGGGACAGGCCGTGCTCCGGCACCAGACCGCATCCCTCCTGGGCAGTATTTTCCATTAATACGGCAACTTTCATGTCCTGTTCCTCCTTATTCCAGCGCTCCAGAGCGGGTCAAGTCTCGAATCCACTTGCCGCTCCTTAATCTCCACACTCCCCCGACGCACTTACAAAACTGCTCTACCCCCAGGGATAGGTAGACCCAAAAGATCCCCGTCTTCAACACCAGCCCACATATAGCGGCCATAGGCACTGCCACCAGCCAGAGCGGGAGAATGTCAATGAGCGTAGTGGCCCGCACATCTCCACCTCCCCGGAGGACTCCCACAATATTCACGCTGTTAAAATCCTTCAGCGGCATGATGACCGCCTGGAGAGTAATCATCATAGTGGCCGCGGCCGCCGCTCCCGCCGAGAGCTTAAACAGCGGGAACACATAGGTAGGCGCCAGGAAAACCAGTACCAGCCACAGGGCCAATCCCAGCGCCGCGCCTCCTACGGCGGCCAAGGTGTTCAGGGCGAGTCCCACTCCATATACCCTGTCCTTATGTCCGGCACCGATCTCCCGGCCAATGATAATCGCCGCGGTAGAGGCAAGTCCCATGGAAACTACCTTACATATTTTCTCTACATTTCCTGCTAGCGTATAGGCGGCCAGTATCTCCGTGCTGCCCGCCATATGTCCCATGACTGTGGGATACATAGAGGTACCTAGCCCCCACAGGGTTTCATTCAGCACCACTGGCCCACTGCACATCAGAAATTGACGGGCCAGCCGCTTTCCTGGCCGCAGGACCAGTCTCCACCGCACCCGGAAGATCCGATTCCTAGCCATGTGACAGGCCACGATGACAACCTCTAAAACGCGTGCGATGAGGGTGGCCAGAGCCGCCCCTTGAACTCCCAGTGCGGGCGCTCCCAGATTTCCGAAAATAAATACCCAGTTCAAAAAGGTATTCACTGCCATAGAGGTAGCCAGAATGTACATTCCCAGTTGGGGATGCTCCATACTGCGGAAGGCTGCAATATAAGTCATTGAAAAGGCGTTGAATACATAGGACAGCCCCGCCAGCCGGCCATATTGGGCGGCCAGCTCCACCACCGCCCGGTCGTTGCCAAAGAGGCTGAGAAATTCTACCGGACAGATCAGCAGAATCACCGAGCACAGAGACGATACTGCCATCACCAGCCACAGGGCCATCCCATAGATTCGATTGATAGACTCCATGTCCTGTTTGCCCCAGTATTGGCTCAACAGGACCGTGGAGCCGCTCTGCACTCCAAAAATAAAAAGCTGCACTACAAACAGTGGAATATTGGCTAGGGTAACCGCCGCCATCGGCTCCTCCCCCAGCAGCCCCACCATAAAGGTGTCCGCCATGCTCAGGGTGCTGGTGATCATATCCTGGAGGATGATAGGCGCGGCCAGAGCAGCGACCTCCTTATAAAAATTCGGTCCTCTCCACATATAGGCAAACATGGAAACGCTCCTTTTTCGTTGTTTCTCATTCAGGACAGGGATGGGAACAGCTTCTCCGATGCCCCTTTCAATCCCTCAATTAAGGCGTCTACGTCCTCCTGCTTGGTATCGTAGGAAAAGCTGATCCGCAGCACCCCGTCCCGTTCCCTCTTGGGCAGTTTCAGGGCGGCAAAGACGTGGCTGGGTTTCCCCTTGTGGCAGGCGGAGCCGGAGGAGATATATACCCCCCGGTCACTCAGGAAGCGGACCACCACCTCGCTCTTATAACCCACCAGGGAGATGGCTAGGATGTGGGGAGCGCCCCCCTGGGCCAGCAGCTTCGCCTTCGGCACTTCCTCCGCCAGCCGCCGAACGGTTTCTTCCTTCAGCCGGGCCATATGGGCCATGTCCTCCTCCAGAGTCTGCCGCCCCAGCCGGGCGGCGGCGGCGAACGCCGCGATCTGAGCTGTGGCCTCAGTACCCGACCGAAGGCCCTCCTCCTGCCCCCCGCCCCAGATCAGGGGAGGCAGCTTCAGCCCCTTTCGAACATAGAGCGCCCCCACCCCTTTAGGGGCGTGGATCTTGTGTCCGCTGACTGTCAGCAGGTCTACACCCAGTTTTTTGGGGGAAAAAGGTATTTTCAAAAATCCCTGCACCGCGTCACAGTGGAGCAGAGCCGGGCAGCCAGTCCTCCGAATGACTTGGGCAACCTCCCCCACAGGCAGGATGGCGCCTAGTTCATTGTTAACCAGCATCATGGAAACCAGCGCCGTGTCCGGCCGCATCGCCTCCTCCACCTGGGCGGCAGTGATGTTACCCTGGCGGTCCGGCTCCAGATATGTCACCTCATAGCCCCGGCGCTCCAATTCCCGGCAGGGCTCCAGCACAGCGGCGTGCTCGATGGCGGTGGTGATAATGTGCTTTCCTCGGCGGCGATTGACCTCCAGGGCAGACTGGATGGCCCAGTTGTCCCCCTCCGTGCCACAGGAGGTAAAAAACAGCTCCTCCGGCAGGCAGCCCAGGGCTTGGGCCACATTCCCCCGCCACTCCTTCATCCGGGCGGCCGCCTTGGTCCCCAGTTCATACCGGGACGAGGGGTTGCCCCAGCCCTGGGTCATCGCCTCTACCGCCGCCTGTACCGCCTCCGGCCGCACCGGCGTGGTGGCCGCATTATCCAAATAATGTATCATCCTGATCCACCCCAGTCTGTATCTGTTCAAAGTATCCTTCATTCTACCGTCTGCCTGGAGGAAAGTCAAGGCGGCGCAGACCGGCTCTGACCAGTGGGCTGCCGGACTTTCTCTCTATATCGGTCCTATCCGCACAACTTCCCTGGATACACTTATTTTTTCTTCTCCAGGAATATACTCTCCACAAGGAGACCTCTTTGTGGTATAATGAGAAAAAATCGCTCAAGAGTTCTCCCGGTCTTTTCCGGGCCTCTTATGCTCTCTGAAAAAGAAGGTTTTATCATGACCAATAACCAACGCATCTGTTATGTGGTGGGGGCCATGTCCCTGTCCCCCTCTCTGCGCCCCTACCCCGCTCCGGGGGACTACGTCATCGCCGCCGACCGTGGCTATGACTCCCTGATGGCCTACGGCGTCACGCCTGACCTTGTGGTGGGCGACTTTGATTCCCTGGGCCGCACCCCCTCCCATCCCAACGTGATCCAGCTCCCAGCGGAGAAGGATGATACTGACATGGTCTACGCTCTTCGTAAGGGTCTGGAGCTGGGCTACCGGCGATTCGTTCTGCTGGGCGGCGTGGGCGGCCGGCTGGAGCACACCCTTGGCAACCTCCAGCTGCTGGACTGGCTGACTACCCAGGGGGCCCACGGATTCCTGGCAGGCGAAAAAACAGCGGCCACCGCCCTCCGGAACAGTTCCCTCACCTTCCCCGCCTCCATGTCTGGCTATCTATCTGTGTTCTGCAACAGCGGCACAGCGGAAGGGGTCACCCTCACTGGGCTCAAATTTCCGCTGGACCAGTATCAAATGGAGGGCAGTTTCCCCATTGGGGTCAGCAATGAGTTTCTGGGCACAGAGGCCACGGTGTCTGTGAGGCATGGTTCTCTCCTGCTGCTGTGGGAGGAATCGGGGAATTTTTACTCCCAACTGCCCAAACTGTGGCCCAATCCTTGACTTTTTCCTTGCCTTTTGGGCTATCCTATGGTATAGTTGTTCCCTGATCTTGAGGGAGAGGAGGTGTCCCCAGTGGGCGAAGCGGTCAAGGTCGTCGCCAAAAACAGCAAGGCCTACCACGATTACTTCGTGGAAGAGAAATTTGAGGCCGGCATTGAACTGGCGGGCACCGAGGTCAAGTCTATCCGGCTGGGCAATGTGAATCTGAAGGACTCCTTCTGCATCATCAAGGAGGGGCAGCTGTCTGTCCTGGGTATGCACATCAGTCCATATGAAAAGGGCAATATTTTCAATAAGGACCCCCGCCGGCCCCGCCGACTGCTTATGCACCGGCGGGAGATCCTGCGGCTCTCCGGCCGGATCCAGCAGGACGGCTACTCCCTCATCCCCCTGTCCGTCTATTTCAAGGGCCCACGGGTCAAACTGGAGCTGGGGCTTGCCAAGGGCAAGAAGCTCTATGACAAGCGGGAGTCCTCCGCCAAGCGGGACGCCAAGCGGGAAATAGACCGGGCGATGAAGACAAGGAACCGGTGACCGGTACTATCAGAAAGGATGACAGATATGGTACAAAATCCCATTGTCACCATTGAAATGGAAGACGGCGGCGTCATGAAGGCGGAGCTCTATCCTGAGGTGGCCCCCAACAGCGTCAACAATTTCATCAGCCTGGTCCGCAAGGGCTTTTACAACGGGCTGATCTTCCACCGCTGTATCCCCGGATTCATGATCCAGGGCGGCTGCCCCCAAGGCACTGGTATGGGCGGTCCCGGCTACTCCATCAAGGGCGAGTTCAGCCAGAACGGTGTAAAGAACGACTTGGCCCACGACCGGGGTGTGCTGTCCATGGCTCGGGCCATGGCCCCCGACTCCGCCGGCAGTCAGTTTTTCATTATGGTCGAGAAGGCTCCCCACCTGGACGGCAGCTATGCCGCCTTTGGCAAGGTCTTTGAGGGCATGGAGGTGGCTGACGCCATCGTAAACAGCAAGACAGATTGGAATGACCGGCCCCGTCAGGACCAGAGGATGAAGTCGGTTACCGTTGACACCTTTGGTGTGGAGTACCCTGAACCGGAGAAAGTATAATATAGTCCTTGAGTAAGCGCATCCGTACCGGCGCGCCAGCCGTGCCGGTACGGTCTGATTTCACTGAATCCCTCAAGCAAACCACACTGCATACGTTTTCTTTTTCTGGCGGCAAAGCCGCTGTCCAAAATGGAACCCAGTGCAGCGGATCCGTTTTGGAGAGGAGGAATAAGGGAGCGAACGAAGTTTTCGCCATTATGGGAAGCGGAGTTGGCTGGACTTTGCGACGACGAGGGGGGCGTACCGGTTTCGACGGGGACGCTGCAGTGGGAATAGCGGGCGGTGGCGCCTGGCCACCTTAAAACGGGCATTCTTTATAAATTAAAGAACGACAACTACGCTTACGCTGCCTAATTAAAGGCAGCCGTCTGACCGGGAAGGGCCACGAGCCCGGATCAGGCGTCGCTTAGTGGCGGACGTGAGCCGGCAAAGCTTTGAGCCGGCCATGCATCATGAAGCTCACCTGACCTTCAGGCGTGACGGCTTGCCTGAAGCGAAGGGAACGGGGAGAGCAAGACTCCTGTAATAACCGTCTGCGCCCGGAGAAGTTCCCATGAATGTGTTTTCGGACGGGAGTTCAACTCTCCCCGCCTCCACCAAAAGAAAATGCGACTTGTTTCGACAAGTCGCATTTTCTTTTGGGTTTCGCTCCCGTTGGTCGCTCCACCCTTCGGTGATTGAAATGCTCGGGCGAAGTGAATTCGCCCTGCGCCAAGGTTTTGCCTGTGGCAAAACGCTTGTATGGCGCAAAGGCGCCGCCGGCCAGAAGGCCGGTTGGATGCTTCTCAAGAAAAATTGCAAATTTGAATGCAAGAGAGTTCGACCGACCTGAGAGGATTTGGATTGTTACCCCTTGCCAAAAAGAAACACATCTGTTTTCAGCAGATGTCTTTCTTTTTGGGTTTCGGCCGCCTAAGTCGGCCGAAACCCTCCGGAATTTTAATGCTAGCGGTCGGCAGAGCTGCCCCTGCGCAATTCCCGGCCGCAGGCCGGGAATTTACGCGCCGCTCGGCGCACGGCCCAGAAGGGCCCGATAGGCGGTGTATTTCTTCTAACAGTCCCAAGGCTAAAAATATCGATTTTAACCGCTCTTTGCAGAACGAAACGGGACTGGTTGAAACAAGTCGCAATTCGTTCTAGGCAGCGTTCCTCAATATGCCGCTCATGAATCTCTCCTCAGCCTAACATGTTGTCCGGCTTTTCAATATGGCTGCTGTGTCACTACCTGCTGTTTTTTCCAGATATTTTGTACGCCGATTTTGCAGCCCAACGCCCTCCCTTTCTCCGATGGTGGCAAACATATGCTTAGGCTGGACAGAGGTCCACTTTAATTGGAGGAATCATGATCCCTGGCACACAGCGCGCGCTGCCGCCGACTTTTACAACACAGACGTTCCTCCATGAACTTCTGATGAGAAATGTCAATAACCATACCTGTGAGAAGCATATTCCCCTGTTGCTCAGACAATGAGCCGTTCATCAGCAGCCACACGACCTCTCCATCAGGACGGACGACACGGTATTCTAAGCTAACCGTTTGCTCCTTCTGTTCCACGGCTTTGTGCAGCCGCCGCTCAATAAAAGGAATATCCGCTGGATGGACCAAATGGATCGTCCCGTTATTTAGTCGATTGCGTAGACTCTCCCTCGTAATGCCATGTAGCGCATAGTAGTGATCGTTAGCATAAATCAGGGTAAAATCCCGGTCCATTCTGGCGCGGAAAATTCCGCCCATAGGACACTGAACGATGGATTCCAACTCAGCCTGCGCCTCCACTTGGCCAGTGATATCTAAGCATAGGCTGACCAGCACTGACTCCCCATTCGGCAGAACCGTCTGTACCCCTGTCTCTTTCACCCACATATAGCCTTTATCTCTGCATAGCATTCTATAAGTTGTTGTGTAACTGTTTCCACTCATAAGGGCCTGTGCAATTTCACTCCGCAAGCTCTCCCGATCCTCGGCCCGAACGCAGTTGATCACAGCACCTTTAATTGCGGTGGCAAAGTCCGTCTGGTTTGGGTAATCCAGAAAAGACAGCATCCGGTCATCTATGTAATAGAGGGGAAAATCCGGAGTATTATAGGTAATCATAATACCGCCAAACATACATTCACTTAACAAGTTCAGCATTGCTTTTTCTACACAACGCTCCAGTTCCCTATGCGCACCATGCTTATGGGCGGAAAAACGCCAAGAGGCTGGCATTTTTAAATCACTTTTCATTCTCACATATCTCTCTCCTAATTTCGAGATCGAGTATCATTGACCTTGCATCGCTATATTTTCAGCTCCGATGTTTGAGACAGCCTGTTGAATTTTGAAGGTCAGAGCATTCATCTCGTCTAAAATCTCGTTGTATATCTGCGCGCGGCATACTGACATGGCATCACATGAACTGTCTCCCATTGGATGTGTCTCTTGTCTCCAACGAAGGAATAAGACTTTCAGTTCATTGGAATTTCTAGTGTTGATAGGGTCCAGATACTGCTCCACCGACTCCAGATCCCCGCGCGTCAGAGCCCCCTCAAAGGCATAGCGTATCGCACGTTCAACTTGCCCCGGAGTCGCTCCATTCTGTTTGGCTATCTTTGCGTATAACACACAAACTTTACCAGAAAAATAGTAGGAATCTTTATCCATGAGTTCCAAAGCGTCGTGAATATATGTAAATCCTTTTGTATTAGCCGGAATCCCTGCACGCAATAGGATATCCACGATTTCATTCTGCAGCATAATCTAAAATATCCTTTCAGTAATAATTTTCTCACTACTCTCACGGCAGCCCCATACATTTGTGGGTTGACAGGAACTGTCTTTTGCTTTAGTATTATCGATATACTCAGTGTTCTCAACTCATGGTATGTACGTCCACGTATCACGAACAACGGTTTTAGCTTACAACAAACATCTTTGAAAGTCAACCATTTTTTACAAATTTCTTGTTACTATTTTTCTCATCTGCAAGAGATTTGTAAGGCAGGAAATGAGGATTGGAGCGTCTAACAAGGAGGACCTCATATGAGCCTAGGAGATAAATTGCGGCAGAGGAGACAGGAAATGGGCCTCACCAGGCCCCAGCTGGCAGCTAAAATCTGCGTGACTCCGTCAGCGATTGCCAACTATGAAAATGGAATCAGCACCCCAAAGCCTGACATCTTAATTTCCCTGATTAATGTCTTAGAGGTTGACGCCAACTATATTTACTCTGATTATCTTGGAACAAACCGAATCAGCAAAATTTATGACCAGGCTCTAAGCGCGGAAGAGATTGACGCCATCAAAAAATACAGAGCACTTTCTGAAGAGGGGAAGCGGCTTGTTCGGCTGATTGTAAACGAGGAATATACTCGAACAATCGCCAGAAGCCGGCTCACCCTTCCCTGTTATCTGCCTGGTGTACGCAAGCTTCACACTGGTTTTCTCATGCAAGAGAACTTGGGCAGTGTGCGTATCATGCGAAAGGATCTGCCGGTTGGGGCCGATTTCTGCTTTCAGATTCAGGTAGACCAATATCTGCCCGTCTTCCGTAAATTCGATATTCTGGCCCTTCAGAGAAGGCAGGCCGGGCACAATGAGATGGGGCTGTTTTGTCTCAACGGTATTTATTATCTTCGTACCCTTTTTCAAGAGAGGGGAGAGTGTCGTCTGCGGGCTCTAAATGTAATTGATGAGGACATCTTAGTAACAGAAACAGACGAATTCCGCTGTATTGGTACGGTTCTTGGGCAAGTAAATGGTATTTTGGAGCCCTCCTGAATGACCTACCTTGTCTGAATAAACTGTTGTTAGCTGTTCCGATCCGACAGGGGACGTTCCCTGTGAACGTCCTTCCCCGGTCTGACCAAATGCTGGCTGTTGTTCAGGCCAGGCAGGCTTGCTTTATACCTAAAATTCTTGCGCCGCAACGGTATCAGTCCCTCTATCCAGATACTCAAGACGCAATACACACTATATCCCCTGGGCGCAACTACCCGTAAGATAACCGGATCGGTCAGCTGGCTGTTCCGGTTTTTATCACATATACCCCATAAAAACCGTCTAAATCATATTAAGATAATATAAAGATTGCTGTTTTATTTTTCTTCCTCCAGTATAATGGAATCAAGTCGTTTGAAAGGAGGCCTGACCGTGCGCTTGAACAAACAGCTAAAGGAGAAAAATAAGGAGTCCCTCTCCTCTGTCCTGCCCATCACGGCCATCGTGTTTCTCCTTTCCATCTCCATTGCGCCCCTCGATCCAGGCACGTTGGTCCTATTCCTGTTCGGCGCCATTTTGCTCATCGGCGGCATGGGCTTCTTTACTCTGGGTGTGGATATGTCCATGACCCCCATGGGTGAGGGAGTGGGCGTAGAAGTGAGCCGGGCCAGACACCTGATCGTCCCCATCGTCCTCTACTTTCTCCTGGGTGTACTCGCCACGGTAGCGGAACCAGACCTGCAAGTCCTGGCGGAGCAGGTCCCGTCCATCGACAACCCGGTCCTAATCTGGACCGTGGCCATTGGTGTGGGAATATTCCTGGTGATTGCCGCCATGCGTATCCGTATGGCTGTCCCTCTGCGCCGGCTGCTCCTGGTCTTCTACTTTATTGTCTTTGCCCTGGCAGCCCTCGCGCCCGCCAACTTTATCCCCGTTTCCTTCGACTCTGGTGGCGTCACCACTGGACCTATCACAGTACCGTTCATCATGGCCCTTGGCGTAGGTATTGCCTCCACCCGCAGCGATAAAAACTCCGCCAGCGATAGCTTTGGCCTGGTTTCTCTCTGCTCCATCGGTCCCATCCTGTCCGTACTGCTACTTGGTAGTATCTACCGCCCTGAGCAGGCTGTGCCCCACACCACTTCCATCCCGGACGTATCCACCACACTAGAGGCTGCCCAATACTTTTGGGTTTCACTCCCGGCTTACTTCCGGGAAGTGGCCGTCGCTCTTATTCCTATCGCCGGCCTGTTCCTAGTGTTTCAGGTCGTCACCCGCCGGTTCAAGGGGAACGAGCTGCTCCGGATCGGTCTGGGCCTTGTCTACACCTATCTAGGGCTGGTCCTGTTCCTGTGCGGGGTCAATGTGGGCTTCATGCCCGCCGGCCAGCTCATTGGTGCCACCGTAGCTTCCAGCCCCAACCGCTGGCTGCTGGTCCCCATCGGAATGGTCATCGGCTATTATATCGTCAAGGCCGAGCCCGCCGTGGCCGTCCTTACCAAGCAGGTGGAGGAGGTCTCTAATGGCTCTATTACCCATAAGGCCATGGGCCACGCCCTGTCTATCGGCGTCTGTGTTTCCGTGGGTCTGGCCATGCTGCGGGTGCTCACCGGTCTCAATATCTTTTGGCTGCTGATCCCAGGTTATGCCATCTCCCTGGGGCTCACCTTCTTTGTCCCACCTATTTTTACCGGTATTGCCTTTGACTCCGGCGGTGTAGCCAGCGGCCCCATGACGGCCACCTTTCTCCTTCCCTTTGCTCAGGGGGCCTGTCAGGCCCTGGGCGGGGATGTGATGACTGATGCCTTCGGCATCGTGGCTATGGTAGCTATGACCCCTCTGGTGACCATTCAGATCATGGGTCTGTCCAGTGTGGTCCGGCACAGCCTGGCCCGCCGCCGGTTCCGGCACCGCATGGAACAGGTAGAGGATGTCATTCTCTATTTTGACGGAAAGGAGGGGGCTTGAATGGACGCAGTCAGTCTGATCGTATCCATCGTAGAGCGCGGCCGGGGCGTGACTATGGAAAAGCTGTATGCCAGCCGTCAGGTTTCCCTCCATCTCCAGTGCGCCGGGAGGGGAACCGCCACCTCGGAGATCATGGATATCCTGGGCCTAGGCTCCAGCGAAAAGGATGTGGTCTTCAGCTTTGCCACCCGCCAGACCGCCGCCCGCCTGCTGTATGATCTGGACAGCGACCTGCGTGGAAGCACTGGCTCCAGCGGCATTGTCTTTGATCTGCCCCTCAGCGGACTGAACAGTTTGACCGCCGCTGTGGTCAATTTTCAAAGCGAGGGCGCAAAGAGGGAAAAAGGAGGGGAAGTCCCTGTGGAGCACACAGAAAACAGCTTGATTCTGGTGGCCTGCAGTCGTGGCAGCGCGGACGATGTCATGGCCACTGCCAAAGAGCACGGGGCCCGCGGCGGCACAGTCATAAAGGCCCGTCTGGCCGGACTTGAGCTGCTGGAGGAGGCCTATGACACTGATCTAAAGGCGGAACGTGAGATCGTTGCCATCGTGGTACCCACTGACAGGCGCGCTTCCATCATGGAGGCGGTCAACGTCCAGCACGGCTTACGCAGTCCAGCCCAGAGCGTACTTTGTTCCCTGCCCATCGATCATATCGTGCGGCTGGGCTGATTTCACAGAAACGCCCCCGGACCAGAAAGGACCGGGGGCCGTCTTTTTTTCCATCTCCGCAGGCCAGTGCTATACCATCTGTACCCGTACCTGCCCCTCCTGGGCCATGACCCTCAGGGTATCCCCCTGCTTCAATTTTCCTGCCAGGATCAAATCTGCCGCCGGGTCCTCCACCAGGGTAGAAACGGCCCTACGCAGGGGCCGGGCTCCATACTCCCTGTCGGCGCCCCGGTCCGCCAGCAGCGCAACCGCCTGGTCCTCTACCTCCATGGTCACTCCCAGCTTTGATAGGCGGGCCCCTGTCTCTAACAGGACTTGCCGGGCGATCTGCCCCAACGTATCCCGCTCCAGGGGATGGAACACCAAGGTGGCATCCAGCCGGTTGAGAAACTCCGGGGCAAAGGTGGACCGGGCGTCGGCCAGGACGGCCCGCTCCAGCTCCTCCCGCTCCGCCTGTCCTCCGGTATGGAAGCCAAGACTCTGGCTTTTTCCGAAGCGGCGCGCCCCCAGGTTGGAGGTCATGACCAGCACTGTGTTTCGGAAGTCGGTTCGGCGGCCCTGGGCGTCAGTGAGCACCCCCTCCTCCATGACTTGAAGCAAAATGGACCACACGTCACGGTGTGCCTTCTCCAGCTCGTCCAGCAGTACCACAGACCATGGATTTTTCCGCACACGCTCGGTGAGCTGCCCCCCCTCCTCATGGCCCACGTAGCCGGGAGGCGAACCGATAAGGCGGGACACGCTGTGGGCCTCCATATACTCAGACATATCAAAGCGGAGCAGGGCCTCCTGGCTGCCGAAGAGGGCGGAAGCCAGGCTTCGGCATAGCTGGGTCTTGCCCACTCCACTGGGGCCCAGCAGCAGGAAACAGCCCACTGGCCGGCGGGGGTCCTTCAGCCCCAGGCGCCCCCGGCGGATAGCCTTTGTCACCGCCTCCACCGCCCGGTCCTGGCCCAGCAGAGTGCGGTTCAGCTCCTTCTCCAGCGTAGACAGAGCCTTCTTGTCCGCTTCGTCCGGATCGGTGACCGGAACGCCAGTCCACTGGGTCAGCACTGCCCGAATGTGGCTCTCCTCCACCTGACGGGGCTTCTGGGCTGCCTGCCACCGCTCCTTTCCCTCTCTCAGCTGCCGGCGGAAGTCCCCCTCCGCGTCTCGGAGGAGCGCCGCCCGCTCAAAGTCCTGGTCCTGGATGGCCCGGCCCATCTGCCGGCCCGCCTGGGCGGCTCTATTCTCCAGCTCTTTCAGCTCTGGGGGCAGGGCCTGACGGTCCAAGCGGGCTCTGGAGGCGGCCTCATCTACAAGGTCGATGGCCTTGTCGGGCAAAAACCGCTGGGGCAGATAGCGGATCGATAGGTCCACCGCCGCCGCCAGCGCCTCATCCGTGATCGTCAGGTGGTGGTGGCTCTCGTACCGGCCCCGGAGCCCTCTCAAAATGGCCAGAGCCTGGTCCCGGCTGGGTTCCCGCACTGTGACCGGCTGGAAGCGGCGCTCCAAGGCGGAGTCCTTTTCGATATGCCGACGATATTCGTCCAAAGTGGTGGCTCCGATGACTTGTATCTCCCCCCGCGCCAGGGCGGGCTTTAGAATATTGGCCGCGTCAATAGCACCTTCGGCAGAGCCCGCCCCCACGATGGTGTGGAGCTCATCAATGAACAGGATGATGTTGCCCGCCCGGCGGACCTCGTTCAGGACATGCTTCAGCTTCTCCTCAAATTCTCCCCGATATTTGGTGCCCGCTACCATGGAAGACAAGTCAAGGGCGCATACTCTCCTGCCCAGCAGGTGGGCAGGAGCGGTCCCGTCCGCAATGGCTAAGGCCAGCCCCTCGGCCACGGCAGTCTTGCCCACTCCCGGCTCCCCGATGAGGGCCGGGTTGTTTTTGGTCCGCCGGGACAGAATTTGAATCACTCGGGCCAGCTCCTCCTCCCGTCCGATAACCGGGTCCAGCCTTCCCTCGGCGGCCATTCGAGTCAGATCCCGGGCGCACTGGTCCAGTTGCCTGGTGTCGGAGGCAGTCCTCGCCTCCGGCTCCCGTGCTCTGGTTCTGGGTGGCAGCTCCTCTCCGCCTAGGGAGGCGGCCACTTGTCGGTACAGCTGGGCCGGTTCCACACCACAGTCGGTCAACAGGCGGATGGCGCCATTTTGCCCGTCCCCCAGTAACCCCAGCAGCAGATGTTCTGAGTTCACCGCCCCATGACCCAGTCGGCGGCTCTCCCCCACCGCACCCCGAATCGCCTGACAGCAGTTGGGCGTCAGTCCTTGATGGAGGGAGCGGGCGGGCACTCCGATCCCAACCCGCTGGCCAATCGCGCAGCGGAGGGTATGGCTGTCTGCCCCAGCCTTACGCAGAGCACAGGCAGCGGGGCTGTACTCCTGGCTGGCCAGCCCCAGCAGCAGATGTTCACAGCCCACATAGCTGTGTCCCAGGCGGGCGGCATTCTCTTGGGCCAGTCGGATGGCCCCTAGGGCGGTAGAAGTAAACTGGCTGTCTGCCATAGAAAGATCACCTCGGTCTAAAATCTTTATTAAGGTTTCCCTCTTTTCTAAAAATTAGCATTGCATTTTTCAAAAGTTGTGTTAAAATGTAGGTACAATTTGATGGAGGTGTACTTAACATGGCTTATGTGATCGGTGATGCTTGCATCAGCTGTGGTTCCTGCGCGGATGCCTGCCCCGTGGGCGCCATTTCTCAGGGCGATGACCACTATGTGATCGACGCTGGTGCCTGCCTGGACTGTGGTTCCTGCGCTGGCACCTGCCCCATGAATGCTATTACTGAGGGCTAATCACAAAAAGTAACGCCGGAATACTCCGGCGTTATTTTTTATATCTTATAATCTAATTTTAAATATTATATTTAGTCATATTTCACATTGATATTTTGCTGTGAAACGGATATACTGGTATTAAGAAAACAGCCTTTCCTGACCTTGAAAGGAGCGATCTCTATGCGTCCTGATACCATAACCGTTCAGCCCCCTCTCTTTCCCTCCGTCCCCCGGCGGAGACGGGAAGTCCGGGATCCCTATGACGGCTTACGCCCCTGGTCAGCCATCACTCATGGAGCCGGCGCCGTATTGTCCCTGGCTGGAACGATATACCTTCTCCTCCGGACTGCCGCCGAGGGAAACGGGCTTGTCTTTGGACTAATGGCTGTCTACGGGTTGTCTATGGTCTGCCTCTACACAGCCAGCACTCTGTACCACTGCCTGCGGGTATCGGTGCCCGGCCGCCTCGCTCTGCGGAAATATGACCACTGCTCCATCTACCTTCTTATCGCTGGCAGCTATACTCCTCTGTGCTTGACCGCCCTTCGGGACAGCGGTGGCCCCGTCCTGCTGGCTCTGGTGTGGAGTGTGGGGGTGGTAGGTATGATACTGACCATCACCAAGCTCTCCATCCCCCGCTGGCTCACCAGCGCGATCTACCTGTTCATGGGCTGGCTGGCCATCTTCGCCATCGGCCCCATCCGCAGCGCCCTGTCCTCCGTTTGCTTCTTTTGGCTCATGATGGGGGCCGCCATGTACACAGTGGGCGGTGTACTCTACGCGGTCAAGTGGCCCGGCCGAAATAACCCCCGCTTTGGCTGTCATGAGATATTTCATGTCTTTATCCTGCTAGGTAGTATCTGCCACTTTGTGATGATGTATCAGTTGTTATAAATTTGAATACCAGACAGGAGAGCGGGACGCCCCCAAGGGGCGTCCCGCTCTCTGTACCGGCATTTACTTTGCGATATTCTCACAGAAGTTCATGAAGATCTGTGCTACCTCGGCACGGGTGGCCCCGGCGGTAGGCGCCAGGATACCGTTCCCCTTGCCGGACAGCAGACCGGCGTTCACCGCCCAGTCCATGGCCTTCACGGCATAGCTGGAGATGGAGGAGGCATCCAGATAGCCCTCTGTCCCCTTGCCGCTCTGGCTGGTCTTGTACCCCTCGTTCTGGGCATAGCGGTACAGGATGGCCGCCAGCTGCTCCCGTGTAATGGGATCGTTGGGGCCGAAGGTATCGCCGTAGCCGGACACGATGCCCTCACCGGCCGCCCAGGAAATGGCGTCGGCGTACCAGGCGTCCTCCGCCACGTCAGCGAAGTCAGCGCTGCCGGCCGCGGGCTTGCCCTCCAGGCTGTACAGCATCTGGGCCACCATGGCGCGGGTCAGGGTGCTGCCGGGGGCGAACTCCCGGCTGGACACACCGGACATCAGACCGTTGTCCAGGGCGTAATCCACCGCCTCATGGTACCAGGCGTCCTCATCCACATCCCGGAAGCCGGCGGAGGGGCAGGTATCCTGGTGGTCGATCTCTACGAAGGAGGCCTCAATGGTCACCTTGGACCGGGGCATCTTGAAGGTATACCTGCCGTCGCCCTTGTCGGTCAGTTCGATCTCGTCCCCGTTCTTGTCGGTGACCGTCAGTTCGTCCAACTCATAGCCCTCGTCGGCCTTGACAGTGATGGTCACCGTCCGGCCGCTGGAGGCGCTCCTGGGGGACACGGTCACAGTGCCGTTTTCGATGTTCTTGTCCACGCTGATGGAGTAGCTGCTGGAACCGCCCCCGCCAGAGGATGGTGTTGAAACGCCGGTTTCGGTTGTCGCGGAAAGTCTTCCCGCATAGCCAGAGCCAGCAACGGGAGTTACCACTACACGAATATATTTACCTGCGTCCTCATTGGTCATCATATAGGCAGCTTCCGTCGCGCCGCTGATATCATAGAACATTCCGTCCGCAGTATCACCGGACTGCCATTGATAGGAAACAGATATGTTATCCGGGATTCCACTTGTTTCCGCAACAAGCGTTTGGCCAATCTCTGCCGTACCAGAGATAACCACATTTCCTGTCAAAGAGGGAAGGATCGTAACTGTTTTAGAGGGGACAGAATAAACGCTTCCATCCTCCGGATTGGTAAAATAATTACCAATTGTATTGATATATACATACATTCCCAAGTCGATGTAGTCCTCTAAGAATTCAGTCAGCGGCGCTCCGCCATCGTACTCGCCGTCTTTTAAGATTATGAGATCATCTGCTAACATGATTTCTTGAGGCTTTTCGTCATACTGTGGGTCGCCGCCGTAATAAATCTTTTGAAGCTGAATGGCCTGGCAATACATATATGTGACTTCTTCTGGACTATCCACGTCCCCAGCGGCATGAGTTGAGATGGATAGAGAGGACCCTGGTTCTAAAACCAATTCAGTCCTGACGGGGACTGGATCAGTCTCAAAATTGTCCATATTGATTCCGATCCCCGTAGCACAGGCAGGACCGATTTGCTCTCCGTCAGATTGGCCATCAGTTGTGGCCTCGATTGTGATGCTTCCCGAATTCGTTAATGTAGCATTATCCGTCAGATTGCTTAAATAAATGCCCCATGTATAGGCATCATAGGCTCTGCAGTGGATAGTCCCCGTGTTATTTAAAACCGATGAGGAGCTGTCCAGTTCAAGGCCAATCGCATATTCCGCAGTTAGGTTGTTTCCAGCGTTTTTCGCAGTCAACTCCATGGTTCCAGCATTGGTCATCTCCATTTGATCGCTCACAACAGAAACCGCACAGGCATGATTCGAGCCCTTATGCAGCTCCTCTGACACACCCTCGTAATTGCCACCGTAAGCCACTACATCCGACCTGATCAGACCATTGTTCTGCCATGGAACCGAGGTGCTGGTACCGCGCAGGCCATAGGCATCTCCATTTACTGTAGAAACAGTCAAGTCCAACTCTCCGCTGTTCTCCATCCCTCCGCTGTAGATCAGTATCCCATAAACGTCCGCACCACTCCAAGTGGTCAGGCTTTGATTCTGAATTTCAGCGGTGATTTTACCCGTATTTTTTAGAAACGCAGATTGCTCTTCATACTCGCCGCCTATAATACCGGCTATGGTATCACTATACCCGGCCTGGGATGGCACAGAGATTTCGATAAAAAGTGTGGCATTGTTGACCAGTCCTGCTCCGGTATAGATACCTGATATTTTTTCGGTACTGCCAGACTCCGCTGCCTGTGAAACGGAAATAGTCAGGGAAGAATCTTCTTCACTCTCAAGAAATTCGATCTCACCACTGTTTTGAATGGCAAAGAACTCAACATTCTCTTGGGTATTCTTTGAGGAAATACGATTTTCTCCAATCAGTGAAATGGTCAGCTTTTCTATGTCTGCCTGGATGGCAGAGATATCCTCTGCGCTAATCTCCGCACCATTCAGCGTCAATGTCGCAGAGGATGCCTCCCAGCGGATGTTATAGTCCTCTTGGGTAGCGCCCTCAGTTGTGACTGTCCCCATGTCCGTTTTAGCGTATTCTGTTTCTGGAGTCAGAGTCACATTTCCGACAGAAATACTCTCTCCATCTTCCTCTGTTGCCGACACCGTCATTGGCAGAAGACAGAGACAGAAGGACAAGACGGCTAGTAAACTTCTCTGCCATTTTTTCATGGGAATAGACCTCCTTTAAGTAACTATACTTTTATAATTTTTTAAGGAAGCCTAAATATCAAGAAATTTCTTGCTTATTTTGCATATTAATGATATATTTTTTATTGTAAAAAGTATGCTTTGTACAATTTGTAAAAGTATACCTTTCCAATATTCCTCCTTCTAGCCGGAGGGACCGATATCTTAAATTGAAAAGCAGCGGCTCCGCTTTTGCGGAGCCGCTGCTTTCATTAGGATACCTCAGAGTAGCTTTGGAGATTCCCTCATGGGGGCGATCTCCTTCCGGTAGACTCGGCGGAGGAACAACGCAGACATGGCCAAAGAGAACAGCTCCGCGATGGGGATGGACCACCATACCAGCGAAAGCTCCCCCGTCTGAGCCAGAAGGAATGCCATAGGGAGCAGGACCACCAGCTGCCGCACCACCGAAACGGCCAGAGAGAGCACACCGTGACCTAGAGCCTGGAATACGGAGGAGCAGACGATGGCGAAGCCGGCAAACAGGAAGCTGTAAGAGATGGTGCGCAAGGCGGGGACTCCGATGGTCAGCATATCTCCACCGCCCTCTCCTTCCGCCATGAACAACCCCAAAAACACATGGGGGATCATCTGAAACAGGAGCAGCCCCACCGCCATAATACCTACAGCATAGGTTATACTCAGCTTGATGGTCTTGATAATCCGGTCCGGCTTCCTGGCCCCGTAGTTGTAAGCCACGATCGGCACCATGCCGTTATTCAAGCCAAAGACAGGCATGAAGATAAAAGACTGGAGCTTGAAATAGACACCAAAGACCGCGGTGGCAGTAGCAGTGAAGGCGATCAGGATCTGGTTCATCCCAAACACCATTACCGAGCCGATGGACTGCATGGCAATCGAGGGGATACCCACGCTGTAGATCCCAGCCACGATGGCTTTGCGGGGCAAAAAATTCTTCCAGCTCAACTTGATGTCCGGGTTGCGCGTCAGGTTGAAGAACAGGGCCAACAGGCCGCCGCAGATCTGTCCAACCACGGTGGCCACAGCAGCACCAGCTACCTCCATTCGGGGAAAGCCAAACAATCCAAAGATGAGAATGGGGTCCAGAATGATGTTGATAATCGCGCCGGTGGCCTGGGTAATCATGGTGTAGAAGGTACGGCCGGTAGCCTGGAGCAACCGCTCACAGGCGATGGACAAGAAGATTCCCACACTGACCCCGGACACGATGGTCAGATAGTCCGTGCCATACTCCACAATGCCGGGGATGTCAGTCTGTACGGTATAAAACAGCCGGGCGCAGGTCCAACCCAGTATGGTAAACACCAGACAACTGGCCGCGGCCAGGAACAGGCCGTTCATGGCCGTCTGGTTGGCCCGCTCAAAATCCTTCTGTCCCAGGCTGCGGGACAGAAGGGCATTGATACCTACTCCAGTACCCACGGCCACGGCGATCATCAGGTTTTGGACTGGAAAGGCCAGAGACACCGCATTCAAGGCGTCCTCGCTGAGCTGGGCCACAAATACGCTGTCCACCACATTATAAAACGCCTGGACCAGCATGGATATGATCATAGGCACCGCCATGTTCAGCAGCAGTTTATTTACCGGCATAACGCCCATCTTGTTCTCTGCGGGTCGCTCCACTTCCAGTTCCCCCTTTTTTCATATTTCGAGCAATACAGACAGTAATAGATTATAGTGGAAAGAAATTTTAATGTCAATGGCTTTCTTTCTGTGGTTTCCTTGGAGTAGAAATATCCTTCTACCCCTTGCGGGCCCGGCTCTCCTGTGGTAAAATAGTTTGCTAAATTATGAAATCACTATTTTTTAGAGGGAGTGGACTCCTTTGTCGAGATACGAATCTGAGATCAAACGCCGCCGCACCTTCGCCATCATCAGCCACCCGGACGCGGGCAAGACCACCTTGACGGAGAAATTCCTGCTCTACGGCGGGGCCATCGCCCAGGCCGGTCAGGTGAAGGGTAAGAAGAATACCCGGGCGGCCACCTCCGACTGGATGGAGATTGAGAAGCAGAGAGGGATCTCCGTCACCTCCTCGGTGATGCAGTTTCAGTACGAGGGCTACTGCATCAACATTCTGGACACCCCAGGCCACCAGGACTTCTCCGAGGACACCTACCGCACTCTCATGGCCGCCGATTCCGCCGTCATGGTCATCGACGGGGCCAAGGGCGTGGAAGCCCAGACCAGGAAGCTCTTCAAGGTGTGCGCCATGCGGGACATCCCCATTTTTACCTTTATCAACAAGATGGACCGAGAGGCACGGGACCCCTTTGAGCTGTGTGAGGAGCTGGAGCATGAGCTGGGATTGGACACCTATGCCATGAACTGGCCTATCGGCTGCGGCAAGGAGTTTAAGGGCGTTTACGACCGGAACAATGGCCGGGTGATCCATTTTACCTCTAATACCAACGCCCGGGCGGCGACCGCCACAGAGATCGAGCTGGAGGATCCGGCCCTGGCCGACCTGATCGGTCAGGCCAAACGGGACCAGCTGGTGGACGAGATCGAGCTGCTGGACGGGGCAAGCTGTGACTTTGATCTGGACCGAGTGCGCCACGGCAAGCTCTCCCCGGTGTTTTTCGGTTCCGCCCTGACCAACTTCGGCGTGGAACCTTTTCTGGAGGAATTTCTTCGGTTGACCACCGCTCCCCTGCCCCGAAAGGCGGGAGATGAGGTGATCGACTCCTTCGACGAGGACTTCTCCGCCTTCGTCTTTAAGATCCAGGCCAATATGAATAAGGCTCACCGGGACCGGATCGCTTTTATGCGAATCGTGTCCGGTAAATTTGAGGCGGATAAGGAGGTCTACCACCTGCAGGGCGGAAAGAAGATCCGTCTGTCCCGGCCGCAGCAGCTGATGGCCGCCGAACGTGAGATCATCGAGGAGGCCTATGCCGGCGACATCATCGGTGTGTTCGATCCCGGTATCTTCTCCATTGGGGACACCCTGTGCGCCCCCGGCAAGAAATTCCGCTTTGATCCCATCCCCACCTTTGCCCCGGAGCACTTTCAGCGCATCCGCTCGGTGGATACCATGAAGCGAAAGCAGTTTCTCAAGGGTGTGGAGCAGATCGCCCAAGAGGGCGCCATCCAGATCTTCAAGACTCCCTACACCGGCATGGAAGAGGTGATTGTTGGCGTGGTGGGCACTCTGCAATTCGATGTGCTGGAGTACCGCCTGCGCAGCGAGTACAACGTGGAGCTATATAAGGAGAGCCTGCCCTTCGAATACCTGCGCTGGATTGTCAAGGAGGACGAGGAGGCCCCCGCTCTCAGAGAGGAGGACCTGCTGCTCCCCAATGACGCCAAGCTGGTGGAGGACTACAAGGGCAACCAGCTGCTGCTGTTCGCCTCCCAGTGGTCTATTCAATGGGTACAGGACCGGAACAAGGGACTGGTCCTGGCTGAGTTCGGCGGGGCAAAGTTTTAATGTCTCCCTCCCCCTGTTCTCACAATACAGTGCCCCCTCGGATACACTAGACCGAGGGGGTGCTTTCTATGGAATGGGAAGATGAGGACACGCTATGCCGCCAGCTGGCGGACGCAGATGCCTCACTGTATTTTTTAATCCTGTTGATCTTGTCCGTCTGCCTGTCCTGGGCCGCCACAGCCATCCAACGGCAGGGGCTGTACCGTGTCCTGAAAGGCGAGATCCAGAAGCTCCCTGATGTCTTTTCCCTCCGTCTGGCTGCCAACGCACTGGTGGTAGGGGCACTGACCTTCTTCTTTGGTCTTGCTCTAAAGGGCTGGGCGGAGGCAGACCGTTGTGATCCATCCGCTTGCCGGGCCGCCGAGACCGACCTGTGGGCCTCTCTCTTTGTTTTGGCCGCGGCCCTACTCCGGCTATCGGCCCTAGCGGACGGCCAAGGGCAAGCTCCCGCCCCAGATCAGGACCTGCCTGATTAAATTAAAAAACAGCGCCCCCTCCTGGGGGGCGCTGCTTTTTCAGTCTTTCGGGGTGGGCAGCAGCTTTTTTCGCCGGGTAAGGAAAATGGTCAGCGTGGTGGCAGAGGCCAGAATATCAGCCACCGGCTCGGCGATATAGACCCCCATTACGCTGTTGGTGATTCGGGGCAGAAGGATGGCAAGAGGCACCAAAAGGATCACCTTTCTCAACAGGGCAAGAAACAGGCTGGTCTTGGCCTGGCCCAGCGCCATGAAGGTAGTCTGACAGGCCATTTGGGCCCCAAAGGCCCAGATCCCGGCGAAGAAAACCGGCATGACCCTGTCCACCAGAGCGACCAGTTCCTGGTCGTCGTTGAAGATCTGGGCCAGTTGGCCGGGGAACAGGGATACGATTATAAATGCGGTGATGGTGACGGTCATCGTCACGGTCAGCAGCCGTTTGAACACCTGGCGGACCCGCTGGAAGTTTTTTGCCCCGAAGTTATAGCTCATGATGGGCTGGGTCCCCTGGGTGATTCCCTGGACGGGCATGACCACCATCTGCATCACGCTCTGCATAATCGTAAGCGTTCCCACATAAAGATCTCCGCCAAAGGTCTGAAGACTAGAATTGAGAACGACAGTGACCAGGCTTTCTGTGGACTGCATGATAAAGGGGGCCACGCCCAGCGCCGCAATCCTGGATACAATCTCCTTTTTCAAAGCCATATTGGCCAGCCGGATCCGAAGCCCGGACCGCTTAGTACACAAAAAGCCGACAACCCAGCAGGCACTGACAGCCTGGGAGAGAATTGTGGCCAAGGCCGCGCCGCGCACCCCCATTTGGAACCCAAAAATAAAAATCGGGTCCAGGACGATATTTAGCACAGCGCCGATCAGGACGGAGAGCATCGAGGTGAGGGCTTTCCCCTGGGCACTGATAAAGGTGTTCAGACCAAGGGCAAGCTGGACGAACACTGTGCCCAATAGATAGATGGATAAGTATTCCAGCGCGTAGCCCACTGTGTCCTCCGAGGCGCCAAAGGCCATCAGGAGAGGCCGCTTAAACAGGGAGAAAAATACCGTCAGCACCGCGGCGGTGCCCAGCAGAAGGGTGGTAGAATTTCCAAGGATCTGTTCAGCCCCCTTCCGGTCGCCGGCCCCCAGCCGAATGGAGGCCAGTGGGGCCCCGCCCATGCCGGAAAAGGCGGCGAAGGCGGACACCAGCATCAGAATGGGGAAAGAAACCCCAAGACCGGTCAAAGCGGTTTTACCCACCACAGGGATATGGCCGATATAGATTCGGTCCACGATGTTATACAGCATATTGATGAGCTGGGCGGCGACTGCCGGGACTGCCAGCCGAAGCATCAATCCACCGATAGGGGCAGCGGCCAGAGCTTCCTCGCCCCTGTAATTGCTAGACACGGGGACACTTCCTTTCTTGTTTCAAAGCACACATGATAAAGTTAAGAAAGCCGTAATAATTAGTATATCATGCCAGCCAAAAAAAGAAAAGAAACTTTCTGTGAACTTCGGCTTGGGATACCATAGAAAATCAGATCGTCTCACTTAATTTGGATAATTTCCGCATACTATTTTGATTTCTCTCTCTTTTTTTTCTGTCGCCTGGGGTGTAAAATGGGGGAGAATTTGAATATCCGGCTAATAAGCAGCCGGACGGGCAGAAAAAGGAGGCCGTTTTATGAAAACCAAAAAGACCTTCAAGCCAGATGAGCTGCGCTATCTTCGGCTCCTGGCCAGACAGTATCCCACGGTGCAGGCAGCCAGCACCGAGATCATCAATCTTCAGGCTATTTTGAACCTTCCCAAAGGGACAGAGCACTTTATTTCTGATATCCACGGGGAGTATGAGGCGTTCAACCATATTCTCAATTCCTGCTCCGGTGTGGTGAAGGAAAAGCTGGATGAGCTGTTTGGCACCAGCCTGCCCCGGTCTGAGCGGGATGAGCTGTCCACCTTGATCTACTACCCGGAGGAGAAGCTGGCCCTCATTGCCAAGCAGACCTCTGATCTGAATGAGTGGTACCGCATCACCCTACATCGTCTCATCGAGGTATGCCGCTGGGTATCCTCCAAATATACCCGGTCCAAGGTCCGGAAAGCTCTGCCCAAGGACTACGCCTATATCATCGATGAGCTGCTCCATACCCATTATGACGAGGCGGACAAACGGGACTACTATGAAAATATCATCAACACCATCATCGACATCGACCAGGCCCCCAGCTTTATTGAGGCCGTGTGCGAGGTCATTAAGCGGATGGCGGTGGATCATCTCCATATTGTGGGCGATATCTTCGACCGGGGGCCACGGGCAGACGTGGTAATGGACGCCCTGTTGAACTACCACAGCGTGGACATCCAGTGGGGCAACCATGATATCCTTTGGATGGGGGCCGCCTCTGGCTCCCGGACTCTGGTGGCTACCGTGTTGGCTAACTCCATCCACTATAATAACTTGGATGTCATCGAAACTGGGTACGGCATCTCCCTGCGCCCCCTGTCCATCTTCGCTAACGAGGTATACAAGGACTGCGACACCCACCGCTTCGCTGTCAAGCTTACCGGCCCAGACGCCGACCAGTACAGCGAGAAGGACAAGCTGCTGTCCGCCCGGATGCACAAGGCCATCACCATTATCCTCTTCAAGTTGGAGGGACAGAAACTGGTCCGCTGTCCGGAATTTAATATGTCCGACCGTTTGCTGCTGGACAAAATCGACTATGACACCAAGTCTATTACCATTTCTGGCGTGACCTATCCTTTAGAGGACTGTGACTTCCCTACTGTGGACCCAGCCGATCCCTATGCCCTGACACCAGAGGAGAGCCAGGTCATTGACCAGCTCACCGCCTCCTTCCAACGCAGCGAGAAGCTGCAGCAGCACATCCGCTTCCTCTACTCCAAGGGCGGGCTGTACAAGGTGTTCAATGGCAATCTCCTGTTTCACGGCTGCATCCCCATGGCCGAGGATGGCTCCTTCCTGAAATTCACCATCGGCGGAAAAGAGCGCTCTGGCAGGGAGTTTTTGGACTACGCCGAGAAGACCGCCCGCAAGGCTTATTATGACAAGCCCGGTTCCCCGGAGCGGCAGTTTGGCATGGACTTCCTGTGGTGGCTCTGGGCGGGCCGGAACAGTCCCATCTTCGGCCGGGACCGGATGACCACCTTTGAGCGGCGGCTCATCAAGGATGAGGGGGCCTGGACCGAGCCCAAAAACTGCTACTACACCCTTTATAACGACCCGGAGGTGTGCGAGCGCATCCTGAAGGAGTTTGGCCTGGAGGGTCCCCATTGCCATATCATCAACGGCCATATCCCCGTCAAGGCCAAGAAGGGCGAGAGCCCCATCAAGGGCGGCGGCAGGCTCATCGTCATCGACGGCGGGTTCTGCAAGGCCTATCAGCCCACCAGCGGCATCGCTGGCTATACGCTGATCTACAATTCCCGGAATATCCGCATCGTGTCCCACCAGCCCTTTGAGGGCCGGCTGGAGGCCATTCGCTATAATCACGATATTGCCAACAACTCCCTCATTTTTGAGAGGATGGACGCCCGGGTTAAAATTGCCGAAACGGACATCGGTAAAAAGCTCCAGGCCCAGGCCAATGACCTTCGGCGGCTGCTGGAGGCCTACCGTGCCGGTGCGGTCACCGAGGACCACAAGGATTGACCCCTCTGTTTGAACTGGGACTGTCACGCTGTGACAGCCCCAGTTTTCTATTTTTTCACAAAGATGTAATAATACCGCCCCGGTGCCCTGAACCACGGACATCTCCTCACACCCCTCCTGAACCGCCTGGGACACCATGGCCTGGCCCTGCTCCATCCCATCCTGGGACAGGACAGGCTTCCGCCCTGTTTCCTCCTCCCCCACTCCTTCCCTACCGGCGTCCAGCCTTGACAAGCGTGGCCCCATAGCATACAATATTTTCAGCCATGCACATCTAGGCGCAGACACGGCTGGATGTGCATTCCCCCAAAATAGAGGGGCGGCGGGTCCTCCTAATTGGGCCGCGCCGGTATAGGGCCTGAATGGTCTTTTCTCTGCTCTTGATCCCGCGCCTCTTTGGTTGTAGCGCGGTATTTTTATGGCGCTCCCATCAATGCCCCAATAGGGCGGAAAGGAAGTCCCCCATGGGAAAATTTGACGGTCTGCTGCTGGTCAGTGATTTCGACGATACGCTCTATGACTCCCACCACCGGGTGCCGGAACGGAACCTGAAGGCCCTGGACTACTTCCGCAGACAGGGTGGCCGCTTCACCGTGGCCACTGGAAGAGCCCACAGGACCTTCTCCCCCCACGTCCATCTGGTCCCGATCGACGTCCCCGTGGTGCTGTCCAACGGCTCCGCCCTGTACGACTTTCACCAGGGCCGGATGCTAGTCCAGACGCTCCTGTCCCCTACCGCCCCCCAGGATTTTGGGGCGCTGATGGATGCCTTTCCCTCCCTGGGCATCGAAACTTATCACGACGAGGATATCTTTGTCTACAACCCCAATCCCATCACAGACGCCCATATGAAAAAGGTAGGCACAGACTATGAGGTCAGACCCGTCAGCCAGATGCCCGTCCCCTGGACCAAGGCCATCCTCCAGCAGGATCACCCACTTCTTCTTGAGGTCCAACGGTGGCTGTTGGAGCGGTACGGCCACCTGTATGAGGCCATCTTCTCCAATCCCTACTACCTGGAGATCACCAAAAAGGGAAGCACCAAGGGTGGTATGGTGGACCATCTAGTGTCTCTGCTGGGCAT
>CABIXV010000008.1:1926-35855 GCA_902362775.1 Clostridiales bacterium | reverse complement strand
GGGCCTGCATAACTCCTTCCTGGGCCCACAGGGCAATCTGATCTCCATCCGCAGGCTCAGTAAACTCCCCCTGTCCGGCCCGGCCGGACAGCTGGGCAGCCTTGACCGCCATCACAGCCGCCTCCTGACGGGTGATGGGTCGGGCGGCCTGGAGTCCGCCCTCCCCAGTGCCAGCGGCCACACCGCTCTCAACGGCCCAGTAAATCGCTGGGAGATACCACTCGATGCCGAGAACATCCGCAATCTCCACGCTCTGTGCGTCCGGACTTCCAGCTGCCTGCCACAGCAGAGCCACGAACCGTCCGCGAGTCAGTGGAGCGCCAGGGTATTCCTTTTGCTCCAGCCGCTGGGGATTGGCCAGCAGCCACTCCACCGCGGTGTCGCGGCCCTCCAGCGTGTCCTCCATGGTCTGGGGTACCAGTACATCGGGTTCCAGCGGCTCCACGCCCCGCCCGGCGTCAGCGTCTAGCAGTGTCCCCAGATCAATATACTTCCGGGAGCAGCCCACCTGTAGCCCGGAGTTGGGCAGGCGGAAGGAGCCCACTGACCCAAAGTGGTCCACGCTGCCGCTGGTCAGGTCGCCCACCAGCGCCGCTCCCATCTCCTGAAGCTCTACGGCATTGATGATAGCGGACGAAAAAGTGGTCTCCCCGATCAGACCTACCACCTCGGTTCCCCTGTCCATCTCCTGGCGGAGCACCTCCAGGAGAGGCCAGATGACCCCGTCGGAGCCGCCTCCATTATTGCGTAAATCGAGGAGGATGCGGCGATAATCCCCAGCCTCCAGTTCGGCCTGCACCTGACCGGAAAATCGCTCCATAGATAGGTCCGGGTCCTCCATGCAGCTGTTATATTGGATATAATAGGCGCTGTCATTCAGTGGAAAGGCCAGATAATTCTGGTCCCGGCCAGCCGTCGCGGGCTGGGACAAAGAAGCGCCCATCTGGACAAGATCTGTCCGGCCCAGCTCCTCCGCGGCCACAGGAGCGATCTCCAGGCTCTCCCCGCCGGTGAGCGTCAAGATCAAAGGCTTCCCCTTCTCCACCAGGCCCAAATATTCGTAGAAGTCCGCCACATTACAGGTCTGCCGGTACTGCCGCCGCAGTTTTACCTGGTTGTCCGCGCTGAGGACCACCCCAAAGGCCTCCACGACCCGCTCCATAGTCCTGCCGTTAACCGCGGTGACCTGCCGCCCCAGCATATCCTTCCCTGCAGCGGGGGCTGTAGTCAGATACCACTTCCCATCCCTCCAAGTGAGGGCTATGGGATAATAGCGCATGGTCTGGGCCAGGCTGCCCAGAGCTATCGTAGTGTGGGAATCTCCCACCATAGCAACCAGGCTTTGCAGATCCAGCGCAAAGGTCTGGTCGCTGGCCGAAGCCAGCGACTTCTCTATCTCCCCCCTCCGAGCCAGGAACTCCTCTTCCGGCGTGTTGGCAAACAGGTCCGGATGGCCCCGTTTCAGTGTGTCATACAGGAAATCCAGGTCCTCCTGTCGCTGCTGGGCCACAGTGTCCTCCACCGGAGCGGCACAGACTGGGACTGCCAGGCACAAGGCCAGTGTCCCAGCTAAAATTCCTCTCCACAGGCGCATCACATCTCCTCCTAATCTCAATCAAGTTTTATGGTAGGTCTATCATAGCAGAACCGCTCCGCCTGTTCCATTGAAATAAAATTAAATTTAGGGGCGCCGCCCATTCTGGCATTTCAAGCCCCTGTATGATATAATAGAATAAATGCCAGCTCCGCCTTCCAGCGTGGCTGAGATCAGGGAGGAACACCATGTCCTGCAAAGAGGAATTTATCGACATTTTCAAGTCCACCATCACCCGGGAGGGGGCCGACAAGCTGCTGGATTTTCTGGAAAATAAAAGCGACTTCTTCACGGCCCCCGCCTCCGCCCGGTATCACGGGGCCTATGAAGGCGGTCTGTGTGAGCACAGCCTGAACGTATATCACTGTCTGGTGGACTATCTCCAGCGTGAGCGGGTCCAGGAGCTCTATGGCCTGGAGTACGGCGAGGAGTCTGTGGCTATTGTGGCCCTGCTCCACGACCTGTGCAAAGTGGGGTGCTATAAAAAGGGGTTCCGCAACGTGAAGAACGACGCCACCGGTCAATGGGAGAAAGTGCCCTCTTACACCTTTGACGACCCCCTGCCCTATGGTCACGGGGAGAAGAGCGTATACATCGCCAACGGCTACATCCGTCTGACCAGGGAGGAGGCTATGGCCATCCGCTGGCACATGGGCTTTTCCGGGCCCGAGGATAACCGCACCGTGGGCCAGGCCCTGCAGAAGTATCCCCTGGCGTTTGCCTTGGCTGTGGCCGACATGGAGGCCTCCTACTTTCTGGAGGGGGAGGACTGACACAAAAAAAGCTCCCGTCCAGCGGTTCTGGACGGGAGCTTTTGCTTCAGCGGGTCGTAGTCAGGCGCCGCTCCGGGATAAAAGGACGGAGAGCCGGCACCCTGGGCAGGGCGGAAAGCAGCAACTGCCCCAGGATAAGGCAGGCGGCCAGCTCGCCCAACCCTACGGTGAGGGCGTTGAAGGCGTAGGCTGCTCCAAAACCCGGGCCGAAGCCGGCCTCGAACCAGGCGATCTCCGCCCCCACGATAACCATGTTGCACACCACTGGGGGAAGGGAGGCCAGCCACCGGTTTGGCATCCGCTGGGTGAGCAGGCAAGCGATGAGGGTGGCGGCGGAGCCGCACACCACATCCAGGGGATAGGGGGAAAACAGATTGGCGATGACGCAACCCACGAACAGCCCCGGCGTGGCGGCCGGGAACAGGAAGGGCAGGACCGTCATGGCCTCGGCCACCCGGAATTGGACTCCGCTGAATGCAGGGACAGGCAGAGCCACGGTGAGCACGGCGTAGACGGCGGCGATCAGCGCCGCCAGAGTCAGGTCTTTGATGGTAAATTTGGACATGAAAAAACCTCCATTTTTTGTTTAGAGAACAGCGGCGGAACCGCTGAACGAACATAGAGCCAGGGATCTTCCCCTGCCACGCTCCGCTCCCTCGCGGTCGGAGACCCGGCGCTTCTATGCTTGGACGAGGTTTGGAAGGAACTCGTCGAGCAATATCTTACCACAGTCCGCGCTGTTTGTCCAGAGGGATCTCTGTCCTTTCCGTGCTGGTGAATTATAGAGGAAAAGCGTCCGCTATTTCATAAGCCGGAGGAAGAATATAGAAAAATGGCCTCTATGCTTTCCCAAGCTTCTGTATATCTTTTCCCAGCCGGAGGGTACCCCGCTCTCTTTTCCAACGCGGAAAAGGCAGCAGATATTATTTCCAATTTCATAGTTCAGCAATAATCTCAAATCTTAGTTTAATCGGCAGCCACCATATCGGGCAACTGCCCGCTTGGCTATTCTGAAATCAGCCTTCCACAGGACAGAAGGAAAACGGAACGCCCTGTCCCTGACCGCAAAACAGAGCAGGCCCTCTCCATATCTGGAGAGGGCCTGCTCTGTTTTGTCCTTATTCCGCAGATATCATATAGTAGTAGACGGGCTGGCCGCCGGGCAGCAGGCTGACCTCCGCCTTGGGGCAGGCCGCCGCGAAGATCTCCTCCGCCCGCTGGGCCTGCTCCTCTGTAACGTCCTCTCCATAGAAGATAGAGATAAACTCTGCCTCCTGGTGTCCCTCCGAGTGGGCCAGCCGGTCCAGCATGGATTCCAAGTCCTGGTCCGTGCCAAAGAGCTGGTGCTCCTCCAGGGCCAGATAGTCCCCCTGCTTGATGGCAAAGCCGCCAAAGTCGGAGTCCCGCGCCGCGTAGGTAATCTCACTGGTCCGGACCCGGCTAAAACCGTCGGTCATGGCGGCAGTATTGTCCTCCTCGCTGGCGTCCGGTTCGGCGCACAGCATAGCGGAGATGCCCTGGGGGATAGTCTTGGTGGGCAGGACTACCACCTTTTTATCCTCGCACAGGGACACACACTGCTCGGCCGCCATAATGATGTTTTTATTGTTGGGCAGGACATAGACGATTTCAGCCGGTGTGCGCTCGATCTCCTTCAGAATGTCCTCTGTGGAGGGGTTCATGGTCTGTCCTCCACCTACTAGTCCGTCCACGCCCAAGTCACGGAATACAGCCTCCAGTCCAGCGCCGGCGCAGACAGCCACATAGCCAAACTTTTTTTCTGGCGCCGCCTTGGCCGGGCCCTCAGTCCCGCCGGCCTCCAGCTCCCGCTCCACATTCTCCAGATCGTCAGTGCTCTGGACGTGCTTGCCGGCGGCCAGATCCTCCGCCTGAGTACGCATATTCTCGATCTTGGCCAGCTCCAGCGTCCCGTATTTTTGGGACTCGGTCAGGGCCTGGCCGGGTATGTTGGTGTGGACATGAACCTTAAAGGCGGTGTCGTCCTCACCAATAACCAGACTGTCGCCAATGGAATTCAAATAGCGGCGCAGAGGCTCCAGGTCCACATCCTCCCGGTCCTTGCGGATAATATACACGGTGTCGAAGGCAAAGGTGATATCCTCCACGGACAGGGCCTCAAAATCGGCCTTATCCCCGGAGCCCTCCTTCTCCTCCATCACCTCAGGCATGGGCAGTCCCCGGAGCTCATCCAGCATGCCCTGAAGGATGACCAGAAAGCCCTTTCCGCCGGCGTCCACTACCCCGGCTTTCTTCAGCACGGGATTCAGGTTGACCGTGTCGGCCAGAGCCACATGGCCCTCCTGAATGGCAGCCTCCAGCACGGCCTCGACGTCATTGTTCTCCCGGGCACAGCCGGCGGCCCGGGCGGCGGCCAGACGGGACACCGTGAGGATGGTGCCCTCGGCGGGCTTCATAACCGCCTTATAGGCGGCGGCCACGCCGAAATCCAGAGCGATAGCCAGATCCCGGCCGTCCATGGTTTCCTTCTCCTTGATCGCCTTGGCAAAGCCGCGGAACAACAGAGACAGGATGACACCGGAGTTGCCCCGGGCCCCCCGCAGCAGGGCCGAAGCGGTCCCCTGGGCGGCCTGACCCACAGCCTGATAGCGGTTCTTTTTCATCTCCGCGGCGGCCGCGCCGATGGTCAGGGACATATTGGTGCCTGTGTCGCCGTCCGGGACAGGAAATACATTTAGATCATTGATGGGCTGTTTCTGCGCGCTGATGGCAGCGGCTCCATGAATCACCATTCGTTGGAAAGCCGCCGCGTCAATATTGTGTACCATAGTGGCTATTTTCCTTTCTATGAATGGTTAAAAGCGCATGGAATCCACACACACATCCACCGAGGCGACCTCTACTCCCGTGGTCTGGCTGACCACATAGCGGACCTCGCTCATAATGGAGCGGCAGACAGCCATCAGGTTGACCCCGTTTTCCACAATGATGTGCAGTTCGATGGACACAGTTCCATCTTCGTTATAATAGACCTTCACGCCCTTGGCCATAGACTCCCGCTTCAGCAGATGGACCAGACCGTCTGTCTTAGAGCGGACCGCCATCCCCTTCACGCCGTAACAGTTGGTGGCGGCGCTTCCTGTGATAGCGGTAAAAACATCGCTGCTGATGCGGATCTCGCCCAGTTCGTTCTGCAGTTTCATAGATCTCTACCTTCCTTTCGCGCAGGATAGGAATCCATATTAATACAGTTTCTATTGTATTCGATTTTCCGCAAAAATACAAGTCCCAACTTCTGTCCTCTTTTCCCTTCCTCTACCGGCCCACCCTTACACCATTCGACGCATCTTTTCCAGAAATTGGAATATAATGGGGCACATCAGGTTAGGACAGGCCCTCTGGGGCCGTATACATAGGAGGAAACAGGCATGACGGCCAGAGAAAGCATACACGGAAAGCTCAACAAACTTCGGCAGCAGTCCAAACAGACCGGTCAGATCCAGCTGTCCGCCTCCGCCCTCACCTTATGGGCGGAGGCGGGTATCCATCTGCTGCTGGCGGCGGTGCTGGCCGGGGCGGTCATCTTTGAGGGGTATTCCCCCTTCGGGGTGGCCCTGGTCGGGGCGGCGGGCTCCGGACTGTGCGGAGGGGCGGCTCTGCTGGGAGCCTGCTTCGGATATCTGTGCCAGATGGGCTTTGCGGACGGGCTGCGGTACGCCTCCGCCTCCATTCTCACCTTTGCTGTGGCCTTCGCCTTCTACGATCTGAAGGCGATCCGTCGCTCCTGGACCATGCCGCTGCTCACCGCCTCCATCAACGGGGCGGCGGGTTTTATCTATCTGTCCCAACAGGGATGGAAGACAGTTGACGCCATCTATTTCTCTCTGGAGGTCTGCCTGACTGCAGCGGCCGTCTGGTGCTACCGGGCGGTCCTGGTCCCTATGCGTGTCCACCGGGAGGACAGGCTCCTCTCCCCTACCCGCCGGGCCGGCCTGTTGGTTTTATTGGCCACCGCGCTGATGGCGCTGGTCCCCCTCTACATCTATAAGGATATCTCTCTAGGCCGCATCCTTGCTGTGTTGGCGGTGATAACCGCCGCCTGGCAGGGCGGTCTGGCCACCGGAGCCATCGCCGGGGTGTCTCTGGGCATGGCCATGGACTTGGCCGGAGCAGGCATCCCCATGTACACCATGGCCTACGGTCTGTCCGGCATGATGGCTGGCCTGTGCCGGGGCAAGGCACGGCTGTGGGCCGCCATGGTCTATGTACTGGTCAATGGTGGCGCAGTGTTATGGACCTGGGAGCGGGAGCTGCCTCTGTCCATTCTGTACGAGGTATTTGTGGCCTCGGTGGCCTTTCTCCTGCTGCCCCAGCAGCCCATGCGCAAGCTGGGCGTGTGGCTGGCCCCCCAGATGGCCGGCCCTGTGGACCTGCGGGCCCAAGCCCTGGTCCAGCATCAGTTGGAGGCCACAGCCAAGGCCTTCCGTACCCTGTGCGACTCCCTGCGCTCCGCCTTCCGTCCCCCGGAGAACGACAATGACGTAGCCACCGTCTTTGACCGAACCGCCAGCAGGGTATGCCGCTCCTGCTCTCTCCGGAACAACTGCTGGCAGCAGAATTACACTACCACCTTCAACGCTCTCAATGACGCCACCCCCGCCATGGTGGAGCGGGGCCGCGCGGAGGGGAGTGACTTTCCCAGCCATTTCTCCCACCGATGCATCCATTTCTCCGCCTTTCTATCCACCGTAAACGAGGAACTCACCGCCCTGTTCTACCGCCGCCAGTACAACGCTCGGGTCAAGGAGAGCCGGGCGGCAGTGGGCCGGCAGTATGCCCAACTGGCTGATCTGCTGGGGGCTGCCTCTGCAGAACTGAGCCGGGAGCTCATTCCCGACCTGCTGGGAGACCGGAAGCTGCGCCAGCGGGTGGCGGAGCTGGGACTGGACATCCGGACCGCGGTATACCGGGACAGCAGGGGCCTGCTCCGGGTGGAGGCAGAGGGTCCCGGCTGCGCTGCCCTGGCACGGCCCAGCCGTCTGTCCGACCTGTCTGACCTGCTGGGTGTCCCCCTCCGGGTGGACCAGCCCGGAGAGGACTCCATCTCCCTTCTCCAGCAGGAGCCGCTGATGGCTCTGGCCGGAGTGGCCGCCCAGAAAAAGAGCGGCGAGACGGTGAGCGGCGACTCCGGAACCTATTTCAAGCGGTCCGACGGCAAGCTGTATGTCCTCCTGTGCGACGGCATGGGCAGCGGCCCTGACGCCAACCGGGAGAGCTCCTTGGCGGTTCGTCTGCTGGAGCAGTTCCTCCAGGCCGGGGTAGAACCACGTCACGCCCTGTCCACCCTCTCCTCCGCCTTGGCGCTCCGCGGAGAGGAAACCGGCGGCTTTACTACGGTAGATCTGCTCCAGGTGGACCTGTTCTCCGGCGAGGGACAGCTGTTCAAGCTGGGGGCCGCTCCCAGCTATGTAAAAAAGGGCTCTGCGGTCCAGAGGCTGTCCGGCACCTCCCTCCCCGCCGGGCTGGCCGAGGGAGAGCAGGGGGCGCTGGACCAGTTCACCCTGAAGCTGGCGCCAGGGGACACAGTGCTTATGGTGAGCGACGGTATCTGCGGCGCCGGGGAAGACCAGTGGGTCAAGGACAAGCTAGCCCAGTTTGACGGGGCCAGCCCCAAAGACCTGGCCCGTGAACTCATTACCGACAGCCCCAAAGAGGTCACCGATGACCGAACGGCTCTGGTCATCCGCATTGAAAAGCGGGCAGCAGGCCAGATGAAGTCATCGTTAAAATGAAACATGGCGGACGCTGTAGCGTCCGCCATGTTTTAATCCTTCCAGTCCCACCAGTTTAGCCTATCCGCCGGGCAGCTCCCATGTTCGGCATAGTACACCGCCAGCCGGTAGACATACAGGGCACACCGGTCCACCTGACAGCCCTGGAACAAGCAGTCCTTTTGATAAATGTGCTCCGGGTCCTCGCCTCGCAGGGAATTCAAAGTGGTATAGCCAATATCCGCCAAGTGGCGGGCCATATTCGGCCCCACTCCAGGGATCCGCTCCAGCTCCGACTTCATTGTCAGAACTCTGCATTGCCCACAGTACGGGGGTGAAGCTCCACATCGCGGATGTTGTTGATACCGGTGAGGTACATCACCATCCGCTCGAAGCCCATGCCATACCCGGCGTGCCGGCAGGAGCCGTAGCGCCGCAGATCGCAGTACCACCAGTAGTCCTTGGGGTCCATGCCCAGCTCCCTGATGCGGCCCTCCAGCAGTTCCAGCCGTTCCTCACGCTGGGAGCCGCCGATGAGCTCGCCGATGCCTGGCACCAGACAGTCGGCGGCGGCCACGGTCTTGCCGTCATCGTTCTGGCGCATATAGAAGGCCTTGATCTCCTTGGGGTAGTCGGTGACAAAGACGGGGCGCTTGAACACCTGCTCGGTGAGGTATCGTTCGTGCTCCGTCTGCAGGTCGGTGCCCCACTCCACTTTGAAGTCGAACTGGTCGTTGACCTTCTTCAAAATCTCCACCGCCTCGGTGTAGGAGACCCGGCCGAACTCGGAGTTGGCTACGTGCTCCAGCCGCTCCTTCAGGCCCTTGTCCACAAAGGAGTTGAAGAAGTCGATCTCGTCCGGGCAGTGAGACATGACATATCGGATGACATACTTGATCATGGCCTCGGCGTTGTCCATATAGTCGTTCAGGTCGGCAAAGGCCATCTCCGGCTCGATCATCCAGAATTCGGCGGCGTGCCGCTGCGTGTTGGAATTCTCCGCCCGGAAGGTAGGGCCAAAGGTGTACACGTTGCCGAAGGCCATGGCAAAGTTCTCACAGTTGAGCTGACCGGATACGGTCAAATTGGCCCGCTTGCCGAAGAAATCTTGGGTGTAGTCCACAGTGCCGTCCTCGTTCCTGGGCACGTTCTCCAGGTCCAGGGTAGTCACCTGGAACATCTCGCCCGCCCCTTCACAGTCGCTGGCGGTGATGATGGGGGTGTGGACATAGACAAAGCCCCGGTCCTGGAAGAAGCAGTGGATAGCGTGGGCGGTGGCGGAGCGCACCCGGAAGGCGGCGGAGAACAGGTTGGTCCGGGGCCGCAGGTGCTGGATGGTCCGCAGGAACTCTACACTGTGGCGCTTCTTCTGCAGGGGATAATCGGGGGCGGAAACACCCTCCACCTGGATAGAAGCGGCCTTCACCTCCAAGGGCTGCTTGGCTTCGGGGGTCAGCACCACCTGTCCGCGGACAATCAGCGCGGCGCCCACGTTTTGACCGGCAATCTCCTTATAGTTGTCCAGGACATTGGCGTCCATGACGACCTGCAGGTTCTTGAAGCAGGAGCCATCATTCAGCTCGATAAACCCAAAGGTTTTCATGTCCCGGATGGTCCGGGCCCAGCCGCATACGGTGACGGTCTGGCCGCCCAGCTTTTCCTGGTCGGCAAAGATGGCGGCGACGGTGACGCGTTCCATTTCATTCATCTCCATGTATAAAAAGTCGATGCCATGGAGATGTCCGCCGGAGTGGCACCCCTGGCGCGACTCGAACGCACTACATTCCGCTTAGGAGGCGGACCCTCTATCCCGGTGAGGTACAGGGGCGTATGGTGGACTCTCCATGGTATCTTTTGTATTTTATCGCACTGTCAGGAGGTTGTCAACGGGGAATGTAAAACCATTTATCCCGGAAAAACGACCACCTGTCCCAAATCTCTGGACCTTCGGGGTCAAAACGGATATACTGGGGACAGAAAAACATAGGGAGGTGGAACGGTCATGGAGGTAGAACTGAAGCTGGAGCCTGGCCGGCAGGAACCCAAGGTGGTCATCCTGGCCGGGGAGGACAGCCCGTCCCTGGAGCGGCTTCGAGCGCATCTGTCCGGCCTCTCTCTGGGCCCCATCACCGTGTGGCGCGGTGAGCGGGCCCTGCCGGTCCGGCAGGAGGAATTTCTCCGCTTCTTTGCCGATGGCAAGGGTGTATCTGCCCAGACCGAAAACCAGATCTACGCGGTCCATCTGCGGCTGTACGAGCTGGAGGAGCGGCTGGACACCACCCGCTTTGTCCGCATCTCCAACAGTGAGATCATCAATCTGGACCGGGTGACTGCCATCGACCTGTCCCTGGCCGGGACCATCCGAATGACTCTGGAAGGGGCGGTCCACGCCTATGTATCCCGGCGGTATGTGAAAAAAATCAAGGATACCTTGAACCTGAGAGGTGGGGATAAAACATGAGGGATATCCGTAAAATCTGGTCCATCCGTCTGGCCGCCGGCGCCCTATTAGGCGCTATTCTGACCACCCTGCTGGCCTGGCTGCTCCTCTCCTTTGGAGTATCCAATGGACAGTCTATCCCAGTGTCCCCCGCCGCGGTCCAGTTTTACGGCTCGGCGGCACTGGCCTTAGTAGTCCAGCTCCTGTTAGGCGGTCTCTTCGGGGCCGTGGTCTCCTTAGCCACCCTGCCATTTGCAAACGAGGGAAAAAAGCTGATCCTGCTCTCCCTGGTCCATTGGGGGGCCACTGTCCTCTGTTTCTCCCTGTTACTGACAGGCTGCCGGTGGTTGGATTTCGGCTGGGACTTGCTGCTGTGGGTGGCTCTGCTGACCCTGCTCTATTTCCTGATTTGGCTGGGCCGGTGGATCGGGTGGTATATGGAGGTAGTCCAGCTGCGCCGCCTTCTGGGACTGGCTCCCGGCCCCTCCCTGCTGAAATGGAGGGAAACCCTCCCCTATCTGCCCTATGCCCTGCTGCTGTGCGATCTGCTTCCTCTGATCCTGCGGTGGGTAGATCACACCTTTGTTGTAGATGTCCCGGTATTTTCCGGGCTGCTCCTGCCCTATCTGATCCTCCCGGCAGTAAGCTTCTCCTCCGGACTGTCCCTGGGAAAGCGCCAGGGGATCTGCCTCCTCTATCCCGTTCTTCTGTTCCTGTGCTATCTCCCCATTGTGTTTCTTCTGTTTAACGGCTCCGCCCTGTTCCACTGCTTTATGACCTCCATCCCTGCTCTGGCCGGCAATCTTATGGGATGGCTGTACCGTCGGGCGTTCCCAAGAAAGAATCGAACGCCCAGTGAGGGGGCTGACCATGGAGATTAAATGGTATTGGCCCATGGAAATGCTGGGATTTGTAGAGAACATTTCAGCGGAATATCAGGATGGGTATATCCATTACAGTGTGTCTGGGTCCTGTGATACCGTAATGATGTGGCTTCTTCTCGGCCTATTCCCGCTTTTATTCCTGTTTGGCTTCCTGACACGGCGGCTGTCAGCCAGAGCCGGGCGGGACACTCTGGGGATCTGGCTTGCGCGGGTCAGTGTGGCCCTGCTGCTCGGCTATGCCCTGCTCCTGTCGATAGGTGTGGGGCCTTATATTCAATTCTATCCCAGCGGAGGCGGTTTTATTTCCTTTGATACGCTAGAGCACCTGTTGTACGGGATATACTGCGCCCTGTTGGCGCTGTCCCTCTTTTTGGGAGGGAAGCTGGGCAAACCGAAATAGAGCCTCTTGTTTCCTTTGCGGCTGTTCCGCTGGCCTCTGCCGGTGTCCGGCTTATGATCCTTTTCCGATGCATGATAGAATCGCGGACAAGAAAGGAGCGATTGAGATGAAGCCTATCATGGACAAAACAGATAAAATTCTGTTGACTTTGTTTCTGATGTCCCTGGCAGCCTATCTGGTGATCTTTCTCTCCGCCTTTTGGGACCTGCCTCTGAACATCCCGCCCTGGCACCAGGGTCTGCTCCTGTACTTCCACAGCATCCCCATGTTTTTTCTCCAACTGCTGTTGTGCCGTCTGGCAAAGCCACACTGGCGGCTGTTCGCCCCGCTGATGTTGCTTCTGGTCCCCGGACTTGTCTTTGTGGGCAGCGCTGGATGGGCCGTCCTAGGATGGGTCCTGTTTCTATATTGGTGCGCGGCACCGACGGCAGGCTGTATTCTGGCCTGGATTGTATGGGGTGTTGGGAAGCTGGGCCGGGGGAGGGACAAGCACGAAAAAAGAGATCCGTCTATATAATGTTTTGTTTCCCATCTGGCCGCTTTGGGGCTTCCCGGCAGCCTGACTGTTTTTATCCCTATACATTGAAAAACGGAGGTGCCCTGTGGAAGCCCTGGCCTTTTTCGTCTTAACACCCCTGACGGCAGGGATCATCCAGTTCTTCCTCTCCCGGAGCCGTCTGCCCCGCTGGGCCAAGTGGGGGCCCGCTGTCCTGGTCATGCTGGCAGGGATGGTCTGCTTTCTGGGGGCAGTAGACTGTCTTCCTCTGCCCAATACCTACTGGCTGGATGACGGTTCCTTTCTCGCCTTCCCCGACTACTTTTATGGAATGCTGTTCTCCCTGCCCGCCTTGTTTGGCCTGGGGGCAGGGGCGCTCTTTTCCGTGGCCCAGTGGTCGGAGTGAAAAAAGCGTCAAACGGAGACCCATTCAAATCTGTAAGAAAAAAGGGCCCTGTCCATGTGGACAGGGCCCTTTCAACTCATGTGCCGGCTTCCGGCAGGTATTTGTCCGCCAAGTTCATATAGTGGCGGTACAGCACCCGGAACCGGCGGCGGTAGTTCTTTTTCCAGGGCTTCTCCCTGCCGCAGAAGTGCAGGACGGCGGTATGGGCCATGACCCAGTCCAGGTCCGCCTCTCCCATACTCCGCACCAAGTAGTTGCTGAAATTTCTGGCGTCATAGTTCCATATAAAATCGTCCACAGCCAGCACCCGGCCGCCATAGAGCGCGTTGAGAATATCCTGATCCGGCAGGATCAGCTCGTCCCCGTGGTTAGACACGTAATCGAACAGCTCCTCCGTGTGAATCTCGTTTCTGCACCGCTCTAAATCCATTAACAGTACGCCGGAATTGTAATAGTCTCCCTCCGTCCCCAGCCGGAAGCGGTTGACATTGTTGGCAATCTCCGTCTTGCCCGTATGGGCCGCAGCGGCAAACAGATGGCCGTCTAGCTCCAGCTCCCACAGAGGGAGCAGAGAGTTGATCACCAGGGTGTCCGGGTCCAGGTACAGCACCCGTTTCAGCTCCTCCGGCAGAAAGCGGGCGGCCAGCAGGCGGTAGTACATCTCCTGGGGATACCGGTCTGTCACCGGAGCATCCTGAAAAACAGCCTCATCTACTCGGATAAGCACCAACTGGTAGCCCCATCCGGCAAGGCCGCTCTCCAGCGCGGCCAGCCGCTCCTCCGGGATGCTCCGATGGAGTAGATAGACCCTGCACTGGACGCCGGGATGACTTAGACGCAGGGATGTCAGCATCACCCTAAGCTGGGGCAGGTAATGCTCGTCCAGGGTCACAAGAAGATCCATCCGGGTGGTTTCCATCGCTCTGTCCTCCTATCTCTGTCTGTTGAAGCCCTGCCCAGGCTAACCCCGGGCAGGGCTTCCCTCCGGTCAGGAAAGCTGGAACTGCCCGGTATACAGGCGGTAGTACCGGCCCCGCTTTTCCAGCAGTTGATCATGACTGCCCTTTTCCTCGATCTCGCCGTGTTCGATAACCACGATGCAGTTGGAGTTGCGGACCGTGGACAGCCGATGGGCGATGACAAACACAGTCCGTCCGTCCATCAGGGCGTCCATGCCCTTCTGGATCAGGGCCTCGGTCCGGGTATCGATGGAGGAGGTGGCCTCATCCAGGATCATCACCGGCGGGTCCGCCACCGCCGCCCTAGCGATGGCCAGCAGCTGCCGCTGGCCCTGGGACAGGTTGGCCCCGTCCCCAGTGACCATAGTGTTGTATCCGTCCGGCAGACGGCGGATAAAGGAGTGGGCATTGGCACTCTTTGCCGCGGCAATGCACTCCTCGTCGGTGGCGTCCAGCCGCCCGTATCGAATGTTGTCCATAATGGTGCCGGTGAACAAATGGGTGTCCTGAAGCACCGCCCCCAGGGACCGGCGCAAATCGTCCTTTCGGATGGAACGTACATTGATACCGTCATAGGTGATCATACCACCCTCAATCTCATAGAAGCGGTTAATGAGGTTGGTGATGGTGGTCTTTCCCGCGCCGGTGGAGCCCACGAAGGCGATCTTCTGGCCTGGGTTGGCGTAGACGGACACATCATGCAGGATGCGCTTGCCGGGGACATAGGAGAAGTCCACATGGCTGAACCGGACGGCGCCCTTCAGCTCAGTGAGATAGTAGTCCTCCCCAGGGACATTTCGGACCGCCCCCCGGATAAGATGGAGGGAGGCATTGTGGTTGTGGTCCGGGTATTTCCAGGCCCAGCCGTGGCCGGCCAGAGAGGCCAGATCCTGTACTTCGACGAGGGTGCCGTCAGCCGCTACTCGCACCCAGATGCCATCCGGGGAGTCCTCGCCGGGGAGCAGCAGCTTGAGCCCAGTCTTCTCTCGGACGGCCTGGCCCAGCTCGGTGAGCACGTCGCCCTCCGCCAGCACGGGGACAAGCGCCATGCCGCTGGTCCTGGGCGTCTTCCACGCCCAGGTGTGGGAGTGTCCCTTTCCATTGAAGGGGGACAGGGTGCCATTGGCATCCTTCTCCACCTCGATCAGGGTGACGGTGCCCTCGTCCACCTCGGGCTTGGTGTCCATCACATCGAAGATGCGTTCAGCGCCAGCCAAGGCGGACAGCAGGGTGGTCATCTGCTGGGAGATCTGATTCAGGGGCTGGCCAACCTGCTTGGAGTAGTTCAGATACACCACCAGGCCACCCAGGTCAAAGCCCTGAAGGACGGACAACAGGCCGCCGAAGGCGGCAGTGAGGGCATAGCTGATGTTCATTAGGTTGCCCGAAACCGGCATGATCATGATGGAGTAGAAGTTGGCCTTTTGCGCCGCGTCCCGGTAGGCGGTGTTCAGCTTGCGGAAGTCCTCCTTGGCCTGTTCCTCGTGGGTGAAGGCCTTGACCACCTTCAGCCCCTCAATGATCTCTTGAATCTCGCCATTGACATCACCCAGGGCAGATTGCTGTTGCTGGTAATATTTCCGGCTCCGTCCGCCCAGTGTCCTAAAGAGATACACAGTCACTATCAGCAGCAGGGCGGTAACCAGAAAGAGCTTCCAGTTGATGAACAGCATCATGGCCACCAGACCCACAAACATCAGGCAGCTAGAGCACAAAGAAACTACGCTCTGCTCTAGAGCCATCTGTACGTTATCCGCGTCATTGGTAAAGCGGCTCATCAGCTCACCGTGGGGATGCTTGTCAAAGTAGCTGAGGGGAAGGGACTGAAGGCTGTCAAACAGGTCTTTTCTCAGCCGGTTGACGCCCCTCTGGGCCAGCCGGACCATGACGGCGGACTGGCAGTAGGTGGCCACACAGCCGATCAGATAGACGCCTACCAGCTTGCCCACAGACAGGGCCAGCCCGGCAAAGTCGGTACAGCCCGACCAGATGAAGCTGTTGATGATATCCCGCATCATATAGGAGCCGCCCAGGTTGGTAAACACAGACAGCATCAAAAACAGGAACACAGCGACCAGCGGCAGCTTGCTCTTGGTCAGATATCCTACAAGGCGGCGGATCGTCTTGGCCATATTTTTCGGTTTGGCATAGCCCCCTCTTGGGGCTCTATTGGGTCCTGGCATTATCCACCCACCCCCTCTTGCTGAGATTGATAGATCTCCTGATAAATGGTATTGTTGGCCAGCAGTTCCTCATGGGTGCCCCTGCCGGCGATGTGGTCGTCGTCCAGGATCAGGATCTCGTCAGCGTACTGCACGGAGGAGATCCGCTGGGCAATAATGATCACAGTAGTATCCTTCAAGTTCTCCGCGAAGGACTGGCGGATGGCAGCCTCGGTGGCCGAGTCCACCGCCGAGGTACTGTCGTCCAGGATCAGGATGGCTGGCTTGCGGAGCATGGCCCTGGCGATACACAGCCGCTGCTTCTGGCCGCCGGACACGTTGGTTCCTCCCTGGGTCAGCAGGGTATCGAAGCCGTCCGGGAAGGACATGATGAAGTCATAGGCCTGGGCATCCTTGGCCGCCTGGATCATCTCCTCCTCTGTGGCGTCGGGGCGGCCCCAGAGCAGGTTCTCCCGGATGGTGCCGGTAAAGAGTACGTTCGTCTGAAGCACCATGCCGATACGGGCCCGCAGCTCCTCCAGCGGGTAGTCCCGCACATCCACACCGTCTACCAGGACGGCGCCGCCGGTAACATCATAGAACCGGGGGATCAGGTTGACCAGCGAGGACTTGCCGGTGCCGGTGCCGCCCACAATGGCCACGAACTGGCCGGGCTCCACAGTAAAGCTAATACCGGACAACACGTCGTCCCCCGTGCCGGCAGCCGCGTAGCGGAAGGAAACGTTTTGGAACTCCACTCTGCCCCTGGGAGCGGGAAGGACGCGGTCTACGGCCCCGGACTGCCCCTCCGGTGGGGCCACCCGGTAAATCTCGCCCTGGGGTTTGTTCTCCACGGAGGGCTCGGTGTTCAGCACCTCATGGATGCGGTGGGCGCAGGCCTGGGCACGGGTGAGCTGGAGCAGGGCCATCGCCACCATCATCACGCTCATCAGGATCTGGGCGATATAATTGATAAATGCCTGCAAGTCGCCCAGCAGAAAGCCCTCCGCCATAACCATCCTGCCGCCCAGATACAGGACGGCTACCGTGGCGCCGTTCATGGCCAGCATCATGATAGGCATGATAGCGATGATCTTCAGCCCTACGTTCAGAGCGGCCTCCATCAGCTCATCATTGGACTTTTTGAACTTTCCTCGCTCGTGGTCCTCCCGGACAAATGCCTTGACCACACGGATGGCCACCAGGTTCTCCTGCAGGGTGTTGTTCAGCCCATCGATTTTCTTCTGCATCGTCTCAAAGAGCCTGGTACATATCTTCATCAGAATTCCAATGGCCAGTATCATCAGGGGGATGACCACCACCAGCACGATAGCCAGCCTGGCGTTAATGGAAATACAGATGACCAGGGCGGCGACGAGCATCACCGGAGCCCGGACCAGCATCCGCAGGCCCATATTCAGCATCATGGTCATGGCGTTGACATCGTTGGTCATCCGGGTAATGAGAGAAGCGGAAGAAAATCGGTCGATGTCAGCGAAGGAAAACTCCTGTACCTTGTCGAACAGACACTGGCGCAGGTTAGCGCCAAAGCCCTGGCTGGCGAAGGTGGCGTATTTTGCCGAGCCCACGCCGCAGGCCATGGCGAAGAGGGACAACAGGAGCATCAGACCGCCCATCAGAAAGATGTAGCCCACATCTCCGGCCGGGATGGCCACATCCACGATCTCCGCCATGACCAGAGGGAGAATCAGCTCGCAGATGACCTCCAGGGTAATCAGGATGGGGGACTTGATCGCGTCCTTCTTGTACCCCTCCAAATGGGTAAGAAACAGAGAAAGCAAATTAAGGTTCCTCCTTTGCTTGGGTCTTTGTGGGGGACTCCCCCCGCAAGTTATGGAGCATTCGCCGGCGGAAGGAGAGCAACTGCTCCCGCTCCACCGGGGAGAAGCCCTGGAGCATCCGCCGGGACACAGTTTCAAAGGCCATTTGGCAGCCGATGACCGCCTGCTGCCCCTTGGAGGTAAGCAGCACACGGTTGCGCCGCGCGTCTCGTCCGCGCTCCCGTCGGATATATCCTCCCTTTTCCAGTGATTTCAGTGAGTTTGCCACCGCAGCCGGCGAGATATGCAGCAACTCGGCCAGCTCCCGCTGGGCGTGACACTGGCCGTCCGGGTCGCTGTCGGCACAGCTTTGCAGGATGGTCAGCAGCATGGGGTGGCCGATCTCGTTTAGGTCCGCGGCGATCAATTCCGCCTGAACAGCGGCCCGGTGCGCCAGGTTGATCTGCTGGGACAGCAGCTCCAGCTCGTTGGAGACCGGGATCAAAGCACTCCCCTCCTTTCCAATTAATTAACGGGTTAATAATTAACACGTTGATTATTTTAACACCGCTCTAAAAAATGTCAAGACGGTCCCGTTGAAATTCAAAAACTGTTTACATCCTTCCCTAATAATAGCAAAATAGAGGGCCTGCCCTTCCTGGGCGGCCCTCTATTCTATGGCCTTTCACGGGAATTTACTCCTCGTAATCGTCATACTCAGAGGCACAGGCTGTGCGCTGCAGCTTCCCCTTGGCGTGCCCGCACAGCTCAACCAACGCATCCCAATAGGCGATGATGGCGCAGACCATGGCGGCGGCGCCCAGGGACAGAGCCACGATCTTCAGGACGAAACGGGCTATCTTCATATCTGTTTTCCTCCTTTGTTTTTACTGGTTATCGCTATTTTACCTGATACCGGGGGAAAATACAATCGTTTTTACAAATTTAATCGTCCCAGGGCCGCCCTTATCTATGATCCAGAGGATTTCCCATCCTCTCCCTTCGGCGGCAGGGCCCGGAATACAGTTCCCTCCGCTGGCTCCACCTGCCGCTCCTCCATCAGCTGTTCCACGGTGACAAAACAGTAACCCTCAGACAACAGATTATCCACTACCCGCAGCGCCGCATCTACTGAGGTGTCAAAGATATCGTGCATCAGGATAATATCCCCATCCTTCACATGTTCTACCACCGCTGCCACAATGCGGTCCACATCCTTGTCCTTCCAGTCCTCCGGGTCCACCGACCACAGAATGATGGGGCAGTCCGCCCACTTGCGAACCGAGCTGTCAAATAGGCCGTAGGGGGGACGCAGCCAAAACTCCCCATCGCCCAGGATCTCTGCCAAAAGCGCCCTTGTCTTGCCCACCTGAAGGTCAAAATCCTTGCGGGATAGGTCTGATACCACGACGTGTTCAAAGGTATGAATCCCAATCTGGTGTCCGTCTGCCGCCATACGGCGTATCAGCTCCTCGCTGCCCTCGATCCGGTTGCCCACCAGGAAAAAGGTGGCGGGCACCTCCCGCAGCGCCAGTCCGTCCAGCAGCCGGCCGGTGGTGGAATTTCTGGGGCCATCGTCAAAGGTCAGTGCCACCAGCGGCGGCTCTCCCTCCTCAAGCTCCACCGTAGTCGCTCCCCCTGTCATAGCCAGCTCCTGCGGCGGTCCCGGCCATAGGAGAAAGGCCGCCAGCCATGCCGCCAGCCAAAGTATTTTTCCTGTTTTCACCCGCTCCGCCCCTTCCTTGTCCCTTCGGGAACAGTATGTGCGGCCAAGCGGAAATTTCTCCATGAAAAAAATGTTTTCCAGCAGCTTGACAAAAGCTCCCTCCTGTGTATAATATGAAGCAAGCTTCACATGAAGTATACTTCATATCCAAAGGGAGGAGGGATCGGGTTTGAAAAACAAAGTCCGGGAGCTTCGGGCCGCCGCCGGCATGACCCAGCAGCAGTTGGCCGACTTGGTCCATGTATCCTCCCGCACGATCATCTCCATTGAAAAGGAGCAGTACAACCCCTCTCTGCTGCTGGCCTACCGCATCGCTCTGGTGTTCGGAGTCAGTCTGGAGGAGCTATGCTGCCTGGAAGAAAACAAGGAGCTGGAGGACAAGGAATATGAAAATATATAACAAAAAAGGTCTCATTTGGGGCGTGTTCTGGACGATAGGCGGTCTCTTCTGTCTGTACCGAGATATTGTCGACCCCCATGATTTTCTGCCCCAGCAGATCAAGTCGGTGATCCTCTCCGTGCTCCTGTTGGCAATGGGCGTCACCGGTTTTGTCCGGGCTTTCTCCAAACGGGCCACCATCGAGGATAAGACCGAGGAACGGGACGAACGCAACAAGCTGGTCCGCCTGAAGGGGGACGCCATGGTGGGCAACATCCTCTTTTATGTTCAGATGGCCCTCATGCTGGCGGGGGTTCTGGCCTATGCCGTCACAAAAAAACTTGTATTCGGCTTCCTTTTCCTAATCTGTGGACTGAATGTGAGCCTATGCTTCATCCTGTCCATTATCTTTGCCGTCTATTATGAAAAACATGTCTAGGAGGTTCGTCCTGTGAAGATCAAAAGCGTCCGGAATCTGGCCTCCGGCATCCTGTTGATGTTTTTGGCGGCCGCCTGTGCCTGTAAACTCCTATTGGACGGCTTTCAGCTTCGTTTCCTCCTGTCCGCCCTGCTGGCTGTGTCCATTTCCCTGGTCAACTTTTATTTCGCCTTCACCCACCGAGGGATCGAGGAGGAGCTCTCCCGGTACGCCGATGAGCGGGACCGCTATCTGGCGATCAAGTCCGGCCACGCGACGGTCCGTATCATGAACTACCTGCTGCTGGGCGGCTGCTGGATAGCCCTTGTACTGTACGGCTTTACCAAGTCCGCTCTCGCGCTGTCCGTTGCCGCCACTCTGTGCGGCGTATTGATCGCCATGTTCATCATTATGTTGGGGGTGAATTTCTACTATGAGCGCCGAGGATAAGAAAAATGTTATAGAACAGCCTGTCAAATGGGCCAATCGCCGCCCGTTATATGACGAACGGGATCAGGAAATTGAGGCCCGTGCCAACAGCAAGGCTCTTGGCTTTGGGGCGGGCTGTCTGGAATTGTTCACCGTTCTGTGCGCCGTGAAGGGGGAGTCCGCCTGGCGGGGCGGTCTGGCCCTTCTCCTGTTGGGAATGTCCGCCAGTATGCTGTACCGCTCCAGTGCCTACGAGGAGAAGCCCTATCTCTGGGGCGGCCTTCTTCTGGGAGCTCTCGGCGCCACCCTGCTGGCCTGGTTCACCTTCGGAAGCTGAAAGGAGGATATCCATGTGGATCATTGGAGGCGTGCTCTCCTTCTACCTGCTGCAGAAGCTGGCTGCTCTGTTAGCCATCGGACTGTTTTTGCTGGCCGTCTGGATGAAATCGAAAATATCCCATATGGATGGTGAAAAATGGGACCAGTATTTCAGGACGTTAAGCAACCGGGGATATACGGCTGTGTTCTTTGTCTTTTACACTGTCCCCCATTTGGCCCTGGGCTGGGTGGGATACCTGCTCTATTCTCATTTTTGTTTTCCCGCTCCGGCTGTGCTGGCCCTGCTCATTCCCCTGCTGGGGATTCTAAAGGCGGTTCGGATGCTGGACGAAAACAAGGAAAAGCTGTGGGCCAGGATCCGTAAGCTGGGATAAATAGATAAAAAGCGGGCGGCCATTGGCCGCCCCGCTCCTTTATCCCTTCCACGTCTGGTACTGCTCCACTAGCTCCTGATAGCCTGGTACACCCTTCAAAAATTGAGCCTCCGGGTCCAGGTCCAACTGGTCCAGCAGAGGCTTGAGCAACATGCTCTGGGCCTCCCCGGTTTCGTTCTTGGTGGGTAGATGGCGATACAGAGAAGATTCACTCAAATCCCAGGGGACCGTCAAAGAGTGGAGCAGTCTCTCCAGCAACTCCAGCGCCCGTGGGCCGTTCCGTTCTGCCATGGCCAACTGGAGGGGAGCGGACAGCACAGCGTAATCGGTAAGGCCCATGACTCTCCCCTCTGCCTCAGCCGTATCAGAAAAGTGGTGAGCCGCCTCCTTGTCCCCCTCCTCAATCGCCAGCTCGATCATGTGGAGGAGGGTGGTCTGGATGGCATGGGCCCGGTCAAACAAGTCCCGCTCCAGGATAGTCCAGGCCTCCTCGATCTTTCCCTCCTTCCTCCGCAGGGAGGCGGTGAGAGTACGCTTGTCCATATGGGTATCGGATAACTGGTCCAACAGGGTCTGGGCCCGGTCCAACTCCCCCCGGCTAATACACTTAGAGGCCACAGTGTAGGTAGCGGCTTCACACACCCTTGCGTCCGCACTGCTGACACACCGCTCATAGAGAGCGTCGATCTCCTCCTGCCAGGTCTGCCGCTCCCCCTCTGTGCCGCCAGGTAACAGAGTCAATATTCCCTCCAGCAGCCCCGCCAAGCTGAAGGCGAGCAGGTCACTATTGGGAAACTCCCGCAACTTACTCCTGGCCAAATCAAAGGCCGCGGCAAGCGCCTCCCCCTGGGCCGTCTCATAGACTCGGTTCAGAAATAAACCAATTTCCTCTTGGGTCAGGTCCTCCTGAAAAGACAGCAGGGTGTTCAGATCCACCCCCAGGGTCCGGGCCAGGGAAGGCAGAAGGGTAATATCTGGGTAATTGAGCCCTTTCTCCCATTTATTTACTGCCGGGGCACTAACTCCGAGCCTATCAGCCAGTCCCTCCTGGGTCAGTCCCATGGTCTGGCGGCGGGTACGGATTACGTCATGGATTTTCATAAGCTTCTCCTCCTGTCTTTCCACCATCATACCAGACTTTCCCGCCCGCTACAATGGAGCAGTACGACAGAGAACGGGAGCGGATATTAACCTTCAGTTAATTTTAATACAAAAGATCCCCCGGTTTTGTCCGGGGGATCTCTCCATATCATTTCATATCAGGGAGCAGGCACCACTTCTACCGTGTAGCCCAGGTCCTTCAGCCCCTGGACAACGCCGGTCTCGCCCACCATGTGGCCGGCGCCCACCACCAGCAGGCCGGTGTGGGAGCCCTCCCGCTTCAGATACTCATCCGCATAGGCGATCATGCCGGGGTCCCGGTCGGTGAACAGCTTGCTGTTCAGCTCGTCGTCGCTGTTCAGGATGGCATCCTTATCATAGATCTGGTCAAAGCTCTCCACGTCCCGGCTCTTCCAGGTGTCCATCATGGCACCGATCTGGGCCACCTCCTCCTGCAGGGCCTCCTGGGTGGCGGGCTCAAAGGCCTCCTCCCCCAGCACGGCGGTCAGGGCGTCCTTCGTCTGCTGGCTCATGGAATCAGGGTCCAGAATCATCAGCAGGCCGCTGGCCAGGTATACCTCCTGGTACTCAGGGGACAGGCCGTCAAAAATACCGCCCTGGAAGGCATAGGTCTCCACAGCGTCGATGGCGATGCCGGCATTGACCGCCTTGGCGTTGACATACATATCAATGGCCATGGCATTGGAGCTGGTGGTCTCATCCATCGTAGCCAGGGAGGAAAAGCTGTTGGCCAGGGCCCAAGCTTTGTACTGGGCGATGGTCTGCTCATCCATCCCCATCTGAGCGGCGGTTTCCACTACCACCTGATACAGCTCCGGGGAGATGTGGTCGGCCAGGGTCGTACCGTCGGCATAGGTCTGCATGGCGGCAAACTCGGCGATCTGGGCCTGGTCATTGAAGTCCAACTCAAAGGTCACCTGCTCGGCGTTCAGAATGATGTCCCGCAGCTGCTTATGGATGGGGTAGGTGTTGTTCACGTCCGTATGGATGGAGCCCAGCAGGTACAAGGTGTTGCTGTTGCCCTCCGCCTTCCACAGCAGACCCAGGGAGCCGGCGTTCTGCTGGTCATATAGATTGAGGATCAGGCTGTTGGCCATAGCGGCCCCCTCCAGCAGAGTGCAGGGACGGTCCAGATTCAGCCCGGTGCCGTCGCCGGCTATCGCGCCCACCTCAGTCATGAAGGCCTCTGGCCCCTCCTCCACGCCGGGAAAGGCGTAAGCGGCCGCCTCCTGGTACAAAGCGTTGAGCACACCGCCGCGGGTCGTATCGAGGACCAGGCCGGCGTCATCCGCCTCCCGCTGCTCCACACCCAGCAGGGCCAGCTTGTCAGCCACCACCTGTGTCATCTTGTTCAACTGCTCATCTGTGATGGTCTTGCCGTGGTCCGTGTACAGCTCGTCACCAAAAAGTCCCATAGCATATCCATCTGCCAGCACGCCGTAGGCCCAGGTTGGGAGAGGCTGGACCTGCTCCTCGGCCGCCAGAATGGCGGGGGATGCCCCCATGGCCACAGCCAGGGAGAGCAGCAGCGCTAAAAATTTTTTCATAGTGAGACGTCCTTTCTCCATTTGCCTTAGTCTGTTTAAGTGTACTTTTATAAACCGGCAAAGTCAAGAAAAATGATTTGGAAAATCGGTTGCAATATCTGGATCTTTGTGTTATATTAGCGCAAGGGTTATTTTGAAAAAAGTTTGAAAAAGTACACTTTTTCAAACTTTTTATTCATTATTACCTAAAATATATAACAAAACAGGGGCAGACCGTGAAGGGGCCTGTCCCTGTCTGTCTTTTGGGCGGAATGAAGGTCGTGCCCGTTACTTACTCTTTCACTACTGTTTTGGTGATGGTAGCCTTGGGGTCCTCGGTGTCGAAGACTGTCTTGGCGGCGGCAGCCAGACCGGCCAAGCCCTGAATCTCGCTGGGAATGATGATCTTGGTGGCTTTCCCGTTGGCGGCGGCCTGGAATGCCTCCAGCGCCTTGATTTTGATGACGCCGTCGCCAGGGGCGGCGTCATTGATGAGCCGAATGGCGTCTGCGGTGGCCTGCTGGACCTTCAGGATGGCCTCGGCTTCGGCCTCAGCCTCCAAAATCTTGGCCTGCTTGGCGCCTTCCGCCTGAAGGATGGCCGCCTGCTTGGCCGCGTCGGCTCGAAGGATAGCGGACTGTTTCTCGCCCTCCGCCACCAAGATTTGGGACTGCTTCTGGCCCTCGGCCTGGAGAATGGACTCACGCCTCTCGCGCTCGGCCCGCATCTGCTTCTCCATGGATTCCTGAATATCCCGGGGCGGCATAATATTTTTCAACTCCACCCGGTTGACCTTGATGCCCCAGTTGTCGGTGGCTTCGTCCAGGATCGCCCGCATCTGTCCGTTGATGTGGTCCCGGCTGGTCAGGGACTGGTCCAGCTCCAGATCGCCGATAATATTACGAAGGGTGGTAGCGGTCAGGTTTTCAATGGCGGACATGGGGTTCTCCACCCCATAGGTGTACAGTTTGGGATCTGTGATCTGAAAATAAATTACGGTATCGATCTGCATAGTCACGTTGTCCTTGGTGATGACGGGCTGGGGCGGAAAGTCCACCACCTGCTCCTTCAGGGACACATTTTTCGCCACCCGGTCCACGATAGGCAGCTTGAACTTCAGGCCCACGCCCCACACCGTACGGAATGCGCCCAGCCGCTCGATGACAAAGGCACGGGACTGGGGAACGATCTTGATGCAGGACCCCAGCACAATTAGGACCAGCAGAGCCAAGATTATCCATGGCAGAATACCCAAAACAACTTCCATATTTTCTCCTCACTTTCTAAATGGCTTCCATTTACAAGCACTTATAATGTTTCTACGAACACCTTGACCCCTTCGATACGAAGCACTTTGACCTCCGTACCGGCGGGGATGACCACAGCCTGCTGGCTCCGGGCGGACCATATCTGGCCTGAGATATTGACCTGACCCTTTCCCTCTATGTTGTCGATGTCCTGGATCACTATGGCAGTCTTGCCGATCACCCGATCCGCGTTAGTGGCCACATTTTTGGTATCCAGATACCGGGCGGCCAATGGCCGCACCAGAGCCAGCGCCAGACCGGACAGAGCCAGAAACACAATCACCTGAACCCAGATTGCTCCGCCCATCCAGGCTGTGATCGCTCCGCCTAGGGCTCCGACGGCAAACCAAATGAAGGTCAGCCCCACGGTGGCCAGTTCCCCGAGGACCAGCACCACCATGACGATCAGCCAAATGGTACTCGGACTCATAGACACTCCTTTCCCCCGGTCCTGATGCACAGTCCCGAGGCTTGCTATATTGGTAGCATATCATATCCGCCAGGAAATTGCTACAATAACTTGCTGTCAAAAAATAAAATATTGGCTATAAATTAGTATGGCCTCAAATCTTATAGCCATCATACACAGAAAAAACCAATCAAACCGCACTCCTAGACATACCTATATTCCAAGCAAAAAAGTTCGGCTCTCACTTTTGATGAGAGCCGAACTTTTTAGTTTCTTAAACGTTAGGCTTTGACACGGACACGGCGGAAGGAAGTTGGCTTTCTACGTGCCCGGGTTTTAAAGACTAACCGCGTTTATCAGTACATGCCGCCCATGTCAGGGGCAGCGGGAGCGGCGGGAGCGGGAGGCTGGGGCTTATCGGCCACCAGGGACTCGGTGGTCAACAGGGTGGATGCGATGGAAGCGGCGTTCTCCAGGGCAGAACGGGTCACCTTGGTGGGATCCACAATGCCAGCGGGGATCATATCGCAGTACTCCTCCTTGTAGGCGTCGAAGCCGTAGCCGGTCTTGCCGGACTCGCGGATCTTCTCCAGCACTACAGAGCCGTCGATGCCGGCATTGGCGGCGATCTGCTTCACCGGAGCGGTGAGGGCCCGGGCGATGATCTGGACACCAGTCTTCTCGTCGCCATCGACCTGGTCGTACAGCTTCTCCACGGCGGGGATGGCATTCAGGTAGGCGGTGCCGCCGCCGGCCACGATGCCCTCTTCCACAGCGGCGCGGGTGGCGTTCAGGGCGTCCTCGATGCGCAGCTTCTTCTCCTTCATCTCCACTTCAGTGGCGGCGCCTACCTTGATGACGGCCACACCGCCGGCCAGCTTGGCCAGCCGCTCCTGGAGCTTCTCCTTGTCATAGTCGGAGGTGGTGACCTCAATCTGACTCTTGATCTGGCCAATGCGGGCCTTGATGTCCTCGCTGCTGCCAGCGCCGTTGACGATGGTGGTGTTCTCCTTGGTAATCTTCACCTGACGGGCCTGACCCAGCATAGTCAACTGAGCTTCCTTCAGCTCCAGACCCACATCGGAGGAGATGACCTGGCCTCCGGTCAGGATGGCGATATCCTGGAGCATCTCCTTGCGGCGGTCGCCGAAGCCAGGGGCCTTGACGCACACCACGTTCAGGGTGCCGCGCAGGCGGTTGACAATCAGAGTAGACAGGGCGTCGCCCTCCACGTCCTCAGCGATGATCAGCAGCTTCTTGCCGGACTGTACTACCTGCTCCAGAATGGGCAGCAGCTCCTGGATGTTGGAGATCTTCTTATCGGTGATCAGGATGAGGGCGTCGTCCAGGTTGGCCTCCATCTTCTCGGTGTCGGTGACCATATAGGGGGTGATGTAGCCCCGGTCGAACTGCATACCTTCCACGACTTCGGAGTAGGTCTCGGCGGTCTTGGACTCCTCGATGGTGATGACGCCGTCGTGGCCCACTTTCTCCATCGCCTCAGCGATCAGCTTGCCGATGGTCTCATCGCCGGAGGACACGGCACCGACACGGGCGATATCAGCGGAGCCGTTGACCTTCTGGCTGTTGGCCTTCATGGCCTCAATGGCGGCCGCGGTGGCCTTGGCGATGCCCTTCTTCATGACCATGGGGTTGGCGCCGGCCGCCAGGTTCTTCAGGCCCTCGCGAACGATAGCCTGAGCCAGCAGGGTAGCGGTGGTGGTGCCGTCGCCGGCCACATCGTTGGTCTTGGTGGAGACCTCCTTCACCAGCTGGGCACCCATGTTCTCAAAGGGGTCCTCCAGCTCGATCTCCTTGGCGATGGTAACACCGTCGTTGGTGATAAGGGGAGCACCGAACTTCTTGTCCAGCACCACGTTGCGGCCCTTGGGGCCCAGGGTGATCTTTACAGTATCGGCCAGCTGGTTGACGCCCTTCTCCAGAGCCTTGCGGGCCTCCTCGCCGTAGCAGATAATTTTAGCCATAACACATTACCTCCGATTTAGAGTAAATTTGATACACGATTTGGGATAAAAAGACGGGTTTACTCAACCACGGCCAGGATATCATTCTGACGAACGATGGTCACTTCCTCGCCGTCCAGCTTCACCTGAGTGCCGGAATACTTGCTGGTAATGACCTTGTCGCCCACCTTCACGGTCATGACGACCTCCTTGCCGTCCACCATACCGCCGGGACCTACAGCGATGACCTCTGCCACTTCGGGCTTCTCCTTGGCGGCGCCGGTCAGGATGATGCCGCCCTTGGTGGTCTCCTCGGCCTCCACCAATTTTACGATCACACGGTCAGCCAGGGGTTTGAGTTTCATAACAAGTTCCTCCTTATATATGAGTTTTTTGAACTAACTTTCTCAGCGGTTTAGCACTCTTTTTATTTAAGTGCTAAATCTAACTATGATAATAACCGCTTTCTCAAAAAAAATCAACCCCTAAATCAAAAAAATTTAGGGTTGATTTTCTATAATTTACGTTTTGTTCACAAACATATGTCAAGAGTGCTAAACACAAGGGGCATAGCTCGCTCCAGCCGGGTAAAAGAAATTCACCTTTTTCTCTGACAGGCGGACGGTAAAAGTGGTGTCCCGCATGATCTCTCCATCCACTACCACGGTGATGGGTTCCCGGGCGGAGAAGGACACCTCCTGCCCGTGGTAGGCTCGAATCAGCGCGGGGTACTTCCAGTACAAGCCTTTAGCGTACTGGCCCGCCAGGCGCGCGAAGGTAGGCAGACTCACCTTGCCCACCCGCAGCACATCCAGCACGCCGTCGTCAGGCATGGCGTCGGCCACCGGCATAAAACCGCCCCCATAGTGCCGCCCATTGCAGATGCACAGGATGGCGGTGGGCTCCTGCGTCCAGCGGTCAGCCCCCATAGACACCGTCATGGGACGGCAGATTCCCCGTACAAGCACCTGCTCCGCCAGGGACAGCAGATAGGCCCATCGTCCGGAGACACCTTTCAATCGCTTGTATTTGTGTACTCCGGCAGCGATACGTGCGTCCACTCCGGCGCATATCACATCCAGCCCCAGCTTGCCGTTGCAGTCCATCAGGTCAAAGGCGGCCTGCGGCCCGGCCGCCAAAGCCTCGAGATTTGAAAAAATGCTGCGGTAGTTGGGCCCAAACAGTTTCAGAAAGTCGTTGCCCGTCCCCATGGGCACGTTGGTCACTGCCAGAAAATCGTGGCCCGCCGCCCCGTTGACCACTTCGTTGAGGGTGCCGTCGCCGCCACAGGCGTAGATCCGAATGGGTTTCCCCAGAGCAGCGGCCGCCTCTGTCATTCGTCGGGCGTCCCCTTCTCTGGCGGTGTGGACTATCTTGCGAGGAAAAGGCAGTCTCTCCAGCAACCGCTCCAGCGTCTCGGTACTATCCTTTTTCCCCGCGGCGGGGTTGATAATAAACAGATGGTCCATAGACACCTCCGAAGCGCCTCAGGGCAGCTCCCCAAAGCCCCAGATCACCTGCTGCTCCACATAGCCTGCCCAGTGAAACTCCTCCAGCACGCACCGCTCCGGGAGGGAGCTCTCCAGCCCAAGCTCCGCCAGCAGGGAGGGACCTTCCTGGGGAATCCACAGTTGGTCCGCCGGGTCGGTACGCACCCAGAAGGTCTGGAAGCGGTCCGGGTCGTAGATGAGGATGATCTCCGCCAGAGCCGGGTCGCCCCCAGGGACAAAGAGGAATATTTTACAGAAGGGCAGGTCCGCCGGCCTGACGGCAATCAGTTCCTCCGTCTTTCGCAGGAGGGCGGCCATCAGCGCCTTCCGGTCCTTCCCTCTGGGATGAAAAAAACGGTTGGCTCCCAGGTCCAGCCACTCCTCTCGAAAATCCTCTTCCGCCGGACACCAGTTGGGCTGGTACTCCTCTACCACCCGCAGAACCCTTTTCAGCTCCCGCCGATATCCCCGAAATTTTTTTATATGGTAAGGCATGACCCCTCCTATTTCATCCCGTACATAAACAGGTCGCACTTCAGCATCCCGTTATAGAGTTTTCGCTTCTTGTCCGCCTGCCGGCCGAAAGTCCGCTCAAACTCGGTGTGGGAGGACAAAAGGAAGAGCTTCCAGCCCTCTGGAAATTTGCTCCAGGCTCGGCCGAAGGCCCGGTACAGCTCCTCCGCCTCCCGGCGCTCCATGATGCGCTCTCCGTAAGGCGGATTGGTGACCACCCGGCCATAGAGGCCGCCCCAGTGGAAGGTCCGGGCGTCGGCCGCCTCAAAGGATACGATGTCGTCCACCTCTGCCAGTTGAGCATTGTGCCGGGCCAGCTCCACGGCGGCGGGGTCCAGGTCGCCGCCCCAAATCTCATAATCCCCATCAAATTCCTGGTCCATGGCCTGGTCAGCCGCCTCCATCCAGAGCCGCTTGTCCAGCCACCCCCATTTTTGGGCGGAGAAGGACCTGTTCAGCCCCGGCGCCCGGTTTCGGGCAATCAGGGCAGCCTCGATGGGGATGGTGCCGCTGCCGCAGAAGGGGTCGCACAGGGGGTCCCGGCCTCTGTACCGGGACAGCAGGACCATGGCCGCCGCCAGCGTTTCCCGCAGGGGGGCAATCACCCCCTGGGCCCGGTAGCCCCTCTTGTGCAGCCCAGCGCCGGAGGTATCCAGCATCAGGGTGGCGGTATCCTTCATAATCGCGAACTGGATCTGGTACAGCGCCCCTGTTTCCGGCAGGGTATTCAAGCCGTAAGTCTCTCCCAGCCGGGCGGCCACCGACTTTTTCACGATGGATTGGCAGGCGGGCACCGAGTGGAGGGCGGAGTTGAGGGAGTGGCCCTTCACTGGAAACTGGCCCTCCCGAGGGATGAACCGCTCCCAGGGCAGGGCCCGCGTCCCTTCAAATAGAGCGTCAAAGTTTCCAGCCGGGAATGTCCCCAGCACTAGCAGAACCCGCTCCCCGGTACGCAGATTCAGATTCAGCCGGGGCAGGTCCCCCTCTGTTCCAGTACACAGCACCCGGCCATTTTCCGCCTGGACACTGGGCAGACCCAGCCTCCGGATCTCGTCAGCGCACAGCCCCTCCAGGCCAAACAGGGTGGGGACAGCAAAATTCAGCTCGCCCACAGGCAACACCTCTCCTCTCTTTTGTGGGTCCAGTATACCGTATCTGACGGTCTATGGCAAATTCTTTTTCTCCAAGCCGCCGGTGTAAAAAAGGGACAGGGCAATCTTCGCCCTGTCCCACATTTATCCCTGTCAAAGCGCCATAGGGGGATAGAAGGACACGCTCCCTATCCGCTCCAGTCCCACCTGGCGGGCCCGCAGAGCATACTCCTTCACGTCGCCGGTGGTATAGATGGTCAGTCCGCCCAATCTGTCGCCAGAGGCCAGCAACCGCTCTCCCTCCAGGTACTCCTTCAAGGAGCGGGCCATCTCCTCCGCGGGGTCGATGAGGGGCAGGCCGGGATACAGGCGGCGGATGCTGTCCGCCACCAGGGGGTAATGGGTACAGCCCAGCACACAGCACTGGATGCCCTCCCGCACTATGCCGTCCATCTCCAGACGCAGGTCCGCCTCCACCTCCGCCATGCCGGCAGGGTCCCCCAGGTTGTGCTCCACCAGCCGGGCCAGATCAGGACAGCCACAGCTGAGGACCACCAGCTTCTTGGGGCTGCGGGCCAATATTCCCTCCGGATAGCACCGGGAGTTGTGGGTAAAGACGGTGGAGATGACTCCTATCTTGTCTACACTCAGCCGTGCGGCGGCCTCCGCCCCCGCCTGAACCGCGTTGAAGGTGGGGCAGGACACCTCCCCCTCACACTGTCCGATTACGCAGGAGATGGTATTGCAGGCCACCAGCAGGGCCTTCACATGATGATCCTCCATGAAGCGGAACATATACCGGGCCATGGCCACGATCTTGTCCTCTGGATGGTTCCCGTAGGGAATATGGGCGCCGTCCCCGAAATAGACCAGCTCCTCGCCTGGCAGCGTCCGCTGAACCTGCCGGACTACACTAAAGCCGCCGATGCCAGAGTCCAGGATTCCGATGGGGTCACTGGGATGGAACATAGATACACCTTCTTCTGCCGCCGGCGGGTTGCCGGCCGTCACCAGTGGATATTACCACAAACTGTCGGTCTGGTAAAGACGAAACTCCGCGGGGCGGTCAAGTTTTACCGCTCCGCGGAGATACCCTTCGTCACTCCACCCGGTTCAGCTCCCCGGTAAGCAGGTCCAGTTGATAAGCGCCGGTGTCCGTTGTGACGCGCCACACCGGGATCAGCTCCATGGGCCCGGACAGAGAGGTGACACTGACATAGCCCTGAACAATACTGTCCACCTGATTGCATACGTCGCCCAGCCCATTAAGGCCATTATAAAAGTAGACGAGCGCCGAGGCCACCGTAATGGGCCGCTGGTCCGTCCGCTCCACAGGGCTGCCCACCAGACGGCGGCCGGCGGTCATGGTCTCCAGCCCCTCCGAGCCCCATACCAGGGTAACCTGGTGGTTAAACAGGGGGATGCCCTCCCAGCTCTGGCGGACCGTCAGGGTATTCTCATCCCGTGCCGTTGTCTCTCCCTCGAACCCGATTTGGGTCAGGAGGTCCAGACAGCTTCTCTCCTGGTCCACACCCAGTGGGAAGCTGTCTGGCGATAATTCCGCCGAAAAGGATCCATCGCTGTGGAACTGGAGGGCGCCCGCCCCGTTTTGGTAGCGGTACACCCCGGCTCCTCTGGCCTGGACCACTACATCCTCCCCCAAAAGCTGGGTGGCCAAGCGGCTTTCCTCCTCCTGGTCCCGCTCCACGGTCTGGGGCCTGGGAACCATCTGGTCGTCGGGCAGTTGTCCCTCATGGATCTGTATCCCACGGTCAGTCAGGAAATCCACGGCCTGCTGGCGATTCTGCCTCTGGTTGGCGCTGTCCCGCCACTCCCGTTGGACCACAAAGAACAGTAAGCACAGATTGACCGCCGCGAGCATGATCAGGATGATGTTTTTCAGCTTGGACCATTCCATACCGTCAATCCTCCCGGCTGCCGGCGGCCACCCAGGTGGCGGACACGCTGTCCCCGCCGCCGTCCAGATAGGCCAGCATCAACTCATCCCCCTCCATCCCTTTGGCCGTGAGAGCCGCCGTGGCCTGGAGGGGCGGCATGACAGACCCACGCTCTCCGCTGGCTGTATAGCTGCGCAGCCGGAGCGTAAAGCGGTCTATCCTCCCGTTCTGGACCAAAAACTGGGCCGCACTCCCCTCGTCCAGTTGGACCGGCACCCCGTTCAGGCAGTATCCAAAGTCGATTTGCCAGCCCCCATCCACCTCTTGGACAGACATCAGATACAGTCTCGCCTCTCCCATACGGGGCGTCATAGCGTCCGCGGCCAGTCGGCGGCATGTCTCTACCGCTTCAAACAGGTCTGCCCCGGACAGGGGGAAATGGCCCACCCCGCCCCGGTCAGCCAGATAGGTTGCGATGCCCCGTTCAGTCAGCCGCAGGGTGTCGTTGCCGTTTCGGACCACCTGCTCCGTGCCCGCAGAGTAAAATACGCTGGAGCCCACCGAGAAGTCCAGGTCCTCCGCCAGAGCGGCAAGGGCGCTCTGCCCTCCGACAGCCGGATTGGCCGCCTGATAGATGACCGGATCCAGCCCCCCCTCTGTCAGCAGGGTATCCGGGTCCAGGTCCTGGTACAGATCGGTCTCAAAGGCGAAGCGGGCGCCGTTTGTCCCCATTCCGGTCAGCGCGCTTTCCAACTGCTGGGGCGTGACAACCTCCGTCAGACAGCGGTAGTAATATCCGTCCCGCTGGTCCTGGTAATAAAACGCCACTTGGTTCTGCCATAGGGACAGGACCAGTCGCCGGACATGGGCATCCAGCGCGCTCTCCTCACCGGACAGCCAGCCCACCAGCACTTGGAGGGGGATATCCCCCTGAAAATCGAAATAGACGCCAGGACAGGAGGTGAGCGCCTCCTCCCACTGGTAGCGGTTCACCCGCTCTGGCTGGCCCGCACTGGACAGCCCCTCGGCCAGCAGGCCGGCCACCTGTTGGAATAGGGCATCCGCCGCCCCTTGGTCATACTGAACTCCATAGCGGCCAGTCTCCATACCCGCCGTCAGATTGACCGCGATACGCAGGGGGCGGACCGCCTCGATCCGGCTACCCCCTTCCGTCTCTCCCATCTGGGTCTGGGGCATATCCTCCCGGAGAATATTGTGCAGCGGCTCCAGCATTCTGGTCTGGATCAGCAGCCAGACAGCGGAGCAGGTAAGAAACAAAATCAGCACATCCTTAGCCAG
>CABIXV010000008.1:0-1638 GCA_902362775.1 Clostridiales bacterium | reverse complement strand
CGGCGGAGATGGTAATATGGCCCCCGTCGGGGGTATATTTGATGGAATTGGACACGATATTCATCATAACCTGGAGCACCCGCTCCCGGTCAGCCACAATGGCGGGCAGCTCTGACTCCAGTTCCAGCTTCAGGGTGTGGGCATGGCGCTGGGCCTCCATATAGACTGCGTTGTACAAATCCTGGAGCGCCGCCTCGAAGGAGAAGCGGCCCAGCTTCAGATCGTCCCTGCCCGAGTCGAGGCGGGACAGGGTGAGCAGGTCCTGGACAATGTGGGTCATACGGTCGCTCTCGTTGAGGATAACCCCCAGGAATTTCTTTTCCATGGCGGGTGGGATGTCCTCGGCGCTCTCCGCCAGGGTCTCGGCATAGGATCGGATATTGGTCAGGGGGGTACGCAGCTCGTGGGACACATTGGCCACGAACTCCCGGCGCATCTCCTCGTTTTTCCGCTGGGCAGTCACATCGTGGATGACCACCAAGGCGCCGCCGCCCTCCCGGCCGCGATCAAAGGGGGCCAGCAGCAACTGGAGAAACCGGTCCCGGACCTGGAGCTCTCCCTCCAGATGGTCGGGGGCCTCCAGCACCTGATCTAGAGGGGCGATATCGCCAAAGAGCTGGCCATAGTCGCTCTCCGGCCCGATGTGCCGCAGCAGCATCTGGTCGGCGGCAGGGTTGGAGTGGATGACCTTTCCATCCCGGGAACAAGCCACCACGCCGTCGGTCATGTGGAGGAAGAGGGTATCCAGCTTGTTGCGCTCGTTCTCCACCTGGCGTAGAGTATCCTGGAGCTGGTCCGCCATGTCGTTGAAGGTGTCGGTCAGCACTCCGATCTCATCCCGCGAGGCCACTTGGATCTTCCGGGAAAAGTCCCCTTCTGCCACCCGCATGGCCCCCTCCGTCAGCCGCTGTATAGGGGTAACCATCGTCTTGGACAGCAGGAAGGACAACAGCACCGAGATGACCAGGCCAAAGACCAGGGCCTCCATGATCAAGAGAAACATTTTCTCGGTCAGGCTGTTGGCAGTGGCCTTGTTGTCCAGGATGTAGATGACATAGCCCTCGTCCCCCCGGTGGATGGGGACGGCCAGGTCCATATAATCGGCGGCCAGATTGCTCTCATCCCCCACCTCGTTGGTCTCCAGCCCGGTATTCAGGGCAAAATTCAGATTCTTGGTATATTCCAATACCTGGTTCTCCCCCTCAGGTGCCACCAGGCACACCCCATCGCTGTCCAGGATATACAGCTTGCGGTTGCGCCCGTCCACCCCCAGCACGCCGACATAGGCGTCCAACACATCGGCCATTCTCTCCGCACCGTTCTCCTCATCCGGAGTTTCGGTGGTCAGGTCGGACACCAGGCCGGGGTCGCTGAACACGTCGGACATCTGGCTATAAAAATCCTCCAGATAAAAGGCGGTCACAGAGTTGATCAGGAAGGCCCCCACCACCATCATCAGGGACAGGATCAGCAGCACCATGATCATGACCAACTTCATATGCAGACTACGCATGGGGCACCCCCTTTCGTCGGAACAAAGTCCGCTTTCCTCGGAACGCCCTGGCGGGCATTCCTCCCTCGCTCCCTTGTTCCTCCTCTCCGAACCGGACCCGCTTCGCTGGGCTCCGCTTCGGTCTG
>CABIXV010000007.1 GCA_902362775.1 Clostridiales bacterium | reverse complement strand
TGTGTCCGACCGGGAGTTCGCCCCCGGCAGCACCCTGACCCGTGCCATGGTGGCCCAGATGCTGTACAGCCTGGAGGGCAAGCCCGCAGCCGGCAGCGCTGACTTCGCTGACGTGGCGGAGGGCGCCTGGTACGCCGACGCCATTTCCTGGGCGGCCGGCGAGGGCATCGTGTCCGGCTACGGCGACACCTTCGGCCCCAACGATCCCATTACACGGGAGCAGCTGGCGGCCATCCTGTACCGCTACGCCCAGAACGAGGGGTACAAGACCAGCCAGAGCGGCAAGGGGACAGAGGGCTATCTGGACGCCTCCTCCATCTCCAGCTATGCCGTGAAGGCCATGGACTGGGCGGTGAACGCCGGTCTGCTGTCCGGCAAGGGGAACAACACCCTGGCGCCTACCGCCGGGGCCACCCGCGCCGAGGTAGCACAGATCTTCATGAACTTCTGCAAGGATATTGCAAAGTAAGATTTTGGGGGCACAGCGAAATGAGGAAATTCCCATAAGGAAGTCTTCCCATGGAGAACCCTCACGACAATTTAGATCTGCTTTGAAGGAGCCGGTGTGGATTCTACCACACCGGCTCCTCCTGATTTTTGGTCCAGGATTCTTCAATTTTCGTTTTACTTTCCTCGGACCGGGGCATACTAGCGGCCACTCTCTTTTGAATAAAACATAATACCTATTGACATAGTAGGTAAATTATGTTATTATCTGCCTATCATTTATGGAAAGGAGTTTGCTTTATGCAAAGTATATTTCAATCACTCTTGCGTAGCAATTTCCGATGTGGACGAATGTTGTGCTTCCGGACGTGTGATCTGGCTAGGCGCATAACATTTTCTTGTTTGTGTCTTTGGTAAATACGATATCAATAGGTCCAGATACCTGTCCGGGAGTTGTGTGCTAACCCCAATTTTCCATATCAGGGAATAATGAAAGAGGTATCTGTTATGAACAACTACAAATTTGAAACGCTGCAAATTCATGTTGGGCAAGAAAAGCCAGACCCTGCTACCGATGCCCGCGCTGTCCCTATTTACGCCACCACATCGTATGTGTTCCACGATTCTGCCCATGCCGCCGCCCGGTTTGGGCTGGCTGACGCGGGAAACATCTACGGTCGTTTGACCAACCCTACCCAAGGAGTGTTTGAGGACCGTATCGCCGCACTAGAGGGCGGCGCGGCTGGATTGGCTCTGGCCTCTGGTGCGGCGGCCATCACCTATACTATCCAGGCTCTTGCTAAAAAAGGTGAACATATTGTAGCGCAAAAAACCATCTACGGCGGCACATCCAATCTGTTGGCTCATACGCTACCCTTATATGGGGTGGAGACTACCTTCGTTAACATTCATGATTTGAGTGAGGTAGCTGGGGCTATTCAACCCAATACCAAGGCCATCTACATCGAAACACTGGGCAACCCCAACAGTGACATTCCAGATATCGACGCCATCGCACAAATTGCCCATTCCCATGGTCTGCCCCTGGTGATTGACAACACCTTCGGGACACCCTATCTGATCCGGCCAATCGAACATGGCGCGGATATCGTCGTCCACTCCGCTACCAAGTTCATTGGCGGACACGGCGCTGCTTTGGGCGGCGTCATTGTGGACGGCGGCACCTTCGATTGGGCAACGTCGGGCCGGTATCCATGGCTGTCCGAGCCAAATCCCAGCTATCATGGCGTTAAATTCACCAAGGCCGCCGGAAAGGCTGCCTTCGTCACCTATATCCGCGCAATCCTCTTGCGGGATACCGGGGCCGCTATCTCTCCCTTTGCCGCTTTCTTGCTGCTCCAAGGGACTGAAACGCTGTCCCTGCGGCTGGATCGCCACGCAGAGAATACTCAGAAGGTGGTTGAGTACCTGGTAAGCCATCCGCTGGTGGAGAAGGTCAACCACCCCTCCCTGCCCGACCACCCTGACCACGCTCTATATCTGAAATACTTTCCTAATGGAGGCGCATCCATTTTCACCTTTGAGATCAGAGGAGGCAAAGAGCAGGCGTGGCAGTTTATTGATGGATTGGATCTGTTTTCCCTATTGGCGAATGTGGCCGATGTGAAATCTCTGGTTATCCACCCGGCTACCACAACTCACTCCCAGCTTACTGAGGAGGAACTGTTAGATGTAGGAATCAAACCTAACACCATTCGGCTTTCTATTGGCACAGAACATATTGACGACATCATCGCGGACCTTGAAAAAGGCTTCGCACAGGTAAAATAGGGGGAGGAGAGAAGATGAACAGGATTTACGCCGCGGCTGACCAGCTAATCGGGCATACTCCGCTCTTGGAACTGACACACATTGAAAAGGAGCTGGGTCTGGAAGCGAAGATCATTGCCAAACTGGAGTATCTTAACCCAGCTGGAAGCGTAAAAGACCGCATCGCCAAGGCCATGATCGACGATGCGGAGGCAAAAGGCCTGCTAAAACCCGGCAGCGTCATAATCGAGCCTACCTCCGGTAATACCGGAATCGGCCTTGCCAGCGTTGCTGCCGCCCGCGGCTATCGCATCATTATTGTCATGCCGGAAACTATGAGTGTAGAGCGGCGGCAGATTATGAAGGCCTACGGCGCGGAGTTGGTACTGACAGAGGGAGCCAAAGGCATGAAGGGCGCCATCGCCAGGGCAAATGAGCTAGCCGCAGGCATCTCTGACAGCTTTGTGCCGGGACAATTTGTGAACCCCGCCAATCCCGCCGCCCACTATGCCACCACTGGGCCGGAGATTTGGATAGATACCGAAGGTGTCGTGGACTACTTTGTTGCCGGAGTGGGCACCGGCGGCACTGTTTCCGGCGTGGGAAAATTTCTAAAGGAGAAAAATCCCGATCTCAAAGTCATTGCCGTGGAGCCGAAAGACTCTCCGGTACTCAGTGGGGGGTGCGCCGGATCCCATAAGATTCAGGGCATCGGCGCTGGCTTTGTTCCTGATACGCTGGATACTTCCATCTATGACGAAATCATCCCGGTGAGGAATGAGGATGCCTTTGCTTTGGGCCGGCTGACAGGCAGAAAAGAAGGCGTCTTGGTTGGAATCTCTTCCGGAGCTGCCCTGTGGGCCGCCTTGGAAATCGCCAAGAGGTCGGAGGCCAGGGGCAAAACAATCGTGGTGCTGTTCCCTGACACCGGAGACCGGTATCTCTCCACCCCCCTCTTTTCAGAATAACCAAAATCATATCATCGCATTGAAAAAGCCGCCGCATATGCGGCGGCTTTTTCAAGCGCACATAGTATGCATGGTCAGATCGGGCAGGCTACCTGTCCATCAGCTCTTATCAAATCAGCAATGGTAATACTATCGAAATAGTCATTGACCATCTGGTTCAATTTCTTCCACATCGGCAGGGTACGACATTCCGCCGCACGACGGCATTCATTGCTGCCGGAGCCCAGACAGGCCACAGGAACTAGGCTGTCCTCTGTACAGCGCAAAATTTCTCCCACCGTATACTGCTCTGGACCACGATTCAGCCGGTACCCTCCGCCTTTGCCTCGAAGCCCCGTCAGCAGATTCCCACGTACCAACAATTTCAGGATGATTTCCAGATACTTTTCCGATATCTCCTGCCGCTGGGCAATTTCCCGCAGGGGAATATAGCCGTCCGAAGGATGTTCGGCCAAATCAATCATCACCCGAAGCGCATAGCGGCCTTTTGTCGAAACGATCATTATCATATCCCCCTTTCGATAATCCTATTATACAACAGGGTTAATCATATATCAATGGCTTCATCAAAAAGTCATGGCTACTACTTGAAACTTAAAAAACATAGTGATATAATAGGTTTATAAAACCTACATTCCTACTATGATTAAGAAAGGAGCTAGATACCCCATGATCTACGCGGATAACGCCGCAACAACAAAACTTTCTCCTGTGGCGCTTGCGGCGATGACGCCTTATTTCACGGAGGACTATGGAAATCCATCCTCTTTATATAATCTCGCTACTCACTCGAAGGCGGCTTTGGACAGGGCCAGAGCTGACGTGGCGCTGTGTCTGAACGCTCAACCAGAGGAAATATTCTTTACTTCCGGAGGCACTGAGAGCGACAACTGGGCGCTACGCGGAGTGGCAGAAGCTCTTAACAAAAAGGGGAAGCATATCCTGATCTCCGCCGTGGAACACCACGCTATTCTTCACACAGCCCAATGGATGAGAAAGCAGGGGTTTGATGTGGAGGAGCTTTCGGTAGACGAATTTGGTACTGTACAACCGGAAGTCCTGAAAGACGCTTTGCGGCCTGACACGATTCTTGTTTCCATTATGATGGCCAACAATGAAATTGGGACGATTGAACCAGTTAAGGAACTTGCTGCCATTGCCCACGAGAATGGTACGCTATTTCACACAGATGCCGTACAGGCGGCAGGCCATATCCCGGTGGACGTAAACGATCTGGGGGTAGACTTACTCAGTCTATCTGGGCATAAATTTCATGGTCCGAGGGGGGTGGGTGTCCTGTATATCAAATCCAGAACTCCTATTCTACCGCTGATCCACGGCGGTGGTCAGGAGCGAAACCGCCGTTCTGGGACAGAGAACGTGGCTGGCGCGGTGGGGCTTGCCGCCGCCTTAAAAGAGCGGTGTGCCGTTTTAGAGGAAGAAATTCCCCGTATCTCCACGCTGCGGGACAAACTGATCCAAGAGGTCTTAAAGTTTCCCCGAACCCGCCTCACCGGCGACCCGGTAAACCGCCTGCCATCCATCGCCTCATTTACTTTTGAGGCCATTGAGGGAGAATCCATTTTACTGAAGCTTGATGCGAGAGGCATCTGCGTTTCCAGTGGCTCCGCCTGTTCCTCCGCTTCTTTGGAGCCCTCCCATGTGCTTCTGGCCATTGGCCTCCCCCACGAGATCGCCCATGGCTCTGTACGGATCAGTCTGGGAAGTGATGTAAGGGAAGATGACGTGGATACCATCATTCTGGCACTCAAGGAAGTTGTTGATCATCTGCGGGCCATGTCCCCCGTTTGGGATACCACGGCCCAAAAGGCGACTTGGTAAAGGAGAAGAATACCATGATTTATTCTGATAAAGTTATGGACCATTTTAATCATCCTCGGAATGTGGGGATCATTGAGGATGCGGACGGAGTTGGTACCGTAGGCAATCCAGTGTGCGGCGACATCATGAAAATGTATCTCAAAATTGACCATGGCGTTATCACAGATGTCAGGTTCAAGACCTTTGGCTGCGGTTCTGCCATCGCTACCTCTTCTATGGCAACTGAGATAATAAAGGGCAAGACCATCGAAGAGGCATTGACTATGACCAACGCCGCTGTTGCGGAGGCATTGGACGGTCTTCCCCCTCATAAGATGCACTGTTCCGTCCTTGCAGAAGAAGCAGTAAAAGCGGCTTTAGCTGACTACTATACAAAGCGGGGCCAGCCCGTACCACCAGAGTGTTCAGTAGAAGCCGATGGGCGCTGAATCCCTTTGTCGGTCTCCTTTAGAGCCTTTTAGTCTGATAAGGACCTAGGCTGGAAAACCACACAGCCGATAACACGCAGATCTCATTGCGGTTATCGGCTCTTTTTATCGAAATCTTTTCAACGGCCTAATCGCTTGTGGCCGCATACAAATTTTTCTCTCTTGAAACGTCTGTTTTCTGTCATATACCCCTGGGAAGGCTGGACCTATCTGGCTCTGGATTGCGCCCGTTGGAGCCCCAGCTGCTCCACACAGTCCGCCACCTCCGGCCAGGCGGCCAGGAAGGTGTGTATCCCCGCTCTGCGGGCTACCTCCATTTTTCGACGCAGGGTGTCGCCATCATCAAAGAGGACAAAGTGGGCTCCACCCTCCCGGTTCATATAGGTAAAATACCGAGCGCAAAGCTCTCCGGAAAAGAACACCGAGGGGTTCATCTGCCGCCTTTTCTGGGCCAGTTCTTCCCTGGTCAGGGGCTGCCCGTTGCCTGTGGATGAAGGCAGGGCAAAGTCCTCCGCCACCCTCTGGAGCGCCAGAGCCACCCGGTCCGCCCCAAAGCAGCCGGACGCCTCCTCCAGCCGAAGGGCCAGAGAGCCTCCAGATAGGGCGGAGGATATCATGACTCTGGCCCGTTGAAGCCTGGCTCCGTAACTTTCCGGCACATAGAGGGTCCAGCCCCGGCGGGCAAATCCCTCCTCCAGTGTGGCGGCCATCCGCTCCAGCGGGGGCAGCTTGGCATCAAAGTCCAGTACCGCCCCCGTGAAGCCACGGGCGGAACACTCCCGGACCACCTCCTGGCACAGCGGGCCGGGGTCGCCCAGACCGTCGAAGCCCTGATCGTCCACCACCATGATCCCGCCCCTGGGCTGGACTGTGCCGCCGCCCGCCCGGAACAAATGCGGCCCCCTCCCCACCCGATAGGCCAGGTGACCTGGGGTCACATCCCACCCCTGTACTGACCGCAGAGTCTGAGGCGGCGTGGTAATGATAATGGTGTCCCTCGTCATGACGGCTCCCCCTTGCCCAGAATATTGTATCGTGATATACTTAACCGATGATTGTGGTCAGACCAAATGGAGGCCCGCTCCCTCCACTCTATGCCAGCGGGCCAAAGCATAGAACGAGACATAAGGAGGACCTACCCGTGCCCTTTTCACCCATTCCCCGGGGGGTATATCCCTCGGTCACCCACATCAGCCCCAGCGAGCTGGCCGCCAAAGGGGTCCGGCTGGTACTGGCAGACCTGGACAACACCCTTGTCCCCTACCATGTGACAGAGCCTTCCCCCGAGGTGGCCGCCTGGGCCGCAGAGCTGGCGGAGCAGGGGATCCAACTGTTCCTGCTGTCCAACAGCCGGAAGCCCGGCCGGGCGCAGAAGTTTGCCGAACAGCTGGGCATCCCCTATCAGGGGCACTCAGGCAAACCGAAAAAAGGGGGCTATCTCCGGGCTATGGAGCGGATGGGCTGCCGGCCGGAGGAAACGGTGATGGTGGGGGACCAAATCTTTACCGATACCCTTGGGGCCAACAACGCCGGGGTCATCCCCCTGCTGGTGGAGCCTATTCGGCTGGCGGGCAATCCGGGCCGATACCTCCGCTACGCCGCTGAAACCCCTTTCCGGATGCTGGGCAGAAGGAGGCCCTTCCTATGAGCGCCAAATTTGGCCCGGCGGGCAATTCCGACAGCTTTTCCAAGGCACACCGCTCCTCGGTGGAGGCCCCGGAATGGATCGCCGGCCTGGGGCTGGACTGCTATGAATACCAGTGCGGCAAAGGGGTCCATGTGGGAGAGGAAACCGCCCGCAGGGTGGGGGAGCGGGCCCGTCAGGCTGGCATCTCCCTGTCCCTCCATGCGCCCTACTTCATCAACCTGGCCAATCCCGACCGGTCGGCCCTAGAAAAGACCATCGGCTATATCTCTGCCGCCTGTCTGGTGGCCAGCCAAATGGGGGCCGGCCGGGTGGTCATCCACTCCGGGGCGCTGATGAAGCGCAGCCGGGGAGAAGCGCTGGACATCGCGCGCCGCTCCCTGCGGGATGTCATCGCCGCCTGTGATGACCGGGGTTTTGGCCACATCGCCCTATGCCCAGAAACCATGGGCAAGATCAACCAGTTGGGGGATCTGGACGAGGTGCTGGAGCTGTGTACCCTGGATGAGCGGCTGATCCCCTGCATCGACTGGGGGCATCTGTACGCCCGCTCCCTGGGGGCAGACGACGGGCAGGAGGCATTTTCCCGGATGCTGGACCGGGTAGAGGAGGTACTGGGGACAGAACGGGCTGCCCGGTTCCACAGCCACTTCTCCCACATCCAGTTCACTCCCGGCGGAGGCGAGAAGTGCCACCGAACCTTTTCCGACAACGACGGATACGGCCCCGACTGGGCGCCGCTGGCTGCCGAGGTGGCCCGCCGGGGCTGGAGCCCCACCTTTATCTGCGAGAGCGCGGGGACTCAGGCAGAGGATGCTCTGACTATGAAACGAATCTACGAGCAGTATGCCGCAAACCCATGATAGGCTCTTATGGAGCTGCGCCGAAAGGAGAAACGGTATGGATATGGCAGGACGGGAGCAGGCTGTCCGCCGCTGGTTTTCTATGTGGCTGGAGGGCCGGGACACCGGTATTCTGCAGCTTTTTGCTCCAGATGCCCTGTATATCGAGAGCTGGGGGCCGGAATATCGCGGCGCCCAGCAGATCAAGCACTGGTTTGAGGAGTGGAATACCCGCGGAAAGGTACTGGCCTGGGACATCCGGGGCTTTTTTCACAGAGAGGACCGGACGGTGGTAGAGTGGTACTTCGAAAATAAAATGCACGACGGAACGGCAGAAATATTTGATGGCCTCTCTCTGATAGACTGGGATGGGGACGATAGAATCTGCCGCCTTCAGGAGTTTGGATGCAATCTTCACCGGTATGACCCCTATGCCGATGGCCCAGCTCCAAAATTCCGGGAAGCGCCCAACATCTGGTTTTGAGGAGAAACTATATGAACCATATTGCTAATATCGCAAAAAAACTCCCTGAATACGGCCTGGACGCCATGCTGATCACCAGCTCCTCCGGGGAGCGGTACGCTCTGGGCTTTCATGGGGAGGGTCTGCTCCTGATCACCCGGGAGGGGGCACGCTATACCACTGACGGCCGGTATATCGAGGCCGCCCGGGAGCAGATCGTGGGAGCGGAGGTATCTCTAGTCACCGCCGGCAGCGGCCACCTGTCTCAGGCCAAGGAATTTATCCAGGTCCATGGGCTGCGCAACGTAGGCTTTGAGAGCGGTGAAATGACCGTAGACGCCCACCGCCGATACAGCCAGGAGCTGCCCTGCATCCTCACCCCCGCCCAGGGACTTCTGGATGATCTGCGAGCCAGCAAGGACGAGGGGGAGCTGGCCCATATGCGCCGGGCCCAGGAAATCACCGACGAGGCGTTCAAGGCCATTCTGAATTTTATCCGGCCCGGACTGACCGAGCGAGAGATCGCCGCCCGACTGGTATACGAACTGCTGCGTCGGGGCGGGGAGCAGGTGTCCTTTGACCCCATCGTGGCCGCCGGGCCCAACGGCTCCCGCCCCCACGCCGTGCCCGGAGATCAGGTGGTGGATGTGGGGATGTTCATTACCATGGACTTCGGCTGCAAGGTGGAGGGCTACTGCTCTGACATGACCCGCACGGTGGCCCTGGGACAGCCCAGCCCGGAGATGGAGAAGGTGTATGCCGCCGTTTTGGCCGCCCAGCGGGCGGGCATCCAGGCCGCCCGGGCTGGGGTATCTGGTCGGGAGGTGGACGGCGCGGCCCGGCGGGTACTGAGGGATGCTGGCTATGGGGATTATTTTACCCACAGCTTCGGCCACTCCCTTGGAGTGGATATCCATGAGTCCCCTAACGCCAGCCCAAGCGAGGACCGCGTTCTCCCAGTGGGGGCGGTCATCTCTGCCGAGCCCGGCGTGTACATTCCCGGTAGATTCGGCGTCCGCATTGAGGACGTGCTGGTCCTGAAGGACGGCGGATGTGAGGACATCACCCGCTCCCCCAAGGACCTGATCGTATTGTAAAGGGGACAAGATGCATACCACCCGATATGCCAGGCCCCATACAGAGAGGAGGCCCCCGGCCCATGTCCATTGAATTGAAGCAGCTAGATACAGACGAGATCTTACGTTACATGGGCTGTCCCCCGGACCAGGCCGGAGCGGACCTGCGAAACCAGGCCCAGCTCTGTGGCCGGCACATATGCCAGACGGCCCGGCTCCGCTGGGCCTGGCGCTGTTACGATATACTTCAGGAGGAGAACGGCGTGCGTCTGTCCTGCGGCCTGCTCCTCCCCGGCCGGGACCTGAAAGCCCATCTGGAGGGCTGTGTAAGGGCGGTAGTGTTCTGTATGACTCTGGGGGCAGCGGTGGACGTGCTTATCCGGAAGACCCAGAGCGGAGATATGCTCCAGGGGCTGGCCCTGGACTGCGCCGCGGACACGGCGGTGGAACAGGGGTGCGACCAGATCGAGTTGGAGCTCCAGGCCATGTTTCCCGGCTGCTCCTTCCCCTTCCGGTACAGCCCTGGCTATGGGGATCTGCCCCTGACCGTCCAAGGGGAGCTTCTCTCCCTGCTGGACGCTCCCCGCAGGGTGGGGCTGACGGCCAGCGCCAGCCACATCCTCATCCCCCGGAAATCGGTGACTGCCATCCTGGGGGTATCCGACCGAGAGATCGCTAGAAACAAACGAAGCTGCCTGGGCTGTCCCGCCCAGGGCGGCTGCCAATACCGAAAGGCAGGTGGACACTGTGGACTTTTATGAGCTGTTGAAGGGCCCCGGCCCTGTGATCCTGGATGGCGGCATGGGCACCATGCTCCAGGCCAGGGGGCTGGGCCTTGGGGAGCATCCGGAGCTGGCCGCTCTTGAGCATCGGGACTGGGTGGTGGATATTCACCGCCAGTACGCCCAGGCCGGCAGTCAGATCCTGTGCGCCAATACCTTTGGCGCCAACCGGGAAAAGCTGCGGCGCACCGGAAAAACTGTGGCCGAGGTGGTCCCCCCTTCCATTGACGCCGCCCAGGAGGGCGCCGCGGGGAATGCCCTGGTGGCCCTAGATATCGGCCCCATCGGCCAGCTTCTGGAGCCCACGGGCTCCCTGCGGTTTGAGGAGGCGGTAAACATCTTCAAGGAGGTGGTCCTCGCCGGGGTTCAGGCTGGGGCGGACCTGGTCCTGATCGAAACCATGACCGACCTCCAGGAGTGCCGGGCCGCCCTGCTGGCTGTCAAGGAGTGCTGCTCCCTGCCGGTGATGGTCACCATGACCTACGAGGACCGGGGCAGGACCTTTCTGGGCCACTCCCCCGCCTGTGCTGCCCTGGTATTGGAGGGGATGGGGGCAGACGCTATCGGAGTCAACTGCTCTCTCGGTCCTCGCGAGATGCCCCCTCTGGTGGAGGAGCTGACCCGGTGGTCCACTCTGCCCATCGCCATCAAGCCCAACGCCGGCCTCCCCGACCCTGGCGGAGCCGGCTATGATATCACCGCGGAGGAGTTCGCCGCCGCTATGGCCGACCTGGCCCCCATGGGGGTCAAGCTGTTCGGGGGCTGCTGCGGTACCACCCCGGAGTACATCGCCCTGCTGAAGCGGGCCCTGATGGGGCAGGCCATCCGGGAGCCCTCCCGCCAGGTGCCCGCCGCCGTGTGCGGCCCCACACTAGCCGTACCCATCGACCGGGTCCGTGTCATCGGCGAGCGTATCAACCCCACGGGAAAGAAGCTGATGAAGGAAGCCCTGCGCCGGGGGGATGTGGACTATATCCTGAACCAGGCTCTGACCCAGGTGGAGGCGGGGGCTGATATTTTAGATGTAAACGTAGGTCTGCCTGAGGTGGACGAGGAGGAGATGATGGTCCGGGCGGTGAAGGCCATCCAGGGGGTATGCGACGCCCCCCTTCAACTGGACTCCACTGACCCCAAGGTGCTGGAGCGGGCCCTCCGGGTCTACTGCGGCAAGGCCATCGTTAATTCGGTGAATGGGGACCGGGAAACCATGGAGGCCATTCTCCCCCTGGTCAAGAAGTACGGGGCCGCCGTGGTGGGACTGACGCTTGACAAGGACGGCATCCCCAAGACCGCCCAGCAGCGGGTGGACATCGCCCGCCGCATCCTGGAGGCGGCCCTGTCCTACGGCATCCGCCGGGAGGACGTATATATCGACTGCCTGACCCTCACCGCCTCGGCGGAACAGGAGGGTGCCTCCCAGACGCTGGACGCCCTCCGCCGTGTCAAGGACGAGCTTGGGCTGAAGACGGTGCTGGGCGTATCCAACATCTCCTTCGGTCTGCCCGCCCGACCCCTGGTCAACCAGACGTTTCTCACCATGGCCATGACCTGCGGCCTGGACCTGCCCATCCTCAACCCCAACACGGACGCTATGATGGCCGCTGTCCGGGGCTACCACCTGCTGATGAATGTGGATCGGGAGGCCCGTGCGTTTATTGCCGCCTACGGAAACGCCGAGATCAAGACCTCCATTACCTCCGGCGGGGCTGGAGGCCAGACTCCTGTACCAACGGAGGGCCGCTCTCTGGCCCAGATCGTGGAGGCCGGACTAAAGGGTGAGGCGGGTGAGGCCACCCGCCGCCTGTTGGAGACCACCTCCTCCATGGATATCGTGGACCACATCCTCATCCCCGCTCTGGACCGGGTGGGAGCTAATTTTGAGGCGGGCAAGGTCTTCCTGCCCCAGCTCATCCAGTCCGCCGGGGCTGCCCAAGCCGCTTTTGAGGTCATCCGGCAGGAGATGTCCGGCCCATCTGACCAGACGTCAGGCAAAGGCCCCATCGTGCTGGCCACCGTCAAGGGAGACATCCATGATATCGGGAAAAACATCGTCAAGGTCCTATTGGAAAATTACGGCTACACGGTCATCGATCTGGGCAAGGATGTAGACCCCGGCGACGTGGCGCAGGCGGTACGAAAGCATCAGGCCCCTCTGGTGGGGCTCTCGGCCCTGATGACCACCACGCTGAAAAGCATGGAGGACACCATTGCCCTTCTCCATAGCCAGGAATTGTCCTGTAAGATCGTGGTCGGCGGCGCCGTCCTGACCCCGGAGTATGCCGTGCAGATCGGCGCCGACTTCTACGCCAGGGACGCCAAAGAAAGCGTGGACGTGGCCAAGCGGGTAATCGGCTGACCCCTTCTCTTTCTCATTGTGCTTTGGTCCGTGGTCTGCTATAATAGTGCAAAATGCGGCCTGCTTCCCCACACAGGGCCAGACAATGAGGTGAGATCATGGACCAGAACAAAATACCAGAGGCGCCTCGTCCCCCAGGACGAAGGGCGGCGCCCCGCTCCTCCGGATGGGGAAAGCGTCTGGCGCTGGTCTGCGGCCTGACCGCCCTTGCTCTGGGAGGCGGCGCCATGCTGCTCACCCTGTTCCTGGGCGGCAAGCAGCCCCCGCCTCCTGTCACCTTTTCCTACCGGGACCAGATATTGACCGCGATAGATGGTCTGGCTGTGAACCGCTACGGGGCCGAAGGCTTCTCCACCGATCCACTGGGCCGGGTGTCCTATGAGCGGGATGGCCTTTTGGCCAAGGCGGGTATTGATGTGTCCTTTTACCAGGGGGAGATCGATTGGCAGGCCGTAGCGGCGGACGGCGTGGACTTCGCCCTCATTCGTCTAGGCTACCGCGGCTACACCGAGGGAGGGCTGTTCCTGGATTCCTCCTACGAGGCCAACATCCAGGGGGCCCTGGAGGCCGGACTGGAGGTGGGCGTCTACTTCTTCTCCCAGGCCATCACCCCCCAGGAGGGGATGGAGGAGGCCCAGTTCGTGCTGGACGCCCTGGCTGGCTGCGACATCACCTACCCCGTGGTCTTTGACTGGGAACCCATCACCCCCGGCAACGGCGCCCGCACCGACGGGCTGGACGGTCAGACTCTGACCCAGTGCGCCGTCTCCTTCTGCCGGACCATTCAGGAGGGTGGGTATGAGCCCATGGTCTACTTCAACCAGGACCAGGGCTATCTCACCTACGACCTGACCCAGTTGGACCAGTGGCCCTTCTGGCTGGCGGAATACGACCAGATCCCAGGCTTTTATTACCACTTTGATTTTTGGCAGTACACCCACACCGGCACGGTAGCTGGCATCCAGGGAGAAGTGGACTGGAACCTGGACCTGCGCCCGGCTGCCCTGCCAGAGAAACCGGAAGAATAAATTTATTTTGGGAGGCGGCGACAATGCGGCTGAGAAATGACTGTAACACCATCGTCCGGGAGGCCATCGCCCAGGTCCGGCCGGACGCGGCAGTGGCTCGGGCTCTGGCCGGAAAAGAGTTCGGCTCGGGAAAGCTCATCCTTGTAGCGGTGGGTAAGGCGGCCTGGTCCATGGCCCACGCGGCCTGGGAAAGTCTGGACCGCAAACCGGATGGGGGCATCGTCATCACCAAGCACGGCCACAGCGAGGGTCCCATCGGAAACCTGGAGGTCTGGGAAGCGGGCCATCCGGTCCCTGACGACGACACCTTTGCCGCCACCAGCCGGGCCCTGGAGCTGACCCAGGATCTCAAGCCGGAGGACCGTGTTCTGTTCCTGCTGTCCGGCGGCGGCTCTGCCCTGTTTGAAAAACCCATCATCTCCACGGAGGAGCTGCAGGACATCACCAGGCAGCTCCTGGCCTGTGGAGCGGATATCACAGAAATGAATACCATCCGCAAGCATCTCTCCACTGTCAAGGGGGGCCGTTTTGCCCTCCACTGTGCCCCGGCCCAGGTCTTCGCGGTGGTGCTGTCCGACATCATCGGCGACCCGCTGGATATGATCGCATCTGGTCCCGCCTACCCCGACAGCTCCACCAGCGCCCAGGCGGAGGCCATTGTGTCCCAATACGGCATCAGGCTCTCCGCGCAGGCCGCCGCCGTCCTGGCTCAGGAGACGCCCAAGGCCCTGGACAACGTGGAGACTCAGATTACCGGCAGTGTCCGGGAGCTGTGCCGGGCCGCTGCCGACGTGTGCCGCCAGCTGGGATATGAGCCCGTAGTCCTTACCGACAGCCTGACCTGCCAAGCCAGGGAGGCGGGCTCCTTCCTGGCCTCTATCGCCCGGTATCACCAGGACAGCGGGCGGTCTCTGGCCTTCCTGGCCGGTGGGGAAACGGTAGTGAAGCTCACTGGGGCCGGCAAGGGCGGCCGGAACCAGGAGATTGCCCTTGCCGCGGCCGAGGGGATCGCCGGACTGAGGGACACCGCCGTCTTCTCCGTGGGCTCTGACGGGACGGACGGCCCCACGGACGCCGCCGGCGGCTTTGTCACTGGCGAGACCCGTGGCCAGTTGGAGGAGAAGGGTGTGTCCATCTTCCAGGTCCTTCAGGACAACGACGCTTACAACGCCCTGGCCGCCTGTGATGGGCTGATCGTCACCGGGGCTACGGGCACTAATGTCAACGACGTGGCCATAGCCCTGATCCGCCGGTAACGGCGCAAACACCTTGATATACAGAAGTCCCCGGTATCCAGACAGGATACCGGGGACTCTCTTTATATTTTCAGGATCTCGTCCCCTACAGACTGTGCCATCTGGTCTACCAGTTGGAAATCCACAAAGGGGTTGTAGAGGGCCTCCAGGTCGTCGTGCATGGCCTTGGCCTGGGCCAGAGACTCCACCGCCTCCTCCGCCAGAGCGGCGGACACCTTTTTGGCGAAGCGAAGTCTGGGCCGGCTGTGCCGGAGGATCTCCCGGTCCGCGGCCGCGTCCAGCCGGATCCGGCGGTATGGGCTCCCTGGGAAGGGCAGGACGGAGGTAGAGGTCAGGAAGGCCAGCCCCAGCTCCGGCACCAGCAGGTGGGCCAGCCGGTCAGGGGCCATGGGATCGGGGCAGGCCACTATGTCATAGCCCCCGGCGGCCCCTCCGGCCAGGATATGGACCAGCAGCTCATGGGCCAAGCCGTAGCTGTCCACCACCTCATAGATCCGGTCACACTGGGCGGTCGCTGTATCAAACAGCGTCATCGCTCCCTTGTGTGTCACCGCGCCCAGGAATCTCTGCTTTACCTGTCCGCTCTGGACGCCTTTACGCTTTTTGAACTCCCGGGACAGGATACCATGGGCTCGTTTGGCCAGCTTCTCCCCCAGAACGTCAGTAAGTAGAGTGGACCGCACATCCTCGAAGATCTCCGCCGACGCCCCCAGGCATCGATAGGCCCGCTGGTAGCAGCCCTTATAGCCCGTCATACAGGACATGATCTCCTGGCGTCGGACCGCCAACCCCTCCTTGTCATAGCAGTCCCCCATGTTTACATACCGGTCCACTACGCCGGGATACTTGGGCTCCACCACATGGGTATTGTTCCTTTAGGACACCTACTTTCTTTTGAAAAGAAAGTAGGCAAAGAAAACTTTAGACGATTTCCTGTCAAAACTTCCAGTGGATCTTGACCTCCTGCCGCCCCGTCTCCTGGTCCTGCTCACCGATCTCGATCTTCTCGATGAGCATCACCGCCAGCTCCCGGGGGAGAGTCTTCAGCTCCAGCAACTCCCGGGCTTTGGCCATGACCTCCTCCTGATTGCGGGGCGGCTCCTGACCGGAGAGCTCCTGATCGATCTGTGCCAGCCGCCGCTCCAGGCGGCTCTTTTCCGCCAGAAAATCCTGGTTCAGTTCCACGAACTGTCCCTCGCTGAGTATTCCGGACACCTTATCCAGGTACAGGTTTTTCAGGGCCGTGCTCCGCTTCTCCAACTGGGCGTTCAGGGTGCGCTGCTCCAGCAACATGGCCTCCCGGTGATCGTCCTTTGGCGGCGGGAGTTCCAGCTCCTCCAAATGGTAGTACGCCTGGATGTAGTCCCGGATGCGTTGGGAAACCAGTTCTATCAGCCGGTCCAGCCGAATGGAGTGGCGGGTACACAACTTCTTTGTCCCGCTGTCGGCATAAAGCTTACAGCGAAGATAATATACCTGCGCTTTCCCTTTTTTCCCGTTGGAGGTCTTGCTCATGGTGCTGCCGCAGTCCATGCACTTGACAAGGCCCGCCAGGGGGTGCACCATGCCGGTGCCGTCCTCCCGGGAGCGAATGTCCAGATTCCGCTGGACGGTCTCAAAGGTCTCCCGGTCGATGATGGCCTCGTGGGTGCCCTCCACCCGGAACCAGCGGTCCCGGGGCATGACGATGATGGCCTTAGATTTGTAGCTGGCCTTTTTGGTCCGGCCCTGCACCATGACGCCGGTGTAGATCTCATTACGGAGAATCCGCCATACGGTGTTCTTGTTCCAGAGCCCGAAATCCTGCTTGCAGAAGTGGTTGCTGTCCCAGCCCCGCTCCGCCTTGTATCGGGTGGGATTGACCACACCCAGGTCGTTGAGCATGTGGGCGATGCTCTGCTTGCCGTGGCCCTCCAGGGACCAGCGGAAGATCTGCCGCACCACCTCCGCCGCCTCCGGATCCACCAGGAGATGGCCCTTGTTGTCCGGATCCTTTCGGTAGCCGTAGATGGGAAATCCGCCGATGTACTGGCCCTGCCGCCGCTTCATGTCAAAGACCATGCGGATGTTCTCCGACAGGTCCTCCAGATACCACTCATTGATGAGTCCGTTGATCTGGCGGGCTTTTTTATTGCCCTTGATTTCCGTGTCGGCGTTGTCTGCCACGGCGATGAAGCGGATGCCCCAGATGGGAAACAGGCCGTTGATGTACTTCTCCACCAGTTCCATGTCCCGGGTGAACCGGGACTGGCTCTTGCAGAGGAGGATCTGAAACTTCTTCTCATGGGCCGCCTGGATCATCCGGTTGAAGTCCGGCCGTAGGCTGTCAGCTCCAGAGTAGTCCTCATCGCAATAGATGTGGTAAATGTCCCATCCCCGCTCCACGGCATAGTGGATCAGCAGGGATTTCTGGTTCTGGATACTCTCGGATTCCTTTTGCTGTTTGTCTTCGTCCTCCTTACTCAGTCGTGTATAGATCGCACAAAGAATATGTCACACCTCCTAAAAGGCGTAACTGCTCAGTTACATCTTAACACTGAGAGCAGCTATGCGGCAAGAAATTATTTGAAATCCCTACGCCGCTAAAACGCAGCGTAGGGATCATTTGGACAGTTCTTTTGTGAGCCATGCGGTGATGGCTTGTTGGATGATGGTGCTGATTGGGGACTCGTCGTTGGATTGTCGCTGCTCGATTAGGATGAATATTGGATCGTTCATAAAACACCTCCAGGGAACTCTATGAGTTAATGGCGTAGGATATGAAAAAGTAGATGTACGAGATGTACATCTACTTTCTGAATATAGTAATTAGCAAAGTTGAAGTAATACATATAGACTTCATTGCAGTTCCAGCTAAAGAAACGAATTTGGTCATTCCATTGTGTGGAATACTAAAATGTGGTATATTTCAAGTAAGAATCCGTAGTTCGGAGGCGTGTTATGAATTCTAAATGGTATTGGCTTATTCGCCAAAAATACAGGAACTTAAAGTTTCAAATTAAGAAAGCTGCTTTTAGACTGAATGAGAGGAAAGAATCGTCGGAACGGTTATCTTCTTTTTCAAGAATAGTAATACGAACATTGTTAGTCCAGGTTGCTATAAATCTTGTCTTAGTTGCCGTATTATATGTTGGTGACAAGTTGTTGTTGTCTGCTATGGAGATATTGGCAAAAACTCAAACAGATCCATTAGTAGCTACATTGTCAGAGAGTATTCTAGTTGATATCGTAATCGGTGGTATAGGTGTTGCCGGTGTAATTCTTGGTTTGTATTGTTCAAATATGACCTCGGTGTATTCATCTAAATACACAAATGCACCAGTAACAATATCTTCAGCATTCCAAAGAGATGTGGTAACTAACCGATGCATCAAACAAATAACAGGATACATTATCTTTTGTGTCATTATTCTGTTTGGGCGCCTTATAGGGATTTCTTTTTCTTATGTCTCAATTATTGCTCTACTCTTTTTAACCATCCGGATGATCATCACATTTAGTATTACTGGAAACCGAATGTATCAGCTATCCAATACATTTAACATTTCTGATAATCTTTATCCCGAAATATATTCTGCTATTCGAAAAATATCAGCGAATAATCACTTTTCAAACGATCCCAATTTTCAAAACCACTATCAAAAAATTTGCACAAAACAATTTAAGATTCTACAGGACATTGCTGCATATAACAAAGATAACCCTATTAACCAAAACCCCGCTATGCTCTCTTTCATAAATAACAATTTGGCACTTATAAGTGTTTACTGGGTCGTTAAAGAAAAAATTCATTATGATTCTTTTTGGTACCGATCAGAGACACAGTATAAAAAATGGCATACTGCAACAGATACTGAAATAAGTCTGGCGCTAAATACGGGAGTACCACTTCAGGCCATGAGCGGAATAAAAAACAGATGGTGGTTTGAGCAAGATTTACTTCGTATCAACAATATTTGTGTTGAAAAGCTGTGTGCGGAGAATGACCTGAATACACTTTACTCATATCTAAATACTGTTGCCCAGTTATCGAGCCAAGCAATGGAAAGTGGCTGCCTATTGTTTTGGACAAAAAGTGTTGTTGATCTGCAAGGAAAAATTCTACCTGCATGTATTGCGTGTGCTAAAAGTGAAGACAAAAATCACGTTATATTGGCCGCTGCAATTGTAGATGTATTTATTGGGATATATATAAATATCATTATTGGAATAAATAAATATCTTAGAGAATTAAATATTGACTCTTTGTTAAACTGTGCAACAGACGCATGTTCTTATGAACAATTAAAACCGAACAACAGATACTACAACAATCATTCCGTAGAGCATTTATTTAATTGCATTTTTGCAGAACTCAAGTTCGAATCAAAACGGGTAACTCCTGACTGGTACATAAAACAAGCTGTTGCATATACGGTTTATCAGGACTTAAATGATCTTGTTGACGCAATGGATAAAATTTATAATAATGTTTTCTCCGTAGGAAAACGCTTGACCGAAAATAAATGCTATCTGCAAGGCGCAACAGTGCTTTCACGTTTGTTTGAGTTGTCTTCAAAAGCATCTATGGCTTTGACAACCCTGAACACTTTTTTCCCAAAACTTGAAGCACTACATTTTGAGCCAACAGTCGTATGGGACGAATGCCATTTGAAGCAATTTTTAACCAGAAGAAAAGAAATAGAAAAAAGCTTTCCTCCGTATTTGGTAAAATGTTGTGGTAAGGCGACACTTGCTCATTGGAGGGATCGAGAGGATTTTCCTGATTCCTTGGGTTTTTGTTACAACCAGCTATGTGAATATTTGGTTGTGGCAATTGAGGATGATGATTTCGAAGCGTTTAAATCTGCATATTCAGGGTTCTTTGGGGTAGTTCTGCTATACCACGAATATGTGAGATCAGATGTAGTAAAAATTAAAGAACTACATAAACAAAATGCCGTATTCCATGTTGTTACTGCGCCTCTTATAGAATATGCAATTATTAGTGGACTAGCAATATTGTGGGGTGAGTTTTCTGAGAATAGACAATGGAGGGAGCTAGTCGATGCAGAGTTAAGCGAATTTATAAGGAAAGATGAAAAGAAAAGAGAAATACTGACAAAAATAATTGAAATGCTATCTTACAGAAAAGGCCATATGCTTGGAATTGGAAACCGTGACCTGATTCAGACAAACTGGGTGCAAAGGATTACTAATTCGATTCGAGTGAGAGGTCTTTGTCATTACGAATATAAAGACTGGGGAATCAACGTCCTGAAAACAGAAAGTACTTTATTAAAAGCTTTTTGTGGAACATCGTTTAAAAATCTTGGATTTGCAGATAATGTTGAGGATTTATATTTAATCCTTTGCCTTAATCAGTATGTTCCTTCCGAGAAACAATATGAAAGTCGGTCTAAATGGGAGAAGAATTTGCATGAGACAGATACACAATGAACTTATCTCCTCGCAACAAACACCTAGAGCATATCTTCACCATGATTACAAATATAAGCGTGGAATGCATTCACATATGTTTGTAGAAGATTTTTGTGGGTCATTTTCGATTAAGCTTGCCCCAATCGAGCAACATGATGCATTCTATGATGTAAGTCCTGCCGATGATTTGTTGAAAAAACTTCTCACATTTGATGACTATTCTTTCTTCAGATATTCTTTTGACAAATTACTGGACACGCTCATGTATCATTTGATATTGAATGGAACGGCATATTTAGAAATTGTAAAGTGGGTTGACTCGAAAGGAACCCTTCAGGGAATAGAACTCGTTCCAATCTGCGTTTCCAAAGGTATCAAAGCAAAAAAAGTATATCGATTTTTTGCAAAAACTCCCGATAGACAAAGTCGAATTATGTTTAAGGTGAATAATCAAAGTGTGGTTTCCTTTTACTTGAAAGACTTGGGTTTCAAGAAGACATATTTTCGGCAACTTCTTAATAAATTTTCTCGATTTGACACGCTAGGAACTACTAATTTAGTGCTTGATAAAAGTCTCAAGGGAATTTATAACTTTACTGAACATCAAAAGCAGTTGGACTTTCAGTTTCTAAATTGCACACGGAAAATATTTTGGAATGGCAGAAATTACTCAAATCAACATTTGAGTGAAAGTTATCTGCTATATAGAGCCGCATATGCTGATATGTTGCAGTATAGATTTTTAGATTATATGCTACAGAAACTGAATAATGGTTTTGAGCCTTTAAGGCAAGAGTTTGGCTTTGTAGGGAGAATCATAACACCATTACCAAGAATTAATTATAATCAGCATCTTTCAGAGTATCATGATGGCAAAATAAATGCTTCGCAATTGAGAGATATTATTTTAAAAAAGAATCTTCGGAATTAGCCCCCGAAAAAACAACTCTATATCTCAAGTATTTCATCATTATACTTAGGTAAAAATGAGGTGTACACATAGATGTTGAAATACATAGTCTTAGCGATTTTTTGCAAGTTTTAGCCAAATACAAATGGTGAATGCACTACCTTAGGAATTTTTACTCGACTAGTAATCCTATGAGCTTAGTTTAAATATAGAAGGTGAGGTTCCCTGCTTTCAGGATGCCTCGCCTTCTATGTCTCTCCATTCTTATATACAAAATGCCGCATACAGCGGAACAGACTTCAAGCCGTCCTTCTCTCCGAAATTCTTGAGTGAGAGACGGATCGAGTAAGCCGGTTTATAACTGTCCACAAAGACGCTGAGACTACGAGAACGGACATGCTCCCCTTTCTTGACTTCAATACCGATGATTTGATTACCTTTTTGTAGCACAAAATCCAGCTCTGCCGTACTGCTACTCTCCCAGTAGTAGAGATCATATCCCTGGGCGGCCAGTTGCTGGGCCACATAGTTTTCTGTGACAGCCCCCATAAAGGTATTCCCTTCGCCGGAGAGCACCGTCTGCTGAGAGATCCCGGACTTCATGGTCAGCAGTCCCACATCGCCCATATAAAGTTTGAATGCTGAGAGATCCGCATAGACAGCGATCGGCTCAAAGGCTTGACTGATCCGCTGGCATTTCAGCACGACACCGGCCAGATTCAGCCACTCGATAGAAGCCCCGAACAGAGTGGCGCTACCGCCTTTTTGGACCACCTTGTACTGGAATTTCTTGTTTTCCTTGGCCAGCTGCGCCGGGATGGAGTTGTAGCAGGCCCGGATCTTCACGCTGTCCGTATTGCTGGCATACTTCGCCATATCCGCGATATAGTTATCCAGGATCTCATTTTGTGCCAGCGGAACATCCAGAAAACTGCCGCTTTTCAAAAACGCGTTGATGCAGGCGGGCATACCTCCGATGATCAGATACTCCCGATATAATTCAATGGCCTCCTGATGCAGGGCATCGGGCAGCGGCTCCATGGCGCCATAGGCTGCGCAAATCTCCTTGCTGAGGAGTTCCTTGCCCCTGGCCCAGAGATACTCCTCAAAATCCAATGGATAAAGGGTGATAGTCTCCACCTTACCGACCGGAAAAGAGTAATGTTGACGGTTGATTGCCACCCCAAGCAGGCTACCGGCTGCCGCAATATGGAACTCCGGCGTCTCCTCGCAGAAATACTTCAGGGAGGTCAGCGCGCGCTCGCAGGATTGGATCTCATCGAAAATGATCAGCGTCTCCCCCGGGATAATGCGCTCCCCGGTGGACGCCTCCAGATACCGCAGGAGGCGCTCCGGCTGGATATTCTCATTGAAGTAAGACGCAATCGTCAGATTGGTTTCCAGATTGATATAGACAACATTGTTGAACTGTTCTTCTCCGAACTTGCGGAGGATATAGGTTTTCCCCACCTGACGGGCACCGTTGACGATCAACGGCAGGCGATCTGCAGTTTGATTCTTCCATGCCAAAAGTTGTGCTTCAATTTTCCGTTTCATACTACTCACCTCATGGATATAGTTTATCCATGACGGAAAGTTAAGTCAAGAAAAATATGTTGAAATAAGATTTTTTCTTGTTTAACTATTTTGCACTCTGTTGCGGATTACTAAAATTTTTTTATACTCTCGCCGCACTCATTGACTAAACTGGAATCCAAATGGGAATATAAATCGGCCGTAGTCAACATGGTGCGGTGGCCTAACCAGTGCTGTACCTGAATCAGCGGCGTGTGGTTTGCGATCAAAAGACTGGCACAGCTGTGCCGGAGATCATGAAAGCGGATATGCCGCAGGCCATTTTCTTTCAGGAACTTCTGAAAATCGTGCGTGACAACATCCGGTTTCATCACATTGCCGTGCCGATCACTGCACACATAGACCGGCCGCAGAGCCTTTTTACGCTCCAATTCCTCCTGCAAAAGTGAAAGGATCGGCTCAAACAGCGGCAGAGTTCGGTGGGACGCCGCTTGTTTCAAGGTATCTTTTGCGCAAACCACTCGCTTTCCATCGTCAACTCCCTCTATCACACTATGACATACCAACATGGTCTGTTTCTCAAAATCCACATCTTTCCACCGGAGACCCAGCACTTCACTGCGGCGCAGGCCGTAGGCCAGGGATAAGGTGACGGGTAATTCCAGCTTTGTCCCTTTCACCGCTTCCAGGAGTTGACGGGCTTCCTGTTCAGAGTAGTAATTGGCTTGCGGCCGCTGACGTTTCGGCTTGCTCACAAATTCAATGGGGTTTCTCAAAATTATTTCCCGTTTGCAGGCATCCCGAAAGACGCTTTGTAGCAGCATGTGGTGGTGCTGAATCGTGGTGGAGGACAGCCCGTGCTCTTTCAAAAACTGGTAGTATGCTTCGATCTTTTGGGAATCGACCTCCCGCAGCAGGGCGTCTCCAAAATAGTCCGTCATATGGTGCTCCGCCATGTGTATGTAGTTGCGGTAGGTGGATGGAGAAAGTTCAGACTTTCGGCGCTCGATCCACGCGTTTAGGAAATCCATCAAAATCACATCAGGATAGTTCTGCTCCACCTGCTGCTTACGGGTATACGCAAGACACAGTTCCTGGAGTTTTTCCTGAGCACGCCGTTTATTGTTCGGTACAGGCAGACCTAAGTTAAACCGCTTTTGAAGCCGCTTTCCATCGGGATGCTTGAGATTGAGGATCGCATAATATTGATTGTTCACTTCTACAAGCCTTCCGGTTATCATAAAAATACCTTCCCTTTCGCAATGAAATTGCAACTTTTGTCTTTGCCATCATTGGTTTTGACAGTTGAATCTTATATACGGAAAAACCGTGAAATCCCGCTTGACAGCAGGCTTTCACGGTTATATATTCATAGTATATTCAAAAATCTTCAAAAAATAAACTCGTCGGGCTCATAACCCGACGAATTACCAATCATTTCTTGCGAATATTTTTACAAAGCCAAAATTTTGAACAAGTTTGGCATTGTTTTCTTCGTTTTTGTCGTCCGCTTTTGCAATCATATCGCAACTTTTTTATCCTCCTTGACCATGCCAGGTGCCTACAATCCGTAGGCATCTGTTTTTTCTGTTCCCGTTTCTGTTCCCCCGCCCTTTTGCTGCCAGAGTCTTTTTTTGAGCAGTTACGCCTCTTATCAAATAGCTTGTCCCATAAAAGTGTCCTAAGTAACCGTGCCCGGTGCTGGTGCCGTCCAAAAGCTGATCCCGCAACCCCTTGCAAATCCTGACCTTTTTCGCCGGGTGTCCTAATGGTGCTGTGCCGTGGGGAGCGGTCCCGTCCACCAGGGCTACCCCTAGCTGGGGGAGCAGCAGCGCGTCCAGCGAATCCGGATCTCCGGAGCATAGGATGTACTCGGTATCCAGACCTTCCTCCTCCATCCGGGCCCCTACCCGGCGCATCAGGGTGGATTTTCCACAGCCCGGACCGCCCTTTAGGATATAGATAGTCCGGGCCCGTTCAGGCTGGATGAGTTCAGGGTAAAGAGAGTAAAAACCAGTGGGGGAATTGGCCCCCAAAAAATATTGGATTTTAGGCAAAGAAGTCATGACCGACCCTCCGTATCAACGAATCTGTACCCCAGACTATGCCGCGGCGGCCCAAAGGGTGAGGAAGCTGCCCCCCTCCCCTGTCTCTTTTTTATGTACAAAAAGGTCTTGACTTTTCTCCTCATCGGTGATATGGTTAATTACACAAGTAATTAACCAACGAACAGAAAGCGTATGGGAACCTAAGGTCCAGAAGAGGGGCACTATCTCATGGAAAAAATCAACGTCTGGATAAAAGAGCACAAAAAGTAGAGGGGCGGTATCGCCTGTTGCGCTATTTCATCGTTGCGGTCTATAGCATTTTGCTGTAACGGCTCCTGGATGCTCTCCGCCGCGCGGAGGAAACAATTATGGAGGTGATCATGTGCATGGAATCCTGAACGATCAGTCCCTGATCTATCTACAGATTGCCCGGATGCTGGAGGACGACATCTTACGGGGGATCTACCAGGAGGAGGAGCAGGTGCCCTCCACCAATGAGCTGGCACGGGGCTATAACATCAACCCAGCCACGGCGGCCAAGGGTATCAATATGCTGGTGGCCGATGGGATCTTATACAAAAAAAGAGGGATCGGTATGTTCGTATCCCCAGGAGCAGGTGATACTGTGAAACAAAAAAGGAAGGCCGCCTTTTACGACGGATTTGTGAAACCGCTGGTCAAAGAGGGAACCGCTATCTCTCTGACCGGAGAGGAGCTGCTGTCTATGGTGGACCGTGCAATCAAGGAGGGAGAGCAATCATGCTGACCGGAATTTTAAAGGCTCAGGGTCTGTATAAATCCTATAAGGACAAAGAGGTACTCCATAATCTGGACCTGACAATAGAACCAGGCAAGATCTATGGCCTGATCGGCCGGAACGGGGCGGGCAAGACCACTCTGCTGGGCATCCTCACCGCCCAGAACACCAAGGACCGGGGCGAGGTGACCTACGACGGACAGCCCGTCTGGGAAAACCAGGCGGCACTGGACAACATCTGCTTCTCCCGCGAGCTGCAGCCCACCCTGTTCTCCGGGCAGAACAATCTAAAAATCCGCCACTATCTCCGCTCTGCGGCCATCTACTACCCCGGTTGGGATAGGGAATACGCCCAGCGGCTATTAGAGGAATTTAAGCTGGACGAGAAAAAGAAGATCTGTCAGCTCTCCAAGGGACAGATGTCCATGGTGACCATCCTCATCGCCCTGGCCAGCCGGTCTCCCATCACCATCCTGGATGAGCCGGCGGCGGGACTGGATGTGGTGATGCGGGAGCGGTTTTACCAGCTTCTGCTGGACGATTTCGCCCAGACCGGACGGACCTTCCTGGTGTCCACTCACATCATCGAGGAGGCCGCCTCCGTCTTTGAGCGGGTCATCATCCTGGATGAGGGCCGTATCCTGGAAAACTGCCCCACCGAGGAGCTGGTGGGCCAGTTCCGCTACATCTCCGGCCATGAGGATGTGGTAGATCAGGTATGCGCCGGGTTGGAGGTGCTGTCCACCCATCAGATGGGCCGGCACAAGACCGCAGCCGTCCGGGGGAGCGGAGTTAAGCTCCAGGACGCCCTCAAGGCCGATGTGGATGTGTCCCCCATGAACCTTCAGAACGTGTTTGTGGCCCTGTGCGGACATGGGGACACCCAGTGAGGAGGGATACCAATGTTGAAATCCTTTCGCTTTCTCTTCCAGTTCGCCTGGATCAATCTGGCCTGCCTGCTGGGCTTCGCCGTCCTTGTAGTAGTGGGCTGCTACGCCACCGGGGTGCCCGGTGGGGCGAGCAATCTGTTCGCTACCTACTATGGCGCCTTTCCCCTGGTCACCCTGTTCGTCCTATTCATTTTCGCCTTTTCCCTGTGCACCAGCAACCTGAATCTGGGGCTGTCCTTTGGGGCCCGGCGGCGGGACTTCTTCTGGGCCGTGCAGGGAGTGCTGGTCGTGTACACTGGGTTCTGCTGGGCCGCGCAAGTCCTGCTGGCTGCTCTGCCCCAGTTGGGTGGCTGGATTGAGGAGGGCCGTTGGACTTTGATTCGGGCCTTTTACGGAAGGACGCTGTGGGTGTTCCCTCTAGTATGTTTGACCATATTGGTGCTGGGCTGTCTGGGCGGGCTGGTGTCCGCCAAGTCCAAGGTCTGGGGCGCCGTCATCCTCTCCGTGTCCGTCATCGCCCTGCTCATGGGCTCCATCCTTCTGGCCCTCATGGCCGATCTGGACGCCTGGTCCTTTCTGATGGGCAGCGCCTGGAGCGGTATGTGGGGCAGCCTGCCCGCCATTCTGACCATCGGAATGTTAGCGACGCTGGCCATTGGTGAAGTCGTTATATGGCGGCAGATTTTCCGTTTTGCAGTGAGGTGATCGGGATGCTGAAAAAAGTGATACGGCTCAACCTGGACGACCTGTTTCTGTGTCTGGGCGTGGTAACCGGACTATTTGTGTTGATCCAGGGCGTGATAGCCGCGGTCCTGCTCCTCTCCGCTGAGAACAGCAGCATCATGATCTCCGGGACCGTACTTCCCATCGTGGCGGGTATTATGGCTCTGGTTGTAACGGTAGCGGCTATGGGGGTGAGCTTTGAACAGGCCATCCGCTTTGGCCAGACCCGCCGCCGAGCCCTGGGGATGGAGCTGGGGAGGAGCCTATTCATGGGTGTCTGCTCCATGGGCATGGCCGCTCTGCTCACCGCACTGGAGCATATGGTGTCCCCGGTACTGTGGCTGAAACTGACCGGCCTGCCGGGGCTGTCCCTGGAGAGCATCTCTCCTATGCCCGAGCCCAGTCTAGGCGCTCCTGTGGACCCCGCCTGGGAGAGCACTCTATTTATCGAGGACTTCACCCTGAACTGGTGGTGGTGGCCCGCCATTCTGGTCTTTGCTCTATCCTGCGGCCTCATTATCGGCGCAATCATGCAGCGCTACGGTGCCAAGGGTGGCTGGATCATCTGGGGTATCTGGATGGCGGCCTGTTTTGGCCCCCAGCTGGTGGGTAGAAACGCCTATTTCATCGGCGATATGAGCCAGATCATGGTAGTTTTCTGGGTGGCGCTGACTGTAGTAGGTGTGATCTGGTCCTTCTGGTCCCTGCTTCACGCGGCAGTCCGGTCATGACGCCACTTTCCCCTTGCTGTTCTGTTCAGGATAGGCTATAATACAAGAAAACAGGCAAAATGATCCTTAACACGGAACAAAAACAAGGAGGAAACAAGCTATGTCTTTTGTCACCCTTGAGCAGAAGGGCCCCGTGGGCATCATCACCATGAACCGGCCCGATGCCCTCAATGCGCTGAATGAGCAGGTACTTCGGGATCTGGACGCCGTCCTGGACCAGGTAGAGGAGCGTGAGGATATTCTGGTGGCCATCGTCACCGGAGCCGGCCGCTCCTTCGTAGCCGGCGCGGACATCGGCCAGATGTCCACCCTCACTTCCGTGGAGGCCAAGAAATTCGGCGCTTACGGCAATGGGGTCTTTCTAAAGCTGGAAACTCTGACCAAGCCCACCATTGCGGCCGTCAACGGCTTTGCTCTTGGAGGCGGGTGTGAGCTGTCCATGGCCTGCGACATCCGCCTCGCCAGTGAAAAGGCCAAGTTTGGCCAGCCGGAGGTAGGTCTTGGGATCACCCCTGGCTTTGGGGGAACCCAGCGTCTGGCCCGGATCGTGGGCATCTCCAACGCTATGGAGCTGATCCTCACCGCCAGGACCATCGGCGCCGCCGAGGCCAAGGAGTTGGGCCTGGTGAGCCATGTCTATCCCCCCGATGAGCTGATGGACAAGGCTCTGGAGCTGGCCAACGCCATTGCATCCAACGCCCAGGTAGCCGTCCGCCAGTCCAAGGCCGCCATCCGCCGGGGGCTCCAGACCGATATTTACACCGGCGCCGCCTATGAGAGCGAGGCTTTCGGCCTCTGCTTTGCCACCGAGGACCAGAAGGACGCCATGCGCGCCTTCGTCAATAAGGAGAAGCTCACCTCCTTCAAAAACCGCTGATCTCTCCAGAAAGAAAGCCCGCCTGAAAACGGCGGGCTTTCTCTTTTTCAAAATGGGCATAAAAAAAGAGCCCTTTGGCTCCACACCTCCAGCTCCCCGCCTGTCCACGGTGCTCTTTGAAAAAGAAATGACCCTTGACTGCCCGTTTCGTAATCCGTTGCAGCCAAGGGTCATTTCTGGTGGTTCTTGTTATCTAACATCAATTGTTTACCTCTCTTTCTACAGAATCGCCATACCACATCTCGCCGGTCCCGGTCCTTGTATCTCTCCCAAATCATTGTGGCCGCTTCTGCGGCTCTTCCTCATATGTGAGGCATCTTGCGGCGGAACATATACCTGACCTTGCTCTGTGGTATGTCCCTGTGCTGGTGTTTCCGCTCCGAGAAGATTCTTTCTGTCCGATGTCATTGGCATATGGGACTTTCCTCAAATGTTCTTCTGGTTCTCCTCTTTCTGATTTTTATGCTTCTCGGCCTTGCATCACAGCATCAGGTGCGGGGACTTTCTTAATACATTGGACTCATCCTTTCTGGCTATAATGTACCACATCTCCACTCTATTGTCAATAGTATTTGTGAGAAATTTTCAAAATTTTCTGTGCCGTCAGCTCTACAGCACAAGTCTTAAACCCCCATCCTGCAAAAAGCGCCCCAAGCCGAGGCCGGAGCGCTTTTTCTCTGTATTCAGATCTCAGGCGGAGGCGCGTCCCCGGCCAATGTCTGGAGATACTGGTAATAGGGCACCAGAAATCGAAACCCCTCCAGCACCTGGTCCGCCAGTTCAGGGCCGAACAGGGGGCCCTCACAGTTGTGGTCGCTGGAGATGACCAGCTGACGACTGTTATACCAAGGAAACAGAAGCTTTCCCGGGTCCCCCTTGGGCCGCTTATACTGCCGGCCCTCCAGCGCAAATTCCCCCTGCCTCTCCAGCCTTCGGGCCAGCTTCTCCAGAGGTTTTGGGTCCCGGTCGATGCGGGCCCGGAGCTTGGCCATGGTTACCGGAGGCAAATCCCAGGCTCCCATGCCATAGCTGTAATACTCCGGGGCGATCTCAAAGTAGAAGCTGGGCTCCGCCCCCTCGTTCTCGTTCCGGCGGCGGAGGGAAAACCAAAGGTGGTCCTTATAGGGCCCGCGGCCAAAGAGCCGCCGGGCATCCCGGTAGATACGGCTCACCTTCAGCTCCAGTCCAAGCTTGGGGAATTCTTCCGTCATGGCCTGACTCACCTGAGCGGCCAGCTCCCGCATGGGGGCGTCCACCAGAGTCAGGAATTCCTCCTTGTGAGCTAAAAACCAACCTCGCTCGTTGTTGAAACGGATGCCCCACAGAAAATCGATGGCACCCTGGGAAAATCCTTGGAACATCGTCCTCTTCCTCTCTGTCTGTCAGGTCGCCGCCTCCGTATTCTGGCCAGAGGATGCCTCCTCACCCTGGCCGGAGGGTTCTTCCTGCTCCTGGCCGGACTGGTCGGAGGGCCGCTCTCCACCACTCACTCCCTCCGTCTGGGTTTGGTCGCTCTCGCCGGCGTCCGTCTGCTCAGATGCCGGCTGGTCCTGTGCGGGCTGGTCCGTCCCAGCCTCCCCTTCTCCGGTACCGGGGACGGCTCCGCCCTCTGTGCCGGGGCCTGCTGTCCCTCCGGTCTCCGTACTGGGATCCACAGGAACCTCTGTCCCAGGGTCAGTGCCGGGCTGCGGCGGCTTGCCGTCTGGCCAGGTGCTGGGGTCGCCGTCGGCCGGGTTATAGTGATACAGGTTGGGGCGCATACTGTATTTGCTGCTCCCCATATCCTGCTTCTCCAACAGATTGCCGTCCTTGTCGTAAATATACCGATAAGTGTGGGCGCTCCAGCCGGTGTAAGCGTACTGCTCCTTATCCAGCACCAGGGTACCCTGGGGAACACTGGGGTCTGGCTCATACTTGGTGGTGGGCGCCACTTTGTCAAAGACGCTGCTCTTGGGGATGGCGTAGATGCCATCGGGGTTGGTACCATAGATCTTCACATTCAAATACCGGCTCCCGTTGGAGTCATAGCTGCTGGTCACGATCTTGACGGGGTACTCGGTATTGTTTTTGAACCGGAAGTCCAGAGAACCAAAATATACCGTGGCGTCCATGCCCAGATCCACATAACCAGTATTGAACTGATGGTCGTGCCGCTCCACGATCTCCAGCGGGGTATGAAGAACGGCATAGTAAATGGTGGAGGAGGTCTGGCAGATGCCTCCGCCGATGTCGTCCACCGACTTTCCGGCCTGGTAGGTGGGGGCGTTTTTATAGCCCTTTTCCGGCGTGCGGCTGCCGGTGGTATTGTTGTAGGAGAACTCCTGTCCAGGTAGGAGGATCACGTTATTGCAGGCTTCGGCGGACAGCTTGACGTTGAACTTGCGGTTGGCCGAGCCAGTCACCCTGGTGGTTCCCTCCCCCAGCAGGTCCTGAAACAGCTTTTCTTCCAGGCTCGCCTTAGTCTCCTTGGGTTGGGTCAAGGTAACGGGGATAGAGAAGGTCTCCCCCTCCGCGGCCCCCTCATAGGCGGCCTTCAGGGCATCCACGTCAAAGTCCACCCCCACCACATGGTCGGTGATCTGAAAGGTATCCGGGTCCATCTGGGCACTGACCGGCTCGGTATGGAACTGAGTATAAATCTCATCAAAGTCGGGTTCTTGGGGAGGTATCTCCTCGGGGTAAAGCTGCCGCTCCACCTCCGCGTTCCCCTCTTGGCCGCCACCCAGCTTCTGCTCCATCGCCTCCTCCAGCGCGGAAAAAGCTCCCTCCCGGGCAGACTCCCGGTCCAAGCTCACCCCGGTGCGGCCCTTGGTCATCACCAAACGGTCCCCCTCCAGACGCCAGGCGGCTCTGGTCACATCACCGTCCAGATCCTGTTCCATCTGGTCCAGCAGGCGCTCCAGTTCTGTTGTTTCCATACTTCTGGTTTCCACCGACCACTGTTTGCCCAAAAGTCTGGCGGCGTACTGCCCTCCCTGGGTCAGAAAGTGATCTCTGCCGTCTGTATAGGCCGCCTGCGCCGAGGCGGACCAGTCATAGTTCATCTGGGAGGCGGTGATGGTGCCCCGCCACTCCCCGTAGGTGATAGTCCCGGCAATCTCATCTCCATGCTCCGCCATGGCCTGATCCAGCGCCTTCCGAGCCTGCTCCACGGTCATGCCGGACACATCCAGACCGGCGATGGTCGTGTTGGGAAAGATCCGGTCCATCGTTCCCACCCAGGCGCACAGCCCCAGATATGCCATCAGCAACGCACCCAGAACTACGCCTGTCACGATAAGCCACGTTTTCTTTTTTCCATTCTCCGGCGCCTTCATCACGCGCTCGCCTTCCATGCTATCCCTCCAAGGAAGCCCTTATTGTGACAGGGCCTCCCTCTATTTTCTATCTGGGCAAAAAGCCAACTGCGCTTATTATATCACCCAAACTTGCCTGATACAATTACAGAACAGTTACAACCTGATGCCTTTTTCTGCACCTTTTTCCCTTGTTAGGAAAAAAAGCGTCTGCCATTTACTTTTATGCGCCGCTGCTGTATGATAGTAGCGCTGGACCCATTCATTGATTTTTAAGAAAATTTAAATTCCATTTTGGGAAAGACCTGCTATGATAAAGATATAAGCATCCGCTGGGGGGACTGACTGTGGCAAACACCAACAAGGGAAATGAGAGATCGGGGGATATGGCCTATTGGGCGATTGCCGCCGTACTGCTGTTCACTGGAGTCGCCGCTCCCGTGGCAATTCTGATGATCGTACTCAAGCTGATGGGCAGGGGAAAGCGCGGCCGGCACCCCTATTACACCCAGCGAGACCAGGCCGCCCCTGTGGGGGCTAGAACGACCACGTTCCAAGAGGAGCCGTCCACATCCAAGGGAAAGGGAAGAAAAAAAGCCAAGGCCCAGCAGGACCCGCTGTCTAAACTGGTCAGGGACGGCAAGGGGTTGACACAGGTAGGCGGCGCTCTGTCCGCCGCCTTTGGCTGCGTCACCATCATCTCGGCGGTAGAAAACCTATGGATGTTGCCCGACTTGCTATGGTATCTGCAAGAGATTGTCCCCCTGCTGTGCTTCACCTCGGTGGGTCTGGGTCTTCTGTGGGTCGGTCTGCGAAAGAGCAGGGAGGCTCGACGCTACCGCAATTACTTGGCTGTCATTGGGACCCGGCAGTCCATCGCCATATCCACCCTGGCTTCCGCTTCCGGGCTGCCTCCCCGCCGGGTCCGGGACGATCTGGCCGATATGCTGGGGGAGGGAATCCTGCCCCAAGGCTTTTTGGATTATGGTGGGGACCGGCTGGTCCTCAGTGCTGATGGACTGTCCGATTCCCAGCCCAAGGAGGAGGCTCCCTCCCAGCCCCTCCACCAGGAGGAGAACGCCATTCTCACAGAGATACGGGCAGTCAACGAGGCCGTGGACAACGAGAAGCTGTCTGCCCAGATCGACCGGATTGGGGTCATCACCGCCAAAATCCTGGACTATCAGAAATCCCATCCGGAGAGTTCTCCCCAACTCCATAGCTTTTTGAGCTATTACCTGCCCACCACCCTGAAGATCCTCCGGGCCTATGGACAGCTGGAGGACCAGGAGGTATCCGGAGAGAACATCGCTGCCGCCATGGAACGCATAGAGGGTATGATGGATAAGGTGGTGGATGGCTTTGAAAAGCAGCTGGATCTCCTCTTCCAGGGGGACGCCATGGACATCACCGCCGATGTAGAGGTGCTGGAGCGGATGCTGGCCAAAGACGGACTGTCCGGCCAGGAGGGTATGACACTAGGACTGTAAAAAGATTCCGGTACCGCTGGTACCGGAATCTTTTTACTTACCCATGGTGATGACGGCCGCTGACGTGGTGTTCGCCCCGGCCGGGCGTCTGACAGCCTATCCAGTTGTCACAGACACCATCCCCATCCTCATCTGTGAAGTTCATATCCCGCCGGCCAGCAAAGCGACCGTATAGGCCGTCGCCGTCCCCATCACAGTGGATCCAGGGGGCGGATATTTCCGTCCGGCCTTGATGGTGGGCAAACACAGTGCCCCCCACAGTCAGTGTCAGAGCACAGGCCAGCCCGGCCGCAATCAGTTTTTTCATGGTCGTCATTCCTCCTTTCGATAAGTCACATACCGGAACTTGACTCCATCTTCCTCCTGGGATTCGCTCTCCTCTGATATCCTCCACTCCGGACGGCTATCCAGGTCGGGGAACCAGCAGTCAGCCGCCGGGAAGGCAGCTTCTATTTTCGTCACATAGGCGGTGGAACATTGGTCCAGGAGGGCCCGGTACACCGAAGCGCCGCCGATTACAAAGCTATCCTCCGGCGCCGCGGCCAGCAGGGCGTCCATGTCGGGATACACCTCCGCCCCCTCCGGGGCGAAGCCGGGGCTGCGGGACAGAATCAGGTTCCTGCGTCCCTTTAGGGGGCGGCCGCCGGGAAAGGTGTCCAGGGTCTTTCGGCCCAAGATTACCGGGTGCCCAGTGGTCAACGTTTTGAATCGCTTGAGGTCCTGGGAGATGTAGATCAGCTGATCCCCTCCCCGCCCAATGGCCCAGTTCTGGTCCACCGCCACGATCAGTTCCATAGCAGATCCACCTCTATACGGCTACCGGGATCTTTTGATCCAGGGCATGGGCCTGATATCCCTCCAGCCTCACACTGGAGGGGGTAAAGCTGTAAAAGTCTGTGACGGAGGGCTCCAGGATAAACCGGGGGGCCTCATAGGGCTCCCGCTCCAGCAGCTCCTCCACTACGGACACATGACGGTCATAGATGTGGGCGTCCGCGATGACGTGGATCAGTTCCCCCGCCTCCAGTCCGGATACCTGGGCCAGCATGTGCAGGAGAACGGCATACTGCATCACGTTCCAGCCGTTGGCGGTGAGCATATCCTGGCTGCGCTGATTCAAGATCCCATTGAGGGTGCGGCCCGACACATTGAAGGTCATAGAGTAAGCGCAGGGGTAGAGGGCCATCTCGGAAAGGTCGTGGTGGTTATACAGGTTGGTCATGATGCGGCGGGAGGCGGGATCGTGCTTTAGGTCCCACAGCACCTTGTCCACCTGGTCCATATCCCCCTGGGGGTAGTGGTGCTTCACCCCCAGCTGATAGCCGTACGCCTTGCCGATTGAGCCATTTTCGTCTGCCCATGCGTCCCACACATGGCTGTTCAGCTCATGGATGTTGTTGGATTTCTTCTGCCAGATCCACAGCAGCTCATCCACCGCTGACTTCAGGAACTGCTTCCGGACCGTCAGAATGGGAAATTCCTTCCGTAAGTCGTAACGGTTGACCACGCCGAACAGCTTGACGGTGTGGGCGGGCGTGCCGTCCTGCCATCGGGGGCGCACCTCCCGGTCCGTATCCCACACCCCATGGGATAGGATCTCCCTGCAATTCTGGATGAATATCTGGTCTGCGTAGCTCATGGGCCTTGTCCCCCTTCAAGATTCACATTCAGGCATATGATATCATAGGAGGAAGCAAAAAGCAATCGGGGTCGCCCGGTGGCGTCCCCGATCCACTGTCCGTTCTCAGGCCCCTTTGTATTTCTTCCGGGTGGCGATCCCTCCCCGAATGTGCCGCTCGGCCTTGTTCTCCTCCAGGACTCCCTTGACCTGGAGGTAGAGTGTCCTGTTGAATACAGGCAGCCGCTCGGCCAGGTCCTTATGTACGGTGCTCTTGCTGATTCCAAACTTCTGTGCGGCGGTACGGACCGTGGCCCGGTTCTCTATGATGTAAAGAGCTAGGCGCTGGGCCCGCTCCTCCATGTTTCCTTTCAAAAACAACACTCCCCGCCTCTTGTTGGTCCATCCTATGCGGTGGTGGGCGGGGATATGCGGGAAAGGGGGCTGGAGGACGCCGTTTTCCCCGGAAAGGAGCCTGAAACCTTTGTCCGATCTGTTCGACTACCTGGCCTGGCGGGGAGATATCCCCATGAGCCAGGCCCCCTTCAACCCGGTGGACGGCCTGATTCTGTCCATCCTGTCCTATGTCCACTTCGAAAACCTGGTCCCTCCAGACCTGCGCGGTCCTATCTCTCTTGGAAAGGCGGCGGAAACCTATCTGGCCCTGCCAGAGGGGCGGCGAGGCCGTGTCCGATGCCCTTTGGACCGAAAGCTGCTGGCCGCTCTGGCCCGATGCCGCCGCTTTTCTCCCCTGGGATTGGCCTTCGCTCAGGACCGCTTTGTTCCGGAGGAGGAGATGCAGTTCGCCGCCATCGCCGTTCTGTTGGAGGATGGCTCCGCCTTTCTTTCCTTCCGGGGCACCGACGCCACCCTAGTGGGCTGGAAGGAGGACTTCAGCATGAGCTTCCTGGACGCTGTCCCCGCCCAACAGGCGGCCCTGGACTATGTGGAGCGGTTTGCCTCTCTCTTTCCTGGCTCCCTCCGGCTGGGCGGCCACTCCAAGGGAGGCAATCTGGCTGTCTTTGCCGGCGCCCTGGCCCGAATCAAAGTGCGGGACCGGATCCTGGCCATCTACAACAACGACGGCCCCGGCTTCACCCGGTTGGTGCTGGACAGTCCGGGCTACCAGGAGCTGCTGACCCGGCTGCACACCTTCATTCCCCAGTCCTCAGTGGTGGGACTGCTGTTGGAACACGACGAGCCCCACACCGTGGTGCGGAGCCGCCAGATTGGCCTGCTCCAGCACGACCCCTACTCCTGGGAGGTGGAGGGTGGATCCTTCCTCCAGGCGGAAGAGATCACTCCCGGCAGCCGGATGGCCGACCAGGCTATTAAGGGCTGGCTGGCCGGTCTGTCCCCCCAGGAGCGGAGTCAGTTCGTGGACTCCCTCTTTCAGCTGCTGTCCGCCGGAGAGGCCAGCACCACCGCCGACCTGCTTCAGCCCAGGAACCTCCAGGCCGCCCTGCGCTCTCTGGCGGACGACCGGGACGGGACCCGCCGGACGCTGGCCGAGGGGTTGATTCAGCTGGCCCGGTCGGCCGCTTCAGTATGGAGGGAAAACGTGCCCTGAACGCAAAAGAGCCGCCCATGTTTCCATGGGCGGCTCTGCTGCTGTTTTCCAGTTTTTCAGCGGTTGACCACGTTGATGGGGGCGCCGGCCAGATAGGCCTTGACGTTCTCCACCGCGGTATCCATGATGCGCTGGCGGCTCTCCTTGGGGGCCCAGGAGATGTGGGGGGTGATGATGCAGTTCTTGGCCTTCAGGAGAGGGTTGTCGGCACGGATGGGCTCGGTGTACACCACGTCCAGGCCGGCGGCTCCCATCTTGCCGGAGTTCAGGGCGTCGGCCACATCCTGCTCGTGGATGAGCTGGCCACGGGCATTGTTGATCAGAATGACGCCGTCCTTCATCTTGGCGATGGAGTCCTTGTTGATCATGCCGGTGTTCTCGGGCGTCAGGTTGCAGTGCAGGGAAATGACATCGGCCCTGGCATACAGGGTATCCAGGTCCACATACTCGGCGATGGCCCGGCCGGAGTCGTTGGGATACAGGTCATAAGCCACCACGTTCATACCAAGGGCCTTGGCGATCCGGCCCTCAGCCTGACCGATGCGGCCAAAGCCGATGATACCGATGGTCTTGCCCTCCAGTTCGATCAGGGGATAGTCCCAGTAGCACCAGTCTACACAGTTGGCCCAGTTGCCGGCATGGACGGAGGCGTCATGGTGGCCGATGTGGTGGCAGATCTCCAGCAGCAGGGCGATGGAGAACTGGCTGACGGAGGCGGTACCGTAGGTGGGCACGTTGGTGACGGGAATGCCCTTTTCCTTGGCATAAACATAGTCCACCACATTGTAGCCGGTGGCCAGCATACTGATCATCTTCATGTTGGGGCAGGCGTCGATAACCTTTTTGGTAATGGGAGTCTTATTGGTAAAGACCACCTCGGCGTCGCCGATGCGGGCGATAGCCTCGTCCTCGTCGGTGAGGCTGGTACGGTCATAAACAGTGAGCTCGCCCAGCTTTCCCAGCTCGTCCCAGCTCAGATCGCCGGGGTTTTCCGTATAGCCGTCCAGGATCACAATCTTCATGAAAATTTTCCTCCTTATGGCCCAAGGCCGTTTATTTTTTTATTGTATCACATCCCCAAATTCAATGCAAATTCTTTTCCTTTGACATTTTCCGTTGAAGAACTATAATAAATCCAGTCGTGCGGGGCCACATCGGCCCCGGCTGGGAGGGATCGTCTTTGGCGGGGATCGGTACTGTGGTCAATGTTCTGGCCATTCTGGCGGGAGGGTGTGCCGGCCTGGTCCTGAAGGGAGGACTCAAGGCCCGCTATCAGCAGGCTGTGATCCAGGCCATGGGCCTGTGCATCATTTTCATCGGTGGAGCTGGCACCCTGAACGGGATGCTGTCGGTCCGGGACGGGGTACTCACTGGGCTGGACACCAGGGGCACTCTGGGCATGATACTGGCCCTCGCCGCCGGCTCTCTGCTGGGTGAGTGGCTGGATCTGGATGGCCGGATGGAGCGGCTGGGGGGCTGGCTGAAGGAGAAGGCCTCCCGTGGGGAGGATAGCCAGTTCATCCAGGGCTTCGTCACCGCTTCTCTCACGGTCTGTGTCGGGGCTATGGCCATCGTAGGCTCCATCCAGGACGGCATGACCGGGGACCCCTCCACCCTGTTCACCAAATCCGTCCTCGACCTGATCATCGTCATGATCTTCTCCTCCACCTACGGCAAGGGGGCTGTCTTTTCAGCTCTGCCCGTAGGTGTGCTCCAGGGCACAGTCACTCTGTGCGCCGGACTTCTGGCTCCGGTGTTCAGCCCCGCTGTGGTGGACAATCTGTCCTTTCTGGGCTCTATCCTCATCTTCTGTGTAGGCGTCAATCTTGCCTTCGGCAACAAGTTTAAGGTCGCCAATCTGCTCCCCGCGCTGGTGGTGGGGGCGCTATACACCGCCCTGGTATGAACAGCCGGACCGGCTTTTGCCCGGTCCGGCTGTTTTCCTGGAACTAACAGCAGAAAATTGAATTTCACACTGGGCTATGTTACAATCATCCCGATCAAATGATTATCCATTCCGGGAGGTAACCAATATGAGGACCATTTCTTCCGCCGCCGTCACCGACGCAGTGGCCCGGTTGTGTGTCCGGGCCAACACCCAGCTCCCCCCCGACGTCGTGGCCGCCTTGGCCCGGAGCCGCCGTGAGGAACCTTGGCCCCTGGCTCAGGAGACACTGGGCCTGCTGTGGGACAATCTGGAGCTGGCCGGGGAGAAGGAGCTCCCCATCTGTCAGGACACAGGAATGGCCTGTGTGTTTGTGGAGCTGGGCCAAGAGGTCCATATTCAGGGGGACTTTGAGCAGGCCATCCACACAGGAGTCCAGCGGGGCTACGGGGAGGGCTATCTCCGCAAATCCATTGTGGCCGACCCCCTGCGGCGGGTAAACACCGGGGACAACACCCCCGCCGCCATCACCCTGCGGCTGGTGCCGGGGAACAGATGCACCATCACCGTGGCTCCCAAGGGCTTCGGCTCGGAGAACATGAGCCGGCTAGCCATGCTCAAGCCCGCCGACGGGGTGGAGGGCGTCCGGTGCTTTGTGGTGGACACCGTAAAGCAGGCCGGCTCCAACCCCTGTCCCCCTGTGGTGTTGGGTGTGGGCATCGGCGGCTCCTTTGACAAAGTGGCCGCCATGGCCAAGCACGCTCTCCTCCGTCCCATTGACCAGCCCAATCCGGACCCCTTCTACGCCGCCCTGGAGGCGGAGCTGCTGGAAGAAATCAACGGCCTGGGCATTGGGCCCCAGGGCTTCGGCGGTCGGACCACCTGCCTGGGGCTGGCCGTAGAGACCGCCCCCACCCATGTGGCGGGGCTGCCCGTGGCGGTGAATGTCAGCTGTCACGTCACCCGCCGGGCCTCGACTGAACTGTGAGCGCTCATCGGGAGGTGCCCGCCATGGAGGAAAAAATGATTGCCATAGACGGCCGGAGCCTCCAGGTATCCTGCACGGGCGTCGGGCCGGTCACCCTTCTCATTCTGTCCGGTTCCAACATTCTGTTCCCCGGACTGGAGTATGCCCCTCTGGCGGACGCTCTGAGCCCATGGTACTCGGTCCTCATCCCCTCCAAATTCGGCTATGGACACAGCGGCCTGACAGATGCCCCCAGAGATGTAGACACTGTGGTAGAGGAATACCGCGGCGTGCTGGCCGCCCTGAAGCGCCCTCTTCCAGTGGTGCTGGCCGCCCACAGCATGGGCTTTCTGGAGGCCCTTCACTGGGCCCGCAAATATCCGAAGGAGGTCTCCGCTCTGGTTGGGCTGGACCCCGCTGTACCGCAGGTCTATCAGCACATGGAGCTGGATGCTGTCCATCGCCGGCTGGAGGACCTCCATCGCTCCAGCTGGAAGCGCGGGCTGCTCTTCCGCCTTACCTCCCGCGCCCTGCTGAAGCGCTTCCCCGCCTCGGAACGGAGGGAACTGGCCCCTGCCGCCCGCCGGAACTTCGTCAGTGTCGTATGGGTCAATGAGGCAAGGGACCTGCCCCGCTCCATCCGTCAGGTACAGCAGGAGGGGCCGCCAGCCTCTGTCCCCGCGCTGTTCCTGGTTTCCAACGGCAAGGGCACCCCTCTCCCCCAGGAGGAATGGCGGATGTGCGCAAGAACGTATCTCTCCGCTTTTTCCGTCTCCTCTCTCCATCTGTTAGACCTTCCCCACGATCTGTACCGCTTCCGCCCACAAGAGCTCGCGGATACGATCCACCGCTTTCTGTCGGACCACCTGTAACCCTGTATACCCATCCAATCAGTTAAGGAGGCTGTTTTCATGCAGTATCGTCTGACCACCCCGGTGTCAAAGGATGACTTGGCCCCCCTCCGGGCGGGAGACACCGTTCTGCTGTCCGGGCCGGTCTACACCGCCCGGGACGCCGCCCATCAGCGCATGATGGAGCTGCTTGACCGGGGGGAGCCCCTGCCCTTCCCTGTGGAGGGCTCCGCCCTGTACTATGTGGGCCCCACCCCAGAGCGCCCCGGACAGGTCATCGGCTCCGCCGGCCCTACCACCAGTGGCCGGATGGACGCCTACTCCCCCCGCCTGCTGGACCTGGGCCAAGCCGTCATGATCGGCAAGGGCAAACGCAGCCAAACAGTCAAGGACGCCGTGGTCCGGAATGGGGCCGTCTACCTGGCCGCCCTGGGGGGCGCGGGGGCCTTGATGGCGTCCAGCGTGAAGGCGCTGGAGGTCCTCTGCTGGGAGGATCTGGGCTGTGAGGCCGTGCGCCGCCTGGAGGTGGAGGACTTCCCCCTTACCGTTATTCTGGACGCCCACGGCGGGGATCTGTATGAGAGCGGCCCGGCGGCCTATCTGGCCAGCCGATAAAGGTTGACAGCGCAGCGGAAGGCGGCCCTGCCGCTATCACAGAGCAGCCTGCCCACCTCCAGAAGCTGAGTCGGAGGGTGGATGGGATCTTCCGTCCGGAGCTGTACGCTCCAGGGAAGGATCGACTCCCTGGCCCCGGTTCTGGAACCCAGAGCCGGGGTTGACTTTTCCTCTCCCCTGTCATACAATCATTCTGTATCAAATAAGACAGTTTGGAGGTGCCTGTTCTGCCGCTGAACCAAGAAGATTGGGAGATTCTGGAGGGCTGCCCGCTCCTTCGGCACTGCTCCCCCGCCCTGTTGGACCAAATCACACAGGAGGGCCGGCTGGAGTTCTTTCCCACCGGGGCCATGGTGTATAGTCCAAGCCATTTTTGCCGCTGCCTGGGCATTCTGCTAGCCGGCAGGCTTCAGGTCACCAAGGGGACTTTGACCGTCAGCTATCTGGAGCCTGGGGATCTGTTTGGAGCCGCCGCCCTGTACACCGAGGCTCCGGAATTTGTTACCACCATTACCGCTCGGCGGAGCAGCCGCTGCCTGATGCTGCCTCAGAACAGCATGGACCGCTTACTGGCTCAGGACGGGCCGCTCCGGGAAAACTACCTGCGCTACCTCACCGGCCGAATCCGCTTTCTGTCCGGCAGGCTGCAATCCCTGGTCCAGTCCGGAGCCGAGGGAAAACTGGCTCGGTACCTGCTGGCCAATGTCCGGGAGGGGCAGCTCACCTGTGCCGCCACCGACCTGGCCCGGCGGCTGGGCTTGAGCCGTGCCTCCCTCTATCGGGCTTTCCAGTCCCTGGAGGAGAGCGGCCTCATCTCCCGCCACGGAAAGACCATCTCCATCTCCGACCCGGCCGGTCTGGAAGGGTTCCTGTGAGCTTCTGTCCCCACCGCTCTATCAGAAAGGATGATCCACATGAAACGAAAACTCTCTCTCTTGCTGTGCGCCGCCCTGGTGCTGGCCAGCCTAGCCGGCTGTAAACCAAGCGCCAGTGAGAACGACTCCTCCAGCTCTGCCTCCGGGGACATCTCCTCCGGCGGTTCCTCGTCAGGCGACTCGTCCCAGGAGATTCCCGGCCCGTCTGATATTCCGGAGATCAACTTTATGGTCCTCAGCGGTCCTACCGGCGTCGGGGCCGCTTATTTGGTGGACAGCTACGCTGCCGGCAGAGCCCCCACAGACGCCCCATTTACTTTGAACACTACTGTTGTGGCGGACAACAATCAGGTCACCGATGCCCTGGTCAATGGCTCCGCCGATGTGGCCGCCATCGCTACCAACGTGGCTGCCAATCTGTACACCAAAAGCGATGGGGCCATTCAGGTGTTGGCGGTCAACACTCTGGGGGTGCTCTATATTCTGGAGAAAGGGGACAGCGTCCACTCTATGGCTGACCTGCGGGGCAAGACAATTTACGCCACTGGCCAGGGAGCAAACCCGGAGTATGTATTGGACCATCTCCTCACGGCAAACGGGGTGGACCCCTCTACCTTAGACATCCAGTGGATGACCGCCCAGGAGGTTTCGGCTAAAATGGTCTCCTCGGAACAGGCCATCTGTATGCTCCCTGTCCCCGCCGCCACCGCCCTGATGGTACAGGACACCGGCGTGCGTCAGGCCCTGTCCCTGTCTGACGAGTGGGAGAAACTGGATCAAGGGGTCCTGCCCATGGGCTGCGTGGTAGCCCGAACCGAATTCATCCAGGAAAATCCCATGCTGATCGACGCTCTGCTAGACCTGTACGGCGACTCCATCACCTTCATGACGGAGGAGGGCAACGCTGCTGACGGAGCCGCCCTGGTGGCGAAATACGGCATCGCTCCCAATGAGCAGGTGGCCCAGGCGGCCATTCCCCAGTGCAATCTGACCTTCCTCACGGGCCAGGAGATGCGCGCCGCTCTGGAGGGCTACTACGCCGTCCTATTCCGTACCGACCCCGCTTCCATCGGCGGCGGGATGCCCTACGACGCCTTCTACTATGGAGGGGAGTAAAGGGCGGCCCAATTTCATCCGCGCCTTGCTGCCCCCGGCCTTCTGGCTGGGGGCTTGGCAGCTTGCCGCCTGGTTGGTGGAGCTTCATGTGGAGGGCCGGGGGAACGAGCTGCTCCTTCCCTACCCCCTCACCGTGTTGGCCGCCCTGGCCGCTCTGGTAGGACAGGTTTCCTTCTGGGCCTCCGTGGGGGCCACCTTTCTCCGGGTGGCAGCGGGCCTGTTCGCCGGAGTGGTGCTGGGCGGACTGCTGGCCGGTCTTACCTGCGCCAGCTCCTGGTCCGCCCGGCTCCTGTGCCCGCCCATCCGAATCATCCGGGCTACCCCAGTGGTCTCCTTTATCCTGCTGGTCCTGCTATGGACGCAGCGGGACCAGGTACCTGCCATCATCTCCGCCCTTATGGTTCTGCCGGTTACGTGGGAGAACCTGGTCCACGGCATCGAGGCCACTGACGCCCAGCTTCTGGAGCTGGCCCGCGCCTACCGCTTCTCGCGGAGCAAGGCCATACGGCTGATCTATCTCCCCTCTCTCCGGCCATACTTTCTCTCCGCCCTCATCACCTCTGTGGGTCTGGCCTGGAAATCCGGTGTGGCCGCCGAGGTGCTATGTACCCCCTCTTTGGCCATGGGCACTCAGATTTACAGTTCTAAGCTCTCTCTGGAAATCCCGGATCTCTTTGCCTGGACCGCTGTGGTGGTGGCCCTCAGCCTGGCGCTGGAGCGTGGACTCCGGCTGATGCTGGAGCAGAAGGGGGGGACTCAGCTGTGATCTCCTGTCGATCACTCAGCGTCTCCTTTGGAGAGAAAAAGGTGCTGGACCGCTTTTCCCTCTCCCTCCCCGACGCCGGCATCACCGCCCTGCGGGGTCCCTCCGGCTGCGGCAAGACCACCCTGCTGCGGGTGTTGGCCGGTCTGGAGCGGCCCCAGAGCGGCACGGTCTCCGGCATCAGTCCCAGGGAGATCGCTATCCTGTTTCAAGAAAACCGCCTTCTCCCCTGGCGGTCGGTGGGACAGCACCTCACTGACGTACTGCCCAAGGATCGCTGGAAGGACGTGTCCCGACTGCTGGAGTTGGTGGAGCTGGGCAGCGAAGCATCCGTCTATCCCCCCGCCCTGTCCGGCGGCATGGGCAGACGGCTGGCTCTGGCCCGGTGCCTGTCCCTCCCCGCCCGGCTCTATCTGCTGGATGAGCCCTTTGCCGGGGTGGACCGGGAGCGGGCCGGTCGTATCATGGACAGGATGAGGACATTGGGCCTGCCTATCCTGCTGTCCAGTCACGAGGAGGATATCCTGTCCATGGCGGACCGGGTTATCCCTCTGGATGGTCCTCCCCTGCGCCTCCTCTAATAAAACGGGAGCCCCGGCTGTACCGCCGGGGCTCCCGTTCTCTATTTTATTCCGCACCGTCCCACAGCACTGCCGCCCCCGCTCTCAGTGAAGCGGGCACGTCAATCAACCGCTGGTTGGACGATCCCCGGAACCGGAGGGACAAATCCTTCTTTTCCAGGATAAAGGGCCCGTCCACCAGTACATCCAGTTCCTTTAACAGCTCCTGGCTGTATTCTCCCACCTGGCTGTCCCGAAGGCTTTCAAACAGATAGCCGGAGTAGCACCAGATGTCCTTTTCTGGAAACCGGGCTCGGACCGCCCGGACCAGTTCCAGCACCGCCCGCTGGTTCTGAGGCTCGAAAGGCTCGCCCCCCAGCAGGGACAGACCGCGAATGTAGGGTTTGGACAGGCAATCCAGAATCTCCTGTATCTGCTCCCCGCCGAAGGGCTGACCGTACGCGAAGTCCCAGGTCTCCGGGTTAAAACACTCTTTGCAGTGGTGCGTACAGCCAGACACGAAGATGGAAGTCCGTACCCCCGGCCCGTTGGCCACGTCGATGGGCCGGATATCGGCATAGTTCATGGCAAAACCTCCAAACTTTCCGGAATGAGGAATAAGGAGTTAGAAATGGGAACACGGGGGCAACGGACCCATCACAGCCGACCTCCTCAATTTCTAATTCACTTAAAGGTGCAACACTCTGGACTTGATCTCCTTTGTTTTGCCCACGTTCCAGTAGTTCTCTCCCAGATAGCCGCAGGTACGGCGGGTGACGTTCATCTTGGACCGATCCTTGTTGTGGCAGCAGGGGCACTCCCACTGGTTGTCGTCGTTGATGACGATCTCCCCGTCGAAGCCGCACACCTGGCAGTAGTCGCTCTTGGTATTGAACTCGGCGTATTGGATATTGTCATAGATGAAGCGGACAACCTCCTTCATGGCCTCCAGATTGTGGCGCATATTGGGGATCTCCACGTAGGAGATGCACCCGCCGGTGGAAATCTTCTGGAACTGGCTCTCAAAGGTGAACTTTTCAAAGGCGTCGATGTGTTCCCGCACGTCCACATGATAACTATTTGTATAATATCCCTTGTCAGTTACGTCAGGTATCGTGCCAAACCGCTCCTTATCAATGCGTGCGAAGCGGTAGCACAGAGATTCGGCGGGTGTGCCATAGAGGGCAAAGCCGATATTAGTCTCCTTCTTCCAGTCGTCACAGGCCCGGCGCAGCCGGTTCATCAGCCTGAGGGCGAACTCTGTGCCGCCCGGCTGGGTGTGGGAGCAGCCCTTCATCAGCTTGGTCACCTCGTACAGCCCGATATAACCCAGAGATATGGAGGAGTACCCGCCGTACAGCAGTGGCTCAATGGGAGCCCCCTTGGGCAGGCGGGCGATTGCCCCGTACTGCCAATGGATGGGTGAGGAGTCGGACTTCACGTTTTTCAGCGCGTTGTGCCGGCACATAATGGCCTCGAAGCACAGGTCCAGCCGCTCCTCCAGCAGCGTCCAGAACTTCTCCTCATCCCCCCTGGCCAGAATGCCAATCTGGGGCAGGTTGAGGGAGACCACTCCCTGGTTGAAGCGGCCCTCGAACTTATAATTCCCATTCTCATCCTTCCAGGGGGCCAGGAAGGAGCGGCAGCCCATGGGCGAGAACACGTTGCCCTCATAGTTCTCCCGCATCTTCTTGGCGGAGATATAGTCGGGGTACATCCGCTTGGCGGAGCACTTGACGGCCAGTTCCGTGATGTAGTCATATTTGCCCCCTTTGAGGCAGTTGTGCTCGTCCAGCACATACACCAGCTTGGGGAAGGCGGGGGTGATATAGACTCCCTTTTCGTTCTTGATGCCCTCCAGCCGCTGGCGCAGCACCTCCTCCACGATCATAGCGTTCTCTTCCAGATAGGGGTCATCTTCCTGGAGGTTGAGGAACAGAGTGACAAAGGGAGACTGTCCGTTGGTCGTCATCAGGGTATTGATTTGATACTGGATAGTCTGGACACCGGATTTCAGCTCATCCCGCAGACGGTCGGCCACCAGCCGCTCCAGGGTAGCCTCGTCCACCTGTCCGGCACATTCATAGGCGATGTGCTTTTTGAATTTCTCCCGGCTGCGGCGGAGATACTTGCCCAGATGGCTCATATCCACGCTCTGCCCTCCGTACTGGTTGGAGGCCACGCAGGCGATGATCTGGGTGGTGACGGTACAGGCCACCTGGAAGCTCTTGGGGCTCTCGATGAGCTTGCCGTTCATCACAGTGCCGTTGTCCAGCATATCCCCAATGTTGATGAGGCAGCAGTTAAAAATGGGCTGGACAAAGTAGTCTGCATCGTGGAAGTGGATGGTCCCCTCGTCGTGGGCCTTGGAGATATGCTCGGGCAGCAGGATGCGCCGGGTCAGATCCCGGCTCACCTCCCCGGCGATATAGTCCCGCTGGGTGGCTGCGATCATGGTGTTCTTGTTGGAGTTCTCCTCTGCCAGCTCCTGGTTCTCGTTGCGCAGCAGAGAGAGGATAGACTCGTCGGTGGTATTAGCCTTGCGTACCAGGGCCCGGTTATAGCGGTAAATGATGTAGGTCTTGGCCAGGTGGAACTTGTTTTCCGCCACCAGCCCCTGCTCCACCAGGTCCTGGATGTCCTCCACCAGCATCCGCTGGCGCTTGAGTCCCTCGATGTGGTCGATGATGGCGTCGATGCGCGCCCGGTCAAGCTGTTCCTCCGGCGGCACCTCGGCGTTGGCCTTTTCGATGGCGGTAACGATCTTGCTTCGGTCATAATCCACGATGGTCCCATCGCGCTTGATCACTTTCATAGCTGGTCTCCCTCTCCCGTATCTTTATGGTATACTATCTAACCGGCGGCATGGCCGCCAGACACTGTCAGGGGAGAAGTATACCATGTCCTTTTTGTTTTGTCCACTACATCTTGTATGTCGCCTCTTATTTTTTACCAACGGATACAACATATATTTTTTGAAGAAACCAGAGAAAACGGGAACTTTCTTTCCTCTTTCTGGCCTTTTTGGTTGATACAAGGGCCAAAGTGTGATATACTTTGTAACGAATTTCGGCAAATCGCCGGATTGACCCTTATTTGTCCCGGCAGGAGGTGTCCCCATATGCAAAATCGAATCGCTGTGGCCATGAGCGGTGGTGTGGACAGCTCCACCGCCGCCTGGCTGCTTCAGCAGGAGGGACACGACCTAGTGGGCGTTATGCTGAAGATGTTTGATGGCGCGCTGGTCAACGGGAGCCGGGAGGATGGCAGACCTCCAGATGGCGTGGAGGACGCCCGGTCCGTGGCTGGGAAGCTGGGTATTCCCTTCTATGTGCTTGATGCCCGCGCCCCTTTCCGCTCCCATGTTCTGGACACCTTTACCTCCGCCTATGAGCGGGGGCTTACCCCTAATCCCTGCGTGGTCTGCAACCGGTATGTCAAATTCGGCTTTTTACTCCAGCAGGCCTTGGAGTCAGGCCGGGATAAGGTGGCCACCGGCCATTACGCCCGGCTGGAGCTGGACCGGGGGAGCGGCCGCTGGCTGCTGAAGAAGGCGGCCCATCCGGAGAAGGACCAGAGCTATGTGCTGGCTGGTCTAAACCAGGAGCAGCTCTCCCGCTCCCTGTTTCCCCTGGGCGCTCTGTCCAAGGAGGAGGTCCGCTCCATTGCCGCCCAAGCTGACCTCATCAACGCCAAGAAGGGGGACAGCCAGGACATCTGCTTCATCCCCGACGGGGACTACGGCTCCTTTATCCGCCAGTATACTGGAAAGAGCTATCCCTCCGGCCCCTTTTTAGATGAGGGCGGAGCGGTCCTGGGGGCCCACACCGGCATCATCGACTACACCCTGGGCCAGCGGCGGGGGCTGGGGGTATCCTCCACCCGTGGGCGCCTCTATGTCAAGGAGGTCCGGCCCCAGGATAACTCCGTGGTACTCTCCTGCAATGACAGCCTGTATGGCTCCACCCTCACGGCGGCGGATCTGAACCTCATCGCCTGTGACCACCTTTCTGCTCCTGTCCGCCTGCGGGCCAAGGTCCGCTACCGCATGGCGGAGCAGCCCTGCACTGTGGAGCAGACCGGGCCGGACACCATCCACCTCGCTTTTGACCAGCCTCAACGGGCCATCACTCCCGGCCAAGCCGTGGTCCTGTATGACGGTGACACGGTGGTAGGTGGGGCCACCATTACCCCCTGATTCCTCACAGATACGAAAGGAGCTCCCTGACCCATGAGCCACAAGAAGTATAAAAAGCGCCACTCCCAGTCCACCATCAATGCCAAACGTCAGGCCAATCAGGCCAAGCTGGCCGACGAGAAGGACCGCGCCAGGAAGCGGATGGACCCCACTGCCCGCACCCTGCTCTTTGGCAACCTGGTTTTTCTGTCCATTACCGTGTTGCTCGAGCGGAACGGGCTCATCTCCCCCCTGTTCAGCGGCGCCTGCACAATCATCGGTGTCATCTTGCTGATTCTGGCCCTGTGGTTCCAGTTCGGCGGGAAAGGCCAGGACCGCTGGAATGGCGGCAAATAGGCCCTCTTTTTCCAGGCCCGCAGCCCTCTGGTATATCTGTTGCTTTTTGGAGGAAACTGGTATATGATAGTGGGCACGACTTCTTTCTCCGTTTAAGGAGGCACACAATACAATGCGAAAAGAAATCATCCTGCCGGGTCTGGCCCTGGGGGGCGGCCTGGCGGGCTTTGGACTGCGCCGCTGGCAGTGGCTGTCCGCCTATGATGCCCAGACTCAACTCTATCTCCACGGGGCGCCGGCCACCTTTGCCCTGCTCGCCCTGACGGCTCTCCTGGTCCCGGCCTTTCTTGTCCTCTGCCGTGGAAAAAGGAGGCCGGAGGGATTCCTGGACACCTTTTTCTGTCCCTCTCCCGGTTTTATGGGACTGATGGCCGCCTCCGGCTTCTGTTTTTTAGGGGCCGGCCTGCTGGGCCTGCTGGAGTGGATGGACCAGTTCCAACTCTTCCGCATCAGCCGGGACGCCTACCTGTCCGCCTATCCCGCCGCCCTGCTGCCCGTCCTGCTGTTGACGGTCCTGCTCACCTTTGGCTCCGGAGCCGCCCTGCTGCTGGTCGGACGGGCCGCCTATCGGGGCCAGCTGGACCGGCTGACTTCCCTGCTCTCTGTCCTTCCAGGCTATACCGGGCTGTGCTGGTTATTTGCCACCCACCTGCTCCACGGCACTGACCCCGTCGCCATGCGGTACGGCTTCTCCCTGGCAGCTACCATTCTGATGATGCTGTGCCACTACTTCGCCGCTGGTTTCTTCTTTGGCCGCTCCCACCCTCAGCTGCTTACCTTCTGCGCTTCGCTGGGCATCTCATTGGGGATAATCTCTCTGGCTGACGGCCCCAGCTGGTTCCAGCTAGCTCTAACCGCTGCCTTTCTCCTCTCTCTGCTGGGCTATGGATATGCGCTACTGTCCAACAATTCCTTCCCCGCCGGAGAGCGAATGCCCTCTGGGGCTGAACGCGAGGAGAGCTCCATTCCGGACGAGGAATAACATGATAAATTGGAGGCTGCTTTACTATGGATAAAAAGCGTTTTTATATCACCACACCCATCTACTATCCCAGCGATAAGCTGCACATCGGCCACACCTACTGCACCGTAGCCACCGACGCCATGGCCCGCTATAAGCGGCTGACCGGCTATGAGGTCCTGTTCCTCACAGGTACAGATGAACACGGCCAGAAAATCGAGGACAAGGCCAAGGAGGCCGGCGTTACTCCCAAGGAGTTCGTAGACGGCATCGTGGAGGGTCCCAAGGGAGTCAAGGATCTGTGGAAGCTGATGAACATCAGCAACGACCGTTTCATCCGCACCACCGACGATTATCACGTATCCGCCATTCAAAAGATCTTTAAAAAGATGTATGAAAAGGGCGACATCTACAAGGGTAAGTATATAGGCAAGTACTGTAAGCCTTGCGAGTCCTTCTGGACCGAATCCCAACTGGTAGATGGCAAGTGCCCCGACTGCGGGCGAGACGTCCAAGATGCGGAGGAGGAAGCCTACTTTTTCAAACTCTCCAAGTACGCCGACCGCATCCAGCATCTGCTGGAGGACACCGATTTTCTGGAGCCCCGCAGCCGGGTCAACGAGATGGTGAACAACTTTATAAAGCCCGGTCTGGAGGACCTGTGCGTATCCCGGACCTCCTTTACCTGGGGCGTGCCCGTGGACTTCGACCCCGGTCACGTGGTCTATGTGTGGGTGGACGCCCTGTTCAACTACACCACCGCTCTGGGCCTGTTCAACGACAAGTACCACGACTATGAAAAGTTCTGGCCCGCCGACGTTCACTTTGTTGGTAAGGAGATCGTCCGCTTCCACTCCATCATCTGGCCTGCCATGCTTATGAGTATGGAGATGCCTCTGCCCAAGAAAGTCTTTGGCCACGGCTGGCTGCTGCTGGACGGCGGCAAGATGTCCAAGAGCAAGGGTAACGTGGTGGACCCCTATATCCTGGCTGAGATGTTCGGGGTGGACGCCCTGCGGTTCTTCCTGCTGCGCACCTTCCCCTTCGGCTCTGACGGCAACTTCTCCAACGAAGCGCTGATTCAGACTATCAATGTGGACCTGGCCAACGACCTGGGCAACCTCCTCTCCCGAACCGTGTCCATGGTAGGCAAGTATTTCGGTGGCACCCTGCCCGAAGATCAGTCGGAAGACGGGGAGATGGACAGGGAGATGGTGGAGCTCATCTCCTCCCTGCGCGCCAAGTATGAGGAGCAGATGGAGCACTACGCCTTCCAGAACGCCCTGGCGGAAATCTTTAAGGTCATCGGCCGGGCCAACAAGTATATCGACGAGAACGCCCCCTGGGTGCTGGCCAAGGACATGGAGGCCAACGGTCCCCGTCTGGCACGGGTCATGTATAACCTGCTGGAGGTACTGCGGGTATCCGGTATCCTGCTGACCCCCTTTATCCCCGGCTCCGCCGGAAAGGTACTGGACCAAATCGGCGCCTGCCAGGAGTGCCGCACCTGGGACAGCGCCGCCGTCTACGGCTCCCTGCGGAGGGATGTCACCGTCCAGCGGGGGGAAAACCTGTTCCCCCGTGTAGACACAGAGAAGGCCCTGGCCCAGTTGGAGGCGGCGGCTGAAGCCGCCCGGAAGTCCGCCCTCCCGGACCTGGAAATAGAGCCCCAGCTGGAGGCCAAGGTGGACTTTGACACCTTCTGTAAGTCTGACTTCCGAGCAGTCAAGGTCAAGGCCTGTGAGAATGTGAAGAAGAGCGAGAAGCTGCTGAAATTCACCCTGGACGACGGCACCGGTACCGACCGTCAGATCCTGTCCGGCATCGCCAAATGGTACAAGCCGGAGGACCTGGTAGGCAAGACCCTCATGGCTATCGTCAACCTGCCGCCCCGGAAAATGATGGGCCTGGAGTCCAACGGTATGCTCATCTCCGCCGTCCACACTGAGAAGGGCGCTGAGGTCCTGAATCTGCTTATGCTGGACGACAAGATCCCCGCTGGCGCCAAGATGTGCTGAGTGCATGGGCTGATGATCGAAAACTTCCTATTTTTTCAGAAAGGCACGACGTAAGTCGTGTCTTTCTTTACAATGAAAAAGCTCGTCGCAAGCGACATATCGCTTGCGACGAGCTGGCAGGGACGGTCAAAATCGATATTTCTTCATGGCGAAAAATGCCGCCCACAGGGCGGCCCACCAACTGTGTGCCTAGCGGAGCGGGCCGCAGTTGAAAAGGAGGAGCAGGGAAGCGGGCGGATGACGTCTTTTTTGCCCCAGGCATAAAAAGACGTCGGAGCAAAGCGGACTTTGCTCCGACGTGGAGCTAGTGGTGGGAATCGAACCCACGGCCTGCTCATTACGAGTGAGCTGCTCTACCCCTGAGCCACACTAGCGGATAACAAATGATATTATACCGATTCCGGTCCCATCCGTCAAGGGGAAGGACAGCAAATTTGCCCTATACTTTTTTTCTCTGGAATGTTAGAATAGGTGCGACAAACTGACAGAAAAGAGGACGCCCATGGTCATCTCGAGTTTTTCAGCTCTGAAGAGCCGGCTGCAACATCTCTCCCCCAGGGAGGCGGTGGTAGCCGCGGCCCATGACGAACACACCTTACAGGCAGTCTTTGCCGCCCGCCGAGACGGGCTGATCCGCCCCATCTTGGTGGGCCGACGGAACGAGATCCGATCCATTGCCCGCAGTCTGGGGGAGGAGCTCTCTCCAGAACAGATCGTAGACGCCCAGGATGATCTGGAGTGCGCTGCCCGCTCTGTCGCTCTTATCCGGGAGGGAAAGGGGGATATCCTCATCAAGGGGATGCTTCAGACCGGCACTCTGCTCAAGGCGGTGGTCCACCGGGAAACAGGCATTCGGGCCAGCCAGGTCATGTCCCATGTGGCTATTTTGGATGTGCCCCGCTACCACAAGCTGCTATTCATCACCGACGGCGGTATGGTAGTAGCCCCCAATCTGGAGCAGAAAGGCCATATCCTGAAAAACGCGGTGGACTTCTGCCGCTTCCTGGGCTATGAACGGCCCAAGGCCGCCGCCTTGTGCGCTGTGGAAACGGTGAATCCCGCTATGCCTGAAACCGGGGACGCCCTGTCACTAAAAGAAGCGGGAGAGCGGGGGGAATTCGGTCCCTGTATCGTGGAAGGGCCCATCTCTCTGGACCTGGCCACCGACCGCGAGGCGGCTCTGGTGAAGGGCTACCACAGCCCGGTGGCCGGGGACGCGGACATTCTGCTGGTCCCCGCTATCGCCGTGGGCAACGTACTGGGCAAAGCCCTATATGGCTTGGCCGGCGGCCAGATGGCCGGAGTCGTGCTGGGAGCGGCGGTCCCTATCACCATCAATTCCCGTGGGGCCACGCCGGAGGAGAAATATTACTCTATCCTGCTCTGCGCCGCCATGGATTAGGAGGAAGCTGACATGTCCCACAAGATCTTAGTCCTCAACCCAGGCTCCACCAGCACCAAGGCCGCTGTCTACGAGGATGAGCACCCGTTGATGCTCAAAAGCATCGGGCACACCAACCAGGACCTGTCCCCCTATCCTGCCCTCAACGACCAGTTAGACTACCGGGTGGCCCTGGTCCGAAGCTGGCTGGCCCAGGAGGGCTTTGACCTGACGCAGCTTTCCGCTGTGGTAGGGCGGGGCGGCATCATTCCTAATATCGTGGCCGGCGGCTATGTGGTGGATGACAACTTGACCGACTGCCTGCTCCACCACACAGTGTTTGACCACGCCTCCAACCTGGGTGGATTGATGGCCCGGGAATTTGCTGAACCGCTGCGCATCCCCGCCTATATCTACGACGCGGTCACCAGTGATGAGCTGCCCCCGGAGGCCCGTGTCACTGGCTTTAAGGAGGTCACCCGCACCAGCTTCTGCCACGTCCTCAACGCCAGAGCCACCAGCCACAAATACGCCCAGGCCATGGGCCGGAAATACGAGGATATGAATTTGGTCGTGGCCCATTTGGGGGGTGGAATTTCCATTTCCGCACACAGCCACGGGCGCATCATCGACTCTGTGTCCGACGACGCCGGCCCCTTTTCCCCGGACCGGGCGGGCAGTTTGAATATGCTGTATGTGGTGGATCTGTGCTACTCGGGCAAGTACACCAAGGCCCAGATGCTGAAAAAGCTTCGGGGGGAGGGTGGGATGTCCGCCCTGCTGGGCACCCATGACTGCCGGGAGGTGGAGCGCCGTATCGAGGACGGGGATGAGTGGGCGGCCCTGGTCTACCAGGCCCAAGCCCTCCAGATCGCCAAGGGCGTTGGAATCATGCTGGGCTGCTTCCATGAGCTGATCGACGCGGTCATCCTCACTGGGGGGCTGGCCAACTCCAAAAAGCTCACCAGCATGGTTATCGACTATCTCCACAACCTGTGCCGGGTGGTGGTCATCCCCGGAGAAAACGAGATGGAGGCCCTGGCCCTGGGCGCTCTGCGTATCCTCAACGGCCAGGAACAGGTGCATACTTTCTGCCCCGTCTGCCCTATGCCGATTCGATAACAATAGTCTGCGCTCTTACAGAATTATCGCTTAACAAACTGAGTCCCCCGCATGATCGAATTCATACGGAGGACTTTGTTATGCGCAGCACAGGTTTTTTCAGGGGGCCAGTGCCCCGGCAAATCAAAATCGCGCGATCAGGTTATCATCGACTTTTCCAAGAGCAATCGGAATAGGTACAAAATCGTAATGTGCAGCGGATAGAATACGTAAAAAAAGCGCTTCAATTTCAGTTTCCCCCGCCTGCCGTTATAGAGTAAAATGAGCAGACAGGTAAAAAGGATGCACATAGTCGGCTGATTTCCAGTCGCCCCCATATATGCCAGAAGGAACAGCAGCACTTGATAGACCCGATGGCTGCGGCAGACGTAGAACGCGGATATGAACAGGATCCCCTGTATCCCGTAATCACAGCGTATCAGTTCAGCAATTACAGAAAAAAGCGCCACACTGACAACTTGCAAAACCACTGACTTAATTTTATCAGTGCGCACCTGTGATTTGCACGAGCATCTTTCGAGACACGCTAATGTCAATAAGCCTAAAAACAAAGTGAAAAATACATTTTGATATTTTAAATAAAACGGAAATGTACCCTCCATAAGCGAATATCTGCTAAAAAATCCTATATCAAAAGGTATTTCGGAGATTAGCGCAAATACAAGCATTAACCCAATATATCGCTTCTTGTTTCTAGTATGTTGGAAACCCTCTGCCAGCAAAAAGCAAAACAGCGGAAACGCAATTGTACCTATGCTCTGCAGATCAAATCGAATGAAATAATCAATTTTCTCAAACTGCTCCCAGGATAGTTTCCCGGTATCCACCATTACGCCCCAGTAATTTGATAAGAGCCACTGAAGGACGATTTTGCAGGTGTGGTCAATAACCATCGCCATAACAGCGATCATTTTCAAGGAATTTCCTGTCAGGAACTGTACTTGCTCCAAACGTCTATCCAGGCAGTCCGCGCCACCGTTTATTCTTTCAAACAGCACCTTCAAGTCTGGTTCCTCAAATCATCCCACGGCATCCCTGGATCGATTCACTCATAAAGTTTTTTATAGTACCCGCTGTACAGAGCGGCCACCGGGTTATGGCCCAGCACCCTGTCCTTAGCGATGAGGGTAGTCACCGGCGCGTCAGAATACTTGCTGAACAGGGCGTCATGGCCTACACACAAGCCGATAGCGATATTCAGATCCGTTTTTTCCCGGTTGAGCACCCGTGCCTGGAGGATGGGGTTGCACATGGTCTCCGGATGGGCCCCCTTGCAGATGGTGTCCTCAGGGGCTAGCCCCATATTCGCCTTGTCCTCTCCCCCTACCTTACACACCACACTGACATACTCAATTCCGTTTTTCTGCAAGATTTTGGCAAAGATCTTAGCTTCGTTAATCAGTCCAAAACAAGTGGCGATCCCCACCTTTTTGGCCCCGATCTCCTTGATAAACAGGACGGTTTCTTCTACACGGGTCTTGGTACAGTAATACCGCCCCTCGATTTGGGCGGCGGCCCGAGCCATTTTCCCGTCTATGGTGTCGCCGCCATAAATCTGGTCCAACTCAGCGGTTTCCCCCGCCTCCACACATCCGGTGGTCAAACAGAATTCCGGGTACTGTTCCCCCCGGTTTCGACAGTTGTACAGGCCGCAGTCCGTACAGCTCAACCTCCGCTTCTTCTCCCGCTCCATGTGTACGCTCCCCTCTCTTTTCTTTCTATGTCCCGCAACCCACGGGGCAACCCCGCTCCTGATACCTCAGGCGGAGTTTCTCCATCAATTCCCGGTCCGGGTCCAAATACAGCTTGTTGTCAAATCCGTCCATCAGGCCGATCTGTCCCTCCCACTCCAGGTCCGGGGACAGGTCCAGCTCAATCATGCCTGGGATGTGATAGGCCCGCAGCAGGTGGGCGGTATGGCTGTCCTCATTTCCCCGCATAGCCGCCAGTCCCACCAGCCGGCGGCGGTCCAACTCCATCACCTCGCTGGGGAAAAACTCCTCACAGACCAGGATGGTCCCCGGCCGGGTCAAGGGTGCCTTTGGCCGGCGACCCAGCAGCGCCCGGAGCATTCTGCGGGAGATGTCCCTCATATCCACCGATCTGGCCCGCATATAGGGGCTGTCCATCGCTCCAAAGGCGGCGGCCAGAGCATCCCCCGCCGCCTTGACAGCATATTCTGCCGTGGCCCCCTCCCTTTGTATCATGTCCGTTATGGTTCGGACAAGGTCCTCATCCTCCAGCAGCATAGCGTGGATGGCAAAAATAGAGGCTGTTTCCTCCCCCACCTCGGCAAAGGCACGGTCGTAGAGGGCAGCCAACTGCAGTACGGCCTGTCTCTGTCCTTGTTGGAATCGCTCCAGTTCCTCTTGGGGGCCGCGTTGAGAGCGGGGGGCTAACACAGGGGGCTCACGCCGGTAAAAGTGCAGTTGTCCAATGGCGATCTGCTCTGCGATGGATCTTCCAGTCAACTCCAGCATGCCCTCACCTCCCCGTTCTCCACTGGTATTTCTTTGATTATAGCCCCCCATTCTCCGTTTGTAAAGGCGAGGCGTGGCTGATTTTGCCCCTCTTGTCATCGAACTTCCCCTCTTTTTCTTCCCTCTGACTCAAAATTGCCGCTTTACGCTGATAAATTGCCGTGGTATAATGGACAAGCAGGTCCGTTCCTGTTCTTTTTTCCCGATTTTTCATAAGGAGGTCATCCCCGTGGTTTCTGAACGTATGCTTGGACTGGGCACCGCCCGGTCTGTGATCCGTGAGCTGTTTGAGTACGGCAAGCAGCGGGCCGCTGTTGTCGGCCCTGAAAACGTCTTTGATTTCTCGCTGGGCAATCCCAGCGTTCCCGCCCCCGACGCGGTCAACGAGACCGCCATCCGCATTCTGCGGGAACAGCCCGAACTGATCCACTGCTACACCAGTGCCCAGGGCGACGCACAGGCCCGCCAGCGATTCGCCGACTCCCTGAACCGCCGTTTTGGGGCCAGCTACACCGCCGACCAGCTCTATATCACCGTAGGGGCGGCCGCCTCTCTCTGCTGTGTCTTCGGCGGACTGACCTGCCCCGAGGACGAGTTTATCGTATTTGCCCCCTATTTCCCCGAATATAAGGTATTCATTGAAGGCGCGGGGGCCAAAATGGTACTCATTCCCCCGGAGATCGACCACTTCCAGATTGACTTTGAGGCCTTTGAAAAGGCTGTCGGCCCCCACACCAAGGGCGTGGTGGTCAACACCCCCAACAATCCCTCCGGCGTAGTCTACTCCAAGGACACCCTGGAGCGGCTGGCCGCCGTCCTCACCGCCAAGAGTCAGGAGTACGGACACCCCATCTACCTCATCTCTGACGAGCCCTATCGTGAAATTGTATTCCAGGGCTTCGAGGTCCCCTGGGTCCCTCACATCTACCGGGACACCATCGTGTGCTACTCCTTCTCCAAGTCCCTGTCCCTCCCCGGCGAACGGCTGGGCTATGTGCTGGTCCCCGGTGACATCACCGACTCTGCCGAGGTCTACGCCGCCGTGGCCGGGGCGGGCCGCTCCCTGGGCTATGTGAACGCTCCCAGCCTGTTCCAGCAGGTGACCTCTCTGTGCTGCGATATGACCTCTGATTTGAAGGTGTACGAGGAGAACTGCCGGCTGCTCACCTCCTCCCTGCGGGAGATGGGGTACCATGTAGCCCAGCCCGGCGGCGCTTTCTACCTCTTCCCCCGGTCCCTGGAGCCCGATGATCTGGCTTTCAGCGAGCGGGCCAAGAAGTTCGACCTGCTGCTGGTCCCCGGCTCCGGCTTCGGCGCCCCCGGCCATGTGCGCATCGCCTACTGTGTCCAGACCGAGATGATCCAGCGGGCCCTGCCGAAATTCAAGGCTCTGGCTGACTCCTATCTATAAAATGACTGCCCCCTTCCGCCTAAGCGGGAGGGGGTCTTTTCATACCTTCTGCGTCCGTTCACCATTCGGATAGCCCCCCTCCCATTTGTCGGATTTTTGGTCTTGGAGAGGACATAATTTCATGGAATTGCCCCCTGTTCAAAGCCCCTCTTTTCCTGTATGATAGGGATGTACGAAGTCTGAACAGTTTGATTCCCACAGGAGGAAATCAATATGAGAAAAACAAAGATCATCTGCACCCTGGGCCCCGCGGTGGACAGCGAGGATATGATTCGCACCCTGATCCGCTCCGGAATGGACGCGGCCCGGTTCAACTTCTCCCACGGCAGCCACCCGGAGCACCTGGAGCGGCTTAGTCTGCTCAAGGCTGTCCGTGACGCTATGGGCCGCCCGGTGGCCACAATTTTGGACACCAAAGGGCCGGAGATCCGCATCCGCAACTTCGACACCAAGTCCATTTCCCTGGAGGCGGGGGATACCTTCACTCTGACCACACGGGAGGAGGTGGGGGACCAGACGCATGTTTCTGTCAGCTATCCCAAGCTCCACCAGGAGGTGGCCCCCGGCCAGGAGATCCTCATTGACGACGGCCTAGTGGCCATCCGGGTTGATGAGATCCGGGGTGAGGACATCGTCTGCACAGTGGAGAACGGTGGTACTTTATCCGCCAATAAGTCCATCAATATCCCCGGCGTCCATATCCATCTGCCCGCCCTGACCGAGAAGGATGTGGCAGACATCCGATTCGGGGTGGAGAATGACTTTGACTTTATCGCTGCCTCCTTTGTCCGTCAGGCCAGCGATGTTGAGGCGGTCCGCCAGGTCCTTCAGGACTGTGGCGGGGAAAGTGTGAAGATCATCGCCAAGATTGAGAACCAGGAGGGCGTAGACAACATCGACGAGATCCTGGCCGCCGCCGACGGCATTATGGTGGCCCGGGGCGATTTGGGCGTAGAGATCCCCGCCGCCAAGGTGCCCATCCTTCAGAAGAAAATCATCCGCAAGGGCCTTCAGGCAGGCAAGCCTGTCATCACCGCCACCCAGATGCTGGATTCCATGATGCGCAACCCCCGGCCCACCCGGGCAGAGGTGTCCGACGTGGCCAACGCCGTATTTGACGGCACAAGCTGCGTCATGCTGTCCGGCGAGACTGCTGGGGGCAAATATCCGGTGGAGGCCCTCACAGCTATGACAGGCATTGTGGAGGAGGCGGAGGCCTCCATTGACTACTGGCGCCACTTCCAAAAGCAGAGGGTGGTCCCGGCCAGCAACATTAACGACGCCATCACTCACACCTGCTGTTTGACCGCCAAGGACTTGGACGCCAAGGCCATCCTGGCGGCCACCAACTCCGGCCGTACCGCCCGGATGATCTGTCGGTTCCGCCCCTCCTGCCCCGTGGCCGCCCTGACCATGCATGAGAAGGTGCGCCGCCAGCTAAACATCTGCTGGGGTGTCATCCCCTTCCTCACCGGAGAGGTCAACTCCACCGACCGCATCTTCTCTCTGTCCGCCGAGGTGGCTCTGAAGGAACGGCTGGTCCAGGCTGGGGACACGGTCGTGATCACCGCCGGGGTACCCCTGGGCAAGAGCGGCTCCACCAATCTGATTAAGGCACAAGTCATCAGCGGGGAGGATCTGTGAGTATATCTTTCCTTCCCCCTCCTGTACATCTACTCCGTCCAGGCGATGCCTGGACGGAGTTTTCACTTCTTAGAATCCCTCTCTTTCCTCCTTGACAATATTGTAATCCTCTGTTATATTGATTAAGCAAATTTAATTAAATTCGGTTAACTATCAAAAAAAGGGGGGTGCTTGTTTTATGGATCTGCGTGACAGTCTGTGCAGATTTTATTATGACTCTACCGTCAGTGACCTGCGCCAAGTAAACAAGACTGGAGGAGGTGAGTTGTCCTATAACAGCATCATGTATTTGGATGTCATCTCCTATCAGCAGGCCCTGGGCGTGTGCACTGTCACCACCTTGGCAGACACCCTGCACATCTCTCGCGCGGCAGCCACCATCAAAGTCGGGGAACTGGTCAAGCTGGGCCTGGTAACCAAAACCCGGAGCGAGGAGGATCGGCGTGTCAGCTACTTGTCAGTTACCGGGCCGGCCGCCTTGGCGCTAAAAGCCTATGACCGTCCGCTGGAGCGTGCGGCTCGTCAGGTGGAGGCCGCCTACTCCCAGGATGAAATTGACCTGTTCTGCGCGATTTTAGACATATTCAGCAAGGAGTATCAAAAGGATCTTTAATATGACACAGCAAGAACGTATTTTTATCACCCTTTCCCCTACCCGGCTCTTTTTCCGATGTGCTCTGCCCAGTATGGTCAGCATGGCGGTCACCTCGCTCTATACAGTAGTGGACGGCATCTTTGTGGGCCGCTATGTTGGGGCCGACGCCCTGGCCGCCGTTAACCTAGTCATGCCCCTGCTTTTAATCAGCTTTGCCCTGATCGATCTGGTAGCCGTGGGCTCTTCGGTCCAGATTGCGATTCGCCTGGGGGAGCAGAAGTCCGAGGAGGCCAGCCGTATTTTCAGCTTCTGCTCCAAGCTCATCCTTCTGCTCTCTCTTCTAATCGGAGCGGCGGGTTTCTTCTTGGCCGGGCCCGCAGTGGCACTCATGGGCGCGGAGCGTCAGGTCACCGCTATGGCAGTGGATTACCTGCGGGTCTATGCTCTGCTGGCCCCCTTTATCATGCTCTTTTTCGCATTGGACAACTATCTGCGCATCTGCGGCCGGGTCCGGTACAGCATGGGAATCAATGTGTTCACCTCCCTTGTGAACATTGTACTGGACGCTCTATTCCTTATTGTCTTCCGTTGGGGAGTGGCCGGGGCGGCCCTGGCTTCCTGCATTGGGATGGCCCTGGGCACAGTCCTTGGCCTGCTCCCCTTCCTACGAAAAAAACTGCCCCTACGCTTTGTCCGGGGCCGGGTACCTCTCCATCAGCTGGCTGCCCTGCTGGCAAATGGCAGCTCAGAATTCTTCTCCAGCATCGCCGGCTCGGTGCTCATGGTCATCCTCAACAGTGTACTGCTCCATCTGGCCGGCACCCCGGCGGTAAGCGCCTTTTCCATCGTGATGTATGTGGACAGCATCGTCGGCGCCCTCCTTTTCGGCATGGCCGACTCCATGCAGCCCGCCATCAGCTATAACTATGGTGCCGGCAGCCGTACCCGTATGTTCGCCCTGGAGAAGCGAGTCCTGACGGCGGCGGCTACTATCTCCCTGGCTGTGCTGGTCTGGATGCAGCTCGGAGGCGAACAGGTCATCCCCCTGTTCCTCAAGGAGGAGGACTCAGCTCTGCTGGACATGACCCTGCGGGCCATGGAGCTCTTCTCCTTGTCCTATCTCCTTGGGTGGGTGAGCACCTGCCTCAGCTCCTTCTTTACCGCCCTGAATCGACCGGGGCTTTCCCTGGTCCTGGCGTTCAGCCGGACTCTTGTCTTCCCCCTCCTGTCCCTGCTTGTACTGCCCGGCGCCCTGGGGCTGGATGGGGTGTGGCTCATCTCCACCTCTACCGGAGTACTCACCGCCATTCTCTCCCTTCTCTTTCTTCTCCGTGTCCTCCGGCAGGAAAAGCTTCTGTCCCGGACGGCTTAACAAGCCTCCAAGCCATTTTGGCTTGGGGGTTTTCCTATTTCTCTATCCTCCAAAGCGCTGACATATGGTAATTCGATATCCTCCAGCCTCTCCCCCACAAAAATATTTTCTTTGATTTTTCCCCCTGTCTGTGCTAACATATCCTCCCGAATGGAGAGATGTGTGTTGCAAAAGCTCATAGTATTTTTACGGCGGGAAACGGTGCTGTCCATCGCCTGGCTGCTGGCGGCGGCCACAGCCTTTCTGGTCCCCCCGGACCGGGCCTATCTGGATTATATCGACGGCGGCACCCTGGGGCTGCTCTTTTCTTTGATGGCGGTGATGGCAGGGCTCCAGGGGCTGGGTCTGTTCCGCCGTCTGGGTGAGCATCTGCTGGAGCGGACGGCCACGACCAGACAGTTGGAGGGTGCGCTCATCTTCCTGCCCTTCTTTTTCAGCATGGCAGTGACCAACGATGTGGCCCTTATCACCTTTGTTCCCTTCGCAATGGAGGTACTAGAGCTAGCCGGAGAGGAGGACCGCCTGATCCCTGTGGTGGCCATGCAGACCATTGCCGCCAATCTAGGCAGTATGGCTACCCCCATCGGCAATCCCCAAAACCTGTACCTCTACTCCCACTATCAGATGAGCCTTGGGGAGTTTTTCCGGTCCATGCTCCCCCTCACCGCCGCCTCCGGTCTGCTGATTCTACTGTTCCTTCTGTGCCGCCGCTCCACCCCCTTGTCCCTACCCAAGCTGACACCTCCCGCGATTTCCGAAGGCAGGCGTCTGGGCTTTTACCTCATCCTCTTTGTCCTCTGTCTGGCCGCAGTGGCGAAAGCCCTGCCTGTGGCGCTGTTATGCGTACTGGTGGCCCTGCTCACTGCCCTGGTAGACCGCCGTGTGCTGGTCCGGGTGGACTGGTCCCTGCTGGCCACCTTTGTAGGCTTCTTTCTCTTTGTGGGCAACCTAAGCCGCCTGCCCGCCTGCCATGACTTTTTCCAGGCCGTCCTCGCTCACCATGAGGCGGTATGCGCCGTCCTGGCTAGCCAGGCGCTCAGTAATGTGCCCGCCGCCCTGCTGCTGTCTGGTTTTACAGACAACGGGACCGCACTACTGGTTGGCACTAATCTGGGGGGACTGGGTACGCTGATCGCCTCTATGGCCAGTTTGATCTCCTATAAGCAGGTGGTCCGCCGCTCTCCCCACAAAAAGGGAAAATACCTGTTGTGGTTCACTGCGGCCAATTTGGTTTTTCTGACAATACTGCTGGGTGGCTATCTCCTCCTGGCCGTGTGACAAAGGGACGTTCCCAGTGTCGGGAGCGTCCCTTCAATCATCCACTTGCAAATCTGCCGCTTTCCCACCCAGTCCCCGCAGCCCCCTTCATCGCCCTGTTTCCCGGCCCCTTCTGATCGGGAGCATCCCAGCTTGGAAAAACTTTTTTCCCAAACAATCAAATTCTCTCTTGACTTTATCGCTTTTGTGCGTTAAACTTTAACGCATCAAACTAATAAACCAAATGTGTTTGATGAGAGGACTGGTTCAAAATGGGTATCAAGCTGGGTATGCTGCTGGTGTTCTTCGCCGTCATGGTGGGCATCGGTCTGTATTGCCGGAAACACGCCACCGATGTCAGCGGCTTTGTGCTGGGTGGGCGGTCTGTCGGACCATGGCTCACCGCCTTCGCCTACGGCACCTCCTACTTCTCCGCCGTAGTCTTTGTGGGATACGCCGGGCAGTTTGGGTGGAAGTACGGTATTGCCGCCACCTGGGCGGGCATCGGCAACGCTATCCTGGGCTCTCTGTTGGCCTGGGTCGTGCTGGGCCGCCGGACTCGCATCATGACCCAGCACCTGGACTCCGCCACCATGCCCGAATTTTTTGGCAAGCGGTTTGGCTCCAGGTCCCTGAAGGTCGCCGCCTCAGTCATTATCTTCATCTTCCTTATCCCCTACACCGCCAGTCTGTACAACGGCCTGTCCAGGCTGTTCGGCATGGCCTTTGACATCGACTACTCCGTGTGTGTGGTAGTCATGGCAGTGCTCACTGGAGTGTATGTCATCGCCGGGGGCTATATGGCTACCGCCATCAACGACTTTATCCAGGGCATCATCATGATCTTTGGCATCGTGGCGGTGATTGCCGCCGTCCTGAACAGCCAGGGGGGCTTTCTGGCTGCCCTGGAGGGGCTGGCCCAGGTGAGCGACCCGGAGGTGTCCGCCGCCCCCGGCGTCTTTGCCTCCTTCTTCGGCCCCGACCCCCTGAACCTGCTGGGCGTGGTGGTCCTCACCTCCCTCGGCACCTGGGGACTGCCCCAGATGGTCCAGAAATTCTACGCCATCAAGAGCGAGAAGGCCATCGACACCGGTACGGTCATCTCCACCCTCTTTGCCGTCATCGTGGCCGGGGGCTGCTACTTCCTGGGGGGCTTCGGCCGGCTGTTCAGCGGCCAGATCGATATTGCCGCCAACGGCTATGACTCCGTCATCCCCACTATGCTGTCCGGCCTGCCAGACGTTCTGCTGGCGGTGGTGGTGGTCCTGGTGCTGTCCGCCTCCATGTCTACCCTGTCCTCCCTGGTGCTCACCTCCAGCTCTACGCTGACTCTGGATCTGCTGAAGGACCACGTCTGGAAGGACATGGACCAGAAGCGCCAGGTCTTTGTCATGCGCTGCCTCATCGTGGTGTTTATCGCCATCTCCGTGGTGCTGGCCATCATTCAATACAGGTCCAACGTCACCTTCATCGCCCAGCTCATGGGCGTCAGCTGGGGCGCCCTGGCCGGCGCCTTTCTGGCCCCCTTCCTTTTTGGCCTGTACTGGAAGAGGGCCACCAAGGCCGCCTGCTGGACCAGCTTCCTGTTTTCCACCGTCTTTATGCTGGCTGTCATCAGCCCTCTAAAGTCCGTCCTTCCCGCCCTCCTTCAGTCCCCCATCAACGCTGGGGCGTTCTGCATGGTCGCTGGTCTTGTGATCGTTCCCCTGGTCTCCCTTTGCACCGCCAAGCCGGACCGTGCGCTGGTAGAGGACGCCTTCTCCTGCTACGACGAGAAGGTGCTGGTCCGGCAAAGCCAGGCCCTGGGGGACAAATAAATTCCCTCTTTGCAAAAAGGCGGGCGCTGTGGTATCCTAAATAAGCACACGACTCTGTCAGGGCCCACTTTGTGGGCCCTGACGGTATGTTCTATCCTCATTTCCGAAAGGAAGTTTTCTATGGTCGTCGATATCCATACCCACACCTTTCCGGAGCGCATCGCCGCCTCCACCATTCAAAAATTACAGGATATTTCCCACACCCGCCCCTTTACCGATGGGACAGAAGCGGGCCTGCGGGCCTCCATGGTCGCCGCTGGAGTAGATTTCTCCCTGGTCCTCCCCGTGGCCACCAGCCCCCGCCAAGTGGTCCACATCAATGACGCCTCCGCTCGCCTGAACAGCCAGGGGAATGGCATTCTCTCCTTCGGCTGTATGCACCCGGACTTCGACGGCTGGAAGGAGGAACTGGGACGGGTGGCCGCCCTAGGTATGAAGGGCATTAAGGTCCACCCCGTCTACCAGGGGGTGGACTTTGACGACCCCCGCTACCTGCGCATCCTGGACCGGTGCGGAGAGCTGGGCCTCATTGTGCTGACCCACGCCGGACTGGATATCGGCTTTCCCGGCCAAGTAAATTGCTCCCCAGAGATGGTCCTCCGGGCGGTGGAACAGGCAGGCCCCCTCCAGCTCATTCTGGCTCACATGGGTGGGTGGAGAAATTGGGACCAAGTGGAGGAGCTGCTGCCCCATACCCATGTCTATCTGGACACCGCCTACGCCCTGGGCCGGATTGCCCACAGGGGGGACGGCCACTTCGCTCCGGAGGAGCTGGATCTAATGTCCAAGGCCCAGTTTCTGCGCATGGTGGACACCTTTGGCGCACACCGGATACTCTTCGGCACCGACAGCCCCTGGCGTGGGCAGGAAGAGGGCATCGCCCAGCTCCGGGCCCTGCCCCTAAGTCAGCCGGACCTGGAGGCCATTCTGGGCGGTAACGCCCAGAGGCTGCTAGGGCTGTCCTAAGGCGCCGGATATTTTTGATTAGGAGGTCTTTTCCATGAGTGATCTCACACAACCTATCACCAACCCGGAACTGGCCCAGGCGGTCGCTGATATGGCCGCCCAGGGCAGCCGGGCGAGCCGGGAGGCAGTGCTGGACATCGTCATCTCCAAGGCCCGTTTTTTGGCCCCGGTGACCATCTCTCCCGCCCCGGAGCAGCAGGAGAGCGCCCCACTGGGGGAGGGCACCGCCATCCAGTTCCAACTGCTGCCCAATCAGGAGGGGCAGCCCTTTTTCCCCGCCTTCACCTGCTGGGAGGAGCTGCGCAAGCTGTGCGGCCCCAAAAACCAGCAAACTCTGGTTCTCACCTTTGACGACTACGCCGCCATGGTCCTGCGGGACAACCGGGCGGCGGGCTTTGTGGTGGACCCCTTTGGCTCCTGCCTGTCCTTTGACCGGGCCATGATGGAACATCTGGCAGCCAGGAAGCAGGACCGGCATTGAACAGAACAGAGCCCCTGTCTTATGACAGGGGCTCTGTTTTTCCGCCCGGAAGCAGCACCCAGTAGTCCAGTCTCTGGTCTTGGTCCGGCGATCTGCCGTCAGGTGTGAAGTGGAAGTCGATAGTATCCCCCCAAAACCACCGCCGGAACAGGGCGTGGCACCAGGTACCATTCAGATCCTGAAACCGGACCGAGATATAACTGCTCCCATCCTCCGCCGCGTAGAAAATTGTATCCTCGTCCCAGTCCGCCTCCTCTGCCATCATGGACCAGATCTGGTACCGCTCCATCACATCCAGGACATCGGCATCCAGGGCACGGTAGGGGCCCCCTGCCAGAAGAAAGGCAGCCAGGGCGGCGGCCGCTGCCCAGCCCAGGACCGTTTTCCTGTCCCCGCTCCGTGACGCCCCCGGCCCGGAGCTTCTGTAATCGGGCTGCCAGTTGGCAGCCTGCCGGACACGGAGGGCTGCGTCACACTCGCCGAAGGAGGTAACCCCACCCCATACTGGGCGGTCGCTGGCAAGCTCTACCAGAGTCCGGGCATAGCTCCGCCGGCCCTCCAAGTCCAGCTGCTCCAGCACCCCCTGATCACAAGCCAGCTCCATGTCTAAGCGGAAGGCCCGGTAGGCCAGCCACACCAGGGGATTCCAGAAATTGAGGATCCAGACCGCAGAAGCAATCCCCTGGAGCCAGGGATGGCGTTGTTTCACATGCTCTCGCTCATGGATGAGCACCAATTTCATCTGCTCGCCGGTCAGCTCTCTCTGAAGCAGGATGTCATGTCCGCCCTTGCGCCGGAGCACAAAGCTGGTGGGCAGGTCCGGACACAGCTTGATGCTCTGGCCCTCGGCCATGGTCAGCCCCAGCCGTTCATAGTCCTCCGTTTCCAGCGCCCTCCCCTGGCTGGCCAGTTTCCTGACTCCCCGGTCTGACCAGCGAGCCAGGCTAAAAATCACCACAAAATAGGCCGCTCCCAGCAGCACCAGAAGCACCATCCCCTGCCAGGACACCTGGATGGGAATGGAAAAGCCCCCAGGCAGGGCAAGGTGATAGGTCCCCTCCCCAGTAATCTCAGGCAGATACATAGGGAAATGGTCAAAGCCGCTGTCGCAATAAGTCCGGGGAGTCAGGAAAGAGCGGAGGGTGAAGGGCAGGGGCACCCGGTCAAGCAGGTTTATCCACTGGGGCAAGCAGAAGGACAGCCACACCACCCCCCACAGGGCTACCCGTTGCCGGGGCTCCAGGAGCCGCCGGGTCATGGGTCTCAGGGCCAGAAGGGCGGCCAGGGCCATTCCCAGGTAAATACTCCAATTGAGCATCTGCAGCATGGCGCACCAGCAGAACCGCGCCACAAGCTCCACGGCTTTATCCCTCCCCCATTTTCTCGTCGATCAGCTCCTTCAGCTCCTCCGCCTCCTGGGCGGTAAGCTTTCGGCCGCTGAGGAAGGCGGTCATAAACAGGGGCAGTCCCCCTGCCCGCCTCACCAACTCCTCCCCTTGGGCCCGGATGACCTCCTCCCGGGTAACCAGAGGGGTAACCACTGTGTTCTGGTGGCGCACTAAGCCCTTATTCTTTAGCCGCCGCAGAACGGTGTAGGTAGTGCTCTTGTTCCAGTCCAGCCGCTCTCCGCACAGGGAAACCAGTTGGGTGGAGCTTACCGGCCCGCTGTCCCACAGCACCTCCATCACGCGGTATTCCCCCTCAAACAGCTTTTCCACAGACTCACCTTCTCAAGTTTATCACAATAAACCTATCTCAATTAAGTTTACTATAATAAACCTCCTGTGTCAAGGTAAGTTTTTCCAAAGGGACAGAGCTTTCTCGGACGGTCCCCAGTCCTGTCAGGGCAAAACGTCTTGCGTTTTGCCAGCGACAGTGTTATACTGTCGCGACATCGGACGAAAGCCTATACAAGGAGGACCTGTATGGAAACCAAACCGCTCACCGCGCCCAAGTTGAAAACGAATCTGGACACTGACTTTCTTAAACTGATCGCCATTCTTTCCATGGTCATTGACCATGTGGGCACCGCCTTTTTTCCGGAGTACCACGCCTTTCGATGGGCGGGGCGGCTGGCCTTCCCCATCTTCGCCTACTGTCTGACGGTGGGTCTGCTGTACACCCGCGACATCAGGAAATACCTCCTGCGGCTGGGGGCCTTCGCCCTGATCTCCCAGCCCTTCTACATCTTTGCCTTTCACCCCTGGGACTGGCAAGCGGAGTGGATGAATATGAACATCTTTTTCACGCTGCTGGTGAGCCTGCTAGCCCTGTGGGGAGTCCATACCAGACGGTGGTGGCTGTTCCTCGCCCTATTCCTGCTGGCTAGCTTTGTCAATTTTGATTACTCGGCCAACGGCATCGTGCTGATGCTCATTTTCTATCTGTGCCGAAACAGACCCGTCCTGGGGGCGGCCGTCTATGTGCTCTTCTGGCTGCCTGCCCTGTGGGGCGGACAAATGGAGGACCCCCTCAGTGTGAAGATCGCCGGACACGCCATCAACTGGACCATCTTCGCTGTCCTGTCTGCCTTTCCCATCTTTCTCCCCACCCACACAGGCATCAAGGTGCCAAAGTGGTTTTTCTATGCCTTCTATCCTGCCCATTTGGCAGCCATTGGCCTGGCAAGAGTGATACTAAATGTATAAATTTACAAAAAAGCTCCGCTTTGAAATCACTCAAAGCGGAGCTTTTTTCTCTAAAACACAGTCCGGTCATACAGGCCCGCTCCCATCAGCAGTATGCCAATCAGCAGCACAATCACAGAGAGCATTTTATATCCCCTCGTTCCGTTGCTACCCTTCCCCGCTTGTGATATAATGGTATCAGACACCCCAAATCATCTCTTAGGAGCGAATTATGATCAGAGCTTTACAGACGGAGGATATCAGCGCTGTGTCCGCTATCTGGCTCAATACCAATCTCTCAGCCCACGCTTTTATTCCTTCCCAATATTGGGAAGGCCAGTTGTCCGAAGTAACGGAGGCCCTTGCCCAAGCCGAGGTCTATCTTTGTGAGAGAGAGGGAGCCATACAGGGCTTCGTGGGCCTCAACGGCAGTTACATAGAGGGAATATTTATCCGCCAGGAGGCACAATCCCAAGGGGTTGGGAAACGGCTGCTGGACTTTGTAAAGGCCCGCAAAGACCGACTGGAGCTAAACGTATACCAGAAAAATTCCAGAGCGGTCGCCTTTTATCAGAGGGAACGGTTCGTGATACAGCGGGAAGGGCTGGATGAGCATACCGGAGAGATGGAATATCGGATGGTGTGGACTCGATAAGGCCAGCATGGATCTTCTATCATTATGGACCCGCCCGAAGACAAATCCTTCCTTTCACAACGGCAGAGGCCGCCCAATGGGCGGCCTCTGCCGTTGTGAAAGGTTTGGACACCCCGTCCTTACAGGTTGTTCATCTCCTCCTGGTCCACCGTCTTGATGCTTCGGGACGCAAGGGCGGCGGCAGCCGCCTCGTTGTCGGCCACCCGGAATACCATATAGGCGTTGGTGGTATCCTTACCGCCCAGGAAAGCGTACATATACTCCACATTGACTTTGGCATCGGTGAGTACCTGGAGCACTTTGTTCAGTCCGCCGGGCACATCAGGGATGGCTACCCCCAGCACAGGGGTGATATTGTGGACATAGCCCGCCTCCTTCAGTACCGTGGCGGCCTTATAGACATCATCCACGATTACGCGGGCCACACCGAAGTCGCTGCTCTCGGCCACATTCAGGGCCCTCATATCGATCTGGTTCTGAGCCAGCACCCCGGTCATGGCATACAGGGCGCCCGGCTTGTTTTCCACAAAGACGGAGATCTGCTTGATATTCATACCGCTTTCCTCCTTTAGTTTCAGATCTTGCGCTTGTCGATGACGCGCACCGCCTTGCCCTCGCTACGGACGATAGATTTGGGGGCTACCAGGGTGACCTTGGCGGCCAGTCCCAGCATGGACCGCAGCCCATCCACCAGTTCCTTCTGGCGGCGGCTGATCTCGCCCAGATTGTCGGTGAACATCTCGGGGGTCATCTCCACCTGAACGTCCAGAGTATCGGTGGACTTCACTCGGTCCACGATGATCTGGTAGTTTGCGGGGTAGCCATGGTTGAGGAGCACGGTCTCGATCTGGGAGGGGAACACATTGACACCCCGGATGATGAGCATATCGTCGGTGCGGCCGCGGGGCTTCGTCATCTTCACATGAGTGCGGCCGCAGGGGCAAGGCTCATGACTGAGCACGCAGATGTCCCGGGTACGGTAGCGCAGCAGGGGGAACGCCTCCTTAGTAATGGAGGTAAATACTAGCTCGCCCTGGCTGCCCTCGGGCAGCACCTCGCCGGTGTCCGGGTCGATGATCTCCGCGATAAAGTGATCCTCATTGATATGCATCCCAGACTGGGCGGAGCACTCGAAGGCCACGCCGGGGCCGGACAGCTCCGTCAAGCCGTATATATCATAGGCTTTAATACCCAGTGTATTCTGGATGTCTTGGCGCATCTCCTCGCTCCACGCCTCGGCCCCAAAGATGCCCGCCTTCAGGGGAATCTGGTCGGGGGTCAGGCCCATCTCTTTCATAGACTCGCCCAGGTAAGCCGCGTAGGAGGGGGTGCAGCACAGAATGGTGGCGTTTAAGTCCCGGATAAACATGATCTGCCGCTCCGTATTGCCGGAGGAGGTGGGGATGGTCAGACAGCCAACCTTGTGGCTGCCGCCGTTGAGTCCGGGTCCGCCAGTAAACAGGCCGTAGCCGTAGGACACCTGGCACACGTCCTCGTTGGTGCCGCCGGCGGCCACGATGGCCCGTGCACAGCAGTCCTCCCACAGGTCGATATCGTGCTGGGTGTAGAAAGCCACCACCCGCTTGCCAGTGGTGCCAGAGGTGGACTGGATGCGCACGCAGTCCTTCAGGGGTTTGGCCACTAGTCCGTAGGGATATGCCTCCCGCAGGTCGGCCTTGGTGACAAAGGGCAGCTTATGCAGGTCATCCACGCCCTTGATGTCGTCAGGAGTCAGCCCCTTCTCCTCCATCTTCTTGCGGTAGTAAGGCACGTTGTCCCAGACGTGTTTCACCTGCTTGACCAGGCGCTCGTCCTGCCAAGCGCGGATCTGCTCCTGGGACGCGGTTTCGATCTCTGGCTGGTAATATCTCTCCATGGGTATCAGTCCTTTCCAGTTTTCTCTCGTGCTTTCCAGCTTCTTTTGATTCTTGCGTTCAGAAAGGCCCAATCCTGACAAATCTTCCAGGACAAATTGGGCGGCATATCAAAAAATATGGAAAAATAGAAGGGCGGCGGCAATCGCCGCCCTTTTGTTCCTGACATACAGGGCCGATTCAGGCATCCCCGCTCAACCTCTGCCCCAGGGCCACTCCCAGCAGGCACAGCGCCACGCTTAGAAACATATATCCCCCGCACAGAAGCCACTTTCCCCGCTCCAGCAGGGTGAAGCTCTCCAGAGAAAAAGTGGAGAAGGTGGTAAAGCCGCCGCACACCCCGGTCTTCCAGAACAGAGTCCAGCCGGGGGAAAGGCGGCGCTGCCCGGCCAGTCCGACGGCAAAGCCGATGGCCAGAGCCCCCAGGAAGTTAGTACACAGGGTGAGCAGGGGGAACTCCCCCCGCCATGGCAGCAGGCTTATCCCATAGCGGCACACAGCCCCCAGGGCACCGCCGGCGCCCACCAGCAGAACACTTCCCATCCTGCTCCCCCTAAGTCCCAACTTGTTCTTCGTTCGGATATAATTGCTGTTTGACCAGATAGTAATACCGGGTGACATTCGGCTGGTGAAATTCGCCCATCCATTTGCCGGAAAAATGCAGTGCTCCACTGTCGTTCATTTCAAACTCAACCACCCCTTGTGACAGCACGGGGCTTCTGATCTTCGTAATAAGCTCTAAAACCAGACTGCCGTCCGCTTCCCGTTTCAGGTGATAGTTTAATATGTTCACCTTTGCCCCGTTACACAGGACAGCAAAGTGGCGCTCCAACTTCTGTAATCTCTTGTCCCGCAAACTACACCGCCTTTTCAAATTTCCGGCTGCCTTATGCGTTCTTCCCCAGCTCAAACGCTCTCTTATTCAGTTCCAGGAACTTTGGGGGCACCATGGCCTCCAGGGACTTGTGCCACGCCTCCTCGGGCAGTTCGAAGTAGTGGGACAGGCGGCCCATCAGGACGATGTTCACCGCCTTGGAGGAGCCAGCTTCCTCGGCCAAGGCCAAGCAGTCAAGGGCGTCCACCTTGGCGCCGGCGGCCTTCATCTTCTCCACCAAATTTTCGGGGTACTGGGCCGCGCCGGTGATGACGGGCATAGGATCGATCTGCTGGGTAGAGGTGACAATCTGTCCATCTGGCTTCAGGTAGGCCAGCCAGCGGGCGGCCTCCAGCAGCTCGAAGGACACGATATAGTCCGCTTCTCCCTTGTCAATGACGGGGGAGCACACCTTTTCCCCGTAGCGCACATAGGTGACCACGCTTCCGCCCCGCTGGGACATGCCGTGGACCTCGGACACCTTCACGTCATAGCCCTGCTCCATCAGCAGGTGGCCCAGCAGCTTGCTGGCTAACAGGGAGCCCTGTCCCCCTACGCCCACAATCATAATATTCTTGGTTTCCATGCCTTAACCCTCCTTGCCGGTGCTCTCGAAGGCCCCCACGGGGCACAGCTGCTCACAAACGCCGCAGCCCACGCACAGCGTGTTGTCCACATGGGCCTTGCCCTCCTTCATGGAGATGGCAGGGCAGCCGATCTTCATACAGCTCTTACAGCCAATGCACTTGTCTGTGTTTACCTTCAGCGGCGCCTTGTGCTTAACGTATTTCAGCAGGGCGCAGGGCCGGCGGCTGATGATGACGGAGGGCTCGTCCGCGGCCAGCTCCTCCTTCACTGCTTGGTCGGTGGCCTTCAGGTCATAGGGATCCACCACCCGCACCCGGTTGAAGCCCATGGCCCGGCACAGGGCCTCCAGGTCGATCTTGCCGGCGGGGTCGCCCTTGATGTTGTAGCCGGTAGTGGGATTCTGCTGGTGGCCAGTCATGCCGGTGATGGAGTTATCCAGGATAATGACGGTAGAATTGGACTGGTTATAGGCGATGTTAGCTAATCCGGTCATTCCAGAGTGCATAAAGGTGGAATCGCCGATGACGGCCACCGTCCTGCCCTCACTCTCCGTGCCCAGGGCCTTGTTGAAGCCGTGGATGGCGGAGATGGAGGCCCCCATACACAAAGTCATATCCATGGCGGACAGGGGGGCCACCGCTCCCAGAGTATAGCAGCCGATATCCCCAAGGACGGTGCACTTGTTTTTGTTCAAGGTGTAGAACAGCCCGCGGTGGGGGCAGCCGGCGCACATGACCGGAGGCCGGGGCGGAATGGCGTCGTCCAGAGCCTTCCCGCTATGTACGGTCCCGCCCAGCCGGGCGGCCACCAGGTTCTGGGAGAACTCCCCCTCCATAGGCAGTACATCCTTGCCGGACACCTCCAGGCCCAGGGCGCGGCAGTGCTCCTCAATGATGGGGTCCAGCTCCTCTACCACCACCAGCTTGTCCACCTTGGCGGCGAAGTCCCGGATCAGCCTGACGGGCAGGGGGTTGGCCATACCCAGCTTCAGCACGGACACGCTGTCCCCAAAGACCTCCTTCACATACTGGTAGCTGGTGGAGGAGGTAATGATGCCCAGGCCGGTACCGCCCATCTCCACCCGATTGATGGGAGCAGTCTCCGCCCACTCCCGCAGCCGGCCGGTGCGCTCCTCCACTGCGGGGTGGCGGCGGATGGCGTTGCCCGGCATCATCACATATTTGGCGATGTTCTTCTCATAGGGGACGGTCTGCCTCTCCTCCCGGTCGGACAACTCCACCAGAGACTGGGAGTGGGCCACCCGGGTACACATTTTCAGCAGCACCGGGGTGTCGAACTCCTCGGACAGCGCAAAGGCCAGCTTGGTGAAGGCCAAGGCTTCGGCGGAGTCGGAAGGCTCCAGCATAGGCACCTTGGCGGCAATGGCGTGGCGGCGGGAATCCTGCTCATTTTGAGAGGAATGCATCCCCGCGTCGTCAGCCACGCCGATAACCATACCGCCGTTCACGCCGGTATAGCTCATAGTAAATAGAGGGTCAGCGGCCACATTCAACCCCACATGTTTCATGCCACAGAAGGCCCGCTTCCCAGCCAGGCTGGCGCCGAAGGCCACCTCCATAGCCACTTTCTCGTTGGGGGCCCACTCACAGTAGATATCGTCGAACTTGGCGGCCTCCTCGGTAATTTCAGTACTGGGGGTACCGGGGTAGCTGGAGATCACGCAGCACCCGGCCTCATAAAGCCCACGGGCAACGGCGGCATTACCCAGCATCAGTTGTCTCATGTTTCTTCCCTGCTTTCCTAATATTTATTCGTCGCTTCCCCTGTTGTGAAGAGTTTCCCGCTGAATAACCTCCCGCATAATACCGCCGGCGCCGTTGTCCAGCATGGACCGGCGGACCCGGCTAATGGTGGCACTGGAGGCCCCGGTTTTCTCCAGAATGTCCAAATAGACCAACCCCTGCTGCAAGTAGACCGCCACATCGAACCGCTGCTCCAGGCTGCGCAGCTCGGTCGGGGTGCACAGGTCGTCAAAAAACCGGCAGCACTCGTCTAGATCCTTCAGCTTCAAAATAGTTTCGTACAGGGCCAGGCTTCGGCCTTTCTTTTCCCCTTTCGCCATTGTCTTCGCTCCTTTTCCAAGTTTCTTCTCCTCCAGGAGAATTTACTTGTGTAAAGTGTAGCACACAAAAGCAAAAAAGTAAATGAGCCTTTCTCTTTTTACGGGGCCAAATTCTACTAAAAAACAAAAAACCCCCTAGCAGCCCAAGCCGCTAGAGGACGGGAAACGTCTCCCGTGGTACCACCTCTGTTCACCGTCCCCATAGGGACAGTCTTATCGGGTGTCCAACAACACCCAGCCTCTGTAACGGGAGGACCCGATCCGCTCTACTCAGCCCAAAGCCTTTCCTCGGACAGCTCAGGAAATGAAATTTCAAACGCGAAGCTGTGCCCCTCACACCTACCGGGAACTCTCTGTACAGCCGGACCCGCGCCCTACTTTGTTTCCGTCCACACTTTATTAGTTCGCATTATACACCTCTGGCATCATTTGTCAAGTCCATTTTTGTTCTTTGAACGACTTTCCCCGTTTACTTCCGGGTACAGGGGCTGGACAGGACTGCCTACCTAATGCTGCTTTTATCAATTACAGCCTCGCCTCCATCCCCGTTGGCGTTTCCCTCTTGACAACAGGCCGCAAATGGGTTATGATACTTTAACGGTTTAAAGGTTGAAATCAATAAAGCACCTGGCCGAATCCGGCCTTGGAAAGGATATGAGCGCCATGCCTATCACGGATCTGTTGGAGCGCAACAGCAAACTATACGGTGAGGAAATCGCCCTGGTAGAGATCAACCCCGAGATCCAGGAGGAACAGCGGGTCACCTGGAAGGAGTACGAGTTGATCCAGCCCACCTCCTCCGTCCCCTACCGCCGGGAGATCACTTGGTCCGTCTTTGACGAGAAAGCCAACCGGGTTGCCAATATGCTCCTGGGTCGGGGCATCCGCAGAGGACAGAAGGTCGCTATCCTGCTGATGAACTGCCTGGAGTGGCTCCCCATTTACTTCGGAGTTTTAAAGGCCGGAGCGGTGGCCGTCCCTCTCAATTTCCGCTATACCTCCGACGAGATCGACTACTGCCTGAAGCTGGCTGACGTGGATGTGCTGTTCTTCGGGCCGGAGTTCATCGGCCGAGTGGAGGCCATTGTGCCCAAGATATCCCGGCAGATGCTCCTTTTCTTCGTGGGCGACACCTGCCCCTCCTTTGCCGAGGACTACCACCGAGCCACCGCCAACTGTTCCAGCGTCGCTCCCAAGGTGCTGATCGATGACGAGGACGAAGCCGCCATCTATTACTCCTCCGGGACTACCGGCTTTCCCAAGGCTATCCTACTCAAGCACCAGGCCCTGATCCAGTCCGCCCGGATGGAGGCCATCCACCACGCCACCACCCATGAGGATGTTTTCCTGTGCATCCCGCCCCTGTACCACACGGGCGCCAAGATGCACTGGTTTGGTTCTCTGTTCACTGGAAGCCGGGCAGTTCTGCTGAAAGGCAACACGCCACAGGCTATCTTCGAGGCCGCCTCCTCTGAGCGGTGCACCATCGTCTGGCTGTTGGTCCCCTGGTGTCAGGACATCCTGGCCGCCCTAGACCGAGGGGACCTGGAGCTGGAGGACTACCATCTGTCCCAGTGGCGGCTCATGCACATTGGCGCCCAGCCAGTCCCTCCCTCCCTCATCAAACACTGGATGCGCTACTTTCCCCACCACAAGTACGATACCAATTATGGCCTGTCCGAGTCCACCGGCCCTGGCTGTGTCCATCTGGGCATGGATCACCTGGACAAAGTGGGGGCCATCGGGGTTCCCGGCTATGGCTGGAAGGTAAAAATTGTGGACGAACAGAATACCCTGGTGAAGCAGGGTGATGTAGGCGAGCTGTGCGTCAAGGGACCCGGCGTTATGGTGTGCTACTACCACAATCCGGAGGCCACCGCCGAGGTTCTGGAAAACGGCTGGCTCCACACCGGGGATATGGCCCGTCAGGACGAGGAGGGCTTTATCTATCTGGTAGACCGGAAAAAGGATGTGATCATCTCCGGCGGCGAGAACCTGTACCCGGTTCAGATTGAAGCCTTCCTGTCCGCCTATCCCAAGGTCCACGACGTGGCTGTGATTGGCCTGCCCGATCACCGACTGGGTGAAATCGCCGCCGCCATCATCCAGCTGAAAGAGGGCATGACCTGTACCGAGAGCGAAATTAACCAGTACTGTATGGATCTCCCCCGATATAAGCGGCCCCGCAAGCTCATCTTCGCTGACGTTCCCCGGAATCCCACCGGCAAGATTGAGAAGCCCAAGCTGCGGGAGCAATACTGCGGCGTCCGGCTGGTAGAGGCGCAAAACCGGTCATAGTAAAATCAACTAGGGCAACTCATACGAGTCGCCCTGGTTTTTTATCATACACTCTGTTAACCCTGAGTATCGATAAACCAAAAGTTTATAAAACTGTTTGTGTAATTTAAAGTTCGATCTATTTTCTCCCTATTTTTCATTATCAACACCCAAGATTGGCAGAGTCTTATCATAAAAAACACCTGTGGCTGTTCACAAGCCACAGGTGTTTTCCCTCATTTACAGCTTTACAGCCTCGCCATAAGCTGTTCCCGGTCCAACCCGGCAATTCCTAGTGACTCCATCGTCCGGCCGGACTTCCAAAAATCCTGGCCGACCAGCGCACCCGTCAGCGTAATCACCGAATCGATGATCGGGGTGGGCACCCCTGCTGCCCGGCCGAGGGCGGAGATGGGCACCAGCCCCATGGGCACATCCTCCACGATCAGGCGGGAGTCCAGCACCCCAGGAGCCATAATATTGGCGTGGGCCTGGGACATATGACACAGGTCTGACATCTTTTCTGCCTGAACATGGTAGTAGTGGATATAAGCATCTCTCAGACTGAGAATATCCAGCCCGTAGGCCCTGCCCACAGCTACCCGCTCCCGGTCCATCTGCTCCACTACCTCGCCCACCGCGGGGGTGATGCCGTCAAAGTAGTGGCGGAACTTTTCCCCTCGTTCGATACTGCCCGCGTTGAGCAGAACTGGCAGAGGGTGGACGACCGTATTCATGTTGTTTAGGCTGGTTTCCAGTACATTGGCTGCGGGAATCAGCTGTGGGTACACATCAGACAAATCGTCAATGATAGCCTGAGTATCCTGTGCAGGCAGGGCCGCCAGAGACAGCTCATCCTTCACTCCGGAAATGGTAGCTACAGCATCCTGGGCCCGGGCAGCATAGAACAAGCTGTTCGTCTCACACAGGCGGACCTTGGACCGACAGCCGGCCCTGTCCCAGATTGCCCGGAATTCTAACGCGCCGCCGGTCGCGCCGGGACAAACGACGACCGTCTGGCCGTCCACCAAGCAGCCTGCCAGCTCCTGGGCCACATAGGCATGGGCAAAAGCGGGCAGTACTACAAAGATGATCTCCGCTCCGTCTACCGCCTGGGCCACATCCTCACAGATTTGATCCAGCTTGGCAAAACCGGTTTTGGAAACTCCCTCTAGCTGAATGCCGCCTCTGGCTCTTATCGGCGCTAAGACTTGAGGAAAGCGGTCATACAGGGTCACATGTTTCCCACACAGTTTCAAATAGGCGGAGATTACTTGTCCGCCGTTGCCGGCACCCAATACCGCAAAATTTTGCTTCATGGAGTCCGCCTTCCTTATTCGTCAAACGCGAAGGTCTCCCCCACACCCAGGGAGAATGCCTTGCGGTAGGCGATGCCAGCCACAGCTACATCCAGGCAGCCCATTCCGATGGGGACCACCAGCAGCTTCTGATCCGCCACGTCGCCCACCTGCTTCATGCCGGCAGCCAGTTCTCCCACGGTACAGTACACGCTATTCTCCGTAATCTTACCCTCTTCAGCCAAATGCTTTAGATTGCCGCGGTGGAGACACTGTCCCACATGGTCACAGATCAGCTTATCAGCACCCAGAATCGCCTGGTCGTCACATTCCTGGTAGGAACCCATGGCAAAATAGACGGTGCCCTTCTCCAGCCACTCTCCCTTCAGGAATGCCTGAGTAGCAGGAGTAACAGTAATGACCGCATCCGCCTTGGCCGCTTTCTGGGGGTGATCCACCACGATGATTTCGCCCTGGACATAGTCCTTCATGTCCTCTTTAAACTTGGCGGCGGCAGCGGGCACGGGGTCATAAACATACAGCTTTTGGACATTAAAGATAGCGGTCAGGGCCTCGGTCTGTGTACGGCCCTGGACACCGGCGCCATACAGGCCAACGGTAATATCCTTCTTATCCTTCAACAGATAGCGCAGGATAACGGCGGTCTGGGCACCGGTGCGCATATTGGTAATCCAAGCGCCATCCATCACGGCCAGGAAGTCGCCGTAGTTGGGATGAACCAGCATGATCAGGGCGTTGATAAAGGGGCGGCCGATCTCACGACGGCCCTTGCCCCAGCCACCGGCCCACTTCTGGCCAGCCATATCCTGCCAGGCAATATAGGCGGGCATGGCATTGAGGGATGCCTTATAGGGCAGGTTGGTAGGCTCGCTGTCCCCTAGGTTCAGGTTCAGCTTCGTAGGATTGATCGTCTTGCCCTCCCCCAAGTCCACGAAGGTCTTGTCCACTATCTCAATAATGTCCCGCATGGAGACCAGCTTTTTGATCTCAGATTCCTTTAACAGAATGGTATTCATCATAAACTCCTCCTTATTTCGGTAATCTTGTCGGCGGCGAGCACGGCCCGCCGCCGACAGTCATTCTGTCTTGGTTTCAAATTTTATCACTTTTTTTCCTGTTCTTCAAGCGCCCCAGAAATATTCTTATTTGGACTTCCTGGTAGCCAGGGCCACCACAATCAGGCAGAGGAAGGAAGCCAAGATTCCATAAATGGCATAGGGCAACTGAATCCCAAAGACAGCAGGCAGAGAGGCTTCAAACGCCTGGGCCAGACCGCAGCCAATCACTCCACCCACTACGCCCGCGACACCGCTAGCCGGAGTCAGGAAATTCTTATTTCGGAAAGCATAGCCGCAGTAGATAGGCACCAGCAGCCCGGAGGCTGAGTACGCATAAGAGGCGACGATCAGATCCAACACCCGTGGGAATACGATGGCCAAGGCCACGGCAGCCACGGCCACAAACACAGTGCAGATTCGGGACACGGACAGCAACTTCTTGTCCTCAGCGTTGGGATTTATGAACTGTTTGTAGATATCCTGGGTCAGATTGACGGACACAGACTGAAGGGCGCTGTCCGTGGTCGATAGAATAGTAGTAGCAATAAAGCCGGAGAACAAAGCCAGCACCCAGGTAGGAATCTGGGTCAGGAACCAGCCGCTAGCATCCTCGGGGGCCAGGCCAGGATTAAGAACTCGGCAGGCGTTGCCTACTACCACCACCCACAACTCAATTCCAGCAATCAGGATACCGCCCACAATCAAAGTACGACGGGCATTCTTTGCGGAGTTTGCTGCGCACACCCGCTGAAGGGTCATCTGGTTGGTCATCATGCCAGGGGTGGCGGCGATGAACCACAGTGCGGTGGTGGCGAAGCCAGCGGACATCAGCCCTCCAGGAAGGGATAGTGTTTCAGGGGCGGGATGGTTGGCCACAATATTTTCCCAGCCGCCAGCCATATCCAGAGCCTGCACGCCGGTAAGGAGACACAAAGCCAGCATCAGCACGCCAAACACAAAATCAGTCCAGGCCACAGCCTTAAAGCCGGAGGGAAGGGTCAGCAGCACACTGACTACAATCATCCCCACCACAAGGATCCGGCTGTCAATTCCGGTTATGGAAGTGTATAGTTTAGCAAAGGCGGTGGCCTGAGAGGCGATCCAGCCAAAGGGGACCACCATGGCCATCAGGGCACCCACTAACATAAGGAAGCGGTTTTTGCCATAAACTTTCTCAAAAATGTCGGGAATAGTGGTAAACTCATTCTCACGAAGCCAAGCTGCGATGATGGCCATGATAAAACAGCCAGCCGCGCCACATATTCCGTAAGTCAAGGGAGCCATACCATAACTGAAGCCGATGCTCACATGGCCCACCAGCACACCGCCGCCTACCAGGGTGGCAAACTGGGTAAAGACAATTACATAAGACGGCAGGCTTCGTCCGCCCATAGCCCAGTCCTCTGCTGTTTTGGTCCTGCGCTGGAAATAGAAGGCAATGCCAAAGCCAATCAGCATCACCAGGACCGTGCTGGCCAGCACCAGCATCAATCCGCTTGTAGATCCTTCCACGATTTTTCCTCCTCAACACACAAGGTATAAATTTGATCGCGACTCGCGTTCTGGATTATTATAGTTCACTCATCCGCGCAAGTCAAGACTTTAAACCATTAAAGTGCCACAGTTTTTTTCTGCTGCAGCTCCAAAATTTCTCATCTGGTGTCATATTGATTCATGAGTAAGCCAACCGACAGGGCACTCTAGGCTATCCACAGAGCTAATAAAGGGGAAAAATCAAAAAAGAAAAGACACCCGAATGGGTGTCTTTTCCTGGTGGAGACAACAGAACTCGAATCTGTGACCTTCCGCGTGTGAGGCGGACGCTCTACCGGCTGAGCTATGCCTCCATATGGAAACGGCAATAAATAAGGTGGTGACCCGGACGGGACTCGAACCCGTGTTGCCGCCGTGAAAGGGCGGAGTCTTAACCGCTTGACCACCGGGCCGTTTTTATATGGGAACGGGAGAACTCCCGTAATTGATATGGTAGCGGCACCTGGATTTGAACCGGGGACACTACGGGTATGAACCGTATGCTCTAGCCACCTGAGCTATGCCGCCATGTTTTTCCCTTACGCAGGGCAAGAGTTAGTATATCCGATTTGCCAGCCTTTGTCAACAGGAAATTTCATTTTTTCCTCTGTTTTTTCCTGAGCAGGCCGGAGGCATCTCCCCCCGGCCTACCGCAGCAGGACAGACAGGGCAAAGGCTACTCCGGCCGGCGCCAGAGCAGACCAGTGGAAGGGGCTCTCCATCAGGCCCCGGAGGAGCAGGATAATTGCCGCAATCCGCAACAGCCAGGGCAAAACAGCCATGACGATGGCAAAGGGGATGCTAAACAGCAGCAGGGCTACTAAAATCACTGGAATCAAAAAGAGGCACAGCAGCGAAAGCGTTAAGAGTTTGATCATAGAGGATCCCTCCCTGTGTTTTACAGTGCTATCCTACCATGCTATTCTTAAAAGCTCCCCTATGTTCGGATTAAAAAAAGATAAAAATGGAGGCGGCCCGTGGGGGCCGCCTTTGCCATGCGTTATTTGAAATACTCCGCACCCGACTCAAAGAGGGGTTGATGCTTATTTCCGGGGATATTCCGGCCCACATAGGGGCCACGGCGCTCCAGATGCCCCATCTTGCCGAACACCCGGCCGTCAGGGGAAAAGATGCCTTCAATGGCCTCCAGAGAACCGTTGGGGTTCACATTGATATCCATAGCGGGATTTCCGTTCAGGTCCACATACTGGGTAGCCACCTGGCCCCGGCCGATTAAGTCGGCAATGACCTTGGGCGGCGCTACAAAGCGGCCCTCGCCGTGGGAGATGGGCAGGGTATGCAGATCGCCCACCTTGCTCTTGAGCATCCAGGGGGACTGGACCGAGGAGACCCGTGTGGTGACATACCGGCTCTGGTGCCGGCCGATCAGGTTATAGGTCAGGGTGGGACAGTTTTCATCCATATCCCGGATCTCGCCGTAGGGGACCAGTCCCAGCTTCACCAGAGCCTGAAAGCCGTTGCAGATACCAAGCATCAGGCCGTCCCGGTGTTTCAGCAGGTCCATGATGGCCTCCGCCAGGGCGGGGGAACGGAGGAAGGAGGCGATGAACTTACCGGAGCCCTCTGGCTCGTCGCCGCCGGAGAAGCCGCCGGGGATAACCATCATCTGGGCCGAGCGGATGGCCTTCTCCAGCGCCTGAGCAGACTGGGTAAGGAAATCGGTGGTCAGGTTGCGAACTACCACGATCTCCGGCTCGATGCCCGCCCGGAGGCAGGCCTGAGCGGTATCGTACTCGCAGTTGGTGCCGGGGAACACGGGGATGACCGCCTTCGGATGGGCCGACTTGTGCCTGCACACGGCCACGGAGGGCTTGTCCCAGGAGATGGGGGCGACGGTCTCGGTGGTGCCCGCCTTGGTGGGGTAAACTTTCTCCAGCACGCCCTCATTGAGGGAAAGCAGCTCCTGGATGGGGGCACGGTCACCGCCGCCCAGATCAACAGACGCAACATCCACGGTGAAGCCCAAGAGGAAAGTCCGTGCCAAATCTGTATCCACTTCGGCCACAATCCAACCAGGCATTGGAACATACCACATCTCCGGTCCGTGGACCGCAGCGGCAGCCTGGAAGCCAATCCCGTTGCCAAAAGCCATCTTCATCACAGCTTCGGCCACACAGCTCTCCACCGCATAGGCGGAACGAACCAGTCCTTTCTGACATAGGTTGTGGAATCGGGGCCAGTCCGAAGGACGGAAGAGATAGACCCGATGGCCCGCCTCCTTGAACTCGGGGGAGAGCACCTCCCCCGCCTTCACCGGAGCGATGGCGAAAGAGATGAGAGTGGGGGGCACATCCTTGTCCAGGAAGGAGCCGGACATGGAATCTTTGCCGCCGATAGCAGCCCGGCCGAAGTCCAGTTGAGCCTTCAGAGCGCCCAACAGGGCGGCAAAGGGCTTACCCCAGCGCCGGGGCTCGTCCCGGAGCTTCTCAAAGAACTCCTGAAAAGTCAGGTAGGCTTTTTTATAGTCTCCGCCGGCAGCTACTACTTTGGCCAGAGATACGGTTACGGAGTTGTAAGCTCCCTGGAAGGGATCTTCCATCATCTGATCTGGGTCGAAGCCCCAGGCCATGACGCTGGCCTGGTCGGTCTCCTGACCGGGCAGGACGGGGAACAGGGCGGCCATCGCCTGGGCAGGGGTGCGCTGATTTTTTCCGCCGAAGGGCATCAGGACACTACCTGCCCCGATGGAGCCGTCGAACCGCTCCGTTAAACCGCGGCGAGAGGCGCATTTCAGACTGGAGGCCATCTCCCGCAGGCTGTGGAAGGGTACATGCTCCCGTTTATGTTCCCCAAACCAAGCTCCATCGGGGTCCACAACAAGGCTGCCCAAATCGCTCTTGCGGGGAATAGACACGCTGGCGTGCTTCACCGCGCCGTTGGTATTCAAAAATTCACGGGACAGGTCGGCCACGGTCTGGCCCTTCCAGTGCATGACCATCCGGGGGCTCTCGGTGACCACGGCCACCTGATAAGCCTCCAGATTTTCTGCCTCGGCGGCGGAGATAAATCTGGCCGCGTCCTCCGGGGCCACCACCACAGCCATGCGCTCCTGGCTCTCGGAGATGGCCAGCTCGGTGCCGTCCAGGCCCTCGTACTTCTTTCGTACCGCGTCCAGGTCGATCTCCAGGCCGTCGGCCAGCTCACCGATGGCCACGGACACGCCGCCGGCGCCGAAGTCGTTGCACCGCTTGATGAGGCGGGTCACCTCACCGTTCCGGAACAGGCGCTGGATCTTCCGCTCCTCAGGGGCGTTGCCCTTCTGGACCTCGGAGGCCATCGTGGTCAGGGACTTCTTGTTGTGGCTCTTGGAGGAGCCGGTGGCCCCGCCGATGCCGTCCCGGCCGGTCCTTCCGCCCAGGAGGATGACCACGTCCCCAGGGGCGGGCCGCTCCCGGCGGACATTCTCCGCAGGGGCCGCGCCGACAACCGCGCCGCACTCCAGACGCTTGGCGATATAGCCATCGTGGTACACCTCAGCCACATGGCCGGTAGCCAGGCCGATCTGGTTGCCGTAGGAGGAATAGCCCGCCGCCGCGGTCTGGGCCAGCTTCCGCTGGGGCAGTTTGCCCTCCAGAGTCTGGTCAAAGGGCACCCGGGGATCGCCGCCGCCGGTGAAGCGCATAGCCTGATGGACATACACCCGGCCGGACAGGGGGTCCCGGATACAGCCGCCGATACAGGTGGCCGCACCGCCGAAAGGCTCGATCTCAGTGGGGTGGTTGTGGGTTTCATTCTTGAACATCAGCAGCCAGTCCTGCTCCTTGCCGTCCACCACAGCGGGCACCTTGATGGAGCAGGCATTGATCTCCTCGCTCTCGTCCAGTTCGGGGAGCAGTCCCCGCTTTCTCAGGGTCTTGGTGCCGATGGTGGCGATGTCCATCAGGGTCTGGGGCCGCTTGGCGGCCTTCTCCTCCCCATAGACCTCCACCCGTGCGGCCAGATATCGCTCATAGGCCTCCTTCACATCGGGATCGCTGATTTCTACCTCGTCCAGATGGGTGGAGAAGGTGGTGTGGCGGCAGTGGTCAGACCAGTAGGTATCCACTACCCGCACTTCGGTGATGGTGGGGTCCCGCTTCTCCTGGTCCCGGAAATATGCCTGGAGGAATTTCAAGTCATCCAGGTCCATAGCCAGCCCTAGCTGGGACAGCAGGTCGGACAGCCCCCCTTCGTCCAGAGCGGTGAACCCCTCCAGCACGGCCACATGGTCGGGGGCCTCGTGGGTGCGGACCAGGGTTTCCGGCTTGTCCATGGCGGCCTGTCGGCTCTCCACCGGGTTGATGAGATAATCCCGGATCTTGTCCAGGTCGGCGGAGGACAGCTCCCCCTCCAGCAGATACACCTTGGCGTAGGCGATCAGAGGGCGGTCCACACCGGCCATGAGCTGGATACATTGGGCGGCGGAGTCGGCCCGCTGGTCAAACTGGCCCGGCAGGGCCTCCACCGCCAGGATGGAGTGGGGGTGGCCGGGGACAGGAAAGGTCTCGTCATACACCGTATCCACCTGGGGCTCGGAAAACACGATACTCTTGGCCTGGTCATAGACACCCTGACTGATTTGGTCGGCGTCATACCGGTTCAAAACGGTCACCGATTTCAGGCCCTGGACGCCCAGTTGCTCCTGGAGCGCCCTGCACAAGCCCCTGGCCTCTACATCAAAGCCGGGCTTTTTTACGGAATAACAGCGGTAAACACTCATTTCTCTTCCTCCACCTATCTTTCTTTCGATGAAAGGGCGCCAGTCCGCGCCCTGGATATAACAGCAGCTTTCTAGGAGATAATCCAGTTCTCCAGGTCGTAAAACAGGTTTCCACGCACCGGGGATAAACCGGACAGTCTTCCCCACTTCGTCAAAACGGAGTTGTTTTTAAAGCACACCGGCACCAGCGGGACCCGCTGCCCCAGATAGGCGTACAGGGCGGAAGCGGCCTCCTCCCTGCTGTCCATGGGCGCGGCAGCCAGAGCAGCCAGCAGTTGGTCGGTCTGTTCATCCTGCCAGCGGCCGTAGTTCAGCGCGCCATCCGAGGCAAGCAACGCGGACAGGTCAAAATCGGCGGTGAGCGCCACCTCCCCCAGATACAGGTCGAACCGTCCCGCCTCCAGTGCGGAGATATATTCCTCAAAGGGCAGGTTGTCCACACGGACCTTCATCCCCGCCGACTCCAGCTGGTCGGCGATCCACTGGGCAGCAGATGCCTTGGCCATATTCTCGGTGTTGACCAACAGTACCAGCTCCCGGCCAGCCGCGCCCAACGCCTCCAGCTCCTTCACCAGGGCCTCCGGGTCGTAGGACAGTTGGGAGGCAATCCACCGGTCGTACATGGGGCTGTCCGGGTGGACAGGCAGGGCGGAGGGGACCGCGTGGGTAGCGTAGGTAATGCGGGCGATGGACTCCCGGTCTACTCCGCGCCCCAGAGCCTTGCGCACCTCCGCCGACTGGCACAGGCCGGCCCTGGTATGGAAGCCCAGGTAGATCATGGACGTGGTGCTGTAATCCCAGGTCTCATAGCTGCCAGAGTAACCCAGGGAGTTGGTCCCCATCAAATCTACTTCCACCAGGGAGATATCCCCAGCGTCAAAGGCGAAAATCATCTCGTCACTCTTGTTCATAATCTTCAGGGAGATCGTATCAGCAGGCATCTGTCTGGCCTGCCACCAGTTCTCCCGTGCGGTTAGCTCCGCCTCCTCCCCGTTTTCCGACAAAAGGTATGGGCCGGTTCCCACAGGGCGCTCCCCTGCCCCCAGGGCCAGCGGGATGTCCAGCAGCAGGGGGAGTGAGCCGTTTGGTTCGTCCAGTGTGACTGTCACTGTCCCCTCCCCAGCGGTGATTGAGGTGACATGGGACAGCCGGCCGCTGTAACGGGAGCCCTCCCCTCTGGCCAATTCCAGGGCGGCGGCCGCCACCTCTCCCGTTAGAGAAGTGCCATCGGAAAAGGTAACTCCACCGCGAAGGGTAAAGGTCCAAGTCAGCTTGTCCGGGCTGACTGTATAGCTCTCGCACAGCACCGGCTGGGCCGTGAAGGAGCCGTCCACGGCGAACAGTCCCTCGTACAGCAGAGGCGCTAATGTCAGGTTGGCCCGGTTGGCGGACAGCGCCGGATGCAGGCTCTGCTGAGGATAGAACGCCAGGGTCAGGGTCGCCGTTTCCGGCTCCCGGACCTCCTCCTGGCTGGTATCCACGGAGCTGTCAGAAGAACTGGCCTCTCCTTCCCCGCCGCAGGCGGATAGGGAGAGGAGCAGGGCGGCGGAGAGAAGGCAGGCGCAAAATCGTTTCATACACTAACCTTTCACAGGGCAAAGATAGAGGTATCTTCTTCCCATCACGGGGTGGGGAGAAGCTGGATCATAGCCGCCATGCTGCCCCTGGCATTCCCCTGGACCCGGTGGGACCAGAAGATGTCCAGGCGGCAGGCGGTACAGGCGTCACAGACGGAGATATGGTCCGGGTCCAGGCCGGCCAGCTCCAGCCAGCGGCGGTTTGCCCCCTTCAGGTCCACCTGGTACTTCCCTGCCCGTGACAGGGGGTGAATAAAGGGGTCGGCTTCCACTCCCAGGCCGCCGCGCAGTCCATCGGGCACGTCCACATGGGTCTCAAAGCAGCAGGGGCCAATCCCCGGCCCAATGGCGGCCAGGATATCCGCTGGGCGGCAGCCGTAGTCGCCGCACATTTTTTCCGCTGCCCGAGCGGCGATCCCCAGGGCGGTGCCCCGCCAGCCCGCATGGGCAGCGGCTATGCAGCGGCGGACCGGGTCATAGAGCAGCACAGGGATGCAGTCTCCGGAAAAGATGGTCAGGCAGACGCCAGGCTCGTCAGTGACCAGGCCGTCCGCCTCATAGACGCCGGGGGCGGCTGGGTCGGACTGGACATCAGCCCGCGTCACAGGGCGGACAAGATTGCTGTGGACCTGATGATTTTTCACCAGGCTCCGGGCATCCGTACCGACCGCAGCGGAGAAGCGGACAAAATTCTCCCGGACATTGGCCGGGTCATCCCCCCGGTTAGCCCCCAAATCCAGGCTGTCCCATGGGGCGGGGGATATCCCACCCAGCCGAGTAGAAAACCCGTGGGCCGCCCCCCGCCAGGCAGGGTCCATGCAGGCATAAAAAAGGACGCCATGGCGCTGCTGACGTGTGATATCCATGGCCGTCCCCCCTCTTTTTCATGATGTTCTATTTTATCCCAAATTCCTGCCGCTGACAACCCGTTACATGAAAGAAAACCATCTTTCTTTTCCCCCGGATTCGGGTCACTTCCGCCAAAAGGCGGCTGGCTTGGGCGCTAGATCTGACTCAGTTCCCGCAGGGTATCCTGGATGGTCTTCTGAGGCAGATAGACCGCCGCCATCTCGGCCAGCTGGCGCAGCGTCAGGGACCGGGCGGCCCCCACCATGGGATGTTTCATCAATTTTCCAAACCGCCGCTGGAAGACCGCCCTGGACTTGGGGTCGTCCAACAGCTCGCCCACGGTGATGGTCTGGTTACGCAGATCCATGTAAAATCACCTCCACTTCCCATTCTATGCCAGCAGGGCGGCGGTTTGACAGATGAACGATATTTTCTTTTCTGAACCGGGCGTGTTGTTTTCAGGGGAGCAGAGAGGAGGGGGAACGCCTGCCCATTTCTTGACTTTCCAGCGCGGACATACTATACTCTCTTTTATATAAACTTATTATCAAGGAGGTCGGCCATCTTGGCAAAACATAAGATACGGGACCTGCTATCCTCCGCCAACTCCGCCCTGCTGCGGAAGCGGACGGTAGCCATGGTCTATGTTCTGCTGCGCTTTCTGGTCATCATCATAGCCGTAGCCCAATTTTTTAATGGCAACTACGAAAATGTGTTCCTCTGCGGCCTGACCCTCATTCTGTTTCTGCTGCCTACCATCTTCGAGCGGGCACTAAAGATTGATTTGCCCAACACCATGGAAATCATCATCCTGCTTTTTATTTTTGCCGCCGAGATTTTGGGGGAAATCCAGTCCTACTACACCACTTTCCGGGGGTGGGACACCATCCTCCACACCCTCAACGGCTTCCTCTGCGCCGCTATCGGCTTTGCGTTGGTAGATATGCTGAACCGGACAGAACGGTTTTCTCTGTCCCTCTCTCCTGCCTTCATGGCCATTGTCGCTTTCTGCTTCTCCATGACCATCGGGGTCCTGTGGGAGTTTTTCGAGTGCGCCATGGACCAGTTTTTCCTGTTGGATATGCAGAAGGACGCGGTGATCCACTCCATCTCCTCGGTCATGCTGGACCCCACCGGGGGCAATACCCCCACTATCATCCGGGACATTGCCGACGTTATCGTGGTCACAGGCAGTGGGGAGGAGATCTCCCTCGGCCTGGGCGGTTATCTGGATGTGGGGATCCTGGACACCATGAAGGACCTGTTCGTCAACTTTATTGGGGCGGTGGTTTTCTCCTTTATCGGTTATTTCTATGTCAAGAGCCGTGGGAAAGGCCGCTTTGCCCGGCGGTTTATCCCTCAGGTTGTGGATATTCAGCCCGAGGATCAGGAGCCTTGGACCCCAAAACTTTTAAAAAAATCGAAAAAGAATCGTTCTGATAAAGAATAATCCTGCCCCGGCAATCCATACTAAGGCCATCCACAGTAAGGGAGGTTTTAATATGGATAAGAAGTCCTGCAACACCAGCATCAAGTGCACTGTAAGCTCCTGCGCCTACCACAATGCTCCCCAGAACTGCTGTTCTCTGGATTCCATTAAGGTGGGCTGCTGCGACTGCACCCCCACCAAGTGCGAGGGTACTGAGTGCGCTTCCTTTAAGCTGGGCCAGGTCCGCTGAACAGTTTTTTCAAAGACAAAGAGAGGCCAGGAGCCAACGGCTCCGGGCCTCTCTTTGTATCTTTTCAAGCTCTCAGTCCAGGTGCAGACCATAGTAGCCCACAAGGGCCATGGCCATCAGCCCGGCCGTAATGAGTTGAATGGGTATTCCCCGGAAGGGTCTGGGACAGCTCTCCAAGTCCACCTCGTTTTGCAGACCGGCAAAGCTGGCCAGTGCCACAGTAGCGCCGATTCCTCCGCACAGAGCGAATATCAGCGCGGCGGGCAGGCTGTAACTGCGCTGTGAGATCAGCAGGGCTGAACCCAGGGCGGCACAGTTGGTGGCCACTGATTTCAGTTGTCCGTCAATCCGGCGGGACAGCTCCGGGATACATACCTTCAGAAATTTTCTCAGTCCGGCGACCAGCCCTGGAATGAGGAGTGCCAGGACCAGCAGCCGGTAATGCTGCCAGCCGAACCGCCCCAGCAGGAAAAAGTCGATAAGCCAGGCGCACAGGGCCCCCAGTACCATGACCGCGGTCAGGCAATATCCGGTACGCACCGCGTCCATTGGGTCTCGGAATGCCTCGGTCCTGGTGCCAATGCCCATGCAGCTGACCAGCACAAAGTTTTCGGACAGCAGGGCGGCCAACGCCACCCCCGCTAGTTCCAAAATAGAGGCCACAGGGCCACGCCCCCTCTCTCCAGAGCGGACCACTCAACCCGCTTCACTGTCTTCATAGTAGATGTCCGCTCCTTCTGTATCCAGATTAGCCACGATGGCCAGTGCCCGGTTGACTCCGGCGGTAATCGCGTGTGAGGTTGCGGTCGCGCCGCTGACCGCGTCCACTGAGTTGCTGCCCGAGGCACGGATGGTACCCGCCTTCCCAACATATCGGCTGAGGGCGGCAGGGGTCAGGGCTTTGGCTCCAGTATCCCGGTTCTCCCGGTGGTCGGTGACGGCCACGCCGGTAACCTTGCCGTCCAGATCCACTCCCACCACCATAGTGATGGGGCCGCCGAAGCCCTGAGACTGGACCTCCACGCAATAGCCAAGCAGTTCATTCTCCCCGCTGTACCCACCCAGGATACTGAGAGCACCGGCGGCCCGATAGGGTGTTTCCGAACTGAAGGAAGCCTGAGGCATAACTTGGGCCAGCAGTTCTCTCTGTTCCCTATTTTGCGCCCGGACAGTATCCAGGTCTGTATAGCGGTGCACACCGAAAATCATCACACCCACAGCCAGCACCACCACCCCCAGGCGGCTTAGGATGACAGCTTGGGACCGAATCTGGTCCAGATGGGCCTCACCGGGCATCTTGCCCTCCTGCAGCGCCTTGGTGAACAGGGAGAATTGAGGTTTGACAAATTTGATATCAGACATATGGGCCCGGAACCGGCCCAGCCAGCTTTGGACCGCGGCCAGATTCTTTTCTCCAAAACGCCTGGGCATCCCCGCCCGGTCCAGCAGCCAGACACAGCAGTTCATAGTCAGAATAGCCCAGCCCACCCCCTCGGGGTAGGAGCTGTGGTAGCGCAGCAACACGGTAAGCAGACCACACCCCACGCCAAACATCAGCTGCCCCCTGGGTGTCACCGGAGACGTAACCGGGTCGGTGGCGAAGAAGAAGGCACCCAACAGAAGGCCGCCGCCGCACAACTGGGCCAGCATCCAGGCGACCGGGTCGTTTCCCTGTGGAAACAAAAAGGTAAGCAGGGCGACTGTTCCCAAATAGGCCAGAGGGATACGGGGGGATATGACCTGCCGCAGCAACAGATAGCCACCCCCCAGCAGCAGCATAAAGGCGGATACCTCTCCCATGCAGCCCCCCCTTTGGCCCAGCAGAAGCTGGGACAGCTCCTGAGGAGGCAGGACTCCTTGGTGGAGGTAAGACATAGGCGTGGCGGCAGACACCGCGTCCACTCCCAGCAGGGGGAGGCGGTCCATAGCCTCCGACCAGTTGGTCATCAGCATGGGGAAGGTGGCCAGCAGCATCCGTCCCCCCAGGGCCGGGTTCATAAAGTTCTTGCCCAGGCCGCCGTAAAACTGTTTGACCACCACAATGGCGAAGGCCCCGCCCAGCACTGGCACCCAGTAAGAGGCGGTGGCCGGCAGGCTCATGGCCAGCAGCAGCCCGGTGACACAGGCGGACAGATCCCGGACGGAGTCGCTTTCCCCCACCATCCGGCGGTACAGAAACTCAAACAGGACACAGGAGGCCACAGAGATTGCAGCCAGCACCAGCACCCGGACGCCAAACATAAAGACTCCCATAGCCAGCGCCGGCACCAGAGCCACCATCACATCGACCATCATGGCCCGCGTATTGGCCGGCTGCCGCAGCTGGGGGGACATCCGCCGGACCGGCATCAAATCAGGCCCCATGGCTGTCCACCCCCTTTCCCACGTGCTTCGCCGCCTGTCGTACCAGATCCACCAGCGGGATCTGGGCCGGGCAGATATAGGAGCAGCAGCCGCAGGAGATACAGTCCTCTACATGGAGGCGGTCCAGCTGCCTCCACTCCCGCTGACGGAGGGCACGGGCAATAAACATAGGCGCCAGGTGCATGGGGCAGGCGGCCACGCATTTCCCACAGCGGATACATACCCCTTCTGGCCCATCCCGTCTTCGCTCCTCCTGCGTCAGACAGACGACGCAGTTGGTATTTTTTACAACGGGGGCCTCCAGGTCCTCTTGGGCTACCCCCATCATAGGGCCGCCGGTAAGGATCAGCTCAGGCCGCTCCCGCAGCCCCCCCGCGGACTCCAGCAGAACGCGCAGTGGTGTGCCGATCGGCACCCAGAGATTCCGGGGCCGGACCACCGCTCCGCCGGTGACCGTCACAGCCCGGTGGGTCAGGGCCTTTCCTTTCACCAGGGCCTCCTGAATGGCAAAGACCGTGGCCACATTCAGCACCAGACATTTCTCCTCCCAGGCCGCCTTCCCCAGTGGGACCTCGCGGCCGGTGACGGTCTGGATGATCTGCTTCTCTCCCCCCAGGGGATAGCGGGTCCGAAGGGTACGTAGTTCCACCTTGCCGCCCCGTTTTCGAAGGCGGCGCTCAATGACCTCGGCGGCGTTAAGCTTGTCACCCTCGGTAACCACCACCGCCCGATGGGCCCCCAGGCAGCGGGCCAGGACCTGAGTGACCTGTAAGATCTGGTCACTGCGCTCCAGCAGCAGCCGGTGATCCGCGGTGACATAGGGCTCGCACTCCGCCCCATTGATGATCACAGTGTCCACTTTTCCGGCCGCCTGTTCCAGCTTTTGGACTGTGGGGACCGCGCCGCCCCCCATGCCCACGACGCCAGCCTCCCGCACCCGGTCCAGCAGCAGATCTAGCGTGACCTCCTCCAAAATGACCGGCTCTGGCCGGCCAGACCAGGGGGTATCCTGTCCGTCGTTACGGATCACCACCGCCACCGACTGTCCGCCCCAGGGGTGGGGCTGTTCCCGGATCGCCGAAACCCGGCCGGATACGCTGGCATGGACAGCCGCGCCGCCCGGTCCCGGGCCGGCGATTGGCTGTCCCACCTCCACCAGGTCCCCAGGCTTGACCAGAGGGACAGATTCCTCTCCAGCACTCATACGCAGCGGGATAGCCACCTGCTCCGGCGGCCGGTCCAGCTGGGTCAGGTGCTTGCGGCGGGTAAGCTCTTTTCTTGTAACGGGGTGTACTCCCCCGAAAAAGGAACCTCGCATTGACTAACCTCCCTGTATTTTCCCTCTTTTGGAGAAAATACGTGGTAAAACTCCATTTTGTAGCAGAATATATCATAATCCAACCCAGCTTTTCTGTCCAGCCTTTTCACGAAAAGTTCACAATCCGATCCCCGTGTTTTTCTTCCGCAATAGGGAGGATTTTCTCCCTATGCGGCCAGCCCTATTGTCTAAAAATATTTTTTACATTATAATTTAAGTATATCTGCGCCGCCTTGCGCGCGGTAAAAATGGATAAGGGAGGAATTTTAGATGAAAAAAAACATGCGCAGACTGCTGTCCGCCGCTCTGGCGGCAGTCATGGTGACGGGCATGTGCTTCACCGCCTCTGCCTTCACCTACCCTTCCGCCTATTGGAAGCTCCATTCCGCCTGGGATGAGGCTGTGGCTGCCAAGAGCCCTGAACAAGTCATCTCCGTAGCCCAGCAGACTTATGACCTGCTGATGCCCCTGGGCCTGGGCGAGGATGTGTGCTACAACCTAGAGCCCAAGGCTGGCCGGGCCTCCTGGGCCTGTGAGATGAAGGGCGACATCGATGGCGCTATCCTGTGGCTGGAACGGCAGCGCACCTTTGCCAGCTGGCTGGACCAGAACATTCGCAGTTACAAGGATACCTTGCTCAACGTGGACGCTCGGATGGCTTACCTGAAAGCCGCCCAGAATGTCACCATCTACGCCCAGAGCGACGACAGCGCCTCCCCCTATGCGGTAGGCCCCAAGACCGGGACTTGGTATGGCACCCCGGCGGACAGCTCCACCACCGGCGGCTCCGCCTCTCTGATCTATGTCACCTTCGGTGACAGCTACTCTGTGGACTACTGGATCGACTACTACATGGACTGCTCGCCCGCTTTCCGGGAGGCGGCAAACGGCGGCGTCATCGAGTTTGCCTGGAACTTCAGCCCTGAGGGCACCGCCGGAGCCCAGGCCGTTCTGTCCGCTGACAGCTATATTGAGGAAAGCTTACGGGCTCTGGGCAGCTTGGATGCCACTGTCTTGCTCCGGGTGGGCGCCGAGATGAACAACTGGTCCGACTGTGACCCCGCTACCTATATCCAGGCCTTCCGCAAGGTGGCCGACGCCGCCAGCCGGTACAGCAACATCCAGATGGTTTTCTCCCCGGACAATATCAGCAACCGGAACCGGACCATTGCCGATTTCTATCCCGGAGACCAGTATGTGGATTGGGTCGGTATGTCCACCTATCACAACACCAACTATGCCGGTTACAGCGGCACCTCCTCTTACAGCTTTGACTATACCGGCTACGGCAATGACGCCTACTACGGCCTTGGCATCTATGACCATGACCCCATGGTCACCATCAAGCCTATCATCGACCTGGCCGTGTCCCACAACAAGCCCGTTATGGTCAGCGAGTGCGGCTTTGCCTATCGCAACAGCTCCGGCACCGACCTGACCTCCTTCGCCGTGGAGCAGCTTAACTGGTTCTATTCCTATATCAACATGGTCTATCCCCAGGTAAAGGCTGTGTTCTACTTCAACGCCGACCCCGACAGCGGATTTAAGTATATGCTCAACGGCAATTCCTCCGTGTCCTCCACCTATCAGAACGCCATCCGCAACAACGGCGCCTATCTGGATGAGGTGGACGGCTCCGCCACCGGCTGGGAAACGCTGGACAAGACCGCCCTTTCCGCTGGCGACAGCACACTGAAGCTGGCCTCCTATGTCAGCTTCCCCGGCAAGAAGACCAACACAGTCAAATACTATGTGGACGATAAGCTGGTCCACACCAGCACCCAGGCCCCTTACTACTATGAGCTCGACCTGGCCGCTCTGGGCGGCGGCAGCCACACCGTCAAGGCAGAGGCCAGCGGCGGCCAGTTCTCCCGCTCCAGCAAGACCTACACCCTGAATGTACCCGGCACCTCCACCCAGCCTGCCGACCCCACGCCCGGCACACAACAGCCCTCCGCCTGGGCTGCCGAGCTCATCGCCGACGCCAAGGACAAGAAGCTAATCACCGACCGCACCGAGGGCCTGTATCAGGACCAGATCACCCGCCTGCAGTTTGCCGAGCTGGCTGTCAACCTGATTGAAGAGGCCACCGGCAAGGAGATCACCCCCTCTACCCAGTCCTTCACCGACACCAGCGATCCCATGGTACTGAAGGCTGTGGCCGCTGGCGTCACCTCCGGCAAGGGCGAGGGTATCTTCGCCCCCAGCGATAAGATCACCCGCCAGGAGATCTGTGTCATGCTGAACAAGGTCATTGAGTATGTGGACCAGGCCAATGACTCTACCACCCTGACCGACACCAGCACCCAGGTGGATGCCAGCCGGTTCAACGATGTGGACCAGATTGCCGACTGGGCCAAGCCCGCTGTGGCCAAGCTGACCAATAATGGTCTGATGAGCGGCAAGGGCGACGGCGTCGCTCCTGTGGCCAACACCACCGTGGAGGAGGCCATCATCCTGATTCGCGCCCTGTACGACAAGTTCTAAGCCCTCCCCTAACATTAAAAGAGGAGCGGGACCTCTGATGAGGTCCCGCTCCTCTCTTCGATTTTCGCAGTTCAGACGCACTCCATGCCCCTGGCCAAAGCGGTCATGTTCAGGTCCACCAGCTTGGCCTTAGGCCCAGTGAACATCTGCCGGATCATCTCCCGCAGAGTATCCGCCTTCAGGGCGCCGGTGGCGGCGATATAGGCGCCTAGCATAACCATGTTGGCCACCTTTCCGTTGCCCAGCTCGTTGGCAATGGTGTCGCAGGGGACCTGGATAACACGCAGGTCTTCCCGGTCCACCTTTTCCTTGATAATGGAACTGTTCAAAAAGACGGTGCCGCCGGGGACCACCTCGTCCTCAAACTTCTTCAAAGAAGGGCCGTTCATGGCAATCAGCTCCGTGGGGTGATAGACGATGGGGGAGCCCACAGGCTCATCGGACATGATGACAGAACAGTTTGCGGTACCGCCCCGCATCTCCGGGCCGTAGGACGGGACCCAGGAGACCTCCAGCCCCTCCTCCAATCCGGCCTCTACCAAAGATTTGCCGATGGACATAACGCCCTGACCGCCGAAGCCGGCAATCACGATCTCCTTTTTCACTGGTCAGCCACCTCCTTGATGACGCCCAAAGGATAATACTCCGCCATCTTATCCAGCACCCAGCGGTTAGCATCCAGGGTGGTCATGCCCCAGTTGGTGGGGCAGGCACACAGCACTTCCACGAAGGTGAATCCCTCGTTGTTCATCTGCTTGGTAAATGCCTTCTTGATGGCCTTTTTGGCCTTGACAATGTTGGGGATATCGGCCACGCACACCCGCTCCGCGTATACCAGGCCGTCCAGAGTGGACAGCATCTCAGCCACCCGTATGGGCTTGCCGTGGAGTTCCTCTGTCCGGCCCATGGGCGCGGTGGTGGCCCGCTGTCCGATCAGGGTAGTGGGCGCCATCTGGCCACCCGTCATGCCATAGATGGCGTTGTTGATAAAGATGGTAGTGAATTTCTCGCCCCGCATAGCGGCGTGGACGATTTCAGCGGCGCCGATAGAGGCCAGGTCGCCGTCCCCCTGATAGGTGAACACAGGCTGGTCCGGGTGGGTCCGCTTGATGCCGGTGGCGGCAGCGGGAGCCCGGCCGTGGGCGGCCTCGACAGCGTCGCAGGCGAAGTAACTGCCCGCAAAGACAGAACAGCCAACAGGGCACACACAGATGGTGCTGTCGATAATGCCCAGCTCCTCCATGACCTCACCAATCAGCTTATGTACAATGCCATGGCTGCATCCAGGGCAGTAGTGCAGCTCCGTATCCTGGAGGCCGGCAGTCTTTTTATATACAGTCGTCATCTCACTTGCCTCCCTTCAGCGCCCGTTCGGCCGCGTCCACGATTTGGGTCAGCGTGGGAATGCTGCCGCCGGCACGGCCCTCGAAATAAACAGGCTTTTCCCCCTCGACAGCCAGACGAACATCGTCTACCATCTGCCCCAGGCTCATCTCCACGGTCAGCACAGCCTGGACGCTGGCCTGACTGGCTGCCTTTTTCAGCGCCGCATAGGGGAAGGGCCACAGGGTAATGGGTCGGAACAGACCGGCTTTGACGCCCCGCTCCGCCAGTTGCTCGATGGCGGACATGGTGATGCGGGAGGGCGTGCCATAGGCCACCAGCAGCACCTGGCAGTCCTGGGTGTTCTTCTCCTCCCAGCGGATCTCCCGCTCCTCAATCAAGTCATACTTGGCCTGGATGGCCAGGTCGTGCTCCTCGCAGGCCTGGGCCTCGATGAACAGGGAGGTAACGAAGTTGTTGTGGGCCCTTCCGTTTCGTCCGCTTGCCGCCCAGTCCTTGGGGGGCAGTTCCCGCTTGGGGATATCGTGCCATTCGATGGGCTCCATCATCTGGCCGATCATACCGTCAGCCAGCACCACCACTGGATTGCGGTAGCAGTCGGCCAAGTCAAATGCCTCTTGTGTCAAATCCACAGCCTCCTGGATGTTGCAGGGAGCCAGAACGATGGTGCGGTAGTCGCCATTCCCGCCGCCACGGGTGGCCTGGTAGTAGTCGGCCTGGGAGGGCTGGATGGACCCCAAGCCGGGGCCGCCCCGCATCACGTTAACGATCACGGCGGGCAGCTCCGCGCCGGCCAGGTAGCTGATGCCCTCCTGCTTCAGGCTGACGCCCGGAGAGGAGGATGAGGTCATGGCCCGCTTACCGGAGGAGGCGGCGCCGTACACCATGTTGATGGCGGCTACCTCTGACTCAGACTGGACAAAGACCCGGCCCAGTTTGGGCATATGGAGGGACATATATTCCGGTATCTCATTCTGGGGTGTGATGGGGTATCCGAAGAAGCAGTCGCAGCCGGCTCGGATAGCCGCCTGAGCGATGGCCTCGTTCCCCTTCCAAAGTTCTTTTGCCATTTTCTTCTTCCCCCTTACTCTTTTTCCACAGTAATCACCGAGTCTGGACAGATCCTGGCGCAGCTGGCGCAGGCGATGCACTGGCTCAGGTCGGTGACTCCGGCCGGGTGATAGCCCTTCACATTGGCCGAGGTCATATCCAGGGCTAAAATGTGCTTGGGACAGACGGAAATACACAGCTCGCAGCCCTTACACCGGTCCCGGTCAAAGGTCAATCTTGCTTGCATAGGGACACTCCTCCTTTTTATTCATCCATTTCCCATGGTCTATTCATATACAGCCGGACGGGGAACAGGGGGCCCGGCATCCCCTCTGCCTGGTCGATCAGTTCCTCCTGGACCACATGGCATACCACCGGCAGGCCGGTCTGGCTGGAAACCGCTCGGGCCAGGGCCGCTCCCGCCTCTAGGTCGGCCAGCTCTGTTTCCCGGCACAGGTGGGTGTTGTCTACCAGTCCGGTCACTCTCAATCCGGTGACCGCCTGGATCTCCTCCAGACTGGCCAGAGCTCCTTCCACGTCTCGTGTCTGAGGCCGGCGGGCGTTGAGGACAAATAGGACCCGGCATTGGGACCCCAGCAGTTGCGGCCGATATCGGGCCAGTACCCGTGCCCCTACGCCGCCCCCGCCGATATCCAGCACACCCCAGAGGTCCTGATCCTGGAACAGAACGTTCACCTCCGCCGGCATGGCCGGCACGTCGGCGTCCACACATGCCTGGGAGGTAGCAATGAGCCGCACCCCCTCGTGGGAGAGCAGATCTCTCCGCTCCCTGGAGCGGAAGTAAGGGTTGACCACATCCAGGTCGGCCAGGGCAGTCCGCTTTCCCTGCCGGGCCAGGGCCAGGGCCAGATTGACGGAGAACTCTGTCTTTCCGCTGCCACTGTATCCCACGACTACGGTCAAGCGGCTCTGCTCCAGCCACTCCATTCTGTCCATTGTTGCCCCCTCCCTTTAGACATATTATTTTATTACTTATTGTATGATGTCATAATATATCTTAAGATGTAGTATGTCAAGAGGCTTGCAAAAATTCTACATCTGTGGCATAATCATTGTATATTTTAACGGGGGAGTGGGTCTATGGCTAGGATTACATCAAAAAAACTGACCGATCAGACCGCTGACCGTCTGTTCCAGATGATTATTTCCGACCCGGAGCTTTGCCCTGGATCCAAGCTTCCCAACGAAACGGAGCTGTGCGCCCTGTTCGGGGTCAGCCGCACCACTGTCCGGGAGGCGGTGCGTTTCCTGGCCGCTCAGGGCTATGTGGAGGTACGGCGGGGGCTGGGCACCTTTGTAGCACCACGGACCACCATCAGTCAGGATATTGGCCTGCCCCAGTTGGAAACGGTCCAGGTTCGCCTCCAGGATCTGTTCGAGATTCGTTTGATGATCGAGCCCACTACCGCCATGCTGGCCTGCCATCGGGGCACTCAGGAGGAGCTGGACCACATCTTCCATTGTGCTGACGAGGTTGCCCGGCGGATCCGCTCCGGCAGGGACTGGGACAGCGCCGACGTGGACTTCCACCACGCCTTTGTGGCGGCCTCCCACAACCAGTTCATGGAGCAACTCGTGCCCATCCTCAACCGGGCGGTCACCTCCACCTGGCGGATGGTGGGCTCCTACCCCTCTCTGCCCGATATGGTGATCCAGGACAACGCCCTGATTACCAGTTTTCTCCGGAATCGGGACCCCCAGGGCACCCGGCTGGCCATGGAGTCCCACCTGCGCAGGACCATCCGGGTCCTAGAATTCGGGGACAGCAGTGTCTTATCCCTTTTGTGAAAAAAGACAAAAAGGGGGCCGCGCTAAGGTTGCGCGGTCCCCTTTTATTCCCATAGCGCGTCCTTGCGCATGGGCAGTTCCCCAAAGACACGGGCCACGGCCCCTTCATAGTCCCTGCTGTCCTGGGCCTTTCTGATGTCCTTGAACAGTCTGTCCCCGCCCTCGAACAGACGACACAGGTAGCTCCACAGCTCCTTCATGTGGAACACCGTATTGCGCTGGCTGCCGAAGGCCTCCAAATAGGTCTGATACAGCCCGTCGTGGAAGGCCCGCAGAACTTTCCTGTCCGGCGGCGGTTCCCCCTTGGCCTTGGCCGCCAGGGCCGGGTCAGCCAGCAGCCCCTGTCCGATCATTACCCGATCCACCTGGGGGAATCGCTCCTGAAAACGGCAGCATCCCTCCGCCGTCACCAGCCCGCCATTGTAGCACACAGGCCCGCTGTACATCTCCAGCGCCCTGGAAAATGCCTCGATCCGAACAGGCTCGGAATAAAAATCTTTCCGCACACGGGGATGAATGATGAGCAGATGGAGGGGGTATTTTTCGAATATCTCCAGGAGAGGTCCAAACTCCTCCGGCGACTCCAGACCCAGCCTTGTCTTGACCGACACCTTCACCCGGACGCCGCCAAATACCTGATCTAAAAATCGGTCCAGCTCCTCAGGATGGGCCAGCATCCCCGCCCCTTTTCCTTTCGCTACCACGGTGCCGGAGGGGCAGCCCAGGTTCAAGTTGACCTCCTCATATCCCATCTCTCCCAGAGCATTAGCCGCCCAGAGGAAGTCTTCGGCGCTTTTGGTCAGAAGCTGAGGGACTGCCGGGATGCCCCGGTTGACCTCCGGGTCTATATTCCGCCGCTCCCGCTGGGTGAACAGGTGCTCCCTGGTGGGACTGATAAAGGGCATATAGTATTTGTCCACCCCGAAAAAGTGTCGGTGGTGGACCCGGCGGAACTCCCCGCCGGTGATCCCCTCCATAGGGGCAAAGTAGTATTCCATAGCGTTCCCTTCAAAAAGCGGGGGCTGGGACACAGGCCCGACCCCCGCTGTCTTTACCGCTTACTCTCTTCCAGCAGCTTCAGCAGCAGCCGCTCATTCTCTCTGGCCTCTTGTGCCAGCTCCCCGGATCGTATCTTCAGCCGGTACAGTACCCCGTCGTAGTCGGCCAGCATCTGGTCCGCCCGGCGGATGGCCTCTCCTCCGTCAAATTGGTCTACATTTCCGGCCGCCGGCAGGTCCAGCTCCCGCAGGTAGCTGTCCACCTTGGGGTCGTAGACCAGTCCCATGGAAGGTACCGCCATCCGGGCGGCGAAGATCAGGGTGTGCAGGCGCATGGCCAGACAGAGCTTCGCCTTCCCCAGCACCCCCATCAGCTCCCGTGGGGTACAGGGGGCATCCAGCACATAGGAGGGAGTGCTCATCCGCTCTCTCACCTGCCGGGTGGCCTCCCGGTCCTTATCGGGCTGCATGAGCAAAAAGAGCATCTCCAGACCATGGGCCTGGTGCAGGTGGTCGCACAGCCGGGCCAGCTCCCTGGGAAACTCTCCCGTACCGGGCCAGCCACGGACGGACACCGCCACAAAAGTCCTGCCGTTTGGAATGCCGGTGCCGGACAGAAGCTGGGCGCACCGCGCCTCCCCCGCAGGAGCCAGGTGGAACACCGGGTCGGCGGTAACTCTGATATCGTCCCGCGTCACGCCCATGTCCCGCAACTCCCTGGCGGAGCTGTGGTCTCTTAGGGTGACCAGGGCGGCCCGCTCCACCACCCGCTTCACCCTCCGGCGGTTGGCCGGCTTATGGACCGGACCGATACCGTTGGCGTACAGCATCACCGGCTTGCCCAGCAGCTCGGCGCAGCGGATGACAGATAGATAGTAAAACAGGGACCGGGTGGAGGTGGTGTCCTGGAGCAGACTTCCTCCCCCGGACAGCAGGGCGTCACTGCGGCGCAGAGCGGAGAATACCCGCCACATTCGAAATCTGGGAATGGCATCCAGCCCGTACTGCCGCCGGGTCAGGTCCGGGTCATTGGACAGGACGGTGACGGCCACCTCGTCGCTGGCCTCATGGATGGCCTGCTGGATGGACTCCAAAATAGCGTCGTCCCCAGCGTTGGAAAAGCCGTAGTAGCCGCTCATAACTACCCGATATTTCCGGCGGCGGACCTGCTCATACATGGTTAGACAGTCGCTGGCCATGCGGCGGACGGAATAGTGGTCAAAGATGACCTGGCGGCCATAGGCCCCCAACCGCTCCCGCTCCTCCCACGTCAGGGAGAACGCCGCAGACACGTCGGCCAGCAAGGTCTCCGGTCTCGACACAGGCAGGCCTCGGCAGCAGAAGTTGCCCGCCTGTGCCTCGGTCAGCTTGTCCGGGCCAAACAGGCCGTGATAACCCTCGTTGCCCGCCACGATGACAGGCTTGGCGGCGGACATGGCCTCCAGCGCCGCCCGGGATACCCCCACAAAAAGGTCGCCGGCGGCCACGATCTCGTTGATGTCTGTCCGGGGGCCTGTCATGGTAATACAGTTGCGGCCCAGCCTTTGGTTGGTCTGATTGGCCAGCGCCTTCAGCTCGTCAAAGACGTTGCCGCCCCCGGCGATGAGCAGCTGGATGCCGGGGATAGCCCGATCCAGCTCCGGAGCGATCTGGATGAGCTGCCGGGCCACCAGAGCCCGGTCGGCATCCATCCGGCTGACATAAGAGAGGATGGGCCGGGAGGCGTCCAGCCTGAACTCCCGGATGACCCGCTCCCCCGAAACAGCGGGGGAGAACTTCTCTGTATCGATGCCGTTGATGGTCACAGAGATATGCTCCGGGGGCAGACCGTACTCCCGGATCAGGTACTCCTTGATATCCTCGGACACCGCCACGGTCCGCTGGCCCCAGTTGGTCAGATAGCGCAGGATGCCGCTGGTATCAAAGACCCAGTGAGCAGTGGTCACAAAGGGGAACCCCATCCGTTTTTGCAGGCTGCCGCACAGGAACGCCGGGATCCGGGCATGGGCATGGACCACGTCCGGCCTCTCCCTGCTAATGATGTCACGGAGAATGGTCCGGGAACGGCGCATCTCCCGAAAGCCCCGGCGGTGCATGGGCGCCTGGTAGTGGCGGATGCCGGCCGCCTCGATCTCCGGCACATAGACACCTCCATTGGATACGATGATAACATCGTGCCCCTGGTGCTTCAGCTCCTTGGACAGCTCCAGGATATGTGTCTCCGCCCCACCTATGTTCATGCCCATGGTGGCCATGAGGATCTTCATTGGGTCCCTCCTCTCCAGGTCATATTCAATCGATGGCTACCACTGTTCCGGTGAACTGGGCATAGGGCGTGTGGTAGTTGCGGGCGGAGTTGACACCAAGGTCGTACACCCGGTTGACTAGATAGCGGCCGTCGCTGATGATGCCCCTGCCCTCTACGGTAAGCAGCAGGTTGACGCCGTCCTCCACGGGAGTCATCTCCATGGTGCCGTCGTCATATTCGGCCAGCTTGGCCCCCTCCATCACCTGAATGTCAGTGATTTCTCCCAGGGCACCGCCGCTGCTGTTGTCCACGTCATACAGCATGTCCTTCTCCCGGATGGCGTCGGCCACATAGCCCCGGACCCCGCTGACCAGGATCTGGTAAGTAAAGGGGGTGTCCGAGGTGGTGGTGCTGGTGATCTCACGGTGATTCGTCTTTACATACAGGGCCACAGCCATCACGATAACGACGGCCAGGACCAGCACGTCGATAATACTGATCTTGCCGAACAGCCGGCCCTCCCGGTCAATGAGCTTCATTCCTGTCCCTCCCGTTCAATGGAGATAATGGGGCCGCTGGCCATATAGCCCTCGCCCCGGATATAGGCGGTGGACCCCACCAGCAGTTGGAAATTGCTGCCCAGGATGACCGCCTCCTCGCTGACTGTACAGGGGGCCTCTACCGTTACAAGGATATCCTCATAGCCCGGCACGGCGGCCAGTACATAGCTGTGGCTCTCCTGGTCCAGAAGCTGTGTCTGGGCGGGGACCGCCTGGGTGGACACCACCTGGCCCAGTTCGTTGTTCTTGATGTTGTCTACCAGCTTGTCCCCCGGCTGAATGATGGAGCCGGTCCCTTCGATCCATCGCTGAAAGCGGATAGTGTACCGGACCGTAGCGGCGGCAGTTGACGACTCGTTGGAAACGGCCTGGGGCTTTACGGCCATCCACAGCAGGACCGCGGCCACCGCCAGGGCCACCACCAAAATGATGCCATCAAACAGATTGAGCCGCAGACGGAATTTGTACTTATTTTCTTCCATGAGGATCTCCTTTCAGCACGCCTTGGTAGACGTTCTCAATATTTTTGGCAAACACCTGACCGGTAAAGCTGGTTTGGAACCGCTCTCTGGCCTGACGGCCCATCTCCCGGCGCTCCTCCGGCCTATCCATCAGATAGGCCATGGCCTTGGCCATGCTCTGGCTGTCTCGGCTTGGAAATAGCAGGCCGTTCTCCCCATCGGTCACCAGCCAGGGGTTTCCCCCGTAGTCGCTGGCAATGGTAGGCAGGCCCAGGCTCATCCCCTCCAGCAGGGCCAGGCTGGTGGCCTCGGTGCCGTAGGAGGCGTTGAGCTGCACGTCCAGGATATTCAGCAGGGCGGCCACGTCGGCGCGGAAGCCCAGCATCTGGACCACGTCTTCCACGCCCATCTCCACCACAGCCCGGGCCACATCTTCCTCAAAGGAGCCAGTACCGGCGATGAGGACCCGGAAGCCGCTGCGCCCTTGCTCCTTTAACAGCTTTGCGGCGTGAACCAAATACAGGTGGCCCTTATAGTCCTCGATCCGGGCCAGGATGCCGAATACCACCGTGTCCGGAGGGATGGAAAGCGCCTGCCGGAGCTTGGCGCGGTCCTCTGGCCCGGTCTCCTCCACCGGGGCCACGCCGTTCATCACCACGGTGATCTTTTTGGGGGAAATCCCCCCCTCGGTCAGGTTGTCCCGGGTAGCCGGGCTGACGGCGATGATATGGTCGGCAAAGTGCTCGTTGACCAGCTTGTTGACCCAACGGCCGGGCGGATACTTTATCTTGGCCGGGACCGGGAAGGCAGAGTGCCGGCTGTACACCACAGGTACATGGAGGCCCTTGGCGGCGATGCGGCCCGACAGGGCCCCATGGGTGTGGACCAGATCGGGCTTGATCCGCCTGATCAGCTCTTTGAGCACCTTCACATCGTCCCTGTGGTAAGAGCGGTCCGCCATGCCGTCCACCTCGTAGACCTGGGCACCCGCCTGTTCCAAGGGCTCCTTTAGCAAGCTTCCCCTGGGGATGGCCACTATCGTTTCATATTGGGAGCGGTCGGCATAGCTCAAATAGTTCAGGATGACCCGGCCCGCCCCGCCGATATTGGTATCACTGATGATGTTCAGCACACGGATCATACCAGCAGCCTCCCCTCCGGGAGCTGCCCCCGCCGGGCAGCCAGACCGCCCAGGGCCAGATAGGCCCAAAACAGGAACATGACTCGGTAGTTATAGAAGGAGTAATCCGTCATGGCCTGGACCATAAAGCCGCATACTCCGGCCGTAATGCCGATTTGAAGAACCCGGCTGGTCCAGTTCTTTTCCTTGCCGATGGCAGAGCACATATCCCGGAAGAAGTTGAACAGCAGCAGAAGAAAGACCACCAGGGCACAGATACCCGCGTCGCACACCATCTGGAGGAATAGGTTATGGGAGTGGGGGGCCACAATGGTGTTATAGCTGTAAGCGGGATAGACCATGTTGAAGGCCCCGTCCCCCGGCCCAATACCACACAGCCAGTAATCCTTCAGCATGGCCAGTACACCTATCCAGATATACACCCGGTAGGAGGTGGAGTTATCAGTGAGGTTTCCGATACTGGTAAACCGGGAGATCACCGTATCCGGTAGGACGAAATAGAGGGCTACCATGACAAAGGGGGCCAGCAGGAGCAGTCTGGGATTGAGGAGCAGGACAAAGACCAGCCCCGCAAACAGGAGCCCCAGCCAGGCCCCTCTGGAGAAGGTGAGGATCATGCAAACGCACATGACAGAGCAGCAGGCGAGGTAAAAGACCCGGTTCAGCCAGTCCTTGGCCCCCAGCAGCTTGGCTCCCCCCAGTGGGATAAGCAGGATCAGATACTGCCCCAGCATATTGGGATTCTCCAAAGTGGAGGGCACCCGGAACTGGATGCTGGAGAACATATCGCTGTCCACCCAGGCGGCGGACTGGTAGCCCCAGCGGAAGATATACTGGAGGATGCCGTAAGCGGACACGATGGCCCCAGCCAGCACCATCAGGGCCACCAGCGTGTCCAACTGGTTTCGGTTGGTCACCCCGTTGTACAGCACGATAGAGAACAGAATGAAGGCCACCGACAGCAGGCCGGGCTGAAGGCTGCTCTCAAGGTCCACCGAGAAAAGAGTGCCCGCCAGATAAACGCCGGCGTAGAGGATGATATACTTGTTGACTGGGGACCAGGCCAACTGACGCTCCCTGTCCCGGACCAAATTGAGCAGCAGAGAGGCATAGCCGATGGCCGCCAGCCCCATGGTTATCAGAGAGGGGCGGGACACGGCCAGCATCGGGGCCAGCACCACCGGGATCGCGCACCACAGCCAGGTTCTGGTAAAGATGCTCCCGGCAAAGAGCTTTTCCAGCCTCAGCTTATCATAGAGCCAGCACAGGCCCCTCCGCACCAGGGACCAGAGCTTGAAAAAGACGCTCCGCTCGGACGAGGCTCTGTTCCACCCCGCCGGGTGGAGGAACCACTGGACCAGTCCGCTCCGCTCCCATTGGCGGCTAAACCACAGGCATACCGCCGTCAGCCACCGCCAGACCAGGCTGGCGGACAACACTTGCTTCATCTGTTCCATCCCTTATCCTCTCTTTAATAGACGTTTGATCAGGGCCGCCGTCATGGCGGCCTCCTCCATGCCCATGGACAGGGTAACGCCGAAATAGACGGCCACGCCGCCTCCGGCGCACAGGGCCAGGGAGAGCAGCTCCCCCATCTTTCCGGCAGGCAGGACCGATCCAAGCCATCCCAAAAGCAGCCAAGCGGTCAGCCCCGTAACCGCGGCGGAAGCCAGCATTTTGAAGAAGTCCAGGCACAGGGCCCGGTCCAGGAATCCCTGACCTTCCCGCTCCATGGGAACGATCAGCAGCAGTGCGTACACCGTGGAGGAGACCGCGGAGGCGATGGCCAGCCCCCGGACCTCCAGCGGGCCGACCAGGGCCATGCACAGCAGGAGATTCACCCCGATGGACAGGGTGCCCGCTACCAGGGGCCCTCTCCCCTGCTGCCGAGCGAAGTAGGCCCGGCTTAGAATATTCTGAAGCGCATAGCCCGCCATGCCCAGGGATATCCAGGACAGGGCGCTGGCGGTGACTTCCACTGCCCGCTGCCCAAACTCCCCCCCTCCGTAGAGGAAGGACACCAGGGGTCTGGCTACCGCCATCAGCCCTGCGGCCATGGGCAGTACGAAAAACAAACTGCTGTGGACGGTCTGGCGGAGGGTATCCCGGAAATCCCCCTGCTGTCCGCCGGCGGTGAGCCGGGACAGCTTAGGGAAGATCACATTGGTGATCGACAGGATAAAGGTACCGGCAATAACCAGATACAGGTTGGTGGAATACTCCATAGCGGACACACCCGCCCCCCCGTATAGCCGGGAACCGAATCGGGAATTGATGACCAGATTGATGGGCTGGACCCAGGTGGACACCATCACCGGCCCCATCAGCGCAAACACCTTTTTCATCCCCGGAGACCGGAAGTCCAATCCCGGCCGATACTGGTAGCCCAGCCGCCTAAGCGGCGGGACCTGGATCAGCCCCTGGAGGAACCAGCCCAACAGATAGGCCAGCGCCAGACCATAGATGCCCATAGACTGGTCCAGAAACAGAAAGTAGGCGATAATAACCAGGTTGGACAGGGCGGACATGAGGGCGGGGGCGGTGAAGTGGTCCTGGGCCTGGAGCACTCCGACCAAGGAGAAGGCCACGCCGGAAAACAGAACCGTGGGAAACATGGTCCTAGTCAAAGAAATTGCCAAGGCCGTAGTCTGTGGGTCCTCATAGTCGGCAAAGAGGGCCACCAACGGCTGGGGAAAGGCCATCCCCGCCAAGGTAAGAACGCCGGTGAGCAGGGCGATGATGGTAATAAAGCAACCCGCGAAGCGGTAGGCCTCCTTCTTTCCCTTCTGTTCCAGATACTCGCTGAACACCGGGATAAAGCAAGCGGCGATAGCCGAGGCGAATACCGCGTCAAAGAATACCCGTGGGATGCGGCTGGCAGTATAGAAGGCGTTGGCCTCCATACCCATACCGTAATGCACGGCCAGCAGGTGGTCCCGGTACAGTCCCATCACTTTTCCCAGCAGAGTGATGGCCATGACGGCGCTGATCGTCCTTGTGGCGCTGTGCCGATCCTCCAAGGCTTCTTCCTCCGTTCCCTGCGCAATATTAGTACAACTGATTTATTGTACACCAAGAATATCCCTTTTTCAACCATCTGATCCTGAACGATTTGTAAACATCTCCTTTCCCGCAACTTTCTTTCTTTTTCCATTGAATCCGATTTTTGTGTCTGCTATAATAGGCCATATTCAATCGGTTTACATATTACAAAGGAGTACCCATGAAAAAACATACCGTCAGATCCCTATCCCGCCGGGCGGCCGCCCTGGTCCTAGCCCTGGCGCTGGCCCTCCCCACCGTCTATGCCCACGCTGGGGAACAGAAGCTGCAGACCTCCATCGACCTGGTGGATGGTCTGACTTACCGCAACACCATCACCGACAACAGCGAGCGCCGGGTGGAGAGCTTTTCCCTGGAGCTGGAGAAGGACAGCGACGCCTACCCCATCCTGCTTCAGGCTGCTGGCACTGTTTACGGCGCCGCCACCATCAACCGAGCTGTCACCTATGCCCAGGAGCTGGGTTACCACGTACTAGGCGCGGTAAACACCGACTTCTTCTCCACCGCCTCCGGCGTGCCCATCGGCATCGTCATCGAGGACGGTGTCTACAAGTCCAGCCCGGAGCACGAGGACGCCATGATCATCACCGATGGTCAAGTCTCCCTGGTAGATGGGCCGTCGGTATCCCTCACTCTGGTCAACCAGCGGGACAACAGCACGGTGAAGCCCTCCCACCTGAACAAATGGCGCAGCGAGTCAGGGGGCATCTACCTGCTCAACCAGGACTTCTCCGCTGTGTCCACCCGTACCTCCACCCCCGGCTGGTATGTACGGATGGCTCTGATGGAGGAGGACGAGCCCCTCACGGTCAATAGCACCCTGGAGCTGGAGGTGACGGAGCTGCTCCAGTCTGACCAGCCTCTCGCCATTGGCGATGGGGAGTACATCCTTACCGCCGCCGATGCCTCCGGCTATCTGTCCGTCTTTCAGTCCTTCCAGGTGGGCGACCGGATCACCCTGACCACCTCCTGCGAGGACGAGGCCCTATCTCATGCCCAGTGGGCCGGAGGTGTGGGGGACATTATGGTGTGGGACGGCCAGCTTACCGACTCATCCCAGTGGACCTATGCCAAGGACGGCCGTCAGCCCAGGACCGCCCTGGGCATGAAGGAGGACGGCACTCTGCTGGTCTACGCCGTGGATGGCCGCCAGTCCGGCTACTCCTCCGGCCTGTCCCAGAAGGATCTGGCGGAGGAGATGATCCGGCGGGGCTACGTCTGGGCCGTCAATCTGGATGGGGGCGGCTCCACCGCCATCTCCCTCTGGCTGCCGGGACAAACGGGGCCCGCTGTTCTCAACCTGCCCTCTGACGGCAAGCCCCGAAGCTGCGCCACCTATCTGCTGCTGGTCACAGACCAGGAGGGGGACGGCCGGCCGGGCAGGCTGGCCCTGACGCAAAACGGCCTCACCCTTCTGACGGGCACCTCCCTCACCCTGCCGGATGCCGCTGTGCTGGACGAAGGGCTGAACCTTCTGGACCGAGAGCTCCGTGACCTGACCATCACCTCCAGGGAGGACCTGGGCGAAGTAGAGGACGGGATATACACCGCCGGCGACAGGGCCGGCACCGACACCCTCCGTCTGCGCTCCAGGGACCTGGATGTAGAGGGAGAGGCCCAGATCCATGTGGTGGACCACCTGACTGAACTGGTCATTTCCAAGGAGGGCAGCGCCTCTCCCATCACTTCTCTGTCTGTTGAGCCTGGAGAACAGGTCCAACTGGCCGTCACCGGCAGCTACTGGGGCCGCACCGCCCTCCGGGACTGGACCGCCGTCACCTGGACCACAGAGGGGGACGTGGGGACCGTGGATGAGAACGGTCTGTTCACCGCCTCCAAGACTGGGGGCACCGGCTCCATCACCGCCTCTGCTGGCGGAAAGACCCAGACCATCGCAATTTCCATGACCAATGTCCATACCGATGTGACGGAGGACCACTGGGCCTATACCGCCGTGGATTACTGCTACACCCACGGCATCGTGGGCGGCATCTCCGCTACTGAGTTTGGCCGTGACCTCCAGATCCGCCGAGGCGATTTCATGCTGATGCTGTACAATGCCATGGGCAAGCCTGCCGTCACCCAGGACTGCACCTTCACCGATGTAGCTCCCACTGATTACTACTATACCGCCCTGTCCTGGGGCCAGAGCGTAGGCCTAGCCTCCGGCACCGGGGACGGCGCCTATTCTCCAGGCGCCCCCATTACCCGGGAGCAGGCTTTTACCATCTTGCGCCAGGTCCTTCCTCTGCTGGGCAAGGACTGCCCAGACGCCAGCTTGTCTGTTCTGGACCAGTTCGCCGACCGTGACCGGATCGCCGACTACGCCAAGGGACATACCGCCACTCTGGTCGCCCAGGGCGTGATCAGCGGCAAGGGCGACGGCATCGATCCCCAGGGCTATCTGACCCGTGCCGAGATGGCCGCCCTACTCTATAAGGCCCTCACCTACACCCCCATTCAGGATGTGCCCACCGGCCCGGAGGAGCCGGTAGATCCCGTGGAGCCTGAGGAGCCGGTGGACCCAGAGGGCCCCGTCGATCCTGAGGAGCCCATAGAGCCCCAGCTCCCCGACCCCAGCCAGTATACGCTGACCCTGGACCACAACGAGGTCACTCTAAAGTCCGGTGAGAGCGTCCCGCTCACTGCCTCCCTCGCCCCGGCCTGGGAGGGAGCGGAGATCTCCTGGACCAGCAGCGATCCCTCCGCCGCTCCTGTCTCCTCCAAAGGCGCGGTGACCAACCTTTACACTGGGACAGGCACCGCCTCTGTCACCATCACGGCCAGCTGGAACGGCCTGTCCGCCAGATGTACCGTTCTCTGCCAGCAGGCCGCCCAGACCGGCACGGTCACTGACGCGGAGCTGGGTCTTAACGTCCGCTCTGGCCCAGGCTCCGACCGGCCCGTCATCGGCGGGCTGGACAACGGGACCTGTGTGGTAATTCTGGGCCAGGAGGCCGGGTGGTATCAGGTCCTCTATCTCAACCGGGCCGGACAGGCCGCCATCGGCTATGTGTCCGCTGACTACTTGACTGTGAATTGACGGGCCCTCCAAACAGCAGAAAGCCAGCCATGGAGCAAACCTCCATGGCTGGCTTTTTCTTATCGTTTCGTCCTTAGACCATCAGAGAGCAGACCATCTGGGCATACTCCGCCGGGTCCTCCAGAGGCAGGCCCGCCATCAGCAGGGACTGGCCGTAGAGCAGCTTGGCATACTTGGTCACAGTATCCTTATCCCCAGCGTCCACCGCCTTCTTGATGGCGGCGAAGGGGGCGGCATCGGGGTTGAGCTCCAGCACCCGGTCGGCCTTGGGGTGGTCGCTCCCCTCCAGCTTGCTCATATACTTTTCCATCTCCAAAGAAACAGGGCCGTCGGCCGACAGACAGCAGGCGCCAGACTTCAAGATAGAGGAGACGCGGACGTTCTTCACCTGGTCGCCCAGGGCCTCCTTCACCGCCTCCAGCACATCCTTACCCGCTTCGGCCTTCTCTTCGGCCGCCTTCTTCTCCTCCTCCGTCTGGGGGAGGGCGTCCTCATCGCTGACAGATTTGAACTGCTTGCCGTTCACCTCACCCAGGGCCTTCATGACAAAGTCATCCACGTCCTCGGTGCAGTACAGGATCTCATAACCCTTGTCCAGGATACGCTCCACCTGGGGCAGCTTGGCGATCTTGTCCACGCTCTCGCCGCAGGCGTAGTAGTAGTAAGGCTGGTCCTCAGGCATGCGGTCCTGATAGGCGGCCAGGGTGGTGTTCTTCCCCTCCTTGGAGGACCAGAACAGCAGCAGATCCTGAAGCATCTCCTTGTGAGCGCCGTATTCCGCCACCACGCCGTATTTTAGCTGGGGGCCGAAGGCGGCCCAGAACTTCTCATACTTCTCCCGGTCTTCCTTTTGCATCTTCAGCAGCTCGGACTTAATCTTTTTCTCCAGGGCGGTGGCGATAACCTTTAGCTGACGGGTGTGCTGCAGCACCTCCCGGCTGATGTTCAGGGAAAAATCGGCGGAGTCCACTACGCCCCGCACGAAGCGGAAGTGGTCGGGCAGCAGGTCGGCGCACTTGTCCATGATGAGCACGCCGGAGGAATAGAGCTGGAGCCCCTTCTGATACTCCCTTGTATAGAAGTCGTAGGGCGTCTGGGCGGGGATATAGAGCATGGCCTTATAGGTCACGGCCCCCTCAGCACTGGTGTGGATGACGGCCAGGGGATCCTGCCAATCTCCGAATTTCTCCTTATAGAAGGCGTTGTACTCCTCCGGCTTCACCTTGGACTTCTGCCGCTGCCACAGGGGGACCATGGAGTTGAGGGTCTTCCACTCCTTGACGGTCTCCCATTCCGGTTTGTAGTCCTCGGGGGCGTCAGCGGGCTTGTCCTTCCTCCTATAGTCCTCTACCTCCATGACAATGGGATAGCGGATATAGTCGGAGTATTTCTTGATAAGCTCCTGTAATTTATAAGTTTCCAAATACTGATCGTAGTTCTCATCCTCGCCGCTGGCCTTGATATGCATGATGATATCTGTACCGGGGGCGTCCTTCTCGCACTGGGTCACAGTATAGCCGTCGGCCCCGTCAGACTGCCACATCCAGGCCTCCTCGCTCCCCCAGGCACGGGAGATAACGGTGACCTGGTCGGCCACCATGAAGGCAGAGTAAAAGCCCACGCCGAACTGGCCGATAACGTCGATCTTGTCCGCGGCCTTGTCGTCTTCGGCCAGTCCGGCCTTGAACTGGCCGGAGCCGCTGCGGGCGATGGTGCCCAGGTTGGATTCCAAATCCTCCTTGGACATCCCGATGCCGTTGTCCGAAATGGTCAGGGTGCGCATCTGCTTGTCCGGGACGATGGTAATTTTCAGGTCCTTCCGCTTTACTTCTACTGTGTCGTCAGTCAGCGATTTGTAAGCCAGCTTGTCCTCGGCGTCGCTGGCGTTGGAGATCAGCTCCCGGAGAAAGATCTCCTTATGGGTATAGATGGAGTTGACCATCAGGTCCAGCAGCCGCTTGGATTCGGCCTTAAACTGCTTCTTTGCCATGATTTTCTGCCTCCGTATATGAAAAATTTTTTGAAAACAAAATGGTTAGCACTCGTTATATCCGAGTGCTAACCATATGATAGCGCAGTCAGGCGGAAAATGCAATAGGGTTCAAAAATTATTTACAATTCTCAGCCGGCGGGCTCTTGGGCCTCTCCGCCTCGGTCCCCCAGGGAGAACCAGGTACGGAACACACAGGTACCGCTCTCCGGCTCATAATAGGCCGTATAGTTCCGGCAGCGCAGCTCCAGCAGGGGACCGGACAGGGAGAGCCAGCTGTCCTCCTCCCCCTCCAGGGTGCAGGACAGCTCTCCTTTCCAGTCGTAGATGTTCCACTGTCTGCCCTGGTCCTTCCGCACCGCCAGCCAGCTGGCCTCATCCCCCTGGAGGGCCTCTACCTGGCCGTCCTGGGCGGGCAGGACCTCCTGTCCGTTCAGCAGGGACACAGCGCACCGGTCCCCCTGGGTATCGTTGAAGATCACCCGGTCCCCGCCGGTCACATAGGGAAATTCCTCCTCCGGCAGGGGGGAGGGGAAGGTAAAGCTGTCCGTCCCATAGGTGAGAGTGACCTGGCCCTGGCCGTCTGTTTTGCTGTCCCACCAGAGAGTGTCCTGATATCGCTTCTGTATCCTATCATACCAATCCTGAGCAGCCAGAGCGGTCACTTCTCCCGTTTCCGGGTCCAAAAAAAGGGCTTTATCCCAGTTCTCTCCCCAGCAACCCAGGAAAAATCCGCCATCGTACCACTGGGCGGTTTCATATGCATCGCCGGTAAACCAGGGGAAGCTCTCCGGGCGGGCGATGCCAAGCTGGTCCCATGACCAGGAGGCCTTCTCTGTTCCATCCTCCTGACGCAGCAGATAGAGCTTGTGCCCATCCCCCGCGAAAATACCCACCGGAGTTCCCTTAACACCCCAGTACCTAAATTCAGTGACCCAGCTCCCGTCCTGCGCTGCCAGGGCGATAAGGGCGCCGTTACCGGGGCTGCCCCGCTCCGGGTCCCCCTTCTCCAGCTCCCACACTGGAAGGGTCTGGCTGTCCCCGGCGTCATCTGTATAATACAGCCGGCTGATCTCGCTACACACCGGGTCCATGACCACCTTGCCGCCAGTGGTCATCAGCCCTATCAGCGTTTCCGGCCAGTTGTCCGCCTGCCAGGAGAAGTAGCCCGCCGCCCCCTCAAAGGGGACGAGCTGACCATACTCCTGGCTGGGGCGAAGCTGCTCCACACGCTCCTGATACCAGCGGCCGCCAATATCAGGCAGAGGCTTTTCCTGCTCATCCAGCTTTGACCAGTCCACCTCTACCGGGATAAGGGGCTCCCCAGCGTCAGAGGCGGGGACATAGCCCAGCTCCTCCGCCAGCCGCCGGCCATCTGGCCCCAGCAGCCAGTCATACAGTATATGGGTGGGGTCGTCCTGGGGCCGGTCCTTGGCCATGGCCACATAGTAGGGGTTTAAAAATGGGTACTCCCCAGCCTGAATGGCCTCGGCCGAGGGGGACACCCCGTCGATGGTCAGCACCTTCAGCCCCTTGGCCATCTCCATATCATTGGCGTAGTAGTACACGGTGTAGCCGATGGCGGAGGGTGAGTTGTCATATTCCCGCACCGCCTCCAGAAGCCCCATCATGGAGTCGGGCACCCAGGCTTCCGGGGCGTCCATCATCTCCAGACCGCCCATAACCAGCTTCTCCATCAGAGTCTGGCTCCCAGCCTCGCTGTTGCGCTGGAAGGGGATAATGTCCAGGTCCTCTCCTCCCACCTCCTTCCAGTTGGTGATCTGGCCGGTGTATATCTTTCTCACCTGCTCGGTAGTCAGGCTGTCCACCGGATTGTCCTCGTTGACCACAAACACCAGCGCGTCCGTGGCAAAGGGAGTCAGCAGCCACTCCCCCTCCTGTTTCAACTCCTGGGCCACCTCTGGGGCCGGCTCGGCGGCCAACAGCAAATCAGCGGCGCCTGCCATCAAATTTCGGTACGACTGGGTGGTCCGGGAGAACTGGACCAGGTCGGCCACCTGCTCCCGCCCCTCCCCCAGCAGCACCGCGCACATGGCCTGGGCCATGGGCGCTGTGGAGGTGGAGCCATCCAGCCGGGGCAGGCTGTCTCTGGTGAATACAAAGGGGTCCGCCGTGCCAGGGGCGGACACATCCCCGACCGAGGTGTCGGTGCCCGGCCTTTTCGGTCCGCAGGAAACCAGCAGGGCCAGCGACAGCAGGGCGGGCAGCAGTTTTTTCCATTGTTTCATTGTAATCCTCCTTATCAAACAAGGCGTGTCCTGTTTGGAACCTCTTTTTCCAGGCCCTCGACTAAGGGAAAATGCAGGCATGATACACTATTATACCGCCTACTCCCAGAAAAACATCTCTATTTCCTTTCAAAGCGGCTACAAACCCGTTACATAGGTAACAAATCAGAACAGACACAAATTTTTTATTTTGGGCTTGACAAATCCCTCAGGATGTATTATTGTACTAATCACTTAATACAATAGTACAAGGAGGGAGCCTCTATGGAATGGAAACTCAACGACGACCGGCCCATCTGGCTCCAGCTGGCCGAGCAAATGACCCGGCGCATCATCACCGGGGTCTATCCCCCTGGGAGCAAGCTGCCCCCAGTGCGGGAGCTGGCGGCGGAGGCGGGGGTCAACCCCAACACTATGCAGCGGGCCCTGGCCCAGCTGGAGCAGGACGGTCTGGCCAAGGCGGACCGGACGGCGGGGCGGCTGGTCACCCAAGACACCGCTATACTGGATGCGGTACGGAGGGCGGAGGCCCATGTGGTCGTCAACCAATACTATCACGCCATGGCAGAGCTGGGCTACTCCCAGCAAGAGGCCACGGCGATGCTGAAGGAGGAGCATACATGAGTGAACATTTGATCGTCTGCCGGGGGCTTTCGAAAGCCTACGGTCCAAAGGTCGCCCTGTCCGGTGTGGACCTGGAGGTAGGCCAGGGGAGAATCGTGGGCCTGCTTGGCCCCAACGGCAGTGGCAAAACTACTCTAATCAAGCTGCTGTGCGGCTTGATCCAGCCCACCACCGGTGGGCTGACCATCGACGGTCAGGCCCCTGGGCCAGAGACCAAGGCCATGGTTAGCTATCTACCCGACCGGATGTATTTTGCCAACTGGATGCGTGCGGTGGATCTTTTCGACCTGTTCCGAGATTTCTACCAAAACTTCGACTATGACAAGGCCCTTGCCATGTGCCGCAGTCTAGGCGTGGAGCCGAAGGATAAGCTGAAGTCCATGTCTAAGGGCACCAAGGAAAAGGTCCAGTTGGTGCTGGTCATGGCCCGGAAAGCCCGACTCTATCTGCTGGATGAGCCCATCGCCGGGGTAGACCCGGCTGCCCGTGACTTTATCCTGCACACCATTTTGACCAACTACAACGAGGATGGCACTGTCCTGATCTCCACCCACCTAATCGCCGATATTGAGAAGGTGCTGGATGAGGTGATCTTTCTGAAAAGTGGCAGGATTATGCTCCACAGCACAGTGGACGACATCCGGGAGCGGCAGGGCAAGAGCGTGGACGCCCTGTTCCGTGAAATCTTTCGGACCCAACCCATGGAAGGAGGCCTGTACTGATGCTGTTCAAACTTTTGAAATATGACTTTCGCTCCATGTGGAAACAGTTTTCCATCATCTGGCCAGCGGCTCTCATCATTGGCCTGATCAACCGCTTCACTCTACCCTTCTCAAGCGATAGCGGGGCCAACTGGGTGGTGTCTCAGGAGTGGATGTCCATCATCTCCATCACCCTATTTTTTGGTGTAATGTTCTCCATGTTTGTTGCTTCCGTCGTGTTCGTACTCACCCGATTTTACCGTGGTCTGCTGGGGGACGAGGGGTATCTGATGCACACCCTACCAGTCCACCCATGGCAGCTTGTACTGTCTAAGTTGTTGTGTGCTTTAGTGGTCACCGTAGTCAATACCGTCGTGGCAGTGCTAGCCCTGTTCTTGATGATGCCCTTAAAGTGGAGCGATCTCTTTGATCTCGATTTTTGGAAGATGATCGTCCAGGGGCTGATGGAACAGCCTGACTCCATTCTCTACCTAGTGGAATTTCTAGTCATGATCTTGGTATTTTTCGCCATGGTATTCACCTCGGTCTATCTATCCATGGCGATTGGCCACCTGTTTCATCGCCACCGGGTACTGATGAGCGTGGTTGCTTATATGGGACTGGACATCGTGGGCAGCCTTATTCTGAACGTGCTGGACCGCCTATCCCTGTATCCGATGAACTGGGCTCTAAATCTGGACGGCCACCTATCCCTATGGGCCGGCATCGCTCTGCTGCTAATCCCCACCGTCCTCATGTTTCTGGGCACCAGCTATATCTTGAAAAACAAGCTGAATCTGGAGTAACTCTTTACTGCTGAAAGGAGCGTTTTGTCGTGAATTCCTGGGCCATTTTTACCCTCGCCTTTGCCGCCGTAGTCATCCAGGCCTGGGTAAGGGGCAGAGGCTCCTCCAACTGGTATTTGGGCTGCATTGTTCCCCTGGTCTACGGCGGAGCCGTCGCCTGGATGTTCGTGGGCAGGGACTTCACACGCTCCCTTCAGATTATCCTATTCGGCGCCGCCATCCCCATCACCCTGCTGGTATCCGCCTGGTTGCGAAAGCGGGACGAGGAGGGAGAGGAAATCGAGGGGGAGCCCAAAGAACAGGAAAACTGACATAAAAACTTCCCGCTGCTTGGCAGCGGGAAGTTTTATTATAGTTACTGATTATAGTCATCGAAGGCGTCCAGCACCGCTTTCTCCGGGGCGGGCGTCAACAGGGATACCACCACGATGGCAATGGTAGCACAGACAAAGGCGGGCAGCAGCTCATAAATATTGAAGATGCCGCCGATGGGGGCAATGAGGAATTTCCATACAAAAATCATCACAGCGCCCACCACCAGACCGGCCATGATGCCCTGCCGGTTGCTCCGCCTCCAGAACAGGGCGCACAGCATAGCGGGGCCGAAGGTGGCGCCGAAGCCGGCCCAGGCAAAGGATACGATCTTAAACACGTTGCTGTCCGGGTCAGCGGCCAGGAAGATGGCGATGACGGCGATGACCACCACAGTGAGCCGGGCAATCAGCATGTTCTGCTTATTGGTCAGCTTGACGCCAAAGACATTCTGGACGATGTTCTCCGAAAAGGCGGAGGAGGCGGCCAGAAGCTGGCTGTCGGCTGTGGACATGGTGGCCGCCAGGATGCCGGCCAGGATACACCCGGCCACGACAGCGGGGAAGATGCCATACTTGGACAGCAGGTTAGACAACTGGACGATGACGGTCTCCGTGGCGCTGCCCTCCAGGAAGGGGATACGCCCGGCGGAGGAGACGGCGTGGCCCACAATACCAATGAACACAGCCACAGCCATGGAGATGACCACCCAGGTGGAGGCGATTCGGCGGGACAGCTTCAGCTCGTTTTCATCCCGGATCGCCATAAAACGCACCAGAATATGGGGCATCCCGAAATAGCCCAGGCCCCAGGCCATCATGGATACGATACGGAGCAGGCCGTAAGGCTCGGCCTGACCGGTGGCCTCGTTATAGGTCTGGCCAAAGCTCAGGAAGCCGGGCAGTGTCTTGGCATGGTCTATAACGGCGTCAAAACCGCCCGCCTGGACCACGCCAAAGATGACGATAATGCACAGGGCTATGGTCATGATGATGGACTGAATCAAGTCCATGGTGGCCACGGCGCTGAAGCCACCTACAGAGGTATAGCTGATAATGACGATGGCACCGATGACCACGGCCACCATATAGTCCCAGCCAAACAAGCTGTTAAACAGCTTTCCGATGGCCGCCAGGCCGGAGGCCACATAGGGGACAAAGAAAATGAGGATAACAAGAGCAGAGATGCACATGATGACGGGCTTCTTCTCCCCATACCGCTTGGAGATGAAGCTGGGAATGGTGATGGCATCCAAGCGGACGCTGTACCGGCGCAGCCGCTTCGCCACCAGAAGGAAGTTCAAATAAGTACCGAAAGCCAATCCAATCGCGGTCCAGCTGGCATCGGCTACACCAGACAAGTAGGCCAGGCCTGGGATGCCCATCAGCAGATAGCTGCTCATGTCGCTGGCCTCGGCGCTCATTGCGGTGACCAGAGGGCCAATGCCCCGGCCTCCTAAGTAGAAGCCCTCGGCACTCTTTTTGGAACGTCGGCCGATCATCACCCCGGTAAAGATGACAAAACACAGGTACGCGATGATGGTGGCCATAATACAGATCTGTTCAGTGGTCATACGCTCTCTCCTTTTGGCAGTTACGCCCTTACTACACACAGCCGTCCTTCCGGCTCCCCCCAGAAAGGCGATGTCCCCCATGGGGGCAGTATGGGTATTCTACCATAAGTCAGAACAGAATAAAATACAGAACAGAGTATAGAATAAACTCCGGAATATGCTTCCATAGAATTTCATAAAAGCTTTGGTATTGCTTTATTTATCTACTATACATTTTATGAATTAAAATTTTATACAATTCTACAAATTTTCTTCCTCCGCACGAAAGTCCCGGAAAAAACGGGGCATCATGGTCTTTCCATACTGAAGCAGGGAGTAGTCCCCACCTGACAGGCACCAGTCATAAATCAGGGCCCGCTCGCACAGGGCGTACACCCGTACCATCTCGTTCACTGTCACATCTCCCCGCAGCTCCCCGCGTTCCTGGCCCTGGAGGACGATCTGCCGCAGCAGCCTGTAATATGTACGGTTGTGGTCCAGCAGATGCTTATCCCCCCGGGTGATCAGCTGGGAGGAGTATAACCGTGCCAGCAGGTCTAGGGAGACAGAATTTTCAATCATGGCAAACAGCTCCCGGTTCAGGTACATAAGCTGGTCAAAGCGGTTTCCATCCGGGTCCAGGGTAGCCATCAGTTCCTCATACTTCTGGTCAAAGAGGTAGGATACCGTGGACAGTAAGGCGTCCTTCCCTTCAAAATAATGGTAGAAGGACCCCCGGGAGGTGCCTGACTCGGCAATGATCTCCTCCACGGTGGTGTCGTCATAGCCCTGGCGGTAAAACAGACGCCAGGCCGCTTCGATGATTCGTCCCTTGGTATTTCGGGTGTTTTTCTTGGCCATAATGGGGCTCCTTTCGAAAAAATCCAGTCGCGCAACCGCCGGTTGCGCGAATTTCCAAGGGAGATTGGTTGCCGTTTGTCCCTCGTTCCTCTATAATCATACCATAAAACAGGCCTGTATCAAACCTAAAATCAGAAGGAGCAAACCAGGATGGAGCTATCTCAAAAGATTTATGAGCTGCGCACAGGCAGTGGGCTGTCCCAGCTGGACCTGGCGGAGAAGTTGGGCGTATCCCGGCAGAGCGTCAGCAAGTGGGAAACGGGACAGGCGGTACCTGATCTGGACAAGCTGATCCGGCTGGCCGATCTGTTCGGGATCAGCGTGGACGAGCTGGTACGGGAGGGGGAACGCCCCGCTCCCCCGGAGCCACAGGTGGTTTATGTGGCGGAACAGAGAGGGTTCTCCCCTGTCCAGAAGGCGGGAGCTGCCCTGGAGGTCGTGGGCCTGCTGGGCCTGGTGCTGGGCGGTATGGGGCTCGTATCCCTGATTGGGGCGGGGCTCATGCTACTGGGCCTGCCTCTGCTGCTTTGTAAAAAGCATCCCTGGCTGTGGATGGGGTGGACCGCGGTGGCCATCAGTCTGCTGGTATTCAACCCTCACACCTCTGTATCCCCCTGGGGGCTGTTTGGAGGAATGCGCTATCTGTATTGGATCCTCACAAATCCGGAGCTTCGTTACTACGCCAGTTATTTTGCCGCCGCTATCGGGATACTCCGGGGCTCGCTGATCCTTCTCCTGATTTTCCTGGGGATCCGTGCCCGGCGAAGGGGCTCGGGCGCAGAACCATAAATCTCTAAGCAGAGGCGGCGGCAGCCGCCTCTTTTTTCCTTTCTCCCTCAAAGAGCAGTTTACATCTCCAGGCGCCTATGTTACAATCAATTTTGTTTCAAATCGCTGATTAAGGAGGCCCAGATGTGTCCCATCACTTCTTTCCCATGATCTCCCGGATGCGGTACATTAACCGCTGGGGGCTCATGCGCAATACCCGTCTGGAAAACATCCAGGAGCACTCCCACCAGGTAGCCGTCCTGGCACATGCCCTGGCGGTGATCCAAAACCGCTACTTTGGGGGCCAGATCGATCCGGGGCAGGTGGCGGTGGCCGCTCTGTACCACGACGCCAGCGAGATCCTCACCGGCGATATGCCCACCCCCATCAAGTACGACAACCCCGACATCCAGTCCGCCTATAAGCAGGTGGAGGCGGTGGCGGAGCAGAAGCTGCTGAACATGCTTCCGGAGGACCTGCGCCCCGCCTATGACGAGGCCCTCACCATCCCCGATCCCCAGGTTCGTGCCCTGGTCAAGGCGGCGGACAAGCTGTCCGCCTACCTCAAATGTGTGGAGGAGGTCAAGGCGGGCAACAACGAGTTCAAAAAGGCCAAGGAACAGACCTACGCCGCCCTGTGCCAAAACCAGATCCCCGCTCTCCGGTACTTCATGGATCGCTTTTTAGATGGGTTTGAGTTGACCCTCGATGAACTGAGTGAAGAGTAAGGCGTTGTACATGAAGATCAAACATCTCCACTCTAATCGCTCCTCTCTCCGCGTACATAGTATCTATGAAAGGAAGTATTCGTCATGAAGGCTATCGTCACTGTCATCGGCAAGGACCGGGTGGGCATCACCGCCTCCGTCTGCTCCCTGCTGGCCCAACACAGCATCAACATTCTGGACATCTCCCAGACCGTACTCCAGGAATATTTCACCATGGTCATGCTGGTGGACACCTCCGCCTGTAGCGCCTCTATCGGTGAGATGTCCGACCTTCTGGACCAGGCCGGCCAGGGGCAGGGCCTGTCCATCCGCATCCAGCGAGAGGATATTTTTAACGCGATGCATCGGATCTAATGGCCTGCGCTGTCCTTTCCGCGCCGAACAGAGTTCGGCGGCGCGGCGCGGACGGACCGGAACGAATGTAGGACCCCTTTTCGCTCCAGGTCTGCCCTAGAGGAAATCCGCGCGAAGGCGGGGCGTGATTTTATTGAAAGGTCCAAGCTGGACCATAAAAGGAGTTCAACTATGCTCAATCAACATGAAATTATGCAGACCATCCAGATGATCGACCAGCAGCATCTGGATGTGCGTACCATTACCATGGGCATCTCCCTGCTCTCCTGCGCCCACAGCGAGGTGAAGGCGGCCTGTGACAACATCTATGACAAGATCACCCGTTATGCCGAAAAGCTGGTAACCACAGGGGAGGCCATCGAAAAGGAGTTCGGTATCCCCATCGTCAACAAGCGCATCTCCGTCACTCCCATTGCCCTGGTAGCTGCCGCCGCCCGGACAGACAATTACGCCCCCTTCGCCGCTGCTCTGGACCGGGCCGCTAAGGCTACGGGAGTCAACTTTATCGGCGGTTTTTCCGCCCTGGTCCAAAAGGGGATGACAGAAGCGGACCGTATCCTAATCCGCTCCATCCCAGAGGCCCTGTCTACCACCGACATCGTCTGCTCCTCTGTCAATGTGGGCTCCACCAAGGCTGGCATCGACATGGACGCAGTGGCCATGATGGGCCGGACCATCAAGGAGCTGGCCGAGCGCACCGCTGACCGGGGCGGCTTTGGCTGCGCCAAGCTGGTGGTGTTCTGCAACGCAGTAGAGGACAATCCCTTCATGGCCGGCGCCTTCCATGGGGTGGGCGAGCCGGAAAGGGTCATCAATGTGGGCGTTTCCGGCCCAGGCGTGGTCCATCACGCCCTTCAGTCGGTCAGGGGTCAGCCCTTCGACGTGGTGGCGGAAACCATCAAAAAGACCGCCTTCCGCATCACCCGCATGGGTCAGTTGGTGGCCCAGGAGGCCAGCCGCCGGCTGGACACTCCCTTCGGCATTGTGGACCTGTCTCTGGCCCCCACACCGGCAGTGGGCGACTCTGTGGCCCGTATCCTGGAGGAGATGGGCCTGGAGGTATGTGGAACCCACGGCACTACCGCCGCCCTGGCCCTGCTCAACGACGCAGTCAAAAAGGGGGGCGTCATGGCCTCCTCCTCTGTGGGCGGTCTGTCCGGCGCTTTCATCCCGGTCAGCGAGGATGAGGGGATGATTGCCGCCGCCCGGTCCGGCGCCCTGACACTGGACAAGCTGGAAGCCATGACCTGTGTGTGCTCCGTGGGGCTGGACATGATCGCCGTCCCTGGGGATACCTCGGCCCAGACCATCTCCGCCATTATCGCTGACGAAGCGGCCATCGGTATGGTCAACTCCAAGACTACCGCCGTCCGCATCATCCCCGCTCCTGGCTGCGGGGTTGGGGATACTGTGGAGTTCGGCGGGCTGCTGGGGTCCGCCCCAGTGCAGCCCGTCCACCCCTTCTCCGCTGACGCCTTCGTGGCCCGTGGCGGCCGTATCCCCGCTCCCATGCAGAGCTTGAAAAACTGATTATTTTACGGGAGAAACCGCCTCTTGGCGGTTTCTCTTTTTTCTTTTTTAATTAAGTATTGACTTATTTAAAAAACGTGCTATGATAGGGGCATCACAGAACAGAGAGGAGGGCGGGATGTGGAACTGACCACCGCGCTGAAGGCTCTGGCCGACGACAACCGGCTGCTGATCCTTCGGCTGCTTGGCCGCCGGGACTACTGCGTCCGCGCCCTGGCCCGTCAGCTGGGCATCTCACAGGCCGCGGTTTCTCAGCACCTAAAGGTATTGAGGCAGGCCGGTCTGGTCTCCAGTGAGAAGCGAGGCTATTTTACCCACTATCGGACAGCAGGAACGGACCTGATGGCCGTCTCCTCTGCCCTGGCAGCTCTGGCCCAGGCATCGCCGCTCCTTTGCGGGGACTGCGGTCCGGACGGCCGCCCCGGCTGCCGAGAGGCCAACGCCTTTCCCACTCCCCTCTCCGCGAAATCTTGGGAGGTCAATAAGATGAAACTCGCAGTCACTTACGAAAACGGCCAAGTATTCCAGCACTTCGGCCACTGTGAACAGTTCAAGGTGTACTCTGTGGAGGAGGGATCCGTCCGCTCATCCCAGGTGGTCAGCGCCGCTGGCAGCGGCCACGGAGCCCTGGCTGGATTCCTTCAAAATCTTGGGGTGGACACCCTGATCTGTGGAGGCATTGGTGGTGGGGCCAGGACCGCTCTGGCCCAGGCTGGCATTCAGCTCTATCCCGGCGTCACCGGTGACTCTGACCAAGCGGCGGCCGACCTGCTGGCCGGCCGGTTGGAGTATGATCCGGACACCATGTGCAGCCACCATCATGATGGGGAACATAACTGCCATAGCCATTCCTGCGGGGAGGACAAGCACGGCTGCGCCGGAAACGGATAAAACGCCTTGTTCCCTCTTTCCCTGTATCTAGACAGCGGTAATGTAAAAAGGGTGCCGATACCAGAGGTATCGGCACCCTTTTTGCTCATTCTTCCCCGGAGTCAATCATCCGGACCTGGATCTCCAGCACCCGCCGGTGCTCAACCCGGGTGACGGTTACATCCAGGCCCTCAGCCTCAAAGTGGTCTCCCTCCTCGGGAACCCGGCCCACCTGCTCCATGACCCAGCCGGACACGGTAGCCGCTTCACAGGCTCCTTTGACCTGGAACAAATCGTACATATCATCCAGATCGGCGGAGCAGGCGATAAGATAGCTGCCGTCCGGCTGCTTCTGGAATATCTCAATAACCTCGTCATGCTCATCCCAGATCTCACCCACTAGTTCCTCCAGGATGTCCTCCAATGTGGCGATACCCTCTGTCCCGCCGTACTCGTCCACCACTATGGCCATATGGGCTTTGTTCTTCTGCAGGATACGGAGCAGCTCTGATATTTTGGTGTTTCCAGTGGTATAAAACACAGGGGATTTGAGGTGAGACAGCATAGTTTCTCCCCGGTATCGGGCCGCGTAAAAGTCCTTCTCATGGACGACGCCCACGATGTTGTCGATAGTCTCATGATAGATAGGGATGCGGGAGTAGCCGCTCTCCACGAAGAGGGAGGCCACCTCCTCCATGGTGCTTCCCTCCTCAGCAGCCACTAAATCTACCCGGGGGGTAAGGATCTCGGACACCTCCAGGTCATTGAACTCGATGGCGTTACGAATTAGGTCTCCCTCATGCTCGTCCAGGCCGCCCTCGGTCCTGGCCTGCTCTACCATGCCCACCAGTTCCTCCTCTGTGATGCCGTCGTCCCGTCTGCTGCGAAAGATCTTGGACATCAGGCGTTTCCATTGGGTAAACAGGAAATTCAAAGGAGTCAGGACTACCACGAAGATTTGGAGCAGGGAGACGGAAAACATGGCAAAGCCCTCCGGATTTTCCTTTGCCAGGCTCTTGGGGGTGACCTCGCCAAAGATGAGGATCACGATGGTCAGTACCGCAGCGGATACCGCGGGGCCGCTCTCTTCATTAAGCAGCTTGATAAACAATACCGCGCCGATGGTGGTCGCTACGTTGTTGACAATATTGTTGCCGATGAGGATAGTAGACAACAGCTTGTCGTACTCCTCTGACAGCTCAAGGGCCTTGACGGCCCGGCGGCTGCCGTTGTCCGCCTTATTTTTTAGGCGGATGCGGTTCAGTGAGGTAAATGCGGTCTCCGTCGCGGAGAAATAGGCTGACATGGCGATCAGAATGATTAGCGCAATAATCATCCCGATACTGGCACTGTCTAACATTGGAAATGTATCAACTCTGCTTTCCTGATAAAATTATGGGCCACGGGTCCCATATTAGTTTGTTAGTATACCATGATTTCCCTTACAATGCAAATACATCTTCTCGTTGTTTGTCAATATCATCCCCAATTTTTACGGTTTCTTCACAAAAAAATGATGAATTATCCCACAGAGGTTACCCCTATCCCGCTTCATTTTCTCCCGGCTTGCCGTACATCTTCAGCTCCATTTTCCGCCCCTTGTGTGTGTCCCTATTTTTACCATCCGAATCTCTTAGTCTCTCCTGGCACTCCCACAAAACTTTTCCTGTCTAGTTGTCCCAAAACGTCCTCCAACGGACCTGTGCCCTGTTAGATTGGAGGTGATCTCTATCAAACATATTGACAACAGGCCCGGCTGGTCAGAGGCCAGGGAAGGCAGGACAGCGGAAAAATCGCCCCGCTGGCAGCACATCCGGCATCCCACCCTCTTTTTACCTACGGACCCAAAGCTGTCCCAGGAGGTGGCGCCATGATAGACTATACAGCCCTAGCTGCCGCGTCCATGTCCCTGATTGGCACTCTGGTGGGTACCTTTGGCGGCATCCTGGTGGCCAACAAGCTGACCAACTACCGCATCGAACAGCTGGAACTCAAGGTAGCCGAGCACAACAAGCTTGTCGAGCGCACCTACCAGTTGGAGGGTCGGATGACCGAGGCGGAACACGATATCCGGGATTTGAAGGGAGGACGGCCATGAGAGGACTGTTTCAGTGGCTCCGGGATGTACCGCATCTGTTTGCCAAGGTCACTGTGGTATACTGCGTCGCCTTCGGCAGTCTGAGCAGCCTGTGGGCCCTTCGCATCCTGTCTAGGACCGGCAGTGATCCCGCGGCGCTCCTAGGCGTCATCCTCGGTTTTTTCGGCGGCGAGCTGCTGCTCCTGTCCCTTAAAACGATATTGACAAACAGGAAGGAAGATAACCTTGAACAACATTTATAAACGTCTGTCCGTGCTCTTTTCCGTCAAAAGTATCGTCACCCTGGTTCTAACTGGCGTATTTGCCTATCTGGCGATTTCCTCCCGTATCGACCAGGATTTCATGACCATCTATGCAGTTATCATTGCCTTTTACTTCGGCACCCAGAGTCAGAAGCTCCAGGACGCGGTGGATGGAGGTACAGAAGAATGACTGTGGAACGGCTCCTATCCACTGCCCGGAAAGAGCTGGGCACCAAGGAGCAGCCAGCCGACAGCAACCGGGTCAAATACAACACAGCCTACTACGGCCGAGAGGTGTCCGGCGGCAGCTATGCCTGGTGCGCCGTCTTTCTGTGGTGGTGCTTCCGGGAAGCCGGGGCGTCCGAACTATACTACGGCGGGGGAAAAACGGCCTACTGTCCCACTCTCCTGTCCTACCACAGGGCGCAGGCCGTGTCCGACTATCGCCCTGGCGACGTCATTTTCTTCAACTTTGATGGGAAGAAAAATGCCCAGCACGTGGGCCTCTGCGAGGACTGGGACGGACAGTATATCACCACCATCGACGGCAACACTGGCTCCGGCAGCGAGGCCAACGGCGGCTCCGTCATGCGGCGGAAGCGGGACAAAACATACATCGTGGGCGCTTACCGCCCCAACTATCAGGAGGGGGAGCAGATGTCTTACGAGGACTGGAAAAAGTATATGGACCGCTATCTGGACGACCTGTCCCAGCAGAAGGCAGAGCCAGGGTATGCCGGTCAAATCCGTCGGACCGTCGCTGCGGGCGTCATGAGCGAGGTGGGCGGCTCTATTGCCCGCCCCAAGTCCTTCCTGACGCGGGAAGAGGCCGCTGTGAGCTATGCCAATCTTCTAGGGAAGATCAGCGGCCAGTAAATCTATCTTGATACAATAAAAATGAGGAGGATAAAAAGAACGTGACGCAGCATTCGGTATACTTTTCCTATATCAGCTAAACAGACCGTTCTCTTTCACTCTCCTTAAAATCATTCGTCTCTGCTCTTTGGGGCGGAGACGATATGGTGGCAGCCCAAAAGAGCCCCTTCTTTCCCATCCACTGTCTCATCTGTCATGAAACAACTATGGGGAGGACTTCGAAACGAAATCCTCCCCACTGTTCTGCCTGTATCTACGGCTGTACCAGCTCCGCCTGGGCGAAGGTGCCGTCCGGCATCTGGACATAGAGGAATCCGCTACCGTCCTCCCAGACTTCACAGCCCGCATATTCCTCACTGTCCGTGTACAGGGACGCTCCGTCGTTCCGCTCCAGCCGGCCCAAAAGCTCGCTGTCCTCCGGCAGCTTCTCCACAGAGCGGACGATATGGTAAGTCTGGCCATCCCGGTATACCAGGATAGCGCCCTCTCCCTGCTGACAGTTCTCCCCCGGTGCGGTAGCAGTGCTGTCACTGTTTGCAGCGCCGGCCTCTCCAGAAGAGGAGGAGGGAATACCTCCAGCAGTATCAGCGCTGCTTCCATCTTGGCCTGCTCCTAACTGAGAGGCGCCATAACCAAGAGCCACTACCAGAGTCAGACAGGCGGCCCACGCCCCCCATCTCCGCCAGTGGAAGGCCGGCTTGGCCCCCTCCTCCGCGTCCTGGATCATGTCGTCGTCCAGCAGCCCTATGGCGTCCAGCAAATACTCCGATGTCATATGGCCACCCCCTCATGCTCCAACAACAGCTTCAGCTTTTGGCGGGTCCGGTAGAGCCGGGACTTCACCTGGCTCTCCGTCAGTCCAAACCGCTTTCCCAGCGAAGACAATGCCTCCAGATGGAAGTATCGACGGACAAAAAGCCGGCGGTCCAGCTCCGGCTGGGTCCGCAAAAAGGTGGAGATCAGGTCGGCTGTCTCCCTGGCATCCAGCTCCTGGTCTGGCACCCTACAGTCCGGCAGGCAGTCCTCCAGCTCCTGGAGAGCCACCTCCACCTGACCGCCGCCCCGCTTGGCCGCCCGCTCCCGCCGCCACCGGTCCAGGGACAGGTTGCGGGTCAGCTTGCCGAAGAAGGCAGACAGCACCGAGGGGCGCTGGGGCGGCATAGCGTTCCACGCCCGGAGCCAGGTGTCGTTGACGCACTCCTCAGCGTCCTCCCGCATGGCCAGTATCCCAAGGGCGATGGCGCGGCAGTAGGGCCCGTATTTCTGGTCACTCTCCACAATAGCCTGCTGGGACCGGGCCCAGTACAGGTCGATGATCTTATGGTCCTCCATGGCGCTCCTCCTTTTTGGACGCGGCAAAAGAATCAATCCTCTAAAGGTATTTTAGCCGGAAATCCGTCTTGCCGCAACCATCTTATTTCTCAAGACGAAAACCAGGGCCGGAGGTTTCCCTCCGGCCCTGGTTTTTTATTTTACTTGCTCAAAATCCGAGGCTGGGTGCTTGCACCAGGGACAAATATAGTCCGCCGGCAGCTCGTCCCCCTCGTATACATAACCGCATATCCTACACACCCACCGCTTCTTGTCCCCGGTGGCGTGGGTAAAATCACCAGGCTTGATGTGGCCCTGGTAATAGGCATAGGTGGCGCTGGCCTGGTCGTTGAGCAGGTCTCCATCCTCCACATCCGCCAAAAACAGGGTGTGGCTGCCCAGGTCAAGATGGGACACGACCCGGCAGGACAGCCAGGCGTTGGTTCCCCGTGTCAGATAGAGCAGGCCGTTCTCCCCCCGCCGGACCTGGTCCTCGGTCCCGGCAAATTTGTCGCTATCCCGGCCGGACTGAAAGCCAAATCGCTTGAACAACTGGAAGTCCGCCTCTTCAGACAGGACTGACAGGTTAAATTTTCCGGTCTCCTGAATCATGTCGTGGGTTAGGTTTCCCTTGTTGACGGCTATGGTAACGCGGTTGGGCTGGGCCGTCACCTGGACGGCGGTGTTAATGATACAGCCGTTGTCCCGCTCCCCCTGACGGGCGGTGAGAACAAACAGGCCGTAGCTTATAGCATACATAGCTCTTTCGTTTTTCATGGCGTTCCTCCTTGGCGGCCAGGCCGGCTTTTTCTCCTTCCAGTATGTCCCGCAAAGCGCAAAAAAACCGCCGGAAACGGGTTTCCGGCGGTTTTTTGCGCGATTTATTTGATAATCTTGTTGTCCACTTCGTTGGCCAGCAGAGCAGAGAAATCTGTCAGGGACATGGCCCCCAGGTCCTCGCCGGTGCGGTGCCGGACAGACACGGTATTGTTCTCCACGTCCCGGTCGCCTACCACCAGCATATAGGGCACCTTCTCCATAGTGGCCTCCCGAATCTTCTTTCCGATCTTCTCGTTGCGGTGGTCCACCTCCACCCGGAAGCCGGCTTGGTCTAGGGCCTTGCACACCTGATTGGCGTACTGTGCGGCCCGGTCGGTGACAGGGAGAACCTTCACCTGGACGGGGTTGAGCCAGGCGGGGAACGCCCCGGCAAAGTGCTCGGTGATAACGCCGATGAATCGCTCAATAGAGCCCAGCACCACTCGGTGGATCATGACAGGGCGGTGCTTCTGGCCGTCCTCGCCGGTATACTCCAGCTCGAAGCGTTCAGGGAGCTGGCTGTCCAGTTGAATGGTGCCGCACTGCCAGGTTCGGCCCAGGGAGTCAGCCAGGTGGAAGTCCAGCTTGGGGCCGTAGAAGGCTCCATCCCCCTCGTTGATAACAAAGTCCTTGCCCATGTCGGTGATAGCGTTTTTCAAAATCTCCTGGTTGCGCTCCCACTCCTCCACGGTGCCGATGTGGTCCTCCGGCATAGTGGACAGCTCAATGGTATAGCTCAATCCAAAGACAGAGTAGACCTCGTCAAACAGGCGGACCGTCTCCTGAATCACGTCCTGCATCTGGTCCCTGGTCATAAACACATGGGCGTCGTCCTGGTTGAAGCAGCGGACGCGGAACAGGCCGTGAAGGGCGCCGGATAGTTCGTGGCGGTGGACCAGGCCGATCTCCCCCACCCGCAGGGGCAGCTCCCGATAGGAATGGGGCTCGCTGGCATAGACCAGCATACCGCCGGGGCAGTTCATGGGCTTGACGGCAAAGTCCACGTCATCGATGACCGTGGTGTACATATTATTCTTGTAGTGGTCCCAGTGACCGGATCTCTCCCACAGCTGACGGTTGAGCATGATAGGGGTGGAGATCTCCACATAGCCGTACTTCTTGTGGACCTGCCGCCAGTAGTCCAGCAGGGTATTCTTCAAGGTCATGCCCTTGGGCAGGAAGAAGGGGAAGCCGGGGCCCTCGTCCCGGAGCATGAACAAGCCCAGCTCCTTGCCCAGCTTCCGGTGGTCCCGCTTTTTGGCCTCCTCAATCCGGGCCAGATATTCGTCCAACTCGTCCTTTTTGGGGAAGGCGATGCCGTAGATGCGCTGGAGAGTCTCCCGGTTGGAGTCCCCCCGCCAGTAAGCGGCGTTGCAGGCGGTAAGCTTCAAGGCGTTGCCCTTAATGCGGCCGGTGGAGTCTAGGTGGGGGCCGGCGCACAGGTCGGTAAACTCCCCCTGCTTATAGAAGGAGATGACCGCATCCTCGGGCAGGTCATGGATGAGCTCTACCTTGTATGGCTCGCCCTTCTCCTCCATGAATTGAATCGCCTCCGACCGGGGCAGCTCAAACCGCTCCAGCTTCAGCTTCTCCTTGCAGATCTTCCGCATCTCTGCCTCGATCTGCTCCAGGTGCTCCGGAGTAAAGGCGAAGGGGGCGTCCATGTCGTAGTACCAGCCCTCGTCAATGGAGGGTCCGATGGCCAGCTTTACCTCGGGCCACAGACGCTTGACCGCCTGGGCCATCACATGGGAACAGGTATGCCAGTAGGTTTGGCGGTATTCGGGATTTTCAAAGGTATAGATGTTTTCTTCGGACATTTTCAGTCGCTCCTTTCTCGCGTTTAGGGGAAGGAACAAAAAAATACGCTCCGCCCCTGATATGTGTCAGGGGTGAAGCGTATTGATACGCACCACGGTTCCACCCTGCTTGCAAGAATCACCGCGCCGTCTCAATCAACGCGGGCGGACCGGAGGGAGGCAGCCGTAGGCCGCCAGTCCTGCGCGTCGTGAACAGGCAAAGCGGGACAACTTGCCGCTTGTGACCTCCTGTAACGGGAAAGCCCCGGCCCGGTCGTCCCGGGCAGCTCTGGAGTGGTACCAGCCATCGCTTCCACAGAGCACTTTCAGCACAGGGCGCCCCTCTCTGGGTGGTCGATTCAGGCTTCTTCTCCTTCTCAGCCGTTTTAACACAGGTACTATATCACCCCCTCAGCCGATTGTCAAGAGCGTACAGGCGGGAAATATAGCCCGTATATGTTCTTTTCTGTGGTATCATCAATGATGGGGGTCCGGCAACTCCACGGCGCTACCATACTCAGTGGCGCTACTGTCCATCGCATCCTATGCGGACAGAGCTAGACTGTGTCTGGCAGAACAAGAGCACTAGCCGGTAGGGTTTGACTTATTAAGATGTTCGCACAGGGGCACCCCGGAGGATATGAAGGGGACAGTGGTATTTCTGGCCTCCCGGGCCTCTGACTACCTCAACGGGGCCGTCATTCCTGTGGACGGCGGCTACTTGGTTAAGTAAGGCGGTCCTGCTAGGCACCCGTAAGCTCTTAATATAGTATACGGAAGGCCCCCGCTCGAAATGGCAATCGAGCGGGGGCCTTCCACATGAAGAAAGGAATGGGAAACATCTTGTTCAGAAGGTCACTTCTGGAGCAGATGGACAGCAAAGCCACCAAACTCCTGCTTCAGATAGACAGCAATCATCTTTTCACCCTTATATTTGGCGGTGGATTCATCCAGTTGGAAGCCATGCTTCTCCAGCTCCACAGCGGCCCTGGCAATGCTGTTGGTCTTTACGGCAATATGACCGTTTTGGCCCAGGTACATACTCTTCATAACCTCAACAGCACTGCTGGCAAAGTTGGAGCTGTTGCCCGTCTTAATCTCAAAGCCAAAAGCGTCCTTCAGCCCCTGGCACACATCCATGGATGCCTCGTCACTGGCGGTATTGATGCCGATATGGGCCACCTCAAATCCCAGAACGGCTTGGCGGGCCTCCTGGCACAGGCGGGTGATCTTGTCAAACGCATGGGCAGCGATGTCGCCCTTGGAACACAGCCAGCTCCCACCCACAGCATGGATAAAGGGAGCGGCAATATACTCGCCCAGATTCTGCCCATTGACCCCACCGGTGGGGATAAACTTCATAGAGCCAAAGGGGCCGGACAGCGCCTTCATGGCGCTCAGGCCGCCGTAGACGTTGGCCGGGAAAAATTTGACCACTTTCAGGCCATGGGACATGGCGGCCATGATCTCCGTAGGGGTGACACAGCCGGGAGTGATGGCCACGCCGTTTTCCACACACCAGGCTACCACTTCGTCGCTATAGCCGGGGGAGACGATGAACTTGGAACCGCACTCCACGGCCTTTTCGCACTGCTCCAGAGTAATAACGGTGCCGGCGCCCACTACCATCTCGGGGCACTCCTTGGCTACGGCGGCGATGGAATCCGCGGCAGCGGCGGTGCGGAAGGTAATCTCCATCACATCCACGCCGCCAGCCAGCAGGGCCTTGGCAGTGGGAACCGCGTCCTCTGCCTTATCCAACACCACTACGGGCACGACGCCCGCGTTACCCAGTTTTTCAACAATATCCATAGAAATGTCCCCCTTATCTCTGGACACGGCCAGAGGTGTTGCCAGCGGCCAGAGACTCCACTTCACTGACAGACATCATATTGAAGTCGTGGTCGATGCTGTGCTTCAGGCAGGAGGCGGCCACGGCGAAGTTGATCGCTTTCTGGTCGTCATAACCGGACAGAAGGGCATAGATCAGGCCGCCGCCGAAGCTGTCGCCGCCGCCCACACGATCCACGATATGAACCCGGTAGGTGGGAGAGAAGGATGCCTTTCCGTCGCTGTACAGCATACCGGCCCAATCATTGTCAGAGGCGGAGATGCTGCCCCGGAGGGTAATAGCCACCTTCTTACAGCCAAAACGCTCGGTCAGCTGCTTGGCCACACTGATGTAGCCTTCGTGACTTAGCTTCCCGGTATTCAGGTCGGTATCAGTGGCAGCGATACCAAACACATCCTTAGCGTCCTCCTCGTTGGCGATGCACACGTCCACATAGGGGACCAGTTCAGCCATGACCTTGCCGGCCTCCTCGCGGGTCCACAGCTTCTTACGGTAGTTCAGGTCACAGCTGATGGTCAGGCCCAACTTTTTGGCGGCCTTACAAGCCTCCAGGCAGATGGCGGGCAGCTCGCCGCCCAGAGCCGGGGTGATGCCGGTCCAATGGAACCAGTCAGCACCAGCAAAAATCTTTTCCCAGTCAAACTCAGAGGCCTTAGCCAGAGAAATGGCGGAGTTGGCCCGGTCATAGATCACCTTGGAGGCCCGCTGGGAGGCGCCCTTTTCGGCAAAGTAGATGCCCAAGCGGTCGCCGCCCCGGATCATCAGGCTGGTGTCCACACCGTAACGGCGCAGCTCGTTGACCGCAGCCTGACCAATCTCATGGGCCGGAACCTTGGAGACAAAGGCGGCGTCCATGCCATAGTTGCACAAGGACACGGCAACGTTGGCCTCACCGCCAGCATAGGTGGCCTCGAACTTGTCCGCCTGGACAAAACGGAGGTACCCCTCCGGATTCAGGCGCATCATAATCTCGCCAAAGGTGATAATTCTTTTCATTGTAGTTTCCTCCTCGTTGTGATGATATTTCATTGGCTCCGCGATATTCACGTTCTTCGCTTGCTCACTTGACGCTTTTTGCGGCAGCTAATAGCTCACGGGCTGTTTCGGTAATTTTGTGAAACTCTCCGGCCTCGATCCATTTCTTGTTGGCCAGATTGCCGCCCACACCGGCGCCGCACATCCCCGCTGCCATATAGTCGGCCACGTTCTTTTCATTGATGCCGCCCACTGCCAGCAGCTTTACATGGCTGATGGGAGCCCGGATAGCCTTTACATAGGAGGTGCCTAGTTCGCCTGCCGGGAACAGCTTAACATAGTCAGCTCCAGCGTTATGCGCCGTCATGACTTCGCTGGGCGTCATAGCACCGGGCATAGACACCAGCCCCAACTCCCGTGTGCGGCGGATGACCTCCACGTTGACGTCAGGAGAGATGATGTACTTGGCGCCAGCCTTGGCAGCCAGCTCCACCAATTCCGGTGTGGTGACCGTACCGGCGCCTACCAGCATCCGTCCCTGGTATTTGGCTCCGATTTCGGCTATGGCGTTGGCCGTCACTGGGAAGGAGTCTGGATTCTTTTGATCGAAAGTGATCTCCATCAGCCGGATTCCACCTTCATACAGGGCGTCCGCCACCTTCATACACTTTTCCGCATCGATGCCGCGGACGATGGCGATGATCTTCTCCTCTTCTACCATCTGGATAACTTGTTCTCTCATAGCGGCCTCCATTTTTCATATTATGAAAATTTTTATCGTATTATGATATCCAAACACATTTATATCTCTTTTTTCCTCTCATGTCAATCCTCTCTTTTCATAAAATTTTTGTCTCTATTTTGTGTAAAAACTATTGCTGACCTATGACAAATTGTGTTATGCTGGAAAAAATAATTGTAAAGGGGGCGGATCACATGAATGGATCCTCTGGCTCGGTCCAGTCTGTGGCCCGTGTGTTAGATATCACGGAGGCGCTCTCCACTGCACCACAGGGGATGTCCCTGTCCGACCTGGCTGCCACCACTGGTCTGCATATCAGCACGACCCACCGGCTGCTGGGCGTGTTGGTTGAGCGCGGCTATGCGTGCAAAGACCAGGAGAGCGGCAAATACCGGCTGACACTCCGCTTGTTTGAGGTAGGCAGCCGCGTTTCCACTGCGTTGAATCTGCTCACCGCCGCCAAGCCCATGCTGGACGAGCTGGCCGCCGACTGCCAGGAAGTGGTCCATTTGGTAGAGCGGGATAACAGCGACGTGATCTACATCTATAAGGCGGAGCCCGCCCGCCCTCTGGTTCGAATGGCCTCCTATGTCGGCTGCCGCAATCCCATGTACTGCACCGGAGTGGGCAAGAGCATACTGGCCTATCTCCCCGATGAGGAAGTCATCAAGGTATGGGACAGCTCCGAGATCCACACCTACACAGAAAAGACCATCACAGATCTGGACACACTCCGCTCCAGTCTAGAGCGGGTCCGTAGGTTGGGCTATGCCGTGGATGACGAGGAGCACGAGCCAGGTGTACGCTGTGTAGCCGCCCCAATTTTCAACTGGTCTGACCACCCTGTAGCCGCAGTCAGTATCTCTGCTCCTGTTTTCCGAATGACCGATAAGTTTATGGAGCAGTTGCTGCCCAAACTGCTCCGGTTGACCCGCGATATCAGCCGTATGATGGGCTGTACAGCTCTATAAAGCGTTTTCCTGGGAGGAACTTTTCCTCCCAGGTGTGTAATGATTCCAAAAATGGATTTTCTTGGTCCGGTACCCCAGCTTTGTCTGAAATAGATAAACAGCTAAAGTATTACTTTTCTCATAAGATATCGTTTGGTATGCGGCAACTCCTTTGCACCGGAAACTGGGCCCTATATCTGCGAAAGCTGCGGAACTTTTCGAGGCTAGAGCTCGATCTAACTTCCAATGCCAGCTACTACCGTGATGTTGCTGGGGCAGTTGCATTTCCCTCGCGTAGAATTACCGTGATCTGTTACCGATAGAGGGTATGGATACGCCTGCTACGGAACGCACCATCAGAGGACTGGCTAAGGTAGCCGAGGTATATATACAGATCTGTGTTGACTTCAGGCTTTTGATTTCACCATATTTGGGAAGGAATAATCTTACCATGGATGTTTATGAGGGTTTGAAGGAACTGGGCATGGCAATATCCCCGTAGAGATTGAGCTGCTCATCGAGCTGAAAGACTAAACTCTGCCCATAAAGGCAAACACAAGGCCCGCCCGGTCAAAAGCCGGGCGGGCCTCTTTTACGCTGGGCACTGCCGCCCAGTGTGATCGATGGTGTAGTCCCCCTCCAGAATAATCTGGGAGATCGGGACAAAGGTGTAGCCGTCCTGTATCAGGGTTTCCAGGATACCAGGCAGGGCCTCCGGGGTATGAAGGGCCGCGTTGTGGAACAGCACGATGGAGCCCGGCTGTACCTTACTAACCACCCGCTGCGTGATATCGGCGGCTGACAAGTCCTTCCAGTCCAGGCTGTCCACATCCCACTGGATAGGCTCCATACCGATTGACCGGACGGCGTTGATGGAGTTGTCATCATAGTCCCCATAGGGCAATCGTACCAAGGTGGGCCGGACTCCGGTGACCGCCTCAATTTTATCGTTGCAGGCATTCAAATCTGTCACCACTTGATCGGCGGACAACTGCGGATAGTGAGCATGGGTATTGGAGTGGTTCATCACTTCATGTCCAGCATCAGCCAAAGCTTTTACCGACTCAGGGTATTTATCCACCCACTCCCCCACTACAAAAAAAGTGGCCTTCACCTTATATTTCTCCAAAATATCAATCAGCTGTTGGGTGTCCTCGTTGCCCCAGGCCGCGTCAAAGCTGATGGACACCAGCTTCTGGTCCCTCTGAACACAGTATATAGGCAACTGCCGCGTAGTCGCCGCGGTCCCAACGGCTGCCGGATAATTGACCACATAGAACATTACCGCCGCTAGACAGAGGCAGACCATTCCGATCCCCCACCTCTTTGGAACAAAAAATATCTTTGGTCTACACTTTTTCTCCTTCATATCATCATCTCCCACATCAGTCTGATCCCTTCATCTATATGCGCCCCGCTGTCGGAACATACTTCTCCTATTTTCCTTATCAACGAAAATGGCTCGTCCTATTTTTGCAATTTTTTCAAAAATAATCTGCATTCCATATTGCTTTTTTCTGTGTGACAAGGTATAATGCCATCATATCCTGCGTACAAGTGTTTTTATAGAGCAGACAATCTGTAAAACGCTTGATCCCGGAATGAAAAGGAGTAGTGAACATGAAAAGAATCCTTGCCAGCGCCCTGTCCGCCGCCCTTCTGCTGACCATGCTGGCCGGCTGTGGCGGAAACAACAATTCCTCCAACAACGGTTCTTCCAACACTGGGACTTCTTCCGCCTCCAACACCAGCTCCGGTGACAAGGTGGTTAAGATCGGTGTGTTTGAGCCCCAATCCGGCGACAACGGCGCCGGCGGAAAGCAGGAAATCCTGGGAATGCAGTACGCCCACTCCCTGACTCCCACTGTGGAGATCGGCGGCGAGACCTATACTGTGGAGTTGGTCTATGCCGATAACCAGTCCGCTAACGACAAGGCGCCCTCCGCCGCCCAGACTCTGGTTTCCGCCGGCTGCTCGGTGGTGCTGGGCTCCTATGGCTCCGGTGTGTCCATCGCCGCTTCCGACACCTTTGGGGACGCGGGTGTGCCCGCCATCGGCGTGACCTGCACCAACCCCCAGATCACCATTGGCAACGACCACTACTTCCGCATCTGCTTCATCGATCCCTTCCAGGGCACAGTCCTGGCTAACTTCGCCAAGGACCAGTTTTCCGCCACCAAGGCTTACTGCCTGGCCAAGCAGGGGGACGACTACTCCGTGGGTCTGTGCAACTACTTCATGAAGGCCTTTGGTGAGGAAAATTGTGTGTATGAGGTTTTCCCCGAGGGTACCTCTGACTACAGCTCCTATGTGACCAGTGCCAAGAACTCTGGCGCCGATGTATTCTTCGCCCCTGTTTCCATTGAGGCGGCGGCGCTGATTCTGGATCAGGCCGCTACCCAGGACCTGGGGATGCCCATGCTGGCCGGCGACACCTGGGATTCCAACGTAATCACCGAGGCCGCCAAGGGCAAAAGCAATATCGATCTCTACGTCACCACCTTCTATCAGGAGGGCGGCAACGCGGAGTTTGACGCAGCTTTTAAGGAGTGGATCAACTCCGACTCCACCAACCTGACCAATAACAACGGCAACGACATGATCGCCGCCGTTTCCGTCATGGGCTACGACGCCTACTATGTAGCTCTGGAGGCCCTGAAGGCCGCTGGCTCCACCAATCCTGCCGATGTGATGACGGCGCTGTGGGATGTGACCTATGACGGCATCACCGGACACATCGCTTTCGACGATGAAAACGGCGATGCGGTGCGGGATCTGGCCTATGTGAAGCACTGCAATACAGAAACCGGCGCCTGGGATCTGGTAGGCGAGCAGGGCGTGTAAAGTCAACGCTCGACTTATCCTTTCAGATCGTACACCGCGCCCGGCGGGACAGTAAACCCCCGCCGGGCGCGGTTTCACAAGGCTTTGGGTCGCTGCGGAAAGGTCGGGAGATCTCTTGCCTCTTTCTCGGCGGCCTGAGGGATCATTTTGATACGGAGAGGGAGGAATCCCATGGAACAATTCACAACGGTTATACTGCCCTATATTTTGTCTGGCATCTCCGTAGGCGGCCAGTACGCATTAATTGCCATCGGCTATACCATGGTGTATGGTATCCTGCGCCTGATTAACTTCGCCCACGGCGACGTGTTTATGGTGGCGGGTCTGATGATGGTCTATCTCTCGGCGGCCCTGCCCTTATATCTGGCGGTGCCGGTGGTAGCGCTGCTGACGGTGGCTCTAGGCTTTGTCATCGAGAAAATCGCCTACAAGCCTCTGCGCTCCGCTCCCCGCATGAGCGTGATGATCTCCGCCATCGGGGTCAGCTATCTGCTGCAGAACCTGGCCCTATATGTCACCGGTGGTCTGAATAAAACCTATCCCACCATCCCCTGGATCTCCGACCAGGTGGATCTGTTCGGGGCTACCACCAAGCGGGTCACTCTGATCACCCCGGTGCTGACTATCATACTGGTCATCCTGCTGGTACAGCTGATCAACCACACCAAGGTTGGAATGGCTATGCGGGCGGTAGCCAAGGACTTTGAAACCAGCCAGTTGATGGGGATTAAAATTAACAATGTCATCTCCGTCACCTTTATCATCGGCTCCTTTTTAGCGGCAGTCGGGTCCATGCTCTATTTCTCCAACTATCCCGGTGTGGTACCTACCTCTGGAGCCATGCCCGGCCTGAAAGCCTTTGTAGCCGCAGTGTTCGGCGGGATCGGCTCTATCCCAGGGGCGGTGATCGGCGCATTCATCATCGGCGTGTTTGAGTCTCTGATCAAGGGGCTGGATACCATTCTGACCACCTTTCACATCATCCAGTCCCCTCTGGAGCTGTCCACCTTCTCCGACGCCTTTACCTTCGTGCTGCTGATCGTGATCCTGGTCTTCAAGCCGACAGGCCTGTTTGGCGAGAAGGCCACGGACAAGGTTTAACGGGAGGGAGTGGGTTAAATGATACAGCAAAAAAATAACAGACAAACCCTGATCTCCCTGGCGCTGGTGGCATTGATGCTGGCGGTAGTGCTGGTTCTGGACCAGGTGATCCAGCCCACTGACTACATGTCAATGCTCCTCAAGGTGCTGCAAAAGGCTTCGGTCTATGCCCTGGCGGCTGTGTCCCTAAACCTGCTGACCGGCTTTACGGGCCTGTTTTCCCTGGGACATGCGGGCTTTATGCTCATCGGGACCTATATTTACGCCATCTTTACCATCTCCTCTGACAGCCGGGACGCGGTGTACCAGTACTATGACGCGGCGGTTCGCTTCTCCATCCCGGAGGCGTTGAGCGGCGCTCTGGGCCCCTTCGGCACCGTTCTGGGGGTAATCGTGGCCGTCCTGCTGGCCGGCCTGGGGGCCGCCCTGGTGGCCTGGCTGATCGGTCTGCCGGTGCTGCGTCTGAAAAGCGATTACCTGGCCATCGCCACATTGGGCTTTGCGGAGGTCATCCGCGCGGTCTTTCAGTGGGGAAAGCTGGGGCCGGTGACCAATGGCTCCAACCCTCTAAAGAGCTTTATACGGATTGCGGACTTTAAGATCCAGGCGGGCGACGTGACCATCAGCCTGTCCACCTTCATCCCTGTCCTGATGTCCACAGTGTGTATCGGGATCATCGTCCTGCTTATCAACTCCTCCTACGGGCGGGCCTTTAAAGCCATCCGGGAAAATGAGATCGCGGCGGAGGCTATGGGCATCAACCTGGCCCGCCACAAGATGCTCTCCTTCTGTATCTCCTCCTTCTTCGCCGGCGTGGCCGGAGCGGGGATGGCCATGGTGCTGGGCATCGCCCAAGCCAATAACTTCAAGTCCGCCATGACCTATGAAATCCTGCTCATGGTGGTGCTGGGCGGCATCGGCTCCATCTCCGGCTCGGTCATTGGGGCCACCCTATTCATCGCTGCCTCCGAGTGGTGGCTGCGCGGCTTAGACAACGGCGCTTTCCTGGGCATCGAGGCCCCAGGCATCTTCCGCAACGGCTTCCGGCTGGTGGTGTTCTCCGTCATCATTATGGTGGTGGTCCTCTTCTTCCGGAAAGGCATCATGGGGGACAAAGAACTGCCAGATCTGTTTAAGCGCCGGAAGAAAGCCAAGGGGGTGGCGAAATGAGTGAGAGTATCCTCAATTTAGAGCACGTCACTATGCAGTTTGGAGGCGTGGTAGCGGTCAATGACCTGTCCCTGGAGGTAAACAAGGGGGAAATCGTGGCGCTGATCGGCCCCAATGGCGCGGGCAAGACCACGGCCTTCAACTGCATCACTGGGGTCTACGAGCCCACCAACGGAAGGATCTCTTTTCTGGGGCAGCCTATGGTGGAGAATTTTCCCCAGGGCAAGATGAAAAAGACCTACCAGGGGGAGAACCAGGGGATGTTCACCCACAAACTGGCCCCCACCCCAGATCAGATCACCCATATGGGGATGGCCCGGACATTTCAAAATATCCGGCTGTTTTCCTCTCTTTCTGTGCTGGACAACGTGCTGATCGCCAAGCATATGCGGGCCAAGCACAACGTGTTTTCCTCCACCTTCCGTCTGAGCAGGCGGGAGGAGGCACGGATGCGGCGGGAGGCCATAGCTCTGCTGGAGGAGCAGAATCTGGATCACCTTCAGGACGAGGTGGCTGGCTCCCTGCCCTATGGACTACAACGGCGGCTAGAGATCGCCCGGGCCTTGGCCACCGAACCCAAGCTCCTGCTTCTGGACGAGCCGGCCGCGGGCATGAATCCTCAGGAGACCCACGAACTGACAGACTTTATCCGGCAAATCCACACAAGGTATGATTTGACCGTATTGCTGATCGAGCATCACATGGATCTGGTCATGCGGATCTCCGACCGCATCTATGTCTTGGACTTCGGCAAGCTAATCGCCCAGGGCACACCGGAGGAGATCCAAAACAATCCTCGGGTGATTGAGGCATATTTGGGGGTGGCGGACGATGCTGAAAATTGACGAATTGCAGGTAAACTACGGCGGCATCGAGGCCGTGAAGGGAATCACCTTTCAAGTGCCAGAGCGAGAGATCGTCACACTGATCGGCGCGAACGGGGCCGGGAAATCCACCACCCTTCGGGCTATCGCCGGACTGGTAAAGCCAGCGGCGGGCCGCATCCATCTCCAGGGGGACGATATCACCGCCCTCTCTCCCGACCGGATCGTGTCCAAAGGCATCACCTTAGTCCCAGAGGGGCGCCATGTATTTCCCGATTTGACGGTACTGGAAAATCTGAAAATCGGCGCCTATCTGCGCCATGACGACCTGGAGGACGACATCAAGTGGGTCTATGACCTGTTCCCCCGGTTGAAGGAGCGTTCCTGGCAGGCGGCGGGCACTCTGTCCGGCGGCGAGCAGCAGATGCTGGCCGTAGGCCGTGCCCTCATGTCCCGGCCTAAGATCATGATGATGGATGAGCCCTCCCTGGGTCTGGCTCCTCTGGTGGTCAAGGGGATTTTTGAGATCATCAAGGAGATCAACAAGCAGGGCGTCACTATCCTTCTCATCGAGCAGAACGCCAACATGGCGCTGCACATTGCGGATACCGCCTATGTTTTGGAGACTGGCCGCTTGACTATCTCCGGCTCCGGCAGGGAGTTGTTGAGCAATGAGGCTGTGAAGAAAGCCTATCTGGGATAATTACATGAATCAGAGGGCCGCTGTCAAACAGGCAGCGGCCCTCTTCCCTTATCCCGTATGTTCCTCTTTTTCTGTGGGCACCTCCGCCGCCAGCGACATAATGGACACCTCGAAGGCCACCCGCTCCTCGGAGCGGTCTCCGCTGACCTTGGTATAGGTTCGGCTCTGAAGTCGTCCAGTCAGCCGAAGCTGGTCCCCCACCTCCATGCCTCCGCACCGGTGGGCTAAACTGCCCCAGGCGATGCAGGGCAGATAGTCCGCTCGTCCGTACCGGCGGTTGACCGCCAGGATCATATCACAGATGGTCCGCCCCAGGGGGGTGGCCCGCAGGCTTGGTGTCTTACATAGGGTGCCGGAGAGCTCCAGCCGGTTTTCATCCTCTCCCGGCTCCTGCCGCAGCTCTCTGGCAAAGGCACTGATGACCAGCCTACTGCCTACCCCAGTTCGGTTGTTGAAGGTCCGTACTTCCCCCAACACCGTCAGCTCACTCTCCCGCTCCAGCGGTCCGCAGCACTCCAGCAGCTCCAACGGAGCCACTACGTTCACCTGATCCTCCGCGCCTGACAGGCGCCGGACCACCAGTGGGAAGGTATAGAACTCCACGCCGTGGTTGAGATGGGAATAGACTGGGGCCTCCCCTACCGCGCCATGGAGGCGGATATGGTTGACGTCGGCGGAGCACTTTCTCATGGACCATCACTCTCCTGAATCGTTTGTTCCTCTGATGTATATGAAGTCCAAACGCCAGGTATGTCCCAAGCCGTTCCCCAGGGGGCGACAAAAAGGGCGTGTCCACCCCCACGGACACGCCCCTATTTTCTATCGACGGCCGAACCCGCCGCCGCGGCCTCCGCCAAAGCCTCCACCGCGGCCACCAGAAAATCCTCCGCCCCGGGAGCCACCGAAGCCACCTCCACGGAAAGAGCCGGAGGAGAAGCCGCCGCCGCGGGAACCACCGGAGAAGCCGCCGCCTCTCGGTCCACTGGAAAAACCGCTCCCTCTGGAGCCGCCGCCCGGACCCGAAAAGCCGCTGAAGCCTCCACCGCCGGGCCCTCTAGGTCCCCTTGGCGGAGGAGGAGGGGGCGGCTGACGCCACCGCCGGCGGTACCAGCCGTAAGAGGGGCCGTGCCAGAACAGAATAGGCCGGAACACATAGGGCGGATTGATCACTCCGTAATATCGCTGACGATAAGCGGTATAGCGCGCGCTGTCAATCAAGGTGGCCGCCACCAGCGCGATGGCCAGAAGAATGACCAGCATCATTACCAGCCCCCCGGTCCTCTGGGTGCCGCCATAGTGATTGGCGTTGTCCAGATAGCCCAGGCCGTAGTTGTCCACATAAAATTGGTTGACATCGGCAAAGAGGTTGAGCACCCCTTCTCCGTACTCTCCCGCCGCCACATACTCATAGAGGGACTGGTCCATATAGTTGGTGACCTGCTGGTCTGTCATGGGATAGTCCGGCCCCACGGCCAAATAGCCATTGGTATTTTTCACATCGATGACCAGGATGCCGTCGCTGCTGGCCAGCTCGATTTCCTCCCCCAAGGAATAGGCGTAATCGCCAATATCGCCGGACACCCCGTCCACCACCGCCAGCGCGATGAGGCTGTCATATCGCTGGACCCAGTTGGCATTATACAGGCAGATGTCCCGCTCCTGGCTATCGGAGAGCACGCCGGCCTGGTCCCAGATATAATCCGCAAACTGGGCGGTGGACAGGCTGGTATCCAGCCCCACCTCTCCCGGCTCCGGGACTGCAGCGCTCTCCTTGTTCAGGCCGATGACCACCGCCGCCCCGATCATTGCGGCTGTGCACAACCAGGCTACCCAGGTCTTTTGAAAAAATTTCATATAGGAACCCCTTGTCATTTATGTAGGGGCGCATTCGAGATCCGCCCCACAGAAACTGCGCGATCCTTCGGCGCCTCCGCTCTTTGTGCCGTCAGGACCTCTTAGCCCCTTAGCTCAAGAAGCTTCTGCTTTAGCTCCCCTTCGATCCTGCCCAGCTCCGCCTCCGCCTCTTTCCGCTTCTGGCTGCCCTCGGTCTGAATCCTCATCACCTCATCCAAGGTAGAGATAAGCTGCTGGTTGGTATGCTGCAGTGTTTCGATGGAAACCACAGACCGCTCCGCCTCCTTGGCGGTTTCTATGGTGCCCATCTTCAGCAGATCGGCGTTTTTCTGGAGCAGTTGATTGGTCATGTCGGTGACAGCTGTCTGGGCAGCCGTGGCCTGTCGCCCGTGTTCCAAGCCCAGAGCCAGCACCATCTGGCTCTTCCACAGGGGGATGGTATTGACCAGAGAGGACTGGATCTTCTCCAGCATCAACGTGTCGTTGTTCTGGAGCAGTCTAGTCTGGGGTCCCATCTGTATGGAGATCATCCGTGTCAGCTCCAGGTCATGGAGCTTCTTTTCAAAGCGGGAACACAGGTTAGCCAGGTCATTGTAGGCCTGGGCATCCTCCTGGGCGCCGCTCTCCTCCGCCTTTTTCTTCAAATCGGCCAGGTCGTGGGTCCGAAGATACTCCAGCCGCTTCTTGCCGGCAATGATATACATGGTCAGCTCTTTGTAATATTTGGTGTTCAGCTCATACATCTGGTCAAACATGGCGATGTCCTTCATCAGGACCACCTGGTGATTCTCCAGCACCTTGACGATCTTGTTCACGTTGGTCTCCGCCTTGGAGTAGCTGGCCTTCATGGCCTCCAGCTCATTCTTCCGCTTCTGGAAGAATCCGGCAATGCCCTTTTTCTCCGGCTCGCCAAAGGTCTTAAGCTCCACCACCAGGGAGGACAGCGCCTCGCCCACCTCGCCCAGGTCCTTGGTCTTTACATTGTTCAGGGCGCTCTCGGAAAAGGCGGCGATGTTCTTCTGGGCCGCGGCCCCGTACTGGAGGACCAGGTTGGAATCGGTGACGTCGATCTTCTGGGAGAACTCATCCACCATCTTCCGCTCCGCCTCGGTGAGCATGGACTCATCCAGCTTGACGGCGTTGGCGTCCCGTTGAGCCTGGAGGGCCGCCTGCTCCTCCTGTTGAGCGGCAGTGCCGGGGGCGGGGGCAGGGTCCAAGGTCAGTTCCGGGGCGGCGGGCGGCTGGGCAGCGGCCGCCCCGCTGGGGTCAAGGGTCAGCTTGGGGGTCAGGTTCAGTTCGTCACTCATATTGGGTTCCTCCTAAAATGAAAGTAGTCATACCTCAATCGTTCCTGGGGCTCTTATCATAGGCCAGCCAGCGCCGCCAATGGAAGGCGCAACTCAAGCTCTGGAGCAGAAGCAGGGCTACATACCACCAGAACATGTTTCCGCTGAGTCTATCAGGAAAAAACAGCAGAAGCCCGATCTGCAAGGCCGGGATCACAGACCAGAGTACAGCGTTAGCCAAACATTCGCGCTTGCTTATAAATTCGCGGTAATTGGCCATGCTGCTCTCCTTTCATTTGCCGCCCGTTTTGTCCTCCTTGAAGGTGAAATAACGGTACCAGTGAAACCCGACGAAAACCACCCCAGCCAGTGTGATGATCAGATTGAGCCAGAAGTAGGGGGCGCCGGGGACCAGCATCCGGTTCTGCAGCCCGCCCCCCAGCCACAAAACCCACAGAAAGGTCCAAATCAGGGCCCGGTTCATCCTGGACTGCTTGGTATCCGCACTCATATTCTCCTCCTCACAGCTCCAGCTTGGGACCGTCCTCCTTGGATGAGCCCCCCATAGTCATTCCCCCCAGCCCCTCCTGGGCCAGCAGGTTCTCCATCACAGTGATATCGGTGGAGATGTCCAGGGCCTCCTCACCGAACAGGGCGTCCAGCTGCTTGTCAAAGGCCTGGGTAATGGTGTCCATCATGCGCTCCACCTTGGCTTTGGTGGTGCTGATATTGTCCCCAGCGATGCCGGTGGAGTCCATCCGATCATAAGCGTTCAGGATCTTCAGTGTCGTGGGCAGGTAGTAGTCCATAAATCGGCGGATCTGGGGCAGTTTTTTGGGCTGCGACACCACCTGGTCGATGATCTTTCCGGTGACATCCTCCAAATGGTCGATCTGAGCGGATATCTTTTCGTCCACAATGGCATCGTTAAGGCGGCGCATCTCTGACAGCGCTCTGTCCCTCTCCCGGATGAGCGCGTCAATAGCCGGGTCGCCGGTGGTCTTCTCCTTTTTAGGCTCCTCCTTGGGCCTGTCCTCTTTCTCACCGGCCAGCTCAAAGGCCTTGTCGGGAAAGACGGCCTTCCCAGCGATAAAGGCGACCAGAGAGAGGACCGCGCAGATCCCATAGGAAGCCGCCGACTTCAGCGGAAACAGCAGGGCATAGCCCAGCCAGACCACGCCCACCAGATAAATGGGCAGTACCGAGGGTTTGATATGCTTGGCCATAATTTCCTCCATCGCCCCGGCAGGGCAGCAAAACTCGGATATAGATAGTCTTATTGTACAACCGGGAGTGGAGCAGTGTCAAGGCGAAGGGCACTTTCTCCCAAAATCGCCCTCCTTTTTTTCCCTATCTCATTGACTTCTCCCCCAAGATTGAGTATGATTTTAAAGAATTGATTTGATAAAAAGGAGAACCTCCTATGCTTACCCTGGAACAGTTTAAAAACGCCCGGAGCACACTCCAGGGTGTTCTTCGGCCCACCCCTCTGATCTACTCCCCCTACTTGTCCAAGACCTGCGGCAACTACGTCTATCTCAAGCCGGAAAATATGCAGGTCACCGGGGCCTACAAGCTTCGAGGGGCCTATTTTAAAATCAGCACTCTGACGGATGAGGAGAAGGCCCGTGGTCTTGTCACCGCCTCCGCCGGCAACCATGCTCAGGGCGTGGCCTACGCCGCCCAGGCGGCCGGCGTGGCCGCCACTATCGTCATGCCCACCACTACTCCTCTGGTAAAGGTAAACAACACCAAGGACTACGGCGCCCAGGTCATCCTCCATGGCGAGGTATTTGACGACGCAGCCGAGCTGGCCGCCCGGATGGCAGAGGAGCAGGGATTAACCTATGTCCATCCCTTCAACGATCTGACACTGGCCACTGGTCAGGGCACCATCGCCTATGAGATCTTCCAGGACCTGCCCGACGTGGACGTGATCCTGGTCCCCATCGGCGGCGGAGGGCTGGCCGCCGGCGTGGCCACGCTAGCCAAGCTGCTCAACCCCCAGGTTGAGGTCGTGGGGGTTGAGCCCACTGGGGCCGCCTCCATGAAGGCCAGTCTGGAGGCTGGTCACATCGTCACCCTCCCCTCCGCTACCACCATTGCGGACGGCGTGGCCGTCAAAACTCCGGGGGACAAGGTGTTCCCCTATATCCAGCAAAATGTGGACCGCATCCTCACCATCGACGACGGCGAGCTGGTGGAGGCCTTTTTGGATGTGATGGAGCGGCACAAGATGGTGGTGGAGAACGCGGGGCTGCTCACCGTCGCCGCTCTGCGCCACCTGGACTGCAAGGAGAAAAATGTAGTGTCCGTCCTGTCCGGGGGCAACATGGATGTCATCACCATGGCCTCTCTGGTCCAGCACGGGCTCATCTGCCGGGGCCGTATCTTCACCTTTGCCGTCCAGCTTCCCGACCGCCCCGGCGAGCTGATGCGGGTGGCCGGTGTACTGTCCCAAAACAACGGCAATATCATTAAGCTGGAGCACAACCAGTTCGTCAACATCAACCGCCAGTCCGGTGTGGAGCTGCGTGTCACCCTGGAGGCCTTCGGGCACGATCACAAGGCCCAGATCCTGGATGCTCTGCGGCAGGCCGGCTATCAGGTGTCTGAGGTGGATACCGGCGACTTCTATACCTGAGTCTTCTCTGCCGCCCGCCGGAGGCGGGCCTCCGGCGGGCGGCTATCTGAAAAGCGGCGGGCCAGCGGGCTGAACCGGACGGTTTTGGCCGTGGGATCGGCCTGGAGCGATCCGCCTCCCCCGGGGCACCTGGGAGAGCCATAGGCCTCCCTTCTCCGCCCTGTATCCTATGCGCTCGGGCCACAAACTGCCCCATCGCGCCAGCCGCTCCTATCCCGTCTCTCCGTCGAAGTTTGAAAGTGAGGTCATCAACCATGGTAAAGATTGCTCCCTCTATTCTGTCCGCCGATTTTGTCAATCTGGAGCGGGACATCAAAAAAGTGTCGTCCGCGGACTATCTCCATGTGGATGTGATGGACGGCTGCTTTGTCCCCAACCTTACCATTGGCATCCCGGTGGTAAAGTCCATCCGCCAGTGTACAGACATGTTTTTGGACGTCCATCTGATGATCGACAAGCCGGTGCGGTACATCGAGGACTTCGCCAAGGCCGGAGCCGACCTGTTGTCCGTCCATTTGGAGGCCGACCACCCCACCCAAATCGCCCAGGCCCTGAAGGTCATGGGCGAATGTGGGGTAAAAAAGGCGGTGGCCCTGCGGCCCATCACCTCTGCCAACGCCATCCTGCCCTATATTGAAGAGTTGGATATGGTGCTGGTCATGACTGTGGAGCCCGGCTTCGGCGGCCAGTCCTTTATGGAGTCCCAGTTGGAGACCATCCGCCAGGTCCGGGCCATCATCGAGAAGTATCATCCCACCTGTGAGCTAGAGGTGGACGGCGGCATTGCCCCCAAGACCGCCCCTCTGGTAGTGGAGGCGGGCGCCAATGTACTGGTAGCCGGCTCCGCCGTCTATGGCAAGGAGGATATCCCCGCCGCTATCTCCGCCTTGCGGATATGAGAGGAGCCCTTTTATGAAATCCTACGCTGTCCATACCGCTAAGACCCCAGAGGACGCTGAAGCCCAGATGAATGAGATGGCTCGGGAGGGCTGGACTGTCAAGGCCGTCACCTTCTGGGAAACCGCTATGGCTTACCGGCTGGTCATCACCTTTGAAAAAGAAATTTAATCCCGCTCCCTATCTCTCCTGGAGGTCTCCGTCATGCAGTATTTTCCCCCCGCCCTTGAAAATCTAGTAGAACACTTCGCCAAGCTGCCCGGCATTGGTCTAAAGTCGGCCCAGCGGCTGGCCTTCCATGTCCTGTCCCTGCCTGAAGAGGAGGCGTCTGCCTTCGCCCAGGCCATCCTGGAGGCCAAAAAGGTGATCCACTGCTGCCCCGTATGCCAGAATCTCACCGAGGGGGAGGGCCCCTGCGCCATCTGTGCCAGCCAGAAGCGGGACCGGTCCACCGTCTGCGTGGTAGCCGATCCCAAGGACGTGGTGGCCATGGAGCGCAGCCGGGAGTACGGCGGCGTCTATCATGTGCTCCACGGGGTCATATCTCCCATGAACCGGGTGGGCCCTGACGACCTGCATATCCGCTCCCTGGTGGAGCGGGTAGCCGCCGGCGGTGTGGCTGAGGTCATCATGGCCACCAACCCCGACACAGAAGGAGAGGCCACCGCTATGTATCTATCCCGTCTGCTCAAGCCGTTCCAGGTAAAGGTGACCCGGCTGGCCTATGGCATCCCTGTGGGCAGCCATCTGGAGTATGCGGACGACGCGACTTTAATGCGGGCCCTGGAGGGTCGGCGGGAAATCTGAATCCTCCCTCACCTCACGTCCCCCATTGTTTCAAATGAGCATACAAAAAGCTGTGGAGAGGACACTCCACAGCCTGTTTTTTACAGCTTTACCGGAATAGGCCGCAGGATCCGAAGGGTATCCGGAGTCACTCCACATTCCAGCGCTATCACCTCCACCCCCGCCCGGGCCGCCCGGCGCAGAGCCTCCCCAAAGTCGGGGTGAGTGGCATCGTTGGGCTCCATCCAGCGCATCCCCTCCATCTGGACCACAAAGCAGACGGCAGCCCCATATCCCGCCTGTCGGGCCGCCACCAGCGCCTCCAAATGCTTCACGCCCCGCAGGGTGGGGGCGTCCGGGAACCGGGCGATCCGGTCCTCCTCTAAGGTGACCCCCTTCACCTCCACAAACCCACGGGTAGAATCGGAGGTCTTTTCTCCCCCATTCAAAAACTCCCAGTAATAATCGATTCTAGAATTCCCATATGTCATCTCTGGTCGAAGCAGTGTGGGGACAAACCCCAGCCCTCCGGCGGCCGCCCACTCCCCAAATACTCTGTTGGGCGCCTGGGAGTCCATATTGATCAGGAGAGGGCCTGCCGGCCCCTCCTTCTCTACCGCTACCAGGTCAAAGCGGGTCTTACGGACCGGATTGTGACTGTCCACCAGATAGACTCGGCATCCAGGGACTAGCAGCTCCCGGCACCGGCCGGTATTTTTCACATGGCAGACCTGGAGGTTCCCCTCCACCTCTACCTGAGCAACAAAGCGGTTGGGCCGGGCTAGAAAAGTACCGGCGCAGATATTGGGATATTTCATCTTGTCTTTTCCCCCGGAGTTCTGGTAATATGTCCCTAGTATAGCCAATGATAGGAATCGAGGCAAGTCCCATGGAGAAAAAAGCTGTCTGGAACATTATCGCCGCCGCTGCCCTCTGGGGCTGTATCGGCGTCTTTTTGAAGCTGCTCACCGCCGCCGGTCTCTCCTCTATGGATGGAGTGGCTCTCCGCAGTGCGGTAGCCGCTCTGCTCTACGGCCTCTTTCTAGCCGCTACGGACCGTAAAGCGCTGAAAATCCAGCCCCGGCACTGGTACTACTTCTTTGGCTCCGGTGTCTGCTCCCTGGTCTTTTTCAACTGGTGCTACTTCTCCGCCATCTCCACCAGCTCCATGTCCGTGGCGGCGGTGCTGCTGTATACCTCCCCCGTCTTCGTCACCCTTCTGTCCGCCCTCTTTTTTCGAGAGAGAATCACGTCCCACAAGGTGGCCGCCCTGGCGTTGACCTTTGCTGGCTGCGTCCTGGTCACCGGGCTGCTCCCGCTGGGCCAGCAGTCTGTGTCCTATCTGACGATACTATATGGATTAGGAGCCGGATTTGGTTACGCTCTGTATTCAATTTTTGGCAAGCTGACCCTTAGGCAATACGCCTCCTCTACGGTGACTTTCTACACCTTTCTCTTTGCCGCCCTGGCCTCTCTGCCCCTGTCTGGTCTTCCCCGCCATCTGGAGGCGCTGGCGGACTGGCGGGCCATTCTGGGCGGGTTGGGCATCGGGGTGCTGTGCTGTATCCTGCCCTACCTGCTGTACACTGAGGGGCTCCGGTACACCGAGGCGGGGAAAGCCGCCATCCTTGCCACTGTAGAGCCCTTTGTGGCCGCCCTGCTGGGGATCTGCCTGTTCCATGAGTCAGTCACCTTCTATAAACTGCTGGGCATGGGGGCCATCTTCCTGGCCATTCTTCTACTGAATCGGGACCACAAATGAATAATAAAAGGAGCTGTCCGCCTGGGACAGCTCCTTTTTATCCTTTTACAGTTTTACAAATTTGTCTTTGTTGGCCCGGCAGATAGGGCACTGATAGCCGTCGGGCAGAGTTTCCTTCTCCGCCACATAGCCGCAGATGGTGCATCTCCAGCCCTCGTTGCCCTCCAGGGTGCGGACCACAGTAGCGGTGGGCGGAGTAGAACCCCCGTCGTTCTTGAAGTCGTCCACGGTCAGGGCAGGCCCCTCGCCCAGCACCTCGGCCTCCGTCGTTTCAGCGATATAGAGCATATAGGTGCCCAGATCCAGCTTCTCCACTACCTTACAGCTAAACCGGGCTAGAGCGTGATCCTTCACATAGGGATTTCCTGCCCCATCCCGCTCTACATCGAAGCCATCGAACTTGTTCACTACCCGGCCGGACTTATAGCCAAACAGATTGACCAGATCCTTTGGGGTATCCTTGGCCAGTACCGTGGCGGCAAAGCTCCCCTTCGCCTCGATGGCTTTGAAGGTCTCGTTACTCTTGTTTACTGTCAGGGAAAACTTGAAGGGCATAGAGGATGTGACCTGGTGCAGAGAGTTGACGATACAGCCCTGAGGCTTGCCGTCCAACTCGGCGCCTACGATAAACAGGCCATAGTTGATGCGGCTGAATGCTTTGCGGTTCATATGAGTTCCTCCTTACTTTTAATGAGAATTATTCCTATTTATATTTCTATCATAGCAACATTTTATCCCGTTGTCAAGGAAAATATTTGCAGGGACTGGGAGACTTTTTCTTCCCTTGTCCTCTATTTGCCTCTCTGTTATAATAGAAATAGAGAGAAAAAGGAGGATACCCCATGCATATACCTGCCTGCCAGACCACCCAGCTGGAGCTCATCTCCTTCGACCAGGCCTTAGAGGAGGCTCAAGAGCCCAATCCCGACTATGACTCCTCCCGCTGGCTCTATGTGCCCAATTTTTATTCTGAGTACCGATACATCCTTGGAACCAGAGGGGAACGGCCCCTGATCTGTGTGGGGATCAACCCATCCACCGCAGCACCGGAGGATCTGGACAACACCCTGAAATCGGTGGAACGAATCGCCCATCATAACGGGTATGACAGCTTTATTATGTTCAATGTTTACGCCCAGCGGGCCACAGACCCGGACCATATGGAAAGCCGCTGCAACCAGATCCTTCATCAGGAAAATATGAGGGCCTTTGAATATGTGCTGTCCCTGGACCGCTCCGGCCATCCTGATATCTGGGCCGCATGGGGGACTATTATCGAAAAACGGGACTATCTGCCCCTCTGCGTCCGTGATATGGTCCAGCTGGGCCGCGACTATCACGCCTCTTGGTGGTCTGCCGGAAAACGCTCAAAAAAGGGGCATCCCCACCATCCCCTGTACCTGCGAAAAGACAGTATCCTGGAGGAGTTTGATGTCGATTCCTATCTAACCCATATCTGATCTGGCACAGAAAGGAGAAGCAGCTTATGAAGGTCAACTGGAAAGAGCTTATCCGCCGGATGTTCGCAGCTATATTCATCGGCCTTTTTCTTGTATTCCTCTTAATGATTCTTCTGATCTACATTTCTCTCATGGCGCCCCCCTATGTCCAGCGGGCGTCCTGGGTCCTCCTGCCCAGCCTTCTGGCAGGCGCGGTGCTTGCCTTCCTGTTTCCCCGGCGGTGGCGAAAGGGGCTTGCGCTCTGTCTTGTGGCTGTTACCATCGGCTGCGGCGCTTACTGCGCCTTCGGCCTTTGGCAGAGCAGCGTCCCCACGGTGGACGACCGTGACCTGCTTCTCTGGCAGTACGAGCCCTTTTCAGAGGACACCAAAGCTGTCAGCCTGGAGGAGCAGTCCACTCTCCACTTCTGCCAGGAGGACCTTCTGCGCCTGGATGGTGCCACCGCCCTGTATCCGGTGTATGCCGGCTTTGTGCAAGCGGTCTATCCCCAGGGGGAATATCCCCTGTACGACGATACTGCGGAAGGCTATGGCTCTGTCACCTGCAGCGGCACTGTGAATGCCTACCAGCGGCTCATCACCGGCCGCACTGACCTGATCTTTGCCGCCGCCCCCTCCCAGGACCAGCTGGAGATGGCCAGGCTGGCTGGAAAAAAGCTCTACCTGACCCCCATCGGTCGGGAGGCCTTCGTCTTTTTCGTCAACAGCAGGAATCCCGTGGAGGGGCTGACGGTTGAGCAGGTACAGAACATTTACACCGGCCAGATCACCAACTGGAACCAGGTGGGCGGGAGGAATCAGTCCATCCGCCCCTTCCAGCGGATGGAAAACAGCGGCAGCCAGTCAGCCCTCCTCCGTCTGATGGAGGGCCTTCCCCTGATAGAGCCGGAGAAAGAGGACCGGGTGGACGGCATGGGTGGTATCATCCGTCAGGTGGCCAGCTATCGGAACTATAAAAACTCCATCGGCTTCTCCTTCCGCTTCTACGCCTCGGAAATGGAGGCCAACGACCAAATACGTCTGCTGGCCCTGGATGGCGTGTCCCCAACTAAGGAGTCTATCCGGGACGGCAGTTACCCTATCTCCGACTCCTTTTTTGCCATCACTGCCGCTTACATTGGCGCTCCGGATCCCAGGGAGAGCAATCCAAAGCTGAATGCCTTCCTGGATTGGATCCTCTCTGAACAGGGCCAGCAGATCGTGGAGGACAGCGGATATGTATCCATCCGGTAACCGAGCAATTCCATTCTGCCCGGCTGAAACAGGGCAAAACGCCGTAAACAAAAAAGCAGGACAGTCAACAGACTGTCCTGCTTTGTGTAGGCACTACCTATCTTCCCGGTCCGTCTCCAGACAAGTATTTTCGGCAGAAGCGAGCTTAACTTCCGTGTTCGGAATGGGAACGGGTGGACCCTCGCCCTAATCAGCACCTACTATTTTAATCACCGAAGTGACTAAAACCATATCAAATTGTAGAGAAACTTGGTGACCCGTACGGGAATCGAACCCATGTTTGCGGCGTGAGAGGCCGCCGTCTTAACCGCTTGACCAACGGGCCGTGTGGTGCGCCTT
>CABIXV010000006.1:71826-236609 GCA_902362775.1 Clostridiales bacterium | reverse complement strand
TGAAGGCGCACCACACGGCCCGTTGGTCAAGCGGTTAAGACGGCGGCCTCTCACGCCGCAAACATGGGTTCGATTCCCGTACGGGTCACCATTTATAAAATGGTTCTTGACAATTGAGCAAAAACGGATATAATACTTACTGTTGGAAAGACGGTAAGGAGAGAAAAGGTAGTTTTTTCTTTGCTTACTTTCTTTCAAAGAGAAAGTAGTAGTTGGTGTTGATTAGGGCGAGGGTCCACCCGTTCCCATTCCGAACACGGAAGTTAAGCTCGCTTCTGCCGAAAATACTTGTCTGGAGACGGACCGGGAAGATAGGTAACGCCAACATAAAGGGTCCGGTCCATCCGGACCGGACCCTTTCATATTCCTCAATAGCTCAGTCGGTAGAGCATGCGGCTGTTAACCGCAGGGTCGTTGGTTCGAGTCCAACTTGGGGAGCCAGAAGCGGCTTGCCGCCAATATATGACGGCAAGCCGCTCTTTCCGAAATAATGTGAGAACGGTCATGGGCCTTTAGCTCAGTTGGTTAGAGCAGCCGGCTCATAACCGGCCGGTCCACGGTTCGAGCCCGTGAAGGCCCACCATATAGGGGTATAGCTCAGCAGGTAGAGCAGCGGTCTCCAAAACCGCGTGCCGAGGGTTCGATTCCTTCTGCCCCTGCCAAAAAAGAATATCAGATTTCATTCTGTTTCATATGTTTAAAATGGCTCGGTAGTTCAGTTGGTTAGAACGCCGGCCTGTCACGCCGGAGGTCGAGGGTTCAAGTCCCTTCCGAGTCGCCATTTTATAGATTTTCAACCATACGGTTGTTTAAATGGTCTCCCAGTTTTTTAATTATCTGTAAAAATTCTAAGCCATGTCCTGTTTAGAATAGTTTCCGTTTGGGAACAGATTTGCTGCTATAGCTCAGTCGGTAGAGCGCATCCTTGGTAAGGATGAGGTCCCCAGTTCAAATCTGGGTAGCAGCTCCAGAAGCCCTCAAAACTTCGATTTTTGAGGGCTTTTTGTTGCGAATTTTGATTTTTTGGTGTGGGTCAAATGTGGGTCAGATAGTTGACCCACACCGTGACCCACACGGGGAAAGGGCCGGAAAGCTTCAAAGGGTGCAGGGTAGGAAGTTTGCGCTTCCTGCCCTGCTTTTTTCTCTGCCTTACATGTCCTGCGCCATGAAGGACCCCATGGTCTGGGCCGCTTCGTCCTGCTTCTGCCGAGTGGCGTGGGTGTAGGTGCGGAGGGTGAAGCCGGCATCGAAGTGTCCCAGCATGGAGGAGACCGTTTTCACGTCTACGCCGTTTTGCAGGGCTGTGGTGGCGAAGGTGTGCCGCAGGTCGTGGAAGCGGATGGGCAGCCCTGCGTCCTTTAAGATCTTCTTATGGAGGTTGACCACCGAATCCGGGTGGTACATTTCTCCGGTAATGGGGGAGGGGAACAGGTAGGGGCTGTCCGGATGTTTGTTGTGCTCCTGGCTCAGCAGGTCCACCGCTGTCTGCGGGATGGACACCAGGCGGACGGAGTTCTCTGTCTTGGGTCGGGTGAGCTCCAAGGAGCCGTCCGGGTTGCGGACATACTGTTTGCTGACCGAGATGGTTCTGTTCTGAAGGTCCACATCGTCCCAGCGCAGGGCTACCAGTTCGCCTTTTCGCAGGCCGCTGACCAATTCCAGGTAAAACATGGGGAGCAGCTCCCGCCGCTGGGCGGCCTCCAAATAGGCGCCGATCTGCTCCGGGGACAGGACCTTCATATCCAGCTTCCGGGGCTTGGGCACCACGCAGTCCTCACAGGGGTTTCGGGGAATGAGCCGCTCCTTGACGGCCCGGTCCAGGGCGGCGTGGAGCATCAGGTGGACGCTGTGGACGGTGGTGGTGCTCAGGCCCTTGTCCTGGTTCTTTCCGATGTGTATTCTCCCATTTTCCAACAACTCTTTGTAGAGCTTCTGCAGGTGCCGTGTGGTCAGTTTCTTCAGCTTGATGTTCCCGATACGGGGGACTGTGTATTGCTCGATAATTAGTTCATATCGGTTGGCCGTGGCGGTACGCACGTTGGGCTTGGCATAGAGCTCGTACCACATTTTCAGCCAGGTGCCCACCGTGTGTTCATCGGCTTCCCTGCTGACATCCAACCCCTGACAATCAGCCATAGCGGTTATCAGCTTTTCCCGGACCTCTGCCTGGGTCTTACCCAACACATTCTTGACGATCCGCTTGCCGGTCTTGGCATCGTACCCGGCGGTGTACCGCCCCTCCTAGCGTCCGTCCTTGCGCTTGCGGATATTTCCCTCGCCGTTGGCTCGTTTTTTTGGGCATATAGATTGCCTCCTATCAGCAACACAACATACCGTAGAAGAAAGAAAATAACCAGGGACAGGGCGAAGAATTATCAAACAATTCACATTTCTCTGATCCAACGTCCTGCGGAGAAAATCGTTTCTTTTGTTTCATTGCGGCGCAATTTTTGAGGGTAGCCCAGCGCAGATGGCTTTGAGGGGGAGGCGAGGAGGCGGTTTCCTCTTTCCTGCCTATCAACTGCTCCTTTTTGGAGCGTGACCCCTGTTTTTTCGTTGTGGCAACAGGGGTTCGGGGACAACGACCGCAGGGATGGCAGCACAGGCCGCCGGATTTTGACCCCACTTTTGATACACCGCAAAGCCCCCGTAACTGCCCGCACTGCGGGCAGTTTTGACTGTCCGGAGATGCCACCGGCGACCCCGGCCTTTATCCTGCTCCTCGTCGTCGCAAACTCCTTATCCTTCGTTTCCGTCCCATAGGTGCACTCGCTCATTCCGCTACTCTGCCTCTCCGTAGCGAACCCGCTCCGCTGGGTTTCGCCGAGGGCCCATTTTGCCCTGCCACGAAGCACCACCCGAAATCGGGCTAAATCCGCCCGGACAGCCCCACGTGGGCAGACTCTCCCTGCCTCAAAAGAGGGCACACAGCGGCTCACAGGCGGTCATGCGGAGTTCCGCAGGAGGTTGGCCGTACACTGGCGCTCGGCAGTGCTTTCAAGCCTGTCCAGTTGCTGTTGATAGAACGTATCCACCACCTGCTGGATAGGCAGGATCGTATACAGGTTGTTGTCGTTCCACTTCATGCCTTTGTCGTCGATGTAACTGGTGCGTTCCACCGCGATGAGTTGTTTATCTGCCAGTGCAGAGATGTGCTTCATCACGGTGTTGACGGCAAGGCCGGCTGTGGAGAAGATGGTGTTATAACTGGGGTGGCACTGGTGTGTGCAACGGTCTTCGTAGCACAGCAGATAGGCGTAGACCGTGATTGCTCCGTGGCCCAGTTCTAGGTAAAACACTTCGTCAGGCACGATGAAAAATTTACCGCCTTTTATATTGGGTAGGATTGGGACGAGGTCGACTGTGAGCAGCTTATGATTGATAAGAGACTTGACACAGGCCTTCACCATCCCTCTGATGAAATCCAGGGGCATAAGCCCGCCTTCGCCGGCGGCGTGGAATCTGTGGTCTCCACCGGCGGCCAGATCCTCTCCCCGGTCATGGGCTCCGGCGCCTTCCTGATGGCCGCCTTCACCGAGACCAGCTATATCAGCATCTGTATTGCCGCCGTGATCCCCGCCCTGCTGTACTACTGGGGCTGCGGCGTGGCGGTGGTCAGCCAGTCTGAAATGGCGAATATCGAGCTGATGGACCCCAAGGACAGGCTGCGGGGGGAGAAGTGTCTGCCGGTGATTGGTCAGCGGCCCCGGCCTCTCTTGGCCTGTCGAAAGATCTGGCTTCAGTTGGTATCTCCGCCTATGCGGAGTAAGACCGCAGAAGCGGGAAAAGGGCGCTTCGGTATCCCGGGAACATCTGCTCCGTTGGCTTCCGGAATAAATATTGAGTGCTGCCGCCAAGAGCTACCGATTCAATAATCGCCATAATGTCGTCCGGCTGATCCCAAGACGGCGGGCGGTCCGGCTCTGGTTCCCATTTTCTTCCTCCAGTATGTGGCAGATGATCTCTTGATTGATTTGGTCCAGGGTCCCATCAAAATCGATTTGTGGACTTCGGTTCTCGGCCTTCCGCTCTGCCAGCGGCACAGTGCGCTCCCGCTGCAGAATTTGGGCGGTATCCGCCCGGGTGATATAAAGTCCGTCAGTCATGGCGGCCAATTCCCGCAGGATGCGCTGAAACTGGGCGTGGTTGCCGGGCCAGTCATAGTCTTGCAGCAGCTGTACCGCGCCGGGCTCCAGCCCTAACAGTTGTTTGACCAGCTCGGTGTTCAAATTGCTCAGGCATATATTGGCCGCCGCCGGGATCTGGGATATATACTGTCGCATGGGAGGAAGATACAGGACTAGGCATCCCAAATGCTCCACAAAGGCCATCCCCGCCTCCGTGACTGATTCTCCGGATTGACACACGCAAGAAAACACCACCCGGTTTCGCTTGCAGATATCCATGGCCAGCATATTCGCCAGGATCTGACGGCGGTGCTCTGCGGAAAGGACATCTACCCCTTTGAGAAAAATGGTGCATCCGCTCTGGGCGAGGGGGGAGTTGTGATGGTTCAACAGATAGTCCCAGGCCTTGTCGTTGAGAAGGAAGCAGTCTATAATGACCAAAGGGCTGTTGCTGCGGCTGCTGGTGATATAGAGGTAATTTACTACCTGCTCCTTCAGACACCCCACTTCCCCGCTCACCATGACCGGCTGTGCAGACTGGTTGATATGGGCGCATGAGGCCTGCAGGTCGCGTATCAGGCCGGCCATGCCATAGAGGCTCCCGTTGTACTCCTGCTCGGCATCCTGCTGACTTACCAAGCGGATACCACGCTGCAGTTCCGCCGAGGGCACCCGGCTGTCTGAAAAATAGCATGCCACATAGCTGTGGCCGTTCAACTCCTCCCCCTTCATACGGACATCATACCGGACATTGCTGATCCGCTTGAGGATGCGCCGCTCCTCGGATCCCGAAACATTCTTTCGTTCTTCCCGCAGGCTGTCCACAATGGGCAGAGCGTTATTTTCCAGTGTAGAGAAAAAGATCTCGCCCCAATCGTCAAAGACGAGCGTATGGTTGATCTGGTTCCAGATAATGCTACGCAGAAAGCGGTTCTCTTCCCGGAGATTTTCATAGCAGCGGCACAGCCGTACTGCGTCGGTGAAGGCGGCCTGGATGCTCTCCGGGCCGGAGGTGATGAGCACTACGTTCAGCCCCAGGCGCATTGCGGTGCGGTTGGTGACCATGTCGCACAGAATGGCTCCCGTCCCCTTCTGCCGCAGTTCCCAAAGGGTCTCCTCCGCCTGCGCCTCATTCTGGATCGTATGGATGTCGATTTGATACTGCATCAGTTGACAAAGCTGTTCCGCACTGGCCGTGACGCCGGGAAACCCCACGATCACATACTGGTCAGAGACACTTTTGGCCAGCTTCATGGCCCGCATGATATCAAAGGGCGTCACGGCGATCTCGACCACAGGGAGATCCAACTCCTCCTGCAGTAGCTGGGCCGTCCCGCCGCGGGACACGATGGCGTCATAATCGTTATAAAAATTCCGCTTGGCCAACTCAACGCCCTGCTGTAAGTCCCCCACAAACACGGTCAGCTCTATATCGTCCCGTTCCTGCGCTAGGTTGAGCATCAGCGCTTTCATGTTATCATACGGGGCAATGCCCAACACCCGAACTTTACGATGCACCTGCTTCCCCTCCTGTCATTTTCTGTGCATTCTGGTAAGGTTAAGTGTAATATGCTTTTTGCGATTTGTCTACTCCTGCTGCGGATCCCATAAAATAAATCAGCCGGCTGAGGCACAGCGCTCAACCGGCTGATCTGTTATTTATGCTGGATATATTCCTTGATCATCTGGCCCAAAATGGGGATGCACTCCCGGATCTTATCTTCGCCCGTGGTAGAGAAATTCAGACGCATGGCGTTTTTCCCGCTGCCGTCGGGACAGAAGAATACGCCGGGCACATAGGCGATATTCTTTTGGAATACATAATCGAACATCTCCAGTGTATCGTTGCCCTCGGGAAGCTCCACCCAGAGGAAGAGACCGCCGCCGGAGGGGACGATGCGGGTGCCCTCGGGAAAGCTGGCCATCACCTGCTCAATCATAGTCTCCTTGCGCTTCTTATATACCTCCACGACCTGCCGGAGATGGCCGTCAAAATCATGATCCTGCAGGTAATGGAGCACCTGGCGCTGGGCCAGATTGTTTACCTGGAGGTCGTCCCGCATCTTCAAGTAAACTAATTTTTGGATGCTCTCCTCGTCGGCGATCAGCCAGCCGATCCGCAGGCCGGGGGCGATCGTCTTGGAAGTGGAGCCGGAATAGATCACCCGGCCATATTTGTCAAAGCGCTTGATGGCGGGCATGACTGTTCCGTCAAAGGAGATTAGGCTGTATGGCGCATCCTCCACCACAAAGGTATCATAGCGCTCGGCCAGATCCACAAGCTGCTTGCGGCGGGGGATGGACATACTGGCGCCCATGGGGTTTTGGAAATCGGCAATGGTATAGATAAAGGCGACGTGCCCGTTTGCTTTCAGCGCCTGCTCCAGCTCGTCCATGGACATACCCTCATCGTCCATTTTGATGCCGACGACTTTTGCGCCATAGGAACGGAATGTCTCCAGGGCCCCGGGATAAGAGGGATTTTCAGTGATCACGACAGAGCCGGGGGTGATAAGGCCCTTGGACAGGTAAGCCAGCCCCTGCTGCGCACCGCTGGTGATCAGGAAGTTTTTATAGCTTAGACCGGTGACCTGGAAGCGCTCCATGAACGTGACCAGGTATTCTCTGAGCGGGTCATAGCCGTCGGAGGCGGCATATTGGATCGCCTCGCCGGCTTCCTCCTCAAAGATCTGCTCATCGATTTTTTTCAGATCCTCTATGGGGAAAAATTCTGCGCTGGGCAGTCCCCCGGCAAAGGATACGACCTTCTCGCCCTGCTTTGCTTTATCACGGATCTTTGCGGTGATGCTGCGGATTGCAGATGGGGTGAGTGAGTCCAAAAATTCGCTGTGAATAACCATGGTATAAGTCCTCCAATTGAACTGAAATGATGGCCGTTCCGACTGATCAGCCCATCAGGCTGGCATCAACGTCGGCGGCTTTTTTGTCGTTGAACATATCCGGATCGAACTCGTGCTCGCTGTTGGCGACGATGATGGTGCAGATGGAGTCGCCTAAAACATTCAGAACAGTCTTGAACATATCGGGGAACTTGTCGATGGCCACGATGATGGCGATGACTTCCAGGGGGAACCCTACGGACTGAAGGACCAGCGTCAATGTCACCATAACTACGCCGGGCATTCCGGGAGAGCCGACGGTCGCCAGCGTGATGGTGATGATCAGGGTGATCAGCATGGTAAAGGTCAGATCGATGTTATACAACTGGGAAACAAATACAACGGTCATGCCCTGCATGATGGCGGTGCCGTCCATATTCAGCGTTGCGCCCAGAGGGATCGTAAAGGCGGCGACCTTTTCAGAAACGCCCACGCTGCGGCAGAACTGGATGGAATAGGGGATCGTGGCGTTAGAGGAGGAGGTGGAGAAGGGGACCAGCGCAATCTTTGCGTATTTCTTCAGCAGCTTGAAGAAGCTCTGCTTGGTGAAGATAGTAAACAGCAGGCCATAGACCGCAAAGCCGTATAGGAAGAACAGGGAGATCTCACACACGCAGTACTTGGCGAGGGTGATGATGATGTCAAAGCCCAGATTAGCCACCGTGGTCGCCATCAGCGCACATACGCCATAGGGGGTCAGGCTCATTACGATGTTGACGATCTTTAACATAACATTGCCGAAGGCCTCATTGAACTGTCGGACCGGCTCGGCCTTTGCGCCGAGCAGACTCATGGCGATGCCGACAAATACAGCGAACAGCACGATGTGGATCATTTCACCTTCCGCAAAGGATGCGACTATATTCGTGGGGATGAAGTCCAAAATAACATCGGCAAAAGAAGTCTCTACTTCAGAGAACTGGCTGCTCAGGTCAAAAGAGCCGAGGTTGACGCCGACGCCGGGCTTGAGGATCATGCCGCCCGCAATCCCCACCGCAGAGGCCACCACCGTAGTACACATATAGATCAGCAGGATCTTGGAGCCGATGCGGCCGACCTGCTTGACATCGGTGGCTGAGGAGATACCCATGACCAGAGACGCAAATACGAAGGGAACGATCGTCATTTTGATCAGGTTGAGATAACCAGTGCCTACGATTTTAAGGACCGTGTCGATCAGGAAGTTGTCCCGTATCACGCCCGGCGGAACGAAGCACAGGATTCCGCCCAAAATCAATCCGCAGATCAGGCCGATGATTGACCGCTTCCCAAGGGACATCGCTTTTTTAGATTCTTTTGTTTCCATTGTTTTCTCCCTTTCATCCTTTATTTTGTGCCGGGGACATAGCCTTTTTCCTCACTCTCCTTCTTTGCGATCCGCATGGCGGGCCAGCCGGATGGCATAATCCATGGCATGGATGAGGCTGAGCTCGTTGGCGTGGCCGCTGCCCGCATGGCCGAAGCCGGTGCCGTGGTCCACGCTGGCCCGGATGATGGGCAGACCCAAGGTGACGTTCACGCCGGCCACCGCCTCCCAGTGTTTTTCCTCCCTGTTGTAGACAAATCCTTTCACCTTCAGGGGAATGTGCCCCTGGTCGTGATACATGACCACCACGATGTCGTACCAGCCGCCCAGTGCCTTTGAAAAGATGGTGTCGGGAGGAGTGGGCTTTTTCTCCGGAATGTTAATGCCATCGGCCAAAGCCTGGTCGATGGCGGGCTGGATCTCTTCGATCTCCTCCCGCCCGAACATACCGTTCTCGCCGCAGTGGGGGTTAAGTCCCGCCACGCCGATCTTGGGATCTTCGATGCCCAGAGCCTTGCAGCCCTCGCTGGCGATGCGGATACACTCCAGCACCCGAGCCTTCTTCACCCGGTCGCAGGCCTCCCGCAGAGAGACGTGGGTGGAGACGTGGACCACCCGCAGGCCCTCGTGTGCCAGCATCATGGTGTACTTATCGGTGTGGGTGTAGTCGGCATAGATCTCGGTATGGCCGGAGTAGTGGTGGCCGGCCATGTTGATGGCCTCCTTGGCCAGGGCATTGGTGACGGTGGCATCTACCTCGCCGGCCATGGCCAGCTCAATGACCTTTTTCACATACTGGAAGGACGCCTCGCCCCCCAGGGCGCAGGCGCCGATGCCGAAGGGCCTGGGCTCATCCTGGCCGGAGGTGTCCGGGATCTGGCCGGCGGGCACCAGGCCGAGGTCCAGCACATCGATGGCACCATAGGTGAATCTGGCGTCCTTCATGTCTTTCACTGGGTTCAGAGCCAGGCCGATGCCGGAGACCTTTTTGGCTACCTTCAGGGCATAGTTCATACTGCTCACATCGCCCACTACCAGGGGGCGGCAACGGTCATAGACGGTCCTGTCGTTCAGGGCCCGGACAGTGATCTCCGGCCCATTTCCAAAGGGGTCACCCATAGAGATGCCGAGAATGGGTCTATTCATATTCTTCGCCTCCTGCTCATATTTGGTTCGGGTGTTTAAGAGCTGCGCTTCAGCACAGGCCCTTCTCCTCGTTTTCCTTCAGCACCGCCTTGAGCTCAGCGAGCCCTTCATCGCACAGGTAGTTGAAGGGCCGGCGGCAGTCCCCTACAGGATAGCCCAGCAGATTGACGGCCTTCTTGATAACGGTATTGGGATTGCCGAACTTGAATACCCGCTGGAGGGTGGACACCGCGTCCTGTATCTCCTGGGCCTTATCCAGCTCGCCGGCTGCAAAGTAGTTGTAGATGGAGGCCAGAGTCCTGGGATACAGGTTGGCCCGGCCGGCGATACCGCCGGCGCCGCCCTCTTTCAGGCAGGTGAGGATGGAGCCGTCGTTGCCGGCCAGTACGGCAAAGTCCTTCCCAATGTCCTGGGTCTGACGGATGTATGCTTTCAGGTTGTCGATATCTCCGCTGGAGTCCTTGGCGCCCATGATCACATCCACATCCCTGGCAAGCTTGGCCACTGTCTCGGGCAGCAGCTTGTTGCCGGTGCGGGGCGGAATATTATAGAGCACGATGGGGATGTTTATATGCTTGGAGACCTCTGCATAGTGGTCGTACAGCTCCTTCTGGCTGGCCACGGCAAAGCTGGGCGTAATGATGGACAGCACATCGGCCCCCATCTCCTCGGCCCGCTTACTCATGTAAATGGTGTCCCGGGTGGAGATGCAGCCGGTACCGGCGTAGACTGGGACCCTGCCCCTCACCTGATCGATGGCGGCCTCCAGTACGGCTTCCTTTTCCTTCATGCTCAAGATATAGCCTTCGCCATTGGTGCCAAAAGTAAATAGCCCGTGTACGCCGCCGGCGATCTGACGTTCGATCTGGTTACGAAGCTCGCCCAGATTGACGCTCTCGTCCTTCGGGTCCATAGGTGTCACAATGGGGACGATGATCCCCTTCAATTCTGTTTGTTTCATATCGCTTCCTCCCCTCGCTTGCCTGCGCTCACAGGATCTGCCAATAGATAGAGCGGGCGTCATCCGGGGTGACTTCCCGCATATTGTTGGCCAGCAGGCGGGTGACTTCCATACCGGACTTCACCAGGTCTTCCAGGTCCTCCGTCGGTACGCCGAACTCCTTGAGACTGGCCGGGATCTCCAGATGCTTGACGATCTCCTCCATCCACTGGATCATGTAGGCGCTCTTTTTCTCTGCGGTTTCGCAGGTGTGCGCCCCGTGGACACAGCGGTCATAGGCCTGGGCGAACTTCTCCCGGCACACCGGCTCATTGAACTTCATCACCGGCACCAGCAGAATGGCGTTAGACACACCGTGGGCGATGTGGTACTTGCCGCCCAGAGGGTAACTCAGGGCATGGACGGCGGTGGTGCCTGAAGCGGCGATGGCTACACCGGCCAGGAAGCTGGCAATCTGCATCTTGTTCTTGGCGTCCATAGCCTCGGAGTCATCGCAGGCGGGCTCGATGTGGTTGAGGATTAGGTCCAGGGCCTCCATGGCGAACAGGTCGCTGAAGGGATTGGACTTGTTGCTGGTCCAGCACTCGATGGCGTGGCACAGGGCATCCACTCCGGTGGCGGCGGCGATCTTCCGGGGCAGCTTCTTGATCATTACCGCATCCAGTATCACATAGTCGGCAACCATTTGGCCGTTGACGATGCCCACCTTCAGCTCCTTCTCAGGCACGGCCACGATGGCGTTTGGGGTGGCCTCGGCGCCGGTGCCGGCGGTGGTGGGGATCATCAGGGTCTTGACGTGCTTCCTGCCGAGAGAAGGTGTGTCCAGCAGGTCTTGCATGGTATATTCCCCGGTGGACAGGATGCTGGACAGCTTGGCGGTATCCATGACGCTGCCGCCGCCCACGGCTATGATAAAGTCAGCGCCGCTGGCCGTGTAGGCGTCCGCCAGGGCCTGGACCTGGGAGTAGGTGGGCTCCGGGGGCAGGTCGTCAAGGATCACGCTCTCTACCCCGGCGGCCCGGATCCTGTCCATGGGGAAGTCCAGCAGGCCGGCGCTCTGGATGCCCTTATCCGTAAAGACGGCGGCTTTTTTTACCCCGTTGGCCAGCAGGATGGTCTTCAGGTTTTCTAGGGCGTCCTCGCCGCTGAAGATCTCACGGGGCATTTTCAGATTGTATTTGGTCAGCATACCTCTTCCTCCTCGCATTCCTGTAAGCTTAATTTATCTTTCAGATCCAAGAGCAGGCGGTCCGACCCGAATCCACCAGACTTGGAGAGAATGGCGTATTTTTTTCTGCAGTATTCAATCTGGGACAGAACCACGCCCGGCGCCAGTTCTCCCAGAGGGATAAGCTTATCCTGACCTATCCGCTGCATGAAAGCCAGCAGGGTGTCCCCGCCGGTGACCAACACCGTGGCCTCCAGCCCCAGGGACAGCAGCCGCTCCAGTACGCCGCCCATTGTCTGGGAGATCTGGAAGCGGACCTGCTCAAGGTCCATGCCCAGCCGGGCGGCGCAGCGCAGGGTAGCGCCCCCCTCCCCGGTCTGGTTCCCCTCTATAATGGCGAGGGAGACGTCCTTGATTTGGCTGATCCACTCCGCAGTGAACCGCAGCCCCTCTGGGCTGGCCAGCCAGTTCTCATCCAGCTTTTGTTCGGGGGTGAGTTGGATGCGGAGGGCGCCGCTACGCTGCGCCTCATCCAACTGGCGCAGAGTGATGGGATTGGTGCTGCCGCAGACGACCAGAAGTTTTTGGGGGACCGACGGGAGCCGGGGCCCGGCCCCTTCCATGCCCAGCAGATCAGGCAGTGCCGAGGCGAATCCTGCGCATCCGGCCAGTAATTTCAGCTCGCCGCGGGCCTGAAGCTGGGCAGCGATGGCGGACAGGTGTTCGTCCGAGGCTGAGTCATAGATAATGACGCCGTCCGGCAGATCCAGAGGGACCTGGGTTCCCACCGACACAGCCGGCACATCGCTCTGGAAGGCGATGATGTCCGCCACTGAGGAAGATCTGACCGGTTCAAAAGGGTCCTTTCCGAATACGCTGTCGGCCACAGGGCAGCCGTTGATATAGTGTACGCCCTGCCGGGTGACACGACCCAGGAGAGGAAAGGCGGGGGCGAAGTGGACTCTGGAGCCGCCGCTGGCGTCCAGCAGGGCGGCCAATTCACTGCCTATGTTTCCGCGCAGCCCCGAGTCGGTTTTTTTATAGATGCAGGAGACACCAGCCTCGACAGCGGCCCGAACGATTTGATATACTGTTTGATAGGCCTGTGCCGGTTCCATGTGCCGGGTCTCTGCGTCTATGATCAGGACCTGGAGATCGGGATCTGCTTCTTGGAACGGGTCGATCTGGCCTTTTGAAACCGCTCGGATCAGGGCGCCTTTTGTATTGAACTGGACTCCTGTGTCCATCGCACCGGTAAAGTCATCTGCAATTACCAGTAGTTTTATCATCTTATTACCCTCTTAATGGCGTTGCATTTTTGGACATAAAAAGATTTTGCCATTATATAATCTGAAATTGTTCAGTGGATTGACAAAGCTACACGTAGGATATTTTATATATAACACTGAATGCCTCTTTTTGCAACGACCCAGCCCGCATAAAAAGTTTAAATTTGAAACATACAACAAGGAGTCAAAATGCAGAAAGAAGCCTTCCTCCCTCCTTCCATAGTCGGCCGGGATGTCGTTCAGGACCGGATCTTCCTTCTGACGCGGCCTTTTTGAGCGTGCCGCTGAAAAAATGAGGATACCAGCGGCGGCGCATATCCCGGATTAGCTTCAACTCTTCCCCGGTATGCTGGCTGGGATGGCTGTGAGGCCGTCTGGACCGACAGGCCAAAGAGGCCGCTGTTCCATCCCAGCGGGCCTTCCAGAAGTAGATATACGACCGGCCTTTGTTGTACTTCCGGCTGGCACGGCTCACGCCGTATTTCTCTGTGCATTTCATCAGGGATCGCCGGTACGCCATGTCCTGTGTTATACTCTTGCCTATGAAGGATTTGCCCCCCTCGTCAAGTTGTTGTCCGCAACTCCGACTTTTACCGATGAGGCCTTATTTTTCATCCTTTTTTATTCAACTGTCCAATATGTATTGTACTTCTACATTTTTTACGCTCAAATATCAGCAAATAACTTGCAAATGGGGCGGCCTTTATGTATAATTCAATGTGAATAGACTTGTGAAATACCAAGACTACAACAGAACGAGAACTATGTGGTCAGGACAAGCACCATGCGTTCCACCTGCCGGGCGTGGATGCGGCCGCTCTCGGCGGTGTAGATGCGGGTGGTGTTGACGGAGGAATGGCCCAGAATGTCCGCCAGCCGGGAGAGGTCTTTCTCCAGCGTGTAGTAGGTGCGGGCGAAAAGATGGCGCAGGTTGCGGGGAAAGACTTTGCCCGGCTCCACCCCGGTGCTCTCGCACAGGGCCTTCATGTCCCGCCAGGTGTTCGATTTGTCCAGCGGCTTGCCCGTCTGGGGGGTGAACACCGCCCCGGCGGTCTTTTTTTGCGTCCGGATATATTTCTGCAACAGCCGCCGCAGCTTGTCGGGCAGGAACACGACCCGCCGCTTGCCCTTGTTGCAGACCTCCGCCCTGTCTGCACCGTCTCCACGGTGATAAAGCGCAGTTCACTCACCCGTATGCCCGTGGCGCAGATGGTTTGAATGACAAGGGACAGCCGCTCATTTTCACGCCGCTCCGCCGCCCGGACAAGGCGGGCGTATTCGGCGCGGGTCAATACTTTCCCCTCGTCGCAGAACGGGGACTTCTGAATTTTTAAGAGCTTGACGGCCAGCCCCCACCAGCCGAGAAAGGCGAAAAAGCCGTTGACGGCAGCCAGCATGGAGTTGAAGGTGGCCGGGGCGTGGCTGGCGGTCAAGTCCTGTTTCCGCTGGATCAGCGCCGCCTTGGTGACGGGTGCTCCGTGAAGATACTCCAGCAGGGCGGTGAGGTCGTGGACGTACTTCTGCACAGTGGCCAAGGTCCGCTCCAGTTCCCGTAGCCGCAGGGCGTAGCGGCCGATCTGTTCCGCCGTGACACGGCGGGCTTTTGCTCATAACGGTTTCCTCCTTACAGTCAGATACTGTTATTGTACCGGATGGCGGGGGATGTATGCGGAGAACCGGAGGAGCTTTCTATTGTTTATGCGGCGCAAGTTCTGAGGGGCTGGGGCGGAGTTTTGTACAGAGGAGATCAGAGAGATTTGACCCACACGCTGACCCACACGGGGAAATGAGCGGACGGAGACAATGGACGCAAGAGTGCCGGAAAGAGTAGCGCTCCGAACCGAAGAGAGCACAAAAGTGCCCGAAAGCAACAAACTCCACCCTCTCAATCAGTTGGTAAGGATGAGGTCGGCGGTTCAAATCCGCCCAGCAGCTCCACAAAAACCGCTCTTTTCACTTGAAAAAGGCGGTTTTGCTTTGCTTTTTGTGACTTTTTGGCCTGGTTGGAATTTGCAATCAGGGCTTTGACCACAGAACAAGCCACAGACAGAAAAAATCAGGGCTCCGGCGGTGCTGTTCCGCCGGAGCCCCGTGCTTTTCATCCCGCCTTTGGGTGTGCTTTCATGGCAGCGATCTCCTGCTTCATCTCCCGGATCAGCTCGACCAGCTTCTGTTCACATTCTTCCTCACTATGGGCATAGACATTTCGTGTGAGGCGAGTGCCGTTGGGGAGCCTGGGAGAGTACCGTCCTTCCCAGAGGTGATCGTTGATCTGGCTGACGCAGCCAGTGCCGGGTTTGCGGCGCCGGCCCTTGTAGGGCTGGAAGGTGGAGGGTGCTGGCTTGGAAGGGAGAATCTCCTGCTCCGCTGAAGGAGCAGCTTTGCCGATTCCCATATCGATTTTGGCGGCAGCAGTCCTCTGCATCTCGTCGGTGACATGGGCGTAAATGTTCAGCGTGGTGCTGCTGGACACATGGCCGATGATCGTCGAAAGGGTCTTGACGTCCATACCATGTTCCAGGGACGCTGTGGCGAAGGTGTGGCGTAAATCATGGAAGCGGAGCCTTTTACAGTCTGCTCGTTCCAATACTGTCTGGAGCCGCTTCCGAACGGCGGCTGGGTCCATAGGGGAGTCCTCCTTGACCGCGGAGGGGAACATCCATCTGGAGTTAACAGCCTTTCGATATTCTTTCATCACACGGAGTACCGGAGCTGGAAGGAGTACAGTTCTCCGGCCTGCCTTGGTTTTGGGCGGAGATACCACCAGTTCCCCTCGTACTCGGTGGACCTGCCGCTTCACCTGGAGCGCCCCGGTTTTGAGATTCAGGTCCTCCCACTGGAGAGCGCAAATTTCACCACGGCGCAGTCCGGTGGCCAGTTCCAGCAGGAGTAGCTCATAGCAGCCATCCTCCCTGGCCTGGATCAGCAACCGCTGGATCTCCTCCGGCGTCAGTACCTTCATTTCTCTGGGCTTGGCAGAGGGGAGTTGGAATCCATCCGAAGGATTTCGGAAGATCAGGTTTTCCTCCACGGCTTTGTCCAACGCGGCGTGGAGGGTGGTGTGGATGCCCCGGACCGTCTGATCTGACAGACCTTCACCGTAGAGCTCGGTGCGTATCAGCCGACCGCCCTTTTTAAGGGATACATAGAATTCCTGGATGTCTGCGGTGGTCAGCTTGTCCAGATGGATTTGTCCCAGAGCAGGGATGATATGCTGGTAGATCCGCCGCTCATAGGACATCTGGGTGTTGGGGCGGAGGTTTGATTTCTTATAGCCTTGATACCAGAGGTCCAGCCAGTCCGCCAGCAAGATTCCGGGCTTGGGCTGATTCGGCGCAGGCTCTTTCAGTGTATCACGGAGTTGCGCCAGCTTTGCCGCGCACTCCGACCTGGTTTTGGCGAGGACATTTTTGGTGACTGGCAGGCCCTTGTCATCATAGCCTACCACATAGCGGCCCTCCCAGCGGCCGTCCTTTCTCAGGTGGAGGCTGCCGTCGCCGCGGTTTCTGCGCTTTGCCATGGGGCCATCTCCTCTCCCAGGTAGTCACTCAGGAAGCCGCCGACAATTTCAGCGGCTTTCCGGTGCATATCCGTGGTAGTGTGCGTGTAAGTGTCGACGGTGAAGCTGGCTTTGGTGTGGCCCAGGATGCCGGACAGGGTCTTAGCGTCCACGCCATTTGACAGAGCGTGGGTGGCAAAAGTGTGTCTGAGATCATGGAAGCGGAGGTCAGGCAAATCGTGTTCCGCAAGGATCTTTTTCAGTTGATGATAAGCGGTAGTGGGATTCATAGGTGCTTCGGGCCGCAAAGGATTGTGGAAGACCCAGACGGAGCAGGAATATTTTTTGCGGCTTCGTAATCGCTCGGCAGTGCTGTCAGGAAGAATGATTTTCCTGGTTCCAGCGTAGGTCTTGGTACCACCCGTCACCAGCCGCCCGCCCTTTTCCTTGTGGAGGGTACGGCTGATATTCAGTGTCCCTTTTCTGGGATCGAAGTCAGACCACATCAATCCGCAGATCTCACCCAGCCGCAGGCCGGTGGTCAGCTCGGTGTAGAAGAAGTCCTTCCAGATGGGGTCCTGTTCCACCGCCGCCAGAAAGGTATCCAACTGCTCCTCGTTCAGGATGGTCATAGACTTATGAGCTACTTTGGGCGGTTCCACATGGTCGTCCGGCTTGTGCCCCATAGCGATCTTCTTCTCCTGAATTTTTCTTCGGAGTTTGCTGTCCACCTGCAGCCCTGTTCCGGACTGGGGCAGGGAGTGATCCTCAAAGATCCGGCTCATGTGGTGGAGTAGGTGGGTAGTCGCCAGCATGACGGAGGGCGGACGGAAACCATTCTGGTGTTCCAAGAAGAATTGAGCATATTGGTTTCCCTGGGCGGCGGAGCGGCTGAACCAGTCCATCGCCTGGGCCTGATTCTGGGCCACTCCCTGCCCGGTCAGGTATAACTTGCCCAGCATATACTGGGCATACTGATTTCCGGCCTCAGCCGACTGGGTGAACCACTCCACAGCTTTGGCAGTGTCTTTGATCACCACCTCGCCGGTCAGATACTCCTTGCCCAGCCGGTAGGCGGCGAAGTGGTCTCTACTCTCCGCGGCCTGTTTCAGCCAACGGATGCCCTCGTCCGGGTCCCGCACTTCCATATCGTCAGAGAGGAGCAGCTTGCCCAGCGAATACTGCGCCGCCGTCAGGTTCTGCTCCGCCGCCAAGACGAGCCAGCGCTTTGCCTTCTGGATGTCCGAAATCAGCAGAGGACCGTCCCGGTAGAGCTGGCCGATCAAGTACTGAGCATGGGTGTCGCCTCGCTCCGCCAGCCGCTCCAATTCCTCCGCCGCCTCGTCCCGGTCGGCCAGAGGAAGGGACGCATCCCGGACGATCTGCCGCAATTCCCAGCAGGCATAGGACTCACCCTGCACCTGTTCCGGTTCATCATTGTTACTTAAATCGGCATCCTCGAAGGTGACAGCCCCCAGGCGAATGCGCTCCGCCTCCTGGATGACAGCGCTCTTGATCTGCCGGAACTCTTTCTCCTGGGACAGCTTTTTTCGTTCTCTGAGCTTATCGTGGTAGTAGTTCTCTACCTCACTTTGGAGGACACACCACTGGTCGTAGCACGCCCGGACTGCCGGCAGTTCCTCCAACTTGTCCACTATCGCACCCACGGTTTTCTTTACGGACTTGGGAAGGTAGCCGTAGGATTTTTTACCCTTGACCGTTTCCAACTGTCCGGCCAACTGCGCCATTTTCTGTTCGATGGCGGGCTCTGTGCAGATGCTCCAGGACATCTCTTGGGTGAGTTGTCGGATGGCTCGCCGCGCCTCCCGCACCAATTCATCCCGCGACTGAGATTTCTGTTCATAGGTGTGGAGCATCTCCTGTTTGAAGATCTGGTTGGTCAGCGTAGATTTAATATTGCGGATGCCGTCCCGCGTGAGATACGCCTCACCGGGTACCGTCGACCACGCCATCATGTGGACATGGGGGTGATCCCCTTCATCGTGGAAAGCAGCGTACCATCGAAAGTCGTTGGGTGGGATGTTCATCGCCGCGGCGATGTCATTGCGGTTGGCCCGGAGCAGGTTCCGCCACGCCTTGGCGTTGTCGTAGCCCAGCCGTACCGCGTCCTCCCGCTTGAGGGAGATGATGTGGGTCCACACATTTCCGGTGTACTGTTCCAGTTCAGACATGGCGCTCTCCAAGTCTACACTATCTGCGTCGCCGAACAGACCGTGGCTGCCCAGCCGCTCCGCCCTCGGTCGGGTGGCGATGTACCCGGTGTAACCCTCCACGGTGGACAGCTTGTCCCAGTTGGACTCCAGCGCCATGGTGATGAGTGCGGAGGCGTTGGCCTTTGTCGGCTTTTCGATGTAGTCCTCGTACTCATAGAGCTTTTTGCTGTCAGGAAAATCTTTCACCAGTTTTGTGATGAACTGTTCCTGCTTGCGTGTGGGCGGACGGTCATCCGGCAGCAGTTCTACCCGCTCCCGCGTAGCGATGTAGCGAAGGTAGCCGCTGAGGGAGGTGTTCCCGCCGCACTTGTAGTAGGGACTCTTGACGATCAGTCTTGCCACTCATCTCCCTCCTCTCAGGCTTCCCGCACGCGCTTTTCAAACGAGATGCGTCCGTTGGTCCGTTTCACATTGCTGACGCTCTCCGCCCGGCGTCGCCGGAGGTCATCCTCGCTGAATTGATAGGCGTCCGCCAGGATGCCGGCTACCATATCCTGTTCCACCGCCTGCTTGTACAGCAGAGAGGAGATCCGGTCCTCCAACTGTCCCAGCCGACCGTCCACATAGGACTTGATAGAGGTTGGGAGGAACAGTCCGGCGTCGTTGGCGCTGAGGTAATCCAGGTAGAAGTCGATGGCCCGATCAATAAATCCGGTGAGGCTCCGGCTACCATCTTCCGCATATCTCCGTTCCAGAATCGCTTTTTTCTCAGGTGTCAGGTAGAGGGCAAACTTCTCTTTTTTGCTCAAAATAGATTCCTTTCCGGGGCATGACCCCTGATTTTTTGTTGTGGCTCTAAGCGTTGCGGGATAACGACCGCAGAAGTGATAGCACAGACCGTATTTTGACCCCGCTTTTGATACACCACTAAGCCCCTGTAACTGCCCGCACTGCGGGCAGATGTGACCGGCCGGGGGAGCCCCAGGCGACCCCGGTCTTTATCCTGCTTGTCGTCGTCGCTGGCTTCATATCCCTCGTTTCCGCCCAAAAGGGCGAAAACTCGCTCATTCCGCTGCTCCGCCTCTCCCCAAAGAAACCGCTCCGCTGGGTTTCGCCGGGGGCCCCGTTTTGTCCTCCGCAGAGCCTTCAAAAGCGGCCCAAATTTGCGGTGAATGCCCCGAGTGGGACTGGGACTCCACCCAGTCTGGTCGGGGCGCACACAACGCACCACAGGCGACACAGCGGCGTGGTCACACGCTCTGCTCCTTGTCAGGTGGAACGAACTCCACGCCGGACTTCTCCGCCTTCCGCTGCACCCGCTGTCGAGCAGCTGTCTGTTCCAGTACCGCCATCTGCTGGCCATAGTACTCATCGATCACCTCACCTATGGGCGAGAGAGTGAACAGCAGATTACCGTTTCGCCGGCCGCTGGACTTGGTGGTGACCGTAGTGGGTTCGCTGGCGATGAGCCCCCTCTCCTCTAACTGATGGATGTACTTGCGGACAGTGTTTTCACTCATCCGAACCGCTTGTCCAATTGTTTTGACGCTGGGCCAGCACTGATGGGTTTTGCGGTTCTCGCACCGGCGCAGAAAACTGTACACCGCCAGCTCGCCGGCATTCAGGCCCAGGAAAAATATCTCGTTGGGCAGAGAGAAAAAATTTCCGCTTCCATACTTCATGCGCCGCCTCCTGAGTGTTTCTCCACCCACTGAATGAACTTTTCTTTTGGCACCACCATGCGGTTGCCCACACGCAGTACCGGAAAGTCTGGTTGGTGCATGAGTTCATACCCACTGGACGGTGATACGCCCAGCGCCTTCGCCACCAATTCCGAATTGAGAAACAGCGGCAGTTCGTCGTAGCTTTTGTAGACAGATTCTCTCATGTTGACCATCTCCTTCTCAAAGCTCCCTCTACTTCTTTAGCCGCGAACATTTACATGTGACATAGATTTGACATAATATTTGGATGGCGTCCGAGTTCCCTCTCTACTTGTATTGGGGAAATTATATCCTGTTGACACACATTTGACAGAAAAACGGAGCGTCTGCTTTGTCGCAGGCGCTCCGTTTGAGGTTGGATTATTTATTTTTGTGCTGGTTTCAGCAGTCGGCATATACCCTCCGCCTCGTCTCGTTCTTTCAGCAGACGAGCCAGGGCAGAGAAAAATCTCTTTTGCTGATAGTCCACGCTGCCGCGGTTCAGCTGATGGGCATCCGCGTACCTGCGGATTGACAAGCCCTCTACAAACCGCTCCCGGAAATAATCCTGGTGTGTAGCCAGCACCGTTTTCAGGGCATCGTCGAGAAGCTGTAGATCCTCTTTCAGTTTGGCGAAGTCGCTTTTGGTGATGGCAACGAATCTCTTTTCCTTTACGCAGAGGCGATATTTGTTCCGGTCGAAGTTGTAGTGCTCGCAGATATCTTTTGCGTATGCGTAGTAGGTAAGAGACTGCTGGTACTCGCGGGAGTCGTATGCTTCATCCGGCTGTAGTCGCTGCCGTTTACGAACCGGTCCCCGGAAGCCTTCTTCCTCCAGCCGCTCTATGGCTTCCCCTGAGATCTTCATATTGAGCAATCGCTTATACTTAGCTTTCCGCTCGCCGTTCACTTCGATAAAAGCGCAGAAGGACTTTTTGCTGGAGGTGTAGTACTTGGGAACATCTGCGAAGGGATAGGTGGTCCAGATGACACTTTCCTCGCCGGTGTCGACGTCGATGGCCAGAGAGACTACATAAACCACCTTGCCGTCATGCCGCCGGTAGTACCCAGCGCAGATGCGTCTGCCCGCCATGGCCGCACCTCCCTCTCTTTCTGCTCTTAGTATAGCGGAGCATAAGGCATCTGTAAATGGCGGAAGGTTTTTCTTGTTTTATTCCCCCTCAGAATTTGAGCGACGGATTTCCTTGAGAACGCCGCTGTTCCCCATAAGCAGGACTCTCTTATCGCCCAATCAGTCATTCCAACAGGCGGTGCGGTGTGCCCCTATGATGAAGTGTCCGTGGATCTGTCGGAGTTACGGCAGAATATCATGCCTCTGATATGGAACAGGCAGATATTCCGAAGAAATTTTGAGAGAAGATAAATAGTTTCCTTCATCCGGCCTACCCCATGGCCCACTGGATGGGCAGACAAGCCAGCGTGGTGTCTTGATTTCAGGCTCTTAGATAGTCTATCCTGGGGCGAAGGAGAGCGAGATGCTGATTCACTGGCAGAGGTGCGGCCTCTGTGGGAACTGTTGTCTCCGCCTTATTCGCGCAGCTTTGCAATATCTTCGTCTGTGCGGTTCCCGTAAATGACGATATTGGAGAGCGCCTGTTCGATCTCGCCAAACTCGTTTTCAGACAAGACCAGTTCCACAGCCCCCAGATTTTCTTTCAAGCGTTCTTCCCGTCTCATGCCGGGGATGGGGACGACAAAGCCATATTTGCGCAGCATCCACGCAAGGGATATCTGCGCGGGGGTCGAGTGCTTCTGCTCCGCAAACCGCTGGAGCATGAGTAACAGCGGTTGATTGGCTTCCACATTCTCCGGCGAGAAGCGGGTGATCACGCGGCGCACATCATCGCCGGTATAAACATCTGTTTTCTGACATTTGCCGCTTAAAAAACCGCTTGCCATCGGGGAAAACGCCACAAAGCCGATGCCCAGCTCGCCGCAGGTGGGAATGACATCTTTTTCAAACATCCGCTCCATCATGGAATATTCGCTCTGCACGGCGGAAAGAGGTGTTACCGCGTTTGCCCGCCGAATTTCTTCCGCGGTCGTCATGGACTGTCCCCAGCCGCAAATCTTCCCCTTTTGAATCAGTTTCCCCATGATGCCCGCCACTTCCTCCGGCGGGACGCCCGCTTCATTCCGGTGCTGGTAATACAGATCTACATAGTCGGTGTGAAGGCGCTTCAGGGAGGCGTCGAGGCGCTCCTCGATTTGCTGCGCAAGGTTTTCGTGGTGATACAAATGCAGCTTTGTGCCGATTGTGACTTTATGGCGGAATGGGGCCAAGGCCTCGCCCACCAGATCCTCGTTGGCACCCGCCCCGTAGCCCTCCGCCGTGTCAAAATGGGTGCAGCCCATTTCATAGGCCATGCGGATCAGCCGGATCGCGTCCTCTTTTGAAGGCAACGCTCCGTAGCCATGGGAGAACCCCATGCAGCCATAGCCGATTTCTGACACTTCGATATCACGCAATTTCCTCGTTCTCATGCCTGCTCCTGTTCCGGCGTCCACGCCCGGGTGATGCTGACGTTTTCCCGGGAATACAGTTCTTCATTTCCGATCAGTTCCACAGCCAGCTTCACAAGGGACGGGATGGTGGTGATATACCCCTTTGCCGGTTCGCCCTTGAGGGTCAGGACGAAGTCATTTTCGTCCCCCGGCCGCAAGTAACCCGGACGGAGGACCGTATAATTCAGCCCGCTCGACTCCACCACATCCGCCGCCTGGCGGTTGGGGCGCTGCGCCGGCTCGTTGTCCAGGTTGTCCTCGCCGTCCATCTCCTCCGGGATCTCATTGTAAATGCCCACCGCGCCCATGAAGATCAGGCGGTTGACACCGCACGCGGACATGGCTGCAACGATGTTCTCCGCGATTTGTGGCAAGGCATCCCCGGAGATAGCGCAGTACACCACATCCTGTCCCGGCATCACCTTTTTCAGATCCTCGACATTCTCAGCATCGCCGTTCACAACAGTCATGCGGGGACCGTCCGAGAACCGATCCCCCGCATGACGGGCAAACAGGGTGACATGGTGGCCTGTGGTGGATAACAGCTTCTCTGTGATGGCGCTTCCGGCGGTGCCGGTGGCGCCCAGCAGCAAAACATGTTTCATAGCGCCCTCCGTTACCACTTCATGGCCGCTTCCACCAGGGCGGGGTCCTCCGGGGTGCCGATCATGGGCGCGGCGGCGTCCAGCTCCGTCAGCCTCTCCATCTCCTCCGCCGTCAGCGCAAAGTCGAACAGGTCGAAGTTTTCCCGGATACGCTCCTCATGGACCGACTTGGGGATCACCGCCACGCCGCTCTGCATGAGGAACCTCAGGGCCGTCTGGGCAGGCGTCTTGCCGTGGGCCTTTGCAACCTCCACCAGGGCGGGAGCCTCGAACATCTCGTTTCTGCGCCCCTGGCCCAGCGGCGCATAGGCCATGTGCCGGACATGGTATTTCTCCAGCCATTCCCGCTCGGCCCGGCGCTGGCAGAGCAGATGGGTTTCGATCTGGTTGACGGCGGGGGCGATCTCGTTGAACTCGATCAGGTCGATCAGGCGGTCCGGCTCAAAGTTGGACACGCCGATGGCCCGGAGCGTCCCCTCGCGGTACATCTGCTCCAGCTCCCGCCAGGCGGCGTAGTAGTTGCCGAAAGGCCAGTGGAGCAGCACCAGATCCAGGTAGTCGGTCCCCAGCTTCTTCAAGGAGGTCTTCACCGTCTCCCGGGCGTTCTCATAGGAGCGGAAATTCACCTTTGTGACGAGGAACAGCTCCTGGCGGGGAACGTTGCTTTTGGCGATGGCGCGCCCCACCGCTTCCTCGTTGCCGTAGGCTTCCGCTGTGTCTATCATCCGGTAGCCGCTGCGCAGCGCGGCCAGTACGCTCTCCTCGCACTGGGCGCCGTTCATCAAAAAAGTGCCGAAGCCCAGCATGGGCATTGGAATGCCGTTGTTCAAAGTGATTGTGTCCATCATCGTTCCTCCATTCGTTTATCATAGATACAGGGGAAGGCGCCGGGCGTGGGGAGTGGCTCTCTCCCACACCCGGCGCTTCTTTCAGCTCAGTTTTTCGTACTGGGCGCCATCCACCGGCTCCAGCCACTCGTTGGAAGTCTCCTCGCCGGGGCACTCCACCGCCACATGGCTGAACCAACTGTCGCTGCCCGCGCCGTGCCAGTGCTTGACGCCGGCGGGGATGGTCACCACATCGCCGGGACGCAGCGCCCGGGCCTCCCGGCCCCACTCCTGATACCAGCCCCGGCCGCCGGTGCACAGCAGGATCTGCCCTCCGCCTTTCGCGGCCTTGCGGATGTGCCAGTTGTTCCGGCAGCCCGGCTCAAAGGTCACATTGGCCATAAACACGGTCTCCCGGGGATCGGTCAGGGGCTTCAGGTAGGACTTGCCGGTGAAATACCGGGCATAGGCATCGTTGGGTGCGCCGATGCCGAACAGGCCGCCGTCCATTCCGGCATCGTCCTTGTAGACCTCCACCGCTACTCGGAACGCAGCCCAGGCGTTGGGCCAGCCGGCGTAAAAGGCCACATGGGTCAAAATTTCCGCCATCTCGTTTTTGGTGACCCCGTTCTGCTTGGCGCTTATCATGTGGTACTGGAAGGAACTGTCCACCAGCCCCTTGCTCACCAGCACGGTGACGGTGAGGATGGAGCGCAGCTTGGGGGACAGCCCCTCCCGGTTCCACACCTCGCCAAAGAGCACATCGTCGTTGAGCTGGGCGAACTTGGGGGCGAACTCCCCCAGCTGGTCCCGGCCCGCTGTCTGCTTGATCATGGTCGTTACCTCCGTTTGATTGAATGATCACTTTCCGCTGAACACGGGGAAATGGCTGACCGCGCCGTAGCTTTCGATAGGGGCTATTTGCTTGAGCGCCTCCATGTCCCCGGCAGAGATGGAGAAGTCCACCGCCGTATTGTCCTCCATGTGGGCGGGATCGGCCGTCTTGGGCAGCGCCACCGCCCCCAGCTCCAGCACATAGCGGACGCACAGGGCGGCCGGAGACACACCGTACTTTTGGGCCATGGCGGCGATCTGCCCGTTCTTCAGGGCTTCGCCGTGGGCGATGGGGGAATAGGCTTCCACCAGAATGCCCTGGGCCTTGCAGTAGTCCAGCAGCGCCAGGTCGGTGTTGCTGATGTGGAGAAGGATCTGGTTGACCATGGGCCTGACCTTGCAGGAGGACAGGATGTTGTCCAGATCCTCTTTTTTAAAGTTGGACACGCCGATGGCCCGGAGCTTCCCGGCGGCATAGGCGTCCTCCAGGGCGCGCCACGCCTCCCGGTTGCCCGCGGCGTAGTCCCCGCCGCGAAAACCCGCCCAGGGCTGGGGGCTGTGAATGATCATCAGGTCCAGATAATCCAGTCCCATTTTGGAGAGGGTCTCGTCAATGGAACGGGCGGCGCTGGCATGGTCCTTGTGCTCCGCCGCCACCTTGCTGGTGACGAAAAGCTGTTCCCGGGGCAGGCCGCAGGTGCAGACGCCCTCGCCCACGCCGCGCTCGTTTTCATAGGCCTGGGCGGTGTCAAAATGGCGGTAGCCCACAGAAACGGCGGCCTTTACCGCCTCCGCGGCCTGGGCGTCCGGAATAAACCAGGTGCCCAGCCCCAGCTTAGGGATCTCCACGCCGTTGGGCAGAATGTAAGTTTCGTTTCGGATCATCGTTTGCTCCTCCTCGTCGCTTAAACACCGGGTTTCACAAACAGAATGTCCTCTGAGAACTGCTCCATGGACTTAGCCCAGTCCTCCAGAGGAATATCCTGAATGGAAACGGATACAAACTTCGGGTCGATCCCCAGCTCCTTGACCAGAAACGCCTGTGTCTTTTGCGCCAGGGCACGCTTGGCCTCCCTGTCCCGGCCAGGGATAATCGTAATGGCTACATGGGGCATATTGACTCCTCCTATGTCTGATTTATTTCTTCTCGTCCAGCAGGATGACGCCCTGCTCCGGATTCTTGTCGATGGCGCCCACGACGGGATGGGGGAGATAGAGCTCCTCCAGATAGGCCATGTCCTCCGGCGTAAGTTTCACATCCAGGGCGCCGGCCGCGTCGTCCAGATAGCGTGCCTTCGTCGCGCCGATGATGGGCGAGGCGACGCCCCTGGCCCACTGCCACGCGAGGGCGATCTGGGACATGGTGCAGCCGTGCTTTTCCGCCAGCTCCCGCACCCGCCGGACCACCAGGACATCCTGCTGTTCCATGCGGTCGTACTTCCCGGCGGCCACCCGGTCGGTCTTTCCCCGGACAGAATCCGACCTCCACTCCGGTCGGGCCAGGTGGCCCGCCGCCAGGGGGCTGTATGGCATCAGGGATACCCCCATCTGCCGGCAAATGGGGATCAGCTCCCGCTCGTCCTCCCGGTAGATCAGGTTGTAGTGGTTCTCCATGGCCGAAAATGGGGTCCAGCCATGCTCCTTTGCCGCCATCTGCATATTGTAAAACTGATAGCCGTACATGGCCGAAGCCCCCAGCGCCCGCACCTTGCCGGATTTCACCAGGTCATGCAGCGCCTCCATGGTCTCCTCAATGGGTGTGTCGTAGTCGAAGCGGTGGATGATATAGAGGTCGAGATAGTCCGTCCCCAGCCGCTTCAGGCTGCCGTCGCACTCCCGCAGGATCGCCGCCCTGGACAGACGGCCCTCGTTGAAGTACACCTTGGAGGCGAGCACCACCTTGTCCCTGGCAATGTTCCGCTTGATGGCCCGGCCCAGGTACTCCTCGCTGGTGCCGGCGGAATAGCCGTTGGCGGTGTCAAAAAAGTTGACGCCCAAATCCAGGGCGTGGCGGATGACCCCTTCGCTCTGCCCCTCGTCCAGCGTCCAGTCGTGCATAGTCCCCGCCTGCCCGAAGCTCATACAGCCCACGCACAGTTTGGAAATTTCAATGCCGGTAGTCCCCAATTTCGTGTATTGCATAGTTCACATCCCTCCTCTGTGTCCGTTCATCCTTGAAATTGCGGTCTCAGCCGCTCACTCCGCAACGGCAGGCAGGTCCAGACCGTTCACCCAGCTCTCTACGGCGGACAGGCTGGCGCCGCCGCCAAACCGCTGGCCGGAGAGCCAGTTGGCGTCGGGAGCCAGATCGTGCAGATTCGTGGCGCTGGAGCCGATGCCGCTGCTGGCGGAAGTGCAGAAGGGCACGATGGTCTTGCCGTCAAAGTCGTAGCTCTCCAGGAAGGTGTAGACGATCTTGGGCGTCTGGCCCCACCAGATGGGATAGCCCAGGAATACCACATCGTAGTCCTCCATGTTGTCCACGCCGCCGGAGATGGCGGGGCGGGCGGAGGGGTCGTTGATCTCCCGCTCGGCGCGGCTGTTGGCGCTGCTGTAGTTCAGGTCGGCGGAGGTGTAGGGCTCCTGTGGGACGATCTCGTAGAGGTCGGCGTCCAGAACGGCCTCCAGATGGCCGGCAACGTTCTCTGTGTTGCCGGTGGCGGAAAAATAGGCCACCAGCACCCGTGTCTCGTCATTGGGAGCGGGGTCGGGAGCGGGTTGCCGGCCGCTGAGATAATTCATCAGGATGGTCGCCACTTGGGCGCGGGTGGCGTTGCTCTTGGGGGCGAAGCGGTTGCCATCGATCCCATTGATGATCCCATTCTCTCTGGCCCAGGTAGCGGCGCTGACCGCGTAGGTACTGATGGTCGATTCATCCGCATAGGGAACTGCCACACCAAAGGCGGTAGGACTACCGGCATACCGCCACAGAATAGCGGCCAACTGCTCACGGTTCACCGGATCGTTGGTTCCAAACAACCCGCCGCCATAGCCGCTCATTATCCCTTCGCCGGAGGCCCAACGGACTGCGTTGGAGTACCAGGCACCGTCCGCCGTGTCGGTAAAGCTGTCGCTGCCGGAGACGGCAGGGCTGCCCGCCATACGGTACAGCACGACCGCCAGCATGGCACGGGTCATGGTGCCATTCGGAGAGAATGTGGTTTCGCTGGTACCGCTCATCACCCCGTTGTCACGGACATACTCCACGGCGCCGGCATACCAGGCGTTGGCGTCCACATCGGAATATCCGGTGTCCTCCACCGCCGCAAGGGTGGTGCCGCACAGCCCCAGCATCAGGGCCAGGGTCAGGAGCAGAGCTCCCAGACGCTTCAAATTTCTCATATTGCTTCTCCTTATCTGTTTGATTTATTCCACCGTTTCCACGGTCACGCTGGCTGCGGCGTCCAACTGCTCTAAAAGCTCCGCACCGGACTCCACCGCACCCAGCGGCACCAGAGATTCGGAATGGCGGAAGTCCTGATAAAAAACGCTCAGATTTCCCCAGGGGATGTAAAAGCACAGATCGCCAACGGCGGGATCACAGCTGTCTGGAGCGCCCTCCGTGGGCAGTTCCTCGTCCAGATAGGCGATTTTTTCTGTGCGGTTGAAGTCCTCAAAGGTCAGCTCCAGGGGGAGCATTTCATAGAGGGCGTCGGCGGTGGGATTGTCATACAGCCCAGCCACGATTTCGTCTCCATCCACCAGAAAGCGTATTTTTTTCGGTTCGTTCATGTCCGGTTCTCCCTCCTGTGTTTCCTGGGGCTGCTCTGATTTGGAGCTGTCCTCGGGAGCGATGTCCCCATCCATGATGGTGCTGGGCGGCGCCGATTCCGCAGGCGGCTGTGTGCCAGACTGCTGCCCGGCCCCGCATCCCGCCAGACACAGCAGAAGGATCGACGACAGGACCAAGATGATGTTTTTCATGGCTCACACCTCCAAATCAAGCCCGGCGATCCATTCCCGGATCTCCGCCTGGGCGCGGGGAACATCCGGGCGATAGACCCCAATGGGGTCCAGAACCGTCACATTCTCCGGCAGGGCTGCGGTAAGATCCCGGACCGTGGCGGACAGCCCTCCGGTGCCGTGGGTCACGAAAGGCACCACGGTCTTCCCGGTCCAGTCATATTCCTCCACAAAGGTCAGCACCGGCATGGGCAGGGTGTACCACCAGTTGGGAAAGCCCAGGAACACGATGTCGTAGTCCTCCATATTGCTCATGCGGGAGGAGAGGGCCGGGCGGGCGTCCCCCGCCTTTTCATCCGCGGCCCGGTCCAGGCAATCGTCATAATTGCTGGGATAGGGGTCTGCCACCGTGATGGAATGGAGCTCCCCACCCACCTCCTGCTGGATGAAAGCGGCTAACTGGGCCGCATTGCCCGGAGCCACCACACTGGCAGAGGAAACCGCGTCCACACCATCGTAATTGCCGATATCCCCCATGGATTCGTAGTGGCCCAGGGCGCTTTGGATGGCGGCGTCCTCGTCCTCCACCACCGTGTTGTCCGCCCAGGTAAAGTAGGCGATCAGGATATTGGATGTCTCCTGTCCCTCTGCCGGCGAAACTGTGGGAACATCGGGTGATTGCGGCTGGACAGATTCGGCTGGTGTCTGCTGTGGCGGGACATCTGTATCCTGTGGTGAAGTGGGTATAGGCGCAGCCGGCTCCTGTGCGGGGGGCTGCTCCGGCTCGGTGGAGTTCTGCGGCTCCGAGGCGTCTTCTTCGCTTCCGTTGGGCTGGCTGGGCAGCGGTTCCTTTTCGTCGATCTGGGGCTGGGCTGGCTTCTGGGATTGAGTCACATCCTGCACCTCTTGTGGCTCAGAGTGGTCATCCGCGGTTTGACCGGTGCCGCAGGCCACCAGAGATACCAGCAGTACCAGCGTGGATAATACGGCAAGGAATTTTTTCACATTGTTCCCTCCTCTGTGCTTTCATTTTTATCCGTTGTGGAGGTGGGGCGAACCAGCTTCCGCACAGCCAGACTCAAATAGTAGGCCACGCAGATCCACAGCCCCATCATGGCCAGATACTCCGCGAAAAACTGCATGGGCGGCTGCTCAAAATCGAAAAAGACAAACATACTGCGCAGAAACAGGTAGTCGGAGATGCGGTGCTTCACAAAGCCATACGCCCCATAAGCGCAGACGCCCCCGGCCAGGATGCGCAGGACAGTTCGGCGCGCCGGAGAGCCTGTTTTTATCCTCGCCGCCTTCCGAGCCATCCCCATCACCATGCCCCAGTGGAGCCCTAAGTGGGCGGACAGGACGATAAAGCCCCAGTAGCCGCAGAGCATATGCAGCGTCCGGGCAAGGGCCATGCCGCCCCGGAGGGGAAGAAAGTCAAATACATACCGGCTCATCATGATCCCGCTGACCAGGGAGCCCAGCATGGTCAGCAGCGCCAGCAGGGCCAGCACCGTCTGAAGGATGCGGAAGGGGGTATATCTGCCCCGGCCCAGGTTTTTGAACCATGCTGCGTTTAGCGCATAGTGGGCAATGAACAGCACCAGCATCCCGGTCCCCAGCCACTCGTGGGCCGCCTGCCCTGTGAGCATGAAGGCCATCAGAAGCAGCAGAAGCAAGGTCAACAGCAGGTCAACGGAGCTGCGGGCGATTTGTTTGGGCTTCATTTGACCGCCCCCTTATGCCATGGGGTTCTCCCAGGCCCCTCTGGTATCCACACCAGCTTCTGCCGCCAGCTGCTCCAGCATACCCATCTCCTCTGCTGTCAGTTTCAGGGTGGCCGCCTGTGCCGCAGCCTCCACATGGGAGGGCTTTGTCACGCCGATGATGGGCGTGGTCCCCTTGGCGATGGCCCACGCAATGGCTATCTGGGGAACATCCACGCCATATTTGGCGCCGATCCCGCGCATCACGCCGGTCAGGTTTTCCAACTGGGGCAGAATAGGGTTGTAGGTCTCCGCCCGCTGGCTTCCGTCAGGCATCGGGTTTTGCGTGGTGTATTTCCCGCTGAGCGCCCCCTGCTCCAGCACCATGTAGGAGAAGAAGGTAATGCCGTGCTCCTTGCAGTAGTCCAGGATGCCGCCCTGCTCCGAAGAACGGTACAGCAGACTGTAATGGTTTTGCACTGCGGCGATGTGTACACCTTCTTTCGATAAAATATCTTCCGCCCGTTTGATCTGCTCCAAATTGTGGTTGGACACGCCTACCTGTTTCACCTTGCCGCTTTGGACCAGCGGAGCGAGGAAGGGCGTCCACCGTTCTACATCGGCGGGATTATGAATCCAGTAGATGTCGATATAATCAGTCCCCAGACGCTCCAGACTACCCTGGCACATCTCGGCCACCGGATCGGCTCCATTCCCCGCGATCTGAGGGGTAAACTTGGTGGAGAGCAGAAGCTGCTCACGGGGATACATCTTTGCGAAAGCACCCAGGATCCTCTCTGAGGCACTCATGCCATAGACCACCGCAGTGTCCCACAGATTCAGGCCATGTTCCATGGCGGTCTCAAAAACTGGCTTTAACTCCGTTTCTTCCAGGTGATTGCCAAACACCTCGTTGCCGCCCACGGCGCCCACGCCCCAGGACCAGGTTCCGAGGGCAACAGATGGCATTTTTTTGCTGTTATTCATGCTGATCCTCTCCTTTATTCAAACTCATGCATTTACCCAGCACCTCGCCGGTCCTCAGATACTCATAGGTTGGCATCTCGAACAGCACCGGCTTGAGCGTGTGATAGTCGATCTTTCCCGTCTCGGTGAGGACCCGCTCCTCCGCATAGGTGGCCGATATCTTGCAGATGAAGCTCTCGAAGCCCTCGGTCTTGTAGACATCTTCCACGGTACAGGCCATAGCGACCGGGGCCTGGTCGATGATGGGCACGCCGCCCTCGGCGATGTGGCAGGGGAACAGCTCGGACTTGTCCTCCCTGGCTCCGCTGACACAGCCGGCGTAGTCGGCCTTTTTCAGCATGGCCTCGTCCACGATGTTGATGGAAAGAACCTTGCTCTCCCGGATGCCCCGGTTGGTGTAGTGGGCGTCGCTCAGGCTGACCAGCACCCGGTCATGGCCGGTGATGCCCAGGTGCCCCACCAGCACCCAGTTGGGCTTGCCCTCTACCATTGCGCCGACCACCGCCAGCGGGGTGGGATACAGGGCCAGCACGGAGCCGATATGTTTCTTCATCAGGGATCCCTCCTCACAGGTTTCAATTTGCAGTGATTCGATTTTCTTCCAGCCACGCGGCCACATCGCCGGACAGGGCGGCCCCGCCGGAGTAGTGGATGGACAGCGCCTGGCCCATCACCGCGTCCGGAGCCAGCTTGGAGATGGCCGTCAGGCTCTGGCCGAACCGGCCGCCGCCGTGGCTGCAGAAAGGGATGATGGTCTTGCCGGAGAAGTCGTACTCCTCCAGGAAAGAGGCGATGGGCATGGGGATGGACGCCCACCAGTTGGGATAGCCCAGCAGGATGGTGTCGTACTGCGCCATATCCTCCACATGGGTACTCAGCTCCGGCCGGGCCTGCTCGCTCTGGTCCCGCTGGGCCTGGTCAAGCACCGTGTTGTAGTCGCTGGAGTAGGGCGTGACCAGCTCGATCTCGAACAGGTCCGCGCCGGTCTGGGCCTGGATCTCCTCCGCGATGCCCGCGGTATTGCCGCCCCAGGAGAAGTAAGCGATCAGCACGTCTCCGCCGCTGCTTCCGTCTGTCCGGGTGTTGGCGGCCGTCACGCTGCCCGTTCCAACAGCGGCGCTGCGCACCAGCCGGATACCGATGTTAAAGTTGCCCTTGTCCTGCTCCAGGGTGGCGCGGTAGGCCGAGCGCATATTTTTGGCAAAGTCGTTCCATCCGCCGCCCCGGTAGACCCGCAGGGAGCCGGAATCCGGTCCGGTGGGGTCGGTCTGCTCCTCTGTGGGATATGCGCCGTAATAGTCCCACACCCACTCGCTCACATTGCCGTTCATGTTGTAAAGGCCATTGGGGTTGGGGTCAAAGCTGTCCACGGCGACGGTGGTCTGACGGTATTCTCCGGGCCGCACCGCCAGGTTGCCCTGGCTGAAGTAGTTCTCCTAGATCAGATAGGGATAGTGGCCATAGTAGTTGGCCTCCTCCGCGCTGGGGGAAGCTGCCAGATAGAAGGGCGTCGTGGTCCCGGCGCGGCAGGCGTACTCCCACTCCGCTTCGGTGGGCAGACGGTAGCCATTGGCGCTGCGGTCCCAGCTCACAGTTTGTCCGTCTATGGTGTAGACCGGCGTCAGTCCCTCCGCCTGGCTGCGCGCATTGCTGTAGGCCGCCGCGTCCAGCCAGGACACATGCTCCACCGGGAGGTCATCGCCGGAAAAGCTGCTGGGGTTTTCGCCCATGACGGCGGCGTACTCCGCCTGACTTACCTCGCAGGCGCTCATATAGAAGCCGCTGACGGTGACGGTGTGCAGTGTCTCGTCATCACTGCGCCACGCCTCGTCCTCCGGGCTGCCCATTTGAAAGGTCCCGCCCGCAATGAGGACAAAATCCTCCGGGAGGTCCATGGGCTCGGTGGTGGGCGTCGAAGCGGAAGATGTGTCCGCCGCGGGGGTGTTGTCCTGCTCTGAGGAAGTTGGGGGCGTCTGTCCGCCGCAGGCGGCCAGGGCCAGAGCCATGCCGCTGGCCAGCAGCAGGCTTATGAGTATTCGTTTCATCGCTCAGTTCCTCCTACCAGGGTCATTGGGCCAACGCCAGGCCGTCGATCCACGCGGCCACATCGCTCTGCGCGCCGCTGACGCCGGAGCCGCCCACATGGAAGCCCTCCAGCATCTCCGCGCCAACTGCGCTGGCCTCCACGCTGTCCCGGCTGCTGCCGAAGCCGCCGCCCCCGCTGGTGCAGAAGGGCACGATACTTTTTCCTGTGCAGTCATAGGACTCCAGGAAGGACAGCACGACCATGGGCGCGTCGCCCCACCAGTTGGGATAGCCCACAAAGACGGCGTCGTACTGCGCCCAGTTCTCCACCTGAGCGGCCAGGGCCGGGCGGGCGTTGTCCGTTTGCTCCTGCTGGGCCTGGTCCAACAGGGCGTTGTAGTCGTCGGTGTAGGGGGTCTCCGGCTCAATGGCGAACAGGTCGCCGCCGGTTTCCGCCTGGACCATGCCGGCCAGCTCCTCGGTGTTGCCCGACCAGGAGAAGTAGGCGATCAAAATACGGTTGGCTTCCCCGTCAGGGGTTTCCACCGGCTCCGCGTCCGGTTCTGCACTCTGCTCCGGGGCGGAGCTTTCATCGGCTGTGGCGTCCGGCTGGGCAGTAGTGTTGTTGTCCGGTGCAGACGGCTCGGCGCTGGCGGCTCCTGTGCCGCCGCAGGCGGCCAGAGAGAGGGTAAGCGCCATCGTCAGGAAAATAGAAATCAGCTTTTTCATCTGTGAACGCACTCCTTTTGATTATCATTGCTCTACTTCTGTTTCTGGATCTCATTCCGGAGGTAGTCCAGCCGCTGGAGCTGCCGCTCCCGGAAGTGCAGCTCATCCAGGGCGGCGTCCCGCCTGCGGCCCAGCATCCGCAGCCGGGCCTGTTCGCTCTCCGGGATTTCCAGCAGCCGCATATAGGTCTCCACCTCCTCAATGGTGAATCCCACATCGTGGAGAGTCATGATCAGGCTCAGCCGCTCCAGGTCGCTGTCGTCGTACTGCCAGTCCCCCATGACCTTTTTGACCGCGCCGCACAGGCCCCAGCTCTCATACTTCTGCAGAATATGGATGGGGATCTGATACCGGTCGCTTGCCTCTTGCATCGTCATATTCCCTGCTCCTCAACAAAAAATGTAGGCATCCGTTTCGGACGCCTACATTGTAGCGCAGTTGATTCTCTATGTCGAATACCTATCATGTATGGGCAGAAATGCTCAATTTGCATTTTTGATGTGCCGGTGGAACTGCTCCACCGCTGGGGAGAAGATCTGATCCTTCTTCCAGGCCAGCACCGTCCCGCTCTCCAGCGTTGGGGAGAGGGGGATGAACCGGAGGGCGTCCGAGAGATTTCCCAAATCGAAGCCCAGGGCCACGCCCACGCCGTTCTGGACCATGTTGGCGGCGTTCAAAATGAGGTTGTAGGTGGCGGCCACCTGGATGCGGCCGTACTCGTCCCCAAACCAGCTGGCCAGCTCGCCACGCACCTCCGCCCGCCCGCTCATCAGCAGGGGGACGCCCACCAGATCCGCCGGGGCAACGCTCTCCCGCTCCGCCATCGGGGAGTCCTTTAATACCAGCACACCCCACCGATCCTTCTGAGGCAGGCGCTGAAAGGCGTACCGGCTGATGTCCACCGGCTCGGCCAGCAGGCCCATATCCAGCAGCCCGCTCTCGATCCGCTCCTTGACATCGTCCGCCGTGGCGCTGTAAATGCGGAACTGCACCCGGGGATGCAGCCTGCGGAAGGAGCAGATGTGCTGGGAGAGGAAGGTCATGCTCCGGGTCTCCCCGCAGCCGATGGCGATCTCGCCGGACAGCTCGGCGTCCCGCCGGGAAAATTCCCGCTGTGTTTTGTCCGCCAGCTCCACCAGCTCCTGGGCCCGGCGGCGCAGCAGCATCCCATCCTCGGTGAGGATGATCCGGTACTGGCTGCGGCGAAAGAGCTTCGTCCCCAACTCCTCCTCCAGCTGCATCAGCTGCCGGGAGAGGGTAGGCTGGGTCAGGTGAAGCAGCGCCGCCGCCTTTGTGATGTTTTCCTCCTGGGCAACCGCCAGGAAATAGCGCAGAACCCGCAGTTCCATGGTATCGCCTCCTGCCGTTATGATACCACAAGCCCCTGTCTGCGGCAACCGAAAAATGCTCTGCTTGTATCCATGTCCATACAAGATAGGTATTCGACATTTTTGTTCTGGCGTGATACCATAGGCGGAGCAGGAGGGATCGCGGTGTTCTCCAACAGAGCTTTGAAAAATTTGATCGTCCCGCTGTTTCTGGAGCAGCTTCTTGTGATGCTGGTGGGCCTGGCAGACACGCTGGTGGTCAGCTTTGTCAGCGAGGCGGCGGTGTCCGGGGTGTCCCTGGTCAACTCCTTCAATACCATCTTCATCTATCTGTTTACCGCCCTGGCCTCGGGCGGGGCGGTGATCATCAGCCAGTATATCGGCCACCGGGAGCGGGAAACGGCGGGGCGGGCCGCCAGCCAGCTTTTGATGATCTCCGTCCTGTTCTCTCTGCTCATGGGGCTGTTGGTCCTGTGGGGAAATGAGACCTTGATGGGGCTGATGTTCGGCCGGGTGGAGCCGGAGGTCATGGATGCCTGCGTCACCTACCTGCGCATCTCCGCCTACTCCTATCCGGCCATTGCGGTCTACAACGCGGGGGCGGCCCTTTACCGCAGCTTCGGCAAGACCAGCACCACCATGTACCTCTCCATCCTGTCCAATGGAATCAATGTGGCGGGCAACCTGATTGGTGTCTTTGTGCTGAAAGCGGGGGTGGCCGGCGTGGCTTGGCCCTCTCTCATTGCCAGAATGTTCTCGGCAGCCGCCATTACGACCCTGTGCTTCTCCCGGCAGAACCCGGTGTGGTATGAGGCGAAGTGGGTATTCCGCTGGGATGGCCCGATGCTGAGCCGGATGCTCCGCATCGCCGTCCCCAACGGGTTTGAAAGCGGCATTTTCCAACTGGTTAAGGTGGCCCTCAGCAGTGTGGTGGCCCTGTTCGGCACCTATCAAATCGCCGCCAACGGCATCGCCCAGAGCATCTGGTCTATGGCCTCTCTGGTCTGTGTCACTATGGGGCCGGTTTTTATCACGGTCATTGGCCAGTGCATGGGGGCCGGAGATGTCCCACAGGCGGAGTTCTATTTCAAAAGGCTGCTGAAGATCACCGTTGGGGCCTCCATCGTCTGGGATGGGCTGATCTTCGCCGCCACCCCGGTTTTAATGCTGTTTTACGCCGTTGAGCCGGAGACAAAAGCTCTTGTCATCTGGCTGGTGCTGATCCACAATATTTTTAACGCCATAACCTTCCCCTTTGCCGACCCGATGGGAAAGGGGCTGCGAGCCACGGGGGATATCAGGTTCACCACCGCTGTTTCTGTCTTTACCACCGTAGTGGTGCGGCTGATCCTGTCTTTGTGGTTCAGCCTTGTACTGAATTGGGGCGTTCTTGGGATCGCATGGGCCATGTGCGCCGATTGGAGCGTCCGGGCCGTTATCTTCCTGCTCCGCTTCCGGGGTGGGAAGTGGAAAGCCTTTCAAGTTATCTGAAGGAGTATGTCAAATGAATATTTTAGTGATCGAGAGCAGCCCACATAAGCATGGTTCCTCCAACCTGCTGGCGGAGGAATTTATCCGGGGCGCAAAGGAGCGGGGACATCAGTTGGAGATTTTTGACGCGGCCCGGGCCGATCTGCACACCTGCCTGGGCTGCGACGCCTGCGGGATGTCCGGCCCCTGCGTGCAGAAGGACGATATGGCCCAGCTGCGTGAGAAACTCCTTGCCTCGGACATGGCGGTGTTCGTGACCCCGCTCTACTACTTTGGAATGTCCGCCCAGCTGAAAACGGTCCTCGACCGCTTTTACAGTTTCAACGGCCGGCTCTCCGCAAAAGGGCTGAAGACCGCTCTCATTGCAGCGGCCTGGGACAGCAACGACTGGACCATGCGGGAGCTCAGCTCCCACTATCAGACCCTGTGCCGCTATTTGAACTTCCGGGATCAGGGCACGATCCTGGGGATTGGCTGCGGCACCGTATCCCAGACCCGCGCCAGCCGGTTCCCGAAGCTGGCCTACGAATTTGGAATATCTCTATAACTAACAAGGAGGAACTTTCCTATGAAAAAAGCATTGGTAACCTATTTTTCCGCCAGCGGTGTGACCGCAAAGGCGGCAAAGGCCCTGGCCGGGGCGGCGGGAGCCGATCTCTATGAGATCAAGCCGAAGGTACCTTATACCCAGGCTGACCTGAACTGGATGGACAAACGTTCCCGCAGCTCGGTGGAGATGAACGACAAGACATCCCGGCCCGCTCTGAAGGATACTGACGCAAGGATCGCGGACTATGATGTGATCTTCCTGGGCTTTCCCATCTGGTGGTATGTGGCCCCCACCATCGTCAACACATTTCTGGAGAGCTATGACTTCAGCGGCAAGACCATCGTGCTCTTTGCCACCTCCGGCGGCAGCGGGCTGGGCCGGTCGGCCGCCGGACTGCGGGGGAGCGTGGCCGCCGATGCCAGGATCGTTGACGGGCGGATGCTCAATGGCCGACTGGATGAAAAGGAGCTGCGGGCCTGGGTGGACAAATTAGTGTCGTAAAACCAGAGTCAGGTTCTTTGTTAGGTTCGTGGCTAATATATCGATAAATCCAAGCTTTCTGGGACATGCAAAAAACAGCGTATACTTTGTTTATGCGGTTCAATTTTTGAGGTATTTGCAGAAGAAAATAGTTGAACGATTATCAACGTAGAGTTACAATTCCAGACAAAGAAAATGCTCTCTGTTTCGTGGCCTTTCTTATGGTAGTCAGGGAGTACTTTTCTGACCACAGGATGCACCACAGACGGCAGCGCAACACATGGAAATTAGAGTTCTAAAGAGTGGCCGAAAGAAAGAGAAACCGAGCGGAAGTGGTCAAAAATAATTAGAAATAATGCAAAAAATGTTCAGATGGCTTTTCGCATCGCCGAGGGCGAGGGTTCGATCCCCTTACCGTCCACCAAAACTGGAAATCGCCGCAGTGAAAACTGCGGCGATTTCTCCGTTTGACCACAGAAATATCACAGACGGATTTCTGTTTTGACCACCTGAAGGGCGCTCCTTTTCGGAAGGAGTGCCTTTCTTTTGTTTACAGCCCCGTAAATTCTGAGCGGCCTCCGGCAGGAATAACTTGCATTGATTTCCTTTCAGAGGTACCATACAGACGGACAGAAAACAGGAAAATGCCTCCCATCTGCGTTGGCGGACGTGCCGCTGGGGACAGGCGGGAGGCGTTTCTGACCACATAACCAGCCACAGACGGCGGCGGAACATACGGAGGTGGCGCGGCTAAAGAGTAATGAAAAGTATATTGATTCAAGAGGAAAGCGCTAAAAACGAACGAAAAAGATTAGAAAAAATGTCAAACCAGCGTTGGTAAGGATGAGGTCTCTGGTTCAAATCCGGATAGCAGCTCCAGAATAACACCTGAAATCCTCGGATTTCGGGTGTTTTCTTTTGCTTTTCATAACTTTTTGACGGAATAAAATTTTTTGTATTTCCGCTGACCACATAGAATACCACAGACAGAACGAAGTGGTGTTCCCGATGCCTTGTCGGGAACACCACTTTTCTTTTTTGTGTAATTCATGCCGGAGTTTGAAGTTGCTGCTGTTGGGCGGCGATCTCAGCTTTCATCTGGACGATCAGGTTTGCCAGCTTCTGTTCACATTCCTCTTTGCTGTGGGCGTAGACATTCCGGGCGAGGCGACCGCCGTTGGGGAGCCGAGGGGAGTATCGTCCTTCCCGCAGGTTCTCATTGATCTGGCTGATGCATCCGGTGCCTGGTTTGCGGCGCTGACCTTTGTAGGGCTGGAAGGTGGAGGGAGTCGGTTTCCTTGGCACTGTGTCCATGTCTTGGGTGGTTTCTGATTTAGCGATCCCTCGGTCGATCTTCGCCGCTGCGGTTTTGCGCATTTCGTCCGTGACATGGGCATAGACATTCAAAGTCGTTGCAGTGGAAACATGGCCGATGATGGTGGAGAGAGTCTTGATGTCCATGCCGTGCTCCAGAGATGCGGTTGCGAAGGTGTGGCGGATATCATGAAATCTGATGTCAGGCAGTCCTGTTTCTTTCAGCAACGCCTTTAGGCGGCTGTATGCTGTGCTGGGGGAAATAGGCTACTCCGGATCAAAGGGATTGGAGAAAATCCATTCGGCCAGCGCAGTTTTCTTTCGCTCCCGCAGGAGCTGCGCTGTGCTGGGCGGCAGGACAATTTTTCTCGTTCCCGCATAGGTTTTTGTGTCATCTGTGGTAAGCGGCTTGCCTTTTCCCTTGTGAAGGGTGCGCCGCACATGGAGCGTTCCCTGCTTTGCGTCAAAATCTTCCCACCGCAGCGCACAGATCTCGCCCCGGCGCAGGCCAGTCGTTACAGCAGTGTAGAAGAAATCGTGCCAGAATTCATCCTTTCCGATGACGGACATAAAAGTGTCCAGCTGTGCTTCGGTCAGGATCTTCATGGGAGCGCCGTCAACTTTAGGTGGGTCAACTTCTGCGGCAGGGTTACTGGGGATCAGGTTCTGCTCCATTGCTGTTTTCAGAGCGCGGTGCAGAGTGGTGTGGATGCCGTGGACCGTTCTGGCGGAAAGGCCGGGGGATTGTCCGTCTCTGGGACATACCCGCCCGGTTTCCTGCAAGGTGCGGTAGAGCGACCGCAGGTCGGCGGCAGTGATTTTTGAGAGCGCTTTGTTTCCAAGATGGGGTTTGACGTGGAGTTCCAGAGAGCGGCGGTAGCCCTTTAGAGTCAAGGGGCGAAGTGTGGCGGCCATGTACTCGTCCAGCCATTTGTCCAGCCAGACGGATAGGGACATATTGCTTTCTTCGGTCAGGTCAACGCCTTTGTAGGCTTCGGTGAGTTGCCGCAGCTTTGCAGACAGTCCTTTTTGAGTTGGCGCGGAGATGTACCGGAAGATGGAATCACCGTTGTCCTTGTGACCGACTACGATGCGACCTTCCCAGCGACCATCATCTCGCTTGCGTACCATGCCGTTACCAGACGGTCTGCGCTTTGCCATTGCTGTGTTCACCTCCTGGGTGGGGATTATTCTTCGTTGGTTGTGTCGTTTTCGTCTTGAGCCTGCGCTCTGCCGCAGGCTCGTTCTTCTTCCTCCTTGGCGAAGGAGTACATCGATTCCGCCGCCAGTTCTCTATGGATGCTGCAGGCGAGGCGGTATCCGTAAGTGAAACTGTGGAGAGTCGCAACGCTTTGTAGGTTATCCTCCAGATCCACCAGCCGCAACAGGAGTTTCCGATCCTCCTTTGCCAGTCGGGAAGAGGGGCCTTTGTGGGTGCGGTTGACTTCGTCGTTCAGGTCCCGAATCGACTGAGGGATGGTTTCGAACTGCCGTTGCAGTGCTTTCATGTAGTCGTACATACTGCTTACCTCGCCTGCGGGAAGCGGTGCGGCTCCGCCACGCACTGGTACAGGATGGCACCGCAGTTGCCACAGATCAGGAACTTGATGCGGGTGTCCAGCAGGCCGTTCCGCTTGAAGGTCACCAGCGCGTCACCTTGCCAGCCGACCCGGATATCTTTGCCGCCGCAGAACCGGCACTGTTCCACTGGAAGTTGATTCATCATAGCCGTTCCTCCATTCGTGTTTTTTGCAAACACACAATACCAGAAGAACAGCCGAATAGCCAATGAAAGAAGTATCGACACAGAAAATTCTACGAAACTAACAATGCTGTTTTCTGGCTTGCTAGGAGAAAATTTTTATTGTCTACAGCGGCCCAAAATAATACCTTGCCTGCGGAACTTTACGAACAGGATTTTACATACTCATGCCGCCCATGCCGCCGAAACCAAATCCGTGATACTGCTGGTACTCCATATCCTGTTCTTCCTCCAGATCTTCTTCGGGTTCCTCATCGTAGGCGGCGTAGGGATCATCCAAGATCTCCTGCTGAGTGTTGCTCTCATCCATGTCAGGGTATTCGTAGTCATCCTCCTGTTCCTGCCGCTGCTTTCGCTCCGTGCGGAGCAGGTCTCCCAGCAGCAGGCTGGCATAGTAGAGTTCCTTGGCGGGGTCATACTTTTTCTTCTGCTGCTCGTCATCGTCATCCACCACCCGCACGACTCGCTCCAGCTTCTTGCCCATCCGTAGCAGCATTAGGATCTCACGGTCGCTGTGGTGAACGGTCTCCAGATGGAACCGGTCATTGTCACCTGTGAGCATGGCATCGAAGATGGAGGCCACACCATACACCGCATCGTCCACAGTGGGAAGCTGGTTACCATATTCAGCGGCATCCCTGCGTTGTTCCAGATACGCCGCGCCGCCCATGGCGAAGTACAGTTCCATGTTGCCGCGGAGCAGTGTCTGGTCGAACAGTTTGTTGTCACGGCATCGGATGTTGTCCGGGGTGGTGTAGGTGATGTATTTCTGATTTGGCTCCCACTTCACGCCGTAGCCCATGCTTTCCATCTCTACAATGAACTCCTCACGGGTGTTGCTGCATTCCATGGCCTGACGGATAGCGTCTTTCAACTCATCCTTCCATTTTGGAACATAGAACGGATCTGCTTTCGTTTCCGTGATGGATAATCCATACTTGCGGCAGAGCTCATTGTTGAACTCCTTGACCATGCGCATCTCTTTCGCTGACTGGTGGAACTTCATGCCGGTCTCGAAGTTCACGGAGTTCATGATGATGTGATTGTGTTTGTGCTTTGTGTTCATGTGGGTCGCCACCAGACACTGGTAGCCCTTGAAGTGCGTTGCGAACTCCAGCCCGATTTGATGCACCGTTTCAAAGTCTACCGGATCGTCGGGAGCGAATGCCTGGACGATGTGATAGTAGGCGCGGCCATCAGTTTTGTGAAACTGTTTTTTCACCGCTTCGAATTCATGCACCGCAGTCCTGGCCACACAGTTGACACCGGTGATGAGCTTATCCGTGGCCTTTTCCCGGTTGGTCACATAGTCGACGATACCGCTCAGACCACGTGAGACAGCAACGAATTTAACGTTTGCCATATTCGCTCGTACACCTCCATGAAGGGTTCCATGTTGACCAGCTCGATCCGTCCCTGCCGCGCCATGACCGTTAACTGATTCAGGTTGTTGCCCTGGTAGCGCAGTTCAGTGAGCAGTTCATCCACACCTTCGATCACCGTGACCTGTTTATCGAAGGCGGCGTAGCGCAGGAACTCACTTTCACTCATGTGCGCCTTTGCGGCCTTATCTTTCACATACCGCTTTTCCCATTCCGGAACTCTTGCCCGGAGGAAATGATCCATTGGCATCTTTCGTACACATCCTTTCCTGAATTTCAAAAGGGGTGCGGGCTTGCCCGCTCTGCCGAAGTGGGCGGGCAGGGACAAGGCCCCAGGCCCGTACCACAAAGGCGAAACTTATCATAGCCTAAAGGCCATTTCCCCCGCAGGGGACCCGCCGCATCTTCGTAATCCCTGCGCACAGGTCCGCGCTCTTTCGTTTGGTGCTGGGACTCTACCCACCCCGGTCGGGGCGTACACAGCGGCACACAGGGGGCAACATGGGGCAGTCATGCGCTCTGACCATTGTTTGCCGGAATGAACTGCATACCCAGCTTCTCAACTTTTGCTTTGGCCTTCTGCTGCGCGACTGCGAGGTCTGCTTTTGCGAATTGCCGGTCGTAGTATGCCTGCGTGACTTCATGCATGGGGACAAGGGTGTAGAGCAGATTGCCGTTTTTCTTGATGCCCCGCTTTGTGATGATCACTGTGTTTTCCGTGACGATGAGACCACGCTTCTCTAGCAGTCGAACATAGTTTGCGACGGTGTTCCAGCAGTAGCGCAGCTTCTTCGCCATGGTCGCAGCACTGGGATGACACTGACCGGTCCTACGGTCTGCATGACGTAGCAGGTAGATGTAGACCGAGATGGCTCCGCCGGGCAGATCGAATTCGAGGAGCTCGTTGGGGACAGGGAAACAGTTTTTCACGTGTTCCCAACCCACAGGCGGTTTCGTTCTTCTCATGTGCGCTCACCGCCCTTCGTGTGCTCTTCAACCTACTGAATGAACTTTTCTTTCGGGACCACCATGCGGCTGCCGATGCGCAGAGTGGGAAAATCTTTTTCGTGTATCAGCTCGTATGCACTGGATGGCGCGACGCCCAGAGTATTTGCCACTGTATCCGAGTTGAGAAACAGCGGCAGTTCGTTGTAGCTCTTGTAGATAGACGATTTCAAAACAATTACCTCCGTAAATTTAGATTCAGAGAAAAATGTTTGCGTTTCGGAGGCCTCTCTGTTAGACTGATCACAGATGGAGTCTGCGTTTTCCGAAACGCGATGCGCCGCCGGACTGTTGCAGCAGTTTGGCGGCTTTCCTTTTTCAGCGGACCATGTTCATCACCTTCTTTTCTTCTGAATTGATTTTTGAGTTCCTGCGACTGCACCGGATTGATTTGTTGATATTAATCAGGTACAATCAGAGCATAGCATACAAGAAAGACCGAGCGCAATAGCTCCGGCGGTTGTTGGGTACACAACTTAAAGTCCATCGGAAACACAGAGAGGGAAACTATGATCTACTATAACGACCACTTCTTTGAACGGTTTGATGTGCTGTTTGGGAAGAAGAGCAGCATCGTAGCGGGCGAAGAATACCCGCTGGGGTACTTTGCGGCAGAGGCCATGGAATTGGATGCTGTAGTTCTCGAGGAATTAAAAAAGCTGACCCAACAGGCCAGCCAGGAGTTTGATATGTTTTTGACCGCGCGGACAGCGTCCGGCGCGGGGATGGCGATCCAGGCATTGGATCGAGCGTGGGAACTTGTCATGCAACTTCCGCTGTACAACAAGATCCCGTACCGGGAGGGGCGGGGGAGTTCAGTTAGCGGCATTGTCCGTGAGCTACGCAGTGACGAGCAGAAGCTCGACCGTATGCTGACGGTCGGGACGGCAGAGAATGAGACGCTGCGGCGCTGGCACGGGATATATGACCGCTTGGCAGATGACCTCCAGCGGTTCCGGTATGACACAGACGACATGCTGACCGACTACTTTGAGGAACTGCCCTCCCGCAGGCCGGAGGCGTATGCGGCGGCGTTCGAGGCGTGCAGGAATCCTTCCGGGAGATCTATATGCAGACCGAGGACGAAGAGGATCTTGCGTACATAAACCAACGCAGACTCAACTTTCCGGTGAGCATTTCCTTTGTAGTAAAGCGGGACAAGAAGACGGGGCAGCCGGTTATGGCAGAGCGGATGACCTTTGAGGACTTGATCAGCTTTCTGTATATGGATTTGTACCGCGGCATGGCAGTGGGCAATGTCCCTCGGCTCTGCCACAACTGCGGCAAGTGGTTTTTGGCGATCGGCGCATACGACACGGTGTACTGTCAGCGGGTAGCACCGGGAGAAATCACCCGCACCTGCCGTCAAGTCGGCGCCCACAGGAAAGAGAAACAGAAGAACGGTCGGGAGTTAGCCTACCGTGAATACGCAAGAGCATATAACCGACTGAAGACCTGGAAGCAGCGAGGGAAGATCAGCCCGGAGGAATGGAACCAGAAGGTGGCATATATTCAGGAACTGAAGGCGGAGTATTTAGCAGGCAACATAAGTGATGTTGAATATGTCACGAAACTGGATCAGGTGTGATTTTTCTGCGAGGTTGAACTGTAAAAAGATACTTGACAGTTCAACCTGAAAGGCTACGATAGACCTTTATATTGTCTACAGCGACGCATAATATTCTTTAGAAAGCCAAACGAGGAAACCGCTTGGAGCGGTAGTCTTTGCAGGGGCGACACGAACTAAACTTAGTAAGAAACGCAAGAGATGTTCTTGCGTTTCTTCTTCACGTCTATTTTGTTCGCAATCACTGCTCTGAACGATGACCAACAAAGTTGTTGACTTTAATCGTAATTATATATACAATATTATTAGCTTGTTGCGACCAAGAGGTGAGTATATGGATTACGTGACGGAATTGGCTGCCATTGCCAAGGCGCATGGCGGGATCATCGAGACCAAAATAGCGGCACAGCATGGAATTTCCAAAGCCATGCTTTATAAGCTGTGCAAAGAAGATAAAATTCATCGAATTGTAAAAGGGCAGTACATTCTGCCTGATGATATGCAGGATGAACTGCTGTCGATTAGCAAGCGCTCTGAAAATATCATTTTTTCGCACGAGACGGCGCTCTACCTTCATGGAATTTCTGACCGTACTCCATTCGAACATACGGTTACTGCACCCTCTGGGTGTATTCCATCTTCTGCAATTAAATCTGAATGCAAAGTGTATTACATCAAGCCGGAATTGTTTGGACTCGGCCTATCAACACTGAGAACACCGGCTGGGAACAATGTTCCTGTATACGATCTTGAGCGTACCATTTGTGATGTGATTCGTAGCCGCAATAAATTAGGGACAGAGACTTTTCTCGCAGCGTTGAAGCTGTATGCGGCAAATCCGAAAAAGGATTTGAACAAACTAAATTCTTACGCAAAAAAGATGCGGGTATCCAATGTTTTGCGTCAGTATCTGGAGGTGCTTCTGTGAGCAAGGCAATAAGTTTGAAAGCAAAGATTCGCAACATCGCAAAACAGAAGAATATCCCGGCGCAGGTCATTTTGCAGAATTATATGTTTGAGCGGTTGCTTGTCTGTCTTTCGGCTTCCGAATATAAAGAGAAGTTTGTGTTAAAGGGCGGTATGCTGGTGGCCGCCATCGTTGGTTTGGATAACCGGGCCACCATGGATCTGGATACGACATTAAAGAATTTGCCCCTTACACCGGAGACGATCTGCGGTGCGTTGGAGCAGATTTGTGCCACCCCTTTTGATGATGGCGTGGTCCCATCCGTGAAGATGACATTTATGGCGGTTATCGTGTCATGCTGAACGCAAGGTTTGATACTCTGCTGACGCCGCTCAGCATTGATGTGTCCGCCGGCGATGCTATCACACCCCATGCGGTGCAGTACAGTTTCTCTGAAATCTTCGATGACGAGAAATCCAATGAGTTGTGGGCATATAACATTGAAACCGTTATGGCCGAGAAAGTGGAAACCATTCTGCGGCGTGGCGTGTTCAATACCTGTCCGAGAGATTTTTACGATGCCTACATACTGACCACAACACAGAGATTCGATAAGGCTGTATTTGCGGATGCGCTGAAAGCAACTGCAAACCACCGTGGTACGACTCAGCAGATTGCGGATGTTTCCGGTATTCTTCATAACATCGAAGAAAGCTAGGAGATGCGCTCCCTGTGGGAGAAATATCGTAAGCAGTTTGCATATGCCCAGGAGATTGATTTTGTATTGATCATTTCGATATTAAGGCAACTGTTGTTTGTGTAAAAAACAATAGCTTAATAGGGATAAAAAGGAGAATATTGTAATGGCACTTGTACGAGTTTTGACTGAAGATGAAGTACGGGACGGCTATACCGATGGAGCTGGCTTCCACAAAGGAGCTAAACAAATTCTTGAATTTGATAAAGCTGAAATGAAGGTGCAACAGGGAACTGGGCAGCTAAAGACTTTTAAACAACTGGGTTTTTCTGGTAAGGGGAGCAATCATAAGCCTGATGGATGGTATCTGCCTGATGATTGTAGCAAAGTTGCGATTATTCTTGAAACAAAAGCTTCAGATAAAGATATCAGAAACAAAGCATTCATTAAAGAATTGTTGGAAAATGTCAAGATTGCCGGCGGTAAATACTCCAGAGTAGTTGGAATCCTCTATAACGGTATTGAAACAAAGGTTTTCCTGAATGAAAAGGAAAAAACTGATGGAACAAAAAGTCTCGAATCTAAAGAGTACTATATTGATCTGTTTGATGACTTTGAAATAGATACAAAAGAAATCTATCTGACCACCATGAAGATCAATAACTTGTTGCATTATAAGTTTGGAGTAAACGACTATTATGATAGGATGGTGTTTACTGCTTGTGCGTTAGTTGCAAAGCGATATGGAGCTCCTTTAACTAAGGGAATGTCGTATTCACTTTTCCATTATACAATCCTTGACACTTTATCAAAATCATTAGATGGAGCTAAAAAGCAGAACGAAAAACTTGAAATACTGCTTGAAACATATTCAAAAGTGCAGATGAACATTACAGATAATCAGGCGGCAATAGATGATTTTATTACAAATGTTGAAGTGATTTCAGAACTGATCAACTCCAGAAATTGGAACGGCGAGGATGTTATGACAATCTTTTTTAACGAGTTTAATCGTTATAAAGGGAAGTCGGAAAATGGGCAAGTATTTACACCGTATCATGTTACATCGTTTATGTATCGGCTTATAAATGTTGATTATAAACATGATAATATACTTGACGCAGCTTGTGGAAGCGGAGCATTTTTGACTAAATCTATGTCAGATATGATAAAACAAGCTGGTGGTCCGACAACAAAAAAAGCGAACGAAATAATGTCTTCTCAGTTGTATGGAATAGAGATTGATAAACGAGTTTTTTCATTAGCGTGCGCAAATATGTTGATTCACAAAGATGGAAAAACTAATCTGGAGCAGATGGATTCGACATCACAAGAGGCTTGTGATTGGATTAAAAGCAAAAAAATAACAAAAGTTTTGATGAACCCACCTTATGAGAGAAAATGTCATCCGGAAATAATCATTAAGAATGTTTTAGATAATATCGAACCTCATTCTATTGCAGCATTTCTTCTGCCAGATAAGAAACTTGAAAAAATATCTCAGAAAGCCGTCACCGGGATATTAAGTAAGCATAAGCTCCTGAAAATTATTAAACTTCCCGAAAAAACTTTTGATGAAGGAATAACCACATCTATTTTTATCTTTGAGAGTGGTGCCCCTCAAAATGATGAAGAAATATTTACATGTTATATCAAAGAAGATGGGCTTGAAAGAGTAAAAAACCAAGGACGTCAGGACATAAAGCATCGCTGGAATGCAATTGAAAATAAATGGGTGGATATTATCAAAAAACAAAGCGGAGACGATAGCATAAAGTGGATAAAGCCAAAGGATTGTTTAAGTTATCAAAAAGATGAAATCCCCTTTGAAGTGAATGAAGAAGATTTTCTGGAAACTATGTTGGATTATCTAATGTTCAAAGAGGAAATTGATGTTAAATCTCTAAAGGAAAGCATAGCAAATAAAGTGATCTATCTCAGCAACTTGTCAGCGGAACACGACGAAAATAGAATCGCAATAAATGTGGAAAGAGATAAAACTAATGAATAAGGTTAACATTTTAGACTGGAAAGAGTTTCAGATTTCTCGATTATTTAAAATCAGTTCGCCTGCCTCTCGAAGCATAAAGACATACAACGAAGGTGATGTGCCTTATGTTTCATCGGGAAGCATTAATAACGGAATCATTTCTTATCTTGAACCTAATAAAGATGAAGACCTTGAAAAAGGAAATTGTATTACTGTTAGTCCTCTTGACGGATCCTCATTTTATCAAGAAGACGATTTTCTCGGTCGTGGGGGTGCTGGCTCGGCCATCTCCTTGCTATATAATGAAAACCTCACAAGGTACAATGCCCTATTTATTTGTACAGTAATAAAAATTATGGCGCAAAAATTTGATTATAGTGATGCACTGACAAGCAATAATTTGAAGACGTTGAGAGTTAGTTTGCCAGCACAAAAAGACAAGAATGGTGAATTTATAATTGATACAAATAAAAAATATACAGACGAGGGTTTCGTTCCCGATTGGGATTATATGGGGGCATATATGGAAGTGATCGAAGAGAAAGCCCAGAAACGCATTGATATTTTAAACAAATTGTGACTTTTGGGACAAGTGCTTAACAGATATGAAATAACTCTTGTTTTGCTAAATTTGTGCTTTTATGGATTGGTGCCATTTTGTTGAAAAAGAGTCTTGCTGAGTTTGCGGCGGCAACTATCCGGAATTTCCGGATAGTTCAAACGAGTGGAGAACAGGTCGATGAAGAGCAGGTTTTTTAATTGTTTGTGTCAGCACAGGTTAGGCACACTCAATTATTCTTCTCGAAGATGGCCTATTATCGTTCAAACTGTCCCATTCCCGGCGCAAATTCTGGCTCCTTTATCCGGTCAAGCGCCTCTTGACCACATATTTGCCCACAGACAGCGAAAACCGGCCCGCCGGGGGATTTTTCTCCCGGCGGGCCGGCTTGCGTGTACCTCAGCTTGCCTTCCGGCTCCACCGTTTTCTCGCCTGGAAGGTGGTCATGGTGCGCTCCCTGGGCTTCTCCTCTTGTGGTTTGATTTCCGCCTTGGCGATGCCCAGGTCGATTTTCACCGCCGCTCTCTGCCGCATCTCGTCGGTGACATGGGAGTAGGTGTTCAGCGTGGTAGCGCAGGACACATGGCCCAGGATGGTGGACAGCGTCTTGATGTCCATCCCGTAGGCCAGGGCATTGGTGGCGAAGGTATGCCGTAAATCATGGAACCTAACCCTATCGTATCCCGCATGATCCAGTATCCTGTGAAGGCGCTGATGGATAGAAGACGGTCGCATGGGCGTGTCCTCTTTCTTGGGTGAGGGGAACATCCATCGGGAATCCACTCTGGCTCTGTACTCCCGCATCACCTTCAGGACAGAGGGAGGCAGGATCAGGGTACGGACTGCCGCTTTTGTTTTGGCTCACAAATCACCACATCCGGGCCGCTGGTTCCGGCCTGCTTGCTGATCCGCAGTTCCCCGGTCTCCAGATTCAAGTCATCCCACTGGAGAGCCGCAATCTCCCCCAGCCGCAGGCCGGTGGCCAACTCCAGAAGGAACAACTCGTAGTAGTTCTCCTCCTTAGCCTGGATCAGCAGTTTCTGCATGGCCTCCCTGGAGAGGATCTTCATCTCCTCGTACCTCACCGGGGACAGCTTGCACCCATCCGTTGGATCGCGGGGAACCAGATGCTCTGCCCGTGCTTTCTCCAGCGCCCGGTGACAGAGGCTGTAACAGTTTCGAATCTGACTGTCGGCAATGCTACCTCCGCCCATGTGGTCATCTGACTTCATCCAGGCACAGAATTGCTGGATATCATTTGTCGTCAGCTTGTTCAGGGGGATACTGCCCAGCCTCGGCTTGATATATAGTCGGATGTATCCCTCATAGGTGCGCTGTGTCCTTGGGCGGATGGACGGCTTGCTGTAAGTTTCGTACCAGTGATTCAGCCACTCCCCGAAGGGCATATCCGCCCGGACTTTGGAGGGGGTAGGCGGAGAGATGGACTCCTTCAGAGTCTTTAGTTTTTCAACGCACTCGCCCTTGGTCTTGGCCAGGACATTCTTTGTTTTGGGCAGGCCCTTCTCGTCGTAGCCGATGACGATACGCCCCTCCCAGCGGCCATCCTTTCTCAGGCGGACGGTGCCTTCGCCGCTCTTGCGCTTTCTTCCCACGGTTTCAGCTCCTCTCCGAAAATATCTGTCAGGAATGTCTCCACGATCTCCGCCGCTCGTCTCTGCATATCCCCGGTGGTGTGGGTGTAGGTGTCCAGGGTGAATGCTGATCTGGTGTGGCCCAGGATGCCGGACAAGGTCTTGACGTCTACGCCGCTGGTCAGGGCATGGGTGGCGAAGGTATGCCTTAAATCATGAAACCTGATACTGGGAAGACCAGCCACTTTCAGCAGAGCCTTCATTTTGTCGTAGGCTGTCTCGGGACGGGTAGGTTGCTCTGGTTTCAACGGATTAGGGAAGATCCACTCGGTCAGAGCGGTTTTTTGTCTTTCACGGAGAAGCTCCACTGTACTGGGTGGCAGGATGATGGTGCGGGTTCCGATAGCGGTCTTGGTGTCCCAGGTAGTCAGCTTGACTCCCCGTTCTTTGTGGACGGTACGCCGCACACCTTGAGGGTGCCCTCTGCCTCGTCGAAGTCCTCCCATTTTAGGCCGCAGATCTCGCCCCGGCGCAGGCCGGTGGTGAGTTCCGTATAGAAGAAGTCGTACCAGACGGCGTCCTCTTGAATGATCTTCATAAATTTCTCCAGTTGATCATCAGTCAGAACCTGCATCGGCCTGTGGCTGGCCTTTGGGAGTTTGATTCCTTCCACTGCGCTTTTGGGGATCATATTGGCCTGTTGTGCCGCCTCCACCGCCTGATGGAGCGTGGATATGATGCTGCGGATGCTTCCGCTGGAAAGGCCCTTTCCTGTAATCCGGTTTCCCTGACAGGATAAATGATCACAGAATTTTCGCACATCTTTTTCCGTAATGTGTGAGACCGGCTTTTCTCCAAGAAAGGGTTTGATGTGGTTGCGAATCGCGCTTTCACATCTGGCCAGGGTAGTGGGGCGAACCATAGAAGCCATGCTCTCCAGCCACTGATCCAGCCACTCCCCAAGGGTCATCCTGCTCTGCTCTGTCAGGTCCACACCTTGGTAGGCGTCAATATTTTGCCGGAGTTTAGCGGTCAGTTCCTTTTGGGTATCGGCGTAGACATACCGAAAGATGGAGTCACCGTTTTCCTTGTGGCCTACCACGATCCGGCCTTCCCAGCGGCCATCTTCTCTTTTTCTGACCATACCGTCGCCGGACGGTCTGCGTTTTGCCATGCTGCTCACCTCCAGAGTTTATCTTTGATTTGCGGCGCAATTTCTGAGCGGCTCACTTGACGGGCGGATACTTATGAGGCTCCGCCACCCATTGATACACCACGGCCCCACAGCGGCGGCAGATCAGATACCGTAGCCGGCTACCCAGGAGTCCGTGTTTCTTGTAGGTCACAAGCGCCTCTCCGTGCTGCCAGCCCAGACCCAGATCGTCGTTCCCGCAGTACTGGCACCGCTGGACTGGGATTTGGTTGGTTGTCATGGTCATCCCTCCTCAGCAACACAACATACCACAGAAATAGGAAGTAGCCAGGGCAACGGCGAACTATTATCAAATTGTTATCATTTAGAAGATTGTTTTGTTGTCAGATCCCACTGGGCTTCTGATTCTAAAGGTTTTTTGTTGTTTATAGCCCCGTAATTTTTGAGGGAGTCACATCCCGCCCATGACCATGCCGCCCTGGTTCTGCTCCTCCTCGTGGTCGTCCGGCTTATGGCCCATAGCGATTTTCTTCTCCTGGATCTTTCTTCGAAGTTTGCGGTCGACGTGTAGGCCGGCGCTGGAGTGGGGCAGCGAGTGGTTCTCAAAGATCCGGCTCATGTGGTAGAGCAGGCGGATGACCGCCAGCATGACGGAGGGCGAACGCTGGTTGCTCTGGTTCTCCAGGAAGAACTGCGCGTACTGGTTTCCATGGGCGGCGGAGCGACCGAACCACACCATTGCCTGGGCCTGATCCTGGGCCACCCCCTGCCCCGTCAGGTACAGCTTGCCCAGCATATACTGGGCGTACTGGTTGCCCACCTCTGCCGATTTGTTGAACCAATCTACCACCTTGGAGATATCCTTGGTAACCGCCTGGCCGGTCAGATATTCTTTGCCCAGACGGTAAGCGGCGAAGTGGCTTCCGTTTTCCGCCGCTTCCTTCAGCCAGCGCATGCCCTCCTCCGGATCACGCACTTCCCAATCGTCAGAGAGAAACAGCTTGCCCAGGGCAAACTGGGCTTCCGGCAGACCATGCTCTGCCGCTTGGGTGAACCAGTGCTTTGCCTTCTGGCTGTCGGGGATCAGCAGAGGACCGTCCCGGTAGAGCTGTCCCAGCAAGTATTGAGCGTGGGCGTCTCCTTGTTCCGCCAGCCGCTCCAGTTCCTCCGCCGCGCCGTCTCGGTCTGCCAGAGAAAGGGACTCGTTCCGGATGATCTGCCGCAGTTCCCAGCAAGCATAGGACTCGCCCTGTACTTGCTCCGGTTCGTCATGGTCGCTTAGGTCAGCGTCCTCGAAGGAGATCTCTCCCAGCCAGATGCGCTCCGCCTCCCGGATGACAGTGTTTTTGATCTGCCGGAATTCCTTCTCATGGGACAGCTTTTTCCTCTCTCTGGGCTTGTCGTGGTAGTAGCTTTCCACCTCGCTTTGGAGGGCACACCATTGGTCGTAGCACTCATGGACTACCGGCAACTCCTCCAGCCTATCCACCACCTCGTCCACGGTTTTCTTCACGGATTTTGGAAGATAGCCGTAGGGCTTCTTGCCTTTGGCTGTCTCCAATTGTGCAGAGAGCGTCTGCATCAATCCTTCCACCTCCGGGTGGTTGCAGATGTTCTGCGCCATCTCCTGGGTGAGTTTTCGGATTGCGTGATGTGCCTCCCGCACCAGTTCGTCCCTCGACTGGGACTTCTGCTCGTAGGTGTGGAGCATCCCCTGGTGGAAGATTTGGTTGGTCAGTTGGGTCTTGATTTTGCGGATACCCTCCCGCGTCAGGTATGCCTCGCTGGGCTGCGTTGACCACGCCATCATGTGGACGTGGGGGTGTTTGCCCTCGTCATGGAAAGCGGCGTACCAGCGGAAGTGATTGGGCGGGATATTCATCGCGGCGGCAATATCGTTGCGGTTTGCCCGGAGCAGATTTTGCCACGCCCTGGCATTGTCGTAGCCCAGCCGGGCGGCATCCTCACGTTTCAGGGAGAGGATGTGTGTCCATACGTTGCCGGTGTATTGATCCAGTTCCTCCATTGCTTTGGTTAGGTCCACGCCATCCTCGTCCCCAAACAGGCCGTGGTCACCCAGCCGCTCCGCCTTGGGCCGGGTGGCGATGTACTTCATGTAGCCGTCTGACTGCTGTATCTGCGCCCAGTTTTCTTCCAAAGCTCTGGTGATAAAAGCCGAGGCATGGGCTTTGGTGGGCTTGAATTCGTAGTCAGAATACTCCTCTAACCCTTTGGACGAAGGGAAATCCTTCACCAATTTTCTAATCAACTGCTCCTGTTTTCTGGTGGGAGGACGGTCATCTGGGAGTACTTCTACCCGCTCCCGTGTCCCGATGTACCGCAGGTAACCGCTGACAGAATTGTTGCCATCGCACTTGAGATAAGGGCTTTTCAGGATCAGTCTTGCCACTCATCGCCCTCCTCCCAAGCACCCCGCACCCGCTGCTCCAGCGAGATGCGGCCATTGGTTTTCTTCACGTTCTGCACGCGCTCCGCCCTCCGGAGGCGGAAATCCTCGTCGCTGAATTGATAGGCGTCGGCGAGGATACCGGCCACCATGTCCTGCTCCACCGCCTGCCGGAAGGCGATAGAGGCCAGCCGCCCGTCCAGGTAGGACTTAATGGATGTTGGGAGAAATAGGCCGGCGTCGTTGGCGCTGAGGTAGTCCAGGTAGAAGTCCACCGCCCGCTCGATGAAGGCGGTCATGCTCCGGCTTCCGTCCTCCTGAAACCGGCGCTCCAGAATGGCTTTCTTTTCCGGGGTGAGATAGAAAGCGAATCTCTCTTTTTTGCCCATAAACTGCTCCTTTCCGGGGAGTGATCCCTATTTTTTCGTTATGGCAGTAGGAGTTCGGGGATTGTGACCACAAACGTGATCCCCGCCGCCTGTTTTTGACCCCACTTTTGATACACCGCAAAACCCCGTAACGACCCGCACTGCGGGGCGAAGTGACCGGCCGGAGGCGCCACCGGTGACCCCGGCTTTTATCCTGCTTTTCTTTTCGTCCCTTGGCTCCGTTCCAAAAGGGCCGGAAACCTTGTAGCGCAGCGTCTCCCACAACCGGCCCACACTGGCCTGAAACCCGCCGGGAGGGGCAGGGACTCTGCCCCTCCCGCAATCGGGGCACACAGCGGCCCACAGGCGGTCACGCAGGGTTTTCCTGCTTTTGCAGGAGTTTCGCTACACGCTGGCGCTCTGCGGCCAGATTCAGTTGCGCCAGCTGGCTGGCATAGTGGTCATCGATTACCTCCCCGATGGGCCGGAGGGTGAACAGCAGATTGCCGTTACGCCTTCCGCTGGACTTGGTGATGACCTCGGTGGGTTCAGTGGTGATGAGGCCCCGTTCCTCCAGCTGCCGGATATACTTGCGCACCGTGTTCTCGCTCATGCCCACCGCTTGTCCAGTCGTTTTGATGCTGGGCCAGCATTGGTGTGTCTTTCGGTTCTCGCACCGTTTCAGAAAGCTGTAGACCGCCAGTTCGCCGGCGCTCAGGCCCAGGAGGAATACTTCGTTAGGCAGAGAGAAAAAATTTCCGCTCCCACTGTATTTGCTGTGTCTCATGTGCCGCCTCCCGTGTGTTCCTTCACCCACTGGATGAACTGCTCCTTGGGTACCACCATGCGGTTGCCGATGCGCAACACCGGGAAGCCCGGCTTGTGCATGAGTTCGTAACCGCTGGACGGTGACACGCCAAGCACCTTTGCCACTGTTTCCGAGTTCAGAAACAGCGGCAGGTCATCGTAGCTTTTGTAGCTGGATTCTTTCATGGTATTTTCACCCCCTACTACTTTACCCGAGGACATTTCTGAAGTGACATAGAATTGACACACATGTGCCTCTTTTGTCCTTTCACTATAATAATATCCTTTTGACATACTTCTGACAGAAAAGTGGAGCGCCTGCTTTTTCAGCAGGCGCTCCGCTCGGTGTTTGGTTGATTCAGTTTTGCGCCGATTTCCGCAGTCGGCACCTGCCCTCGGCCTCGTCCCGCTCCTTCAGCAGACGGGCCAGAGCAGAGGAAATTTCTTTTGCAGATAGTCCACGCTGCCACGGTTGATTTGGTGTGCCTCAGCGTACTTGCGGATGGACAGGCCCTCCACAAACCGTTCCCGGAAGTAGTCTCAGTATTCCAACAGTACTGTTTTCAAGGCGTTGTCCAGAAATTGCAGATCCTTTTTCAGCTTGGCGAAGTCGCTCCTGGTGATGGCGGTCTCCGATATTTTCATATTCATCAGCCGCTTGTACTTGACACGCTTCTCTCCACTTACTTCCACCAAAGCACAAAAGGATTTTTTGCTGGAGGTGTAGTACTTGGGGACATCCGCTAAGGGATAGGTGGTCCAGATGACACTTTCCTCGCCAGTGTCTGCATCCGTGGCCAGCGAGACCACATAGACCACCTTGCCGTCGTACCGCCGGTAGTACCTGGCGCAGACCCTCCTGCCCGTCATCACCTACACCTCCGTTCTTTTTCTGACTTCAGTATAGCGGAGCACGTTCTGTAAATGGCGAAAGGATTTAATCTGTGCATGCTTCGGGAAAAACATATCTTTGGACACATCCGTTTTCTATGCCATTGGCCCCTCCCAGCCCAACTGCTGGGCAAAGGATAACGTAGCCCATCACCTGGACGCCTCATCTTACATCAAGCTCTCCCCAGACCGACAAAGCACCGGTCTGGGGAGATCTCTTTTGATCCTGTCTGCAATTTCCGGACAATTTTTCGCTGGTCATGCAGCACATGCCCTGCTTTTGACCATTCTGACAAAACTGATGATGCCGGCCTCAAAAGAGGCCGGCATCATCAGAGAAGAAAAGGGGGCTTCTATGGTTGATCTCCGTTCCTTACACATATCCGAACAAACTTGGCAGGAACAGAGCGATCTGCGGAATATAGGTGGTGAGAATCAGGGTAGGCAACCATGCGCCAAAGAGCATGATCAACGTGGGCTTCATAACCTGATTTAACGGAGTTCCAGTCAGGCGGCAGCCAATGTACAGCAAAGGCGCAGTGGGAGGCGTGATATTGCCCATGCCCAGGTTGACGCCGATGATGGCCGCAAAGTGGATGGGGTGCACACCGATTTCTGTCATCAAAGGTAGCAGCAGCGGGGTGCACAGCAACATACCAGATACATCGTCCATCAGCATCCCAATAATGACCAGGAATACATTGCACATCAGCAAGATCACGTACTTGTTATCTGATATGCTCAGCAGAGCATCCTTCAGCAGATCGGGGACACCGGCCATGGTGAAGTTGCGGGCCACAATCATGATAACGAAGAGCATGACCATGATCACACCGGTCGTTGTGCCGGTTTCGATGAAGATCGTTTTTAGATCTTTCCACTTCATCCCCTTATAGACATAAATGCCAATGGGAATGGCGTAGATGATAGAGATAGCGGCTGCCTCAGTAGGAGTCATAAATCCGCCGTAAATACCGCCCAGAATAATCACAGGGAATAGAAGGGCCGGAATACCGACCTTGAACCGTTTCGCACCAGCAGAGGAGAACACTTTAACTTTGGGCTGGGCAATAATGGAAGAGCTCTTGCTGGCAAAAATCAAGTTAATGATACACAGCAGAGTAGCCAGAATAATACCAGGAATAACTGTGGACAGAAAGCAAGCCAGAACCGACTGCCCGGCAGACCAGGCATACAGAATCTGGTCGGCGCTGGGCGGGATCAACAGGCCGAGGGGGCCGGCGTTGACCAGCAGGGCGGTAGCAAAACCATCCTCATATCCAGCCTTGCGCAGCTTTGGCATCATAACGGACCCGATACAGGAAAGTGTGGCCGCGCAACTGCCGGTGATGGCGCCGAACACAGCGCTAGCAATGACAGAAACCGCCCCCAGGCCGCCCTTGATGTGGCCGATAAACATATCGATAAAACCCACCAAGGCATCGCCAAGCTTTCCTTTTTCAATAATGCCGCCAGCGATCACAAACAGCGGAATGGCCAGCAGCACCAGGGAGTTCAGCTGACTGAATCCCACAGAGATGGTGGTAGCCGGAGAACCGTCCAGCAGAAAATAGTAATAAATCATCGCCGTGCCGAATGCAAAGGGAATGGACACGCCCAGCACGATCATGACGATCAGAATGACAATACCCAAAATAACATCCACTCTGTATGGACCCTCCTTTATCTGTATTTTGCACGTTCCGGCCGCTCACTGCGGCAGCTGGTCCTCCGAAGAGGGCTGCGAGGCCTCCGGCCTCTCCAGATACTGCCGGATCAGGTGTCCTACATCATACATCAGCATCAGGGAGAAGCCTACCACAATGGCGAATTGAGGCACAATATAGGGAATCTTTAGCCCCTGAGTGGCAGGCATACGTTCACAGTTGGTAATAAACAGCTGAATGGACAGCACTACCAGGAAAGTCAGAACCACGATCTCAATGAGCCGGGTAATGAGTCGGAGGACCCACTTTCCTTTTTTGCTCCTGATCAGGACAGAGGCCACATCCGCCCGGATCTGAGAGTCCTCCCGGCTACCGTTAACGCCGCCAAAGAAATAGAACCAGAATACAAAAGCCAGGATGATTTCATCCATGCCAAATAAATTCATTTTCAATACATAGCGCAGTAAAACCGTGGCAACCATAGCCAAGAGAATAATCATGCCCGAAATAAAAATCGCAGTCTGGTAGAAGTTTTTTACACTTCTGGCCAAAAACGACCGGCACATCGTATCATAAAAGCGTTGTAACGCCTGTTTCATGATACCTATCTCCCTCCTTCTAGAGTATAATCAGATTAGAAGCTGAAACCCTTTTCTGTTGAGGCCCGCACCGTCGTACACTGGCCGATGCGGGCGGCACGGGCCTGAATTTTCGGAGAGTTAAGTGGCGCTACTGGCGTTAGCGATATCTTCAAACGCCTTGTCCAGCAGTTCCTGACCGAAATACTCCTCCAGGTCGTGAGTAATCTTTTCCAATACCTGAGCGCCTACTTCAGCCCGCTCATCATCGGTAATTGGGAGAATCTCCACGCCCCGTTCCCGCAGAGCCTCAATCCCTGCATTAACTTCAGTTTCTGTATTGGGGATGGAGTTAGCCGACATCTCGGCACATACCTCCTCAATGATTGTCAAGTACTCTTCGGGCAGTTCACTGGCTGTAACCTCAGACATTACGATTACATTGGTTTCCATAAAAGCATCCATTGCCAAATAATACTTAGCCAGGTCGCCGAAGTTCTGGTTGACCATGTAAGAGGGAATTCCGGTCATACCATCCATAACGCCGGTTTGAAGGGAAGTATAGGTATCAGACCAGGGAATTGTGATGGTAGAATAACCCAGTGCCTCAATACCCAGAGCATACGTCCGGGAGTTAGCAATTCGGATCAGAGCATCCTTATGTGTGTTGATATCCAGGTAATCCCCCAAAGGCTCAGTGGAGAAGATGCCATTCACGCCATTGAGGAAAATTCCCATGAAATTCATGTCAATTTCAGCGCAGCTCTCGTCAAATATCTGATAGCAGTTGGACTCAGGAGAACAGATGTAGGCAATCTGATCATAATTGCTGGCCAGGAAAGGAATCGTGGTAATATCAAAAGCAATATTGTACGTGGGATCCAGATACCCCAAATACATATCAATAGAACCGTCCATGACACCTTCGTACAGCAGCTGCGCGGAGCCCAGCTGGTTGGAGGGATAGATGTCCAAAATCACGTGGCCGTCGGTTCGCTCTTCTACCTGCTCGGCAATCCAGTACATAGCATTGGTGGAGGGCAGCCCTTCCGCGTCCTGACTGGCAAATTTCAGCTCATACACTTCATCAGTGCTGCCGCCTCCTTCGCTGGTGTTGTCGCCGCCGCAGGCCGTCAGGGACAGGCAAACCGCCGCCGCCAGAGCCAGAGATAATAGCTTTTTCACGAGAATTTTCCTCCTTTTCCATGGTCTCTTTCTTAATTTTTTGTATCAAATGCCACTGAATGAATGTAGGACCGCACCCAGCGGGAAAGCTCCGGAAGCGGAGCAGGGCCACCAACGCAGACCCCATAGCAATCCCTTCGCACAACAAGCCGGACCAAGAACCAACGTGGATATCGTACACCACCCAGGCGGGACAGGACAGACATAGCTTGCCCAGCCGGATCGCCGTTCCATCAAAGGTCCAGTTGGTAAAAATGGTCACCAGCACAGCCACACACGGCAGAACGCTGAATCCATCCTGCCAGGTGGCGGCGCTCAGGAGCAGGGAGACTGCGGCAAACCCCCATTTCCAGTGCTGCCTGCGTACCCGGACGTTGTCCGGCCCTGTGAGTGCCAGAATATTGAAGATCAGGACGATTTGCCCGACGCAGGCACCATAGGAGCGTAGCAACAGATAGTGGACCACAAAGGCCGTATTTCCTAACATCTGACACAGCAGCAGGGTGCGGGTACTCCTGCACTGGAAGGAGAGTATGGACAGCAGTGTTGCAAGCAAGCCGAATATTTGGGCTGTCACACTCGCATAGACCTACCTTTCTATTTTACTTGCACTCGCACCCTCCGCTGGCTGTGTAGCATTACTTGGGGATATACACACCCTCGCGCAGGTACTGCTGTAGCTGCTCATGGGTCATGTGGCCAATGTCCAGATAGTCCAGGGTATACTTGCTCTCGGCAGCCAGGTCCCGCTTCAGCATGGTGCTGGCCAGCAGAATCATAGAGTCGATAATGGGAGTGTCCACGCCATACTTCTTGCCCAGCTGGCTCATCAGGTAGCAACCCACAGGAACATCCTCGGTGATATAGCGGTTTTCCAGGTCGAAGGGACCGTCGCCATAGAAGTTTTCGTACTTCTCAGTGAATGGGACGGCAAAATCGGGTCCCATGTATTCCTTGCCGTACATAGTGGTGCGGGAGAAGAAGTCCTCATAATTGACGGTACACAGCCCCACCTCCATAGCGGCGGCTAAGGCCTTCTCCTCCTCCCAGAAGCGGGCCTGAACCTCAGCGATAGCCGGGCACAGGGCGAACCCGTACAGGGAATAGTTCTTCATCTCCTGGTCCAGCACCTTGTCGAAGTTCTGCATGACGGCGGCGCCCAGAACGGCACCGGGGACGTGGATGACCGGGTTCACGTTGGACAGGTTGATGTCCAGCACAGTATTGCCCCGGACAAAGCCGTGGTGGAACTCCTCGCCCTTCTTGGAGATGGTCACTTCGCCGTGGGCGTCCATAATGGCGGCAAAGGCGGGGATGTACCAGGCGGAGGCCATGAAGGCGTCGGTGTCGGTGTCCGGCAGGGCGCAGCCCCGGATGGTGGTGATGCGGTCCTCCACCTTGCACTCGTTGGTGACCACGCCGCCCCGGCGGACCACGCGGATGCCGTAGGGCGCGGTGTACCAGGCACCCACAATGACCTTCTTGGTACACTTCATCTCCCGCATCAGCTTGCGGAATACAAAGGTGCCGCAGTTGTCAGGCAGGATGTGGATGACCTGACCGTCCTCCAGCAGGGGGATCAGCTCCCGGAAGATGTCCTCGTGGGCGATGGCCACGGTGGCCACGATGATAATGCCGGCGCCCTTGACGGCCTTGGCCAGATCATCGGTGGCCAGAGCGATCTTCACATTGCCCTTGCGCTGATACCCGAAAAAACTGAACTGGTTGCCGGAGAGGGTGATGCCGGTCTTGTCGATGTTGGTAAAGTTGGTCTTGGCAAAGAGGGGCTGATCCCACAGCCGGACCTCCTTGCTGTCCATGGCGCAGTCGGCGGCCATGGTCTTGCCCACGGCGCCGGCGCCCAGGATCGCAATTGGCATGTCTTTCAAATAACTCATGTCCATAGTGTTGTCCTCCTCGCATCCAGCATGGCGCTGAACTTGTTTTTCACCGACTAATAGTCGTTGACTTATAGTCATTATATTGGCAACAACGATTTTTGTAAAGAGACTATTTTTACAAGATTTCTCTTTAAAGTTTAGATATTTTAAATAAAAAATATTGGGGTAGCTGGTCTTACCAGCTGCCCCAAACTATGAACATTCGCGACACAAAACAAAAAAATTACCGGAACATTCCCTTGGCCGTTATCAGCATGGCCTGTTCCATCATATCTGCCAGGCTCCGCCCCTCCTTATCAAAACACCAGAGAACCTCCACTCCAATCATGGTAGACAGCAGGATCTGCGCATATTCCTGCGTAGAGATGCTCTCCTCCAGCAATCCATCCCGCTTTCCCCGCTCCACAATGCCGCGCAGACACTGCACCAGAATCCGGTCTTCGCCGTAGTACTCCTGATCCTCCTGGGCAAAATAATTGGAAATCATTGCGCGGAGAACGCCCTTTCCCCGTTTCTCATACTCTGGATATGAGAGACGCAAAAATTGTGTCATCATAGGTAAAAAAGCGAGATTTTGAACTTTTTGATATGCTTTCTTATATATTTCATCAGAAAAGGCCAAGGTAGAAAAGACCAGATCTTCTTTGGACTTGAAGTGGGTATAAAAGCTGCCCTTGGCCACCTTGGCCGTGGTGGTGATGTCCTCTATCGTGACCGCATTGAATCCCTTTTGGTTGATCTCTTGTACCGCTGCTTCATAAATTTTCCGTTTGGTCCGCTTAGATTGATCTTTCCGTTTCGTTGACCGGGTTGTGGGCGCGGGCTGTGTCGAAGTGCTCATATATCCGTCTTTCCTTTCTCATCCCGCATTATAGGGATCATTTTGTCTTTAGCATACTTTACCCAACAAAAAATGTCAATTCCTTGTTTTCGCTTTAATTTTTACAAAAAAACGCCTTTTTGCACAGTTTTGTGGCCGTTTCTTTGGATGCCCTGTAGAATTTAAACAGCCCTCCTTGACAAACTGACCGACAGTCAATAAAATAGCCTTGTGCAGATTCGGTGACTTTTAGTCAGCGAATATAAACAGCCGCTTTTAATTTCGATTCCGGAGCGGCGGCATTGATTGAAGGGGGAAACGTTATGATACAAAAACAGGAATTGATGGACGGCAACCAGGCCGCTGCGTATATCTCCTATGCTTTTACAGAGGTGGCGGGGATCTTTCCCATCACGCCCTCGTCGCCCATGGCGGAGTATGTGGACGAGTGGGCGGCCAACGGGAAAAAGAACCTGTTCGGCCAGCCGGTCCAGGTGGTGGAGATGCAGTCGGAGGGGGGCGCCGCCGGCACGGTCCATGGCTCGCTCCAGTCCGGGGCGCTGACCACCACCTACACCGCCTCCCAGGGCCTGCTGCTGATGATCCCCAACATGTATAAGATCGCCGGCGAGATGCTGCCCGGGGTGTTCCACGTCTCTGCCCGCACATTGTCCGCTCATGCTTTGTCCATTTTCGGGGACCACTCCGACGTGATGAGCGTGCGCAACACCGGCTTTGCCCTGCTGGCCGCCTCCTCCCCCCAGGAGGTGATGGACCTGGGGGCGGTGGCCCACCTGTCGGCCATCAAGGGCCGTATGCCCTTCCTTCACTTCTTCGACGGGTTCCGCACCTCCCACGAGATCCAGAAGATCGAGGCCCTGGACTACGAGGATCTGCGGCCCCTGGTGGACATGGAAGCCATGAGGGCCTTCCGGAAGAACGGGCTGAACCCGGAGCACCCGGCCACCCGGGGGACCACCGTCAACCCGGACATCTTCTTCCAGTGTCGGGAGGCCTGCAACGAGAAGGTGGCCGCCCTGCCCGCCGTGGTGGAGGGCTATATGGAGGCCATCAACAAGCTCACCGGTCGGAACTACCGCCTCTTTGACTACTACGGCGCCCCCGACGCCCAGCGGGTCATCGTCCTCATGGGCTCCGCCGCCGAGACCGCCAAGGAGACGGTGGACTATCTCACCGCCCGCGGGGAGAAGGTGGGCCTTATCAACGTCCATCTGTACCGGCCCTTCTCCGCCGAGCACTTCCTGGCCGCTCTCCCCGCCGCGGCCAGAAAGATCGCTGTGCTGGATCGGACCAAGGAGCCGGGGGCCATGGGCGAGCCCCTCTACCAGGATGTGTGCGCCGTCTGCCAGCGCCGGGGCATGGACCTGGACATCGTGGGCGGCCGGTACGGCCTCTCCTCCAAGGACACCACCCCCGGCCAGATCCTGGCGGTCTTTGAGAATCTGAAGCTGGACGCCCCCAAGCACGACTTCACCGTGGGCATCGTGGACGATGTGACCCACACCTCCCTGCCAGACGCTGGGGAGATCGACACCGCCCCCGCCGGCCAGACCAGCGCCGAGTTCTGGGGCATGGGTTCCGACGGCACCGTGGGCGCCAACAAGAACTCCATCAAGATCATCGGCCATGCCACCGACCTGTATTGCCAGGCCTACTTCGTCTACGACTCCAAGAAGTCGGGCGGCCTGACCCAGAGCCACCTGCGCTTTGGCAAAAAGCCCATCCGCTCCCCCTACCTCATCCCCGCCGCCGACTTCGTGGCCTGCCACACCCCGTCCTATGTGAACAAGTACGACATGGTAAAGAACCTGAAGGAGGGCGGAACCTTCCTGCTCAACTGCCAGTGGGACATGGAGGGGCTGGAACAGAACCTGCCCGCCTCCATGAAACGGGCCCTGGCGGAGAAACACGCCAAATTCTACACCATCAACGCCGTGGATATCGCCCGGCAGCTGGGACTGGGCAACCGGACCAACACCATCCTCCAGGCTGCCTTCTTCACCCTCACGGGGGTCATCCCCATCGACCAGGCGGTCCAGGAAATGAAGGACGCCATTTACAAGACCTACTACAAAAAGAAGGGTCAGGCGGTGGTGGACATGAACAACGCCTCCATCGACCACGGCATCAACGAGCTGGTACAGATCCTAATCCCGGACAGCTGGCTCACCGCCCAGGACGCCCCCGCCCGGGATGACGGCCGCCCCGCCTTCATCCGGGAGGTGGTGGACGTGATGAACTGCCAGGAGGGCGACGTCCTCCCCGTGTCCACCATGAAGAAGTACGGGCTGGAGGACGGCACCTGGCCAGCCGGCACCTCCAAGTACGAGAAACGGGGGGCTGCGGTGGAGGTCCCGGAGTGGGATCTGGCCAAATGCATCCAGTGCAACCAGTGCGCCTTTGTCTGCCCCCACGCCGCCATCCGGCCGGTGCTGCTGGATGAGGCGGAGCGGAAGGCAGCCCCCGCCAGGTTCCAGACCAAGGCGGCCGCCGGTCTGCCCCAATATCAGTACCGTATGCAGGTCTCTCCCTATGACTGCACCGGCTGCGGCAGCTGTGTCAACGTATGCCCCGCCAAGGAGAAGGCCCTGGTCATGAGACCCCTAGCCAGCCAGCTGAAGGAGGCGGACAACTGGACCTACGCCGTGGAGGAGGTCGCCGTCAAGGCCGACGCAGTGAGCGATAAGAGCGTGAAGGCCTCCCAGTTCGCCAAGTCCTACTTCGAGTTCTCCGGCGCCTGTGCCGGCTGCGGCGAGACCCCCTACATCAAGCTGGTGACCCAGCTCTTCGGAGACCGGATGTATATCACCAACGCCTCCGGCTGCTCCTCCGCCTACGGCGGGTCCACCCCCTCCTCCCCCTACTGCACCGACAAGCGAGGGTTCGGGCCGGCCTGGGCCATGTCCCTCTTTGAGGACAACGCCGAGTACGCCTACGGCTATCTGCTGGGTCAGGACGCGGTCAAGCGCCAGCTGGTGGAGAAGGTGGAGACTCTCCTCGCCCGGGGCGCCGCCGCCGACGCCTGCCGGGCCTATCTGGAGGGGGGGAACGACCCCAGGACCTCCCGCCAGGTGAGCGACGCCCTGCTCTCCGCCCTGGAGGGGAACGAGAGCGAGGAGGCCGTCTTCATCCGCCAGAACAGGGAATTTTTGACCAAGAAGTCCGTGTGGGCCTTCGGCGGGGACGGCTGGGCCTATGACATCGGCTACGGCGGCCTGGACCATGTGCTGGCCTCCGGGCAGGACATCAACGTGCTGGTCATGGACACCGAGGTATACTCCAACACCGGCGGCCAGGCGTCCAAGTCCACCCCCGAGGGGGCCATCGCCAAGTTCGCCGCCGGCGGCAAGAACGTCAAGAAAAAGGACCTGGGGCTCATGGCCATGAGCTACGGCTATGTGTACGTGGCCCAGGTGGCCATGGGAGCCGACCAGGCCCAGACCCTGAGGGCCATCCGGGAGGCGGAGGCCTATCCCGGCCCCTCTCTGGTCATCGCCTACTGCCCCTGCATCGAGCACGGCATGAAGTGCGGCATGGGCCTGAGCCAGGCGGAACAGAAGAAAGCGGTGGAGTGCGGCTACTGGCATCTGTACCGCTACGACCCCCGGAAGAAGGAGTCCGGAGAGAACCCATTCACCCTGGACTCCAAGACGCCCACCGGAGACTTCCGGCAGTTCCTGCTGGGCCAGAACCGGTATGCCTCCCTGAAACTGTCCTTCCCCGACAGGGCGGAGGAGCTCTATGACAAGGCCGCGCGGGACGCACTGGAGCGGCTGAAGAGCTATCAGACCCTGGCCGGACAGTGAGGCCGGACCACAATCCCACACAACTGCCCCGGCGGGGGCCGGCTCAGCCGGGCCTCCGCCGGGGACGATCAGACAGGAGGAACGATTATGCCGCTGATGACCGCCAAAGAGTATATTGAGAGCCTGCGTCGGCTCAAGACCCGCGTTTACATGTTTGGGGAGAAGATCGACAACTGGGTGGACCACCCCATCATCCGCCCCTCCATCAACTGTGTGGCCATGACCTATGCCCTGGTCCAGGACCCCCGGTACGAGGATCTGATGACCGCCACCTCCAGCCTCACCGGACGGAAGGTGAACCGTTTCACCCACCTCCACCAGTCCGCCGACGACCTGGTGAAGAAGGTGAAGATGCAGCGCCTGCTGGGCCAGAAGACCGCCAGCTGTTTCCAGCGCTGCGTGGGCATGGATGCCTTCAACGCCGTCTACTCCACCACCTTCGAGATCGACGAGAAACACGGCACCCATTATCATGAGAACTTCAAGAAATTCCTGATTTACGTTCAGGATCATGACCTGACCGTGGACGGGGCTATGACAGACCCCAAGGGGGACCGGTCCAAGGCCCCTCACCAACAGACCGACCCGGACCTGTTCGTCCATGTGGTGGAGCGCCGTCCCGACGGCATCGTGGTCTGCGGGGCCAAGGCCCACCAGACCGGCTCCATCAACTCTCACTGGCACATCTTCATGCCCACCATCGCCATGGGCGAGGCGGACAGGGACTGGGCCGTCTCCTTCGCCTGCCCCACCGACGCCGACGGCCTCTATATGATCTACGGCCGCCAGTCCTGCGACACCCGCAAGCTGGAGACGGGCGGGTGCATCGACCAGGGCAACGCCAAGTTCGGCGGCCAGGAGGCCCTGGTGGTGCTGGACCATGTGTTCATCCCCAACGAGTATATCTTCCTCAACGGAGAATATGAGTTCGCGGGGATGATGGTGGAGCGTTTCGCCGGCTACCACCGCCAGAGCTACGGCGGCTGCAAGGTGGGCGTGGGCGACGTGGTCATCGGGGCCGCCGCCCTGGCCTCCGAGTACAACGGGGTGGAGAAGGCCAGCCATATCAGGGACAAGCTCATCGAGATGACCCACCTCAACGAGACGCTGTACTCCTGCGGCATCGCCTGCTCCTGCGAGGGCTGCCCCACCAAGGCGGGCAACTACCAGATCGACCTGCTGCTGGCTAATGTGTGCAAGCAGAACATCACCCGTTTCCCCTATGAGATCGTCCGCCTGGCCGAGGACATCGCCGGCGGCCTCATGGTCACCATGCCCTCCGAGCAGGACTTTACCTCCGAGACGGTGGTGGGCCGCAACGGGGAGACGATCGGGGATATCTGCAACAAGTTCTTCGCCGGCCGGGAGGGCGTCTCCACCCAGGACAGGCAGAAGATCATGCGGTTCCTGGAAAACATTTGTCTGGGCGCCGCTGCGGTGGGTTACCGCACCGAGTCCCTCCATGGGGCCGGCTCTCCCCAGGCCCAGCGCATCATGATAGCACGCCAGGGCAACATCCAGGGTAAAAAGGAGCTGGCTAAGCTCATCGCAGGTATCACCCGCGATTCGGAATAACAGTGCGACACGATCAGATATACTGCGGCAGGATTTTTTGTTTACAGCCCCCCAATTTCTGAGGCGCGGACAGCGCAGAAAAGGCTTACTGAATCCCGCCCTCAGAGTTACAATGCAGGCAGTCAGAGACATGAAAAACGCTCCCAGTCCAAGCCGGGAAACCATTTCCGGCAAAGGGCAGGGAGCGTTTTTGACCACATTTTCAGCCACAGTGCGGTGCGGAACACATGGAAACAGTGGCTTTAGAGAGTGACGGAAAGCAATCAGAATGGAGTGGAAATGGCATAAAATAAACGGAAATTATACAAAAAATCTTTCGGTATTTTATTGTTTACAGCGGTGCAAAATATGGCCGTGGTAATTGCACCTGTTTTCGTTAAGAGGTTGGTATCAAATTATGATACCAACCTCCCAACGACCATATTGATTCTCGAAGAAACTGTTGTGTGATTACCGGGGCAGTGTTACAGCTTGCGAATATAAGAGAAATCGTGCGGAATGAAAATGGGAAATCACACGGGATGAAGTTGCAGAATTACACGGAATGGCAGATGTTCTCCGCTGTGTTGCGCCGATGAGATTTGTGCAGACAGCGTCTGCACAAATCCCTGCTTGACCACAGTTCCACCACAGACAGGGGTGGAAACAATGGAGACAGTGCTTTGCAAAAGTTTTGGAAACGATGTGATTCGAAATAAAAACTACAAAAAACAAGCGGAAATTGTTATAAAAAACATCAAAAATCGCTTGGTAAGGATGAGGCCCCCGGTTCAAATCTGGCCAGTAGTACCATTTCAGCAAAACCCGCGTCAAAATCGAAATTCATAATTGGCTATAATTAGATATTACAGTATTGGCAAGCAGATTTAAGGAAGTTCATTCTCTCTTAAACCTGCTTTTGTTTATGTTTTAGAGTGTGAGGTAGCCAAAAAACTTCCTCATGGCTAAGCTTTAATTGACTAAGAAATTGTTGCGCATGAAAAAAGTCAGGTGCTGTTAGCGGAATATTTGAGTATCATCCTGCTAGATCTAGTTTAGGAAAAATTGTTAATATACTTTTTGAAAAAGCATTCCTTCCCCGTCTGAAAACCTAAAATGACCTAGGCGGTCGTGGACAAGCTCCTGGATAATAAGAAATATGTTCCAATTGTTGCTATGAAAGCAACTTAATTTGGAAAGACAGTTCAAGGAAGGGACATAACTGCAAAAAGTGACGGAGTAAATATTATTACTTTAACAAACCCACAAAATCATCTATTTTCTTCAAGCGAGTATGCTATGTATGAGGCAGAAATAGTTGAGAGTTTCGCATAATTTTGATTTTGAGTAGGCCTTTCGGTGGGATGTCCTGAGGTTGACCAACAAAAAGAATTACAAGCCATGTAAATCGTTACGTCCTAACAGATGCAAAGTTGCATCTTTTTTGTTAACGAACGGCAGAAAAGAAGCACCTGTCATGCAGGTGCTTCTTTCTGTTTCAATCTTATCGCTCAATTGATAGACCGTTACCGGAGCGGCAAGCAACAGATCCCTGTTTGCGGACGGCCTCTCCTCCAATTCCAGATAGCGTACAGTCCATGCAGCTCCTTTCCAATGTCCTCCACACATCCAGTGGAGCGTAATCGGACTTTCAGTCCTCGCCAAAGCCGCTTTCGATCAGCGCGGTCAGTTCAGCCACAGCCTCCTGTTCGTCGGGACCTTCCGCCGTGATTTCAACAGACTCTCCCTGACAGATACCCATGGAGAGCAAAACGATGATTGATTTGGCGTTTCCAACTGGTTTGTCGCTCTCCATGCGGCGGATGGAGATCTTAGACTGGAAGCCTTTCGCCCGAGCCACAAATTCAGAGGCAGGGCGGGCATGGAGTCCAGAAATATTTTGAACAGTAACAGAGCCACAATACATTGCGGATCACCTCATTCATTCTACTGAATATTCAGAATATATAGTTTTCTTGAGATAACGCTTGACTTCCTCAGCTGAGGTCATCATACACACGACATCTGACAGCGCGGCCGCTTTTTTCAAATCGGTGGAAAGGATCATCTCTTTCACAGAAGCGACAGAGGAGATATTCATGGACAGTCGGCGGATACCGCTTCCGATCAGAACCGCCGCAGCCAGTGGATCTCCGCCCAGTTCCCCGCATACACTGACCGGCTTGCCTTGCTTTGCAAAGGCAGAAACCACATGACGGATCAGGCGGAACATAGCCGGATGATAAGGCTGATAATAGGAGCTGACCGCTGGATTTCCACGATCCACCGCCATCAGATACTGGGTCAGATCGTTGGTTCCAATACTGGCGAAATCCACCTCTGCCGCCGCCTGGTCAGCCAATATAGCAATGGATGGGATCTCTACCATGATCCCTGTTTTGAAGTCAGGCTGGAAGGGATGACCCTCAGCCTTCAGCTCCGCCTTGACCTGCTCCAGGGCAGCCTTTGCCATATAAATATCGTCCATACTGGCCACCATAGGAAACATGAGCCACAAATTTCCATAGGCTGAGGCACGCAGCGCAGCCCGGAGCTGTGTGTGTAGAAGCTCCGGATGCCGGAAGCAAAGCCTCAAGGCCCGATTGCCCAGGAAGGGATTGCTTTCCGCCGGCATATCCAGGCATTCTAAGGGCTTATCGCCTCCAATGTCCATGGTCCTCAGGACCACAGGACGGCGCTGAAAGGTGATCAGAACCTTTCGATAGGCCTGAAACTGCTCCTCTTCCGAGGGGAGCGTATTGCGCCCCATATAGAGAAACTCTGTGCGAAAAAGCCCTACACCATCGGTATACTTGGCCCCGGCCAGGTTATCCGGATCGGCGGCGGCAATATTCAGCTCCACCTCGATCCGGACTCCGTCCGGTGTAACAGGCTCACGGTCAATAAAGAGTTTTGTGTGGGCGCGCTGTTCCCGCTCCACCGCTCCCTTGGCCTGGTAAACCTCCAGAAGCTGATCGTTGAGCTCAGTGAGAACCACTCCATCCACCGCGTCCAGGATGATCGGTTGTCCGTCTTGCAACTGAGATATGGCACCGGTAACGCCCAACACGGCGGGGATCTCATAGTTACGGGCGATAATTGCGCTGTGTGAGGTAGTGCCGCCAACCTCGGTAATAATGCCGCGCACATTATCCCGGTCCAGCGTGGCTGTGTCTGAGGGCACCAAATCCCAGGCCACCACGATGGTATCCGGCGGGAGAACTGAAAGCTCCTGCTCTGGAAGACCCTCCCAGCAGCGTAGCAGCCGGATCTCGATGTCCCGCAGATCGGCCGCCCGTTCCCTGATGGTCGGATCGGGTAACTTTTCAAACATATTAGCATATTGTTCATACACCGTTTGGATTGCTCGCTGTCCGTTCATGTGTCCTGACTCTATCAACCCCCGAAGCTCCTCATCGATGGTCTCATCTCCCAGGATCTCCAGGTGAGCGGAGAGGATATCCGCTTTGTCCTGCTCATTCTTGTTTTGAAACCTCTCCCGTAATCCCTCCATCTCCTCCCGGGCAAGCCGGCAGGCCTCCAGATAGTGGGCTAACTCCGATGCCGTACTCTCTGGGGACTCAGAGGAGAATGTAGGAACAAATCGTTCATATCGATATACCTTACCCACCACGACCCCAGGAGAAACGGCGGTCCCTTTTAATGTCATACTGCCACCTCCTTGTATTATGTCACGAACCTGATCGGTCGCCAACAGGCTGGGAGATACCTATGATCCACAGCTGACTGTAAGTCTTTATCTGATGCAGGTAGCCAATCATCCCATACCGATCCACTCTGTAGGGATCCGGAGCATGGATGATCCACCATGGGTATCTCAGAGCCTGCTGATTCTTGCGCTTGATACAGACCCGGCAGAGAAAAAGACATCGTGTCTAGGGGTTCCCCGGCAGATCACAGGCCAGAAGCCGGGCCGGCCTGATGGAGCATGGGGAGGAGGATCTGCTCTACACATTGTCTCACCCCATGTTCTTGGTTGGAACAAACCAGGCGGTCGGCGACCGCCTTTAATTCAGGCTCCCCATTGGCTACGGCTACTCCTGTACCAGCCCATTGGAGCATGCCCATATCGTTCATGCTGTCCCCAATAGCTACGACTTCATCCTGGGAGAGATGGAACATTTCTGCCAGACGGCGCAGTGCAAGTCCCTTTCCAACCCGGGGACCGTTGAGCTCGATAAACTGTCCTTCACTGATCACCAAGGTGACCGAATCTGGGATATTGGCCTTGAGGAATTCCCCGCAGAGTGCGATCTGATCCTTAGGACCAGCTGCTACGATTTTGTTCCAGGGAACCGGAACCGAGGCTATAGGGAGAAGGGGGGCCTGGTATTGCTCCCGATTCCAGGATATCTCTCTGGTATAAGCGTTTTCCCGGACAGCACATGTAAAATCATCCTCTCCCCAAAAGATGAGAAATCCCACATGTTGAAAACGCTCCAAAGCTTCCGACAGAGAAGGTCGGACAGATTCGGGGAGAAACTGCCGCCACAGGGCCCGTCCCGCCTTTACATCATAAATACATCCACCATTGTAGGTGATGATGGGCAAATTTACAAGCTCCATTAGCTCCGGGTACAGCATAGCGCCTCTGGTAGGGCGGCCGGTGGCGACGGTAAACAGCCCGCCCTGCGCCACAAACTGAGCCGCCGCTTCCAGACATTCCCGAGGAACCTGGGCATTGTCATCCAAAAGGGTCTTATCCAGATCGGTGACAAACAGCAGCTTTTTTATAGGGACCTTATCCGGTTTCACACTTGAATCCATACACGGAAGACTCCTTTTCTATTGATGAGACTTGCCCCGCCCACACCGCCGCATGGAGGTATAGGCGGGGACAATGTGTACAGGGTGAAGCTGGTTCAGCTGCCAAAGAAGCTGAAGATCTTATACAGCAGGTCGGGCAGAAGTTCCTGGCCCATGACCAGCGCGGAGGTATGGGTAATCCCCTCGGCATAGACATAGCCGGACTGGACGGCCATGATATCATGGATGTTGGTCATAGCGGTGGCAATCAGCAGAATCACGATCCCCTGGATAATGGCACTGACGATTCCACGGAAAATGTTGTCCTTGGCGGCCACGGGGCACCAGCAGAACCAGGAAGTGAGCACCGCCAGGTCGGCAATAGGCAACACCCGATTCCCCGGGACAGCAGCGGCCAGGACAAGCATAATGGGGATCATAATGACGCCGACAACGATGACACTGGGACGGCCCATAAGGATGCCGCCGTCAATTCCGATATAGAGCTCCTTGCCCTTGAGGAACTTCATGTTCTGGGCCCAGGTCTGAGTGTACTGGGCGATGGTAGACAAGCCCTCCATCAACAGGGACACCATCTTGGGCAGAAGAAGGAGAACTGCGGCAATATTCAACGCGCTGGCCAGAATTTCTGAGGGGCCTTGACCTGCCAGCACAGACAGAACTGCGCCTACTATCAGCCCGATAAACATGGGGTCTCCAAAGAAGCCGATTTTCTCCTTTAGGTGCTCCGGATCGGCATCGAGCTTGTTGAAGCCGGGGATCCGGTCATACAGTTTATCCATAAATTTGGCATAAGGCATCCAGAAAATCGAGCAGGTATGAGGAAAGCTAATGCCCGGATAGATGTGCTGGGTAATGGGGGCTGCGTAGTCAGCCAGCCGGAGGGTCACCGCCGCGGTGATCAGAGACGCCAGCAGGCCAAAAATCACGCTGTCGGTACTGTAATACACCATGGCGCCGGCCAGCATAAAGCCCCAATAGTTCCAAATGTCCACATCCAGAGTACGGGTGAAGCCGGCGACAATGAGTATGATATTCAGTGCAAACACGCCGACAAAGATCAGTGGCGCGATGGGCACGGCCCAGGCAAAGGAACCGGTTACGGGCCACCCCACATCGATGACATCCAGGCTCAGATTGAACTTTTCAACAAGCCCTGTGGAAATGGGCCCAATGTACTCGGCCAGCAGATCCATAACCATAAATGTGCCGATGAACCCGCAGCCCACTGTGACTGAGGCCTTCAACAACTGTTTGATGGGAACCCTAACCACAAGTCCGATGATGAATACAAAGATGGGCATCATACAGGCTGCGCCAAGATTCTGCATAAAATTGATAAAACTTTGGATGACTTCCATTGACCTGTTCCCTCCATTCTTTCGCTGCTCTTTTTGCTTTTTTCCTCCCCTGAATGCCTTTAGATCAGGCCTCCAGCTTTTGGATCATGTCATACAATTCGTCGAGAGTCTTGTCTCTGCCTACTCCAGTGAAGATGCTCATCCCGTCATGGTGTAGTCCTTCCCGCATCTGAAAGGGAGGCTGCCCGACCGTGTAGACAAAATCCGGGTTCCAGGCCTGGATTTTGTTCTGTAATTCGTAGAATGTGCACTTCTGAATGTCATAGCTCACTTTTTTCTTGTCCAGGTAGCTGGAGATCATCATCTGCAGCATACTAGACTGGGCGATAGCCGCTCCGCAGGCCACCAGGATGCGTACTTTTCGATTGATCATAAGAATCATTCCTTTCCAGAATTTATTCGGCGGAAGCGCCGTTAAATATATTGCTGAATTCCAGGGGAGCCGATGTTCCCATCAGAGAAGCCAGCATCTCCTCATTGGAAATGGCAGCCATCAGCTTTTGCAGCAGACTCAACTGCTCCTTGGGATCCTTAAGAGCCAGGACAAAGATAATGGACACATCCACCTTCCCATCATCCGCTGTACCGCCGCTCTGAGCGAATTTTACCGGTTGGGACAATCGGCAAGCCGCAATCTGCGCCGTGATTACATGCTGTGGGGTCAGAGAGTGAGGAATGGCAACTCCTACCGGCTCGGTTGGCAGCCCTGTGGCCCACTGCAGTTCCCGCGCGATTACATCCTCGTCATAGCCCTCTGTGACAAACCCCTCGTTCATCAAAGGGCGGCAAGCCTTTCGAATAGCATCTTGCCAATCTTGGGCCTTTACATCCAGTTGGACACAGGAGGAATGAAGCATCATACCGTTAACTTTTTCCAAAATCAACACCACCTATCGTAAAATCCTCTGTTGTACCGATGGGAGCACCGGCATTTTTCTCTTCTTTTTGAAGGATGCTAAGCACATCTTGTTTGGTACGTGCCCGGAAAAGGGTCTCCCGCACCGGCTTTTCCGAAATCATGTTGAATAGTTGGATCATAGCTTCCATATGAGAGGAGCTGTCCACAACAGACAGGGTAAACACCAGCTTGACCGGGTCGTTGCTCTTATTCCCAAAGGAGACAGGACTGCGCAGACTCATAAACCCAAAGCCCAATTTCCTGCAGCCATCTGCCGGGGAGGCGTGGGCGATAAGGACACCGGGAAACATCACCATAGCAGGCCCGAATTCCTGCAGGTTGCGAACAATAGCATGTTTGTACGCCTCAGTCACATATCCCTCCAGCTCCAAGGCCTGGGTAGACTGATAGACTGCCTCCTGCCAGTTCCGGCAGGGCACATCTATGCGCATTAGCCCAGGCAACAGCAGATCTTTCAGATCCCATATACTGTCCTTTTGGGGGAACGGCTTCTGAATCCGTGTATCATGGAGCAGGAGAGAGAGAATATCATACCGAAGCTGTTCAATATTCCGGTTAGCGCCATGACCCTGGGCAATCCGCACAAGCTGTTCGGTCAATTCCATGTACCGGTCTGAGGAGTGATTGGCCTGGCGCGCGTCGATGAATTGCAGGATGTTTCGATAGTCCTGCCGCGTGAAAATGGGGTTTACCCGAATGTAAAGCTCGCTGGGGAGCTGGGGCAGATCCACTGTACTAATAATATAGTCGCAGTGTAGTGACCCCTGTTTGATCTTCTCACAGACATCCCGACCGGACAGGATGTCAGCAATCTCCACATTGAATAGGCTTTTCATCTGAGAGACCACCACCTGGGCCGTGCCATAGCCGGATCCGCAGGCAATGACGACCCGTGCTGGGCGAATCACCTGAGGGTCTCGCTGGTTAATCGCAGCCAAAAAATACAGGGCAATATAGGAAATCTCCTGGTCGCTGATGGGACCGTCACAGCACTGTTCCAGAGGTTTTACTGCTTCGGCGGTATTGCGGAGTAATTGCCCGTGCTTGGCCACCAGATCCTCATAAAGGGGATTTACAATGGACCGGTGGTAGCGGATGCGGTAGATCGTAGGGATGAGATGGGCTTTGAGGTGCTCCACCAACTCTGTCCTGGTTGGACCAAAATCGATTTGATAGAGGCGTTGAATGTTGTCTACCACTTCCTCGGTCACACGATCCAGCCGACTGGATCGCGTCTGATCTCGGCCCAGACGCCCTTGTCCGCTAACGATGCTTTTGGAGCACAGCAATTGAGCGGTGAGATAGTACTGCACTCCGGCTGGAAAGCTGACCTCATACTGTTGGGACAGAAGTTCCATCATCATCCCCGCCGCCTTATACTCCTGCGTCATCATCAGGGTGTCTTTTCCATGAGCAATCCGGATCGGAGTAATGGTTCCACTACGGGCCCGCTGGGTCAGCAGGGCAAGGCAAAAAATCAGTTTTCCAAAGGCCTCGTCGCTGAAAATTCGGTTGAGAATACTTTCCGCATGCTTCGGAATATCTCGAAAAAGATCCACGTCCAGGTTGCGGAACAGGTCCTCTAGCAGCAGAGTGGAAATCTTTCGTTCTAGAGGCTTGCTGTACAAATATCGATCAAATTCCGCCAGGGAAATGTGATCGTTGAGCGTCTGAAGGCATACGCCTAGGATAGTTTCCTCATCGCCCTCTGCCCGCAGGCCTACACGGGTACGCCGGACCAGAGAGATGCTTTGTGCCTCCAGTTGCCGCTCTACAACTTCCAGATCACCGGTTACCGTTGGATATGAGACGATCAGCCTTTTCGCCAGTTCCGACACACTAATATAGGGCACAATGCCGGTAAGAAGGGCCATCTTAATATACAGATATCGCTCCTGCGTGCTATATTTATACTGATATGGGGTGGTTGTGGAGAGAAAGCCCTGCAATAGAACTTCCAGCCCTGGTGTATGCTCTAAATAGATGCCAGCACCAAATCTGCGGCTTAACGGAGGAAGACTATTTTGTTGAAAAAATTTGTCCAAAAGATCTAGGTCATATCGGACAGAACGCTCCGTTTTTCCCATTTGTTCGGCCAGTTTGTTGATAGGGACATAGTCCTGGCAGTTGTATAGGATTTTCAATAAAGAAACGCAGGTGTGATTTAGTTCCATGGAATCGCTCCTTATGGGTGCTATTCTAATCCAGTCGATCAGATTTCTACAATATAATCATCATAAATTTTCTGTAAAAATGAAAATGAAAAATTGAATATTTGGTAAATAAAATACGATTTTTACACTAATATATTATGCGACCTATACAAAAACATCGGAAGGCGGGCGACATGACGCCGAGTATGGGAAACGAAGGACCAAGGGGGGTGAATACGGCTGCTCTCTAATTAGATCCGGACACATATGCCCCGTGTATGCGGCCTCAGCGTTCGACCAGCTGGCTTTCCTCCGGCCGCATTAGATTCAGTATGGGGATTGCCAGATAATGTCAGAGGCTTTCCTCGTATATATGCTGTTCTATATTGCTCATTTTTACTTCTCACACCCTGCTTGTCGTGCGCAAATTTGGTTCCCCATTCAGAACTCCATGCAAGACCAAGAATTGGCACAACAAGGGATAATGCAAAACGCTAACAGAATACTTACAGTTTTTCGAAAAGTGAATATGCCGCTTGTTGATTGGACAATTGATTTTCAATATATGGAGGCATACCCAAGTGGTTAAAGGGGGCGGATTCGAAATCCAGTAGGTCGGCTTCTCCGGCGCAAGAGTTCGAATTTCTTCACCTTCGCCATTGTAGAAAAATAGTAACTTAAAATTGGATATAATTGTATATTTACAGATTGCGGTAAGCATATTTAAGGAGATTCTTTCTCTCTTAAATATACTTTTGTTTATTTGTTAGCAAAGAAAGACTGCTATGATATTTCCATATGGCTATGTACTTGATTGGTGGGGAGATTATAAACCGCCCTTTGTTTGTTGCTTACAGATTATCAGTGTCCCTGATTTTTAATTACACTTGGCGCCTGGGGGACAGAGTAAACCTTGGTCATTGAATATGCAATAATCTACCGCCTCTACCCCGCACCCGCCGCGTGAGTGTCCAGCCGGCCCTGCATCTTTTTTGCAACTACCCTCCATAAAAATAACCACACTGATAAGTGTGGTTATTTTTATGGATACCTGAGAATTTTAAGATGCTGGGATGAAGTGAATTCGTCCCGCGCGGAAGGCTCACTTGTACGACGCAAAAGCACCGCCGGCTCTTTTTTATTAACGCAGGACATGGTAAGTTGACAAACCTAAAAAGCCAGAAAACGGCATATATCAAGGGCTTGAAAATTTTCTCTTCCTGTAGAAGCGGGCGTAAGAAGTGAAAAATGGATTTTGAGTAAGTCGAACCCTCTCTCGTTTCAGTATAAAGTATAAAACCGTCGGATTCTGGGATATAGAATCTTGACAAAAGAAAATGTGTTATGTATTTGCGATAAAATAATTTGCTCGAAGCAAATTGTGGAGACTGAAATCTCCCAGCCCCCAGCGCATTTATAGATTGCTGAAATGTATGCTATAAGTCGTACATCGACACTGAATTTTCAGAATCAATTGTTGGTTTATGAAATCCTCCTCCAATTGGTAGAAAGAGAACAAATAATTATTGCTTGCACCCAAAATCCAAATCATGTAAAATGGTTTTGCGATGGAATTCTGGTTCTGAAGAACGGCATGGATTTATGCCAGAGTACTGTAAACGACCCGTTGCCGTATAGTTGCCTTAAGGAACTTTATGGAGAAGTCTGTAAGTTTTGGCACGGAATAATCGCACCTAACTAGTATAAGTTGTGGTAGTATTCAAAATACTAGGTAGGATCGTCTTTTCGCAAATAAACGATTCGGTCAGTTGAAACGCAGGGCTGGTATCCATTTACGGGATATCGGCCCTGTAGTCTCCATATTGGACATCGTTTTGCTCTTTTAAGATATTTGATGACAATTATTCCTTTTTCAGTACACGGATTATGTTTGACTGACCTTCGAATGAGGATTTATTGCAGCACCGGGGAAAAGAAAACGAAAATTCTGTTCGGTTAATCGGGATAAAGTCAGAAGTTAAAACATAAAAGAGTATCCGCAAGGCTGTCCTTGCAGATACTCTTTAAGAATGGCCTTCCTTTCCTTGGCTCTGTTTATGCATATCAGCCATATGAATAGCCATTTGGAAAAGAGATAGACTCCTAAAATAAAAGAAGTAGCCTACTCTTTTATAGATATATCATATAGTGCCACTGCTTGCGGTGTTCCGGAGGCTGAGGCAAGCATCAGATTAGAGGCGGACCGCAATTCTCCTGTCCGAATGAATAGCTTTACATCCTGGGCTAAAATAATAAATTCTTCCATTGGTACCTCAACATGTGTTTGTGCTTGAAAAAGCTGAGTTATCAACTGATAATATTCTGGGTTTTTTTCAGCCAAGGTGTTCATAATAACGTAGCTCTCAAAAACCATTTCATTGAGAACTGCTTTCAATGTCTGTGGAAGATCAGGGATTCCTCCTACCAAGGAGATATCCACTACATTACCCCCGACAGGAATTGGAAAGCCAGCGTCACAGATAAGTAGTTTATCCCCATGACGCAGCTTTGTCAGCTCGGAGAGAAGCTGCGCATTTAAAATTCCGGACTTTTTCATAATGGAATCTCTCCTTTTTAAAATTCAAAAATGACTTTAATGCCCTCACGACTTTCCACTAGGCGAAACCCCTCCTCCCACTGCTCCAAAGGGAGCCGATGGGTAATAACATCACGTACATCTAATTTGCGTAGTTCCATGAGTTTCAGGCAGTTTTTCCAGCCTTGATAGTCATAAGCAAAATGACCCTGAATTCGGATTCCCTTATTGACATAACGGTCTAGAGAAATGCCTACTGGCCCAGCATCATAACCGACTTTGATAAATTCACCGCCCTTTTGTAGCAGGGCGAGCGCTACCTCAAGAATCTGGTTTTGACCAGCACAATCAATCAATACCGGAACCATTTCACCGTTTGTAATGTAAGACACCCGTTGGAATACGTCCTCCTCCTTAGAGCAAATCACATGGGTAGCACCGAACTTTCGGGCAATTTGGATACGATCTTCATTGCGAGAGCGGTTGACTGCGATAATACGTCCGGCACCCATCAGATGGGCAATCTTTATCGCAAGGAGGCCAATCGTCCCTAACCCGAAGATCAGGATATCCTGACCTGGTATTAAACTGCTTTCTTCTACGACGGCCTTATAGGCATTGCAGATGGGGTCCATGAGACTTGCTTCCGCAAAGGAAACATTGTTTGGAATAGTGTAAAGTGACTGAGGATTAACGGATAACAGGTGCCCGGATATTTTGACGTAAGGGGCGAAACCTCCGTCCATGCCGGAACCTAGACCTACTCTGTGGGCACACATTAAGTAATTGCCTTTGGCACACATATCGCATTTACCACACAGGTCACCACTGTTGTCGGATACTACTCTCTGACCGATCTCAAAGCCTTTGATGTGTTTGCCCACTGCGGCGATTACCCCGGAAAACTCATGACCCAGAATCACAGGAGGCCGCAAATTTTCTGAGTTCCCCAGATTCTTCATCCGTATATCAGAGCCGCAGATTCCAGCCGCCTTTACTTGGACTAACAGATCATCGTCCCCAATTTGAGGGACAGGGCGTTCCATGAGCGTGAGGTGCCCTGGACCTTTTTCAGTCTTAACAAGAGCTTTCATTATAGTTTCCATTTGACACCTCCCCTTGTTAGAGTTTACGCATAGTATCCAGGTCACGCTTCGCTGTCTGGAACACACTCCCGGTGTTACCCATGGGGGGAAGGTGATAGAAATTTTCCGTGATGTACCAGCCGTCGTATCCAATCTCATGCAGTGCGGCAATACTATCTTCAAAACGGCCATAGCCCTTGCCAAGCTGGCAAAAGCCAGTCATTTCCTTTGGACAGTCTTTTAAATGGACGTGGTCGATCCACTGTGTCCCAAAATGCCTGATTTCTTCCGCGGGATCGCCTTTCAGAAATTTGATGGGATTCAGAATATCGTAGCACAGTTTGATCCCAGAACCCACATAGTTTAAAATTTCCTTGATATAATGCTCCTGGAGGATGCTTTCGTAGACTAGTTGGATGCCACAGTCCTCCGATATATGGGCCGCTTGTTTTAGCAGCTTCGCAGTACATTCTATATCATAGCTATTGATAATACTACAAGAATCATAGGAGGTCACCAGTAACGCGGGGATATTCATGGCCTGGCAGGCCTCCAATCCCTTACGGATACTATATAGCGCATGCTTGCCCGCCTCACTATCCACCGGTTTCTGGAGCCCACCTTCCCGAACTAACGTGAACAGGTGCATGGATTGTAGTTGGACCTGGAAGCGACTTGATGCTTCCAGATAGGTCTGTTGGATGTGGGGATCATTCAGTGGAAAACAGTTCCTTGCTCCACCAAGATCGCCGATCTGGATACCATCAAAGCCAATTACCCCAGCGTACTCAATAGCGGAAGGACCTGTTACGGCAAATGACCACTCACAAATTCCGCATTTTTTGCTCATTTGCTTGCTCCCTTCCGTGTTAGGCGTCGAGTACGTAGCTGTCGCATCACCAGAGCCATTAGGAGGGTTTCCTCTCCTTCGAGAGCAAACTCCGGCCCCAAATCCACACCAAAATGGAATTTCATCATGGCCTTTTCCTGATTTACCAGCATGCCCATACCGTTGAGAACACGCAGCCCTCTGGCCTCTGCACGGGCTAAGATGGAGGTGCGCTCTGGATTAAAAATAACGTCTGCTACACAGGCATCCTTGGGGAGAAGATCTATAAAGGTTAAGTCTTCATAATCATCCTGGTGTCCGCTCATGCCCAAACTAGTACACTGAACTACTAGGTCAGCTTCTGGAGCACAGGAACACAGATTCTCCAGCGTCATGGACATTGCTGTAGCCTGAAGTGTAGGGAAATATTTTTTTAAAGATATGGTAATTTTTTCCGCCTTAGATACAGTGCGGTTCAGAATGACCACAGAGGATGCACCCCGCTGGCATAACTCTGCTGCGATAGGACCGGAGACCGCTCCAGCGCCCAGCATCAGGACTTTAGAGCCATAAATAGGAAAGCCGGAGTCTTCGATAGCCATGACCATACCAAGACCATCTAGCCCCACACCGATTAGTTTCCCATCTCGAATCTTTACATGATTCACGCAGTTGAACTCCCGGCTAAATGGCTCTACTTCGTCGCAGAGGGGAATAATGTCACTTTTGTGGGGCATAGTGATATCAAACCCCTTAACACCCAATTGCTTACAGGACTGAATGAACGCCGGTAATTCTCCTTTTTTGACCACCACATTCAAGTTCACTGCATTTAGATTAGCCAACTCGTACATCCGGTTATGGATAGTGCAGGCACAGGCGTGATCCAAAGGATCGCCGATCTGAAACAATAGCTGAGTATCTACATCGTATTTGACTCGCATTTGTGTTGACTCCTTTTCCAAATAGTGGGAAGCCTCCTGGACCTGCTTAGATCTCAGGAGGCTTCTTCCTTCCTGACCAGAAACACGAAGTTTCTAGATCAGAATTTTAGGATACATTTGACGACTTCGTTGCCCCTGTTGATAGCCGTGTCAAAGGCCTTGTCTACATCCTCAAAGTCGAAAATATCAGGGTCTACTGCCTTGAGGTCGATATCACCCTTTTCGATTAGCTTAATGGCTAGGGGGAAGATATTGCGATAGCGGAAGACCGAGCGAATGTCTGCCTCGATTTTTCCGAGCTCATTAAATTGGTAGGGAACTGGATCTGCAATGGTACCGACTTGGACAATTACGCCGCCTCTCCGAACTGCAAAGATGTTCTGCGCAGCTGTCTGGGCCCGTCCGGCTGTTTCAAAGACGACATCCGCCCCCTTCTCGTCGGTCAGTTCCTTAAGCTTTTCAAGCATATCAGTTTCGGCTACGTTGATGGCGTAGTCGGCACCCAACTCAAGGGCCTTCTCTAATCGGTTCTGAAATATATCCGTGACAATGATTTTCTGCGCATTCATTGCTTTACAGGACAGCAGAGTCATTAGACCTATGCAGCCCATGCCGGTGATTAGGACTACCTTAGAGTTGTCTACCTCGCCCCGGCGGGCAGCGTGCATTCCCACGGCCAGCGGCTCAATCATAGCACCCTCCAAGGTGGAGACGCTCTCAGGCAACTTGAAGCAGCCACGGGCAGGATAGGCCATGTATTTCTTAAAGGCTCCGTTATAGGGCGGAGTGGCCATGAATTTCATGTCCTCGCATAGGTTATACCGCCCGGTCATGCAGTATTCGCAATGTCCACAGCCCAGACCTGGCTCCATGACGACCTTGTCACCTACGGTCACATTGGTGACCTTAGAGCCAATCTCTAACACCTCGCCGGTACATTCATGTCCCAGGACATAGGGAAAGGTGACCTTACGGCGACCAATCCCACCAAAGCGGAAATAATGCACATCGGAACCGCATACACCGCAGTATTCCATCTTAACTAAGACTTCATCGTCTTGAATGACCGGCATTTCGCAGGGGAATACTTGAATTTTTCCTGGTTCCAACAGTAGAGCTTCTCTATTTTCCATCAAAAAGACTCCTTACCATGTGGTTCAGATCCCAAGCGCGGCAGGCAGCCAGGTGATGGCCTGAGGCACATAGGTGGTGAACATCAATACGGTCAACGCCCATAGGAAGAAGGGGGCTAGGTCCTTCAAGAGCTTATCAATGCTACAATTTGCCAAACGGGCGGAAACGAACAGATTGCCAGCCATAGGTGGGGTAATCATACCGATTTCCATATTCAGCAGCATGATAGCAGCAAAGTGGATGGTTTCCACACCATAAGCGTTAGCCACAGGCAACAAAATGGGACCCAGCAAAAGAATAGCGCTGTTGGTTTCCATAAACATACCGGCTACCAGCAGCATCAGATTTACCAGCAGCAGAAATATGTATTTGGAGTCCGTAACCGACATCAGAGCATCGGTTACTTCCTGTGGGATCCCTGTCAGGGTGACCATCCGCCCAGTAATTGCGGACAGGCCGATGATCAAAGTAATACTAGCGGTGGAGACGGAGGAATCGCTGATTACAGTCAGCAACTTTTTCTCAGGCCAGCGTTTTTGTGCCAGTGGAAGGAATGCCCAGCCGACCAGCAACCCATAGAATACGGCCACACCACCGGCCTCCGTGGGAGTAAAGATGCCGCCATAGATACCTACAAAGATGATCAAAGGCATCAGAATCGCGGGGATGGCCCGCCAGGTATTGATTCCAATATTCTTGACATAGGGGCCAAAGTTGAAAGGATCAGTACATTTGGCCTCTTTCCGCCCCATACGAAAGTAGTTGATGACGATGTATCCAGCACCTACCAGAACACCCGGTACGATGGTGACACACCAGACAGCCATCAGGTTGGAGCCAGACATCATGGCAAACATAATACCGGGGATACTGGGAGGAATCAGGATACCTAAAAATCCAGAGGCGGCAATCAATGCGCCGGAGTAGGGCCGGGAATAGCCCCGCTTTTCCATCTCAGGGATCATCATAGTGCCAATAGCGGTACAGGTAGCCAGGGAGGAGCCAGTCAGAGTGCCAAACAACAGGGAACAAACCACGGCGGTAGCTCCTGTGGAGCCCCGCAGGCGGCCCACCATGGAGTCCACCCAATTGAGCAGAGAGTTTGAGATACCAGTGACACCCATTATATCACCGGCGATGATAAAGGCTGGGATGGCCAGGAAGGTAAACGAGTTCAGACTATTAAAAACAGATGTGCCAATAATTCCAAAATTGACACCGGCACCAGCCATGGTAATGAGAGTAGCTAAGCTCATACTGACAGCTACTGGAATACGGAAAATGGCAAACAGCATGAACAGCCCAAGAAACACAACGAGCCAATGCATTTACTGCTTTCCCTCCTTCATTTCCTTCAGGTCCTTTGAAAAAATACCTGCGGAGGTGAAAATTTCTATAAAGTAGTGGACTGCACATAGTACCATGGCAGCCACTACCGCGTAGCCGACATAGCATAGGGGAATAAGCATAGCGGTAGAAAGGTGATTCTTCGCCTGCAGGTCCAGGGAATAGGTGAACATCACGCTGCTCATATAAATAAAGAATCCACAACACACTATGCTTACAAGAACATCCACAGCGGAAAAAATTGCCTCCTGCCGCTTCTCGCCCTTGACGAACTTTCCACAAATAGTACCGAGAAAATCGATGACAACATGCTTGTGTTCATAAGTAGCACAGGCCGCACCAAAGTAGCTGGTAATGACAAAAAGATATCGCATAGCTTCTTCGGACCAGGCCAGAGAGGATTGGACTACATAACGGAAAAAAACCTGGATAAACATGATGAGCATCATGGAGATAAAGGTAACTATGGCAATAACCCGCTCTCCCTGGTAGAGCCGCTTGCTGATGAGTTGCAGTACATTCATAGATGCCTCTCCTTGTTCTGTTTTGCCGTGACAGGTGACGCTCTGCCCCACCTGCCACGGCCGGTAACCCAAAAGGTGCGATTCCAGTTTAGCCAGCGAGGTTTTCGTTAATATAAGCCATAGCATCCTGGTTGAACATTCCAGTGATGCTTTCGTCAGCCCATACCTTAGTAGATGCTTCCTTCATAAAGGTACTTAGTTCCTCGGTAGTTTCAACGATATGCATCCCGGCCTTTTCCATCTCCTCACAGAAGCCATCAATTGCGGCTACCTGATACTCATAGGCTAAAGCGGTATAAATCTCGGCCTGTTCGCTCAAAATCGTCTGCTGATTTTCAGACAAGGACTCATAGACATCCGTATTAATGCACAGCATATTGGCGGCATAGGCGTGGTTTGTTTTGGTCATATAGCTCTGGAAATCATAGAACCCGTAAAAATAAGTGTTCAGGGGGCCGTTGTCCTGACCATCAATAACATTTTGCTGGAGGGCAGCGGCCACTTCGGAAACAGACATGGCCACAGGATTACAGCCCAGATTCTCGAAGAAAGAAACATACATAGGGGAGTCTACTACACGGATTTTGAGGCCGGATAGGTCACTGGGAGCCTGTATCTCGTGTTTCGAGTTGGAAATCCAACGGAAGTCGCCCTCAAGCAGTTGGCCCAGAATGGTCATGCCATTTTCAGCCATCACGCTGCGATAAATATTGCCCAGTTCACCATAAAGATAATGATCTTCTGCGGATTCACGGGTGGGGAACAGGTAGGGCAGATTTACAAAGCCAAGCTCAGTAATAACGCTGCCAATGCTGATATCAGCCATATGCATCATTTCGACAGAACCATTCATAACACCCTCGATAATCTCACGGTCGGACCCCAATGCTCCGGACAGATCCAGAGAAATCTTAATTGTACCGCCAGACTCCTCCTCAACCGCTTCAGCAAAGGCCTGTAGAGCCGGATACTGGGGACTAGTAGTAGTCAAACCGCCGCCCATGTGAAGTGTGACACTCTTCTCAGCGGTGTTGCTGCTGTCAGCTCCGTTGGTGCCACTACTGGAACTGTCGTTGCTACAGGCAGTTAAAGAGATGGCTATTGCCAGTGCAAGGGAAAAAGCGAATAGTTTTTTCATTGTCAAAACCCTCCTAAAAAATAATGGTTTATTTTTTGCGCTCATTTAAAATTCTCTTCCTCAATACGAGCAATCTCCTGCTGGGCAAACTCTAAAAATTCATGTCGGTCTGTGGGAAAACCGACCTTAAAGGGTGTTTCGAGAAAAAGATCCAGCATTTCTTCCGCAATTGCGGGAGTAAGAACTCCGCCACCCAGGCACATGATGTTAGCGTTGTTGATTGTCTGGCACATACGTGCCTCATACGTGTTATGGCAGAGCACCGCATAGATGCCCTTAAACTTGTTTGCGACTACGCTCATTCCAGCCCCAGTGCCACACAGGAGGATCCCTCGGTTAAAGTGCCCCTGCTGGATTTCACGGGCAGCCTTACACGCCGTGTCAATATAGGAAATAAAGGCGCCGCCCTCCTGCATCCCCACGTCGGTAACTTGATAGCCATGGACTTCCTCAAGTCGATGTTTTAGAGCATCCTTTAGCGGTACAGCCAAACGGTCAGCGCCAATAATGATTGTTTTATCCATCCCCAATGACACCTCTTGCCTTTAATATTTCCGCTTGAGGACCTGTTTTGCTTTTTCTACAATGAAGCGGAAGCTTAGTCCGTACTCATCCATCAGGTAGCGCAGGCTTCCCACATCCCCAAAACGGTCCATATTGGCCACACGCTCCATCGGTACCAGACAGTGCTCTACCAGATACTCTGCGACAGCAGAGCCGAGCCCTCCGTTCACATTATGGTTTTCAGCAGTGACGATGGCACCCGTTTCCTTGGCTGCGGCCTCCACCACATCGGTGTCTAGGGGCTTGATGGTGAACATATCGATGACTCGGGCTTCGATGCCCTCCTGGGCTAATACCTCGGCAGCGTCAAGTGCCTCGGATACCTCAATACCAGAAGCAATAATCGTTAGGTCTTTTCCGTCGCGCAGTTGAACAGATTTGCCGAGCTGAAACTCCATGCTCTCATCATATACACGGGGAATGCTAGTACGTGGATATCGAATAAAAAATGTGCCGTGAGTGTCAGCGATTTGAGGTAATAGCTTGGCGGCCATCACCGTATCGCATATGTCTACGATGGTCATCTCTGGAATGGCCCGTAGGGCAGCGATATCTTCGTTAGGGGTATGGGTGCCGCCATTGAGGGCGGCGACTACACCGGGATCGCTGCCTAGGATCTTAACGTTTTGTTTGGCGTAAGCACAACTCATAAAAATCTGGTCTAAGGCACGACGGGCAGAAAAACATCCAAAAGTATGGACAAAAGGAATAAAGCCCTCGCTTGACAAGCCGGCAGCGACACCTACCATGTTGGCTTCGGCAATGCCACACTCAATGATCTGCTCTGGATATTTGTTCCAGAGCCCGTAAGTGCCGATGGCTCGCATAAGGTCTGCGTCCAGAGCGACAATTTGTTTACCTTCCAGAATCATCCTTTCAATGGACTGTGCATAGATAGTGCGCATCTCCGGATCTTTAATGTCCTTTCTATTTTGGGCTAAGCTTCCAATCATAGCAAAATCACCTTATTCTTTATCTTGAATTACCCTGAACCCTTTATTTTTGAAGGAAAAATTCCGCACAGGCCTCTGCCGCCTGCTCTGCATTGACCTTGAAGTTATGGTTGTTCTCCAGTGTCTCAGCATAGGACCAGCCTTTGCCCTTTACTGTATGTAGAATGATAGCGGAAGGTTTGGACTGTTCTGCCTTGGCTAGTTCAATTGCGGCCCAGATCTGCTCTACATTATTCCCGTCCGGCACGTCAATAACATTCCAGTTGCAGGCTTTAAATTTTAACTCAAAATTGGGAGGGCCTCCCACTTGTTCCACCGTGCCATCAATCTGCTTTCTGTTGTAGTCCACAAAGGCAATTAACCTGTGGAGATGCTTGGCGCCAGCGAACATGGCAGCCTCCCAGACCTGACCCTCTTGACTCTCGCCATCTCCTATGATCACATAAGTGTAGTTATTGTTCCCTTTTAAATGACATCCCAGTGCAATACCAACTGCGGAGGAGATTCCTTGGCCCAAGGAACCAGTAGTCATATCTACACCAGGGGTACGGTTCATATCTGTATGACTGGGAAGATTTGTAGGGGGCTGGTTCAGAGTGTCTAACATAGCCATTGGAAAATATCCCTTTAGACCAAGGGCTGCATACATAGCAGGACCGGCATGGCCTTTGGAAAGAATAAAACGGTCGCGGTCCTCCCATTTTGGATTTTGGGGATCAATTTTCATTGCGCCGCCATATAGACAAGCCAGTACATCTGCGATGGACAGACAACCCCCTACATGACCGACGCCGATTTTGGAGATCATCTTGATACACTCGCTTCTAATTTCAGCCGCAAATCCAGTTAACTTTGTTTTCTGTTCCTGTGTCATCATAGCTCAGTTATACACCATCCTTAATAGATTGCCTTTTGAATCATTTGAGTGTTCGGTATTTTTTATTTCTGGTTATATTATGTTCTTTTATGTATCATAATATATTTTTTCGAAACAAGAAAGTCAACATATTTTTTGTGGGAGGTAAAATATTTATTAAAAATATACAACCTGTTTTTTCTTTTATTGGTTGTTTTGACGAAAAAAGTTTAAATTAAATAAACGGAATTTTAAAAATATAAAAAGTGCTGTAACATAGTTGACATTAAGTAATAAATGTACCATAATAAATTTAAATTTATAAAAAATAGAGGAAAGCTGGTGATTCCTTGACTGCATCAGAAAGACGCAATACAATTATCAATTATTTGCAGACCAAGCAAGACTGTGATGTAAATGAAATTATTGACCAGTTTGACGTTACGCCAGCGACCATTCGCCGGGACTTGACTTTTCTGGAAAACAGCGGAAGTATTAGCCGTACCCATGGTGCGGTACATCTTGTAAAAACGCCGGCGGTACCCGGATTCTTGACTAGAAATACTTTATTTGCGGAAGAGAAACAGGCAATGGCTCGTGTGGCGGCGCAAATGGTGCAATCGGGAGATTCTGTCATGCTGGACTCCGGCACGACCGTGCACGCAGTAGCGATTGAAGTTGGAAAACGGTCAGATATTACTCTGATAACGAATTCTTTGTCAATTGTTTCTGCGCTGGAGGCACCCAAACAGAATATTTTGCTTACCGGCGGGTTGTTTGAGTATGATAACCTGGCTCTAGTTGGTCCGGATGTAGAATTGTTCTTAGATCGAATTTCTGCTTCAATCCTATTTTTAGGTGCTACAGGGATTCGTGGATGTGACGGGCTGACAGTTATTTCACCCCTCCAGGCGGGAGTAAAGCGAAAGATGATCCAATGCGCGAAAAAACGTGTATTGGTAATTGATAACAGTAAATTTGCATCAACTGGAATGGTTTTATTTGCATCCTTTGAAGAAATAGACACAATTATTGTAGCCCGGCCAATTGAGGACCCCATTTTGAAACGGCATTTAGATGAAATTGGTGTTCAGGTAATTGTGGCGCTGCCCGAACAAGGTTAAAAGAGAATATATTAAGAAAGTGTTGCGCGAAATCGCGAAGACGGCGATTTCACGCAACACTTTTTTGCTTTGTATAGAGTTCTGAAAAATACTATTTCTTTATGAGAATAAGAAACTCATAAAAAATCCATTATTTTATATTGACAAATATTTTAGGCTAGATTACAATAAACGAAAAATAAATGATATTAAAATAAAAATAAATATTATCTTTTGGATAATAAAAGATAAAAAATATGAGAGATGGTGACTGAATATGAAAATTACTATTGCGGCAGACCCAGGAGGAGCAGAATTAAAAGAAACAATTAAAAAGCACTTAGAAACCTGCGGATATGACGTGACCGACAAAGGAAGCAGGGAGGGAGAACGTGTCCTGTATCCTTCGGTCGGGGATGTGGTAGCTTCTGATATTCAAAGTGGCAAAGCGGATGTGGGCATTGTACTATGCGGAACTGGAATGGGAGTCAGTATTGTTGCCAATAAGCACCGCGGTGTCTACTGTGCTGTGGTGGAGAGCATATATGCCGCCTACAACTGCCGTGAGATTAATAATTGCAACTGTTTGGCTTTGGGCGGCAATATCATTGGGCCTGGTCTTGGTATTCAAATCGTGGATACGTTTTTGAACACAAAATGGAAGGCGGATGCGGATGAAGTGCGCGGTAAACGCTTGGAAGCATTTCTGGATGCAGTTCGTAACATCGAGGATAAACAGTTCCGGACATGAACATAAGAAGCTGTGTTCAGGGAGACCAATCCGTCTGTATTTCACGTAGTAATCGAGTTTTATATCAAAGGAGATTTTATTATGAATACACAGGAATATCTGGAGGAACTGATTGGAAAGGCCCGTACGGCACAAAAGGAGTTTGAAACCTATACCCAGGAAAAAGTGGATGAAGCGGTGAGGGCTATTGGAAAGTCCGTCTATGACCATGCGGAGGAACTGGCAAACCTGGCAGTGGAGGAGACCCGAATGGGAAGGGTAGATAGTAAAATCGCTAAGTGCCGGAACAAGGCCAAAAGCACCTGGTGGCGGATGAAGGGAAAGAAGAGCCGCGGTATTATCGAGCGGGACGAGAAGAACGGGATCGTCAAGGTGGCCAAGCCAATTGGCGTGGTAGGCTGCATCACTGCCACCACCAACCCAGTGATCAATCCCATGCACAACTCTATGTGCGCCCTGAAGTGTGGAAACGCAGTGATCATTTGTCCCCATCCACGGGCGAAAAAGGTAGGGGTAAGAACAGTGGAATTGATGAACGAGGCACTAGACCAACTGGGGATGCCCAATAATCTGATTCAGATTATTGCGGAGCCCACCATGGAGCTGTCTGCTGGACTGATGAAGTCTGCTGATTTGTGTGTCTGTACCGGCGGTCCAGCACTGGTCAAGACGGCCTACTCCTCTGGAAAACCTGTGTATGGCGTGGGCCAGGGCAACGTCCAGGTGCTGGTGGACCGGGATGTGGACTATGATGAAGTGGCCAAGATGGTTATTGCGGGCCGTACTTTTGACAACGGAGTGCTGTGTACCTGTGAGCAAAATATCATCTGCCCCCGAGACAAGGCGGGAGAGATGATTGCGGCAGTTAAGGCTAACGGAGCCTATTACATCGGGACCCAGGGGGAGGCGGACAAGGTGCGGGACAGCGCCTTCCCAGATGGTGTGTTCAACAAGGCTTGGACCGGAACGACAGTGCAGGAGATAGCAGAGCTGGCCGGGCTGAAGGACGTCCCCCAGGATGCCAAAGTTATTGTGTGCTGCACCCACGGATACGCTCGGGATGAGGTGCTGTCCAAGGAGAAGCTGTTTCCCGTGCTGGCTCTCTTCCTGTACGACACCTGGGAGGATGCTATGGAGATCGCTCGGGCCAACCTGGCGGAAGAGGGGATGGGGCACAGCGTGGTAATTCACTCCAATACCCAAGAACATATCGAGGCAGTCTCATTTGTAGTTAATGTGTCCCGCTATGCGGTCAACCAGGTGGGCGGTACCGCATTGGGCGGAGCTATGGATAACGGGTTAAATCCCACCACCACCCTAGGCTGTGGTACATGGGGGAATAACGTCATCAGTGAAAATCTGTGGTACACACACCTGATGAACGTGAGCCGTATTTCTTATAAGGTGCCTGAGATGTATATCCCGACGGATAAAGAGATTTGGGCTGAGTAATACAGACAAGGGCCTGTTTGACAGATTGAATGTGAAAGTCCGGCTTAAAGAAGCCGGACTTTCATATTGGAAAAAAGAACCTGGGTTTCAAATGGAAGAAAAAATGTGAAGCGGTCTAAAAAGTAAGTTTACTACCCCAGAAGTAGCGGCAAAGGCAGTCCGTCCAGGGGACTGGGTTGATTATGGATTTGGAGCGGGATTTTCAGAATTGATGGACCGGGCGCTAGCAGAACGCAGAGAGGAACTGACTGATGTGAAGATCTGCGGAGGGCTGGTGATACGGCCGCGGATTGAGGTAGTGGAGTGCGACCCGGAGCAACGGGCGCTTTCGTATTATAGTTGGCACATTGAAGACTATGAGCGGGGACTTCAGTCTAGGGGATTGGTAAAATTTACACCAGTTATGCTCCGCTCCCTGCCTTATCAGTATCGGGACAGACATATTCGCTGTGATGTGGCCTTTGTGCCTGTTTCTTTGCCAGACAGCCGGGGATACTGTGGTGGGCATTTCCAATTACACATGGCGGACCATTTTGAAATGCGCGCGGACAGTAGTTTTCGAGATAAACGAGAGACTTCCCCGGCTACATGGGATGGATCTCATAGGGTACATGTTAGCGAGGTGTCCATCTCAGCTTTGCCCTTACCCTAAAAAGCATTTTGCCTGCCATGGCAAAATCCGCCTTTAGTTCCATGTCCATTGTTATCGGTTGTGCCTGCGCCGGATTTGTGGTAGGCATGGTGTCTCTCACCGGTATCGGAGTCATCTTCGGTGACATGATGATCCAAGCGGCCCACGGCTTGCTGTTCCCTTCACTGCTCTTTACTGCTATCACTTGTGTTATCCTGGGCATGGGCCTGCCCACCACAGCGGCCTATGTCATTGCCGCCTCTATCCTGGCTCCCTCCCTGATCAAGCTAGGTCTGCCTGCGCTGACCGCCCACCTGTTCGTGTTTTATTTTGCCTGCCTGTCTGCCATTACACCTCCTGTAGCCCTGGCAGCCTATGCTGGCGCTGGCATCGCAAAGACAAGCCCCATGACAACGGCAATCGAGGCATGCAAACTGGGCTTTGCCGGATTCATGGTGCCATTCGCCTTCTGCTATAATGAGGCAATGATGATGCAAGGCAACGTGGTGGATATTATTTCGGTGGCGGTTTCAGCCATTGTTGGTACGGCTGTGATTTCCGCGGCCTTCCAAGGCTGGTTGCTGTGGAAACTGAATATCCTGGAACGGACAGCCTTTATCGTAGGCGGTCTGTTAATGTTCATTCCTGGAACAGTGACAGACCTGATCGGTCTTGCTATTGCGCTTCTCCTGATCTTGATTAACATGAGAAAATGGAAGAAGATAAAGCAATCTGTGTAGCCTGACATACATAGGAATTCTTTATAACATATGTGAGAGGCTCGGAACTGTTGATGACAGTCCCGAGCCCTTTTTTGCCCACTTACCATAAAGTGTTTAAATTTGGAACAGCTTGCTTGAAGATAAAAATTCCAAAATCCCGAGGGATTCAAAAAGGCGGGAGGGGCTGGGCGTCCTGATGGGAAAATATGCGATACCACGTACTATTTCCTTATTGGCCGCGGCGTTGTATAATATGATAAAACAGATTTTTGCTGCCAATATGGTGGCCTGTCCGATCACCATGGTGGCACAGGTGGCGGAAGTGATAATCAGGACGGCTGCTTTTCCAGCATCAGCATAGGAGCGGGACGCGCCGAGGGGGCTTATCGGGGCACTGGGAACGCGGCTGTGCTCTGCGTGTGCTCCTCCCTGCCGCTGCCGATGCTTTTAGGATCTGGATAGAGTCCTGAATTCTATGCCGGGGTTAAATCTGTTGACTTTTTTGATTGTGGCGCCGGTCATCCGAAAAATCTATCGAGAGCTAAATGAGGAGGAACGAATATGAGCAAGACAATCATTACCATTAGCCGGGAGTTTGGCAGCGGGGGCAGAAGTATCGGAAAATCAGTGGCCGAGGCTCTGGAGATCCCCTACTACGACAAGGAACTCATCAAACAAGTGGCGGAGAAGACCGGCTTCGCGCCAGAGTATGTAGAGAATGCGGGGGAGTACGCGCCTGGAAAGTCCATTCTGGCCTATTTCGCCGCCTTCAGTGGGCGGGCCGATGTCATGGGCGGCATGAACGCCTCCGACTTCCTATGGTGTATGCAGCGCCAGGTCATTCTGGATCTAGCGGAAAAAGGTTCCTGTGTGATCGTAGGCCGCTGCGCCGACTATATTTTGAAGGATAACCCAGACGCCTTCCATATCTTTGTCCACGCCGCTCCTGCCTTCCGGGCAGACCGGATCGTCCGTCTGTACGGTGAGAGCGAGAAGAAGCCGGAGGAGCGGCTGCGCGACAAGGACACAAGGCGAAAGGTCAACTATAAGCACTTCACCGGCAGGGAGTGGGGGCGCTGCCAGAACTACCACCTCTCTCTGGACAGCGGTGTCATTGGCGTTGAAAAGTGTGTTTCCATGATCGTGGAACTGGTCCGGTCCAGATAATAGAATAGAAAAGCGCCGGACGGAAAGATACTCTTTCCAGCCGGCGCTTTTGCTGCCAGACGGACGGAAACATCAGTCGGAGATCTGTCCCAGACGCTCCATGCGGGTGCGCTCCACGTCGCTGAAATAGTCGAAAAGCTGCTCCAAAAAGAATTTGGAATAGTGGGACAGATAGCGGTCCTTCATGCGGATGAGAGAGAGCCGCTGGGACAGGGGCTCATTCCGGTAAAGCAGGGGAAAAATGTTGATATCCGAAGGAATGTTGTCCCGCTGGCTGACCAGGTTCGCCTGGGAGCAGAAGCAGGCGGCCAGTCCCTGGAAACAGGCGGTGATGCCGGCCTGGGTATAAGTGCTGGTGATATAGGCGCGGGGAATCAAATTGGCGCTTTCAAAACACTGGTTGATCTGGCGTCCCATACGGTTGTCAAAAATACAGAAGGGGAGCTTGGAGAAGTCCTCCACATGGGCGCCGGAGAGGGCCTTCCGTTTCAGCATCGGGGCCTGTTCACCATAGTAGGACTGAAGCAGGGAGTCCGCGACACAGAGATAGACCTGGTCGTCCATCAGGTGGTGGGTGACCAACTTGGGGTGCTCCTCACCGTTGAGGGTGATAGCAAAGTCGAGGGACCGGTCTAATACCAGCGGCTCCAGACGGGGTGTGATGGTGTCGGTAATGTGGATGTCCACATTGGGATATCGGGCAGAGAACTGGGGCAGGACAGCGGGCAAACACATATTTAAGCGCAAGGCGCTGGCGCCGAAACGGAGGACGCCCCGCTCCTGCTGCTCGATATCGGACAGAATGTCCTTCAGATTGGTCTGTTCCTTCATCATCACCTCCGCAAAGGCCAGCACAAACTCCCCTGCCGTGGTCAGGGAGAGGGACGGCTTGCGGTGAAGCAGCCGAACGCCATAGTAGTCCTCCAGACGTTGGATGTGGTTGCTTAACGTCTGCTGGGAGATAAAGAGGCGGTTGGCGGTGCGAGTCATATGCAGGTCCTTTGCCAACTCGGAGAAGTAATATAGACTGGTCAGATCCATACATACCTCCACAAAATTTTTTTGTTAAAAACTCAAAAAAACTCCGTTTGATTTTTGCATACCACTATATTACTATGAAACTACAAAATCCGCAACGCAAAAAACAAGGAAAGCAGAGGAGGAATTGATTATGTCTGTTGGCAAGAGGATCTACCTCAAGCGCGAGATGCCGGACCCCGAGATCATGGCGCAGTTTAAGAGCATTCCCGCATCCAACACCGCCGATGTCATGGGCCGCAGCTGTGCCATGAACCCCCGTATCAAGCTGGTGAGTCAGCCAAAGGACCAGATGATGGTGGGTCCGGCCTATACCGTCAAGGGCCGGGCGGGGGACAATCTGGCTCTCCACGCGGCGCTGAACCTGTGTCAGGAGGGGGATGTGCTGGTGGTGTCCAACGAGGAGGACGATACCAGAGCTCTGATGGGCGAGGTGATGATGGCTTACCTGAAGTATACCAAAAAAATCGCCGGTATCGTTCTGGACGGCCCCATTCGTGACATCGACGAGATTGGACACTGGGATTTCCCAGTCTACTGCACCGGAACTACCCCTGGCGGCCCCTATAAAGAGGGTCCCGGCGAGATCAACGTGCCCATCTCCTGCGGCGGTGTCAGTGTTAACCCTGGGGATATTATCCTGGCTGATCCTGACGGAGTGATCGTGATCCCCAGAAAAGACGCTCCCGTGATTCTGGAGGAGGCCAAGAAATTCCAGGCCGCGGATGAAAAGAAGCTGATTGCGGCCAGAGAGGGTACCGCAAACCGGGCCTGGGTGGAAAAGACACTGGAAGAAAAGGGGTTTGAAATCATCGACGACGTATACCGGCCCTGATTGTTTCTTATAGAAAGAGAGGAGTAGTAGACATGTCGCCAGCGACACTTACGATTATTATTTTAATCTGTGCCGTGATTTCTTTCCTCCTGGAAAAAATTCCGGTAAACATGACGGTCATGCTGACCCTAATCGCATTGGTCCTTACTCGCTTGGTTACACCGAAAGAGGCTGTTGCCGGATTTGCTAGCACTACAATTCTAATGCTGATTGGTGTTGTAATTGTAGGAAGTGCGCTATTTGAAACCGGTGTATGTGACAAAATTGCTTCTGTTGTTACCCGGTTTGCAAAGACCGAGCGGCAAATGATTATGGCAATCCTTGTCCTTGCCAGCATTATGTCTGCGGGCTTGAGCAATTCTGGAACTGTAGCTGTTTTTATTCCTATTATCATGGGAATCTGCGCATCCACTGGGTTTAGCCATTCCAAACTGTTGATGTCCGCCTTCCTGGGTTCAATGGCTGGCGGGCGTCTTACCCTTGTGGGTGATGCGGCGATCAATGTACTGATCGGCGATCAGATCAAGGCCTTGGGATATCCGTTTGGATTTTTTGAAATCAGCAAGATCGGCCTGCCCCTGACTCTGATTATGCTGGCCTATATGTATTTTATTGGCTATAAATTTTTACCTGACATCAAAATGAGCGGGATTGATGACCAGTTGTTTACCAATTCTGAGCCTAAAACGGCCCCTCGCTGGAAGCAGGTTGCATCCGTTGTTGTCCTGCTGGCTGTGTTTGTGGGTATGATTTTTGAAAATCAGACTGGTATTCCCTCTTACATGGTGGCTATTATCGGCGCTGTTGCTGATGTGCTGTTGGGCATCTTTACGGAGAAGCAGGCATATCAGTTGGTTAGCATTAAAACTGTCATTCTGCTAGGTGGTATGACTCCTCTGGCAACTGCGTTGAAGAACACAGGCGCTGCCCAGATTATTGCTGATCAGCTGATCAATATTATAGGTGATTCTACCAATGTCTATTTCATTACAATTGTGATTTTCGCGCTGACCGCTGTGATGACACAGTTCATGTCAAATGTAGTAACTGTCACCCTGCTTATGCCTATTGTCATTGCCATCGCAAATACCATTGGTGTCGTGCCGTCTGCCCTTATTATGGTACTTGGTATTGCCTCCACTATGTCGATTCTGACTCCCATTGCCTGCCCGCCTGCAAATCTGATTTACTCCTACGGAGGCTATAAATTTTCCGACTATCTGAAGAGCAACATCGGCCTGACACTAGTGTTTATGGTGGCCTGCGTCCTGTTGATCCCCATTTTCTGGCCTTTATATGGTTAAGGATAAATTGGGGGGTATCTGATTTTGGAGCTTTTGATTTGCGATGCGAGACTTCTGGCATTGGATAGCGGCAGAGAATCCCTATCGGATGTACTGGTCCGGGAGGATAAAATTGTTTCGATTTGTCCTGCTGGGGCGGGACAGCGCGAATCTCGGCGTGTTGTTCAGGCGGACGGTATGTATCTGTTGCCTGGTCTCATTGACTTTCATACCCATTTGTTCCGTCACGGAAGCACGTTCGGAATGGATGCGGATAAACTACTGACAGCAGGCGTAACTACCGCTGTGGATATGGGCACAGCGGGTTGGGTCAATTACCCGGCACTTTACCACTGCGATTTGTCTGGGAAAAAGCTGCGGCTATTCAGTTATTTGAATATTTCACCCGTAGGTCAACCGGGGAAGGGGATTAACGAACCGCTCGATGACTCAGTGTTGGATATCGGAAAAATGCGGGAACTGATAGAGGAATATCCCAAACAGATCTGTGGCATTAAGGTACGCATTAGCAGATCGATCGTGAAGGAACTTGGGCTTACCCCCTTAAAACGTGCGGTGGAGTTTGGCGAACAACTAGGGCTGCCCGTATGTGTTCACACGACAGATCCTCCTGAAGGAGCGGAACAGGTTGCGAAACTCCTGCGGGCTGGCGATGTGTATAGCCATGTGTATCACAACAAGGGCAGTACAATTCTGGATCAGAACGGTATTGTTCGCAGTGGCCTGATAGACGCACGGGAGAGAGGCGTATTGATGGAGGTTGGAAATGGCCGCGTCAATTTCAGCTTTCCTGTTGCGGAAAAAGCGGCTGCCTGCCATTTTTGGCCCGATATTATCAGCAGTGATTCCACACCGGCAACATTTCATAAGGAACCCGCCATGTGGGACCTTGCTGCGGTTATGTCCAAATTTTTGTTCCTCGGTATGCCGCTGACGGAAGTAATCCGCGCTGTCACGGAAACACCAGCAAAACAGCTCGGTCTGGCTGACAAAATCGGGAAAGTAGAGCCCGGTTACCAGGCTGATCTGATCCTGTGCCGGCTAAAATATGGAGATGTCTTGTTCCAGGATTCCGATGGAAACCAGCGGCAGGGGAGCCAATCCATCGTCCCTGTCACCACTATCCGATCCGGACAGATTGCTTACCAAGCAGATTGAAAGGATTGATTTCTATGAGTTATAAGATTTTACTGCCCCAGCCGATTCTACCCGAAGGCTATGCCTATCTCCGTGACCACGGCTATGAAGTGGTGGATGGACGTGGCTTTGCGGAGGAGGATGTGCTGGCGGATGTGGCTGACTGTGACGCCATGATTGTCCGGACCGCTAAGATTACCGCGAAGATACTGGACAACGCCCCCAAACTGAAGATCATAGCCCGCCATGGGGCGGGCTATGACGGAGTTGACTTGGAGGCTGCCCGCCGCAATAAGGTGCTGGTCACCACTGCCGGCGGGGCCAACGCCATCTCGGTGGCGGAGCTGGCGATTTTCTATATGCTCTACTGCTCCCGGAATTTTAAGGCCGTGATGGCCCACTGCGAGAGCGACTACCGCTATGCCAAGATGGGAATCCCAAAGACCGAGCTGGAGGGCAAGACCTTGGGCTTGATCGGCACGGGCAACATCGGAAAACTGGTGGCGAAGAAAGCGGCGCTTGGCTTTGATATGAAGGTAGTGGCATATGACCCCTTCGCCCGGGAGCTGCCGGACTACATTCAATTAACAGAGGATCGGGACGAGGTGTTCCGCTGTGCCGACTATGTGTCTCTCCATGTACCCGCTACCAAGGACACTGTTCACAGCATCAGTGACCATGAGTTTGACCTGATGAAGGAGAGCGCCTTTCTCATCAACACTTCCCGAGGAAAGATCGTAGACGAGGCGGCGCTGATCCGAGCCCTTGAAGCGAAGAAGATCGCGGGAGCCGGCCTTGATGTGGTGGAGCAGGAGCCCTTCGACCTAAAGAATCCTCTGCTGAAGATGGAGAACGTACTGGTCGCCCCTCACATCGGCGGCGCGACCAAGGAGGCATCCACCCGGTCCTCCCTGGCCTGTGCCCAGGCCATCGACGACTTTTTCTCCGGCCGTACGCCCAAGTTCATCGTCCCTGAACTGCGGGACCTGATTGGATAACGATTGACCAAAAAAGAGCGCGGAGCCCCAGTGAGGCCCGCGCTCTTTTCCTTGCTGAAACGATGAGGCCGGAGCCCGTAGGGGTTCCGGCCTCATCTGTTATCAAAAAGAAACGATTTGCTGGAGCGGATTAAAGCTCCAAATTGTTCTCGTCAGCACCAAAAATGTGGCATACGTTGCCGCCGAAAGTGAAATTGATCTTGGCGCCGTAGGAGAATGTCTCCTTATGGCTGCCGGAGATATCCATGGTGGGGACAATGATAATTACATCCCGGCCCTGGGTGTTGGCGTGGAGATGGACCTCGCTGCCCATCATCTCTGACACATCTACCGTGGCTTCGATGGCGTTGGTGCCGTCGTTGAGGATAATGTGGTTGGGGCGGACGCCTAAGGTGACATCCTGAGCGGAAACTTTTTTCGCCGCTAGGGCTTGCTGCTTCTCTTCAGAAAGTTCCACCTTGACCGCCCCGGTGGTGACAAAATAGCGCCCACCTTCCAGAAGCAGTTTGGCGTCAAAGAAATTCATCTGGGGTGTGCCAATAAAGCCGGCAACGAACAGATTGGCCGGGTGGTCAAAGACCTCCTGAGGCGTGCCGATCTGCTGGATAAAGCCGTCCTTCATGATGACAATACGGTCGCCCAGGGTCATAGCCTCGGTCTGATCGTGGGTAACGTACATAAATGTGGTATCGATTTTCTGGCGCAGTTTGATGATTTCGGAACGCATCTGGTTGCGGAGCTTGGCGTCCAAATTGGACAGGGGCTCGTCCATCAGCAGCACTTTGGGTTCGCGGACAATGGCGCGGCCGATGGCCACACGCTGACGCTGGCCGCCGGACAGGGCCTTTGGCTTCCGGTTCAGGTACTGGGTGATGTCCAGAGTGGCGGCGGCCTCCTTCACCTTGCGGTCGATCTCGTCTTTGGGCATTTTCCGAAGCTTCAGGGGGAAGGCCATATTTTCATATACAGTCATATGGGGGTACAGGGCATAGCTCTGGAAGACCATTGCGATATCACGGTCTTTGGGCTCTACGTCGTTCATCAGTTTGCCGTCAATGTACAGCTCGCCTTCTGAGATCTCCTCCAGACCGGCGACCATCCGAAGCGTGGTGGATTTTCCGCAGCCGGAGGGACCGACCAGTACGATAAACTCCTTGTCAGAGATATCCAGATTGAATTGCTGGACAGCTACCACGCCCTGGGAGGTCACCTCAAGATTGGCTTTTTCGCCTGTGGGAGCCTCGCCTTTTTTGGAAGCCTTCTTTTTCTTGCCGTTGCTGGCATGGGGATAGATCTTTTTGATGTTTCTAAGGGAGAGAGTCGCCATAGTGATCGGCTTTGGTGTCACGGCCTCTGCCTGTGACCCCTTGCCCGCGGAGAGCGGAACTCCGCGGACGTTGCAGCAGGTCTCCACACTGCTGTACCGCAAGCCGCGCGGATATTTGGTCCTCCTTACTTTATTAGCCTGACAGACTATAAGAATGGAGTAGGCTGCCGGCCTGATCTAAATCGATCGCTCGATTTTGGCTATTATACATGATGATTTTGGGAAACACAAGTAAAATGAAGGTAAAAAGTGCCGAATAAAAAGGTAAAGAGGAATACCATCAACCTGAAAAATATATTAGTAATTAATAAAAAGAGAAATGAAATGTAAAAAATAAGAAAAATAAAAGAAAAATGTTAGTAAAAATAAATAATTATAAAAGAAAATAAAATATTGTTCGAAAAATAAAAAAACAACGTGAGTAAAAGAAGGTTGAGAAAAAATAGATAAATTAGATTTGAAAAAATTTATTTTCAGTCTATTATTGACAAAAATAAGAGCTAGAAGTATACTTGCTTTACGTTCGAGGAAATAAAATATTAGTAATAAAAAGAGGGGGAGAAGGGACGGGACTGGTTGGAAAACAGTGGGAAGGAATACGGCACAGCCGGCAAAATGTAATGAGCAGGAGGATATGATCATGAGCGATTTCCCATCGAAAGAAAAAGCCCTTGGAATGTACAAAAAGATGTACGAGATCAGAAAGTATGAGGAGAGTATCTACTATCTGTTTTTAGAGGGCATCATGCCCGGCACCATCCACCAGAGCACTGGCGAGGAGGCCAGCGCCGTCGGTATGCTCTACGATTTGAGCCATGAGGACTGGATGGCCTCCACCCATCGGCCCGCCGGCCATGATATCGCCAAGGGTATCAGCGTCAAGGCCATGATGTGTGAGATGTTCGGCAAGGCCGAGGGCTGCTGCGGCGGCAAGGGCGGCGCTATGCACACCGGCGACATCTCTGTGGGCGCTATGGTGGCCAACGCCATCGTTGGCGGAAACCTGCCCATCGCGGCGGGTGTCGCTCTGGCCTTTAAGATGCAGAAGAAGAACAATGTGGTGGTCTGCTTCTTTGGCGACGGGGCCAGCAATGAGGGCTCCTACCATGAAACGATGAATGTGGCCGGCCTGTGGAAGCTGCCGGTGATCTTTGTGTGCGAGAACAACCTGTACTCTGCCACCACCTCAATCAGCCTGACCTGCCTGCAGGAGAACGTGGCCGCCGACCGGGCCGCCATCTACGGCATTCCCAGCGAGGTGGTAGACGGCAACGACGTGCTGGCTGTCAACGAGGCTGCTACGCGGGCCATTGCTCGGGCTAGGGCTGGGGAGGGTCCTACTATCCTGGAGCTGAAGACCTACCGCCACGGCGGACACTCCCGAAACGACGCCTGCGGCTACCGCCCCAAGGAGGAGGAGGCCGAGTGGTTTGCCAAGGACCCTGTGGTTCTGTTCCGGAAGAAGATCCTGGAACACGGCGTGATCACGGAGGAGGAACTGCAAAAAGAAGAGGCGGCTATCGAGCAGGAGATCGAGGACGCGGTGGAATACGCCAAGCAGGCGCCCTTCCCGGCCAACGAGGACGCTCTGATCAACGTGTTTAAGGAGGATGATGAGTGATGGCTGTGATGTCTATCGCTGACGCGCTCAAGAGCGCCATTGCGGAAGAAATGAGAAGAGATCCCACCGTATTCTGCATCGGTGAGGACGAGGATATCCCCGGAGGTATGGGCGGCGCCTTTACCGTTACGAAGGGGCTGGCTGACGAGTTCGGCGCTAATGTGAGATCCGCTGACGATAAGGGCTTCGGCGGCACGCCGGTGCCCATTGGCGAGGCTCGGGTCATCAACACGCCCATCGCGGAGATCATGATTTCCGGCGTGTGTGTCGGCGCGGCTATGGCGGGGATGCGCCCGGTGGCCGACCTGCAGTATGGCGATTTCCTGTTCTGCATGATGGATCAGCTGGTCAATCAGGCGGCCAAGATGCGCTATATGTCCAACGGTCAGGTGTCTGTGCCGATGGTCATGCGGGCCCCCTGCGGCGCCACCAACCGCGGTGCCCAGCACGCCCAAAGCCTGGAGAGCTATTTTACTCATGTGCCCGGACTGAAGGTCATCTGCCCCTCTACCGCCTATGATGCCAAGGGCATGATGAAGCAGGCCATCCGGGACAACAACCCAGTGCTGGTATTCGAGCACAAGCTGCTGTACGGAGGCTCCCGAAAGGAGGCCGGCCAGCTCAGCTCCGCCGGCGAGGTGCCCGAGGGAGATTACACCGTTCCCTTTGGAAAGGCGGCCATCCGCCGGGAGGGCAAGGATGTAACCATCGTGGCCAACCTGCTGATGTGGTATCGGGCGATGGAGGCCGCGGAAGAGCTGGAGAAGGAGGGCATCAGCTGTGAGATTATCGACCCCCGCAGCCTGGTCCCCTTCGACTATGATACGGTGCTGGCCTCGCTGGAGAAGACCGGAAAGCTGATGATCGTCCACGAGGACCACTACAACTGCGGCTGGGGCGCTCAACTGGGCTCCTATGTAGCTGAGAACGCCATCACCCTGCTGGATGCGCCTATTGTCCGCCTGGGCGCCACAGATACGCCTACCCCCTTCTCTCCGCCGCTGGAGCAGTTTGTGATCCCCTCTACCCAGCGCATCATTGAGGGCGCGCGCAAACTGGCCAGGCTGTGATCGGGAGGGACCGAACTATGGTACAGCAGATCAAAATGCCCTCTGCCGGACAGACCACCGATGAAGCCCGGATTACCAGTGTCAAGGTAAAGGCGGGAGATCCGGTGAAGCGGGGCGATATTCTGGTAGAGGCGGAAACTGATAAGGCGATCCTGCCGGTAGAGAGCTATGCTGCCGGCGTCGTGCTGGATGTTCTGGTCGCGGAGGGCGACGATGTCCACGCCGGAGATGTATTGGTAGCCGTGGGCTCTGAAGAGGATCGGAAGAGCTATGTCCGGAGCGGGGAATCCGCCCCTGCCGCTCCTGTGGTTCAGGCGGCCCGGCCCGAACCGGAGAAGCCGGCGCCGGCGGCCGGCGGCCAGCCCATCAAAATGCCCTCCGCCGGACAGACCACCGACGCGGCCCGGATCACCAGCGTACTGGTCAAGGTGGGCGACAAGGTCAAACGGGGCGATACTCTGGTGGAGGCGGAAACAGACAAGGCGGTGCTGCCGGTAGAGAGTTATCTGGCCGGCACCGTGCTGGAGATTTTGGTCAAGGAGGGGGACGATGTTACCTCCGGGGATGTGCTGATGATGATCGGGAGCGGAGCCGCTGCCCCCCGTCCCGCTGCCGCTCCTGCTGTTCAGGCACCAGCCGCCCCTGCCGCTCCTGCCGCCGGCGTTCTGGATGAGGAGGAATATATCCCCATCATCAAGGGCGCTGCTCCCGCCCCTCGTCCTGCGGCCCCCGCGGCAGCCAAGACCCTGTGGCCTGCTATGCCCAACGCCAAAATGCTGGCCCGGGAGCTGGGTGTGGAGCTGGCCGGCCTGACTCCGGCCAATGGAGTGATGCTTACCCGCAAGGATGTGCGTGCGGCCCAGGCGGCGGAGCAGGCCCGGTCAGCTCCAATCGCCGCGCCCACTGAGGCGGAATATGAGGTCCTACCCATGACCAAGACCCGGGAGGTCATTGGCCGCCGGATGCTGGAGTCTGTCCAGAATATCCCGGCTTGGCAGTGTACGGTAAATATCAATATGGAGGCCTGCATGGCCCTCAAGCAGAGCTATCAGGAGAAGCGGGGCGTCAAGCTATCCTACAACGACATTATGGCCAAAGCCATCGCCGTGGCCTCCCGAAAGTTCCCTCTGGTCAACGCCCGCTGCGAGGGCGGCGAGGTCCGGGTCTACCGCCATACCAATGTGGGTCTGGCCGTGGGTCTGGAGGGCGCTCTGCTGGTCCCTGTAGTAAAGGGAATTGACACAATGGGGCTGGAGGAGATTGCGGACAAGTACCGCCAGGTGGTGAAAAAGGCCCGGGACAGCAAACTGGCCCCCTCGGACATGGGATGTGGCAGCATTACCATCTCCAATCTGGGTATGTTTGACGTGGATCAGTTTATTGCCATCGTTAATCCGCCGGAGAGCTGTATCCTGGCGGTGGGACGGATCGCTGTGCAGCCCGTTTGGGACGGACAGCAGTTCCAGCCCGTCCATATGATGAGCGTGACCGGGTCCTTCGATCACCGGATCATTGACGGAGCTTATGGAGCCCAGTTCCTGCGTGAGCTGAAGCTGCTGATGGAGAATCCTGCCCTGATGCTGGGCTGAGGAGGAATTCGCTGTGGAAACGTTTGATATTTTGGTGCTGGGCGGCGGCCCGGGGGGATACTCTTTAGCCATCGCCGCGGCTAAAAAGGGGCAGAAGGTAGCCCTGTTTGAAAAGGAGCATCTGGGTGGGACCTGCCTGAACGTAGGCTGCATCCCTACTAAATACCTGGTGGACAAGGCCAACGCCATGGAAAAGGTCCGCTCGCTGGTAGACAGGGAGATTTTCCGGGATGCCGGTTCTTTCAGCTTCCGCAAGATTCAGAAGGGCAAAGGGGAAGTGACGGCCAAGCTGGTGGGCGGCGTACAGTTTCTGCTGAAAAAGTGCGGCGTCACCGTGATAAACGGCGAGGCCAGTCTGGAGAAAAACCGGGTGGTCCGCTGCGGCGGACAGGAGTACAAGGGGAAAAATGTGGTGATCGCCACCGGCTCGGTCCCCATGACGGTGCCCATCCCCGGCCATGAGCTGACGATTGACAGCACCGGAGCGCTGAATCTGGAGCGGCTGCCCCGCCGTATGGTGGTGATGGGCGGCGGTGTCATCGGGTTGGAACTGGCCAGCGCCTTTGCCTGCTACGGCACTGAGATCACGATTATTGAGATGCTGCCCAGTCTGCTGCCCCGGGATCAGAAGGAAGCTGCCAATATGGTGGTATCTGCGCTGAAAAAGCAGGGGATCCGTATTCTCACCGGGGCTAAGATGCTGCGGGTGGAGAAAGGAAACGGCGCCCTGCGGGCGGTCTATGAGCTGGACGGAAAGCAGGACAGCGTAGAAGCGGATCAGGTGCTGATGGCGGTGGGACGACGCCCCAATCTGTCCGGGATCGACGCGGAGGCCCTGGGACTGAAGTTGAGCGAGAAGAAGCACATCCTGGTAGACGGCGCCCAGCGCACAAATTTGAAGGGCGTATACGCCATCGGGGATGTAGCGGGAGGGATCCAGCTGGCCCATGCGGCTTACGCCGAGGGCGAAGCGGCTCTGACCCATATCTTGACAGGCAAGGCACCCAAAGACCGGGCACCTGTGCCCAGCTGCGTCTATACGAATCCCTGCTTTGCCTCTGTGGGACTGAATACGGACAGTGCCAAAGAGGCTGGCTTTGATCCGGCTCTGGGTACCTTTGACTACTCCGCCAATGGTATGGCGCTGGCGGAGGGAGCCTCCGGACGGGTGTTCGTGGTGGCGGATAAGGCCACCAAGCAGACTCTGGGCGTTACTATCGTCGGAGAAAATGCCTCTGAACTGATTGCCTTTGGGGCCCTGGCGGTAGACAAAAAGCTGACTCTGGAGGAGTGGGAACGGATGGTAGTGGCCCACCCCTCTCTGGCGGAGATGGTGCGGGAGGCCGCTCTGGACGCCTTCGGAGCCGCGGTTCATAAGGCTTAACGGACCCGAAGGGCGGCCTCCTGCCGCCCTTCGGAGGGGCGGGCGCGGCGATGACCCCGCCTGCCCGACAGGAAAGGAGATCGGGTCAATGGACCATATGTTTATGCGAGATAAGGTGGCCGTGGTCACCGGCTCCGGCCGGGGGATTGGCGAGGCGATTGCCCGCCGCCTGGCGGAGTTTGGGGCCAAGGTGGTCATTACTGACATCAATATGGAAACGGCCCAGAGGGTGGTGGACGACATCATCGCCCAGGGGGGGCAGGCCAAGTGTGTGCTGTTCAACGTGGCGGACTTTGACCATATCAAGGAGAAGGTTGAGGAGATCAAGGGGCTGTTCGGCCGGATCGATGTGTGGGTCAACAACGCCGGCATTACCGGCTCCACACCTATAGAGGAGATCAGTCTGGAGAGCTGGGACAAGATGATGAACATTGACCTGAAGGCTATGTTCTTCTGCACCCAGGCGGTATTTGCCGTCATGAAGGAGCAGAATTACGGCAAGCTCGTCCATATGTCCTCTCTGGCGGCGCTGCGGGGCGGCCGAAGTTCTGACGCCTCCTATGCGGCGGCCAAGGCCGGCATCCTGAACCTGAGCAAATGCTTTGCGCTTCATGGCGCCGCATACAACATTACCTCCAACGCTGTGTGTCCTGGCAATATCCTGACACCGATGGGCAAAACGCTCTCCTGGTCCCAGAAGGACCCCAAGACCTATATCCCCCTGGGCCGGTACGGCACTGCCGAGGACATTGCTAACGCGGTGCTGTTCTACGCCAGCGACCTGTCCAGCTATGTGACTGGTGATGCCATGAATATAAACGGCGGCCTTTATATGTAATATTAATAATATTAAAAAACATTTAAGGAGATATTTTACACAATTTTTACAAGAATTAAACAAAAAATCTTGACTAAGTAATAAAATATGTGTAAAATAAAATTGAAAATTCTTAAAAGAAATCGTTAAAATTTTACTAATAGTAACGAGGCGGAATGGAGGGAGAATCTGGAATGGCAAACATTTACTTGGTCCGGCACTGCGAGTCAGAAGGAAACGCCTGCCGGCGGACTCAGGCACAGACGGACGCTCTGGTCACCACGAAGGGCTATCTGCAAAATGAGATGCTTCGCCGCCGTTTTCGGGATATCCCTATCGACGGCATCTATTCTAGCGACGCCTTCCGTTCTATCATGACAGTGGAGCCCATCGCCAAGGAGCGAGGGCTGCCCATCCGAGTGAGGATCCACCTGCGGGAAGTCACCACTGGTGTCTGGGAGGATATGGCCTGGGGCAATATTGCCAAGGAATATCCCAAAGAAAGCAAAGATTGGGATGAGCACCCCTGGGCCAATACTACTCCGGGGGCCAGTACCTTTCAGCAGGTGGCAGACCGTCTGCTGTTCGGCCTGCGGCGCATTGCCCGGGAAGTGGGGGACGGGAATGCCCTGTGCGTATCCCACTCCTGTACCATCAAGGCTGGCCTATGCGCTATGATGGGGCGGCCCATGTCTGATGTGAAAGTGGTAGGCCATGGGGACAACACCTCGGTCAGCCTGATTCATGTAGACCGGGAGGGCAATTTCTCTGTGGAGTATATGAATGACGGCTCCCACCTCCCGCCGGAACTGCGGCGGGCCTGGAGCGGCGTAGCGGGAGCCGACATTAATATGGCTGTGGACCCGGTGGACTTAGGTGAGGTCCTGGAGGAACTGGCCAGAGCCCACGCCCGGCAGACAGAGGGAGCGGAAGTGCCCTTTGACGGAGCGGAGTGGCTGGCACGGGCCAGAGAGCTGACGGCCTACAATCCGGATTATTTGGCTGTCTGCCGCCTAAAGGGCCGCCCTGTGGGCTTTGTCTGGATGGAAAACGAGGAGGAGACTCCTGAGGACTGCGGCCATGTCAGGACCATGTTTGTCCTGCCAGAGCTTCAGGGTAAGGGTTATACTGAACAGCTGTTCGGATATGCGGCTCATGTGTTTCGGTATCAGGGGAAACGTGTTCTGACCGTCTCTGTTCCTCGGCTGCCCGAGGACCGGCGGGGGGTGGAGCGGTTTACCTTTGCCCCTATGCGGGGCTTCCGGGACCGTATGGCCCTTGAGCTGTTCTCTCCCCCGTGCCCTTATCCCATCCTGGCCTGAGGCCGGGTGGATGACCGTTTGATGCTTTGAGCGAACAGAGGAAGGGTGAAAATTTTGAGCAAACTCCAAAGGGAACCGGGGAAGGAACGGCGCCTGGGACGGGTCAAACCGCTGCCCTATGTACTGATCTTTCCTGCTATGGCCCTGTTCACGCTGTTTACCTTTTATCCCTTTATCAAGACTATTGTACTGTCCTTCGCGCTGACCAATAAGCAGGGTAACTTTACCCAGTGGGTTGGTCCGGACAACTGGATCCGAGTGCTGACCAAGGACTCCTTCTGGGATGTGGTGGCCGTTACCTTGAAGATGGCCGCTATCAACCTGTTTTTTACCTTTATTGTCGCTATGATTTTTGCCCTGATGGCGACGAAAAAGGTCCGTTTTTCCAAGGTCTACCAGACCATGTACGCCTTGCCCATGGCCATCGCCTCCTCCCCGGCTGCCGCTATCTTCTTGTTTATCTACCGCCAGAAGAACGGCCTGCTGAATAATATTCTGGGTACGGAGATCGCCTGGACAAACGAGATGCCCCATGCCATCTGGGCGGTCTGCGCTATGACAATCTGGATGCATATTGGCGTGAGTTTCATCTTCCTGTTGGTAGGCTTTCGGAATGTGCCTGAGGACCTGCTGGAGAGCGCCCTGCTGGACGGGGCCGGCCCTTTCCGCCGAATTAAGGATATCATTATTCCAATGGCCTCTCCTCAGATTTTCTTTGTCCTGTTTCTGAACATCGGCAGCTCGTTCAAGAGCTTTGCTCAGATCAGACTGCTGACCCAGGGCGGTCCGGCTAACCAGACGAAGACACTAATCTACTACATATACGAGAACGCCATTATTAACGGTCGATTTGAAACGGCCTGCGTGCAGGCCCTGTTCCTGTTTGGGCTGATCTTCCTGTTCACCAGGATCCAGTTCGCCCTGGAGAAAAAGGTGGTGCATTACCAATGATTACGCCCCATCAGAAGAAAATAGCGGGAGAGATATCCTCCTTTGCTCTCAAGACGATCATCGGTATTTTGTTCATTTCTCCGCTGATTGTCGGCGTATGCTTCTCGCTGCAGACGGATCAGGAGCTGATGACCTATCCCCTGAAGCTGATCACAGCCAACCCCACCCTGGAGAGCTATGCTCAGGTTTTTCGGCAGATCCCCATTCTTCACTATCTGAAAAACTCTGCCGTGGTATGCTTGGTGTGTATCGTGGCCCAAGTCATAATCTCCTGTCTGGTAGCCTACGGCTTCGTGTTCTTCAAATTCCCTGGGAAAAACCTGCTGTTTACCCTGATTTTGATGACGACGATGATCCCTGGCGAGGTGGTGGTCATCACCAACTATGTTACCATTCAGAACATGGACCTGATTGACACCTATATCGGTTTGGTCCTGCCCTCCCTCATTTCGGGCACCGCTATTTTCCTAATGCGGCAGTATTTTATGACCCTGCCCAAAGATTATAAGGAGGCCGCTATTCTGGATGGATGCGGTGACATGGGGTTTCTCTTCCGTGTGGCTATGCCCCTGTCCATCCCTACCATTTCCTCGTTGGCGATCTATCTGTTCGTCCAGATCTACAACCAGTATTTCTGGCCTATGCTGGTCACCAGCCGGGACGAGATGCGGACCATCCAGATTGGAATCTCCTATCTAGTCACAGCCGATGTGGTGAACTACGGACATATTCTGGCCGGCGCCGTGGTAGCTATCATTCCCTCGGTCCTAATCTATATTTTGGGTCAGGATTACATTATCAAGGGCATGACAGCCGGCGGCCTGAAGGGCTGAGGCCTATCCTGATGTTGTAAAAAGCAAAGAGGCTTTTTATAAAAAATTGGAAAAGGAGCATTAGTATGAAAAAGGTCTTATCCATTGTTCTTGCGCTTGCCATGACTATGAGCTTGGCGGCCTGCGGCGGCAAAGACAAGCCCGACGACAGCAAGGGCAGCGCGTCTTCCGGCGCGGGCACCAGCGCCAGCACCCCCTCCACCTCCGGCGAGCCTGTCGAGGTTCTGTGGTGGACCGCCTTTGGCCAGGCCAACGTGGACCACCTGCAGAAGGTGATTGACGCCTTCAATGAGAGCCAGGACGCCTATCATGTGACCATCGAGTATCAGGGCAATCAGACCGAGCTGAACGCCAAGCTGGGCTCTACCGCCCAGGCCGATCTGCCCTCCATGTTCTCTGGTCCTGTGGAGAACGTAGCTATGTACGCCACGGCTGAATACTGTGTCCCGCTCCAGGGCTTTATCGACGCCGATACCAACGGCTGGCCTGAGCTGGAGAGCACCTGGGAAGCCATCCGCACCGCTTACTGCGACAACGAGGGCAACCAGGTCGGTTACCCTGTGGGCTACAGCTATCCCGGCATTTACTATAACGCCGATATGCTGGCTGAGGCCGGCATCGATCCCAAGGAGATCAAGAGCTTCAACGATCTCTATGACGCCTGCGTCAAACTGGTCGAGGGCGGTTATACCACCTACGGCGTCGGCTTCCATCCCGATGGCTTCTACTTCAACGCCGCTCTGGGCCGTGAGGGCCTGCAGGCATATAACAACAACAACGGCCTGGGCAGCGAGCGGATCACCGAGTGTCTGTACACCAAGGATGCCAAAGTACACGACGCCATCTACAATATGCTGGACGTGTATCAGAAGCTCCACGCGGAAAAGCTGTGTGTGGCCTACGGTTCTGACTACCAGGCTGAGGTTATTCCCCAGATGGCTTCCGGCGACTGCGCCATGTTCATGGGCGTGGTTTCTATGACCACCAAGATTCTGGACGCTGCCAACGGCGCTTTTGAAGTGGGAATCATCCCCATGATCTCCGCCACTGAGGCCGGCATGAATTCCGGCGAGCCCGCCGGCGGCACCGGCCTGTGGATCTGCAACACCGGCGACACCGCTGAACAGCAGGGCGCCTATGAATTTATCAAGTTCGCCAGCACCGGCGAGCAGGCCGCTTCCTTTGCTGTCGCCACCGGCTATCTGGCTCCCAACCAGGAGTCCTATACCAGCGATACTTATAACGACTATGTGGCCAACACCTTCCCCGCCGTTACCGGCGTGTACGAGTCCCTGGCCGCCTCTGACGACTCCGCTACCAACCCCTATATCCCCATCTCCAACGAGATGAAGGTGGCTAACAAGCTGGCCATCGAAACCGTGTCCAGCGATCCTAAGGCTAACATCGACGACGTCATCAAGACTGCTGAGGAGACCATCCAGGAAGCGATTGACCTATACAATATGTCCAATCCCTGAGCGGACGGTGTTCCAGGTATAGCATAACTTCCCATGTGGGGGCAGGGCCAGGCCCTGCCCCCCTTTTCCGATGATAAAGGGGGAACTTGGTCATGAAACATAAACTTTTCTGGACTTCCCTTCTGGCGCTAGCGATGCTGACCGCGTGTGCGGGAGAGCCAGGGGATATCAGCGGCGGTCAGAGCGGCACATCTGTGTCCGCGTCAGGACCAGAGGACTCCGCTTCTGCTTCCTCGGCTTTGAAAGAGGGAGAAATGTCCCAGCCGGAGGATTACTTTGATCTGGTTTTTGACACCAGCCAAGACCAAGGGAAATTGACCGCCCGCTACCTTTATCTACAGACGATCTACGGAACGGGTAAGGAGGCGGTCACCACCGGCGACAGCGCGGTCTATACTTCGCCGGATGGGATGGTGATGCTTGTGGACTGTGGAAACGTACCTGGAGGGCAGGAGGTGACAAACCAATTGCTGGCTATGGGTGTAGATAAGATCGACGTTCTGGTCCTCTCTCATCCGCATGCGGACCATGTGGGAGGGTTTGTCACAGTAGCAGACAATTTTGAAATCGGGCAGGTCTATGTCAATGGGCATGAATATGACAGCGGGACCTACCGAGCCATGATGGAAAAGATAGAAGAACTGTCCCTGCCCTGTGAAGTTTTAGAGGCGGGGGACGCCTTCTCTTTGGGGGAGGAAGTCCAAGTTCAGGTGTTTGGTCCGACTCCGGGGGATACGGAGGAGGTGGCCGGCGGCTATCTGGACGCCAATGACGGTTCGATTGCCATGCGTCTGACCTATGGTCAGTCTAGCTTTTGGACTAGCGGCGACCTGTACATTACTGGGGAACAGGCGCTGACAGAGACGTATGGGCAGGATATTGCTAGCGATGTGGTAAAAATGAACCACCACGGCAAGGATACCTCCAACGGCAAGGACTTCGTTCAGGCCATGTCTCCCAAGATCGCGGTGGGGATGTTCGACAGCGTGGCCAGCCGGACAGTGGCAATGCGGTATATAGCCGGTGGGGCCGAGGTATTCTACAACAGCACAGACGGAGCGATCCGGGTATCCACTGCCGGCGACGGCGTGTATGATGTCCAGATCCAGAAAATAAGAGATGTGGCGGTCCTGCCGGATGCCCCTTCGGAGGGACACATCGTGATCTCTTGACCGTCCATACATTGGGAGGCATACATGGGACAGACAACGGAACTGCTTAAACGGCTTTTTCTGGAGGAGTGGAAGGCTCTGCTGCTGGCCAATCTCCTATTCACGGCCTTTTCTCTGCCGCTGCTCACAGTAGGACCGGCGCTGCTGGCCATGAATGGGGTGCTGACCAGACGGGCTGACGACCGGGGAAATTCGAGCTGCTGGGTAGACTTTTGGTATGTATTTAAAGCCAAATTCTGGCGGGGCATCCAGCTGGAAGCGGTGGTAGGACTGTACCTGCTGATTATCCTGTGGAGCGCCAGCGTAGCTGAACAGTTGGATGGAGCGGGACGGACAATGCTTTGGCTCTTTATATCCCTGTCGCTGTTTTTGGCGGCAATGACGGGCGTATATCTGGTCCCTCTGCTGGCGGACAGCAGCATACCGTTCTTTTCAGCGCTGTGGGACGCTGTGCTGCTGTCCTTCGCCCGGCTCCCCCGTACGCTGTTGGCGATGGGGGCGGTGTACGGGTCGCTTTGTGTGTTCCTGCTGCTTTATCCCATTTCTGTATTGCCGTGGGCCATGCTGCTTTTGGCCGCTGCTGCCGCCCTCTCCGTAGCGCTGGTGTGGCCGGCTATCAATGAACTGATTTTTCCCCAGGAATAAAATTGTGAAAGGAGCGGGAAAGGAGGATCTCTATGGAACGAGGCTATATTTTGTCGATTGACCAGAGCACCCAGGGGACCAAAGCGATCCTGCTGGATGGCCAGGGCCAGTTCGTCCTGCGCCGGGACCTTCCCCACCGGCAGTTAATCAGCGCCCAGGGATGGGTGGGGCACGATGCCCAGGAGATCGCGGAAAATATTATTCGGGTTGCTCAGGCGGCGGTACGGGACAGCGGGATTGATTCCCGGCGGCTGGCCGGCGTGGCGGTCACCAATCAGCGGGAGAGCGTGGCCCTGTGGGAGCGGGATACAGGCAGGCCGGTGTGTGAGTCTATCGTCTGGCAGTGTAACCGAGCGGCGGAGCTGTGCCGCCATATCCAGGAACGAGGCGATTATCCGGAAATTCAGCGGCGTACCGGGCTGGTCCCCTCCCCCTTTTTCTCTGCCGGGAAGGTGGCCTGGGCGCTGGAACATGTGCCTGGGGCCAGAGAGAAGGCTGAACGGGGACAGCTCTGCATCGGCACCATGGATACTTGGACGATCTGGCAGCTCACCGGAGGAAAAGTCCACAGAACGGATTGCAGCAACGCCTCCCGCACCCAGCTGTTTAATATCCATACCATGGAGTGGGATCCGGAGCTGTGCCGGATATTTGATATCCCCATGTCAGTGCTGCCCCAGGTGTGCGGCTCTGATGGGGAATATGGACAGACAGATCTGGGAGGACTGCTGGACCATCCGGTGCCGATCCGAAGTGCTATCGGGGACTCCCATGCCTCCCTTTTTGGACACGGATGCGTGGAGCGGGGGGACTGCATGGCGGGTCACGGAACAGGCACCTGCGTACTGATGAATATTGGAGAAGAACCGCTGGAGTCCCAGAATGGACTCAATACCACGGTGGCCTGGCGGATGAATGGAAAGACTGTATACGCTCTGGAGGGTGTGGTGAACTATGCTGGAGCGGTCACCACCTGGCTGAAGGACGGTCTGGAGCTGGTGTCCTGCCCAGAGGAAACCGAGGCGCTGGCCTGTCGGGCTGACCCAGGTGACCATACCTATCTGGTACCTGCCTTCACGGGGATCGGAGCGCCCTACTGGGACGATGGCGCCTCTGCCTGCTTTGTGGGGATGAGCCGGCTGACCGGGCGGGCGGAGCTGGTCAGAGCTGGGATAGAGAGCATTGGATACCAAGTGGCCGATATCGTGAGAGCCATGGAGCGGGATATGGGCGCGCCTGCCAGTCAGGTGCGGATGGCTGGGGGGCCTACGAAAAATCGCTATCTGACGCAATTTCAGAGTGACATTATGGACCGCCCTGTTGTCCTTGGAAAGTATGAGGAGCTGGTAGCCGTGGGCGCGGGACAAATGGCTGGACTGGCTATGGGACTGTATGACCTGCCGGAGCTGGAACGGCTTCGGCGGACACAGCTGTTCCGGCCGCGGATGGAACAGAAGGAGCGCCTGGAACGGCTGGATGGCTGGGCCCGGGCGGTGCAAAAGGCGTTGAGCCGATAGGACTCTGGCCTGCCGGCGGGCGGGAGCGGAGTACGCAAATAAGGAGATGCTGCAATGAAAAAACGTATTTTAGTCTACTCCGTAGACGCTATGGTATGTGAGGACGTAGACGCCCTGCGGAGGCTGCCTAATTTTCAGAAATTTTTGGCGGGAGGCTGTGAGGTCACGGGAGGTATGCGTACCATATATCCCTCTGTGACTTATCCGGCCCATGTGTCCATGATGACCGGATGCTATGTGGGAAAGCACGGTGTCACCAGTAACTTTTCCTTTACCACCACCAACAAGGATGACAACTGGCTGTGGTTCAGCGACGCCATCCAGGTGGAGGACATCTTCCAGGCGGCAAAAAAAGCCGGGTATACCACAGGCGCCATCTCCTGGCCTGTTACCGCTGGGAACAAGAATGTGGATTGGCTGATGGCTGAATACTGGATGCCCCATCCTGGAGACACATTGCGCAGCAGCTTCGCCGACGCGGGTTCCAGCCCTGCTATGCTGGACATCATAGAGGCGAATAAGAGGTACCTGCCCGCTGGCTATGAAAAAGGCGGCAAAAAGAATTTCATGCAGTGGCCCACGGTGGACGACTTCATCATCCATGTGGCCAGCGATGTGATTCGTCAACATGCCCCTGAGGTGATGTTTGTTCACACGGGCACCTTTGATACTTATCGCCATGCCCACGGGGTGTTTAGCTCCTATTTGGACGAGGCTCGGGCCAATCTGGACCGGTATATCGGGGAGCTGATGGAGGCGTGCCGGATTGCCGGTGTAGCCGAGGAAACCAACTTGGTTCTGGTCAGTGACCATGGACAGAGGGATATCTGCCGGGCTATCAATTTGAATGTGCTGCTGGCTGATCGTGGCTTTATCGATGTGGACAAACAGGGCAACGTAGTGGACTGGCGCGCCTACTGCTTCTCCAATGCCATGTCCTCCAATGTCTATCTCCGGGACCCGGAGGACCAGGCGTTGAAACAGGCCGTCTATCAGTGCCTGGAGGAGCTGCGGCAGGAGGGAGTTTATGGGATCGGCAGACTGTTCACAGCCGAGGAAGCACGAGATGAGGAGCATCTTTACGGCGGCTTCAGCTTCGTGATCGAGAGCGACGGCTATACCTCCTTTGGAGACAAGGCGGTGCGTCCGCTGGTGCAGAACTTCGACGTGAACGATTACCGCTTCGGCCGGGCTACCCACGGATACCTCCCGGACCTGGGGGCGCAGCCCGTCTTTGTGGCAAAGGGACCTGATTTTCGGGAGAGGACTACGCTGGAGCGGGGGCTGGTGGTAGATGAGGCGCCCACCTACGCCAAGCTTCTGGGGGTGGAACTGCCTCGGGCGGATGGTAAGGCTATGGACTGCTTCCTGCGTTAGATGACCGTATTGACCATAAAAAGAACAAAACCGAAAGGTATCGCACATAAAAACTATACAGAGGCTGGAATTTGTGATAAAATATTACCATCGGCCAGCGGAGGGGGTTCCCTGCTCCTCTGCTGGGCGGTGGTATTCTGAAAAGCTGAGCAAGGTGTTGAACAATGAAAAGGGTTACCGTTACCATGCACGACGTGGCGCGTTTAGCTGGAGTTTCCCAGACCACGGTTTCTCTGATTCTGAACCAGAGCGGCAGTGCCTCCTTTTCCCAGGAAACTGTCAACCGGGTCTATGCCGCTGCTGCCCAGTTGAACTATAAGGCGAAACGTCCCATTACGCAGGGGCCTCGGCCCAAGACCGTTATGGTGCTGATGGCAAACGTGACCAACCCGTATTACACAGCCATGCTCAGCAGCATCGAGGACGTGTGTTACGCCCAGGGGTATAAGGTGGTCTCCTGCTGCACTTACCACGATACGGAGTCGGAAAAGCTGTATATGGAGATGGCGGTCAGCAATAACTATCCCGGAGTCATCCTGCTGTCGCCGCCGGATAATCCGGCTGCCTTTGCTGAGGTGTCAGCTAAGATACCGGTAGTTACCATTTGTGACCGCATCTCTAATCTGGAAACAGATATCATAGAGCTGAATAACTGTCTGGCGGGCCGGTTGGCTGCTGAACACCTCCATGCGCTGGGACATCAGCGCATCGCTGTACTTACCAGCCCTCTGAAACGGAACACTGCTCGGACGGAGCGGCTGAACGGGCTGAAAGCCTATTTCGCACAGCATCTGCCCGACAATGACCTGGTCTTATGTATTGAAAACAATTCGGAGGCGGACAACCTGGCCGAACGGCTCAATGATTACCACGCGGGTTACTTGCTGGCCCAGAACGAGAAGCTGTACGACCAGGGAGTCACCGCCATTGTCTGTATCAATGATATGCTGGCATACGGAGTGATTGACTCCCTTCGAGAGAGGGGCATTTCTGTGCCGGAAGATGTATCGGTGCTGGGGTTTGATAATTTATTTTATTCCCGGCTGACCGGTGTATCGTTGACCACAGTGGATCAGCACACTGAGATGTTGGCCCGGAGCGCGGTGGAAGTGCTGCTGCAAAAGCTCAAAATGCCTCCGGGGGGAGCTGGGGCGGCCGGCACAGTGCCGCGGTACAAGGTGGAGTGCCATCCTCAGCTGGTGGCCCGTGGGACCACGGCTCCTCCTCCTGCCCAGAGCCGGCTGGTGTTAAAGTGACAGGAAGCGGACACAAAATATGCGCCCCGGCAAAGCCGGCCTGAGAGGCCGGATGCCGGGGCGCGCAATATTTGTGAGGGAGTACAGCTGCTACAGGGACTCTGTGATTTGAACCACTCGGCGGATATCGGAGTGGATGACGGGCATGGTTGCCCTCCCGTCGGGGGCGTATTCCAGCACTAGGTGGGCCTGAGGTGTATATTGGGCGATGGCGCGGAGAATGTCGTCCATCTCCTGATGGGAACAGAAGCCCTCTGGGTCGTAAATAGGGTAGTGGCTGTCGTGGAAGCCGTCGTTGTTGTTGAGGTGGTATCCTTTGATGCGGGTCCCCATTCGGCGGATAAGGGCGGGAATATCCCAGCGGTTGAGCATGGCGTGACCGGTATCGATCAGACAGCCGACCTCCTGGGGGAGACGGTCAAAAAGAGCTACGAACTGCTCCTGGTCAAAAAGGACGCTGTTCTTTTTGGGATAGCCCACATTTTCCACTGTTACGTGGATGCCCTCGTCTATCATGCGGCGGGTCCAGTCCAGCAAGACCTCCAGAGAGCGGGCTCGCCAGCGGTCCCCCTCCTGGGCGGGAAAGCTACCCTCGTGGGTATGCATAACCATGGAGGTAGCGTGGAATTGATGATAGAGGCGACAAGCCTTGTTGTACTCCTTTTCCATGAATTGCTCCTCTGGGCTGCCGGGGATGGTGCACTCCTCCACAAAAGGGGCGTGGAGGGTAATAGGCAGATGGGAGAAGACTGGGATCTGACGGACCAGATTTTCGTCAAAATTGGGTGTGGTCCAGCTGGTGGCAAATTCTACACCTACAGGGAAGTCTGGGAAGGTACGGATGCACTCCGCCAGCCAGGGGTAGTCTTGAAAGGCCACGCAGTAAGTAGATAAGTAAATGTCTCGCATAGTTGACCTCCGATTCCATTAAAATATTAGTTTAATATTACTTAAAATTGCTCTAAAATTGGCAAAAAACAGGAAAATATATTTTGAATATCAATATTTTAGACGGAATATACAGAGATGTCAAGGGAAGATGGAAAAATATATTATTAAAACTTGGAGGCAAAATTCGATGTGTGGTATAGGTAAAGATCTAGGGAGAAACGGGGACGGCATTCGGAGGAAACTGATATGCCTGGGAGACAGCCTGACATTTGGAGCGGGAGTAACTCGCCGGGACTGCTGGACCTCTCTTGTTCAGAGAGAGTGTGGGTGGACGGTGGTCAACCGGGGGATCAGTGGTGATACGACCGGCGGAATGCTGGTTCGTCTGCAACGGGATGTCCTGGGTCCGGCGCTGGAGGAACGCCGATGCGGCGGAGACTGCCGGGTCTTGGTGATGGGGGGCAGCAACGATATCTTTTTTTCCGGGACAGACAGCCAGGCCAGAGGCAATATGACCGCGATCTGTCACCAACTGGAGGCGGAGGGAATTTTTCCGGTAATTGGCATTCCGCTTCCGGTAGACTGGTCCAAAGCTCCAGAGAAATGGACGGGGGTGGTGGACTTCTATCAGAGTGCCCCACGCATTTTGGCCTACAATGAGTGGCTCAGACGTTTTGCAGCCAGTGCCGGGCTGGTCCTGGTAGACTTTGCGTCGGATTTCCTGAGCGTTTCCGGGCAGGTGCGCCATGAGTTGTTTTTGGATGGAATCCACCCAAATCTTGAGGGGCATCGGGAAATGGCCCGGCGATTGGCAAAAGAATTGGATAAAATATATTAATAATATTTTCTGGAGCAAAAATTTTAAAATTTGAATAATTGATAAAAAATATAGGCAAAAAACGGAGTGCTATTGACAAAATAGAAAGTATACTCTATACTATCTAATATAAAAATGAAATATTATTAGTAATATTTTTGTTTTAGAAAGCAGGTCGCCGGCGCTATGGAATTTTATGAAAGCACCAGCACAGATCCCTATTACAATCTGGCGCTGGAGGACTATTTTTTTACCCATATGGATCCCATGAAGGACTATTTTTTGCTGTGGCAGAATGATAAAGCTGTTATAGTAGGAAAATACCAGAATACTCTGGAGGAAGTTGACCAGACATTCGTGGATGAGAGGGGAATCCGGGTAGCCCGCCGCCTGTCGGGCGGAGGCGCGGTGTATCATGATCTGGGGAATCTGAACTACACATTTATCGTGGAGGAAGACCGGGCTGAAGCATTTCGTTTTGAAGTGTTTACAAAGCCTCTGCTGGCTGCCTTGAAGGAACTGGGCGTGGCGGCGGAGACATCCGGTCGGAATGACATCACCATTGATGGGAAAAAGATATCCGGCAGTTCTCAGTATTTCAGGAATGGGCGGCTGCTCCATCATGGCTGTATCCTGCTGGACTGTGACCGGGATACTCTGACCAGGGCGCTCCAGGTGAAGGAGGGCAAGATTCGCTCCAAGAGCATCAAATCCGTGCGCAGCCGTGTCACCTCAATCAACGAGCATCTGGAGCGCCCCATTACTATGGCCCGTTTCAAAGAGGTGCTACGGAAACAAGTCTTTGCGGCGGCACCCCATCCAGTCGTCTTGAGCCAGGGAGATTTGTCGGAAATCCAGATTTTGCGGGACAGCCGCTACGCGACGTGGGAGTGGAACTACGGGGCGTCTCCCCGCTGTGATATCAGGAGGGAGGGGTATTACCCCTTCGGTCAGATATCAGCTGAACTGGCGATGGAGAAAGGCCGGATTCAATGCCTGAAACTGTCCGGTGACTTTTTTGGCAGGGAAGAGCTGTCTTCCCTGGAAGACCTGTTCCGGGGACGGCGGCTCATCCCAGAAGACTTGTCCCCTCTAACCGGGGTGGACCTTGGGGCCTATGTGTCCGGCCTGGATTGGGATACATTGATCCAGCTGCTGTGCGGCTGAAGAGGTTTTTGAGAGGAGTATATGTCCATGATCCCCTACATACTGGAAGCTGAGTTTTTTCTCCGTATCGTGTTGGCCAGCGTCTGCGGTATTTTAATTGGCTTTGAGCGGTCCAAAAGGCTGAAGGAGGCCGGGGTGCGCACACACTGTATGGTCGCCTGCGGAGCGGCGTTGATGATGATTGTTTCCAAATATGGTTTTGCGGATCTTGTGCAGGAGGCCGGGGTGTATCTCTACGGGACGAAGGGGGCGGATGCGTCGCGGATAGCCTCTCAGGTAGTCAGCGGTGTGGGATTTTTGGGGGCCGGAGTTATTTTCCGCACCGGGGTTTCCATCAAGGGCCTGACCACCGCTGCGGGTTTGTGGACCACGTCTGCCGTGGGGCTGGCACTAGGGGCGGGTATGTATATCATCGGCATCACAGGTACGCTGCTTATTGTGTTGGAACAATTTTTGATGCACCGATTCCACTTTGGAAACGACGCCTACACCATGCAGGAGATCAAGGTGCGATTCCGGGACTCCCTGGAATTTCGGGACTATCTCTTCCGCCTTCTACAAGAACGGGGAGGCAGTATCTGCAACTGCGCCGTGAACAAGACGGGAGATGGAGATGTGGCCTATACCTTGACCGTCCGGGTCAAGGAACCCATCAGCGCCCAGGAGCTGCAGGGGCTGATGGACCGGCATGAACAGATTAGCTCCTTTTCTGTCTGAAGGAAGCCCCCCTGGTCTTTGACCAGGGGGGCTTGAAACTGTTGAAAAAGCGGCAAAGACACTTTTTCGAGAAAAGCCATACACAGGGTGGTCCTCCACTCCCAGCGGAAAAGTCGGCCCACCCTGCGGGAGAAGTGTCATTTCCGACGCGCATGTCGCCGGAAATGACGGGATCAAATTTTATTCCGTCGCCTGCGGGCGACGGAACTTCTTGCGGGAGGGCTTTTAGGGGCAAAAACAAATTTGCTTCAGGGGATGAAATCGGGGCTGACCTGTTGTATAATAGAGGGGACAATGGACGGCGGAGGAGGGGATATGGAGTGGAGGAAAACGGAGCGATGACGGTAATCGCCCACATCGAGAGCCAGTTCCACACAAAATTTGGTATCCCTCGGCAGAGCGGTCTGGTGGAGGAGTTGGAGGCGGACGTCGTGTTCGAACCCCAGTTTCGGGACCTCAATGCGCTGCGGGGGCTGGAAGGATTTTCCCATATCTGGCTTATCTGGGACTTTTCCGAGGTCAGGGACAAAGGCTGGACTCCCACTGTCCGGCCGCCCAGACTGGGGGGAAACCGCCGATTGGGAGTTTTTGCCACCCGGTCCCCCTTTCGTCCAAACCCTATCGGCCTAAGCTGTGTCCGGCTGGCGGGAATAGATCCGCACACGGAACGGGGGCCCGTCCTCCGTGTCAGGGGGGCTGACCTGATGGATGGGACCCCAATCTATGATATCAAGCCCTACCTGCCCTATTCCGACTGTAAGCCGGAGGCGGTGGGGGGCTTTGCCAGCCAACCCAAGGAGGCGTCCCTGGCGGTGGATATCCCGGAGCGGTGGAAGGCTCTGATTCCAGAAGGACTGCTGCCCGCGCTGACTGGGGTGCTGGCCCAGGACCCCAGGCCCTCTTATCAACAGGTTCCGGACCGGATCTACACCATGGAGTTTGGAGGTCTGGAGGTAAAGTTTCAGGTAGAGGGGGATATCCTGAATGTGTGCCAAATATCCCGGAGGAAATCTTAATAAAGTTTTGATTCAAAATGGTGTATAATATCGTTATATACTACATGAGCGACTAGGGATATCAGTCTTAAAAGCATCGAAAAAACAGAAGTACAGGAGGAGCAACCTATGAAAATGATCTTTGCGGTGATCCGGGACAAGGACAGCTATGCCGCCATCGGCGCTCTGAGTGAAAAAAATATCGGTGTGACAAAATTAGCTAGTAGCGGAGGCTTTTTGCGGGAGGGCAATACCACACTGATGATCGGGGTCGAGGACAGCAGGGTGGAGGAAGTCATGGGGATCCTGCGGGAGAACTGTGCGAAGCGGACCCAGATCGATGTGGCCGCACCCTATCCCATAGGCGGGGCGCCCATTTGGAACTATAATTATAGCACCATCCAGGTGGAGGCTGGGGGAGCCACAGTCTTCGTGCTGGACGTATCAGATTTTAAAAAACTGTAAGCGCACCTGCGGACAGCGGCCCCGGTCTCGCCAGACCGGGGCCGCTTTTTGAAAAAGAAGACCTTCCACCAACAGGAAGAAAAGTTATTTATAAAATAGTCTTGACATTCCCCCTTCTGGACCATGTATGGTCTGACCAGAAAGGAGTGGAAGCGATATGGAAATGAATGGAGCGGTAGCCTCCTCGGCCATACTGGTCATGGGGCTGGTGGGGCTGTTCTCGGTCGCCCTCCCGCTGGGACTGGCCCTGCTATTTCGGCGGAGGACCGGGGGACGCACGAGATTCTTCCTCTTGGGCTGTGTGGTGTTCCCGCTGTTCGCTATGGGGCTGGAGGCCCAGGGGCACCGGCTGCTGTACTACGGGGTCTGGAGCCAGGCGCTGAACAGCAGCATCTGGCTATACGCTCTGTACGGGGGGCTGATGGCCGGTATCTTTGAGGAGTGCGGCCGCTGGGTGGCCTTCCGGCTGGGCCGGCGGTGGACTCAGGGTCCCGGAGACGCCCTGATGTATGGGGCGGGCCACGGAGGGGCGGAGTCATTCCTCCTCTTGGGAATGACTATGGTCAACAATGTCATTCTGTCCCTGACCATCAACCGGGGCGGCCTGCCAGCGGTGGAGGAGCTGATAGGCCCCATTCCAGAAGCTGGTATGGCGGCTATCACCTCTCTTGCTGTTACCCCCGCCGCACTCTACCTCTGGGGGGCCTTCGAGCGGATCACGGCGATGGTGGTACAGATCGCCCTGTCGGTACTGGTGTACGCCGCCGTTACCAGGAAGAGCGGCTGGTATTGGTTCCCTGCTGCCATTCTGCTCCACGCCGCGGTGGACGTCACCGCTGTGGCAGCCGGGGCCTTCCTGCCTATTCCGGCTACCGAGGCGCTGCTGGCAGCATGGGCGGCAGCCCTGGCCCTGCTGGCCCGACGGGTCTATTTACAGGAAAAATGGAAAAAGTCTTGACCTTCCCCCAGGTGGAAGGTGTAGAGTAGGACCAGAAAGGGGCGTAGCCCATGAAGATCAACGAGGTGGAGGCCCTGGTGGGCATCACCAAAAAGAACATCCGGTTTTATGAGGAGCAGGGCCTGCTCTCTCCCAGGCGCAACAGTGAGAACGGCTATCGGGACTACGGCCAGGAGGAAGTGGATACTCTGCGGCAGATCAAGCTGCTGCGCAAGTTGGGTGTCCCGTTGGAGGAGATCCGGCGGATGCAGGCGGGCAGGATCACGGTAGCGGACGGGATGAGGCGGCACCTGGTCACCTTGGAGCGGGAGCAGCGCAGTCTGGAGCAGTCTATGGAACTGTGCCGCTGCCTGAAGAACCGGGAGGAGCGGCTGGCCGAGCTGGATGCCGGATCCTTGCTGGCGGAGATGGAGCAGATGGAGCAGGCGGGCTCCACCTTCCAGGATAAGCAGTACGGAGATGTGAAGCCCATCCGCTATGCCGCGGCCGTAATCGCGGCCCTGGTAATGACCGCCTTTATGGCTGGTGTCATCGCGCTGATGATTTGGGGGTTTACAGTGGAGGCTGCGGAAGCTCCGCCCCTTCCGCTGATCGTGGTGCTGGTGGCCCTCCCGGCAGTGGTCATTCTGGGGGTTCTGCTGGCACTGATCCAGCGGATTCGGGAGATTCAGCGGGGGGAGGAAGACGATGCGAAAAACTACTAAGGGAAAAGGCTTCCTGGGTGCTGTACTGGTCACGATCACTGTGGCGGTCCTGATGTTCCTGCTCACTGGCGCCCTATTGACCGGCTACTTCGGCGGGGATACCGAGCCCTTTGCCACCGGCGTCGTTCTGTTTTTTGCCCTGCTGTATCTGGCGGTGGCTCTAGGCGCGATCATCTCTTTGTACCGCCGCTGGAAAGAGATCCAAGGGGGTGAGGAGGATGAAGCCAAAAGGTACTGACATCCGCAAGAGGGAACAGAAGCGGGCTGCCGTTAAAAGCGTGCTGTTCAGCGGCCTATTCCGAATCCTTGGAGCGGCCCTGCTGCTTTTCACACGGGAGCACACCCCCTGGCCTGAACTCCACGGCCTGCTGCTTCTGCTGGCCATTCTAGATCTGCTTACCATCCCCTTCAGTTTCGTCGTACTGATCCAGCGGATTCGGGAGATCGAGAGGGGGGAGCTGGATGAAGCGCGGAAATATTGAGTGGCTGCGGAGAGAAAAGAGATCGGCTGTCTTGGGAATGGCCCTTTTTGGTCTGCTCCAGCTGGCCTGTGTCATTGGATTTGCGGCCCTGAGCGCTATCCCGAACATTCCACGGTGGCTGCTTATCCTGTTTACTGTACTGGCGGCGGTCTGTGCCGCTGTGCTGCTGCCCGCGCTGTGGACACTGCGGAAGCGGTTTCAGGAGCTGGATACAGCAAAGGAGTTTGTGAGTTTGTATAAGGAGGAAAGACATATGCTATTGGTAAACATTGATTATATTCCGGGCAGGGAGCTTGAGGTGCTGGGGATTGCTAAAGGTACTGTCGTCCAGTCCAAGAACTTTGGCAAGGATTTTATGGCCGGGATGAAAACTTTGGTGGGCGGTGAGATCACCAGCTACACCGAGATGCTCAACGAGGCCCGTCAGATCGCTGTCAAGCGTATGGTGGACGAGGCGGAGTCCATGGGGGCGGACGCGGTCATCAACGTGCGTTACGGCTCATCCTCAGTCATGCAGGGGGCGGCCGAGGTCATCGCCTACGGTACCGCGGTGAAGTACCGCTGAAGACGGATCGCCGCCTTTTGCGGTGGTTCTTCCGAGAATATCAACAAAAAAGAGCGGGACGCTGGGGGGCGTCCCGCTCTTTTTGACTGTATTATTTGGCGTACTCGATGGCCTTGGTCTCCCGCAGCAGGTTGACCTTGATCTGGCCGGGATATTCCAGCTCGTCCTCGATCTTCTTGGCGATCTCCCGGGCCAGCAGGACCATCTGGTCCTCACTGATGACCTCGGGCTTGACCATGATACGGACCTCACGGCCGGCCTGAATGGCAAAGGATTTCTCCACCCCATTGAAGGAGGAGGTGATCTCCTCCAGCATCTCCAGCCGCTTGATATAGTTTTCCAAATTCTCCCGCCGGGCCCCGGGGCGGGCGGCGGAAATGGCGTCAGCCGCCTGGACCAGACAGGCGACGACGGTCCGGGGCTCCACGTCGTTGTGATGGGCCTGGATGGCGTGGATCACACCCTCGCTCTCCCGGTATTTTTTGGCCAGCTCCACGCCAATCTGAACGTGGGAGCCCTCCACCTCATGGTCAATGGACTTGCCCAAATCGTGGAGCAGACCGGCCCGCTTGGCCTCGGCCACGTTGGCGCCGATCTCAGCGGCCAGCAGTCCAGCCACATGGGATACTTCGATGGAGTGATTGAGCACGTTCTGACCGTAGCTGGTGCGGTAACGCATCCGGCCCAGCAGCTTGACCAACTCCGGATGCAGGCCGTGGACGTTGGTCTCAAAGATGGCCCGCTCGCCCTCGGACTTGATGACGGCGTCTACCTCGCGCTTGGCCTTCTCCACCATCTCCTCGATGCGGGCGGGATGAATGCGGCCGTCCAGAATCAGCTTCTCCAGGGCAAGCCGGGCGACCTCGCGGCGGACGGGGTCAAAGCAGGAGACTGTAATGGCCTCCGGCGTGTCGTCGATGATTAAGTCCACCCCGGTCAGGGTCTCCAGGGTGCGGATGTTCCGGCCCTCGCGGCCGATGATACGGCCCTTCATCTCGTCGTTGGGCAGGGGAACGACAGAAACTGTGGCCTCGGCCACATGGTCCGCGGCACAGCGCTGGATGGCCAGGGAGATGATCTCCCGCGCCTTGGTGTCCGCCTCGTCCTTGAACCGGGCCTCGATCTCCTTGATCTTCATGGCCGACTCGTGGGTGACTTCCTCCTCCAACTGCTGGAGCAGGTAGTGTTTGGCCTCCTCCGCGGTGTAGCCGGAGATGCGCTCCAGCACCTCCAACTGGCTCTTTTTGATCTGTTCCGCCTCGGCCTGGGTGGCCTCCAGCCTGGACAGCTTGGAGGAGAGCTGCTCCTCCTTCTTCTCGATGTTCTCGGTTTTGCGGTCTAGGTTCTCTTCCTTCTGCTGGAGCCGGTGCTCCTGGCGCTGCAGGTCGGCCCGACGCTCCTTGACTTCACGCTCATGCTCGTTCTTGGCCTTCAGGATCTCCTCCTTGGCCTCCACCATGGCCTCGCGCTTTTTGCTCTCGGCGCTTTTATAGGCCTCATTAACGATGCGGGTAGCCTCCTCCTCGGCGGAGCCGATCTGCTGCTCGGCGGACTTCTTCCGACGTTGAATGCCTACAGGGATACCTACCGCCAGACCGATCACGATACCGATGATCGCTCCGATGATATAGGGTAGCATTTGGTCTTTTACACCTCCATGAAATTTCATAAGGCTGGAGCGGACCGCCCCAGCGCCCGTGTCCAGGCCGCCAGCCCTCACGGGACTTGTACATAAAATCAGCCGCAAAGAGCGCCCGACTTGGAATGGCTGGCCTCTCTGCGACAACTGAAAAACATCCCCAAAGTTTTTCATTTTTGTCCGTTTCTATTGTAAAGGCATCTGTCTTTCCTGTCAAGATTTATTCATATTTATGGGCGCGGCTTTTCTGCCGATTTTTTACAGTTCTCTCTGGTGAAAAGGGACGGTTAGAGCCATGTAGGTACTGAAACAGGCCGCCGCTATGGGAAATCTCTTTCTTTTTTTTAAAAAGTATGCTATACTATTTCCTGTATGTGTCTGAGGGGAGATCCCTGACAAAAATGGATTTTCAAGATAAGGATAAAGGAGAGACGTTCCCATGAACGCCAATTATGACGTTGTCATCCTGGGCTGCGGCGAGGCTGGCATCTTTGCCGCCTACGAACTGACCCATCTAGCCCCCGGCCTAAAGGTACTGGCCATAGATCAGGGCAGCGATATCTACCACCGGAGCTGTCCCATCGTGGCCGGTAAGGTGAAGGAGTGCATCCACTGCCCGGTGTGCCACACCATGTGCGGCTTCGGCGGGGCCGGAGCCTTTTCCGACGGGAAGTTCAACTTTACCACCCAGTTTGGGGGCTGGCTCACTGACTTCATGGAGCCTGGCAAGGTGATGGAGCTGATCGACTATGTGGACTCCATCAACGTCCGTCACGGGGCCACTGACCAGGTATTTTCCACCGAGTCCCCAGAGGCCAAGGCTCTGGCCCGCCGGGCCCTGGCCTTTGACCTCCACCTGCTTCAGGCCCGGTGTAAGCACCTGGGCACAGAGAATAATCTGCGCATCCTCACCAATATCTACGAGGGACTGCGGGACAAGCTGGAGTTCTCCTTTAATACCGAGGTGGCCGCCATCGCCCGGGCAGAGGGGGGCTACCGCCTGACTCTGGCCAAGGGGGGCGAGGTGGCCTGCAAATATCTCATCGCCGCCCCGGGCCGATCTGGTGCTGAGTGGTTCTCCAACCAGTGTAAGGACCTGGGGCTGGAGCTGCTCAACAACCAGGTAGACATTGGCGTGCGGGTGGAGCTGCCCGCCACCGTTTTTGAGCACATCACCGACGTGGTGTACGAGTCCAAGCTAGTCTACCGCACCAAGCAGTACGGCGACCAGGTGCGCACCTTCTGCATGAACCCCTACGGCCATGTGGTGGCGGAGAACGTGGAGGGCATTAACACGGTGAACGGCCACTCCTACGCTGACCCGGCCCTCCGGAGTGAGAACACCAACTTTGCCCTGCTGGTCAGCAACCGCTTTACCAAGCCATTCAATGAACCATACCGCTACGGCAAGCACGTGGCCTCCCTGTCCAATATGCTGGCCGGTGGCGTACTGGTCCAGCGGTTCGGGGATCTGGTGGGTGGACGGCGCACCAATGAGCATCGGATGAGCAAGTCCTTTGTCCGGCCCACCCTTACCGCCGCCGTCCCCGGAGACCTGTCCCTGACATTGCCCAAGCGGCAGTTGGACAACATCATTGAGATGATCTATCAGCTGGATAAGATCGCCCCCGGTACTGCCAACTATGACACCCTGCTCTACGGGGCAGAGGTGAAGTTCTACTCCGCCCGCCTGCAGCTCACCGAGGAGTTGGAAACCGCCCTGCCCAACTTCTTTGCCGCGGGTGATGGCGCCGGTGTTACCAGAGGACTAGCTCAGGCCGGTGCCTCTGGTGTGCAGGCGGCCAGAGCTGTCGTAAAACGGATGTAAGGCCGGCCCCCTGGACAGGAAGGCCGCCCGTCCTTCCGGCTACCGTGGCCGGCTCAGGGCGCGGCGGTCTTCCTGCATTTTTGGGTAAGGTGGGCGCCGAGACCCGAGGGATGCCGGTTATTTTTTGGCAGATGTATATGCAGTTTCGCAAAACCGTTATTTTGATTTTCACAGAAGAAAGTATGCCCTGTTTTCAAGGGTTGTCCACATTATCCACAGGGTTTTCCACAGCGTGTTATGTTAACTACTGGGGAGCAGACGATTTATTTTGGTTTCCATAATTATTGTCAAGGGTAAAAATTCGACAAAAAACTTGCCGTCTGTTTTTGCAGGAAGCGGACCGCTTCCTGTCGGCTCGCATACCGAAGGAGGCTTTTATGTGCTACACTGACACTATAGCCGCCATCTCCACTCCTGCTGGCTCCGGAGCCATCGGGGTACTCCGCCTGTCTGGCCCGCAGGCGGTAGAGATTGCGGGAAAGTGCTTCAAACCGCTGGGGCCCAAGGGATTAACGGATCATGCCCCCCGCTGCCTGGTCTATGGAGACCTGCTGGACCTGGAGGGCCGTCCCATCGACCGGGTGCTGTGTACCTACAGCCTGAGCCCAGCCAGCTACACCGGGGAGGATACCGCTGAGTTCCACTGCCATGGGGCGCCTATGGTGCTCTCTCTAGGGCTGGAGGCCCTGTTTGCGCAGGGAGCCCGTCAGGCGGGGCCTGGAGAGTTTACCCGGCGAGCCTTTTTGAACGGCAAGCTGGATCTGGCCCAGGCGGAAGCGGTGGGCGACCTGTTGGAAGCCAGAAGCCGGGAGGGGGCCCGCCATGCGGCCGGACAGCTGGCCGGAGCTCTATCCAAAAGGATCGGGGAGATCTATTCCGCCTTAGTGGACGTGATGGCCCATTTCCATGCGGTACTGGATTACCCGGACGAGGACATAGACCCCTTCCGGCTGGAGGAGCTGAATGGGATTTTGCGGGGTCAGGAGGATGCGCTCCGGACGCTGGCAGGCAGTTACCAGAGGGGGCGCTATCTTCGGGATGGGATCCCCTGTGCCATCGTGGGGCGGCCCAACGCAGGTAAATCTTCCCTGTTGAACGCGCTGGCGGGATATGAGCGGGCCATTGTCACCGATATTCCGGGAACGACCAGGGATACGGTGGAGGAGCGGGTGGAACTGGGCAACGTCACCCTCCGCCTCATTGATACCGCCGGTCTTCGGGACACCGACGACCCCATTGAGCGGATGGGAGTAGAGCGTTCCCGGCAGGCCATAGAGCAGGCGGAGCTCATCCTCCTGATAGTGGACGGGACTGTCCGCCTCACCCCGGAGGACCTGGATCTGATGCGGACCGTTTCAGATACCGGAAAACCTTGGGTACTGGTAGTGTCCAAGAAGGACCTGGCCCGCAATGCCAGCAGCCTGGGGGTGATCGGCGCAAAAGCGCCCCACGCGGTGGCTGTCAGCTCTGCCACTGGTGAGGGCCTTGATGATCTGGCCGCCGCCGTGGAATACCTGTTTCCCCGCGGCAGCGATGCCTCTTATGGCCAGATGCTCACCAACCAGCGGCAGGCCGAGGCGGCTGGTCGGGCCCGGGAGGCGGTAGGCCGGGCCCGAGAGGCCCTGGAGGCGGGGATTACCCCGGACGCCTTGCTTACCGATGTGGAGGAGGCCCTGTCCGCCCTTGGGGAGCTGACCGGCCAATCGGTCCGGGAGGATATCACTGACCGCATCTTTTCCCGGTTTTGCGTGGGAAAATAAGGTATGCCAAAGGGAACGGCGGCCTGTGGATAAGATGATAAAAATAGCTCCGGGACCTGTTCAGGTCCCGGAGCTATTTAAATTATTCGGTCCAATAGAGAAGCTCACAGCACACCGATTTCGGTGTAGTACTTCTCAGCGCCGGAATGGAGGGGCAGATCGGCGATATCCTTCACCGCCTCCTCGGGAGTCAGACCCTTCAGATTGGCCTGGGAGTCGCCCAACTTATCAATATTTTCCCAGAAAGTCTTGGTGAGCTGATAGACGGTCTCCTCATCTAGATCGCCCCGGCAGAACATGACCATCTTGATGGCGGAGGTCTGGATGTCTTCGTCCTGGTTGGGATAAGTGCCGGCGGGGATGGTCAAAGGGGCGTACCAGGGGTACTGCTCCTGCAGGGAGGAGATGATGGCGTCGTCGATATTCAGCAGCTTGCAGCCGGAGGAGAGGGCCTGGGACACAGCGGCGGCCGGGGCGCCGGACATAATCCAGGCGCCGTCGATAGTGCCGTTGGCCAGCATATCGGCGGCGGCGGTAAAGTCGATATATTCGGCCTGGATGTCGTCGGGGTAGGTCAGGCCGGCGGCGGTGAAGTGGTTGCGGCACTCACCCTCCACAGAGGAGCCGGCGGCGGCCACAGCGAAGTGCTTGCCGGCCACATCGGCCAGAGAGGTAATGCCGGACTTCTCGGTGACCACCACCTGATTGGGGTTAAAGTACAGGCCGGCGATGACCTTCAGATCGTCATAGGCGTAACCCTCGAAACTGTCGGTGCCGTTGAGGCACTGGTAGCAGTTGCTGGAGATGGCAATGGACACCTGGGCCTCGCCCTCGGATACCAGAGTCAGGTTCTCGATGCCGCCGGCAGAGGCCTGGCTGGAGGCGCTGACATAATCGATCTCAGTATCCCACAGATTGGTGATGGCGGCGCCGACGGCGTATAGGGCGCCGGAGGCGGAGGCAGTGGGGAAATTGATGGTGACCGGGTCATGGGTCCCGGTGGTCTGACTGGAGGCGCCGCCGCTGTTGGCGGAGCTGGTGGAGCTGCCGCTGTCCTTGGAGCCGCAGCCGGCCAGCAGAGAAAGGGTCATAGCGGCGGCCAGGGCAAGAGAGAGGATCTTTTTCATTTCGAATACTCCTTTGCGATGTGATTTCATATGTCCAACACCCTGTGGCAGGAGGATGAGGAACAACAGATGGGGTCCGGGACAAGGTTCAGGCAGTCTGTGCCGGGGCGTGGCGGCGGGTGAAGAACTGGAAGAGAATGACTGCCGCTAGGATGGCAAAGCCGATGAAGTCGGTGACCGCTCCGGGATAGAGCATCAGGGGGGCCACAGCGATGAGGACGATACGTTCAGGCCAGCTGGACTTGCGGACGAACCAACCCTCCAGTCCGCCCACCAGGGCCACAGTGCCGATGGAGGCGGTGAACATGGCCCACAGGCTGCCAGCGATGGTGGCGGTGGGGTCGGCTCCAATGAGGAGGATGGGGTTATCCAGGAAGAAGAAGGGGATCAGGAAGCCAACCAGGCCCAGGCGGACAGACAGCAGGCCAGTCTTGGTCTGGTTGGAGCCGGCGATGCCGGCGGCCACATAGCTGCTCATGGCCACCGGGGGGGTGATATTGGACAGACAGGCGTAGATAAGGCAGAACATATGGGCGGAGATAGGCAGTACGTTCACGTCGATCAGAACGGGGACGGCCACCGCCTGAACGATGACGTAGGCGGCCACTCCGGGGACGCCCATGCCCAGGATAGTGGACATGATCATGACCAGCAGACCAGTGAGATAGATGCTGCTGTTCTCCACGACGGAGAGGATGAGGTAGCCCATATTCAACCCCAGGCTGGTGAGGGTGACGGTGCCAATGATGACGCCGATGATAACACAGCAGACACCCACGGAAACAGCGCCCTTGGCCCCCTCCACCGTGGCGGCCACGATCTTGGACCAGGTCATCCGGGTGTCCTTCCGCAGCCAGCTGGCGGCGATAGTGGCAAAGATGGCGATGACGGCGGCATATAGAGGGGTGTAACCCATGGCCATCAGGGCGATGAGGACCACCAGGGGAATCACCAGATGCCCCTGTTCCCGGAGTACCTTCATAGCGTCGGGGATGTTCTCCTTGGACAGGCCGGACAGTCCTAGCCGCCTGGCCTCGAAGTGGACGGCAAACAGCAGCCCCAAATAGTATAAAAAGGCGGGGACGATGGCGGCCAGCATGACGGCAGTGTAGCTCAGGTTCAAAAATTCCGCCATGACGAAGCCTACCGCGCCCATAATGGGGGGACAGAACTGACCGCCGGTGGAGGCCACCGCCTCCACGGCGCCGGCAAATTCCTTCTTATATCCCGTCTGTTTCATCAGGGGGATGGTAATGGTGCCGGTAGTGGCCACGTTGGCAATGGCGGAGCCGTTGATCATGCCCATCAGGGCGGAGGCGAGGACCGCCACCTTGGCCGGACCGCCGGCGGTCTGACCCACCAGGGTCAGGGAGAAGTCATTGATAAAGCGGGAGAAGCCGCTGTACTTCAAGAAGGCGCCGAACACCACGAACAGGAAGATGTAAGTGGCGGAAACGCCGATGCCGGTGCCCAACAGTCCCTGGGTCCCCCAGAACTGGGTGGACAGCACCCGCTTCAAAGTAAAGCCGTTGTGGCCCAGCTTACCGGGCAGATACTGGCCAAACCAGTTGTAGGCCAGGAAGATCAGGGCCAGGATGGCCAGATTGCCAGAGGCCCGGCGGGCAGCCTCAAAGGCCAGCACCAGGGCCACACCGGCGATGATCAGCTCAAACTGGTTGATCCGGCCGCCGTTCTGGGCGATGCGCTCATAATTCAAGATGAGATAGCCAAAGGTGAGAACGGTGAGCACGACTAGCGCCAGGTCCCACACCGGAGGCAGCTTCCGCACCCGCCTCTCCCGCTTATAGGTGGGGTAGAGCAGAAAGGTGAAAGCCAGCAGAAAAATACAGTGGAATGCCCGCAGGTTGATGGCGCTCATGACACCAAAGGTGCTGTAATACAGCTGGAACACCGTCCACACACACAGAAGGATGGTGATTGCTGTACCTGCCGGGCCGGAGTAGGAGCGGGTGCGGGATTCTGCCTCCTTTTCCTCCAGCAGCTTCTGGGCCTTGGCTTCCAGCTGTTCCTGCTCGTGCTGGGCCATTGGTCGGTTTTCTTCCATTGGAGTTCCTCCCCAAATACTTTATCGCTTAAAAGTGCTGAAGCAACAACGCTACTTGTTGTATCATAGATAGAGCCCTGTGTCAAGTCCTGAAGAAAAGTTTTTGCTCTTACCGGGCCGGGCCCGACAGAAGAGCGGGGGCGGGGTCGGCAGTCCGCTCATTGTCCGGGACAGAGGGGTAGAGCTTGCGCAGCCGGGAGATGCAGAAGATACTGGCTGGAAGCAGGAACAGGTCTGCGGCCAGCCAGGCGGCGGGGGAGGCCAGACAGGCGGCGGTATAGCCAAAGATGGGGACCAGCAGGGTGGCTACGCCGGTCCGGGCAAACATCTCCAGCACCCCGGCCAGGATGGCGAAGGTGGAGAAGCCCATCCCCTGGATGGAGAAGCGGACAATATTCACAAGGGCCAGGGGAAAGTAGAAAGATACTTGGATCACAGTATACCGGGCGGTCAGTTCCACCAGCAGGGCCAACTGTTCCTCACTGGGGTCCAGGAAGAGCATGGCACACTGAGGGGCGAAGGCCAGCATGGCGCACAGCACCAGGAGGGACCAGCCCAGCCCCAGCGCCGTGCAGGAGCGGATGCCCCGGCCCAGCCGGTCCAGCTTGCAGGCTCCCACGTTCTGTCCGCAGTATGTGGCCATAGTGGCTCCCATGGCGTCGAAGGGACAGGCCAGCAGCTGAAAAAGCTTGGCTCCGGCCGCTACGGCGGCCACATAGAGACTGCCCAGGGCGTTGACGGAGGACTGGAGGATAATGGAGCCGATGGCGGTGATGGAGTATTGCAGGCCCATGGGGATTCCCATGGCGCACAGCACCCGGCAGGAGTGGATGTCCAGCCGCCGTTCCTCCCGACTCATGCGGAGGATGGGATATTTTTTGGCCATGTAGCATAGGCAAGCTACACCAGAGATCCCCTGGGATACCACCGTGGCGATGGCTGCCCCCGCCACCCCAGCATCGAACCACAGGATAAGGGCGAAGTCCAGGAAAATATTGAGAAAGGAGGACAGCGCCAGAAAGACCACCGGCGTCTTGCTGTCTCCCAGGGAGCGGAGGATGCCGGCCAGCAGATTGTAGAGAATGGTGGCGGGGATGCCCATAAAGATGATAAAGATATAGGTGTAGGCGTTGTCAAAGATGTCCGCCGGAGTCCGCATGACGGTCAGAATCGTGCGGCAGAGCAGACCAGTGGCCGTGGTGAGCAACAGGGAGAAAAGGGCGGCGAGATAGGCGGAGTTGGCCACATAGCGCCTCATCTTGGAGGGCTCGCTGGCCCCCATCCGCTGGGCCACCGGGATGGCAAAGCCGCCGCACAGCCCCATACAGAAGCCGATGACAAAAAAGTTGATGGAGCCGGTAGAGCCCACCGCCGCCAGGGCGGAAGCCCCCAACAGCTTGCCCACGATCATGGTATCCACCATATTATAAAGCTGCTGGAACAGCATCCCCAGCAGAGTGGGAAGGGCAAATCGGACGATTAGTCCCATGGGACTGCCTTGGGTCAGGTCCTTAGTCATGCACATACCTCCAAACAGGAGCCAAAATAATCATCCGTATTATAGTCACCTGTTCCCGGCCTGCATAGAGCTTTTTTATACAATCTTTATGGCTAGAGAGCCAACTGTTTTGCATTAAAACGCAAAGAATGCCTCGGCTAGCGGCCCATGAGGGAAATGGAGGCCCCTCTCGACTGGGGAAAGGCAGAAAGGCCCGCCCATGGATATCCATGGGCGGGCCACAAACTATTAAAAAAACCTCACAGAGTTTCGTGCCCACAGGTGCGAAAGAATAAAAGCGTACCTCACCCCGTAAGTGTGGAATATGCCCATTTACAGCGGATACATCGTCAGTGGATCGCCTCTTTCTTGTACAGCCTCAGGCCTGTTTTGCCATCCGGCGGCAGGCCAGAGCGGTAGCCAGGAAGTAGCCCCCGTATACAGCTAGCAGGACCAGGGCGGTGACGGCGCTGCTGGCGGAGATTCTGCGCAAATGCTAGGTGATGTCAGGGCGTATTGAAAAAGACTTTATACTAGATGCTGCTGTGCTATCAGCAAGGTTAATGTTGTCCACAATAGAAAAATGTAGCGGACATTTATGCGGACAAAATCTTCCTCCAGCGGCTGTCCCGCCACGTGCCAGTTCCGGCACGTCCGGAAGTGGTCTTTAACTGCTGATAGAGGGCACGGAGCCGATGACTAGGGATAGGTTATTTTAGGAGGGCAACAGCTGGGACAGATAAATGTGTGTCCGAAGTTCTTGTAGGAACTCAACAAATATGAAATCATATTTTGTGGATATCGTCAGCTTGACAAAATAGATGGGGTTTGTTATTTTATACATAGAAACCGATACACAAAGGCGGTCTAATTGGAGAAATTATGGATGAGAAGGTAACAATTTCAGATATTGCTCGGGAGGTAGGAGTATCCAAGACCACGATTTCCCGGTATTTGAATGGCAGCTACGGCTATATGTCGGATAAGACCCGCCGCCGTATCGAGCAAGTCATTGAGCAGACAGGCTATGTGCCCAACAATGTGGCCCGGACGCTCAGGTCTAAGAAGAGCAACCTGATTGGTGTGGTAGTGAACACTCTGCGGTACCAGGTTGGGGCACAGACTGTCACTGGAATCCAGGATGTGTGCAACAAATATGGCTATGGCACAGTGGTGTGCTGTAGCGACGATGATCCTGACAAAGAGTTGGAGGCCATACAGCTTTGTCAGAACCAGCAGGTGGACGGATTTATCATTATTCCCTGTCTGGAGAAATCGGACCGTTATATAGAACTGTGCCAGCGGGGGACCCCAGTGGTGCTGTGCACCCGGCGATTGACAGACTGGCCTTATGGCTGTGTCTATGTAAAACATGAAGAAATGATCGGCCAGATGATGGTTCATCTAAAGGAGCAGGGCTTTGAGAAGGTCCAGTTTCTACTGGATGTGAACAACTTCCACAAAAGAAGAATGGGAGACGCCTTTGCTCAGAGAGCCAAAGAGCTGTTTGACATGGAGCCGGATGAGTCCATTGCCCTGGTGGGGCGGAAGGACCCAAAGATTCCGGAAGCCTTGGACCAATTCAAAGCCAAATGGGTGGGGACGCGGAAGGCTGTGATGGCCGTGAATACCCATACCTTGTTTCTGACCCTACAAGAACTGGAGCGACGGGGATGCCACATCCCAGAGGATATCGGGGTTTGCGGCTATGATGCCCAAGGCTGGGCTGAGTTGGTCTCGCCAGGCATTTCTGCTATCCGCCAGCCCATGGACCAGATGGGTATTCAGGCGGCGGAGGAGTTGATGGCCGCTCTAGCGGAAAATCGTATGAGCCAGAATCATGTGGCCCTCAGCGGGAAAGTTTTTTTTCGGGATTCTACCAAGCGGAATTAAATCGAGAGACGGGATGCTAAGCATCCTTCTCTTTTTTAACATTTATTTATCGATTAACAAAATTGGTTAACGAAACTAATCAATAAAAATATTTAACAAAATAAATATTATTTATACAAATTGTTGGTTGTGGGGATGTTTACCCAATCAAAATAAAACAAAAAAGTGGGAGGACTACAAGCATGAAAAAGTTATTTGCAATGTTCCTGACTGCAGCCATGGCTCTGAGTCTGGTCGCCTGTGGCGGCAACAACTCTACCGGCAGCACTGGCAGTACCGGCGGTGATACTTCTGTGGTGGCCGATGGAACGTGGCCCGACAAACCCATCACCATCTTGTGCGGCTATTCCGCTGGCGGCTCCTCTGACTTAGGCTGCCGCTATGTAGCGGAGGCCCTGCGTAAGGAACTGGGCGTACCCGTTGTCGTTGAGAACGTCCCTGGCAGCGGTAGCTGGTTGGCTTGGAACCAGTTGCTGAACAACACAGAGCCTGACGGCTACACTATGGCTCTGGTCAATCTGTCCGCCATGTATGGCCACTATGACGAGGCCAACCCACGCGAGACTACTTTGGATGATTTCGAGCTACTGGCCAACCATGTCATTGACTATCAGGTCCTGGCCATCCGCAGCGATGAGACCCGGTTCACGGATTATGCCTCCCTGATCGAGTACGCCAAGGAAAACCCCCTGATCTTGGCTTCCGCCACAGCCGGTATCACCAGTGGCGACGCTACCGTAGCCAAGATGCTGGAGAAGGAGCACGGCTGCCAGTTGACCGTTATCCCCGTAGATGGTGCTGGCGACGCCACTACCATGTTCCTGGCCGGTGAAACTGATTTTCTGTCCGCTAACTTGGGCGATGTGATGGACGCTGAGGCCAATGGCTACAAGCCAATTGTTATTTTTGCTCCTGAGCGTTCCCCATTTGCTCCCGATGTGCCCACCTCCATTGAACTGGGGCTAGATGACTATGTGTCCTTCTCCGCCCGTGGATACGCCTATATGCCCGGTGTGGACCAGGCGATAGTGGACCGAATGACTGAAGCTCTGATCAAGGTTATGGACGATGAGGACTATCAGAATAACATGGCGGCCATGGGTGCTCAACTGGAATTGTATACCGGCGATGACTACTACAATCTGCTGATGGATCAACTAGACACCCGATTGGAACTGTGGGATGTTGAGAAATAAGACTTCTCTGGCCAAATACCTTGTGGAGTGCCGGACGAGAGTTTGACACTCCACTGAGAAAGGAGCACTCCTATGAAGAAACAAATTCATCAAGATGTTTTTATTGGATTCGTTTGTTTGGCGATCACCCTTCTGATTTTTGCCCTGAACATGGACCTGCCCTCTGACGCGGCTATGATGCCCCGTTTGCTGGCTGCTCTTTTGACAATTTTGTCCATCCTTATTATCTATCACGGTATGCGTAAGAGCCAAGATCCCGCCGAGGCGGAGAAGAAGGAACTGACCTGGGATGTCCTGAAGATTCCTGTGATCACTTGGTGTATTGTGGCCCTATATGTGGCTCTGTTTGCGTTTATCGGCTACATCCCTGCAACTGCCATCATCCTTATCATTTTAATGCGCTTTATGAAACAGACTTCCTGGCCCATCATCATTACCATTGATGTAGTCTACTTATTGTTAATGTATTTTGTCTTTGCCCGTATGCTCAACGTCTCCATTGACGGCTTCGGCATTCTGGGCCGTTTGCTGTAAGAAGGGAGGATACAGAACTGTGTTAGCAAATATTATGGCCGGGGCTCAGAACCTGCTAACTCTTGACGCTGTACTGGCCCTGGTAGCCGGTACAGTGGGGGGTATGGTTATCGGTGCTTTGCCTGGCTTCTCCGCCGCTATGGGCGTCTCCCTGCTGATTCCCATCACTTACGGTATGAATCCTGTGGCCGCCCTGACTATGCTGGTGGCTATGTACACCTCTGCCATTTACGGCGGTTCCATCACCGCGATTTTATGTCATACCCCCGGTACCCCCGCCTCTGCCGCTACTGCCATTGATGGTTATCAGCTGACAAAGAAGGGCCGTGGTATGGAGGCTATGGGTGTGGCTACCTTTGGCTCGGCATTGGGCGGCACCGTCAGTGCCATTGCTATGCTGTTGATTGCCCCTGCCCTGGGAGCCTTCTCCCTAAAATTCTCCGTGCTGGAGTATTTCCTACTGGCCGTCTTTGGACTGACTGTGATCGCCAGTTTGGCTGGAGACTCGGTTATCAAAGGCCTGTTTTCCGGTGTAATGGGGCTGGCTCTGGGATGTGTAGGCCTGGACGCCATCACCGGTGTTCCCCGTATGACTTTGGGTGTCATCCAACTGGAGGACGGCATTAACTTCGTTCCAGCTCTGATAGGCTTGTTCTCTATCTCCCAGGTCATGTCCTTAGCCTGGGACGTGTACCATGGAAAGAAGGGGTCTGTCATCGAAGACCAGGAGAACCTAAAGAAGAGTCGCCGCCTGCCCCCTTGGAAAGAAATGAAGACCCTGTTTCCCACTATGGGTCGCTGCTCCATCGTAGGTACTATTGTGGGCATAGTCCCCGCCGCTGGCGCTGGTGTTTCCTCCTGGATCTGTTACTCTCTTGGCAAGCGCTTTTCCAAACATCCGGAGGAGTTCGGCCACGGCGCTTTGGAAGGCGTGGCCTCCTGTGAGACCGGAAACAACGCCGCTACCGGCGGAGCCCTAATCCCCCTCATCACTCTTGGACTGCCCGGCAGTTCCGTGGCGGCCATTCTTTTGGGCGGTATGATGATTCACGGCCTGACCCCTGGCGCCTCCATGTTTACTGAGCACGCCCCTACTACTTATGCTATCATGATCGGTTTCCTTATCGCCAACATCCTGATGGGCGTTATCGGTATGTTTGCCGCCAAATATATTGCCCGTGTTAGTACTGTACCTATGGGTCTTCTGGGTCCTGTTATCGTTGCCTTGGCTACTGCAGGCACTTTTGCTATCCGCAACAATATGTTTGATGTGTACGTAATGCTGGCTTTCGGCCTAATTGGCTTTGTGCTGAAGAAGTGTGGATTCGCCGCTCCCCCCATGATCCTGGGTATGGTGCTCAGCGAGATTTGTGAAAACAACTGGCGCCGCGCCGTCATCCTAGCCAACGCCAAGGGCGGAATGCTCCAATACTTCATGGGCCGTCCCATTGCTATTGTGCTGGCGATCCTGATTGTGATTTCTCTGTTCTCCCCCATCCTGATGAACTATGTCAACAAGAAATCCCGAGCCATCGCCAACGAGAAGTAATTAGAGGTGTATGTTCCCATGAAAAAAATTATACTGTACGGTTCCTTTACCCCCAATATGCTCTCCGCACTGGAGGAGAAATGCCCTTTAGGCTTTGAAACCTGCCATGTGCCGGTAGATGGCGACCTAGCCCAACTTGCCCCGGCTGACTATATAGTCAACCGGGGAGGGACCGTAGATGCTGCCATAATAAATGCGGCCCCCCAACTAAAGATGATCCAGAAATGGGGTGCGGGCTATGACAAAATTGACGTGAAGGCTGCCGGTGAGCGATCCATCCCCGTGGCTATTTGCGTGGGTGGGAACGCCATGCCCGTGGCCGAGGTAGCGGTAACCTTAATGCTGACCCTCCTGCGCAATGTGGTCCCTATGACCGAGCGAATGAAGAAAGGCGAGTGGGCGCGCGAGCAGTTTTCTTCACGGTCCTATCTGCTTCACGGAAAGACCGTAGGCCTGATCGGCATTGGCAATATTGCTAAGAAGGTGGTTGCCATCGTGAAGGGTGGCTTTGACTGCCATGTGCTCTACTATGACGTGTTTCGCTTGACTGAGGAGCAGGAAGATGCCCTGGGTGTGACCTATGTGGACTTGGATACCCTGATGGCCCAGTCTGATATCGTCAGTATCCATGTTCCTCTGCTTGACTCCACTGCAGGCATGATTAACAAGGCCAAATTGGATTTGATGAAGCCCAGCGCCTGTATCATTAACACCTCTCGTGGTGGAGTCATCAACGAAGCTGATCTGATCCAAACCCTCCAAGAAAACAAAATTCTGGGTGCCGGACTGGACACCTTTGAACAAGAGCCTCTGCCCCAGAATTCCCCTTTGCTGAAGATGGACAATGTGGTTACCACACCCCACTGCGGCGGGAATACCATCGACAATGACATGAACATGGCCGCTATCTGTATGGAGAATATCGCCAAGTATGATAGCTCCGGTAACAAGAATATGCGGGCTATCGTCAACCAGGACCTACTAGTTTAATTAAATCTAAGTTAAGAAAGACGGGATACTATGATTACAATTGGAAACCGTATCTTCACCGAATTTACCCGCTCCGACCCCACTCTGATAGAAAAGTTCCGGGGATTGCCATCCAGCAATATTAACGATGAGATGAACCGTCTCTACTGTATGCATGATTACATTCGTCTGCTGAACCCTGCTAGGGCTAAACCCCTGCTGGGGACCGCTATTACTGTAAAGGCTCCTATTGGAGATAATCTGTTTTTCCACAAGGCCCTTGATATGGCACAGCCTGGCGATGTTATCGTCGTGGACGGTGCTAGTGGCTGCAATCGCTCTTTGGCCGGCGAGATTATGATGCGTTTTGCGGCAAAAAAGGGGCTGGCTGGCATCGTGGTGGACGGTTGCCTTCGTGACCTGGACGGTATTGAACTACTGGATATGCCTATCTATGCTAAGGGTATTACTCCTCAGGGCCCCTGGAAGTTTGGCCCTGGCGAAGTCAATGTGCCTGTAGCCTGCGGTGGACAGGTGGTGTTTCCAGGCGATATTCTGGCGGGGGATAAGGATGGTATCGTCGTCATCCGCCGTCAGGATGCTGAGGCTGTGGCAGAGGCGGCTCAGAAGAAAAAGGCCGCTGAGGACAAAACTTTTGAACTGATGGAGTCCGATTTTGCCGCCTATACCACCAAGCATCTGGAGAGTACCATCAAGCGTATGGAGGGCAAGAACCCCGCTACCTACGGAAGCTACGCAGACCTCTACGAAATTTGATAGCGCACTGATAAAAGGCAGGCGGAAGTAATTACTTCCGCCTGCCTTTATATACTTCGCAATGACCAGAATGCGATGCGGATTTTTATTTATGCCGCTGAAGTGTATAAAGTCAAAAAGTTGCAGAAATATACAGAGATACAGAAAAAGATGCTGAAATAACGCACATAATTATGGCCTTGTTGTTTGAATAATAATACAATATGAGGGGCAAAGTGTTATCCTTCCCCCATATTGTATCACCAAAAATGTAAATCAATTCAGCATTAAAGATCTCTGTCGCTCAATTTTGGATATGATTCATCTGCCCTGACCACTCTATCCAATTTTCTGCTTTGTGTTGTTCTGTAATGCCCTTGCACTCCGCTATCTGCGCTACCAGCCGGAAATATATTTCCCAAGCTTGCTGATTTATTTTGACCAGATAGCTGCCCGGCTTTCCGCTGAGTAGCAGGGCGGTGTAATGATATTGGATCGTGCTTTGATGTGTTGCAAATGCCATTGACCCCATATACTGAGCGGCTATGGTTTCAGGGACGGTAAGGTCGGGCAAGTGATAATTGCTTTCTGGTCGGTAAGTTCTACCTGTTTTCTCTGATTTTTTCATAACACAGTCCTTCGTGGTGTTTGAATTGCAGAGAATTCAAACACTCTCGTCCGTCTTAAAAATAATAAGGGAGACACTCCATTACGAAGCACCTCCCTTGGGCGGCCATATATATAAGAACACTATGGAGAGAATTTCGGTGGCCTATTGCCCTCGTACTTCCTGGCCCGGATTTTTAAGCACAGGCCCAGAACCACCAAATAGAGAATAGGGGTGATCAAGGAAGTAGTTCGGCCAAAGCAGCCAGAAATCCCTCTCCTTGGGCCGCTTCGGTAATCAGAGCGAAGGAAAATGCGGAATGGAAGATCATAATATGCGGAGCCAACAACTAGGGTGTTGTTCACAGGAGAAACCACCAGGATTTTGTCCGATATCTTTACGAAAGATAGAACTTTAGTAATTCCATAGTGATGGAATATAGAATTAAAATCTGAACTAGTTTCTTGTGCTTTTTGAATGGAAAGCAAGATTTTAGCTTCGTCAGGAGAAAGTGTATCCCATTTATGGTAAGTGGAGGCTTTATCCCTGCTTCCCCTTGAGTGTTTTCGAATGTCGTATCTATGGAAGAAGAAAATGCGGAGATTATACAAATTAGCAGCTTCAATTTTATGCTATATCCCGATAGCGCTAATCTTCTTCACGGCAGTCAGACACTGAGGCGTTTAGCTTCTCATTGCTATGCCTGTCTAGCCATCCGTCGGCATGCCAGAGCGGTAGCCAAGAAGTAGCCCCCGTACACAGCTAGCAGGACCAGGGCGGTGACGGCGCTGCTGGCGGCGCTGTCCACCTTCCCGGCGGTGGAGATGAGCTCGTTGGCTGCTCTCATTCCAACGGCGGAATGGATCAGGGCCAGCCCGAGGGGGAGCAGGAAGGCCAGGGCCACCTGCTGGGTAGCTGATCGGGCCACCAGCCGTTCCTCGGCCCCCAGCCGGCGGAGGATGGCATACCGGCCGGTATTGTCCGCCCCCTGACTCAGCTGCTGGAGGGCCAGCACAGCCGCCGCTGCCAGCAGGAAGGTAAAGCCCAGGTACAGCCCCAGGAACAGGGCCAGGATCTTGTTGCCCATGGCCTCTTGATAGATGATCAGCCGACTGTTGATGGACAAGTACCAGTTTTCCTCCTGGAACTGGCGCAAGGCGGCCATGACCTCCGCCTCCGTTTCCTCCGGGTTTCCGGCGTAATCCGCTGACCAGACCTGACGGCGTATTTTGAGTTCGGATGCCATCTCATCCGGAATAATGAGATAGCTTAACCCCAGATTCCCGGTGGTCAGCGTCACGTCGCTGCCCTCCTGGAGATGGGGCAGGGGGCCGCTGTACCCCGGTTCTCCCTGGCGGGCCAGCAGGGCGTTATAGTCGGACAGCCGGACGGCGGCGCTGGCCTCCTCAATGCCGGTGACGGAGGCGTCATTATAATAAAAGATGGTGTCCTGCTGCCAGGAAAGGGCGGAGAAGTTTACCCCATGTTCTTCCAGCAGGGCGTCAAAGTCCATAGGCCCCAAGGCGTCGGCGTTCCGGTTCTGGACAGTGATATCGAAGGGGGACTGATAGCCGGTCATGGATTCGATGGTGCTGTTCAGTCCGACCGAGCTGGCGGTGATGCCGATGGCCAGCAGGAGGAGAATACACACCACGGTCTGGGCCAGATAAGTGGAATGGACCTTGCTGATCCACTGGCGCAGGGTGAACAGATTGAGATTTTTGTAGTAGAGCCGGGGCCGCCCCTGGACAAATTTCAACACAAAGCCGGACAGGGAGCGGAAAATGAGCAGGGTGCCCAGGGTACCAAGAGTCAGCATGGGGACGCAGATGGGCAGAACGGCTACGGCGATGGCCATGCCGAAGGTAAGCAGGATGGCATAGGCGGCGGCCAAAAATACAACGCCCAGCAGAAATTGGAACACGGCCACTCCCAGGGGGCGGGGCTTTAGCACTTCGTTTTTTCTCTCCCCCTGCATCAGGTCGATGAGCTTGGCCCGAGATACCTGCACACCGCTGAAGAGCATCACCAGCAGGAAGATGAGCCCAAAGTATAGGACGGTCTTGACCGCGGCCCCTGGGGAGAAGGTGATGGCCAGCAGGTCGGACACATCCATCTCGAACATGGACAGGGTGAGGGCAGACATCCCGTAGGAGGCGGCCGCTCCAAGACCCAGCCCAGCGGCTAGGGAGAGGAGTCCGACAACTCCGGTCTCCAGAAAGAGCAGTCTTGAAACCTGCCCTTGGGACAGGCCCAGCAGGAGATAGGTGCCCAGCTCCCGCTTCCGCCTCCGGAGGAGGAAGCGGTTGGCATATAAGATCAGGCAGGCCAGCACCACCGCTACAAAGACGGAAAAGATGTCGATCAGCATGAGGATGGGTTCCACCATGGGGTTTTGATTTTGGGCCAGATAGACCATGGCCCCCTGCCCGTCGATGGAATTAAAGGTATAGAACAGGCACACGCCGAAGGTGAGGGTCAGCAGATAGACCCCATAATCCCGGAAGGACCGGCGCACATTCCGAAGGGCCAGCTTAGAGAACATCGGCCATCTCTCCTCCCATTTCAGACACCACACGGATGATTTTCTGGAAGAAGGCGCGCCGGTCCTCCCCTCCGCGGCGGAGCTCCAGGAAAATCTGCCCGTCCCGGAGAAAGACCACCCGGCGGCAGCAGCTGGCGGTGAAGGCGTCGTGGGTAACCATCAGGATGGTGGCTCCCATCTCCCGGTTCAAGTGTTCCAGCCGGTCCAGCAGGAGCTTGGCCGACTTGGAGTCCAGGGCCCCTGTGGGCTCGTCGGCCAGTACCAGGGCCGGCCGGGTGACCATGGCCCTGGCGGCGGCGCACCGTTGCTGCTGGCCGCCGGACATCTGATAGGGGTACTTGTTCAGACAGTCAGAGATACCCAGCAGTCCGGCCATCTCCTTCACCCGGCCGTCGATCTCCTGGGCGGGGGCCTTGACGATGGACAGCGCCAGGGCGATGTTCTCCCCGGCGGTCAGGGTGTCCAGCAGATTGCAGTCCTGAAAGATGAAGCCGAGCCGCTCCCGGCGGAACCGGGCCAGCTCCTTACCCCGCAGGGCGGTGAGCTCCCGGCCGTCGATAACGATGGAGCCGGCGGTGGGCCGGTCGATGGTGGACACGCAGTTGAGCAGGGTAGTCTTGCCCGAGCCGGAGGGGCCCATGACCCCCACGAACTCCCCCGCTTCCAGAGACAGGGACACCCCGTCCAGCGCGCGGGTGGCGGCCGCCCCTTTGCCATAGACCCGCCGAAGGTCTGTTACTGTTAAAATCTCTGCCATGATGTTCCTCCTTGTCATACTGTAAGCGCGGACAAAGCTGGCCCGCGGAGTAAACCCTATCGTCCGGGAGCCAGATAGGAAAAGGGAATGGGGGAAGCGGAGCTTGCCCCAGGCCCTCCACCCTGATAGGACACATCCTGGAGATAGGCTGCCAGCAGAGCCAGCACCAATACAGCCGCGCACAGTCCCGTCTTGATATGGTTCGTCATCGTATATCCGCTCCCTTCGGGGGATTACCCCTAAAACTGTATCAAATCATATCATACAGTTTTGGCGATTGCTCTAAAGGAATTATGAGGATTTCATTAAAATTGTTTTAAAACTTTCAATAAGAAAACGCCCCGGAAAACCGGGGCGCCAGGATAAGGAGGAAAAGAATGAGAGCAAAGAAAATTGGTTGCGCCGGTGTCATACCGACAGATGGAATGCCTCCATCCAGCGGTTGAGCTGAACCAGATAGGCCATGACATGGGCCTTCGGGATGGAGGAGCCCACGGGAGCGCCGCCATCCTCCATAAGGAGGCGGCGCAGGGCCCGCTCCTCCGCCAGAGGGCGGATCGGGGCGTTGGTGTCGTCCAGGAGACGGGCCAGCCTGGCCCGAACCAGTTGCCCATACAGGGATTCTGCGGCAAGGATGCGGGGGAGAACGGCCTGGTCCCGGACTGCCTGGGGGAGAAGGTCCTCTGTCCCGTCCCGCAGCAGCTGAAGGGGTCTGCCGTTGGCCGTCTTCATGGACCAGGGGATGTTCCAGGCGTACTCCACTAAAAGGTGGTCGCACAGAGGGGAGCGGAGGTCTAGGCCGGAGGCCCGGCCCAAACGCTCGTTGCGGGCCAGCAGGGCGGGAAGGAGCCAGTTGAAGGCCAGCCAGCTCTCCCGGCGGCGCTGTGTCTCTCGAGGACTCTCACCATCCAGTGTGGGACAGCGATCTAGGAGCCGGGACAGGTGGTCCCTGCCGTGTTCCTCCACTCCAGAGGAGTGCCACAGACCGGGATCAAAGATCTGCCTGCCTAGGGGCAGGGCGGTGGACCGGGGGAGGGGGAGAAAAGTCCCGCCTTCCCCCTCCGGCCAGAGGGAGCCGCCCAGAATACAGCCGCCCCCAGTCCCTGTGAGGACCGTGTGACAGGTCCCGGAGACCTGGAGGCAGAGAAAGAACAGTCCGGCGTCCGACAGGGCCATGGCGGGAAACTCCAGAATCTCCCCTTCCTCCTCCATACAATTGACCAAGGAGGGCAGGGGACACTCCAGAGCGCGGTGCCGGGTATGAAAGGCATCGGCCACCTGTCGGACGGAGGATTCCCCGTTCTGCTGAAGGGACCAGGTGTCCAATGGCGGCCGCCCATCCTCAGTATACGCCAGGGCGGCGGCCGCGGTTACAAATGAGGAGGAAAGACTGCCCGACAAAAAAGAGCCCAGTACAGGCGGGCCGGCCAGCTCCCGGCGGACAGCCTCGTCGGCCAGCTGGCGGACCCTGGCGGCGGTGGTGGGGTAGTCGTCGGGGTGCGGACGGCTTTCCAGCGCCCAATAGGGGTGGACACTGACCCCGTCCGGGGAAAAGATCAGCAGGGAGGCGGGGGGCAGCAGATGGATACCCTCAAACATTTCAATGCCGGGCGGTGGGACTGGAGCCAGGCTCAGAAGCTGTCGTAGGCCGTCCTGACTCAGCCGAGGGGCCAGACCGGGGAAACAGAACAGGGCCCGCTGCTGGGAAGCAAAAAGAAAGGTGCCGTCCACCCAGGTCCAGAACAGAGACCGCCCTCCCAGCCGGTCCCGGCAGCAGAGGAGCCGCCCGGAGCCCCCGTCCCAGAAGGCGTAGGCAAAGGAGCCCCGCAGCCGTCTGGGCGTCTCTACTCCCCAGAGGATACAGGCGGCAAGCAGAGTTTCCGTATCATCGTGGGAGTCAAGGGGAAAACCGGCTTCCGCCAGCTCCCGGCGAAGCTCCGGGCCGTTGGTCAGGGCCCCATCCCATACAAGGGCGTACTCCGCCCCCTCCCAACCCCGGACCATGGGCTGACGGGCCTGGGGCGCCAGACCCGCCGGCCGGCGGTGGACCAGCACACAGTGCCGGCTCTGCCATAGGCCGCGCTCCACAGGCTGGGGGCAGGTCAGCCCCTCTCCCATCTGATGGGCCTCCTCCCGGCGGGCCAAAGTGCCGCCGTCACGAAAAAAGTCGCAGGATCCACAGATACCAGACATAAGTACATACGCTCCTTTATGGGATCAATTTGGAGTGTCCGCCCGGAGCCGGTCCGGCGGCGGAGGCTGGCTGCCCCGCAGAGAGTGGGAGGGGGCCTGCCATCTCCATTCTATTCCGCCGCCGGGAGAGGGCTCACAGCAGCAACAGCCACACCGTCCAGCCCAGAGAGGCCAGAAGGGCCCCCGCCGCTCCCCAGACGGGACCGGGCAGCCGCTCCAGCCGCCGGTTCCAGGCCCGACCCTGCTTGAGATAGCCATCCGCCGCCTGACGGGCCTCCTTCAAGACCCGGTCGGCGCTGACGCCCTCCCGGGCCAGAGCCTCCTCCTTGACAATAAAAATGGCCTCCTCAAAGAGCCGGGGGTCCGGGGACTTGACCAGGATGACCTGGCGGGTGATGCCCTTGACCATATCTGCCACATCCTTTCCGGGGATCCACATTCCCAATCATGGAACTAGTGTGTCCACTTTTTGGCCGGTATATTCTCCCTTGTCCCACCCGTAGACTAGGCGTGGAGGAAAAGGGGGGACGTTGTGAAGGAAAAGCAGTGGCAGCGGCTGGCGGGGCTGGCTCTGATTTATGTGGTAAATGTGGTCCTGATCTGGCTTGCCCAGAAGCTGTGAAAGAAAGAGGGGGAGCGGTCAGCTCAGGAGCAGCTCCAGCTCCTCAATGGTCAGGCCGGGCTGGAGGGCCAGATCGATGGCGTAGCCGATGATTTTGGACAGGTCGCCCACCTGACTGTCGATGTCCTTGGGGGTGACCAGCAGGTCCCGGCCTTCCCCAAGATCGGGCAGTTCTTCCACGCCCATCAGATCGGCAGCGAGGGTGGCGGCGTCCACCACCGTGGGAACCCCGATGGCGATAACGGGCACGCCTAGGGACTTCCGGTCCAGCCCCATCCGGTGGTTGCCCACCCCGGAGCCAGGGGTGATGCCGGTATCCGTCAGCTGCACGGTCCGGCACAGCCGGTGGAGGGAGCGGGAGGCCAGAGCATCCACGGCGATGACACAGTGGGGACATATCTTTTCACACAGGGACTGGATCAGCTCGCCGCTTTCCACCCCCGTGGTCCCCATGACCTCCGCCGCCAGGGAGGCTACAGGCCGGAAGGCGCCAAACGTCTCCGGCATCTGGCGGACCAGGTGCCGGGTTACCAGAGTGTAGTTGTGGACCTTGGGGCCGATGGCGTCCGGGGTGATGGCCCGGTTGCCCAGCCCGGCCACCAGCACCAGCCCCTGGGGAGGAATATCCTTCAGCAGCAGGGAGAGCTCGGCGGCCAGGGCCTGTATCGAGCGGGCGAAGATGTCCCCCTCCCGGCTGGCCAACCCCTCCAGAGTGAGAGTCACATAGCGGCCCTTGGGCTTGCCAAGGGCCTTTTCCCCCTCCTGGTCCAGAATGTCCACTGTGGTGACAGGCAGGCCCTCCCGTTCTCCATCCCTGGCCTCCACCCCAGGCAGCTTGGTGGTCTCTCCGGCGCTCTCCTGCCACAGCTCCCTGGCTTCCAGGGCCAGGTCGGTCCGGCGCATAGTCATGACCATCCCTCCTTCACGCTATATCTTGTGCGGATGATTTCTTTGCGCCCCTAGTCTTTGCGCCACATTCCGTTCTATCCAAAAAATCTGGAAAAAATGAAAAAAACAGTTGATTTTTTCAAAAACCGATGGTACAATACATATCTGCACAGGCGTACTGTGCTCAAATCAACGATAAGATCGGAGGAGGTGTTTGGTTTGCCGAATATCAAGTCTGCCAAGAAGCGTGTGCTGGTCAATCAGGCCAAGGCCGCGCAGAACAAGGCCGCGAAGTCCGCGCTGAAGACCGAACTGAAGAAGTTTGACGCCGCTGTGGCGGAAGGCAACCGCAGCGAGGCCGATGTCGCCTATAAGGTGGCCGTCAAGGCTGTGGACAAGGCCGCTGCCAAGGGGCTGCTGCATAAGAACAACGCTGCCAACAAGAAGAGCAGCATGACCATCAAGCTGAACAAGCTGGCCTAAGGGCCGATGTGGGGAAAGCCGTCTGTACTGACAGACGGCTTTTTTCGTATCTGAATCAAAACACGGGGACGAAAGTTCGTCCCCGTGCCGAGAGCAGTATTTTATTCACCGCGCGAGAGGAAAAATGACTGTGGCGGTGAACAGGTCCGCCTCTGTGGTGATTTCCAGCACACCGCCGCAGGCCTGGGTGAAGGAGTCCGCGATGGACAGCCCCAGACCGGAGCCGCCGTCGGTCCGGCTCTCATCCCCCCGGACAAAGCGGGCGGTGTAGTCCACTCCCGGCTTTAGCTCGGCGGCGGAGGTGTTCTGCACGCTGGCCCGGGCCTGTTCCCCCTCCACGGTCAGGGTCAGATAGACCCGGGAGCCGGGCAGGGAGTATGCTAGGGCATTGGACAGCAGATTCTGGAAGACCCGGTACAGCCGGTCGCTGTCCGCCGTGATGGGGATACCCTCATCCGGGATGGAGGGCCGCAGGACCAGACCGCTGTTCTGAATCGCCTGGTCCATGTCCGCCAAGGTCTGTCGAAGCAGCCGGCCCAGGTCCAGCCGCTCCAGTTTTACCGGAAGCTGACCGGTAGCGGCCTTGCTTACCTCGAATACATCCTGAACCATAGCCCGCAGCCGATGGGCCTTTTCCTCCAAAATAGCCACATACTCGCTGGCCGGGGGATTCAGGGGCTCCTGGGCCAGCAGCTCGGTGTAGCTCAGGATGGAGGTCAGGGGGGTCTTTAGATCGTGGGATACGTTGGTGACCAGCTCTACCTTCATCCGCTCGCTGCGGGTGCGCTCCTCCACCGCTTGGTGGAGGCCCTGCTGGATGTGATTCAGGTCGTCGGCCAACTGATAAAGGCCGTGATCCGGGGGCAGATCCAAAGGCCGGTCCATTTCTCCCGCCCGGAGCCGGGCGGTGTGGTTGGCCAGGGCCCCCAGGTCAGTCCAGATATTCTTCTGTCGCCCCAGGGCCCATACCAACAAGAGCAGTGCCGACATACAAGGTCCTAGCACTAGGAAATACCACCACAGGGGATCGGGCCAGCCCTCATTTGACACAATAACTAAAAAGAGATAGCCCGCCACCAGTCCCAGCGCTCCGAAGGTCAGCCCCGTCAGCCCAGCCAATCGGCTCATTTGCTTCTGGATAGGACGACTTAGCTCCCGAGCGGCCAGCATTCCCAGCACGCCGTGCCGCCAGGGCTTTTTGTTATACCGCCAGTCGTTGATGATGAGCAGGTATAGTCCCCAGAGCACCGCCAGCAGGCCGGGAGCGTGGTCTGCCAGCTGGGGCAGATACTCCCGCAGCAGCCAGCCGCGGCTCTCCGACAGAGTGGTCACCGCCGTACCGATGCCAATGGCCTGCTCAAAGGAGTAGCCGTATTCGTAAACGGGTTCGACAGAGACCCACTCTCCCGTTTCGGGGTCATAGGTAGCGGCGGAGGTGGAGCCAGAAGCAGTGCTTTGTGGCGTGTCGCTGTACACCAGATCCTGCCATACATCCCCCAGATACTGCGTCCGGGGCATACAGAAAAACACCAGCAGGAAAGCCAGGACGAGCTTCGCCTCAAACCATATCCTTCCCGTCCCACGGGCCAGAAGTCGGTCGGCCCGCTGTTTGTCCTTCCGCAGAAGGATATACACCAGGAACAGCGCCCCTCCCACACCCATGCAGGCGGCGTGGGCGAGGATCGTTTCTCGATAGATCTGTAAATTTTGCTTTAAATAATACAGCTCGTTATACTCTTTTGTCCCGGAATTGCCATAGTCCCCCCTAATAAAGATATGCGGCTCGTCGATGACCGCCATGGTTACCCTGACTTTGCTCCCTGCCTCATCTATGGTAAAGTTTTTGTAGCCGGGGACATACCACTGATAGGGCTCGTCAATGTTCTGATAGCGGTAGTAGCCATCACCATAGATGTCCAGCTCGACACCGTCCCGCCAGGCCCGGACCTTCGCTCCGTCGAACTGGAGCAGGAATCCATAGCCATCGGGGAGCTGTGCCGCCGTTGTAGAGGAGGTCAAAGTGTCACTATTGCTGTAAAGTTCTTTTCCTTCTCGCTCAACGCGGTAGAGGATGTTCAAGTCTTCCTTCATGACGTTGTGAAGAGAGCGGACCTTTGTATCCCGTAGCCCCCAGTCGCCCCCGTCATAGCCATTGATATCCCCAAAGACATCGCCTCCGGCGCCCATAGTGATCAGCTGCACCAGCCGGGCGCTGATAAAGCCCTGAAACTCTGTGGTATCCCGCCAGTCGGCTTGGAAGCTGTCGGAGATCCACCGGCGGCTGCCAGAGGAGGTCAGCGCCGTGCCAAAGTACAGGGCCCCCTCCAGAAGCATGGAGATCCCCAGCAGGAAGGCCAAAAACCCGGCAGCCGCTCTACTTTTTTTCCATTTTGTATCCAATGCCCCACACCACCTTCAAATAGTCTGGTTCCCGAGGATTCAGCTCAATTTTCTCCCGAATGCGGCGGATATGGACCATTACCGTGTTATCGGAGGCGAACGCGTCTTCCCCCCAAACCCGGCGGTAGATCTCCTCCGCTGGAAAGACCCGGCCCAGGTTCCGCATCAGCAGGTCCACGATGCCTGTTTCGGTGGCGGTGAGACGTACCTCATCCCCATCCGCCGTCAGGGCGCGGCGGTCCGGGTCATAAACCAGCCGGCCATTGACGATGGCCCCAGCGGGGGCGGCATTCACATCCCCCAGACGGGTATACCGCCGAAGCTGACTGCGGACACGGGCCACCAACTCCTGGATGCCGAAGGGCTTGGTCATATAGTCGTCCGCCCCCATGGACAGGCCAAGCACCTTGTCGCTCTCCTCACTCTTGGCGGACAGGAGAATGACGGGCAGGTTCCGGCGCTCCCGGATGCGGAGGACGGCGGACAGGCCGTCCAGCCTGGGCATCATCACATCCATCAGAATGAGCCGCAGGTCCGGGTCCAGGGCCTTGTCCAGCGCCTCCATGCCGTCGTAGGCCCGAAGCACCCGGTAGCCCTCCTTCTCCAGGGCGGCGGCGATGGCCCCCACGATCTCCCGGTCGTCGTCCACCACCAGGATAGCCGCTTGTTCAGCCATGAAAACAGCTCCTTCCTCGGTCACTGGATACAGGATAACAGAGATTCCTTACAGATTTCAGCGGATATCTCTTACAAATCTCTTACAGTTTACGACGGATACCCCAATTCATCAAGGGGATTTTCCCAGACAGGCCGGGGGATCAGAGGGAAGAAAGACCTCGCCCCCGAAAACATACTTTTTTTGACAGGCGGGACCAGTACAATGGTCTGAGAAGGAGGGACCTCCTATGGTGAAAAAGCTGATAACATTTCCGCCCGTGGCCCTTGCTCTGGAGATGGCCCACACCTACATCCGGGTGGGTGTGGCCCGGTCGGCGGCGGCCCTGTCCTATTTTTTAATTTTGACTCTGTTTCCCATGCTGTTGTGTGTCAACTACTTCATTGGGCTGTTCCATCTAGACTTGGAGCAGCTCCTGACCGCCCTGGACCAGCTGCTCCCCGCCCAGGCTCTGGCCATTATGGAGGACTATCTGGCTTACGCGGCGGACATCCAGTCCCCAGCCCTGTTGGCCGCCGGACTGTTTACCATCCTGGTTTCAGCTTCCGCCGGCATCCGGACGCTATTCCTGACCATGGACGAGCTGTACCAGGTCAGGCGGAACAACGGCCCGGCCCGGTTTCTTCTCAGCCTGGGGCTGTCTCTGCTCTTCCTGCTGACCATCTACCTGTCCGTGGTGGTAATCTTCACCGGGGACTGGTTCTTTGGCCTGCTTCAGACCCATCTGCCCCCCAGAGTGGTGGAGCTGATCCCGCTGCAGGCGCTGTCCGGGCTGTGGCGATGGACCCGCTATCTGTTGCTCTTCTTCTTTTTCCTGCTGCTGGTGCTGGTGATCTATCGGGTAGGGACGCCTAGAGACCGGGCCGGGCGTCGGATCGTGCGGGGAGCCGCCCTGCTGGCCTCCCTGGCCATGGTGGCCTGCTCCGTCCTCTTCTCTTGGTTTATCGGCCTGTCTTCTCGGTATACCTTGGTGTACGGCTCCTTGGCCTCGCTGATCATCCTGCTGGTATGGCTGTATTTCTGCGGAAATATCCTGCTTTTGGGGGCAATCTTCGGCCAGGTTGCGGCCCGGAGGGGAGAGAGGAGGCGGCAGGGCCCGCCCGCGTGAGATGCGGGCCGCCCCGTCCCGCAGCCTCCCAGCGTGTGGCCATTTTCTCGGCCGGACACACTTTCCAAACCGGCAGGGATGTGTTACACTTTTTACAATAGTATCCCGTGCCACACGGGCGCGGAGAAAGGCGGGCCCACTATGAATGACAAGCTGATTCGTCAGATCACCGGCGAGATCGCCGAGGCCCTGGTATCCCGAAAGCTGGCCGCGATTCCCAACCGAAAGGCCGCCCAGGCCCTGCTGAAGTCCTGCGGCATGGCCGAGAGCCTGGCGGCCCTGTTTCCCATCCGGGAGCGGTTGAGCTGCGTACGGGTGCTGGAGCTGTGCGCCCCGGTCCTGGAGCGTCTCTGTCCCCAGGGACCGGAGAAGGGGTGGGAGCCCTTTATCTATCAGTATGTGTGCCGGCTGATGTTCCCAGAAAACGGCTTTGCGCCGGAGGCCGGCCGGTATGCCCAGGGGGCGGAGTTCTATCTCACCGTACTCCAGGTCCTGCTGGACCATGAGCGGGCTGCCCTGCCCTTTGACCCAATGCTGGACTTCCAGTTTTTGACGGAGGAGGAGTACTCCCTCTGCGACCAGGCAAAGGAGTACCGCTGGTTTCTGGCTGCGTGGCGGGAGGAGTTCGTCTACGAACTGATGCGGATGGGATTGGAGGTTACTCCCTTCCGTGCCCTGAATCATATTGCCGGCGTTCACTATATCGCTATGACGGCGGCCAGAGGTCTGGCGGAGGCTCAGGTGGACGTGGATCTGGCCCTGATCTCCGCCGCGGCCGCTGCCCACGATGTGGGCAAATTCGGCTGCCGGCCTGGGGAGCGGGTGCCCTACCTCCACTATTACTATACTGACCAGTGGCTGCTGGGCCGGAAGATGGAGGCGGTGAGTCACATCGCCTCCAACCACTCGACCTGGGACCTGGAGTTGGAGTCCCTGTCCGTGGAGTCCCTGCTTCTTATCTACGCCGACTTCCGCTGCAAGCAGGAGCGGGACCAGGAGGGAAACGAGGTGACCACCATCTTTCCCCTGGATCAGTCCTTCCAGGTCATTCTGTCCAAGCTGGACAATGTGGACTATGAGAAGCGCCGCCGGTATGAGTTCGTCTATGGAAAGCTCCATGACTTCGAGGACTATATGCGTTCACTGGGGGTAGACGTGGACCTCACTGGCCGCCCCCAGCCTCCGCTGCCCCACAAGGACCCGGCACTCATGGACCCGGAGGAAACGCTGGAGGGGCTGATCCTGCTGTCGGTGGATCACAATCTGCGGCTGATGCACATGCTGTCCAACGAGCAGAAGTTTGGCAACATCATCGAGGAGGCCCGCTCTGTCAAGAGCTGGCAGCAGCTGCGGGCCTATCTGAATATCTTTGAGGAATATTTTACCTATCTGTCTGTCCGGCAGAAGACCCAGGCCCTGTCCTTCCTCTATGAGCTGCTGATGCACCGTGAGGGTGATATCCGCCGCCAGGCCGGTGGACTCATCGGCCAGCTGATCGCCCGTTTCCACCTGGTGTACCGCAAGGAGGTGCCCGCCGACGCCCAGAGCGACCCAGCGGAGGAGGTACCCTTTACCCTGTGGGAGCAGTATCTGGACATGATCATTTTTCCAGACCACAAGACCACCCCCCAGCAGCGATCCCACATCGGCTATACTCTGAAGCTGGTCATCGGTTCTATGCTGGACCACGCCCGGCCGGGAGATATTCCCCGGTTCCTGGGGGCCTTTCTGCGCTATTTTGAGACCCCAGAGGACACCATCCCAGACACCGCCTTTACCCTGCTGGATGCGGTACGTTACCTGCCGCCCCAATACTACGGAGATGACATCCGTGGCAGGCTGATCGAGTTTGCCGCCCACTTTATCAGGTCCGACGACCTGCGCCTGGTCACCGCCGCCCTGGAGTTCCTGCGGGAGGCGGAGCGGTCCATCCCTCGGAGCCATCCCCAGATGGCCCGCATCGCCCAGGTGGCCCGACAGACTGGCTCCGACCAGCTGACCACAATTTTCCTGAAGTATAAGATCTTAAGCCGGGCCGGGGAGGACGCCACCCCTCTGGAGCAGACTCTGTACCAGTTGGACATCACCAGCGAGGTCTTTTTGGACAACCTGAAGACGGCCACCCCCTGGATCGTCAAGGTGGCCGGCGTGGAGCTGCTCCGGGACCAGGTGGAATACGGGATGCGCACCCATATTCTTCACATCGCCACCCACTTTTCCAACCTGGTCAAGGTATCTGAGCGGGTGGTGGTCCGGCATACCGCCGGCTCCGCCCTGGTACGCACTCTGTCCCTGCTGCGCCGGGACCAGCGCAACGAGGTAGTGGTGGAGCTGGGCAAAGGGCTGGAGATGGGACAGTACGAGATATCCAAATATATCCCCCAATACCTGGGGGAGGCCGCCCTCTATCTTTACCCCTCTGAGCTGGACGAGCAGGTACTTTGGCTCAAGGGGCTGCTGGGCTCCCCCAACGACTCCGCCGTATCCGGCGCCCTGAATACTATTGGAGTCCTCTTACAGCACTATCCCGCCTACCGGGATCGCTTTCCTGAGCCGGACAAGCACTACGAGGGCCGGCGGCAGGAGCTGCTGGGACTGCTTCTCCAGGGGCTGGCCCACTATCGGGAGGCAGTGCGGCAGGAGGCCCTGCTGGTGACTGGCAAGCTCCTCTTTGAGTCCCCCATCCTGGACATGGAGGAGAAGGCCCGGCTCTTTGCCCTGTGCTACCGTAAGCTCCTTTTCCTGACACAGGAGACCACGGGGCACAGCGGCTTGACCTTCTTCTACCGGGCCGCCGCCCTGGCCCATATCAACAGATTCATCGCCCTGCGGCGGTTGGACCAAGGGCCTTTTCAGTTCTCCTGCCCCACGAAGATCGCCTTTTTCCCTGGCACCTTTGACCCCTTCACCCTGTCCCACAAGGGCATCGTCCACGCCATCCGGGACCTGGGGTTCGAGGTCTATCTGGCTGTGGACGAGTTCTCCTGGTCCAAGAAGGCCCAGCCCCACCTGGTCCGCCGGCAGATCGTCAACCTGTCTATTGCCGGGGACTTCCACGTCCACCTGTTCCCGGACGACATCCCGGTGAATATCGCCAATCCCAGGGACCTGAAGCGGCTGGTGGAGCTGTTCCCCGGTCAGCAGGTCTATATCGTGGCGGGCAGCGATGTGGTGGCCAACGCGTCCTCTTACAAAACGGAGCCCAGGCCCTTCTCCATCCACCACATGGACCACGTCATCTTTCGCCGGGCGGGAGAGGCGGAGCTGCCGCAGCCCCTGCCCATCACGGGGCGGGTCATTCAGCTCCAGCTGCCCCACCATCTGGAGGACATCAGCTCCTCCCGCATCCGGGAGAACGTGGACCTGAACCGGGACATTTCCAACTTCATCGACCCGGTCATTCAGGACTTTATCTATCAAAACGGCCTCTACCTCCGGGACAGCCAGGACAAGCCCCTGCTCTATGCCGGGGACTTGGAGTTCCAGTGGGTGAAGGACCCCTCCCCGCTGCTGCTGGCGGACATCACCGCCGGTCATCCCGAGGGGGAGGCCCTGCGCTCCGCCATTATCCGGAAGGGGGACCAGCTTCTCCTTCTCCACCGTACCGGGGAGGAAGGGAAGCTGCTGGGCTATGCCAGCTACCGCTATCTGGCCTCCTCCGACCTGTTCCCGGCTACCGAGGACCCGCGGCTGGCGGACCGCCTGCGGCTGCGGGCGGGGGGAAAGGTGCTGCTTATTACTACCCTGTCTGCCGACCGGACCGACCGGCATAAGGACTACGGCCAGCTCATCCTGAGCGAACTGCTGGCCCGAGCTCTGGAGGAGGAGTATGTTTACGCCGTGTTCTCCCCCCACGACGGAAAGCTGCCTCAGGAGCTGGGCGACATCCTGTCCCGGTCCGGCTTTGTGGACCGGGAGGGGGGCGGTACCGCCATCTGGGAGGTGGATATGCGGACGCCCACAGTGCTTATCCAGAATTTGGAGACCACCATTCAGGAGCCTCTGTCCGGCAATCCCAGGGTGCTGTCCGCTATCCGCCGCGGGCACGAGCGGCTCCAGCGGGCTATGACCGGCCTTTATCCCGGCTGCCTGGTGCTGACTTTGTCCACCGATATCATCCACCACCGCCTGCTGGAGAAAATCACGGCCTATAACAATGTCCCCGCCACCCCCACCACCCCCAGGACGCTGGGCGAGGATATGTGTGTCCCCTTCGGCAAGATGCTCCGGGGAAAGATTGTGCCCAACACGGTGACCAAGACCATCCACACCGACAAGGTGTTTACGCCTGACCTGTCGGAGAGCGTGATGGAGGCGTTCCCATACTATGCCCCCATCCCCAGCCAGATCCGCACCATCAAGTCTTTCAATCGCCCGGTTATCCTGGTGGACGACCTGATGCACCCCGGCTTCCGGATGGGGAGTCTGGACCCCATCCTTCGCCAAGAGGGGGTGGATATCCGTATGGTGCTGGTGGGTATCCTGTCCGGCTATGGCCGGGATTTGATGCGCTCCTGGGACCGGCCGGTGGACTGCGTCTACTTCCTGCCCCGGCTGCGCCAGTGGTTCGTAGAGGCCACCCTGTATCCCTTTATCGGCGGCAATACGGTCCGCCGGCCCGCCTCCCCGGTGCCGGGGCTGCTGCCGGGCATCAACCATATCCTGCCCTATGCGGCGCCGCCCTACCAGGATGAGTGCGGTCGGGAAGCTGTCTTTCAACTGTCACGCACCTGCCTGGAGGCCGCTCTGGATGTGATGCGGGTGCTGGAGCGGGAGTACCGGGTCCTCTATGGCCGCAACCTGACCCTGTCCCGGCTGCCAGAGGCGGTCGTCCTGCCCCTGTGCCCGGACAAGGGCACCTGCCTGAGCTACGACCCCAATTTGTCCCCCTCCGTCTATCTGGAGAACGACCTGGAGCAGCTTCTCCGTCAAAACGGATGACAGCGGAGCTGCCACGCTTGTGCCCCCTGTGTCCCAACCGCTGAAACTGTAAAAAGGACAGGTGATCTGTATGTATTATTACCGCTGGAAAGGGGCTGCCCTGGTTTCTCCAGCCCCTCTGGAGGGCTTCGGCCCTGAAACCGATCCTGCCGCCGACGGCCCTATTTTTGCCCTGGTGCCCGGAGATCCGGTTCTGGGCCGGGGCTCGTTCCGGGTAAACCACCCCGGCCAGCTGCTGGCCGGCCACGGGCTGGAGGCGCTGGACGCCTCCCGCCTGCCCTGGGTGGAGGCGGACCCGGCCCTGTCTGCCGCCATCACAGAGGGGCGGCTCACCGCCGTCAACCCTGGCCGGGCGGGGTGGGAGGCCCTCCTCGCCGCCTCCCCCAAAGAAGGGAAAAAACGGGTGAATCTCCTGGCCATCGGTGATGTGGGCTCCACTCTGCTCACCGGGCTGAAGCTGCTGGGGGGAGATGTGATCTCCTCCATCGGTATCTGTGACCTGTCCGACCAGATCACCGCCCGGTGGGAGTTCGAGATGGGGCAGATCTCCCTGCCCTGGGAGTACAGCGCCTTCCCCGAGGTGGAGATCATTTCTCCGGAAAATCTCTTTGACTGTGACCTGTTCGTCTTTGTGGCCTCCCGTGGTATTCCCCCGGTGGGCTCCCAGGTGAAGGATGTGCGGATGGCCCAGTTCGAGGCAAACGCCGCCATCGTCAAGGGCTACGCCCGCATGGCGCGGGAGAAGAAGTTTCAGGGACTGTGGTGCGCGGTGTCCGACCCGGTGGACCCCCTGGCCAAAACCGCCTATCTGGAGAGCAACCGGGACGAGAATGGGAACTGGGACGGCCTCGGCCTGCGGCCGGAGCAGGTACAGGGCTTCGGCCTGGGGGTGATGAACGCCCGGGCGGCCTACTTTGCCAAGCGGGACGCCAGATTCGCCTCCTTTCTGACAGAGGGCCGGTCCTTTGGGCCCCACGGCACCGGGCTGACCATCGCCAACTCCATCAAACATTATGATGAGGCCATCTCCCAGGAGCTGACCCGCCTCACCGTCACTGCCAATCTGAAGATGCGGGAGATCGGCTTTAAGCCCTATGTGGCCCCCGCTCTGTCCTCCGGGGCCCTGTCTCTGCTGCTTACTCTCCGGGGGGAGTGGCACTGCGGTTCTGTCTTTCTGGACGGGGTCTATATGGGGGTGAAAAACCGTTATACCCCGGCAGGAATCGAAACAGAGCTGCTGCCCCAGATCCCGGACCCTCTGTTTGGGCATATTAAGGACGCGGCGGAACACCTGAAAGAGATCTTGTAGAGAGCGGCGTCCTCGAAGTCTAGCCTTTTCCGCCCGGCCTCTTTTTAACATTTACTGTAATAAGGAGGACAGAACAGAATGAAACGGAGCAAAAAAGACACTCTGATTTCTATTGTCATTCTGCTTGTGTTTTTCATCCAGCTGAAGCGTGGGTTTAATCCCCCTGAGCTGGAACCTGGTATGATTCCGGGTGGACTTTTTCCCAGCACTGAGGAGGGTATTGTCGTTTCGGCCATTCTGTCCGCCTTGCTGGTGTGGGGCATCCTTGAGCTCTTGTTCTGGGTATATACCAAGATCAGGAAAAAATAACTTGGTCAGCTGCTTTGTTTTACCATGCGGACATCCTACCTTGAAAGAAGGCGATTTTATGTCCCTTACTTTGCCCTGGATTATAAAGGAGGTACTCCATGAGAGAAAAAATTTTGGCCCACCCTATCCGCTGGCTTATCGGTCTGTGTGCTTGTCTGGTGTTTTTCGGTTGCTTCGGCTTCCCTATCCACAATTTCACCACAGGGCGGCGGTTTGGCAGCTGGTATTTGCTGTTAGCGCTCTGCTTCTTTTACTATGAAATCGGGCAGATTCTGGGTGTGCTGCATAGCCGGTGCAAGGTGCGGAGATCAGCCGCCCTGGCCCTCGGTATGACGTTGCTGGGGCTGGCCTGCCGGTTCTTGATGGAGTTTGGCGAGGTGTCCAATACCGAAGACTTTACGCTCCCCAATGTGGCGCTCCACCTCTTTGTTGTCGTGGCGCTTACCACCCTGGGGTCCCTGTCCCCTGTCGTGGACAGCCAGCGGCCGCCCCTGAGAAAGGGCTGAGTTTTCCGATTCCCAGCACATCAACTTTTGAAGAAGGCGATCTCATGTCCCTCGTTTTGATTCATCCATACCCTGACCGGCCGGAGGCGGACACCCGCCTGTCCGGCATTCTCGCCCACGCCCTGGCGGGCCGGGCGGGGAGGACCATCCGCACCGCGGAGGAGCTGGAGAGGCTAGAGGACCAGAGGCTCCTCTTCGCCCTGCCTCTGGGGGCGGAGGGAGTGAACCTGGAGTATGTCAGGATGCTGGCCCGGATGCGCCGGGAGCCGGAGCTGCTGGCGGGCTGTACTGCCGGACTGATCGTGGACGGGGCCTCCCACCTGTACACCAAGTCCGCCGCCGCCGAGCTGACACTGGCCGCCAACCTGGCGGGCTGTTCCTTTGTGGGCCGCCCTCTGGTGGAGGGGACGGGAGACCTGTCCAACTTCAAGGTCCAGGCCAATAATCTGGGAACGGACCTGGCGGGAGCCTACCGGGCTGCCGCCCGGGAGCTGACAGAACGGCTGGAGCAGCCCGCTGATCTGACCCAGGACAGCCCGGAGCTGTTGGTGCTCCACGCCTCCAGCCACCATACCTCCAACACCATGGCCCTGTGGGAGCAGACCAAAAAGCGGCTGGGGGACCGGTTTATTTATACGGAAATCGGTTTGCGCAATGGCACCCTGTCCGACTGCTCCGGCTGCCCCTACACCATGTGCCTCCACTTCGGAGAAAAGGGGGGGTGCTTCTACGGCGGGCTGATGCAGCAGGAGGTCTATCCCGCTGTCCGCCGGTGCCAGGGGGTGGTCATGCTGTGCCCCAATTACAACGACGCTCTGTCCGCCAACCTCACCGCCTTTGTGAACCGGCTTACCGCCCTGTTCCGCCAGACCCGCTTTTATGACAAGGCCCTGTTCGCCATCGTGGTTTCTGGCTATTCCGGCGGGGATATTCTGGCCCGCCAGCTCATTGCCGCCATGAACATGAACAAGTCCTTTTTCCTGCCGGGGAAGTTTGCCATGCTGGAGCGGGCCAACGACCCAGGGGAGGCCCTGGCCGCTCCAGGCGTGGGGGAGAGGCTGGACCGCTTTGCCGGCAATATCAAGCGGACCCTGCTGAAATGAAGTGCCGGAGCCGCCCCTTTTGGGGCGGCTCCGGCGTTTTGTTACAGAGCTCGGAACACCTGGCGGTAACAGAAGCTGGGATTTCCATTCAGCGGGGCCCGCCATTTTCATTCTGACTGGGAAGGCGCTGATATACCTTCATCTCCCGGTGAAGCCGCCGGGCCAGCTTAGGGCCGTAGCTGCCGGGAAGGGCGCGCCACTGCCAGTTACCGCCCAGGGTGGAGGGAATGTTCATTCGGGCCTCGGAGCCCAGGCCCAGCAGGTCCTGCATCTGGACCACGGCCAGACCGGCGGGGGAGGCCCAGGCCGCCCGCATCATCCCCCAGTGGTATCCCTCCCTGCGGCTCAGGCGCAGATACTCCTTGGCAAAGGCGGCCTCTTTCCGGGGGGCGGAGGCCATCCAGCCGCGGATGGTGTCATTGTCGTGGGTGCCGGTGTAGACCACGCAGTTGGTGGGGTAGCAGTGGGGCAGATAGGCGCTGCCCAGCTCCCGGCTGCCAAAGGCGAACTCCAATACCTTCATTCCAGGATAGCCGGTCTCTTCCAGCAGGCGGTGGACCTCCGGAGTGAGAAAGCCAAGGTCCTCAGCGACGATGTTCTGTTTCCCCAGGGCGCTGTTCACCGCCTGGAAAAAATCCAGGCCGGGGCCGGGCCGCCAGCGGCCGTTGCGGGCGGTGGTGTCCCCGTAAGGGATGGCGTAATAGGACTCGAAACCCCGGAAGTGGTCGATGCGCAGCGCGTCATAGAGGCATAACTGATAGCCGACGCGGTGCAGCCACCACTGGTAGCCGTCCCGCTTCATCCGTTCCCAGTCAAACAGGGGGTTGCCCCAGAGCTGGCCGTCCTCAGAAAAGGCGTCCGGGGGACACCCGGCCACTTCGGTCGGGCAGCCCCGGTCATCCAACTGAAACTGCTTCGGACTGGCCCACACGTCGGCGC
>CABIXV010000006.1:68327-71521 GCA_902362775.1 Clostridiales bacterium | reverse complement strand
CAAAAGGAATGGAAGCGGGCATCCCCCCGCTCCAGCAGCCGGGCGCAGGCCTTCCGCAGAACGGGATAGCGCGTTTTGTATAGCAGCCAATAGTCCACACGGGCCGGGTCCTCCCCCCAGTTCAGACGCTGATATTCCTGCCGCTCCAGCAGTCCCTCCGCCGCCAGATCATCCAGATCGATGAAATAGGGATTACCGGCCCAGGAGGAGAAGGACTGGTAGGGGGAGTCGCCATAGCTGGTAGGGCCCAAGGGCAGGATCTGCCAGAAGGACTGTCCGGCAGCGGCCAAAAAGTCGATGAACTCCCTGGCCGCTGCCCCCAGGGCGCCGATGCCCCAAGGGGAGGGGAGGGAGGAGATGGGCAGCAGCACCCCGGCTTTTCTCACGTTGGAGTCCGCCTTTCTGTCTGTGTTTTCCGCCCCGGATCAGAGGGGGCGGTATCTTATTTTACCCCCTGGGGGGACGGTCCGCAACCGTTTTATCAGGGAAAACCGGAGGAATGGCCTTCTCAGAGCTGTTTTAGGGTCCGGCCCAGTTTTCCATTGTCATTTTTCGGTTTATCCGCTATAATATATTTAACAACAAAAGAAAATTTGTTGGATACCTGACGGTTTGGTATCATATCTTTAGGATCAGGAGGCGCACTATGAGTAATTACGTCATTTCCATCAGCCGCGAATTTAGCAGTGGAGGCAGACTGATTGGCAAGCGCCTGGCTGCCCAGCTGGGCATCCCATGCTATGACCGGACCATCATCCAAAAGACAGCGGAGAAGAGCGGCCTGTCCCCGGACTTTATTGCCCGTGCGGAGGAGCGGGCCCGCAGCCGCTTCCATTTGTCCATCACCCCCATCGGGATCGGGACCCCCGCCTTTGCCCACCAAGGTGTGCCCGTCAGCCACCAGGCCTTTTTCGCCCAGGCCGACGTGATTCGGGAGCTGGCCGACGAAGGCCCGTGTGTTATTGTGGGGCGGTGCAGCGACTATGTGCTGGGGGATCGGCCAGAATGTCTGAAGGTCTTTGTCCACGCCGATCTGCCCAGCCGGGTGACCCGGTGTGTGGAGGAGTACCACATCCCGTCAGACGACATGGAACGGCGCATCATCCAGATGGACCGGGGGCGCGCTAACTACTACAATTATTACACCGGCCACACCTGGGGCGATATGCGCCGCTATGACCTGACCCTTAATTCCAGCACTTCTGGTATTGCCGGAGCGGTGGAGCTGATCTGCGCGCTGGTCCGGTCCAGAGCGGCGGTAGACGCCCAGCAGAGCTGACCGGGCCCCATCAGAGAGGAGCTTTTATGGACCATCTCCCTTCCATCCAGATTTCTGGTCAGGCCGGACGTATGGATAACTACTGTCGGGCGGCCTGTGAAACAGGGGCGAGGCCTGTCCCCGGCTGCTGCCCATCCCCTGACCTGTCCTGCGCTGGGCTCATCCTGTGCGGAGGCGGGGATATGGACCCCACTCTCTTTGGGCAGGAAAACCGGGGCTCCCAGCCCCCGGACCGGCAGAGAGACCAAGCGGAGCTGGAGCTGTTCTGGGCCTTTTTTCAGGCGGGCAAGCCAATCCTGGCAATCTGCCGGGGGATGCAGGTGGTCAATGTGGCGCTGGGGGGCACCCTGCTCCAAGACCTGCCGGGAGAAATCAGACCTTTCCATGGCGGCGGGGAGGAGGACCGGGTCCACCCTGTGCGCAGCCGGGAGGGCACTCTGCTCCACCGGCTGTACGGCCCCATATTCCCGGTGAACAGTGCCCACCACCAGGCGGTGGACCGACTGGGTGAGGGACTGGAGACCATCGCTTGGGCGGAGAGCGGCTTTCCGGAGGCTTTGATTCACACACAGCGGCCGGTGCTGGGGGTCCAGTTCCATCCGGAGCGGATGTCCTTTGGCCAAAGACGGGGGGATGCGGTGGATGGAGAGCCGATCTTCCAATATTTTATGGACCTGTGCCGGGGCTAGGCCCGGCCGTATACTGACAGAGAACGGCGGAGCTGTTCCGCCTGAGGAGGATATTATATCACCATGCGCAGCTTTTTCCCGAAGCGCCGCCTGTCCAGGATGTTGGCGGCTGGACTTTTGGTATTTTTGCTCCCGGCGGTGGTCTTTGCCATACCGCCAGAGGAGCCTGGGGATCCCTCGCCCCTGGTGCTGGACAACGGCGACCCGGCGGCAGCCTATCGGGATGTGTCCGCTCTGCTGGCCCGGAGGGGGCTGGAGCGGGACCAAATCGCCCAGGTTTGGAGCCGCCTGGACCGAGAGCTCTATCACCGGCTGATGGAGGGAGCGCTGTCCCAGCGGGAATTGGAATTGCTGGTCCTGCCCTACTGCCATGTGGAAAATATGGGCCGCTATCTGGACTACGGGGAGCGGCACCCGGAGCTGACCACAGAACAGGTGGCGACCGAGGTGAATATCGGCCTGGACCGCCCATTCTATCAGGGAATCCAGATGGTGGAGGACCCGGACAGCCAGACCGTCCTGGTCAATAAGTACCACCAACTCAGCCCGGACTATAAACCTGATCTGGTCCGGATGGGGACAGCCTATACTTATGGGACAGCTTATCTCCAGCGGGAGGCCTGGGAGCAGTTCAAGGCCATGGCGGACCAGGCCCGGACGGAGGGGATTCGGCTGTGGAACGTATCCTCCTACCGCTCCTATGGGACACAGAAGCGGGTATATGACCGATATGTGTCCCAGGATGGTCAGAGCCTGGCGGACACCTATTCCGCCCGTCCAGGCTCCTCGGAGCATCAGACCGGACTGGCACTGGACATCAATACCGCCAGCGTCCAGGCCCACTTTGAGAACACGCCCACCTACGCCTGGCTGGTAGAGCACTGTGCGGAGTACGGATTTATCCTCCGCTATCCAGAGGGGAAGGAGCGGATCACCGGCTACCGGTTTGAGCCCTGGCATTACCGCTATGTGGGCAAGGACATTGCCAAGCTCTGTATGGAGCGGGACTTGACCTATGAGGAATATGTGGCCCGCCTCCCTGTCCAGGGCACAAATGGCGTGCCGGCTTTGTACATACAGGGACGGGAGCTGGAGCTGGGCTCCGGCGCTCTGATGCTGGAGGGCAGAGTTTACCTCTCTGCCGGCCGTCTGGCCCAGGCGCTGGGGTGGCGGTTCGGAACCACATTCGGCGGGGAGGAAGTCGTCCTGTACGGCGGGGAGCACTG
>CABIXV010000006.1:0-68007 GCA_902362775.1 Clostridiales bacterium | reverse complement strand
GCCAGGGTGGACAAATAGTACGCCCCGTCCTGGTACTCGTAGACCATCAGATTGTCGGAGAGGGTATATCCCTTGGAACCGGACAGGAACTGGCCCCCGCTGGCCTCGCCCTTGCCGGCGAGTGTCAGGGAGTAGAGCCCGTCAGGATGGGCAGGGTCGCCCTTAATGCGGATCGGCCCCCGCTCCACAGGGTAGCGGGTCGTGCTCTGGGGAAGGGAGATCTGCTGTCCTCCTACATCCAGCTCGTAGCTGTAATAGGAGGAAAATTCCCCGGCAGACATACTCTCCATGCGGGTGAGGATGCCGTACCGGTAAGCGTCGCCGGTCACATCGTTGAGTACCAGTGTCTCGATTTCACCGGAGCCGTTTAGGGAGTGGTACTTGACCATGCTGTCGGTCAGTTCCAGTCCGGCCAGACGGCTGGGATAGATCCGCGCGCCCTGCCCATCGCTGACATCCAGAATCTCTGCACCCTCCGCAAAGGGGTGGCTGCCCAGCTTGGTGCCGGCGGCGTTCACCTTGCCGGTGAGAGAGGCGCTGGTCAGGCCCTTCAGGGTCACCTTACCCTGGTCATCCACCGCGGCTCGGACCAGGGCTCCCTCTTTGACAGAGCTGGTGGTCTGATAGCGGTAGGTCTGGCCATCCGTGGACAACAGCGTCACAGTTTTGGCCTGATAGGTGCCGCCCTTACCATCGGGGTAAGAGGAATTGGACACTGAGGTGACCACGCCCACCTGCTGGCTCTCATCGGCGGATAGGGCCCCTATCACAGCGGCTACACCCCCCTCGCGTCCCAACAGCAGGGTCACTGTGTCGCCCAGGGCATATTCTCCCAGTGTGGAAAGGGAATAGGCGGCAGAGGAGGTTTCAATGGTGCAGGTCCTTCCAGATACCGTGACAGAGGTAGGGTTAGAGGCGCTGGGCTCCAGGGCCTGGATCGTGCCTGTTACCTTGTCGGAGTAAGCCCACAGGGTGCGCATGGCCCGGTTCCAATAGACCACGTCGTAGTTCTGAATGGCAGACAGCGTGGACACGCCGCCGTTGCGGTAAACCTTGGCCTGGGCCGGGTCAAAGGAGAGGGAGGACTGCCAGTTCCCCTGTGCGACCACCGGGCCCTCCATCTGTCCGCTGATCAAGGCCACCAGGTCGATTTCACCAGCGGCGTTGAGGGAATAGCCGAGACTCTCCAGGTAGGGACGCCCCTCCTTGGTGTTGGCGGTCATCAGGTTATAGAACAGGTACATGGCATCCTGCCGGGTCAGAAGGGTAGAGGGCCCGGCAGCGGTCACACCCTGGTCCAGCTTTAGACTGTGATACATGGCAAGCTGTCCGGTGGGGTAGGCGCCTGAGAAATCACTGGGGCCATAACCCAGAAGCTGCAGGGCAATGGTCACGCCCTCGGCCAGACTGATCTCCCGGTTGGGGCGGAAAGTACCGTCTGTGTAGCCGGATACCAGTCCAGCGGCCACTCCCGCCTCCACATAGCCGGAGGCCCAGTGGCTCCGTGGGACATCGGGGTAGGGGGAGGTGGCGGCCTGACCAATTTGCTCCCCGCCGGGCGTGGCTTTGACAGCCATGGTGATAAACTCCGCACGGGTGACCCGGCTGGACAAATTCATGTTGCCATTGGTGTCCCCCACCATGATGCCTAGGGCGTTGACCACCTGGATGGCCTCCTCCTGCTGGGGCTGGCTTGCCGCGCGAGCGGGGAGAGCCAAGCCCAGCACCAGACAGGCGGTCAACAGGGCGGATGTGAATTTTTTTCTCATTTTAATGGCTCCTTTTTTCATCAGAGGTCAGAAGATTGAGCGTCCAACGGGGCCCTAAGGAAAAAACGACCGTTAGAAAGGGACCGCCGCGCTTCTTCTGTCTCTAATTTATCAGTCATATCGCAGCGCGTCAATAGGATTCAGCTTGGCCGCCTTGTTGGCGGGCAGATAGCCGAACAGGACACCGATGCCCACAGACACCCCGAAGCTGATGGCAATAGCGCCCAGAGTAGGAGTGGCGTTAAAGACGGCGCCGCCCATCTGGGCGGACAGCATCCCACCGAACAATGCCCCCAGTCCCATCGCCAGCAGACAGCCCAGGCCGATGCCCAGCAGCCCGCCAATGGCGGAGGTGGTCCCGGCCTCGATGACGAACTGGCGGCGGATGTCCCGCCGTTTGGCGCCCAGAGATTTCCGAATGCCGATTTCACGGGTGCGCTCGGTGACGGATACCAGCATGATGTTCATGATGCCGATGCCCCCTACTAACAGGGAGATGGCGGCGATGGCCACCAGTACCCCCATGGCCACCCCCATCATCAGGTTGATCATTTCGGCCTGCTCCGCCATGGTCTGGGTGTAGAAGGCGTCATAATCCCCGTCAAAATACTCCAGCAGCATACTGTCGATGACCATTCGCGCGGCGGCCGCTGTTTCGCCGGAAGTGCTGGTGAACATATACAAGGTCACGTTCCGGGTGCCCAGCATCTCCAGGGCGTTCTCATAGGGGATGTACACCTGGTCGTCAGGGCCGCCCTCCTCCATGTTCTCCCGGATTTGCTCCAGCACGCCGATGACAGTGTAAGCCTGACCGTTGATGGTCAGAGTCTGGCCCAGGGCGTCGCCCCCAAAGGCGTTTTCCGCCAGATAGCTTCCAATGACACACACCTGGCTTCGCCGCTCCACGTCCAGCCAGGAGAGGAACCGTCCCTGGCCCAGCTTCTCCCCGCCGTCGATGGTGCCCTTGGTACTGTTGTTGAACATGACCTCGCTGACTCCGTAGAGAGAGGTCTTGTCAAATTTTTCGTCCCCCTTGCGGACGGTGGCCTGGGCGTTCACATAGGGGGAAACACCGGAGAGCACGTCCGGGTTTTCCTCCACCAGATCATACATGTCCTGGGGGTCCAGGGTAGAGGTGGACCCATCCCCTCGTCCCCAGACATAGGTCATCATCATGTTGACCCCCAGCTTATCCACCTGCTGCTGCACCATGCCGGTCAGGCCGTTGCCCAGGGCCAGGATAATGATGACGGCGGCCACGCCGATGATGATGCCCAGCATGGTGAGCAGGGAGCGCATCTTGCTGGTGGCCAGGGCCTTGATGGCCAGGCGGAAGGACTGTCCATAGTTCATACCGCCTCCACCTCCTCGTCCGCCGCGTCGGGCTGGACCACAGCCCGTGGATCGTGGGCGTCCCCGTCATAGATGACCTTGCCGTCCTGAAGGCGGATGATGCGGTCCGCCTTGACGGCGATGGAGTTATCGTGGGTGATGAGGACCACCGTGTCCCCCTCCCGATTGAGCTTTTTCAAAAAGCCCAGTACCTCCCGGCCTGTTTTGGAGTCCAGGGCTCCAGTGGGCTCGTCAGCCAGGATGACCGAGGGGTCCCCGGCCAGGGCACGGGCGATGGACACCCGCTGCTGCTGGCCGCCGGAGAGCTGGCTGGGCAGATTCTTTTTCTTGTCCGCCAGTCCCACCCGCTCCAGAGAGCGGATGGCCCGCTCCCGACGCTGGTCGGCGGGCACGCCGGCGTAGAGCAGGGGAAGCTCCACATTTTCCAGCACAGACAGCTTGGGGATCAGGTTGTACTGCTGGAAGATAAAACCCAGCATCTTGTTGCGAATGTCCGCCTGCTGGTCGTCCTCCATGGTGGACACATCCACACCCCCCAGATGGTAGGTGCCGGAGGTGGGCACGTCCAGGCAGCCGATAATGTTCATAGCTGTGGACTTGCCTGAACCGGAGGAGCCTACAATGGCCACGAACTCCCCCTGGTCGATGGTGATGTTCACCCCATCCAGGGCATGGACTGTCTCCTCCCCCATCGGATAGATCTTATATATGTCCTTCAGTTCGATGAGATGTTCCAAGCCGGTCAGCCTCCCATCGCAACGGCGCCCATGGAGCTGGTGGCCTGGTCAGGAACCAGCACCACCTCGTCCTGAGACAGTCCGGAAGTGATTTCGATGTACTCCTCGTTGCTCCGTCCCAGCTCCACAGGGCGGCGCTCCGCCTTGGAAAGATCGGCTATGGTGAGGCCATCCTCAGAAAGTGTGCCCGGTCCGGCTACCAGCACAGTGCCGTCGCTGTTGACGGCGGACACCGGGACACAGAGGACGCCCGTGGTCCGCTCGACAACGATATCGGCGGACACGTTCATGCCTGGATTCAGGTCGCCGAACTCCCGCAGCAGAATGGTGACGGGATAGGTGGTAAAGCCGTTGGTGGTGGTGCCGTTGATGGACACCCGGTCCACTACGCCTTGAAAGACCTGTCCGGGCAGCGCCTCGGCGGTGATGTCTACCTCCTGACCCTCCTGGACCTGGTTCAGGTCCAACTCACTGATGTTCATGGTCAGCTTCAGACTGCTCATGTCATAGAGAATGGCCAGGGAGCCGGCGTCCATGCCGTCTACCTTGTCACCCACCTTATAGTTCTTCTCAATGATCGTGCCGGAGATAGGGGCGGTGATGGTGTAGCTCTCCAGGGCGTCCTGGGCCCTTTGGAGGGCCAGCTGGGCATTTTCCACGGAGATGGCGCTGTTTTCCAGGGCGCTCTGGGCCCCATCGCCCCCCAGGGTGACCAGGGCGGTACCGGCGGACACCCTGCTGCCAGCGGTGACGTGGACGGCAGTCACCTCGCCGGAGGTCTGGGCCACCACGGTCTGGCGCGTATTTTCCTCAAAGGAGCCGCTTCCGGCACAGGCGATGTCCCCCACAGTGGCGGTGGCCGAATTGGCGGAGGTTAGAGCGCCTGGGTTATCCACCCGTATCTTCACCTGCCGGACCAGAGCGCCGCCATTTCCCACCAGCTCGGCGGAGGAGATGGACTCCACTGTGCCGGACAGCACCTCCATGGTGCCGGCGATGGTCACCTGGGCCCCCTGACCGGGGGACAGGCTGGCGGCATCCGCCGACTGGAAGGGGAGGGTCAAGGTCATGGTGGAGTTGTCCGCCACGTCGGCAATAGGGGTGCCGGGAGAGACCAAGTCCCCCTTTTGGACGTGGACCTGTTGGACCACCCCGGCGGCGGAGGCGCTTGGGCTCATGCCGGAGAGCAGCTCATCATAGTTGAGCTGGGCCTGACGCAGGGATAACTGGGCCTGCTGAAGACCGATTTCCGCGTCCCCGGCATCCAGTTGATAGAGCAGATCTCCCTTCTCAATCCAGTCGCCCACCTCGAAGGGGGCGGCAAGCACCTCGCCGCTGACCAGGGCGCCCACCTGATAGGACTCGATGGGCGTCACCGCCCCGGAGCCGTCCACCGCCACCGTCAGATCCTGGAGAGAGGCGGGAACAGGAATGTACTGCCCGGCGGCGCTGACGCCGCCCCCTCCACCCGACGGGCGGAGGAAAAACCACCATATGGCTAGAAGGACCACAAGGAGGATGGCCCCCCGCTTGATCCACTTCTTCTTTTTCCGGGGGACTGGAAAAAGAGGTCCCTTCTTCCCCGGCTCCTGTGGGAGCTGTATCTCCTCCTGTGTGCTGACCTGTGTCGCGTCCATAAAAAAACTCCTTATCTTCATGGCCCGAGGGCCGGTTTCGCCGGGGTGTCCCTGTGTGCTTCCATTGTACGGGACAAAGTTTATATCCATTGAAAGAATAGATGAAAATTTCATTAAAATTTGTCCCACCGCTGCCGTGACAGTTTATACCGTCCAGTAGGTGGAAGGTCAAGGGGAAATTTGTATTCCAGTGGGGGAGAGGGCATAAAAATTCCTGCCCGGTGAAACCGGGCGGGAATTTCGGCCTTATGGCTCCCCCTCCAGGGACTGGATATGGTTCCGCAGCACCTGGCGGATATAGGCGGGAAGGCTGTATGAGTTCTGCTCCGCCAGACGGGCCAGCGCCTGGTAGCGGTCCAGTGGGAGAACGACGGTCACCGACTTTTTCGGATCGTCTACATGGGGACCTCTGTACATAAAATCACCTCCTGGTAGAACATGATACCAGATGGTAAGGGAAAGGGTGGGATTTAAGGGTATTTTCCTTAAAAAAGCTGCCGCGTCCTTAATCCCTTCAAAGAAAAGAGGAAAATATAAAAGTGCCGCCGGAGCTCCGGCGGCACGATGCGACGATTAAAGGGATGGAGAAAGTTTCGGGTCCAGGCAGTTCAGAATAGCCGCAGCCACACCGTCCTGTCCATTGTCCGCAACGACCCGGAGGGCCAGGTCCTTGACGGCCTGGGAGGCGTTGCCCATGGCGATAGGAACGCCAGCCGCCTGGAGCATGGCCAGGTCGTTGTCGCTGTCCCCCACGGCGGCGCACTGGTCCAGGGGCACGCCGTACCGCTGGGCCAGCTGGGCCAGAGCAACCCCCTTATCCACCCCGGCGGGCACCACCTCGAAATCATGGTCGTTGGAGGAGGTCAGCTCCAACCCCTCCAGGGCCCGCAGCTCCTCCAAGGGATAAGCCGGCTGATTCCAGTCCCCGTGTACCTTGGTCAAGGGCAGGCGGTGCTCCTCCAGATAGGCCAGGGGGTCCTCCACCACCACGGCGTTGTCATGAAAGACTGGATAGGGATAGGTCCGCAGCAGGGACTCCTTGGAGAAGGGGTCCAGGACGATCTCCTCCCCGGCGAAAATCATCAGCTCGATCCGCCGGCCCAGACACAGCTCCAGCACCCTCCGCCCCGTGTTTTGGGGCAGGTCCTGGCGCTGGAGGACCTGGCCAGTGGAGCTGTCCGCCAGCGCCGCCCCTCCCAAAGCAGATACCAGATCATCACACCCGGCCTGCCTGGCGAAAAAGCAGGCCTCAGGGATGGGACGGCCAGTATTCAGCACTACCCGAATCTCAGCGGCCCGGGCCAGGGCGATAGCCGCCTTAGAGGCCGGGGTGATCTGGCCCTGTGGATCCAGCAGCGTGCCGTCCAGGTCCAGCGAGATGAGTTTTACCATAACAGATTCCTCCTAGATCGAGAGGTCAGAGAGGCCTTCGGCCGCTCCCACCATTTAGAAAAACAGACTGCCCGCCTGATACACCAGCAGAGATACTACATAGGCGCAGCCTATCTGCCAGGCGATGGAGAACCAGGCCCACTTGGGGCTGTTCATCTCTTTAAACAGGGTGGACACGGCGGCCACACAGGGGACATACAGCAGAATGAACACCAGCATGGAGAAGGCGGACAGGGGGGTGAAGCCAGCCATGGCCGCTGCCACCGCTCCGCTGGAGGCGGTGAGGGAGAAGCCGTAGAACATGGACAGGGAGGACACCACCATCTCCTTAGCGACAAGCCCGGTGAGCAGGGCAACAGCGGCCTGCCAGTGGCCGAAGCCGCAGGGGGCAAAGATGGGGGCGATGAGGGAGCCCAGAGTACCCAGCATACTCTGGCCGGCGTCCTCCACCATGCGCAGAGAGAAGTCGAAGGACTGGAGCAGCCACAGCACCATGGACATGAGAAGGATGAGGGTGCCTGCCTTGATGAGGAAGCCCCGCACCTTCTGCCACACATGGGTGAGCATATTGGACAGGGAGGGGAGGCGATAGGGGGGCAGCTCCAGTACAAAGGGGGCGGGCTCCCCGGCGAACAGGGTCTTTTTAAAGAACAGGCCGGACAGGATGCCCGCCGCCATGCCGATGAGATACAGCCCAAAGACCACCAGTCCGGCGTAGGGGCCGAAGAAGGCGGCGGATAGCAGCCCGTAGACGGGCAGCTTGGCCGAGCAGGACATGAAGGGAACCAGTAGAATGGTCATCCTCCGGTCCTTCTCATTTTCCATGGTCCGGGCCCCCATGATGGCGGGCACCGAGCAGCCAAAGCCCATGAGCATGGGGATGAACGCCTTTCCAGACAGTCCGAACCGGCGGAGCAGGCGGTCCATGATAAAAGCGGCCCGAGACATATAGCCCGAGTCCTCCAGGAAGGACAGGAAGAAAAAGAGCAGGGCGATCTGGGGCAGAAAGGTGAGCACGCCCCCCACCCCGGCAATGATGCCGTCGCACACCAGGGACACCAGGACCGGGGACACTCCCGCCCCGGACAGCGCCCCGGAGAGCCAGCCGGATAGACTGTCCACGGCGGCCCCCACCCCGTTGGACAGCCAGGAGCCAAAGGGACCAAAGGTGACGACAAACATAAGCAGCATAGTCAACAGAAACAGGGGAATGGCGAACAGGCGGTGGGTGACCACCTTATCCACCTTCTCGCTGAAGGTCAGCTCGCCGGGACGGCCGCCCTTGACCACAGAGGCGGCTACCACCTTTTCGATGTACTGGTAACGGCTGTCGGCAATCAGGGTCTCCCGGTCGCCCAGGTCACTGGATCCCTCGTACTCGGCCACTACCGCATCCAGCAGGCCGGACACCCGCGCGGGCAACTTCAGGGCCTTGGCTACGATGTCGTCTCCCTCCAGCAGCTTGATGGCGGCCCAGTGGGCGGGCAGCCCGGCGGCGTAGGCGTAGTCGTGGATCAGCTCGCCCATCCGGTGGTGGATGTCATGGGTGAAGCTGTCGTACAAATCGTCAGGTTCGATTGTAAAGCCCAGGTGCATCTGACGGTGGGCGGTGTGGAGCAAGGTGTCCAGCCCCTCTCCGGTTCGGGCGGTGATAGGGACTACGGGAATACCCAGCTCCTTGGACAGCCGGGCCACGTCGATCTGGTCGCCCCGTTTAGCAACCTCGTCCATAAAGTTCAGCGCCACCACCATGGGCCGCTCCAGCTCCAGAAGCTGGACTGTGAGGTACAGATTGCGCTCCAGATTGGTGGCGTCTACGATGTCGATGATACAGTCCGGCGCCTCGCCGATAATAAAATCCCTGGCTACGATCTCCTCCATGGAATAGGGGGACAGGGAATAGATGCCAGGCAGGTCCACCACCGTCATGGACTTATCGCCCAAACGGGCGGTGCCCTCCTTCTTTTCCACGGTGACACCGGGCCAGTTTCCTACATACTGGTTGGAGCCGGTGAGGGCGTTGAACAGAGTAGTCTTGCCGCAGTTGGGATTGCCAGCCAGAGCCACACGCATAGACCGACTGTCGTGGGCGGCCGCGTCATAGCGCCCGCCGTGGGCCTCCAGCTCATGCTCGTGGTCCCGCAGCTGCCGGCGGGCGGCTTCGGGATCTGGACCGGCCTGAAGGGCTGCCCCTCCGGCACGCCGGGGGCGGGGCTGCCCTATGACGATCTGCTCGGCGTCCGCCCGGCGCAGGGACAGCTCATAGCCCCGGAGGGACACCTCCAGGGGGTCGCCCAGAGGGGCAATTTTATTTACCTTCACCTGGGTGCCGGGGGTCAGCCCCATATCCACTAGCCGGCGCTTCACTGCCCCGGACTGATTGCCCACAGACAGGATCGTGCCGCTCTGGCCCGGAGCCAGGTCATTGAGAGTCTTCCGCTGCACTGTCGTTTCCATCCAAGTTTCCCTTCTTTTGAAACGGTCTGCTATCACGAATCGGTTAATCTTCTCCTAACGTCATTGTAATGGAAAGGAGGGCTTTTTGCAAGGCCGTGCCTCTCCCTTTCCCTCCTCTGAACGGAAAAAGAGAGCGCCCTTTTGGGCGCTCTCTTGTGCAGTTTGTTCCATCGGGAAGACTTACTGCCGCAGTTTAGCCACAGCCTGGGCCAGCCGCTTGCAGCCCTCCACGATATTGTCATAGCTGTTGGCGAAGGAGAGGCGGAGATATCCCTCTCCGCCGGGACCAAAGACATCGCCGGGAACCAGGGCGATCTTGGCCTCATCCAGCAGATAGGAGGCCAGCTCGGCGGAGGGCTTTCCCAGGGATTTGCAGTTGATGAAGATGTAGAAGGCGCCCTTGGGGCACAGACAGCTCAAACCGGGAATGTCGTTGATGGCCTTGACGGCATAATCCCGGCGGCGCTGATACTCCTTAACCATGTCGTTGACCTCGTTCTTCTCGTCACGGAGAGCTGCCACAGAGGCCGTCTGGACGAAGGAGGGGGCGCAGGTGGTGTTATGCTGGTGGAACTTGTTGAGGACCGCGATATAGGCCTCGGGGGCGGCCACATAGCCCAGGCGCCAGCCGGTCATGGAGTAGGCCTTGGACATGCCGTTCATGGTGAAGGTCCGCTCCTTCATGCCCGGCAGGGAGGCGATGCTAATGTGCTTCTCCCCATCGTAGATGAGCCGCTCATACACCTCGTCGGAGATGACTAACAGGTCCTTCTCGATGGCCAGGTCGGCTAGGCCCTGGAGGGTATCCTGGGACAGAACGCCGCCAGTGGGATTGTTAGGGGTGATGATGACCACGGCCTTGGTCTTGTCCGTCACCTTGGAGCGCAGCTCGGCCAGGTCCATTTGGTAGCCATTCTCCTCCTTCAGAGAGTAGGTGACGGGGACGGCGCCCAACATACGGGGCACATTGTGGTAGTTGAGCCAAGCAGGGTCGGGGACCAGGATCTCGTCCCCCTCGTCCAGAATAGCGGCCAGAACAGCAAAGACAGCCTCGGACAGGCCTACGGTGACCAGCACCTCGCTGGCCTTATAGTCCACATTGTTCTGCCGCTTCAGCTTGTTGGCAATCTCCTGCCGCAGCTCCAGAGTGCCGAAGTTGGAGGTGTAAAACACGTCCCCCTTGTCCAGAGCCGCCTCAGCCGCCTTCTTGATATATTCAGGGGTGTCAAAATCGGGACGGCCAATTTCAAAATGAATGACATGCTCCCCGGCCCGCTCCATAGCCAGAGCCTTCTCATTGACTTTTCGGATGCCGGAGGGGGCCAGTTGGTCCATTCTGGCTGAAGTTTTCAGTTCCATAGCGATGATTCTCCCTTAAAATGTTAAATTGTACCCGCCGCGGAGAGGAATCCTCTTGCTGGACGGGGGGACATTCTGATATAATTCTAGCAGGTGCCGGCCGCGATGTAAAATAGCAAATCGTTGAAGGCACTATATGATTTTCCTTATAGAGGGCTGCTATGACGGATTATAAAGAGTACATTTACGCCATATATCAGGAGAAGAGCTTTTCCAAGGCGGCAAAAAAACTATATGTGTCCCAGCCCTGGCTGAGTGCCACAGTGAAAAAGGTGGAGCAGCAGCTCCAGATCCCCCTCTTTGACCGGAGCACCAACCCTATCAGTCTTACCGATGCGGGGCGGTACTATATTGAGCAGATCGAGCGCATTATGGCCATCGAGGAGGAGATGCAGCGGCATTTCAACGAGATGCGCAGCGTCAACAATGTGGAGCTGCACATTGGCAGTTCTATGTTTTTCTGTACCTATGTGCTGCCTAAGCTGCTTACCGACTTCTGCGCTCTGTACCCCCAGGTCACCCTAACCTTCACCGAGGGGACTACCTCTGGCCTGACTGAGAAGCTGAGGGCGGGCCAGCTGGACTTTTTGCTGGAAGCGGAGTGCCCCTCTGGTAGCGACATACAGACCTTTCCCTGGGCGTCAGAGCAGATTATCCTGGCGGTTCCGGCCCACTATGAGATCAACCAGCGGCTGGAGCCCTACCGATACACCTTTGAGGGGCTGCTCCGACGGGACGAGCTGGAGCACAGGCGTCCGCCAGTCCCACTGCACCATTTCAAGGACGAGCCTTTCCTTTTACTCAAGCCGGACAACGACGTCCACGACCGGAGCCTGACCCTGTGCCGGAATGCCGGATTCACCCCCAACGTATCCCTGTACCTCAGCCAGATGATGACCGCCTATTACCTGGTGTGCGAGGGAAAGGGAATCACATTTCTGCGAACCACTATCCCAGAGTTTGTCACTCCCACCAGTGGCGTGGTGTTCTATCTGCTGGACGACCCCCAGGCATTCCGAAACATCTATTTATCCTACTCTAGGAACAAGACCAGCCCAATTCATCGGCAGCTCATCGAATTTATGCGCGGCGAAAGCCCAGGGAAGAACTGGTCCCGCCGGTGAGTGCCGCCGGACTTGTAATCACAACTTTTTCCCACAATTATCCCTGGAAAGCCTTGTTTTAGCGGAAGAAAGATGCTAAGATGGGGAAAAAGACCAGACAGAGTCCCTGTTTCCCGCTTTTGAACTGTGACGAAGGATCGATGTGAAAAAGGAGATGTTGTGTACCATGGCGCTGAAAAATTTTGATCAGATCGTGGAGCAGGCTAAGAGCGTTCAGAAGCCTAAGACTGTCGTTATCGCCGGTGCGGACGCGGAGAATATCTTGCTGGGGGCCTTTATGGCTCAGGAGGCCGGCTTTGTATTTCCCGTCCTAGTGGGCGAGGAGGAGAAGGTGGTCCCCATGCTGGAGCGGCTGGGGATGAAAGACAGGCCCTACCGCCTGGTACCCACCCAGCCTGGGGAGAATGTGGCCCAGACGGCGGTGGATGTGGTCAACCGGGGCGAGGGGGATATGCTCATGCGGGGCAACACCCAGACCCGGGAGTTCCTGCTGCCCCTCCTGGTGCCGGAGAATGGGCTGCGCACCGACAAGCTGCTGGCCCACATTGACTTGGTCTGTATGCCCGAGTATCCCAAGGTCATAGCCATCGGAGATGTCACCGTCACCATTGAGCCCAATCTTCAACAGAAAAAGACCATCATCGCTGACATGGTGGATATGCTGAAGACTGTGGGTTATGAGAGGCCCAATATTGCCCTGCTATCCATGGTGGAGAAGGTCGCCTTCCATATGAAGGACACCATCGAGGCCCAGGAGCTGGTCCGAGAGCACTGCCGGCACCCCATCGCGGACTGCCAATTGGTGGGCCCTATCGCCTATGACCTGATCCTGTCCAAGGAGGCCGCCCGGTTGAAGGGCTACGACTGTCCCTTGTGTGGGGAGTTCGACGGGATCGTCGTTCCCAGTCTGCTGGCGGGCAACCTGATTGTCAAGTGCTGGCAGATGCACGCCCACGCCCAGACCTGCGGCGTGGTCATCGGGGCCAAAATCCCTGTGGCCCTCACCTCCAGAAGTGATGACAAAGAGGTGGCCTTCCACTCCCTGGCCTTCTGTACTGCCCTGTCTCAGAAGGGCTGAACTGGACCGAGAGTTCCCGGCCGGCGTCCGCGCTCCAGCGGCCGCCGGCCGGTTTTCATTTTGGTAGGCTGGAACAAAAATATCCCCCGGATAAAAATGATATCATATGAAATAAGAGAATGCCCGGTTGCCATTGACAACGGCGGGGCCTTGTGATACTTTTTTGAATATAGGAAAAGTGAAGCTGTCAAGATTTTTGCAATCGAGGCAGGAAAAACGCTGGAAAGCAGAAACTTTTTGCCGAACTATGAAAGACAAGGAAGGAATGCTTTGCAGAACAGCGAGAAGATGTGAAGGAGGAGATCCCTTTGAGCCGATTGTCCATCGAAACGCCGGGGCGGGCCCAGACCGTCCTTTCGTGGCTCAGTCGGGACATGGAGCGCAGGATCAGTGCCAGCTCCTCTGGCCTGTGTCCTGTGGACATGTCCCTGAATTTTTTGCGGCTGTGCCACGCCCAGACCTGCGGCAAGTGTGTTCCCTGCCGGGTGGGGCTGAACCAGCTGGCCATCCTGATCGAGCAGGTGCTGGACCGCACCGCTACGCTGGAGACCATCGACCTGATTGAGAGCACTGCCCAGGTCATAGCCGATTCCGCCGACTGCGCCATCGGCTATGAGGCTGCCCACATGGTGCTCAGGGGAGTGCGGGGCTTTCGGGAGGACTATGAGGAGCATGTGGTCCACGGCCGCTGTATCTGCGGCCTGAGCCACCCGGTGCCCTGCGTGTCCGTCTGTCCGGCCCATGTGGATGTCCCCGGCTATGTGGCCCTGGTCCGGGAGGAGCGGTACGACGACGCGGTCCGCCTGATTCGGAAGGACAATCCCTTTCCCTCCGCCTGCGCCTATGTGTGCGAGCATCCCTGCGAGGCCCAGTGCCGCCGCCGAATGGTGGATGACGCGGTCAACATCTGCGGGCTGAAGCGGTTTGCGGTGGATCACGCCGCCCCTGCCGCCCCGCCGGAGCGGGCGGCGGACACTGGAAAGACAGTTGCCGTCATAGGCGGCGGCCCAGGCGGCATGACCGCCGCCTATTATCTGTCCCTTATGGGGCACCAGGTGACGGTGTATGAGCAGCGCCCTAAACTGGGCGGTATGCTGCGGTACGGCATCCCGGACTACCGTCTGCCTCAGGAGATCCTGGACCGGGATATCGACCACATCCTGTCCGCCGGAGTCCGAGTCCATACTGGGGTGTCCATTGGCAGAGATCTGACCATGGAGGACATCCAGAAGAGTTTTGACGCGGTGTACATCGCCATCGGCGCCCACAACGACAAAAAGCTGGGGCTGGAGGGGGAGGACTCCCAAAACGTCATCAGCGCTGTGGAGCTGCTCCGGGGCATTGGCGAGGGCCAGGTCCCGGACTTCACGGGAAAGAAGGTGTGCGTCATCGGCGGCGGCAACGTGTCCATGGACGCCACCCGCACCGCCCTGCGCCTGGGGGCGGACAGCGTCACCTGTGTCTACCGCCGCCGGGTGGAGGACATGACCGCCCTGTCTGAAGAGATCGAGGAGGCCATGGCCGAGGGCTGCCAAATTCTGCCCCTCCAGGCCCCCGCCCGCATTGAGGCGGACGAGGAGGGAAAGGTGGCCGCCCTGTGGACACAGCCCCAGATCATCAGCCGCTATGGCCGGGATGGCCGGCCCACTCCGGCCGGCGCCCAGACAAAGGAATTCCGCATCCCCTGCGACTACGTCGTCGTGGCCATCGGCCAGGCCATCGAGGCCCAGCCCTTCGAGGCGGTGGGCATTGCCACACGCCGGGGGGCCATCCAGACCGACCTGACCAGCTCGGTCCCAGGCGTGGACAACGTCTTTGCCGGCGGCGACGCCGTGTCCGGCCCAGCCACCGTGATTCGGGCCGTGGCCGCCGGAAAGGTGGCCGCCGCCAACATTGACAACTATCTGGGCTTTGACCACAAGATCCGCTGCGATGTGGAGATCCCGCCGGCCCATATGACCAACACCCCGCCCTGCGGCCGGGTGAATCTGAAAAACCGCCATCTCTCCTGTTACAGCGGGGACTTCTCTCTGCTCAAGGAGGGCATGACACTGGAGGAGGCCCAGCAGGAGGCCAGCCGCTGTCTGCGCTGTGACCACTTCGGCTACGGTATCTTCAAGGGAGGGAGGAACACGGAATGGTGACGATGACCATTGACGGACTGACTGTCCAGGTGCCGGAGGGCACCACCATCCTGGAGGCCGCCAAAACGGCCCACATCCGTATTCCCCACCTGTGCTACCTGAAGGGGATCAATGAGATCGCTGCCTGCCGGGTCTGCTGCGTGGAGGTGGAGGGGGAGCGGGCCATGGTCACCGCCTGCAACAACCCGGTGAAGGAGGGAATGGTGGTCCACACCAATTCCCCCCGTGCCAGGACCACCCGGCGGACCAATGTGGAGCTGATTCTGTCCCAGCACGACTGCAAGTGCGCCACCTGCGTCCGCAGCGGGAACTGCCAGCTTCAAGCGATTGCCAATGACCTGGGCATCCTGTCCCTGCCCTATGAGAGCCAGCTGCCACGGGGACTGCGGGGGGCCTGGACCACCACCTTCCCCCTGTACCATGATTATAATAAGTGCATCAAATGCATGCGCTGCATCCAGATTTGTGACAAGGTCCAGTCCCTGTCCATCTGGGACCTGGCGGGCACCGGCGGCCGCACCACCATCGACGTGTCGGACAACCGGGTCATTAAGGACTCGGACTGTGCCCTGTGCGGCCAGTGCATCACCCACTGTCCCGTGGGCGGCCTGCGGGAGCGGGACGACACCCAGCGGGCCTTTGCCGCCCTGGCCGACCCGGACAAGATTACCGTGGTCCAGGTGGCTCCCGCCGTCCGTGCCGCCTGGGGCGAGGCATTTGGGCTGAAGCGGGAGGAGGCCACCATGGGCCGCATGGCCGCCGCCCTGCGGCGGCTGGGCTTCCAATATGTGTTTGACACCAACTTCGCCGCCGACCTGACCATTATGGAGGAGGGCAGCGAGTTCCTCCACCGCCTCCAGGCCGGGGGGCTGACCCGCTGGCCCATGTTCACAAGCTGCTGCCCCGGCTGGGTCCGGTTCCTGAAGAGCCAATACCCGGAGCTGACCCATCAGCTTTCCTCCGCCAAGTCGCCCCAGCAGATGTTTGGCAGCGTGGCTAAGAGCTGGTTTGCTCAAACGCTGGGGGTAGCGCCGGAAAAAATCTTCTGCGTGTCCATCATGCCCTGTGTGGCCAAAAAGGCGGAGAGTGAGCTGCCTACCATGGCGGTGGACGGCCGCCCGGATGTGGACCTGGTTCTCACGACCCGGGAGCTGGTCCGTATGCTCCGGGCCGACAAGCTGGACCCCGCCCTCCTGCCGGAAGAGGAGCCAGACAGCCCCTTGGGCGTCCACACCGGGGCCGGAGTTATCTTCGGGGCCACCGGCGGCGTGATGGAGGCGGCCCTGCGGACAGCGGCCTATGTGCTCACAGGGAAAAACCCGGACCCGGACACCTTCGCGGCGGTCCGTACCGGGCCCGGACTGCGGGAGGCCGCCTTTGAGCTGGCCGGCACCCCTGTGCGCTGCGCCGTGGTCAGCGGCCTGGGCAGCGCCCGAAAGCTCATCGAGCGGCTGAAGGCGGGCAAGGTCCATTACGACTTTGTGGAGGTCATGGCCTGCCCCGGCGGCTGTGTGGGCGGCGGCGGTCAGCCCATCTCCGTAGAGGACGAGGAGCTGTATGGCGTCCGGGGCCAGCGGTTGTACGACCTGGACCGGGCGGAGCCCATCCGCTTTTCCCACGAGAACCCCCAGGTCCAAGCCCTGTACCGGGACTTTCTGGGCGCCCCGTTGAGTCAGAAGGCGGAGGAGCTGCTTCACACCGACCACAAGGCCTGGGAGATGCCCGGCCAGCGCCAATAGAGAGAAATAGAGCGGAAAACTGCCCGGAGCGCCCCGTTGGGGCGCCCCGGGCAGTTGGGATATAGAGGAAATTGGGTTCAAGGCGGCCTCCCATGGGAGGCCGCCTTTTTCGTGCTGGGTTCAGGCCGGGAAGCGGTAAAAGTCCGTCCCGGCGCCGGGAGTGGCCGCTATGCTCGGCGGATTCTGGCGCTCATACAGGTCGGGCTTGAGGTAGTCGGGGTAGAATTTCAGGATGGCGTTTTTCAGGGCGGCGATGTCGATTTTGTCCGCCCAGTCCCGCTCCCCGTACTCCAGCAGCTCAAAGAGGGGGATGCAGCTCACCTCAAAGGGATAGAAGCAGTAGCCGAAGGTATTGTCCAGCCCCCGTTCCCGGTCGGTTGGCATGAGGGCGGCAAAGACCCTGGTGTGGAACATCAGATCCTCACGGATGGGGTAGGCCAGGGCCAGCACCCAGCCGGCGTGCTCAGTCTCCAGCCAGTAGAGCCCGTTCCCCAGGCGGTCGTGGCGGAGAGGCGGTCCCCAGGGTGTGTCCGTGGGGACCGGGAGCTGGCCGAAATATTCAGGGCAGACCTCCATCCCAAAGACCCGGTCCCCCAGCAGAGATTCCGCTTCCGGTAGAGGAAGGCCGTGGTCAGCGAGATATTTGTGGGCCTCATACCGGACGACATGCTGGCCCTTGTCGTAATAGTCGTTGGCCTCGAAGATCAGGGCGCCGTCGGGCAGGGGGGCGCCGTAGGCCCTGGCCTCCGGCGAGATAGCTGGGGAGCTGGCCGTCACGACCATGTACTGGGCCACGAGAAAGGTATAACGCTCCAACAATCTGGCGGAGGCGTAGTATACCCCAGGGCACAGTTCCTCAGCGTCGATGAGAGAGCCATATTTCTCCTCCACCCCCTGAAAGCTGAACGGGAGTTCCTCAAGTTTAATTGAACTTTCTGACATGGTATTTTATCCTTTAACTGAAATGTAATTTGATTAGGGAGTTTTTTCTTTGATTACTCGAATACGGGTAGTTCAAAGTATTATTATTGCTATCATGAAGACACTACTCAGGGTGAGGAGGGGCTTCAGATAGCAAAAATAGACTATGAGTATGCGCAAATTCTTGTAGATAGGATTTTGACACTTTGTCGATCAAAAGGCATATCTATTAACGGTCTATCAGAGATGAGCGGGGTTAGTCAGTCAACACTTGACAATTTTGTAAATAAAAGGACGTTTAATCCCCGTATCCGAACACTTCATCAAATCGCATTGGCGTTCGGTATGACAGTAGCTGAATTTTTAGATTTTCAAGCGCTAAATGACTATTCGTTTGAAGATTCAACCGATGAAGATTCGGCTGATGAGTAAAGACAGGTTACTGATTGTTGTACCTGTCTTTTTTATTTGTATATATCATACCATAAAAATCGGTGTATTGCTAGTAATTAAATTACAAACTTGTATATATTTTTGTTAAGGCAATTAGGGGCTACACTCTTATTAAAAGGCGGTGTAACACTGTGCCGAGAGCATTGAAAAATATAAATCTTGAAGTTGGTGCCAGAATCAAACGACAAAGACTTGCACAAAAACTGACACGAGAACAGCTGGCGAGTCTATCTGGTTACAGTGCCAATTTTATTCAGGAAGTAGAGCGTGGCCGTTCCGGATTATCATCCGAATCTATAAGAGCGTTTTCTATTGCGCTTAAAATATCATGTGACTATCTGCTGTTTGGCGATATGTCGGAGGGCTATGGATATCTTTTATCCAAGTTAGATGCTATACCACAGGCGAAACGGAAATATGTTATTGAGATTATTGAAGCCGCCATTCAATGTGCGAACACACAAGAGTAAAGAGGTAATACAATAAAAGGGGCCTTTTTGCTATGATTCAATACAGTCCTCTATGGAAAACTATGTCAGATAAACGGGTGACAACATATACTTTGCGGGAAAAGCATGGTATGAGCCATGCCACGGTGCAGAGATTACAAAGGAATATGCATGTATCCACATTTACACTCAATAGACTCTGCGAGATATTGGATTGTGAGATTTCAGACGTTGTACAGTATGTACCGGGGGACAAAACAGAACAATAAAGAACACCCGCAGGCTGAATAGCCTGCGGGTGTTTTGCTGTTTAGGCGAAATACCGTCCTTCTTATAGGGGGGCGTATTGCGTGACCGTCATATTTCAACAGAAGCGGCCCCTAGTGGCGGTTTGGTTCCTTTTCCGCCATGGGCAAAGGAACCCGCCGCTGTCTCTCTATGCCCAGCGAATCCCCCACATCGTATTTTTAATAAAAACGCCTGCCCCTCTCAAATGGAGGGGCAGGCGTATCAGTTTGAGATAAGGCTTAGAAGATGCCCTGTGCCATCATGGCGTCAGCGACCTTCTGGAAGCCCACGATGTTTGCGCCGGCTACCAGGTCATAGCCCAGGCCATAACGCTCGGCAACTTCCACGGAGGAGTGGTAGATGTTCTTCATGATGCCCTTCAGCTTGGTGTCCACTTCCTCAGCGGTCCAGTAGAGGCGCTCGGCGTTCTGGGCCATCTCCAGCTCAGACACGGACACGCCGCCGGCGTTGACGGCCTTGGAAGGAGCGACCACCATGTGCTTCTGGCTCTTCAGGAACTCCAGAGCCTCGTTGGTGGTGGGCATATTAGCCACCTCGATGTAGTATTTCACGCCGGACTCAGCGATCTTCTTGGCCCAGTCGAGGTTGACATCGTTCTGGGTAGCGGCGGGCATATAGATGTCCACGTCCTTGACGCCCCAGCACTTGGCGTTGGGAACGAACTCGCAGCCGAACCGCTCGGCATAGGGAGCGCAGTGCATAGGATCCTTGGCGCGCATCTCCAGGATGTAGTTCAGCTTTTCCTCGGTGTCCACGCCATCAGGATCGTGGATGTAGCCGTCAGGACCGGCGAAATAGGTAACCTTGGCGCCCAGTTCAGCGGCCTTCTTCATGATGCCCCAGCCCACGTTGCCGTAGCCGGACATGGCGATGCGCTTGCCCTCGATGGACTCGCCGTCGTGCTTCAGGGCCTCGCACAGATAATAGACAGCGCCGAAACCAGTGGCCTCGGGACGCATGATGGAACCTCCGGTGCAGACAGCCTTGCCGGACAGAGCGCCGAATTCGGCGGCGCCCACGATGCGGCGGTACTGACCGTACATATAGCCGATCTCACGGCCGCCGCAGCCCAGGTCGCCGGCGGGGCAGTCGATGTCCTGGCCGATGTGGCGGTACAGCTCGGTGATGAAGGCCTGGCAGAAGCGCATAACCTCGGCGTCGCTCTTGCCCCGGGGATCAAAGTCGGAGCCGCCCTTGGCGCCGCCGATGGGCAGGCCGGTCATGGCGTCCTTGAAGACCTGCTCAAAGCCCAGGAATTTAATGATGGACAGGTTTACAGAGGGGTCAAAGCGGATGCCGCCCTTATAGGGGCCGAGGGCCGCGTTGTACTGCACACGGTAGCCGCGGTTGACGTGCCAAACGTGGTTGTCATCCTCCCAGGTGACACGGAACTCGATGGCGCGCTCAGGCTCCACCATACGCTCCAACAGAGCGGCCTTCTCATACTCGGGATGGGCGTTGATGACGGGCTCCAGAGAAGACAGAACCTCCTCCACGGTCTGCAGGAATTCGGGCTCGTTGGCATTTTTGGCCTTGGTATCGGCCAGCACGCGCTCAATGTACTTGTTCATTGTGACATTCCTCCTGTTATAATATGTTGTACGGGATGAATTGACAGATTACTTGCATTTTGCCGAGATACAGAGATTTTCGCTAGGAAAATCCTGAATCAAGGTCCTTTATATGTATAGCATATCATAAAAAATGGAAGAGTAAAGCAAGATTTTTGTGGAGGTTACCACAGCTAAATGACTGTGGCAGAAGAAAGCAGCACCAAAAAACGGCCGTTTCAACAAAAAGAAACGGCCGTTTTTGGTGAATATGCAAGTTTTCAGTCAAAGGCTAGTCCCAGGTAGCCCGTGGACGACCAGTCCCAGCCTTCCGCCCCTTCCGAATCCAGCCATTTCAGCATCCCGAAGGGGACCGGAGAGCCCTCCCGGACTGGGGAGCGGACCTCCAAAATGGAGGCCCCCAGCAGGGAGAGCAGGCGCCCCTTCTCCTGGACAAAGCCGGCGGCCTGGGGGCCGGCCAGCAGCTCTTTTACCACGGCCTTCTCCTGGCTGGCCCACTCCACACACAGCAGGGCGGGACCATAGGGGGTATCAGCCCGGTAGAGCCCGCCGCCGCCCAGGGCACAGCAGCCGGCCTGATAGGTGAGAGCGTCCTCGGGATAAAAAATATGGGGAATATCCTCCAGCAGCTCCTCCCGCAGAGCGCCGTAGCCGGCTGGGGACAGCGCCTCCAGGGAGAGGGACGGCGGGACAGGGGAGCCGGGGCGCTCCGCATTTAGTTGGCTGACCTGGCTCTGGTGAACAAAGCACTCCCGAAAGCCGTTGGCCCCAAAAAAGCTGTGGAGGCTGGGTTCGGCCGGGACGGTGGTGACCGCGGGGATAGACAAGGTGCGGAAATACTCGTCCGCCCCCTTCAGTAGCCGGGCGGCCAGCCCCTTTCCCCGGCAGTCCGGATGGGTGGCCACGGCGTAGAGGTAGGCTGCCCGGAATTTTCCCCGGCCCGGCACCACAAAGACGGTGTCGAACCAGGCGGTCATAGAGCGGACCTGCCCCTCCTCCTCCAGTACCAGCACCCGGTCCGGGCGGTAATAGGTGTGAAAAAAATTGTCCACATAGGCCCCGTCGTCGCCAAACGCCAGGGACCAGAGCGCCCGCAGGGCGGGGATGTCTGCGGGAAAGGAAAGTCGTGTGTCCATGTCGGTTCCTCCATTGTAAAGATAAAAAGGCCTCCGGAGGGAGGCCTTGGGGTATGAATCAGTACCCAGGGTACACGTCGCTCTTTTTTGGCATGATGATGGCACAGATCAGATAGGCCCAGAGACCCACTGAGAAGGCAAAAAAGGCGATGACCCAGCCCACCCGGACCAGAGTGGGGTCGAGGTCAAAGTATTCCGCCAGACCACCGCACACGCCGCACAGCATTTTATAACTGCCCTCGGTCCGATACAATCGTTTAGATCCCATCAAGTATTCCCTCCAATGTGATATGAGATGACTTCCTCTTTCTGATACCAGCATACGCCAAAGCCGGTGAAAAATCCATGGGAAAAAGATTAAAAGAAGATAAAAAGCGGATGGAAATGCCAATCACTATCGGCGGTACAGCCAGGCCTTGCGGACGAGCAGGGCGGCGGAGATGGTGAAAAACACCTCCAGCGCCGAGGAGACCATCTGGGGGATGAGAAACAGGACCCCGCAAATGCCTACGATAATAAACCAGGCCCGGAGCAGGGGGACATACCGGTCCGGCTGACGCCGGTATAGGGCGAGCAGGGCGACCAGCAGGGCCAGCATCAAGAGGACACAGGCCAGAGCGGCCAGGATCACATGCAAGTCGGCGTATCGGGGAAACTGCTCCGGGAGATAGGGGATGGCTAGAGCATAGCAAAGGGACAGGCAGGCGGCCAGGGTGAGCAGAATGGCGGCGGTTTGAGCCACACGGCTGCGCAGAATGGAGGCCAGCTTCATCAGCATCAGGAAGAAATAGCCTCCCGCCAGCACGCCCCAGTAGAGAAAGCCCCGGTAGTGGTCCGGCCCGGTCACCGCGATGACGGAAAAATTGGTGGAGAACCAGGCCCGACTGCCCGCAAAGAGCAAGGTATAGGCCGGGATTAGAAAGCAGGCGAACAGATCCAACAGGAGGCCGCTCCGCCGTGGACCGCCTCTCATGGGCGCTCCACGGCGGCCACCAGATCGCCCCGCTCATTAAAATATACCTTGCGGATATCGCTGCCGGTGACCTTCTGGATGTCGTCCAGCCGAAGCCCCTCGGTAATAGTAGATACCAGGGAGAAGGCGACCCCGTGGCGCTTGGCCCGGCCGGTGCGGCCGATGCGGTGGATATAGTATTCGTTCTCGTCCGGGACATCATAGTTAAAGACGGCGTCCACATCGTCGATATCCAGCCCACGGGCAGCCACATCGGTGGCTACCAGTACCCGGAGCTGGCCGTCTCGGAATTTCTGGAGCGTCTTTTCCCGCTGGCGCTGCTGGATATCGCCGTGGATGGCCTCGCAGGAGATGCGCCGCATGGACAGCAGACCGGCCAGGCGGTCTGTCATGTTTTTGGTGTTGCAGAAGGCGATGACACGCTCATAGTCGCCCATGTCCAGCAGCCGGGCCATAGTGTCCGCCTTCTCCCCCCGGTCTACATCCAGGCGGTACTGGGCGATATCGGGCTTGTTGTCCTGATCAGCGTGGACGGTGATTTCCACCGGGTCTCGCTGATAGACCCAGGAGATGTCCATTACTTCCCGGGAAATGGTGGCGGAGAACATCCCCAGGTTCCGGCGCTGAGGCATTTTGTCCAGAATGTGGGTCACATCCCGGACAAAGCCCATGTCCAGCATCCGGTCGGCCTCGTCCAGCACAACAGTTTGAACCTGGTCCAGCCGGACTGTGTGCCGCTTCATGTGGTCCATCAGGCGGCCGGGAGTGGCCACCACGATCTGGGGGGACTTTTTCAGCTGGGTGATCTGCTTTTCAATGGGCTGCCCGCCATAGAGGCAGACTACCCGCACGCCCTCTTTAAAGGCGCACAGGTCCCTTAGCTCGTCCTGGATCTGGATGGCCAGCTCACGGGTGGGGGCCAGCACCAGGGCCTGGACCGCGCTGCTCTCCGGATCAATGTGCTCCACCATGGGGATGCCAAAGGCGAAGGTCTTTCCGGTGCCCGTGGGAGCTTTGGCGATGACGTCCTTCCACTCCATGAAATAGGGGATGGCGCCGGCCTGGACAGGGGTGGCCTGAACATACCCCTTCTTCTCGATGGCCCGCATCAGTGCGGGAGAGAGGTCCAGCTGGGCATACCGGACCGATTCGTTGACAGATGTTCCGTTGATCTCCATGTTTGTTGTTCCTTTCTGTGTTCGTGGATGTGATCCAAGGCCTTCCAAACAGACACAGAAAAAACGCCCTTCCCGGCGCGGCCCCGAATCAAAAAGGACGAAATAGCTCGCCCCCAATATTATTCCATAATAAATTATAACGTTTTCTCTGCGGTTTGTCCATCTTTTTCCAAAAAGAGAGAACCGGCCCCATCCCAAGGACAGAGCCGGTTCTTTCAAGAAGGAATCGAGAATGAGAGAAGGATCACCAGCCGAAGCTTCCAAAGGGCCACTGGTAGTAATAGCCGCCATTCGGGCTCTGCTGCTGGCCCTGCTGTGTGTTCTGCTGGTTCTGGTTAGCGGCCTCGGTCTCGGCATTTTTCTCGTCGAAGGTGACGGTCAGCTTGACCTCCTGCTGCTGGCGCACCACGGTGAGGGTGGCGGTGTCCCCGGCCTTGTAGTCGGAGGACAGGGCCGCAGTCAGAGCGGAGGGGGAGTCCACTGCGGTGTCGTCGATGGCGGTGATGATGTCATTGACCTGCAGGCCGGCCTTCTGGGCGCAGGAGCCCTCGGCCACATACTCCACTACCGCGCCGGCGGGGATGCCATAACGCTGAACGCTCTCGTCCACCACATTGACTTGAACGCCCAGATAGGGCTTGCCGGTAACATAGCCGTGCTCGATGAGGTCAGATATGATTTCCTTCACGTCGTTGATAGGGAGCGCGAAGCCCAGCCCCTCGGCGGACACACCGGAGGTGGACTCTGTGTACTTGGCAGATACGATGCCTACCACGTTGCCATAGCTGTCAAACAGAGGGCCGCCAGAGTTGCCGGGGTTGATGGCGCAGTTGGTCTGGAGTACATTGAGGGTAGTGGTTTCGGTCTGACCGTTAGCATTTTTGCTGGAGGTGGTGATCAGCCGGTCTAGCGCGGATACGATGCCGTCAGTGAGGGTATAGGTCAGCTCACCCAGGGGGTTACCTATGGCGTACACGCTTTCGCCTACCACCAACTGGTCGCTGTCGCCCAAAGTCACAGGCTGTAAGCCGGCAGCTTCGATCTTCAGTACGGCCACGTCGTTGTCCTTCTCACCGCCCACCAGTTTGGCGGTATATTTGTCTCCGTTGGAGAAGGAGACCTCAATGGTGACAGAGGAATCATTGACCGCCTCCTCAATGACGTGGTAGTTGGTGACAATGTAGCCGTCCTGGGTCAGTACAAAGCCGGAACCGCTGGCGGCGGAGGTGGTGGTCTGACCAAAGATGTTCACCGTGGTGTTTACCGTGATGCCGACGCAGGAGGGCAGGTTGGCGGCATATAGCTGTTCGGGCGTCATGGGCTGGCCGCTGTTGGTGTTGACCATCGTATCCACCTGGGGGCGCTCCCCCTCATAGATTACGGTATCGGGGGCGGTCAGACTTTGGTACACGGCCGCGCCGCCAACGCCCGCTCCGCCGCCCACAACAGCGCAGGCCAGCAAAAGAGCGGCAATGCGCTTGCCGCGCCCCTTTTTCTTCGGGGGCTCGCTGGAATGAGCAGGACCACCAGAGGTGGGAATGGGGTCGGTATAGTCGCCGAAGCCACCCCGGTAGCCGTCGTTTTCACTGTTATAAAAGCTGAAGTCGGGATACTCCATGTAAATGCACTCCTTTCAAGAAGGGCCTTGGGGCCGCCCCTCTTTGAACTGTGGATATCATACCGCCGAAATATGAAAAAAGCATGAAGAAAAAGGATAAATTTTTTGAACTTTCCCAAAACAAAGTTTGAAACCAGGTCACATCTGCTCTGGCCGCTGGGAGAGAAGGGCGGCGATGTCCCGCACAGCGGCGGCGATGTCCAGCCGGAGCCCGCGGAACATCCCCATTCCGGCCAGATTCAGCAGAACCAGCAGCAGGATAGGCCCTAGAATCATACCCAGAACTCCGGCTACCTGCATCCCTACATAGATACTGACCAGAGAGGCGATAGGGGATAGACCAGTCTGGTCCCCTACGAATTTGGGCTCCATTACCCGGCGGAACATAGCAATAATGCCCCAGATGACCATGATCTCGATGGCGTCGAGGTAGTTGTGGGTAAACAGCGCGATGACGGCCCAGGGGACCATGACCGTGCCGGCGCCGATGATGGGGATAAAGTCCATAATGGCCAGTCCCAGAGCCAGCAGAAGGCCGTAGGGCTGACGGATGACAAAGAAGCCGATGAGCAGGATGAAGAATACCCCGATGGAGAGCAGCAGCTCCGCCTTCAAATAGCCTCCGAAGGCCCCCAGGGCGGTGGCCCGGACCTGCCCCAGAAAGTGGAGCGTCCCCTCGTCCAGATGTTGAGCGGCCCGTGAGCGGAGATAGGGGTAGTCCGCCGTCAGCATAAAGGTTGCCATGACAAAAAAGACCAGAGCCAACAGAAAGGAGGAGAAGGAGACTGCCTTCTCTCCAGCATAGGTGGCCAGGTTCCCCAGGTCAGGGGCCGCCGAGGATAAGGTGTCCACCAGCCAGTCGAGAAAGCCCTGATCCGGGCCGGCGATCTGGATCGGGAACTGGGCCACCACCTGTTGAAACATCTGGTCCAGCTGGTCCAGTACACTGATGCCGGCAGCCACTACCCCGTCCCAGTTCTCCGCCAGACTGATGACCTGACGGACAACCGCGTAGCCCAGCCATCCCAGGGCACTCCCTACCAGACCGAAGAGGAGGAGCAGAAGGAGCAAGGTCAGCACGCTTCGGGACCATCCCAGCTTGCGCTGGAACCACTTGACCAGGGGGTTGAGCAGGGCGGCAGCGATGAGGGCGCAGACAAAGGGGGCAAAAAGTGTCAGTAGGGGCCGTCCAAAAAAGGACACCAGAAGGACGGCGGCCAGAGACAGCACCAGCCGGATGGCCAGCCGCAGCCACAGGGCGCCCCGCTGGGGCCAGGTCAGTTGCCCAGGCTTCATTGGTATCATATCCCTCCCTGTTTTTCAGTATCCTACTCTACCTTACCAGAAAAAGCATGAATAAAATGTAAATTTCGGGATGCCTGCCTGTCCCAGAGAAAGAAAAAGGTCCGACTGCTCGCCACAGCCGGACCCAAAAAGAGTTTTATGTGCGATATACCAGACCAATTACATTGGGGCCGGCGTTGATGGACACCACACCACCGATGAGATACTCCAGGGCAGGCTCACAGCCTAGCTCCTGGCGGCAGGCTTCTAGCAGTTTGCCAGCCTGCTCCAGGTTATTGCCATGGACGACCAGATAGGGGCTGTTAGCGCTCCGCTCCTGTTTGCACAGCTCCACAACAGCGGAAATCGCGTTTTTCTCCCCCCGCGCCTTGGACAGTATCTTGGACTCGCCGTTGGCGAAGGTCATAATGGGCTTTAACCCCAGGGCTTCGCCCATGAAGGCTGCCGCGGCGGAGATCCGGCCGGATTTTTTGGCAAACCGCAGGTCAAGAGGGGCGAAGATCACCCGGACATGATCCACCCAATCCTGGATAAAATCCACGATCTCTCCCGCCTGGGCACCGGCAGCAGCCATCTTGGCCCCCTGCACCACCGCCCAGCCGTAGCCCATGGTGTAGTTTTTGGAGTCGATGATATGGATATGGAAGGTGTCCTGGGCATCGGGGTGGTCCTCATAGAACTCGTCCCGGGCCTGTATGGCGTTGCCATAGGTGGCTGAACCCTTGGAGTTGATAGAGGTGTGGATCAGATCGGTATAGCCCTCTTTCCACACCTTCTCAAAGCATTCAGTGAAAAGATAGGGGTTCAACTGGGCGTGGGTCGGGATCTGAGGGCTGTCCAGCAGCATCTGAAAGAACTCGTCGGGAGTGAAGTCAAAGCCGTCCATATACTCCCTGTCGCCCATCGCGATGGGAAAAGGGAGGACCTGGATGTTCCACTCCTCCCGCAGAGCGGCGGGAATATCGGAAGCAGAGTCGGTAGAAAATTTAATATGAGCCATGGGGGGCCTCCTTAAAAAGATAGGATAAGCGCCTGGCGGGACATAAAAGGATCGAGAGTATTATCCCAGATGCCGGGGAGATTGTCAATGAACCCCTGCTCCGGCTAGAGCGGATCACTTCTTCCGCAGCCGGGTCCGGGTGCCGTCAGGATGTTGAATGAGGGTATTGTCCAGATGGGCCATCAGATTGGACTTACAGGCGGCGATATACTCCTGTCGCAGCAGGGCCCGTTCAGCCTCCTCCTCTGGGGTGAGGCCGGCGGGAGACTTGGCCTTCCGGGCCAGCTCATTGATGCGGTCGATCTTCTTCTGCTCCATGCCTTTCCCTCCCTTATTCCTGTTCTATCTCGCGTTCAAATACCAGCTCGATGGTCTCAATATGTCCAGAGGCCCGCTGAACGCTGGGCAGATAGCCCACATAACGCCAGCCGGCGGCGGCCCGGCTTCGAATGACTTCCTGGTGGCCCTCAGTCCGGATGCCGACGCCGCCGAACAGGCTGTACCCTCCGGCGGAGAGGGCCAGAACCTCAAATTCATATTCATAGTGTGCCATAGCTGTGCCCTCCTATCCGGCGGCTTAAATATATCTCTCCAATACCAGCATGGTCCGTCCCTTTTTGGACTGGCCGGGGATCTCCCGGACCACGCACTTGCCCAGTCCGCGGCAGGTGAGAATGTCTCCCACATCCACCAGCTTGTCCCCTTTGAGACACTCCCGGTGGTTGACGGCCGCCTTGCCGGCGGAGATATAGGCCATGGCTTTGGAGCGGGACAGGGAAAAACCGGCGGCAAGCACCGCGTCCAGGCGAGGGGTGGCGACTGTGTCCCGGATGAGCCTTACCTTCGCCTCTCCAGGGGAAAGGGAAGCCAGAGGAATTTCCCGGAGCTTTAACCGCCAACGCCCGGCGGACTCCCACTGGGAGAGGAGAATGGGCAGTACCTCCCGGAGCAGGATCACCTGACAGGTCCTGTCGCCAGGGAGCAAGATGTCCCCCAGCTTTTCCCTCGTCAACCCCAGGCCCATAAGGGAGCCCAGAATATCCCGGTGGCTTAACTCGGAACCGGGAGGGAAGGCGGCCTCCAATGCGGCCAGCGGTCCCTCTGGGTCCAACAGGAGGTCGTTCTCATCCTGCCAGTCGGGGAGGAAGGCGCACAGGGCCCGCTCTGCGCCGGGAAAGCCACCCCAAAAGATATGGCGGGGCTGCCCCCAGGCGTTGAGTAAATCGGTGACAGAGGCCTGTTCACCCGGCGAGAGAAAGGGGGTATGGGCTGGGATGCCCCGGTCCTGAGCCAGTTCCAGCTTGTCCAGCACACGGGCCAGCAGCACCCGCTCCGCCCCGTCACGGGCGCAGCGGTCCAGAAGCTCCTTCTTGGTCACGACCCTTCTCGCCTCCCTCTGTTTGCCTGTTCAGTATACTGGACAGGACCTGGGATTGTCAACGAAAAAAGCCGGCCATGGGGAGCATGACCGGCCGCAGAGGGACAAAATTAGTACCGTCGGACTACCGCCACCACCTTGCCAACTATCTCGGCTTTGGTGCCGTCGATAGGCGGGTAATCAGGGTTTTGGGGAAGAAGCCAGGTGCGGCCGTCTTTTCTATGAAGGGTTTTGACGGTGGCCTCATCCTCAAAAAGGGCCACTACGATCTCACCATTCCGGGCCTCCTGCTGGCGGTGGACCACCACCAGGTCACCGGGCAGAATCCCGGCGTTCAGCATGGACTCGCCCCGGACCGTGAGGGCGAAGTGCTCCCCGGACAGACCGGCAGTGTCGAAGGTGAGGTAGTCCTCAATACACTCTTGGGCCAGGATAGGGGTGCCGGCGGCTACATTGCCAAGGATGGGTATTTGGTTGGCGTGGGGGTCCTCCTCCTCTGCCACCGGGCCCATGGATGCCCCCGGCAGGGAGATGGCGCGGGTCTTGCCCTCTGCCTTGACGATGACACCGGCCTCCTCCAGCCCCTTCATGTGGAAGTGGACGGTGGAGGGGGATTTCAGTCCCACCGCCGCGCCAATCTCCCGGACCGAAGGGGGATAGCCGTGCTGATTGGTAAAGGAGAGGATATAGTCATAGATCTGCTGCTGCTTGGCGGTCAGTTTGGCCATGGCAAGGGCTCCTTTCGGCAGACGGACAGAAAATTACACACTAAAATTTAGATGTATTTTATCATACATTTGTACGAATGTCAAACGAATGTTCCAAAACTAAGGAAGCCTCTAAAAAACGCCAGGACCTAGAGGTCCTGGCGGGTAGCTTTGGATGTTCAGAGAGGGGGCATCTCCACAGAACCCTCCCGCTGGAGGCGCAGCCGGGCGTCGTAGAAGCCGGCCATGGTCACGGAGCGGTAGGGATAGAGCCACAGCTTTACCGGGATGGAGGCCAGCAGGAGAAGAAGGGCGGAGCGGGGATAGGAGAGGATAATCTGATAGACCATGTAGGCATCCCCGTAGTGCTCCAGGGAAAGAGACTGGAAGAAACCGCCCTGGACCAGAACCAGAAGTAGTGCCAGTGAGTAGAGAAGCAGGTCAAGCAGTTCCCAGCCGATGAAGGAAAAGGCCAGCTTGAACATCTCCCACTTCCAGCCCCGCGTCAGCTCCACACTGCGGCGGACCGCGGCGAAGGCCCCGTAGTCAGGGTGGTCGGCCAGCAAATAGTAGGCCAGGGCGTAGCGCAGAGAGACCCAATAAGAGAAAATCATGATGCCGGCAATTAGAACGGGGATCACAAGGAAGGAGAGGCCTGGGGAGAGAAAAACCGGAATTAGGACCAGCCAGACGACGGGGATGCACAGCAGGGACCAGGCCAGCGTGTGGAGAAAGATCAGAATGGAGGTCATGATAACCAGCAGGGCCACGGAGAAGCCATCGGCTAGGGCGCCCAGTCCGGGAGACAGCTTCCGGGAGGTCCACATGGACCATAGCGTAAAGCCAAAGCCAACTACCGTGGAGTACAGGGAGAGGAGGATGGAAAGGAACAAAGCCGGCAGACTGATGTTTCCTGTGTCCGGGGCCGGAACAAGCAGGCCGGCCAGGGTGGAAACACCAGTGGTCATCAGCAGATATACCAGGGTGACCACCCAGAAGGAAGGACGGGAGACCCGAATGGCCTCCCTAGCCTGCCTTTTCAGTTCTCTGCGGTCGATCTCCATAAAAACTCTCCGTTCTTACTGTCATAGTTGGGGAAGGGCGCCGCTGCCAGCAGGAGCGAACCTTCGCTCCGGTCCATCCGCGCTGCTCGCGGCGGCTCAAACGCCTCTCTATTCCCACTTGTCCATGATTTGCCGAAGCTGATCGGCCAGCTTGGACAGATCCTTGTTGGAACGGCCCCGGCTGCGGCTGATAAGGTCGGCCAAGTCCTTGGACACATCTTGTAGCCGCAGGAAGGCGGCGGAGGGAGCGGAGGCGCCGCCTGTGGTCCGCTTGCTCTCCAGAACAACGCCCTTTGCCAGCATACGATTTCCCAGCAGATCATAGACCTCCTCATAGAGAGGCGCGTGGGCGGGGATGCCCCGCTCATTCAAATCATTTGCAAAGAGGTCTGTGATCTCACTATCCCCGTGTACCACGAACACTTGGTCCGGCTTGGGGGAGAAATGGCCGATCCAGTCCAGCAGGTGATCCCGGTCGGCGTGAGAGGACAGGCCGGGGAAATTCAGGATCCGGGCCCGGACGGCGATCTCCTCACCAAAAAGCTTTACACTTTTGGCCCCCTCCAGCAGACGGCGGCCCAGAGTGCCCTCCCCCTGATAGCCCACAAAGACCACAGCGCATTCGGGGCGCCATAGGTTGTGCTTCAGGTGGTGGCGGATGCGGCCGGCATCGCACATACCGGAGGCGGAGATGATGATTTTAGAGCTCTTGTCCATATTGAGAGCCTTGGATTCCTCGGTAGACTGGGTCAGGGTCAGGCCGGGGAAGGTGAACAGGTTGTCGCCACCCTGCAGGACGGCAATTGCCTCCTCGTCCAGGTAGCCGTGAAGATCGCCAGCGTAGATCTTGGTGGCCTCAGCGGCCAGGGGAGAGTCCACGCAGACGGTAAAGTTGGGGACCGATTTGACCATCCCCTCATTTTTGATCTCTCGGAGGAAGTAGAGCAGCTCCTGGGTACGGCCTACGGCAAAGGAGGGGATAACAATGTTGCCACCTTTGGAAAACACGTCGTCAATGAGGGCGGCCAGGGCCTCGGTATAGCTCTCTGGGGGCTGGTGGTTCCGGTCGCCGTAGGTGGACTCCATGATGACATAATCCGCCTCTGTCACAAAGGAGGGGTCCCGGATGACAGGCTGGTCTACGTTGCCCAGATCTCCGGAGAAGACCAGCTTTTTGGTGACACCGTTCTCAGTGGCCCAGATCTCCACACAGGAGGAGCCCAGCAGATGGCCGGCGTCGCAGAAGCGGACCTCTACACCCTCGCACAGCTCGAAGATTTGTCCGTACTCCTGGGTATTGAGGAGCTGGAGGGCCTCCTCCGCGTCTGTCAGGGTGTAGAGGGGCTCTACCTCCTCCCGGCCGGCCCGCTTTCCCTTCTGGTTCTGCCACTGGGCATCGCTCTCCTGAATATGAGCGGAGTCTCGGAGCATGATGGACAGCAGCTGGGCGGTGAGCCGGGTGGTATAGATGGGCCCGGAAAAGCCCTCCTTGACCAGCAGCGGAATGCGGCCGGAGTGGTCGATATGGGCGTGGGTGACCAAAACATAGTCGATGTAGCTGGGGGAAAAATCCAGGGCGTTGTCATCGTGCTCGTCCCGGCCCTGCTGGAGACCGCAGTCGATCAGGATCTTCCTGCCGTTGACTTCCAGACAGTGGCAGCTGCCGGTGACCGCGTGGGCCGCGCCAAAAAACGTAAGCTTCATGTAACAGTTCCTCCTTCGGTGCCGATTCTTGTCTTTATTGTACACGGACCAGGGAAGAAAATCCACAGGAAATTGTAAATTATGTGTAAAAGACGGGGGCTACAGCAGACCGAAATGTTCCAGAGCGGACAAAATACCGTCCTCATCCACTGTCCCGGTCACAAAGTCGGCGTGAGAGCGTACGAGAGCGTCGGCGTTGCCCATGGCTACTCCCACATGGGCGTGGCGGAGCATAGGAATGTCGTTTTCCCCATCGCCGAAGGCCATGGTGTCCTCCAGGGAGATGCCGAAGAAGTCCAAAATGGCGTCCATACCCTGGTCCTTGCCGCCGCCTGGGGAAATAATATCCACGAAATCTGGGTGCCAGCGCATGACCTCCAGTCCTGGGAAGGGGTCTCCTAAAGCCTGCTGCTCCTCCCGGGTGAGGAAGGCGGTGGCCTGAAACACCTGTCGCCCTTCCGCCCGCCGGGCGGGAGCGGAGGGGGGGAGGGGGACAGCTAGCTGCTTGGGGAACACCTGAGCCCGCGGCCCCGGGTTTACAAGGTAGCAGTCCTCCTCCTCCAAAAAGATACAGGGGATAGTGGAATGCTCCATCAGCTCCACCAGAGCTTTCACCCGCTCCGGAGCGAAGGGGACGCTTCGAAGCACCCGGTCCTGAGCAAAGCAGTATTGGCCGCTGAGGGTGATGCAGCCATCGAAGGGAAAGAGATCCCGGACCGACTGACTCATGACTTTGTGGCGGCCTGTGGACAGGAATAACCGGATTCCCTTCTCCCGCAGGCGGTGGAGGCCCTCCAAGACAGCGGGAGAAATTGTGTGGGTCTGGAAGCTAACCAGAGTGCCGTCGATATCAAAAAAAATGGCTTTTACCATGATACAATCAAACCTTTTCCAATAGGATTCGCATGAACAAAACCTATTGTACACTAAGAACGGGCAGATTTCCAGACGATCTTTTCTGGAAGGGAGAGCAGCGGCGAAAAACAGGCATAAAAGCCCCCACTTGTCCCATAGGATGGAGCAAAAGGGGGTGAAAACATGGCCTATGAAAATGAGAAGCTTCGGCCGGACACAGGCCACCATGTGATCCTAGAGGACCGGGAGCAGCTAATGATATCGGGGGTGGAGGAGGTGGAAAGCTTTGACGAGAGCGCCATCTTCCTGACAACTGCCCAGGGGGGGCTGGAGATCCAGGGGGAGGGGCTCCACATCGAAAAGCTGTCCTTGGACGGAGGAGATCTGAAGGTCGAGGGGACGGTGAACGCCCTGATCTACGAGAGCGGCGGGCGGGAGCAGGGCGGTCTGCTGGGCCGCCTATTCGGCAGATGACCATCGATACCGTTCAGCAGGGTCAGGCTCTGTGCCAGGCTCTGGCGCTGGGGGCGCTGTTTGGGCTGCTGTACGACCTGTTCCGTATTCTGAGAGTCCGGGTGAAGTTGCCCGTGGTGGGTCCCCTGCTGGATCTGGTGTTCTGGCTGGTGGCCACGGGGACTCTGTTTCTCTGGTCCCAGGGGGCCTGGGGGGGACAGATCCGTTTCTACGGCGCCTTGTTCTGCATGGCGGGGGGAGGGGTATACTTCTGGGTGATCAGCCCCTGGTTTTTGAAGCTGGGCTACTTTATGGCGGATATCGTCACCTTCCTTTTGGGAATTTTGACCTTCCCGCTGGCCCTGGGGAGGGCTGTTTTAAAAAAATTCGGAAAACTTGCGAAAAATACCTTTCTTTCCGGCGTGAAATGGTATAGAATAGGACAGAAAACCGAGGAGATGGAGCGCGCGGTCCGCCGACGAGCCGCCAGGGAGAGAGGAGAGGATGTCTATGAAGCTGAAGCGAGCTGGGTTTTTGACCAAAATCGTGGTGCTGGCCCTGCTGATTTATATGGCCACCTCTCTTCTGGACCTGAGGGGCCAGATACAGACAGCCCAAGTCCAGCGGGATACGCTGGCCCGGCAGGTCAGCGACCAGCGGCTGGAAAACCAGGAGCTGGAGGCCGCCATCGAAAACAGCGACGATCCTGAGATGCTGGAGCAGGTGGCCCGGGAAAAGGGCCATGTGAAGCAGGATGAGATCGTCTATATCGATGTGGCCAACTGAGCGATCCAGTCAAACGGGCTCTCCAGCGCCGTAATCTGTGTGTGGCGGCGCGGGGAAATTTACAAGGAGGATATTTCGGTCAGTTATGGAGTTTGGTGTTGGGTCCATCTTGGACGGTAAGGTAACGGGAATTACAAAGTTTGGGGCCTTCGTGTCCCTGCCGGAGGGAAGATCCGGCTTGGTCCATATTTCAGAGATCGCCTATTCCTATGTCAACGAGGTGTCCGACCACCTACAGGAGGGGCAGGAGGTCAAAGTGAAGGTCATCGGCATCGACCAAGCCAACCGGATCAACCTGTCCATCAAGCAGGTGGCTCCGCCCCCCCAGCGTGGCCCCCGTCCCAACGGAGGCGGCCGCCCCAGTCAGGGCGGCGGACGGCCCATGAGCTTTGCCCGGCCCGCCCCCAAGGAACCCAGCGATTTTGAGGACCGGCTCAAGCAGTTCATGCAGTCGTCAGACAGCAAGCTGTCCGAGTTGCGCTATATTGAAAAGAAGGGCGGGAACCGCCGGGGAGGCGGCCGCCGGTAAGCGGGATATGACAGGGCCGCCGCATATGCGGCGGCCCTGATTTTCACAAAAGAAAACGCCCCGTATGGGGCGTTCAGTCCCACGGGAAGAAAGATACCGTGGGGAAGCATATTGGTCGAGCCGTTTTAACTGTAACAAAATATCTCAAAAGAGTCAATGGGAGCCTTTGTCGCTTCCTGTCAGTGGAGGAAAATATGCTTATTATCAATGGGACCGTCCACACCATGGATGGCCTAACCATCCCCAACGGATATGTGGCCGTGTCTGGGGACAAGATTGCCAAGGTGGGGCCTATGGAGGAGTGCCCCGACCACTGGGAGGGAGAGACCCTGGACGCACGCCAGGGCCATATCCTGCCCGGCTTTATTGACGCCCATTGTCATCTGGGGATGTTCGGTGACGCCCTGGGCTTTGAGGCCGACGACGGGAACGAGGCTACCGACCCCTGTACCCCCCACCTCCGGGCCATAGACGCGGTCAATCCGCTGGACCGGTGTTTTGAGGAGGCCCGTCAGGCCGGTGTCACCACCGTACTCACCGGGCCGGGCTCCGCCAACCCTGTCTCCGGTCAGTTCGCCGCCATTAAGACCACCGGAAAGTGGGTGGACGCCATGGTGGTCCAGGCACCGGCGGCCATGAAGCTGGCTCTGGGAGAAAATCCAAAATGCGTTTACAACGAGCGGCATGAAACCCCGGTCACCCGTATGGCTACCGCCGCCATCATCCGGGAAAACCTGGCCAAGGCCCTGGAGTATGGAGAGAAGCTGGAACGAGCCGCGGAGGACGAGGAGGAGGACAAGCCCGACTATGACGCCAAGCTGGAGGCCCTGCTGCCCGTGGTCCGAGGGGAGCTGCCCGTCCACATTCACGCCCACCGGGCGGACGACATTGCCACCGCCATCCGTATCTCCAAGGAGTTCGGACTGAAGTGCGTCATCGTCCACGGCACGGAAGCCCATCTGATCCCCGAACTGCTGGTCCAGGAGGGGGTGCCTGTCATTACCGGGCCCTGCCTGGGGGACCGGTCCAAGCCGGAGCTGGCCAATATGACCATCGAATCCCCGGCGGTCCTCGCGCTCCACGGAGTCAAGACGGCCATCTGTACCGACCACCCAGAGGTGCCGGTCCAGCACCTGGCCCTGTGTGCCGCCATGGCGGTGAAAGGTGGCATGAACCCGGAGGCCGCCCTGGCCGCCATCACCATCAACCCCGCTCAGATTGCCGGGATCGATAACCGGGTGGGCTCCCTGACGCCGGGGAAGGACGCGGATATCGTCATCACCTCCGGCCACCCCATCAATCTGTTCAGCCGGGTCCAGACGGTGCTGATCGGCGGACAGCGGATAAAGGGATAGGTCCAGGAAAATTTAGAAAAAATTAACAAAAGCCTATGGATATTTTTCGTGCTTGTGGTATAATAGATTAACGGTGGGAGGGAACTCCCTCTCCGCTGGAGAGGTGAGTCCCTCCCGTCGCTATACCTTGCCTGATAGGGCGAAAGGAGCGAAAGTTATGAAATTTGTGTTCACGGACAAAAAGGTGACCCTGCCCAACTTCATCCACAAGTACGCGGAGAAAAAGGTGGGAAAGCTGGACCGTTTTTTTAAGGAGGATGCCACCGCCTCAATCACGTTCAGTGTGGAGAAGGAGCGGCTGAACAGGGTGGAGATCACCATCCGCTCCAGCGGCACTATTTTCCGGGTATCTGAGAGTACCTCTGATATGCAGGCGTCCATCGACGCCGCGGTAACCACCCTGGAGCGTCAGATTCGGAAGAACAAGACCCGGCTGGAGAAGCGGCTGCGCCAAGGGGCCTTCGAGCGGGCGGTGGATGCGGCGGAGGTCTCCTCCTTCGCCCCAGAGGAGCCGGAGGAGGGCGAGTACCGCATCGTCCGGAGCAAGACCTTCCCTATCAAGCCTATGAGCCGGGACGAGGCTATTTTGCAGATGAATCTGCTGGGGCACAGCTTCTTCGCCTTTAAGGACGAGGAGGCCGGTGGGGCCTTCGCCGTGGTCTACCGCCGGTATGATGGGGACTATGGTATTATTGAAGACGAGCAGTAAGATAGTTGTCCGGGGAGCGGGATTCCGCTCCCCGGTTTTTTATGGCTGATTCTGTTTCCAAGAGGAGAGGCCGGTTGACGACTGGTGTCCTGGGCCGTATAATGAAAGAAAACTTTGTTTGGAGGGCGGGGCATGAGCCGTGAAAAGGTCCTATCCCTGCTGCGGGAGCGGCAGGGAGACTATTTGTCCGGGGAGGCGATGAGCCGGGAGCTGGGCATCAGCCGAGCGGGCGTATGGAAGGCCATTGAGGGCTTGCGGCAGGAGGGGTACACTATCTCCTCCGCCCCAAACCGGGGCTATCGGCTGGAGGCGGGCCCTGACCGCCTGCGGGCGGGGGAGTTGTCCGGTCCCCTGTCCGGCTCTCTGGTGGGCGGCAGCCTGCTGTGCCTGGATGTCATCGACTCCACCAACACAGAGTGCAAGCGTCAGGCTATGGCCGGCGCGGTCGAGGGACTGGTAGTGACGGCGGAGGAACAGACCGGAGGCCGGGGCCGCAGGGGCCGCTCTTTCCAGTCGCCCCGGGGGAAGGGGCTGTATCTCTCCGCCTTGCTGCGGCCCCGGCTGGAGCCCGCCCAGGTGGCTAATTTTACCGCCTGGGTGGCGGTGGCAGTGTGCGATGGCATCCAGGCTGCCTGCGGGCTCCGTCCCCAGATCAAGTGGACCAACGACATCATCCTCAACGGGAAAAAGCTGGTGGGGATCCTCACGGAGCTGGGGCTGGTTAGTGAGAGCAACGATTTGGACTATCTGGTTACCGGAATCGGGGTCAATGTGAACCAGAGCGCCGGGGACTTTGACCCGGAGATCCGGGATATGGCCACTTCTTTGGCCCTGGCTCTGGGGCGGCCGGTACGCCGGTCGGAGCTGGCGGTTCAGATTATCCGGGCCCTGGACCGAGCCTATGCCGGTTTTCCGCAAAACCAGGGCGAATATTTGGAGAAGTACAGGGCCGACTGCATCACCATTGGCAGGCAGGTCCAGGTCATCACGCCCATCTCCCGGCGAGAGGGATTCGCCGTTGCGGTGGACGACGGCTTTGACCTTCTGGTCCAGTTTCCGGACGGAACAGAGGAGGCATTTTCCTCCGGGGAGGTGTCCGTCCGGGGAATGTATGGATATGTGTGATTAAGCAATAAAGGGCGGAGGACTTTGACAGTCCCCCGCCCTTTATTTTGATGGTGTCCGCCCAATCGGAGAGTTCAATACAAAGAAAAGCGGAGTCAAGTTAAAAGTGAATCCTTATCGTTAAGAAATTGCAAAAATGAAGAAGGAGCAGCTGGATAATTCCCACAAAAATAATACTAATTATGTTATATTCCTATAATATGAAATTTATAAGGAAAAGAAAATTCATCCGCTGTCGCGTTCTGAGGGGAAAAAGCGGTCTGACTGAGTAATCATGTAGTCCACAAACAGCTGAATCAGAGCCCGGCTGCCTTCCTGTTTGCGGTAAGTGAGATAGATGTTTCTGGTAGATAGCTCCGGCGGGAGGCGGTAAAAAAAGTGGTTAGAAGAGGGAGCGACCCGGTAGAGGGAAGAATCCCGAATAACGGTGATGCCAGACCCCTCATTAGACAGATAGTAGGCTGTGAGCAACTGGTCCATGTAGTGGATTACTTTGGGAGTAAAACCGGCTGACTCACACAGCTTTTGCAGCAGGTCGTGGCTGTGATTGCCCGGTTTGAGAGAGATAAAAGGTTCGTCCCGAAAGGCGGCCATATCCACAGGGGGGACATGATCATCTAAATGGAGCCGCCGGCGCACCTCGTCAAAGGTGAGCCGGTAGCGCCGAAGCTTTTCGTTGCAGGGCAGCTGGGCCGGGACAGCCAGGACCATATGCTCCTGGGCCACGACTGTGCTCTCCAAAGCACAGTCGTGAATTTCATTTACATCTAAACTAAAGTCCAACTGGCCCCGGGTCAACATCTGCAGGCCCCGGTTACTGCTGGTTTCCACAGGATTGACCTGGACGGCAGGGTGCAGGGATTGGAACTGCTGGATTAGTTCAGGCAGTACATAGGTGCAGTAAAACGTGCCGCTCCCAATCGCCAGGGAGCCGTGCTCTCCCTGGCTTAAATTATCGAAATACTCTGACATCTCCTGCTCGATGGCCTGAAATCGCTTGATGCAGCTGATATAGTATTCCCCAGCCTGAGTGGGGCGGATGGGCTTCTGAGAGCGGTCAAACAGAGTGGCGTGCAGGCTGCGCTCGGTCCGAGCTACGATCGCGCTGAGAGCTGGCTGGGAAATATATAGATTCTTGGCGGCTTGGCTGAAGCTGCCGTCCAAATAGATCTGGTAGATATACTCCATGTTTTTTTCCATTGGGGTCACCTCCACACTAAATATTATAGCATATATAACTTTAAAATTATAGAGCAATAATACAAAAAATATTTGAAATAGAACGAAACTCTCGTCTATTATGTGCATAGTGGAACTGCTCTTTCCGTCTCCGCCTCTGGACGGTGGTGTCAGAGAGAGCCGGACCCCAGGCCGGCAAAAGAGCGGAAAATTGAGCGGCGGCTGGTCAGGGGCGAGTACCCATCATATGAAAAAGGAGAAGAGAGAAATGCTAAAAAAAATACCCCTTTGGGTCCAGATCCTGATAGGCATTGCCATAGGCGCTATTATTGGTGTGGCAGTGCCAGATATCGTACCCTACATCAGCTTCCTCGGCGATATCTTCCTGCGTCTGCTGAAGATGCTCATAGCGCCCCTGGTTCTGCTTACCCTGATCAATGGCGTGTGTAAGATGGGCGATGTGGGAATGCTCCGCAAGGTGGGCGTCCGTATCGTGATCTATTACATGATTACCTCTACCCTGGCGTCCGCTGTGGGCGTGATTGGAGGCGTGATCACCCAGCCCGGCAAGGGAGTTACCGACCTGCTGACCTCCGAGGCTGGTGAGGCTGTTGAGTACAACTTCATCGACAACATGGTGTCGTGGATCCCGGAAAATATCTTTACTTCCCTATCCGAGGGCAATACCCTTCAGATTATCTTCTTCGCCATCTTTATGGGCTGCGTCTTACTGGTACTGGGCGACCGGGTGAAGCGCCTGGTGGATCTCGTCGACCAGGGGGCCGAGGCTATGCTGAAGATGACCGAGTATGTCATGGCCTTCTCTCCCATCGGCATCATGGCCCTGATTGCCGACATGGTCACTACGATCAGCGCCAACATGATGAAGCAGGTCATCGTTTTCATCACTACTGACTGGGTGTGCTGCCTGCTGGTCATGTTCCTGATGGAGCCCATTATCGCCGCTGTCCTGGGCCGGGTCAATCCTATGCGCCTGTTCAAGAAGATCGCTCCGGCCATCATCGTAGCCGCCTCTACCTCCTCCAGCGCCGCTACCCTGCCCGTTTCCATGAAGATTGCCGACAGCAAGCTGGGCGTACCGGAGAAGATCTACGGTTTTACCCTTCCTCTGGGCAACACCTGTAATATGAACGGAATGGCTGTGGCTGTGGGCGTCATCAGCGTCTTTGCTTCCAATCTGTACGGCTATGAGATTACCTTGGGAAGCCTGATCCAGTTTGTATTCCTGGGTCTGATTATCTCCATCGGCGCCGCCGGCGTCAAGGGGGCTGGCGTGGTCATGTCTACTGTGCTGCTCCAGACCCTGGGGATGCCCTTGACTCTGATCCCCATCCTGGCCGCCATCTGGCCTGTGATTGATCCCTTCCACACCACTGCCAACAATATTGATGACCTGGTAGGCACTGTGGTGGTGTCCAACTCCCTGGGCGAGCTGGACAAGAAGGTTTTTGACGCCGACTGAGCTCCCGTAAACAACCCAGATGAGTGAACAGGGGCTCCGGCTGTCCAGAGCCGGGGTCCTTGTTGCCTACTGACCGCCCCAATGGGCAGAAAGGAAAAGAAATAGAGCTATGGCACTGCAATTCAACAAGTATATTTTGCAGATGAAGCCCTCCGCCTCCATGGAAACCATGGCAAAGGCTAAAAAGCTGAAGGCCCAGGACCCGGAAATCATCGACCTGGCCGGCGGGGAGCCTGACTTTGACACCCCCAAGAAGATCTGTGACGAGCTGTTCCGCCAGATCAATGCGGGTTTTACCCACTATACCGTAGGTCCCGGCCTGCCGGAGCTGCGCCAGCGCATCGCTGACAAGCTGGAGCGGGAGAACGGCTGCCACTACGACCCCAGCGGCGTGGTAGTCACCCCCGGCGGAAAGTACGCCATCTATATCGCCGTCCGGGCCCTGGTAAACGCCGGGGATGAGGTGATGTACCTGACTCCGGGCTGGGTGTCCTATCCCTCCATCATCCAGGCATCCGGCGGCGTTCCGGTGGAGGTGGACCTTGCCTATGAGGATCGCTACCGCATTACCCTGGAGCTGCTGGAGGAGAAGGTGAGCGCCAAGACCCGGATGCTCATTATCAACTACCCCAACAACCCCACTGGCCGGGTGCTTACCCAGAAAGAGGCCCAGGTGCTGCGCCAATTCATGCTCAATCACCCCGACCTGGTGCTGCTCTCCGACGAGATGTACGAGCGCATCCTCTTTGACGGCCAGGAAAACGTGAGCCCCGCCTCCTTCCCCGACATTGCCGACCGTGTCATCACAGTCAACGGCTTCTCCAAGAGCGTGGCCATGACAGGCTGGCGGATCGGCTACCTGGCCGCTGACCCCAAGATCGCCTCTATGGCGGCGATGCTCTTCTCCCACACCATCAGCTGTACCAGCGGGTTTATCCAAAAGGCTGCCGCCGTGGCCTTTGACTGCGGCGAGGAGATTGAGGAAATGCGCCGCCGCTATCAGCAGCGCCGCGACCTTTTCGTCAACGGGCTGAACCAGATCCCTGGCGTCCACTGTGAGATGCCAGAGGGGGCCTTCTACGCCTGGACTAATTTTGAGATCCCCGGTATGGACTCCAATCAGGTGTGCGAGTTTATTATGGAAAAGGCCAAGGTAGTAGGTGTGCCCGGCGTGTCCTATGGGGACAAGACGGGCAGCCGCATCCGCTTCTCCTTCGCGGCGGCGGACGACCAGCTGGCCCAGGCAGTGAAAAACATCGCCGCGGCGATGGCACAGATAGGAGAGAAAGTATGAGCAACATTGGCTGTAAAGTAGTGACGGATTTTGTCCGCCCTGATCCGAAGCTGGTAGAGGCCTTCCGGGGAATGCCGGTGGCCAACATTGACGACAACATGGGCCGCACTGCCGCTGTCCATCAGAGCATCCGGCCGCTGAACAAGGTTCCCCTGGTAGGGGTTGCCTTTACCATCAAGGTGCCCCAGGGGGATAACCTGATGTTCCACAAGGCCATGGATCTGGCCAAGCCGGGCGACGTCATTGTTATCGACGCTGGCGGCTTTGATGACCGGTCTATCTTTGGCGAACTGATGGCCACCTACTGCAAGGTGCGGGGGGTAGCCGGCCTGGTGGTGGATGGAGCCATCCGGGACCAGGAGGCTCTGTGTGAGATGGATATGCCCATCTACGCCAAAAGCACTACCCCCAACGGCCCCTATAAAAATGGGCCTGGTGAGATCAATGTCCCAGTGGTCATCGGCGGCCGGGTGGTCCGCCCCGGCGACATTCTAGTGGGGGACCAGGACGGCCTGATCGTCATTCCGCCTGAGCAGGCCCAGGAGGTGCTGGAAAAGACCCGCGCCACCATGGAGAAGGAGGCCAAAATCATGGAGGATATTTTGACCAAGGGCACCTACATCCGCCCATGGGTGGATGAGAAGCTGAACGAGATCGGCTGCGACATGATTTGAGCATAAGAAAGGGAGCGGGCCATGTGGACCCGCTCCCTTTTCGCAAGCGATATTGGATGAGAAAAGGCCGCCCCGTTCATAGCGCGGGGCGGCCTTCTTTTTCATGCCTGCGCTTCAAAGACTTTAGCGAACTCCTGTCCGTCCATGGTCTCGTGCTCCAGCAGGTACTGGGCAATCGTGTCCAGTTCCTTCCGGCGCCGGGTGAGGATATCCTCGCACCGGGTGTAGGCCCGGTCCACAATGGCTTTGACCTCCTGGTCGATCTGACCGGCCACCTCCTCCGAGTAGGTGCGGGCCTGGGCCATAGAGCGACCGATAAAGATCTCGTCACTCTCGTTGCCATAGGCGATGGTCCCCAGCTTGTCGCTCATGCCGTACTTGGTGACCATGGCCCGGGCGGTCTGGGAGGCTTTCTGGATGTCGCTGGAGGCGCCGGTGGAGATATCTCCCAGCACCAACTGCTCGGCCACCCGGCCGCCCAGGCAGACGGCGATGCGCTCCTCCAGCTCACGGCGGGACAGATAGGCCTTGTCCTCGCTAGGCAGGGAGATGGTCATGCCGCCGGCGGGACCACGGGGGACGATGGTGATTTGATGGACTGGGTCCTGGCTGTCCAGGTCATGAATGACCACCGCGTGGCCCGCCTCGTGATAGGCGGTGAGCTTCCGGGCGTGCTCCGTGACCACCCGGCTCTTCTTTTCGGGTCCGGCGATGACCTTCAGCATGGCCTCATGGAGGTCGGACATGGTGATGAACCGCTTGTCCTCCCGAGCGGCCAGCAGCGCCGCCTCGTTGAGCAGGTTTTCCAGGTCGGCGCCAGTAAAACCGGCGGTGGACCGGGCAATCTGGTTGAGAGATACGTCCTCTGCCAAGGGCTTCTTCTTGGCGTGGACCTTCAGGATCTCCTCCCTGCCCTTGATATCAGGCAGACCCACATAGATCTGCCGGTCGAACCGGCCGGGGCGGAGGAGGGCGGGGTCCAGGATATCCTGGCGGTTGGTGGCCGCCATGACGATGACCCCCTCGTTAGAGCCAAAGCCGTCCATTTCCACAAGCAGCTGGTTCAAGGTCTGCTCCCGTTCGTCGTGGCCGCCCCCCAGGCCGGCGCCGCGCTGGCGGCCCACAGCGTCGATCTCATCAATAAAGACGATGGCGGGGGCGTCTTTCTTTGCCTGATCGAACAGGTCCCGGACCCGGCTGGCGCCCACACCCACATACAGCTCCACAAAGTCGGAGCCGGAGATGGACAGGAAGTGGACTCCCGCCTCGCCGGCCACAGCTTTGGCGATCAAAGTCTTGCCGGTGCCCGGAGGGCCCACCAGCAGTACGCCCTTGGGGATGCGGGCCCCCAGGGCGGTGAATTTCTGGGGGTCACGGAGGAACTCCACAATCTCCTGGAGCTCCTCCTTCTCCTCCTCGGCCCCGGCCACGTCGTCAAAGGTGACCTTCTTCCCCTGGTCCGACAAAGTCTTGGTCCGGGCATGGCCAAAGCGGGAGGCGCCAGGTGCGCCTCCTCCGCCCCCCATGCTGGCCATCCGCTGACGGTAGAGGACAAACAGCAGAAAGCCCACAGAGAGCAGGACGATGAGGGAGGGCAGCCAGTTGTACCACCAGGAGTTGGCCAGTCCAGGGGGATAGTCATAGCTCTCCAGGATGCCGGCGGCCAGTTGGTCGTCAATGAGCTCACGCATATCCATATAGAAGTAGGTGAGGGCCTGGTCGGACATCTCATAGGTGACCGTGGTGGTCTGGTCACCCTCGCCTCGAAGCGTCAGGCGCAGGGTGTTGTCCTTCAGGGTGAAGGACTGGACCTGCTCCTGGAGGAAGTAGGACCGGATCTGACTGTAGGTAGGGGCCTCCGTCCGGTTCATCTGCTGAAGGCTGGTGACAGCGAAGACCATCAACAGGATGACCAGCAGATAGAGGGTCAGGTCGCGGGAGCTCATTCGTTTCATAATGGGATCATGTCCTTTCCGGCGGCAGAGATCCACAGGGAGGGTCCGCCAAAACACTCCCCTTGGCTGCGCGGAGGTGGGGGAACAGGGGGCTATCCACCATATACCTCCGGTTTCAGAATGCCGATATAAGGCAGATTGCGGTATTTTTCCGCATAATCCAGCCCATAGCCCACCACAAAGGCATCTGGGATGGTGAAACCGGAGTAGTGGACCTCCACAGGCTTTACCCGGCGATCTGGTTTATCCAGCAGGGTGCATAGACGAATGGAGGCGGGATGCCGATGTTCCAATATTTTTAGCAGGTAGCTTAAGGTGTTGCCGCTGTCCAGAATATCCTCCACTACAATGATGTGGCGGCCGGAGATGTCTTCAGACAGGTCCTTGGTAATCTGCACCTGTCCGCTGGAGGAGGTACCCTTGCCGTAGGAGGAAACGGACATGAAGTCCAGGGTGCAGTCCAAATCGATGGCCCGGCATAGGTCAGCCATAAAAATAAAGGAGCCTCGGAGCACACTGATGAGCATGATCTCCTTGCCAGCGTAGTCCCGCTCGATTTCCTGGGCGATCTCGTTGACCCGAGTTTTCAGCTGCTCCTCGCTGAACAAAACTTCCTGGATATCTTTCTCTAGCATAAGGTAATTCTTCCTTTCCAGTTTATTCCTCCGGACGGCGCAGCCGGGTCAGGGAGATGTGCCATGACCTTTCACCCGGCTGGGGAAGGCAGGCGGCATCAGGACCGAGCCCGGCCACGGCGGCTACAACCCCGTTCTGGGCAAAGACCGGCACCTGGTTCCGAAGGTGCCGGGGCACCTTTTCGTCCACAAACCATTTTTTGATGGATTTGCCCGGCCGCCCCAGGAGAGTCAGCCGGTCCCCTGTCTGGCGGGGGCGGACAGTAAGGGAGGACACAGCCTCCTGGCTTAAATAGAACTCCAGGGGACCCTGGGGCTGGCCGATATACCGCTCCGCCCCACAGACCACCTGCCAGTCCCCGACCCGGATCTCGCCGGGAAGGGGCAGATGGATTGGCTCCATCGGCGGAGGGCTGCTCCGACGGGCGAGGACCAGCAATCCATACTCCCTCCGTGCGGTAAGGCCCCAGGGCAGGTCCAGCCGGGCGGAGGGGCGGGGCGAACGGCACAGGTCCAACAGGGCGTGGAGATGGACAGCCCCACAGTCCTGGTCGCCCCCGTTGAGCTGGCCCAACAGGACTCTAATAGTCCGGGCGGCCACGGGATCCGGCAGGTCTAACAGTGTCTGTACAGGGATGGACAGGCAGTCCCCACTCTGTTGGGCCTGACCGGCCTGGTCCCGGGCCAGGGAGGTGAGATAGTCCTCATCCGCCCGAAGAAGGGCGGCGTTGTCCGCCAGCCGAGCGGCAAAATTGGGGAACAGCCCCTCCAGCACAGGCATTATCTGGTGCCGGATTCGGTTGCGGCTATAACTGTCATCCTGGTTGGAGGAGTCCTCCACATGGGGCAGGCCGTAGTAGGCCAGATAGTTTTCCACCTGCCGCCGGGTGGTGGTGAGCAGGGGGCGGATCACGCCGTCCCGTGCCGGTGGGATGCCGCCCAGTCCCCGAAGCCCGGTGCCCCTGGCCAGGTGAAACAGGATGGTCTCCCCGTTGTCGTCGGCGGTGTGGGCGGTAGCGATCAGGGTGGCGCCTGCCTGTTGAGCGGCCCGGTGGAGAAAGGCGTAACGCATCTGACGGGCGGCCTCCTCCGTCCCAATTCCCATTTGTGCGGCCTGGGCAGACACGTCGCCGGAGCCGGAAAACAGGGGGACAGCGGGGAGCTGAGAGCCGTCGGGCAGGCGCTGAGGACCGCAGCAGAGGGCTACGAACTGGGCCACGAAAGCGGCGTCCCGGCGGGACTCCTCCCCCCGAAGCTGGTGGTCAAAGTGGGCGGCGGACAGGGTGAAGTCCAGCTCCGCCCGAAGATGATACAGGGCGTGAAGCAGGCAGACGGAGTCGGCCCCGCCGGAGACCGCGCACAGCACATGGCTGCCGGGGGGGATCAGGCCCAGGTGGGCAATGAATTTTTCCATGGACTCCATCAAAGCTGATCCTCCTGGCGGCGGCTCAATATTCTGAGTGCTGCCACTCCATGTCGCTGAAAGTAGTGAACTGGGGCTGCCACTGGAGATAGACGGTGCCCGTCTCCCCGTGGCGGTTCTTGGCGATGATGCACTCGGCCTCATTGGGATTTTCTGAGTCCTTGTTGTAGTAGCCGTCCCGGTAGAGGAACAGTACGATGTCAGCGTCCTGCTCGATGGCGCCCGATTCCCGGAGGTCGGACAGCATGGGCCGCTTGTCGGTGCGGCCCTCGTTGGCGCGGGAGAGCTGGGACAGGCACAGGACGGGCACATTCAGCTCCTTGGCCATGATCTTTAAGGAGCGGGAGATGTCGGACACGATCTGCTGCCGGTTGTCCCCAGAACGGCTCTTGCCTCCGGCGGACTGCATCAATTGAAGGTAGTCGATGACCACCAGGCCCAGGTCCTCCACCCGACGGCACTTGGCATTGATATCGGCCACGGTGACAGTGGAGTCGTCGTCAATCAGAATGGTGGACCGGCTGAGGGAGTCAGCGGCGGCTGCCACGCTCTCCCAGTCCTCCTCTGTAAGCTTCCCGGTGACCAGCTTCTTGTTGTCGATAAAGCACTCGCTGGCGATGAGGCGGAGGGCCAGCTGTTCCCGGCTCATTTCAAGGGAGAAGAAGGCCACTTTTTTTCCCGATTTTTTGCCCGCGTCCAGCAGAATATTCAGGGCCATGGAGGTCTTGCCCATGCCGGGCCGGGCGGCCAACAGGATGAGGTCGGATTTGTTCAGGCCGGAGATGGCTCGGTCCAAATCCTTCAAACCGGTGGACAGGCCGGGAACGGCGCTGTCGCTGGCGGCTAACTCGCTTAACCGGTCGTAGACATCGAACAGCACGTCGGAGATGGGGGTGAGCCCACGGGAGGAGCGGCCCTGGCGGATGGCGTAGATACGTTGTTCCGCCGCCTCCAGGATATCCTGCCCAGTGTCAGTGCCCTGGTGGATCATCTCCGTCAGGTCGCCTGCGGTTTCGGCCACCCTGCGGAGCAGCGTCTTATCCTTGATGATATCGATGTACTCTTTGACATTGGCCGCCGTGGGAGTGATGTCGATGAGCTGAAGCAGATAGCTCCGGGACTGGTCGGTATAGTAGCCGTGCTGCTTCATGTTCTCCAGCACCGTCACCGGATCAATGGTGAGGGAGTAGTTGAACATGGAGTAGATGGTCTCGTAAATTTCACGGTTCTGACGGAGGTAGAAGTCATCGGGCCGCAGCTTGTCGATGACCTCAGGCACGCACTGGGGATCAAACAGGATAGAGCCCAGCACAGCCTGCTCCGCCTCCACCGAGTGGGGCAGCTGCTTCATCAGAAGCTCGTTGTCATCCAGAGCCAAAGGACTCCACCACCTTTCATTGGGACAGTCTATGGGCGGGAGTTGGACATCCCGCCGCGTAAGAGCCAAGGCCCTTGAAAATCTCCTTTTACAGACCTCTGGCCGGCCCTTTCATCGACCGGCGCAGGAAAAATTTTAGATTGACCCTGTCCTCCGACCACTGTCGCGCTGTGGCCACAGCCACAGAGGGGAGGGGAAAAGGGGGTTACGCCTCACTGACTGCCACATTGACCGTGCCGTTGACCTCATAGCCCAGCTTGGCCCGAATCTGATAGCCGCCGCATGCCTTGATGGGCTCGTCCAGAACCAGCTTGGCCTTGGCAATGGTGATGCCATGCTGGTCTGCCAGGGCCTCGGAGACCTCCTTGGCGGTGACGGCGCCGAAGAGCCGTCCGCCCTCGCCGGCCTTGGCGGCGATTTTGACAGTCAGCCCCTCCAGCTTTTTAGCCGTGGCCTCGGCCTCCGCCTTTTCAGCGGCCTCCTGGGCCTTCCTAGCCTTCTCCTGCTGCTTCATGGTGTTCAGATTTTCGGCGGTGGCGATGACCGCCAGCTTTTTGGGGAGCAGAAAATTGCGCGCGTAGCCGTCGGACACATCCACTAGCTGGCCCTTCTTGCCTTGGCCCTTCACGTCCTGCTGAAGAATAACTTTCATACGGTTCATATCCTTTCTGTGAGTCCGCCCCAGTGGGGCGGGAGTGGTTGTTTACGAGTCCAGATACCGGTCAATGGCATGGGCCAGCTCGGCCGCCACCTCCTCCAGGGATTTGCCGGTGACCTGGCCGCCCGCGGCGGCGGCGTTTCCGCCCCCACCCAGTTGTTCCAGAATGACCTGGACATTGGTTTCTCCCATAGAGCGGCCCGAGATGTTCACCTGCTCCCCATCCTTGGAGAGCACAAAGGAGGTGTCGATGCCGATGATATTCAGCAGCTCGTCCGCCGCCTGGGCCGCCACCACCCGGTTCACAGGGGCGGAGGAGACGGCGACGGCGATATGGTCCCGATACAGCCGGGCGTTCTGGATGATGGAGTACTTGGCGATGGTTCCCGCCAGGTCGTTCTGAAAGAGCTTTTTCACCTCGGCGGTGTCGGCTCCGGAGCGGCGAAGGAAGGCCGCCGCCTCAAAGGTGCGTCCGCCAGTGCGCATGGTAAAGTTCTTGGTGTCCAGCACGATGCCCGCCAGCAGGGCCTCCGCCTCGGCCCGGAGAAGCTGGTTGGGCTCCATAATGTACTGGAGCAGCTCCGTGACAAGTTCAGAGGCGGAGGAGGCGTAAGGCTCGTGGTAGTTGAGCGCGGCCCCCTCGATATAGGTGGCGGCCCGGCGGTGGTGGTCGATGACCGCCACCCGATTGCAGGACTGGAGCAGCTCCTCCGCCTGGACCTGCTCGGGTCGATTAGTGTCCACCACAACAGCCAGGGACCGGGTATCGGCGATGAGCAGGGCATCCTGTGGGGCTAGGAAGCAGTCCTGGTACTCCGGCAGGGTGGACAGCCGATCAATGAGCTCCTGGGCGGGGGGAGACCCCGGATCCCGGATGATATGGGCAGGGGTCCCGTTTTTCCGGCACAGGGCACACACGCCGGCGGCGGCGCCCACAGCGTCGTTATCCGGGAATTTGTGGCCCATGATGAACACCTGGGAGGAGTCAGAGATCAGAGAGGACAGGGCGTTGGCCATGACCCGGCTCTTTACCTTGGTCCGCTTCTCCGTCTCCTTGGAGCGGCCACCATAGAACTCGAAGGTAAACTTGTTGCGGATGACTGCCTGGTCGCCTCCGCGGGACAGGGCCATGTCGATGGATAGATTGGCGAAGGACATGAGTTCCTTGTAGGAGTCCCCGTCCTTGCCGATACCGATGGACAGGGAGGCGTTGATACCGCTGGGATTGACCACCTGATGGACGGTGTCCAGCACATCAAATTTCCGCTCCACAAATTGGTCCAGGTACTGCTCCTCAAAGAGAAACAGGTACCGCTCCCGCTGGTAGCGGCGGAGCAGGCCTCCGGTCTGGGCCACCCATTCATCCAGCCGGTTGTCGATCTCGGCCAGGATGCTGGATCGCTCATTCTCCGTCAGGTTCTTCATCAGGTCCTCGTAATTGTCGATGAGCAGAACGGCCGCCACCGGCCGGGAGGCGTTGAATTTGTCCCGTATCAGGCAGAACTCGGTGATATCCACCCAATAGGTGGTGGCTAGAAAGCCGCCCCCCCGGCCGCCGGTGCGGACCAGGTGGCCAAAGACCCAGAAGCGCCGTCCGCCGTACTCCACTTCAGTGGGGCATTCACTCTTGCCCTCCATGAGCCACCGAGTGTCAAAGCCGGGGATTAGGGAGGCCAGCTTGGCATCAAACATATGCTCCCGCTGTCCCTGGCCGGTGAGCTGGAGAAAGCGGTCGTTGGTCCAGATAATATCGTCGCTCTCCGGCCGGAAAATAATCATGGGCAGGGGAGAGTTGACCATGGTGTCCTTGGTGGCGGTATCCACCGTACCGGTGACACTGTCCAGATATTTTCCAATCTCCCGACGCCGGCGGCGGCTGTTTTCCCGGTTATACAGGCCAAGGCCCAGGACAATGACCAGCTCTGTCACCGCCAGGGGGACGGAATAGAGGGCGGACAGCAGGGCGAAGACGATCAGACAGACGAAGTAGAGCTGCAGCCTGGGCTGAAACAGCTGGGCGATCTTACGGTTCAAAAGAGATTCCTCCTCCCAGGAAATGCCCCGCCAGCGTCACGCAGAGGCGGGGCGATCAAGACGAGATCACTCCAAAACGAGGTAAACAAAGATATTTTATTATAGCAAATAAACGGCGGGAAAACAAGAGCAAAAGGGGGCTGTCCATCAGAACCGTCCGAACGATATTTTTGTTGCGCCAAAAGGAAAAGACTGTTATAATAAAAAGCACATCAACAAAAGCTTAGGAGGGATACACCAATGGTAGATATCAAAATTACCCGCGCCTCGGTGCTGAAGGAAAAGCCCGCTTCCTCCACCCTGGTGTTCGGCAAGAGCATGACGGACCATATGTTTATTGTGGACTATGACGAGGGCCAGGGCTGGCACGATCCCCGCATCGTTCCTTACGGCCCCCTGCAGATTGACCCCGCCGCCAAGGTCCTGCACTATGCGGAGGAGATCTTCGAGGGCCTGAAGGCTTACCGCACCGCCGACGGCACTATCCAGCTGTTCCGGCCCCTGGACAACATTGCCCGGATGAACAAGTCCGCCGAGCGTCTGTGCCTTCCTCAGATTCCTGAGGAACTGGCCCTGGCCGGCATCACGGAGCTGGTCAAACTGGAGCGGGACTGGGTCCCCCACGAAGAGGGCACCTCCCTGTATATCCGGCCCTTCATGATCGGTACGGATCCCGCCCTGGGGGTCCACAGTTCCCACCATGTCCAGTACATCGTTATCGTCTGCCCGGTGGGCGCCTACTACCCTGAGGGGCTGGCTCCTGTCAAGATCTATGTGGAGAGCGAGGACGTCCGCGCCGTCAAGGGCGGCACCGGCATGGCCAAGACCGGCGGCAACTACGCCGCGTCTCTCCGGGCCGGCGACCGGGCCGAGAAGCAGGGCTACAGCCAGGTGCTGTGGCTGGACGGCGTCCACCGCAAGTACATCGAGGAAGTGGGCGCTATGAACGTCATGTTCAAGGTGAACGGCAAGATCCTCACCCCCGACCTGAACGGCTCCGTGCTGGACGGCATCACCCGTCGCTCCTGCATCCAGCTGCTGAAGGACTGGGGCTACGAGGTGGAGGAGCGCCGCATCTCCTATGAGGAACTGTTCCAGGCCGCCGAGGATGGCACTCTGGAGGAAGCCTGGGGCACCGGCACCGCCGCCGTGGTCTCCCCTATCGGCGAGCTGGCCATGGAGGGCAAGAAGGTCACTATCAGCGGCAATCAGATCGGTGAGCTGACCCAGAAGCTGTACGACAATTTGACCGGCATCCAGTGGGGCCGCCTGGCCGATCCCCACAACTGGATCATGAAGCTGTGATTTGAGCCAAGTTAGGGGTCCGGTGAATACCGGGCCCCTTTTCAAAAGATAGGAGTGTTTCAAATGGGTAAACTGGATGGAAAGACAGCCTTAATTACCGGAGCCTCCAAAGGCATCGGAGAGGGCATCGCCCGCACCTTTGTCAAGCACGGCGCCAGAGTGGTGCTGGCCGCCCGCGGCCAGGGGGTGGAGGATATGGCCGCCCAGCTCCGCGCCGAGGGAGCCCAGGCTGTGGCCGTCCGCATGGATGTGTCCGATATGGACAGCGTCCGTGCCGGCTATGAGGCGGGGGTGAAGGAGTTTGGCCAAATCGATATTCTGGTGTCCAACGCGGGCATCTGCCGCCTGGGGGACTTTCTGACCCAGAGCGACGAGGACCGGGATGCCCACCTGGACATCAACGTGAAGGGGGCTTGGAACACCTGTAAGGCTGTGCTGCCCGGTATGGTGGAGCGCAAGTGGGGCAAAATCGTCATCATGTCCTCTGTCACCGGCGATATGGTAGCCGATCCGGGGGAGGCGGCCTACGCCATGAGCAAAGCCGCCCTGGTGGGGCTGACCAAAGCCCTGGCACGGGAGTTCGCTCCCTATGTCAATGTCAATGCCATCTGCCCAGGCTATGTCCTGACCCCAATGGTCCGGGGGATGGCGGACCAGTCCTGCCCGGAGAACCCCCAGTCCGTCATTGATGGCATCGCCGCTTCCATTCCCCTGGGGCGGCTGGCCGATCCCAGGGAGGTGGGCGAGCTGGCCGCTTTCCTGTCCAGCGACGAGGCCAGCTACCTGACCGGCGCCCAGTTCGTCATCGACGGGGGCTCTACCCTGCCGGAAACGAGTACCATGGGCGTGTAGACAAGCGGGAACCAAAGGGCGGCCCCTCTGCCATCCGAATAGAGGGGCCGCCTTTTCGCGGAGGAAAAGATGAAACTGAAGTTTGAACCTGTGACAGAAAAAAACAGAGCGCAGGCATTGAGGCTCCATGGAGCTCCTGGACAGGAGGGGCTGGTAGAGCCGGTAGAGCAGTGTTTGGCAGAGGCAGAGCAGTGGAAGGGCTGGCGGCCTGTCCTGATTTTAGACGGAGAGCGCCCCGTAGGATTTGCGATGTATGGGAAGTTTCCGTTAGAGAGTTTTCCCTTTGGGCGGGTGTGGCTGGACCGCCTGTTGATTGCGGGGGAACACCAGGGCAGGGGATATGGAAAGGCGGCTTTGGCCGGCCTGATCCAGCGTCTCCGGGAGGAGTACCGCTGTAAAAAAATCTATTTGAGTATCGTGGAAGGAAATTGGGCCGCGGCGGAGCTGTACCAGAAGTTCGGATTTCGTTTTACAGGAAAGAGAGATCCCCACGGGGAACAGATCATGGTGTACCTCTGTCCCAGAAAATAGAAAAAGAAATGGGCCATACCATGTTGTATGGCCCATTTTCTCCCAAACAGTCAGGCACCGAGGCTGGCGATAAACTGTCGGGCCACCCGGGGGGTTCGGCCGGAGTGGCGGATTTCCCAGGCCATCGCCTGAGCGTGGAGCTGTTCCCGCTCCATCTGGACCCCCGCCTGGTCGGCCAGATGGTCCACCAGGGCCAGAAAGCCGGCCTTGTTCATCGTCAGGTAGGGGATACGCAGGCCGAAGCGCTCGGCCAGGGCGGTCTTTTCCGAAATCGTCTCAAAGGTGTCCACCTCGTCCCCGGCCCGGTCGGTAAAGGTCTGACGGACCAGGTGGCGGCGATTGGAGGTGGCGTAGATCGCCACATTGACAGGCCGCTTCTCCAGACTGCCCTCCAGGATAGTCTTCATAGAGGAGTAGGTCTTGTCATCCTGGTCAAAGGCCAGGTCGTCGATGAACAGAATGAACTTCTGCCGCCGGGAGGCCAGAGAGCGGATCAGGCTGGGAAGGCCGGTGAGGTTCTCCTTCTGAATCTCAATGAGCCGCAGGTCCTCCATGCCGGGCAGGTAGAGCATGGACTTGACGGTAGCTGACTTGCCGGTTCCTCCGTCGCCAAATAGAAGGACATTGTTGGCCTGACGGCCGGAGAGGAGCAGCCGGGTGTTCTGCTCCACCTGCTCCCGCTGAAGCTCGTAGCCCAGCAGGTCCTGGGGCTGGGGGCAGTCCGGGTCGGCCACGGGGATGAGCTGCCCATCCTCCCACAGGAAGGCACGATACCTGGCATAGAGCCCGGCGCCGTGCTCCCGATAGAACTGGGTGAGGGAGTCAAAGTCGAAGGGGGCGGTGGCGCTCCACCGGGGCAGCCCTGCTAGAGCGGGGGACCAGTCGCCGGATAGCAGCGCCTTCATGGCGCCGATATACCGGTCGCAGTCCGTCTGGGCTAACAGTACCAGAGTGCCTACGTCCCGTCGGGCGGCGTTCTCCAGGGCCGGGTCGGCGCCCCCCCGTTCGGCCAGTAAAGCATAGGGGGATTCGGTGTACCGAAGCTGGTCCCAAAGCCAGTCCCCCAGACCGGTAAAGCCTTCTCGGCGCAGATAGTAAAACAGGGCGGTGTAGTCGTCCACGGCCTCCTCTCCCTGGCCGCCAGCTAGGTGGTCCAGCAGATGGACCATGTGGGCCATCACCGGCAGCTCCTTCAGTTCGCGGTAAGAGGAAAGGCCCCGAAGGGCAGCCCGCAGCGCCGTCAATTCCATAGTGATCTCCCCATTCCAAGGTTTTTTCCTATTTTAATAGGGAATGGGCGGCCTTGTCAACCAGGGAAGGGTATGATAAAATAACTAGATATTTGTGAAGCGGCCCGCACGTCTTTTACGGCCGTGGACATTGGAGGATATATGGTATCTATTGGAGGAATCAAAATAGACACCCCCCTGGCCCTGGCCCCCATGGCGGGGGTGACAGACCTGGCCTTCCGTACCATCTGCCGGGAGCAGGGGGCAGGACTGACCTGCACCGAGATGGTCAGCGCCAAGGCCCTGTGCTACCAGGACAAGAAGTCCATCCCTCTGCTCCAACTGGGGGACGGAGAGAGCCCCGCTGCTGCCCAGATCTTTGGCAGTGACCCGGTGTGCATGGAGGAGGCGGCCGCCATTGCCCATGAGGTGTCCGGGGCCGATTTTATCGACATCAACATGGGCTGTCCTGTCCCCAAGGTGGCTAACTCCGGAGACGGCTCCGGGCTGATGCGGGACCCAGACAAGGCGGTAAAGGTGGCTGAGGCGGTCATCCGGGGAGCGGGCTGCCCTGTTACGGTCAAATTCCGCTTAGGCTGGGATAAGGGCTCCATCAACTGTGTGGAGTTCGCCAAGGCTATGGAGGCGGCCGGTGTGGCCTCCGTAGCAGTCCACGGCAGGACCAGGAATCAGATGTACGCAGGGACCGCTGACTGGGACTGGATTCGAGAGGTAAAAAAAGCGGTGGAGATTCCAGTCATCGCCAATGGCGACGTGTTTCGTCCGGAGGACGCCCCCCGTATTTTGAACTATACCGGGGCGGACATAGCCATGATCGGCCGGGGGGTGTTCGGCAACCCCTGGCTCTTTGCCCAGTGCCGGGCCGCTCTGGAGGGCCGGCCCATCCCGGAGATACCCCCCCTGGCCCAGCGGTGCGACACCGCCGTGCGCCAGTTTGAGCTATCAGCGGCCAACAAGGGGGAGAAGATCGCCTGCCTGGAGGCCAGGCGGCACTATGCCTGGTATCTAAAGGGTGTCCCCCATGCGGGTTATTACAAGGAACAAATTGTGAAGATCACCACCCTGGAGGACGTGTACCGGGTGACCAGGGGGATCAAGCGGGACCTGTGTTGAAGAGGGCAGCGGTATGGTGCTTTTGATTGCGGGCAGTACCCACACCGGCAAGACGCTGCTGGCCCAGCGGGTGCTGGAGGAACGGGGCTGGCCCTATCTGTCCCTGGACCATCTGAAAATGGGACTGATCCGGAGTGGTCTGACCTCGCTGACGCCGGACAGCCCGGACAAGGAGCTGACCGCCCTTCTCTGGCCGGTTGCACGGGAAATGATCAAGACGGCCATTGAAAACGGGCAGAATCTGGTGGTGGAGGGGTGCTACATTCCCTGCGACTTTACGAAAGATTTTGTGCCGTACTACCTAGATCAGCTCCAGGCTATCTGGCTGATCTTCAGCCGGCGGTATATCTGGGAGCGCTTCGACCAGATTCTGGCCTGTGGCGGCGCCATCGAGCGGCGGCTGGACCCGTCCCTGGACCGGGAGGCCCTGGAGCGGGAGAATGAGGAGAATCTGCGGGCCTGTCAGCAATATGGTCATCCCTATGTGCTGATAGACAGGGAGTATGAGATAGACCTGGAGAAAATACTTTGATGAAAGAACTGTGAGTTGGGAGGGAGCGGAGATGTCCGACCAGGACCTTGTGGCAAGGGCCAAAGCCGGCGACCAGACTGCTTTTGAGCGGCTGGTGGTGGACAATCAGAATAAGGTCTACTCCCTGTGCGTGCGGCTGACAGGGGACCGGGAGGAGGGAGCCGACCTGGCCCAGGAGGCATTCCTGAGGGCATGGCAGGCCCTGCCGTCCTTCCAGGGGGAGAGCAGCTTCTCCACCTGGGTCTATCGGCTGGCCACCAACGTGTGTATCGACTTCTTGCGAAGGCAGGCCCGCCGCCGGGAGGTGGCGCCGGTTCAGTCCATCGATGATGAGGAGCTTTCCTGGACAGAGCCTGCCGATTGGGAGCAGGACCCACACCGCCAGTTGGAGAGGGCGGAGCTGAACCGGGCGGTGTCCCAGGGGCTGGAGCGGTTGCCCGACCACCACCGGCAGGTGCTGGTTATGCGGGAGCTGTCCGGACTGAGCTATCAGGAGATCGGTGACGCCCTGGCCCTGGATCTGGGGACCGTAAAATCCCGCATCGCCCGGGCCCGGCTGGCCCTGCGAAAAATTTTGCTGGAAGATGGGAACTTTTCCGATTCACCCACGTCTAAACCATCGAAAGGAACAGAAGGGAGGTGACCCGGCATGGAAAATTGCGAAACATATCTGGAGTGGATCTCCGCCCATCTGGACGGGCAGCTGTCCGACGAAGAGGAACGGGAGCTGGAGGAGCATCTGGACCAATGCCCCACTTGCCGGGCCATCGAGGAGCGGCTTGCCGCTCTGCACGACTCGTTCCAGGGCTTAGAGGATATCCCTGCCCCTGAGGGATTCACTCAGGGCGTCATGGACCGAGTTCGGGCAGAGCAGTCCAGGCCAAAGGTGGTCCCCTTATTTAAGCGGCCCCAGTTCAAGGCGCTGGCCGGACTGGCCGCCTGCGCCGCCCTGTGTATCGGCCTGTACCGCGGGGGCCTGTGGGACCGGGCCGCCGACAATCAGTTAAGCGTTGCGAGCGCCACGGATCTGTGGCAGGAGGAGCCCCAGGTGAATATCAGCCTGTTCGAAGCCGATGATCCCCAGAGCGCGGAGTCGGAGAACAGTGGGGCGGAGGGCCAAGAGAGAAGCGAACCGGGTGGACAAACGGATATTTCCCCCTATGGGGCGGAGCTGGACGAGAGCGCACAGTCCCCCGCGCCAGACAGCGGAGTGTCGCCCGAGCTCCGCTCGGAATCGCGGGGACAGGAGCCATCCGATGTAGGGGCTCCCAAGGTGGACGCATTGGAGAGAGGTGTTCCGGAGGAAAACGTCTCTGGAAATGGGACTCCCTCGATGCTCCAGACTGCCCCCGGCCCGATGTATGAGGTGGCGGGCCAGACGGTGGCCGCGGTGCTTACCCTGGACCGTCTGCCCGAGGGCTGGGAGGATGTTCTGGGTGAGACCCCAGAGTGGCTGACCGATGAGGCCGGCCGCCCCTGCTGTTTTATTACAGCGGCCCAGCTAGAGGGGCTGGCTGCCCTGGCCCAGCAGGAGGAGAGCGGCAGCGCGCTGGCGGGCCAAACGGATCAGGACCAGCTCTGCGCCCTGGTGCTGCTTGAAGGACAGTGACACACTTTGATTTATGACCTCCGGTTTCGACCGGAGGCCATTTTTTTGCCATTTCTGGAGAACGCGGGAGAAAATGGAGGATTTTAGACGATTTGGGCACTTTTCACGAAAAATAGTGAGACCTCCCGGCGGGCACTGGGGAAAGAGCTGCTCCCATGCCAAAAAAACAGTTGTCAGAGAGACGAATTTAATGTATAATGACTAACAGCATGTAACGCCTCACAGGGGCGGAGCAATAGTCCAACACATAAGGAGTGGAAACAAGATTATGAGCTATTCTGTACAAAACATTCGAAATGTCTGCCTGCTGGGCCACGGCGGGAGCGGAAAGACCGCTCTGGCGGAGAGCCTGCTTTATATGACTGGCGCCCTGGACCGGATGGGCAAGTCTGTGGACGGGAATACGGTCTGTGACTATGACCCGGAGGAAGTCAAGCGTCAGATCTCCATCTCTCTGGCGGTCGCTCCCCTGGAGTACAAGGGCTGTAAGATCAATGTGCTGGACGCCCCCGGTGGCTTCGACTTTGCCGGTGAGGTGATGGAAGCCCTGCGGGCCGCTGACGCCGCTATCATCGTCTGCTCCGCCAAGGACGGCATCTCCGTGGGACTGGAGAAGGCGTGGAAATACTGCGAGGAGCGGAATATGCCCCGCTTCATCTACATCTCCAAGACGGACGAGGAGAACTCCGACTACAACGCCACCTTTGAGGCCCTGCGTGAGAAGTACGGCAACAAGATTGCCCCCGTGGTGGTCCCCATTTGGAATGAGGGCAAGAAAGTCACCGGTATCATCGACGTGCTGAACAAGCGGGCCTATGAGATGCAGAACGGCAAGCGGGTGGAGATCGACATTCCTGAGGGCAAGGAGGCGGTCATCACCGAGTTTAACGACGCGCTGAAGGAGTCTGTGGCCGAGACCAGCGAGGAGTTTATGGACAAATTCTTCGGCGGAGAGGATTTCACATACGCTGAGATGATCCAGGGCCTGCGTCAAGGCGTGCGGGAGCTGTCTCTGTTCCCCGTGCTGTGCGGTTCCGCCGTCAACACTATGGGTTCTCTGATGCTGATGGACTATATTGTGGATCTGCTGCCTAACCCCATGGAAGGTAACTACCACAAGGCCACCCGTCAGGACGGCGAGACCGAGCCCTTCGTGGTGTCCCCCGGCGGCGTGCCCACCGCTTTTGTGTTTAAGACCGTGTCCGACCAGTACGGCAAGTACTCCTATATCAAGGTGTTGTCCGGCGTCATCACCTCCGATTTGACATTGGTCAACGCCCGCACTGGCGCCAGCGAGAAGCTGGGCCGCCTGTATGTTATGCGGGGCAAGAAGGCCGAGGAGGTCAAGGAGCTGGGCTGCGGCGACATCGGCGCCATCGGCAAGATGGAGAAAGTCAAGACCGGCGATACCCTGTGTGACCCCCGGAAGGTGGTAGCCCTGAAGCAGATTCCCTTCGCTGAGGCCTGTTACTCCGTGGCCATCGCCCCCAAGACCCGGGGGCAGGAGGACAAGGTGGCTCAGGGCCTGAACCGGCTGAATGAGGAAGATCCCTCCTTCTATGTGGTGAACAACGCCGAGACCCACCAGATGGTCATCTACGCCGCCGGCGACATCCAGGTAGACGTGCTGGTTTCCAAGCTGAAAAGCCGTTTCAACGTGGATGCTGAATTGAAGGCGCCCCGCGTGCCCTACCGGGAGAAAATTCGCAAGACGGTCCAGAAGCAGGGCCGGCACAAGAAGCAGACCGGCGGCTCCGGACAGTTTGGTGACGTATGGATCCGCTTTGAGCCCAACCTGGAGGAGGAAGAGATGGTCTTTGCCGAGGAGGTCTTCGGCGGCTCCGTGCCCAAAAACTTCTTCCCCGCTGTGGAGAAGGGTCTGCGTGAGGCCTGCGTCCACGGCCCCCTGGCCGGCTATCCAGTGGTCAACCTGAAGGCCGTGCTGTATGATGGAAGCTACCACCCTGTGGACTCCTCTGAAATCGCCTTCAAGACCGCTGCCCAGCTGGCCTATAAGGCGGCTATGCCTGAGGCCAACCCTGTGCTACTGGAGCCTGTGGGTGAGCTGAAGGTCACCGTGCCTGACAGTTACATGGGCGATGTCATCGGCGATTTGAACAAGCGCCGAGGCCGTGTCATGGGCATGACCCCCACTGAGGGCGGCGAGCAGGTGATCGAGGCCGAGGTACCCATGGCTGAAATGACATCCTATGCGATTGACCTGCGGGCGATGACTCAATCCCGCGGCTCCTATGTGTTCCACTTTGTCCGCTACGAGGACTGTCCCCCTGCGGCTCAGGAGAAGGCCATCGCCGCTGCCAAGGCCATGGCTGAAGAATAAGGTGATTACAATGTCCGCCCCGAAAGGGGCGGACATTGTTTGGCTGGCAGTTAGGGTGGGCGCTTCAATGGCATAAATTCGGAGCGGAGCGAAGAATTTTCGGAAGGGGAGCTTTGCCCGCATGACATGAGGATCGGAAAAGAAAGAGGACCCGCCGGCATAGCCGTGAAGGGGACTGCCCCCGCAGCCCAGGGGAAGGCCGGCGGCGCCTGCAGGGACGAAAACCAAATAGAAACTCCCGCCCTATGACAGGGCGGGAGTTTCTATTTGGGATATCTTTTATGATATAAAATAGAAAAAGTTCAGAAGTAAAAAGACTGCCAGAGAAGGCAATCACCCCAGAGCCCGGCGGGGCTCAGGCCTCCTGATACAGCTCCAGGACCGCCCCATCCTTCCAGACAAAGGCCAGCCGGTCCCCCTTGCCATTGGTGTCCATAGGACCACAGATGACGCTGTCGGCGTCGGCGATGTACTTCTCCAGGTCGTCCACCTTATAGGCCACATGGGGGAGGTGGTGGAGCACCTCGGGGAATGGGGTGCCCTCCTCAAACTTCAGATACTCGATCTTGTAGTCGTAGTCGTCCACGTTGCTGACCCAGAACTTGGCGCCCTCGTTGTATGTCATATTGGGCTTACGGTTAGTGATGGGGATACCGATGTGCATATACTCAGCGGACATAAGAGTTCCTCCTATCCTATTTGTATTCAAAACTTAGGCGTGTTTGACGGTCTCATACACCTCGTAGGCCTGCTGGGGGGTATAGCCCTCGTGGACCACCTTGCCGATGGCCTGGGCCATGCCGGCGGGGCAGTCGGACTGGAAGATGTTGCGGCCCATGTCCACCCCGTGGGCCCCCTCCTGGATGGCCTTGTAGGCCATCTCCAGGGCCTCCAGCTCGGGCAGCTTCTTGCCGCCGGCGATGACGATGGGCACCGGGCAGGCGGCGGCCACCCGCTCGAACCCGTCGCAGTAGTAGCTCTTGACGAGGTTGGCGCCGTTCTCGGCCAGCACGCGGGTGGCCAGTTGGAAGAATTTTTCCGTGCGTTCCATCTGCTTGCCCACGGCCACCACACCCAAGGTGGGGATGCCGCAGCGGGTGCCGGCGTCGGCGGTGCGGCACAGCAGCTCCAGAGAGCGGGACTCTCCGGGGGCGCCAATGAAGGTCTGCACCGCCACGCAATCCGCGTTCATGCGAATGGCGTTTTCCATATCACAGGCGAAACCGCCGCCGTTGGACATCTCGTCAAACAGGACGGTGGTGTCATAGGTCACCCGGACGCACTTGGCTACCTGGTTAGCGGGGGAGACGCAGGAGCGGATGATGCCCTTGGTGCCCATGAGCACGTTGACATGGGGGATGAGGGGCGGGATGACCAGGTCGATGCGCTCCAGCCCGGCGGTAGGGCCCATGATATAGCCGTGGTCAAAGGCCAGCATGACGGTGTTGCCCGACTTGGGGTCGAATAGGCGGGCCATGCGGTTTTTCATGCCCCAGTCGCAGTGGGAAGCGCCCTTGACAAAGAATCCCTCCTGGACCTGGGGGATGTCCAGATGGTAGTCGTGGGCGGCCTTGTTTCCGATGTTGTCAGCCATATCTTACTCCTTGCTGTAAGCGGGGGTGTGGCAGGGGGTGTTCCACAGGCGGATGAACTCCTCGTCCCACTTGGCGATGTTCATCTGGAAGCCGCCGGCCTCCTGAACGGTGAGGATCTCGCCCACCATGCTGGCCACCACTTCCACGCCCTTGGCCTTCAGGAACTCCACGGTGTCTTTAAACAGCACCAGCATCTCCATCATGGTGGTGGCGCCACAGCCGTTGATCATAACGAAGGCCTTGTCCCCTTCCTTCAGCTCCAGCTTCTTGCACAGGGCCTCAGCCACGGTGGCAACCGTGTCCTTGGAGGACATCATGGGCACCCGGACGCCGCCGCCCTCGCCGTGCTGGCCGGCACCGATCTCCATTAGGTCGGTCTCGCCCAGGTCACCGAAGGACATCCCGTTCTGGGGGTGAGTGGCGTCGGTGGACTTGACGGTGACAGAGGCCATGCTGTCGGCATAGCGCTGGGCGATGTCGGCCACCTCGTCCAGGCTCTTACCCTCCCGGGCCGCGGCGGCCGCGATGTGGTACAGGGCAACAGCGCCAGCCAGTCCGCGCTTGTTGTCCTCGCCGTTGGGGTCGTACTGGATCTCCTCGCCGGTGACTACCTGGCGGAAGTTCAGCCCCGCCTTCTTGGCCAGCTTGATAGCCTGCTTGCCGGCAAGCTGGTCGCCGGCGTAGTTCAGGGTGAGGAGCAGTACGCCATGGCCTTTGTCAGCCAGCTTCATGGCGTCGAACACCAGCTGGCCGTTGGGAGCGGCAAAGATATCGCCCACGGCCTGGACATCCAGCATCCCCTTGCCGACAAAGCCGGCTTGGGCAGGCTCGTGGCCGGAACCGCCATAGGTGACGATGGTCACCCGGTCGGCGTCTGCCAGGTCCTTGCTGATTACCAGGTGGCCGTCTACGTCCAGAATGTCGGGGTAAGCCAGGCCCAGGCCCACCAGCTCCTCGTCGGTGATGGTCTCAGGGGCGTTGATAAACTTTTTCATTTTCATATGGAATCCCTCCTGTTCAAAATTGAGGATTATTCGTTTACATCTGGGCCAGACCCTGGAAGAAATAGGCCATGGAGGCGGCCCCGGCGTCCGGGGTTCCGATGGTCTGTGTGCCGTAGCTCTTGGCCCGGCCGAATTTGGAAACAAACTGGCGGGTAGCCTCCGCACCCTGGACCGCTGCCTGGGCGGCGGCAGTGAACAGCTCGTTCTCGTCGCTGCCAGGATAGGCGGCGATGGCCTGGCTGGCTGGGATCAGAGCGTCCATCATGGTCTTATCCCCCACCTTCGCTCCGGACATGTCGTCCAGCTCGGTAAAGGCACGGGCAAAGATGGCTTTAATGCCCGCCACGTCGATCTCATCTCCTTCGGGGGCCTCCTCCTGCATTCCGTCCAACCAGGTGTTCCACAGGGGGACGGCGCTGCCGCCGTTGAGCGCCATGACAGCCGTAGCCGCGTCGTCCAGCATCGACTGGATGCCGCCTTCCGCCCCGTCCACCGCGGCGGAGATCGCTCCGGCGATTTTGGCCATGGTAAGCCCGTGGTCGGCGTCGCCGAACTTGGAGTCGATCTCGGTCAACTCAGCCTCCGCCGCCGCGACAGCGGCACAGGCGTTTTTCAGCCGAGCCTGAAACTCACGTTTCGTCATCACGATGTCACCTCCTTCTGTGCGGGGCCAAAAGGGTCCCGCCGTTTACATTGGATTAACTAGTTACGTCTGTGCGTAAATCGTAGCGCGAAAATTAACAAAAGTCAATAACGAACCCTTTTTTCTCTATAACTTACATAGTATATCAAAAAAATTTAGAAGAAATAAACAAAAAGAAAACTTCCCGGAAGAGGCTGCTCTCCTCTGGGAAGTTACATATGTTATTTATTGTTCCAGCAGGGCCTTAACTAAGCCTGTCCGGGCGACCAGATGGGTAAAAAACCCGGAACGGAGGGCACCGCGCAAGGCCCGCACACTGGTGTTGGCCGAGCACACGCCGATGAGATTGGGGCATCGCCTCAGCACGTCTATGGGGACCTGAATGGCGAAGTCCTGTTCCGACTGGATTATCTTGCCCTCCTCATTGAAATAATAGGCCAGCATCCGCCCACAGGCGCGGTGGTGCTGGAGCAGACTGCCGTACCGAACCAGGGAGGCGAAGTCAGGACTGGAGGGATAGTTTCCAATGTTGACCAGTGCGGTATCGATCTGTTCCCACTGTTGGTAGATCTGCCGATAGACCTCCGTGGAGCAGAGCAGCTGCTTTTCCTCCAGGCTGTCGGGCAGGGCCGGAAGATAGAGAAAGTGAGGGGCGGCACCCAACTGCTGGGCCATCAGCCGGACGTTTTCGTTGGACTGATAATTCCGGGCTGGGATACTGGCGTTGCCCACCAGAGGGCAGATGTCGGTGACGCCGCTGTGGGGCTGAGGATTTTCTTCCAGCCAGGTCACCAACTGTCCGATCAAGTGCCCCCAGCCCACACCCAGGCGATGGGCACCGAGCTGTCCCAGCAGTTCAACGGCCCCCTTGGAGAGGGTCTGATTGGTGGCGTCGTCGTCCTCGCCGTCCTCTACCAGGACGCCGCCCCGGATGGAGCTAGACAGCCGGAGCCGGTCCAGCAGACTCGCCGCCTTCGCCCCAGGCTCATGGATGGTGATCTCCACCACCCCCAGCTCCCGCGCGTCAGAGAGCATCCGGCTGATGAGAGGACGGGATACCCCCAGCTCCCGGGCGATATCGCTCTGCTTCTGATCCTCCAGATAATACCTGCGGGCTACGTAAGCCAAGCGGGCCCGTTTTTCTTGACTTATTTTCACGACCATACCTCTTTTGTCGAAAAGTGTTACATATGTTACTTATAGCACAAAAGAGGCCCGCTTGCAACGACAAAGTACAAGATGGGACAAAATGTCTGACAGGAGACTTTATTCACATCATGCCAGACCAGGCCAGAAAATGATCGGGCTCTGCCAGGATTTGCTCCAGGGACTGGAAAAAGAGATGGCAGTGATAGCCGTCCGCCGCCCCATGGTGGACCTGGAGGGTAAAGGGCAGGATGATGTTGCCCTGCCGCTCCTGAAATCTGCCCCAGACAAACATGGGGCGAAGGAAGTTTAGACTGCTTTTCATCTGAAAGGAGAGGCCGGTGTAGGAGAACCAGGGGACACAGGAGAGCAGCACAGAGTCTTCCCGGCTGGCGGTCAGCGTCCCATCCGCTTCAAAGCGGTCCAAAGCCGCTGACATGGCGCGGTAAAAGGCGGAAAAGTCCCGGTCATATTCCGTGTTCAGGCTGGCCATGTTGTGGGAGCGCCGGTCCAGCACCGTATACTCCGCATGGACGAGATCATAGAATCCAGGACGGCCTTGTGGGTCGAGCCCCATACGGAACTCCTTGTGCTGGTTGACCGCGGTGACCACCGCCCAGACAAGGGAGGGATAAAATCGAAGGCCCCTGGCCTTGACATAGGAATGGAACCGGGTGATAGTCAGCTCTCGCGTCAGAGCAAAGCTGCAGTCAAGGCCGAGAAATTCCTCGAATATAGCCCGCCGGTCCCAACGCTCCAGATCGATGGGAGAAAACAAGCCCCTCACTCCTTCCCGCTGTCCCAGCGCCAGCCCGCCGGGACCTCACGTTGGTAGGCCAGGCGGGGAGAGCCGTCCTCCATCCAGACGGTGCCGCACAAGGTGAAGCCATTTTTGTCTAACACCCGCTGCATGGGGCGGTTGGCCGGGTGGGTGTCGATGCGTACGCTGCCGCCCCGCTCCAGGCACCAGAGGAGGCACCGGGAGGCTACGCCCCGGACCTCTCCCCGGCTGGCTACTCGGTGGACGGCCCAGTAGGGGCGGTCGCTGAGCCAGGCGCCCTGAATGGCCTGGTAATCCGGGTCGTCCCAGCACATGGCGGCAAAGACGCCCTGGATGCGGCCATCCAGGACACAGACGTGGCAAAACCCCTGACGGATATCGTCTTGGACCAACTCTTCCGGTGGATAGACATCCCGCCACTGGTCCGGGTTGCCCGCCTGTGCCATGAAGCGGCGGGCGATGGCGTAGATCTCCAAAATGTCCGGCAGATCGGACGGAACGGCGCGACGAATCATGGAAAGGCCCCCTATCATTTCAGTTTGTTTACTCATTATACTATGTTTTAACTACCTCGTACAGCGGCGATGGGGAAATTTTGCGGCGGAGAGAGACCTTGCGTCTTTACCAGTTCCCCCTTGTGTGGTATACTGATTTCAAATGGGTCCCGGCAGGGGCCGGAAGGAGGACAGGACATGGAGCTGACCGAGAGAACGGTAAGCAGCCAGACGATCTTTCAGGGCAGGATCATCCGGGTCGACATGGACCAGGTGGAGCTGCCCGACGGGAAAACGGCGGACCGGGAGGTCGTCTACCATCCGGGCGGGGTGGCTGTCCTGGCATTGGACAGGGATAACAGCGTGAGCCTGGTCCGCCAGTTCCGCTACCCCATCCGGCAGGAGCTGCTGGAACTGCCCGCGGGCAAGCTGGACCACGGGGCGGAGGAGGACCGTCTGCTGGGGGCAAAGCGGGAGTTGAGCGAGGAGACGGGGCTGGAGGCTGAAAAGTGGACATATCTGGGCTATACCCTGGCGTCGCCCGGCTTCTGTGACGAGGCTCTGCATATGTATCTGGCCCAAGGGCTGACACGCAAAAAACAGCACCTGGATGAGGACGAGTTTCTGGATGTGGTCACCATGCCTTTCCAGCAGCTGGTGGAGCAGGTGATGGACGGCACCATCACAGACGCAAAGACCGTGGCTACCACGCTGAAAGTAAAGGTGCTGCTGGGCCTGTGAGAGACCGGCGGCATTTGTGAGAAAGAGAAGGAGGGGATCTTGTGGGCAAAACCATCTTGATTGTAGAGGATGAACAGAATATCGTGGATATCCTGTCCTTCAACCTGAGCCGGGAGGGCTATGATACCCTGGAGGCATACGACGGGCCCGCCGGCTTACAGCTGGCCCTGGAAAATGACCCGGACCTGATCCTGCTGGATCTGATGCTGCCCGGAATGGACGGCTTTGAGGTGTGCCGGAAGGTGCGGGAGAGCGGGTCTGCCGCCCCTATCATCATGCTCACTGCCAGGGAGGAGGAAGCGGACAAGGTCCTGGGGCTGGAGCTGGGGGCGGACGACTATATCACCAAGCCCTTCTCCATGCGGGAGCTGCTGGCCCGGGTCAAGGCCAATATCCGGCGGGTGGCCATGTCCCCCGCTGTCCCCGCGGCACAATCCGGCCTTGGCACGATTAAGGCGGGCAGAGTCAATATTGACCGGGACCGTGCCACCGTATTCAAGGATGGGCTCCCCTTGGAGTTGAGCCAGAGAGAGTACGATCTGATCTGTTTCCTGGCTGCCCAGCCCGGGAAGGTCTTTTCGAGGGAGGCCCTGATGGAGCATGTATGGAATTATGAGGGCTATGTAGGCGACGTTCGGGCGGTAGACGTGGCGATCCGCCGCTTACGAGAGAAGATCGAGGACGATCCGGCCAACCCCGAGTTCATCCGCACCAAGCGGGGAATGGGCTATCTTTTCGGCGAGTGAGATTACAGTGCCGGCCCCATAAGAGCGAGGGAGGAATGCCCGCCAGGGCGTTCCGAGGAAAGCGGACTTTGGGAGAGAAAGCCGCCGAAGGCGGCAGACCGAAGCGGAGCCCAGCGAAGCGGGTCCGGTTCGGAGAGGAGGAACAAGGGAGCGAGGGAGGAATGCCCGCCAGGGCGTTCCGAGGAAAGCGGACTTTGGGAGAGAAAGCCGCCGAAGGCGGCAGACCGAAGCGGAGCCCAGCGAA
>CABIXV010000005.1:34078-306058 GCA_902362775.1 Clostridiales bacterium | reverse complement strand
TTCCCACTTTTTTCCCCTTTTTTTATCCCCTCCTTACCTACACTATATCTTCCCCTCCCTCACTACCTCCTACCACTATATCTGGACCGCCTGTGTCTTTTTTCACAAAGGCATCCGACAGACACAGTAGGATTGGGATACCCAACGTCAGAATGATATGCCCCCAGGGCAGCACCTCTCGGCTCCATCGCTCTGCCGCCGCTCCGTCGGAGAAGCCAGCCAGGGCGCCCACCGCGGCGACGGCCAACGCCCCCGCCGCCAGTCCCCGCTCCCTGAGTCTGGGAATGGCAGTCCTGGCCATAGCCCGGATAGAAAATAGAAGGAGGGCCGCCATGGTCAGGTCTGAAAAGGTCCATAGCGCGGACACTACGCTCTCCACCCGTTGAAACGCGCCTTCAACGCCTACGCTCTTGGCCAGGGCAAAGAAGGGGCTGTCCAGCCCTGCGGCCAGCCGAGGTCCCAGGTTACCCAGGATAACGGCCTGAGCCAAAGTAAGCAGGGCCATCCCGCCTAGCCCCCAAAACAGCCAATGCCAGTTCTGCTTTCCCTCCTGCCCCTCCAGAGAGCCTGTCAGGAAGGCGGCCCAGCCGCCCCAGCCCACCACCCCAAAGGCGGGCAGGGCGGAGCGGAGTATTCCTGGCACGTCCCCACTCCACAGCGGCAGCAAGTGCTCCGCCTTCACCTGTCCTAGGGACAAAACTAGGACCACTGCCGCCGTCCCCAGAAGGACCACCAGAAAAAGCTGCGCCGCCCGGGCAAAAGGAGCGAGCCGGCCAGTTCCCATCCAGAGGACCATCAAAGCCAGGGCCGCCAAGAAAAAGATCAGCGATCCGTCCCGGTAACCCGAAGCCAGCAGGCGCTGGGCGCAAGCGCGAAGGCGGATGGCCAGAAGGAGCTCCGCCCACACTATATATATAATGAGGAGCAAGTTTCCCCCTGCCCTGCCCAGCCGCTCGCAAAAGGCGAACGCCAGCCCCCGCCCCCCGGAAAGCCGTCCCAGCAGCCAGCCCGATACCAGCGCCAGAGGGGCGGCGGCCAGCGGAGCCAGCCAGGCGCCTTTCCCCGCGGCAGGCAGGGTCAGACTGGGCAGCAGCTCCGCCGCCGGGGCCAGCAGTCCGGCCCACACCATGGTCATGAGCTGGGTGCGTGAAATATGGTCGTTGTTCTTCACAAGCTTCCCTCTTTCCTCACTCCTGGATCGATACCCTGATCTGGAGGTCTGGTTCCAGCGCGGCAAAGATACTGGGCCAGTCCTCCTGGATGGCCTGCCATTTGCCGGGCGAGGTCAGGGCCACCTGGGCGCCCAGCCCCAGGCAGTCCGCCTGCCACTGGCGGAGCTTGTCCAGCGCCCCCCTAATTTGGTTTTCCACCTGGCTGGCCAGCCGTCCGGTCAATTCTTTCCGCTCCTGGTCGGACAGGGGGTAGCGGTACTCCAACAGGTCCGCTTCGACGCGGCAGGTCAGCGTCAGCCCCATCAGCTTATTCCCTTCCCAGATAGGGGACATCTCTGTATGGGCCTGTGTCACGCGGAGCGCGGCCCGGTTTTCGGGCAGTTCGCCCTCCAGGAGATTGACTCCCGGCCTGCCGGCCAGCAGTTCTAGCCCCCGGGCCTCCCGCCCCTCCAGATATCCCGCCAGCAGCTCACCCTTCAAGATACCATAGCCGCCCTCCAGCAGGGAGGTGTCCCCCTCCCCCCCTCCCGCCGTGATAAGGGCTGGGACATAGGCCGCCCCCTGCTCCAGCAGGTCGGCATACACCTCCCCGGCAGTACGGGAGATGGTCGCCACCCCCATCTCGCTGTCGATCTGCAGGGTGGAAAGGCGGGCCTCCACCCCCTGATCTCCGCCAGATCGAACCGCTTCCTCCGCAGAGGCCTCCCGGACCAGCCACAGTTGAGCTCCAAGTCCCAGCTCCACATCCCGGGCAAAGTAGTCCAGCACAGATACTACCCCATGGCGGGCCAGCTCCTCCCCGAGCAAAAGCTGGTCTACATATCCGAAAAACACATAGCTGTCGCTCTGGCCCTGCATGGCCAGGCAGGCTCCACTGAGGGACTGGCTCTGGGCGGATAGGACTAGGGCAGACTGTCCCTCCGCCTGCAGCCCTCTGGCCCGTGGACCGGTGGAGGCGGTGACGGACAGTCCCGTTTCCAGCCAGTCTACTCCCATGGTACGCAACAGGGCCATGTCCCCCATTTCCCTGGCCCTGGGCAGCGGGGAGCACCCAGCTAAAAAAGCACAGGCAAGGGCCAAGGCACACAGCCGTCCTCTCATTTCTGATTCCTCCGGTTCTTGGTGTCATAGGCTCCATCCCGCCACTTCATTCGCGGCAGGGGCAGGCGGATCAAGGTAGGGTGGCCTCTCCTGGCCCCAGCCCCAGTGGTAAAGGGGGCCAGATAGGGGATGCCAAAGCTCTCCAGCCCGGCCAGGTGATAGATCAGGGCGGCCCAGCCCATGGCCAGGCCGAACAGCCCGCCCACACTGGCCAGGACGGCCAGCAGGAACCGCCACAGCCGCAGGGCGTTGCCAAAGTCCTGGGAGGGCTGGGCGTACCCCGCCACCCCGGCGATGGCAACGGCGATGAGGACCGCCGGGGACACGATATGGGCCTCTACCGCGGCGTTGCCCACCACCAGGCCGCCCAGAATGGATACAGCGGACCCGATAGGGCCCGGAAGACGGAGGCCAGCCTCCTGAATGACCTCAAAGGCCAGCAGCATAATTAACACTTCAAAGACAGTGGAAAATGGCACTTCCTGTTTAGCGGCCACAATGGACAGGGCCAGCTTCACCGGGATGGCCTCCGGATGAAAGGTAACCAAAGCGATATAGAGGCCGGGCACCACCAGGGTGACCAGGGCGCAAAACCAGCGGATCAGTCGGAGGGCGGAGGACACCATCCAGTGGTAGGCTTGGTCCTGTCCGGTCTTGAAAAACTGGTCGATAGTGCCAGGCACCAGCCACCCCAGGGGGATCCCGTCGGCCAGCAGGCCCACCCTTCCCTCCAGCAGGCCCTGGCAGAAGCGGTCCGGCCGCTGGGTATAGGCCATCAGAGGGAAGGGGCTTCTGTCTCCCTCCACCAGATACTCCTCCAGATTGCCGGTCGCTTCCACCCCGTCTATATCCAGGTCCGCCAGCCTTTCCTCCAGCTGGGACACAGTGTCCGGATCGGCGATGCCGTCCAAAAAGAGTACATCCACCACCGTCCTGGACTGCCGGCCTACGATCTGCTCCTTGATTTTCAGTTGGGGGGCCTTCAGATGGCGGCGTACCATAGCGGTGTTGGTACGCACCGACTCCACAAAGGACTCACGGCTTCCCTTCAGGGCAGGTTCATTGTCCGGCTCCCCCACCGACCGTTTTTCCTCTGTGGGGACAGGCAGAGTAAGCGCGTCTATCCGGCCGTCAAAAAACAAAGCGCAGCTTCCCAGGATCAGGTCATTGACCACATCGTCCAGTGTATCCCGCCGGACCGCGGCCAGATTGTATAAGGCCCCATACTGGAGCATAGAAAACAATTCTCCCTCTGACACCTGGCTCAGTGCCGGATTCTGGGTCAGGGGACGCAGGATATAGTCGTTCAGTCTCTCATTTCGGGCCATTCCCAACAGATAACAGACAGTCACCATCCGCTCCCTGTCCCCGTGGAGGTACATCTGCCGCTTGCTGAAGTCGGCACAGCCGGCAAATGCCGCCTCCAGATTTTCCAGTGAGAGCGGTCCGGGAAACAGGGGTTCCTTGCGGGGATGGGGCCCGTCCACCTGATTTTTGTTTGACATGACAGCTCCCTCCTTCCGGCATAGTTTGCCAAGAAGAAGGGAGATTATGTAAAAATCAATTTTTCCCGCTGGAATGGAGGGACTTTTACCGTTTTGCTTTCTCTCTGACGGCAGACCGCTCCTCCCGCTCCCCCCGCTCTCCCTTCCGTCCCAGCGCCTTGGTGATCTCGCAGATGGGAATGGGGGCCGCCGCCAGCCCAAAGACAGCTAACCACTGGGCGCTGTCCATGGCAGTCACCGCAAATACGCCCTGGAGCGGAGGCACCAGCAGCACCGACAGTTGAAGCGCCATTCCCACCAGGAACGCCCGGTTCATAGCCGGGTTGGACAGCGCCCCCTGGGCAAAGAGGGAGCGGTCCTCGCTGCGGACATTGAAGGCGTGAAACAGCTGGCACAGGGTCAGCGTGGCAAAGGCCATGGTGTTGGCCACGGCCCCCTCCATGCCTGGAGCAGCCAGCCTGGTAAAGCCCAAAAAGTAAGCCGCCAGGGTGAGTCCGCCCACCATCAGGCCCTGCCAGGCCAGTCGGAAAGAAAATTTTTGATCAAAGAGGCCGGCCGCGGCGTCCCTTGGCTTCTCTTCCATAACCCCCTCCTCCACAGGCTCCACCCCCAGCGCCAGGGCGGGCAGGGAGTCTGTAACCAGGTTGAGCCAAAGCAGCTGCACAGGGACCAGAGGCATCTGTCCGAAGTCCAGCAGAGTGGCGGCAAAGATGGTGAAGATCTCCCCGATGTTGCAGGAGAGGAGGTAGTGAATGGCTTTTCGAATGTTGGAGTAGATGCCCCGCCCTTCCTCGATGGCGGAAACGATGGTGGAGAAGTTGTCGTCCGTGAGAATCATGTGGGCTGCCCCCTTGGCCACGTCGGTGCCCGCCACTCCCATGGCGCAGCCGATGTCCGCCGTCTTGAGGGCAGGGGCGTCATTGACGCCGTCTCCAGTCATGGCCACCACATGGCCCCGCTTCTGCCACGCCTTTACGATGCGCATTTTGTGCTCCGGAGTCACCCGGGCAAAGACGGCAAATTTTTCGATGTCCTCCTCCAACACCTCCTGGGGCATGAAGTCCAGCTCGCCGCCTGTCACGGTCCACTCTCCGGGGCGGATAATGTCCAGCTCCCGGGCCACGGCGGCGGCGGTTGCCCTGTGGTCTCCGGTGATCATCACGGGACGGACTCCGGCCAGGTGGCAGCGAGCCACGGCCGCCTTTACCTCCGGCCGGGGCGGGTCCATCAGGCCAAAGAGACCCAGGAAGGTCAAGCCGCTCTCCACCGCCCGCGGCTCCAGCCCAGGCGGCAGGATGTGCAGCTCCCGCCGGGCCACGGCGATGACACGCAGGGCTTTTTGGGCCATGGCCTCATTGGCCTCCAGCACCGCCCGCCTGTCTTGGGCGGACAGAGGCCCGCGGGGGCCAGCCACACATCGCTCCAGCAGGATGTCAGGGGCCCCCTTGACAAAAACAGTCCAGCTCCCGTCCTCCCTGGCATGAATGGTGGACATAAGCTTTCGTCCGGAGTCAAAGGGCAGATCCGCCGTCCGCGGCCAGTTCTGTTCCTCCTTTTCCTGGTCCACCCCCTCCCGGGCGGCGGCCACCACCAAGGCCCCCTCGGTGGGGTCACCGACAGCGGTAGGCGCCCCCGCCTTCCACTCCAGCCTGGCATCAGAGCACAGGCAGCCGGCCAGCAGAGCGTCCCGCCGATGGCCGCCAGCAGGTGTCCATAGCTCCTGGACCGTCATCCGGTTTTGGGTCAGTGTCCCTGTCTTATCCGAGCAGATGACGCTGGCACAGCCCAGCGTTTCTACGGCGGGCAGCTTTTTTACTATGGCCCCCCGGGCCGCCATACGCTGGACGCCCAGGGCCAGGACGATGGTGACGATGGCTGGCAGCCCCTCAGGAATGGCAGCTACCGCCAGGGATACGGCGGTAAGAAACATATCCAGCATATTTTTTCCCTGGATCAGTCCCACCCCGAACATGACAGCGCACACCGACAGGCACAGGAAGGACAGGGATTTGGAGATCTCCCCCATTTTTCGCTGGAGCGGCGTGTCGCCCTCCTTGTCCTCCAGAAGCAGGTTGGCGATCCGCCCCATCTGGGTGTCCATCCCCGTGGCCACCACCAGGGCGGTCCCTCGGCCGGCGGTGATCATGGTGCCAGAGAGCACCATGTTGGTCCGGTCCCCCAGAGCGGCCTCCTCAGGCAGCCGGTCGTGGGCTCCCTTTTCCACGGGGACCGATTCGCCGGTCATGGCCGACTCGTCCGCCTGGAGGCGGCTGCACTCCATAACTCTAGCGTCAGCGGGCACCATGTCCCCCGCCTCCAGCAGGATCACGTCCCCAGGCACCAGGGCGGCGGCGGATATCTTTTTTGCCCGCCCCTCCCGCAGGACATGGGCCTGTGGGGAGGACATCCGCCTCAGCTCCTCCAAGGCCTGCTGGGCGTGGTCCTCCTGGGTGATGGAGATGACTCCGTTGACCAGAACAATAATTAGAATGATAGCGCCGTCCAACCAGTCCTCCCCGCCGCTGGCCGCCAGGGACAGGGCGGCCGCCCCCAGCAGCACCAGGATCATAGGGTCCTTCAACTGGCCTAGCACCCGGGCCAGCACAGAGGGCTTTCTGGGCGGCTCCAGTTGGTTGGGTCCCAGCCGCTCCAGCCGCTGGGCGCTCTCCCGCTCCGTCAGGCCGGAGGGACGGCTGTCCAGCTCTTTCATTACCTGTTCCAAAGGCCGGCTGTGCCAGTCACTCATATGTACCACGCTCCTTCTCAGCTTCTCTTTCAGTATAGCCTTGGGCCTGTCCATTTTTTGGAGAATCCTGGGGGAAGAAAAAAAGAGAGGCTGGGGCATAAAAATCCCCCGAACCAGAGGTTCGGGGGTGTGGGTTCACTCCTCCTGCCGATTTTTGTCCATAAAGTCCAGGAAATCGGTATAGATAGCCGGGAGGGAAGATTCCCTCCGGTAGTAGAGATAGAGGGTCCGCATCACATTCTCGTCGTCGATCTCGTAGAAGTAGAGCTGGTCCGTGGGCTTCACATGGTCCAGCACCCGGGGGCGGACAAAGGTGAGGCCATGGCCGTTCTCCGCCACATGATAGGCGGTCAGCATCTGGTCCAGGTACATATTCACCTTGGGGGTAAAGCCCGCGTTGCGGCACAGCTTCAGCACCCGGCGGTAGGTGTCGCTCCCCTTCTTCAGCAGCAGAAAGCCCTCCTTGGCAAAGGCGGACAGAGGCGCCCGGTGGCTGTCCACCCCCATGCCGCTGCCTGATTGGACCTGTTCAAACGTGAGGCGCCACTCCGCCATCTCCTGGTTGATCTCCAGCCCCGCCGGGACTGCCAGGATCAGCTCCTCCTGCCCCCAAAGCTGGCCCTGAAACAGGTTGGTGTCCAGGGGATAAATATCCAGCATGAAGTCGATGACACCGGACTGCAGGCACTTGGTCAGGTCGCTGGTATTGCCTTCCAGCAGGCTGACCACATAGCCGGGGTACCGGCGCTGAAATTCCATCGCCAGCTCAGACAGCACATAGGAGCAGAAATAGGCGGATGCTCCAATGGTGATGGCCCCCTCCCGCTGGTCGGCCAGCTGGGCGAGGCGGCTGCGGAGCTCGTCCTCTATGCCCATCACCTGCTCCACCGCCTCCACATAGCATTTGCCGGCGGGGGTCAGGCGGATGGGGTTGGTGCTGCGGTCAAAGAGGGGGGCTCCCACCCGCTCCTCCACCTTCTTCACCTTGCTGCTGAGGGCTGGCTGAGAAATAAACAGCCGCTGGGCCGCCCTGGAAAAGCTGCGCTCCTGGTAAACAGCATAGACATATTCCCTGTCTCGGAGCATAGGACGTCCCTCCTTATTTTAATCGTATTAGAATGATTTATTTTACCTCAACAGGGCCCCTTGGGGCAACCTTAAAATTTTTTAGATATATTCTTATATAATTTTCTGTAATTGATTTTCTGGCGGGATGCTACTAAAATAGAGCTATCAAAGGCGGACCGGCACTCTTCCTCCTCTGGAGGAGACGGCACTGACCACTATTCAGGAGGTATGTTGAATATGGATTACATCACTGAAAAATTCTCAAAGCTGGGCTGTGACAACGCTCCCGGCCAGGAGACCCTGCAGAAGCAGGAGGCCCTGCCCATGGAGGGCGATCCCATCCCCGGCACCCCCGTAGACTTCTCCCACGGCGACGTGGACGCACACAAGCCCATCCCCGGCAGCTTGGAGAAGTTTGTGGAGGGCTATGTGGTGGGAGGCGGCCACCAGGCCTACACCGAGTACCGCGGCAAGAGCGATATCCGCGCCTATCTGGCCCAGAAGCTCACCGAGTTTAGCGGCGCCCCTGTGGACGCGGCCAGCGAGCTGATTCTGACTCCCGGCACCCAGGGCGCACTGTTCCTGGCCATGGGCTCCCTCATCGGTCGCGGGGACAAGGTGGCCATCATCGAGCCCGACTATTTTGCCAACCGCAAGCTGGTGGAGTTCTTTGACGGCGAGCTGGTCCCTGTGCCCATCCACTGGAAGGATGTGGACCGTTACTCCGGTCTGGACCTGGAGGCGCTGGAAAAGGCCTTCCAGAGCGGCGTAAAGGTATTCCTGTACTCCAACCCCAATAACCCCACTGGTGTCATCTACTCCCCTGAAGAGGTGGCCGCCATCGGCCGGCTGGCCAAGAAGTACAATGTGGCCGTCATCGCCGACGAGCTGTACTCCCGCCAGCTCTTCGATAAGGACCAGCCCTACACCCACCTGCGCGCCCTGGAGGAGAAGCCCGACACTCTGATCACCATCATTGGCCCCTCCAAGACCGAGTCCCTCAGCGGCTTCCGTCTGGGTGTGGCCTACGGCTCCGCCCACATCATCACCCGCATGGAAAAGCTCCAGGCTATCGTGTCCCTGCGGACCGCCGGCTACTGCCAGTCCGCCTATCTCAGCTGGTTCTCCGAGCCCGATGGGTGGATGGAGAAGCGGGTAGCCGACCACAAGGCCATCCGGGACGATCTGCTGAAGGTTGTCGCCAAGTACCCCGGCTGCTGGGCCCGTCCCACCGAGGGCGGCAGCTACATCTTCCTCCAGCTCCCCGCTCTGAAGGTCACCCTGGACCAGTTCGTTAAGCTGTGCCGGGCTCAGGCCGCCGTCACCGTCACCCCCGGCACCGAGTTCGGTCCCCAGTTCACGGACAGCGTTCGCCTGAACTTCTCCCAGGATCACCAGGCTGCCGTGGCCGCTGTGGAGCGCATCTGCCAGATGGCCCAGCGGTACCACGCCTAAACACAGCCGCTACTTAATATTACCAAAACATAAAGGAGTGTCTGTTATGAGTAATCCGATCCCGCAGGGCAAGTATAAGCCCGCCGTCCGGAAGGGCAACCTGATCTTTACCGCCGGCATGACCCCCCGCCTGAACGGCCAGCTGATTATGTCCGGCAAGGTGGAGAGCGGCGTCTCCGTAGAGGACTACCGCCAGGCCGCGGACCAGGCCACCGCCAACGCCTTGAACGCCGCCCTCAGCTGTGTACAGCCTGGGGAGAAGATCACCCAGATCCTGTCCCTCACTGTTTATATCAACGCCGCCCCCGACTTTACTTCCCACGCCAAGATCGGCGACCTGGTTTCCGACTATCTCTATGAGAAGCTTGGCGACGCCGGCATCGGCGCCCGGGCCGCCATCGGTATGGGCACCCTGCCCGGTAATGCCCCTGTGGAGGTCCAGTTCATCGCCTGGGCGGAGTAATCCGCTCCCTGAACAGCAAAAAACGGGAGGCTCTCAAAAGAGAGCCTCCCGTTTTTTGGATTTATCCCTGGCTTCCAGAGGCGCTGGAACTGTCTGTCACGGGACTGGAGCCATCGGAGGGGGCGGAGGAGTCCGCGTCATCCTCCGCGGCCTCATAGATGGCCGCAATCTCCTGCTGAACCGCTGCCTGCAGGGCCGTAACCTGGGTCCGGAAGGCGATGGGATCGATCTGCTCAAAGGCCTCGGTGGGCACGACACCGTACTCATCCAGCCACTGCTGACTCAGAATCTCCATTTTGTCCGCCACCATCTGCCCGCGGTAGTCAGCGGGGTCCAGAGGCAGCCGAAGAATGATGTGGTAGCCATAGGTGCTCTCCACCACGTCGCTGATCTCCCCGTCCTTCAGGGCCAAAGCAGTGTTCTCAAACTCTGGGACCATCTGGCCCTTAGTGGTTGTGTACCCATCAGGATTGGCGGCTAGGCCGCTGTCCTCGCTGTGCTCGTTCATCAGTTCGTCAAAGAGGGCGATGGGGTCCTCCGCAGCCCTTAGCTGGGCCAGCAGGTCATCTGCCAGCGCCTTCTTCTCCGCTACTGTGGCGTCGTCTAAGGGGGCATACCCGGTGGTCCCGTCCTCATTGGTGACAGTCTGCTCCATATCCTTGGTCAGCAGCAGAATGTGCTTGGCCCGATAGACGCCCAGCTCATCCTGGGCATAGGAGAGCACCTCGGCGTCGGTGGGATAGCCCTCGCTCCCCTCGCCGTAGTAGAGCTCCTGGAGCTGTTCATCCAGGCTGACCCCCTCGTACATACTGCGGAACTGGTCCGGGGTCATCATGCTGGCCCAAAAGTAGTGCTCCATCGTTTCCTGACCGCCCAGCTCCTGAACGGCGCTGTCTAGAAAGGCCGCCACCTGGTCCAGCATCTCCTGATTTGGGGACAGCCCTTTCTCCGCGCACAGTTCCGGAACCAGGCGGTAATAGGCGGCAATCTGAAGGGCAGCGTTCTTTAGCGTGTCCGCTAAGGTGCCGTCCTCTGTTTCGCTGTCCCATGGCAGGTCGGTCAGGCCAAACATGGCATACTGCTGCAACTGATACTCGATGTTGTAGTTCAGCCAGTAGAGCAGGCTTTCAGCGGTGATCTCATAGTCGCCCACCTTGGCCACTACGGTGTTTCCGGGGACGCCGGCGGTAGCCTGATAGGGGTCCGTGACCCCGGTCAGGTCCATGGGCTCAACTTCAGAGGGGGCGGAGGTGTCGGCGGAAGAGCCGCTGGTGCTGCTGTCCTCCGAGCCGTCCCCCTTGGAGCAGCCGCTCAACAGCGTGGTCCCCAGTGCCAGCGCAAGGGCCAGGGACAGGATTCGTTTCATCATGATCATGGAGATAGGATTCCTTTCTCATCAGGACAAGTTTTGTCTCTCTTAGGCCAAAGGCCCGCGGACGCATATCATCATAACACAAAATGAAGCGGGGAGCAAGGGCAAGTGAGGGCCCGCTCCCCTGGGGCACGGGCCGGGCCACGGCGGGCGGTCACTCCTCCACGGGCCCCTCACCTCCGGCGGCGTAGTCGGCCACCAGGGTACGGGCCGCCCGCAGAGCGTCCTCCCCCTGCTTCAGCCGCAGGGAGAGATACGGGAGCTCCCCGGCGGAGAAAAGGAGCCGGCCCTTGTACTTGCGATCTCCACACAGGAGGGATACCTGACGCAGATCGAATTGAGGGATGGTCAGCAGCAGGCAGCCATTCCTCTGGTCGATGTCGGTGACGCCGGCCCGGGCGGCGTCCGCCCGGAGCAGCGCCACGGAGATCAGGTTGTTTACAGTCCTTGGAGGCTCGCCGTAGCGGTCGATAAGCTCATCCACCAGGTCGTCAGCGTCACTCTCCTCCCGGATGGCGGCGATGCGGCGGTACAGGTCCATCCGCTGCTCCGGGGAGGGCACATACCGGTCGGGGATGGAGGCGGCCACCGACAGGTTGGCGGAGCACTCGGCACGTGTTGGGACCTCCTGTCCCTGCTCCAGCAGGACGGCCTCCTCCAGCAGCTTCAAGTACATATCATAGCCCACCGAGAGCATAAAGCCGCTCTGCTCCGGACCCAGCACATTGCCCGCCCCCCGGATCTCCAGATCCCGCATGGCGATCTTGAAGCCGGAGCCAAATTCGGCAAACTCCCGGATAGCCTCCAGCCGCTTGGAGGCCACCTCGGTGAGCACCTTGCCCCGACGGTAGGTCAGATAGGCGAAGGCCCGGCGGCTGGACCGGCCCACCCGGCCCCGAATCTGGTGGAGCTGGGCCAGACCAAGCTGGTCGGCGTTTTCGATGATGAGGGTGTTGGCGTTGGGCAGGTCGATGCCCGTCTCGATGATGGTGGTACACACCAGCACGTTCAACTCCCCGTCGGTCATCCGGCTCATCACGTCGTCGATGGCCTCCTGGGTCATCCTGCCGTGGGCCACACCCACCGCCGCATCCTCCCCCAGCAGCGTCTGAACACGGGCGGCGCAGCGGTCGATGGTCTCCACCCGGTTGTGGAGGTAGTAGACCTGGCCGCCCCGCTCCAGCTCCCGGCGCATGGCGTCGGCCAACACCCCCCAATCGTGCTCCAGCACATAGGTCTGGACCGGCTGGCGGTCCGCCGGCGGTTCCTCCAGGGTAGACATATCCCGGATACCGGACAGGGCCATATTCAGTGTGCGTGGGATGGGGGTGGCGGACAGGGTAAGGACGTCCACCTGCTTGAACTGCTCCTTCAGTTTCTCCTTGTGCTGCACGCCGAAACGCTGCTCCTCGTCCACCACCAGCAGCCCCAGATCCTTGAACTTCACATCCTTATTGAACAGGCGGTGAGTGCCAATCAGGATATCGACCGAACCGTTCTCCACCTGACGCAGTGTCTCCTTCATCTGGGCGGGGGTACGGAACCGGGACACCACGTCAATGTTCACCGGATATTTGGCAAAGCGGCGCAGGGCTGTGAGATAGTGCTGACGGGCCAATACGGTGGTAGGCACCAGGATAGCGGCCTGCTTGCCGTCCAGCACGCACTTCATCATGGCCCGGAAGGCTACCTCCGTCTTTCCGTAGCCCACGTCGCCACAGAGGAGGCGGTCCATTGGGGAGGCCCGCTCCATATCTGTTTTGATCTCCTGGATGCAGCGCAACTGGTCCTCCGTCTCGGTGTATTCGAACTGCTCCTCGAACTCCCTCTGCCATGGGGAATCAGGAGAAAAGGCATATCCTGGCTGACGCTGTCTCTGGGCGTAGAGCTGAATAAGCCCCTTGGCCAGGTCCTGAACCGCTTTTTTGGCCCGGGTCTTGGCCTTCTCCCACTCGGTGCCCCCCAGTTTGTTCAGCTTCTTGGTCTCCGCCGCGTCCTCGCCGCCGCCAATGTACTTGGACACCATATCCAGTTGGGTGGCTGGGACATAGAGCACATCGGTGCCGGCATAGGCGATCTTCACATAGTCCTTCTCCACGCCGTCTACCTGCATTTTGACCATACCCACATAGCGGCCCACTCCATGGTGCTCATGAACCACCAGGTCGCCGGGGGACAGGTCGGCGTAGGACTTCAGCTTTTGCCGGTTGGTGGCGTCTTTCCGGGCCCGCGGCTTTTTGATGGCCCGCGGGTCGCCCTCTGTGATGACGGCCAGTTGGATGGATGGATACTCCATTCCCCCGGACAGGCCGCCCACGGTGATGACCGTCTGCCCAGGCCGGGGCAGCTCCTTCATCTGGAAATCCACAGCCGACTTTACCTTCTGCTCCCGGAGCAGTCCCTGTAGATCCAAGGCCCGCTGCTCCCCGGACACCAGCACCAAGGAGGAAAAGCCGCTGTTCTGGTAGTAAGCCAAGTCCTGGACCGCCGTCTCCAGACTGGCCCCAAAGGAGGGAAGCTGCTTGGCGGTGATGGACAGCAGCACCTTGGGCGGGTCAGGATAGGCGGAGGTGGTAAAGGAGTCCAGATAGACCACCGGCCAGTCCCGCAGCAGGGCGGTGAGCTGGGAGAAGGTCAGGGACAGCTCGCCGCAGGAGCCATCCAGCAGCCCCCGCTCCAGCAGGGACTTCACGTCCTCATCCAGCTGCCACTGCCAGGTCTTGGCCCGGTCAGCCACCCGGGCGCATTCGGAGAATACCACACAGGCATCTCCGGGGAGATAGTGGGCGGCAGAAGCCGCCTTGGGGTAGATCAACGGCAGATAGCGGTCCATAGCCGGGAAGGAACGGCCCTGGGAAATGGCCTCCCGGTCCTGCTCCAAGGTGGCTGCCAGCTCCTTTAAGCCGTTCTGGGCGGCCTTAGCCGCCAGTTGGCGGAGCCGCTCCGACAACCCGGCCAGTCCCCCTGGGGCCAGCTGAGGCAGCGTCTCGGCGGCCGGGAGAAGACGGACCTCCTCCAAATTTTCCGTCCGCCGCTGGGTGGACAGGTCAAAGGAACCCATGGCGTCCACCTCATCCCCGAAAAACTCCACCCGGGCTGGGGCGTCCATACCGGGGGCATACACATCCAGGATGCCGCCCCGGAGGGCGAACTGGCCCACACCCTCCACCTGGTCACACCGGATGTATCCCGCAACCGACAGGGCTTCCGCCAGCTGGGCCAGGTCCTGGCTCTGGCCGACTTTCAGTCGGAAGCAATACTGCTCCAGCGCCTGTGGCGGAAGGGTGCGCTGGAGCAAGCCCTCCACCGTGGCTACCAGGAAGGGAAGCCGCCCTGCGGCCAGCTTCTCCATCAGGGCCAGCCTCCGGTGCTCCCACTGGCGGGAGACGGTGGCGGCATTGTGGAAGGTAAAGGAGCGCGGGGTAAGAACCGGCACCTCCTGACCTACGAAGGCAGCCAGATCCCGGGCCAGCCGTTCCCCCTCCCCTTCGTCGGCGCACACCACTACCACGGGCCGCCCGGTCATCGTCCCAATCCCCGCGGCCATGTGAGCCCGGTGGACCGCCGCCACACCGGACAGGGCGGCGGGAGAGCGGCCCCCCTCCAGGGCGGAGAGGAGCTGCTGGAATTCAGGGATGCGGTTCAGGGCGTCAATAAGCAGCTGCATCATAACAAAACCTCCGAAGCAACGCGGCAAAGCCCCCAATCCAACCGGACAGGGGGTGATCTCTTTGGTATGAATAAAAGTTTACTCCAGAATAGGCCCGTGTCAAGAGGAACAGGGCGGTAAGTGGGACCGCCCCGTTCAGAGGGTCATCCAAAAGGAAGAAAACCCAGGCGAACCGGAAGGACGTTGTCCCCCGCTTGCCTCAACCCTTTCCTGATAGGCGGCACAGCATCCGCTCCGCCTCCGTACGGACTGCCAGCCGTCCCCCGCGGGCAACCACAAAGGACAGATGCTCCTGGGCCTTGTTCTCCAACCCCCGGCGCTGGTAATAGATCCCCAGCGCCATGTGGGCCGCTACCTGTTCCCGGGTACAGCCGGCCTGTTCCAGATCGGCCAGCAACAGAGGCTCTAGCTCAGGCCGCGCCTCCTGAATCTGGGCCGCCCGGTCCCGCATGGTCCCGGCCCTGGCCAGGACAGCCCGCTTTTGGGGAGAGAGCCGGCGGACCAGCCGTTCCATGGCCAGCTCTCCTCGTTCCCGCTCCGGGTCCTCTGGAGGGAGCTGGGTGAGCCACACAGCTAGAAGGGGCGGGCTTTTCCACAGCCGGGGCTGCTCCGCGGCCATGTGAGCAGAGTCCTCCGCCTCCCTACGCCGGCCCAACAGAGCCAGGGCATAGCCCTCAAACACCCGGTAAAAAAGGGACTTGGGGTTCTGCTTCAGCACCATGCGGCACAGTTCCAGCAGGGGTTCCGGGTCACAATACTCGTCCATCGCCCGGAAGGCCGGCCGCCGGGCCCAGCCGCACAGGAATCCGTTGATCCCCCAAAACCCCGCCGCTTCCCAGAGGGCAAACAGGGCGTAGGCGGTCATTAGGCCCTCCCCCTCGTTCCGCGCGGCATACCAGACCAACAGGGCCAGGGAGGGAACAGTCCACAGCCAGAAGGCTAGCCGGGCATGGGTTAAAATCCATCGGTTCATCACAGAATACCTCCTGAAATCCTATGTATTGCCCGGTCAGAATAGCACGGCTCTGTTAAAAAAAGAGGTATATTCTCTTAATTCTCTCTTAATTTTTTCCGTCCCGCGGGGATTGGCGGAGGGTCCGAAGCAGCTGCGCCGCCTCTTTTCCCACATACATGGGCCCGCCCCGCTCCGCCGCAAAGGTCAGGTGCTCCCCGGCCTCCTCTATTCTCCCCACGGCCAGGCAGTACCGGCCCAGCAGCAAGTGGTCACCGACCTGAGAAAGGAGAGGCCCGCCGCAGGTGATGTACCGCCGAAGGCCCTCCTCCAGTCCATCCGCCTCCCCCCGCTTGAGGCGGGCGGTGCACCGGAGGCAAAACACCTCCCGCCGTCCATTGTCCCTGCCCGCCTGGACCATCAGCTCCTCCATCTTTCCGGCCAGCTCCTCCGCCTCCTCGGTCCGGCCCCGGCGGTTGCACAGGATGGCCCTGAGTTGCAGCTTCTGCATCCTGTAATCCCCCTGCTCCTGGTCAGGGACCTGGTCCAGCAGGGCCTCGGCCTCTTCCTCCCGGCCCAGGTTGACCAGAGCGGTGGCCTCCAGCATCCGGAGTCCGGTGCGGGCAGGGGCAGGGATCTGACAGGCCTGGACAGCCTCCAGGGCCGCCAGCAGGGGCCAAGGGTCGCAGGTATCCGCCATCCTCCTGGTTTCCTCTTCCACCCGAAGCATGGCCCGACGCCATTGGCGCTCCGGGCTGGGCTCCCGGCCCTCCAGCTCCCTCAGCAGGTCGTCCGCCAGCAGCCCGACATAGGTTTCCCCGCCCTGGGCCAGCGCAAATTCCAGATGGTCCCGGGCCGCCTGGGTATTTCCCACAGTCAGGTGATACCGCCCCAGCAGCAGCCGGGCCTCTACCCGCTGGAACCGGTTAACGGCGCTGTCTGCCAAGGCGGACAAATCGTCCTCCAGCCCCTCCAGGGTACTACTGTGGATCTTCAAGGCGTAGCCCGTGACGCACAGCAGGCGCTGGACCTCCCGCCGGACGTCCCGCCGCAGGGGGCAGTCGTCATAGTTGGCCATGGCCTGAACCTGGGCCTGAAGGGCCTGGTCCCAGCGCTCCCACTGGATATGGATCAGGGCGGCCAGCCCCCAGTACAGGGCGCCGTTGCCGCTGTGCCTGTCCTCTAACTGGGCCTTCATCACAGATTCCGGCGTCACTACCTCCCCCGCCGCGATCAGGGCACCCACATAATAGGTGGTATAGAGATCTTGGACCAGCTGGCGCTCCCGCCGGGGGCCGCCGGCATATCGATTCTCGATGGCGCGCTTCAGCGGCATTGGGTCGCACCGCTCCCACAGGGGGCGGGCCATCCCCGCCAGCTTCTTCAGTGCCCGGCCGCAGGCGATCCCGGTCATCAGCTCTCCCATCTGGACACCCTCCTCAAAAAGTTCTGCCCTACCCGTTAAACCGATTCATTCCCTGCTCCAGGCCGTCCTTCAAAATACACTCCACCCCGTCGGCCGCCCGCTTCACCGCGGCGTCGATGGCCTTCTTGTCCTCGCCGGTGAACCTGCCCAGCACCCAGTCGGCCAAGTCGTAGTCCGGGTGGGGCTTCTCGCCCACGCCTACCCGCAGGCGGGGAAACTGATCTGTGCCCAGGTGCTGGATGATGCTTTTCAACCCGTTGTGTCCGCCGGCGGAGCCGCCCCTCCGGACGCGCAGTTTGCCCACAGCCAGCGCGGTATCGTCCAACACTACCAGCACATGGTCAGGCGGGACCTTGTAAAAATCCGCCGCCTGCCGCACCGCCTCGCCAGACAGGTTCATATAGGTGACCGGCTTCATCACCAGCACCTTTTCCCCGGAAATGGTGAAGATATTGGTCAGCGCCCTAAATTTCAGCTTCTGGATGGGGGCGTGCTGGCGCTCGCCGATCTCGTCGGCCACCATGAAGCCCACGTTGTGGCGGGTATCTTCGTACTTTTCTCCGGGATTTCCCAGGCAGACCAGCAGCCAGTTGACGCCGCCGGCATCTTTTTTCAAAAACATCGCGGTCCCTTCTTTGAAAACAGGGGCGGGCAAAAGCCCGCCCCTGGAGGTTTGTTCTTACAGGAAAAGGGGAGAAACGGAGGTCTCCATGTAGATGTGGCTGATGGCCTCGGCAAACATGTGGGCCACAGAGATGTACTTGATCTTGGGGCACTGGATACCAGGCTTCGCGGGGATGGTATTCAGGAAGATCACCTCGTCCAGCACGCTGTCCATGATGCGCTGGATGGCGGGGCCGGACAGCACGCCATGGGAGGCGCAGGCGGTAACATCCCGGGCGCCGCCAATCTCTACCAGCGCCTTAGCCGCGTGGCACAGAGAACCGCCGGTATCCACCATGTCGTCCAGAAGGATGACGTGCTTATCCCGCACATCACCGATGATATTCATGACCTCGGAGGAGTTGGCCTTCTGGCGGCGCTTGTCCACGATGGCCAGGGGCATATTCAGCTTCTGGGCAAAGGCCCGGGCCCGGGCCACGGAGCCTACGTCGGGCGACACGATCATAGTGTCATCATGGCAGGAGGCGTACTTCTGGGTAAAGTGCTCCACAAAGATGGGGGAGCCCAACAGATTGTCCACTGGGATATCAAAGAAGCCCTGGATCTGGTTGGCGTGGAGGTCCATGGTCAGCACCCGGTCCGCTCCCGCCGTGGTAATCAGGTTGGCCACCAGCTTGGCGGAGATGGGGTCCCGAGGCTTGGTTTTGCGGTCCTGGCGGGCGTAGCCGAAATAGGGGATAACAGCGGTGATGCGGCCGGCGGAGGCCCGCTTCAGGGCATCGATCATGATGAGCAGTTCCATCAGGGAATCGTTGACGGTGCCGGGCTTTCCCTCATCGACAAAGGAGCAGGTGGACTGGACCACGAAAACGTCGGAGCCGCGGACAGTCTCATAGATGGAGGCAAAATTTTCTCCATCGGAGAAGGCTCCTACCTCGGAGCTCCCGAGGGGGATGCCCAGCTCCTTACAGATGTCCTTGGCCAGCTGGGGGTTGGAATTGCCGGTAAAGACCTTGATATCCTTCCCGTGTGCGATCATAATACAGCTTCCTCCTAATATTTTTGGGTCCGGCTGTCGCCGCCGGCCCCGTTCCTATGTTGTGTGAGGCGTCCCCTCACTTTTTGCGCTTTTTCTCCCGGTTGGCGGCGGCCCAGCCCTCTTTCACCTGCTGGCGGGTGCGGCCGATGACCATGGCGTCCTGGGGCACATCCTGGGTAACCGTGGTAGCAGCGGCGATAAAGGCCCCGTCCCCAATCTGTACTGGGGGGACAAAGTTGGTGTTGCAGCCCACGAACACGTTGCTTCCGATGATGGTGCGGTGCTTCTGAAAGCCGTCATAATTGCAGGTGACGGTGCCGCAGCCAAAGTTGCAGTCGTCCCCCACGTCGCTGTCCCCCACATAAGTCAGGTGGGCCATCTTGGTCCCTTTGCCCAGATTGCAGTTCTTCAGCTGGACAAAGGCGCCGATCTTGGACCCCTCGCCTACCACACAGTGGGGGCGGATGTGGGTATAGGGGCCAATTTGGCAGCCCTTCCGAATGACGCTCTCCTCACACTGGGAGGCGTTGATGGCGCATTCATCCTCCACTGTGCAGCTGGTGAGCATCACGTTGGGCCCAATCTGGCAGTTCCTGCCCACCACGGTGTCCCCGCGTAAAATGGTGCCGGGGAGGAGCAGGGTCCCCTCGCCCACCTGGACCGAGTCCTCCACATACACAGAGGAGGGGTCCATCATATCCACGCCCGCCTCCAGCAGAGCCTGGCGTTTGGCTTCCAAAGCGGCCTGACGATCACGCATATTGAATTCTCCTTTTGCTCTGGCTTAACAGGCCCTGAAATCAGGACTATAGACATTATAGCATATTATCAGGTCTTTTTTCCCGTGACAAGGAAAATTTTTTCAAAAAGGCCAGAAAGCACAATTTCACCGCAAAATCCCCCAACTTCGCAAAAAAACTCTCCTCCAGCAGGTGGAGGAGAGATAAAAATCAGGCACAGGCGGGCAGGAGGGGGCGCACTCCGAGCCGCTCCCGCAGACGGGCGGGATGGTAAACGCGGGACATTTCCAGTCCGGCGCAAAGGGTGTCCACCAGGTCCACCAGCCAAGCCTCTCGAGACCTGGGCAGAGCTCCACCCAGGGGCCACATATGGGACAGGATGATGTTCCGCTCCTTGTCGGACAGCCAGGTCAACTCCCCGGCGTTTCGAGCGGCCGCCCGCGGATGGTCAAAGCACTGCCAGCCGGGATGGGCGGACTTATCCTTAGAGTCGTACAGATACAGGTCGTGGAGCAGTCCTCCCCGGGCAGCGGCCCGAGCATCCAGCCCCAGTACCTTGGCGGCGCGGTAGGACAAGTAGGCCACAAACAGGGAATGGTCCAGGGTGGAAATAGGGCCATGGTGCTTCCACCGGCCCATCATCCGCACCTGGTCAGACTCCAACAGCTCACGGGTAGTCTGGAGGAAATCCAAAATATGACGATTCATGGGAATCCATCCTTTCTCCTTCTGGAAAAGTCATTCTCTGGGCTCATTATACACAAAAGCTGGAAAAATACCAGACAAAAAATTTACCAAATCTATCGTATCTGGCCGCTGCCCCGGACGATAGTTTTGTAGGAACACAGCTCCGCCAGCCCCAGGGGGCCCCGGGCATGGAGCTTTTGGGTGGAAATGCCCATCTCACACCCCAGTCCAAATTCACCGCCGTCGGTAAAGCGGGTGGAGGCGTTCCAGTACACGGCGGCAGAGTCCACCCGCTGTTGAAAGGCGTGGGCAGCCCTCTCGTCGCCGGTGACAATGGCGTCAGAGTGGCCGGTGGAGTGGGCGGCGATGTGGTCCACCGCGTTTTCCAAGCTGTCCACTACCTTGACTGCCAGAATGTAGTCCAAAAACTCCGTGTCAAAGTCCCGCTCCCCGGCGGGAGTGCCCGGAATGACCGCCGCGGCGGAGCGGTCCAGGCGCAGTTCCACGGGGGGCAGGCCGGCGGCAGCCCGGTCCTCCGTCAGCCGCCGACGCAGCTTGGGCAGGAACTCCTCGGCGATGGCCCGGTGGACCAGGCACACCTCGGCGGCGTTGCACACACTGGGCCGAGAGCATTTGGCGTTCTCCACAATGTCCAGGGCCATCGTTTGATTGGCCCACTGGTCCACATAGATGTGGCAAATGCCGGTGCCTGTTTCCAGTACCGGGACGGCGGCGTTGTCCACACACGCCCGAATCAGCCCCGCCCCGCCACGGGGAATGAGCAGGTCTACCAGGCCCCTGGCCGCCATCAGCTCCCCCGCCGACTGGCGGGTGGTGTCCTCCACCAGCTGGAGTGCCTCGCTGGGCAGGCCGGCAGAGGACAGCCCATCCTTCAGGGCAGCCACAATGGCGGCGGCTGAGTGGTGGGCCTCCTTGCCACAGCGGAGCACGCAGGCAGACCCGGCCTTCAGGGCCAAAGCGGCGGCGTCGGAGGTCACGTTGGGCCGGGACTCGTAGATGATAGCGATGACCCCCATGGGAACAGAGACCCGTTGAATCACCAAGCCATTTGGCCGGTCCACTCGGTTCAGGACGACGCCCACCGGATCTGGGAGATCAGCCACCTCCCGGACACCCTGTGCCATTCCGGCGATCCGGTTCTCATTCAGGGCCAGCCGGTCCAGCATCACCTCAGAGATGGTCCCTCTGGCCGCCTCCATATCCAGGGCGTTCGCCGCCAGGATGGGGTCTGCGCGGGCGATGAGCGCATCCGCCATAGCCAGCAGGGCACGGTTTTTCCGGTCAGTATCTGCCAGAGCCATGGCGGCCTTGGATGCCTTGGCTTTTTGCAGCAGTTCTTGTGTCGTCATATCAAACACCTCTTTATCATGGTAGGTCAGCATAGAAAAGGACGGGCGCACACTCGATTTCAACCAGAGACGAGGGAGGCAGGGCCCTCGGTAAAAAAGGGCCATACCAAGCTAAACGCGCACAGGACTAGGGCGGCGGCCATTGTGGTATCTACCGCCCTGCGGTGGCTGGTGAACAGGGACTGCAGGGAGGCCCCAGCAAAGAGCCATACCAGGTTGCAGACCGGCCCAGTGAAGGGGAGAAACAGCCCCACGCCCAGCAGGGCCCAGAAGGATCGGGTATAGGGCAACACATAGGCGCTCAACGCGGTCAGACAGAAAATCATGATTTTCACATTTGTCAGGTTGATAAGCAGCCCGGTCCGGAAAGTGGGGGCGGCCGGGTCCTTGGCAGCCCCGGACTTCGGGCTGCGCGCTATGTGCCAGGCCAGCCACAGCATGTACACCGCGCCCAGCCAGGACAGCATTCCCACGTATTGGCCCAGCGCCGCGCCCAGCCGCCAAGTGATGGCCACCGAGACCAGAGAGATGAGGAGGAACCCGGTAAACAGCCCGCGCCATTGGCGCAGGGCCGCACTGGGACCATACCGCAGGGCCGCCGACAGGGAGCACAGGTTGGCGGGGCCGGGGGTAATGCCGCCTGTAAAACAATATAAGAGGAAGGACGGGAGCATGGTTACAGGCATAGCGGCACATCTCTTCTTTCCGTCTGTGAGCTCAGTTCACTGGTACGTAATTGATTTGGACATCCTGATCGGTGGCCTCCAGCTTGAAGATGACGGGGCGCAGGCCGTCATTGCAGGAGCAGATGGCAACACCGGGGGTGCGGATCCAGTCCCCAAAGTAGAAGGGCTCCTGGCCCGCCCCGTGGGCCAGGGCAAATACATATTGATAGATCGCCTTCCATGCCTCATCACACAACCCGTCAGGTTTGGCGTAATCGGCATAGAATACCTCTCCCTCCCGAAGCATGGGACAGGCAGACAGTCCTTCCACTCCGTATTCCCTGGCCAAGTCCTCCTGAAGTGTCTTGCGCAGAACGGTGATCTTTACTTTTTTCATCGCCCGGTCTCCCGTCCTTTTTGATGCGCGGCCTCCAGGGCAATCTTCCCCAGGAAGCGGGTACCTACGGCCCGGCCGTCTACGATGTCATAGAGGTTCTCCGGGCGCGCGCCGTTGGTGATAACCATATCGCAGCCCCGCCGAGTGACCATTTTGGCCGCCCGAAGCTTGGTCCCCATGCCGCCCACCGCCAGCTCGCTTCCCTTACCGTCAGCCAGGGACTCGATTTCCGGTGTGACCTCTTCCACTGTGGGGATAAGGCGGGCGGCGGGGTCCTTGCGGGGGTCGGCAGTATACAGCCCCTCGATGTCGGACAGAAGGACCAGCAGGTCGGCCTCCACCGAGCAGGCTACGATTGCGCCCAGCGTGTCGTTGTCCCCCACCTTGATCTCGGCGGTGGCAACGGTATCGTTCTCATTAATGATAGGCAGAGCGCCCAGCTCCAGCAGTCGGGCCATCGTGTTCTCAAAGTTCTGCCGGCGGTCGTCGTGGTCAACGTCCTCTCCGGTCAACAGGATCTGGGCTACTGTGTGGTTGTACTGGGCAAACAGCTTATCATAGGTATACATCAGCTCACACTGGCCCACCGCGGCGGCGGCCTGCTTGGTGGGCATATCAGCCGGCCGGCCGGATAGATTCAGCTTGCCTACCCCCATGCCGATTGCGCCGGAGGACACCAAAATCACCTCATGTCCGGCGTTTTTCAGGTCGGACAGCACCTTGACCAGCTCCTCCACATGGCGGATGTTCAATCGCCCAGTGGCGTGGGCTAAGGTGGAGGTGCCTACTTTGACTACGATGCGCATATTATAGATCCTCCTTATTATATCTAGCTCACTTCTGCCCTAAGGCGATAGTCTTTTCATAAGCGGCAATCACTGCGTTCATAGCCGCAGCCCGGAATCCCTGCTCCTCCAAAATTCGGACGCCTTGGATAGTGGTGCCACCAGGGGAACAGACCCCGTCCTTCATGTCGCCGGGGTGAATTCCCGTTTCTAGCACCAGCTTTGCTGCGCCTTTCATCATCTGGGCAGTATACATCTGCGCTTTGTCCCGGGGTAGGCCGCAGGCCACACCTCCGTCCGCCAGTGCCTCAATCATCAGAGCACAGAAGGCGGGGCCACAGCCTGAGAGGGACATAGCCGCATCGCACAAGTCTTCGTTAATGTGGTCCACTAGACCGGCTGGGGCAAGCAGTGCCTGAAGTGCTTTCAATTCCTCCACAGTAGCCCCCAGACCGCAATACTGAATTACACCAGCACCCACCACCACAGGAGTGTTTGGCATCAGTCGGATCACAGGATATTCCGCCCCCGCCATCTCCTGAATCGTCTGAGAAGACAAACCAGCGGCCATAGACGCCAGAACAAACCTGTCCTTACGGGCAGCCAGGATCGGGGACAGAGAACCCAGTACCTGTCCCATTAGTTGGGGCTTTACTCCCAGAAAAATTAAGTCACAGTGTTGAGCTATCGTCTCATTGTCAGCGACACGGCAGTCCAACTCTTGAGCCAGCCTTCTGGCCTTTTCCTGTGTACGGTTGGCCAAATACACTTGAGCGCCTGCCGCTCCCTTTGCAGCCACCCTGGCCAGAGCGGAGCCCATGTGTCCTGTCCCAATAAATCCAATGGAACGAAACATTAAAAAGTCCTCCTTAAAAATATCACAGTAAAACAGAACGGACGAAAGCCCTCCCATTCCTACCGCAATTACATAATAGCATAGATAGAGGTAATTGCAATTTATTTTTGATAAATTCCAAGTCCTGCAACAAAATACATATAAACTCAATACTAAATTATCATTTATTCAAGTATATCACGTCTTTCTTGCATCAAATTTCTAATTTCTTCTATCATCTTCTGGGTAGCGGGCAGTATTACTTTACCACGCAGAGTGGCAATAGCAATCGTACGATACTTGTTGCAGTCCAAGGGATACGCCTTATAATTGCCAGGATTATTCCGCAATACCCATTCCGCCAATATACTGCAGCAGATCCCACTCTCCACCATGGAAATTGCCGAACTATCCTGCCGGACGAAGTGCTGAGAGGAGGTCCGCAGTCCATTCTCTTCAAAAAACTCTTGAATGCTATCTTCGTGTCCGCACTGGCTGATTACGATGGGAATGCTCCGGAGGTCATCAGCCGTGATATAGGACCCATGTTTTGGCTGAAAGTCCTGGGGCACGATACACAGCAGCCGGTCGTGGGTCAAAGTAATAGACTGGAAACGGTTGGATGAGGGTAACGACACAAAACCAATGTCTAAAGCAGAGTCTAGCAACATTTCTTCAATTTCTTGATAGCCGGACTGAAAAATTTGTACTTCTACATGTGGGTACTTGGCATTGAAAGACTTTAGGATCTGTGGAAGCCAGTTGGTGCAAATGCTATCAAATACGCCCAGCCGGACACAGCCCTTCTCCAGTCCGTTGATTTTAGCGATCTCCTGCCACAGCAGTTCTTCATCTGATAAAATCGTTTGAACCATGGACAATAAGAGTTGCCCGTTGGTGGTCAGGGTGATCCCGCGCCGACTGCGGTTAATCAGTGGGAAACCCACCCTACGCTCCAAAGCATTCATGGCATGGGTAGCCGCCGATGGGGTAATGTGAAGCATTTCAGATGCCCGGGCCATATTTTTTTGTTCAGCAATAGTACAAAAGAGCTGATATTCAAACATCGACATTTGAAAGACCTCCTGCACTACACGGTTGAGAAAAATTAAATCAAAAAGAAAATAACATGAAATTTACAAAATGTCAAAAAAGAATTAAAATATAAAGTACAAATTTCATATATATGGGCACCAGGTCTAGACCTATTATTATAAATTTAGCAGGAGGAACTATTGATGAAAATGAAGCAGTACACCGGTATTATGACCGCTCTGGTCACTCCCCTGACTAAGGAAAACACCATCGACGAATCTAAGCTGAAGAAACTAATTGACTTCCAAATTGAAAAAGGTGTCAGTAGTCTATTGATCCTAGGAGGTACAGGCGAATATTCCGCACTATCCGAGGAAGTCCGCGTTCAGGCCGTTAAAGCCGCTGTTGCTGCTGCCGCCAACCGCGTTCCTGTAGTTGCCGGCATTTTGGAGCCCGGTATCAGCACCGCTGTTCATCATGGCAAGCTCTTTAAAGAGGCCGGTGCTGACGCCCTACTGGTTTTGGCCCCCTACTATGTACATCCTACCCAAGCTGGCATCATCGACTTCTTCAAAAAATTTGACGAAGAAGTTGATATGCCCTTCCTGCTATATAACATCCCCTATCGTACATATGTCAACGTAATGCCTGAAACGGTGGAAAAGTTGGTCGATCTGCTGCCCAATCTGATCGGTATGAAGGAGTGCTCCCCCAGCTTCGCCCAGGCCCTGGAGCTTGTTCACCGTGTGGGTGACAAAATCTCTGTCCTAAGCGGCGAAGAATTTCTCTGTGCCGGCGAGATCCTTCTGGGTGCTGACGGCGCTATTATGGCCACCGCCAACCTGATTCCCGACGTGTGGGTTCAGATTTACCAAGCTGCCTCTCAGAAGAAGGCCGATGAGGTCGCTAAGTTGCTGAAAAAATACTTCCCCCTGTTCAAGCTATTGTTTAAAGAGATTAACCCTGTTCCCCTAAAGTACGCCATGGGTAAGATCGGCCTAGATACCGGAGAGATCAGCATCCCTCTACAGGCCCCCTCTACTGCTTTACAGGCTGAACTGGATGCCGAAATGAAGAAACTGGGCCTGATCTAAGCATGGTCTATCTTTAATGCCGCGCAATCTATCCATTATCTATTAAGATTTTATTATTAAGGAGTATGATGGCAAATATAAAAATTGCATAAAGGAGTGGAAATTTATGGATCCTGTGTATGTTGGCTGGCTATCAATTATTCCCCCAATTCTGGCCATCAGTTTGGCCCTCATCACCAAGGAAGTCATTGTTTCCCTGATGGTTGGCATTCTGTCCGGTACTCTGATTTATACAGTGTCCCTGGGTGGCAACGTGATCATGGACACTGTCAGATACGCCTTCACCATGATGACTAACCAAGTCGATATTGGCCTGATCCTCGTTATGGGTATGCTGGGCGCTATTGTAGAAGTTATCACCCTTTCTGGTGGACAGCACGCAGTGGCCGACTGGGCCAAACAGCGCTTTCACAGCAAGACATCCTCTCAGCTGGCTACCGTATTAGTCGGCAGTTGCCTAATTCTCAGCGATGTATTCCATAACCTCTCCACTGGCGCTATCATGAAAACGATCAACGACAGTAACCGGGTTTCCCGCCCCAAGTTTGCCTATATTTTGGACGCTACTGCCGCACCTGTCTGTTGTCTGATGCCCATCGGAATCTGGGTTGCTGGCATCTGTGCCGTTTTTCCTGAAAACAACACATTTTCCAGTCCCATGGAAATTTTCTTTGCCAATATCCCATTTAATGTCTATTGTATCATCAGCATTCTAATGGTCATCTATTTTTGCTTCCCTCACAACGATTTTGGCCCTATGGCCGCCATCGAAGCAAAAGCAGAGACCACCGGCGATTTGGAGTCTATCGATGAGCCTGTGAAGGAGAGCGGTGTCGGCACCATAGTCGATATGGTAATCCCCATGTTGACCCTCGTTGTCGGTTCTATCCTGTTTATGCTGTATACCGGCGGCTTCTGGAGTGGCAATAGTTTTATCCAGGCGTTTTCCGACTGTTCCACCAGTGTCTCTCTTCAAGGCGGCTGTTTCCTTGCCTTGGCAGCGGCCTTTTTGATGTATATCCCCCGTAAAATTGTTTCTTTTAAAGCCTTTATGAATGGAATCTACGCCGGAATTCAGTCCATGGTATCCGGTATGACTATCATAATTCTGGCTTGGACTATCGGCGGCGTGTGCCGTAAGCTGCTACTGACGGGTGATTTTGTAGCTAACCAGGTTATAGAGAACAGTATCCCTGTAGGTATTTTACCCGCTATCATTTTTATCATTGCCGCAGCCTTGTCCTTTGCCACTGGCACCTCTTGGGGTACCTTTGGTATCCTGATGCCCATTGTGTTCAACATCTGTGAAGTCGCAGCTCCGGCTCTGCTGCTACCTGCTATTGCCGCAACTCTTGGTGGAAGCTGTTGGGGAGACCACTGCTCACCCATCTCTGACACTACGGTTCTAGCCTCTACCTGTGCGGGCTGCGACCATATCAAACATGTATCCACACAAATACCTTATTGTATAGTAGGCGGAGCCGGTGCGATATCTGGTTACCTGACCGCCGGCTTTACTAACGGCAGCCTAGTGGCAACCTGGGTAGTCTCTCTAGCCGTTACGGTTGCCCTGCTCATCGGCGGCAAGAAATTCATAGGCTATAAAAAATCCAGTACGGGCATGGCCAATTAGGCCCCATCTGTAAAACAAAAGATAAACCTCCAAAGAACGGCGGGCAGGATAAGCACAATGTTCCAGCCCTGCCGTTCTCACTGTTTCTCGGTCTCAGCAGTCTAAAAACACAAACGAAAGGAGACTCTATTATGACTCTAAGAATTTCAAATAAAATGCAGGTAGTACGTGGTTCTGTAATCCGGCAGATGGCAGAAGCGGCAGCTACCCAAGAGGGGGCCATTTCCTTTGCCAACGGCAACCCATCCTCTGATACCTTTATGGTGGAAGAATTTGCCCGTTTTGCGGCAGACATATTCTACAAGGATCCTAACTCTGTCCTCCAGTATGGCCTATCCCAGGGCTACCCCCCCCTTATCCACGCATTAAAGGATCGTCTTAGCACAGTTTGGGGTATTGACTTTGAAAAGAATGACCTTATCATCGTTTCTGGCGGACAGCAAGCCTGTGATTTTGCCTCCAAGTTACTGCTGAACGAAGGAGATGTGGTCATTGTGGAAGAGCCTTCCTTTGCCAGCTGCTACAATACCTTTCGCTCTTATGGAGCAACACTTGTTGGGGTCCCCATGTGTTCGGACGGTATGGATCTGGATAAACTGGAGCAGGCACTGAAGGACCACTCCGAGGCTAGAATGCTCTATGTGATTCCCAGCTTCCAGAATCCTACCGGCTTCACTACCAGTGCCGAAAAGCGGCAAAAGATCTATGATTTGGCCAAGGCATATAATGTAGCAATCTTTGAAGATGATCCCTATTGTGAACTACGCTTTTCCGGAAAAGATATCAAACCTATCAAGTCGTTGGACCAAGATGGTCTAGTGCTCTATGCCGGTAGCTTTTCCAAGGTGATGGCCCCCGCCTTCCGTCTGGGCTTTTTGGTTTTTGATAAATCTCTGACCACCCGGATGATCGTCTCCAAACAATGTACGGATGTTCACAGCTCTCTGCTTTTCCAAAACATCACGTACCGCTGTATGACCGAATGTGACTATGAGGGTCATTTAGCTAATAGTCGCGCCATCTATAAAAAGAAAAGTCAACTGATGTACGTCGAGTTAAAAAAGAAGTTGCATCCTGCAATCCGATGCAGCCAGCCGGAGGGCGGGCTGTTCATGATGCTCTTCCTCCCTGAAGGAATGGATGCTACGCCCTTCGTTTGGGAGGCTCTGAGGCGAGGCGTGGTCTGTGTGCCTGGTTCCGGCTTTATGATCGACCAGGAAGCTCCTAACAATGGACTGCGTTTGTGTTACTCTACCGCCACAGAGGAGGAGATCATCCGGGGCACGGATATACTGGGTAATCTGTCCCATGAGTGGCTGACCAAATAAAGCCCCCAATTATATGAAAGGGGGGCACATACTTGAGCAAAAGGATATTGAGGAGGTATTATCCATGTCCAATGCATATTTTACTATCAGCCACCCGGTCAATGATCCCTTCCTGGGCTATCTGCCCGGCAGTTCTGAGCGGGAGGAACTGAAAGCGGAACTGGAGAGGCAGTCCAATCAGATTGTTAAGATTCCGCTGATCATTGGCGGTCAGGAGATCTATACAGATAAGACCATTAAAGTGACGATGCCCCATAATCACAGCCATGTCATTGCCGAGTGTTGCATAGCAGGAGAAAAAGAACTAAAAATGGCAGTTGACTCCGCTTTAGCCGCAAAAGAGGAATGGGAATCCATGCCGTGGGAGCATCGTTCTGCAATCTTTCTGAAAGCAGCCGATCATATCACCAATTCTTACCGCCCTGTACTAAACGCTTCTACCATGTTGGGACAGTCCAAAACGGTATTCCAGGCCGAGATCGACATCGCAGAGCTGGCTGATTTCCTGCGTTTTGGTGTCTGGAGCGCACAGGAGATCTTTAAGGATCAACCCAGCAGCAGCGCCGGTATTTGGAATCGCCAAGACTATCGTCCACTGGATGGTTTTATTTGTGCCATTACGCCCTTTAACTTTACTTCCATCGGTGGTAACCTTGCTACCGCGCCTGCTATCATGGGCAATGTAGCAGTTTGGAAGCCCTCCCGCACGGCTGTCCTGTCCAACTACTACTACATGAAGCTGCTAATGTGGTGTGGCCTGCCAGCAGGCGTCATCAACTTTGTTCCCTGCACGGGCAGTGATATGTCCCAATATGTCGTCAGCCACCCTAAGATGGCCGGATTTCACTTCACCGGCTCCACTGCGGTCTTCCAGAATGTATGGAAGCAGGTGGGTGAAAATATTGCCTCTTACGCCAACTATCCCCGTCTGGTAGGCGAGACCGGCGGCAAGGACTTTATCTTTGCCCACAGCTCTGCCGACATAGAGCCGCTAGCTGCCGCTATCGTCCGTGGCTCCTTTGAGTATCAGGGGCAGAAGTGCTCCGCCTGCTCCCGCGCCTTCATTCCCGCCAGCATCTGGCCTCAGGTGGAGACGTTGTTGAAAGCCCACACCGCCGCCCTAAAGGTAGGCGACGTCCAGGAGTTCGATACCTTTATGGGCGCCGTTATTGACCAGGCCTCCTTTGAAACCTGCAAGGAATACATCGACCGGGCAGCAGTCTCTCCGGACTGCGAATTTGTGGCCGGCGGCGCCTATGACGACAGTAAGGGCTGGTTCGTCCAGCCTACCATCATACGCTGCAAGACTCCCACATACGAGTCCATGGTTAAAGAGATCTTCGGCCCTATTGTTTCCATCTACGTCTATGAGGACGACAAGCTGGATGAGACCCTGTCCATCTGTGACAGCGCCTCTCCCTATGCCCTGACCGGTGCCATTTTTGCACAGGACCGGCAGGCCATTGTAAAGATGGAGAAGGCTCTGCGCAACGCCTCGGGCAACTTCTATATCAACGACAAATGCACGGGTGCCGTAGTGGGTCAGCAGCCCTTTGGAGGAGCTAGGGCCTCTGGAACCAACGACAAAGCAGGCACCACCCTGAACATGATTCGCTGGGTCAGCGCTCACTCCGTCAAAGAGGCCTTTAGTCCCTCCTCCGCAATCAAATATCCCTATATGTCCCAGCCGTAAGTCCGACCTCTGTTTTTGAAACCGGGGGCGGGACCTTTGCCGGTCCCGCCCCCGGTTCTTTTTTTCTTAGGAGAAAATTTAAGAAGTTCTTAATTGTTTTTTCCCGCTCTCTTCGATATACTATGTGTACTAATACAATTAATACAGTTTTGAGTGTGGGAGGTCGCAATGCGCGGGATGAAAAAAAGCCTCTGTTTCCTGGGTGCCTGCCTGCTGTGTTTGGGGTTGACCAGTTGCGCCGCTGCGGAGCAAGACGCCTTTCAGGTCCAGATTATCTGCAAGAGTTCCGGCATACAGCAGATCTTCTGGAGCTGCTATCTGGATGGAGTCTTTTATGGTTCCGGGGGAATGGCCGACTTGGACGGAGAAGAGTTGACAGCGGAAAGCGAACTTGTCCCCTGTTTCTCCCGTGCCTACCTGGACGGTGCAGATCCGATTGGCTTCTCCATCGATTTTTCCCCCTATGCGGAGGGCAGGACCACCCCCTTAGGCACTACGGACCAGGTATCTATCCCCGCCCAGTATGGAGCGTGCTACACTGTGATACTCTCCGGGGACGAGGCAACAGGCTTTCAGGCCGAACTACAGTAAATATCTACAGACCAGATCCGGCGGCGTCCCGCCGAGAGAGGAGGAATCGCTTTGCTCAACCTAGACTTTCGGGATTCCCGTCCCATCTATGAACAGGTGAAGGACGGCCTGCGGAAGCTGATGGTATCCGGAGTCATTCAGGAGGGAGAAAAGCTCCCTTCTGTCCGTACCATGGCCAGCTCCCTGGCCATCAATCCCAATACCATCCAGCGGGCTTACGACGCTCTGGAGTCCGAGGGCTATCTCTGCTCCGTGCCAGGCAAAGGCTCCTTTGCCGCCCCCAACAGCGGGGTGGACACCGGGCGGCGGGACGCCCTGTTCCAGACCTTTGACCAGACAGCGGCGGAGCTGCTGTTTCTAGGGGTCAACGGCGAGGAGTTATGGGCCCGCATCCGGGCTCTGGAAGGAGGAGAGGAACCATGATAAAGGTAAACAACGTAGTCAAGACCTTCGAGGGCTTCCGGGCCCTGGACGGTCTGACCATGACGGCGGAGAAGGGCTCTATCTACGGCCTTGTGGGCCCCAACGGCGCCGGAAAATCCACCATCCTGCGACACATCATTGGCGTCTACCGCCCCGATTCCGGCAGCGTCTTGGTTGACGGCCAGCCGGTCTATGAAAATCCCGCTGTGAAGGCCAAGATCGCCACCATTCCGGATGAGCTGTATTATTTCGCCTCCGCCTCCACCCGGGACATGATGCGGTTCTACCGGGGGATGTACCCCCAATTTGACGCCAAGCGATATGAGGCGCTGAAGGATGCCTTCCCCGAGGTGGATGAGAAGCAGCCCATCCGCCGCCTGTCCAAAGGGATGCAGAAGCAGTCCGCCTTCTGGCTGGCCCTGTGCTGCCAGCCGGAGGTACTGGTGCTGGATGAGCCGGTAGACGGGTTAGACCCGGTGATGCGCCGTCAGGTCTGGTCCCTGCTGATGGGTGACGTGGCCCAGCGGGGGACCACGGTGCTGGTGTCCTCCCACAACCTGCGGGAGCTGGAGGACGTGTGCGACCATGTGGGCATCCTGTCCCATGGCAAGGTACTTCTGGAGCGGTCCCTCACCGACCTTCAGGATAACGTGGTCAAGCTCCAGGTGGCCTTCCAGGACGGGCAGCTGCCCCAACTGCCCCAGGATATGAACGTCCTCCACACCACCCAGGTAGGTCGGGTGTTCACTCTGATTGTCCGGGGCAGCCCAGCGGACATCAAGACCAGGATGGCGGTGTATTCCCCCATTCTGATGGAGGCCCTGCCTCTGTCCCTGGAGGAAATCTTTATCTATGAAATGGGAGGTGAGGACTATGGGGTCCGCGACATCGTGCTTTAATTCCACCCTCTACCGCAAAACTATGACCCGCTTCTGGCCCCTTTGGGCCCTGTATGGGGTGATTTGGGCCTTTCTGATCCCTCTGAACCTGCTCAATCAGTTTTTCTGGATTCAGGAGCGATATCAGGGAGAGCTGGACCTTCAGTCCATGCTGACCTCCGCCGCCCTGGACATCCCCTATCTCCTGACTATGGGAGTGGCCCTTTCTCTGGTCTTTGGGGCGCTGGCCGCCATGGCCTCCTTCGGCTATCTATACAATAACCGGTCCGCCGCCATGATGCACGCGCTGCCCCTGCGGCGGGAGGCCCTGTTCACCACCCAGTATCTGGCCGGTCTGTCCTGCCTGCTGCTGCCCCATCTGGCGGTGGCTCTGGTGACGGCGGCCGCCGAACTGGCCTTTCTGCCTATGGAGTGCTGGGGAGAGGCGCTGGCCGCCCTGGCTGTCTGGCTGCTGGTTCAGAGCGGCACCGCTCTGTTTTTCTTCTCCTTTGCCGCTTTCTGCGCCATGTTTACCGGCCACATCCTGGCCCTGCCCGCCTTCTATGTCATTCTGAATTTTCTGGTCATGGTGATCTCCACCCTGCTGGCGGAGCTGATGAACCGCTTTTTCTACGGCTTCCCCGGCCGGGGCTGGGTGGGGGGCAGACTGGTAGAGTGGTGTACCCCCGTCTATCTGCTGTCCCAGGCCTGTAACTGGAATGTGGTCCAGACGGGGGAGAGCGGGGCCGCTGTGACTAGGGAGTGGGGTCTCGCCTCCCCCTCCACCGTGGCCATCTACGCCGTGGCCGGACTGGTTTTTGCCCTTTTAGCCCTGCTGGTCTACCGCCACCGTCATGTGGAATCCGCCGGGGATGTAGTGTCCATCCCCCTGGTCCGGCCTATTTTTAAATATGGGGTCTCCTTCTGCGCCGGACTGTGCTTTGGCACCTTTACCAGCACTTTTTTGGGCTGGCAGGCAGACGCCGTATTCCTCACCGCCTGTGTGCTGTTTTGGACCGTAGCGGGCTATTTTACCGCTGAGATGCTGCTAAAAAAATCCTTCCGGGTGCTAAACGCCTGGAAAGGCTGCGCGGCGGTGGCGGCCGCCATGGCTCTGTTATGCGCCGCCTGTGTCTATGATCTCTTTGGCGTGGAGAGCCGGATTCCCGATGCCGGCCAAGTCGCTTCCATCAATCTATCGGCAGACATGGGATACCCCATGGATATCAGCAGCTTCCATCTGTCCCAGATCACCGAGCCCGGCCAGATCCAGCAGGTCTTGGACCTCCACCAGGCCATCATCAATGAGAGGGACCGGAATGGAGCTGACAATTACAGCATATACGGTGATGACTACATCTTTTTCTATGTGACCTATACGCTGAAGGATGGGTCCACCCTGTCCCGTGAATATTCCAGCGTCCCCATCTTCCTGGATGAGTTGGACAAGGAGGGCTCTGTCACTCAGCTGGCCGACCAGTTGATCCAGAACCGCAGCCTGATCTCCATGGTGTATAATTTTGCCTCTTTCGAGGAACAGGGCCGGCTGGTGGAGGCCTATCTCACCGATGTCCGGATGCTGCCCAATGCCCTGTCCCCGGAGGGGGAAGATCGGGGCACCCTGTATCTGGACGGCGCCGCCGGGGAGGACCTGGAGGGCCTGTGGGAAGCGGTCAAGGCTGACTTTGCTGATGGGAGCATCGGCGTACGCTATCTCTTCAGCGACGAGGAGCGGTTGCGAAACACCTACCGCACCGACCTGCGTTTCCAATGGGAGCTGCCCCTTGAGGAGCAGCCCGGCCGCGGCGGCCAGTATGCCCCCGCCGCAGAGAGCAGTCCCGTCGGCCAGACTTATTCCTCCTCCCTCAGCATCACCCTGACGCCCAACGCCAGCCGCACACTGGAATGGCTTCGGACGTTCAGCGGCCTGGGCTCCCAGTATGAGCTGGTCCTCCACGATGAGGAAACGGCTGTCGGAAGCGTTTCTACCGGAGATACCTCTGTGGCGGCCCCCTACCAGGAGGCCGTCCTTGCGGACTGAAGCCTTCTTCCCTCCCCCGGCTTAAAATAGAGCCGGGGGATTTTGTTAAAAAATTCACTATTTTACATAATTTTTGCCCTTCCGCTGATATAATTTTTGCGATTTTGTCAATCACAGGCAGGAAAGAGGCACCCTTGGACAGAAAAATTGATTGCTTTTTCCCCTTTCCTCCGATATAATCAGAACAAGAGCGGAAATCGTGGGCGTCCCTCTGGACGCCAAATAAATTTTGGAGGTAACAGAAGCTATGAAAGACATCTACGTTGTCAACTGCTGCCGCACCGCCATCGGCTCCTTCGGCGGCTCCCTGAAGGATATCCCCGCCGCTGATCTGGGCGCTACCGTCATCAAGGAGGCCCTGTCCCGCGCCGGCGTCAAGCCTGAGCAGGTGGACGAAGTCATGTTCGGCTGCATCCTCACCGCTGGCCTGGGCCAGAATGTGGCCCGTCAGGCTGCCATCAAGGCCGGTGTGCCCACCTCCGTCCCCGCCTACACCGTGGGCATGGTGTGCGGCTCCGGTATGAAGTCCGTCATCGAGGCCGCCCGTACCATCATGGCCGGCGACGCCGACATCATTGTGGCCGGCGGCACCGAGAATATGTCCGCCGCCCCCTACGCCCTGCCTGCCGAGCGCTGGGGCGCCCGCATGGGTGACAAGAAGGTGGTAGACACCATGATCAAGGATGGCCTGTGGGATGCCTTTAACAACTACCACATGGGTACCACCGCCGAGAACATCTGCGACGTGTGGGGCATCACTCGCCAGGAGCTGGACGAGTTTGCCGCCTCCTCCCAGAACAAGGCTGAGGCCGCCATCAACTCCGGCCGCTTTGACGACGAGATCGTCCCCGTGATGGTCAAGCAGAAGAAGCAGATGGTGGAGTTTAAAGTGGACGAGTTCCCCCGCGCCGGCGTCACCGCCGAGGGTATCTCCAAGCTGAAGGGCGCCTTCCCTGTGGGGCCTGAATCCCCCGCCCCCGCCGTGGAGCACACCTTCGAGCCCACCGGCATCAAGGAGTCCGCTGACAAGGGCCAGCAGCGCGTCACCGCCGCCAACGCCTCCGGCATCAACGACGGCGCCGCCGCTATCATCCTGGCCTCTGGCGAGGCCGTGGAGAAGTACGGCCTGAAGCCCATGGCCAAGCTGGTCTCCTGGGGCCAGGGCGGCGTGGATCCCAAGATCATGGGCGTGGGCCCCGTGCCCGCCTCCCGTCAGGCCATGGCCAAGGCCGGCCTGAAAATCGAGGACATGGATTTGGTGGAGGCCAACGAGGCCTTTGCCGCCCAGTCCATCGCCGTGGCCCGCGAGCTGGGCTTCGACATGAGCAAGGTCAACGTCAACGGCGGCGCTATCGCTCTGGGTCACCCCGTGGGAGCCTCCGGCGCGCGCATTATTGTCACTCTGCTCCATGAGATGCAGAAGCGCGGCGACGCCAAGAAGGGCCTTGCCACCCTGTGCATCGGCGGCGGCCAGGGCGTTGCCACCATCTTTGAGAAGTGCTGATTTTCTCTTCTCCCCTTTGGAAAAGCGGCCTGTGATTTTGGAAGGATCACAATATAGTATCGAGCGGAGCTCCGGGACATCCCCAGGGCTCCGCTCCTTTTGTCCCGTGAGTCTCCCCCCAAGAAAGCGGGAATTTCCGAGGTCCTTGGGCCTTTTCGTCTTTTTTACGAAAATTCTGGTGATAGATTGAAACAAGGGGAAAAATAAGGTACTCTAAAGGCAGAGTGAAACAGGTCAGCCAAAGCTTCCATCCAATGATGGAGGGGGGAAACAGATGAACAAGATATGGAAACAGCTTCTCTATTACTGCGGCATTTTTCTTGTTATTTTCCTGAGTGATGTGGTTTGCTCCGTCTTTCAGGAAAAGGCACAGAGCACCTATCAGCTTGTATACCTACTCCTTGACCTTGGGACCGGTATTGCCGCCTTTATCCTTGTATTGCTGCTGGTCCTGGGCCGGACGGCGCTGTGCTCCATACGGCCAGCGGAAAATTCCGTTGTCTGTAATGTGGTATGCTTCTTTGCGGCCGCGGGGTTTCTGTGGTGGCGGTTTTTCTATTTTGGGGAGGTAACCTTTATTTCCCTGCTGCTGCCTGTAAGCAAGCTGTTTCATGGGCTGATGACCCTGCTGCTGATGCGGAAAAAGAAAGTTCAGGGAAATGCTGACACAAGTATCCCCTCCCCATAAAAATCAAAAGGCAGGCCTGTAGTTGGAACAGGCCTGCCTTTTCTTTTCCTGCGGGGCCGCTGACGAAAGCCCCCGGACGCCTGCTCCAAGGCGTCCGGGGGCTTCCGTTGAAAAAGAGGATCAAAATGAAACGAACTGTCTCTTGCAGATTTTATGATAAGAGAAACTTATTAACAATTCCAACGCAAGTTGTTACATAAGTTTTAAATCTCTCCTGGATCCAAAAATTTTGCCCAAAAAGGGGGAAAGACCAGCGGTCAAACCGCCGGTCTTCCAAAAAAATTGGAGGATAGAATGAAAAGATGCTCTTGCCTTGCGAGTATCAGTATACCCAAGGGTTATTACAAAAGTTATCCGCAGTTGTTACAAAACCTTTAAATCTTTTCAGCGCAGTGCCTCAAAAAACTTCTGAAGGACCGCTTCACACTCCTCCCGCAGGGGCCCCCGATAGATGCGGGGATGGTGGTTGAATCGTTCCTCGAACAGATTGAGAACCGAGCCGCAGCAGCCCGCCTTCTCATCTCCCGCTCCGTAGTAGATTCGGTCAATGCGGGCGTTGATGATCCCTCCGGCGCACATGGGGCATGGCTCCAACGTTACATAGAGGGTACAGCCGTGAAGACGCCAGCTTCCGGTCCTGGCGCATGCGTCCCGTATGGCCTCCAGCTCCGCGTGGGCGGTGGCGTCTCCCCGTTCCTCCCGCCGGTTGCGCCCCTCGCCAACGATTTCTCCGTCCCGAACAATAACACAGCCTACTGGCACATCCCCCTCTGCCTGGGCCTCCATCGCCAGCTCCAGAGCCCGGCGCATATACTGTTCATGATTCATCCTGAATCTCCCGCATGAACACCAGTCCCCCATTCACCTGTGCGCAAAACTGCCAGCCTTCCCGGCCCAGCGCATTCCACTGCTCCTCCGCTTCTCTCACCTTTTTCTTCTCGTCAAACCCCATAGATACCCTGATATCAGCTATTTTATATTCGTATTGCTTCATCCGTTTCACCCCTTTTCCCCAGTTTACACCAGGGGGGTGGTTTTCGCAACCGCTCTTTTCTTGGACTTCCTACCCCTCCTTCATGGCCAGCAGGGTGCGGGCCACGTTGTCCGCCCACAGGCGGGCACCGGCCAGGGCCTCGGTGAGAGTATTTCCATGGCCCCCCACCTCCACCAGGAGGTAGCCGGGCGAGAGCTGCTGGTTATACCGGCTGTTGCGCAGGACGATGGGCCGGGCCAGACTGGAGTACCCGGTGACTAGGTTTTTTTGCAGCTTGATTCCAAAGGCCAAATTGTCCCTCCAGCGGGGGTGGGCGGCGCCAGAGCCGTCGGTGCCCACCACCAGCATGACCTGGGCCACCTTCTCCCCGGCCTCCTCTGAAACCAGCTTATAGATCTCCCCCTCGTTTCCCACCAGGGCGTCCCGGTGGACATCCAGCACCACTTTGATGGTGGGATACTGCTTCAGCCACTGCTCCACCGCCGCCTTGGACCGGTCATAGGCCCCATTATAGGCCGGATAATCATAGAGGTTGGTATCATGGACCACCTGAAGGCCGTGGGCCCGAAAAACCGTGGCCATCTCCTCCCCCACCCGGACCATGTTGTGGTTACAGTCGGTGGTCCGGTAGGGATCGCTCTCCTCATAGGACCTCCCGTCCGACTGGGAGTATGCCTCACTGCCATGGGTGTGCAGGATCAGGATCTGCGGTCCCTCTCCCAGTGGAACGTCCACCGTGCCCTCCCCCAGCACCGAGGCGTCCAGCCCCAGGTCGGTCCGGTCATAGACATAAACTCCCTGGTCGTGGAGGTACTTTCCCCCCTCTTTGCCCTTCGCCGTCATCTCCAGGATGCCCTCGTCCTCTGTGGGAGGCTTCAGGTCGGGTTCCCCCTGCTCCTCCTCATCCACCAATTCTTCCTTTGAGCCCAAATCCTCCATCGGGTCGGCCCCATCTCGCACTTCCGCTACCGCTTCCTCTCCGGCAGCCAGCAGGGCGCTGTGACTCAACAGCAGCCTTCCCCATCCGGTCAGCTCTGCGGAAGTGGTCTGCCGGGGCAGCTCCCCTAACTGGCTGGACAGTAAGGAGACGGACAGGCCGGGCTCCTGCCCCAGCGCAGCCAGCCGTTCCTTTACCCCGGATAAATCGGCCATCAGGGACAGCCCCCAGCAGGCCACCAACACAAGCCCCAGGGCCACTCCACGGCGCAGGGCCCGTCCGATTTGATCTCTCTTATCCACATTACCACCCCTTATCCTCTGTATGGTTCGTATCAGGAAGATATGCGGGAGCCAGCTCCTATATGACTTTCTGCCCCTTATTTCCTGGGCAAAAAAGACCTGGCTGGTATATGGGGCACTCTAATCTGGGTATATAGCGGCACACACCGCCTCCTGGCTCCCTGGGGAGGACCAAGAGACGGTGTATGTAGAAGAAGATGAAAAATGGGAAAATTATCGATATGTCTTCAGACGACGTCCGGGGACCCAGCCCTTAGTGAAGTAGGCGAAGATCCACATAACAGCCACAATGGCAAAGCAAGCGCCAGTGACGATCCAGCTTCCGGTCGTACCCATGTTGACGATAAGAATGGGAGGAATTACCTGAAGGCCAATGATGATGGGACGGTTGAACACATCGGCGATGCCGGAGTCCTCAATACCGCGGCTCTTCAGTTCCGGGTCAACCACGCGCTGCAGCAGCACGCCGGTGGCCGCCACGCCGGTGGCGTGACCCCAGACCATCATGTTGCGCTCGAACCAATCCTCGTCGGAGGATTTGCCGCCCACGATGATGAACCAGAACCAGTTGATGAGGAAGCCAGCGGCGCACACCACGATGAGGGGAACCGCAAATTCCATTACGACACTGAGGTTCAGCGAGCCGATACCGGAAATCATCAGGAAGTCGGTGGCGGTGCCCTGGATACGCTGTACCGTACCCCGGTCCACATACTGATCCGCACCCGTCTTGTTCAGAAGGCCATTGAGGATGATTCCGGCAATGAGGGACAGGCAGAACTCAGGAATAGAGATCTTGAAATCAAAGGTAGCCAGCGTCCAGTTGGCAAACCACTTGGAGGCGATATAGCCCACCCAGCAGGCCAGCATCACAATACCCAGATGGAAGCCCAGAGGATCCAGGCAGATGGAGGCTACGGTGCCTTTAGAAGAAGACTTCTGCTTATTGGCAGGGACCAGGCCGGTACGCATTTCCTGAGGGAGCTCCTTGGGATTCTCCACGTAGTGGGTGTAGCCCTTACGGGTGCCCCAGTTGATAATGATCATGCCGCTAATGATGCCGCCTACGATGCCAATGGTGGCGCAGGTGTTGCCCAGATCCGTCATGTTAGGCACGCCCAGCTCACTCAGAGCGGAGCCTACCGCCGCAGCGGTGCCGTGGCCGCCGTAGAAGCCAGTCGCCATCATCAGACCAAAGTTCTCGTCCAGAGTGGGATAGAGTTTGACCAGCAGCACCAGTGTGACCAGCATGCCTACGGCGTACTGCAGTACGGCAATACCCGACACGTTAAAGAACATACCGCTGATCTTGGGGCCCGACGCTGCCCCTTTCTGGGGCTTGTCCCCGATGGGGGTGGCGGCAAAGATCACCACGATCAGCACGCTGGCATAGGTCCCGAATGAGGTAGACAGAGGCAGGATCTTCAGCTGCTCCACAGGACTTTGTGGACCGAACAGAAGAGCCAGAAAACCAGCGATAACCGCGGGAGGAATCAGCACCTTTTGAATCAGTTTTACCTTGGCACGCAGAAATTCACCAATCAGTAGCAGTGCGCCCATGATCGAAATATCGACCATGACTTGCCAGATAGCAGAAGACATTGTGAGTTCCATTGTAAACACTTTCCTCCTTTATCAGTTGCTCCAGAAAGCCCTGACGCGCAGAAAGTCAGATCACATCCTGGTAATAGGGCAGCTGTTCATCAAAACGTTTCTTCCCGTTTTGATACCAGCTGATCATGTGGGAAATTGTGTCAGCTGCCTTGGACTCCACAGCCAGATCAGAGTTGAAGCCCTGGTGGGGCTGCACATAAATGTTGCCCATCCGGCTCTCCGCCATCTGGAGCAGCACCAGCGCCGCAGCTACCCGGTTGTTCACAGTCTCAACCTGCCCCTTCTGAACAGCCAATGAAAAATCATGCTCATTGGAGAACACATCCAGGCCGATGCCGCCCAGCACACCCTGATCGTAGAGCTTCAGCAGCACAGGCTCCGGCGCGATCTCGCCACGAGTCACATTGATGAAGATCAACCCCTTCTTGGCACGGCTGAGATAGTCGTAGGAGAAGTAGTTCTCGTTGTAATAAGGGCTCCCCTTGATCCGGGTCAGATTCATGGCGTTGATGATCACGTCGCTGGTCTCAATGGCCTCATCCTTGGTGACAAATTTCACGTCGTCACCGTATCGCTGGGACAGCTCCCGGGCGCGGATGTCCACAGCCTGTACTGTCAGACCGTTGGCACGAGCCAGATCAAATGCGCGCTTTCCAATATTGCCAAGACCAAATACTGTCACCACCCGGTTGGCGGCCAGCTCCATGAAGGAGTCAGTCTTGTTGCGCTCAAACGTAGCAGTGTTCACTGTGTATTGGTTTAGCAGTCCGGCAGTCGCGTACAGGAATTTGATGGCGGTCTGCGCAACCGCGTTGACGCAGTAGTTGCGCAAAGAGGTGATGTTGGAAACATCAGCCAGACTTTCCAGATGATCATAGCCGGCACTTCTGGTAATGATGCTCTTTTTGGGATCGCTGGCAAGGTAGTCCTGGGGAGGAACAGAGTGGGTCTTAATCGTAATGAGGGGAGGAAGCGTTTCGTCTGGGTGCTGTGCAAGAAAATCCTGCAGTGCATCGGGAACGATCAGATAACGCAGATCCCTGGGCAGCAGCCCCTTGGCCTGCGCTGCCTCCGTCTCCTCACGAAGGTGGTGAGCTTCCTCGCCCAAAGCCTCAAAGTGGATCACGTCGTAGTTGTGCAGCATTATGTTGTTGCTCCTTTTTCATTCGTGCCCAGCCCAACCCGCTGGCTGCGCCTGGTATAAGGCCCGTGCCGCAGGTTTTTCTTGGCTGCCGGGCAGAGACAGATGGGAATCGCCGCTGCGCATTGGCTTTTCTGCCTTGAATTATGTCAGAGAATAAGGACGTTTTCCTGCACTCAACGAGGATTAAATTGACGTATCTTGCTAATAGCAGGATGAAAACACCAAAAAAGCGAAAATGACAGTAAAGCAAATAAACAAATTGAATAAAACAAAAAATGGATTTAATTCCAAAAGTATCAAATAATTCGGATAAAACACATAAAATGGGGTCATGTCGAAATTTCTGGTAGGTACCTTGTTATTTTATTGATCTATCTTGTTCAAAAAAGCAAAATGCTTTGAGAAGCGTTTCCGTCCATGCTACATTTGAGAGAACACAGGCGCTCCCTGGGAAACGCCCGACTTGAGAAAGGAGAGAACAGCGCCCGTATGCTGCAGTGCCGATATGAAGTACACATCAGTAAAAATGACACCTATTCTATGGATAAGCCTCACTTCCATGAGGATGTGGAGATTGTTCTGTGTGTGTCTGGAGAAGGGCTTTTGTTTATTGGAAACACTGTGTTTCCGCTGCACCGGGGACAGCTATTTTTCATTAATAGCTCGGTCCTGCATCGCAGCGTAGCGAATGAGGAGTACCGGTGTATGGTATTTCATGTGTCTCCCCAGATGCTCCAGGTCCTCAGCAGCCCCTATACCCAGTTCAGCACATACTGCTGCGGGATCGGGCAGGCGGTGACCCTCACTGGAGACGATATCAACAGGCTGGAAACACTGTTTTCCGGCCTGATGGCCCCAAAAGAGATCGGGTTTGGCGCCGATTTGAACAGAGTTGCAGAGGTCATCAACTTTTTGGTGGAGTGCTTTTCCCACTTTGCCAAAGCCGGAAAACCCCAGGCGCGCACCAATCCGGGACTAGAAAAAGTGGCCCCGATTTTAGAATATATCCAGGACCATTTGGATGAGCCGCTGACTACCGCAAGTATCGCGGAAGCCTTTTATATGAGCAAGCATTATCTGTGCCACCTATTTAAGGAGCACACTGGCTTTAGCTTAATTGACTATGTCATTAACTGCAGAGTTCTCAAGGCGCGGGGACTGCTGCGACAGGGAATGCGGGTACAGGAAGCGGGAGAACGGTCCGGCTTCCAAAGCAACGAACATTTTATCCGTACCTTTAAAAAGCTTACGGGAGTAACCCCAAAACGTTACGGCATGATGTATCGTGAGATCGACTTGAATATGAAGCAGGAGGTGGTGACCATCAAAGGTCAGGATGGACGCATTGTGGAAAGCATCAAAGCCTGAAAAATGTGGAAACGGTACATAAAATATATAGAAAATGCCGCTGTCTTCCTCAGAAGACAGCGGCAAAAAACTATTGTGATGGATCCGTTCAGGTCCTTTTCTTGGCAGGTCACCGCTCTTCCCGGAAATAATTGAGCCCCAGGGAGGCGGGCAGGCCGGAGCCCTCACGCTTGCGGACGGAGGTAGCCACCAGTACAATGGCGGTGATGAGGAAGGGCAGGGCCTGGTACAGCTGGGTTGGGACGGCAGCCAGCCACCCAAGCGTATCGGGGAAGGCGGCGGCCAGACTGGAGCCTGAAACTCGCAGGGTATTGAAGAAGCCGAAAACGAAGGTGCCCAGGATGGCCAGGGCAGGATTCCAGTTGGCAAAGATGACCAGTGCCACCGCAATCCAGCCGTAGCCGTTGATCCAGCAGCTGCTGTTGAAGGAGCCAGACATATTCAGCCCCATATAGTAGCCGCCGATCCCCATGATGCCGCAGCCCAGGCAGATGTGGATATATTTGTACCGCTTTACATTGATACCCACAGAGTCGGCGGCGCCGGGATTTTCCCCTACCGCCCTCAAACGCAGGCCGGGTGCGGTACGGTTCAGATACCACCACATGAGCAGAGCAATGGCCACCGCCAGATAGACCATAATATTGTGGTCAAACAGGCCCCGGCCGACAACGGGCAGCTGAGACAGGCCGGGAATAGCCAGATCGGAAAAGCCCTCCTTGATGTTGGCGTAGTCATTCATGGCGGGCCAGCTGACCGCCTTGACGCCGTTGCCCACAAAGAAGTAGACGCCCAGGCCGAAGGTGGTCAGGGTCAGGCCGGTGATGTTCTGGTTCGCCTGGAGGGAAACAGTCAGCAGGGCAAAGAGCAGGCCGCACAGGGCGCCGGCCAGGAAGGACACCAAAATGCCCACCCCCAGGCTGTTGGCGTAGCAGCCCACAATATAGCCAAAGATGGCTCCCACGGCCATAATGCCCTCCACGCCCAGGTTCAGGCTGCCTGACTTTTCCACCACGATCTCGCCCACCGTGCCGTAGAGCAGAGGAATGTTGTACACCACGATGTTGTGGACAAAGGTGGTGACCACGCCCAGTTTATCCATTTCCATTAGGTGCTGCCCCCTTTCTGAGAACGCACAAGCTTAAAGCGGATGAAGAAGTCCGCCGCCAGTACCAGGAACAGAATGACCCCCTGAAGCATATCGGCAAAGCTGGAGTCTACCTTGGAGAAGGTGGCGGCGGCAATGGTGGAGCCGTGCTGCAGCATGGAGATCAGAGCGGCCACCACAAAGATCACAGCGGTGTTCAGCTGGGACAGCCAGGCCACAATAACGCCCGTCCAGCCCACATCGTCGGTAAAGGAGGTGGAGAGGATGCCGGAGGTGCCCACCTTGAAGGAGGCAGCCAGGCCGATAAGACAGGCGGACAGGAATACGGTGCGCAGCACGATGGCGTTCACCTTCATGCCCGCATAGTGGGCGGTGCCGGCGCTGTCCCCCACCACAGCGATCTCATACCCCTGTTTGGAGTATCTCTGGTAGATATAGACCAAGACGCCGATGAGCAATGTGAGGGGAACGCAGATATTCAGGGAAAATTTCCCGATGGGAATGGTGGGGAAGGACACCATCTTGCTGAAGTTAGCAAAGACAGGCCGTACGGACGAGGTGTCCAGAAAGAAGTTCCAGGACGCTTGGGTTTCTCCCAAAAATACCAGGAAATATAGGGCCACATAGTTGAGCATCAGGGTCATCAGGGTCTCATTGGTGCCGAACTTTACCTTTAGCACAGCTACGAAGGCGCCATACAGACCGGCGGCGGCCATTCCTGCCAGACACATCAGCACTAAAGTCAGCGGAGTCGGAAGCATAGGGCCGGCCTTAAAGGCCACTGTGGCGGCGGCCACAGCCCCCAGGATGAACTGACCCTCGCCCCCGATGTTCCAAAACCGCATCTTAAAGGCCAGGGACAGGGCCACAGAGGTGAGCGCCAGGGGAACAAAGACCTTCAAATAGTTCTCAAAGGTCTTGTAGGCGATCTTGTTGCCCACCATGCCCATGGTGAACATCCGGCTGTAATAGGCGACCGGGTCCACTCCCATGGCCAGCAGCAGCAGACCGCCCACCGCCAGGGCGGCGCCCACCGCAAGCAGATAAAGGCACAGCTTTTTCCAGAGGGGACAGTGATCCCGCTTGACGATATGAAAACGCATGGTCAGTCCTCCTTCCTCCGGCCGCCGTCCTCCTGGGCCTCCAGCTCACGCAACTCCTGGTCGGTGATGTTGGTGTCCCGGGCAATACCGGCGGGCTTATCCTCATACTTATTGGTCAGGTCCAGGGCGCCAGTCATCATCAGACCCAGTTCCTCCTTGGTCGTCTTGTGAGCGTGGACCACGCCCATGACCTTACCGTGGCACAGTACCATGATCTTGTCGCACAGGGCCAGCATCACATCCAGATCCTCGCCCACGAACAGGATGCCTACCCCATCCTGTTTCTGCTGGTTCAGGATGTGATAGATGGCGTAGGACGAATTGATGTCCAGACCACGGACCGGATAGGCGGTTATCAGCACATTGGGGCCCGCCTTAATCTCCCGGCCCAGCAGCACCTTCTGCACATTTCCGCCCGACAACCGGCGTACCGGGGTTTCTGTTGAGGGAGTGACCACGCCCAGCTGCTCAATCACCTGTTGAGCGGCGGCCCGGCCCGCCTTCCGATCCACAAAGGGGCCCTTGTTCTCACCATAATTTTTCAGGAGCATATTGTCCGTAATGGACATGGAGGGGGCCAGGCCCATTCCCAGCCGGTCCTCGGGGATAAAGGACATGGAGATGCCCTTCTCCAGAATAGCCTTGGGGGGCAGGCCCACAATATTGTCCCCCTTGTGGATCATCAAGCCGGACTGGATGGGCCGCAGGCCGGCGATGGCCTCACACAGCTCCTTCTGGCCGCAGCCGGCGATGCCTGCCACTCCCAGGATCTCCCCTCCCCGGATGTAGAAGCTCACCTTGTCGATGGCCACGGCGCCCTCGTCGTTTTTGATGGTCAGATCCCGGACTTCCAGCAGGGGCCGGGTTTTTTCCACCACAGGCCGTTCAATATTCAGGTCAATTTTCCGGCCTACCATCCACTCGGTCAACTCCTGCTCGTTGGTGTGAGCGGTGTCCACGGTGGTGATATACTCCCCCTTGCGCAGGATAGCTACCCGGTCGGAAATGTCCATGACCTCGTTGAGCTTGTGGGTGATGATGATGATGGAGTGGCCCTCCTCCTTCATCTTCCGCAGCACAGCAAAGAGCTTGTCAATCTCCTGGACTGTCAGCACCGCGGTAGGCTCGTCCAGAATGATGACCTTAGCTCCGTAATAGAGCACCTTGATAATCTCCAGGGTCTGCTTCTCCGACACCGCCATGTTCCGGACCTTTTTTCTGGGGTCGATGTCAAAGCCGAATTTTTTGGCCATCTCCCCGATCTCTCCGTACCGAGCCCTGTTTAGCCCGATACCGGCCTTCTCCTTGCCCATCCAGATGTTATCGGCCGCGGAGAACACATCCACCAGCTTGAAGTGCTGATGGACCATACCAATGCCCAGCCGCTTAGAATCCTCCGGGGAGTTAATGGTCACAGGTATCCCGTCCATCAGGATCTGGCCCCGGTCAGGCTGGTAAATGCCAGACAGCATATTCATCAGGGTGGTCTTGCCCGATCCGTTTTCCCCCAGCAGGGCCAGAATCTCCCCCTGGCGCAGGGTCAGGTCTACGTCCTTGTTGGCCACCACACTGCCAAAGGTCTTGGTGATGCCCTTCATTTCAATGACATATTCCGACGCCATGGAACCACGCTCCCTCTTTTGTACTACAAATTGTTATCTTTCTCTCTTATATTGCACATCGTATCCAGGCAATCCAATACCGCTGGCCTCTCCTCCCTGGGCCGGAGGTTCCGGACCAGGGAGCACAGGCCAAGGGCCATAAGCTCTAAAAACCGGGCCGGCCGGTGGCCGGCCCGGTTTTTCGGGTCTTAGGGGATATTCGTTCAAAAAGCTCAGGCCACTACGACACCCTTGACAAAGTAGTTCATGGTGCCGGTGATGACGCCGTCCTCCACAGACTCGCCGCCGGCGGGCACGATCTCGGTGTTGGCGGGAACCACCACCTGGCCGTCCTTGGTCTCGTCCCGGTCGCTGGTGACCAGAGCGTCGTCATACTGCTCCACGGCGGCCTTACCGTCAGCGACTGTGACCTTCAGCTTTACGCCGGAGAACACGTCCCAAGCGCCGGAAACGATAAGCTCACGGACCTGGTCAATGGCGTCCTGGGTGCCGGCAGCACAGTTGTCACTCAGGGGGGACACATCTACAAAGCCTTCAGCCAGACCGCCGTACCAAGCTTCGCCGCCCATCTTCTCCACGAACTGGGAAGCATCGCCTTCACAGGCCATGGCAGTCTCGATTGCCAGCTTGTAGTAGACATCCCAGTTCCACACAGGGGCAGTCAGGTGGGCGTTGGGGGCGTCCTTGGTCATGTCGGAGTTGTAACCGCAGCCAAACACGCCGGCCTTCTCCGCGGCCAGCTGAGGCTGGGCAGAGTCGCAGTGCTGGGCGATGACACCGCAGTTGTAGCTGTTAATCAGCTCCTCGGCAAAGGCGTACTCGTTGACCTCGTCGAACCAGTTGCCCAGCTCCTTCACATAGACAGTGGCGTCGGGGTTGACGGCCTGGACACCCAGGGCAAAGCCGTTAATGCCGGAGCAGGTCTCAGCGTACTCAGTGCCGTAGGCGGACACATAGCCCACATTGTTATTGTTGGTCTCCAGGCTCTTCAGGCCAGCGGCAATACCGGCCAGGTAGCGCGCCTGATAGATACGGCCAAAGTAGTTGTTGTAGTTGTTGGGGTTGCTCATATAGCCAGTGGCGTGAGAGAAGATCACATCGGGATACTCCTCAGCCTTGTCGGCCATGGCATTCAGATAGCCGAAGGAGATGCCGAAGATGATGTCGCAGTCCTCGCCCACCAGGGTATCCACGGCGGTGGCCACGTTCTCATAGTCCTCGGTGATCTCGTCCTGGATGATGAGCTGGGTGTCGGGGTCCATGCCCAGGGCCTCCATGGCCTTGGTAATGCCGTTGTGGTGGGCATAGGTGTAGCCGGCGGTGTCGTTCTTGCTGTTGATGTAGATAGCGCCCACCTTAAAGTCGCTGACGTCGGTGGTCTGGGAGCCGCCAGCCTGGCTGCTGCTGGTGTTGGACTGGTTGTTTCCGCTGGTGGCACTGTTGCCGCCGTCGCCGCTGTTGCCGCAGGCGGCCAGGGACAGGACCATGGCCATTGCCATAGCCGCCGCAAGGATCTTCTTCATCGTTGTGTTATCCTCCTTAGTTTTTGGTTGCTCTTTTCATTCCTCGGATGGTACATATATTAAAACCGGATGGCTCCGGCTTTAATCCGCGAACTCCACACCGTTTTCCTCACTCATAGCCTTGACTCTGGCCAGGGACTCCACCCGCACGCCCTGGGCGCGGAGCCGGTCTCCACCGGGCTGGAACGCCTTTTCAATGACGATCCCCGCCCCGGCCAGCTGTGCCCCGGACTGCGCCACTATGTCGATCAGTCCCTCCAGGGCGGCACCGTTGGCCAAAAAGTCGTCAACGATAAGCACCTTGTCCTGGGGGCCTAGAAACTTTTTGGACACGATGACCTGATAGATCCGGCCGTGAGTAAAAGACTCCACCTGGGTGGCAAAGACCTCGCCGTCAATATTTTTGGTCTGGGTCTTTTTGGCAAAAATCACCGGACAGTGAAAAAACTGCGCCGTGATACAAGCGATCCCGATGCCGGAGGCCTCGATGGTCAAAATCTTGTTCACGCCGCAGTTGGCGAACCGGCGCTGGAATTCTTTGCCGATCTCCTCAAAAAGGGCAATATCCATCTGATGGTTCAGAAAACTGTCCACCTTCAGCACATCGTTCCCCTTCACGATCCCGTCCTGACGGATCCGCTGCTTGAGAAGCTCCATTTCCAGTCCCCGTCCTTTCCTCGAAAATGACAGTGGCCCGAAAATACGGGCCACGCTACTTCTTGATATACATTCATTCTACAAAAAATTTTCGTCCCCTGCAATCCCTTTTTTAAATTTTTTCTCTTGCGCCTTCCACAATTTTTTCTCTGTTTCTCCCCAGCTTTCGTCCTTTTTCACCAACCACGCCTTCTTTTGCCCCGACCGTCCCGTTCCACAGGAGAAAACGGGGCAATACGGTACCGCTTGAAATACAGGCTGACAAAGTTCCAGCCGACGTGACCAAGTGCAGCATCTTTTTTCAGTCGGTAATCCTGCACAATTTTTTTTAGAATCTTCTTGATATTTAATGCAACCTGAACTATAATAAAACTATACACAGCCCCTTTCACCCCAGTCTATTTTATTTAAAGTATAGGAGGAAACGTCCATGGGTTATCCGAAAACTGGAAATGAGGTTTATGTCAGCTTTTCCCTGTCAAATACAATGTTCTCCGGCATTGGCAAAGGGACCATTACCAGAGAACTGGTATCGGTAGATTATCTAAAGGACCTATTCCAAAAATACGGGGTCATCGTATCGGCCAAGCCGGAACAGCGCCGGCTACTGGAACTGGTGAACGAGGCCTACGGCCTGGGTCTGGAGATTCCTGACACCCTGAAGCTGGCCCGCCTGTCTGAAAAGAACCGCCGTCTGGTCCTCATTTCCGTCCAGGGCCTGAAGCGGGTCAACGGCTCCCTCCTCCCCTCTTATAGCGAGGAGGAATTCCAGGAGGCCACTTTTGAGTTTGTCAAATACTATGTCCAAAGCCGGCACTACGACGATCTGGTGGCGGAGAACAACAAGCTGAAAAGCGACTTGGAATCTGAGATCGCCTGGCGTACCAGAACGACCGCTGACGAGTAAAACAAAAAAGAGCCGCCTGCTGGTTTCCCGGCAGACGGCTCTCCTTTTAGGAACGGTCCACGCGGTACATATGGGAAATCAGGTCCAGCACTTTATTGGAGTACCCCCACTCGTTATCATACCAAGCGATCAGCTTGACAAAGCGGTCATCCAGCATGATACCCGCGGTTTCGTCCAAAATGGAGGTGTGGGGATTGCCAATGATATCGGAGGACACGATCTGATCTCTGGTATAGGATAGGATTCCCTTCATGGGGCCCTGGGCGGCCACATGGACAGCATGGCATATATCCTCATAGGTGGTGGGTGTCACCAGGCGGGCGGTCAGGTCCACCACGGATACATCATTGGTCGGGACACGGAAGGACATCCCGGTCATTTTGCCCTTCAGCTCCGGAATGACCAGGCCCACCGCCTTGGCCGCCCCGGTCGTGGAGGGAATGATGTTGCCAATGACAGAGCGGCCTGTCCTCCAATCACGCCCCGCTCTGGCGTCTACCGCCTTCTGCTTGGCTGTAGAGGCATGGATGGTAGACATAAGGGCCTGCTCTATCCCAAAATTGTCCTGGATGACCTTAGTCAGAGGCGCCAGACAATTTGTCGTGCAGGAGGCGTTGGATACTACATCCATATCCGCGCTATAATTCCAGTGGTTGACGCCCATGACAAAGGTGGGTGTCATTTCATCTTTGGCCGGAGCGGTAATGACCACTTTTTTTGCCCCGCCCTGAAAATGGAGGGAGGCCAGCTCTTGGGAGTTAAAGGCCCCGGTGGATTCTACGATGTACTGTGCGCCGCACTCGCTCCATGGGATCTGCCCCGCGTCGCTCTGACTGAATACCCGGATCCTGTGTCCGTTTACGATCAGGTCGCGGCCATCATGCTCCACCGTCCCCTGAAAGGTGTGAAACACTGAATCATACTTCACCATGTACTCCATGTAGTCCAGGTCAGCCTTACGCAAATTGATGCCGCGCAGGTCAAAGCCGTCCCCTCGCTCCAAGATGATTCGGAGTACAACCCTTCCAATCCGTCCGAATCCATTGATCCCAACTGGAATACCCATTTTACATCATCCTCCATTTTACTTTTCAATAAATACTAAAAAATATATATTTAGTATAGCTTTCATTATATATCTCTTTTCTAATTTGTCTATATAATTAAATAAGTTTTTTCTAAATAAATATTTTTATTGCTTAATTCTATTATAAAATAATATAATTATTATTTAAATAAAAATCAAATTCTTTTCCGGCGTGTTTAAAAAGTAAGAGGGAGCCTCTCCCAAAGGAGGGGCTCCCTCTTATTGTTCCATTGGCGCGCCAGCTTTGTGGATTGGGCGGCCCTCACCGCCTCTCCAGGCACAACGCGGAGAAAATCAGCGGACCGCGCCCTGCGTCTTGGCAGTCTTACGGTCCTCCATCTTGGACACGATGACCGCACAAGCGGCATCGCCAGTGATGTTCACTGTAGTACGGCCCATATCGAAGATCCGGTCGATCCCGGCCACCAGAGCGATACCTTCGATGGGGATATTGACGCTTTGAAGAACCATGGCCAGCATGACCATGCCCGCCCCTGGTACGCCGGCGGTACCGATAGAGGCGAGGGTAGCGGTGAGCACTATGGTGACCATTTGTCCCAGGCTCAAATCAATGCCGAAGGCCGTGGCGATAAAGATGGCACAGACGCCCTGGTAGATGGCAGTACCGTCCATATTGATGGTGGCCCCCAGGGGCAGGACAAAGGAGGCCACCTCACGCCGGGCCCCCAGCCGCTCGGAACACTCCAGCGTAAAGGGCAGCGTCCCTACTGAAGACGCGGAGGAAAAGGCCATCATCATAGCCGGGGCCATGTAAGCAAAGAATTTGAGAGGGGACACTCCCCCCAAGGTACCCACGGTTAGGGAATAGACCAGGACGGCATGGAGGATATACCCCACATAGGCCACCAGCAGCACCGCCACTAGGGATGCTAAGATCTCCGGGCCGTTTTCCACGATGACCGGACAGATCAGGCAGGCTACACCGACGGGAGACAACTTGATAATCAGGTCCATAATCTTCATGGACACCTCATTGAAACTGTCCACAATCTGGGCGGCCACCAGCCCCTTCTCTCCGGCCAGCAGGATACCGAAGCCCAACAGCAAAGAAATGACGATAACCTGGAGCATAGAGGCATTGGCCAGCGGCGTGATTGGGTTGGCGGGGAAAATATCCACAATGACCGACATAATGCTTTTTCCCGCTGGGGGTTCATAGCTCAGACCGCTGGTCTCCAAGGTCGTAAAGAGGCCGGCCCCCTTCGCCACGCTGGCCAGCGTTAGGGCCAGCACCACCGCAAAGGCTGTGGTACACATATAATATACCACTGTCTTGCCACCTACCGAACCCACGCGGCTGATGTCCTGCATCGAGATGACTCCGGCAGCGATGGAAAACAGGACGATAGGCACTACAATAAATTTCAGCAGGTTCAAAAAGATGTCGCCCCAGGGCTTGATATAGCCAATGGCGATCTGCCCTCCGTCAGGGACCGCCATCAGTATCAGGCCCGCGGCAATACCAGCCACTAAGCCGACAAAGATCCAAAAGGCAAGAGGCAGTTTTTTTGTTTTCATAATTCTCCTTCTCCTTCCCTATCTTCCCTTATACTTTCGCAAGGATTTTCCAGAAATAAAACGGCCGTAATCATGCATGCAACGGCATTGGACCCGGCCCTCTCCCTCTCTCCTTCCTCTTATTTCCCTCATCCCCGCTTTTTACAGCACTTTTTGTTCTGCTTCCATTATATACACCTCGCTTTGAATTTACAAGTCATTCTCTTCCTCTCCTTTTATAATTGTGCAAGTTTCCCATATCAATCATTCATTTTTTATCTATTCAGTCAGCCTTTGACCCTCCCTCTGAAATTTTTACGGATTTTTTTCTGCCCCTCTGTGTTTTCGACCTATTATTTACCATATTTTGGTAGAATATGGGTGTGAGAACTTGACAGAAAGGCGGTACCTATCATGCGGCTGCTGCCCAAAAAAGGTATATTCGACAGCGGGCGTGTCCTATTCCTCCCTGTGGACTCAATCCTCCCCAATCCTGACCAGCCCCGCACGTTGTTTTCCCAACCCGAACTAGAGGAACTGGCTGACTCCATCCAGTCTATGGGTATTTTACAGCCACTTACTGTGCGCCGCCGGGAGGGCGGCTGGGAGCTGGTGGCTGGCGAGCGGAGGCTGCGTGCGGCCAAGCTAGCCGGTCTGCGGGAAGTGCCCTGCCTATCCATCCAGACAGACGGTCAGTCCTCCTCCCTGCTGGCCCTGGTGGAGAATCTCCAGCGGCGTGACCTGGATTTTTGGGAGGAGGCTCTCGCCCTGCGTAAACTCATTGACACCTATCACATCTCCCAGGATGAAGCCGCCCGGCGTTTGGGTAAGAGCCAGTCCGCTGTGGCCAATAAGCTCCGGCTGCTGAAGCTGGACCCGGCGGTCCTCACAATCCTGCGGGAAGGTGGATGCACCGAGCGTCACGCTCGCGCCCTGCTCCGGCTGGAGGACCCGGCCCAGCAGCGGGAAGCGGCGCGGCAGGTGACCGAGCGTTCCCTGACCGTGGCCCAGACAGAGAGTATGGTGGAGGCCATGCTCTCCTCTCCCTCCTCCGGCCCTAAAAAGAAACCCACGTTTATCGTCAAGGATGTCCGGCTGTTTTTAAATACCATCAGCCGCAGTCTGGATCTGATGCGCTCTGCCGGCGTCAACGCCTGTTGCCGCAGAGAGGACACCGACGAGGAGATTTTACTTACCATTCACATTCCCCGAAGGGCCACATGACGCCCTCCCCCCTTTTTGCCCCGTGGGCTTTTGATCCTGAGCCCACGGGGTTTTTGCGCCCAGATGGCCCTGATGTTTCACGTGAAACATTAGGCACTCATTTTTTGTGGGAAAGGACAGAGAAAAAGCGGAAAAGCAGTTGAAATCCCGGTGCCCGATTGATATAATAAGATGCTGTACCGCCCCTTCGGGGGCATTTTCATCGCTGCTAAGGAGGCGCACATGGCCAAGATCATCGCTGTCGTCAATCAAAAGGGTGGAGTAGGCAAGACGACCACCGCTGTCAACTTGTCCGCCGCCCTCCATGACCTGGGCAAGCGGGTACTGCTATGCGACTTCGATCCCCAGGCCAACTCTACCTCCGGCATGGGTGTAGATAAGAATACCGCTTCTCCCAACATCTACGATGTGCTGATCAATGGGGCCGAGCCGGCCAAAGCAGTGGTCCGGACCAGATATGGCGATGTTCTCCCCTCTAACAAGGCGCTGGCCGGAGCGGGCATTGAGATGATCGCCATCGACAACCGGGAGAGACTGTTGAAAACCGCCCTGGACGCCCTGTCCGGGGACTATGACTATATATTTATCGACTGTCCCCCTTCTCTAGAGCTGCTTACTGTCAACGCCCTGTGTGCCGCTGGCTCCCTGTTGGTCCCGGTCCAATGCGAATACTATGCCCTGGAGGGGCTTAGCGACCTCTTGGCCACAGTGCGGTTAGTCAAGCGGGGATTGAATCCCGCCCTCTCTCTGGAGGGGGTTCTGCTCACCATGTTCGACAGCCGTACCAACCTCTCCCTTCAGGTAGCGGAGGAGGTCAAGCGCCACTTCCCTGGCCAGGTATACGCCACCGTCATCCCTCGGAACGTCCGCCTCTCCGAGGCACCCAGCCACGGCAGACCCATATCCGCCTATGATCCCTATTCTCGGGGCGCGGAGGCCTACCGCCTGTTGGCGGATGAGATCGCGTCCAAGCGCTAACCTTATAAAAGAGTACGGAAAGCGGAGCTTTCGAGGTTCTGCTGTGTGGTCGTCCGGCTCTTATGAATCAATATCGTTCCTCTCCGCACCCGATGTTTTACTCTGGAAAAGGAGTTTATTATGGCAAAACGAACCAAAGAACTGGGGCTGGGCCGTGGTCTTAACGCCCTGCTGGGCGACCCGGACCTCCAGCCCCAAGGCGAGGGCTCTGTATCCCTGCCCATTTCCCAGGTGGAGCCGGGACTGAACCAGCCTAGAAAGCGATTTGACGAGGCGGCATTGGCCGATCTCACTGAATCTATCCGAGTCCACGGCATTATTCAACCCCTTACGGTTCGGCGGCTGTCCTCCGGCTACTATCAGATTATCGCCGGTGAACGCCGGTGGCGGGCGGCCAAGGCCGCCGGGCTGGCCGAGGTGCCCGCCGTCATTATTGAGGCGGATGACCGGAAGGTCATGGAGCTGGGCCTGATTGAAAACCTCCAACGGGAGGACCTGAATCCGGCCGAGGAGGCTCGAGGCTATCAGGTCCTGATGGATGAATATGGTCTGACCCAGGAGCAGGTAGCTCAACAGATGGGCAAGTCCCGACCCGCCATCGCCAACACTCTGCGCCTGCTGGCTCTGCCGGATGAGGTGCTGGCGCTTCTGGAGGAGGGCATTCTTTCCGCCGGGCACGCCCGAGCCATTCTAGGCGCCCCCACCGCCGCCATTCAGAAGGAGGCGGCCCAGCGGGTAGCGGAGGGTCAGCTCTCTGTGCGCCAGACCGAAGCGCTGGTCAAGGCTCTTCAAAAGGAGCGTAATGAAAAGCCGAAGGCCGTCGGCCCCGACCTCTCCCTCTACCTGGGAGATCTGGAAAAGGACCTATCCGGCCGGCTGGGCCGGAAGGTGAAGATCGCCCACAAAGGAAAAAAGGGCCGGATCGAGCTGGAGTACTATGATGACCAGGACCTGGAAGCTCTCTTGACCCTGCTTCAGAGCCTCCACCGGGAAGGAGGTGGTGGGAATGGATGAGGAAAAAGATCAACAGGTAGGACAGGCCCCCCAGCCTGATTCACAGGACCTCCCCCCCTCTCCCGCCAAACGTGGGGGCAAACCCATGACCAAGGGACAGCGGCAGCGCCGCCAGCGGTCGGTATTCCAATATATAGCCATCCTCTTTGCCGCCGCCTTCTTGCTGTTGCTGTACTCTTTCATGATGGAGCGGCGGCAATATCAGAGTTATCTGGAGCAAAACCAGGAGCAAATCGACAGCCTTCAGCAGTCCGCATCCGCCGTTCAGCGGTTGGATGCCCTGTACGAGGAGAATGCGAAGTTGACGGAGCAGGTAGCGGACCTGGAGGAACAGTTGGCGGATGCCAATGACCAGTTAGATGTGCTGCCTGATGTTATCAGCCACCAGGAACATGTGCTCTCTGAAACCTGCCGCGCCCTAGACCACTTCTGGCAGATTGACGAGGCCTATGTTCGGGGGCGTTATTCCCTTTGTCGTGAGTTAATTCAGGAGATGGAAGCCACAGAAAATGGGCAGACACCGCTGAAAGACTATCTCCCTAAGGAGAGCACCACTGACAATGGCCGTTTTTCTCCCTATGACCGCTATCTGGAGATTTACGAGGCTCTTTATTAGGGCACTTGCTCTACCCTCAAGCTGAGGCCGAGCGCCAGGGAAATCTGTTTTGTGACCTAGAGACATGGGCGTTGGATCAGGAAAGCCCGCCAAGTCACTCCTTATCAAACTGACTTTCCCCCTGGAACGTTTCACGTGAAACATTACACTTAAATAAAGGAGAACGTATAAAATGTTAGATATTCGATTTGTCCGCGAGAACCCCGATGCCGTCAAAGAAAATATCAAAAAGAAATTCCAGGAGGCCAAGCTGCCCTTGGTTGATCAGGTCATTGCCCTGGACGAGGAGAACCGGGCCGCCGTTAGCGAGGCCAATGAGCTCCGCGCCAGCCGCAACGCCCTGTCCAAACAAGTGGGTATGCTCATGGGTCAGGCAAAAAAAGATCCCTCCAAGCTGGAGGAGGCGGAGGCGGTCAAGGCCCAGGTCAAGGCCAACGCCGACCGTCTGGCGGAGCTGGAGGCCAAGGAAACCGAGCTGGCCGCCCAGATCCGCAAGATCATGCTTCAAATCCCCAACATCATCGATCCCTCCGTCCCCATTGGCCCCGACGATTCCGCCAACGTAGAGGTAGAGCGGTTTGGGGAACCCAAGGTACCGGACTTCCCTATCCCCTACCACACTGAAATTATGGAGTCCTTCCGCGGCATCGACATGGACGCCGCCGGCCGGGTATCGGGCAACGGCTTCTACTATCTGCTGGGAGACGTCGCCCGGCTGCATGAGGCAGTGCTGGCCTATGCCCGAGACTTTATGATCAACAAGGGCTTCACCTTCTGTATCCCTCCCTTTATGATCCATGGCAACGTGGTGGAGGGCGTCATGTCTCAGACTGATATGGAGGCCATGATGTACAAGATCGAGGGGGAGGACCTGTACCTCATCGGCACCAGCGAGCACTCCATGATCGGCAAATTTATTGACCAAATCATTCCTGAGGAATCCCTGCCCCAGACGCTCACCTCCTACTCCCCCTGCTTCCGCAAGGAGAAGGGCGCTCATGGCATCGAGGAGCGGGGTGTCTACCGCATCCACCAGTTTGAGAAGCAGGAGATGATTGTGGTCTGCCGGCCTGAAGACTCCATGGACTGGTACGAAAAGATGTGGCGCTACTCCGTAGAGCTTTTCCGCTCCCTGGACATCCCCGTGCGACAGCTGGAGTGCTGCTCCGGCGACCTGGCCGACCTGAAAGTCAAGTCCTGTGACATTGAGGCCTGGTCTCCCCGCCAGCAAAAATATTTTGAGGTGTGCTCCTGCTCCAATCTGGGTGACGCCCAGGCCCGCCGCCTGAAGATGCGGATCAAGGGGGAAAAGGGCACCTATCTGCCCCACACACTGAACAACACAGTGGTAGCTCCGCCCCGTATGCTCATCGCCTTCCTGGAAAACAACCTCCAGGCCGATGGCTCCGTGGTCATCCCCCAGGTCCTTCGTCCTTACATGGGTGGTCTGGAAGTCATGGTGCCTGAAAAGTAATTTAGCGATTGCGATATTCTATTTTGCAATATTTTTATTATATATTACAATTTGTATTGACCGTTCTGGAGCGATTTACAGCACGTCTTACCCTACCCCAAGTCATTTGGACCGCCGAAAATGGCTCCAGACGGGTCGCAGGCTTCAAACCGCTGCGGCCCAACGGTTTCCAGGTTCTCCCCTTTCAGGTAGGCCCATTCAGCAGATAGGAGGAAAGCAGGCATGAAAAAATTTTTGGAAGAATTCAAGGCCTTCGCTATGCGGGGCAATGTAATGGACATGGCCGTCGGCGTGGTCATCGGCGGCGCCTTTGGCAAGATCTCCACTTCCCTGGTCAATGACATCATCATGCCCCTAATCTCCATGATTACCGGCGGCATAGACTTCTCTGACTGGAAGCTGGTCCTCAACGAGGCGGTGATTGATACCCAGGGCACTGTCGTCACCCCCGAGGTGGCCATCAACTACGGCAACCTGATCTCGGTGATCCTGGACTTTATCATCATCGCGTTCGCCATCTTCTGTGTCATCAAGGCCATCAACCGGTTCCATAAGAAGCCGGAGGAGGTCCCCGTCGAGGAGCCCGCTCCCCCGGAGCCCAGCGCCGAGGAGAAGCTGCTCACCGAGATCCGTGACTTATTAAAGGAGAGATCCTAAAATGTCCGAGGAAAAGCTCCCGGAGGAGCATAAAGGGGAGGACCGGGGATATACCCCCGCTTCTCCCCTGAAAAGGACCATGGCCTGGATCGCCCTGGCCTATGTGCTCATCCTCTTAGCCCTGACCACCTACTACTTTTACACCGGCACTACTTTGGGTAATCTGGCCCCCTTGCTCACCGTTCCCGGCCTCATCGGCTTGGGGGCGCTGGCTCTGGTGAGCTGGCGGTCCACTGGTCGGCCACGCAAATGGCTCGCCATCCTGCTGGCTATTTTGTGCTGGCTGGCTGCCCTGGCCACTCTGCCCATCGGCATTGTGGGCCTGCTGTCAAACTTCAGCGGGTTCGACATCATTGCGTCAGTTTTCTGATCCCTGATTCTGGAGGAAGCAACCATGCGTGATATCATCGCCGCCGGCCTGGAGGAGCTGGGCCTGTCCCAACGAGTCCCACCGGAGGCACCGGAGCTGCTGGAGGCCTACGGCCGGGCGCTGCTGGAAAAAAACCAGGTCATGAACCTGACCGCCATTACCCAGCCCGACCAGGTGGCCCGGCTGCATATGCTGGACTGCGCAGCCCTGCTCAACTACGTCCACCTAGAGGGGAAAACGCTTCTTGACGTAGGTACCGGAGCCGGATTTCCCGGTCTGCCCTTAAAGATCCTCTGCCCCACCCTGGAGGTTACTTTACTGGACTCCCTGGGCAAGCGGGTCCGCTGGCTCCGTGAGGTGTCGGAGCAGCTTGGTCTGTCCGGTGTCACGGCCATCCACGCCCGAAGCGAGGAGCAGGCCCTGGTTAAAGGCTTTCGGGACTCCTTTGACTTTGTTACCGCCCGGGCGGTGGCCGACCTGCGGCTGCTGGCCGAGCTGTGCCTCCCCTTTTTGAAAGTGGGCGGCGTGTTCCTGGCCATGAAATCGGTGGACTGCGGCCCTGAAGTGGAGGGCGCCGCCCATGCTATCAAGCTGCTGGGTGGCCGGGTCCGGGACCAGGCGGACTATCAAATTCCCGGCACAGAGATCACCCACCGGGTTGTGGCCATCGAAAAGGTTGCTCCAACGCTCAAGGGCTATCCCCGGCGCTGGGCAAAAATTCAGAAAGAGCCGCTCTGACGAAAAGGCCTAAAAAAAACAGGTTTTAGACGAAAATTTTTTGTGAAATAGTTGACGAAATCCCAAATTGTGGGTACACTTGATTTGGTGAGTTAGGAGGTTTTTATGGGAACTGTCATTGCCGTCACCTCCGGGAAGGGAGGGACTGGAAAGACCTCCATCACCGGCGGCGTAGCCGCCTCCCTTGCTCTGATGGGCCACACGGTACTATGTATCGACATGGACATCGGCCTGCGTAATCTGGACATCACCCTTGGTCTCAGTGACCGGGCCCTGATGGACTTTTCTGACGTGGCGCTGGGCCGCTGTCCCCTGGCGAGAGGGGCTGTGGACCACCCCGATGTGAAGGGGCTGTCCCTACTCACTGCCCCTATGTCCCTGTCCCCCAGTCTGACCATCGACAAGGTCCGGGCCATGCTGGATACCGCCCGGGGGCAATATGACTACATCCTCATTGACTCCCCCGCTGGACTGGGGGCCGGCTTTCGGCTGGCCATCTGCGGAGCCGACCGAGCTCTGGTCATCGCTACCAATGATGCCTCCTCTTTGCGGGACGCCCAGCGTACAGTCTGCGAGCTGGAGAGTATCCGCCAGGTCCACCTGATCATGAATCGTATCCAGCCCAAGCTCCTCCGGAAGCTGCGGGCCACTATCGACGATGCCATGAACACCGCCGGCCTGCCTCTGATTGGGGTGGTGCCGGAGGACGATCAGGTCATGCTGGCCGCCAACCTGGGCCAGCCCTTGACCGCCCAGGGGCGACGAGGCGCCGCCCTGGCCTGCTGGAACATTGCCCTCCGTCTGGACGGCAATCAGGTTCCCATCATGCGCATCCGGTAACCCCCCTGGCCAAGACGCGCCCCTGGCCAGAAAAAATAGGAAGTATAATGGAAATACCCCGCCTACAGGGGTCCGTTTCCACAGGGCGGCCTACGGAAAAATAAATCAGTATTTTACGTTGGCCCCACAAAGCCTGGCGGCAAAGTCTCCGCCGGAGAAGGAGGTAACGCCTTATGAATATCGCGATCATGAGCCATACCAAAAAGCAGGATCTGATGGTCCAGTTCTGCACCGCCTACTGCGGCATCCTGTCCAAGCATACGGTATGCGCCACCAACGCCACCGGCCGCATGGTTATGGAGGCCACCGGCCTGCCCGTCAACCTGTTTTTATCCCATGAGCATGGTGGGATCGAGCAGATCGGCCAGCGCATCATTTATAATGAGATTGACCTGGTGCTGTTCTTCAACTCGCCTCTGGATAACGAGATGGATCAGAGCGTCCTCTACATCTCCCGGCTGTGTGACCAGCACTCCGTGCCCATGGCCACCAACGTGGCCACCGCCGAGCTGCTCATTCACGGGCTGGCCCGGGGCGACCTGGACTGGCGGGAGGGCATGAATCCCAATCGGGTCCCCTTTGCCCTATAAGGCTTGACTTTTCTTCCCCGCTGGGGTAAGATCGATAAATCACCGTGATGACGGCTCATTAGTATTCGGTATGTCGCCCAACAGAGAGGGGCCCCTTGGTTGAGAGGGCCCTAGGGTCCGGCTCCGGAGAAGACAGTGCCACCAGCGGGCCCGGAGACGGGTGCGGTCCCCTTCCCGCAACAGAAGGTCAGAGGGACGCCGGAGGCGTCTGAAATTGGGTGGCACCACGAAGCGTTCCGCGCTCTCGTCCCAATCATGGGAGGAGAGCGTGTTTTTTATTCTAACCAGCCAATCCCATTACTTCATTTCCACCAAAGAAAGGATCTTGATACCATGAGCAAAGTACAGCCCCGCACCCTGTCCGGCTTTATGGAGCTGCTGCCTCCGCAGCAAGCCCAGTTTGAGCGGATGGCGGCCATTCTGCGCGAAACTTACTCTCTCTATGGCTTCACCCCCTTGGATACCCCACTCATCGAGTCTAGCGAGGTGCTGCTGGCCAAGGGAGGAGGAGAGACAGAAAAACAGATCTACCGCTTTATGAAGGGGGACACGGATCTGTCCCTCCGCTTTGACCTGACCGTTCCCCTGGCCAAGTATGTAGCCCAAAACTATGGCCAGCTCACCTTTCCCTTCCGCCGCTTCCAGATTGGCAAGGTCTATCGGGGAGAGCGGGCCCAGCGGGGCCGATTCCGGGAGTTCTATCAGGCGGACATCGACGTTATTGGCGATGGCAAACTGGACATCTCCAACGAGGCGGAGATCCCCGCCATCATCTATCAGGCCTTTTCCAAAATGGGCCTGCGGCGCTTCCAGATCCGGGTGAATAACCGGAAGATCCTCAATGGCTTTTACGCCATGCTGGGGTTGACAGACAAGTCCGGAGACATCATGCGTACCGTGGACAAGCTGGACAAGATCGGCGGGGAGAAGGTAGCCGCCCTCCTCACTGGGGAGGACATCGGCCTCACCCAGGACCAGGCCGATGAGATCCTGAAATTCATCGCCATCAAGGGCTGTAACGGAGAAGTCCTTGCCGCTCTGGAGGGCTATCGGGGCCGTCACGCGCTCTTTGACACTGGACTGGACGAACTGCGGACCGTCACAAAGTACCTGGCCGCCTTTGGCGTGCCGGAGAGCCACTTTGCCGTGGACCTGACCATCGCCCGTGGGCTGGATTACTACACCGGAACCGTCTACGAGACCACCATGCTGGACCATCCGGAAATCGGTTCCATCTGTTCCGGCGGCCGATATGATAACTTGGCGGAATATTATACCGATAAACAACTCCCCGGAGTTGGAATTTCCATCGGCCTGACCCGCCTGTTCTTCGTTCTGGAGGATCAGGGCTATCTGAATCAGAATCTGAACACCGCCCCCGCCGACGTGCTCATCCTGCCCATGACCGAGGACCTCTCCCCCGCCATCTCTTTGGCCACCACCATGCGGGATGCCGGTATCCGTACCCAAATCCACGGGGAACAGAAAAAATTCAAGCAGAAGATTTCCTATGCCGATAAGCTGGCTATCCCCTATGTCGTCTTTCTGGGAGAGGACGAGATCCGCGCCGGCGTGGCCGCTGTCAAGGATCTGCGTACCGGCGAGCAGGTGAAGCTGCCCTCCGTTGAGGCCGTGGCCCATATCCAAAGTGGGTTGGAAGCTCTGACCCAGGGCACGCCCATCCGGGACAAAGGGGAGTGACCTCTCCTCCCCTGCTCCTTCCACTCCTGGAGATACGAAAGGAGTAAGAAGATGAAGAAAAAAGCCATTTTTTCTTTGGTCATCCTGGTACTTGTCATGGCTGCCGGAACGCTATATTGTGTGATGGGGCAGACTACCTTTGACAATGCTTTTCAGGGCTATGATATAGAGCTGCCCGCAATACCGACAGATTCTTTCACTGTGGTTCGCCAGGGTACTTTCCCCGGTTTCAGCGATACCCCTGTCACCTTTGATGAGGGACAGAACTATCGGGAACTTCTAACCGCTCTCCGAGGGCAGGACTATCTCCCCTTCCCCTCCCTGCCCGGGGCCCCGGACGGCGGGATTGCAGTTTACTATCTTTCCGGCTGTACCCCGGAGTGCATGGCCTACTGGGACGGCACCTTTCTCTGGCTGCCGGCCTCAGCGCCAGGGAGGTGGAACCGCTTTCTTCCCCTTCCGCCCCACTCGCTGGGGGAACATCTGGAGAAGATCAGCGCCGGCCAAACCCCATAGAACGCAGCCGTTCCCCTATCCATCACGAATCACAGAGAGGAGTGCTGCCATGATGAAAAACCAGTTGAAGCAATTTCTCATCGCCGGGGCTGTGCTGGCCGTTCTGGCCGCCCTTTTCTTTGGATGGCGCAGCTGGTACTATCGGCCCCAGACTCTGGCTGATATCCTTCCTCTCTCCCCAGAGGACATTGAGGCCTGCGACGTACAGATGGACTATTCCGACCGGGAAAACGCACTCTGCTTTGATTTGACCACCGGGCAGTTCCATGAACTGCTGGACCTGCTCTCCAGTACGACTTATCAAGTCCCCGGAAAAAATATTGGGATCCCGGAGGACACCGTTCAAATCACCCTGGACCCTCATGCGCGGGTCTTTTTCCACTCCGGCGGCCGCCACATGGAACTCATCCTCCCCGGCAACCTGATCTTAGTCAACCCCCTGGCTTTCCCTGGCAAATCCAGGACTTATCTCCCCGATGGCAACCAGGAATTTCAACAGGAGGTCATCGCCTTTCTGGAAAGCTGCCAAAACGGCGCTTGATGATATACTTTTTGCAATTTTAATTTTGAATAATACAAATTGGAGTTGATTTTTATGGATAACCTTCAGAACTTTCACCGCACCAACTACTGCGGGGACCTGCGCCTGTCCGATGTCGGCAAGACGGTTTCCCTCTGCGGCTGGGTCCAGCGCCAGCGGGACCTGGGCGGCCTGATCTTCGTGGACCTGCGGGACCGCACCGGGCTGGTCCAGCTGTCTTTCGACGACAGCACCGACAAGGCCATCTTTGAAAAGGCCGCCTCTCTCCGGGCGGAGTTTGTGGTGGCCGCCATCGGACTGGTGCGGGAGCGTGAGTCCAAGACCAACAAGATCGCCACCGGAGATATCGAGGTCTATGTCACCCAGCTACGCCTGCTGGCCAAGTCCGAGACCCCTCCCTTTGAGATTGTGGAGCACTCCAAGGCCAATGATATGCTGCGGCTGAAGTACCGCTATCTGGACCTGCGCCGCCCGGAGATGCAGGCGGCCATCGCCACCCGCCACAAGATCACCAAGATCTGCCGGGACTACTTTGATGAGCAGGGCTTTTTGGAGATTGAGACCCCCGTCCTCACCAAGTCCACCCCCGAGGGCGCACGGGACTATCTGGTCCCATCCCGGGTACACCCTGGCAAGTTCTACGCCCTGCCCCAGTCCCCCCAGCAGTACAAGCAGCTGTTGATGCTGTCCGGCTTTGACCGCTACTTCCAGATCGCCCGGTGCTTCCGGGACGAGGACCTGCGGGCCGACCGCCAGCCTGAGTTTACCCAGATCGACCTGGAGATGTCCTTTGTCAACGAGGACGACATCATGTCCATCCAGGAGGGATTTTTGAAACGGGTATTCAAAGAGGTGCTGGATGTGGACGTTCAGACCCCCTTCCAGCGTATGCCCTGGCAGGAGGCGATGGACCGCTTCGGCTCTGACAAGCCCGACCTGCGCTTCGGCTTTGAGCTTACCGACATCAGCGACATTGTAAAGGACTGCGGCTTCGGCGTATTCTCCGGCCCGGTGGCAGGCGGCGGCTCCGTCCGGCTGATCAATGTAAATGGCCACGCTGCCGACTTCCCCCGGAAGAAAATCGACAAGCTGGTGGACTTCGTCAAGACCTATAAGGCCAAGGGCTTGGCTTGGACAAGGATGGTGGACGGCCAAGTGACCTCCTCCTACGCCAAGTTCCTCACTGAAGAGGAGAACAAGGCCATTCTGGACCGGGCCGGCGCCAGGGACGGCGACCTGATCCTCATCGTAGGCGACGAGAAAAACGACGTGGTATGGGCCGCCCTGGGCGCCCTGCGCTGTGAGGTGGCCCGCCAGCTGAATATCCTGGACCCCAAGGACTTCCGCTTCCTGTGGGTGACCCAGTTCCCCATGTTCGAGTGGTCTGAGGAGGAGGGCCGCTACCAGGCCATGCACCACCCATTCACCGCCCCCATGGTAGAGGACGAGGACAAGATCCTCACCGATAAAGCCCACTGCCGGGCCCGGGCCTATGATATCGTCCTCAACGGCACCGAGCTGGGCGGCGGCTCCATCCGCATCAACACCCCGGAGATGCAGGAAAAGGCGTTCCAGGCTCTGGGTATCAGCGAGGAGGACATTCAGGAGCGCTTTGGCCATCTGGTCAACGCCTTCAAGTTCGGCGCTCCCCCTCACGGCGGCCTGGCCTATGGTCTGGACCGGCTGTGTATGCTGATGGCCGGCGCTCCCTCCATCCGGGACGTCATCGCCTTCCCCAAGGTGCAGAACGCCTCTGACCTAATGATGGCCTGTCCGGACTTTGTGGATGACAAGCAGCTGGACGATTTGAGCATTGCTGTCACCCGCAGGGAACAGGATGAGCCGGAAGCCTGATTCTCCTGTCCTGTCATCCACAAAATTCTATTTTGTAGAGAGAAACGCCAAACAATTAGGTGCCCTACCCGTCGCTGTTATCCACATGGAAAAAACCGCCGGGGAGAAATCGCCTCTCCCCTGGCATCCACCGGAGTCCCATGTACCATGGGACTCCGGTTTTTTTATAGTCACTGCCAGGTCCACCGCATAGAATATCTCAGTATTACGGGAAAGGAGCCTTTTACAATGAATTTTTACGCCGTTTCCCCTCACAGCGAGGTCGTCACCTTTCTGAATAATTTTGGTACCCCCATCTCCTCCTGCGGGCGGCGGATGCGGCCTCTGGCCTCCGGCTCTGGTGGAGGTTCTCCAGAGGTCCACGTCCCCATCTTGTCTATCAACGGGAACGAGGTCACTGTCCATGTGGGCACTCAGCCCCACCCCATGCTATCTGTCCACTATATTCAGTGGATCGTGCTGGAGTGTGCTAACAGTAGGCAGTGCCGCTTTTTGGTCCCCGGTCAGGAGCCCAAGGCTACGTTTCTGCTAACCGACGGCGACCAGGTGGAAGCTGCTTACGCCTACTGCAATATACACGGATTCTGGGCCTCTCAGCGGTAGAATGGATGGCCACCTGCCTTTTCTACGGTTCTCCTTGCCGTTCCCCGGCGGATATGCTACCATAGTGGTACCGGAACCCTGTCCCGCCACCGATGCCAGCCCTTCGCGGGACTGCCCCTGATTTGATACAAAAGGAGAGATCGTTTATGAAACTGGTGCAATTTTGGCGCAATGGAAGGCCCGCCCTGGGACTCCAGACCGAAAGAGGGGTGGTAGACGCGGCTGCCGAGGCCACCCGCCTGGGCGTCACGGTCCCAGAAGATATGGCCGCCGCCATTGCCCTCCCCGCTGGCGAGCTGGAGCGGCTGCTGACCCCCCTGCTCCAGGACCCTCAGTGTTTTACCGGCGCTCCCCTGGCCCCGGTGGTCACTGGCACAGACCGTATCTTTTGCATCGGTCTAAACTACCGCCAGCACGCCAAGGAGTGTGGTCTGCCCATCCCCCCTGCCCCGGTGCTGTTCAACAAGTTTTCCAACGCTTTGGCTGCCCATGGGGACTGTGTCAAGCTGATTCCAGATTACAAAGAGTATGATTATGAGGCAGAATTAGTATCTGTAATCGGAAAACCCGCCCGGAACGTGTCCGAAGAGGATGCCCTGGACTATGTTTTTGGCTACACCTGCGGCAACGACCTGTCCACCAGGGACCTGCAGTTTGCCCGGGGCGGCCAGTGGGTGCTGTCCAAAACCTTCGACGGTTTTGCCCCCGTGGGCCCATGCCTGGTCCCTGCCGGAGAATTGGACCCCAACCATCTGGACATCTCCAGCACGGTCAACGGGGAGGTGCGGCAGAGCTCCAATACCTCGGACATGATCTTCCCCCTGGCCCAGATCATCGCTGACCTGTCCCATCACTTTACTCTGATGCCCGGAGATCTGATTTTCACCGGCACCCCCCAAGGTGTGATGCACGGCTATCCCGCTGACCAAAAGAGCTGGTTAAAGCCGGGCGACTGGGTGGAGGTGACCATCCAGGGCATCGGCACTCTGCGTACCACATTCTGTTAAGGAGCATACCATGAAACGATGTCTCTCCCTGCTCCTACTCTTTTTTCTGCTGACAGGCTGTACCTCCGCGCCTGAGACCTCCTCTGAAGGCCCTGACGAGCCAGCCGTCCCGGCGGGGCCCTCTATCTCAACCACCGAACCCTCTACCTCCCCAGAGGAAGTCCCCGACCCCCGGCGGGAGACCATTGACCGCCTCCTCTCCTCCATGACATTGGAGGAAAAAGTGGGGCAGATCTTCTTTGCCCGCTGCCCACAGGAAGATGGAGCCGCTCTGGCCAGCCAGTACCATCTGGGGGGATATATTCTGTTCGGCCGGGATTTTAAGGACAAGACCGCGGAGCAGGTCAAGGAGGATATCGCCTCCTACCAGTCGGCTGTGGAGATCCCTATGCTGATCGGCGTGGACGAGGAGGGGGGCACTGTGGTCAGGGTCAGCTCCAACCCAAAACTACGGCCCCAACGGTTCCAGTCCCCCCAGGCGTTGTATGAACAGGGCGGGATAGAAGCTATCCTGGCTGACACACAGGAAAAGGACGAGCTGCTCCGCTCTCTTGGCATCAATGTGAATTTTGCCCCGGTGGCCGATCTGTCCACGAATCCCGACGACTTTATTTACGACCGCACGCTGGGTCAGGGCGTAGAGGAAACCGGCGATTACATCGCCCAGGTGGTAGAGCAGATGTCAGTGGATACCATGGGCTCTGTGCTAAAGCATTTCCCAGGTTATGGAGACAATGTGGACACCCACACCGGCATCGCCCTGGACCAACGGCCGCTGGAGCTGTTTTGGGAGCGGGATCTCCTCCCCTTCCAGGCCGGCATCCAGGCCTCCTCCAACCATGGGATGACCGCCGTGCTGGTATCCCACAATATCATGGCGGCTCTGGACCCGGATCTCCCCGCCTCCCTCTCCCCAGCGGTCCACCAACTGCTGCGGCAGGGCTTGGGCTTTGAGGGAGTGGCGCTCACTGACGACCTGGCCATGGACGCCATTGATCAGTATGCCGCTGACGGCTCCGCCGCTGTTCTGGCCCTGCTGGCTGGCAACGATATGCTGGTCACCACTGACTTTCAGGAACAGATCCCCCAGATCCTCCAGGCACTGGAGGACGATGTCATCCCCCAGGAGCTGTTGGACCGGGCCGTGGAGCGGGTACTGGGCTGGAAATACGATCTGGGCCTGCTGTAAGCAGCCTAGGCCGTCGGCCCTCCATTCGCTGCCTCTGTTAAACCAGAATAGGAAAGCCGGCGAGTAATTATACTCGCCGGCTTTTTATTCCACCCATTTTTCAAACTCAGTGCCAACCAATTTGGTGCCGAACTGGTCCTGGGTCCACTCCTCATCCCAGACCCAGCATTAAAAAGGGGACCGTCACTAGACAGACTAGCACGGACAAGCAAGCTCCAGCAGCAGCGTACTCCTCGTCTGCGCCATAGGCTCCAGCCAGCACAGGAACTTGGCTGACCACCGGCAGAGCGCTCTCCACCACAAAGACATCCCGGGCCAGCCCACTGACACCGAACAGCATACAGAATAGCCAGCAGATCACCGGGGAAAGCCCCAGACGTATCACCAGCATAACAGGCAGTCCGGGCATCAGTCTCAAATTTTTCAGCCCCAATTCATAGAGAATAAACCCGCAGTAAATTAACGCGAGAGGGGAAACTGAATCCCCGATGTACTCCGCGAACCGCATCACCGGCTCCGGCAATTTCAGATCCGCTACTAGGAGCAGTAAGGACAACAGAAGGGCAAGAATAGGCGGCTTTGTCACCAAGTCCCAAAAAAAGCCGGTCACTCCGCCTCTAGAGGCCGGTCTGTCTCCCGACCGTTCAATAAGCAAAATCCCAACCGACTGTACAAAAATGGTGTTGGCCAGATAATATAGCATCACATAAGGCATACATACCTGACCAAACAACTGAGTACAGACCGGGATGCCAATAAACAGGGTATTGGACAACCCGGCCATAGCCACAAAGACGCCCCACCGCTTCCGCGGCAGATGAAGCAGGGCTGCGGCAGCGGTAGATATCAGCAGTGTGACCCCCACTCCCAGGACTCCAGACGCCACTAGAAGTCCAGCCTGGGCCAAATCATTATGGCTCAGATTATCCAGCAGTCCCACCACACAGTTGCATGGTACTGCGATGTTAACGATGTACCGGCTGACAAACCGCTTCTCCCTAGTGGTCATCCAGCCCTTGACTCCCATAAAGTAGCCCACAGACATGAGCATCAGCAGCACTGACACAGCGGACAGCGCGTGGAGGAAGCCATCCATCCCTTTCCACCTCTTCTCAAATCAAAAGCAAGGACCCGGCCCTCTCCGCGAATAGACCGGGTCCCTATCTCTCTGCCACAGTGCGATGGGAGCAGAGCTCACTCCTGGGGCTGTTCACTCCTGGGGCCGCTGCCCCCTCTAGGCCGGCGGCGGCGGCGACGGCTGTTCCGCTTCTCGCTCCCCTCGGTCCCGGCGGACTTGGGCTGCCCCTCGCCGCTCTGAATCTCCTGGGGCCGCTGCTCCTTCCGCTCCTGGCGGGGGCGGTCCTCCGTAGTACGGCCCTCCTGCTCTCCAGCGGTACGCCGCTCTCCTCTGGGTCGGCGGCGGCGACGGCGTTCCCGGCGCTCCTCGCCCCCCTCCTGCTCCACAGCGGGCGGGGGTGGGGTCTGGCTCTCCTCTCGGCGGCTGAAAACCTCCTCCAGCGCGGCGGCCAGAGAGGAGCCCTCACCGCTGAACTCCCGCTTCTCCTCCGGGGCGTCCTCTACTTTACGGCGCAGCTGGGCCAACTGCTCCAAAGGTGGCTCCACATAGCCCTCCGGCCGCTTTCCCTTCCCATTTCGGATCACACACAGTTCACAGTTATGGTAGCATTTGGGGGTCTCCGGTGCCGACTCCAGCCGAACTTGGACTGTTTGACGGAGCAGGTTGACGCTGGACACAGTGCCCGCTCCGTCTGGAGTTTCCACAAAAGACTCCTGCTTCGGGGCGTGCTTCACCAGGTCCTCATATGCCTCCTGCTCGTACTTCAAGCAGCACATCAATCTGCCACAGGTACCCGATATCTTGGTGGGATTCAGGGACAGGTTCTGCGTCTTTGCCATTTTGATAGACACAGGCTGGAATTCATCCAAAAATTGGGAGCAGCAGAAGGGCTTTCCACAGATGCCTAATCCACCCAGCATCTTGGCCTCGTCCCGCACGCCGATCTGGCGCAGCTCGATACGGGCGTGGATGGCCCCGGCCAGGTCCTTGACCAGCGCCCGGAAGTCCACCCGCCCTTCGGAGGTAAAAAAGAACAACACCTTGCTGCCATCAAAGCTGTACTCCGCCTTGACCAGCTTCATATCCAGGCCATGCTCGGCAATCTTCTGCTGGCAGATGGAAAAGGCTTTCTTCTCCTTCTCTCGGTTGGCCTCTACTGTCTGCCGATCCTCCTCCGTGGCCACCCGGATCACCGGGCGCAGGGGGGCGGTGAGCTCGATCTCATCGATCATAGAGTTTGCTTGTACACACTCACCGTACTCCGTACCCCTGGAGGTCTCCACGATGACCCCGTCCCCTATCTGGAACTGCCGTCCATCGGGGTTGAAATAATATTGCTTTCCGCCGCTTTGAAAGCGGACGCTGATGATCTCTACCATAGGGGATTCTCCTTCTTCTCTCCAGAGTGGATACGCGGGGCCGGCGGCTGTGCCGCCTTTTCCCTGCTCCGCTCCCGGAGTTCTCACTCCTTTATGAACATCCCGGCACATAACCAGCCAGCCAGCTGACCGGAATTGGCGTTGAGCTGTGAAGCCCTCCTCAGCTGATGGACCAGCTCTACTCCCCGGAGGGATCTACGGCGGTCGCCGCTCCTCCCAATTCGGGCACCTAGAGCCGCCTCCAGACTGTCCAGCAGTCGGTTCAGCTCCTCCCGGTCCATCCTATCCAAAACCATGGCCGCCTCAAAGAGCTGCAGCTCCGTACCTTCCTCCACGGCCTGGGCCAGCCGGTCCGCCTGCTCCTCTCTGGTCCTGGTTTTCTCGTCGGTCCCAGACAGCCGGTCCACCGCCCGGCCCAGAATGCCCTGGCAATCCAGAGCGGCTGTCTGGATCTCCTCCAAGCTTTTTTGGGGAAAGCGGTCCTTCAGCCAGCTCTGGCACTGGACCACAGAAACAGGGGACAGCACCAGTTCCTCGCACCGGGAGCGCACTGTCTGAAGCAGTCCCCCCCCGTTCTCCGCCAACAGCAGAAAGACGGCATATCCAGGGCCCTCCTCCAACAGCTTCAACATGGCATTCTGGGCGGAGGCATTCATCTGGTCTGCCCCTTCCAGCAGATATATTTTCCGATCCCCCTCGTTAGGACGTATATATGCGTCGCTTCGGAGGGCTCGGATCTGATCCACGGTGATAGGTTTGCCCTCCTCCGGGCCGGAAATAATCTCAAAATCTGGATGGATTCCAGCGATTATCTTTTTGCATGGGGAGCATTTTCCACAGGGCCTGCCGCCGCTATCGGACGTGCATACCATAGCGGCGGCCAGCAGCCGGGCCAAAGTATGCCGGCCGGAGCCGGTTGGACCTGAAATAATGTAGGCGTGGGCCAGGCCGCGGCCGCTCTCCTGCTGGGAGAGCTGCTCCTTCAACCTGTCGTTGCCAGCCAAGGCCGAAAATTCCATAACCTTCCTCACTTGTGGGAACATTCTCCATTAGAGGGCGGCAATCCGCACCTCTGATTTTATATTATATCCTATTTGTTTCAAATAGGCCAGCGATTTTTTTGAGATTACCTCCCCGGGAGCCACTACTGGTACTCCCGGAGGGTAAGGCGCAATCTGACAGGCGGCCACCTCCCCCTCACAGTCCTCCAGCGGCCAGACCCGGCTGGGGGCAAAGAGAGCCTGCCGGGGAGACATGGCCTGCTCCGGCAGAGGCGGAGCTGGAATGGGCGGACAGGGTCCCATCTGCTCCCGCAGCTCCTCCAGCCGCCTCTCCAGCGCACTCAGGGAAAAGCTGTTATCAAAGGGGGTGCAGATAAAGACCACATGGCCCCCGTCCTCCATCTCCGGATAAACGCCGCGCTTCTCCAGCGCGCGGGTAAAAGCGGGACCGTTCTGGACGCTGAGGACAAAGCGGGTGGGGTCCAGCGACAGTCTTTTTTCTCTCAGGGAGGGGAATTGCTCCCGCAGCTGTGCCACCCGGAGAGCGGTCCGGCGGTAGTCGTGATGTCCCCATTTGACCATCCACTCTCGGGCCGTGTCCATGCTGGCCATAATGGGATAGGAGGGACTGGAGGTGCCAAAGACCGAGGCCAACCGCCGCACCCGGTCCGGGTCCATCCCATTGGTAAAGAGCAGGGCCCCTTGTCCCAGGGTGGGAAGGGTCTTGTGGGCAGACACTACAACTCCATCCGCTTCCCAGAAGGGAGCCAGACCTAGGAAGGGCAGATGGGCGCCGTGGGCGCCGTCTACAAAAAGTTTTCCACCATGGGCGTGAACGAGACGAGAAATTGCGCCAACATCTGATAATACTCCGGAATATGTTGGAGAAGTAATACAAACTGTTTTTATTTTAGGACATTGGCACAGCATATTTTCCACAGTTTCCGGGGAAATCGGACCGATCAGGCTTTCCTCTCCCAGCCAAGGGCGCTCCAGATAGATGGGCTCCAGATCCAGCAGAGCCATGGCGTTAAACACCGCCCGGTGGCAGTTTCGGTCCACTAGCACTTTACTCCCCGGCGGACAACACAGGGCCAGTCCGGTGTGGATGCCCTGGGTAGAGCCGCCGGTGAGAAATTGGCAGTATTCAAAGCCAAACTCCTTTGCCCATAGAGCCTGGGCGGAAGCAAAGGGCTCACCCCCTTCGTACAGGTTCCCGGTAGGGGGCAGCTCGGTGAGGTCAATGGGGGTCATCCACTTCAGCTCCGCCATCAGGGGAACAGGCCCTCCCTTGTGCCCCGGCATATGGAATCGGAAAGGCTCTTGGTCCGCGTACTTTTTCACCGCGTCATATAAAGGCGTAGGCATGGGACACCTCCAACTGAAAAAAAGCGGCGGGAGAAAATTTCTCCCGCCGCCCGTGCATTCTCTTATTTCTGACCGGGAGCATAGGCCACCACAGTGCGGCGGTTGGGCTCCACACCGGTGGAGTAGGTGGTAACATTGGGATAGTCCTGAAGAGCAGTGTGAATCACATGGCGCTCATAGGCGTTCATGGGCTCCAAAGTCATATTCTTCCGGTACTTGACCACCTTGCCGGCTACCTTCACCGCCAGGCGCTGAAGGGCCTCCTCCCGCTTGGAGCGATAACCTTCAGCGTCCACGTGGATACGGACCCGCTTAGACTGACCATGATTGATGGCGTAGTTTGTCAGCTGCTGAATAGCGTCCAGCGTTTCTCCCCGGCGGCCGATGATAGCCCCAAGATCCTGCCCCTGGAGACGCACCTTATAGTTGCCCTCCTCGGTGACAAAAATCTCAGGAGCGGCCTGCACATTCAGGTGCTCCATCAGACCGGTGAGGAATGTGGCAATCTTCTGGGCCTTCTCATCGTCCTCAGATACGGGGACCGCGGGCGTTTCTGTCCGCAGGGGTTTGTGCTCCCTGCTGCTGATAAGCACCTCATCTCCCTCCTGGAGCTGGCCAGGCGCGGGACGGCGCTTACCCTCATTCCGGCGGTCCCGGCGGGGCTGCTGGCTCTTCCAGCCAGGTTTAGCGGACAAAATAGTCTCCTCTTCCACAGGGGCGGCGGGTTGTTCCTCTTCCTTCTCCTGGACAGGAGCGGCAGACAGCACACGCTCCTCCCTGGGCTGAGGCTTTTTCTCCACCTGTCTGGGCTTCTCCTGGCGGACAGAAATCTCCTCCAGCAGGTCCTCCATCATAGGCTTGGGAGAGCCATCCTCCACCTCATAGCTCACACGGACCTTGGCGGGGTTGCTGCCAAAACCCAGAAATCCGGATTTTGCCCGCTCAATCACTTCAACAGACACATCGTCCCGGTCCAGGCCCAGCTGGAACAGGGCGGCGGAGATGGCATCCTCCTCAGAGCGTCCGGTGGTCTCAATCCACTTGATCATAGTCAGATACCCTCCTTCTTCTCGTCCTCATCCGGCACTTCGACCTCGATCTCCTCTACCTCGACCTCGATTTCCTGAGTCTCGGCTTCCTCGGTCACTTCAGCGGCAGAGGGCATATGCTCCTCCACAGCCTGGGCGGACTGGACATCTAACTCCTCCTGAGCTGGGGCTTCAGCCGCCGGCTGCTCCGTCTGAACGGGAGCGGCAGGCTGTTCCGCCTGGGACTCAGGGGCGGGCTGACCCTTCTTTTTTCCCTTGGCGGCGGCCTGAGCCTCCATCTGGGCACGGATCAGGATATTGGGATCCTGATAGGGTGTGACGCCGCCAAACCGGCCGGGTATATAAGCCCTGCCCCTGGCGTAGGCTCGGATGCCCTCCCGGCTGTCCTCCTTGTTGACGCCCTCCTGATCGGGTTCCTCATCTTTTTTCTTCTTCTGACCAGACTTTTTCTTGCCCTTGTTCTGCTTCTCTTCCTCGATGCGGCGGGCCCGCTCCAGACGAGCCTCCTCCTTACGGCGCTTTTCCTCTTCCTTCTCCTGGCGCTCCCGCTCTTCAGCGGCCAGCCGGGCAGCCTCATAGTCCTTCTTCAGCATCCTGCCGCAGATGACCTCCTGGGCCATGGTGACGAAATACTGGGCCACCCAGTAGACAGACAGGCCGGCAGGAACGGTAAAGCCGATCCACAGAGACATCAGCGGCATCATCCACATCATTATTTTATTCGTCTGATCCATCTGGGCATTCTGAGTCTTGGTATTCATCTTGTTGGTTGCCATGGACACCTTCATGGATAGGAAGGACACTCCGGTGGACACCAAGGGCAGGAGAAACAGGCCAATCGAGCTCCATTTCAGGCCGCCGATCCAGAATTTCCAAGTGGGGATGAGGGACAGGTCCAGACCCAGGAACTGGAAGTTCATAACAAATAAGCCGCTGCCGGCCTCACCCAGGGCAGCCTGGAGCGAAGCCAGATTGGAGTCATTGATCAGGGACAGCAGATACAGCTGATTATAGGCGCCGTTCTCAAAGACGCCGCCGGCCTTGTCCATCATGGCCTGGGTCACCCAGCCCTGGGTGACCGCTACGGTATCCCAGTTTAGCAGCTGGGCCACTTCCTTGATCTGGTCCATAGACAGGTTCATGAAGTAGGTGATCGGCTCGCGGATAATGCCATACAGCGCGATGAGCACAATCATAGGAATCAGGGACCACAGGCAGCCGCCCATGGGGTTGACCTTCTCCCGCTCGTAAAGTTTCTGCACCTCAAGGTTATAGCGCTCCCGATCTTTGCCGTACTGCTTTTGCAGCTGCTGCATCTTGCCGGAGAGCAAATTCATCTGAATCATGCTCTTCTTGCTCTTCAGAGAAACAGGGAAGAGAATGAGCTTAATCACAATGGCGAACAGGATCAGGGCCAGGCCGTAGCTGTTAAAGATATTATAAAAGGTCAGCAGCAGCCAGGCAAAGGGTTTTAGTATGATACCCACAATGTTACCTCCACAAATCAGGTTGGGGCGGCGGGCCCGGTCTCGTTACGGGACAGGATCATATTGGATCGATCTCTGCCGGTGGAATGGGTGGCACCGAAGGATGCGGCGCAGGGCCAGCCAGCCTCCCTTGAGAGCGCCGTATTTCTCCACTGCCTCCAGGGCGTAGGCAGAACAGGTGGGGATAAAGCGGCAGCAAGGGGGGCGCAGGGGCGAGATATTGCGCTGGTAGGACCGGATGAGCTTCAGGAGCAGCCATTTCATGGCCTGTCCTCCATTTTGTCGGACTGGGCCATAAGTCCCAACTTCTTCATCTGCTGGAGAAAACTGCGCTCCAGTTCCCTGTACCGGCCAAAGATGGCCCGCGTCCGGGCCACCACCACGATGTCGAAACCTGGGAGGAACTTCTCCTCATTGGTACGGTACAGCTCCCGGATACGGCGGCGGACAAAGTTGCGCTTCACAGCGTTGCCCAGCTTCACGCCAGTGGTAATGCCCAGCCGGCTCTGGTCCCGGCCCGTTTTGCGGCAATATACCACAAAATAGGGGGACACCGCGCTTTTTCCTTTGTTGTACAGGCGGCGGAATTCATGATTCTGTTTCAATGAAACGGTGTGCTTCATGATACTCCTCCCTCTGTCCAGGGCATCTCCATTGGTTTACAGGAATCTCCGTATGCGCGTTTGGGGCGGGGGATCAGATCCCACGCCCCTTCTGCCCGATCTATAAAAATCGTGTCCTCTCACCGCATCTGCATCAGATCCGGTCTTCCGCTCATCCCAGGATGGTTTTGCGGGACGACTCTGGTCCCGCCAGTCTCATCAGTGGGTCAGGCGGGCGCGGCCCTTGGCGCGGCGGCGAGCCAGCACCTTGCGGCCATTGCGGGTGGCCATACGCTTGCGGAAGCCGTGCTCCTTGGAACGCTGGCGCTTCTTGGGCTGATAGGTACGAAGCATGGGGGACACCTCCTCATTTGATCTCAAGCCGGCTTTCCCGGCCCAACAACAGTTTCCAAAGAAACTGCGGTCTGCTCTTTCCGGCGCCGGATAGACCCCGGCCGGTATTTCCGCAAAAATGGGTACAATAGCCCCTTTGCAGGAAAGCGTTACTCATTATAGACGATGATGGGACCTGATGTCAACCATCTTTTTTATCATCTGAGTCAACTTTTTTCTCTCTTTTTCCTCATATCTCTACATCTTGTGTCAGATATCTTTCCTATACACAAATTGGACTATTTTTTTCCCTTACATTATAAATAAAAATAAAGGGAAATCCTTGCGGTCCAGCCCCAATTTTGGTATAATGTTCAATATGGAAAATCCTATTTTCAGGAACATCCCGATGAAACCGACCAGCCGCCTTCTCTGTGCAGGGGAAGGCGCTTTCCAAGTTTTCAGACTGTTTTAAGGAGGACTCCAATGAACCCTGCCGACGATATCTGGGCAAAGGTCATCGAACTGATGAAGCAGCAAGGCCTGAGCCCTACCACCATCAAAACATGGTTTGACGACGCGAAAGCCGTATCCCTCACTGAGGACAGTTTTACCATATCGACCCCAAACGACTATACTCAGAGCGTGATTAAATCCCTCTATATTCCGAAGATCGAGGCAGCCCTGAAAGAACTGTTTTCTATGGACCTGAAGGTGGTGGTCCTGACGGAAAAAGAGCTGGAGAATACCAGCGCGGCCAAACAGGATATCCTGTTTCCCGGCACCAGCGATTATACCTTCGAGCGATTTGTGGTAGGCTCCTCCAACCGATACGCCTACTCCGCCGCCCGGGCGGTGGCCGATATTCCGGGCCGGGCGGGCTACAACCCGCTGTTTATCTACGGCGAATCCGGACTGGGCAAGACCCATCTACTCTACGCCATCGCCCACACCATCCACGCCAACCATCCAGACTATAAGATCGTCTACATCAAGGGGGACACCTTTACCAACGAACTGGTAGCCGCCATCCGAGAGGGCCGCAATCAGCAGTTTCGGGAGAAATACCGGGAGGCGGATGTCTTTCTGATGGACGACGTTCAGTTCATCGCCGGCCGGGAGTCCACCCAGGAGGAGATGTTCCACACCTTCAACACCTTGTACGAGGCCGGGCACCAGATCGTATTCACCTCTGACCGCCCCCCAAAGGAATTGCTTCGGCTGGACCAGCGACTTCAGACCCGATTCGAGCAGGGCCTGCCCGCCGATATCAAGCCTCCCGACTATGAGACCAGAATGGCCATCATTAAAACTAAGGCTGTCCGTATGGGGCTGGACCTGCCCGAATTTCTGCTCCAACTCATCGCCGAGAACATTACCGCCAACGTGCGGCAGATCGAAGGGACCATCAACAAAATCATGGCTTACCGGGATCTGATGGGCGCCACTGTGGACAAGGACACCGTGGTCCGGGCGGTAAAAGATATGTTCAAGGAAAAGTCGGATATCCTGCCCACAGCGGATGTTATCATTGACGAGGTATGCAAGTTCTACAACATAGAACCTACCATTCTACGGGGCCAAGGCCGGTCCAAGGACATCGTGTTGGCCCGCCAGATCGCTATGTATCAGATCCGAAGGATGACCAACCTCTCTCTGGACGAGATCGGCCAGGAGTTCAGCGGCCGGGATCACAGTACAGTCATCCACTCCATCCGTCAAATCGAGGAGTCCATCAAAAGCGACTCGGAAAAGGCGGAGATCGTCAAGGACATCACTGCCAACATCAACAGCCGGTACGAATAAAAAAGCGCGAAGGATAGACCCATAGGAGATCTTGAAAAAATCAGAGAACACATAAGTTATCCACCTTTTTTTGTGGATTATCTGTTGACCAATGTGGATAATTTTTTCTCTGTGGAAAAGAGCTTTTCTCTATCCACATCCCCTGTGGAAGCTATTTTCTTACTCCCCCAGAGCTTTCAGCCATCTTTCCACAATTTTTTCTCCTACGGCTAACTACTACGAAATATATCCTGTCCTCTCCCCTTCCGGGAGAGAGAAAGAGATCGGAGGAATCCATATGAAATTTTCCTGTGAAAAGGCCCTGCTGTCTTCCGCTGTTACCGTGGCCTCTCGGGCAGTGGCGGCTAAGAGCTCTATCCCCGCCATGGAGGGCATTCTCATCGAGGCCGGAGCACAGCTGAAGCTGACTGGTTATAATCTGGAAACTGGCATCCAGGCTACGGTACCGGCGGAGATCAAGGAAGGGGGTTCCCTGGTTCTCTCCGCCCGCCTGCTGGGGGAGGCCTGCCGGAAAATGCCAGATGATGTGGTGGTATTTTCCTCACAGGGTTACTCGGTCAATATCAAATGCGGGATGTATGAAATCAACATCCTGGGCACCGATGCCGAGGAGTTTCCAGAACTGCCCTCAGTGGACCAGCAGAACTCTCTGGTGTTGAGCCAGCCTGTGCTCCGGTCCATGATTGCCCAGACTCTCTTTGCCGTCAGCGACAACGAGAGCCGCCCCATCCATACTGGCTCCCTCTTTGATGTGGAGGGCAGCCGCCTCACTGTGGTGTCTGTGGACGGTTATCGTCTGGCACTCCGCCGGGAAGATGTAGAGGAAAAAACCGGGGCCGAGGCGTTCTCCTTTGTGGTCCCCGGCTCCGCTCTTAACGAGGTGGAAAAGATCTGCTCCGGGGAAGAAAAGGTGACCATTATCCAGGGAGCCCGGCATATCCTGTTCCAGACCGGGGATATCCTTCTGGTCTGCCGCAGGCTGGAGGGAGAGTTTCTGCCCTATAAGAACGCCATTCCTCGAAATAACACGATTCAAGTGGAAGTGGAAGCTAAAGCACTCTTGTCCTCCATTGACCGGGTGTCCCTTATCATCAGCGAGAAGCTGAAATCTCCCCTTCGCTGCCTTTTTGGGGATGGGGTGGTAGATATTACGACAAAGACCGCCCTGGGCGACACCGCCGACCGGTGCCCTATTAGCGGCAACGGCGGCGGGCTGGAGATTGGATTTAACAACAAGTATCTGATGGACGCTCTGAAGGCCGCCCCCGCTGACAAGCTCCGGATGGAGTTTACCTCCGGTGTGGCCCCCTGTGTCATCCTGCCCGCCGAGGGGGAGGAGAAGTTCATTTATATGGTGCTGCCCGTCCGTTTGAAGGCCAATTAAAGACCGGGACCAAAAAACAGAGAGAACAGAAAGGAAGGATACCATGGAACAGAACGACCGATTGACGCTCTGGCAGAGGCATAAATCCTATTTCATCAATGTATTGGGATTTCTGGGATTTTTCCTTCTCATTTCATTCTGGATTCCCTTGGTGTTTTGGATATTTTGGCACTATGTTGCCTGTATCCTTCTTATTTCAGCCAGCTACCTATGTAAAAAAGAGGGAAAGCAGGGCCTTGTGACAGGTATTACGGTCCTGGTCTGTATCGTAGCGATTGCTGGCTTTTTTCTGGTATATCAGACCTTGGGGGAGGTTTATTCCAGAGAACATTGGAGCTTTTATCGATATGTAACAAGACACGCTGCTCTCCCCATCTTTTTGCTGCCTTGTATCGCTGCTGGAATTGCGGTATGGAAGCCAAAACAATAACCTTAGAAAGTTGAGGCCGCTATGGAATCTCATGAGGTCAAAATAAAAACTGAATTTATAAAGCTCCAGGATTTACTGAAGTTCGCTGGCGCAGTGGAGACCGGAGGCGACGCCAAGCTTATCATCCAGGAGGGCCGGGTGACAGTCAACGGCGAGGTGTGCGAAATGCGGGGCAAGAAGCTTCGCCCTGGGGACCGGGCGGCCATCGACCACGCCCTTGAATTGGTGGTTACATGATCGTAAACGCCTTAGAGCTGGATTTTTTTCGAAATTATACCCATCTGGAGGCCTCCTTTGACCCGCGGGTCAACCTGATATATGGGGACAACGCCCAGGGAAAGACCAATCTGCTGGAGGCAGTCGCCTACCTCTCCGCCGCCCGGTCCCATCGGGCCCGCTATGACAGAGAGATGATCATGATGGGGATAGACTCCGCTTTTCTCAAAGGGGAGGTGGCCAGTCGGGACCGGGTGTTCACTTTGGAGGCCAAGCTGTTCCGGGGCCGGGGCAGACAGCTTTTTTCCAACGGCGTACGCCTTAAGACAGCCGGGGAGCTGGCCGGGATCCTGACCACGGTGTTGTTCTGCCCGGAGGACTTGTATCTTATCCGGGAGGGGAGCTCCGCCCGGCGCCGGTTTCTGGATGGGGCCATCTGCCAGCTCCGCCCCCGATACAGTCAGGCATTGGCAGAATATAACCGCCTTTATGACCACAAGACCCGCATTCTGCGAGACTGGCCGGAGAACCCATCTCTGCTTCAGACCCTGGATGACTTTAATCTGCGCCTAGCTCAGACCGGGGCCATCCTGATCCACTACCGGGCCCATTTTATCCGCCGGATGGAGAAACACGCCCCGGCCATCCACGCCGATTTTTCCGGCGGAAGGGAGCGGCTGGAACTATCCTATGAAACAGTGTCCACGGTAACTGACCCCATGGCACAGCCCAGAGAGATCCTTCCCCAGCTACTGGCCCACCAGGAGAGCCACCGCCAGGCGGAGCTGGACGCCCGCCAGTGCCTGTCCGGTCCCCATAAGGATGATTTGGTGGTATCCATCGGTGGGCAGCTGGCTAAAACCTACGCCTCCCAGGGCCAGACCAGAACAGCGGTCCTATCCCTGAAGCTGGCCCAGCGGGAGATCTTTCAGGAGGAGACAGGAGAATGGCCAGTCCTGCTGTTGGACGACGTGCTGTCTGAGCTGGACTCGAAACGGCAGGCCTTTGTTCTTAACCGTATCCGTGGCGGCCAGGTATTTATTACCTGCTGTGAGGAGGAAAAGCTGGAGGGGCTGGAGGGTGGTCGGGTGTTTCATATTCGAGACGGCTCTATTGTAACGAATATCTAAAACGGCGTATTTGCGCCGTCAAATCGAAGTCGCGGCGGCGGAAAATTTCCAGAGAGAAAATTTAATTTGTTCGGGGATTTTAATTTAAAAGGGCTCCGACAGGGCTTGATTCATAAAAAAGTTCATCATGTGCTGTATGGAGGAAGGTACTGTGCTGCGGAATCTTATTTCATATTGGCAGGAATTATCCAGCCCATGGTTCGGCGGAGCTCTCTTTGGACATGGTGGACTGGTAGCCCTAGGACTGGTAGCCTGGCCGGCGGCGCTCTCCTATTCCCTTCAATTTTGGCTGTCTGTAAGGGGCCGAAAAAAAGGAAAGAAATTATCTCTATTGGTTAGCGGGGCTATTTTTTTGATTTGCTGGATTACATGGTATCTGCCCATAGGGGCAGATATGAGGGCAAAGCTGATTGTCATTCCGTCGATTGCATTTTTTTGGATGGTTGGCTGTGTATTTTATGAACTGCCAGCATTTTTGTGTTCAAGGAGAAAATAGGGAGTTTGTTATGTACTTGTATTTAGGCCAGTCCGTGGTACTTCCTCACCGGGAAATTTTGGCCATTTTCGATTTGGACAACGCCAGCTGGGCCTATAAGACCCGGGAATTTTTAGAGCGGGCAGAACGGGAGGGTCGGTCGGTCTGGCTTACCGATGACCTTCCCAGGTCCTTTATTTTAGCGGGGGACGGCAAGTCCCCTCCCACGGTCTATCTATCTTCTCTGTCCCCCTCTGCCCTGGTCAGCCGGGCAGAGCGAAATTCCTTTGAGTGATATTTTCTTTTTTTATTACGAAGAGTCAAGAGAGGAGAGGAAAGAGAGCGCCTCTTGCCCCTCCCGTCTTGACCCTTCCACCATATGAAACCGGAGGTAAATTATGTCTGAAGAACGAAACGAACTGAATGAGCTGAACACCACCCAGACCAACCACGAATATGGTGGCTCTGAGATCCAGGTGCTGGAGGGTCTGGAGGCGGTCCGCAAGCGCCCCGGTATGTATATCGGCTCTACCAGCGAGTCTGGCCTGCACCACCTGGTCTACGAGATTGTGGACAACTCCATTGACGAGGCTCTGGCGGGCTACTGCACGGATATCACAGTGACCATCAATCCTGGCAATACCATTACCGTCACTGACAACGGCCGGGGCATCCCGGTAGATATTCAGCCCCAGACCGGCCGGCCCGCCCTAGAGGTAGTCTTTACCATCCTCCACGCTGGCGGAAAATTCGGCGGCGGCGGGTATAAGGTGTCTGGCGGCCTCCATGGCGTGGGCGCTTCAGTGGTCAACGCTCTGTCCGAGTGGCTGGAGGTCCAGGTCCACAAGGACGGGCAGATCTATGAGATGAAGTTTTCCCGGGGTAAGATCACCCAGAGTATGAAGGTAGTGGGCAGGACTGATCACACCGGCACTACCGTCACCTTCAAGCCCGACCCGGAGATGTTTGACACCCTGGAGTATAACTATGAGACCCTGCACACCCGTATGCGGGAGGAGGCATTCCTCAACGCCGGCCTGCGCATCCAGACCGTGGACCTGCGGCCTGGCCAGGAGCAAGAGGACGACATGTGCTACGAGGGCGGCATTCGGGAGTTTGTTACCTTCCTGAATAAAAATAAGGACCCCCTTCACAACGACGTCATCTATATGTCTGGAGCCCGGGAGGACAGCATGGCCGAAGTGGCCATGCAGTATAACGACGGGTACAGCGAGGTGATGGTGTCCTTCGCCAACAACGTCCATACCCCTGAGGGCGGTATGCATGAGGAGGGCTTCCGCCGCGCTCTGACAAACGTGCTCAACGCCTACGGAAAGAAAATCAAGGTGCTGAAGGACGATGACAAGGTGTCCGGCGAGGACTGCCGGGAGGGCTTGACCGTGGTTATCTCCGTCAAGCTGACCGAGGCCCAGTTTGAGGGTCAGACCAAGGCAAAGCTGGGCAACAGCGAGATGCGTACTCTGGTCAACGCCATTGTCACCGAAAAGCTGGAGACCTATCTGGAGGAGAACCCCGCTGTGGGCCGGGCTATTCTGGATAAGGCCCTCACTGCCAATCGGGCCAGAGAAGCCGCCCGTAAGGCCAGAGAATCCATCCGCCGAAAGACTGCCCTGGGCGGGGCGGCCATGCCGGACAAGCTGCGGGACTGCAACGAGGCCAACCCGGAGCTCACCGAGATCTATATCGTCGAGGGCGACTCCGCCGGCGGCTCCGCCACCCAGGGCCGGGACAGCCGCTTCCAGGCGATCCTCCCTCTATGGGGCAAGATGCTCAATGTGGAGAAGGCCCGGGCGGACAAGGTATATGGTAACGACAAGCTCACCCCGGTAATCACCGCTCTGGGTGCCGGCATCGGAGAGGAGTTCGATTTGAGCAAGCTGCGCTACCACAAGGTCATCATTATGGCCGATGCCGACGTGGACGGCGCCCATATCCGCACCCTGCTGCTCACCTTCTTCTTCCGCTTCATGCGGCCCCTCATCGAGCACGGGTATGTCTACTCCGCCGTCCCTCCCCTGTACAAGCTGACACGGGGCAAGACCACCCGTGTGGCCTTCTCCGATGAGGAGCGGGATGCCATCTCTGCCGAGATGCGGGGGGGTAATCCCAATGTAAAGATTGATATCAGCCGCTTCAAGGGTTTGGGCGAGATGAACCCCCACGAGCTGTGGGAGACCACCATGGACCCGGAGAAGCGCACCCTGCGCCGCATCGAGCTGGACGACGCCGTTAAGGCCGACGAGACCTTTACTATTCTGATGGGTGAGAAGGTGGAGCCCCGGAAGGAGTTCATCGAGCGCAACGCCAGATATGCCGTCAATTTGGACTATTGATATGGAGCATATCATTTTGCTGGGAGCTCCCCTGCCCGGCACGGAGTCCGTCACACCGCCCAACGGCGCCTCCCTGGCGCTGGTCTTGTTCCTTACCTTTGCCGTACTCTAAGACCCTGCTGTGGGTTCGGGTGAGGCGGCTTTGGCTGTGCCTGGTGTTCCTGCTGTGCGTCATCAACCTGTACCATCCCTATGAGACAGGATTTGCCCTGTTCTGCGCTCTGGCCTGCCTGCTGGGTTCCCTGGCGGGTGTGGCCTGCGGCTGGCTCAGAAGGAGAAAATGAGCCTCTAACAAGGAGGAAATAAATTCATGAGCAAAAAACCACAATACGATCCCGAGGAGATCCGCTACCCGGACCAGCATATTGTTACCTCCCCCCTGGTACCGGAGATGGAACAGTCCTATATCGAATACGCCATGTCCGTCATCGTGGGACGGGCCCTGCCCGATGTCCGTGACGGCCTGAAGCCCGTCCACCGCCGCATCCTCTACGCCATGTATGAGGATAACTTGACGGCGGATAAACCCTTTAAGAAGTCCGCCACCTGCGTGGGCGATGTGCTGGGCCGGTACCACCCCCACGGTGACCAGTCCGTGTACGACGCCCTGGTCCGTCTGGCTCAGGACTTCTCCATGCGCTATATGCTGGTGGACGGCCACGGTAACTTCGGCTCCATCGACGGTGATCCCCCGGCTGCCTACCGTTACACCGAGGCCCGGATGTCCAAGCTGTCCGACGAAATGCTGAGGGATATTGAAAAGGACACGGTGGACTGGGACCCCAACTTTGACGAGAGCCGGAAGGAGCCCAAGGTGCTCCCCTCCCGCTTCCCCAACCTGCTGGTCAACGGTTCCTCCGGCATTGCCGTGGGCATGGCCACCAACATCCCTCCCCACAACCTGAAGGAGGTCATCGACGCCACCATTCGGGTGCTGGACGACCCGGAGTGTACCCTCTCCGATTTGATGGAGCACATCAAGGGCCCCGACTTCCCCACCCACGGCATCATCATGGGTCGGTCCGGCATTCGGGCGGCCTATGCCACCGGCCGGGGCCGGGTGGTGGTCCGGGCCCGCCATGAGTTTGAGGAGTTTGGCAAGGACCGCACCCGCATCATCATCACCGAGATCCCCTATCAGGTCAACAAGCGGATGCTGATCAAGAACATGGCCGATCAGGTGGAGGACAAGCGGCTGGAAGGCATCTCCGACATCCGGGACGAATCCGACCGGAACGGGATGCGTATTGTCATTGAACTAAAGCGGGATGCCAACCCCCAGGTGGTGCTCAACCGCCTGTTTGCCCAGACCCAACTCCAGACTACCTTTGCTATCAATATGCTGGCCCTGGTGGAGGTCAACGGCAAGCTCCAGCCCCGCATCCTCTCTCTGCGCCATATTTTGGACGAGTACATCTCCTATCAGGAGCAGGTCATTATCCGCCGCACCCGCTTCGACCTGAAAAAAGCCCAGGAGCGGGCCCATCTGCTGGAGGGCCTGCTGGTGGCCCAGGATAACATTGACGAGGTCATCCAGATCATCCGCTCCCGCTATGACGACGCCAAAGAAGCCTTGATGACCCGATTCTCCCTGGACGATGTTCAGGCCCAGGCCATTTTGGATATGCGGCTGAAGGCCCTGCAGGGTTTGGACCGGGAGAAGCTTCAAAACGAATATGAGGAGCTTGAGAAGCGCATCGACTACTTCAACCGCCTGCTGGCCAGCGAGGAGATGCTCCGGGGCGTGCTCAAGGACGAGCTGACCGCCATCCGGGACAAGTACGGAGACGTGCGGTACACTGAGATCCAGGATGTAGAGGACGAGATCGACATTGAGGACCTGATCGAGGAGGAGCAGTGTGTCTTTACCCTGACCCAGGCGGGCTATATCAAGCGCACCCCGGTCAGCGAGTACGCCGCCCAGTCCAAGGGCGGAATGGGAAAGAAGGGGATCACCACACGGGAGGAGGACTATGTGGTGGATGTGTTTACCGCCTCCACCCATGACTATATCCTGTTCTTTACCGACACGGGCAAGGTCTACCGAAAGAAGGGTTACCAGATTCCAGAGAGCGGCAAGACCGCCAAGGGGACCAATATCGTCAATATCCTCCAGGTGGAGCAGGGAGAGCGGATTCAGACCATGGTCCACTTCCGGGACTTCACCGAGGACGAGGTATACCTGTTTATGGTCACCCGGAACGGCACAGTAAAGCGTCTGGCTGCCTCCGCGCTGAAAAATATTCGGGCCAGTGGCATCCGGGCTCTCCGGCTGGACGAGGGGGATGAGTTGATCTCCGTCCGAGAGACTGACGGAAAGCAGAATATCCTCATCGCCACCCACGACGGTATGGCCGTTTGCTTTGACGAGAACGACGTTCGGGCTATGGGCCGGGACGCTGTGGGCGTCCGGGGCATCCGCCTTCGGGATGGGGACTATGTGGTAGGGGCCGCCCGTGCTGCCGAGGGCAAATGCCTCCTATCCATTACAGAAAAGGGCTATGGCAAGCGGACCCCGGTGGAGGAGTACCGGATCACGAACCGGGGCGGCATCGGCATCAAAAACTATATGGTTACCGAAAAGACCGGGCCTGTGGTGGGCGTCAAGGTAGTGGACGGCTCAGAGGACCTGCTGCTGGTCACCCAGAGCGGCATCCTGATCCGTACTCATGTGGATGCCATCCGCACCGCCGGCCGGGCTACCCAGGGCGTCATCGTCATGCGCTTCAAGGAGGAGGGGGATCAGGTCATCTCCCTGGCCCTCACCGAGCGGGAGGAGCAGGCGGACGAGAATGAGCAGTCCCCCGTCAATCAGGAGTAAAAGCTCCAGTCGTAAGGAGGCCGCAAACCGACAGGAGAGGATGAACTTTCCAGTGGGCTATAACAGCCTTTATCGTCTGGAAAGGATCCGCGGGACAGGAGGCTAAGGAAACATGAGAAAACGGGTAACTTACCGCCCGGGCAAGGCACAGGGAGCCTTTGGAACGATATGGGGAGGCATCTTCGTCCTGATCGGGCTGTTTGTGGTAATCCCCACCTTTGGACCGTTTGGAATAATATGGACGCTGGGCGCTTTGGGAATCACTGTGATAAACGCCCTTCACGCGTTTGGAAAAAAGTATGTGGGCCCCGAGATCCGCATTGAAGAGGACAAAGAAGGAGAACCCGTTCCCTCTGACGAGTCCCACGACCATATCCAGTCCACCGCCCTGAACGCTAGGGAGCGGCTGGAGCAGCTCAAGACCTTGCGGGAGGCCGGGCTCATCACCCAGCAGGAGTACGACCAGAAGCGCCGGGAGATCGTGGAGGAGCTATAAAAGCCTTCCCACAGGGGAAGGCAGCGATAGGAGAACTATGAAAACTGTTACCATCTACACGGACGGAGCCTGCTCCGGCAATCCAGGACCGGGGGGCTGGGGGGCAATCCTGATGTACGGCCCCCACAAAAAGGAGATGTCCGGGGGCGAGGCCCATACCACCAATAACCGTATGGAGCTCACTGGGGTTATCACTGCCTTGGAGGCTCTCAAGGAACCCTGTGTTGTGGAGCTGTGGTCTGACTCTAAATACGTTATCGATGGCCTGGACAAAGGCTGGGCTAAAGGCTGGCGGGCCCGGGGCTGGATAAAGAGTGACAAAAAGCCCGCCTTGAATCCAGACCTCTGGGGCCGTCTGCTGGATCTGTGCGACTACCACACCGTCCACCTCCATTGGGTCAAGGGACATGCGGAAAATCAATATAACAACCGCTGTGATGAAATGGCGGTAGCGGAAAGTCAAAAGTACAGGTAAGGAAGGCTCCTTGATAAAAAACGATCAGACAAGTGATGGAAGCACCAATAAAAAGAGACGTCTGCTTATCCAGACGTCTCTTTTTTGTCGATTTGCTCCGGTTTGTCAGAATACTGGTCCGGATGGCAAAGAAAACGATTTCCACAGGTGGCGCATCCCCGGCCGCACCCCCGCTTTTTTCCATAGTCATTGTACAACAGGACTGCGATGGGGATACCAATGACCCCGATGGAAAACAGGGCTACAGCAAAATATTCCATAGAAGTTGCACCCTCCTCAAAGCCGTCAGTCAAAATAAAAAAGGTCCTCAAATTTTTTGTCTAAGGCGATGCTCAGGACCAGAGCCAGCTTGGCCGTAGGGTTGAACTGCCCTGTTTCGATAGAGCTAATGGTCTGGCGGGATACACCCACCAGCTTGGCCAGTTCTCCCTGGGACAGATTTTTTTCCGCACGGGCTATCTTCAGCCGGTTCTTTAAGATCAGCTGGTCATCCATTTTATCACCGCCCCTGTGTAAAATATCTTACCAGACAGAATACCAGAAATGCAAGAGAAATAAGCCCAGTGATGATATCGGAAATGTTTTTTCGCTTGGTCAGCCGGTACACTCGGCTGCCCACACAACTGGCCCAAAACATGGCTAACACCTGGCTGCTAGGCAGGTCGTGGAGCCGATTATAGATGAGAATGACCAGCCCAACCAGAAAGACGAAAATCAGAGAGAAGGACTCCCCTTCCACTTGGACGGTGCGTTCCATCTCATCTTGGCGCATGTTTTCCTTCCTGCTTTTTTCTAAAATTTTCTCTTTGTCCATAACGTTCCTCCATCTCCCCTGTGGGACGTTTTCTGATTTGAGGCCCCGGCTTATGGAGAGAGCATATCACATAGAAATTTTTATGTCAAGTATACTTATCAAAAAAATAATAAAACTTGTCAAAATGGAGTGGGGTTATCATCTACTGGTTAGGGAGATTGACAACTTACAGAGGCAGCTGGTATTCCCAAAAGGATATCTGTCCCGGATTGCCCTTACAGCCTTAGAGAGGGAACGCGGCGCCGTTTGCAAGGTCAGAGCAGCAGAATAAAAATTTCTCCACAGGGGGAATTTATTTTAATTTCTGACCATTTTTTTGGCAAGAAATAGGTGCAGTTTTGGGGAGGTCAGGTGATTCTAGGTAATTTCAGGGAAAGGGGTTGCTTTTCTCTGCAAAAGACTATAAAATTCGGAGCATAGACTACACAGGCCCGAATCCCCGGGCCGGGAAGGATATTTGGAATGAAGGAATTTAGAGGAAGTCAGAATTATGTGGCCTCGGAGGAGCTGCTCCGGGCGGCCAATATCGCCATGGTGCTCCAGAAGCCCCTGCTCATTAAGGGGGAGCCAGGTACCGGAAAAACTATGTTGGCCGAGGCCATCTCCCAGGCGCTGGGGAAAAAGCTCATCATCTGGAACATCAAGTCCACCACCAAGGCCCAGGACGGCCTGTATGTCTACGACGTAGTCCAGCGGCTCTACGACAGCCAGTTTGGTGGACAGGGCGTGGACGATATCGAGAAGTATGTCAAGCTGGGCAAGCTGGGCGAGGCGTTTACTGACGAGGAACAGGTCATCCTCCTCATCGACGAGATCGACAAGGCGGACCTGGAGTTCCCCAATGACCTGCTGTGGGAGCTGGACCGGATGGAGTTTTATATCCCGGAGACAGGGCGAACGGTCAAGGCCAATCACCGGCCGGTGGTTATTATCACCTCCAACGCGGAGAAGGAGCTGCCCGACGCCTTTCTGCGCCGGTGTGTGTTCCACTATATCGAGTTCCCCGACAAGGAGCTGATGGCAGATATCGTCCGGGTCCACTTCCCGGACATCGACAACAAGCTGCTTACCCAGGTGTTGGAGGCATTTTACAAGATCCGCTCCCTGCCCACCATTAAGAAGAAGCCCTCCACCAGTGAGATTATCGACTGGATTCAGGCCCTTCAGCACGGCGGCGTCAATGTGGATAAAATCGTCAAGGAGGTCCCCTATCTGGGGGTGCTGCTGAAGAAAAACGAGGACATCGATACGCTTCGGCGGCAGTGGCGGTGAGCCATGTTTGAGGATTTTCTGTATCTCCTGCGGAAGAACGGCCTAAAGGTGTCCCTCACTGAGTGGATGGCCCTGGTGGAAGCCATGGACAAGGGGCTCCACAGCTCCAGTTTCACGGGCTTTTACCACCTGTGCCGCTGTCTTCTGGTGAAAAGCGAGGCGGACTTTGACACCTTCGACCGCTGCTTTCTGGAGTATTTTAAGGACGTGCCTTTCCAGCAGGAGGTGTCTCAGGAGCTGCTGGACTGGCTGAACAGGCCCGAGGTGTTGTCCGACTACGCCAGCTGGGATGAGGAACAGGCGCTGAAAAACCTGGGCTTCTCCGAGGAGGAGATCGAGCGGATGCTGAAGGAGCGTATGGAGGAGCAGACCGAGGAGCACAACGGGGGGCGTTATTGGGTAGGAACCCACGGGATGTCCACCTTTGGAAACTCTGGACTGTCCCCCAAGGGCATTCGAGTAGGGGGCCAGAGCATGTACCGACGGGCCTTCCGGGTGGCCGGGGAGCGGAAGTTTCGGGATTTCCGCCGGGATAACACCCTGGATACCCGGCAGTGCCAGGTGGCCCTACGGAAGCTGCGGCAGTTCTCCGGACTGGTGGACCTCCCCCCCACGGAGTTCGACGTGGACAACACCATCAAAGACACCGCCGACAATGGCGGCGTGCTGAAGGTGCGATACAAGCGGCCCAGGGAAAACACGGTGAAGGTGCTTCTTTTGATGGACTCCGGGGGGTCTATGGACTATTACAGTCAGCTCTGTTCAGCTCTGTTTCAGGCGGTGTCCAAGTCGGGCCATTTCAAGGATCTGAAGGTGTACTATTTTCACAACTGCGTCTATTCTCGACTGTATCAGGACCCCATGCTCATGAGCCGAAACTCAGTGCAGACAGATTGGGTGCTGTCCAATATCCCCAGCGACTATAAGCTGATCCTGGTGGGGGATGCCCAGATGGCGCCCCATGAGCTGCTGGGCGGCTACTACGGCGGCAGTCGGGAGGACGGGCCCAAGTGTGGCATGGACTGGCTGCGGCTGCTGAAGGGACGCTTTGGCCATACGGTATGGCTCAATCCCAGTGAGCGGCCGGGGTGGGGCCAGTACTGGTGCCAGACCTATGATGCCATTTCCCAGGAGTTCCCCATGTTCCCCTTGACAGTGGACGGCCTGGAGGAGGCCATGAAGAAACTCCTTGTTCGGTAATCAAAAAGGCCCCCGCCTGATATCAGGCGGGGGCCTTGTCTATTCAACGGGGAGGAGCTGGTTCTCTCTGAAATATTCGGCGGACAGGAACTGGTCCAGCAAAGCCTGATCCTCAGGCGCTAGTGTATCAGTGAGCTGGCCGTCCACCAGATAGAGCCCCTGGGTGTGGACCAGGGGGGTGACGGCCCGGACCTGCCTGGACAGCTCCATAAAGCCGGGGCCAGTCCAGCCGCACTGGTCAAAGAGCTCTGTCATCAGGAAGCAGGGGGAGAAGTCTCCCCCGTCCCCCACAAAGTCCCGGCCCAGGGTCTCCTTGGCGGCAGAGTTGGCCCAAATCACATAGGGGGTGGCATAGTAGTCATAGAAGCCGTCCAGGGTGGACAAATCAAAGGTGGCCCCCATCTCAATATAGGCGGAGTTGCCGTTGCCGCCCCAGGGCTTGTGGTCGCCGAACAGGACCAGCACCACCGGCTCCTCCATCTCCTCCAGCCCCTGAACGAGAGTGGTGAGGGCCTGAAGGGTCTCGGCCACGCCGTTGAGATAATTGTTCCAAATATTACAGCTCTCCTGGCTTAGACCGGAGCCCTCTGGGGTGAGGTGCTGGGGCCCGGAGGATAGCTCGGTGCTGTATGGGCCGTGGTTCTGGTAGGATACAGAGAAGGAGAAGCAGGGGCCGCTCTGGACGCGCTCCTTCATCTGGGCCAGCAGCTCCTGGACCAACAGGGGGTCGGAGTGCCACTGGGCGAATACCGGGTCCACCAGCTCCCCATAGTGGTTTTCTGTGAACCAGTATTCCTCAAAGCCCAGGTACTGGTTCACGTTCTGGCGGTTGTAAAACCAGCCGAAGCCGGGGTGGCTGCCAAAGGTCTGATAGCCCTGGTCCTTCAAATACCACACATAGGAGTCGGTGTCCTTCCAAAACTCATCATGGGTGGAGTAGCCGGTGAGGAAGGCCCACTCGCTGTCCACCGTGCCCCCGGCAAAGATGTTGGTCAGCAGGTCGCCGGAGATGGACTGGGCCTCCAGCTGGTGCCAGGGGGCATAGACCTGGGTCACCCCCTCCTGCCCGGCCAGGGCGTCGAAGTCGGTGAGGTCACAGAAGGCCTCCAGCATGATTCCCATGACCGATACCTTCTGACCCTCCGGGATGCTCTGGTCCTCGTACTGCTGAAGCAGGCTGTCGGCCTCCTCTTTGTCGTAGTTTTCCGGTGGGGTTGGAAGCATATCCCGGAAGGAGTGGAGAAAGGGGTACAGTCCACCCTTGGACAGATAGACCTCCACATCGGACCAGGCGTAACGGATGGCCTGGGTGGGAGTCTGGTCATAGACAGTGGGGTTGAGGTAGAGGGACACAAAGGCGACGCCAATCAAGGCCAGACAGGACAAGGCGCCGAAGGTCCGCTCCCGCCAGCCCTGAATGCCATGGGGCATAAGGAAGATGGTAAAGAGCAGTCCGGCCACAAAGCAGAACAGGGCAAACCACACCAGCCAGGTCAGGTCCAGTGTGTAGTTGCCCACGATACCCCCGGCCTCTGCCGCCAACAACAAGTCAGAGGCCAGCAGGGGGTCCGACCGGAGCCGGATCTTGAAGTAGTTGGCCAGAGCGATGGCCAAAACGGGCAGAAAAGTACAGATAAAGGCGGCCCAGCTCCGGCGGAACAGGAAGTAGAACAGCCAGATCAGCAGGACAGGAGGCAGAAGATTCAAGAACATGAGCAAGGGGCTGGAAAGATAGGCGCCCAGCAGATGCCAGGAGTTCAGACTGACATAGGCGGTAGCGGAAAAAAACAGGGAAAGGCCGCCGACGCAGCACCCCATTCCCGTCAGGGCCAGGGCCAGCCAGATGGTGTGAGCCCGGCCGCAGTGCTCCTGGGAGCCGTCGGGCAGTCGCATGATGGTAAGCAGCGTTTTCATTGGGAGGCACCTCTTACTATGGGGAGAAAAGGCCGGGTGGGAGAGAACGGCCGTGATTTTGGTCCCCAAATGACACTCCGTGTGGGAATTGTTGATATTATAGCACATATTTTGGAAAAGTAAAAGAAAACTCCCTCTGTGCTTTGAGGGAAAAGCAACGAGGTGGACAGCTTTGCTGTCCACCTCGTTTAAATGGTAAGAACAGATTTATTTGATGGGCTCGCCGGATTCTTTTCTGGCACGGATCTCACGCAGGGCGTCCTTATAGGAGAGGTTGACCCGGCCCTTGTCGTCAATTTCAGTGACCTTGACCCAGATCATATCGCCGATGTTGACCACGTCTTCCACCTTGTCCACCCGGTGCTCGGCCAGCTTGGAGATGTGGACCATGCCGTCCTTACCAGGGGCCAGCTCCACAAAGGCGCCGAACTGGAGGATGCGGACCACCTTGCCGTAGTACAACTCACCCACCTGGGGGACAAAGACGATGGTCTCGATCATCTTCTTGGCGGCGTCGCAGGCCTCGGCGTTGGGGGAGGCGATGTGGATGGTGCCGTCATCCTCAATGTCGATCTGGGCGCCAGACTCGGCGGTGATCTTCTGGATGACGGAGCCGCCCTTGCCGATGACCTCACGGATCTTGTCGGGATCGATCTTGACGGTGATCATCTTGGGGGCGTACTTGCTCACCTCGGCCCGGGGGGCGGAGATGCAGGGCAGCATGATCTCGTCCAGGATGGCGAACCGGGCGTCACGGGTGATGTCCAGTGCCTCCTTAATAATCTCATGGGTCAGACCGTCGTTCTTCAGGTCCATCTGGATGGCGGTGATGCCGGCCTTTGTACCGGCCACCTTAAAGTCCATCTCGCCGTGGAAGTCCTCTACGCCCTGGATGTCGATGAAGGTAGTAAAGCCGCCGTTGTCGTCCTGGATCAGACCGCAGGAGATGCCGGCCACAGGGGCCTTAATGGGTACGCCGGCGTCCATCAGAGCCAGAGTGGAGCCGCAGATGGAGCCCTGGGAGGTGGAGCCGTTGGAGGACAGCACCTCGGACACTACACGGATGGCGTAGGGGAACTCCTCCACAGAGGGGAGCACAGGCACCAGGGCCCGCTCGGCCAAGGCGCCGTGGCCGTACTCCCGGCGGTTGGTGGAGCGGGGGGCACGGGCCTCGCCCACGGAGTAAGGGGGGAAGTTGTAGTGGTGCATATACCGCTTCTCTTCCTCTTCCCAGATAGTGTCCAGCTTCTGGCTGGCGGCCAGGGTGTTCAGGGTACACACGGACAGCACCTGGGTCTGGCCCCGGGTAAACAGGCCGGAGCCGTGGACCCGGGGCAGGACGCCCACCTCGGCGGCCAGGGGACGGATCTCGTTTTTGGCGCGGCCGTCCACACGGTGGCCCTCCAGCAGCCAAGCCTTGACGATCTTCTTCTGGAACTTATAGGTGAACTCTTCCAGGTACTGGTCCATATCCGGATACTCCTCCAGATACTTCTCGTGCCACTTGTCGATCATGGCGTTCCAGCGGGTCTCCCGGACATTCTTGTCGTCGGTGTCCATGGCCTCCTTGGCCTCGTCCATGAACTCGTCCACGATCTTGTCGAACAGCTCCTGGTTGAACTGGGCGTGGTCATACTCCATCTTGGGCTTGCCGATCTCGGAGACGATCTGGTCAATAAAGTCGATCTGCTTGCGGATCTCCTCGTGGGCCTTCACGATACCGGCGTACATGATTTCGTCGGGGATCTCGTCGGCGCCGGCCTCGATCATGACGACCTTTTCCCGTGTGGCGGCCACAGTGACGTCCATGCGGCTGGTCTTGCGCTGCTCCTGATTGGGGTTCAGGACAATCTGGCCGTCACAGTAGCCCACCTCCAGACAGCCGATGGGGCCGGCGAAGGGGATCTCAGAGTAGCTGACGCAGGCGGAGGCGCCGATCATGGCGGCCACCTCGGGGGAGCAGTCGTAGTCCACACTCATGACAGTGCACTGAATGCACACGTCGTTGCGGAAGTCATAGGGGAACAGGGGACGCATAGGCCGGTCGATCAGGCGGCTGGCCAGCACGGCGGGCAGAGAGGGGCGGCCCTCCCGGCGCATAAAGCTGCCGGGGATGCGGCCCACGGCGTATAACTTTTCCTCAAACTCCACGGACAGGGGGAAGAAGTCGATGCCGTCCCGGGGACGGGGGGACACCGTGACCGCCACATGGACCGTGGTGTCACCGTACTTGACCCAGGCGGCGGCGGAGGCCAGCTCGGTGGTCTTACCCACTTCAATGGTCAGAGGCCGGCCGCACAAGTCCATGGTCCAGGTCCTGTACTTGGGGAACTGTTTGTGCTTGATGATAGTTGACATCTCGGATTCTCCTTTGTTTCAAATTTTTCCGAACGTCCAACAACTCTTTAGCACTTGAATACAGGCCGAAACGGATAGGATCGAGCCAGAAAGTTCCTTTCCTGGGTTCTCGCCTTCGCCCCGGTCTAAGCACCCCTGCTGGGAAATTCGGCGCTTCGGCTCATATTCAACTGCTAAAAAAGTGCGGGAAATTCGGAGTTTTCGTTTGGTTTTATATGCGAACATAGGGCAGCACGCGGAACGCGCTGCCCTATGCGGCATAAACTTATTTTCTAATGCCCAGCTTGGCGATAATAGCGCGGTACCGCTCGATGTCCTTGGCCATCAGGTAGTCCAGCATCTTGCGGCGCTTACCGACCATTTTCAGCAGACCGCGGCGGGAGTGGTTATCCTGCTTGTGGACCTTCAGGTGCTCGGTCAACTCGTTGATGCGGGCGGTTAGAATGGCGATCTGGACCTCGGGGGAGCCGGTGTCAGTGGGATGGGTGCGGTTGGCCTCAATAACGGCCGTCTTTTCGTCCTTGCGAATCATGAAATTTCCACCTTTCTTAATTGCGGCATACTACTTTCCCGTCTAACGGTAAAGCCGCTTGTTGTTTTACCCTAAGGGCTGGGTAGCGGGCGGGCAGAACCCCGCGCACCTGCGCAGGCCATATCCCGGAACCAAGCCAGTGGGCATACCGACGCATTCTCATGCTGGGTTAATATATCACAATTTTCCCCCTATGTAAAGAAAAAAGTCCCGTATTCCAAGGAAATTTTTTATCTTTTCCCAGATCCGCAAGATGTAGTTGTCCTGCTGCCCGCCAGAGGCGAAGAGTTGAAGCGTAAAAATAATGCGAAATAATACAAAGTCATGCGACCGACGGAGCCTCCATTTCGGTATGATAGAAAAAAGGAGGTGATCCTGTGGCCAAGTCAGACGCTCAGATCAGCCTACGGCTGTCCAAAAAGCTCAAGGGGGAGTTAACGGCCCAGGCCAAGCGGGAACGGCGCAGCGTCACCGCTCTGATCCTTCGGGTGATGGAGGAGTATCTGAAGAACAGAGAAAGCGAAAAATAGCCTAAAAACAGCGGAAGGACCAATTTATTGGCCCTTCCGCTGTCTTTAGTTCTCTGGACAGAGCTGGCGCAGCACAGCCTGAGCTTGGGCCAGTATCTGGGGGGTGTAGAGGACCAGGGACACATCTAACTCTGGATGTTTGGCTTCAAATTTCAGGATCGCTTTTTCTGCTACTGTGAGGGCCTCCATTCTGGGTAGATGAAAGGCTCCGGAAAAGACCAGGGGGAAGGCCAGAGTTCTGCACCGGCACATCAGGGCTTGCTGCATGGCGTGGCGGTAGCAAGCCTCCATCAGCCGCTTTCCAGTTCGCAGGTCCCCCATCCACTCACCCAGGGCCACATGGATGATATACTTACAGGGAAGACCGAAGGACGGGGTGACTACTGCCGTACCCACAGGACAGCGGCGCAGTTTTTTGCAGGCGGCAGTAAGGGCCCTGGTATCAGCGGCGGCAAAAATGGCATCGCAGATGCCGGGAGACCGACGCAGATCGGGGGAGGCGGCATTGACGATGGCATCTGTCTCTATTTTGGTAATGTCACCAGTGAGTAGTTTCATAGGGTAAGACCTCCTGTCACAGTAAGAATCCGCACAGCAGATAGCCTGCCGCAGCGATGGCGGCGGCCAGCATGGCATAGGGAAACTGGGAAAGGGCGTGGTCCATATTTTCCATTTTACAGCAACTGGAGGTGAGAACGGTGGCGTCGGAGTAAAAGCAGGCGTGGCTGCCTAATACTGCTCCAGATACCACGGCTCCCATAACAACCAGCAGATTGGCGTCCAGAGAAACGGCTAAGGGCAGGATAACGGGGACCACGATAGCGGGGATGCCCCACACACTGCCAGTGGAAAAGTTGAGGGCGGCTACCACCAGGAAGGTAATGCAAGGAAAAAATTCTGCGCTCATAAAGGGCTGAACCAAATTGATAATATAGGGAGCGATGCCGATTTCGTTCATGGCCTCCTGCATGACAAAGGCAAAGTAGATGATGGCCACGGTGGGGATCATATTGCAGAAGCCGTGCATGGCCAAGTCGCAAGCCTTGGACAGGGACATGATCCGCTGGGGGACATACAGGAGCAGGCAGATAGCGATGGCGGCTATGACGGCCAGAAACAGCTCACCCCCCACGATAGCCAGGACGATGAGTACGCCGATGGGAATGACGAAGTTCCATACATTGCCCTGTATATCAGGGGCATCATCCTCGCCCTCCAAGTTCATCAGTTCGCTCTCTGGGGAGTAGACCGCTCCGGTCTTCGCCGCCCGCTGGTAGGCCGCCCGCATCTTGCCCATAGGTGGGATGACGGACAGGGCGAACAGGGGCACGATGACCACAGCGGCGATAGCATAAAACACAAAGGGAATGACCCGGTAAAAGGTAGAAATGCCGCTCCCGTAGCCCAGTTCTGGGACGCCGGCCTCAGCAAAGAAAAGACCGGAAAAGAACACAGCCCAAGTGGAAAAGGGGAGCAGAGCGCAGACCGGGGCGCCGGTGGAATCGATAACATAGGAGAGGGCCTCCCTGGGGATATGGTGTTTGTCCGTTTCTTTTTTCATGCAGATGGATAGAGTCATGATGTTGAGATAGTCGTCTACAAAAATCAGGATGCCCATAATCCAGGTGATAATCAGTGTGCTTTTTGGCCCTCGGCACAGCTTGTCCAGTATTTTGGAAAAGCCCATGGTGCCGTGGGAGGCCCCCAGGAGGGCAATGAGGCTGCCAAACAGTAGACAAACCATAAATACCCACTGGTGGTCATAGCTGGTGGCCACCCGGAAAAAGGCGTCCATCCAGCCGAAGATAAATTTGGGTCCATCAATGATCAGATAGGCAACCAGGGTGCCCGCGATTAGGGGCTCCAGAGTTCGTCGGGTTTTTAATGCGATAGCCACCACTGTTACGATGGGCAGCAGGGTCAAGATGCCGTGATCCATATGAGGTACCTCCCACTGTTTGGCACAAGTATAGTGTCAGAGGGATTAAGGAGGGCAAAGAGTTTGTCCGGAGGCATTAAAATAAAATAAGGAGGCGCCTGTGGAGTGAAGGGAAGGACTAGGGCAGTCCGATGATACGGCCGGTGTTATGGCGTAGCGGTGGATGATTGGGGTCTCCTGAGGGGAGAGTACGACCTGGGCGGAATAGACGCATGGACAAAAGAAAAAAGTTGCCTGGACATCCGTCCAGGCAACTTTTTTCTTTCCAGTTCCATTGCGCTTCCTGCGTGAAGCGATCATTATTTGAAGGTGCGGCGCAGGAGAACAAATCGAGAGGGGGTGGCTGTTAAAGCGCCTCAAAAGAGGTAGACTTTGCGATGACGCCTGCACATCTGGGGCAGAGTGTGGGATGAGCCATATCGGCACCCACCAGGGGATGGTGCTTCCAGCAGCGCTCACACTTCTGACCGGCGGCCTCGGACACAGAGACAGCCAGCTCGCTGCCCACCGTAATCTCCACCTGGGAAACGATGAACAGGTCGGCCAGGAGGGCGCTGTCCATCTCGGCCAGGAAGGCGTCCTCGGACGGGACGGTGAGGGCCACGTCGGCCTCTAGGCTCTTACCGATCTTCTTCTCGTTCCGGGCTGCCTCCAGAGCGACGTTGACCGCGTCCCGGACGGCAATGATCTTATCCCACTGGGCCATCTGCTCCTGGGTGAGGGCATAGTCGGCAAAGGGCTTGTTCATCTCGTTGAGAAGCACGTTCCGGCCGTCGTCCTCCGCCCGGTGGGGCATGGCCAGCCAGATCTCGTCGCAGGTGAAGGCCAGGATGGGGGCAAACAGCTTGGTCATGGTGTCCAGGATAAGGAACAGGGCGGTCTGGGCGGAGCGGCGCTCCAGGCTGTCCTTGCCCTCGCAGTACAGCCGGTCCTTGATGATGTCCAGATAGAAGGAGGACAGCTCCACCACGCAGAAGTCATTGATGGCGTGGGACACCACATGGAACTCGTACTCATCATAGGCGGCGAAGCACTTTTCAATGAGCTGGTTCAGCTTGGTAACGGCCCAGCGGTCCAGCTCCAGCATCTCCCCAGGCTGGACCAGGCAGTTGGGGTCAAACCCATCCAGGTTGCCTAGGCAGTAGCGGGCGGTGTTGCGGAACTTCAGATAATTCTGACTGAGCTGCTTGAAGATATTGTCCGAGCAGCGCACGTCCACATGGTAGTCGGCGGAGCCGGCCCACAGGCGGATCAGGTCGGCGCCGTACTTCTTAAAGATGTCGGCGGGGTCCACGCCGTTGCCCAAAGATTTGTGCATGGCCTTACCCTCGCCATCCACGGTCCAGCCGTGGGTGACGCACTCCTTAAAGGGAGCGCCCTGGCCCAGAGCGCCCACGGCGGTGAGCAGGCTGGACTGGAACCATCCCCGGTACTGGTCCAGGCCCTCCATATAGACGGTGGCGGGCCAGAAGCCCTGGTCCTTCTTCATGGAGGCGTAGTGGGTGGAGCCGGAGTCGAACCACCCGTCCAGAGTGTCCTCCTCCTTGGTAAAGCCTGCTTTGCTCCCACAGTGGGGACAGGAGAAGCCGGCAGGCAGAATGTCAGCGGCCTCCATCTCGTACCAGGCGTTAGAGCCCTTCTCACCAAAGAGCTTGGACACGGCGGAGATGGTGTCGTCGTTGCAGATGGGCTTGCCGCAGTCCTGACAGTAGAACACGGGGATGGGCAGACCCCAGCGGCGCTGGCGGCTGATGCACCAGTCGGCCCGCTCCCGAATCATGGACTTCATCCGGTCAATGCCCCAGCCAGGGATCCACCGCACGTCGTCGCAGGCGGCCACGGCCTGCTCCTTGAAGGCGTCTACAGAGCAGAACCACTGGGGGGTAGCCCGGAAAATGATGGGATTCTTGCAGCGCCAGCAGTGGGGGTAGGAGTGGACGATGTCCTCGCTGGCGAAGAGGGCGCCGCTCTCCTTCATATCGGCCAGAATGACGGGATTGGACTCCTCGGTCTTCATGCCGGCGTATTTTCCAGCGTAATCGGTGTGGCGGCCCCGGTCGTCCACGGGCACCACCATCTCGATTTTGTAGCGTTTGCAGGTCTCGTAGTCGTCTGCGCCAAAGCCGGGGGCGGTGTGGACACAGCCGGTGCCTGAGTCCATAGTGACATACTCGGCGGTGCAGAGCTGGCTGGTCTTGTCCAGGAAGGGATGCTGGGCCAGCATATACTCAAAGTCAGCGCCCTTGAACTGCTTGACGATCTCATAATTCTCAAAGCCGCCGATCTTCATCACCTTGGCGCACAGGGCCTCGGCCATAATATACATTTCGCCGTTGTCCGCCTTTACCAGCACATAGCTCTCCCGGGGGTGAACAGCGATGGCCAGGTTGCCGGGCAGGGTCCAGATGGTGGTGGTCCAGATCACAAAGTACATTTTGGACAGATCGCCGTACTGACTGAGCTTGCCCAGATCGTCCCTGACCTGGAATTTGACATATACGGTGGTACAAGGGTCGTCCTGATACTCGATCTCCGCTTCGGCCAGGGCGGTCTCATCCTTGGGGCACCAGTACACAGGCTTCAGGCCCTTATAGATGTAGCCTTTCTTGTACATCTCGCCAAAAACCTTGACCTCCTCTGCCTCGAAGCCGGGGTCCATTGTGAGGTAGGGGTTCTCCCAGTCCCCCACCACGCCCAGCCGCTTAAAGCCCTCCCGCTGGATATTCACATACTTCTGGGCGTAGTCGTGACAGGCGGTGCGGAATTCGGGGACGCTCATCTGCTTGCGGTTGAGTTTCTGCTCCTTGATGATAGCGGACTCGATGGGCATACCGTGGTTGTCCCAGCCGGGGATATAGGGGGTGTAGCGGCCCCGCATGGCCGCGGCCCGGACCATGAAGTCCTTGATGGACTTGTTCAGAGCGTGGCCCATGTGCAGATTGCCGTTGGAGAAGGGAGGGCCGTCATGAAGGGAGAACAGGGGCTTGCCCTCGTTCTTCTTCAGCAGCTCGTGATACAGGTCCAGCTTCTCCCAGCCCTCCAGCATACCGGGCTCCCGGGCGGGCAGTCCGGCCCGCATGGGGAAATCGGTCTTGGGCAGGTTGATGGTCTTGTTGTAGTCCATTGGTTTGCTTCCTCCTATTTCAGGTCTTTTTTAGACTTTTCTATCAGATTACATGGGAATGTGACTAAGCCGCAGTGCCGGCAGAGCATCGTATGGGGAAATTGGGGAAACGGGTCCCGGGTAAACATACTGGTGGTATCGTCACCGTGGGGCCCCAGCTCCACCACGTCCGTCGGACCGCGGAAAAACCGTAATTCCTGTTGAGTCCAGAAGGGGTATTTTTGGGTGTGCATCGTCCCCTCCTCCATAGGGCGTCCACATTGGGGGCAGTTCATAGAAGCCGCTCCTTTCAAAAAAGAAAACGCCTCTGTCCCCCGAAAGAGACAAAGGCGAAACATCCTCTGCGGTACCACTCTTCTTGCCGTGGGAAAAGACCACGGCCACTCAAGCCTGCCTGGTAACGGGGGCGTCCGGAGGCGCTTACTGTCAGGGAAGCCTGATCTCACAGCGCTTCCCGGTTCGGCCCTCTGCTCCAAGGTGATTTTCCCCTCCCCCTCCTGTCCGCCTCGCACCGGACCGGCGGCTCTCTGTACCATTCAGGGGTGGATACTCGTCCTTTTCATCGCGTGTTTCTATATGCAGTTGATATCTTATCTGCTTTTTCGGGGAATGTCAAGGGGGATGGAACAGCATATTACGCTTATTTTATCCAATCTTCAAGGAATTTTAATTTCCTTTTCCGGGAAAGTGTGATATGATACAAAGGAACATCTATAACGGCCAGCAGGCCGGAAAACGAGGTGGGATCGAGCTTGGAGGAGAAATTTGACGTTCTGGCCGTGGGAGCGGGCTATGCCGGCGCCGTGGCCGCCCGCGCTTTGGCGGATCAGGGGAAACGGGTCCTGGTGCTGGAGCGGAGGGACCACATTGGCGGCAATGCCTATGACCGTCCGGACCAGGCGGGGGTGCTGATCCACCAATACGGCCCCCATATCTTCCACACCAATGACAAACAGGTCTTTGACTGGCTTTCCCGGTTCACCCGGTGGCGGGACTACCAGCACCGGGTGGTGGCCAATATCCCGGACGGCCGGGGCGGACGGATAACCTATCCGGTGCCCTTCAACCTGACCTCCCTGGAAACGGCCTTCGGTCCGGAGGAGGGGAGACGGCTGGGGGATAAGCTGACCGCCGCCTATGGAGCAGAAAAAAAGGTCACCATTCTGGAACTGCGGCAAAATCAGGACCCGTCAATCGCCGCCCTGGCGGATTATGTGTACGAGCACGTCTTTGTCCACTACACCATGAAGCAGTGGGGCCAGAGGCCGGAGGACATTGACCCAAATACCACCGCCCGGGTGCCCGTGTTCCTGTCCAGGGACGACCGCTATTTTCAGGATACATACCAGGGGATGCCCTTGGAGGGCTATACCCCCATGTTTGAAAGGATGCTGGACCATCCCAGCATCACCGTGGAGCTGGGGACGGACGCCCTGGGCCGGTTGGACCTGTCCGGTAACATACTGAAGGTGGACGGCGCCCCCTTTGACGGCCAGGTTATTTACACCGGCCAGGCGGACGAGCTGTTTGGCTTCCGGTTCGGCCCCCTCCCCTACCGCACGCTGGATTTTGCCTTCGAAACGCTGGAGCAGGACGACTTCCAGGGATACGGCACAGTCAATTACACAGTGGACGAGGACTTTACCCGCATCACTGAGTTCAAACACCTGACCGGCCAGGCGGCGCCCGGCGTGACTACGATTGTAAAGGAATATTCCAAGGCGTATACCGGGGAGAGGGGCGAAATCCCCTATTATGCGATCATCAACCCGGAGAACAACGCCCTATACGCGAAATACAGGGCGGAGGCGGACCGGTTCTCCAACCTCCATCTGCTGGGCCGTCTGGCCGAATACAAATACTATAACATGGACGCGATTGCCGGGAAAGCACTGGAGCTGGCAGAAAAACTATAGCCAATTCGGAGCCCAGCGGGGCGACTGAGAGGCTAAAAGCGCGGCGGGAACTCGGTTCTTGCTGAGGAAATCCACGTACAATGGGAGAGAAAGATATGGAAAAGCTCATTACTTTCGCGGTCCCCTGCTATAACTCGGCGGCCTATATGGAGCACTGTGTGGACACACTGCTCCAGGGAGGGGACGATATTGAGATTATCCTGGTGGACGACGGCTCTACCAAAGATGAGACCCCGGCCATCTGTGACCGTTATCAGGAGCAGTATCCCGGTATTGTCCGGGCCATCCACCAGGAGAACGGCGGCCATGGAGAGGGAGTCAACCAGGGCATCCGAAACGCCCAGGGCGTCTACTATAAAGTAGTGGACTCGGACGACTGGGTGGACGTGGACGCGCTGAAAAAGGTGCTGGACAAGCTACGGCAGTTCCAGCGGGACGAAAAGCCCATCGATATGATGATCGCCAACTATGTCTATGAGCATGTGGAGGACAACACCCAAAAGGTAGTGAACTACCGGAACGTATTTCCCGTAGGCCGGGTCTTTGGCTGGGAGCAGATCGGGCGGTTCCGTCCCTCCCAGTATCTGCTGATGCACAGCGTCATCTACCGCACCCAGCTGCTGCGGGACTGCGGGCTGGAGCTGCCTAAACACACCTTCTATGTGGACAATATCTTTGTCTATCAGCCCCTGCCGGCTGTGAAGAATATGTACTACATGGACGTGGACCTGTACCGCTACTTTATCGGGCGGGCGGACCAGTCGGTCAACGAGAAGGTGATGGTCACACGGGTGGACCAGCAGCTGCGGGTCACCTATCAGATGATCGGCTCCCACGATCTGCGCCAGGTCAGCGCCCAGCACAAGAAGCTGGGCCGCTATATGTTTAACTACCTGGCCATGATGATGGCTATTTCCTCCATTTTCCTGATTATCGACAATTCCCCCGAAGCACTGGGTAAGCGGACCCAGTTGTGGGAGTACCTGCGGACGGTGGACAGCGCGGTGTACCACAAGATGAAGTACCGGGCGGTCTCCGCCTTTACCGCCTTCCCCGGCTACCAGGGGCGGCGGCTGTCGGTGGGGCTCTACCGGCTGGCCCGGAAGATTTATAAGTTCAATTAAAGAGCGCGGGGCCGCCCATGGCTGTCATGGGCGGCCCCGCCGGCAATATGGGGCAGTCCTCTCCCCCGCGCCCCGCCTTCACTCCTCTGGTGGAAGCCGGCGGATGTGTTCCCGCAGGAGCTTTCGGATGTAGCTGGGGACAGAGCGGCAGTCCCGGTCCGCCAGATCCTTCAGGGCGGTGTAGAGCTCCTGGGACATTCGGACGGACACGGTCTTGTTCCCGTCGGTCATATGTACCACCTCCTTTTTAATAATAGCACATAGTATATATTAAGTCAACAAATATACACTAGTTGAATAGAATGGCAATTTTGGTATAATATACACGATAAGCTGACTATATGGTGTATAGGTGGTGACCATTTTGGCAGACCCTATGTATGTAAACCGAAAAAGATTTGTTACATCCCTTGCCAATGAGCTGGTAGAGCCCTTTGACAAGCTGTCTAAAAAGACAAGGGTCCCCAAATCCCGCCTGATTGACGAGGCTGTGGAGGACCTGTTGAAAAAATATGAAAAAAGGATGGCCGAGTAGGCCATCCTTTTTGTTTATCCTGTGATCGTCGTTCCAGAGGCCCGCTGGCCCAGCATATGGAGCAGCAGGGAGTGCTCCACCCGGCCGTCCAAAATGGACACCTGGCCCACTCCGGCCCGAATGGCGTGGACGCAGCCCCGCACCTTGGGCACCATGCCCCCGGCGATGAGGCCCGTGTCGATGAGCTCCTCCGCCCGCTTGACGTCCATGTGGTCCACGGCGGTCTTGCTGTTGTGGCTGTCGATCAGGATGCCCCCCACGTCGGTGAGAAAAACCAGGCTCTCCGCCCCCAGAGCCTCGGCCACCGCCCGGGCGGCGTCGTCAGCGTTGCAGTTCAGGCCGTCGCCGTCTTCTCCCAGGGCGATGGGAGAGACCACGGGCACAAAATCCCCATCCAGCAGGGTGGTCAGCACTCTGGGGTCTACACGGGTGATGCTTCCCACCCGCCCCAGAGCCGGGTCCTTGACCACGGCGGTGATGAGCCCGCCGTCCTTGCCCGAAATGCCCACACCGGAGACCTCTAACCGGGCCAGGTCCCGGACGATGGCCTTGTTCACCTGGGCGGACAGGGCCATCTCCGCCGCCTCCAGGGCGGCCTCGTCAGTGACCCGGTAGCCGTTCTCAAAGCGGGTGGGCACCTGCAGCTTGTCCAGCAGGGCAGTAATGTGCTTTCCGCCCCCGTGGACCAGCACCACCCGCATACCCACCATCCGAAGGGCGGCCACATCTTGGAGGGTGGTGTCCAGGGCGGCCTCCGCCCCGATGGCGGAGCCACCGTACTTGACCACTACGGTCTTCCCCTCATGCCGATTCAGAATGGGCAGGATGGACAGCAGATTGCGTACCTTTTCCATGCCGTCCAGACCATGCTGGACATCGTACTCCCGCAGGAAAGCCTGGACATAATCCACGTCAGAGGGGGTGTCCACATACTCATTCCCCCGCTTCTGGCGGGTCTCCGCCCCCTTTCCAGTGATGAGCAGGACGGAGGGGACATGACAGCCCAGGACAGCCTGGCGGATAGCCTCCCCCCGGTTGGGCTCAATGGACCACTCGCAGTTCTGTCCGGCCACATAGGAGGCGATCTCCCGGCAGATGTCCAGGGTGTCCTCCTCTCCGCTGTCCTCCTCGGTGAGGACCACCAGATTGGAGTATTTGCCCGAAATCTCCCCCAGGTCCTTCCGCCGGTCCAGGGCCTTTTTCCCCGGACAGCCAAAGACGGTGACGATCCGCCGGCCGGGATATTCCGCCTGGACAGAGCGGAACAGCGTTTCGAAGCTCATTCGGTTGTGGGCATAGTCTACGATGGCGGTGACCGTTTCATCAGCATTAGAGTAAATCTCCATCCGGCCGGGGACCCGGGCCTTCATCAGCCCCACATAGACACACCGCTCCGGGATGTTCAGCGCCTCGCACACGGCGATGGCGGCCAGCGCGTTCTCCACGTTGAACAGGCCGGGCATGGTCAGCCGAAATTCCCGCAGATAGCGCCTGGTGCGGACCCGGAACAGAATGTCGTTCCCCCGCTTGCGGACCTGGGAGGCGTAGACATCCGCCTCCTGATCCTTCTGAGAAAAGGTGAACAAGGGCCTGCCCGCCGCCCGGGCCGCCTCTAGCACCCGGTCGGCGTAGTCGCAGTCCAGGTTGACGCAGTTGACAGCCCCCTGGGAAAAAATTTTCAGCTTGGAGGAGAAGTAGTCCTCAAAGTCCGGGTGCTCAATGGGTGAGATGTGGTCAAGGCCGATGTTGAGAAAGCAGGCGGCGGCGAACTCGGTACACAGAGTCCGGTGATATTTCAGGGCCTGGCTGGATACCTCCATGGTGAGATACTCCATCCCCGCTTCCACCCCGTGGGCAAAGTGGCGTTGGAGCTCCAGCGGTTCGGGTGTGGTGAGGTGGGACTCGAACCGCTCCACCCCGTCATAGGTGTCAATGGAGGAGATGATGCCGCTCTCCGGCTTCTCCCGCTCGGCCATATACTCATCCAGGATATATTTCAAATAGTAGGCGGTAGAGGACTTCCCCTTGGTGCCCGTCAGGCCGATGACCTTCAGCTTTCCGGAGGGGTGGCCGTAGAACAGGTCAGCCAGGGGAGCGATGGCCGAGCGCATATCATGGACCTGAAGGCAGGGCAGGCCAGACTGGGGATAGGGGACCTGGCTCACATAGGCCAGCGCCCCTCTCTCCTGGGCCATTTCCAGAAATTCCGGCTTAAAGTGGGCTCCCTTGCAAAGAAACAGGGTACCGGGGACCACCTCTCGGGAGTCGTAAGACACCAGAGCCACCGGGGCGGTCTGGTCTATTTCCCTGGGAATGGGGGCGGCTAAGAGGCCGGAGCGATCCAGCAGGGCGATGTAGTCCTTCAGAATGTGCGCCATGATGAACACCTCGATTTCAGGGTTGAGAGGGAAGATATTGTGTTTGTCCCAGGCAAACCGATTTTAAGGCGTCCGGCAGGGCCGGACACAAAATCTCTATGCTTCACGCTATTTGATGAAGATGTGCCGCAGGGGCTTGCGGCAGGCCTGGACCGACCGCTCGGCCAGGACGGCCATGGCGTCTGTGTAGAAGGGAGGCAGGTGGTGCCTGTCGGCAAAGACGGACAGCTCGGTGCAGGCCAGCACGCCGCAGTCGCAGCCCTGTTCCTCCAGGTCCCGGTGGATGGCGGCGAACTTCTGGGGGTCCCCGTCCCGACCGGACTTCACATCGTCGTAGATCAGGGACATGACCAACTTCTGGGCCGGCGGCGTGGGTACTGTCGCCTGAATCCCCACAGCCTCAAATTCCTTTTGGTATAATCCGGACTGAATTGTACCATCCGTAGCGAGAATGCCAGGGCGCTTCAACCCCTGGGAGGCCAGCAGACGGGCGGTTTCCCGTATCATGTGGAGGATGGGCACCCCTACCTGCTCCTGCACCCTGTCCAAAAAGAAGTGCGAGGTGTTGCAGGGGACGGCGATGACGGTACAGCCCGCTCCCTCCAGCAGGCGCGCGTCGGCCAACAGCCGTTGAAAAACAGCCTCCCGTTCCCCCTCGCTGCCTAAAATAGCCTCGGTGCGGTCGGGCATCTGGCTGTCCGAGAGGATCAGGGCGTTGACGTGCTCCTGGTCACAGGAGGCCTCCGTCCGGTCGATGACAAATTGATAAAAGGTATTGGTTGCCTGGGGGCCCATTCCCCCCAGAACGCCTAAACGATATTCCATAAAATCACCATGGTGGGAAGAAGAACAGCAAAAAAGAGGAGCCGCAGGTCCTGTGCCGGTCAATCCTCCGCGGGTATCTTGTTATACTGGTCGAACCGCTTGATATTCCCCAGGTGGTTTTTCATCACCCGGAGCCGCCGCTTGAGAGAGCCATCCTTGTCGTAAACCAGGGAGTGGCTGTCCGCCCCGGCTTTCATGAGGGCCCGCATCTCCTGGTGGTACTGCTTTGGGGTGAATTTGAAGGCCACCTTCCGGGGAACCATGCGCCACAGGGAGCGGTTGCGGGTCATCTCAAAGGGCAGGTCCTTCCCCTCCACACGGTCCTGGACGACCATCTTGGCGATGTTGTGGCCCGCCCCGGTGACGTAGTAGTTGCTCCGCCCCTGGCGGCAGTTGATCTCAAAGGCCTTGTACTTCCCGTCCCGGCTGTCGTACTTGATGTCAAAGTTGGAGAAGCCGGTGAAGTGAAGGGCCTCCAGGAGAGTTTTGATTTTCAGCTCTAGGGCCTCGTCGCACTCAGTCAGGATGACGGCGTGGTTTCCGATGCCGTGGGGGGAGTGTTCCTCCAGCAGCACATGGCCCAGGCACATGGTGGTCACCCGGCCGTTCCGGTCGGAGTAGCTGGTCAGCACCCGCATATAGCTGTCATCTCCGGGGATGAACTCCTGAAGGACCATGTGGTCCTGGTAGCCGGCGGCGTATACATGGTCCAGAGCGGCCAGCAGCTCCTCCCAGCTCTGACAGATGTAGACCTTGGCCAAGGAGTGGTCCCCACAGGCCCAGTAGGCCACGCTGTCAGCGGGCTTGGCAATGTAGGGCGGACCCCAGGGGAGCTGAAAGTCGTGGCCCATGGACTTGTCGTAGATAAAGGTGGCCGGGTGATCGATGCCATGCTGGTCGCACAGGGCGTAAAACTTTTCCTTGTTGATGAGGGTGTCCAGCAGGTCTCCGTCAATGTAGGGGGCGATGACGTTGGCCGGCAGGCTGTCCTTACAGTGGGCGGCCAGCTGGACATAGCTGTCCCCGCAGCCCAGCAGGAGGACTTTTTTGTCCGGAAACTCCCTGGCTACCGCCTCTGTGTTCCGGCGGAAGGCCGCCTCGCTCTCGTTGTCGGGGCACACCCGGTAGTCGAGGATGGCGGAGCCGTGGCAGGGGAAGGAGGGATATTTGCCATAGGCCACGCTCCTTACCCCATAGGCCTCATGAAAGGCCCTGGCCACGGAGTACACGTTGATGTCCCCGCCAAAGAGGAGGGGCTGAAATTGTAAAGGATCGGACACTTGATAGGACTCCTTTTTCTCAAGAGTAAAGGGTAAAGAGGGGGCGTGCCAAAAGGCAGGTCAGCGGTACTCAATGACAAAGCCCCTGGCAAACAGAGGGTCCATCTCAAAGACCGCCAAATCCCCATAGGCGCATTTCATGTTGGTTACATCCAGAATAGTCTCGCTGGCGCCCACGGGGCCCAGCACCCGGGCGCGCTGCTCTCCGACGCGGACGGTGCGTCTCCGGCTCCGGCGCCACTGGGCCAGCAGGGCGGTCAGGCCGGACTGCCGGGGGCGCTCCACGCCAAAGCCGTTCTGATAGCCCACGGGTAGGACGGCCACTCGGGTAGGCTTTTTCAGCACAAGGGGCTTGTCCGCCCCGATGGTGTGGCCCCTGGGCAGCCAGCGGACCTCGGCCAGAGGGGCTTCCCCATAGCCAACGGTTCGCAATCCGTCGTCCCGGGTCCGTCGGCACCGCCCCAAAATAGCGGAGCCGGCCCGCACGCCGTCCAGCCGGGCGCTGTCGTCGTGGAGCAGAGAGAAGGAGCCGGCGGCATGGACCACTCCGGTCTCAAAGCCGGCGGCATGGATCGTGTCCAGCACCTGGTGGAACTGCTCCAGCTGCTGCTTGGCCTCCGGGTCGTTGGGCTGGGCGGCGTGGAGCTGAGTATAGATGCCAGATAGAGCCACATTGGGGAGAGAGCGATAGGCCAGCAGGATCTTCTCCGGCTCCCCCACCAGAAAGCCTCCAAAGCCCATCCCGGTGTCCACCTGAATGTGGGCCTCCACCACGGTGGAGCGGTTCTCCGCCAGCGCGTTCAGAGCCATCCCGGTGTCCACCGAAGAGATGGTGCACACCGCGTTTAGGTCCACCAGCCGCTCCAGCTCCTCCCGGTCAGTGGTGGAACGGAGCATCAGGATTTCCTCGTCCACAAAGCCGGCCTCGCGCAGCGCCTGGGCCTCGGACACTTCAGACACCGCAAAGTGGCCGATACCCTCGTCCCGGAGAAGCTGGGCCAGGGCCGCGATGCCGGCGCCCCCTCCGTCCCCAGACAGCACGCCATAGATCACCGCCCCGGCGGCCCGCTCCTTGATCACCGCCAGGTTGTTTTTGACCGCCGACTTTTCGATGACTAATTTACGCATATGGATGGCTCCCCTCTATCTCTCCAGGATATATCTTACCCATATTAACGCTTCATTTTACCACTATTTGAAATAAAAGGCAACGGATAGATGGCGCCTCCCCTTTCCCCTTTGGACCGATTTAGGCTTACCTAACAATTCGTTCGTCGAAATGACGAAGAGAGGCATATTCTCAGTTGATAACTGATACATAAGTCGGAATTTCCTTGTTATTATCGCTTTATTTCCATGCAATAAAAGGAAGGCCTATTTGGATGCATTTTATCCGGGGTATTCCAAATATCTGCACTATCAATGTCCTTGATATGTTTTGTGGTAAGATCAGAAATGGATATTGTTCTTCTGTGAACTACAGGGCTGTCCTCAAATTCATAGCAGTCCATCAGCCACACATGCCAGAGCTCTATAGAATCAGTATTTTGCAGCGCGTTTTTTATATATGCAATTATTTGCTTGGCTCTGCCATCGGTATAATTCCATTCCAGATAGACAGCGTTTCTCTTTTCGGTATAGTCCTCAACATCTGTAAAGGTGTACAGGCAATAGTTATCATCCGCGCCGTCATCATGTACTGTGCCATCATCAATATGTATATCCAATGGGTAATCCTGTGAAGGTTCTATTTCAGTCAAAGGATAGTCTGAAGCGATAAATGTACATACACTCATTGGAGATGCCCCCTTAAAATATTCCAATCTGTCCTTTTGGTTTAATTTATCACATTGTTTTGTTTGTATCAATGCTTGGTAAAATCGACGGAGTTAGACTCCATCCGTTCAAAAGGAAAAAGGGATAATGGATCTCACCGGGACATCCCTATGGAGAAAAAGGAAGCGGACCTCTGTTGTACGGGGGAAGAAAGCGTGGTAAACTAAACAATACGGGCACGGCCGGCCGGCGGCCCGCAGGATCGGAGGAACATCTATGAGAAAAGACATTATTATCCGGAGGGAAACAGAGGACGACCGGCCCAGGGTAGAGGAGATCGTCAGGCGGGCCTTTTATAACTTGTATATTCCCGGAGCCGCGGAGCACTACCTAGTCCACATCATGCGCTCCCACCCGGACTTTATTCAGGAGCTGGACCTGGTGCTGGAGCTGGAGGGACAGGTCATCGGAGCGATCATGTACACCAGAGCCCACTTGGTGGATGAGCGTGGGGAGGAGCGGGAGATCCTCACCTTTGGTCCGGTATGCGTTTTGCCGGAGTATCAGCGCATGGGGTACGGAAAGAGGCTGATGGAGGCATCCTTCCAAAAGGCGGTGGAGATGGGCTACGACACCATTGTAATCTTCGGCGCACCGGGCAACTATGTGAGCCGGGGCTTTAAGAGCTGCAAGAGGTACAACGTCTGCCTGGAGAACGGCTCCTTCCCGGCGGCCATGCTGGTTAAGGAGCTGGTCCCCGGCTCCCTGGACGGCAGGAAGTGGGTGTACCGCCAGAGTCCCGTCTTTGAGTTTAGCGAGGAGGAGGCCCTGGCCTATGACGACACCCTGGAGCCCCTGGAGAAAAAGGAGCTGCCCTGCCAAGAGGAGTTCTATATCCTAAGCAGCGCGATGCTGCCGGAATAGACCGATATAAAAAAGCAGGCAGCTCGTCGAAAAAGTAGAAATACCCCAAATTTTGTGTAAGAGCCTCGCGGAGTTCCATCGTCCGCAGACGACAGAATGAAATTTGTTTTTCCGAGGATATGCGCCTGGAAAAAACACTTCTCAGCCTGCAAGTGTGCGAGCACAGCGAGTGCGACGCAGCAGGCTGCAGGTCTTCGAAAGAAATGTTTGCGTTTTGGAGAGGGCCTGTTGACTTTGTCGAAAGGCCTGAGAGGGGGCGCCAGATCGGCGCCCCCTCCTTCTTGTGTTTCCGCTCAATAAATGCTATAATATAATGATTCAGTATGTGCGCCCGAAACAGGGCGGCAAATACCCCTGTATCGGGAGGAACAACATGGAAAAGACCACTACGATCATCCCCCAGGGCGACGTAGAGCGCCAGCTTTGGTACTGCGAACAGGTCGCCGCCGTCACCGCCCAGTGGCCGGAGCGGCCTCTGGCCTTTGTGGACACCTATGGCTGCCAGCAGAACGAGGCGGACAGCGAGCGCATCCGGGGCTATCTGAAAAAGATGGGCTTCGGCTTTACGGACGACGAGGAGCGGGCCCGGATCATCGTCATCAACACCTGCGCCATCCGGGAACACGCCGAGCAGCGGGTGCTGGGCAACGTGGGCGCGCTGGTCCATGTGAAGCGCCGCCACCCGGAGCAGCTGATCTGCCTGTGCGGCTGTATGATGCAGGAACCTCATGTGGCTGAAAAGATACGCCAGTCCTACCGCCATGTGGACCTGGTCTTTGGCCCTCACGCACTGTGGAAGTTTCCGGAGATGATCTACACCCTGCTGACCCAGCGGGGCCGCATCTTCTCCAACGCTGACGAGGCGGGTTCCATCGCTGAGGGCATTCCGGTAGTCCGCCAGGATAAGGTGAAGGCATGGGTGTCCATCATGTACGGGTGCAACAACTTCTGCTCCTACTGCATTGTGCCATATGTCAGGGGGCGGGAGCGGTCCCGGAGGCCGGAGGATATCCTCCAGGAAGTGGAGGAGCTGGCGCGGGAGGGCTATAAGGACATCACCCTGCTGGGTCAGAATGTGAACTCCTACGGCAAGGATTTGGAGGAGCCGATGGATTTCGCCGACCTGCTGGAGCGGGTCAACGCTATCCCTGGGGAGTTTCTCATCCGCTTCATGACCTCTCACCCCAAGGACGCCACCCACAAGCTGTTTGAAACCATGGCTCGGTGTGAGAAGGTGGCCCCCGTCCTCCACCTGCCCTTCCAGGCGGGAAATGACCGGGTGCTGAAGGTGATGAACCGGAGGCATACCAGAGAGCAGTATTTAGAAAAGATTCGGGACCTAAAGTCCCTGATCCCCGATATCGTACTGACCTCCGACATCATCGTGGGCTTCCCTGGGGAGACCACCGAGGAGTTTGAGGACACCTTAAAGGTGCTGGAGGAGGTCCGCTTTGACGCCCTGTTCACCTTCATTTTTTCCCCCCGGGTGGGGACCCCGGCGGCCAACATGGACGATCCCATGCCCCGGGAGGAGAAGCTGGCCAACTTCAACCGGCTGACCGCCCTTCAAGACGCCATCTCCGAGGAGAAGCACCGGGCCTATGTCGGCAGGACCGTGCGCTGTCTGCTGGACGGACTGTCCGACGACGAGCGGTACGACCTTACCGCCCGCACCCCCGGAAACCGCCTGGTCCGAGTGGTGGGCGGCAGATCCGCCCTGGGCCAGTTCCGGGATGTGAAGATCACCGACGCCAACAAGTGGTCCCTGTTTGGGGAGCTGATTGAGTAGAGAGAGAAGAAAGTAGGTGCCCCCTATGCCGGCAGAAACCACCCCCATGATGCAGCAATACCTGGATATCAAGGCCCAGAACCCGGACTCCATCCTGTTTTTCCGGCTGGGCGACTTCTACGAGATGTTCAACGAGGACGCCAAGCTGGTGTCCAAGGAGCTGGACCTGACGCTGACCACCCGGGACCGGAACAAGCCCCCGGAGGAGCGCACCCCCATGTGCGGGGTCCCCTATCACTCCTGTGACAGCTATATCGCCCGGCTCATCGCCAAGGGCTACAAGGTGGCCATCTGCGAGCAGACCGAGGACCCGGCTCTGGCCAAGGGCCTGGTAGACCGAGAGATCATCCGGGTTATCACTCCGGGCACCGTCATCGCCTCCTCCATGCTGGAGGAGGGGAAAAACAACTACATCTGCGCCGTCTACGCCGACTCGGCCGCCTTTGGCCTGTGCCTGTGCGACATCTCCACCGGCGAGGTGTACGCCACCTCTTTCCCCGCCGGAGCGGAGGCCCTGGACCACCTGGAGAACGAGCTGGGTAGATTTCACCCCGCCGAGGCGGTGCTGTCCGACGGGGCGTTTCAGCTTGACGGCCTGGTCCCCTTCCTGCGGGAGCGGCTGGACTGCCCCTGTGAGAACGGTGGGGAGGCCAGGTTCCGCCTGGACGCCGCCCGTCCCCTGGTGGAAAAGCAGTTTAAGGCCGGGCTGGACACCCTGCCTCGGGGGGACGAGGGGGCGGTCCAGGCCGCCGGCGGCCTGCTGACCTATCTCTACGAGACCCAGAAGACAGACCTGTCCCACATCGCCAACTTTACCTACTACACCGCCGAGCAGTTCATGGAGCTGGACCTGACCGCCCGGCAGACCCTGGAGCTCACCTCCACCCTCCGGTCCAAGGACAAGAAGGGCTCCCTGCTGTGGGTGCTGGACAAGACAAAGACCGCTATGGGCGGCCGCCTGCTCCGGGGCTGGATGGAGCGGCCCCTCCTCTCCCCAGTCCAGATCGGCCGGCGGCAGCAGGCCGTGTCCGACCTGGTGGAGGACATCATCACCCGGGAGGAGCTGGCCCTGACCCTGCGGGAAGTCACCGACCTGGAGCGGCTCATCGGCCGGGTGGTCTATGGCTCCGCCGGCGGGAGGGACCTGGTGGCCCTGTCGGGCGGCCTGGCCCGACTGCCCCGTATTCGGGAACTGCTGGGCCACTGTCCCTCTGCCCTGCTCCAGTCCCTCCGGGAGGAGCTGGACGACCTGCCCGAGGTCCGGGACCTGCTGGACCGGGCCCTGGTGGACGAGCCCCCCTTCTCCGTCCGGGAGGGCGGCTTTATCCGGGATGGCTATGATCCGGAGGTGGACGAGCAGCGCAACCTGCTGGAGCACTCCGCCGAGCTGCTGGCCCAGCTGGAGGCCCGGACCAAGGAGCAGACGGGCATCAAGAACATGAAGATCAAGAGCAACAAGGTCTTTGGCTATTACATCGAGGTGGCCAAGTCCCAGATCGACCTGGTGCCCCCTGAGTGGGCCCGGAAGCAGACTACGGTGAACGCCGAGCGGTACATCTCCCAGGAGCTGAAGGAGCTGGAGCACGCCATCCTGTCCGCTCAGGATAAGGTGACCGCCCTGGAGTACCAGATCTTCTGCCAATTAAAGCAGACCGTGTGCGCCCAGGTCCACCGGGTGCAGAAGTCCGCCGCCGCCGTGGCCCAGGTGGACGTGCTCAACTCCTTTGCCGCCGTGGCCGCCGCCAACGGCTACTGTATGCCTCAGGTGGATGCCTCCAACTCTCTGACCATTGTGGAGGGCCGCCACCCCGTTGTGGAAAAGGTGTTGAAAAATGCCCTCTTTGTCCCCAACGATACCCACATGGACTGCGGCCAGGATATGTGCGCCATCATTACCGGCCCGAACATGGCGGGCAAGTCCACCTATATGCGCCAGGTGGCCCTCATTGTCCTCATGGCCCAGATGGGCTCCTTCGTCCCAGCCAAGTCGGCCCATATCGGGGTGGTGGACCGGGTGTTTACCCGCATCGGAGCCAGCGACGACCTGTCCGCCGGCCAGTCCACCTTTATGGTAGAGATGACCGAAGTGGCCGCCCTGCTGAAAAACGCCACCCGGCGATCCCTGCTGATCCTGGACGAGATCGGCCGGGGCACCTCCACCTATGACGGCATGGCCATCGCCCGGGCGGTGCTGGAGCACTGCGCCGACCCCAGGCGGCTGGGGGCCAAGACCCTGTTCGCCACCCACTACCATGAGCTCACCGCCCTGGAGGGCCAGATCCCAGGGGTGAAGAATTACAACATCGCCGCCAAGAAAAAGGGCTCTGACGTCATCTTTCTGCGGAAGATCGTCCGGGGCGGGGCCGATCAGAGCTACGGCGTGGAGGTAGCCAAGCTGGCCGGGGTGCCCGACCGGGTGGTGCGCCGGGCCAGGGAGATTCTGGAGGAATTGGAGGCAGGAGTACCCCAGCCCGCTGCCGGGACACAGCCATCGGTTGAGGAGCAGATATCCCTGGGCGACCTGGGGGGCCAGACCGTGCTGAAGAAGCTGCGGATGACCGATGTGAACGTCCTCTCCCCCATCGAGGCGCTGAATCTGTTGGCCGAGCTGAAACAGGATCTGGCTCAGTGAGGGGAGCGCCATGGATCGCCGCTATATCGACCGTATCTACTTAAATCAGCCTGTCCCGGCGGACAGCTATCTTGCCGCCCTCCCGGCCGTCCGGGCCCTGGGGGGCCGGGACCACCCCCTGACCTTCCCCGCTCCCGTCACCTTTTTGGTGGGGGAGAACGGCACGGGCAAATCCACTCTGTTGGAGGCCATTGCGGTGGCCTGTGGCTTCAACGCCGAGGGAGGCACCCGAAATTTCAGCTTTTCCACCCGTGACACCCACTCTCCCCTGCACCGCTATCTGACGGTGGGGCGAAGGAGCTACCCACGGGACGGCTTTTTTCTTCGGGCGGAGAGCTTCTATAACGTGGCTACCAACATCGATGAGATGGACGAGGAGCCGGGGCCGGGCGGACGGGTCATTGACAGCTACGGCGGGGTGTCCCTCCACCGGCAGTCCCACGGGGAGAGCTTCCTCTCCCTGGTGGAGCACCGCTTTGGCGGCCAGGGCCTATACCTGCTGGACGAGCCGGAGGCCGCCCTCTCCCCTGCCCGGCTGATGACTCTGCTGGTCCACATCCGCCATCTGGTGGGACGGGACTCCCAGTTTCTCATCGCCACCCATTCCCCGATCCTGATGGCGTACCCCGGCGCCTGTATCTATCAGTTGTCAGAAACAGGGATCTCCCAGGTGAACTATCGAGATACAGAGCACTATCAGCTGACACGGCGGTTTCTGGAGGCCCCGGAGCGGATGATAGAGCTGCTGTTTCAGGAGGAGGGCTGACCATGTCCCGCAAAAACGCCGGAAAAAACAGCCCGGATTCCATATCCCAAATAGCGGCCTTAATACTTATGGCTCTGGGTACTTTGTTTTCTGTGCTGGGCCTGCTGGGGTATGTATTAGACCTGCCCATGAAAGCGGGTGAGGCGCGGGGATTTCTCCCTATGGGACTGGTCATTCTGGCTGTTGGAGGGGCGTGCGACCTGTGGGCACGGAGTAAAAAAGCCGCCCGCATCCGCCTGTTGACGGAGGGACAGCCTGTTCCGGGAGAGATCCTGGAGATTCGGCGCCACATTTTTATCACCTGGAATGAAAATGACTGGATCAATTTTCCGGGAAAGAATTCCCCCTGGAGTGTTTCGTGCCGATACACATGGGAGGGAAGGGAGTACACCGTTCAAAGCCCCCTGATATGGCGGGAGCCGGTCAGATCCGGACCGGTCACTGTTTATCTGGACGCAAAAAAGCCGCGCCGGGCGGCGGTGGATCCGGACAGCGTTGCCACAGTGTTGTAGGCACAGCGGCCTGAACGCCCCACAGCTTAGAACAGAAAAAGAGGTATATCATGCCAAATATCCAAGTGTTAGACCCCCATGTTGCCGACCTGATCGCCGCCGGTGAAGTCGTAGAGCGGCCCGCCAGCGTGGCCAAGGAGCTGATGGAGAACGCCATCGACGCTGGGGCCTCCGCCATCACGGTGGAGATCTCCCACGGAGGAATGACCTTCCTCCGGGTGACGGACGACGGGAAGGGCATCCCCGCCGGGGAGCTGAAAACCGCCTTCCTCCGCCACGCCACCAGCAAGCTGCGCACTGAGTATGACCTGGAGGCCATCGGAACCCTGGGCTTCCGGGGGGAGGCTCTGGCCGCCATCTCCGCCGTGTCCCGTGTGGAGGTGATGACCCGGACAGCGGACGCCCCTCTGGGGGCCTCCCTGGCCCTGGAGGGCGGAGTACCGGGACAGGTGGAGGAGGCGGGCTGCCCCCTGGGCACCACCATGGTGGTGCGGGACCTGTTCTACAACACCCCCGCCCGGCTGAAATTCATGAAAAAGGACGCCGCCGAGGGGGCGGCCGTCTTTGCCGTGGTCCAGCGGGCGGCCCTGTCCCACCCGGAGGTGAGTGTGAAATTTATCAGGGACGGCAAGCAGGAGCTGCTCACCCCCGGTGACGGACAGCTCCAGTCCGCCGTCTATTCCGTCCTGGGCCGGGAGCTGGCACTGGGCTTCCGCCCGGTGAAGTCCAGCGGCGAGGATATGACTGTGACCGGCTTCGTGTCCATGCCCGCCTGCTGCCGGGGCAGCCGGAGCTGGCAGTTCTTTTTCGTCAACGGCCGCCAGGTGAAAAGCCCGCTGATGGCCGCCGCCCTGGAGCAGGCATATCAAAACCAGAAGATGGTGGGCAAATTTCCAGGCTGTGTCCTCCATCTGGAGTTGAGGCTGTCCGCTGTGGATGTGAACGTCCACCCCGCCAAGACCGAGGTGAAGTTCGGCCAGGAGCGCCAGGTATTTTCCGCCATATACCACGCGGTCCTCTCCGCCCTGGAGAGCGACCGCTCCCACCCCCAGGTGGAGCTGAAAAACACCGTCCTGGCCGGGGTGAGGCCCCAGGATACGGTTACGCCGAACCAGACCCGGCTCGGAGGTCCGTCCTGGGCGGCGGAGGGACGGCAGGGGGAAAGGCCCCCCGCCCCACCCCAGCCCCCCCGCCGGGAGAGCGTCTCGTCCGGCGTGGTCCAGGTCCATGACACCAGCTACCAGGGTCGGCCGGCCGTCCCCGCCGGAGAGAGGAAGCCCGTTGGGCGCTTCAGCCCCAGCCCTCTGGCCGCCGTCCTGACCCCGGCCGCCCCGGCGAGGCGGGAGGAGGCGCCCGGCCGCGCCACAGGGAGCCCCATTCCGCAAAAGGGCGATTCCACCGGGCAGGGGGAGCTGCCCCGTAGGAATCAGGAGGCTCCGCCGCAAGTGACAGTGGCGGAGGAGCGGCCTGGTCAAGAGCGGGACGCCTCCGCCGGGGACACCCCCCTTATCCCCCAGGAGGAGGGCTGGCGCTTGGCCGGGGAGGTGCTCAACACCTATATCATCGTGGAGCGGGGGGACACGGTGTATTTGATCGACAAGCACGCCGCCCATGAGCGGATGAACTTTGACCGGATGAAGGCGTCGGGCTATGACCCCATGGCTCAAAGCCTGCTGGCCCCCGCCATCTGCCGCCTGTCCGCCCAGGAGCGGGAGGTCCTGCTGGCCCACGGGGCACTGCTGGAGGAGTTCGGCTTTGAGGTGGACCAGCTGGGGCAGGACCTGGCGGTCCGTCAGGCCCCCTTTGACGTGGCGGTGGAGGATATCCCCGCCACCCTGGAGGAGATCGCCCAAAAGCTGCTGACTACGGGCGGGGCGGACCCCGCCGCCGCCCGGGATGAGCTGCTCCACACCATGGCCTGCAAGGCGGCCATCAAGGGGGGCTGGAAGACCAGTCCTCAGGAGCTGGAGCGGGTAGCCCAGGCGGTCATGGAGGGCAGCGTAAAATATTGCCCTCACGGTCGGCCGGTAGCCATCGAGCTGACGAAAAAGGAATTGGAAAAACAGTTTAAGCGGGCCTGATAGCCTCCAGCACCAGCCTGACCCCCAGGCGGAAGCCCTCCCGGTAGTGCTGAAAGGCCCGGCGGTCGGCCCGCTCCCCCTCAATCTCTCCCCAGCGGTCCATAAAATCCAGGCCAAAGGCCTCCTTGACCGCCGAGCCGAACTGGGCGGACTGGTCGGACAGCGCCTTGTCCTCCCGGTCCCGCTCCGGCGTAGGGTCGTAGTCGCCATTCCAGAGGGCATAAAGGATGTCGTCCATTTTATCATCTCCAAAAATCCAATTAAATTGAATATTTACGGTTTTATTATATTCGATTAAAATGAACTTGTCAAGGGGGTATCCCATGCTTTCAAAGGAATTGTTCGGACAGCGCATCCGGGAGCTCCGCCTGGCCCGCAAGGAGACACAGCCCGTGTTGGCTGAACTGCTGGGGGTGGGCAAGAGCCAGATCAGCGAAATGGAAAATGGAAATCACACCACCTCGGCAGAGCGGATCGTCCTGCTGTGTGAGCATTATAAGGTGTCCGCCGACTATCTTCTGGGCCTCACCGACGACCCCAGGCCCCGGCGGATAAAAGAGGGATAAGAGAGCGAGGAGGCCGTATCACAGGAGGGCGCCCCCAGGGGTTCCCAGGGAAAGGAGGTGGCTCTTATGCCCCCAAAAATCTTAGTCATCAGCGGCCCCACCGCCTCCGGCAAGACAAAGCTGGCGGTGGCGCTGGCCAAGGCCCGGGGCGGCGAGGTGGTGTCCGCCGACTCCATGCAGATCTACCGCCGCATGGACATCGGCACCGCCAAGCCCACCCATGAGGAGATGGAGGGTGTGCCCCACCATATGCTGGATGTGGCCGAGCCGGAAGAAAACTTCTCTGTGGCCCGGTATGTGGACATGGCCGCCCGCTGTGTGGACGACATTCTCGCCCGGGGCGGTCTGCCCATCGTGGCCGGAGGGACCGGACTGTATATCGACTCCCTGCTTTCCGGGCGGACCTTCGCCCACTTTGACCCGGACAGCGCCCTCCGTGCCCAACTGGAGGAGCGGGTCCGGCGGGAGGGGGGGCAGGCCCTGCTGGACGAGCTGGCCAGGGCGGACCCGGATACCGCCGCCCGCCTCCACCCCAACGATGAGAAGCGGATCGTCCGTGCCCTGGAGGTCTATCTGTCCACGGGAAAGACCATCACCCAGCACAACAGGGAGACCCTCGCCCTGCCCCCCCGCTATGACGCCCTGACCATCACCCTGGCCTTTCAGCGCCGGGAGGATATGTGGGCCCGCATCGACCGCCGGGTGGACGAAATGATGGAACGGGGGCTGGCACAGGAGGTCCGCTCCCTGCTGGACAGCGGCGTGCCGGAGAAGTGCACTGCCATGCAGGCCATCGGCTATAAGGAGATGGCCGCCGCCCTGCGGGGAGACGGGGATGTGGACCGGGCCGCGAGGGAGATCCAGCTGCGCTCCCGTCAGTACGCCAAGCGGCAGCTCACCTGGTTCCGCCGGAACGGGGCGGCCAAATGGATCACCTGGGACTCTGAGCCAAATTTTGCCCAGGCCCTCCAGGTTTCGACAGGATATCTGGAAGATTTTGGTATATAGTGGAAGCACTCAAGGGTGGAAAACAAATCTGATTTCCCCCTTAAAGAAAAAAGGAGTGCTACATATCATGCAGAAAACCAACAACCTTCAAGAGATCTTCCTGACCCAGGTCCGCCGGGACCGCCGGCCCGTCACCATGTTTTTGATGAACGGCTTTCAGATGCGGGGCTATGTCACCGGATTTGACGCCTTTACTGTAGTGCTGACCAGCGATGGCAAGCAGCAGATCATTTATAAACACGCCATTTCCACCATCGTTCCGGAGCGGCCGGTGCCCCTGTGCGAGCCCGGGGAGGGAGACTAATCTGCTGCTTGCCGCGGGAGCGCCAGCGACCCGCGCGAAGCGCGTAAAATTGCCGGCCGAGCCGGCAATTTCCGGAGGGGCAATTCATTTGCCCCGAGGATATAAAAAAACGGGACCCCATGGGGGCTTGCCCCCCATGGGAAAAGCAGCAGATCATTTATAAACACGCCATTTCCACCATCGTTCCGGAGCGGCCTGTGCCCCTGTGCGATCCGGGGGAGCTGGAATGACCACCGCCTGTCCCAAGGGCGGTCTAGTGGCTCCAGGGCTGTGAATTGCGGGGCCTCCGGGGTTCCGCCGGGGCAGGCACGCTGTACAGAAAGAGAGAATACCCATGAAGCAAGGACAATCTGTCATCACACTGGTGATGGTCCTCATCGCCGGGGCGCTGGCCATCTACTTTGGCTACTACGTCTTTGACACCTTGAACGACCCCTTCACCACCACTCTGGCCTACTCCTACACGGTCAACGACAGCGTGGAGGCCGATGGCCTGCTGGTCCGTGAGGAGAAGGCGCTGTCCGGTCAGGCCGGCATCCTGGACGTGACCCGGACCGAGGGAGAGAAGGTGGGCGTGGGCCAGACCGTGGCTCTTATCTACCGGGACAGCCAGGCCCAGGCCGACCAGGCCGAGCTGGACAGGCTGTCCATGGAGATCGAGCTGCTCCAATATGCCGCCGCCCAGAGCGGCGATGTGGAGTCGGCCGCCCGGCTGGATGAGGATATCCTCCAGTCCGTGGTATCTCTGCGGGCCTCTACGGCCCTGGGGGACTACGCCGATCTGGAGGATCAGGTGCGGGAGGTAAAGAGCGGCGTCCTGAAGCGGGGCTATACCTACGGCGACGGCCTCACCTCCGCCGATTTGACGGCCCAGCTCCAGAGCCTGAAGAGCCAGCGTTCCGCTCTGTACAAGCAGTCTTCCGGGGCCACGACCCGGATCACCGCCGACCGGTCCGGCGTGTTCTCCAGCCTGGTGGACGGCTATGAGAGCTTGCTGACCCCGGAAACGGTGTTCCAGCTCACCCCCTCCTCCCTGGCCGCCATGATGGACAGCCAGAGCGCCGACGAGGGCGCGGTGGGCAAGCTTATCACCTCCGACCGGTGGTACTTTGCCGCCAGCCTGCCCAACGAGGCGGCGGAGCGGCTGCGGGAGGGGGGAACGGCCCTCCTCCGGTTTACCGGGGACTTCTCCCAGGACGTGGACATGCGGGTGGAGCAGGTGGGTCCCACAGAGGGAGAGGTGACCCTGGTGGTCTTTTCCTCGGACCGGTATCTGGCCCGGACCACTCTGCTGCGCCATCAGACGGCAGAGCTGATTTTTGAGAGCTTCTCCGGCCTGCGGGTGCCCAAGGAGGCGGTCCGCATGATAAAATCTACCCAGAAAGATGAGGAGACCGGCGAGGAGCGGGAGGTCAGCAAGCTGGGCGTCTATGTGCTGGTGGCCGGCCGGGCGGAGTTTAAGGGCATCCAGGTGGTGACGGAGGGCGGCGACTACTATGTGGTCAAGCCTACTTCCACCAGCAGCGATGCCCTGCGGGCCGGGGACGAGGTCATCACCCAGGCCATCGGGCTGTTTGACGGCCAACTACTTCAATTCTAAGCGCATTCAAAAGGGGAAGATCCCTTGAGATAGAGAGAAGGTCATATTTTATGGAGCTGGCACAAAATATTCAGGCGGTGCGGGCAAAAATCGCCCAGGCGGCGGCTGACGCCGGCCGGACGCCGGGTGAGATCACCCTGTGCGCCGCCACCAAGGTACAGACGGACGAAACCATCCGGGCGGCCATTGCTGCCGGGGTCCAGGTGTGCGGGGAAAACCGGGTTCAGGAGCTGACCGCCCACCTGGAGGCCGGGGCCTATGAGGGGGCAAGGGTCCACTTTATCGGCCACCTCCAGACCAACAAGGTCAAGCAGGTGGTGGGAAAGGTGGAACTCATCCATTCGGTGGACTCGGAGCGCCTGCTCCGGGCCATCCACAGCCAGGCGGAGAAGTTGGGCATCGTCCAGGACATCTTGCTGGAGGTCAATATCGCCGGCGAGGAGAGCAAGGGGGGCTGCTCCCCTCAGGAGGCGGAGCGGCTGGCCCAGCTGACGGCCCAGCTTCCCCATGTCCGGCTCCGGGGCCTGATGGCTATTCCTCCGGTCTCACTGGAAATTGGTTCCAACCGGCCATATTTTCAGGCCATGCGACAGCTTTTTGTTGACATAAAGGAGAAAATGTCGGATAATCAAGCTAGTATAGACTGTCTGTCCATGGGGATGAGCGGCGACTACGCCGACGCCATCGCCGAGGGATCTACTCTTGTCCGGGTGGGCACCGCCCTGTTTGGGCCCCGGCCTCCCATGGGCACGCCCCGGACGGACATACACAAATGACGCGCTGAAGAAAAGAGGAACGTGTGATGGGACTTTTTGACGAATTTAAGCGTTTGGCCCACCCCTATGAGGACGAGGAGCCCGACGACGACTTTGATGGCTTTGACGACTTCGACGCCCCCGCCCCACGGGCAGAGCGCCGGGAGCGGCCCGAGCGGTTGGAGCGGTCCTCCCGGAATGTGGACACCCTGTACGGCTCCTCCCAGGAGGAGGAGCGCCGGAGCAACAAGGTGGTCAACATCCGGGCGGCGACCCAGCTCCAGGTGGTGCTGGTCAAACCGGAGAAGTTTGAGGACGCCTCCGCCATCGCCGACCATCTGCGGGAGAAGCGAACGGTGGTGCTGAACCTGGAGTCCACCAACAAGGAGATCGCCCGCCGCCTGCTGGACTTCCTGTCCGGCGTGGCCTACGCCAACGAGGGCAAGATCAAAAAGGTGGCCATCTCCACCTATATCATCACCCCTTACAACGTGGATATCCTGGGCGACCTGATCGACGAACTGGAGAACAACGGGCTATATTTCTGAGATCGCCGCCCAAGCCCCGTCACGGATGGGGCGGCGCGGCAAGCGCCGTAAATTGGAAGGGCCGGCATACCCGTCGGCCCGCTTCCCTTTTGGCAGTAGAAAGATTTTAGGAGGGATCACACTATGCTTACGCCCCAGGAAGTGTCTGAGCGCGCCTTTCAAAAGGCCACCTTCAACGGCTACAATATGTCCCAGGTGGACGAATTTTTGGATATTCTGACGGCGGATTACTCCGCCCTGTACAGCGAGAACGCCGTGCTGAAAAGCAAGATGAAGGTGTTGGCCGACAAGGTGGAGGAGTACCGGGCCACCGAGGACGCCATGCGGCAGGCCTTTATGATCGCCCAGCGCCGGGCGGATGATCTGGTCCGGGAGGCGGAGCAGAAGCGTGCCGCCCTGATCCACGAGGCGGAGGGCGAAGCGCGCCAGCGTATGGAGAGCATTACCAAGGAGGTGGAGGCGGAGGAGTTCCGGCTTCAGCAGGCCAAGAACGCCACCGCCGCCTTTGTGGATAAGCTGCGGGCCATCCACGCCAAGCAGGAGGAATTTTTGGACCAGCTGGGCGAGATGTGTCCCGACGCCCAGCCCCAGCCGGCCCCTGATCCGGTGGAGGAAACGGTGTCCGAGATAGACGACAATGTTCAGCGATTGCTGAACCAGGCCATGCTGGAGGCCACGGCGGAGAATTTGAAGGCCCGCCAGGAGGCGGAGGAGGAGCCTGAGGATCTGGAGGATACCGCCGAGTTTGGCCCCGTGTCGGGCGGCGAGGCGGAGGACGAAGATGAGGAGGATCTGCCCCCAGTCCGGGGCAGCCGCATTAACTTCGGTGAGCTCCAGTTCGGCCGAGACTATGAGATCAAATGAAGAGAGCCGGACTTGTCCGGTGTGAAATAAGCGGCCTCTCAACCGATTTCCGGCTGAGAGGCCGCTTCACGCTGTCCATCTTCCGCGCCGCCGCGGAGGAGGGTAAAGATGGGCTCCTCCTGAGGCGGGGTCCCCCCCGCCGCCTGCCATCCAGCGGCAAAGGCCAGACGGGCCAGGGTGAACATCTGGTTCGCCGCCTCGTCATAGTCCCTCCGCTCTAAAAAGCAGGAGAAGGCGGCTTCAAAATCATTGGAATACATATGTATCACCTCTTGATAGACATGATACTACATTATTTAACATTAATCAACATGAATTAATCGTACTTTACCATAAATAATAGTATTATCTCCACAATGAGGTGGTACGATGAAGCCATTAAAAAAATCTGTGACAATTACATTGGATGACCCAATACTGGAGCAGACAAAGCGCCTGGCTGAAAGAGAGGACCGCTCTTTGTCCAGCTATATCAATCTGCTCCTGAAGGCCCATCTGGAGCAGATGGAAAAAAACGGGGCTGACGGGGCGAAAAAACCGTAAATTCCCTTGACAACGGAGAAAAACTGTCATACAATACGCTTCAAAGCAAGGACAGAGAATAGTACCCAGCGGCGGGGCTTCAGAGAGAGGATGGCTGGTGAAAATCCTCCAAAGCCGCGAAGGGAAGGCGCCTCTGGAGCGCGGGCAGGAAATGGCCCGCCGGTCCCCCGCCGTTACCGGGAACGAAGTGCGTGTCAGCCAGACACGAATTCAGGTGGAACCGCGGATATTTGTAACATATTCGCCCTGAGCCCAAAGGGCTCGGGGCGCTTTTTTTGCTCTGGGCCATGAGAAGAACCCATGATCCTGGTAGGGCGGGGGCTTGCCCCCGCCGTTCTATCGGTTCATGTCCTGTGCCGGCGGCGGGGGCAAGCCCCCGCCCTACCGTCTTCTTCTCAACGAAAAAACAAAGAAAAAGGAGCAAGCATCATGAAAAACACCGAAAAGACCATGGAGAAGATCGTCAACCTGTGTAAGGGCCGGGGCTTCATTTTCTCCGGCAGCGAGATCTACGGCGGACTGGCCAACACCTGGGACTACGGCCCCCTGGGTGTGGAGCTGAAAAACAATGTGAAAAAGGCATGGTGGAAGAAGTTCGTTCAGGAGAACCCCTACAACGTGGGCCTGGACGCCGCCATTTTGATGAATCCCCAGGTGTGGGTGGCCTCCGGCCACGTGGGCGGCTTCTCCGACCCCCTGATGGACTGCAAGGAGTGTAAGGAACGCTTCCGCGCCGACAAGGTCATCGAGGATTGGTGCCAGGAGAACAGCTTTGACCTGGGCCACAGCGTGGACGCCATGAGCCAGGCCCAGATGAAGGAGTTTGTGGAGGAGCACAACATCCCCTGCCCCTCCTGCGGCAAGCACAACTGGACCGACATCCGCCAGTTCAACCTGATGTTCAAGACCTTCCAGGGTGTTACCGAGGACGCAAAAAACACCGTCTACCTCCGCCCCGAAACCGCCCAGGGCATCTTTGTCAACTTCCAGAACGTCCAGCGCACCACCCGCCGGAAGCTGCCCTTCGGCGTGTGCCAGGTGGGCAAGTCCTTCCGCAACGAGATCACCCCCGGAAACTTCACCTTCCGTACCCGTGAATTTGAGCAGATGGAGCTGGAGTTCTTCTGCACCCCCGGCACCGAGCTGGAATGGTTCGCCTACTGGAAGGACTTCTGCCATCAGTGGCTGTTGAACCTGGGCATGAGGGATGAGAATTTACGCCTGCGGGACCACGACCCGGAGGAGCTGTCCCACTACTCCAACGCCACCACTGACTTTGAGTTCGTATTCCCCTTCGGCTGGGGCGAGCTGTGGGGCGTGGCCAGCCGGACCAACTTCGACCTGACCGCCCACCAGAACACCTCCGGCAAGGACATGACCTACTTCGACCAGGAGAAGAACGAGCACTATATCCCCTATGTGGTGGAGCCCTCCCTGGGCGCCGACCGGGTGACACTGGCCTTCCTGGTGGACGCCTATGACGAGGAGGTGGTGGATGCCGAGAAGAACGATGTCCGCACTGTCCTGCGCCTCCACCCTGCCCTGGCCCCCTTCAAGTGCGCCGTGCTTCCCCTGTCCAAGAAGCTGGCCGACAAGGGCCGGGAGATCCAGGCCGAGCTGTCCAAGTATTTCATGGTGGACTACGACGACGCCGGCTCCATCGGCAAGCGTTACCGCCGGCAGGACGAGATCGGCACCCCCTACTGCATCACCGTGGACTTCCAGACCGTGGGCAGCGACACCGATGAGGCGGACAACGCCGTTACCATCCGGGACCGGGACACCATGGAGCAGGTCCGTGTTCCCATCAGCGAGCTGAAGGGCTGGCTGGAGGAGAAGCTGGCCTATTAAGCAGACGGCCGCCACCTGCTCCATGCCGCCTGCTGAAGCGGCGGTTTAAAAATTCGACCGCAGGGAAAATTTCCGGAGGGCGGATCCATTCCGTCCGAGGATTTTAATTGCCTTGGGCCCCACACAAAGCGGGCTTTGTGTGGGAGCGCAGGTCCGTGTTCCCATCAGCGGGCTGAAGGGCTGGCTGGAGGAGAAGCTGGCCTATTGATCTGCCCCTCCGCCCCGCAATCAGGCCCTCCGTGCCGCCCATGACCTCCATGGGCGGCGCTTTCTTTTGCCTCCGGTGGTTGCGGACCGGCCTGGGATACGGTATAATCCATTTGAATAGAAGTGGTACCAACTTGGAGGAGGGGCTTTGTTATGCTGTTGAAGATACTGGCCGTGGGGGACGTGGTGGGCGAGGGAGGCCAGGATATCCTGGCCCGCCGGCTGCGGGAGCTGCGGGAGGACACCGGGGCCCACTTTGCCGTGGTCAATGGGGAGAACGCCTCTGGTGTGGGCATCACCCCCGCCCAGGCCCGGCGGATGCTGGAGGCGGGGGCCGACGTTATCACCCTGGGCAACCACACCTGGAACCGTATCCAGATCGGCGAATTTTTGGACAAGGACCCCCATATCCTCCGTCCGGCCAACTACGCCGGCCGGGTGCCGGGCCGGGGAATGGGGATATACCAGTGCCAGGGCCAGCGCGTCGCTGTCCTGAACCTGATGGGCCGGGTGGAGCTGAACCCCAACCTGGATAGCCCCTTTAAGGCCACCAATTTCCTCCTCCGGGGGCAGGACTACGACCTGGCCCTGGTAGACTTCCACGCCGAGGCCACCAGCGAGAAGGGGGCCATGGCCTGGTATCTGGATGGGAGGGTCCAGGCCGTCTGGGGCACCCACACCCATGTGCCCACCGCCGACTGCCAGATCCTGCCCAAGGGCACGGGCTTTGTCACCGACCTTGGAATGACAGGCCCCAAGCGGTCCGTGCTGGGCATACGGCCGGAGCACTCCATCAATCTGTTCCTGGGAGGACTGCCCCGGCGGTATGAGGAGGCGGAGGGGAACTGCAAGCTCAACGCCTGCCTGTTTACCATCGACACGGAGAAGAAGCGGTGCGTGGAGGTCCGCCGGGCGGACCTGGAGGAATAATCATGATTAGAATAATCCATGGGGCTGACTTCCACCTGGACAGCCCCTTTTCTGGCCTCTCCCCGGACCAGGCGGCACGGCGGCGGGGAGAGCAGAGGGAGCTGCTGGGCCGCATGGCCCAGGCGGCACGGGAGAGGGCGGCCGACCTGGTGCTGCTGGCCGGAGATCTGCTGGACTCGGAGCGGGTCTTTCAGGAGACGGCCCAGGCCCTGGCCCGGGCCCTGGGGGACATCCCCTGCCCGGTGTTCCTCTCTCCGGGAAACCACGATTTCTGGTCCCCCCGGTCGGTGTACGCCACCCTGGACTGGCCGGAAAACGTCCATATTTTCTCCTCCCCACAGATGGAGGCGGTAGAGCTGCCCCAGTTGGGCTGCACGGTCTGGGGCCGGGCCTTTTATGACGGCCGCCAGACAGACAGCCCGCTGGCCGGCTTCCGGGCCCCAGAGGGGAAGGGTGTGCAGATCATGTGCGTCCACGGCGACACGGCGCCCCAGAGCGAGTATGGGCCCCTCTCCCCCGCCGAGATCGAGACCAGCGGCCTGGACTACCTGGCCCTGGGCCATATCCACCAGGGGAGCGGCCTGCGGCGGGCGGGCCGGACCTTCTGGGCCTATCCCGGCTGCCCGGAGGGCCGCGGCTTTGACGAGCTGGGACAGAAGGGCGTGCTCTATGTAGAGCTGGAGGAGGACCGGGCCCAGGCCCAGCTCCTCCCCCTGGGCCGCCGCCGGTATGAGATTCTGCCGGTGGATGTTACGGGAAAGGAACCGCTGGAGGCCGTACTGGCCGCCCTGCCCCAGGACACCAGCGAGCACATTTACCGCATTGTGCTCACCGGCGAGGGAGAGAGCCCAAATCTGCCGGCGCTGGAGCGGGAACTGGCCCCCCGGTTTTACGGCCTGACCCTCCGGGACCAGACAAGACTGCCCACAGACCTGTGGAAACGGCGGGAGGAGGACACCCTGACTGGCCTCTTTCTCCGGGCCATATGGACAAAATGTCAAGAGGAGCCGGAGGAGCGGACCTATCAGATGGCCGCCCGGTTCGGCCTGGCCGCCCTGGAGGGCGGGGAGGATGTGTCCCTATGAAGATAAGATCCATGACGGCCACTTTCGGCAAGCTGGACCACGCCCGGCTGGAGCTGGGGGATGGCTTAAATCTGATCTATGCCCCCAACGAGGGGGGCAAATCCACCTGGGCCGCCTTTTGGAAGGCTATGCTCTATGGCATCGATACCCGGGACCGGGATAAAAAGGGGTATTTGGCGGACAAGAACCGGTATCAGCCCTGGTCCGGCGCCCCCATGGAGGGGACTATGGACCTGGAGTGGCAGGACCGGGACATCACCCTCCGCCGGGGTCCCAAGGGCAGCGCTCCCTTCGGGGCCTTTTCCGCCGTCTACACCGGGACGGAGGAGGCGGTCCCCGGCCTGACTGCCGCCAACTGCGGCGAGCTGCTCACCGGTGTGGGACGGGAGGTCTTTGAGCGGTCGGCCTTCATTGGATCGGGTGGAGATCTGGCGGTTACAGCGGCCCCGGAGCTGGAGCGGCGTATTGCCGCGCTGGTGTCCTCCGGGGAGGAGGACGTGTCCTACTCCCAGACCGAGGGGAGGCTGCGGGAGTGGCTCAACCGCCGAAAGGTCAACCGAAGCGTGGGGCTGATCCCCAGGCTGGAGGGAGAGCTACGGGAGGTGGACCAGGCCCTGGAGCAGTTGGAGGAGCTGTCCGGCCGCATCGCCCTGCTGGAGGGGGAGCGGACCGCCCTGTCCGCCCGTAGAGACCTGCTGGCCGCCGAGCGGGCGACCCACCGCCGATTGGCCCAGCGAGAGCTGGACCGGCGCTTTGCCCAGGCCAGGGAGGAGCTTGAGGCGGCCAGGAGCCAACTGGCCACCCTGGAGGGGGAGACGGCCAAATACGGCCCGCTGCCCGACAAGGACCTGCTGAAGAAGGCACAGGGAGAGCTGCAATATTTGAAGGTGCTGGACGAGGAACTGCGCCAGGGCGAGGCGGCCCGGAAGGAGGCGGAGGAGGTCTATGTCCAGGCACAGATCGCGGCCCAGGACGACCGCTTTCCTGGCATGACCTGGGAGGAAGGGGGCCAGGCCGTCCAGAAGGCCCTGTCCGACTACAACACCGGCCTGGCCACCGCGCGGGTCAAGGGGATGGCGGCCAAGCTGTTCCCTGCTCTGGGCCTGCTGTTTGCCCTGATTGCCGGTGTGGTCGGCGGGGTCCGGGAGGGACAACTGCTGTCCTATCCCCTCTACGCCGGGGGTTTCATCTTTCTGCTCACCTTGATGGCGGGGTTTGTCAACCACACCGGCCGACGGGCCTGGGAGGACCGGTGCGCCAAGCTGCTGGAGCGGTACCGGGTGCAGTCCCCCCAGGAGCTGGAGGAACTGGCCCAGGACTACCGGCGGCGGTGCCAGGCGGCGGAAGAGGCGGCCCGCCAGGTTCGGACCATCCGGGGAACGTTGAGCGACCGGCAGGCCCGCCGGGACAACAGCCGGACGGACCTGTTGGACTTTGTCCACACTTTCTCCCCCCAGGTCACCGACCTGTTCGGCTGCTCCGCCGCCCTGTCCAGAGGGCTGAATCTGGACCACGAGCTGTCCCTGGCGCGGGAGCGGGTGGAGGAGCGCCGCCGCCGTCTGGATGACTTAGAGGCCCAGGGAGGCGGGCTGCCTGAACCCGTTGGAGAGGCGGAGCCCCCCGCCCGGACACCGGAGGAAACAGAGCGGGCCCTGGCGGAGACGGAGCGCCGGCTGGCCCAGACTGACCAGGACCTGAATCAGGCCCTGGGACAGCGGAAGGCGGTGGGCGATCCGGCGGCCCTGGCTGCCCGTCGGGAGGAGCTGGCTGCCCAACTGGACCGCCGACAGGAGGAATATCGTGCCCTGGCTGTTGCGCTGGAGGCACTGAAAGAGGCCAACGCCCAGCTCCAGCAGCGATTCTCCCCGGAGCTGAACCGGCTGTCCGGCCAGTATCTGGCCCGGCTCACCGGGCAGCGGTACCAGTCGGTGGCACTGAACCGGGAGCTGGAGGGTGCTGCCGCCCGGATAGAAGATGTGTCGCCTAGAAACGCGCTGTTCCTGTCCCGAGGGACCGCGGACCAACTGTACCTGTCGGTGCGGCTGGCGGTGTGCGGCCTATGTCTGCCTGAGAAGCCCCCCATCCTGCTGGACGACGCCTTGGCCGCCTTTGACGACAGGCGGATGGTCCTGGCGCTGGAGCTGCTGAAGGAGCTGGCCCGTGAGCAGCAGGTCCTCCTCTTTACCTGCCAGCGCCGGGAAGGGGCTGCCCTGGAGGGGACGTCTGCGGTTACCCGGTTGGAATTATAAGTTGAATTTGGATGGAAAAGCGGCTATAATAGCAGGGCTTCACGGTGATACAGAAGGAGGGATACCCTTTGTCAGAAGAGATGGATCAGTTCCTGGACCAGAAGGACGAGGAGCCCCAGGAGGTGCGGCCTCTGGGGTCGGAGCTGTATGAGTGGCTCCAGATGCTGATGGGCTGTGTCCTGGCCGCGGTGCTGCTGTTTACCTGCTTGGGCCGTCTGACCCGGGTGGATGGAGAGTCTATGAACAACACCCTGCAGCACGGGGAGATGATGCTGGTCTGGTCCCTGGGCTACCAGCCCCAGCAGGGGGATATCGTGGTTGTCAACAAGACCACGGCTGAGTTTTTAGGGGGCAAGGCCATCGTCAAGCGGGTTATCGCCACCGGCGGTCAGACCGTGGATATCGACTATGGCACCAGTACGGTCTATGTGGACGGGGTGGCTCTGGACGAGCCCTATATCAGAGAGCCTATGGGGGTGCCCTATACTCCCTCCGCCTACGACTCCACGGGAGTTCAGACCCACTGGGAGGTGCCTGAGGGCTCTATCTTTGTGATGGGAGATAACCGGAACAAGTCTACCGACAGCCGGGATGCCCGGCTGGGCACCATCGACGAGGATTATGTGCTGGGCAAGGTGGTGTGCGGCCTGTGGCCCCCTTCCAAGATCGGTCCCCTGTAACGGAATATCGGCTTCAGCCCGTCCGCGCCCGGCGCGGGCGGGCTATTTTTTACGGAAAACCGCCGGCTGCACAGGGATTTGTTGCAATCACAGGGGGATTGGTGTAAAATAACAGGGAACTGTCACGGGTGGAGAGTGGTCTCCTCCCCTCTGACGAAACTGAAATACAGATGCGGGAAAGGAGCGCATAGTATGGACGACAAGGTGAAGGAACTGCTGGATAAGATCCGCGGCACTGCCTCTGTGGCCGCCGATGCCGCCGCCGACACCGCCAGGGTGGCGGGTAAGAAGGCGGGCCAGATGGTGGACGTGGCCAAGCTGAATGTCCAGCTCTTTGATCTGAACGGAGATTTCAACGACATCCTGCGCCGACTGGGCCAGGTGATGTATGACACCCACAGGGGCCAGACCCCTGAGGGAGACCCGGTGACAGAGCTGCTGGCCGAGGCCGATGAGACCGCGGCCAAGGTGGAGGAGGTCAAATCCCGCATCGCCGACCTGCGCCAGTCCCGCAGCTGCCCCGCCTGCGGCGCGCCCTGCGGTAAAGGGGACAAGTTCTGCCGCAGCTGCGGCGCCTCTCTGTAAGGAGGGGGCCATGGGCTATACGATGGAGCAATACCGGACCAGCGCCAAAGCGATCCGGGACCGCCTTGGAGACTTTATCCCTAAGGTGGCCATGGTGTTGGGCTCCGGTCTAGGCTATATGGGGGACGAGGTGGAGGGTGCCGTCGCCATCGATTACTTGGATATTCCCAACTTTAAGGCATCCACCGCGCCGGGACACAAGGGGCGGCTGGTCTTCGGCACTCTGGAGGGGCAGCGGGTGGCGGTCATGCAGGGCCGAACGCACCACTACGAGGGCTACTCCTATGAGGAGGTGTCCTACGCCGTCCGGGTGCTGCGCCTGCTGGGGTGTGACACCCTGATCGTCACCAATGCCGCCGGATGCGTCAACACCAGCTGGCAGGCCGGGGACCTGATGCTCATTACCGACCACATCAAGATGTTTTCCGAGTCTCCTCTCCGGGGGGAAAATCTGCCCGAGTTCGGGGTCCGATTCCCCGACGCCTCCCATCTGTACACCCCCCGCCTCCGGGAGCTGGCCCGCCAGACGGCCCAGGAGCTGGGCATTCCTCTGCGGGAGGGGGTCTACTTCTACTGCTACGGGCCTCAGTATGAGACCCCGGCAGAGGTCCGGGCCGCCCGCGTCCTGGGGGGCGACGCCGTGGGCATGTCCACCGCGCCGGAGGTCATCGTGGCCGGCCACTGTGGCATGGAGGTGCTGGGCCTGACTCTGCTGTCCAATATGGCTGCCGGCATCCTGGACCAGCCTCTCAGCGAGCAGGAGGTGCTGGAAGCCGGCGAGGCGGCCCGTGAAAAGTTCTCCGGTCTGGTGCGGGCGTGTCTGAGGAAGATGTGATCTCTTTGCCCGGCGATGAAAGGTGGCTTTGTCCATGATTACAATCTTCAACCGCGTAGAGCTGTTCCTGACCTATGACCTCAGCCGCTTTAACCAGGTGCGCGACACCCTGGAGGGGGCGGGGCTCGACTATATCTACCGGAGCAAGGATCTGACCAGCCCCACTATGTGGGAGGGGCTGTGCGGCGGCAGCAGCCGGGGCCGCACCGGCACCTTCGGTATGAACGACGGGGCCTGGGTGGAATATAAGCTCTATGTCCGCCGGAAGGATCTGGACTGGGCCAGAGCGATACTGAGAGGGATCTGATATGTCACTGTTGTTGGAACATGTCACCGCTGTGACCATGGACTCGGCCCAACCGGTCCTGAAAGACGCATTTGTAGCGGTGGAGGGCACAAAAATCGCCTCGGTGGGCACTGCCCGCCCCCAGGGGGAGTTTGACCGGGTCATTGACGGGACTGGCAAGGTGCTCATGCCCGGCCTGGTCAACGCCCACACTCATGTGGCCATGGCCCTCCTGCGGGGGTACGGAGGCGGACACGACCTGCACCACTGGCTGAACGACTATATCTTCCCGGCCGAGGACAAGCTGGATGCCCGATGCGTTGCCGCGGGCACCGCTCTGGGGCTGGCCGAGATGATTGCTAGCGGCACTACCTGTATCGCGGATATGTATATGTACACCGACGCCATCGCCAAAACTGTGCTGGAGGCGGGTATCTCCGCCAATCTGTCCTGTGGTGGAGTGTATTTTGGAAAACCAGAGGAGTTTGATCCTGCCTGCTGTGAGGACTGCATAAATGAAGAGATCCTGAGGGACTCCTGGCACGGCGCCGGCGAGGGGCAGATCCTAGTGGACGCATCTATTCACGCGGAGTACACCTCTTGTCCCCCACTGTGGGAGTGGACGGCTGACTTTGCCCGGAGGCATGGCTTAGGGATGCAGGTCCACATCTCTGAGACCCAGTCAGAGCATGAGAACTGCTGGAAGAAATATGGGAAAACCCCCGTCGCCCTCCTGGACCAATACGGAGTGTGGGAGCGGGGGGGTATCGCCGCCCACTGTGTCTGGGTGTCTGACCAGGATATGGACATCATGGCCCAGAAACACATCACCGCCGTCCACAACCCGGTCTCCAATTTGAAGCTGGCCTCCGGCGTGGCCCGAGTCCCCCAGATGCTAAAGGCCGGGGTCAACGTGGCCCTGGGGACCGACGGGGTGGCATCCAACAACAGTCACGACCTGTTTGAGGAGATCAAGCTGGCCGCGATTCTCCACAAGGGAGTCGGCCTGGACCCGGAGGCGGTCACGGCCCAACAGGCCCTGGAGATGGCCACGGTCAATGGGGCCAGGGCCCTGGGCCGGGATACCGGAGTCATCGCCCCCGGCAAGACGGCCGACCTGATCCTGGTGGACTTTTCCGCCCCCAACCTGTTCCCCTGTCACGACGCGGTGGAAAACCTGGCCTTTTCTGCCCGAGGTTCCAACGTGGTCATGAATATGGCCAGGGGGAAGGTCATATATGAGAAGGGGGAATTTTTCACCCTGGACCTGGAGAAGATCCGGGCCGAGGTGGAGGGCTACGCCCTGCCCCGAATCTTTGGCATATGAAGCGATACCCACGGAGAGGTGGGAAAGCGGAGCTCTCTCCCCTCTCTGTGCCCAGCATAAAGGAGGCTGCCTATGTCCCAACGAGATACCGCCCCCCGCCGGATCAGCGGTCAGAAACAAAATACCTTTTTTGGCGGAGCGGCCATCCTGGCTGTGGGCATCCTGGTGGTCAAGCTCATCGGTATGTTCTACAAGATCCCCCTGGTCAATATCATTGGGGAGCAGGGGAACACCGACTTTACCAACGCCTATAATATCTATGCGGTCCTGCTGACCATCTCCACTGCCGGCCTGCCTGTGGCCGTGTCCAAGCTGGTCAGCGAGGCCAGTGCCCTGGGGCGCCACAATCAGATGCGCAAGACCTTTCGGGTATCGATGCTCCTGTTTTTGTCCCTGGGTCTGGTCTCCTTTTTAGTGATGTATTTCAAGGCCGATACGCTGGCCGCCATGATGAACGACACCAAGGCCGCCGCCGGCATCAAGGCGCTGGCTCCCGCCGTAGTGTGCGTGGGCTGTCTGGCCGCCTTCCGGGGGTATTCCCAGGGACACAGCGACATGGCCCCCACCTCCATCTCCCAGATCATTGAGGCCCTTTGCAAGCTGGTCATCGGCCTGTCCCTGGCCTACTGGCTGATTCAGGCGGGGCAGCCCGCCCATGTGGCCGCTGCCGGCGCTATTACCGGCGTGACGGTGGGTACTGTGGTGGCCCTGGCCTATATGCTACTCAGCTACGGCTTTGGCCGGGCCCGTGAGCCCCGGCTGTCCCGAGATGTGCCAGACGGCGCGGGCAGTATTTTGAAGGATATCCTGCGCATCGCCATTCCAATCACCCTCAGCTCCTCTATGGTGGGCATCGTTACGGTCATCGACTCCTCGCTGGTCCAGGGGCAGCTTCAGCGGGCACTGGTGGAGGACCCCGCCAGTTGGGCGCTGTATGCCGACTTTGTGGACTTTGGCGCCCTGGAGAACGCACTGAACACATGGAAGGAAACTCTGGCTGCTGGGGCCGCCGCTAACATGGCCTCTTTGACCCAGCAGATGGCCCTGGAGGCCCCGCCGGCCGCTGCCCAAGCCCTGAGCGACGCGGTGCAGGATGTGAGCCGGACCCTCTACGGGAATTATGGCGGGGCGCTGAATATCTATAATTTGCCTACTTCCCTTATGGCTGCCATCACTGCCTCGGTCATCCCAGCCGTTTCTGGTGCGCTGGCCCGCCGGGATCGCCGGGGAAGCGCCAAGATCACTGGCTCCGCTCTACGCATCACCGCCCTTTTGGCTTTCCCAATGGGAGTGGGCCTGTTCGTCATGGGCCAGCCTATCATGCGGCTACTTTTTACCAAGCTCAACCCGGATCTGGCTGGTCCCCTGCTGTCCACTCTGGGCCTGGCTACTGTCTTTGTGTGTATGATGCTGGTGTGCAACTCCATCCTCCAGGCCCATGGGTTTGTCAACCTGCCCGTGTTGGTCATGGTGCTGGGTGGGGTGCTGAAGATCGTGACCAACTATAACCTGGTGGTCCGGCCCGAAGTCGGTATCTTCGGCGCACCGGCGGGTAATATTCTGTGCTTCGGCCTATGCCTGGCGCTGGACTTGCTTATTATTTCCCGGGTCATCCCCAAGAGGCCCCGGTATCTGCCTATTTTTGTTAAACCGCTGGCAGCTTCCGCTTTGATGGGCGGAGCCGCATGGGTAGTCTACCGTGTGCTGGCCCGGTTGCTCAGTGCGGTCCCCGAGGGGGGGACGGAGGCGGTCCTCAGCAGGATGGGCAACGCTGTGGCCACCTTGGCGGCTATCGGAGTGGCTATGGTGGTCTATCTGGTGCTGGTGGTGGCCCTGCGGGCCATCTCACGGGAGGACCTGTCCCTGATGCCCAAGGGGGATAAGCTGGCCCGGTTGCTCCGGCTGTAAGCGCAAATTCCATAATGTGGCATTATTTCAAAGATTTTAGGTATTTTTCCTGAAAAACTTGAAAATATATAAAATGACTTGATAAGGAAGCGAAATTGTGGTAAATTTTCAGTGTATGGACCACTATTCCATGGAGGACCTTCTCCGCATCATGGAGCTGCTCCGCGCTCCGGAGGGGTGCCCCTGGGACAGAGAGCAGACCCACCAGTCCATCCGGCGCAATATGCTGGAGGAGGCCTATGAGGTGGCCGAAGCCATCGATAACCAGGACACAGCCAACCTGAAGGAAGAGCTGGGCGACGTACTGCTTCAGGTGGTGTTTCATTCCCGCATGGCCCAGGAGGAGGGGCTGTTTACCTTTGACGATGTGGTGGACGGCATCTGCAAGAAGCTGGTATTCCGCCACCCCCATGTCTTTGGCACTGTAGAGGCCGGGGATGCGGACGGCGCTCTTACCGCCTGGGAGAAGCAGAAGCGGGAGGAGAAAGGACAGAAGACCGCCGCTGATTCTCTGGACGGTGTGGCCCGTTCTCTGCCAGCGCTGATGCGGGCGGAGAAAATTCAGGACAAGGCCAAAAAGGCGGGATTCGACTGGCCGGATATCAGTCCGGCGCTGGACAAGCTGTCCGAGGAGCTGGGAGAATTGAAGACGGCCGCGGCCCAGGGCTCCAACGTGGAGGAGGAGCTGGGCGATCTGCTGTTCGCTGCAGTCAAGGTCGGCCGGTTTCTGGGACTGGACAGCGAGCTGGCACTCCACGCGGCCTGTGAAAAATTTATCCGGCGCTTCCGCCGGACAGAAGAGCTGGCCGGGCAGCCGATGACCCAGATGGAGCTATCTGATTTGGAGCGGTTCTGGGCACAGGCAAAGCGGGATAGCGACTCCACTTCGATGACTTAACATCCCCCGGGATTTAAGTATAATCACGGCGGCGGCGCGCTGGCGCTGCCCAAATTCACAGGAGGAGAAAACCACCATGAACAAGACCGAACTTATTGCTGCTGTTGCTGAGAAGGCCGAGCTGTCCAAGAAGGACGCTGAGGCCGCCATTACTGCCACCATCGATGCCATTACTGACTCTTTGAAGAACGGTGAGAAGGTACAGCTGGTCGGCTTTGGATCTTTTGAGGTTAAGGCCCGCGCTGAACGTGTCGGCCGCAACCCCCTGACCAAGGAGACCATTCAGATCCCCGCCTCCAAGACCCCTGTTTTCAAGGCCGGCAAGGCTCTGAAGGATGCTGTGTCCAAGTAAGTTCCGTAAATAGAACGGGGACGCTGTATACAGCGTCCCCGTTTTCCGTAGAGGAGATCATTCTATGCGATTGGACAAATGGTTGAAGGTTTCCCGCCTCATCAAACGCCGCACCGTGGCTAATGAGGCCTGTGACAATGCCCGGGTGGTCGCCAACGGCCGTCCAGTGAAGGCCAGCTATGATGTAAAAGCAGGAGACATCCTGGAGCTCCGCTTTGGAGAGCGCGTTGTCAAGGTAGAGGTGCTGGTGGTGGCCGATAATGTTGGGAAAAGCGACGCGGCGGCTATGTATCGTGAGGTTCTGTAAAGCCTGAGCGGAGAAGGAAAAGGAGGGACCTCTGTGGTCAAAACGCGCATATGGACCGCCGCCCTGGTCCTGGGGCTGCTCCTCTCTCTGCCGGCAGGCTGCCAGGTGGAGGATGTCGAGGAGGAAAGCCGAATCTTTGCCATGGATACGGTCATGACCTTGACCTACCATGGGCAGGACCGAGAGAGCGGACGGGAGGCCATAGAGGAGGGGGTGGCGGAGGTCTATGAGCTGGAGGACCTGCTGTCCGCCACCGCTCCAGACAGCGAGATATCTGCCCTTAATGAAGCGGGACAGGCACACCTCTCCCCTGACACGGCCCAACTGCTCTCCGCCGCTCTGGAGCTGTGTGCCCTCACCGGGGGGGCGCTGGATATCACAGCCTACCCCGCGGTGGAGGCATGGGGTTTTACCACCGGGGAGTACCGAGTACCCAATCAGGCGGAGCTGGAGGAGTTGGGTGACCGTATCGACTATACGCAAGTGAGGCTGGACCAGGAGAGCGCCTCCCTGCCCGATGGAATGAAATTGGATCTGGGGGCTGTGGCCAAGGGATACACGGCTGACCGTCTAGCCAAGCTAGCCCAGGAGCGAGACATCACCTCCGCCCTGCTGGATCTGGGCCAGAGCACCATCTTGGCCCTGGGAGCCAAGCCCGATGGCTCCCCCTGGCGCATCGGCATCCAGGATCCCCAGGGAGAGAGCTATCTGGGCGTTCTGGAGCTGGAGGGGCAGGCCATGGGCACCTCCGGCGGCTATCAGCGGTACTTTGAGAGGGATGGGGTGCGTTACTGGCACATCATTGATCCGGCCACCGCTGCTCCAGCCCGAAGCGGTCTGCTCTCGGTCACAGTAGTATCCCCCTCCGGCCTTGCTTGTGACGGCCTGTCCACCGCTCTGTTCGTTATGGGACTGGAGCGGGGGACACAATTTTGGCGGGATCACCCCGAACTGGAGTTTGAGGCCCTCTTTATTCTGGAAGACGGCTCTTTGGCCCTTACCTCTGGGCTGAAGGACAGTTTTACTCTGGCGCAGGACTATGAGGACTGGGAGGTGGAGGTGCTGTCATGAATAAAAATACCAAGATCATCCTGGCCCTGCTTGGGGCAGCGGTAGCTGCCTCTGCCCTGGCGGTGTTCTTTAAGCAGGAACGCCCCGAGGCCCCTGTGGCTGTTATCACCCAGCATGGACAGGTGCTCCAAAAGATAGAGCTGGACAAAGTGTCCGCGCCCTACTCCTTTGTACTGTCTGACGGAGCGGGCGGCACAAATACGGTACAGGTGGAGCGGGGGCGTATCCGGATCAGTCAGGCCAACTGTCCCGACCAGGTTTGTGTGGACCAGGGTGCCATATCCGACAGTACAGTACCCATCGTCTGCCTGCCCCATCAGCTTATCATCGAGATTACAGGAGGGGGTGGCGGCCTTGACGCGGCCACCGGCTAGGGGGGCCCGCAGGCTTACTCTGCTGGCCCTATTTACCGCTATCGCCCTGACGATTTTTATGGTCGAGGCCCAGATCCCCGTGCCGATTCCGATTCCAGGAGTGAAGCTGGGGCTGGCCAACATTGTCACCGTGTATGTGATGTTTGTCCTGGGGCCCGGTGATGCCCTGCTGGTGCTGTCCGCCAGGGTTTTCCTGGGTGCGGTGTTCTCCGGACAGATGAGTACATTGTTGTACAGCGCCGGAGGCGGACTGCTGTGCTGGCTGGCCCTATGCCTGCTGAGAAGGGTCCTCTCCAGAGAGCAGATCTGGCTGTGCAGTCCTGTGGCTGCCATATTTCACAACCTGGGCCAGCTCCTGGTGGCAGCCGGAGTAATGAAGACCTGGGCGGTTTTGGCCTATCTCCCCTATCTGGTCATGGCCGGCGCGGCGGCCGGTCTGTTTACCGGCCTATGTGCCCAGGTGCTCATCCGACATTTGGACAGACTGGTGTAAAACGACGGCCCCGGACTTGTGGTAGATATTAGGAGCTATCCCCATTTTCCGGTGGAATGTGTAGAAGGAAAAGAGACTGATGCGCCGCGGGATAAAAATCCCGCGGCGCACCACTTTTTTAAATATAAATTACTTTTTCAGCAACTCCAGGGCGGCAGGGCACTCTTTGGCGTAGTAATTGATGTGCATCTGCATCTCATCACCGATGTTGAAGTGACGGACACCCAGATCATAGAAATAAGGAACCTGGGAATTGTCATCCAGTAGGACCATGGGCTGTACCCCATTCCGCAGGGAGATCTCAATGATTTGACGGTGGACCTCAGCCAGATCATCCTTGTTGATATCCATTTCCCATCCGGCGTTGGTGGCGTAATCGAAGGGACCATAGACAACCATGTCTACCCCAGGAACCTGGCAAATCTCCTCCAAATTCTTAAGGGCATCTACCTTTTCGATCATGATCATCTTGACGATATCATCGGTCATTTTCCGGTAGTCCGACATACGCATACGGCCGGAGCCATTCATGCCTAAACGGCGGTTAGGGCGACCAAAAATACCGCCGCCGGGATAACTGGTGGTGATGGTCTCAATGGTTTCGCGGACCTCGTCAGCAGTGTACAAATCGGCAAACAAGATGCCATGAGCACCACACGCAATGGCCTTCTGGGCCATAAAGGCCCGGTTCTGACGATCTACCTTGACGACTGTGGAGCAGCCGTAAAGCTCAGAGGCCCGGCAAATATTTTCCACATCCGGCTCAGTGTGGGGGGCGTACTCCCCCTCAAACTCAATGTAGTCAAAGAAGCCACTGGAAGCAGCGATCTCAGTAATATAGGCCCAAGGAGACTCAACGCGGGTGCCCAAAGTGGGGAGGTTATTTTCCAGACAGTAGCGTAGCTTGTTTGGACGGATGTTCATATTCATAGTTTTTTGCACTCCCTTTCAATGTTATTGAAAAAGCAGGGAAGGAGAAAATTACTCCAAGCCCCAAGCGGCACACACATCGGCGCCGAACTTCTCGATAAAGTACTCCTGGACAGGCCGAGCAGCATCTACAAAGACCTGGCGCTGTTCATCAGTCAGCTCAGTAATTGTAACACCGTAGTTCTCAGTAAAGTCCTTGCGGATCTCAATCTCGTCGGCGACCAACTTGTCACGGCCCCACTGAGCGGCTTCCTGAGCTTTTTCCATCAGCAGGGTCTGAGTAGCCTCATTGAACTTATCCCAGTCCTTCTGGTTGGCAACAAACCAATAGCCGTCAAAGCTCCAGTTCCACTCGGTAATACATTTCTGAACTTCCTGAATATTAGCGGAAGCAATGGTCTGGTAGCCATTCTCATGGCCATCCAAAGTCCCCTGCTGCAGGGCAGTAAAGGTCTCAGACCAGTTCATGGCAACGGGGTCGGCGCCGAACTCAGTCAGGGTCTTCATGTACACCTCGCCAGAGGGAACGCGGATACGAAGGGTGGACAGATCAGAAGGAGAGGTAACGACTTTGTCCTTGGTAGTTAGCTGACGCAGGCCGTTATACATACCAGACATGTAGACCATACCCTTTTCGGCCATCATATCGGCGTAGAACTCACCGCCGGTGCCATCCATATAGGAGGCGGCCTCGTCGTAACTGCTGAACAGGAAGGGGATGGTGTGAGTCAGAAAACGCTCATCCACATTGCCCAGAACGGAGCCAGAACCGACCATCATCTCATAGTTGCCGCCGGTGACCAGCAACTCGATGAGCTTGGACATATCACCGCCAGCCAGCTGGCAGTTGGGATAAACTTCAACCTTGATGACGCCATCAGTCGCTTCCTCAACTAGTTCACCGAAGTGCTTGGCAGCCAGAGCGTCGATACCCTGATCTTGGCCGGAAGTAGAGATACGGATAGTCGTCTTTTCATAAGGGGAATCGCTGTTGGCGGAGCTGTTGCCACCAGATGAGGCATCGTTACCGCTGCTGCAGGCAGCCAGGGACAGGGTCATGGCTGAGGCCAGCACAAATGCAAGGATCTTCTTCATAATTCTTCTCCTTTTCGAAAATTAAAAATATTTGGTATTTTTAGGGAGAAATACTCTCTCCCAGGTACCCATCAGCCAGCGGAAGTGGTCATATTAGGTAATAGCATAGTGATATCAGGGATATAGGTAATGAGGAGCAGGGCCAAAATTGCGGCCAGAATATAAGGAGCTGCGGACTTGGAAATATCCTTAAGAGACACCTTTCCGACACTGCAACCAACATATAGGCACACGCCGACAGGAGGAGTGGCGTTACCAATCGCCAAGTTCATAACACACAATACACCAAGGGCAATGGGGTCATAACCCAACTGACTGGCAGCGGCGTAAATAATGGGGACAAAGATGTAGCAGGCACTGGTGCCGTCCAGGAAACAGCCGGCAATCAGAAGAACGATATTGATGATGATCAGGAAAACAAATAGGTTGCCGCCAGACATCTCGATTAGTAGGTTCGTTGCGGCAGCGGCATATCCCTTGACAGTGATGACCCAGGCGAATAGGCTGGCAGCGGCTGTAATAAACATAACAGATGCCGTCTGCTTCACTGAATCTTTCATGATTTCCATGAAGACCTTCAGATTAATACTGTGATAGATAAAAATGCTAACGATTAGTCCATAGACGGCAGAAACAGCAGCAGCCTCAGTAGGAGTAAAAAATCCACCGTAAATACCGCCCAGAATAATAACGGGCATCATCAGGCCCCAAAAGGCATCTTTAAATGCTACCCAACGGTCGTGCCAGGATGCCTTTGGCATCGTCGCTAGCATGGTCTTGCGGTTTTTGATAAAGCAGGCCACAATTAAGAACAGGCCCATGATCAGACCAGGGATGATACCGCCCATAAACAGCTTGGAGATAGATACGCCAGTAATGGAACCATAAACCACAAAAAGAATGGACGGGGGAATAATAAGACCGATCGTACCGGATACAGACATGAGAGCAGATGAGTCAGAATCCCGGTATCCTTGCTCTACCATGGCGGGAATAATGATGGCGCCTAGAGCAGCCACAGTAGCTGGACCGGACCCTGAGATAGCGGCAAAGAAACACGAAGTGATAACACAGACAATCGCGAGACCACCGCGAATGTGTCCCACCATGCTTCGGGCTAAGTTAATAAGTCGGGTGGAGATACCCGTCTTCGCCATGATATTGCCGCCCAGAATAAAAAAGGGAATGGCCAGGAGAACGAACTTACTGCTGGAAGCATAGTAATTGGCGGGCACCATGCTTAAGGACATATCGCTGGAAAGCAATGCCAGCACACTGGACAAGCCTAGGGCCACAGCGATAGACACATTGCACAACAACATGACAGCAAAGGAGCCAAAAAGGATCAATCCAGTCATTTCTTAACCCCCTTGAAATCTTTAATGTTTTTAATACCTGCCTGAGTGAAGCGGATCGCCATAAAGAAAGCGCCGATGGGAAGGAAGGAGCCATAAATCCACTGAGGCCACTGAAGAGCGATGGATATCTGCTTCATTTCATATTCTGTAATGACCATCCCGATGCCGGTATACAGCAAAATGATACTGAAAATGACACCTAGGATATTGGCGATGAGGGCAAAAATAGCACGCGGCTTCTCCGGTAAAAACTCGGTAATGACACTCAGACCAAGATGACCGGAATCTCTGGCGGCAATAGAGGTCCCTAACATACAGAGTAGTACGAATAGAGAGGTGGTAATCTCCTCTGTGAAGGAGATAGACGTAGCAAAGTTACGGAAGATAACATTAATGAAGGCAAGGGCCAGCATAATCACGAACACAGCTGCGGCCACATATTCTTCAAATTCGTTCAGCAATTTTTTCATAAGTACCTCCTGTTAGTCCAGCTGGTACAGAGCAGGTTTCCGGTCATTGAAAACATTGATGGACTTGCGGATACCTTCAATAGTAGTCAGATCGAGGTCGGCAGTAATGACTTCTTCCGTGCTACCAGCATGTGCCAGACATTTACCCCAGGGATCGATAAGAGTAGAACTGCCACCACAAGTAACAGAACCAGCGGTGCCACAGGAGTTGCACAACGCTAGGAACATCTGATTTTCAATGGCTCTAGCCAGACAGAGTATGTCTAGATGCGGGGTACGGATATTAGGCCACTGGGATACCACAAAGAAAACGTCAATCCCCTGGAGGGCTAAGGAACGGGTCAGCTCCGGGAAGCGGATGTCATAACAAATGATCAGCCCACAGTTGACACCATCTAGTTGGAAGCGGACACATTTATCCTGGCCGAACTGAAAATACTCATGCTCGCCGGAAGGCGTGAACAGGTGAATCTTGTCGTACTGATATACACAGTTCCCCTCTCTGTCAAAAACAAAGGCAGTATTATATACTTTGCCACCTTTGACATTACCGATGGAACCGGCTACGATATTAGTATTTAACTCTTTGGCTAGACCGCCAATTTCTTTTTTGATCCGTGTACCATCCTGATCACAGTGACTGACCAGGTCCTCTTTTGGGAAAAAACCTACATTCCAGGTCTCGGGCAGGACCACCACATCGGGGTGTTCCTGCGCAACAGTGGCCCGGATGAGGTCCTGAGCATGCTTGAAGTTATAATCTTCCTTCCCAAGCAGCATGTCCATCTGTATACAAGATACTCTCATCTTTCAACCTCCATATACATACATTGGATCTAATATCTTCTACGGTGGCAGGAATTGCAGGAAAAAATGGCCGGACACCGAAAAAGAACGAATTTCAACACAGCATCATCAATTGCGTGTGCATAGACACATATACCTATATAAAAGACAAACGACTGAAATTATAGATATGGCTGAGCTGACTACATGGTCATGCCACCATCTAACACCAAATTGGCGGCGGTAATAAAGCCAGCCTGGTCTGAAGCTAAGTACAAAATAGCAGCAGCAATCTCCTCACAAGTACCGAGGCGACCAATAGGATGGCGAGACACGAAAGTGGCCATAGCCTCTTCGGGACTAGAGGAGGCGTTGATTCGTTCCTGAAGAGAAGGGGTAAGCACTGTGGAGGGACTAATACAGTTGACTCGGATGCCATCCTGGACATACTCGCGGGCCATAGAGCGGGATAGAGAGAGGATCGCCCCCTTGGTAGCACTATACAACGCCCTGCCGAAAACACCCTTCAATGCTATGGCAGAGGCCGTGTTGATGATACAGCCCTTTGACCGACGCAGCTCAGGCAGGCAGTATTTGGACATTAAAAATACGCTGCGCACATTGACTGCCATACTCCGGTCCCAATCAGCAGTACTGGTTTCTTCTAGACCACCATTATGGACGATACCGGCATTATTAACCAGAATATGAATAGAACGGAATGTCTTTACTGTCTGATCGACAACCCGTTTACTGCCCTCCTCGGTGGATACATCGGCTTGGACAAAAAGGGCGCTGCCTCCCATAGCCCTGATTTCGTCGCAGACCTGCATACCGCGCGGAGAAATAGAATTTACCACTACACTGGCACCTTCACGCGCAAACTGGATAGCTGCTTCTCTGCCGATACCAGCTCCAGATCCAGTTATAATGACTGTTTTCTCATGAAACATTGAAAGCGCCTCCCAAATTTATGCTAAAAAGAACTGGGATAAAAGGGCAAATACAGGTAATGTTACAGCACAAAACAGAGTAGTAATCATGTTGATGCAGGAAGCCCTCTCCGATTCGTTGTCATAGAGCTGAGATACCTGGACGACCTGAGATGCACTGGGACCAGCAGAGGCCAGTAGAATAACGAACAGGATCTGCCAGGTGTCAGGGTGATGGATGAGACGGCTAAGCAGAGCCAAAAGAATCAGTATGACCAAGGGATAAACCAGCAGGCGCAGCACAACACTCCTCCAGAGTCCCTTCAAAAGCTTCAGTTTTTTACGATCCATTCCAGCAAAGAGAATACCCACGAGAATCATGGAAACAGGGGCCATGCAAGCGCCTAAAGAATGAATAGTATCCTCTAAAGGAGTAGGGAGCGCAATGGGGAAAAAAATGGTCAAAATACCAAGAAAAATAGCAATAATAACAGGGTTCGTAATTACCCGCCGTAGCTGAAAACGATCCTGTTTACCAATTACTTTGATACCATAGGACCAGAGCAGCAGATTCTGCACAACCATATAAGCGCTTGTATAAAAAATATACTCATGCCCTAATGTCCCGGCAATTAAAGGAATCATGATATTTCCAGCATTAGTAAAAACGATGGAGACTGCGTCAATATCAGTCATAGGGACTCGCCGACGGATTAGTACGGTCATAATCAAATAAATGCCGTGAACTAATACGCTACTGAAAAAAGCAAGAAAGATACCGCTCAACTTCTCGGGAGTCCACTGAATAAGAAAACTGCCGAACAACATACAAGGGGTAAAGATAAAAACGCTTATGACGGATAAAATTTTTGATTCTTGGGGACGGACCAGACCAACCTTTGATACTATAAAGCCCCCCAAAGCCATGAGAAAAAGACAGAGGATCTGCTCCACTAAATCAATACATAGTGACATGATAGCCTCGATTGTTCTATGGGATTTTGATGTATATCCTACATAGGTTAGGTAAGCAAGTTTTCTTGCGTATTTTGTATATGGTATACCAGTTAGCTAAAATAACATATCATAAGAAGACTAAATTGTCAACAGTAGATATTAAAAATAAGAACATTCTCCTAGAGCCTGTTAGATTATACAAATAAAAAGAATGATGGTGCATAAACACCATCATTCTTGTAAACTGTAGGAAAAGTCATGTATGATTGACTGCAACAGCATGAGACAATCTTTCGACCATATTTTTTTCGGTAAATTGCATATGTGATCTCATAGCCTCAACACAGGAGGCAACATCTCTAGTTTTCATCGCATCCAGGATAGCTCGATGTTCGTTCAGGGTTTCAATACGACGCTTTTCTGTATTTAAAATCGCATATGATCCTAAAAAGGTATAAATATCGTAGTAATTTGCCAAAAGATGGAGAAGTTCGGTGTTTTTACTACATTCATAAATATAGGTATGAAACTGGCGATCAAATGCAATAAAAGTAGAGACGTTGAAGTTCTCTAGCGTATGGCTTTGGTTTTGATATATCTCCTCCAAGTGAAAGATATTTTCATCTGTGAGAGTAGGAACGGCATCCTCAATGGCACAGACCTCCAAAACGCCCCGGATACGGGAGATCTCCTTCATATTGCGAAGGTCAAGCTCTCGGACGACAGCCCCCTTATATGTTTCAATACTGACCCAACCATCTTGGGCCAGCATCTGCAAGGCTTCTCGAATTGGAGTGCGGCTGATTCCTAGTTCTTCAGACAGAGAACGCTCATTGAGTACCTCGCCAGGAGAATATCGGCCGTTCAGGATTTCTGACTTCAGGATCTTATATATTTTATGCTTATAAGGAAGCTGTTTTTCTAATTTCATTACCGTCACTCTTTATTGTAATTAATGGTGCCGCCGAGAGATATGTATCAGAAGCGATTACTCGGCAAGTAAAGATATCAAAGTGCTACTTGTGCTGTAGAAATAGAATAGGACAGTGTTAATTTTCGGCCCAACTGTAAATCTTCCATCTCACAGCGGAACCTGGAGCCGTATCGAAATCCGTCTAAAAGGGGGACAGTACCCGCATAGATCACACAGGAGTCTTGGATTCCAGTCCTCTCATGGATTTCTTGAATGATGCGTTCTACTGGCAGGATATCTGCTAAAGTGCCTTGCTGGTAAGGAATCTCGACCCCTGAGATAATCTGCCACGATCTAAGTGAAATTTCATCCCAATGATTCTGTAATTCGTTGTAATCCCACAGATCGTGAGAGATCGGTTTTCCACATACCTGCTTAGCTTTTAGAATGCTGGAAGCCTCAAGTTCACGGTCAGTATGGTCACTTCCTAACCCGATGTAGATATGTCCATTGTTGAGCAGGATGACATACTCTGCCTCACCAGAACAGCGGGGACAACTGTCCAACAAAATGTCAGACTGGGTGACCAGATAGGGAGATAGAGGAAAAATAGTGGGGATACGGGCGGGAGCAGGAACACCCAGATCAGTTTCTAATTCCCGGATATGGGACAGAATCTTCTCTGTATCCCGACCAGTATATCCAACCGCAAATACAAAGCGGTAATCCAGAGACAGATTTTGCGTTCCATTTGAGGTAATCAAAGAAAACTCCATGCGTCCCATCCAAACACTACTTTCTTTTTATATATTTATATTTATAACGTAGACAAGAAAAAATGTCAAGGACAGCTATGAATTGAAGCTTCTTTCTTTTTTACTAATATAGGAAAGAGACAAAACATGGAAACATTACTGTATATTGTCTACATATCTTTCGAGTGTACCAGCATATAAATAAACTTTAGGAGAAACGCCAGATAACATGGTATCAGGCGTTTCTCCTAAAGCCAGTTTGTTTACTATCGATGACACCTAAGTTAAAAAATCACTGGAGGACACAGATACGCTTTTAAGAATAAGGCCAAGTTCTTTTGCCGACCAGGGAGGTGGGGTCATTGGAGCGCTAAGAGTTCCGGCTCCTCTTTGATCTCGGGAGGGTGCTGGCCGAAGGAGCTGCTGCCCGCCTCTATGATCCAGTCAATGCCCCGTCCGGTGGGCTCTAGCCGCAGCAGAGCGTGGGTCCCCTCCAGTTCCCCCTTGGAGTAGGTTAGGGAGATGACGGCGGCTTTATGATAGCGGAAGGGGAGGTCCTCCAGGACCAGAGTGGCCGTTTTGTTGCGGAAGGCGACAGGAAATTCCTCCTGGTGATAAGAGGGGGCAGGGATGACTGTGGTGTTCCCATCCTGGTAGGATGGCTGTTCCGGAAGGACTGTAAAGAGGGATACCTGGGTGTCATAGCCCCTAAGCCCGCCATTCTCCGTCAGGGAGAGCGCCAAGTCATAGGTCATGGTTTCGTAGTCAGGCCGGACGGCATACAACACCTGCTGAACGGGGGCAGACGGGGCTTGAGGTGGGTCCAGGATCATGAGGACCCGGTAGCGATAATAAAAATTGAAGCCCAGAGATACTGCCAAAACCACGGAAAGGAGGGCGCACAGGGCGGCCAGCAGGCGGGACCGCCTGCCATGAGACACCTGTTTTGCTTCCGACACCGACTGTTCTGGCTCCTCTACCCCCAAAAGCTGGTTCAAAGAAACTCCAAAGAGCCTGGCCATGGCGATGAGTTTGTCCACCTCGGGGACCGCCCCGTCCATCTCCCAGCGGGAGATCGCCTGTCGGGAGACACCCAGCCTCTCCCCCAGGCCCTCTTGGGACAGGCCGTGCTGCTTTCGCAACGCCTGAATACGCTGGCCAAGGGTCATGTTCTCATCTCCCTTTTCAGAATATGGCAGGCTCGCAGGCCCCCAACTTTTTTCTGTGAGAAACATAGCATAAAGGGACGAATGGGGTCTACCATCCGTCCCTGACAAGTTGTCAATCTGTGGTTGCCCCCCTGGGCCTCAAGGCTTTCAGCCTTCGTGGACCAGGAAGGCCGCGCTGGACAGAGGGGGGATGGTCAGGGTGGGCCCCTCCTCCCCGGGGTCCACATGGGCCCGGCCCAGCAGGGGCGTCAATTCCCCGGGAAAGCCCAGCTCCATGGCGGCGGGCCCATCCCCGGCGTTGCAGGCACACAGGATGGTCTCCCCTGCCGCCGACCGGGTGAAGGCCAGCAGAGGCCCCTGGCCGGCCACATACCGGATGTTCCCCCGTCGAAGGGCGGGGTGGTCCCGGCGCAGGGCGCCCAGAGCCCGAAACCAGTCCACTAGCTCCCGGTCCTCGCGGCCCCAGGGGTAGGTCTGGCGGTTGAAGGGGTCCTCAAAGCCTTCCATCCCTGCCTCGTCTCCGTAGTACACGGTAGGGGAGCCGGGAAAGCAGAACAGCAGAAGGGCCGCCGCCCGGAGCAGGTCCTTGCCCCGCCGCCTCTGTTTAGGGGACAAACGGAAGTGGGCCCGCCAGTCTCTGGACTGATCCCGGTACTCCCCTCCTGCCCCCAGCAGGGTGAGGATGCGGGGGGTGTCGTGGGTGCCCAGGGAGTTCATGGCGGAGTAGAAGGCGGAGGGGGGATAATTCTCTCGAATGGTCTCCATGGCCGATACGAAGTGCTCTCCTCCGCCGCCGCGGAAAAAGGCAAGGATCGCGTTGCGCAGGGGGTAGTTCATCAGCCCGTCACAGTGGCCGCCCAGAATGTGCTTGCGCCGCACTCCGTAAGCTACTTTGGTGGAGCCGTCCTCCCACACCTCGCCGATGACCAGGGCGTCGGGCTTCTCTGCCCGGGCGGCCTGGTGGATGCCCGCTACGAAGTCGTCGGGCAGCTCGTCGGCCACATCCAGCCGCCAGCCGTCCGCTCCGGCCCGGAGCCACCGGCGGACCACACTGTTCTCCCCGGCGAAGATAAAGTCCCGGTAAGAGGGACAGCTCTCGTTGACGGCGGGCAGGGAGTAAATGCCCCACCAGCTCTCGTACTTCTTGGGCCACTGGATGAAATTGAACCAGGGGCGGTAGGGGGAGTCCCAGCTCTGGCTGGCCCCCACGTCGGGATAGAAGCCGTCCCCGTTGAAGTAGCGGCTGACATAGCCGGTGTGGTTGAACACCCCGTCCAGCATCACCCGCATCCCCCGCCTGTGGGCCTCGTCGCACAGCCGGGAGAAGTCCTGATTGCTGCCCAGCATGGGGTCGATCTTGTCGTAGTCGGCGGTGCCGTAACGATGGTTCTCCGATGCCTCAAAGATGGGGTTAAAATAGAGGGTCTCCACTCCAAGGCCCTTCAGATAGTCCAGCTTTTCCATGACGCCCAGCAGGTCGCCGCCGAAAAAGTCCCGGTTCCGGATCTCTCCACGCTGGTCAGGCCGCCACTCAGGCAGTTCCTCCCAATCCTGGTGGACCCAGCGTCCTCCTACCATCCCGGCGGGATCGGGGACACGGGAGCGGAGAAAGCGGTCCGGAAAGATCTGATAGGTCATCCCCTCTCCAAACCAGGAGGGGACCTCCTCCGCCTGATAGACGGTGAGTTGATAGGGGCCCAGTTCCTGGCGGCCTCCATCCAGCCGCTCCAGCAGGAAGGAGTACCACACCAGCCCCACATAGTCCCCAGTGTCCAGGCTGCCCTGAAACAGGTCCCGATCCAGCTCCAGACCGCTCCAGAGCATCGGGAGGGACTCGATCTGATCCCCACGACTTTCAAAGCGGGCGGAGAGGGTGGCGCGGGAGAAGCCCTGCACCCTTCCAGGGCGGAGGGTGAACCGGACCTGTGTCCCGGAGGGGACCGCCCCGTAGGGCGTCTTGTACCGGGAGTCTCGGGAGTTATAGATAGGCTGGTCGGTCAAGTCGATCACTCCGGAAATAGGATAAAAGCTTTGCTGGAGCCCACTGCGGAAAGAGAAGTCAGGGCCGGGGGCTGGAGACTTTGCCCCTCCCCGCGCAAGACAGCGCCATGGATTTGATAGGTCAGTGATACTGGTAGCTCCCACCGCCGATGAACTCCCGCAGCAGGGAGTCCTTGGGCACCAAGGCCGGGTCAATGGCCTCGAAATGCTGAAAGGCGTCCACCAGCTGGAGCATCTCGTCATGGCGCTCGTTCTCTTGGGGGACAGAGCGGAGGATGGGGATGGCGTAATTTTTCATAACCGGCACTTCATAGGGGAGGGAGGAGTCAAAGATGATATCCGCCCGGCCCTTAAAGGGGGAGATATACAGCTTCTCTCCCCGGCGGACATTGGCCCACATCTCCAGAGTTTCGGCTACCCCGGTGCCCCGGAAGTTGTAGTCCCGGACCGCCCGGCGGGTCAGCCGCATCCAGGTGCCCTTGAAGCGGAGGACGGCCCCCTCGTTCACGTTGGACCGGGCGGAGATATAGAGCTTGGTGGCCTCTGGGTGGCGGCCGGCGATGTCGTCATTCAGGGCGTGGATGCCCTCGAAAATGGCAATCTCGTTCTTCTCCAGCCGAAGGGGGAGACCCAGGGAGTCGTTGCGCATCTGGCGGGCAAACTCGAACTTGGGAATGAGGATTTCCTCTCCACGGGACAGGGCGGCAAAGTGCTCATCCAGCAGTTCCATGTCCAGGCACAGGGGGGACTCATAGTCGATGTCTCCCTCCGGGGTGCGGGGGGCGGTTTTTTTGTTCATGGTCTTGAAGTAGTTGTCCATGGCCACCGCGTGAGAGTTGACTCCGCGGCGCCGAAGCTCCTCGGCGATCTTCAGGGCAGTGGTGGTCTTGCCGGACCCGGAGGGCCCGGACAAAAGCACGATGGGGCTGTGCTCCAGATTGCCCAGGATCTTGTCTGCCGCCAAGGACACCCGTTGGGCGTAATTTTCGTCGCACTCGGTCAGGAAGGCGGTCACGTCAGTCTGAATGCGCCGGTTGATCTCCTGCAGTTGATAAGCCATTTGGAACTCCTTTCCCTTGGGCAGGCTGCCCAGCGGTATAGATGGTCAGCGGAAAAACGCCAGCATCTCCCTCTGCTGCTCCGCCAACTTTTCCCCGGCGGACAGGTAGTCCTGGGGATACTTCGGGTTGGACAGCCGGAGGAGCCGGCCGCTCTGGGGATCGATGAGCTTGGTAACGCCGCCCGCCCCCAGAGAGATGACAGTGTGGAGCTCCTCCATCATGACGATATTGTACAAGCTCTCCGTGCCCGGCCTTGCCCAGCCCACATTCTCCAGAGAGCCGGACATGTACTTCTGCCGATAGAGGTAGTAGGGAAGATAGCCGCCGGACAGGGTCGTGCGGGAGTAGTCCAGCATTTGGGTCACTTCCTCCCCGCCGGGAAGGGCGCCTTTCCTCTGAATCAAAGTGGAGCCCTTCTTCATGGCCAGGGTGTGGACGGTGATATTCTCCGGCCCCATGGCCAGCACCCCATCCAGAGAGCGGCGAAAGCCGCCCAGGGAGTCCAGGGGCAGGCCGGCGATCAGGTCCATGTTGATGCAGTCGAAGCCCACCTTGCGGGCCAGGTCGTAGGCAGTCTGAATATCCCCCGAGGAGTGCTTTCTGCCAATGGCCTCCAGCACATGGTCCTCTAGCGTCTGGGGGTTGATGGAGACGCGGCCGACACCGTGGGCCCGGAGCACCTCCAGCTTTTCCCGGTTGATCGTGTCCGGCCGGCCCGCCTCCACCGTAAGTTCGGTGCATCCCTCCAGAGGGAGGACCTGCTCACAGCGGGTCAGGACCCGGTCCAGCTGCCGGGCGCTTAGGGTAGTCGGGGTGCCGCCCCCCATGTAGAAGGAGCGGATGGTCCTGCCACTCTCCGCCAGTACACGGGCCGTCCCATCGATCTCTTTCAGCAGGGCGTCCACATAGGGCTCCACCAATGTTAATGTCCGGCCCACGTCGGCGGATACAAAGGAGCAGTAGGCGCACCGGGTGGGGCAAAAGGGGATGCCGAGGTACAGGGATACCTCCCCTTCCTTCAGCGACCGCTGGGCGGCGATGCTGGCCTGGGCGCAGTCCACCGCCAGCGCGGCCCGGTCGGGAGAGACATAGTATTCCTCCCTTAGCTCCTGCTTGGCCTGAAGGGGTGTGGCCCCGGACAGCAGGGCGCGGGTGGGCAGTTTCACCGGACGGACACCAGTGAGCATCCCCCAGGGAGGCGTATGGCCGGTGAGCGCACGGGCAGCCAGAAAAAAGCACTTGCCGATGGCCCGGCGGCGGATACCCTCCCGCTGGAACTCGCCGCCGACCAGAGGAACATCCAGGGAATAGGGCAGGGACTTGCCGCGGAAGCACAGCTCTACGGTGACATGGCAGCGGTCATCTTCCCGGAGGGTGACAACGGCCCAGCTGTCATCCCCAGGGCCGATGGGCTCATAGACGGGACGCTCGCCGGGAAAGAGATTGAGCATTCCCTGCTCTACAACATACCGCTCATCATGCCCGTTCAGAACCAATTTCATAAGATAGTCTCCTCATTGCCCCATGGCTTCCCGGAGGAAGGGGTTGTACTGCCGCTCCCGCTCCAGCGTGGAGGTCCGGTCATGGCCGGGGCAGACGTGGAAGTCCCCTTCCAACTGGCCCAGGCGATTTAGAGAGGACATGATCTCCTCATAGCTGCCCCCCCGCAGGTCGGTGCGGCCGCAGGAGCCGCAGAACAGGGTGTCCCCGGTAAACAGCACATCCCCGACCTGGAGGGTGACGGAGCCCTTGGAGTGGCCTGGGGTGTGGAGGACCTGGATGGTGAGGGAGCCCAGAGTGAGGGTATCCCCCTCGTTGTAGTATTTCAAGTCCGCTACCTGCCCGGCCAGGGGAAAGAGCTGGCTTCCAGCCCCGTTGGCGTCCGCCTGGTGGATATAGACCTCCGCCTGGGGCAGGGCCCGGATCAGGTCGGGAACAGCGGTAGTGTGGTCGTAGTGGCCGTGTGTCAGGAGGATATACTCCACCTGTACCCCGTCCTCTTTTAGAACAGACAGGATGCGGTCCCCCTCGTCGCCGGGGTCGATAACGGCGGCCTTGTTGGTGGCTTCGTCCTCTAAAATATAACAGTTTGTGCCGATGGGACCGACCTGCATGACTTTGACTTTCATGAAAACACCCCTTTAGGTTGAACGTGGAGAGTTAAAAGTAGACAGTGGGGGTGGCCGAAGGCGAACAGCCCGCCCAGCGCGGCCGGATATGGTATCTCCGCGCTTCATACTTTTGGCTTTCCTCTTACTGGTCTGTATCGTATAAAATGGTGACCGGCCCGTCGTTAACAGAGGCCACCTGCATATCCGCTCCAAATCGGCCGTGGGCCACCTGAAATCCCCTGGCCCGGCACTGGTCGATAAACCGCTCGTACAGTGGGACGGCAAGGTCAGGCTTGGCCGCCCCGGTAAAGCCGGGGCGGCGGCTCTTGGTGTCGGCATACAGAGTAAATTGGGACACCACCAGCAGAGAGCCGCCAACCTGAGACAGATTCAGATTCATTTTGCCGTTTTCGTCCTCGAAAACCCGCAGGTTGCAGATCTTTTCTGCCAGCTTATCACAGACCGCTGGGGTGTCGCTGGGGCCCACCCCCAGCAGGATCAGGAAGCCCCGGTCAATGGTCCCCTCCACCGCTCCGCCGATGGTGACAGAGGCGGAGGAAACTCTTGTGACGACTGCGCGCATAGCTTGGATACATCCTTTCGTGGTGAGATAGCGGAGCATGCCCGCTTTTTCGAAATGGGGATCATGATACCCACTGGAATATGCAGATAAAGCCGCCCACGATAACGCTAAAGGAGACGGCAGCCCAGGCGGAGGCTTGACTGCTCTTTTTTTCCTGCTCCTTTGAGGGGGGCTGGCAGGCATATTTGATAGCGGCAATCAAATTATAGACGAATACCGGCGCCCAGATGAACCAGGTATAGACAAAAACATACCCCAAAGGCTCGATAATCATAGCATACCCCTCCCGTTATTTCCCGGAAGACCGGGCCACATAATAGACCCCCTGGATGTTGTTCAGCTTGTTGATGACGGCGCTCAGTTCCGCCTTGTCCTTGACCTCCACCACGATGTTGACTGTGGCGTGTCCGTCCGGCTGGGAGCGGGCGGACAGAGCGGTCACCTTCACCTTGGCGGCGGACAGGGCCATGGCCACATCCAGTGTCAGGCCGTCCCGGTCCTTAGAGGCCAATTCCAACGCTGTTTTATAATTGGGAAGGTCGCTCTCCACCCAGGACACCTTGACCCAGCGGTCCGCTTCCTCTGGCCGGCGCTTGTCGGGGGAGGCGTTGGGACAGTCCGCCCGGTGGACGGACACGCCGTAGCCGCGGGTGATAAAGCCGATGACCGGGTCGCCTGGCACGGGGGTGCAGCACTTGGCAAATTTGACCAGACAGTTGCCCAGCCCCTCCACCACAATACCGGAGTCAGAGTGCTTGGGCTTGACCTGGCCTGCGGCGGGGGCTGCGCCGGTTCCGGGGACGATCACGCTCTCCTCCAGACTCTTGGAGGAGGCCGCCGCCTTCTCCGCCTGGAGCCGGCCCAGACGAAGCAGCTCGTCCTTCACCCGCGCCACCGCCTTGACCGCAGTGGTGCCGCCATAGCCGATGGAGGCGTACAGCTCGTCCAGAGTGCCAAAGCGCACTTTGTGGAGGATGTGAGGCAGCACCTCCTCCCCAGTGATGGCGGACAGGGGGATCTTTACATGCTTTAGCTCTGCCTCGAAGGCAGCGCGGCCAGTGGCGATATTTTCTTCCCGCCGCTCCTTTTTGAACCACTGGCGGATCTTGTTCCGGGCCTCGTTGGATTTGCAGATCTTCAACCAGTCCCGGCTGGGGCCTTTGGCGGATTTGGAGGTCATGATCTCCACGATGTCGCCGTTTTTCAGAGGCGTTTCATAGGTGACCATCCGGCCGTTGACCCGGGCGCCCACCATGTGGTTGCCCACAGCGGAGTGGATGTTATAGGCGAAGTCAATGGGGGTGGCCCCGTTGGGCAGGTTGATGACATCGCCGTTGGGGGTAAAAACGAACACCTCGTCGGCGAACATATCCACCTTCAGGGTGCGGACGAACTCCTCAGCGTCGGTATCCTGCTGGCTCTCCAGCAGCTTGCGCACCCACTCAAAGTCCTTCTCTGTCCCCAGCTTTTGGTTGGCCATCCCCTGTTTGTACTTCCAGTGGGCGGCGATGCCGTACTCGGCGGTCTGGTGCATCTCCCAGGTGCGGATCTGTACCTCAAAGGGGATGCCCTCCCGGCCGATGACGGTGGTGTGGAGGGACTGGTACATATTGGGCTTGGGGGTGCCGATATAGTCCTTGAACCGCCCCAGCACCGGCTTGAACATATCGTGGATGCAGCCAAGCACGTTGTAGCACTCCGGAATGTCGTCCACGATGACCCGGAAGGCGTACAGGTCGAAGATCTCGTCCAAGGTCTTATTCTGGGCGAACATCTTGCGGTAAATGGAGTAGATGTGCTTTACCCGGCCGTAGACGGTGCAGTGGATGCCGTCCTGGGCCAGCCGCTGCTGGATCTTATGCTGGATGGAGGTCATAAACTCCTCGTGGGCGGAGGAGCGGCGGGCCAGCTCGTCCTCGATCTCCTTATAGCCAATGGGGTCCAGATAGCGCAGAGAAAGGTCCTCCAGCTCCCACTTCAGCTTCTGCATACCTAAGCGGTGGGCGATGGGAGCATAGATCTCCATGGTTTCCAAGGATTTTTCCCGCTGCTTTTTGGGGGACTGGTACTCCATGGTGCGCATATTGTGCAGCCGGTCACACACCTTGATGAGGATGACTCGGATATCACGGCTCATGGCCATGAGCATCTTGCGCAGATTTTCCATCTGCTCCTCTTCCTTGGTGACGAACTGCATCTTGGTCAGCTTGGTGACGCCCTCCACTAGCTCGGCCACAGAGGCGCCGAATTTTTTGGCGATCTCCTCATGAGTGGAGGCGGTGTCTTCGATGCAGTCGTGGAGCATAGCGGCGATGACGGAGTCCACGTCCAGCCCCAGGTCGGCAACGATCTCCGCCACAGCCAGGGGATGGATGATATAGGGCTCTCCGCTCTTGCGCAGTTGGCCCTTATGGGCAGCGTCGGCATAGGTGAAGGCGTCGAACAGCCGCTTGGTATCCAGATTTGGGGTATAGGAGGCCACCTTGTCCTCAAGGGCCTGATAACGGACCAGAATAGGGTCCATAAGATCACCTCGAAGTAGAGTAAAAGTTTGAGGAGCTCGCCTTATTCACGCAGGACATCCCGCAGCCGCCGCAGCAGCAGAGAGGCGTCCAGATCCACCTTGCCCTCCAGCCGGTTCAGGGTGATCTGAAGGCGGCCGGCGCTGCGGCCCAGCTGGATCAGGCCCCGCTCCTCCAACACCTCCAGACACAGGAGGGTCCGGGCAGGCACCTCGACCTGCCTTCCGGAGCGGGCCACCGCCCGGGAGATCCGGGGCAGGGTGTCCTCCAGTGGACCACCGGGGGAGCAATGCCGGTCCAGCCATTTCCACAGGCAGACAAATTCCTCCCGGCTGGGCAATAAGAACCGGGCCTCCTGGGGAGTCAGGGCCTCGTCCCGGCGATACTTGTCATAGATGGCCTGCTCCAGCTGTGCCCTGGAGGGGGCGGGGCGCAGGTCGATGATCTGGAGCTGCACGGAGCGACAGCCGCGAAACTCGTTGATCTGGGGATAAAAGGCCGCGTCCACCCGGCAGCCGGGGGACAGGCCCAGCTCCCCGCCGTCGGCGGAAAACCAGATGGCGTCCAATAGAATGCCACGGGACTCCAGTTTCAGCTTCAGGTGCCGGCCCCGGCCCACTTGAGCCATAGAATGGATCTGCACTCCACTGAGGACCAGCACGGGCCGCGGGTTTCCAACCCCACAGGGCTCCAGCCGGTCCAGGGCGGATACCTCCTCCACGGTGAGCAGCTCCGGTGGCACTACCCCATCCGCCTCCAGAACAGAGGGTAGCTCGGTCCCCTGGGCTCGCTCCGCCACCGCCTGTGCTAGAGCCTGCGCCAGGGCGGGGATGCGCTCCTCCCGGACGGTAAAGCCGGCGGCCAGGGCGTGGCCCCCAAAGCTCTCCAGCAGAGGGGCGCACTCCTCCAGGAGTTCAAACAGATTGATTCCGCCCCAGGAGCGGCAGGAACCCTTGCCCATCCCCTGGTCCAGGCAGATCATAAAGCAGGGCCTAGCATATTTTTCTGCTAGGCGGGAGGCCACGATGCCCACTACCCCTTGGTGCCAGGCCCGGCCAGCCAGCACGAGGGCCTCGGCCTGGGGAGCCTCCCCCAGCCGCTGGACGCACTGCTGGAAGATCTCGCCCTCTACGGTCTGGCGCTCCCGGTTCAGGGCGCACAGCTCCTGAGCCAGCTCCTCCGCCCGCTCCGGGTCCCCGGTCATGAGTAGCTCCAGGGCGGCCTCTGCCCGCCCCATCCGGCCGGAGGCATTGATCCGGGGGGCCAGGGTATAGCCCACCGACACAGAGCTGATGGGGCGGTCCCCCTGTCCGGACAGAGAGATGAGCCGGGCCAGCCCCAGCCGCCGGGAGGGGTTCAACCGGGCCAGGCCGGCGCTGACGATGCGCCGGTTTTCCCCGGTCATAGGCATCACGTCGGCCACGGTGCCGATGGCGGCCAGGTCGCAGGAGGACTCCCACACCTTGCAGGCTCTCTCTGAACCGGCCACGGCCATGGCCAGCTTGAGGGCCACTCCCACGCCGGCCAGCCCCTTGAAGGGATAGGGACAGCCGGGCTGGTGGGGGTCTATCACCGCCACGGCATCAGGCAGAATACCCTTGCAGGTGTGGTGGTCGGTGATCACCACGTCCACGCCCAACTGACTGGCGAAGGCCACCTCATCCACGGCGGTGATGCCGCAGTCCACAGTGACGATCAGCGTGACGCCCTGTCGGGCCAGGGAGGCGATGGCCTCCCGGTTCAGGCCATAGCCCTCCTCCAGCCGGCCGGGGATATAGGGCAGCACAGCGCCCCCCTCGCCGGACAGAAATTCGGTGAGCAGACAGGTGGCGGTGATGCCGTCCACATCATAGTCCCCATAGACCGCTATCTGCTCTCCCCGCTCCAGGGCCAGCCGGACCCTGGCCGCCGCCTGATCCATGCCCAGCATCAACAGAGGAGACAGAAGGGACTCCCCTCCGGGGGACAGCAGTTGCTGGGCCTGGTCCCCGCTATGAATGCCCCGGGCAGCCAGGATGGAGGCCAGCAAGGGGGGCAGTCCCGCCCCTTCCAGGGCGGAGCGAAGGGCCGCGTCGGGGGACGCCACTGACCACTGTCTGTATTTCATTGGCATCCACCTCCAGACCATGCAGGATACCGCCAAAGGGCGGATATGGGGAGTATTAACTTATCTATTATATCACAGTGGCGGAGGGACCATCAAGACAAAATCCCGTTCAGCACCTCTTTTTGCCTGTTTTGTCTCAGTTTTTTCCACGTTGCGGGCTCCCTTTTACCTTTTGGACTGATTTAGGCTTACCTAACAATTCATTCGTCAGATGCACAGAAAAAGCTCTGCCATTGAACAGGCGGAGCTTTTCCCTGGTCTGTGTTCGACCTGTATGCCGAGAGCCTTAAAGGACACATACCAACATACTGATGAAAATTTAGCATGCGCCCTTTCAGATAAGCCCAGTTCACAAATTAAAATGGGTCCGGCTTACTTCGGCAACTCGCTTTCTTCAACGGAAACTGCTTCAAGGTCGATATCGTTCCAATAAGATCCAATGTCTGCACTTGTAAAGTATTCAAAATTACCTGTTGAGGATTTTAGAGTGCCACTCTTTACTCCATAGCAGACATAGATCAATTCATAGGTTGTTCCGTCGGATAGATTAAATCTAAAACTGGTTATCTTCCCGCCTGTGGTTTCTTCTGTCTCTTTGAGTTTTAAGGTTAAACCCTCGAACCTATCATACAAGTCTTTTATGGTTTCTTCTGCGTCAATAACTTTCTTTTCTGCTGAAACAGGCGCCCCCGCATAGCGATACAGTTCAATGGTTTCAACATCTCCGACCTCAAATGGAAAGTCGATATTGACCGTTTTTTCCTTGCAGCCGACCAGCCCAAGCATTAAAATCAACGCTAAAACTAACGCTATGTATTTTCTCATACAGATTACCTCCTTGTTATAGTTCTATTTGCATAGACAATATCAATAAAAAATCTGAAAAACATCTCGGTTTTTATATAATATACCATTCTCGTGATTCTTTCAATGCTTGAAAATAGGCCGTTTTAGCTAAAGCGACAGAGTTAGGACCCATCAGTCCAAATGTAAAAGGGACGTTGTGGACCACCTCTTGCGGCAGGGGGGAAATCGTGATACAATACCCCCCGAATTAGACGCCTGCCTGGACAGGGTGCCAGACAGGCGCGCGATCATACCAAAGGATAGAGACCTATGAAGACTTATAACGCCGGACAATATGATATCGCTATCATTGGGGCGGGCCACGCCGGGATTGAGGCTGCCCTGGCCGCCGCCCGGATGGGCCTGCGGACGCTGTGCTTTACCATCAACCTGGACGCGGTGGGTAATATGCCCTGCAATCCCGCCATCGGGGGGACAGGCAAGGGCCACCTGGTCCGGGAGCTGGACGCCCTGGGGGGAGAGATGGCACGGGCCGCCGACCAGGCCTGCATCCAGTACCGACTGCTCAACCGGAGCAAGGGCCCCGCTGTCTGGTCCTTACGGGCCCAGGCGGACCGCCGGGAGTACCAAAAGGTGATGAAGCACACCTTAGAGCGCCAGGAGAACCTGTGGGTCAAACAGGCAGAGGTGGTTCAGGTGCTGACGGAGGGGGGAGCCGTATCCGGGGTGGTGACCCACACCGGGGCGGTGTACCAGGTCAGAGCCGCGGTCGTCGCCACCGGCACCTATCTGGGGGGGCGGACCATTGTGGGAGAGGTGGTCCGGGACTCCGGGCCCGACGGACTGGCGGCCGCCCTGCCGCTGACTGCCTGCCTAGTAGAGTTGGGCCTATCGATCCGTCGATTCAAGACGGGTACGCCCCCACGGGTCAACCGCCGTTCGGTGGATTTTTCGAAAATGGAGCTTCAGGAGGGGGACCGGGACGCCCAGCCCTTTTCCTTCTGGACGGACCACCATCTGGAAAACCGGGCTGTATGCTATCTCACCTACACCAATGAGAGAACTCATTCGGTGATCCGGGCCAATCTGGACCGCTCCCCTCTCTATGACGGCACCATTGAGGGCATCGGTCCCCGCTACTGCCCTTCTATTGAAACCAAGGTGGAGCGGTTCCCAGACAAGGAGCGCCACCAACTGTTCATTGAACCCATGGGGCTGGATACCGAGGAGCTGTATATTCAGGGCCTCTCCTCCTCCCTGCCGGAGGAGGTCCAGATTCAGATGCTCCACACGATTCCCGGCCTGGAACATGCCGAGATGACACGCCCCGCCTATGCCATCGAGTACGACTGCATGGACCCCACCGGCCTGCTCCCTACCTTGGAAACAAAGACGGTGTCCGGCCTATATGGAGCGGGACAGTTTAACGGCTCCTCCGGCTATGAGGAGGCGGCGGTCCAGGGCTTTGTGGCCGGTGTCAATGCCGCCCTGAAGATACTGGGAAGGCCCCCCCTGGTCCTCCGGCGGGACCAGGGATATATCGGTGTCCTCATCGACGACCTGGTGACAAAGGGGACCAACGAGCCGTACCGCATGATGACCTCCCGCACAGAATACCGCCTTCTCCACCGCCAGGACAACGCCGACCGGCGGCTGGCCTCCATCGGGCGGGAATTGGGGCTGCTCTCTGAGACGCAATATGGGCGAGTGCTGGAAAAGGGCCGGGCGGTGGAGCTGGAGGTCCGCCGTCTGGAACACACGGGCACCCCGCCCTCCCCTGAGCTGGACCGGCTGCTGGAGGAGCGGGGCGAGCCCCAGGTGAGGAATGGGGCCAAGCTGGCCGACCTGCTGCGCCGGCCCAGGCTGACCTACGCTGATCTGGCCCCCCTTGACCCGGACCGCCCGGACCTGGCCCCCGCCGTGGCCAGCGAGGCAGAGATCACCATTAAATATGAAGGCTATATCCAGCGGCAGCTGCGCCAGGTGGAGGAGGTCAAGCGGCTGGAGGCCCGGCCTCTGCCTGCGGACCTGGACTACCAGTCCATCCAGGGACTGCGGCTGGAGGCCCGGCAGAAGCTGAATGATATCCGCCCCCAAAACCTGGGCCAAGCCAGCCGGGTGTCCGGGGTATCCCCGGCGGACGTGGCGGTGCTGATGGTATATTTGAAGCAAAATAACAGCATCTGATTTTGGAGGACCATCCATGGATGTTTTTATGCTATGGCACATATACGAGCAAAGAGATGGCACTGGTATTCATAATGAGGAAAAGCTGATCGGCGTTTTTTCCTCGAAGGCCAACGCGCGGGAAGCAATAGAACGCTTAAAAGATAAGGAAGGATTTCGGGATCTCCCCCAATGCTGTTTTGAGATTCATAAGACAGAGATGGACCGGATCAGCTGGGAAGATGGATTTACTACGATCCGTTGGAGGGAAGCTGAACCATGAACCTGACACAAATCAAGGGCAATACCTGGGTGCTGGAGGGACAGGAGTTTATCCCTCTTTATAGGCTGGATGAGCGCCGCTGCGTCCTGCTGGACAACGGTCTGGTCCAGGAGCAGAAGGAGCTGGAGGAGAGCCTGAAGGGGGCCGGACTGGTCCCGGCGGGCATCCTGTGCTCCCACGCCCATATCGACCACTGTGGAAACAGCGCCTATCTCCAGCGGAAATACGGTATACCGGAAGCGCTTACCGCTCCGGAAGCGGGGATGTGCGCCAATCTGCTGACGCTGAAGTGCTATTTTCTCACCCTGCCGCCTGAAACGGTGGCGGAGGAGTCCTCCAATATGATTCATACCCCCGACGTGATTATCCCGCCAGGGGACGGCCCCTTCTCCTTCTGCGGCGCGGAGTTTCACATCGTCCACACCCCAGGCCACTCCGCTGGCCACATCTGTACGGTCACGCCGGACAATGTGTGCTATACAGCTGACGCCCTGTTGAGCTATGAGATGATAGAGGCCAAGCTGCCATACAGCTTGAGCCACCAGGCGGCTATTGATAGCCGGGAAAAGCTGCGGGGGCTGGGGTGCGACTACTATATTATGGCCCATCGGGGGGTGTGCGGTTCCGGGGAGATCGACACGCTTATTGAGGAGAACCAGAAGCTGGTTCGGCGCCGGGCCCAGGAGATATTCGAGCTGGTGGACCGGCCCATGACGGCCAGTGAGATCGACCAGGCCGCCTGCGCCCGCTATGAGCTGTACACCAGAAAGAACCGGCGGGCCCTGCGCTTTGAGCGGAATATCCGCTTCTTTGTGGAGTATCTGGTGGATACAGGGCAGCTGGAAATGTCATGCCAGAGGGGCGTAGTGCTGTACAGCCGTCCCAAGGCTTGAGCCCCCTTCGGTCTCTGACAGAAAAAGATAGACAGGCGCTTGTGGAACGGAGCAGTTCCTGATATACTGACTCTAGCTTATGCAAATATGAAAGGAGCTTTTGTCATGAAAGAGATCATTTCCACCGAAAAGGCGCCTGCCGCCATCGGACCCTACTCCCAGGCGGTCAAGGCCGGAAACCTGCTGTTCATTTCGGGGCAGATCCCCGTGGACCCCGCTACCGGCGAGGTGGTAGAGGCCACTATCCAGGCCCAGACGGCTCAGTCGCTGACCAATCTGAAGGCCATCCTGGCCCATGCGGGCGGGACGATGGGCCATGTGGTGAAGACCACAGTGTTTCTCAGCGATATGGAAAACTTTGTGGAGATGAACCGGGTATATAAGACCTTTTTTGAGGCCGAATGCCCCGCCCGCTCCGCTGTCCAGGTGGCCCGGCTGCCCAAGGACGTACTGGTGGAGATCGAGGCCATCGCCGTCCTGTAAGAACTATCCTGCGCTTGCGGCCTGGTTTGGATATATAAGCTATGGTGTTTCAGGCGCGCGTCGGAAGAAAATCGCGGAAAAGGCTTGCAATCCGGAAAAAATTGTGGTACACTTTCCTGTACTTCCGGGTTCGCCTGGATAATTTCTGGAATCTGTGCCCCACCGGGCCTTGAAAGGAACGAAAACAATGCTGAATATGATTCTTACTGTCCTCCAGGTCCTGTGTGGTCTGGCTGTTATCGCTGTGGTTATGCTCCAGTCTGGTAAGAGCGCCGGCCTGTCTGGTGCCATCGCCGGTGGCGCGGACACCTTCCTGTCCAAAAATAAGGCCAAGAGTGTGGATGCCAAACTGGCCAAGATGACCAAGTGGGTGGCCATCCTCTGGATCCTGCTGACCTTGTCCCTGAGCATCGTACACTGATCAAAAAGCGCCCCGTCCATCTGGACGGGGCGCTCTTCTTATCTCCAGGATAAAATACACCGTGTTCTGGCCTCCGTCAGAACACGGTGCAGCTTATTTTTGCAGTCAGGACTTCTTTCGGGAAGCCTCCCGCATCCGGTCGCCGTGGTCCAGCAGCCGCTTGCGGAGACGGAGATTCTCCGGGGTACACTCCAACAGCTCGTCGTCAGCCAGGAACTCCAGGCACTGCTCCAGGGACAGGACCTTTGGGGGCACCAGGCGGAGGGCCTCGTCAGAACCGGAGGCCCGCATATTGGTCAGCTGCTTCTTCTTGCAGACATTGACGGAGATATCCTCCGCCTTGGGGCACTCGCCCACGATCATGCCGCCGTAGACAGGGGTGCCGGGGCCGATAAACAGCTGGCCCCGCTCCTGGGCGTTAAACAGGCCGTAGGTCACCGCCTCGCCAGTCTCGAAGGCCACCAGCGAGCCGGTGGAGCGGCGGCTGATCTCCCCCTTCATGGGGGCGTAGCGGTCAAAGACAGAGGCCATGATGCCCTCTCCCTTGGTATCAGTGAGGAACTCGTTGCGGTAGCCGAACAACCCGCGGGAGGGGACCAGAAATTCTACCTTCATCCGGTCACCCACAGGGGTCATCTCCACCAGATCCCCCTTCCGGGAGCCAATCTTCTCCATCACGGCGCCTACACAGTCAGAGGGGACGTCCACCACCAGCCGCTCAATGGGTTCGCACTTCACTCCGTCGATCTCCTGGTACAACACACGGGGCGGGGAGACCTGGAGCTCATAGCCCTCCCGGCGCATGGTCTCAATGAGGATGGACAGGGACATCTCTCCCCGGCCGGCCACGTTGAAGGAGTCGGTGGAACCCTCCACCTCGCTCACCTTTAAAGATACGTCCTTCATAGTCTCCCGGAACAGGCGCTCCCGGAGTTGCCGGCTGGTGACGAACTTGCCCTCCCGGCCGGCAAAGGGGGAGTCGTTGACGGAGAAAGTCATCTCGATGGTGGGCGCGGAGATCTTGACAAACTCGATGGGTTCCACCTTGTCGGGGGCGCAGATGGTGTCCCCAATGGTGATATCCCCAATGCCGCTCATGGCTACGATGCTGCCCGCCTCCGCCTGCTGGACGGGGACCTTGGACAGGCCGTCAAACTCATACAGGGCGGACACCTTGGCCTTCTTGGGGGCGGCGTCCGGGTCGTGGTAGTTACACACCGCGATCTCCTGGTTTTGGCGGATAGTGCCCCGCTCAATCCGGCCGATGGCGATGCGGCCCACGAACTCGTTATAATCAATGGAGGACACCAGCATCTGGAAGGGGGCCTCCAGGTCCACCTCGGGGGCGGGGATGTAGTCAATGATGGTATCAAACAGGGGCTTCAAGTCGCTGCCCGCCACATCGGGCTGGACGGAGGCAGTGCCTTGCCGGCCGGAGCAGAACAGCATAGGGCTGTCCAACTGCTCGTCAGTGGCGTCCAGGTCCAGCAGCAGCTCCAGCACCTCGTCGATGACTTCGTATACCCGCTGGTCAGGGCGGTCGATCTTGTTGACCACCACGATGACCCGGTGGCCCAGCTCCAGGGCCTTAGACAGCACAAAGCGGGTCTGGGGCATGGGCCCTTCGGCGGCGTCCACCAGCAGGATGACTCCGTTAACCATCTTCAGGATGCGCTCCACCTCGCCGCCAAAGTCGGCGTGGCCCGGCGTGTCTACGATGTTGATTTTTACATCGCCGTACTGGACGGCGGTGTTCTTGGCGGTAATGGTGATGCCCCGCTCCCTCTCCAGGTCGTTGGAGTCCATGACCCGATCCACCACGGCCTGATTTTCCCGGTAGACACCGGACTGCTTCAACAGCTCGTCCACCAGGGTGGTCTTGCCGTGGTCCACGTGGGCGATGATGGCGACATTTCTCAACTTTTCATTTTTCATGCAGTGATTCTCCTTACCTATGGCAAAACCACTCGGAGCCCTATTGCCCATGGGACGCGCCGAATGGCGTGTATAAAATACTGCGCGGGGCAGGAGCTCGTCGGTGGAGAGACCAGCGCCCGCCCAACATCCATTAATAATTTCTCCGAGACGCAGGGTCACAGGAGGGACTTGTTCCATGTGGCAGAGGAAGCTTGAGTTTCAGACGTGGTATTATATCTCCAATCCGAAAAAAAAGCAACGGCTTTCCAAAAAAATCAGACTCTATCCACAATCGTTGGCACCATGTTACAGGTTTTTCGCAAAGAAAGGAAACCTTTTTCGTCAATTTTCGTCTGACTAAATAGAAAGGCCCTACTGTTTCCCTGGAAGGGGCACCCAGAAAATCGAAAAAATGTTCGAAAAATGTCTTGACAGACTCGAACATCTGTTGTATTTTTAAAACAGAACATTTGTTCCGTTTTGGAGAGACTGAAAAAAGTCTGTTTTATAGGACGTTTTATTTCTTATAGTAGGTTCAAAGCGTTAGGAGGGATCTTGGATGCAGACGATCTATTATACTACCACCCATTTTGTCCGCCACACAGGAAATGTGGTAGATCTGGAGGAGTACCGCCGGAAGCTAGCCCTGACTAGAGAGGGCAACTTGGCCCCTCTGCCGGAGGAGCGGGAGGAACCGGAAGCGCCCCGCCTGCATCTGGTGGCAGTTCAGGACCGACGTGCCCGGAACTCCAACAGGGCGGCCCGCCGGGCTTGGGCGCTGGATATTTGTGCCAGCATGGGCGTGCTCCTCATGACACTGACGTTTACCCTTCGTGTGCTGGCGGTGTAAGGCCGTTTTGGATGCTTCCCGCTCATTTCTTCCCTCATCCCGGCAAAATCACTGAAATTTTGGCGGAGGCCGCTCCAATTTTGGGCGGCCCCCGCCTTTTTGTGGTAATTTCCGCCGATGGAAAGAAAAAATACAATATTTTATTGCGGATGCCGGGCTATAAAATTCCCCCCGATTGAGGAAAACGAACTCGTCGAGTTTTGGCAAAGGGGTTGACGTGACGGCGGAAACCGTGTATATTCTACTTTGTAACCAAATTGTAACTCTTTTATCCGATCTGTAATTTTTTCGCGTCGTCGATTGCGAGGGATACCATGAGCGAATATCGGGAGCGGTCACGGAGGAGGTCCTCCGGTCCGCGGCCAAATCAAAAGCAGCCAAAGGAAAAGATCAACTGGGCGCAGCTCCGTCTTGGACTGATCCGCCAGTGCAAAGGGACGGGCGAGTGGGCCCGCATCCATTTCCGACGCTGGGTCCATGTGCTCCACAGCGAATCGGGCGGCCGGTGGACTGTGGGGCCCGCCTCCTTTTTGGGTGTGTCCGCTGCCCTAGGGCTGGCGCTGACCATCACCACTCTCTACTCCTCCAGTTACGCCGTCACCGTAGACGGAGAGAAGGTGGGCGTGGTGGCCGACCAGGATATCGTATCCGCCGCCATTCAGGAGGTGGAGGCGGAGGGATCCTCCCTGCTGGGCTATGACTACCAGGTGGAAGGGGACATCGACTATCAGTTTACCCTGACGCTGAAGACCGAGCTGGACGGAGAAAAGGAGATCGAAAATTACTTTTACGACCAGCTCAACTCGGTCAGCGACCATCTGCGCAAATACCAGGTGTCCGTGGATGGAGAGGTCATCGGCGTGGTCAAGGACGAGGCTGCCCTCAACGAGATGCTGGACCAGATGCAGGACCAGTACGTCACAGAGAATACTGTATCCGCTGACTTCGTGGAGGATGTATCGGTAGACTATATCTACTCCGCCGACAATATGATGACTGTCGAGGAGATGCACCAGGCCCTGACGGCCAATACCACCGGCGAGACCACTTACACCGTGGTCAAGGGGGATACCTATAACGGCATCGCCTACGCCAACGACATGTCCCTCAGCGATCTGATGGCCCTCAATCCCCAGGCGGATATCAACCGGCTGATGATCGGAGACGTGGTCAACGTGAAGGAGGTCATCCCCACCGTATCGGTGGAGACCGTGGAAGAGGTCACCTATCACGAGGCCATCGCCTGCCCCGTGGAGACCCAGGAGGACAGCTCCATGTATAAGGGGGACTCCAAGATCCTCGTTCAGGGCGAGGAGGGCGAGGCGCTGGTAGAGGCCACCGTTACCTATGTGAACGGCGTGGAGAAGGAGCGGGACATCCAGAGCTCCACCACGCTCCGGGAGCCCACCACCACCATTAAAGCGGTGGGGACCAAGGAGAAGCCTAAGACAGCCTCCAAGGGCTATTTCATCTGGCCCATTAAGGGGAAGATCAACTCCTACTTCGGCGGCCGATATATTTTTGGCAGTTACAGTTACCACTCAGGTCTGGATATCAAGGCCAGCTACGGCGCCTCCATCAAGGCAGCGGACGGCGGAACCGTCACCTTCGCGGGCTGGAAGGGTACCTACGGCAATCTGGTCATTATCACCCACGACAACGGGACGCAGACCTATTACGCCCATAACTCCTCCCTTCTGGTCTCCGCTGGGGAGAAGGTGTACCAGGGCCAAGTTATCGCCAAGGCGGGCAGCACTGGCCGGTCCACTGGCAATCACTGCCACTTCGAGGTCCGCGTGAACGGCAGCGCTGTTAACCCCTTGAATTATCTGAAATAAAAAAGGCCGCGGTCTTTATAGACCGCGGCCTCTTTGTGCCTTTTTAGTTCCAGGGGGCCAGCTCCACCCGGACAAAATAGCCCTGGGGATGGCGGCAGACAGGACACTGGGCCGGGGCGGCCGTGGAGGTGACTACCCAGCCACAGTGGAGGCAGGTCCATTGCACTTCCACGTCAGAAAAGAACAACTGGCCTTTCTCCAGCAGGTCAGCGAATTTTCCGAACCGGTCTCCGTGAGTCTGCTCTACCCGCGCGATATTCTCAAATAGCTTACCGACCAGGGGGAAGCCCTCGGACATGGCCACCTGGGCAAAGTGCTGGTAGTCGTGCTCCCACTCCTGATACTCGTTATGCTGGGCCGCCCGCAGATGGGCCAGCAGGTTGTCATACAGGTCCACGGGGTAGGTGCCGTCGATCTGGATGGTCTGGCCGTTAAGCTGGGCCAGTTGGCCATAGAACTGCTTGGCGTGGGTCTTTTCCTGGTCGGCGGTGAACAAAAAGACACCCCGGAGCACCTCCAGCCCCTCCTTGTGGGCAATGCCGGCGGCGATGGTATAACGGTTCCGGGCCTGGCTCTCCCCCGCGAAAGCACGCATCAGGTTCTCCCTGGTCTGGCTGTGGGCAAAGGCCTGCATATTGTCGGACATAAAGCTCCCTCCTCGGTATAAAATATGGATTCCCCCACAGTATGCCCAGGGAGCGGAACCTTTACTCCCGGCAAGAGCGGGATGTCCTGGGCTTTTTTTGGCCTTTTTCTTGCCTTTTCCGTAGAGGGGCATTATAATAGGAGCAATGACGGGGTGTCTTGTCACCCGAAACTAAGGAGGCTTTCTCAAATGAAAGCAAAGACCAACTTGACCATGCTCTGCGACTTCTACGAGCTGACGATGGCCAACGGCTACTTCCAGACCGGGCTGGCCGACCGGATCTGCTATTTTGACGTGTTCTATCGCTCGGTCCCCGACAAGGGCGGCTTTGCCCTGGCCGCCGGCCTGGCCCAAGTCGTCGAGTATATCCAGGAGCTGCGCTTTGACGAGGAGGACCTGGGCTATCTTCGGAGCAAGGGCTGCTTCAGCGAGGAGTTCCTCGACTTCCTCCGGGACTTCCGGTTTACCGGCGACATCTGGGCCGTGCCGGAGGGCACCCCCGTATTCCCCGGCGAGCCCCTGCTCACTGTTCGGGCGCCCGCTATCCAGGCCCAGTTTATCGAAACCTTCCTGCTGCTCACCCTGAACCACCAATCCCTGATTGCCACCAAATCCAACCGTATCGTTCGGGCGGCGGAGGGCCGGCCTGTGGCGGAATTTGGCTCCCGCCGGGCCCACGGGCCGGACGGCGCCCTGCTGGGCGCCCGTGCCAGTTATATCGCCGGCTGCTCGGCCACGGCCTGCACCATGGCCGACCAGTGGTATGGTTCCCCCGCCACCGGCACCATGGCCCACTCCTGGGTCCAGATGTTCCCCGACGAGTACACCGCGTTTAAGACGTACTGCCAGCTCTACCCCAACAACGCCACCCTGCTGGTGGACACCTATAACGTGCTCAAGTCCGGCGTGCCCAATGCCATCCGGGCCTTTCAGGAGGTCCTGCTGCCCCAGGGGATCACCAAGTGTGGGATCCGGCTGGACTCCGGCGACTTGACTTACCTGTCTCAGAAGGCGCGGGAGATGCTGGACGAGGCGGGGCTGACCGGCTGCAAGATCGTGGCCTCCAATGCCCTGGACGAGTATATCATCCGGGACTTGGTCCGCCAGGGGGCCCGTATTGACTCCTTTGGCGTGGGCGAGCGGCTCATTACCTCCCGCTCTGAGCCCGTCTTTGGCGGGGTGTATAAGCTGGCTGCCATCGAGGACGGCCAGGGCAATATCATTCCCAAGATCAAGATCAGCGAGAACGCCGCCAAGATTACCACACCTCATTTTAAGAAAGTATACCGCATTTTCTCCAAGGACACAGGAAAGGCGGAGGCCGACCTGATCTGCCTCCACGACGAGGAGTTTGACTTTGACCAGCCGCTGGAGCTCTTTGACCCGGACGCCACCTGGAAGCGAAAGGTCTTTACCAGCATCGAGGCCCGGGAGCTGCTGGTTCCTGTGTTCCGGGGAGGCGAGCTGGTGTACCAGGTCCCCGACCTGCAGACCAGCCGGGCCTACTGCCAACGGCAGGTGGATGCCCTGTGGGACGAGGTCAAGCGGTTCGAGAACCCCCATAACTACTATGTGGACCTGTCTCAGAAGCTGTGGGATATCAAGCAGGGTTTGCTGAACAGCCACGAGATGAAGTAAACAGGATCAAATGAGCCCTCCGGCCAAACGGCCGGAGGGCTGTTTTTCTATGATATTTGTCAAAAGGCACTTGACATACCTCGTTTCTCTAGGTATTCTATACCTAGAGAAACGAGGTATTTGGCCTGGAAGATTTCCCAGGAAAGAAAGGATGAACGAAATGAAGTTTGACAAGGGCCTGATGGCGGGGAGCAGTACGCTGCTGGTGCTGTCCCTGCTGGAGAGCGGAGATATGTATGGCTATCAGATGATTGAGGAGCTGGCCCGCCGATCTAATGACACCTTCCAGATGAAGGAGGGCACTCTCTACCCTATCCTCCATGCCCTGGAGCAGGGCAAGTATCTGACCTCTTACCAACAGGAGGCCCCCACGGGACGGCAGCGGAAGTATTACCGCCTGACCAGGCGGGGACGGGAACTGCTGGCCGACAAAAAGGAGGAGTGGAAGAACTTTCGTCAGGGCGTCAGCGACGTGCTGTCCGGCGGGGCCAACGCCCTGGGGCTGGCGTGAGAGGAACAGCCATGAAGAAAAGTGCCTTCCGGTTGACCCGTGGACAGAGGACTGTGCGAAATATGGTAATTTTCCTGCTGGCTGTGGCTGTTTGGGTCGCTTTGCCCAAGATCCCGCTGTGGTTCATCGAGGGGCAGATCCGGGCGGAGGCCCGGCGGGATGGCGTGGAGCAGATCGAGGTGCTGTGGGCGGGAGCCATAGCCTGTGAGTCTGTCGACGGCGGCCATTTCCCCCTCTATGAAAATGGCCTGCCGATGGTGCTGGCCCGGGGCGGAGGCCGGCTGTGGCGGGGTCATCTCACCACCTATGAAGGGGACGCCTATTTCAGCGGGGTCAGCCGCTGTCCGGAGCCCCAGGGGCCGGCCCTGGTTTACCTGGCGGCGCCGGGGAACGGGAGGATCATACCGGAAAATCCCCTCATCGGGGCGTGGATGGCGGCGGTGGATCTGCCTGAGGAGGCGGCTGCCGTCAAGTCCATTCTGGATTTCCGGGGAGGCGGCCTTTCCTATGGCACCAGCGACCGGGAATCCGACGACCGGGTGATTCTGACCACCATTCCCCGCCAGGTGACGGAGGTCAACGGAGGTTCCGATTTTCCCTATATCCTGGAGCTGTTGGACAGCGAGGGCGCTGTGTTGGGGCAAGTCCGGGGCAGTCTGACCGACCAATGGAGGTGAGGGAGTGGAGCGGGGAAACGTGCCGATAGACCGGTGGCTCGATCAAGCGGTGTCCGGCATCCGCTTTGGACCGGACCGGGCGGCAGTTCGGGCGGAGCTGGAGGCCCACATGGAGGACAAGGCGGCGGACCTTCAGCGGATTTTTCCGGATATCTCCCGCGAGGAGACAGAGGAACGGGCCCTGTCAGAGATGGGAAATCCGGCGGAGATCGGGAAGAAGCTGGCCAGGATCCACAAGCCCTGGCTGGGCTGGCTGTGGCAGTTCTCCAGGTTTCTGGCCCTGGCCGCGCTGCTCCTGCTGGCAGTGGAGGCGGTTATTGTGTTGCCCGTGGCCTGGGACCTGCTGTGGGCTTGGGTGCGGAGAGGATAAGGCGAGGGAGCGCGATGGAAAGAAAAAATGAGGCCGCCGTCATTTGGCTGGACACGGCGGTGGGCGGCATCCGTTTTGGACCGGACCGGGCGGCGGTGCGGGAAGAGCTGGAGGCCCACATGGAGGACAAGGCGGCGGACCTTCAGCGGATTTTTCCGGATATCTCCCGCGAGGAGGCGGAGGAACGGGCCCTGGGCGAGATGGGGGACGCGGCGGAAATTGGGAAAGAGCTGGCCAGGGTCCATAAGCCCTGGCTGGGCTGGCTGTGGCGGGCTTCCGGGGTGCTGCTGGCGCTGTCCCTGGTGTGGCTGACTGCTTTCCTCCCTCTCCGGGGGGACGACGCCTATCTAGGGGATAACCCCTTCTCGGAGTGGTGGGATACGGACGGGCTGCCCGGGACCTCGGTCATGGGGAGGGACGACGATATCCGTTACCTGCCCGGGGATGATCCGGACCAACTCCTTGCCCTGGAGCCCGGCCTGAGAGTGGTAGTGAACGGGCAGAACATCTCCCTGCTCCGGACCGCCCTGTGGCGGGAGGAGGATGGCCGGTGGACTCTGTACTGCTATCTCAGGGTGGATACTTGGCGCTTCTGGGAGCGGGGCGTTCTGCAGGAGGATTGGATGACAGTCACCGACAGCAAAGGAAAGGTCTACAGCCTGGGGGCAGACAGCCCGGAGGACACGGAAACGGGAGGTCTGCTGAATGTGATGGATATTGCGGGCTTTGGGCCTTTCCACAGTGGCTGCGAGCTGTATCTGGGGGAATGGGACCCGGAGGCAGATTGGGTGCGGCTGGACTACGGCCCCGGAGATCCGGTATTTACCTTTACCTTGGACCTTGAGGAGGGGTCGGCATGAAGAAAAAGTGGAGGGTACTCTGGTCCCGCCGTCCCCGGCTGGGGCGCGGGGGGAGGACGGTCCGGAATCTCCTTTTGACGGCGGCTCTGGCCCTGATGATCTGGGGACAGTACGGCTGTCCCCTGCCTACGGCGGAGATGGAATTTCGGAGGCTGGAGCGGCAGTATCTGCTGCCACGGAGCGAGATTGTGTATCAGACGGGCTTCTGGAACATCGGGGATGTTGAAGAGATTAAAAGCCGGGATGGAACTTACCTCAGTGTGTTCCAGCCGTTTGTGGCGGGAAGGATAAAGGATCAGGCATACGCCGCCACGCTGTACGCGCCTGGGAAGCACATGATGAGTGTCATCCCTCTGGGCGAGGGACCGACCCCAATCCCAATCAACAGCGTGATTGCCTGGGTCCCGGAGCCCGGAAAGACATGGATGAGCGGATGCAGCCTCCTGTTTTATCAGATCCCCGGAGAAACCACCCGGACGGAGCTGGATGTAGACACGGTGCTTTTGGGAGGCGAGAGATTCGCCCGTTATGCCCAGGAAGGCATCTGTCTGGAGGAGGGGCTGTGGCTGTTTTCCATGAAGTCCCCGGAGGGGGCATATCCCCGCGACTGGTATGCGGGGGCATCCTATGCCCTGCGGCTGTACGGCGAAGACGGGGAGCTTCTGCTGGAGCGGGAGGGCGTCCTGCCGGAGCCGATGTAAAGGAGAGGGGGGTCTTTCATGGGCCCCTCTCCCCTTTTGCGCTTGTGTACCCTTTGAAACAAAGATACAAGATATAGCGGCCCAAAAGGCCGGCAAGGAAAACGGAAGAAGGCGGCAAAAAAATTTTGAAAAAATGCTTGACACACACGGGGGTGTTGTTGTATGATAGCCAAGCGCCTGTTAGGGCGCAGTCTGCGATGATGCGGGAGATTGCTCAGAAATGAGGTAACTTCCGCGGAGTATGTCCGATAATCGGGCGGCTGAGAGCTTCGTGCCACGGCGTATATCGTCTGGCGGGAAGGAACCGGCCTGTCATCATGCCGGTTTTTTTGTGGCCAGAAGTGATACGCACGAAAGCGTGGCAACACGAAAAAGGCTCTCACCGTACGAAGGCTGGACAAAGTCAACTTTCGTATGTATTTAAGGAGGAAACCCAAAATGGCTCAGAAAGAAATGATCCGGATCCGGCTGAAGGCCTATGATCACCAGCTCATCGACCAGTCCGCCGAGAAGATCGTGGAAACCGCCAAGCGCACCGGCGCCGCTGTTTCCGGCCCCATCCCCCTGCCTACCAAGAAAGAGGTCGTCACCATCCTGCGGGCCGTCCACAAGTACAAGGACAGCCGTGAGCAGTTTGAGCGCCGCACCCACAAGCGCCTGATCGACGTGATCAAGCCCTCCCAGAAGACTGTCGAGGCCCTGATGAGCCTGGAGCTGCCCGCTGGTGTGGAGATTGAAATTAAGCTGTAATTAAGGCTTGGTCTCAAAAATGTGCGGCGCAGCCGCGCGACCAAACCGAAGCCCGGCGATAGCGGGTTCGGTTTGGAGAGGAAAAGCAAGGAAGCGAACGAGGTTTTCGCCGCAGGCGGAAACGGAGTTTAGCGAACTTTGCTTTGACGATGTGTACCCGCTGCCTGTCGCCTATTGAGACAGGCGGGTCAAGTTGGAAAACCAATAGGAGCCCAATGCCCCAAGTTTTTCAACCAATAACCTTTATAGGAGGAAATCCAACATGGAGAAAGCGATCATCGGCAAAAAGATCGGCATGACCCAGATCTTCGATGAGGCTGGCAAGGTGATTCCCGTCACCCTGATCCAGGCCGGCCCCTGCACTGTGGTGCAGAAGAAGACCGCCGAGAAGGATGGCTATGAGGCCATTCAGCTGGGTTATCAGACCGTTCCTGAGCGCAAGCTCACCAAGCCCGAGCTGGGCCACCAGAAGAAGGCCGGCCTGGAGGAGCTGAAGAAGGTCCTCAAGGAGTTTGCCCTCAACGACTGCTCCAAGTTCGAGGTTGGCGATCAGCTGACCGCCAACATCTTTGCCGCCGGCGACTTTGTTGACGTCACCGGCATCAGCAAGGGCCACGGCTTCCAGGGCGTTGTCAAGCGCCACGGCGCCGCCATCAAGCGCATGACCCACGGCGGCGGCCCTGTCCACCGTCACCAGGGCTCTCTGGGCGCCGGCACCACCCCCGGCCACATCTATAAGGGCCGCGACGGCGCCGGACAGATGGGCAACGTACAGGTCACCGTCCAGAATCTGGATGTGGTCCAGGTGGACGAGGAGCTGGGCTTGATCGCCGTGCGCGGAGCCATCCCCGGCCCCAAGGGCGGCGTGGTCTTTGTGAAGAGCACCGTCAAGACCAACGTGGAGAAGAAGGCCGCCGAGATCGGCCGCGTCAACCCGCAGAAGGCTTCCGCCCGTGTCAACCCGCAGAAGGCTTCCGCCCGTGTCAACCCGCAGAAGGCTTCCGCCCGCAACAAGTAAGGAAAGGAGAGATTGAGTCATGCCTAAAGCTAACGTGTTCAACATGGCCGGTCAGCAGGTCGGCGAGATCGAGCTCTCCGAGGCCGTGTTCGGGATCGAGCCCAACCAGGCTGTGGTCCACGAGGTGGTCAAGAACCACCTGGCTAACTGCCGTCAGGGCACCCAGAGCGCTTTGACCCGCGCCGAGGTTTCCGGCGGCGGCAAGAAGCCCTGGCGTCAGAAGGGCACCGGTCACGCCCGTCAGGGTTCCACCCGGGCTCCCCAGTGGACCCACGGCGGCATCGTGTTTGCCCCCAAGCCCCGGGATTACAGCTATACTCTGAATAAGAAGGTCAAGCGCCTGGCCCTTAAGTCCGCTCTGGCCGCCAAGGCTGCCCAGGGCGCCGTTCTGGTGGTAGACGGTCTGAAGCTGGAGGAAATCAAGACCAAGGCGATGAAGGAGATGCTCAACAGCATCGGCGCCTCCAAGTCCGTGGTCATCACCCCTGAGGTGGATCAGATCGTGGTCAAGTCCGCCCGGAACATCCCCGGCGTGGTCACCACCACCGCCAAGATCCTCAGCGTCTATGACATCGTAAACGCCAAGCAGCTGGTCATTGACAAGGCTGCCCTGGCTATCATCGAGGAGGTGTACGCGTAATGGCTACCACTGCTTATGACATCATCAAGCGCCCCATCATCACCGAGCAGTCCATGGAGCAGACTGAGATGAAGCGCTACACCTTCGAGGTCGCCAAGACCGCCAACAAGATCGAGATCGCCAAGGCGATTGAGGAGATCTTCGGCGTCAAGGTCGCCAAGGTCAACACCCTGAACATGCAGGGTAAGGAGAAGCGGATGGGGATGCGCCCCGCCGGCCGCCGGCCCAGCTGGAAGAAGGCCATGGTCACCCTGACCGCCGACTCCAAGTCCATCGAGTTCTTCGAGGGTATGGTGTAAGGAGGATATTGACAAATGGCTATTAAGACTTTTAAGCCCACAACCCCCTCCCGCCGTCACATGACTGTGTCCGCCTTCGAGGGGATCGATAAGAAGGCCAAGCCCGAGCGTGCCCTGACCGAAGTGCTGAAGAAGCACGCCGGCCGCAACAGCTACGGCCGCATCACCGTCCGTCATCACGGCGGTGGAAACAAGCAGAAGTATCGTGTGATCGATTTTAAGCGGGATAAAGAGGGTAAGGCAACTGTGGTCAATCTGCAGTATGACCCCAACCGCTCCGCTAACATCGCCCTGATCGAGTATGAGGACGGCGAGCGCCGCTATATCCTGGCCCCCAACGGCCTGAAGGCCGGCCACATCATCATGACCGGCCCCGACGCCGACATCTTGCCCGGCAACTGTCTGCCCATCGCCAACATCCCTGTGGGCGAGGAGATCCACAACATCGAGCTGTACCCCGGCAAGGGCGCCCAGCTGGTCCGCGCCGCCGGCGTGGCCGCCCAGCTGATGGCCAAGGAGAACGGCATGGCTCAGATCCGCCTGCCCTCCGGCGAGGTGCGTTATGTCCGCGAGAACTGCAAGGCCACCATCGGCCAGGTGGGCAACACCGACTGGGCCAACATCCAGATCGGTAAGGCCGGCCGCAAGCGCCACATGGGTTGGCGGCCCACCGTCCGCGGCTCTGTTATGAACCCCAATGACCACCCCCACGGCGGTGGTGAGGGCAAGAGCCCCGTCGGCCGTCCCGGCCCTGTCACCCCCTGGGGCAAGCCCGCCCTGGGCTACAAGACCCGCAAGACGAAGAACCGCACTGATAAGTTCATCGTCAAGCGCCGCAATGCCAAGTAAGGAGGCTGTGAAAGATGAGCAGAAGCATTAAGAAAGGCCCCTTTTGCGCCCCCGAGCTGCTGAAGCGGGTCGATGAGATGAATGAAAAGAACGAAAAGAAGGTCCTGAAGACCTGGAGCCGCGCCTCCACTATCTTCCCCTCTTTCGTTGGACACACCTTTGCTGTACACGACGGCCGCAAGCACGTGCCCGTCTATGTCACCGAGGACATGGTCGGCCACAAGCTGGGCGAGTTTGTGCCCACCCGCACCTTCAAGGGACACGCGGGCAGCAAGACCGGTAAGTAAGGAGGAGAGAGCATGGAAGCGAAAGCAAATCTGAAATATCTGCGGATCTCTCCCCGTAAGGTGAAGATCGTCCTGGACCTGATCCGGGGCAAGGATGTGGGTACCGCCACCGCCATCCTGCTGCAGACCCCCAAGGCCGCCTCTGAGCCTGTGCTCAAGCTGCTGAAGAGCGCCGCCGCCAACGCGGAGAACAACCACCAGATGGACCCTGAGAAGCTGTATGTGTCCGCCTGCTACGCCAACCCCGGCCCCATTATCAAGCGCATCATGCCCAGGGCTCAGGGCCGCGCGTACCGGATCAACAAGCGCACTTCTCACGTCACCATTGTTGTGAGCGAGCGCTAAGGGAGGAGGAACAATATGGGACAGAAAGTTAATCCCCACGGACTGCGCGTGGGTGTCATTAAGGATTGGGACTCCCGCTGGTATGCCCGCAACGAGAAGGTGGGCGACCTGCTGGTGGAGGACAAGAAGATCCGTGACTACCTGAAGAAGACCCTCTACGGCGCCGGCATCCCCAAGATCGAGATCGAGCGGGACAACGCCAAGACCCGCATTTACCTGCACTGTGCCCGCCCCGGCGTGGTCATCGGCAAGGGCGGCGAGGACATCAAGAAGATCGAGGCCCAGCTGGTCAAGATGACTGGCAAGCCTGTGGATCTGAAGATCGTAGAGGTTCGGGACGCCGATACCAATGCCCAGCTGGTGGCTGAGAACATCGCCCAGCAGCTGGAGAAGCGGATCGGCTTCCGCCGGGCGATGAAGAACGCTATGGGCCGCGCCATGCGCGCCGGCGCCAAGGGCATCAAGACCTCCTGCTCCGGCCGTCTGGGCGGCGCTGAGATCGCCCGCACCGAGCACTATCACGATGGCACCATTCCCCTGCAGACCCTCCGGGCCGACATCGACTACGGCTTTGCTGAGGCTGCCACTACCTACGGCCGCATCGGCGTGAAGGTGTGGATCTACAAGGGCGAGGTGCTCACTCAGGCCCTGCGTACCACCCCCCGCACTCTGGATACCAGCAAGCCCTACCAGGAGCGCCGTGACCGTCCCCGCCGTGACCGCCGGGATGGTGACCGCCGTCAGGGCGGCTTCAACCGTGACCGCCAGGGCGGGTTCAATCGTGACCGCCAGAACGGCGGATTCAACCGTGGCCCCCGCCCCGCCGGTCAGGCCAACACTCCTAAGGAAGGAGGCGCTCAGTAATGCTGCTCCCTAAGCGCGTAAAGTACCGCCGCGTCCACCGCGGACGCATGAAGGGCAAGGCCATGCGCGGCAACACCATCGCCTACGGTGAGTTTGGCCTGCAGGCTATTGAGCCCGCGTGGATCACCAGCAATCAGATCGAGGCTGCCCGTATTGCCATGACCCGTTATACCAAGCGTGGTGGTAAGGTCTGGATCAAGATCTTCCCCGACAAGCCCGTGACTGAGAAGCCCGCCGAGACCCGCATGGGCTCCGGTAAGGGCTCCCCTGAGTACTGGGTGGCCGTGGTCAAACCCGGCCGCGTGATGTTCGAGATCGCCGGCGTTTCTGAGGAAACTGCCCGTGAGGCCCTGCGCCTGGCCAGCCACAAGCTGCCTGTCAAGTGCAAAATCGTCAAGCGTGAAGAGACCGAGAAGGGTGGTGAAGCGTAATGAAGGCCAATGAAGTCCGTAAGATGTCTGCCGCGGAGCTTGAGAACAAGCTGAAGGATCTGAAGAAAGATCTGTTCAACCTGCGCCTCCAGCACGCCACCAACCAGCTCGATAATCCGATCCGGATCGCTGAGGTCAAGAAGGATATCGCCCGGGTCAAGACCATCATTCGCGAGCAGCAGCTCGCCGGCCGCTAAGAGGAGGAATAGAAGATGGAAAACAGAACTTCTTCTCGTAAGACCAGAGTCGGCCTGGTGGTTTCGGACAAGATGGATAAGACCGTTGTGGTCGCCATCGCCGACCGCGTGGCCCATCCTCTGTATAAGAAGATCGTGAAGAGAACCTATAAGCTGAAGGCCCATGATGAGAACAACCAGTGTGGCGTGGGTGACCGCGTCAAGGTCATGGAGACCCGCCCCTTGTCCAAGGACAAGCGCTGGCGCGTGGTTGAGATCATCGAGAAAGCGAAGTAAGGAGGTGTCGGTATGATTCAGGAAGAAAGCTATCTGAAGGTGGCCGATAATACCGGCGCCAAGGAGATCAAGACCATCCGGGTGCTGGGCGGCTCCAAGCGCAAGTTCGGCAACATCGGTGATGTGGTGGTCGCCTCCGTCCGCAAGGCCGCTCCCGGCGGCACTGTTAAGAAGGGCGAAGTGGTCAAGGCCGTCATCGTCCGTTCCGCCAAGGGCGTCCGCCGCGCCGACGGCTCCTATGTCCGTTTCGACGACAACGCCGCCGTCCTCATCAAGGACGATAAGAATCCCCGCGGCACCCGTATCTTTGGCCCAGTGGCCCGTGAGCTGCGCGACAAGGACTATATGAAGATCTTGTCCCTGGCTCCCGAAGTGCTGTAAGGGAGGGCAATGAAGATGAATAAGATGAGCATCAAGAAGGACGACCTGGTTGTCGTCCTGTCCGGCAAGGACAAGGGCAAGCAGGGCAAGGTCCTGGAGGTCATGCCCAAGGACGGCAAGGTCATTGTTGAGAAGATCAACATGGTCTCTCGCCACACCAAGCCCCGCAAGCAGGGCGATCAGGGAGGTATCCTGCAGAAAGAGGCCCCCCTCTACGCCTGCAAGGTGCAGCGTGTCTGCCCCAAGTGCAACAAGCCCACCCGTCCGGCCCACAAGCTGCTGGCTGACGGCAAGAAGGTCCGCGTCTGCAAGAAGTGCGGCGCCGAGATTTAAGAGAGGAGGAACGATTCGAAATGGCTAATACCCCTAACCTGAAGAAGCTGTACCAGGACGAGGTCGCTCCTGCTCTGATGCAGAAGTTCGGCTATAAGTCCGTGATGCAGATCCCCCGCCTGGAGAAGATCGTGGTCAACGTTGGCTGCAGCGAGGCCCGTGAGAACGCCAAGGTGCTGGATGCCGTGGTCAATGACCTGACCACCATCACCGGCCAGAAGGCCGTTATCACCAAGGCCAAGAAGTCTGTGGCCAACTTCAAGCTCCGTGAAGGTATGCCCATTGGAGCGAAAGTTACCCTGCGGGGCAACAAGATGTGGGAGTTCCTGGACCGCCTGTTCAATGTGGCCCTGCCCCGTGTTCGTGACTTCCGCGGCATCTCCGCCGACGCCTTCGACGGCCGCGGCAACTACGCCCTGGGCGTGAAGGAGCAGCTGATCTTCCCCGAGATCGAGTACGACAAGATCGACAAGATCCGCGGCATGGACATCGTGGTGTGTACCACCGCTAAGACCGATGAGGAGGCCCGTGAGCTGCTGAAGCTGGTGGGCGCTCCCTTTGCCGGCCGCTAAGGAGGAGGAAGAGTTATGGCTAAGAAATCTATGATCCTGAAGCAGCAGCGTGCGCCCAAGTTCTCTAGTCGGCAGTACAACCGCTGCAAGCTGTGCGGTCGTCCCCACGCCTATCTCCGGGACTACGGCATCTGCCGTATCTGCTTCCGTGAGCTGGCCTATAAGGGCGAAATCCCCGGCGTGAAGAAGGCATCCTGGTAATCTTTCTGTTATGCTTTGGTTGGGGCGGCCTGCCGTACAATAAGTGCGGCGGCGGCCCCCATCACCGAACAAAATCGTTGCCAGGAAGAAGGCGCCTTTTTTCAAGGCGCTCCGCCCTCCCTCTTAGGAGAAGCGCGACAAAATCTGCGGTTTTTACAGTCCGGAACGTGGGAAATTTCCCCGTTCCGGCGTAAATCTCTCCACCTGCCCGTGTGTGCGAGGCAAAAAAACCTTGCTATATCAGGCTGTATGGAGTATAATGAATTGTTGTCGCCCCTTGGAAATGACACAATAAACTCCCAACGTAGTCGGGAGTGCGCACCCGGAACCGCCAGTCAGAAAAAGATTGGCGGCTGCGGGGATTTGTCCTGTCCCCTATCAAAGACCGGAGACCGGCGCCGAAAGCGCTCCGTCCGGAAGTGGGACAGGGTATCCAGGTCGATCCCACCTCAGGTGGTATTGATAACTGCGCCTGCCCCAACCAGGCGCAAAGACGGTCAACAGGTCGGGAACCACCTAATTCTCGATACCTTGCCGTCTGTACCGGGAAGTGCTGCGTCGCTTTGGAAAGCGCGGTGAGACCAAAGAGAGGGACACAAATCGGAAGGGTCCGCTCAGACGATTGTGTTCTGATATGGAGGAAAGCTGTGTGCTCCCAGGGTAACAATGCACGACAAGGTAAACTTAATATAGGAGGTAAACTTCATGCACATCACCGATCCCATTGCGGATATGCTGACCCGCATCCGCAACGCGAACAACGCCAAGCATGACACCGTGGACGTCCCCGCGTCCAACATGAAGAAGGCCATCGCGCAGATCCTGCTGGATGAGGGCTATATCAAGAACTTCCAGCTGATCGACGACGGCACTCAGGGCGTAATCCGCGTCACTCTGAAGTACAATGCCGGCAAGGAAAAGGTCATCTCCGGTCTGCGCCGGGTGTCCAAGCCCGGTCTGCGCGTCTATGCCGGCGCCGATGAGCTGCCCCGTGTTCTGCACGGCCTGGGCATCGCCATCGTATCCACGTCCAAGGGCGTCATGACCGATAAGGCCGCTCGTGCGGCCCATGTCGGCGGCGAAGTCCTGGCATTTGTCTGGTAAGGAGGGTCATAGGAATGTCTAGAATTGGTAGAGCTCCTATCGCCATTCCCGCCGGAGTGGAGATCAAGGTAGAGGACAACAACGTTGTCACTGTCAAGGGTCCCAAGGGCACCCTGACCCAGCAGTTTAACCCCAACATGGCTATCGCCATGGAAGAGGGCGCACTGCACGTCACCCGTCCCAATGACGCCAAGGAAAACCGTGCCCTGCACGGCCTGACCCGCACCCTCATCCACAACATGGTGGTGGGCGTCACCGAGGGCTACAAGAAGGAGCTGGACGTCAATGGCGTCGGCTATCGTGTGGCCAAGGAGGGCAACAAGCTGGTCATGAACCTGGGCTACTCCCACCAGGTGGTCGTGGAGGAGATCCCCGGCATTGAGATCGAGGTCCCCGGCCCCAACAAGATCATTATCCACGGCTGCGACAAGCAGCAGGTGGGCCAGTTTGCCGCCGAAGTGAGAGAGAAGCGTCCCCCTGAGCCTTACAAGGGCAAGGGCATCAAGTATACAGACGAGGTCATCCGCCGCAAGGCTGGTAAGACCGGCGCCAAGAAGTAAGAAGGAGGTGTGCCACTATGATCAACAGACCCGATACTCGTTCTCAGCGTATCAAGCGCCACAAGCGCGTGCGTGCTAAAATCTCCGGCACGCCCGAGCGTCCCCGGCTGAACGTATTTCGCAGCGAAACCAATATCTACGCCCAGATTATTGACGATGTGAGCGGAAAGACCCTGGTTTCTGCGTCTTCCCTGGAGAAGGACTTTGCCTGCGAGGGCACCAAGACCGACGCCGCCAAGCAGGTGGGCGTCACTGTGGCTGAACGTGCCAAGGCCAAGGGCATCGAGAACGTGGTCTTTGACCGCGGCGGCTATGTCTATCACGGCCGCGTGAAGGCTCTGGCCGAGGGCGCCCGTGAGGGCGGCTTGCAGTTCTAAGGGAGGAGGAAACGATAAATGGCTAGATTTGAGAGAGAACCCAGCGAGTTCGTGGAGAAGCTCGTTTCCCTGAACCGCGTGTCCAAGACCGTCAAGGGCGGTCGTGTCATGAAGTTCGCCGCCCTGATGGTGGTGGGCGATGAGAAGGGCCGCGTAGGCTTCGGCACCGGTAAGGCCGCCGAGGTCCCTGAGGCCATCCGCAAGGGCATCGAGGATGCCAAGAAGCACATGGTCAACGTGTCCCTGTCCGGCACTACTATCCCCCACGAGGTGATTGGTGAGTTCGGCGCCGGCCGCGTGCTGATGAAGCCCGCTGCCCCCGGTACCGGCGTTATTGCCGGCGGCCCGGTCCGTGCCGTTATGGAGGCTGTCGGAATTAAGGATATCCGTACCAAGTGCCTGCGCTCCAACAACCCGCAGAACGTGGTCTCCGCGACCTTCGAGGGCCTCAAGTCCCTGAAGAGCCCCGAGGAAGTGGCCCGTATCCGCGGCAAGAGCGTGGAAGAGATCGTGGGTTAAGGAGGGCGTTCACCATGGCTAATCTGAACATCAAGCTGGTCAAGAGCCTGAACGGCCGTATCGCCAAGCATCAGGCGACCGCCGAGGCCCTGGGCCTCCGTAAGATCGGCGATACCACCGTGCAGCCCGACAACGCGGCTACCCGCGGCAAGATCGCCCACATCGGGTACCTGCTCCAGGTCACCGAGGAAAACTAAAAGGAGGCGCGACACATGAATCTGCATGAACTTTCCCCCGCCGCCGGCTCCAACACCAAGGCATACCGCAAGGGTCGGGGCGCTGGCTCCGGCAATGGTAAGACCGGCGGCCGCGGCCAGAAGGGCCAGTGGGCCCGCTCCGGCGGCGGCGTCCGCGTGGGATTTGAGGGTGGCCAGATGCCTCTGAGCCGCCGTATCCCCAAGCGCGGTTTTAACAACATTTTTGCTAAACCCCTGGAGGCCATCAATGTCTCTGCCCTCGATAAGTTTGAGGACGGAGCTGTGGTCGATGCCAAGGCTCTGCTGGAGAAGGGTATCCTCTCCAAGTGCGAGTACGGCGTCAAGATCCTGGGCAACGGCCAGATTTCTAAGAAGCTGACCGTCCAGGCTTCCGCCTTCTCCGCCTCCGCTAAGGAAAAGATCGAAGCTGCGGGTGGTAAGGCGGAGGTGATCTGACATGATCCAGACGATCCGTAACGCATGGTCCGTCCCTGAGCTGCGGAAGAAGATCCTGTTCACCATCTTTGCCCTGCTTATCTTCCGTCTGGGTTCGGCTATCCCTGTTCCCTATATCAATTCCGAGCAGCTGGGATTCTATCTGGAGGCTCAGAGCGGTACGATTCTGGGCCTGATGAACGCCATGAGCGGCTCCGCCTTCTCTATGGCGACGGTCTTTGCCCTGTCCATCCAGCCCTATATCAACAGCTCCATTATCATCCAGCTGCTGACGGTGGCCATTCCCGCTTTGGAGCGGTTGGCTAAGGAGGGCGGCGAGGAGGGCCGGAAGAAGATCGCCTCTATCACCCGTTATACCACCGTGGCCATCGCCCTGTTGCAAGGTTTTGGTTATTACTCCCTGATCAACAGCTATGGTCTGGTCCAGGGCGGCAGCCTGAACGCTTTCTGGGTTGGAGCGGTCATCGTCCTCTCCTTTACCGCCGGCTCCGCCTTCCTGATGTGGCTGGGTGAGCAGATCACTGAGTTCGGCATTGGAAATGGTATCTCCATCATCCTGTTCGCCGGCATCGTGTCCCGCTTCCCCACCATGGTGACTGACAGCATAAAGGGTGTAACCATCTGGAACAGCGTCCAGGACGGCACTATGACCATGGATACGCTGACCGCGGCCGGCATGACCACTCAGCAGGCTGAGGCCCAGCTGAAACTGGCCCTGGCTCCTTGGATGATCCCGGTCATTGTTATCGGCCTGCTGGCTCTGGTGGTGTTTATCGTGTTTATCTCCAACGCCGAGCGCCGCCTGCCTGTCCAGTATGCCAAGCGGGTAGTTGGCCGGAAGATGTATGGCGGCCAGTCCACCCATATCCCCATGAAGGTGAATATGTCCGGCGTCATGCCTATCATCTTTGCCCAGTCCATCGCCTCCCTGCCCGCCACCATCGGCGCCTTTACCGGGGCTACCGTGGAGAGCACTGGCTTTGGCGGAGCCATGATGCGGCTGTTTGACACCAGCAAACCCTTCTACTCCGTGCTGTATTTCTTCCTGATCGTTGGCTTCAGCTACTTCTACGCCAGCATGACCTTCAACCCCATTGAGGTGTCCAATAACCTGAAGAAGAACGGAGGCTTCATCCCCGGCATCCGGCCCGGTAAGCCAACTGCCGACTTCATCACCCGGGTGTTGTCCAAGATCACTATGTTTGGCGCTCTGTATCTGTCTGTCATTGCCATCGCCCCCATTATCACTGGAAATATCGTGGGCTATAGTTCTCTGGCGATCGGCGGCACCTCAGTCATCATCGTGGTGGGCGTGGCCCTGGAGACCGTCAAGCAGCTGGAAGCCCAGATGCTGATGCGGCATTACAAGGGTTTCCTTGAATAAGCGGGAGGTTGGAGATATGGGAATGAAGCTGATCCTGCTGGGCGCTCCGGGCGCCGGCAAAGGAACTCAGGCTGAGATCCTCAGCGCCAAGCTGGGAATCCCGACCATCTCCACCGGCAATATTCTGCGTGCCGCCATCAAGGAAGGCACATCCATCGGCTTAGAGGCCAAGTCTTATATGGATGCGGGCAAGCTGGTCCCCGATTCCGTTATCATCGGCATCGTTGCCCAGCGGTTGGAGCAGCCTGACTGCTCCGGGGGCTTTATCCTGGACGGAGTGCCCCGCACCATTGGCCAGGCCCAGGCTTTGGCCCAGGCAGGTGTGACCTTTGACCATGTGGTGTCCATCGAGATCTCCGATGGGGAGATCGAAGAGCGCATGACCGGCCGCCGGGTCTGCCAGAACTGCGGCGCGCCCTACCATGTGAAGGCCAAGCCCTCTAAAGTGGAAGGTGTGTGCGACACCTGTGGCGGACCCCTGGTACAGCGGGAGGACGACAAGCCGGAGACTGTGCGCCACCGGCTGGAGGTCTACCACGCTGAGACCGAGCCCCTGAAGGGCTACTATGAGGAGAAGGGTATCCTGACCCCCGTAGATAATCAGTGTACCATTGAGGATACCACCAAAGCGATCATGGAGGCCCTGAGTATCTGATGGGTTTGGAAATGATTTCACTAAAATCTCCCCGAGAGATCGAGGCCATGCGCCGGGCTGGGCGCCTTACCGCCCAGGCCCGGGCTCTGGCTGGCTCTATGATCAGACCCGGAGTCACGACCCATGAGATCGATACAGCGGTCCGCCGCTTTATCGAGAGCCATGGGGCCAAGCCCTCCTTCCTGGGATACGGCGGTTTTCCCGGCTCCGCTTGTATCTCGGTGAACGAGGAGGTTATCCACGGCATCCCTGGGCCCCGAAAGCTGAAGGAGGGCGACATCGTCAGCGTAGATGTGGGCGCCTTTATCGGCGGCTTCCATGGTGACTGCGCCGCCACCTACCCATGCGGGCAGGTGAGCGACGAGGCCAAGCGCCTGATTCAGGTCACCCAGCAGAGCTTCTGGGAGGGCATGAAATTTGCCCGCCAGGGTTGCCGGGTCTCTGACATCGGCCACGCGGTCCAGGTGTATGTAGAGGCCAACGGCTTTTCCGTCGTCCGGGATTTTGTGGGACATGGCGTGGGCGCCAGACTCCATGAGCCCCCGGAGGTACGCAACTTCGGACCTGCCGGCCACGGTCCCCGGCTTCAGCCTGGCATGACCCTGGCGGTAGAGCCTATGGTATGCGCCGGAGACTGGCGGGTGAAGGTGCTGTCAGACAAATGGACCACCGTCTCTCTGGATGGGTCCCTGACAGCCCACTATGAGAACAGTATCCTGATCACAGAAGAGGGCCCTGAGATCCTGACCGTCACAGAGGATGGAGCCTATGTATGATTATACGGGCTGGATCGTAGAGGCCGCCGCTGGCCGGGACAAGGGCGGAGTGTTCTGTGTGGTGGGAGTGGACCAGGAGCGGTCCATGTTGCTGCTGGCCGATGGAAAGCGCCGTAAGGTCGCCAATCCCAAGGTCAAAAAGCTGGGCCATGTGCTCCCTCTCACTGATATGGAGCATCCATTTGACCACCCGACCATCCAAGGGCTGAAACGCGGGACACCGCTGTCCGACAGAGCATTGAGAAGGGCGCTGGCCGCCTTCAAGGAGGGAAACACGCTTGGCGAAAGATGATATGATCGAGCTGGAGGGAGTCGTTACCGAATCCCTGCCCAATACCACCTTCCATGTGGATATTGGAAACGGACACATCATCCTGGCACATATTTCGGGCAAGCTGCGCATGAATTTCATCCGTATCCTGCCCGGCGATAAGGTGACGGTCCAGATGTCGCCTTACGACCTCACCCGAGGCCGTATTACCTGGAGATCTAAGTAACTATCAACGACCGAATTGTCGCGTCGGTTTGAAGCCTTGCCTTCAACATGGCGGCCGCAGGCCGCCCCACCCGATGTGAGCCCAGCGACAGCGGGTCACATCGGGAGAGGAGGAGCGGCGGAATGAGTGAGCCTTCCCCGGTACGGGGGGAGGCGAGGGATATGCAGCCCGCGACGACGACGCGACAACGAGGGGCCATCAAGGCATTCATAGGAGGTTTTAACAATGAAAGTCAGACCGTCCGTGAAGCCCATGTGCGAGAAGTGCAAAGTCATTAAGCGCAAGGGCAAAGTCATGGTTATTTGCGAAAACCCCAAGCATAAGCAGAGACAAGGTTAATTGGAGGTGCTGTAAAAAATGGCTCGTATTGCCGGTATTGACCTGCCGAGAGAGAAAAGAATCGAGATCGGCCTCACTTATATCTACGGCATTGGGCGCACCAGCGCCAACAAGATCCTGGCCCAGGCCGGGATTAACCCCGATACCCGCGTGAAGGACCTCACCGAGGAGGATGAGGCCAAGCTGCGCGAGGTTATCGGTCATGAGTATACGGTCGAGGGCGACCTGCGCCGCAACGTGGCGATGGACATTAAGCGGCTGACTGAAATCGGCTGCTACCGGGGCATCCGCCACCGCAAGGGGCTGCCTGTCCGCGGCCAGCGTTCCAAGACCAACGCCCGTACCCGTAAGGGTCCCAAGCGTACCGTAGCCAATAAGAAGAAGTAAGGGAGGGATATACAATGGCTGCTAATACCAAGGGTAAGAAAGTGGTGCGTAAGCGCCGCGAACGCAAGATCGTGGAGAAGGGCCAGGTGCATATCCGCTCCTCCTTCAACAATACCATGGTCACCGTCACTGACGCGCAGGGCAACGCCCTGTCCTGGGCCTCCTCCGGCGGTCTGGGTTTCCGTGGATCCCGTAAGTCCACCCCCTTCGCCGCTCAGACTGCCGCCGAAACGGCTGCAAAGGCTGCGATGGAATACGGCCTGAAATCCGTCGAGGTCTTCGTGAAGGGCCCCGGCGCCGGCCGTGAGGCCGCTATCCGCGCGCTGCAGGCCGTGGGCCTGGAGGTCACCATGATCAAGGATGTGACCCCGGTTCCCCATAACGGCTGCCGCCCGCCCAAGCGCCGCCGCGTCTGATCAGAGAAGGAGGTTATGACACATGGCTAGAAATATGCAGCCCATCGCTAAACGGTGCAAGGCTCTGAACCTGTCCCCTGCCGCTATGGGCTATGCCAAAAAGACTACCAATCGCAATCCCGGCGGGAATATGCGGAAGAAGAAGTCCGAGTATGCCCTGCAGCTGACCGAGAAGCAGAAGGTCAAGTTTGTCTACGGCATTATGGAAAAACAGTTCCATATGTACTATGAGAAGGCCTCTCGTATGCAGGGTAAGACCGGTGAGAACCTGCTGACCCTCATTGAGCGCCGTCTGGACAACGTGGTGTACCGTCTTGGCTTTGCTAAGACCCGCCGCGAGGCCCGCCAGCTGACTACCCATGGCCACTTCACTGTCAACGGCCAGCGGGTGGACATCCCCTCCTACCTGGTGAAGGTGGGCGACGTGATCGAGGTTCGGGAGAAGAGCCGCTCCTCCGTCAAGTTTAAGGGCCTGCTGGGTGAGGATGCCCCTATGGTCACTCTGCCCAAGTGGCTGACCCGTGACAAGAATACCCTCCAGGGTACTGTCGCTGCCATGCCCGCCCGGGACGACATCGACTTCCCCGTGGAAGAACACCTCATCGTCGAGCTGTATTCTAAGTAATCTATTTTTGCGGGTCTCTCCAGACGAGCTGGAGAGACCTGGCAAAAGACCAGACTTAGACAACCCTCAGATATTGGTGAGCTGAATCAGGCGGTGGCAAGTACACCGCCGAGAAAAGGAGGGTATCCTAGCATATGGTAGAAATCGAAAAGCCCCGCATCGAATGTGTGGAGAATCCCGGCGACGCCTCCTACGGCAAGTACGTTGTGGAACCCCTTGAGCGGGGTTATGGCACCACCTTGGGCAACTCCCTGCGTCGGATCCTGCTGTCCTCTCTGCCTGGTACCGCGGTGACCTCCATCAAGATCGCCGGTGTCCAGCACGAGTTTACCACTATCCCCGGCATCAAGGAGGACGTGACCGAGATCGTCCTGAACGTGAAGGGGATCATCGCCAAGCTGTACTGCGAGGGAGTGAAAACCGTCCACATCGAGGCCGCCGGGGAGTGCAAGGTCACCGCCGGTGACATCAAAGCGGACGCTGATGTGGAGATCCTGAATCCTGATCTCCATATCGCAACCCTGGGACCTGACGCCACCCTGTCGATGGAACTGACCCTGGCCCACGGCCGTGGCTATGTTTCCGCCGACAAGAACAAGCCGGCCCAGTCCATTATCGGGACCATCCCCGTAGACTCCATCTATACCCCCGTCCGTAAGGTCAATTACACCGTGGAGAACACCCGTGTGGGCGATGCCACGGACTATGACAAGCTGACGCTGGAGGTGTGGACCAACGGCACCATCGATGCTCGGGACGCTGTTTCCCTGGGGGCGCGCATCCTGTGCGACCACTTCACGCTGTTCACCGACCTGTCCGAGACCATGGGTAACAAGTCTACGGTGGTGGAGAAGGCGGAGACCCAGCGGGATAAGGTGATGGAGATGACCATCGATGACATGGATCTGTCTGTCCGCTCCTATAACTGCTTGAAGCGGGCCAACATCAATACGGTGGAGGACCTGATCTCCAAGACAGAGGAAGAGATGATGAAGGTTCGGAACCTGGGCCGTAAGTCCCTGGAAGAGGTTATTAACAAGCTGGCGATGATGGGCCTGTCCTTGGCCAGCGAGGAAAATAACTAAGAAGCGCCGAATCATCAGACAAAAGAAGGGGTATCGTACTTCGCGATACTTCAAAGGACAGCCCGGAAGTAAGTAACGTTCCTGTCCGGGTGCGGGGTTCCTGTCCCCTCAGCGGGGTGTCCCGGCCCTAGTGGCCGAATGAACGAATTTATGGAGATCTCGCCACGCGAGGTCGGAGGAGTGTTTCTCATGTCTCAGAAGAACCGCAAGCTGGGCCGCACCAGCGATCAGCGCCGCGCTATGCTGCGCGCCATGGTCACCTACCTGCTGGAGAACGGCCAGATCAAGACCACTGTCACCCGTGCCAAGGAAGTGGCTCCCGTGGCCGAGAAGATGATCACCCTGGCCAAGGACAACACCCTGGCCTCCTACCGCCAGGCCCTGTCCTACATCACGAAGGAGGATGTGGCCAACAAACTGTTTAAGGAGATCGGCCCCAAGTATGCCGAGCGCAACGGTGGTTACACCCGCGTCGTCCGCATCGGCCCCCGCCGCGGCGACGCCGCCGAGATGGCGATTATCCAGCTGGTGTGATAGAATTTGCAAGCCCCCTGGCATATGCCAGGGGGCTTTTGCGTCGACGGCGGCGGAAAACCAGGCGGGCGCCTCCGGCGGGGAAAAGCAGCCAGCCCCCTTTTTTTGACCTGCGCTATCTGCTATAATAGAAAAAAACGTGCCAAAGGAGCGCCTTCCTATGAAGATCATTGATGCCCACCTCCATCTCTTTCCACCCGATGAGCGAACTAACGCCATGGCCCAGGGAGTGGGACATATCAACTCGGTGGACCACCTGCGGGATGTCTATGGGGAACTGGAGATGGTACATGGAGTGGTCATGGGCAACCGGAGCTTGGACCCGGCCTACCATGCCTATCCGGCTGATCTGTTCCACTACTGTATCGGGCTGGACAGCTCCCTGCTGGAGGGTGGAAAGCGGCTCATCCCGGATCTGGCTGACCGTGTGGAGGAGAACTTGAAGCGGGATAACTGCTGCGGGGTGAAGCTCTATCCGGGCTATAATAAGGTCTGGCTCACCGACCCTGTCTATGAGCCTGTCTACGCCCTGGCGGCCCGCTATGACAAGCCTGTGGCCGTCCATATGGGGCTGACCTCGTTTTCCCGGGCTCATCTGAAATACTGCCACCCCCTCGCCCTGGATGAAGCCGCCGCCGACCACCCAAAGACCCGGTTTGTCATGTGCCACTTTGGGAACCCTTTTTTAGAGGCGGCCGCAGCGGTGGTGGAGAAGAACCGGAACGTATCCGCGGACCTGTCCGGTCTGTTGGAGGGGCGGGTGGATCTGGAGAGCTATTTCCGGGAGCAGGCGGGCTATGTATCCCTTCTCCGGACCTGGCTCACCGCTATCCTCCAGTGGGATGATATTATGTATGGTACGGATTGGCCTATCGTCAATTTGGAGGAGTATATTCGCTTCATTCAGGGGATTGTACCAGAGGAGCATTGGGAAAAGGTGTTTTTCCACAACGCAAACCGGATCTATGGACTTGGTCTGTGACCAGGTATAAGAGAGGGCGGAACCCCCTGGAAGGGGGCCCGCCCTCTTTTGAAGATAATAATTCTGTAATTTCCAAAAAATGTATGAAACCGTCCCACTCCGGGGCGGTTTTTTGTGTTAGATAGAAGGGGTCACGCTGCGGCTCCGGCCCGACTGACCGGCAGAGGGGCGCATGCAGGGCATGACAACTAGGCGTGCCGTATTTTACAGGCCCCTTCAGACAATCCTGTCAAAGTGTATAAAAAAGGCGTACCCCGCAAAAGCCACACCCTTAACCTTACTCATTAAAGGAGGAGCCATCGTGTCAACGGACAAGACTCAACACTACCAGCTTAACCAATGGGAGGAGGATAAGGTGCTCCGCCTCGACTTCAACGCAGATAACCAGATCATAGACGGGGCCCTAGCTTCACTGGCGGAGGGGCAGACCCAGTTCATCTGCGGTAGCTACCGGGGGACCGGGGTGGCGGGCACGGCGGAATATGTTCTGGGGGCGCGGCCGAAATTTCTGATGCTGGCCGTCATGTCAAGCAAGGATAAGGCGCATTACTGCGGCCTGCTGGCGGCGGAGGAGTTCTGTCTGCCCTTTTACTCCACCACAGGGATGACGGGGATCTCCGACCTTGTGACCTTTACCGACACCGGATTTTGAATCGCACACAGATCCGGTACCGCTGATTATGCCTTTAACCGCTCTGGCGTGACCTACCGCTATCTGGCCATCTGCTGAAGGCTCTGCCCACGGGGAAGGCCCCCCGCTCCAAGGGGAGCGGGGGGCCTTTACTCAGGACTGTGCGGAGTGGATCACTGGTTGGCTCAGGAGGCTACCAGGGACCCAGTGACGGTGATGGTGTACTCCACCACGATGGACTCGATGGCCTCGCCGCCGTTGGTAGGAGTGAAGGCGGTGGTGGCCTCAACGGTGATATAGCCGCGGTTTAGGTCGGCCTGCTTCACGGTGTATTCAGTTCCGCTGGTGTAGGAGGCGCCGTTGAGCTTCAGGGTAGTGGAGACAGTATAGCCAGTCACGGTGGGCTCAGTAGCGGTGATCTTGATGTTCTTGGCGTCAGTAGCCACTGCGATAGAACCAGTGGTCTTGCCGCCGAAGTCCTTGATGTCCACAGAGGCTACGGGGTCGGTGTCACTGCCAGTAATGGACAGGGTAGCGGCCTTGGCATCCACGGTGGAACCGCCGCCGGTGGCATTCTCGCTGGCAGTCACGGACACCAGGATGACCGCGCCGTCGTCCAGATAGACGTCAGCAGTGACAGAGCCCTTCTCGATGGCGCTCTTCAGCTTGGAAACGCTGGTGATGTCGCCGGTGACCAGGGCGGTGTTCTTCTGGGCCTTGGTGCGGCTGTCGATGATCACCACGTCGGCGGAGAAGTCCACATCGTCAAAGTTGATGGTGCCGGTCTTGGTGCCGGACAGCTGATCGTTGTACACGCCGGTCAGGGTGGCGCCCGTCACCAGACCGGTACCGTCGTCATAGTCCTTGTTGCCGTCGACCTCGGGAACGTAGGCACTATCATTGGTCACGTCAGTCAGCTCATACACGCCGTCATCGTTGATGGTGTAGGTGTAGAAGTGGTTGTCAGTGCCGGCGGTGTCGGCAGTGATGGTCTGCTCACCGGAGCCGTCCAAGAAGTAAGCGGTCAACTCCCACTCGTCGCTGGCGGTCTTGTTGCTGGACTTCTCGTCCACGTACAGGATGTCGGCGTCAGCGGCGGCGGCGTCAAAGCCGGCGTTGGATACCAGCACCACATAAGCGGCGGTGTAGTTGCTGCCCGACTTGGTGGCTACCACGGCGGCAGCGTCAGTGGAGGCCTGGGTGGCGGAGGTGCCGCCGGTGACAGGCTTCACGTCGATGTCGTCGCCGGGCTCCTCGACCTTGATATACTGGGTCTTGTCGTCCAGATAGGCCTTCTTGGTGAAGTCGCTATTGGAAGCAGTGCTGCCTGACAGATTCAGGGAGCTGGCGTCCCGCTTCAGGTCGTCGCCGAGGCCGGTGCCGAGAGCCACATAGTAGCTGGAGTCAGCGATATGGTTATAGACCTCGGCGGTCAGCTTGCCGTTGTTGGACTTGGCGTTGGCAGACTTGCCGCCGTCCTTGTCAGTGAAGGTGAACAGGCCGGTGGTAGTGGTATCCAGAGCATTGGCAGGGCCGAGCTCGCTGGTAACATCACTTGCGGCGGCGTTCAGATCAGCATACTGTTTATACTTGATGGTGCCGTTCACGGTGGTGCTAAAGGTGCCATCGTTCTGCTTGTAATAGGTGCCACTGACAGCCTGCATATAGATCTTGCCGTCAGCAGCGGCCACGATCTCACGGCCAGTGGCCATGGACAGGTAGCAGCCCTGCTCCAGCTTGACGTTCTCCACGGTGCCGCCGTCCAGCTTCACGCTCTGGGCATAGTAGGAGGTAGAGCCGTACAGACCCTCGGTATCGCACACCACGCCGGTGACGTAGTACACGTCCTCCAGCTTGGCGGAGGCGGTGGTCTTATAGCCGATGACATAGCCGTCGGCGTTCACGTAGACGGTGTAGGTGCTGTCGTCAAAATCAAAGTTGGGGTTGGTGCCCTTCACCTTGGTGGTCAGGGGGTAGGAGGAGCCGTCCACAGTAACGGCAGCCTTGGAGCCGCTGTTGTACTTGGAAACAGTGCCCTCCACAGCGGTGGCCACGTGGGAGGCCAGAATGGCGTCGTTCTTGCCCACGGCAACGGCGATCACGGTGCCCTCGGTGTAGGTGCTGGCGGCAAAGCCGTTCAGGACCTTCTCGTCGTCGTCGTTGGCGTCATAGTAGGTGTTGCCGTCCACGTCGGAGAAGACGCCGGCATCCAGGTCCTTCAGGTCAACGGCGTACTTGGCGCCCTGCTTCTCCAGAGAGGTGGACAGGTCGTCATCCACGCTGTCGATCTTGGCCAGGGTATAGCGGATGACGGCGATGGTCTCCACCTCGTCGCTGTCATTCTCAAAGACCTCGACCACGTCACCGGCCTTAAAGAAGTCGGAGCCGGGGGCAGTGGCCTTCACGCCGTTCACATACACCTCCACGTCCTCGGAGATGTCGCTGTCCTTGTAGTCAAAGTAGTCGTCGTCGGTAACCATGACTTCGGCGTAGTCCAGCTCTTTGTTGATGACCATGCTGTCGTCGGCGGACTTGGCATAGGTGCCGACCTCATCACCGTCATAGACCCACTGGGTGGCAGGACGGCCAAAATCGTCAGTCTGGCTGTCCTTCTTCTCCAGGTCGCCGTCATACAGGTCCTCACCCAGCTGGATGATGTACTTGCCGTTGTTGGTGGAGCGCTCGTTGTCCAGCTTGCCATACTTGCTGTTGGTGCTGGTGCGGTCCTCATAGGTGGCCTTGCCGGTGGTGATCTCATAGCCGTCGCCCTTGATGGTGGTGCCGCCGTTGCCGCTGTACTGGACCATGTTGGCTTCCAGGGCATTCAGCACCAGCTGGGCCACGTCGTTCCGGGTCAGAGCGGCGGTGGCGGCGGTGTCCACGTCGTCAAACAGGCCGATCTGGCTGCCCTTCAGGGTGGTCTCCACCAGCCAGTCCTGACCGAAGTCGGACTGATACTGGAAGTAGCCCAGGGCCTTCATCAGCATCAGAGCGGCCTGGCCGGTAGTGACGGAGTCGCTGCCGCCGAAGGTCTTGGCATCGTAGCCGGCGATGATGCCGTTGGTGTAACAGGCGGCCACATAGGGCTCGGCCCAGGAGGGCACGTCGCTGAAGGGCGCAGTGCCCTTGTAGCTGGACACGGTGTAGTCCAGCAGGTTGGACATGACCACGGCCATCTCATTACGGGTGACGTTGGCGTCGGGGTTGAAGTTGCCGTTCTCGTCGCCGGTCATAACACCGACGGCCTGGAGAACTTCGATGGCTTCCTGATTCTGCTCGGAAGACACATCGGCGTAGCTCGCGCCGGTGCCGACTACCATCAGGCCCATGACCATGACGGAAGCCAGAGCCAGGCTAAGAGCCCGTTTCAGGTTTCTCATTCGGGATTCCTCCTTAAATTTTTTCGGGGACTTTTCTGACAAAATCCCCATTTTTTCGAGGCTTTGAGGACTTTTTGTGGCATCAGCCCTGTATAACGCCCCTTGCAAAGCAAAAAAGGTGAGGAAAACCCGCTAAGAGTAAATAAAAAAGGGCGCTTTTTCAAAGAAAAAGTGCCCTTGGTAGACATCTGGTAGACGCCCAGAAAATGGAAAAGCGGGAAAGCCCTGTTTCCCAGCGCTTTCCCGCTTTTTTTGGTAGACATTTGGTAGACAAGATCACAAACTTGCATCTTGGTATGCCGCTTGAATAGAGACGAGCCGCTGGCGGTATAAATCCACAGCCTCCTGGGGGGCCACCAGTTCAATACCGTCTAAGGCAAAAAGCCAGCCTAAAAACTGGGGACTCATGACTAGAGAGAGGGTGACCCGAAAGTGGGACTCCCCGTCAGGGACCAGAATGATGTCCTGTCCGAAGCGGTCCCAGACCACGCCGGCCATAGATTGGCGGCCCCGAAGGGTAACTGTCATCTCTTTGCCGGAATACATGGCAAAGTGCTTCTGGCCGTAGGAGGCTACCTGAAAGTTGGGATACTGCTCCTGGCCGGAGCGAGGAAGATTGGTGACTACGATATCTGCCATCTTGTCCACCCGGTAGTGGCGCATTTCCTGATTGACATGATCAAAGGCTACCAGGTAGTAGTTCTCGTTGTCCCAGATCAGGCCATAAGGGGAGACAGTATACCGCTTGCCGTCCCGGCGAAAGACCTTCTGGCGAGAAATGTCGTAGTCGAAATATTTGAAGGTGATGGCCTTCTGCGCGGACAGCGCCCCATGGAGCCTGTCTACATTATAATAGATGCTCTCGTTCATCACCTTGATCCGCCCGCTGACATACACCTGGCGTTGGAGCTGCCGGGCCTGGTGGATGCTAGCCAGCCCCTCTAGCTTGCGAATCAGGGCGTCGCTCTTTTTCTGGGTGATAAAACGGGAGGACTGCACTGCGTCCATGAGCAGCTTCAGCTCCGGCAGCTCAAACTCTCGGGAACCGATGAACCAGCCTGGTGAACGGCCCTTGCGGCTCTGAACATCCAGGCCGAACAAGGAGAGTGTCTCAAGGTCGTCATAGATACTTTTTCGCTCCGCTTTGATGTCCCGCTTGGCCAGCTCCTGAATCATCTCAGGGACGGTGATGGGGTGATCCTCGTCCGTCTGCTCCAGCAGGATCTTGGATAGATAGAGCAGCTTGGATTTTTGATTGGCGCTTTTTGCCACAGGGCATCTCTCCTTTCTCGACTCAAGGATAGCAGAGCCTATGTCCGATAAATAGGACTTTATTGCCAGTGGGCCCAGACGTCGGGACAGTAGCCCACGGTGGCCTGCCTGCCATTCCTGACGATTGGGGTGCGGAGCAAAGACGGGTCCTGGTAGAGCTTCTCCAGTTTAGCTTGGTCGGAGGCCAGATAGGACAGCAGCGCCGCGTCCGGGTGTCCCGTGTCTACCATGACGGCTAGTCCCACGGCGTTTTTCACGCTGGTCAGCTCCCCCAGGCTCATGCCATACTTTTTTACGTCCACAGCCTGAAATTTGATGCGCCGTTCCTTAAACCATCGCTCCGCCTTTTTGGTGTCGAAGCACTTGCTTTTTCCAAAAATCTGAATATTCATCCTATATCCCCCACAAAGATAAAACGAGGGCCAGAATACCCGTCCCGCGTTATCCACTCGCTCCACATAACGGCCGGCCGGACCCACAGTCCGCCCTCCCCGTATAAGGCCCGGTAGACCACCATAGCCTCCCCGGTCTCCGAGTGCGTGGCGGAACCGAGCACCTGGTATTCACTCCCTTTAAAATGGCGGTAGCGCCCCGGCTTGATGTCCATATCCAGTCCCTCCTGTTTTTCCAAAGTATATCATATTCAATTGAACTGGACAAGCTGCCGGTTGGCATGAAAGGCAACCGGCCGGACCATACTAACCGTTACTAACAAAGGAAAGGACGGTAGCGGTCCATGAAAGCAGTTATTATGGCCGGCGGGGAAGGCACCCGGTTGCGGCCCCTATCCCTTGGTGTCCCAAAGCCCATGACTCCCCTGTTCGGGCGGCCGGTAATGGAGCACATCATCACCCTGTTAAAGCGCCACCACATCACCGATATCTGTGTCACTCTGTGCTACAAACCCCAGGCAGTGATGGACTACTTTGGCAGTGGGGAACAGCTGGGCGTCCAGCTGACCTATTTTGTAGAGGAGGAGCCTCTGGGGACCGCCGGAAGTGTTAGAAACTGCCTGTCCCACCTGGGGCGGGAGGACTTCCTGGTCATCAGCGGGGACTGTGTCTGCGACCTGGACCTGACTGAAGCCATCCAGGCGCATCAGGAGCGGGAGAGTTGCGCTACTCTGGTCCTCTACGCCCACCCCAAGCCTCTGGAGTACGGTCTGGTCCTCACCGACGAGCAGGGGCGTGTACAGCGGTTTGTGGAAAAACCCTCCTGGGGCCAGGTGGTTACCAACATGGTAAATACAGGCATCTATATTCTATCCCCACGGGCTATGGAGCTGGTGCCCCAGCAGGGCCCCTTTGACTTTGGCAAGGACCTGTTCCCTACCCTGCTGGAACAGAGGATGCCTCTGTACGGCTGTCCCCTGGAGGGCTACTGGTGCGATATGGGGGACTGCGGAGCCTATCTTAAGTGTGTTCAGGACGCCCTGGATGGACGGGTAACAATGGACCTGAATATTCCCCAGCGGAGCGACGGGATCTGGTCCGCCCAATCTCTTCCCCAAGGGATCACGCTGACGCCTCCCTGCTGGATCGACCGGGATGTGGAACTGGAACCAGGCGCCATTGTAGGCCCCTATGCGGTAATCAGCAGAGAGTGCCGGGTGGGAGAACGGGCGGTGGTCCAGCGGTCCGTCCTGCTGGAAGGAACCGCCGTAGACTCTAGGGCCTCACTGGACGGCGCCATTTTATGCCCCGGCTCTGCCGCTCAGAAGAAGTCTATTTTGAAGGATGGAGCTGTGCTGGGGGACAACGCCCTGGCGGAGGAGGGGGCCATCCTGTTGGAGCGGGTGCGTCTGTGGCCTGGGCAGACAGCCCCCGCTGGCTGTCGGCTGGCCCGATCTATCACCAGCGGCAGCCAGAAGGGAGTGCACCGCTTCGGGGATGGCGGGGTGATCCGGGGCGTGCTGGGCGAGGATCTGGGGCCAGACGCCCTGCTGGGGATCGGCAGCGTCCTGGGTGTGGAGGGCCAGGTTGGACTAGGATGTTCCAATACTCCCGGAGCCAGAATGCTGGCCCGGGCGGCCGCGGCGGGAGCCGCGGCCGCAGGTGGTCAGGTGCTGACCTATGGCCTGGACAGCCCCGTCCAGGGAGCCTGGGTGTCCGCCAGCCGTATGCTGCCCATCTCCCTCTTTATAGAGGAAGGGGAGGAGCGCGTCTTTCTCCATTTCTTTGACCGCCAGGGCCTGCCTCTGGAGCGGGCCAGGGAGCGGAAGCTGGAGCACGCCCTTCTCCAGGGGGAGTTCCGGCGGGTCCGAGCCCGGCAGGTGGGGCAGATGGAGCGTCTGGAACTGACGCGGAGGCAGTGGGCCGACCAAGTGGCTGCCGCCGCCTCACTGGGTCACCCCGCCCTCCGCCGGGTGACGGTGGCGGTGGAGGGAAATGGTCCGGATGACCGGGCCATACGGGCGGTCCTCCTGTCCCTGGGCTGCCAGGTGGAGGACCGCTGGCGGCCGGGCATCCCGGCCTTCCGGGCCAGCCACGGCGGCTTCTGTCTCACCGCCCAGGATGAGCGGGGCGCCATCCTGGATTCCAGCCAGCTGCTGGCCCTGGTGGCCCTCATCGAGATGGAGAACGGTTCTGGCAGACTGGCCGTCCCCTCCGGGGCCAGCGCCGCGGTGGACTTGGTAGCCGCCGGTTATGACGGGACCGTCCTGCGGCTGGACCGGGACGGAAAGCCAGCCAGGGACCTGTATGCCGCTCAACCTTGGTTTTGGTCGGCGCCCAGCGCCGCAGCCCGAATCTGCGCTCGGATGGGCGTATCGGGCCAAAAGCTGGACGCGCTGATCTCCAAGACCCCCCGCTTCTCCTCCTGGCGGCGGGAGGTCCCCCTCTCCTCAGACCGGGGGCGGGTCATGGAGGCTATGGTTCGGGAGCAGGGCCGGACCTGCGGGGGCGAGGGCCTACGTGTCCACACTGGGGGTGGCTGGGTCTATCTGGTCCCCCTGGCCCGCCGGTCCGCCCTTCGGGTGGTGGGCGAGGGCCCCGACCTGGAGATCGCCGCCGAGTTGTGCGATTTCTACGCCGGGCGGGCGGCCCAGCTGGACCGGGCCATTTCTGAACAATGTGCCCAAGGAAGGGATAAAAAGTAGTTCTTTTGTTCTCTTGAAAGCAATAGTATACTTTTAGAAAAAAGTGTGGTATACTATCTGTGCCAGTAATTGGCTTTGTTTTTGATTTATGCGCGTATGGGCCCCAGGCCCGCGCGTTTAAATATATCCTGTGCGCCCAAACCGTGAGTAACAGGCGGGGCCGGCCCACAGGGGACCAAGGCGAGATCCACTAGACAGGCGAAGGGACCATTTTCCCCTCCGGCGAGGCAGGGCCGGAGGGGGCAGTCCTTCCGTCCAGTAGCTGTGCCGTGGGGCACGGCTGGTTTTTGTGGGTCCTTTCGCCGCTACATCCAAATTAAAACGACGATAAGGAGTATTTATGGCTGAAAAATTGAAAATTATTCCTCTTGGCGGCCTCAACGAGATCGGCAAGAACCTCACGGTTTACGAGTACGGCGGCGACATCGTGGTGGTGGACTGCGGCATGGGCTTCCCCGATGACGATATGTACGGCATCGACGTAGTCATCCCCAATGTCAGCTATCTCATTAAGAACCAGCAGAAGATTCGGGGCATCTTTATCACCCACGGACATGAGGACCACATTGGCGCCCTGCCCTATGTCCTCCGCTCCATCAACGCCCCTATCTACGCCACCCGGATGTCCGCGGGCCTCATTAAGCTGAAGCTGGAGGAGCACCGTCTGCTGGATAAGACCAAGCTCATCACCTGCGAGGCGGGGGATGTGGTCAAGGCGGGGAAATTCAGCGTGGAATTTATCCACGTCAATCACTCTATTGCCGACGCGGTGGCCTTTGCCATCAAGTGCCCTGTGGGAACCTGTGTCCACACCGGCGACTTTAAGATCGACACCACCCCCATCCAGGGGGGGATGATGGACCTGGCCCGCCTGGGCGAGCTGGGCAAGGAGGGCGTGCTGGCCCTTCTGGCAGACTCCACCAATGTGGAGCGCCCCGGCTATACCCGCAGCGAGCGCAGCGTGGGCGCCTCCTTTGACGCCCTGTTCCGGGGGTGTGAGGAGCGCATCATCATCACCACCTTTGCCTCCAACGTGGACCGCATTCAGCAGATCATCGACGTGGCGGCCCGGTACGGCCGGAAGGTGGCGGTCACCGGCCGGTCCATGGAGAACGTGATGAAGGTGTCCTCCGAGCTGGGCTATATGAACATCCCAGACGGAGTGCTCATGGACCTGAACCACATCAAGTCACTGCCCAAGGACCGGGTGTGCATCATCACCACCGGCAGCCAGGGCGAGACCATGTCCGCCCTCACCCGCATGGCCTTCAACACCCACCGCCAGGTGGACCTGCTCCCCGGAGACCGGGTCATTATCTCCGCCTCCGCCATTCCAGGCAACGAGAACGCCATCGGCAACGTGGTCAACGAGCTGTACCGCAAGGGCGTGGAGGTGATGAACGAGCGGGAGATGACCCTCCATGTATCCGGACACGCCTGTCAGGAGGAGCTGAAGATTGTCCACGCCCTGGTCAAGCCCAGGTTCTTCATCCCCGTTCACGGGGAGCAGCGGATGCTCCAGATCCACGCCAAGCTGGCCCAGCAGATGGGCATGACCCCCAACCAGGTCATCATCGGCGACATCGGCCGGGTCATCGAGCTGACCCATTCCTCCGCCAAGCTGGCGGGCACCGTCACCGCCGGGCAGGTCTTTGTGGACGGCTACGGCGTGGGCGACGTGGGCAGCGTGGTCCTTCGGGACCGGCGGCACTTGGCCCAGGACGGCATGATCGTGGTGGTCCTATCCATGTCCGGCGAGGACGGCGCTCTGGTGTCCGGCCCGGATATCATCACACGGGGCTTCGTCTATGTGAAGGAGTCCGAGGGGCTGATGGAGGAGCTGCGCCAGGTGGCCCTGGAGGCCATCCAGTCCGTGGACGGCCGATACGCCACCGACTGGTCCGCCATCAAGGGGGCCATCAAGGGCGACCTGTCCAACTACCTCTATAAAAAGACCAAGCGGTCCCCCATGATCCTGCCTGTCATCATGGAGGTCTGACGGACCATATAAAAATGAACAGCGCCCCCTTCCACATAGAAGGGGGCGCTGTTCTACGTCATATAGCGTTGACTTTTGGGGAAAAGGATGGTACATTTGTGAAAATGAGAACATTTACGGGGTGTGCAGCATGAAAAAGGAATATTCCATACTAAAAAAAGAGGCACTGACAGCGCTTTCCTCTTATATGGATTCCTTAGGAGAAAACCAGGGGAGCAAGCTGGCCTACTGGATCTCCGATTATGTGCGTTTTCTGAAACGGGAACCCGGATTTGACCCCAAAAAATTAATCCGCTATAAGCGTGGCGCCATTGTAAAGGTCCATTTGGGGTACCGGGTAGGCAGTGAAGAGGGTGGACTGCACTATGCGGTGGTAATGGACGTGGACAACAAGCTGTCCAATCCGGTGGCTACCGTGATCCCCTTAACATCCATAAAGCCCGATACGGATCTGGATCATCTCCATTCCTCCAAAGTCTTTTTGGGTGACGAGATTTTTGTCAAGCTGCTGGAGGAGTTGAAAGAGTACCAAAAGCAGACACTCTGCCTCCAGGAGGATATCCTCACCCAGCAGAAGGCGCTGCTGGCCCAGAAGGTTGACCAAAAGGACGAAAATTATGAAATGCTGTCGGCCAAACGCCGGCTTCAGCTGGAGAGCATCAACATTCAGATAGAATCGATGAAGGAGCGAGCAGCGCGCTGCAAAAAAATGCTCCAGGAAGTGCAGAAGATGAAGCAGGGCAGCATCGCTCTTGTAGGGCAGATCACCACTGTCAGTAAGCTGCGAATCTACGATCCTCTTTATCCTTCTGATGTATTGAGCAACATCCGCCTCTCTTCCGATTCTCTGGAAAAGCTGGACACGAAACTCAAAGCATTATATACCTATCAGAAGTGACATACCAAATATGGTAAAGTGTACGCAACTGTGCATTTTCCTTGACTTTATACATATATTATGATAGGATGATGATGTCAACAGGGCCGTTTACCGGCACTGGAAAAGACATTGCCGCTTGCCGGCACTTGAAAAATCATCCGAAGGGGTCACTCACATCTGTGGGTGACCCCTTCACCTTTTTCCCTGGGTGTACGGTCCTGTGCCACACGCCGGGGGGCTGTTATTATAATGTAAGGGGACCGTGATCTCATGTCCTGGAGATGTGTGGTAGCACGGGGAACAGCAGCCCCAAGCAGCGGGTTCCCCGCCCCAGGCAGAGATCCCCTGAAAAGCCGCCAATTTCCTCTGCTGTAACAATCCGGACGCAATATTACGGTTCTGTTACACTTGTATCAAACCCGTTGACTTCAAATTTGACTTCTGCTAAGATAATCACGAGGCAAGGGGAGTTATACAGGGCTGATGCCATAAAAAGTCCTCAAAGCCTCGAAAAAATGGGGATTTTGTCAGAAAAGTCCCCGAAAAAATTTAAGGAGGAATCCCGAATGAGAAACCTGAAACGGGCTCTTAGCCTGGCTCTGGCTTCCGTCATGGTCATGGGCCTGATGGTAGTCGGCACCGGCGCGAGCTACGTCGATGTGTCTTCCGAGCAGAATCAGGAAGCCATCGAAGTTCTCCAGGCCGTTGGTGTTATGACCGGCGACGAGAACGGCAACTTCAACCCCGACGCCAACGTCACCCGTAATGAGATGGCCGTGGTCATGTCCAACCTGCTGGACTACACCGTGTCCAGCTACAAGGGCACTGCGCCCTTCAGCGACGTGCCCTCCTGGGCCGAGCCCTATGTGGCCGCCTGTTACACCAACGGCATCATCGCCGGCTACGATGCCAAGACCTTCGGCGGCAATGACTCCGTCACTACTGGCCAGGCCGCTCTGATGCTGCTGAAGGCCCTGGGCTACTTCCAGTATCAGTCCGATTTCGGCGATGACTGGCTGGTGGAGACCACCAAGCAAGGCTCCTTGGCTGGCCTGTTCGACGACGTGGACACCGGCGCCACCCAGGCTCTGACCCGCAACGATGTGGCCCAGATGGTCCTGAACGCTCTGGAGGCCACAATGGTCCAGTACAGCGGCAACGGCGGCACCACCATCAAGGGCGACGGTTATGAGATCACCACTGGCAAGGCCACCTATGATGACCGCACCAGCACCGACAAGAAGTACGGCAAAATCAACGACGAGAGCGCCAACAACAATGGCAAGTACATTGTGCAACTTGGCGAGGACCTGTACGACGGCGATCTGACCAAGCGTCCCGGCAGCGACGACTTTGGCCGTCCCGCCAACTCCTGGAAGTATCAGAGCACCGAGGTCGGCACCTACTCCGAGGCCCCCGACTACACCTATGTGGGCAAGGTGACCAAGGGCACCCTGTACTCTGACGTGGGCAAGACTGTTGTCAACAACATCAACTCCACCATCGGTACTGCTGACGTTAACAATCAGAAGTACGGTGTCACCGTGTCTGTGGACGGCACCCCCGTCACTGTCAGCAAGGGCGATCTGTTTGACTCCAACAGCTCCGCCCACATCCAGGGTGATGGCAAGAACCTGACTGGAAACGGCGTACAGACTGAGGTCTATGTGGACAACAGCGCCTACACCATTGAGATCTGCGTGATCAACACCTATGTGATGCAGGCCACTGGCGACTACAACGAGTCCAAGGAGACTCTGAACGTGGATGTCCTGTCCGGCCCCGCCAAGGAGAACTCCCTGGATCTGGAGGACTTTGACACCCTGGCCGCTTACGGCGAGGATGACTATATCCTGTATACCTACGCCAACAATGAGGTGCAGACCATCGCCAAGGCCACCCTGGTCCAGGGCGAGGTTGAGTCCTCCACCAAGAACTCCGTCACCATCGACGGCACCAGCTACAGCTACGCCAAGGTCCGCTCCGATGATACTGCCGCTGGCGGCGAGGACGGCCTGACCGCTTTCACCGCCGGTGAGAACGCCAGCATCGTGCTGGACGCCTATGGCAAGCTGATCTGGGTGGACGACGCCAGCCTGTCCGTGGGCAACTACATCTATGTGGACGCCGCCGACACCACCATGCTGGGCAAGAACGCCGTGGCCGGCGCCTACACCGCCGACGGCACCTATGACGAGATCACCGTTAAGAAGATCAAGGGCGATAATGTGGGTGGTTCCGGTGTGGACGAGATTACCGATGCCACTGAGATTTACGAGTATCTCACTGGTAAGGGTGCTTCTGCCCCCTTCAATACCGCACACAAGAACTGGTATTCCTATACTGTGGACTCCAGCGACCGCTACACCCTGACTGTCACTTCCACCGGCAAGACCGTTAAGAGCGATGTGGTGGGCGAATCCGTCCGCTTCCTGACTGCTGACACCAGCATCCGGGGCAACAGCGACACCGTGTTTATCGTGGACGACGGCAGCGATATCACCGTCTACACCGGCGTGAACAGCGCCCCCACTGTTACTGCAAAGAGTGGTGAAGATGTCATCGTGTCCTACCTGAAGGTGGACGACAAGGCCAGCAAGAGCTACGCATCCCTGGTCTTTGTGGACGCCTCCGATGCCACTATTGACGACAGCACCGCTTCCAGCGACCTGATGTTCGTGCTGAAGCTGAACAAGACCTACAAGGACGCCAACGACACCGTGAACGTCTATGATGTGGTGCTGAACGGCGAGAAGACCACCGTGGAGTCCACCGACACTCTGACTGTGGGCGAGATGTACTACAAGATCAAGACCGACAGTGATGAGCGCGTCACGGATGACAGCAAGGTGTTCACCACTGCTGCTGGCGGTGAGTACCGAAAGGTCGCTCTAGTCAACGCTACTGTAGAGTACAGCTCCGGCGCTCTGCGCGTGGGCACCACCGACTTCACCGTTGCTGAGGACGCCCAGATCAACCTGGTCCTCATGAAGGGCGCCGGCGATGTGATGACCGACAGCGCCGCTGATTTCGAGGTCTACTCTGTTTCCGCCCGCGGCCTGGAGAGCTCCCTGAAGGGCTATGCCGTTTCCGGCACCTTCTACGCTGTCACCACCGAGGATGACAACGACGAGCTGGGCACTCTGTACGTGGTAGTCAAGGGCTCCAGCGATGGTATCACCGGCTCCACCCTGACTCCCGATGATATTGATAACATGAACGAGATGGAAGCCGGCGACGTGCTGGTGGGCGACAAGGATGACATTGATGGAATCACTGGCGCTCCCTCCGACATGGCCGAGGGCGGCCACGTCTTCCTGGCCTTCGAGGCTTCCAAGGGCGACGAGATCACCCTGACCATCACCGACTCCGATGGTGATGTGGTTTACGAGGAAGAGACCGGCGAGATGAGCAAGGGCGGCACCTTCCGCTTCTATGTCAGCCTGACCGGCCATAACGCCGCCGCTGACGGTAAGAGCGGCGCCTGGGTCAGCGAGGACGCCGGAAATGCCACTCCTGGTGAGGAAGCTGCCAAGGGCACCTACGCCTTCTCTATCATCGGCGGTACTGATGACGTCTACGGCGCTTTCACCGTGGAATAATCTCACCCGCTGAAACAGCAAATACCAAGGGCCCCCTTTAGCCCAAGCCAAAGGGGGCCCTTTAATTATTAGAATTGTTGATTTGGCTCCCCCGGAGGGGAGAGCTGTCAGCCATAGGCTGACTGAGGAGGCGACTGGGGCGGGTTTTGCCCCTCCACACGGCGGCCCCATGTGGCCGCCCCTGCAAGAGGACTGAGGGGTTCGGTATCGGGGCACACAGCTCGGCACCCTCCCCACAGGGGGAGGCTTTGGACTGCCGCCCAAGCCCTCTCTATCCAACACAAAAAACCGCCCTGAAATGGGACGGTTTCCTACATTTTTTGGGAAATTACAGTGCCCTTCTGCCTTGAATACCATCTTGATTTCGGCGGGCAAATGTGATACAGTTCCGTTATTCGCCGGACACGGTGTGGAAACGAGGTTATATCATGAAAAAGCGTCTGGTCATTGTGGGGCTGGGCCTGATCGGCGGTTCCCTTGCCAAGGCCCTCCGGGGCTTTGAGGACTATGAGATCATCGGCGTGGACGTGAGCCAGCCCACCCTTCGCTACGCCATGGAACAGGATATCGTGGACCGGGCCGAGGCGGACCCAGTCCGGGCGCTGGCGGAGGGCGACCTGGTATTTTTATGCCTCCATCCCCAGGGCATCGTAGAATTTATGACCGAGCACCGGGACCATTTCAGGCCTGGCTCCATGGTGACCGATGTGTGCGGGGTAAAGGGGGCCATTTTGAAGGGGGCCGGGGTACTGCCTGACACTGTTTCCTTTGTGGGAGGGCACCCCATGGCGGGGACGGAGTTCTCCGGCATTCAGCACGCCCTGGCCAATATGTTCCACGGGGCCCACTATATCCTAACCCCGAATAACCAATCCAGCCCGGAGCATCTGGCTCTTATGGAGCGGCTGGCTCGGTACATCGGCTGCGCGGATGTGGTCCAGACCACGGCGGAGCGGCACGACGCCATCATCGCCTACACCAGCCAGATGATGCACGTTATCGCCGTTTCCGTGTGCGACGACCCTAGCCTATTCGACTATCAGGGCTTTGAGGGGGACTCTTTCCGGGGCTGCACCCGGGTGGCCGCTCTGGATGTGCCCCTGTGGACCCAGCTCTTCTCCATGAACGCTGAGGCCTTGGGCCGGGCCCTGGAGCAGTTGGAGGAGAACATCCGACAGTACCGTCAGGCTATCCAGTCCGGGGACCTGGAGGGGTTGAGCGAGAAGCTGGCCCGCTCCTCCGCACGGAAGCGGAAAATGAACCGGATGGAGGCCAGCAGCGGCGCTGTGGGCCGGGACCGCTGGGAGGGTTCCAGAGATGGGGCCACGACATCGGAATCCTGAACGACAAAGGCCCCTGACCAGGAAGGTCAGGGGCCTTTGTCTGTGTGTTGTAAAAGGGAGGAGAAAAAGGAAGATATCTTGAGTACGGATTTATCATAAAATAGAATTAAGGCAATACTGTGTCCTCCCCATGAATTTTTTGTAAACACTGTCAGCCCTATAAACGACGAAGACCTCCGGCATGCCGGAGGTCTCCATCTGTGTGTTGTAAAGGAGAGGGAGAAATGGAAGATGCATTTTGTTCCCTTGGAACGGTTTTATCATAGAATAGAATTAAGGCAAAACAATGACCCTGGTATGAACAGTTTGTAAATACTTCTCTCCGGCCTTCCAAGAGGACGGAAAAATTTACCTGTCCGGCCCCGCCTTTTTCTTGACGGAGGCCAGTTGCCGTGGGATAATAAAATGATACAGATCAATCCGGTCATCCTTGGCCGGTTCGGGAGGCATCTGTCAGCTATGAACTTTTTGATCCGTGCCTGTCTGGGGGGCGGCGCGCCCCAGGCTCCTGCCACCAGGCTTCGCTGCGGCACCATCTCCGGCGCCGCAGGCATCTTTCTCAATGTGCTGCTGTTTCTGGGTAAGGTGATCGCCGGCACGCTCACCTCCTCTGTGGCCATGGTGGCTGACGCGGTAAATAACTTATCTGACGCCGCGACCTCGGTGGTCACCCTCATCGGCTTTCGGCTCGCTGGCCAGGAGGCGGACGAGGACCACCCCTTCGGCCACGGGCGCGTGGAATATATTGCCGGACTGATCGTGGCGATGGCTATTCTGCTCATGGGGGTGGAGGTGGGCCGGTCTGCCCTGGAGTCCCTGTTCGGCCAGTCTGAAACTCAATTTTCGCCAGTGGCTCTGGTCATTCTAGCGGCGGCCATCCTGGTGAAATTTTGGATGTACTGGTTCAACCGCGGCCTGGGCCGGGCCATTGACTCCACCGCCATGGAGGCCACCGCCGCAGACTCCCTGTCCGACTGCCTGTCCACCGGCGTAGTCCTTCTCTCCACCCTTGCCGACCATTTCTGGGGGCTTCAGGTGGACGGATTGGCCGGCCTGCTGGTGGCCGCCTTTATTCTCAAGACAGGGTGGGAGGCCGCCAGGGACACCCTGGACCCTTTGCTGGGGCGGCCCATGGACCCGGAGCTCGCCGCGGACATCGACCGCATCGTGCTGGGCCACGACCACATTCTGGGCATCCACGACCTGGTCTACCACGATTATGGCCCCGGTCGAGCCATGATGTCCTTCCACGCCGAGGTCCCAGCGGACGGAGATTTTTTGGAGCTCCATGACATTATCGACCATATCGAGCGGGAACTGAAGGAGAAGCACCACATTGACACCTCCATCCATATGGACCCGGTCGTATGTGACGACAGCACCTCCGCTCTTCGAGAGCAGGTGGCCGCCATCGCCCGGAAGATCGACCCCGTGCTCACCATCCATGATTTCCGCATTACCCCTGGCCCAATTCACACTAACCTAATTTTTGACGTCATGGTACCATATGGGTTCCGGCTGAAGGATGCCCAGGTGCGGGAACAGCTTACCGAGGGAATTAAGGGGCTGTCCGGCCATTACTTCCCCGTCATCCAGGTGGACCACTCTTATGTGGCCTCCGGTGACCAGGGATAGGGGAAATGTGGGAGCAATTTACAAATTATTCACCTAACACTGGGGTTTCGCGCTATAATAAAGGTATCCCATACACAAATTACATTGAGAAAAGAGGGTACGGCTATGCCAAAGAAGGTTTTGATCGTGGAGGATGATGGCAACATCGCCGAGCTGCTCCACCTCTATCTGGAGAAAGAGGGGTTCGAAACCCAGGTAGCCCAGGATGGCGGTAAGGGTGTAGAGCTGTTTCGCTCCTTTCAGCCCGATCTAGTGCTTCTGGATATTATGCTCCCCATTATGGACGGCTGGTCTGTGCTGAAGAAGATTCGGGAGGGGGATAAGACCCCTGTTATTATGCTCACCGCAAAGGGCGAAACGGAGGACAAGGTCACAGGTCTGGAGCAGGGCGCCGATGACTACATTGTCAAACCCTTCGAGATGAAAGAGGTGCTGGCCCGTATTCATGCCGTTCTGCGCCGTACCATGGGGGAGGAGGAGCAGACCAGCAAAAAGCTGACCTTCGATAAGCTGGTCATCAACCTGGACTCCTATGAGCTGTTGGTAGACGGCCAGCGGGTGGATACGCCCCCCAAGGAATTGGAGCTGTTGTTCCATCTGGCCTCTGCTCCCAACCGGGTATTTACCCGAAACCAGCTTCTGGACGAGGTATGGGGCTTCGATTATTTCGGTGACAGCCGGACTGTGGACGTCCATATCAAGCGGCTTCGGGAAAAGCTGGAGAATGTCAGTGACCAGTGGCGGCTGAAGACTGTTTGGGGTGTGGGTTATAAATTTGAGGTGGGCGGAAATGCCTGAACCCGCTGACATCGGATGGATATGACAAACTGCCTAAGGAGGTGAAGCCTTTGCGTTCGTTATATAAACGTCAGCTAGCTATGATGGTGGGGATCGTCGCGCTGTCCTTTACTCTTCTGTCCACCGCCTTTATGATGCTCTCTTACCGCTATATCATTTCAGAGAAACGGGACGCGATGGAACGCAATGCCGGCTATATCGCTATGTTTGCCTCCTCCTTTTATCAGCAGCTTCGCAGTGAGCCGTTCCAGAACTATGTCGCCTCCATCGCCCTGATCTCAGATTCTTATGTGATTGTAGCCGCCCCGGATGGCGAGATCATCTATGCTACGGACGGCGTCAATTTTTATGCGTATGAAAACAGCAAAGTCCCTGAGTCAGTGGTGTCCCAGGTGCTGGAACGGGGCTCTTATGCCGGTATGACCAGTCTGGGCGGAATCTTCCCGGAGCGGCGCTATCTGGCCAGCCTGCCTATTACCGTCAGCTTGAATAACCTGTCAGTCACCCAGGGGCTGGTGCTGGTGTCTGCCGACGCCTCCAGCCTGGCGGAGATGTGGTCGGCCACCGCCACCATTTTCTTTTTTACCGCTGTGGTGGTGCTGCTGATTGCCTTCGTCGCCAGCTCCCTCTTTTCCGCCCACCAGGCCCGGCCTCTAAACGAGATGGCCGAGGCAGCCCGAAAATTTGGCCGTGGAGAGTTTGATGTCCGGGTCACCAGCTATGAGGGGCGGTGTGATGAGATCAGCACCCTGGCTGAGGCGTTCAATACCATGGCCAACTCCCTGGCCAAGGTAGAGAGCCAGCGATCAGAATTTATTGCCAATGTATCCCACGAGCTGAAGACCCCCATGACCACCATCTCCGGCTTTGCCGAGGGAATCCTGGACGGGACCATCCCGCCCGAACGGGAGAAGGAATCTCTACAAATCGTGGTATCTGAAACCAGGCGATTGTCCCGGTTAGTCCGGCGGATGCTGGATCTGGCTCGGCTCAACGCCCTGACAGAGAACACCGTCACCGCCCAGGAGCAGTTCGACCTCACCGAGGTGGTGTCCCAGGTTATCATTAGCCTGGAGAGCAAGATCACCGGCCGGAATTTGGATGTAGACGTCCAGATGCCCGACGAGAAGCTAATGGTCTGGGGGGACCCGGATTCCATCACCCAGGTCTGCTATAATCTTTTGGACAACGCGGCGAAGTTTGCCGCCGCCGGTACTGCTATCACTGTCCAGATCACAAAGAAGGATGGGAAGGCTTACACCACCATCCGAAATCTGGGCTCTACGATCCCCAAGGATGAACTGCCCCTCCTCTTTGAGCGATTCCACAAGGCAGACTACTCCCGCTCCATGGACCGGGAGGGTGTGGGGCTGGGGTTGTATATCGTCAAGACGATTTTGGGCAACCTAAAGGAGACTATCACAGCGACCAGCGAGGACGGCGTCACTCAGTTTACCTTTACCCTGACGTTGGCCTGACATTCGGACATCCCGGTTTGGAGGGAGTTTATGGACAACAAACATGACGGTCTCTGGCAGGGCGGCCCCTGGGAACAGCCCAGCCAGCCGGTGCCCAACCTGCCCTACATCCCTGTCCCAGCAGCGGGGATTCCCGTCCTGCGCCCCAGAAAGAGGAGGAGAAAGTGGCCTTGGATCACTGGGCTGGCCATTTTGGTCCTTGCCCTGTGTCTGCTTACTGTTGTGCTGGGGCGCCACCTGTCCTTCTCTTTGAGCGGGCCGGGTTATCTGCCCGCAAGCCCAGGGGAGGACTGGTGGGCCCAGCAGGAGGAATACAGCACCGATCCGCCGAACATCCGGCAGGCGCCCACGGGGACCGGGGTGACCCTTCCGCTCCAGGCAGCTGCCGGACCGGCGCTGACCTATACCCAGATCTATGAGAAGAACGCCCCCTCCATCGTGTCCATCGAGTCCCAGAGCCAGTCGGAATATGGAACAGGTACAGGCATCATCATGACGGAAGACGGCTATATCATCACCAATGCCCATGTAGTAGCTGGCGCTGACGAGGTCCGGGTCGCCCTGTCGAACAACAGCGTTTTACAGGCCAGCCTGGTAGGATTCGACGCGGATGAGGACTTAGCGGTGTTGAAGGTGGATGCCTCCGGACTGACTCCGGCGGAGTTTGGGGACTCCGCCGCGCTGCGCATCGGCGATCCGGTCGCCGCCATCGGGGACCCGCTGGGCTACCGCTCCACCATTACGGACGGCATCATCTCCGCCCTGGACCGGGAGGTAGAGGTAGATGGTACTACCATGGTGTTGATCCAGACCAGCGCGGCTATCAACTTTGGCAACTCCGGCGGCGCCCTTATCAACCAATATGGCCAGGTGGTGGGGGTGACCACCATTAAGATCGTCACGGAGGACGGCTCTGCCGAGGCACTGGGCTTCGCTATCCCCACCACGCGGGTGAAATATGTGGTGGACCGGCTAATCGACGGACAGGTCATCCACACCGGAGTCTTCGGCTTTACTGTGTACACCTTTCCCGCAGAGGGCGGGGGCCTGGAGATCATGGATGTGACCCCATCCAGCGACGCCTACGCCAAAGGCATCCGCCCCGGCGATATCCTATTGGCCGCCAACGGCCAGACCATCACCAGCACCCAGGATCTGACCCGGCTGAAGCAGTCCCTGGGGCTGGGCGATACGGTATCCCTGACCTATCTCCGGGATGGACAGAGCTACACAGTAGATGTGGCTCTGGTAGACCCACAGGAAGACAACAGATGACCCTTCAGCGGGGTTGTCCAGCCGGCGCTTACACGGGAGAATACCTCCCTGGTGAGGGCCGGCCTTCTCATGTTCTTAGTTTTTGGTTGCCCTAGACCGGACATCATGGTATACTTTGAGAGAAAAGAGGGATCGTATGATCAATACCACCCTGTGCTATCTCCAGCGGGGCGAGGAATACCTCATGCTCCACCGGGTCAAAAAGGAAAACGATCTGAATCAGGACAAGTGGATCGGTGTAGGAGGCAAGTTCGAGGACAAGGAGAGCCCGGAGGACTGTGCCTTGCGGGAGATACGGGAGGAGACCGGCCTTACCGCGACAGGCTACCGCTACCGCGGACTCGTAACATTCCTCTCCGACCGCTGGCCCACTGAGTATATGCACCTGTTTACTGTCCACAGCTGGACAGGTGAGCTGAAGGAGTGCGACGAGGGGGATCTAGAGTGGGTCCCCAAAGCCAGGCTAAAAGAGCTCCCCCTTTGGGATGGGGACCACATCTTTCTCGACCTTTTAGACCAGGAGGCCCCCTTCTTTTCCCTGAAGTTGAGCTATGTGGGGGACAAGCTGGTGGAGGCCGTTCTGAATGGCCGGCATCTGAAGGGAGGGCCTATGGGTGGGGAACTTAGCTACTCAGAATGAGGGTGCGTGCCCTGCACGAGTCCTTGTTTCCAAGACAGAAAGGAGGGTTGAGCATGAAGCCTGAATACGCCAATACCTTTGGTATCCGCAAGGTGTCGGACAAGGAGGGAGAGGTCCTGGAGGTCACCTTGGATATCGCCTATAAATATATGGAGACCGCCATGACCGTCACACCAAAAGGGATGGAGAATATCTCCACGCCCGCCGCTGACTATGTGGCCTCCATCGTAATGAACCGGCAGAGCGCCATCTCCCTACGCAATCTGCTGATTCAGACCCTGGGGACTGAGCCGTAAAAAGAGAGCGGATACAGAAGTATCCGCTCTCTTTTTATCTCTTATGACTGGGGCAGGTGGAGATCCGCCTCGGTCAGGGGGGTGTCGTAGGGATTGACCAGCTCATTGAGCGTTGGCAGGATATCCTCCGCCTGGTAGAGGAAGCAGTATGAAAAGCCCTTATAGGTCTTGGTGCCGTCCCCCTTTAGCGTGTCCTGGCGGATCCCAGTGGAGAGATCTACCTGGAGGGCCTGGGTAGCAAAGTAGATCATTTCCTCCAGCTCCAGGTCCGTTTTAACATAGGTCTGGAAAATCTTGATAAATTCTGTTACCCTTGTGACTGAGTTCCAGGACACCACCTTCTTGGCCAGTTGGGTCAGCAGCTGCCGCTGCATCTCCCCCCGCTGTACATCACTGTACCACTGGTTAGCCCTATAATTGGGACTGTCCTCATTGTCGTGGCGGTAGCGGACCGCCTCCATGGCGCCCTGCCCGTCCACCTTGTGGACCCCCTTGGTAAAATGAATATGCAGATTCTGGTATGGGTCATCGTAGTTCATATCTAAGGGGATATCCAGTTCTACGCCGCCCAGCTCATCCACCAGGGCTATAAAGCCCTCCAAGTCCACCAGAACGTAGTAGTCAATGGGGATGCCAAAGGTGTGCTCGATCTCTTCCTTCAATACGTCCGGCCCTGCCCCGTAGAAAGCCCCGTTAATTTTGGGATTTTTGCGCCAGGTCCGCTCCACCGCCGTGTCCCGCGGGATGGAGATCATTCCCACTTTCCGATTTGGAATGTCAAAGCTGACCACGATGATGCTGTCCGTGTTGCCACTGTCCACGTCTTTGCCCAGTAGGACGAAATTATACACCAGCTCCCGGCGCTGGGGCCCCTGAGGCGTGCTAATATCGGTATCTCCGCTCCCATCCTCCTGCCCCCCGTTGATCACGGGGGTCGGATCAGGGGTCTGGATTGGGGGCGGCTTGATGGTCATTGTCCAGCCCACATAGACGGCTACGATTACAGCGGAGAGAAAAACCAGGAATTTATAAAATCCCCAGAATAAGGATTTGTGCCCGCTGCCTTTCCTGGGCGGCCCTCCCCGGCGCTGGGGACGGGCCGGCTCCCGCCTGGGTGCTGTCCGGCGAGCACCACCCTGGCGGGATACGCTGACATATTTTTCTTCCAGGGCGATCCTCCCCCTTCCCGTGCGAATACCCTTTCAGTATAGCGGTTTCGTCTGCCTTCGACAAGGGGGAAAGAGGTGTATTCATAAAAAATTAAATTTTTCCAGCCCCGCCCCAAAACTTTGACAGAGCGCGGTCGGGGCATACAGGCAGGCATCCGCCTACTGAATCGACCCGGAGTTCACACCAATGTTTCCTCCACCAGCGCCCATACCTGGTCTATGGAAAGCCCCTTGCAGGAGTAGGTCACCAGGGCTCCGTCATCATGGAGGACGGAAAAGCTCACACGGGGGCCGTCGGAATCCCCCTGGTCAGCCAGGGTATAGGCCCTGGCTTCCACTATCTCCCGGCTCATGTCCACTGCCCGGAACACTGGGGAATGGAAGGTGTCGTAGTATTCTTCCGGCACACTGTCCGCCCAGGGGATGGAGTACAGGCGCACATCGTAGGTTTCTGGCCGGGCCGTATCCACCAGATTTCCCCACTCCGCATCTCCCTCGGGCAGCTCCACCCGGATAGTCACATCGTCATATCCCCAGCTCCAACGCAGGTACAGTGTGTGCTCGCTGCCCTCCTGGTAGGTCATCCTGCTGTAGAACTCGTCATAGCCGGAGAGATCTTCCGCAGGAAGATAGGAGACGAAATCCACCTCCTGCCGGGCATCCTCCAGGGAGGAAAATTCCGCCGCCCGCCACTCCGGCACCTCCTCCGCCTTCAACAGGTGGTCCAGGTACAGGCCGCCATCCTGGGACAGGGCCTGCCGCACCAGCAGGGCATTGAACATCTGTGCGCCTCCCTGGACCAGCGAGGCACTCTCTCCATATTCCGAACCAAAAATTCCACCTGAATTTTCAAACCGGACGCCCACCTCTCCGGCCATGAACTCGCTGCAGCAGGTATAAAGGCCGCCTTCTTCTCGGCTCCAGCCGGTGACCGGGGTCCCCATCACATCGGTACTCTCTACATCGGAGTAAAGACCGCACTGGAGGGGCAGCTCCCCCGGCCGCAAGGTCAAGGTAAAAGAACTGTCCGCCTCCTCATTTTCCCCCCAAATATTCAGCCACAGCAGGCTCCCGCTCCTATCGTACAGGGCCGAGCCGGTGAGTGTGTAGCCCTGCCAAAACAGCATCCAGGGCAGATTTCCTGAATCGTTTTTTGGGTTTTCTACCTCCGGCTTGCCCTCTGGCCCCCAAAAGGTCCTTTGGATCTGCTCTTTTGTCAGTTCCTGGGAGAAAGAACCCTCTATCAGATACCGGGCCGGGGCGGCGTCCGCCGCCAATTCTCCGTCCACCCTCTGGTAGTTCACATAGGGAATACATGGCAGCATCATTTTTTCTCCGTCAGGCCCCTCTGCCACAGTGAACCCAGACGGGGGTTCCTCCCCAGGGCCGTAGGTGTCTTTGATCCCTGGATAGATGGCGTCGGCAGCCGTCTGTCCCCCTGGCGGGGCTGGTTGGGCCAAATGCCACACGCCCAGTCCCAGGGCCAAGGCACAGCAGGCCGCCAACGCCCCCCACCTGTGTCCCCACCTTGTCCGACTGGTGACTGCCCGGCCTGTTGACAGACTATTTTCCCCCAGGGCCAGGAGCCGTTTATGGGTTTCCTGGGAAATTTCCTGCCGTTCAAGATACGATTTGTAATATTTCATTTAAATTCTCCTTTTCGTTGTCCGCCCTTGCAGTCCTCTTCTGACTCCAGCAGCTTCTTCAGCCTCTGTCTGGCTCTGGTCAGACGGGAGCGGACTGTGCCCGGCCGCTGTCCGGTCATATGGGCAATCTCCCGAGTGGAGTATCCCGCATAGTAGAAAAGATGGATGACCGTTCGGTCCTCCGGGGGGAGAGAAAACAGCTCCTCCAGCTCTGCCCTCTCCTCCAGGGCGGGGGCGGGCAGCGTGTCCGGCAGGGGGCCCACCCGCCGCCAAGCGAGTCTAAGGCGGCTCTTACAGCCGTTGACCAGCACCCGCATCAGCCAGGCGTCCGGACGATCCAGGTCCGCCGGGGCTTTTTCCAAAAATACCAGAAAGGCATCCTGCACCGCGTCCTCCGCCTCCTGAGAATCACCCAGAATGGCCAGCGCTGCCCGATACAGGCGGTTTTCGTTGTCTGTGACTAGGGCTTCCCAATCCACCGGCCGGTTGGATATATGGGGCATAGGGCCACCTCCTTTCGTAAATTTAGACGTTTTAACAGGGCATTTTGCTGCACGGCGGTAAAAATATTTGAAAAAAGAGCCGCCCATCGGGCGGCTCCCACACTGTTTTTAAAAGATAATATCCCGGCTAATCTCAGCCAGGGAGTGGACACCGCACATGGCCATGGTGTCCTCCAGCTCTCCCTTCAGCTTCCGCGTCAGCGCCTTGACGCCCTCAATCCCACCGCCGTAGACCGCGGTGACATAGGGCCGGGCCAGAATGACCGCGTCAGCCCCCAGGGCCAGCGCCTTGCACACATCCACGCCAGTGCGGATGCCGCCGTCCACCAGGACTGTCATCTGGCCTTTTACCGCATCCGCAATGGCAGGCAGGACGGCCGCGGTGGCGGGAACTCCATCCAGCACACGTCCTCCATGGTTGGACACCACAATACCAGCGGCGCCCGCCTCCAGGGCTTTTCTGGCTCCCTTGACGGTCATGACACCCTTGATGAGAAAGGGCACGCCCGCATAGTCGATGATCTCTCGAAGCTCTGCCACCGTCTTGGAGCCCGCCGGCGGGGTCAACCCCTTCAGGAAGGGCAGTCCCGCAGCGTCGATGTCCATGGCAAATACTTTGGCGCCGGAGGCCTTGGCGTCATCCAGCTTGGCAAAAATGGTATCCCGGTCCCAGGGCTTGACAGTGGGGATCCCCTTCCCGCCGTTCTGTCCAATGGCCTTGGCGGCCCCGGCAAAGACCTCCGGGTCTGCCCCATCTCCGGTAAAGGCGGCGATCCCCGCCTGGGCACAGCCGGGGACCAGGATGTCGTTGTAGGCCAAGTCGGTGAGCTTGTCCCCGTAGTGGAGCTTGACCGCGCCCACTGGGCCGGCAAAGACAGGCAGCTCATACCTCTGGCCGAAAAAGGTATAGCTAGTGTCTACCGGCTGGTTGACTGTGATGGTATCCATATTCAGACAGATGTCCTGCCATGCCTCGTAGTTTCGGATGGCCACAGTGCCGCTGCCCTTTGCTCCGGGGCCCGGCATGGTATTCTTACAGGCCCGGCCATTGCATACGGGGCAGGCTTTACAGTATGGGCCGCTGCAGGTGCGGGCTGCCTCCAGTATCTCTTGATAGGTCATAAAAAACCCCTCCTCACTTTTCTCTCCCAATCATACCGTTCTCCCGGTCATTCGTCAAGAAAAAGTGGAAGGGGTCCGTAATTACAGGCCGGTCTGGGCCTTGGTCAGCTCCTCTGCGATGTTGAGCACATGGTCGCCAATGCGTTCAAAGTCGGTGAGCAGCTCGGAGTAGAGGATGCATGCCTCCTGGTTGCAGGTGCCCTCCTTCATTCGCTGCAGCTGACCGCGGCGGAAGCTGTCGGTCATATCATCGATCTTCTGCTCCATCTGGGCCACCTCGGACAGCCACTGGGGCTGACCGGCCTGGTAGTGGAGCAGGGCGGAGATGGCCTCCAGAGAGATGTCACGCATAGCACTGATCTCACTCTGGGCTGTTTCGGAGAAGGAGATATTTTTGCCCACCAGCATCCGGGTATAGCCAGCCAGATTGTCCGCGTGGTCGCCAATACGCTCGATGTTGCCAGAGATGGTGAAGAAGCTGCTGACCACAGCGGAGCCTTGCTCGTTGGTTTCAATAGAAATCAGGTGAGACACATAGCGGGAGATCTCCCGGTTCAAAAAGTCGATATACTCCTCCCGCTGCTCCACCTGGACCAGCTGCTCCTGATCCCGGGCCAGTACGGCCCGGAAGCTGTCCGCCACGTTGTCCCGTGCCATGGACAGCATCCGGTTGAGCTCGTTGCGCAGTTGATCGATGACAATGGCAGATACACCCAGGCCGCCCTCTTTGCCTCCGGCTTGGATGGGGGTGAGATAGGCCAGGGTCATGCTCTCCTGGTCTTCGGTCTCCACAGCCTGGTCGGGTAGGATGCGGATAGCCAGCTTGGCCAGATAATTGCCCAGAGGAAGCAGGACCAGGGTAGTCGTGATGTTAAAGACAGTATGGGTCATGGCGATTTGAGCCATGGGGTCAGTGGGGATCAGATGGGACAAGGTCCTGCCCACCTCACCCGGAAGAACTAAGGTGCCTTCTACCACGGCAGCGATAGGAAAGAGAACAAACAGAGTGGTAAAGATCGCGGTGCCAATCAGGTTGAACATCAAGTGGATAAGAGTAGCCCGCTTGGCATTCCGGTTGGTACCGATGGCTGCCAGCACGGCGGTGATACAGGTGCCGATGTTCTGGCCGAACAGGACAAAAACTGAGCTGGCATAGCTGATCACGCCGCTGCTGGCCAGAGCCTGGAGGATACCCACCGAGGCGGAGGAGGACTGGATGACGGCAGTAAAGGCCGCGCCGGCCAGGATTCCCAACAGAGGATTAGAGAAGGTGGACATGATACGGATAAAGGGTTCGGAATCCCGCAATGGAGACATGGAGGAGCTCATCATGCCCATTCCGATAAACAACACGCCCAACCCGGCCAGGATCTGGCCGATGTGCTGGAGCTTCGGCTCCTTGACAAAGACCATCAGCACCACGCCCACAAAGGCAAACATAGGGGCCAGCTCACCCACATCCAGGGCAATGAGCAGGCCGGTAACCGTGGTACCAATGTTGGCGCCCATGATGATCCAGACCGCCTGGCCCAGAGTCATCATCCCGGCGTTTACAAAGCCTACCACCATCACTGTGGTAGCGGAGGAGGACTGGATGACAGCGGTGATGGCCGCACCCACCAGCACGCCCAAAAAGCGGTTGGCGGTAAGCCGCTCCAGAATACTCTTCATCCGTGCGCCGGCGGCAGCCTCCAGGCCGGAACTCATCATCTGCATCCCATGCAAAAACAATGCCAGGCCGCCCAGCAGCCCCAATATTTCTGAAATGCCCATCTCTTTCTTCCCTTTCTCTCGCAGCCCTTCCCGGCAAGAAAAAAGACACAGCCCGCGCCTGAATGTTCAGGAGCAGGTCATGCCTCATATCCTCTTCCTCCGCTGATCTGGTACCAGTCGGCTGGCTGCATCATGACGATTTCCTCTTAGTCTTTCAATTTTTGGCAGTATTTATTATAAAATCCCCCGTGTCAACCGTCAACAGATTTAACACAGGTTTAACATTTCTTTACGAAAAAGAGACGCATCCTTTTTGAGTATGCCATGGGCAAGAATTTTCTTGACTTTTTTTGCGGGACCGATATCATGGTATCCATACCATATATCCAAATGGAGGGGGATCTCAGGATGATCCAAGTCATTTTATGGGATATCGACGGCACACTGCTGGATTTCGGCTTGGCAGAGAAGGCGGCGATCCGGGCCTGCTTTATCCGCTTCGGCCTGGGGGAATGCCCTGACGATATGCTGGCCCGATACTCGTCTATCAACCAGAAATATTGGAATGCCCTGGAGCGGGGAGAGTTGACCAAGCCCCAGGTACTGTCCGGCCGCTTCCAGGAGTTTTTCCAGTCAGAGGGCATCGAGTTCTCCGATATCGAGGGGTTTAACCACGCCTATCAGATTCAGCTGGGAGAAACCGTGGTCTTTCGGGATCACGGCTATGAGCTGGTCAGGGACCTGAAGGGCCAGGTCAGGCAGTATGCCGTTACCAATGGCACTGCCGTCGCCCAGCAGCGGAAGCTGGACAAGTCAGGGCTCATCCGGCTGTTTGACGGGGTGTTCATCTCTGAGCAGGTAGGGGCCGAAAAGCCCAGCCCAGATTTTTTCCGGGCGGTATTTAACCATGTCGGCCCCATCGCCCCAGAGGAGGTCCTGATCGTGGGGGATTCTCTGACCAGCGATATTCAGGGGGGCAATAACGCCGGTATTCTGTGCTGCTGGTACGACCCAGAGGACCGCCCTCTGCCCCAGGGACTCACGGTCCACTACCACATCCAGGACTTGAACCAGGTGAGAGAGATCCTGACGTTGTCCCTGTAAAAAAGAGCCGCTCATGGACTCCCATGAGCGGTTCTTCTTTCTGGCTGTTGCGAAAAATCTTACTCGGCCTTCTGGCTCTCCAGATACTCGTCATAGGTGGTCTTCCGGTCGATGAGCTTTCCATCGGCAGTGAAGTCAAAGACTCGGTTACATACCGTTTGGATGAGCTGGTGGTCGTGGGAGGCTACGAGCACGTTGCATTTCACGGCCTCCAGGCCCTTGTTCAAGGCGGCGATGGACTCCAGGTCCAGGTGGTTGGTGGGCTGGTCCAGCAGGAGGACGTTGGCCCCAGAGAGCATCATCCGGGACAGCATACAGCGCACCTTCTCACCGCCGGAGAGGACCTTCACCGGCTTGTATACCTCGTCCCCGGAGAAGAGCATCCGGCCCAGGAAGCCCCGGAGGTACTGCTCCTGGGGATCGGGGGAGAACTGGCGCAGCCACTGGACCAGGTTGTCGTCGTTGTCCTGGAAGTAGGGGGTGTTATCCTTGGGGAAGTAGGAGAAGGTGGCGGTCTGCCCCCACTTCACGGTGCCCTCGTCTGGCTCCATTTCTCCGGCCAGGATCTTGAACAGGGCGGTGTGGGCGTTCTCGTTGTCGCCCACAAAGGCGATCTTGTCCCCGTGGCCTACGATGAAGGACACCTTGTCCAGCACCTTTACCCCGTCAATGGTCTTGGATACGTCGGTGACAAAAAGGATATCCTTGCCCACCTCTCGGTCGGGAGAGAAGGCCACCCAGGGATAACGGCGGGAGGAGGCAGGCATCTCCTCCACCGTCAGCTTATCCAGTAGCTTCCGTCGTGCGGTGGCCTGCTTGCTTTTGGACTTGTTGGCGGAGAAGCGGGAGATGAAGTCCTGCAGCTCCTTGATCTTCTCCTCGTTGCGCTTGTTCTGATTCTTAATCAGCTGCTGCACCAGCTGGGAGGACTCATACCAGAAGTCGTAGTTGCCCACATACATCTTAATCTTGTTATAGTCGATGTCCACGATGTGGGTACATACAGTGTTCAGGAAATGGCGGTCATGGGATACCACAATAACCGTGCCTTCAAAGTCCAGCAGGAAGTCCTCCAACCAGTTGACCGCGTCAATGTCCAGGTTGTTGGTGGGCTCGTCCATCATCAGCAGATCGGGATTACCAAACAGGGCCTGGGCCAGCAGCACCTTCACCTTCAGCCGGGGGTCCAGAGTGGCCATGTCGTTGTAGTGCAGCTCCGTACCGATACCCAGCCCCTGGAGGATGCGGCTGGCGTCTGATTCCGCCTCCCAGCCCCCCAGCTCGGCGTACTCCTCCTCCAACTGGCAGGCCAGCATACCGTCCTCGTCGGTCATCTCCTCTTTGGCGTAGAGGGCCTCCTTCTCCTTGCCGATGTCGTACAGTCGCTGGTTGCCCATGATTACGGTGTCCATCACGTTGTAGGCGTCATAAGCATTCTGGTCCTGCTTGAGGACAGACATACGGATATTGGGCAGGATATTTACTTCTCCGGATGTGGAGTCCAGTTCACCGGACAGAATCTTGAGAAAGGTAGACTTGCCAGCGCCGTTGGCCCCGATGATGCCATAACAGTTGCCCCGGAGGAATTGCAAGTCCACGTGAGAAAACAGCGGGGTGCCGCTGTAATTCAGGCTTAAATCGGTGACAGTGATCATGTCGTCTTCTGCTCCTTTTCCAAATCGTCAAAATTATCCGTATATCATCTTAACATATGCGCTCCAAAAAAGATAGCACCTTTTTGATTGAAATCGTAGGCTGATTGTGGGGATAACTGTGATACCTGACCGAAAAGGCCTAAAATGCTCTTTTGCCGCCGACGCATACTCTTTTCTCATTGGTCTACCAAATGTCTACCAAAAAAAGCGGGAAAGCGCTGGGAAACAGGGCTTTCCCGCTTTTCCATTTTCTGGGTGTCTACCAGATGTCTACCAAGGGCACTTTTTCTTTGAAAAAGCGCCCTTTTTTATTTGCTCTTAGCGGATTTTCCTCACCTTTTTTGCTGTGCAAGGGGCGTTATACAGGGCTAAGTGTCCCTAAAAGTCCTCAAAACCTCAAAAATGCGGGGGATTTTCAAGAAATCACCCCGAAAAAATTTAAGGAGGAATCCCGAATGAGAAACCTGAAGCGGGCTCTTAGCCTGGCTCTGGCTTCCGTCATGGTCATGGGCCTGATGGTAGTCGGTTCCGGCGCGAGCTACGTCGATGTGTCTTCCGAAAACAACGTGGAAGCCATCGAAGTTCTCCAGAAAGTCGGTGTCATGACCGGCGACGAGAACGGCAAGTTCAACCCCGACGCCAACGTCACCCGCAACGAGATGGCCGTCATCATGTCCAACATGCTGGACTACAAGGTGTCCAACTACGCTGGCACCGCTCCCTTTACCGACGTGCCTTCCTGGGCTGAACCCTATGTGGCCGCCTGCTACACCCACGGCATCATTTCCGGCTACGACGCCAAGACCTTTGGCGGCAGCGACTCCGTCACCGCCGCCCAGGCCGCTCTGATGATGATGAAGGCCCTGGGCTACTTCCAGTATCAGTCCGATTTCGGCGAGGACTGGCAGATGGCCACCATCCGCGAGGCCAACAAGATCGACCTGTACAAGGACGTGAACGCCACCGCTGTGGCCCCCATGACCCGCAACGATGTTGCCCAGCTGGCTCTGAACACCCTGAAGTCCTATCAGGTTGAGGCTGACAACGACACCATCAATGTCAATGGCAACGGCGTGTCCGTCAGCGGCGGCAGCGTCAAGTACTATCAGCTGGTCAGCAATGACAAGATGTACAAGGCCATTGACGACCGCACCGGCCTGAGCATGTCCAACGTTTCCGGCTACACCAAGGAGCTGGGCGAGGACCTGTATGACGGCGACCTGGAGTGCAAGGACGAGACCGACGATTTCGGCCGCCCCGCCACCACCTGGAGCTACAAGAGCTCTACCATCGGCACCTACTCCGACTCTGCCGACCAGACCTGGACTGGCAAGGTCAGCGAGAAGGACCTGTACACTGCCGCTGGTTCCGCCGCCTATGACAACTACAAGTGGACTGTGTACCGCAACGGCGAGGTCGTTGAGGACATGGACCGCGTAAACGGCAAGGACGTTCTGGACTATGGCAAGACCAGCAGCGAGCGTTGGCAGGAGACTGGCAACGGCGTGCTGACCGAGCTGTATGTGGACTCCACTGAGGAAGATGTCGTTGTGACCATCATCGACACCTTCGTGGCTGAGGTCACCAAGGTGGAGGACAATGGCGACGACTACACCGTGACCATTTCCTACAAGAGCGATAAGCCCTCCAAGGCCGAGAACGAGTTTGACACCGATCAGAAGTTCTCCAAGGAGGACATCGTGGTCCTGACCATCGGCGGAACTGAGATTCAGTCCATGGCCAAGGCCGAGATCGTTGAGGGCACCGTCAGCTCCGTCAAGGACAACGACTATGTGAAGCTGGACGGCACCACCTACAACTACAACCGCGCTTACTGCACCACCGTGATCAATTCCGCTAAGGGCCTGGTCAACCTGGACGACGGTGACAACTTCACCAACCCTGACGTTGACAACGAGGTCGTTCTGTACCTGGATACCTACGGCAACGCCGTGGCCATCGAGGGCGCTGAGGACTCCGTGGACGACTACCTGTTCGTCACTGGCGTTGACTCCGCCTATGGCGACGTGTCCGCCAAGGTCGTCTTCGCTGACGGCACCGAGGAGAAGATCGACATCGACGAAATCGACGGTGTGGATGCTTACTGGAAGGGCACCGGTGACAAGCGCGTCCCCACTGAAGGCCACATCTACAAGTGGAACCAGAGCGGCAGCGAGTACGACCTGGAATCCGCCTCTTATGCTAACTTCGAGCAGATCCTGTTTGATGCCTCCAATGGTAAGGGCAAGGTGGAGCGCGACAACGCCTCCGTGTATCGTGGCAGCGACCGTATCGGCACCGCTGACAGCGACACCGTGTTCATCAACACCGACGACGACAAGGTGTGGACTGGCTATAAGAACGTCTCCAGCCAGGAGGACATCGTGGGCGCCGCTGTGAAGGATGACGGCGTGATCACCATCCTGTTCATGTCCAGCTCCAGCGGCTCCTCCGCCGAGGACGACGACTTCGTCTTCATCAGCGGCACTGATCCTGAGGTCGTCAACGACAACGGCGACAAGCTGTACCAGTACAACAGCGCCTACATCAACGGCGAGAAGGTCGAGGGCGGCTTCATTGTTTCCAGCAGCTCCGCTAAGGACGACATTGTCACCAAGGGCCTGTACCAGGTCACCAAGCGTGACAACGACGATCACGCCACCGAGGTAAAGCTGGTTGTGGACGCCACTGCCGACAAGAAGGGCAACTACGAGAGCGGCGCTCTGAAGGCCTTTGAGTCCTATGCCACCTACGCCAAGAAGGACATCCTGTCCCTGAATGACGGCGATGGCAACCTGACCGCTGGCAGCCAGTCTGACTTCAGCTATAACAACGACACCACCTTCGTGGTCGTGGAGCTGAAGAAGGACAACACCGACGTGGACTCCGTCTATGTGGGCGGTGTCAGCGACATCGAGACCGACGCGGAAGGCCGTACCGGCGTGTTCGTGGTCACCGTTGAGGATGACGGCGACGATACTCCTATGGCCGAGGTCGTTCTGGTCATCGTGCCCGACGAGGACACCGTGATTGAGGATGACAACAACAACGGCGATTACAAGGTCGTTTCTCTCTCTGGCAAGAAGATTGAGCTCACCGTTGATAAGAATGGCGAGTTCACTCTGAAGAATGTCAAGGTCCAGAAGGGCGACGAGAACTACGAGAATCTGGGCGACGTCACCCTGTCCGCCAAGATCGAGCTCTACAACAAGGGCTGGGATGAGCTGGAGACTGTGGAAGAGGACTTCACCGCTGAGAAGTCTGTTGTCGCTGACTCCAACGGCATCAAATTCAGCAGCGACCTGCTGTCCTCCGGCGATAAGATCCGTGTCACCCTGACTCTGAGCAACAAGACCATCGGTGATATCGAGTTCTTCACCGGCTCCATGACCGTTCCTGAGGCCTAAGAATTCTATTCTTTAGAACTCTAGAGCGATTGGACACCTAAACTGAAAGCACCCCCGGTATTTCCGGGGGTGCTTTTCCTCTTATCCCAAGGCCAAATAGTGAAATACAGTATTTTTTTCATTCGAGGCATAGTAATCGCCGTTCGAACTTTTGTGTACCACCCGGAAGCCCCCCGCCTCCAAGGTGACCAAAGCGGTCTCTCCAGCGGTTGCCGGATTCCCAGTTACCGCCAGCCCTCCGTAATAGTAAGTAGCCAGATTGGCGCCGCTGGCGTAGGTCCTGCCCTGCTTGTCACACAGATAGACCGCCTTAGGTGAGAATGGAAGGGAGATCAGCCGGCTGGCCGCTCCGTCCCCCGTATAAGCCCCCGCCGCGATCTGTACTAAATTGCTCCGCATCTCCTCCAGGTCGGTGCTGTCCGCCTTTTGAGACACTAGGCTTTGAAGGGCGGTCAGCGCCTCCTGGTCCGCCTTTTCCTGGAGCGCCTGGTCTATCTTCTGATTGTCCTCATTGAACTCTGTGCGGAGCACCTTATCCTCCGCCTCCCATTGGTGAAGCTGGTAGTGTTGGGTCTTGTTGGTTGACATGATGGTTCCTCCTTTAATGAGTAAGGTTAAGGGTGTGGCTTTTGCGGGGTACGCCTTTTTTATACACTTTGACAGGATTGTCTGAAGGGGCCTGTAAAATACGGCACGCCTAGTTGTGATGCCCTGCATGCGCCCCTCTGCCGGTCAGTCGGGCCGGAGCCGCAGCGTAACCCTTTCTATCTAACATAAGAAACCGCCCCGGAGTGGGACGGTTTCATACATTTTTTGGAAATTATAATACAATTCTGTTCAAAGAGAGTCTGCCATCGGGTCTCTTCCCATAAAAAGGACCTGGAGGCCACGCCCCCAGGTCCTTGCCCTTTATTTCTCCATATCCATGATTTGGGACACGCGGCGGGCGTGGCGCCCTCCCTCAAAGTCCGTGGTCAAAAACACGTCTACGATGCGCTCTGCCAGGTTGGGCCCGATCATCCCCGCGCCCATCGCCAGCATATTGGCGTTGTTGTGGCGGCGGGTCAACTCGGCGGACAGGGGATCGGCGCACAGGGCGCAGCGGATACCTTTCACCTTGTTGGCGGTGATGGAGATGCCGATGCCGGTGGTGCAGATGACAATCCCCTTCTCACAGGCGCCGGAAGCCACAGCTTCGGCGGCGGCCTTGCCAAATACAGGGTAGTCACAGCTGGCGGTACTGTCTGTACCGAAGTCCTGGCAGGAGATGCCCTTGGCTACCAGATAGGCCTTGATATGCTCCTTCAAATTATAGCCGCCATGGTCAGATGCGATTGCGATCATAATAAATATCCTCCAATTCTTATAGTTTGATCCATTCAGGCCGCCGCTTCCGATAGACGGCAAAGCGATGGAATCCTGTTTCACAAAGGAGGGCCACAGCCTGGGAGATGCCGCGTCCCACATTTCCGGGGGAGTGGGCGTCAGAGCCGGTAGTGACCAACTCGCCCCCCAACTGATGGTAATGTCTAAGGATGGGGCGCCAATCCTCCACCTCCCGGCCGCCGTGGGTGTTGACCTCGATTGCCTTCCCGTTTTGGATGACGGCACGGAGCAGCTGGTCCAGCTGGTCCCCATACCGGTCCAAGGTGATGTGCCAGCCTGCTCTGCCGTTCATATAGCGGAGGGGATAGATAATATGGCCCAGGGCGTCGTAGCAGTCCAGCCGGGTCAGAGCCAGCATACTGGCGAAATAGTCATCCAACGTGGTGTAGCACGCCTCCTCGGAGCGGTAGTCCAAATAGAAAAAATCTCGACCTCCCGCCTCTGGGCTCAGATTGTGGATGGAGCCGATGACAAAATCCAGGGGGGCGGCGGCCACAAGAGCCTCAGCCCGGCCGGGGTCCGTATAGGCCCCGCCCAGCTCGAGGCCCAGCAGCACCTTCACCTCGCTGCCGCCTTTGTCACGGGCCCGCCAGTATTGGTCCAAGATGGGCGTCCAGTCCCAGCCGCCCAGAGGAGCTCCGTTTTCGTCCTGCAGGTCACAGTGGTCGGTGGTGCACAGCTCCCGGAGGCCGGCCCTGCGTGCCGCCCGGACCATGTCCTCCAGCCGGGCGGTGCTGTCCGGTGAACAGCAGGAGTGCGTGTGGTAGTCTGTAAGATACATGGCCCACCTCCTTCTTCCCTATTGTAGTGCCTTTCCCCTGTTTTTGCAAGGGGGAAGGATGGAAAAGCGGGCCCAGAGGGCCCGCTTTTCCCATTATTTTCGGACAGGAACATGCCAGATCTCTCTGGCGTAGTCGCTGATTGACCTGTCGGCAGCAAAGAGGCCGGAACGGGCGATGTTGATGAGGGACATCTGATTCCATCGCTGGCGGTCGGCATAGGCCTCCAGCGCCCGCTTGTGAGCCTGGCAGTAGCTAGAGAAATCGGCCAGCAGCATATATTCGTCCGCCATAGAGCCCCCAACGCCAAAGAGGAGGCGGTCGGTGATGCTGCTATACGACACATGGTCGTCAAAGCCGGCGGCGATCTGGTCAATGACCCGCTTCAGCCCATGGTCCCGCTGGTAGAGGTCCAGGGAGCGGTAGCCCTCCCGCTTGCGCTGGTTCACCTGCTCGGCGGTCAGGCCGAAGAGGAAAATATTTTCGTCCCCCAACTGCTGGTGCATCTCCACATTAGCGCCATCCAGAGTACCGATGGTCAGCGCACCGTTCATCATGAATTTCATGTTGCCGGTGCCGCTGGCCTCCTTACCGGCGGTGGAGATCTGCTCGGACAGCTCACTGGCGGGCATCAGCTTCTCCGCCAGGGACACCCGGTAGTTCTCCAGGAAAACCACCTGAAGCTTATCCTTGCAGACCGGGTCCCTGCTGATTTGGGCTGCCAGGGAGTTGATGAGCTGGATGATCTCTTTGGCCACATGGTAGCCGGGAGCCGCCTTGGCACCAAAGAGAAAGGTCTGGGGGGTGAAATCCATGTTGGGATTATCCCGCAACTGCTGATACAGATAGACGATGTGGAGGACATTGAGCAGTTGTCGCTTATACTCGTGGAGGCGCTTGACCTGGACATCGAAGATGGCGTCGGTGTTCAGGATAACGCCGGATTCCCGGGCCACATAGGCGGCAAAGCGGCGTTTGTTCTCCCCTTTGATGGCCTCCAGCTGCTTCAGCACGGACTTGTCGTCCTTGCAGTTCTCCAGCTTCCGAATGGCCTCCGGGTGGATGAGGTACTCGTCTCCTCCGGAGCAGTCCCGGATCAGGGCGTCCAACTTGGGGTTAATTTGAGACAGCCAGCGGCGGTGGTCAATGCCGTTGGTCACATTCTTGAACTTACCCGGGGCGGCCAGATAGGCGTCATGGAATACCTCCCGTTTCAGGATATCGGAGTGGAGGGCGGAAACGCCGTTGATATACTGGCAGGCACAGACGCACAGGTTGGCCATGCGCACCTCGCCCCCCCAGATGATCGCCATGTGGGCGATCTTGCCCTGGTCGCTGCCGTAGCGCCGCTCCAGCTCCCCCTGGTAGCGGTGGGCGATCTCCTTCAGGATCTGCCACACACGGGGGAGCAGGCTCTCAATCAAGGCCTGGGGCCACCGCTCCAGAGCTTCGGCCAAGACGGTATGGTTGGTGTAGCACACGGTATGGGTGACAATATGCCATGCCTCGTCCCAGGAATAGCCCTCCTGGTCCAACAGGATGCGCATTAGCTCCGGGATGACCAGGGTGGGATGGGTGTCGTTGATCTGGATGACATGCTTTTCATGGAAATTGTGGAGGGTGCCATACTGGGCCCGGTGCTTGCGGACAATGGACTGGACCGTGGCGGATACAAAGAAATACTGCTGCTTCAGGCGCAGGGATTTCCCCTCGTAGTGGTTGTCGTCGGGGTAGAGGACCTTAGCGATGACCTCCGCCATGGCCTGCTGCTCCACAGCCTTGAGATACTCGCCCCGGGAGTAGAGGGACATATCCACCGGGACCGGACTCTTGGCGTCCCACAGGCGCAGGGTGTTGGTATGCCGGGTCTGGTAGCCGGCGATCTCCATGTCCCGGGGAATGGCCAGCACGGCGGTATAGCCCACATGCTCAGGGTGGTTGACGCCGTTTTCATCCCATCGGTCCTCAATCTTTCCGCCGAAGCGGACCTCCTCCGTCTCATCCAGCTTTGGGATGAGCCAGGCATCCCCCAGACCTAGCCAGTTGTCCGCCAGCTCTACCTGTTTGCCGTCGATGATCTTCTGCTTGAAGATGCCCAGCTCGTAGCAGATGGAGTAGCCGGTGGCGGGGATCTCCAGGGTGGTCATGGAGTCCAGGTAGCAGGCGGCCAGACGGCCCAGGCCGCCGTTGCCCAGGCCGGCATCGGGTTCCTGCTCAAATAGATCGGCGGCGGAGAAGCCCAGTCCCTCCAGCGTCTCCTTGAGTGTATTCAGCAGCCCCAAGTTATAGGCGTTCTTCTCCAGAGAGCGGCCCATGAGGAACTCCAGGGACAGGTAGTGGACCTGACGCCGCTGCCCCTCCCACACCTGGTTGCCCGTTTCGATTTGATGGCGGGACATGATGTCCCGGAGGACTAGGGCACAGGCCTTGAACATATGGTTGGGGGTGGCCTCTTCCACAGTGCGGCCGAAGTTGCGCTGGAGCTTACCGATAATCATCTCGGTGAGCTGGGCCTTGGTATATTCTGCCATAGAGAGCCTCCTGTAATATCAAAATCGGTGCTTCCGCACGCAGGAAAAATTGCAAAAAGCGGTCTTTGCCCAGCCATTGTATCAGGTTTGGGCAGGAGCGTCAATGGGCAGAAACGCCCAAGATATGGGCGTTTCCGGGGATTTCTCAACATTTTTCATAAGAAAAGATGCCTTGTAAAAATCGATGGGCCCCGGACGCTATACACATCGTCCGGGGCCCTCTGATTATGTCAGACAGAGCTGTCAGCCGAGGATGCGCTGATAGATGTCCAGATACTGCCTGGCCGAGTTGTCCCAGGAGAAGTCGGCAGTCATTCCCTCTCTTTGCAGAGCCCGCCAAGCCTTTTTGTTGCTGTGGTAGAGGTCTACGGCCTCCCGCAGCACCCAGACCATGTCCCCCGCGTTGATGTTGGCAAAAGTGAAGCCACGGCCGGTCCCATCAAACTTATTGTAGGGGACAACGGTGTCCTTCAGGCCGCCAGTCTCCCGAACCACAGGGATGGTGCCGAAGCGCATGGCGATCATCTGAGACAGGCCGCAGGGTTCGGAGACCGAGGGCATCAGGAACAGGTCGGCTCCGGCATAGATCATGGTGGACAGAGGGGCGGAATAGGTCAGTTGGGCGGCGAAGCGGCCGGGGTACTGACTCTGAGCGTGGCGGAACGCCTCCTCATACTGCCAGTCGCCGGTGCCAAGCACCACCATCTGCACGTCCAGGCCCATAATCTCCTGAAGGGAGTCTGTCACCAGGGAGAAGCCCTTGTGGCCAACCAGACGGGACACGCAGGCGATGATGGGCACATCAGGATTCTCCTGAAGGCCAACGGCCTGCTGCAGGGCCTGCTTACACTGGTTCTTGCCCTTGACCAAGGCGCGGGGGGTAAAGTTGGCGGCAAGGCCAGGGTTGGTGGCTGGATCGTAGAGGTCCACATCGATGCCGTTTAGAATGCCCTCCAGCTTGCCGCTCTGCTGATTGATGACCCCGTCCAGCCCATGGGCGTAGAAGGGAGTGCGCAGCTCCTGGGCATAGGTGGGGGATACCGTAGTGACGAAGTTGGAGGCCATAATAGCGCCCTTCATCAGGTTCACGTCCCGATGGTAGGCCAGCATCCCCTCGTTGAGATAGCTCTTGTCCAGACCGATGACATCCTGAAGGACCTGGTCGCCGTAGCGGCCCTGGTACTCGATGTTGTGAATGGTAAAGACGCTCTTGGTCCCTCCCAGCTGAGGGATGCGGTATTTCTCCTCCAGCAGATAGACGGGGACGAGGGCGGTCTGCCAGTCGTTGCAGTGGATGATATCTGGGGCCCAGTCCAGCTGTCCCGGAGTTTCGATGATAGCCCTGGAGAAGAAGGCGAACCGCTCGCAGTCGTCGAAATGTCCATAGAGCTGCCAACGCTTGAAGTAGTATTCGTTGTCTACAAACCAGTAGGCGACCCCCTCCCGCTCCAGCTGGAAGATGCCACAGTAGACCTGCCGCCAGGACAGGGTGACATTGAAGTATTTGAGAAAGGTCATCTGTTCCCGCCACTCCTGGCCGATGCCCTCGTACAGAGGAAGGATGACCTTGACCTCGTGGCCCTCCCGAGCCAGAGCCTGGGGCAGGGAGCCGGCCACATCGGCCAGTCCGCCGGTCTTAATAAAGGGAGCAACCTCGGAGGAGGCAAATAGGATCTTCATAGACGATTCCTCTTTTCAAAAGATTCAAACTGGAGTGGATGAAAGAGACGGTCATACCACCGAATTTTTGGCGATGGCCAGGGGATATGTAGCGTGGCCCATGAGCATTCGGTCCTCATTGATCACCACGTTTTTATCCGCGATGACATAGGCCAGAGAAGCTCCGGCTTTGACCACCGTACCCTGCATCAATACGCTGTTGGACACCTTGGCGCCCTTTTCTACAATGACGCCGCGGGAGAGGATGGAGTTTTCCACCACGCCCTCAATATAGCAGCCGTCGGCTACCAGGGACTGGACCGCCACCGCGTCGGGCCCGTAGTAGGTGGAGGGGTTGGACTGATCCTTGGTGCGGATGGGGCGGCTGATGTTGAACAAGTCAGCGCGGACCTTGGGATCCAGAAGATCCATGGAGTGTTGGAAGTAGTCGCTTACAGACTGGAAGCGGGCCACATAGCCCTGGTGGATGTAAGGCATCATCTTCAAGCTCTTGAGCCGGGGGCGCAGGACACCTCGGCTGAAGCTGTGGATATCGTGCGCGGAACAGTACTCTACCATATCCAGCAGCAGCTGCTTGGACAGGATGTACACCTCCAGGGACTCCAGGGCCTGGTCCGCAGTAGTGGGATGGATGGACAGATCCGTGATCCGGCCCTCCCCGCTGACCTCCACATACTCCGAAAACTGAGGAGCCCCTTTCAGGGTGGGGGTACACACCATAGTCACGTCGGCCCCGGAGGCGATGTGCTGCTCCAGTACCTGGGCCACGGGCAGGTTAACAGCGATATCGCCCCAGCCCATGATAACATAGTCCTGGCGGATATTCTGAAGATATCCGGCTACGCCGGCCAGAGCCTCCATGTTGCCCCGATACTCGCCGCCTCCCTTGCCCTGATATCCGAAGGGGGGCAGGATGCGCAGGCCGCCGTGTTTGCGGGACAGGTCCCAGTCCTTCCCGGTTCCAAGGTGATCCAGCAGAGATTGATAGCTCTCATGGACCACCAGCCCCACGTCGGTGATACCCGCGTTGACATAGCTGGACAACATGAAATCGATCAGGCGGTACCGCCCGCCAAAGGGCAGGGAGCAGGTGTTGCGGGGCCTGGTCAGCTCTCCCAGATTGGCGTTAGAGCGATAGGCGAAGAGAATGCCGTGGAGATCATTCATGCCCGATCACCTCCCTTCACTGCTTCCCGAACCATGGCGCCGGGGGACACCACAGCCTGTTCCCCCACGGTGACGCCGCTGGCCACCACGGCGATGCCCCATTTGGGATCATCGTTGGGAGCGGAGCCCACTACGGCGCCCGCCTCAATGACGGCAGCCTCTGCCACAATGGCGTAAGACACCTGGGCTCCGGCTCGGACCACCGCCCCTGGCATGAGGATGGAGTACTGAACGCTGGCTCCTTCCTCTACAGTGACAGAGTGAAACAGTACAGAGTTCTCCACCGTCCCGTCCACCCGGCTGCCGCCGGTCACCAGAGAGTGGGAGATGTGGGCGTTGGGGCCTGTGACATGGGGAGGTTTCACGGGAGTTCTGGCGTAAATGGGCCAGTCTGGGTCATACAGGTCGATGCTGTTCCGGGGGGCCAGCATATCCATGTTAGCGTCCCACAGAGAATTGATGGTGCCAACATCCTTCCAGTAGCCGTGGAAGCGGTAGGCCATCATCACCTCGTTGGCGGCGAGCATGTTGGGGATGATGTTCTTCCCGAAGTCGTTGGTAGAGGCCGGGTCAGCTTCGTCGTCAATGAGGTACTGCCGGAGCTTGGACCAGGTGAACACATAAATGCCCATGGAGGCCAGATTGCTCTTGGGTTGGGCCGGCTTCTCCTCAAACTCGTAGATCCGGTCGTTTTCGTCCACATTCATGATGCCGAAGCGGGTGGCCTCCTCCATCGTGACCTCCAGGACGGAAATGGTGCAGGCCGCCCCGGACTTCTTATGCAGGTCCACCATGTCGGCGTAGTTCATTTTATAGATGTGGTCACCGGACAGGATGACCACATACTCCGGGTCATACAGGTCCAGAAAGCCAATGTTCTGGTAAATGGCGTTTGCCGTACCCTTGTACCAGGTGCCCTGGTCGCCCTCCCGCATATAGGGGGGGAGGATGTGTACGCCGCCGTCAGACCGGTCCAGGTCCCAGGGCTGCCCGTTGCCGATGTAGCTGTTCAGCTCCAGGGGACGGTACTGGGTCAGGACACCGACGGTATCAATGCCGGAGTTGACACAGTTGGACAGGGGAAAATCAATGATGCGGTACTTGCCCCCAAAGGGGACGGCAGGTTTGGCTACATGGCTGGTCAGAGCGTAGAGGCGGCTGCCCTGGCCGCCGGCCAGCAACATGGCCACAACTTCTTTCTTCATGCTGTTCACCTCTTGTCTGTTTCGAGCGCGGGGGAAGGAAAACGTGAAATCAGGGCGCAGAGCTCTGGAATTTCCAATCAGTGCTTAGGGCTTTTCCCGGCAGGGGTCTTTTTCTCCCTGGTGGGAGCCTTTTTTTCTTTGGCTGGCGCTTTTTTGCCTTTGACAGGGGCCGCCTTCTCGGCCTTTGCCCCCTCCTCTTTGTCTGCCTTGGACCTGCGTGCCGGATTTTTCCGCACACAGCGGTAAATGACCGCCGACATGGGAGGCAGGTCGATAACCAGGGACTGCTGCTGGTCATGGCAGGGGACCTTCTCAGTTTTAAGCGGTTCCTTGTCCCCCAGTCCCTGGCCGCCGAACTGCTGGTCGTCGGTGTTGAGGACCACGGCCCACCGCCCGCCGAAGGGGGTGCCTACCCGATAGCCGTCCCGGTGCTCCGGGGAGAAGTTGCACACCACAATCAAAGGGTTGCCCTTTTTGTCCCACCGGAGGAAGGAAATGGTGTCGGCTTGATTATCATCGGCACATAGCCACTGGAAGCCCTGCCAGGAGTCGTCCTGCTCCCACAGGGGGGGCTGGGAGAGGTAGAAGTTGTTGGCCGTTTTGAAAAATGCCTGGGTCTGGCGGTGGGGCTCGTACTGGAGCAGGTGCCAGTCCAGGGAGTACTCGTAGTGCCACTCGTTCCACTGAGCCAGCTCTGCCCCCATGAAGGTAAGCTTTTTCCCCGGATGGGTCAGCATATAGGTATAGAAGGCCCGGACTCCGGCGAATTTCATGGGGTTGTCCCCCGGCATCTTGCCAAAGAAGGAGCCCTTCATATGGACCACCTCGTCGTGGGACAGGGGGAGGATGTAATTCTCAGAAAAGGCGTACATCAGGGAGAAGGTGATATCCCGGTGATTGTACTGCCGGAAATAGGGGTCCAGCTTGATGTAATGGCAGATGTCGTTCATCCAGCCCATGTTCCACTTGAAGTTGAACCCCAGACCCCCGTCATGGACGGGCTTGGTCACCTTGGGCCAGGCGGTGGATTCCTCGGCGATCATCAGCACATCGGGATGGGCGGCAAAGACGGCGGTGTTCAGCTGCTGGAAAAACTCGATGGCCTCCAGGTTCTCCTTGCCGCCGTGGATGTTGGGCATCCAGGCCCCGTCCTGTCGGCCGTAGTCCAGATAGAGCATGGAGGACACCGCGTCTACCCGCAGGCCGTCCATGTGGTACTCCTCCAGCCAGAACATGGCCGAGGAGAACAGGAAGGAGCGGACCTCGTTTCGCCCATAGTCAAAGACCTGGGTGCCCCAGTCCGGGTGCTCCCCCTTCCTGGGGTCGGCATACTCATAGGTGGGGGTGCCGTCAAAGTGATATAGCCCAAAGGCATCCCGTGGGAAGTGGGCCGGGACCCAGTCCATGATGACCCCGATACCCGCCTGGTGGAGTTGGTCAATGAGATACTTGAGATCGTCAGGGGTGCCGAAGCGGCTGGTAGCGGCAAAGTATCCGGTGCATTGATAGCCCCAGGAGGCATCCAGGGGGTGCTCGGTGACCGGCAGGAGCTCCACATGGGTGAACCCCATCTCCTTTACATAGGGTACCAGATAGGAGGCGATATCCCGATAGCTGAGGAACTCCCCCTCGCCGGTGCGCCGCCAGGAGCCCAGGTGACATTCATAAATATTCATCGGGCCGGTATAGGGGACATATTTGGACCGATACTCCAGCCAGGACTGGTCGCCCCACTGGTAGGCGTTCTCCCACAGATCATAGATCTTGGTAGACACATCGGGCCGGGTAGCGGCGTGGAAGCCGTAAGGATCGGCTTTGCCCACGAAGGAGCCGTCCTCTTTATGTATGGCATACTGATAGGCGTCATAGCGGTGCAGCCCTGGGACAAACGCCTCCCAGATGCCGCCCTCCAGCTTAGTCATGGGGGTGGCTTCCAGGTCCCAGCCGTTGAAGTCGCCGATGATGGTGACCTTAGGGGCGTTGGGGGCCCACACCCGGAACAGATAGCCCTCTCTGCCGGCCTCATCCTCCGCCGGGTGGGCGCCGAAACACCGCCACGCATGGGTGGAACGTCCCTCTGAAAATGCCTCCAATTCCAAAAACAAGTCAAAAGAAGACAAACTTCCCTGATATTTCAACATTTTTTCACCTCAAAAATAAGTGCTTCTGCCGCCTATCGGCCAAAGTAACAATATTAAACGGATAGTTTGATAGTATATTTATATAAATTATACAACGGCGGTGGTGCCACGTCAAGTAAAATAGAGGTAAAGCCTCCCATTTTCTTTCAATATTCTCGCGCTATGTAGGGTCGGGCAAATAAGCCCGGCCTGGTTCAGCGCGCCATGAGCAACTGCCGTAGCAGCTGGCCAAAGATGCCAGGGACAGTAAGCCTGTCCACCTGTTGCGCGGAGACGATGGGAATGGTGTCCCGCAGCTCCCCGCCCACATAGACCTCCATCTGCCCCAGAGTCTGACCCTGGTCCACGGGGGCTTCCACGTCCTGAGCCACGGTCAGCTGGGTGGTCACCTGGCTCTCCTCCCCCTTGCGGACCAGCAGGCGGCAGTCACGATTGAGCTGCGGCTGGACCTGCTTCACTGTACCCAGGAGCACATCTACCGGAGCCAGGGGGGCGTCCGGGTACACATCCACCAGGGCATAGTTGGCAAAGCCATAGTCCAGCAGGGCCTTGGCATCGTCAAAGCGCTGGGCGGTGGTGGGGGCCTTCATGACCACGGCGATGAGCTCCATGCCATCCCGCTCCGCGGTAGCGGACATACAGTACAACGCTGAGTCGGTGGAGCCGGTCTTCAGGCCGGTGGCTCCCTGGTAAAAGCGGATGAGGCGGTTGGTGTTGGTCAGGCCGAAGGCGCCGTTTCGGATGGAGTCCATCCAGATGGTGGCGTACTCCCGGATGGAGGGATGGTTCAGAATGAGCTCCCGAGACATGAGAGCGATATCATGGGCGGAGGTCTGATGTCCCTGGGCGGGCAGCCCGGTGCAGTTGAGGAAGGTAGTGTCCGCCATCCCCAGCTCCTGGGCCCGCTGGTTCATCAGGGAAACAAAGGCCCCCTCACTGCCGGCCAGATGCTCGGCCAGAGCCACAGCACAGTCGTTGCCGGACACAACGGTGACACATTTGATCATCTCGGCCACCGACATCTGCTCCCCTTCCTTTAGATAGACTTGGGAGCCGCCCATTCCAGCGGCATAGGCGGAAACGGTGACGGTGTCGTCCAGGGCAATCCTGCCGCTGTCTACCGCCTCCATCACCAGCAGAAGGGTCATGATCTTGGTGACACTGGCGGGCTCCAGCTTCTGGTGGGCATCTTGCTCATAGAGGATGGTCCCGGTCTCCTTCTCCATCAGGATGGCCGAGGGGCAGGACAGGGATAGTCCCGCATCCTCCCCCACAGCAGCCGCGGGAAACAGGCCGGCGAGCAGCAGGACAGCCAGAAAAATCGTGGACAAGCGTTTCATAAAAGGTTCCTCCTGATCCTTCATTTGTCGGTAAGGTCAGGATATGGAGAGAGAAACTTTTCTATACAGAGAGAAACTGCGGTATTTTTTTCTGGCTGTTCACTTATTACCATAGCGCATAGAGACGGCAAGATGTGTCGAAGGCGGGCGAAAGGAGCCTGGAATGGTAAATTTTGGATTTTATTGCCTCTGCCGCTTGTCCACACGCTTCTGCGGATCAAAATTTTTCTCCCCCATTTGCATTTTCGCTCACATTCGATATAATACTGATGAGAAAGAGGGAGGGACGCCCCGTGTTTGGAAAAAAGAAAGAAACCCAACCCAAGGCCCCCACAGGGGACAGTCTTGGCATTTACATCCACATCCCTTTTTGCCGCAGCAGATGTGACTACTGCGACTTCTACTCTGTGGCCGGTCGAGAGGACCGGATGGACAGCTATCAGAAGGCACTGCTGGCCCACATCAAAGAGACAGCTCCCCTGGCCCAGGGGATCCCGGTGGACACGGTCTATTTCGGCGGCGGTACCCCCAGCTTCTTTGGGGATAAGCGGCTGCGGGAACTGCTGGGAGCCATTCAAAAGCAGTTCCAGCTTACCCAGGACGCGGAAATCACTCTGGAGGCCAATCCGGACAGCGTGGATGTCCGGGCCCTGCGCCGCCTCCGCAAGGCAGGCTTCAACCGACTTTCCTTAGGGATGCAGTCCGCCTGCCCAGCGGAGCTGGAATCGGTCCACCGCCCCCATACCGTCCAGCAGGTAGACCAGGCGGTGGCTGCGGCTAGGAAAGCTAAATTTAAAAACCTGTCCTTGGACCTGATCTACGGATTGCCGGGCCAGACCATGGACAGCTGGAAGGCCACAGTGGAACACGCCCTGTCCCTCATTCCCCAGCACCTGTCCTGCTATGGGCTGAAGGTGGAGGAGGGCACGCGGCTGGCCGCCCGGGTGGCGGCGGGGGAGCAGCTGCCCGACGACGACGCCCAGGCGGACCTGTACCTGTGGACCGTGGGCCGCTTGGAGCGGGCCGGTCTGCCCCAATATGAGATCTCCAATTTTGCCAAGCCCGGTATGGAGTCCCGGCACAACCTGCGCTACTGGCTCACCCGGCCCTATATCGGATTTGGGCCCGGGGCCCACTCCGACTTCGGCGGACGGCGCTACTCCTTTGTCCGGGACCTGGACGGATATATTGATGGTGTGCTCCGCGGGGGCAGCCTCATCGACAGCGAGGAGCTGATTCCCCGCCGGGAGCGGAGCGGGGAGTATCTGATGCTCCGCCTGCGTACCGCCCAGGGCATCGAGGAGTGGGAATACCGGGGAACCTATTTTATGGATTTCGCCCCCCTGGAGGCCCGGTTGGAGCAGTTTTGTGATAAGGGCTGGGCGGAGCGGACGGCGGAGGGCCGCTGGCGGTTGACGCCCCAGGGCTTTCTGCTGTCCAACCAGCTCATCGGTGATTTGTTGGAGCGGCAGGAGCAGTCCGAACTGTCTGATCTGCTGCCTCGGGCCCGACAGCAGTTTACCAAGCGAAAGGGGGAGTAAGGACCCAAGTTCGTCAAAAACAGACCGTTTTTTTTGCGCCATCAGACAGCCCAAAGGCCGTTTTATGAGACCACTCTGTATTTTTTTACAATTCGAGGCCGGCTATGTAAAATCTGTTGCTACTCGGATATAATAGTGCTATAATATATTTGTTTTATAGCGCCCTGGTGAAGATACAGGGCTTTTTTTGGCTTACATATGGCCGTTTTGGCCGTATAATCCATAAATTCCACCATTTGGAGCAAAAGAGGGTGCAATATTTGACCAAGTATCAGATCCGTGGCGGAAGGCCCCTGCACGGTACTATCGAGATCAGCGGCGCCAAAAATGCCGCTGTGGCTATCATCCCCGCCGCTCTGCTGGTAGATGGGGTGTGCCGCATTGAGAATATCCCTCAAATCAGCGATGTGACCCTGATCCTCCAGATCCTGCGGGAGCTGGGGGCGGATATAAAGACTGTCAACCGCACGACTGTGGATGTGGACTGCTCCCACATCCGCAACCGTCAGGTCCCCTATGAGCTGGCGCGGAAGATCCGGGCCAGCTATTATCTGGTCGGGGCTCTCCTGGGCCGCTTTGGCTGGGCGGAGGTACCTCTGCCCGGCGGCTGTGATCTGGGCGGCCGTCCCATTGATCAGCACATCAAAGGCTTTGTCTCCATGGGGGCCGAGGTGGACGTGCGCAACGGCCTGATCTACGCCCAGGTGCCCGGCGGCGGCCGTCTGGCTGGGGGACAGGTGTACCTAGATATGGTGTCCGTGGGCGCGACCATGAATATTATGCTGGCTGCGGTCCTTTCCGCCGGCATGACTGTGATTGAGAACGCCGCAAAGGAGCCCCATATTGTAGACCTGGCCAACTTTCTCAACTCCATGGGCGCCGACATCATGGGCGCCGGTACTGATGTCATCAAGATCCGGGGTGTGGAGCGGCTGCGGGGTGGCTCCTATTCCATCATTCCCGACCAAATTGAGGCGGGCACCTATATGGCCGCAGTAGCTGCCGCTGGGGGCGAGGTTTTGATCAAAAACGTCATCCCCAAGCACCTGGACTGCATCACCGCCAAGCTGGTGGAGATGGGGGTAGAGGTGGAGGAGCAGGACGACGCGCTGCTCATCCGCCGGAATGGCCCCATCAGCCGGGTCAATGTGAAGACCATGCCCTATCCTGGCTTTCCCACTGACATGCAGCCTCAAATCGCCGCAGTCCTGTGCCTGGCACGGGGGACCAGCGTTTTGACAGAAGGAGTATGGGAAAACCGCTACCGCTATGTGGATGAGTTCCGCCGCATGGGCGCCCAGATCCAGGTGGATGGAAAAGTAGCCGTTATTGAAGGGGTGGAGGCACTGACTGGGGCGCCGGTCCATGCCTGCGACCTGCGGGCGGGGGCCGCCATGGTCATTGCCGGACTGGCCGCACAGGGGGTCACGGAGATCGACAGCATCCATCATATCGAGCGGGGCTATGAAACTCTTGTGGAGAAGCTGGCCGCTGTGGGCGCCGAGATCCAGACCGTCACCGTGCCTGACGAGGAGAGCCAGCCACAGGTAGGATAAGCAGCACCGCATCAGGAATTAGGAGTTAGAAATCAGGAACCGGTCTATGGTCCCATTCCTGATTCCTCATTTCTAATTCCTGATTTTTTGAGAGGGATCTGATTTGCTTACATTTACAACACTGGCCAGCGGCTCCAGCGGCAACGCCGCCCTGGTATCCTGTGGAAATACCCATGTACTGCTGGACGCCGGGATATCGGCCAAGCGCATCACCGCCGGGCTAAAGTCATTGGGCATAGCGCCCGAAGCTCTGGCCGCCGTCCTGATCACCCATGAGCACCACGACCACATCAGCGGGCTCCAGGTGCTGACCAAGCGGTTCCGGCTCCCCGTTGTCACCTCCGGCCCCACCGGACGGCAGCTTTGCTACCGTGTCCCATTCATGGACGACCTGATCCGACAGCAGGAGCCTGGAACCGGCATCCAGCTAGGGGATCTGTGGATAGAGTCCTTCCCCACGCCCCATGACGCGGCGGGCAGCGTAGGATACTCTATCACCGGCGGCGGCCATCGGGTGGTACTCTGCACCGACCTTGGCTATGTCACCGACCAGGTGAAACAGGCCGTCCGGGGCTGCGATCTGTTAGTGTGCGAGGCCAATCACGACGAGGACTGGGTCCGCTCAGGCCCGTATCCTTACCACTTGAAGGCCCGCATCCTGGGGGACCGGGGCCATCTGTCCAACGAGGCGGGGGCGGAACTGGCCGCTCTGGCCGTGGAGTCTGGCACCCGGCAGGTGGCGCTGGCCCACTTGTCCGCCGAGAATAACACTCCCTCCCGAGCCCGGCAGACGGTCTGCCGCCGCCTGTCCGCCATGGGCTGTGATCCGGAGCGGGACATCGCCCTGTGGGTGGCCCCCCGGAGCGAAATGGGGCCGGTGTGCCAGATGAACCGGGAGGAGGCTGTCCTGTGCTGAGTATATATCTAGTCTGTGTAGGCAGGCTGAAGGAGAGGTTCTACCAGGATGCCTGCGCTGAGTACTTAAAGCGGCTGTCCCCATACTGCAAGCTGACTTTATTGGAACTGCCGGAGGAGCGACTGCCACAGTCCCCATCCCAGGGGCAGATCGATGCCGCCTTGGAGAAGGAGGGACAGGCCATCCGCTCCAAGCTCCCCCCCAACACCAGCCTCGTCTGCCTGTGTGTGGAGGGCAGGCTTCGGTCCAGCGAGGAACTGGCCTCCCTGGTCCAAACCTGGGAGCACAACAGCGCCAAGCATCTGGCCTTTGTCATCGGAGGGTCCTTTGGGCTGGCGGAGAGCCTGAAGGCGGAGGCTTGGGTGCGCCTGTCCATGTCCCCCATGACCTTTCCCCACCATTTGGCACGGGTTATGGTGCTGGAGCAGCTCTACCGGGCCTTTAAAATCAATGAGGGTTCCAACTATCATAAATAAAATAAATAAAAGAGAGGGAGGCGCTGCCGTTGGGCAGCGCCTCCCTCTTTCTTAATATTTGAATCGAATCGCTGAAGCCACTGTGCCGCTTCCCCCAGTGTCAGGCCGGAGGCCTTGCCCGCGGCCGTGGGACCGCCGATCAAATACCGGCGCTTCATTGCGGCTATGGCAGCCTGAGCTGCTGACCCACATAGATACGGTGGGGATTGGAGAGGATGTCCCGATTCTGGTCATAGATCTCCTGCCAGCGTCGGCCGTTTCCCAACTGCCGCGCGGCGATGCTCCACAGGCAGTCCCCTTTCTGGACCGTATAAGTCCGGTCCTGGGGCTGTGTTCCTGTCACTGGCTCTGGTTCCGACACATCGGACAAGATGGTAATGCGGTCCTGTCCGGCGGGGTCCTGATAGGCCGCGCCTACCAGCCCGTCCAGCTCCTCTGCCACATAGCTGATAAGGGCTTGGTTGTCCAGCATGGTACAGTCCTTCAGCAGTCGGTCGTCCTGGAACATGGAAAAGCCGTCTCCTCCAGACTTGATCATATAGTTGTGGGAGGCCACAGTATATACCTGGTCCAGCACCAGGGGCTGGCCGCCCACCTTTACGTCGGATACCCGGTAGGGCCCCTCCACCCGCTGAAACATACCCTTGTCTGACAGAACCACCGAGGAGGGAGTGGAGGGATCCAGAGTATAGGTCAGGCCGGACACCTGAAGGAAGCCGCCGCTGCTTTCCGGATAGCGGCTGGCCCCCAGCTCCAGGGCATCCAGAATGTCCTGCCCGGTGGTCTCGACCAGGCACAGCTCGTTCCCATAGGGCTGGACGGAAATCAGCGACCCATAGGTGATATCGCCAGCCGCGACATTGGCCCGGATGCCGCCCCCGTTAGCAAAGCCTATATCGGCGCCCATCATCGTCCGGTAGGCGTCGGCCACCAGGTCCCCCAGATTGGTTTCCCGGACACGGACAGCCCAGTTCCACTGGTCAGCCTCGGTGGCCATCAGATCCGCGGCCGCAGTGCCGACCACCCGATTCAGCTGGACCTGGAACTGGCTGCTCAACTGGTCCAGATAGATCTGTGTCTCCTGGTCTGCCGGGACGCCCTCCCCCTCCAAGGGCAGAAGCTGGGTGGATATCTCCCCAGTATCTGGGTCCAGGATCAGACAGCCCAGGCTGGCCAGCTTTGTTCCGGTCTGAGTCAGAGGGATAAGCTGGCCGTCCCTGTTGGCCGCCTGCTGCTGGTATACCTCGTGGGAGTGCCCGTCGATGACCGCGTCGATACCAGTGGTGCTGGCGATCAGGGCGGCGGAGGTCCACTCCTCAGTAATACCCTCTATGCCCAGGTGGGCCAGCAGAATCACATAGTCCGCTCCGCCGGCGGTCCGCAGGGAATCCACGGTCTGCTGGATATCCTCATAGAGCGCCCGGCCGCCGTCCCCTTCTGAAAATGTGTAGACATAGTTTCCCTCTCCGTCCTGAAAGTGGGTGGGATCGGATTTGGTCAGGGTCTCCGGTGTGGTGACTCCAACGAAGGCGATGCTTGTATCCCCACATCTGGCCATATAAGCTCCGGGCAGCACAGTGGTCCATCCGGCGTACGCATCTCTTCCCTTCCAATTTTCCGACAGGTAGAGGTACTCCGCCTGATTTTGCGCCAGGTCCAGAAACACGTCCATGCCATAGTCAAACTCATGGTTGCCTGGGATGGCCAGATCATAACCCACGAAGTTCATCATGTCCACTACACTAGCCCCCTGGGTCAGTGTGGCGATGGGGCCGCCCTGAATGGCATCGCCAGCATCCACCAGAAACACCCGGTCGGCGCCGTACTCCGCCTCAAACCGCTTCTTATAGCCGGCCACCGCGGGGTAGTGGTCCAGGCTGGCATGGACATCGTTGGTATGGAGGATTACAATGGGTCCCTCCTTGTCAGGCCCCGCCGCCAGGGAAGGGACGACCAGCCCCAGCAGCAGAACGGCAAGCAGGCAAAACCGGCACAGCTTCTTCATAGGATGCTCCTTTCTCTTATCATATCCCCGTCAGGTCAAAGGGTGGGGTGTATTCTTCCTTAGCCGAGGTTCGCTCCTGGGTAAAGCCCGCCAGACCTAGATTTTCCATATATTCCAGAGCTGCCCGCATCTCGCTGGTCCGTAGCCGGCGGCTGATCTCTGGATAGCGTTCCAGATCTCCCCAGGGAGTATACTGGCTCATCAACGAGAAAAGCACCGTCCCCGGCGCAAATTCCGCAGATATCCAGTCCATAACCGCCTTGGCTTCGCCCACCTGACCGGGCAGGATGAGGTGGCGGATAATCGTCCCACTTTTCAGCAGGCCATCCCCGTCAAATTGACAGGGACCCGTCTGCCTTACCATCTCCCGGAGGGCAGCGACAGCTGCTTCGGGATAGTCCGGCGCCCCGGAATACCGGGCGGCCACTCCGCTGTCCAAATATTTCAGATCGGGCAGGTAGATGTCTACCAACCCCTCTAGGGAACGGAGTGTATCCACCCGATCATACCCTCCGGAGTTCCAAACCACGGGAATGGGCGGCCGCCAGTTTTCCAGCAGCTCTCGCAGCGTATGGGCGTAGTGGGTGGGGTTGACAAAGTTCAAATTGTGTGCCCCCTGGTCCGCCAACTCCTGACAGATGTCCCGCAGGCGGGCCATCGTCACCGGCTTTCCGAAATCCTGATGGCTGATTTTCTCATTTTGGCAGAACACACAGCCCAGGGAGCAGCCGGAGAAAAAGATGGTCCCCGATCCTCTGGTGCCGGAGATTGGGGGCTCCTCCCAGTGGTGGAGAGCCGCCCGAGCCAAAACCGGCAGGGCAGGCATCCGACACAGTCCGTCTCCCCGTGTGTCTGTACGGAGCGCCCCGCAGCTCCGGGGGCATTGGGTGCAGAGCATAGAACGCCTTCTTTCTCAAAATCAAGGGTTGAGCTTCCGCCCAAATTCAAAACCGGCCCAACTGGTCAGCCACGACCTGGGCAAAGCTTTGAAATGCATTGGGGATGGCGTAGATATCCCGCAGTTCCCGCCGGTCAGCCCAAACCCAGCCTTCCGGCAGATCGGCGCTGCCCAGCTCCCCACCCATGGCGGTCATATGCCACTCGATGTGGGTAAAGATGTGCTTTCCAGCGCCCAGCCGCTCCAACGGCACCGTATCCAGGCCCCAGGAGGCTGGCCAGTCCGTGCCGTCCGCCAGCTCGTTGGGATATTCCCACAGTCCGGCCAACAGTCCTCTTGGCCCTCGGCGGCGAAGGGCCACCCGGCCCTGGCAGAACAGGAGATAGACAGTCCGTACCTCCACCTTCCGTGCCTTCTTTGCGGCTTTGACGGGCAGCTCCCCTGTCCTCCCCTCCTGAAAAGCACGACAGAAGGGGGCGGCGGGGCACCGCTCACACAGTGGCGCGCCGTTGGGAAGGCAGACCGTGGCCCCCAGCTCCATCATGGCCTGGTTAAAATCTCCCGGTGCCTCCAGAGGAATGATTTGGGCCAGCATCTGTGTCACCTTCCTCTTCATGGCGGGCGTGGTAATGTCGCTGCTATCTCCACAAACGCGGGCTGCCACCCGCAGTACGTTGCCGTCCACCGCGGGTACAGGCAGGTGAAAGGCAATGGATGAGATGGCTCCTGCCGTATAATCCCCAACTCCGGACAGGGCCCGGATCTCCTCATAAGTATTTGGGAATACCCCGCCATGAGTCTCCATGATCTGGCGGGCGGCCTTTTGTAAATTTCTGGCCCGGCTATAATAGCCCAGTCCCTGCCACAGCTTCATCAGCTGATCCTCCGGCATGGCGGCCAGGTCGGCCACAGCAGGGGCGGCCTCCAAAAAACGGCGATAGTAGTCCAATACCGCGGCCACCCTGGTCTGCTGGAGCATAATCTCTGAGATCCAGACCCCGTAGGGGGTGGGATCACTTCGCCAGGGCAGGACCCTGGCGTTTTCCCGGTACCACACCAGCAGCGGGATAACAAGCTGTTCCAATTCCTTCAAAGCAGACCTCCTGGCGCAAGATTTCTCCCCCTGATTATACTCCGGTTTTTGGATGCGGGCAACGGGAGAAATTATAACCTTTTCGTAATGTTGAGTATAACGGATTTGGGGATGGCAATTTCCAGGGCCCAGTGGTAAATTAATTGCAGGACAAGGGTTAAAAATTTAACGATATTCGGTGGCCGCTCTTCCGAATGTCGGGAAAGTCCTTTCGTCCTAACATTCCTTTTTCATCCATCCTTCCAGATCAAACCACAGAGGGACGCCTGTATGGGCGTCCCTCTGTGGTTTGATTGTTCATTTCTGGGCAGTCAATTGGTCCAGAGCGGCAGCGGTCTCCAGGACCAGGTCGTTGCAGAAGTCCTTGCGGTCCTGGCTGTCTGGATCAGAAAATCCGCTGATCAGCACACCGCAGGCGGTGTCCCCGCGGCGCTTCTGAAATTGTTGGATAAACGCCGCGGCCTCCTCCTCGCTAAATCCCATGGCACCCAGCACCAGCAGGGCGCCGGATAGGGCCCCGCAGGTGCCGCCGTGGCGCATTCCCTTCCCAAGGTGGGCCCCCAGGGCATAGGCCTGCTCCTCAGTCATGCCCAGCTCCTTACAGAAGGGAACCAGGATAGACTGACCGCAGTTGTAGTGGGGCTCCACAATGGCCCGTACCTCTTTCACTCGCTCTATGTGGCTCATTTCTATCTCCCTTTCTCTTTTATTTGATCTTATCCAGTACCATCTGGTCATACCGCAGATACTGGTATCCGCTCTTCTTATATAACCGGATAGCCCCCTGGTTGATCTGGGTCACCTCCAGGCGGAAACGCCGGGCAGCGGGGTATTCCCGCTCCAGCCAGGCCATAATCTCCCTGCCTAACCCCTGTCCCCGGAAGGGGGCGGCTAAAAATATCTCCTCGATAAAAACGCACCTGCCCCCCACCTCGGCGGAGTAGCACTGGGTCACATAAATATATCCTGCCGGCTCCTGGCCCTGGTACACCAGGATTCCCCGGAGCAGGGGTTCGCCGGGGTCCACAGCGGCCTGGAAGGACCGCTCCAGGATCTCCCGTTCCACGGGGTGATCCACCGCGTCCGATTGATAGAAGGTCTCCACCATGGGCAGGACCAGGTCCCGGTCCTGTATGGTCATGTTACGAAAAGTCAGCATAGTATCTCTCCTAGTTGAAAATATCAGGGGTGGCGGCAAAGAGCTGCCGCACCCGCTCCAGCACAGGCCGGTCCTCCGGAGCAGACAGCTCCGGGTCCTCCTCCAGCAGCTGCTTCGCCGCCTCCTGGGCCAGATTCAGCAGCCTCATATCCCCAGCCAGGTCAGCAATCTTCATCTGGGGCAGGCCATGCTGCCGGTTGCCGAAGAAGTCGCCCGGCCCCCTGGCCTTCAGGTCTTCCTCCGCGATCTTAAACCCATCTGTGGTGGAGGCCAGCGTCCGCAGCCGGACCATGGACTCCGGATTACGGGTAGCGGTGATGAGGACGCAGTAGGACTGGTGCCTGCCGCGGCCCACCCGGCCCCGCAGCTGGTGGAGCTGACTGAGGCCGAAGCGGTCAGCATTCTCCACAATGATGAGAGAGGCGTTGGGCACGTCCACCCCCACCTCGACTACGGTGGTGGATACCAGCACCTGGGTATCTCCTCGGTGGAAGGCGGCCATCACGGCCTCCTTTTCCCGGGACTTCATCCTGCCGTGAAGGAAGTCCACCTTCAGATCGGGGAACACCTGCTCCTGGAGCTGGACAGCGTAGGTCTTTACCGCCTTCAGGTCCATGGGCGGCGAGGCTCCCTCACGGGCGGCGAGGGCCAGCTCCTCTTCAGATCGCTCCTCTACCGCCGGACAGATGATATAGACCTGCCGGCCTTCCTGGACTTGCTTGCGGACAAATCCATACATCCGCTGGCGCTTATCCTCACGAACCACAAAGGTCTCCACCGGAGTCCGTCCTGGCGGCAACTGGTCAATAACAGATATGTCCAGATCCCCATATACGATCAGAGCGAGGGTACGGGGAATGGGTGTGGCGGACATGACCAGCACATGGGGGGGCCTGTCCCCTTTGGCTGCCAGCGCAGCTCTCTGAGCGACGCCGAACCGATGCTGCTCGTCAGCCACCATCAGCGCCAGGTCCCGAAACTCCACCCCGTCCGAGATCAGGGCGTGGGTACCCACCACAAAGTCGATGTCACCAGAAGCCAGTGCTGTCCGGACCCGTTTTTTCTCCGCCGCCCCCATGGAGCCGGTGAGCAGAGCCACTTGGACTCCGGCCGGGGAGAGCAGGCTGGACAGGGATCTGGCGTGCTGCTCGGCCAGTACCTCTGTGGGGGCCATCAGGGCGGCCTGGTGACCATTTTTCACTGTCAGCCAGGCCGCATAGGCGGCCACCACTGTCTTCCCGGAGCCCACATCCCCCTGGACCAGCCGGTTCATAGGGCGGCCTGCGGCCATGTCGTCGGCCATTTCTTCCATCACCCGGCGCTGGGCCTGGGTGAGTTCAAAGGGGAGCAGGGCCCGAAACTCCTCCAAAGGACGGGGCAGGATGGAGCAGCCGGAACAGTCCCCCTCCCGTCGCCCCTTCAGGAAAGACAGCCCCACGGAGAAATAAAACAGTTCCTCAAAGGTGAGCCGTTTCCGGGCCAGCTCCAGGGCCTCCTCGTCAGCGGGGAAATGGATATTCTGGACAGCAAATTGGGTGGAGGCCAGCCCCTGCTCCTGGCGGATGCGCTGGGGCAGGGTATCCGCCAGGCTGTCGGCGCACGGGAGGACCTGCCGTATCAGGGAGGCCATCAGGTGATTGGAGATCCCCGCAGTCAGCCGGTAGATGGGCATGATGCGGCCGGTAAAGGACTGGCTGTCCGCCCGCTCGAAGATGGGATTGACCATGGCGCGGCGGCGGCCCTGCTCCTCGACAGTACCGAAGAAGATATATTCTTCCCCGGCCCGGAGGGCTTTCTCTACATATCCCTGGTTAAAGAAGGTGAGGTGAAGGGCTCCGGTGTGGTCCACCACCTTCAGCTGGACCAGCTCCAGCCCCTGGCGGATGCGGGCCTTCCGCGGGTGCTCCGCCGCCATGGCGGCCACACATACCCGCTGTCCCACAGGGGCCTCCCGCAGAGCATATATCTTCCTCCGATCCTCATAGTCCCTGGGATAGTAGGTCAACAGGTCGGCGGCCTGGGCCAGCCCCAGCTTGGCCAGCTTTTTCGCCCGCGCCTCTCCCACGCCGGCTAACTGGGTAATGGGTGTATCCGGACCGACGGCCATCTCTGTCCCCCCTTTTCCGGAATATTCTAACAAATTATTTTATCATAGAACACGATGGGAGTAAAGGCGAAGAATGTCTTTTGTCCCGTCTTGCGGCGGGGGACAGAGTGTGGTATGATGGATGTAATTCTTCTAAAATCGTTTTATCTTCCCTCTAAGGAGAGAATACTATGTCTGAATATATCCTAAACCTCCTTCCGGTTACAGAGGCAGAAAAGGCGGAGTTTGAGGCCATCGCACCAGATGCCGTTCATGTCTATGCTGGCCGAAGGGCGCTCACCTCGGAGCAGATTGCCCAGGCTACCGTTATCCTGGGCTGGCCCAGGCCCAGGGACATAAAGGGGGCGGCCCGCCTCAAATGGTTCCAGACCATGTGGGCCGGCACCGACGAGTACGAGGGGGAGGGCATCCTGCCCTCCGGAGTCATCTTCACCTCCTCCAGCGGCTCCAACCGCCAGTCGGTGGCCGAGCATATCCTTGCCTTCACCATGGCCCTGTGCCGCCGCCTGCCCACCTACCGGGACGCCCAGAGGGACCACCGCTGGGAGGACCACGGGGCTATGAAGACCATCTTTGGCGCCAACGTCCTGGTGGTAGGGGCTGGAAACATCGGCGCTACCTTCGCCGCGATGTGCCGGGGGCTGGGGGCTCATACCATCGGCTTGAAGCGTACAGTGAACGGCCCCATTGCCGGATTTGATGAGGTATTTTCCATCGACCACTTGGACGACCTGCTGCCCCAGGCGGACGTGGTGGTGCTGGTCCTGCCCCACAGCGCCCAGACTGTCGGGCTTATGGATGAGGGCCGCCTGTCCCTGATGAAGGAGGACGCTATTCTCATCAGCAGCGGGCGGGGCTCTGTGCTGGACCAGGAGGCCCTGGCTCGGACCATGAAGGGAGGCAGGCTATGGGGTGCTGCCCTGGACGTGACCGAGCCCGAACCCCTTCCCACCGACAGCCCACTGTGGGATATTCCTAATCTAATCATCACCCCCCATGTGGCCGGAGGGATGCGTCTGGAGTTGACCCGCCGCGTTTGTATCCAGATGGCCCAGGATAACCTACGGCGCTATCTGGCGGGAGAACCGCTGAAAAACCGAGTCCGATGAATATAGAAAAGGGGCCCAACTCCCAGGAGTTGGGCCCCTTTTCTATATTACACAAGTCTCCAGACCAGACCAGGTCAGGTCCCGGTCCTCGATATCCCGCCAACAGGAGAACTTATCCTCCAACTCCGCCCAGGTTAAATACCAGAAGTGGTACTGAATATCTAGGTGAGGGGGAAGGATGTCCTCAATGATCCGCTTCAGCTCCCCGAAGCCAGGGGGCTCTCCCGCCACTCCGGGGAAGGACACCGCCACCGCGGCGGCCCCCAGCTCCTCCACTTTGGCGGGGATGCCGCAGCCCAGGATGGTGTCGTTGATTGCCTCGAGGGTAAAGCTGTCCCCGCCGATGCGCAGCAGTGCAGCCAAGGCATCTGCCAACGGGCGGGGCTGGGTGGCTACTGGCCGCCGGAGAAACAGCCGGGCCACCTGTTCCAGTCCCCAGCTCTCTGCCGTGGTCAGGCTGCTCTCCCGCTGGATCTCCTCCAGGGCGGCCATAGCCCTGTCCAGAGCCTCCCCCTGGGCATCCAGCTCACCGCCGTTGAAGGGTGCCTCTAGGTCATAGATTCCCAGGGGACGCAGCAGATCTCGGAGGTATTGGCTGTGGCTCATGGCATCTCCTCCACAGTTAGGGTATCCAGAACGGGCAGCACATCCTGCTCCACCTCCACGTCAGTGGTGGGGGAGAGGATGGCGTAGTTTGCCACGCCATCACAGCCGTAGATCAGGCTGCCCAACTGGGCCAGCAATACATCATGCCCCAGGCGCTGTCCGGTAAACCAGCCCCGGACCGCATCTTCTACTTCCTCCAACACCTGCTCCGCCCGGTATTCGGAGTGGGGCGCCACCTGGACGGCCACCTGGACAGCCTGTGTCTGGGGCGCCCGCACCTGGACCTCCACAGCGATCTCTCGGCGGTGCTGAAAATACTTGGCCAGTTCATCCAACAGGTCCCGGTCTGGAAGCCCCTGGTGGGTGGCCACCACCACATCCAGCGTCCCTGTTCCCCTGGGCTTGGGTACTATCACTGCCGCCGCCACCGGGTCAAAGGACAGGGCCCCCTGCTGATAAAAGGCGGCGTTGGCCCCGTTGGGCAGCCGCTGGAAGGTATCCAGCACCCGCTGACGCAGCTGCTCATCCCCCTCCCGGTCCACTCCCCCTTGGCAGGGCGACGGGTTGGAGCAGGCGGATATTCCAGCGGGCGCTACCGCCATGGACAGGATGGTTCCTGCTGCCACATTCCCAGAAATGCCGGGGACCAGAGCCTGGACCGGGACATCCACGTGGGCCTGTCCAGCGGCTAGCAGACCATCCTCGATCGTTTCAAAGCGGATCAGGCCGGCTGTCATACAGACCGTCCCCGCTGGAATGGGCCGGTCCGTATTCTCTGAAATTTCGCCAGAAAAACGGACTACGCCCCGCGCCGCCACCGGCTCCTTCCGCTCCAGCCCCCGGAGCTGGGCGTGGCGGTCCAGATACTCCCCCTCCGCCGTCTGGGGAAAAGCCTGCCGTGCCACCCAGCCAGCCTGGACATAAAGGGAAAAGACCTGAGCGGCGCAGGCATACAGGCGGGCGGACAAATCACACCCCTCTGCCGGGGCCACCCCTGTCTTCTCTCCATAGGCGGAGAGCATCTCCTGATAGATCTCCTCCACAGTCTTCACCATGTCACCTCCACCGCTTCACGGGGGGACAGCTCCAGGTCCAGGGAGAGCGGCTGACCCTGCCATTCCAATTGTACCCGAAGCTCCGCTCTGTCTCCTGTCTGTGCCAGGGCTACGTCTTTGACCTTCAATTCCCGCTCTCCTTCTAAGGCCTGGGCCACATACCGGGCAGCCAAGGACTGCCGGACCGATGGCTTCTCCCGCGGCACCTGGTAGAGCCGGCTGCCCAGCTCAGGCAGAAAGGGCAGCCCGCCCCGCCGGGCGGTGAGCCTGTACAACGCCCGGGCCAGTACCTCCTCGCTGCCGGTGAGGGTGGTCAGTCCTCCCGCCCCGTCGGGCACATAGTCCCCCTCAATCAGCTTTCGTTCCATATCTTCCTCCTCACCCCAGCATCTCGGCCACAATTTTTTGGATATATGCCTCCAGAGTCTGGCCGTTGAGATAGACCGTCCCCTCCAGCTCCACTCTGCCCTGGTCCAGCCCAAGGGCGCTGCCTGGGCCGAACAGACGGATCGGTCCCGCCTCCTCAACATTCTCCTGGATCTTTCCCAGGATATAGGGGCTCTCCCGTTCCACGCCCGCCTTGAGTACCAGCACCTTGTCCCCGGCGCCGGGCTGCCAGGAATAGCCGCCTGGGGCGCAGACCGGCAGCCACCGCCGCTCTCCCCCTAACTCCACGGCGGCAGGATCTCCTCCCAGCGTGACTACGCCTACCTCTGCCGCCGGCTCCTGGCTCTGGGGCAGGCGGCCTCGCTCCGATGTCCACATATTCCATCACCTCAGACCACAAAATCCGGGAGCGCCAGTTCCAGCCTGGTCCATGCACCCTCCATACCCATCCCTGTGGCAGACTGGAGTACCCGGTATCGCCCGTTCCAGTCCCACTTGCTCCGCCGGATGGAGACCAGGTCTCCAGGCCAGGCGCAGAAGGGCTGGGCGATGGTCAGTTCCACCCGCTCCTGTTCCGAGGCGGACCGGTCCAGCTGAAACTGGCCGTTGTACCGCATCGTTTTATAGTTGCTCCGGCCTGGCATAGTCAGCACTCTCCGAGCACTGCCTCCCTGGGACAGAAAATCCCCGTTATCCACCCGCTGTACCGCCCCGGACCACCGGTCCCGGACCAGCACTCGGGATAGAACCCCATACCGCCGGTCCCGGCGGACCAGAGTGGTTACCGGAGTTCCATCCTCTACGAGCCGCTCCTGGCTGTCCTGCCAGCCAGACAGGACCAGACGGCCCAGGCGGTCAAACCGGGGACATACGCCGCCGTAATAGCGGGCGAAATCATAGACCACCGACCACTCACTGCTTCCTGTGGCCACGGAGAAGCGGGTTACAGCGGGCAGCGCCGCCCCTGGAGCGGTCTGGATGCCGTAGGGCGTCACATGGTCCCGGAGGATGTCCGCCAGGGTGGCGGTGCCGTAGTCCTGCCCAATGGCCTCGTTGTCCAGCAGCAGGGCCGCCAGCCCCCGGCCGCTGATCTCCAGCTGGCAGCCTCCCTGGTCCAGCGTGACCTGGCACTCGTCCACCACTCCGTTGAACATATCTTTTCCCTGGTACCGGGCGGAAAAGCGGACCCAGTCTCCAGGGGCGGTCTCTCCCCCCATCTCCCAAGGACAGCGAAAAGTAAAGCTGTCACAGGGCACCCCGGCAGTATACTCCAGCTCCCACTGAGTGGGATAGGGCAGCAGCCACTCCCTGCCCCGCCAGTCTGTCACATAGCCTCTCACCGCACTCGAACCTCCTCGCCCACCCGGATAAGATTCGGGTTTTTGATCTGGGGATTGAGGGCTACCAGCTCGTCCAGGGACAGGCCGTACTGTCCCGCCAGCGCCCACAGGGTGTCCCCCGACACCACCCGGTGGTAGACGGCGGACGGCTCCCACTCCTGGGCGGTCTGGCCGCCCGCTCCGCCCTGGTTCTGCCGGACCGCCAGGCCGGTGTACCAACTGTCGTCCTCCCAAAAGGTGAAAGAATAGCGCACAAAGTCAGGCCGGGGCTCTTGTTCCAGCCGCAAAGACACGAAATAGGCGTTGGCCGCCTGCCACAGCGGGTGGATCAGCAGTCCCGGACCGCCGTTGTAGAACATATTGGCCAACTGCCCAAACTGGCTGTATGCGTCCGGACCCACAAATTCCCCCTCCCCCTCCATGATCCGGTTGGTCCGCCCCAGGTCCTGGAGGCGGAACAGGCCGAAGGGTGTCTTGTGAACGGCCATCTTTCTCTCATAGTCGATGGAGTACACCCTGGGGTTGTGGGGCCAGGTGTAGCTCTTGTAACGCATGGGTGACAGGTCCATTCTGCATACCTCCTTCTGTGGCGGCGGGCCTGACTGCCCGCTCAATAGAGGAAAAAGCCCCCGTCATAGCGGCGGCTGTCCCGGCGAAAGGCCTGGTCCATCTGCCGAATGGACGGCCCGGAGGAACTCTCCGCCTCTCTCGCCCAGTCCGGCTCCGGTCTTCGGCTGTCTGGGCCCATTCCCAGCCCGCCAACTTGGGAAAATGGCCTGTGGAGCGGGATAGGCCCAGCTTCTAGGCCTCCTCCGGACCGGCGCATACCGGAAGCCTCCTGGGCGGTTCTGATTTCATTCAGGGCCGCCGCTGCCCGTTCCCGCTCCAGGAGGACGGAGAGCAGCGGGAGGGCTTCCTCCCCATCCTCCCTTCCCCCTCTGATGAGCGGGGCCTCCGCCCCGGTGGAAGCCCCTGGGGTACCTTCCTGGCCCAGCTCCCGCCGATCCGCCGGGGAAACGAAACTGCCCTGTATACAAAGATCCGTGGCAGGGAGGGAGGTGCCCCCATCCGCCTCCGCCGTCCGGCCGTCCGGGACCGGGATCCACAGGACCATCGCCTCCAGCGCTTGGAGCAGCGCCTCCCCTTGGCCGGGCCCTTCTTCCAAATAGTCGGTCATGGCTTCCCAGCTCCCTGTTCAAATTTCTCCATGTCAAAGGAGATGTTTACGCTCCCCTCCGCCCAACTGGAGGCCGGCCGGCCGCACACAGGGCAGCGCTCCTCCGCTCCCCGGCTCCTGCACTCTGGGCAAAAACGCTCCAGCTCATCCTCCCGGTCCAGCAGAGTATGGACTAGGCACCAGAGATAGTCCCTTCCCTTCATCTCCCTGGCCCGCTCCTCGGTGGGCAGGGCGTGAAATTCCTTCAGCACCCGCCATCGGAGCCGTTCAGCGGGGGCCCCGCGAAGTTTTTTTTTAGTTCCTCCAACTCCGTTTGGCTCACATCCAGTCCAGGATCGGATCGGCGGCGCAGCTGGGCCCACCGGGCGGCCAGCGCCCCAATTTCCTCCACCGTCAGTCCGGCCAACACGCTCTGCCCATCTGGAAAGACGGGGGTGTGGTTCTCTGTCCGCTCCAGGGCCCTGGCCAGCAGGCAGGCGTTGGAGCACAGGGCCCGCTCCCGGTCCTCACAGGCCAGCTCCCCGGCCTCCCGTCTGGCCTGGAGCACCTCCAGAGCGGACAATAGCCGCAAATCCATTCCGTTATCTAGGTGGACGCGGTCCTGCCGTGCCAAAATAGAACTGTCCACCCCTATACCCCCGTTTCGATGCGCCGGGAGGCTACCAGGGTTACCTTCTCCAACACCATGGAGCCTAGAGTGGCGCTCTCCTGAATGGCGCTCCACTGGCAGTCGGAGTAGATGATTTTTTTATCCGGCTTACAGATCACCAGGGAGAAACCGGACAGCTTGTAAAAGTCAATGCCGTCCCGGACGGCCTCATCCGTGGCGTACAGCCGAGTCAGCTCCACCACGTGGGTGGCTTGTCCGGGGACGGTGGCCACCGGCTCCGATTCCCCAAAGGCCTCCACGGCGGTGCTGGATTTGGTAGCCCGTGCGGTGTAGCTCTGGACTACCGCAACCCGGGTGCCATCCACTTCCAGATAGATGTCACTGCTGGTGGGAAAGCCAGCGATACTCATATCAATACCCCCTTCTCGCTCTTGTGCCCCAGTCTTTTTTCAGCGGGGCCATTATACCGTGATGTGGGCGGTCAGCCAAATCTGGTTGAGACCGTGGGCCACTGTAAAGGAGAAGTCCACTAGGCATCGGGTGGGCTCCTCAGGGTCAGCGCTCACCGCCACATCCTCATAGCCAGTGATAATCTCCCTGGACAGCTTTTGCTCCAACTCCAGCACTACCTGGGCTCGGATCGCGCCGCGGCTCTGGGGTGTGTTTTTGGCTCTTCGAAACTTGGCCGCCAGCGCTTGGCGCAGGGATGGGATTACGTCGTCCACCACCCGAATGGTGGCCAGGTCCCGCCAGGTGGGGTCCGCCGCAGCCCCAGTGGCAGTCCGGGTGGTCACACCCCGTACCACGCTGACTGTGCCGCCTACCTGCTCTACCGGGGTAACGCCCCCCAGGATAAGCCGGTCCAGGTCCTTTTCTCCATAGCGGCCCTCCAGGCCGTACAGTCCAAGCAGTTCCGCTCCGCCCAGAGGGACTGCCGGATCCGATTCCCCCGCCAGGGCTCCAGCCACCGCCGCCGCCACGGTCAGCCCGGAAATGTCCTCTCCCTCCTGGTCCAATCCACCTGGGGCCACCAGGACCGCCCGCTCCGAGTTCAGTCCCTTTGCTCGGTCGATCAGGTCGTCCACACTCTCCCCCTTGGCTCCAGACAACAGGGCAAGGCGCTCCCGGCGGTCCGCCGAGGCCGCTTTCACGCTGTCCAGCAGCAGCTTCTGTATCTCTGTGTCGGTGCTGTCACAGAGGACTACGGCGATATCCTCCACCTCTGACAGCTGCGCGAAGGCGGCCTTATAGCCCGCCTCGTCCGCTGTCGCCACAGCGGCCACACCGGAGGCTCCGTTTTTCAGGGCTAGCCGAATCAGCTCCGCCATGCCCTCCGCCCCTTCCGAGCCAAAGGCGGCCACCGCCCTGTCATAGCTGGTGATAATATGCGTCTCTCCGGGAGCGGCTACGGTATTGACTGCCGCCAGTCCCACCAGCCGTCCGCTTCCCCGGCCGCTGACCAGGGATGAGGCATCGTAGGAGGAGTAGACCCCCGGACGCTCATGTACTGTTATGCTCATGGTTTGATTCCACCTCTCAGTTCAAAGTCGGTAAAGAGCCCTCCGGGCTGGGCCGCGGCGTAGAGATAGGCCTGGCATACCACCTGGGCGGGCCGCTTCATCCGCTTGGCCTGGCCGTCGTAGACTGTCTCTCCGCAGGCCACCTCCTGAACGGCCAGCCCCTGGGGAGCGCCCTGTGCGAAAGCCTGGACCACCTGGTCAAAGGCCGTCTGAATGCCAACATCCCCCTGTCCCCGAGGGGCGTACAAGTCCAGTCCAAATGTCAGGGCAGCCTTTCGGCCGTACAGCTCCTGCCACAGGCCGGTCCTCTCGTCATACCGCTCTCCCAGGTAGTGCTGAAAGCCGGCGGGACCGGCCTGACATCCCCGGAGGGACACCACGACCAGTGCTCCTTCTTGAACTGGGCGCTCCCCAGCGGGCCAGGCGGCGAACGCCTGAACTCCCCGCTCTTTCAGGTAATCCACCATCTGTTCCCGGATGTTTTCCAGTCCTCCGCTCATGTTGCCTCCCTGTCCCTGGGCCGCAGCAGGGCCCACCAGTGGCTGTCCCCCACCAGATGGGCCGACTGCACCTCAAAGGCCCGGTCCTTCCACTCCACTTGGCTCCGCCCTGCCTCCAGCGGGATGTCGGCAGGTCCTAGATATAGATACCGGTCCTCCGGACGCTGGCCCAGGGGAGAAGGGAGGCGTTGCTCCCTCTCCCGGTCCAGCACTGGCTGGAGGAAAGCCCGCAGAGGCCGGTCCTCCATTCCTTCCAAGCGCAGCGTCACCTCCTGGCCGTACATGGCCAGAAGGGAGCGCCACTCCCGCTCCATCATCCCCGCACCCCCCGAAAGGCAAAGCCGGTCTCTCCCAGCCAGGGGGCCAGCAGCCGTTCCGCCGTAGCGGTCAGGCCGCCCTCTCCGGCCGTTCCCCCCATACGGATGGACACTTCTCCGGCGGTGAAGGAGGACACTCGGCCGCTTCCCACGGCCCGCTCCAGCCCATCCATCGCCAGCATGGCGGCAGCCAGAGGGAAGGCGGGACCACACAAGCCGGGGGAGGTCCCCGGCTTCAGCCGCCGCTCCAAAGCCTGCGCGCTGGCCTGAGCCAAGGGGAGCAACAGCCCCTCCTGGTCCTCGGTGGCTCCCATGGCTCGGCACAGAGCCATGATCTCCTCCGTCATGTCACACCTCCAGTACCCGGCTGGCTCCCTGGAAGATCTTGGCGAAGCCGCAGATCGTGGTGATGGCGGCCCGCTCTAGCTGCCGGTCGATAAGCTTGTCATACTCCACCATTACGTCGCTCCCCTGGACCATCTCCAGGGCAAATCGCTTGTCCAGCCCGATAGCGGTGCCGCTAGGCAGGACCGAGGTACGCAGCAGCTGGGCGCCCAGGGGGGTGGTCAGCTTGCCCGTCCCCTGGAAATTCAGGCCGGTAAGGGGGTTCTGGAACTCCGTCAGCTTGAGCAGCTTGACCATAACATCCCCGGACACTAACAGGGCGTTCATCTCATAGGGGTCAAATTTGGCCCAGAAGTCCACCAGGTCCTCATACGTCAGAGTGCCGGTTGACTTAACCTGGTCCGCCTCGGCCCCATTGTCGTTGCCGTCCCCATGGATAAGCACTTCCACGCCGTCGGCCAACAGTGTCCGGGCGATGTGGGCCCCCATCTGACGCAGAGTGACCGAGAACAGGTCCAGCTTTTGATAGCGCACCGCCTCATAGCTGGCTACCAGCATCCGTCCTCTCTTGTGGAGCCGGACCAGGTTGGACTGGACCTGCACTGTGGTGGCGGGGATGGAGGCGCCCTCCTCCACGTGGCGCAGCTCCTTACTGTCCCCTCCCGCCTCGGCGGTGATGGAGCGGTAGTCCATGCCGTCAAAACGGGTCACAGCGGCAGTGATGTGGGGGAGAATGTCGCTCTCCTCCATACCCTGCCGGACCGCCCGGGCGATGTACTCTGGAAAGAGGACGGCGGAATCGGCGGTTCGGAAAAACTTTTCCACTACGTCGCTGCCAGCTCCCTTTACCCGGATATCAAACCGCTTGAGCTGCCGCTGGAAAGCGTCCAGCCCCTCCAGGCTGGTTCCCTTGTACTGGTCGCTGGGATCCTGGCGCTCTAGCACCTGGGTGAAGGTACTGCCCGCCTCCTGATACATCCCCTTGTCCAGCTTCAGATTATCGTAACAAAACGCCATGCTCACACGCTCCTTTCCAAATTACAGGCAGAGGACAGCAGTGCCGTCCTCTGCCGTGCTGACCACCAGGGCCCTGACCCCGGCGGGGGAGGGCAGTGTGACCGCTCCGCTTTCCACAGTCACCGAAGGGGCTTCGGCCGCCTTTACGCCTCCCTGCCCGTCCGCCGCCAGCTCCACCCAGCCCAGGTTCAGCTGCCCAGTGCGGGACACTTTTGTAAAGCCCTTCACCTGGACGGCCGCCGCCCCATTTCTGGGCTCCAGAGCCACGCCGCAGAAGGCGTCCCCATCCGCGCAGGGACCAACTGTGCCATCCTATGTCACCTTGACCACCTGGCCGCCCTTCACGCCGGTGTCGGCGGCAAAGCTGACCGTCACCGCTCCCATCTCTTCAAAGGAAAATTTGCTCATCCTCATGTCCTCCTCTGTTTATTTGGCAGGGCAGGGCAGATCCCCCGCCGCTGTCCTCAGATCAAAAACGCCCTGTCCCTGTCCCGCTCCGGGGCCTGGTCCTGCTGATATTGGAGCTGGGGGAGCAGCGGATACCGCTCCGCCGCCCGGCGACGGCAGCCATCTTCCATCGCCAGCAACTCCTCCCAGGACAGCTTGGCCGCCACACCTTTTAAGGTGTCCCGGTCCAGTCCTATCTGGGCTAGCATGCCAAGCCGGACTACCTCCTCCCGTAGCCGGGAGAGATAACGCCGACCTGTTTCGGCCTCCTCCTCCAGCCGTTCCAGCTCCAGGGCACAGCCGGGGGCCTGACGGACCAGCTCCTTCAGGCTGGTATGCCGCCCCGCCCCTTTGATCACCCCGGCCAGGGGCTGGGCGGGTACCGCTACGAAGGAAAACTCATAGGCGTCGCTCGCCCCTTCCAGACTGGCGAAACAAAGCCTTCCGCCGTATTCCTGGCCCTTCCGGTGGCCGCAGTCCCCAGTCCGCAGGTCCCCGCCGCAGATGGAACACACCGCCCGCTCCACGGCGCAGCCCACGCTGACCTCCCGCTTGATCCCTCCTTCGATCTCCGCGATCAGGTCCCGGCCGCTCTCGGTCCGCACCATGTAGGCGTAGCCCTTCAGCCAGCAGTAACCGTCCCCGGCCAAGGTGATTTTTTCCGGCTCCCGGATCACCTCCGTTTTATAGATCCGGGCCGACTGCCCCCGGGCGGACCACTGGTGGTCAAAAATTCCGCTCTTGCCCACAAACAGCCCGGCCAGCTCCTCCAAAGTCTGTGGAGAAAACCGCTCAAAGTCCCGGTCCACCTGGTCGTCACACAGTCGAACGGAAAAGGTGTACACCTCCTCCGCCGTCAGCTCTTTGCGGGCCAGCTGGTTGATCAGGGCCAGGTCCTCCGGACTCACCTCTGTTTCCTGCCCCCCCTGGCTCTCTTTTATGATCTTCATGCCATTTCCTCCCTCAACTTGTCCGCTTGGGCCCGGTACAGCTCGGCCCGAGCTTCTTCCACCATATCCTGCAGGTCGATGTCCTCCCACTCCAGCTCCACCCGGTCGTCAAAGCCGTGGAGCCGCAGCCACAGCTCCGCCACACGGAGCAGGGCCGGCTCCACCGTCCGGCGGATGGCTGTGATCTCACTGGTCAGCAGGTCGGCCTGCTGGGCGCTCATCCGCTCCGTGGCCGACCAGGACAGGCCCAGCATGAAGGGCGGGATGCCTGTCCGGGCCACTAATTGTTCCAGAATCTGCCGCACGGGTACTTGGCTGTCCAGCACCGGACTGTCCGCCCCGATGACCTTGATGTCCACGTCCCCCACCGCTACAAAGTCACGCACCTGACCCTCCCGGCCGGCGGCCATGGCGGAGGACCACTCCTGGGCGATCTGGCCGCACCGCTCCTGGGCAAAGGGCTCCTCGCCCTGGCCCGGCCTGCATACCACCGCAAAGCGGAGGTTACCTGCCCGCTCCCAGTTCTGGCCGGTGGCCTGAAAAATCTTCAGCAGGATGCCTGCCAGAAAGGGCATGGAGCGCAGCAGGGATACCCCGCAGGGGGCGTCTCCTGTGGGCTGGAATGGTGTAAACAGGAGCAGCTCCTGCCAGGGCAGCTCCCGGACTGCCCCCGCCTCTCTTCGGCACAGGAGGAAGTCCATGGGGCTGTCCCCCAGCCGCGCCTCTACCTGCTCTGGATCGGCACAGAGCAGGGCAGCGATATCCCTGCCGTCGCCGGACAGCACCATCTCCCCCAGACCGTGGCCGCAGGTGAACAGGTCGTCCAGATACCGGTCCAAGAAGGATTGGACGCCCCGCTGCCCCCAGCCCGTGTCCACAGTTCGCCAAAAGCGATCCAGACCCGCCTGAGCCCTGCCGTCTCCACACCGGGGAGTCGTCCCGCCACACAGCCGTACCAGCTTCCAGATGGCGGCGTCCACTAGGGGGACCCCCTCCCGGATCGCCCGGTACAGCTCCACCTCACCGGAGCTCAGGGGCACATAACGGTCCAGCGCCCCGAAGGGCTGTCCCTTTCCCTGACGTACCTGGACCACCGGGGCGGGAGGCTCCCGCCGCTTTCGTTCCCACCATTTCATGCTGTTTGCTCCTTTCTATGGATTATCTGAGAGTACCAGCCTCTATTGGTAATCAGGGTCTGATCTCCCGCCGCAAAAATAAGGGAGAACTATGTCTTTAAAACCCGCTCCGCTCTACCACTCCGGCGTAGAGACCGCCTCGGCTCTCCTCTCGGGCGGCTACCGTGGCAGCGAAATACCGGATTTCGTCCATAGCGTGGTCGTGCTCCTTTTTTACCTGGTCCCGCCCCTGGCAGTCCGGGTCCCAGTGGTAAAGGGAAAACTCCCGGATGGCGGCCGTGCATCCCGCGCAGACGACCAGCTTTCCGGCCTTTAGCAGCCTGGCGGTGAGACGAATACCTGATAGGACCCGGTTGTCAGCCGGCAGCACCCGCCATCCCCTGCGGCGCAGAGTTTCCAGGAAGCTGGCCGCAGCCGGGTCTACCACTACTCCCTGGATGGACCGTCCACCCGCCAGAGCCGCTAGGTCGTCGGCGTACTCCTCGTCGGTCTTTTGCCGGTGTTCCTCTCTTGAGTTGTAGTAATACTCCTTTACCCGATACCAGACTCCATCTCGCTGTCCCCACAACCCCATGGAGGTGGGGTTGGCCGTACCATAGTCCACAGAGATGTGCCACCGCTCCAATCCGTTCTCCGGGGCCTCTTTCCAAAAGCTCTCGTCCAGAAAGTCGTAGACCAGCCCTTCGGCGGCTACCCACTCTCCCAGAACGAACCGCCGGTAAAAGGTCCCCTGAAACATGGTACGGTATCTCTCACATACCTCAGGGGTCAGCCCAGGATTGTCCTCCATAGAAAAAGGGAGGCGCAGGACTTTCTTCTCCTCCGCCTTTCGTACCCACTCCTGATAAAACCAGTGGGCTGGAGACTCCGGGTTGCAGGAGAACCACAGTCTGCTGCCCGCCACCGAGCACCGGGCCACAGCCTGCTCCACAAAGGACCGAGGCATGAGCGCCACCTCATCTAGCAGGGCTCCCGCCAGCGTAACCCCCTGGATCAAAGCCGCTGAACCCTCGTCCCGCCCTCCAAACAGATAAAAGGTGTTGACCCGTCCCCCCAGTCGGACGGTGAGCAGGTTTTTGGACGTCCTTTTCTCGCACCGGAATCCCATATCATCCAGCAGAGGCAGCAGTTCCTCCAGCAGATTGCGGCCTATGGACTGGATGGTCTTGCCACACAGGGCAAAGTTCTTCCGGTGAAAGGACACCATGGCCCAGCAAAAAAAGGACAGGCCAGTACACAGTGTCTTGCCGCTTCGTACTGCCCCGTCGCAAAGAATAGCTTGCCTGTCCCGGTCCGGAGATCCTGGCCGCCACCAGGTCAGCACCCGCCGTTGTTTTGGGGAAAATACCAGCTCTCTCACTCCTGCCCCTCCATAGCCTGGAGGAACCGATCCACCTGTTCCTGACCGCTGTGTTCCGCCGCGTCCAGCAGCAGCTCCAGCAATCTGGCCCGGTCGGTAAACTTCAGCTCAATGACCCCATTCGCCCCCCGCTTAAATTCGGTGAGCCCGTCCAGCTCCAACTTCTCCAGCCGCCCCGGCTCCTCCTCCGGCCAGCAGGCCAGCCGTACCGCGTCCTCCACCCTGGCGTTAGCCAGCTTCCACATCCGTTCTAAAATATCCTCCCTCCCAGGGAGCTTTTTCTTTGCCACCCTATCCCTCCTCACCCTGTGCCCTCCCGCCCCAAAAGTTGTATCTTCCCGTCCATGCAGGAGCAAAAATGAAAATTTTTTCTAAATAGTAAAGTCAGCTTGACACAAAATGTTAAGTGTGCTATACTTCTTGTTGTAAAGTGCGCTTTACATCTCGAAAGGAGGTGTCTGGGTGACCAATCGCATCGCGGAGCTTCGGAAGGAGCGCCGTATCTCTCAGGCGGAGCTGGCGGACGAGGTGGACGTCACCCGTCAGACCATTATTTCCCTGGAGAACGGCCGGTACAATGCCTCGCTTCTCCTGGCCCACCGCATTTCCAAATACTTTGGGTTGACCATCGAGGAAGTCTTTTTGTTTGAGGAGGATGAGCCATGAAAAAATTTCCACCAAAAAATTTTTTCCCTGGGATCGGTCTGGGGATCGCCGTTGGACTTGGCGTAGCGGCGGTTATTTTGGGGGACCGCCTCACGGCCCCTATCAGTGGGCTGTGCTTTGGCCTGGCCGGAGCTTTGGGCGGTCTCTCCGGCAGCCGGCTCCTCATGGCCCACTTTGACCGGACCTGGACCCCGGAGGAGCGGAAGGAGATTGAGCGAGCGGAGCGTGACGAACGCAACGTATCCATCCGGGAAAAGGCGGCCTATTCCAGCTGGTACTGGACGTTATATCTTCTGTGGGCGGTATTTTTTCTTACGTTGGTGCTGGGCAGCGGATTTCCCACCGCTCTAGTGGCGGTCGTCATCACCCTCCACTGTGTGTTCTACATGGTCAATGTGAACCGCTGGACCAAAAAGCTGTGAGCCGCCGGTTGGAGTTGTCCATTTCCCCGGAGCTGGAGGGGAGCAAAGTGGACACTATTTTAAAAAAGCGGCTGGGTCTGTCGGGCACGGTGGTCCGCCGGATTAAGTGGTGGCCGGACGGCATTCTTCTGGATGGACAGCGGGTTCAAACTGATGCCCGCCCCCAGGTGGGCCAGCTTCTCTCCGTCCGGCTGGATGACCTGGAGCGGCGTAGCGGCATTGTCCCGGCCCCCGGCCCCTTGGACCTCGTCTACGAGGATGAAGACCTGATAGTAGTGAATAAGGCCCCCGGTGTCCCCGTCCATCCCGGTCCGGGGCATTATAATGATACTCTGGGTAATTTTTTACTCTGGCATTACGATTTGGAGGGAGATTCTGCGGACTTTCACCCGGTCCATCGGCTGGACCGTGGCACCTCCGGCCTGCTGGTGGCGGCCAAACACCCTCATGCCCAGGAGATTCTGAAACGCCAACTCCACACAGAGGGATTCCGACGGACCTATCTGGCGGTCTGTGAAGGCAGGCCGGAGCCCCCCTCCGGCCTCATCAGCGCCCCTCTGGGGCCGAAGGACGGGTCTCTGGTGAAGCAGATGGTCCGCCCAGACGGCAAGCCGGCCCGCACGCGCTATCGAGTGCTGTCCGCCCACAGTGGCCGCTCCCTCCTCCGTCTGGAGCTGGATACCGGCCGAACCCACCAGATTCGGGTCCACATGGCCTATCTCGGCCACCCCCTTACCGGGGACTTCCTGTATGGGAGGGAAGACCGGACGCTGATCTCTCGCCCGGCCCTTCATTCGGCGGAGCTCTCCTTCCTTCACCCCCTGACTGGCCGCCTTCTGTCCTTCTCCCGCCCGATGCCAGGGGATATGGCCGCCCTGCTCTCTGATTAGAGGTGTTTTCCCCCAAATGCGGCTGGAAATTTCCCTTTTTCTGTGTTATACTGTGGGCGAAACCTGATCTTACCACCAGAGGAGGATTTTTCTATGTCCTATCAAGATAGATACCAGGAGTGGCTCCACAGCCCTGCCCTCTCCGCCGCGGAGAAGGCGGAGCTGGAGTCCATCCAGAACGACCCCAAGGAGATCGAATCCCGTTTCTTCGATCAGCTCTCCTTTGGCACAGCCGGCCTGCGGGGCACCATGGGGGTGGGACTGTACCGGATGAACGTCCATGTCATCCGCCACGCCACCCAGGCCTTTGCCCAGGTGATTCTGGAGGAGGGGCCCCAAGCTGCCGCCCGGGGGGTGGCGATCTGCTTTGACTGCCGGAACAATTCTGATATTTTTGCCAAAGAGGCCGCCTGTGTCATGGCCGCCAACGGCGTCCCTGTCCGTCTGTTCCAGGCGCTCCGCCCCACGCCGGAGCTTTCCTTTGCCGTCCGGGAGTATGGCTGCATCGCCGGTATCAATGTCACCGCCAGCCATAACCCCAAGGAGTATAACGGCTATAAGGTTTACTGGGAGGATGGGGCCCAGCTCCCTCCCAGGCACGCCGACGAGGTGGCCAAAAAGATGAAGGAGCTGGACGTGTTTGCCTGTGTAAAAACCATGGATTACGACCAGGCCGTAGCCAGCGGCCAAATCGTCCTCATGGGGGCGGAGACCGACGAGAAATTCCTGGCCAACGTCATGGAGCAGGTCAATGACAAAGCCGTGGTGGAGCAGGTGGCGGACACCTTTAAAATGGTGTATACCCCCTTCCACGGCACCGGCTACCAACTGATTCCCGAGGCCCTGCGCCGTCTGGGCATGAAGCACGTCATCTGCGTTCCGGAGCAGATGGTGGTGGACGGGAACTTCCCCACCGTGGTCTCCCCCAACCCGGAAAACCCAGAGGGCTTTGCCCTGGCGGTGGAGCTGGCGAAGCGGCATGGGGCGGACTTTATCCTGGGCTCCGACCCGGACGCGGACCGGGTGGGCATCATGGTCAGGACCGGGGACGGCAACTTTAAGGTCATTTCCGGCAACCAGACCGGCGTACTGCTGCTTGACTACCTGATCGGAGCCAAGCGCCGCACAGGCAGGATGCCGGACAAGCCCGTAGCTCTGAAAACCATCGTCACCACCGAGATGGCCCGTAAGGTGGCCGAGGTCAACGGCCTTCAGTGCTATGACACCTTCACTGGCTTCAAGTTCCTGGCCCAGAAGAAGGACCAGCTGGAGGAAAGCGGCCAGGGCAGCGTCATCATGTCCTACGAGGAGTCCTACGGTTATATGCTGGGTGACTATGTGCGGGACAAGGACGCTGTGTCCGCCAGTGTGGAGCTCACCGAGATGGCGGCCTGGTACGCCTCTCAGGGCATGACGCTCTACGATGCCCTCCAGGCGCTCTATCAAAAGTACGGCTGCTACGGGGAAAAGACCCTGAATCTGGTCATGCCTGGATTGGACGGGCTAAAGAAGATGGCCGCGCTCATGGCGTCCTTGCGCTCCCAGCCCCCGGTGGAGATTGCCGGTGTGGCGGTAAAGGAGCAGAAGGACTACCAGGATGGCTCCGTAGTCGCTGTGGCCGATGGTTCCAAATCCTTTATGGAGCTGTCCGGCTCCAATGTCCTGCGCTATGAGATGACCGACGGGACCAGCCTGATTGTCCGACCCTCCGGCACCGAACCCAAGGTCAAGGTCTATATCCTGGCCAATGGACAGACCCAGGCTGAGTGCGACGAAAAGGTGTCCAAATACTCCGTCTGGGCGGAGAGTCTCAAAGGCTGAACCTGTGACTGAATCAAACAAAGCCC
>CABIXV010000005.1:0-33958 GCA_902362775.1 Clostridiales bacterium | reverse complement strand
AAAAAAAAAAGAGAGCCAAAACAATAACTTTAATACTTAAAGGAGGAACTACCATGTCAACGAACAAGACCCAACACTACCACCTCAACCAATGGGAGGCGGAGGACAAGGTGCTCCGTGCGGAGTTCAACCAGGACAACGCCAAGCTGGACAGCGCCCTGGCCCAGGCGGCCCAGGAGCGGGCGGAGCTTCGCTCCGCCATCCCCAAAATTGTCACCGGGACCTATCAGGGGAATGGAGCCGCCAGCCAGACCATCCCCCTGGGCTTTGCCCCCAAGGCGGTCCTGACCATGACCCAGAGCGGCCTGATGTACAGCCCCAATTCCTCTGGCTATATGTTCGGCGGTCTGGCCCTCCCCGGCCATCCTGCCAGCCACCGATATCGCCGGTCAATTTCCTCCCCCTATGAGTATTACCCCGGTGTGGAGGTGACGGATATGGGCTTTACAGTGTACGAAACCAGAATAGGGGAGTACGCCGGGGTATCCTGCAATTCAGCGGATACCACCTATCACTATCTGGCTGTTGGATAAAAGGCTGGCACCCCCGGATTTCTCCGGGGGTGCCTCAGTGCTAGATTGGATTCAACTGTTTCTGGTTCAGCTCACAGTAACAGCCAAAGCCTGGTCGGCATCAGCGATTACTACCTGGAAAGAAGCCTCACCATTGGAGGGCAACTTAGCACCGGAATTACCGCTAGCGGCGCCAGTGTAATTGAAGGTGCGCTTGTCGCTTTCGCTGGAGCCAGTCCAAGTGGGGTGAGAAACATACACGTTGACGGTATCGCCATCAGCAGCGTACTTATCGCCCTTCAGGACCCATTCACCGCCCATGTTGTTGGTATAGGTGATGACCTTAGCTTCATTTCTGGTAATGGTAAAGTTATAGGTCACACCATCCTTAACAGCTCTCAGAGCAGTGTTGCTGGTAGCGGAGATGTCGGTATAATCCTGGGCCTTGAGGTAGTTGATGGCAACGCTCTGAACATTACCAGCGCTCTCAGAAGCCACAGCATTTACTGTAATCTCGGAACCATCGACCTTGGAAACATGGGTGGTGTAACCATCCACGGTGGGATCCGGAGGAGTGACAACGCTACCGTCAGCCTTGGAGCAGGCAGTCACGACCACATAGATACGGACGGCCAAGTCATTGTCGTTCTTGTCGTCATAGATAATATAGGCGTTGCCCACTACAGTGCGGTCCTTGAAGGTGTTGGCCAAGGTCTTGGCGGCGATGTTCTGCTCCACCTGATAGTCGGCGTTGTTGTCGTTCATGACCTCGCCGGACAGGGGGTAGCGGTCGCCCTTGTTGTCGGGCATCATAATCAGGGAGATCTGGGTGTCGCCGCTGACCACGACAGAGGTACCATCCAGGGTCAAGGTGTCGCCGCTCTGGGTAATGGTGTCGTTGTTCAGAGAAACGTTGACCTTATCAGGATCAGTGGTGTCAAAAGTGGAGCCGGTCTCATAGTAGCCGTCAGCGTCGATGGAGTAATCCTCATACAGGTTGCCCTTGCTCCAACGCTCCTTGGTCTCCACCTTGGTCAGCTCGCCGTCCAGGACCACGAACCAGCGCTCCACCTTCTCATTGTCGCTGTTGTCCACAAAGGTGGTATCCTTCTTCACAGTGTACAGCAGGCTGTCGGTGGTGTTCTTCACGCTGCCGGTGCCCACGTCCACAAAGACCAGAGAGGCGGCCTTGCTGCTGTTGTCCTTGTCCCGCATATAGGCGATCTTGCCACCAGTGATAGTAATGTCGGGCACGTTGACGATGCCGGTGTATACGGTGATGTCGTCGTTCTTGTCCTTCACGATAAACACGGTGTTGCTGTTGCCTACCACGCTGTCAAAAATGACTACCTTGTTGTTCTTGATGCTGGTGGCAGAACTGGTTCCGGTAGTGGCTGCAGCAGTCAGAGTGTACTCGTCTTTGCTGTTGCGGCTATAGGAGTACCAGCCGTTGTAGCTATCAGTACGGTTACCGCTGGCGTAAGTGATTGTCTGCTTCTGGCCGGCCGCGTTCCGCAGCTCCTTGATGGTGATGGTCTCATTAGCGCCATCGGAGAAGTAGGCGTCAGAGATGTCCTTAGTAGACAGGTTGGTTTCCTTGGCGATGCCGTTGATGTAGACATAGTTGCCCATGGACAGGGAAGCGTCGTCCACATACAGGGCATAGCCGTACTGATCCAGCACGATGGCGGCGTTGTTGCCCACAGAGAACTCGGTGGCGCAGCCGTTGTCGCCGTCAACCTCAGCGAACTTGGCGTAGTCGTGCTTGGTGCCGTCGATGGTCACGTTGCCGCCGGCGTCGCCATAGGTCTTGGTAGCGGTGGAGTAAGCGGTGACCTCGCCGGTCAGGACCTCAGCCTTCACAGCGGACTGAACCTTGCCGCCAGCGTAGGTGTACAGGATGTAGTCGTCCTCGGCCATATCCTTGACGGAGTCGAAGTCGTCGTCAGCCAGGGAGTTGACGCTGTTGGTCAGACCGCCAATGGGAGTGGTCAGAGTGGTGACAGCCACAGTGCCCTTGCTCTCGTTGTAGTCGCCGGTGGCCTGCATCAGATAGGTGTTGGACACGGTGACGGTGACCAGCTCCTTGTCGGCGTCCGTATACACCTCGGTCAGCACGCCCTTGCCGCTCTGGCAGGAGGCGGAGGAGGAGTTGGCCTGAGCGTAGGTGGTGGTGATGGCGACCTCGTCGGCCACCTTCACACCGTCAACGAACAGATCCAGACGATAGTCGTCCACCACGTCCTTGCCCAGCAGGTCGTACAGGTCGTCCTTGCTCATCTTGGCGGTGTAGGTGGCGGCGGGGGTATCGGAGTAGGTGCCAATGGTAGTGGTCTTGTAGGTCCAGCGGGTGCCGGGACGGCCGAAGTCGTCGCTGCGATCCTCGTACATCTTCAGATCGCCCTGATACAGCTTCTCGCCCAGCTCCACGATCCGGGTGCCGGAGTTGACAACAGTGCCGGCGGTGGTCAGGCCCTTGATGGCGCCGGCATAGGACTCGCCGCTGGTGATGAAGTTGTAGCTGACCTTACCAGCCTCAACCTTGACGCCGTCGGCGTCGACCTTGATGGTGTCGTTGTCGGCCTCAACAGTGCCGGCCTTCAGGGTGTTCAGCACCAGTTGAGCCAAGTCGTTGCGGGTCATGGGCTCGATGACGCCGGACTCCACATCGATGAACAGGTCGATCTTGTTGGCCTGCTTGATGGTGGAGAACTGCCAGTCATTCTCAAAGTCGGACTGGAACTGGAAGTAACCCAGGGCCTTCATCAGCATCAGAGCGGCCTGGGCAGTGGTGACAGACTGGTCACCGCCGTAGGTGGTGGCGCTGACACCGGAAGTGATGCCGTTGGTGTAGCAGGCGGCTACATAGGGTTCAGCCCATGCGGGGACATCGGTAAAGGGGCTGGTGCCCTTGTAGTTGGCTACGCGGTAGTCCATCAGGTTGGACATGACCACGGCCATCTCATTACGGGTGACCAGTGCGTCGGGGTTGAAGTTGCCGTTCTCGTCGCCGGTCATAACACCGACTTCCTGGAGAACTTCGATGGCTTCCTGATTCTGCTTGGAAGACACATCGTCGTAGGCCGCGCCGGTGCCGACTACCATCAGGCCCATGACCATGACGGAAGCCAGAGCCAGGCTAAGGGCCCGCTTCAGGTTTCTCATTCGGGATTCCTCCTTAAATTTTTTGGCCCTCGGACCTGTGCAGCCTTTCGGACCATATCTCAACTGACCGCTTTTCGCCCCGGAACCCGAAACAGGCGGGAGAGCTGCCCCTTCCTGTGCCGACCGTCAGCAGAGGCCCTGTGGAGCGCTCCATGGCAACGTTCAGGGGCCGCCCTCCGACCTGTTTCGAGTAGAGAGCCATTATTTTACAGCGGTCATTGTTAGGGGAAAACGCCTGAATTTTCGCGCTTTTTTCGTTCAAAACAGGGGAGTTTTCGCCCAATAGTCGGCCCAGCGGAGTATAACGCCCCTTGCACAGCAAAAAAGGTGAGGAAAACCCGCTAAGAGCAAATAAAAAAGGGCGCTTTTCCAAAGAAAAAGTGCCCTTGGTAGACATCTGGTAGACGCCCAGAAAATGGAAAAGCGGGAAAGCCCTGTTTCCCAGCGCTTTCCCGCTTTTTTTGGTAGACATTTGGTAGACATAGAAGAGAAAAATAATTTGGGATGTCTACCTAATAGGGTCTAAAAAAATTCACAAAATCGTAACAGGTCTTTGAGTTGACACAGGGGGAGATGGTGTGTATAATATGCGACAGGCTGTCACAAGCGACAGGTCGTCATAAGGGAGGACGCATATGCCAACCAGTACATTTTTTCGCCTGCCGGAAGAAAAACGGCTGCGGCTGATGGACGCCTGCTGGGAGGAATGTACCCGGGTCAGATTCACTGATGTATCTATCAACCGTATCATTGCGGCTGCCCACATTCCAAGGGGTAGCTTCTACCAATACTTTACCGATAAGGAGGACATGATCCGTTACTTACTAAAAGGTGTACGGGAATATTTTATCCAAAGCCTGCGGGATATTTTGCATACCCATGAAGGTGATTTATTATCCCTTCCTCTTGGGGCGTTTGACCGTTTAGTTCAACAAAGAGGAGTCGCTGACCCAGTGCTGGCACGTTTTATTCAGGTCCTGCGCCTCAATCCGGGGATAGAGACCCAGAGCTTTTTGACAGAACGACCAGGATTGATGCCAGAACCTTTATGGGATGAGACGGATATGACCGGGCTGCGGCAACAGAATAGAGAGTATGCGGAACATATCTTTTTCCTGGGCATGGCTATTTTAGGCGGTGCTGTCGTGGAAACTCTACAGGAATATAGTCAGCGGGAGATACAACGTGATATCCTGCAAGCAAGAATCGATTTGCTGCGCTATGGCTGCGCAGCCCGGACACATGAGGAGGAAACCACATGAAACATAGGACCATCGCGCTGCTGCTGGCGGCGGCGCTGGGGCTGTCCCTGATTGGCGGGGCGGCTCTGGCTGTGGAGGACGACGCTGTGTCCTCCGGGAGCACCGCTGCCCAGACTGACGGGGCCCCAACCTCTGGAGAACCGGATGTTTCCCCGGAAAATACGGAAGGCGCCGAGGAGATGGAGAGCGCCGTCTATGGAGCGGACGCTGGGGAAGCGGAGGAGGAACAGGAGGAACAGCCGCCCGCGGAGGAATACATACCTGATCCGGTGGGCTCTATCAGTTTTACCAACTTGGAGCACCGCCTGCGGGAGAACAATCTGAATCTGTTAGCCTTGGAGGAGAGTATCCAGGCCATCGAGGCCATAGATTATGAAAAAATGACCGACGATATCCGCAAGCAGATTAACCAGATTGCCCAGGCCCAGTGGGGAATGATTGTCACAGGAGGTACTGTGGGCTCTATCGCCGCCTCCTCTATGGATGCCGCCTACGATTCCCTGCGGGATACCTTTGACGATTTGAAAGATGGAAAGATCCAGGAGGACAACGCCGCTGTCATCCGCCAGTTGGAAAACGCCCAGGAGCAGATTATAATGGCAGCTGAATCCCTATATGTGGCTTTGGTGGATTTGGAGTTGAATGACAGCGCCCTGGACCGCCAGTTGACTGCCTTGGACCGCACTATCCAGGAAATGGAGCTGCGCTATGAGCTGGGCCATATTTCTTCCCAGACACTGCGTCAGACACAGGCCAGCCGCACGGCCCTGGTCAGCGGTCAGCAAACACTGGAGATGAATATCTCCAACTACAAGGCACAGCTTGAGATGCTGATCGGAGCGGAGCAGACCGGGAACATCCAGCTTCAGGGGCTGCCCCAGGTCACCAGCCAACAGCTGGAGGAAATGGACTTGGAGGCGGATTTGGCTGCCGCCAAGGAGGTCAGCTACGATCTGTTTGCCGCCCAGCGCACCTTGGAAGACGCCCAAGAGGACTTTAAGGACGCTGGAAAGGATTACAATTACAACGAGAAAAAGTATCAGTATGTTTCCGCCCAGCACACCTGGGAATCTGCCCAATATACTTATCAGGCGACATTACAGAGCTTTGAAAACAGCTTCCGCTCCCTGTACCTCCAAGTGAAGGACTATAAGCAGGTGCTGGACGCCGCCAGGACCGCCTTGGCGGTGGAGCAGGACAATTACTCCGTGGCCCAACTGAAGCATAGCCAGGGCAGCTTGTCCGACAACGGGCTGTTGGAGGCGGAGGACAAGGTGAAGAGCGCCCAGGAAACGGTGGAGGGCGCTGAGGTCGACCTGTTTACTGCTTATAACAATTACCGCTGGGCCGTGGACTACGGCATTTTGAATTGAAGGAGAGCACCATGAAGCACACTCGTACGATTTCCACTGTCCTGGCGGCCGCCATGATCTTGTCCCTTGCCGCCTGCCAGTCTGGGGAGGAGGACAGCTCCCAGACAGATGTCCCCGCCGGCGTGGCGGTTCAGGTGGAGGAGGTATCCCGCCAGACCATCTCCACAGAGAACAAGGTGTCTGGCAAGGTGGTCGCTGACGGACAAGAGTCCATTTTTGTGGCTGTCAATGCCCAGTGTACCGCTGTCTATGTGGAGGCGGGTGATACCGTATCTGCCGGGGAGAAAATCTGCACACTGGATATGGCCAGCACCCTCTCCTCTTACAACGCCGCCAATATTAGTTACAGTTCCGCTGTTCAAAGCTACCAGGATCAGAAGGCAGTCTTTGACAGCCAGATCGCCTTATATGAGAAAAACCTCAGCGACCTGAAGGCGCTGAAGGAGATTGGGGCGGCTTCTCAGCTGGAGATCGATCAGGCTGAACTCCAGCTGGAGAGCGCCGTTGCAACCCGCAACTCCACGCTCTCCCAGTTAGAGGCTGGGATGCAGAGCTATAAATCTAATGTGGAGCAGCTGGCCACTGTTTTAGAGAATGTAGACAGTGGTGGAAATGTGATTTCCCCCGTTGCCGGGACTGTGGTTACTTTAAATGCCACAGAGGGTGGCTATGTATCTGCCTCTATGCCGGTAGCCGTGGTGGAGGGAGTGGACACCATGAAGGTCCAGGTGTCTGTGTCGGAGGCTCTGGTACCCAAGCTTGGCCAGGGAGATGAAGCCGACGTGACCATCAGTTCCCTGGGCGTATCCACGGTGGGGACCATCCGGGGCATCGAAAAGGCGGCCAATGCGCAGACCAAGCTATATACCGTCACTGTAGCCTTGGACGAGGACATCGAGGGCCTGCTGTCTGGTATGTTCGCCGATGTGACCTTCCACACGGACACCTCCGCGGACGCTGTGGTAGTTCCCACTGAGGCCATCCTGACCAGCGGTTCGACCCAATATGCCTTTGTAGTGGAGGATGGCGTGGCCAAGTACACCGAGGTGACGATTGGGCTGACCGGAAACGGTGTAACCGAGGTGACCTCTGGCCTGAGCGAAGGGCAGCAGCTCGTAACTGTGGGCCAGTCCTATCTGGCTGACGGCACTGCGGTGCGGATCGTATCCGGGGAGGATTGAGCCCTGATGAATACTGCAAAAGCCTGTATCCGCCATAAAGTAGCGACATTGTTGGCGGTCATCATGGTGGTCATCTTCGGTGTCCTTTTCAGCGCCCGCCTGCAAATGGCTCTGATGCCTAATATGGAAATGCCCATGGCTGTGGTGATGACTACCTATGTGGGCGCCAACCCCAGCGACATTGAGGATCTGGTGACCGCTCCATTGGAATCCGCTATTATGTCGGTTTCCGGTGTGGATGAGATCCAATCCACTTCGTCAGAGAGCGTCAGCACCATTCAAATTACTTACGAGGAAGGAACCGACCTAGACATTGCGGCTACCAAGCTGCGGGAGAAATTTGACATGGTTTCCCTGCCGGAGGATGCCGCAGACCCCATGATCATCAACATCAACGCCAGTGAACTGATGCCCACAGCTATGATTGCCCTGATGGGCGAGGACCTGTCCCAGCTCCAGACTCTGGCGGAGGATGAGATTGCTCCCGCCCTGGAGCGCATCGACGGAGTGGCACAGGTATCCGTCGGCGGCGGAAACGCGCAACAGATCGCCGTGGAGATTGACCCGGCCAAGGCGGCGGGCTTTGGCCTGTCTAACAGCTATATCAGTCAGTTCTTGGCAGGACAGAACCTGCTGTACCCCGGCGGCGATCTACAGAGCGGCTCGAAGAAGCTGACGGTGTCCACCGACGCCAAATACACCTCACTGGAGGATGTTGCCAACACCCTGATTACGCTGCCGGCCGGCGGGACAGTCCGTCTGTCCGAGGTGGCCGATGTCAGGATGGAGGCGGAGGACCTGGACGCGGTCGCTAAAGTAGGGGGAACCTCCTGCGTTATTCTTCAGGTATCCAAGCAGGCGGGAGGAAATGAAATGGCCGTGGCGCGGGCTGTGGAAACACGGCTCCAGGAGCTGGCGGCGGAGAACCCAAATATTCGTTACTCTGTCCCCTATATCGCCAGTGATTACATTGACCAGTCGGTGAACTCTGCCTTCAGCAACATCTGGCAGGGCGTCCTGCTGGCCGCTGTCGTGGTGCTGCTGTTCCTGCGCCGGGGAGGCTCTACCCTAACTATTTGTATCTCCATGCCCGTGTGCATCCTGTCTGTGTTCGTTCTGATGAGCGTGCTGGACCTGACCTTAAACATGATGAGTCTGGGCGGCATCGCCATGGGCGTAGGTATGATTGTGGACAACTCCATCGTCGTACTGGAAAACATCAACCGTTTTTCTGACGAAGGACACGATCGGTTGAGTGCCTGTGTCGATGGAACCCGGGAGGTCACCTCCTCTGTGGTAGCCTCCACCCTCACCACTCTGGCCGTGTTCGTCCCCTTGGGACTGGTGGAAGGTATGGCGGGGGATATGTTCCGCGACTTCTGTCTGACCATCGCGTCGCTGATCGCGGCTTCTTTGATTATCTCTCTCACACTGGTGCCCCTTCTGTGCTACTTTACCCTGGATGAGGAGAAGGTCCGCCGCCGCAGGGAGAAGCAGGCCGCCCGGGCCCTGAAGAGGAGCGGTGGAGCTACCTTCTCCACCCGCCTGTTCCAGCGGATCTATCACGGCTATATGGGCCTTCTGGGCTATTTCGTCCGCCATCTGAAGATGGGGATGCTGGCCTCCCTTGGTCTGGTGGCAATATTTGTTCTCACCCTGGCCAACACCAAGATGGTCATGATCCCGGAAATGGATCAGAACAGCGTTTCCATCAGTATTGGAATGCCTATCGGCTCCTCTGTGGAGGAGGCCACCGCTATCTCCGATCGTGTCGCCGCCATTGTGGAGCGGGAGGTCCCGGAGATGGAAGATATGTATTACATCGCCCAGGGAGGCGGCTCCTCCATGATGTCCTCCGGAAACTCTGTGACCATGGGTGTCAACCTTGTGGGAAAGAGTGAGCGGGAGCGCAGCGCCTTTGATATTGAGGACAATCTGCGTCTGGCCCTGCAGGATATCGCGGGCTGCGAGATCACGGTCAGCGCCTCCAGCTCCATGACTATGATGAGCGGCAATGATATCAACGTAGAGGTCTCTGGCGATGACTATGATACGCTGGAGATGATCGCGAACGATCTGAAGGACCAAATTGCCGCCCTGCCTGACGCCGTGGATGTGGAGAGTTCTCTGTCCGAGGCTGTGGATCAGGTCAAGGTATCCATTCGGAGGGAGGCGGCCGCCCAATATGGCCTGACCGCCGCGTCTATTGGCTCCGCGGTCCGGTCGGAACTGACCGGCGTCACCGCCACCACAGTTACCATTGACAACAAGGAGTATGATGTAGTGGTCAAGGGCGACGGGGCCGCCTCCGCCAGTCTGGATGCCCTGAAGTCCATGCCGGTTCCTTCCAGCTACGGGGGGACCATCCCCCTGTCCTCGGTGGCGGAGGTGACTGTGGAGCAGGCGCCCCAGAGCATCACACGCAGCAACCAGACCAGACAGGTCACCATCACCGGTGATACCATCAGCGGCGATACGACAGCGATGACCGCCGCCATCAATGAGATCCTGGACGGGTATGCCATGCCCCAGGGCTATGAGGCCCAGACCGCCGGCTCCTATGAGGATATGATGGAAAGCTTTGCTGACTTGGGCTTTGCTCTGGTGGTTGCGTTGCTGCTGGTCTACTTTGTGCTGGCGGTCCAGTTCGAGTCCTTTGCCATGCCGGTCATGGTCATGCTGATCCTCCCGGTGGCCTTTACTGGCGCTCTGTTCGCCCTGCCCCTCACTGGGCGGGACCTGTCCATCCTGGCGCTGGTGTCTATTATTATGCTGGCCGGTACGGTGGTCAACTCCTCTATCATCCTCGTGGAGTACATCAAGATCCGCCGCTCCAAGGGAGAAAGCCGGGAGGAGGCCATCCTCCATGCCTGCCCTCTGCGCGTCCGGCCCATTCTGATGACCACCCTGACTACGGTGATTGCCATGATCCCCATGGCCCTTGGTATTGGGGAAACCAACGAGATGATGACCGATATGGGCGTCACGATGATCTCAGGCATGGTCATATCTACGGTGATAACCCTGGTATTTACTCCAGTGTATTACTCAGTCATCGACGACTTGAGCCATACCTTCCGCCGGAAAAAGAAGGAGGCCGAGCCCCCTGTCCCCGCTGAAGTGGGCTGAACCGGCCTAATAAAAAGCTCCCCTGTCCTGGACAGGGGAGCTTTTTTGAAAAGGAATAAAGTTGGCTTATAATTTCCAAAAAATGTATGAAACCGTCCTACTCCGGGACGGTTTTTTGTGTTAGACAGAGGGGGACCTATGTGTAGGGCGTGACAACTAGGTGCGCCGTGTTTACAGGCCCCCTTTAGACAATCCTGTCAAAGTGTGTAAAAAAGGCGTACCCCGCAAAAGCCACACTCTTAACCTTACTCATTTATGTCAACGAATAAGACGCAGCATTACCAGCTCAACCAATGGGAGGCGGAGGATGCGGTGCTCCGCACAGAGTTCAATGAGGACAATCAGAAGATAGACGGGGCGCTCTCGGCGGGTCTGGAGGGAGCGGCAACTGTGGAGCAGTTGACCGCCCTGAGCGGAGCGCTCCAGTCAGTCCAGGCCGCCAACCGCTTGGAATTGCTGCTGGACAGGACGCTGACACAGAACACGGCGAAGGTAGCTCTGGATGTGAGCCAGCTCGACACGGGTTCCTATCTCAAGCTGTTTCTGGTGGTCCGGGCCGCCGTGGTCGCCACAAGCGGTTATTCCATGTGGATGCGCTTTAACGGGATCAGCGACAGTGTCTACTCATCCCTGAACACCGAGTCCTCCAACAGCAACCGGTATACCGAGTATTCCCTGGGGATCAGCAGCGGATGGACGACACGCTTTCTGGACTTCTGGGAGTCAAACGGGGCGCTGTGCTATGGGATGGAGGGCCTGTCGATCAGCATGGACCTGTACGAGCGGAGCGGCGGGCACTGTTCCGCGCTGGGGCTGGGACAGCTGAAAACCATCAACCTGTACTCCTCCAGCACCAGCTCCGGACCGGGCAGCGCCATCAAGTCCGGGTCCTCTTTCCGGCTCTTTGGGATAAAATAAAGGTGAAAGAACACCCCCGGACCGAAGTCCGGGGGTATCTTTCATAAGTCAGAACAATATCTGATCTTAACCAAGAGTTACCTTTACATCAGTGGTGATATCAGCACTGAGAGTACCAAGAGTAAACTCCAGGGTCAGGGTCTTGTTGTCGGTGCTCTTGGTGGGGGTAACAGAGGAGGAAGTCAGGCCGCCGGACAGAGTGGAGCTGGTGTAAGTGCCGTCAAAAGTGCCGCCGTCCTTCTTGGTGAAGACAACCTTCAGTTTGCCAGAGGAGGCAACATAATCACTGAAGGACTGAATATTGACATACTCGTTATCAGTGGTCACCTTGCTGACTGCAAACACCGGAGTGGGAGCAGTGGTGGAATCATAGGTATAATTCCGAGTAATCTTCCCCTTAGTGGCGCTGAACACATAACTGCCAGGAGTGCTGCTCTCGGTGATCTCATTGACGGTGTAGCCGGCCTTTACGATCTCAGCCTCAACAGCGGCCAGAATGGTCTCCAGCTCGGGCGCAGCATCGCCGTTGTAGGTGACGGTCACATCAGTGGGATCGCTGATGTCCACAAACACGCCGGTGTAATCGGGAGTTTCGGGGGTGGTGGTCCCGCCGATGTTAGCCTGCTTGATCACATAGACCAGAGTGGCGTAAGGAGTGGCGTCGGTCTTGTCGTCGGCGTCGATGACATAGACGGCGGTCACGTCGTCCTCGGTCTCGATGTCGGCGTCGGTGCCCAGATAGACCTTGTCAGCGTCGACCACGGTGCCTTTCTTGTTCTTGGGCTCGATCACCACGAAGACAGTCTCGTCGTCATAGCGGAAGGTGTCGTTGGTCTGACCATCAGCCAAGTCGCTGGAGGCGTTGTGCAGGCCCAGAGTGTAGCCGTCGGCCAGGGTGGCGTAGTTGCTGGTGAAGATGCTGGTCTCGTCCCAGGTGGCGACCAGGTCAACAGCGGTGACCTCGTTGTCGGCGTTCTGCTTGGTGATCTTGTACAGGGAGTTCTTGGGCAGCACGCCGCTGGCGTCAGCCTCGGACAGCATACCCTTAGTGGTGACCTTCACGGCCTCGCCGTCGATGAAGGCGTCATAGGTGTAGTACTTGGTGGAGCCGTCCTTGGTGATGACGGGCTTGCCGTCCTTCACGAAGAAGTAGTCGGCGTCCACACCGCTGACGGAGCAGTTGGTGACAAAGATGATCTCAGCCTTGCCGTTCTTGTCAAAGACCACAGCGGCGTTGGCGTGCTCATAGTCCACAACCTCGGTGTAGCCGTTGTAGATCACGTTGTCCTTCACGTCCACGAACACAGTGTCGGTGGTCAGACGGACATCGGAGGGAGCGGTGCTGCCGACGGCGGCCTTACCGACCATCTTGGCGATGTCCCGCTCGATGGTGTAATACACCTTGGAGTTTGCGGGGGTGGTGTCGTTGTACTCGTTATTGGAGGTGCCCAGGGTCAGGATAGCTTTATACTGGCCGTCGCCGGTACCGCTCTTCAGAGCGGTCAGAGTATAGACACCGTCGTCCTCGGTGTAGGAGTAGATGTTGTTAGTAGCAACAGCGCCGTCAGCACCGTAAGTGCCGATCACAGCGTCCTCGGCCTTGGCGGAGGCACCGTTGCCCTCGACCTCGTCGACAGCAATGGTCTTCTCAGTGCCGTCAGCCAGCACGACCTTGGCGTCTACGCCAGTCACGCTGGGCAGAGCCTTGGTGACGAACAGATAGTCGTCGATGGTTTCCACGCCCTTGAAGGCGATCATGTAGCCATAGGTATCCAGATAGAACTCATAGCCATCGTTCAGAGAGGGATCGGTGGCGGTGTTGTCGTCCAGATTCTTGGCGATCATCTTGGAGTAGTCGTACTGAGTGCCGTCCAGGCTGGCGTTCTTGCCGATCTTGACGGAGGTCACGTCGCCGCTGACGATCTCGGCCTTAGCAACAGACTGGATCTCGCTCTGAGCGGCGGTGTAGACCACGATGTCCTCCTTCTCAAAGCCGACAACGTCGGTCTCGAAGGTGCGGTCACCGGCGGCGGGGTTGCTGCCGCCATTGGGAGCGTAGGGCTTCAGGGTCAGGGTGTACTCGCCGTCGTCCTCGACCACCTTAGTGATCTCGGCCACGTAGGAGTTGACCAGAACCACGTCCACGGACTCGGTCTTGTTGTCCACAAAGACCTGGGTCAGAACGCCCTTGCCGGTCTGATACCAGTCGCCGGAGGCATTCTTGTCGGGCTTGGCAGCGGTCTGATAGTTGCCGTCCACGGAAACGGACCAGCTGTAGTTGTCCAGAGCGGTCTTGCCAATGTCGTTGGCCAGAGTCTTGTTAGACACAGCGGCAGTGTAGGTGTACTTGGCGGCGTCGGCGTACTTGCCGATCTCGCGGCTCTGGTAGCTCCACACGGAAGCAGGACGATTGAACTCGTCGGTGCTGTCGCGCTTCTCCAGATCGCCGTCGTACAGCTCCTCGCCCAGCTGGACGGTGTACTTGCCGTTGTCGTTGTTGCCCTCGAAGATGGTGGTGTACTGGTTGCCGGACTTCTCCAGCTCGAAGTACTCAACCGCGCCGACCAGAACGGTGGTGCCGTCGGGGGTGATGACCTTGTTGGGCTCGCCGGAGGCGTCGACCACGGTGGCCTCCAGAGTGTTCAGAGCCAGCTGGGCCACGTCGTTGCGGGTCATAGCCTCCAGAGCGGCGGCCTTAACATCGCTGTAAAGGTCGATCTGGTTGGCCTTGCGGATGGTGGACAGCTCCCAGCTGTCGCCGAAATCGGACTGATACTGGAAGTAGCCCAGAGCCTTCAGCATCATCAGAGCGGCCTGAGCGGCGGTGACGGAGTCGCTGCCGCCGAAGGTCTTGGCGTCATAGCCGGAAATAATACCGTGGGTCCAGCAGGCGGCCACATAGGGCTCGGCCCAGGCGGGCACATCGGTAAAGGGGGCGGTGCCAGCATAGTTGGACACCTTGTAGTCCAGCATGTTGGACATGATGACGGCCATCTCGTTACGGGTGACCTTTGCGTCGGGGTTGAACTTGCCGTTCTCGTCGCCGGTCATAACACCGACAGCCTGGAGAACTTCGATGGCTTCCTGATTCTGCTCGGAAGACACATCGGCGTAGCTCGCGCCGGTGCCGACTACCATCAGGCCCATGACCATGACGGAAGCCAGAGCCAGGCTAAGAGCCCGTTTCAGGTTTCTCATTCGGGATTCCTCCTTAAATTTTTTCGGGGACTTTTCTGACAAAATCCCCATTTTTTCGAGGCTTTGAGGACTTTTTAGGGCATTAGCCCTGTATAACGCCCCTTGCACAGCAAAAAAGGTGAGGAAAACCCGCTAAGAGCAAATAAAAAAGGGCGCTTTTCCAAAGAAAAAGTACCCTTGGTAGACATCTGGTAGACACCCAGAAAATGGAAAAGCGGGAAAGCCCTGTTTCCCAGCGCTTTCCCGCTTTTTTTGGTAGACATTTGGTAGACATGGTCAAGCAATAAAAAACGGAGAAATTTCCGGGGAAAGGGAATTGACAAATCCGACAGAATAGAGTATGATTGTGAACAATCATCATAAACGCGATGAACGGGACAGTAGGCTTGTCTGGATGCGAAGAGAGGGCGCGGTCGGTGTAAGCGCTCGTGAAGGACCTCCCCCGAAGCTCGCCCGTGAGCAGTCCTTCTGAACTGGCGGCGTGCCATAGTAGGTTGGAACGGTTCTCCCACCGTTATTGGGGAAATGAGCGCATAACCAGCCAAAGGTTATGAATTTAGGTGGTACCACGGAGCATCCGGCTTCGTCCTATCTGTATGGATAGGACGAAGCCGTTTTTGTTTTTTTGATCCAAAGCACACCAATGGAGGTGAAGTTCCATGAATGGAGCGCACGCGTTGATTGAAAGCCTGCTGCGTGAGCAGGTAGACCATATTTTTGGCTACGCCGGAGCCACCATCTGCCCGGCGGTAGACGCCCTAAAGGAACATCCGGAGATTGGCTATACCCTGGTGCGGACGGAGCAGAACGCCGGCCATATGGCCTCCGGCTATGCCAGGGTCAGCGGCAAGGTAGGAGTATGCATGGTCACCTCCGGTCCCGGGGCCACCAACCTGATTACTGGTATCGCTACAGCCTACATGGATTCTATCCCCATGGTGGCTATCACCGGACAGGTGCCCAGCCATCTTCTGGGCCGAGATATCTTCCAGGAGGTGGATATCACCGGTGCCGTGGCGCCCTTCTCCAAGCACAGCTATCTGGTAAAAAATGCCAACGACATTCCCCGGGTGGTCCGAGAGGCCTTCCATATCGCCTCCACTGGTCGTCCGGGCCCGGTCCTCATTGATATTCCTATCGATGTCCAGGAGCAGACGTTAAAGAAGTTTGACTGGCCTGAGGAGGTCAATATCCGGGGGTACAAGCCCAGCGTCAAGGGAAATGATCTCCAAATTAAGCGTGTAGTGGAAACCATCGCCAAGGCCCGCCAGCCTCTGATTTGCGCTGGCGGCGGTGTGTGGCTGGCCGACGCACAGGAGGAACTGCTGGAGCTGGCGGAGACCGCCAATATCCCGGTTGTCAAGACCATGATGGGCATTGGCCTGATGCCCACAGACCACCCGCTCAACCTGGGAATGATCGGAGCCCACGGCAACCACTGTGCCAACAAAGCCCTGGCAAAGTCCGACCTGCTCATCATGGTGGGCACTCGGGCTGCCGACCGGGCCATCACCTCCCCCGACGAGATACAGCGCAGGATGGCCACCATTCATATCGACGTGGATCCGGCGGAGATCGGGAAAAATATGCAGGCCGCCGTCCCCCTGGTAGGCAACGTGAAGGTCATCCTTCGCCAGATCCTTGATATGGGTGTTTCCAGCACCGATTCTGCCGACTGGCTGGCCATGCTTCGGGACTACCGGAAGGCCGAGTTGAGCCGGGTCTTTCCTAAGCGCCCCGGTTCTGTGTTCCCTGGTACTGCCATCCGTAGGCTGGGGGCCAAGCTGGATGAGGACGCCGTGGTGTGCGTGGATGTAGGCCAGAATCAGATCTTTACCTGTAAGTATTTTCCCCAAAAGCACGGCCGACTGCTGACTAGCGGCGGCTTGGGGACCATGGGCTACGCCCTCCCCGCCGCGATTGGCGTCAAGGTGGCGAAGCCGGGCAGGCAGACCGTCGTTGTCTGTGGAGACGGCTCTTTCCAGATGGCCATGAACGAACTGGCCGCCATACGGTGTGCTGATTTGGATATCAAGATTCTTGTGTTTCAGAACCATACCCTGGGTTTGGTCCACCAGATCCAGAAATCAGTTCCTTATCATGGCCCCTTTGGGGTGGATTTGGACGGTTCCCCGGACTTTGCCGCCATTGCCGCCGCTTACGGGATCCCCAGCATTATGGTCCGCGAGGAGGAAGAACTGGACGAGGCCATCGAGCGCTTTCTGTCCACCAAAGGCGCCTGCCTGATGCTCTGTGAAGTCCACCCCGACGTGGGCACCAACGATTAAAGGAGGGGGACCAGATGAAACAGACAATCTCCGTGCTGGTGGAGAACCAGGCGGGCGCTCTAAACCGTATTACTGGGTTGTTTGCCCGCCGAGCCTTCAACATCGAATCCCTGGCCGTGGGTGTCACCGACGACCCTACCATCTCCCGTATCACAATCATCGTGGATAGCGGCAACAGCGTGGTGGAGCAGGTGGAAAAGCAGCTCAACAAACTCATCGAGGTCATCAAGGTCCGCACTTTGGAGGAGACCAACTTGATTGGCCGGGAGCTGATGATCTTAAAGGTAAACGCCAACAATAAAACCCGGCAGGATATTATGACCATCTGTTCCATCTACGGGGCTAAGGTGGATGATATCTCTCCTACCTCTATGACTCTGGAACTGTCCGACACGCCGGATCGTCTGGATACCTTCCAGGCCATGATGCGGCCCTTCTCCATTTTGGAGGTTGCCCGTACCGGCGTCATCGCCGTGCAGAAGGGCGGAGGGAAAATTTGAGCGCGGAGCTTGGAGCGGAGCGGCGAATACAAACCAGGGCAGGCGAAGTCCGGCCGTTTGTGTCCAGAGCCGCAGCGAGAGCGCCCAGACCGCATGCGCAAAGCGCAGCGTAACATCACACTTCTATCTCACCCAAAGGGGGTCAGCCGTTTTGAAAGTACGCGCCACTCAGGCCATCATGGAGTGTCTGCTGGAGCAGGAGGTGGACACTGTTTTCGGATATCCAGGTGGAACGATCCTGAATCTCTATGATGAGCTGTATAACTATCAGGATAGGATCCACCATATCTTGACCGCCCATGAGCAGGGGGCTGCTCACGCCGCCGACGGCTATGCCCGTTCCACCGGGAAAGTGGGGGTCTGTTTCGCTACCAGCGGCCCTGGCGCCACAAATCTGGTCACCGGGATTGCCACCGCCTATATGGACTCTTCTCCCATTGTGTTCATCACCTGCAATGTGACGGAGCAGACGCTGGGGAAGGACGCCTTTCAGGAGGTGGACATTACCGGCATCGCTATGCCTATTACCAAAGCCACCTATCTGGTCCGGGACGCCCAGACCATCCCGGACGTGATGCGTCAGGCATTTGCCGTGGCGGCCACCGGCCGGCCCGGCCCGGTGCTCATCGATTTCCTGAAAAATGTTACGTTTCCCAGTGTGGAGATCGACTATGAGTTTGTCCCTTGGAGCAGGAACCGCTCCTGCAGCTCCATCCAGTCCCTGGCCACCAGCCACGAGCTGAAGGCTCCGGAGCCCAACAAAGGGGACATTGATACCCTGGTGGAGATGATTGCCCAGTCCAGGCGGCCGCTGCTCATCTGCGGCGGCGGTGTGGTCCGGGGCCGTGCCCACCGGCAGTTCCGGGAGTTTGCCGAGAAGCTGGACGCTCCGGTGGCCATCACTGTTATGGGGGGCGGCGGCTTCCCGGGCGGACATCCGCTGACGACAGGGATGATTGGGATGCACGGCTCTCAGGCATCCAATGTGGCGTGCAATGAGTGTGACCTGCTCATCGCCGTGGGCTGCCGCTTCTCAGACCGGGTGGCGCTCCAGCCGGAGACCTTTGCCAGCCAGGCCAAGGTCGTCCAGATTGACATTGACCGGTCTGAGATTGACAAAAATGTCCTCACGGACCACCACATCATCGGTTCAGCCCGGCGGGTGTTGGAGATGCTCAACGCCAAGCTGCCCCAGTACAGCCATCCGGAATGGAAGGAGCAGGTCCTGCCTCTGCGGGTCCCCTCGGTGGCGGAAACGGGAGATAAGCTTACCCCCAAGCAGGTGCTGGAGACCATCCGGCGTCTGGCGCCCCAGGATACCATCGTGGCCACCGATGTGGGCCAGCATCAGATGTGGTCCATTCAGCACTTCCATTTTGACTATCCTGGGCAGCTGCTGACCAGCGGCGGTTTCGGGACCATGGGGTTCGGGCTGGGAGCGGCCATCGGGGCCAAGCTGGGCAACCCGGACAAGGTGGTGGTCCATACCACCGGAGACGGCTGCTTCCGCATGAACTGCCATGAGCTGGCTACGGTAGAACATTATCACCTGCCTATCATTACAGTAGTGTTCAATAACGGCACCCTGGGTATGGTTCGCCAGTGGCAGAATCTGATCTACCATCAGCGGTACTCGGAGACCACCTTGGACCGAGGCCCGGACTTTGTCAAGTTGGCCGAGGCCTATCGCCTGAAGGGCTTCCGGGTAACCAGTATGGCGGAGATGGAGGCGGCCTTCCAGGAAGCGCTGACCGCTGGCCGCGGCTGTGTCATCGACTGCCGCCTGGATATGGATGAGATGGTCCGGCCCATGGTAGCCGGCGGCGCCCATATCACTGACTTCTTACTGAAATAAGGGGGCTAGGGGGATATGAAACGGGAATTTGATCCAGAAAAAAAGCTGTATACCCTGGCCATCCTGGTCCAGGACATCCCCGGCGTATTGAGCCAGGTGGCCCGGTTGTTTGCCCGTAAGGGGTATAACATCGAGTCCATTGTCACCGGCGGAACCGACCGGCCCAACACCGCCCGCCTGGCGATCAGCATTCTGGCGGACGAGCTGATGATAAACCAGATTGCCGACCAGTGCCGTAAGCTTATCCCTGTGCTGGCGGTAAAGATTTTGGACGAGGCCACCTCTATCCAGAGGGAATTTTCTCTCATCAAAGTCCGGGCCACGGACCGCAATTCCAGGGATGAGGTCATTCAAATGGCCAACATCTTCCGGGCCAACATCATCGATGTGGGCCGGGACACCCTGACGGTAGCTATCTTCGGTGACCGGTCCAAGACCAGGGCACTCACAGACCTGCTGGCCGACTTCGGCATTCTGGAGATCGCAAAGACGGGTACTCTCGCCATCGAAAGAGGGCGTAGCACTATATATGATGACAACAAACTGAAGGAGGAATACAACTATGGCAAAAATGTACTATGAGAAGGACTGTGATCTGAGCTATCTGGACGGGAAAAAGATTGCCATTATCGGATACGGCTCCCAGGGCCACGCCCACGCCATGAATCTGAAGGACTCCGGCTGTGATGTCTGCGTCGGCCTGCGCCAGGGCTCCAAGAACTGGGCCAACGCTGAGAAGGCCGGCCTGCAGGTCAAGACAGTGGAGGAGGCCGCCCAGTGGGGCGATATCGTCATGATCCTGATCAATGACGAGGTCCAGGCCGAGGTCTATAAAAAGTCCATCGCCCCCAACCTGTCCTCCGGCAATATGCTGATGTTTGCCCACGGCTTCAATATCCGCTATCAGCAGATCGTTCCCCCCGCCGACGTAGACGTAGTTATGATCGCCCCCAAGGGCCCCGGTCACACCGTCCGCTCCACCTATGTCAACGGCAAGGGCGTGCCCTGCCTGATCGCCGTAGAGCAGAACGCCACCGGCGACGCCTATAAGCTGGGACTGGCCTATGCCGCCGGCATCGGCGGCGCCCGGGGCGGCGTGATGGAAACCACCTTCCACGATGAGACTGAGACCGACCTGTTCGGTGAGCAGGCCATTCTGTGCGGCGGCGTGGTGGAGCTGATGAAGCTGGGCTTTGAAACTCTTGTCGAGGCCGGCTACGAGCCCGAGAACGCCTATTTTGAGTGCATCCACGAGATGAAGCTTATCATCGACCTGATCAACAAGGGCGGCGTGGCGGCCATGAACTACTCTATCTCCGACACCGCAGAGTATGGCGAGTATGTGTCCGGTCCCCGTGTCCTGCCCTATGAGGAGACCAAGAAGAACATGAAGGCAGTTCTGAAGGACATCCAGGACGGCACCTTTGCTGGTAAGTGGATCGCCGAGAACAAGAACGGCCGCACCTTCTTCAACTCCATGCGGGCCAATCTGGCCAAACACCAGATGGAAACCGTGGGTGCCGAGCTGCGGAAGAATATGATCTGGGGCGGGGATACCGATTTGGATACTGCTTCCAACTAAATACTGCTCCGCATCAAAATTCAGGCCCCCCGGCATAAGCCGGGGGGCCTGCTTAGTTAAGACATGAGCTCAAGGAGCTTTTTGACCACCAAAATACCGTCCAAGATCCCCGCTACGAGCAGTACCGGCACAATCCAGCCTTTCGGCCGATCTACGATCAAAGCGCCGAAACATTCAATCAAAAGTGATGTGTAGAATATGAGGCTTACTGCCTTCATACTGGAAAAAATCCCGGCTGCTATCATGATTACGAGAACAGTGACGCGGTAGCGGTAACGGTACTTTTTACGGTCCATATCCGAGCCCTCCTGACATCAGCAGTCGTATCCGCCTTAAATGGGTTCCATGGCGTAAGCTGGGGGTTCCCTCTATTTTTTTAGGGCTGGTGATAACTCCCGAAGCAGAGCGACGAAGGATAAAATGATAAGGGGGAGATAAACCAGGGCCCGAACATAATGCTTCTTTTTTATTGTACAGATACACCCAATGCTCCCATAAAGAAAGATGCCAAAACAATAAATACAGATAGCATACGTAATACCTGCAAATAAGAGGGCAATCAGGGAGGAACACAAGGCTAGTATCAAAATATATTTATCTATGTTCCAATCAGATCCCATTTTTACCAGTCCTCCAATGGTGCGCTGGTATTTTGGTGCGGCCTATGCCCAAGCACCTGTGACATCAGCGGCCGTATCCATCTTGAACTGCTCCCCTGGCAACACCGGAGGTTCTAGTTTTTCAATTACTCGGATAAGAGTCCAACAAATTCCCGGACGGTGAGCACGCTGCCCAAAACCACCATGACGAGCAGCATCAGGGCGAGCCAGCGATTCCGCCGAAATTTGATTAAACAGACGATGCCTTCTATCAAGATTGAGAGGGAGAATACAAAACTTCCCACCTCCGGGCCGTAAAGAAATGCGGCTGCTGTCATGACCGCCAAGCCAGCGATCTCATATTTCATAGAATCCATCCCCAGTCACTCCCTCGCTGCCGGCAACGGTCGTATCAGTCTTGAAGTGGGTCCCCCGGTTTCTTTGGCGAATAGGTAGCGTGGCAGGCTTCCCCAGCTAGTTCGCTGTTCTGGGTAGCAAATGTGAAATAAGTGCCCGGAATATATTGGGATTTAACCCGGCATTGTAGATGTATTACTGGCTTTATATTACTGAAATTTGTTCGGTATGTAAATAAGCTCTAGAATATAAAAACAGCTAAAATTTTGGCGTGCGTTTTGACGTTACATGAGAGATGGCACAGCCCTCCCGGCCTGCCGGGAGGGCTGTGCCTTTCTCACCAGAGAGCGTCTACCTGGGTGCCGGTATAGTACCAGGTCAGGATGTCTGTAAAATTTTTCCCCTCCTTGGCCATGGCGTTGGCTCCATACTGGCTCATGCCTACCCCGTGGCCGTAGCCAGTAACGTCGAAGGTAAAATTTTCCCCGTCCCAGGTCACGGTAAAGGCGGCGGACCGGAGGGACAGCATGGACCGGACCTGGCCGCCGGTGAGGGTAAGGCCGCCAAAGGGGATAGAGGTGACGGTGCCGCCCTCGTCCCGGACGGCCGGACCGAACCAACTGGAGGGCTCCCCGGACAGATCCGCTCCAGGGTAGGCGGCCAAAGCCGCCTCTTGGACCTGCTGAGAGGAGAGAACGACCTGGCTGTGATAGTTGGGGACCTCATCCCCCTCTGGGCTGTCCACGCTTTTCAGATAGTCCACGCTGTTGCCCCATACCGCCACAGCGTCCACGGTCCGGCCGGCGGCGGAGGAGAAGAACAGTGCCTGAATGGGCTGCCCCTCATAGAGAATACCCAGCCCGTCGGTCCCCTCCACCGCCCGGGAGATCTTTTCCTCATACTCCTGGGCGTTTAGTCCCCAGCGGGCCAGGGCCGCCTCCCGCTCGATATAGGCCTGACAGCAGGTGCTGTCTTCACAGATATCCGCTCCCGGGTGCTTGTCAGAGCCGGAGTTCTGCCTGACTACCGTATAGGTTCGCGCGGCGCAGGCTTGGGCTTTCAGGGCCTCTAGTTCAAAGGAGGCCGGCATTTCAGCCGCCACTACCCCCCACAGGTAGTCAGCCATAGACAGCTCCCGGATCGTTCCGTCGTCCATCTGCAGCCGTACAGCTCTCCCGCGGTCCCGGGAGGCGGCCTGTACTCCACCGGAGGCTGCGTCCCCGGACGGAGGAAGTGATTCAACCACCTCGGATCCTTGATATAAGGGATCTCCCCGGATTAGAATTCCGGGCAGACAGAACAGTACGCCCACGCTCAAGAGAGCGGCCGCCACCACCTGCCGCAGAGACCGCCCCAGCCATATTTTTGCCCGTGCCCGCTGTATCCTCATCCCGCGCCCCTCCTTGTCCTTTGGGACAACTTATGGGACGGCGGGCTTTTTTATGCCTGTTACCGTTACAGGTCCAAAGACTCGATGGCCTCCTTCATCTGGCGGGCGGAGTCCTCCAGCGCCTGACGCTCCTCCCCGTTCAGCGGGATTTCCAGCACTTCCTCCAGGCCGTTCCGCCCAACGACAGAAGGGATGCTGAGGGCCAGGCCCTCCAAGCCGTACTGTCCCTCCAGCACCACGGACACCGGGAGAACAGAGTGTTCGTCCCGCACCAGGCACTGGGCGATGCGGCCTACTGCCATGGCGATGCCGTAGTAGGTAGCCCCTTTTCGTCGGATGATCTCATAGGCGCTGTCCCGCACCCGTCGGTACAACTGGTCCAGGTGGCAGTTGTCCACTCCGCCCCGAAGCTGACAAAACTGGTCCAGATCGATGCCCGACACATTGGCCCCGCTCCAAACCGCCAGCTCGCTGTCCCCGTGTTCCCCAATGATAAAGGCGTGAATATTTCGGCTGTCCACCGCCAGCTCCTCGCCCAGCAGCTGCTTCAGCCGTGCGGTGTCCAGCACGGTACCCGAGCCGATGACCCGGCCTCTGGGACAGCCGGACAGCTTCCAGGCCGCATAGGTCAGTACATCTACCGGATTGGAAACGATCAGCAGGATACCCTGAAAGCCGCGGGCGTTAATTTCAGTGAGAATACTTTTGAGGATGGCGGTATTTTTGCCGATCAGGTCCAGCCGGGTCTCACCGGGCTTCTGGTTTGCCCCGGCGGTGATAACGACAAGAAAACAGTCAGCCAGATCGTCATAGCCCCCGGCCGATATTTCCATGGCGGAACCGTAAGGCAGGCCGTCACTCAGGTCCATGGCCTCGCCCTCCGCCTTGGCCCGGTTTACATCTACCAGCACCAGCTTGGAAAACAGGCCCTGCTGCAAAAATCGGAAGGCGATGGAGGCACCCACCGCACCGCAGCCAATGATGGCCGCCTTTCTGGGATCTGTAGTCATGATTGTTCTCCTTTCTCAGGCCTGAAAGCCCTCTGGCTTTTAGTTGTGCCTGATTTTTCGAGCTGCTATTCCTGAAGATTCGGTGTTCACTTTCAATTAGAGGATGGGAAGGGTTATGAGTTCCTGATTTTTTTGACTGTCTCTTGATCTGGGCTGCGCTTTCTCCTCACGTTGTCTTATGATGGTAGAAAACGAAGGAGGGAAGCAAATTGATCTATGGCTATATTCGTGTGTCCAGCACGGACCAGAACGAGGACCGGCAGCGGTTGGCCCTGCTGGCTGCCGGGGTACCATCAGACAGTCAATATATGGATAAGCTGTCCGGCAAAAACTTTGAGCGGCCAGCTTATAAGCGGATGCTCAGACGGTTACGGGCAGGGGACCTGCTGTATATCCTAAGCATCGACCGCCTGGGCCGCAATTACTCCGAAGTGCTGGAGCAGTGGCGGGTGCTGACCAAAGAAAAGGGAGTGGACATTGTGGTGCTGGATATGCCTCTTCTGGACACCCGACGGGGCAAAGACCTGATGGGTACCTTTATCGCTGACCTGGTGCTTCAAATCCTGTCCTTTGTCGCGCAGAACGAGCGGGAAAATATCCGCAAGAGACAGGCCGAGGGCATTGCCGCCGCCAAGGCCAGAGGAGTGCGGTTTGGCCGGCCGTCCCAGGCTTTGCCGGATAATTTCTACCTGATCCATAAGGCATGGCGGGAAAAGAGCATAACCCTCCCCCAAGCAGCACGTGCCTGTGAAATGCCCATCGGTACCTTTTATGCCAAGGCCAGGAAGCTGGAGGAGCTGTCCTCCATGATCCGAAGTTCCAAGAGGTTGTCATCAGAACGAGGATAGAAAAAACCGGGCGGTACATGAAAAAATCATGTACCGCCCGGCCTCACCACTGTTTTGGCGAAATCGGCCCGGTTTGCCGGGGGCCCTGAGGGTGATTTCAATGCTTGGGTGGGAATAAACGCAATTTTCCGCTTCGCTGCGAATTTACGGCGCACAGCGCCGCCCCATCAAAGATGGGGGCCCAGGAAGGCAGACGAAAATGCCCGTTTACTCCTCGTCCAGCTTGAGGACTGCCATAAATGCCTCAGTGGGCAGTTGGACGGTGCCCAGAGTACGCATTTTCTTTTTGCCTTCCTTCTGCTTCTCCAGCAGCTTTTTCTTTCGGGTGATGTCACCGCCGTAGCACTTGGCCAGCACGTCCTTCCGCATGGCCTTCACCGTCTCCCTGGCGATGATCTTGCCGCCGATGGCCGCCTGAACGGGCACCTCAAAGAGCTGGCGTGGGATATTCTCCTTTAGCTTCTCGCAGATGCGCCTGGCCCGGCCATAGGCCTTCTCCCGGTGGACAATAAAGGACAGGGCGTCCACCTGGTCCCCATTGAGGAGCAGATCCACCTTCACCAAATCACTCTTCTCATAGCCCTCTAGCTCATAGTCCAGGGAGGCGTACCCCTTGGTGCGCGCCTTTAGCGCATCGAAGAAATCATAGATGATCTCCCCGATAGGCATGGAGTAGTGCAGTTCCACCAGATTGGTGTCCAGATACTGCATGTCCTTAAAAACACCTCTACGGTCCTGGCACATAGGCATAATATTACCCACATAGTCCGGGGGCGAGATGATGGATACCTTGGCGTAGGGCTCCCGTGCCTCACTGATGGAGCCGGGGTCGGGGTAGTTGTGGGGGTTGTCCACACGGACCACTGTGCCGTCGGTCTTTGTTACCTCATAGATAACGGAGGGCAGGGTGGTTACCAGGTCCAGATCGAACTCCCGCTCCAGCCGCTCCTGTATGATCTCCATGTGGAGCATTCCCAAAAATCCACAGCGGAAGCCGAAGCCCAGGGCAATAGAGGACTCCGGTTCAAAGGACAGGGAGGCATCGTTGAGCTGGAGCTTTTCCAGGGCGTCCCGCAGGTCGGGGTATTTGGAGCCGTCCTCGGTATATATGCCGCAGTAGACCATAGGCTGGGCGGGCCGGTAGCCGGGCAGAGGGGCCGCCGCCGGGACCTCCGCCCCTGTGATGGTATCGCCGACGCGGGTATCCTTCACATTTTTAATGGAGGCGGTGAACCAGCCCACCTCGCCGGCGGTCAGCTCTTGGCAGGAATCCATGCCTAGGGGGCGCAGATAGCCGCAGTCCAGCACCTGATAGGAGGCTCCGGAGGCCATCATCCTGACCTGCATCCCCTTTTTCAGTGTTCCCTCCATTACCCGGAAATAGACCACCACTCCCACATAGGGGTCATATTGGCTGTCGAAGATCAGGGCCTTTAGCGGGGCTGAGGGATTTCCTTGGGGAGCGGGAATATTTTGAACAATATCCTCCAGTACGGCGGAAATATTGATTCCCTGCTTGGCGGAGATCTCTGGAGCGTCCTCGGCGGGGAGAGCCAGGATGTTCTCGATCTCCTCCTTTACCCGCTTAGGGTCGGCGGCGGGCAGGTCGATCTTGTTGATTACAGGCAGGATCTCCAGATCATGCTCCATAGCCAGATAAGTATTGGCCAAGGTCTGGGCCTCGATGCCCTGGGAAGCGTCTACAATAAGCACCGCTCCCTCGCAGGCGGCCAGAGAGCGGGACACCTCATAGTTGAAGTCCACATGCCCAGGGGTGTCGATCAGGTTGAGGGCGTAAGTGTTCCCGTCCTCCGCCCGGTAGTCCAGCCGGACAGCCCGGGCCTTGATGGTGATGCCACGCTCCTTTTCCAAGTCCATGTTGTCCAGCAGCTGGGACTCCATCTGCCGCTGCTCTACCGCTCCGCACAGCTCGATGAGCCGGTCAGACAGTGTCGATTTGCCGTGGTCAATGTGGGCTATGATAGAAAAGTTGCGGATTTTAGATTGATCGGTCATAAGCATAAACCTCCGGTAGGAAATCAAACCAAATCAAAGCCAAACGACTGCACATCTGTCAGCGATTTATCGCTTGCGGAGTGGAGCCCCCCTTGTGAGCAGATGGATCTGATATGGAGAGGGCGAGCGGTTGAAGCTTGAGAGGTGGAGGGGAAAATGAGCAAGTGGGAAAAACGCGCCCGCCTCACTTGCTCTTCCGGCCTTCCAACAGCCCATTGACCCGCTCTCCGGTGTTATGGACGATTTGGAGCAGGGATTGATACAGCACCGGGTAATCACGGGCCAAAATATCATTGGACAGCTCAGGCAGGGGGGCCTTCTCTTTGACCTGGGCCGCCAGGGCAGCAGAAAACTCCGACTCGGAGCAGCTCATGTCCGCGTCGGCCAGCCCGCCTTCAAACAGGTGGGGGGGTACGGAAAAAAAGTCCGGGTTGTTGGCTGGATTGGCCTGATACAGCCGGCGGTACATTTTATAGACCGCCCCGGACAGGTAGTTGGCGCAGGTGCGGATGGCCTCCCGGCTGCCCGTCTTGGCCAACAGGTCGAACAGTACGCCAATGGAGTTGACCAGCAGCTTTTTAGACAGGAGGGCCAGGACGCCCCCGCGCAGAGAGTTGTCCTTCTCGTCGCTCAGGTCGTACAGCTCCTCGGGGGCAATGGTGGTGCCGTCCCGGCTAAGGGTGCGCCCCAAGAGAAAATCAGCGGACACACCGTAATAGTCACAGGCCCGGACCACAAAGGGTAGGCCAGGCTCCCGAATACCGTTTTCATAGTGACTGAGCAGGGCCTGGGAGATGCCCAGGGCTGTGGCGGCGGTGCGCTGGCTCACCCTTTTCTCCTGCCGCAGCAGGGAGAGGGTGCGGGAAAATTCTTCATTCATATCTCTCACCTCAACGCGCTCCAGGGGAGCGACAATACACTTGGTATAGTATACCTGAAACCTATACTTGTCGTAAAGAGCAAAACTGAAAAATTTTGTTCCCGCCGAACAAAGATTTTTCACAGGATACACGGGAAAAACAGGCGAAAGCCCCTTGCATTTCGGGTCCGAAAATGCTACCATAGGGACCAGGAATTGGCGCTTTTCCGCGCCTGATTTTTGATTTGGAGGAAGTCGTTATGTTTAGAAAGCTCATTGAGATCCTGAAGGCCCATCCTCGCAAGATTGTATTCACTGAGGGGACCGATCCCCGTATCCTGGAGGCATCTGCCCGTCTGCTCTCCGGGACCTTCCTGACCCCCATTCTCATCGGCAACGAGGCTGAGATTCTGGCTGCCGCCGAGGACGCCGGCTTCAATATCCGGGGTGCCATCATCGTAGACCCTGAGAACTATGAGAACATGGAGGCCATGGTGGCCCGCATGGTGGAGCTGCGCAAGGGCAAGATGACCGCCGATGAGTGCCGCGCCATGTTGAAGAAGGGCAACTACTTTGGCACTATGCTGGTGGCTATGGGAGAGGCCGACGCCCTGCTGGGTGGCGCTACCTACTCCACTGCCGACACCGTCCGTCCCGCCCTGCAGCTGGTCAAGACCAAGCCCGGCAATTCCATCGTGTCCTCCTGCTTCATCCTGGTCCGTCCTTCCGCCACCGGCGAAAACGATGTGCTTGCCATGGCTGATTGCGCCATCAACATCAAGCCCACTGAGGACGAGCTGGTGGAGATTGCCTCTGAAACTGTGGACTGCGCCAAGATCTTTGGCATCGACCCCAAGGTGGCCTTCCTGTCCTACTCCACCTTTGGCTCCGGCAAGGGCGAGGATGTAGACAAGATGCGCAACGCCGCCGAGAAGGCCAAGCTGGCTATGCCCAACGTGCCTATCGAGGGCGAGCTGCAGTTTGATGCTGCCGTGTCCCCCCGTGTGGCCCAGACCAAATGCAAGGGCTCCAAAGTGGCCGGCTATGCCAACACCTTTATTTTCCCCGACATCAATGCCGGCAACATCGGCTATAAGATCGCCCAGCGCCTGGGCTCCTTTGAGGCATACGGCCCCATTCTGCTGGGCCTGAACGCCCCCATCAACGACCTGTCCCGCGGCTGTAACGCCCAGGAGGTCTACTCCATGGCAATTATTACCGCGGCCCTGGCCTGATTTAATAAAAGCGGAAGGAACGCTCTTCGGAGCGTTCCTTTATTGTCTGCTATGGAGTGGCCTGCCACCCCACAGGCGGGGCGCGCTGTGAGCCGCAAAGCGGAGCTATCCGCGCTACAAGTCGTAGTGAAAGCGGCCCAGCATCGAAGAGACCAAGACATGACAACACTGCCGTTGAAAGGGGAGCACCCAGATAGGCGCTCCCCACGTTTGTATTGATGCAATTTCCTTCCCCACACTACTCCAGGTCGTCGTTTTCCCGGTCCTCTGTCTGGTCATAGTAGTCCCGGTTTCGGATCTCATCCTTCAACCCACAGTAGCAGAACATCATGACGATGGCTAAAAAGAGCTGACCGCACAGCACAATAGCTGTATCAGTAAAAGTGCCTGCTACCAGGCTTATGGGGATGGGCAGAACCCAAAATACCATAACATAAAACATGGGGATCACGCCCAATACCGGCCAGAAAGACACGCCGCGGTAGAACCGCCCCCGGCCGCTGTCCTCGCCGTAAAGCAGCCGCTCCGGCTCCACCCCCAGTAATTGGGCAATCTGCCCCAGAACGTCCAGACCTGGTTGGGCTATTCCCCGCTCCCAGGCGGATACCGTCTGCCGCGTCACATGAAGGGCCTGGGCAAGCTGTTCCTGGGACATCCCTTTTTCTTTCCTAAGCCGGCGGATATTTTGAGAGATCTGTTTCATAAGTCCCCTCCTGTTCTTGTGTTCTGGGTTCAGTATATCTGAACCGGTTTGCCCTGACAAGCAAATCATATTTGCCCGCCGCTTTCAGCAAGGGAAAAAGCCCGCCGCTCCTGTGATCCTAGTATGGAAATCCAGATACCCATGAAAAAGCTCCTGTATCGGCCATAGGCCAGCACAGGAGCTTTTAATGTTCCAGCTTTTCCAAGACATCCCGGAACCAATCAGGCAGCGGACACTCCAGTTCCAGCGGCTCCCCGGTGGAAGGGTGGACGAACCGGAGCCTGCGGGCGTGCAGGCATTGGCCGGCCAGTCCGGGCCATGGCTTTTTGCTGCCGTACACCGTATCCCCCAGCAGCGGATGGCCGATGGAGGCCAGATGGACCCGAATCTGGTGGGTACGGCCTGTTTCCAGCCGGCACTCCACATGGGTATAGCCAGGATAGCGGGCCAGAACGGACCAGTGGGTCACCGCCTCCCGGCCGTTTTTGCGGTCAACGGCCATCTTTTTCCGGTCCACTGGATGGCGGCCGATGGGAGCGTCCACAGTGCCACAGTCTTCCCGAAAGCCTCCCACCGCCACCGCCTCGTACACCCGGGCCAGGGAGTGATCCTGGAGCTGGGCGGCCAGGGCCAGATGGGCACGGTCGTTTTTAGCGGCGACGATCAGGCCAGAGGTGTCCCGGTCAATGCGGTGGACGATGCCGGGGCGAAGCTCCCCGTTGATTCCGGAGAGAGAGGTCCCACAGTGGTACAGCAGGGCGTTGACCAGGGTCCCGTCTGGGTGTCCGGGTGCCGGATGGACCACCAGCCCCACCGGCTTGTTGACCACAATCACATCGTCATCCTCATAGATCACATCCAAAGGGATGTTCTGGGGGACCAGGTCTACGGGCTGTGGTTCGGGCAGACAGACTGTTAGGCTGTCCCCAAGCCTGGTCTTGTCATTTTTTTTGGCGGCCCGGCCCCGGAGGGTGACCGCCCCCCGCTCCAGCAGCCGCTGGGCGGCGGAGCGGGTCAGGTCGGGGACAGAGCGGGCCAAAAAGGCGTCCAACCGCTCCCCCTCCCGGTCGGCCGTCAGATCAAGCGGGATCATCGTCAGTCTCCCTGCCCGGATGGGGCTCCAATTTATCCGCCAGAAAGAGATAGTAGAGGGCGGCGGCAATGCCCCCCACCACCACACAGATGTCCGCCACATTAAAGACGGCAAAATTCATGAACAGCACGTTGAACATATCCACCACGAAGCCCCTGAAGACCCGGTCGATAAGGTTGCCCACCGCCCCGGCCAGCAGCAGGGTCAAGATGACCTTTCCCAGTGGATGATGAAAAAAATTCTTCCAGATAGCCAGGGCCAGCAGCACGGACATGACCAGGGACACCAGGGCGAGCAGCCAGGTGTGCTCGGAAAAAATAGAAAAGGCCGCCCCAGTATTTTTTACATAGGTCAGTTCCAGCAGATGGGGAATAAAGGGCACATGGGCCCCCAGCTCAATGTTTTGCAGGACCAGATATTTCACCAGCTGATCCAGGGCCACCAGGACAGCCGCAAGGATGGCATAGGGCATGGACTTCTCCTCCAGGCACGTTCTTTTTTTCTATCATAACACATGGACCGGGCGAGAAAAAGCCCCTTTTCCAAAAAGCGGGAGAAAAATCACCCCTCCAGCCAGCGGCGGTACTGGTCCCCGGCCTCCACCCGTCCTAAAGCGGACAGGGAGGCCAGGTCCCAGTGGAAGATCTCACGGGCCAGATCCCTCAACTGTGCTCGGGTGGCGCTGTCATAGAGGGAGATGATCTCCTCGGTCTCCTGCACCCTGCCGTACAGGAGGGCGGAGGCCCCCAGGTGGCTCATCCGGGCCTGAATAGACTCAGCGCCCATCAGGAGATTGGCCTTGGCCTGCTCACGGGCCCGGTCAAGCTCCTCCTGGGACGGCCCCTCCTGGAGCAGCCGCTCCACTACGTCCCGGACCGTGTCCAGGGCCTGGCGCTCCTGCTCTTTTCCAACGGCGGTATAGATGCCAAGAAGCCCTGTATCCTGGTGGTCGGCCACATAGGAGTAGACGGTATAGCACAGGCCGCGCTTCTCCCGGACCTCTTGAAACAGGCGCGAGGAGCACCCTCCCCCCAGCAGGGCGTTGAGCAGCTGGAGCTGCCGCCGCCTGGGGTCCAGATAGGTCGGGGAGGGAAAGGCCAGGATCAGGTGGTTTTGCTCAATGGCCTTCTTCCGGGCGGTGACCGCCGGGCGGTAGGCGGCTGGCTTCTGGACAGGAGCGACCCCCGGCTCCAGAGCGGACAGGCAGTCCTTCAGCTTGTCCACTTGGCTGTCCGTAAAGCTGCCCGCCAGGGCGGCAACCAGAACTCCTGGTCGGTAGTGCTCCCGCCGCCACTGGTCTAGCCACGCTCCGGTCATGGGGGCCAGGGTGGATTGGGTGCCTAGGATGGGACGGGCCAGGGGGGATCCCTTGTACACGGCGGCGGCCAGCCGCTCGGATACCAGGTCGTCCGGGGCGTCCTCATACATTCCGATCTCCTCTAGGATGACGCTCCGCTCCATCTCCACATCCTTCTGGGCAAATCTGGAGTGAAAGAGCATGTCGCTCAAAATATCCAGGGCCTGGTCCAGGTGGCGGTCCAGGCTCCGGGCGTAGAAGCAGGTGTGCTCCTTGGTGGTATAGGCGTTGACCTGACCGCCAATGGCGTCCATGTCTCGGGCCAGCTGGGCAGCGGACCGGCGGGCTGTCCCTTTGAACAGCATATGCTCAATGAAGTGGGCGGCCCCATTCTCCACGGCCGATTCGTGTCGGGAGCCAGCGCCGACAAAAAAGCCCAGGGCCGCCGACCGCGCGCCGGCCACCCGCTCTAGTAGAATCCGGGCTCCATTAGACAGTGTGAGTTCTTGATACATCTGGACCTCCCGAGAGCTGTAGTCGATTTTTAAGCAGTATACCATAAAAAGAGGGATTCGTCCATGGCCGGCCCGGCCAGAAAATTTTTGCCTGCCATGTATAACCACTCCCTCCGCTGTCCACAATAGGCTTCGGAGGTGCATTTTGTGAAGAATCGAAACCTGATACAACGTCTGGGCGACTTCATGCTGGGAAAGGGCTTTTACATAGTCCTGTTCCTGTGCGTCGCCACCATAGGAATCTCGGGCTATTATCTCCTCAACTCCATCGCCGGTGATATGGATGGGACCTCGCCGGTGACCGGGAACCCCACCGTGGTCCTGCCTGACTCCGAGGCCAACGGGCCCGATCCCGCGGGCACCATTACCCCGCCGGTCTCATCAAAGCCGGATGACCAGCCCACCGGCAATCCGGAACCGGTGACCCAGCCGGATGACCCAGAGCCGGTCAAGCAGCCCGCCGAAACCACGCCCCAAGAGGACAAGCCTACCGCCACCGTTTTCACCTGGCCTGTAAAGGGAGAGATCTTACGGGAGTTCAGTGTGGAGACGCTGCTGCTGGACCCCACACTTGGGGACTGGCGTACCCATGGGGGGTTGGATCTCTCTGTCCAGGCGGGCACCCAGGTGCTAGCCATGGGCGACGGCACTGTGGTCCAGGTCTTTGAAGATGGCCTGATGGGTACGTCCGTGGTCATTGACCATGGGAACGACCTGACCTCAACCTACTGTAACCTAGACCAGGTCCTGGTCGCGGAGGGAGATACGGTGGAAACAGGTACCGCAATTGCCACCGTCGGTGCCACAGCCATCGCGGAGAGCAACATGGGCTCCCACCTCCATCTGGAGACTGCGGTGGACGGTGTGGTGGTAGACCCCGCCGAATACCTGCCCCAGCGATGAACAAAAGGGCCTCTGCCATTCGGCAGAGGCCCTTTCCTCTTATTTTAATGTCCGCTTACTTGGCAATGTTCTCACAGAAGTTCATAAAGATCTGTGCTACCTCGGCACGGGTGGCCCCGGCGGTAGGCGCCAGGGTGTTGTTCCCCTTGCCGGACAGCAGACCGGCGTTC
>CABIXV010000004.1:330863-337849 GCA_902362775.1 Clostridiales bacterium | reverse complement strand
CCGCCCCTGTGGGGCGGCCGCCTTATTATATTTGAATATTGACACGTTATTGCTCAGAAGTCTACAACAACCTTGACCACAGGTTCCGGTCGCTTATCGGCCCACTCCATGGCATCGTGGAACTCCTCGACAGGGAACCGCTTGGTGATAAAGCCATCTAACTTGATATCACCCTCATTGATTCCGTCAATAACTTCCTTAAAGTCATCAGCGGTGTACATATTGGAACCGCACAGCTTCAGCTCCTTGATCTGGATCAAGTCAAAGGGAGCCTGTACATTGGCCATAATGGCAATTTCAGAAATGATGCCACCGCGCTTCGTAATCTCAGCGGCCTGCTGCACACAGGGCGCATTTCCGAAGGCCAAGAAGGTCATGTCCACGCCATAGCCATCCGTTTCTTCCAAAACACGGTCCAAAACCGGGTCCTTCATCGAATTCAGCACCAAATCGGCGCCCATTTCCTTGGCCTTCTCCAGATTGAAGTCCACCACATCAATGGCGATGATCTTCTTCGGATTGAATCTCTTTGCACTGAGCAGAACACCCAGCCCAATGGTGCCACAACCAATGATGGCGATAACGCTATCCTCATTGACCTTATGCTCTCGGACTGCGTGCATACCAACAGCCAAAGGCTCAATCAGCGCGCCCTGGTCAAAGCTGACGTTCTCCCCCAGGGGGATCACGCATCCCTCAGGAGCTACAATATACTCACCGAAGGAGCCGCTCCAGTAATAAGCGCCCAATATTTTCTTATCCTGGCACAGATTATATTTACCGGCCTTACAGAGCTCACAGTGACCGCAACCGTACTGGGGCTCTGCGGTAACACGGTCGCCAACCTTAAACTTCGTGACGGCGCTGCCAACTTCACAGACCTCACCCGCAAACTCATGTCCGGAAACCAGGGGGGGAACACGCCAAGCGTGTTTTCCATGGTAAGCATGGACCTCGGACCCACAGATACCAGTCACCTTGACCTTAATTTTTACATCAGTAGGGTTGTTGATCTGCGGTTCTTCAGTCTCTTTAAAATAGGCGACTTCCGGCTTTTCGATAAAACCAGCTCTCATGACCACGCTACCCCTCTCTTACCAATTCTCAGCCTGGGCGACAATGTTCTCAACAGTGATGCCGTTGATTGCCAGCAGGCGCTCATAGGGGGCAGACTGGCCGAACTGATCCTGGATGCCGACGCGCTTGACCTGGCCCTTGCCCATCTCGGCCACGACCTCGCAGACAGCGCCGCCCAGGCCGTTGATGATGTTGTGGTCCTCCACTGTGATAATCTTACCGATGTCGTTGACACAAGCCTTGACCGCCTCTACGTCCAGAGGCTTGATGGTGTGCATATCCAGCACTCGGGCGGAGATTCCCTTGCCAGCCAGCACCTCGGCGGCCTCCAGAGCCAGACGGACGGTGTCGCCGTTGGCGATGATGGCCACATCCTTGCCGTCCTTCAGCAGGTTGGCCTTGCCGATCTCAAAGGTGGTGTTCTCGTCATAGATGACGGGGATCGCGTCACGGGTAAAGCGCAGGTAGCAGGGGCCATTCATCTCCGCCGCCGCGGCCACCAGCTTGCGGGCGGACCAGTAGTCAGCCGGCATAATGACCGTCATGTTGGGCAGGGTGCGCAGAACACCCATATCCTCGATACACTGATGGGAAGCGCCGTCATTGGCGGGGGTAACGCCGCCGTGAGAGCAGGCAATCTTCACATTCAGGTTGGGATAGCAGATCTCCTGACGGATCTGCTCGCACATACGCAGGGAGCCGAACACAGCATAGGTAACCACGAAGGGGATCTTGCCGCAGGTAGCCAAGCCGGCTGCCAGACCGGCTCCGTTCTGCTCCGCGATGCCCACGTTCACATGCTGCTCCGGATAGGCCTTAGCAAAAGCGGTGGTTTTGCAAGACTTTCCGATGTCTACGTCTACTACATAGATGTCCTTATTGTTCTTTCCGAGCTCAACCAGCTCGTCCCCCAGGCCATCGCGGGTAGCGATCAACTTTTTATCCATCTCAGATATCCTCCTCAAGCTCACGCATAGCCTGCTGATACTGCTCATCGTTGGGAGCCATACCGTGCCAAGCCAGTTGATTCTCCATGTAAGACACACCCTTGCCCTTTACGGTGTGGGCATTGATGAACTTAGGTCTTCCATCCTTGGCAGCATGGATCTTATCAAAGGTCTCCATGATCTGCTCCATATTGTGGCCATCGATCTCATAGGTGTCATAGCCGAAGGCGTCAAACTTCTTAGTCAGATCCAGCTGAGGCATAATTTCATCTGTGGTGCCATCGATCTGCAGGCCGTTGTTGTCGATGATGACCACCAGATTGTCCAGATGATACCGGTAGGCAGCCATCACTGCCTCCCAAATCTGGCCCTCATCAGCCTCGCCGTCGCCTACGACAGCGTAGACCATGTAGTCTTTATGATCGCGCTTCCCAGCCAGAGCCATACCCACGGCGCAGGACAACCCCTGTCCAAGAGAGCCGGTAGAGATGTCGATGCCAGGACACTTGTTCATAGAGGGATGGCCCTGGAGCTTGGAACCCTCCTTCCGCAAGGTGTGCAGGTCTTCCTCTGGGAAGAAACCCAGCAGACCCAGCGCGGAATACTGGATGGGGCATACATGGCCCTTTGACAGCACAAAGCGGTCACGGTCTGCCCACCTTGGATTCTTGGGGTCCACATTCATTTCACGGAAGTAGAGACAGGCCACGATATCAGCGATGGACAGAGACCCTCCTGGATGACCAGACTGTGCCTCGTAGATCATGGTCACAGCAGTTTTCCGGAGCTGCTTGGCGTACTCTTTTAGCTCCTTTGCACTAATGTTTTTCATGACTTCACCTCATAAAATTATTTCATTTGAGCAGAACACCCAATGTCCTAACATGGGATGTTTTTTGGGAAAAAAATTTGTTTCTTCCCTGCCTCTCTCCCCTGCCGGCACACCCAATCGTGTACCGGCAGAGAAGCTTGGCAGATCAGAACAACGGTTTAACCCAACAAGTTGGGAAGCGTCATAGGAATGAAGGGCAGGTAAGTCGTCAGCAACAAGGCTATGATGGATGCCACCACAAAGGGCAACACCGACTTTGACATTCTCTTCAAGCTGATATCGGCGATACCGCAACCCACATACAAATTGACGCCCACAGGAGGAGTAACCAGGCCAATCGCCAGGTTCATGACCATGATACAGCCCAGGTGTACGCCGTCGATACCCAGAGCCTCAGCAACAGGGTACAGGATGGGGACGATAATATACATGGCGGAGTTTGCGTCGATGAAGCAGCCGGCAATCAGCAGGATGATGTTGACGATCAACAGGAAGATGTACTTATTGCCCGCGGAAACCTGAATCAGCAGGTTGCTCGCATCAGCAGCCACACCAGTCACGGTCAGCACCCAAGCGAAGAGGCTGGCTGTACCGACGATAAACATGACCACGGCGGTCTGAGATACAGAATCACGCAAGATGGGCATGATGTCCTTCAGGGAAAGAGTACGGTAGATAAATAGACCGACAATCAGGCCATACAGAGCGGAAACAGCAGCAGCCTCAGTAGGGGTGAAGATACCACCATAGATACCGCCCAAGATGATGACAGGCATCAACAGACCCCAGAAAGCCTCCTTAAAGGCTGCCCAGCGTTCTTTCCCATTGGCCTTCGGCAACAGGACCAACTCACGGCCCCGGCTGACAAACTGCATGGCGAACACAAGGAAAATACCCATCAGGATACCGGGGACGATACCGGAGGCGAACAGAGAGCCCACAGACTTGCCGGTAACGGAGCCGTAGATGACGAAGGTGATAGACGGCGGGATGATGATGCCGATGGCACCGGCGGTAGACATCAAGGCGGCAGAATCGCCCTTATCATAGCCAGCCTTCACCATAGCGGGAATCAGGATCATGCCCAGAGCAGCCACTGTGGCGGGGCCGGAGCCGGAGATGGCAGCAAAGAAGCAAGCCACGATGACGCAGACCAGAGCCATACCGCTCTTTCGATGGCCCACCAGGGTCCGGCAAAAATCGATCAGCCGGGCGGAGATCCCGCTCTTTTCCATGACGTTGCCGCCCAAGATAAAGAAGGGAATGGCCAGCAGTACAAACTTACCCGTAGAAGAGTAGAGGTTGCTGGGGATCATAGAGAAGGGCAGATTCTCAGCAATCAGAGCGGCCACGCTGGAGATTCCCAGTGAAAGTCCAATCGGCACATTGAGGAGCAGAAGGACAAAGAAGGAGCCGAACAGAATCAGTGAAACCATAGCTTACTTCTCCTCCTTCTTCACCAAATGGGTAATGAACAGCTGAATATAACGGATGACCAGCACGCCACCACTGATGGGTACAAACATGCCAAACATCCACTCAGGCCACTGCATACCAGCGGTAAGCTGACCCAAAACATACTCCTGCTTGGCCATGAAGAAACCAAACCAGAGAATGAGGACACCAAAGATAATCCCCATCAAGTCGCCCAGCAGAGTGCAAAACTTCTGCCCTTTCGCTGGGAAAAAATCGGTCAGAACAGTCAAGCCAAGGTGCGCGCCACGCTTGGCGGCCACAGCGGCGCCGGTCAGGCTTAGGATGATAAGACCCAGACAGGTCAGCTCCTCAACAAAGGGCATAGAAGCCTTCAGCACATACCGGGCAACTACGTTGACACAGGTCAACAGCATCATGACGAGCAGGATGATCGCACAGATGTTGTCTTCCAACAGTGAGAAAAACTTTTTCATTTGTGGTCCCTGCCTCCTTAATTACTTAGAAAACTCTGGAATCACTCGATGCCAAAGGCAGCGCAAGCATCCGCACCGTAGATCTCCTTGTACTCGTCAATGACAGGCTGAACAACAGCGGTAAACTCAGCCACATCTTCGTCGGTGAACTCGTAGATCTCACAGCCGTTCTCCTCGGCAAACTTAGTCTTCAGGTCCGCCTCCTCGGCGATGAGGGTCTGGTTCATTTCCTTGCAGGCCTCCTCCACACACTCGCGGATCAAAGCCTGGGTATCAGCGTTCAGCTTGTTGAAATTGTTGGAATTGGCCATCCAAGTAAACGCCTCGTACACATGGTTGGAAATGGAGATGTACTTCTGGACCTCCTGGACGTTGCCGGAGTTGATGGTACCAAGGCTATTATCATGGCCGTCGATGGTGCCCTGCTGCAGAGCAGTAAAGACCTCACTCCAGCTCATGGCCTGGGGGCTAGCGCCAAAGGCGGTATAAAAAGCGGAGAAGAAGTCACCGCCGGGCACACGGATCTTCAGTCCCTTCAGGTCATCAGGATCCTGGATGGGATGCTTGCTATTGGTCATAGCTTTAAAGCCGTTGTGGACAGCGCCCAGATAAGTGATGCCTTTCTCAGCCAGAACAGAACTCAGGAACTCACCGCCCTCGCCAAAGAAAGCGTCCTCCGCCTCCTGATAGTCGGCAAAAATCCAGGGCAGAGTGCTTACCATCATTCGGTTATCCAGGTTGGCGATGATGGAGGTGGAATGGATGTCGATATCCACAGTACCGTCGGCCAGCAGTTCCAGGCCCTTGCTCATATTGCCGCTAGCCAGCTGGTCATTGGGGAATACATCAACAGTGACCAGTCCGCCGGACTTCTCCTCAATCTTCTCGGCAAACAGCTTGGCAGTACGGGTGTCGTTGCCCAGGTCCGTACCGTTACAGCTCAAACGCAGGGTCACTTTATCATACTGAGGTCCAGAAGCGGTACCCCCATTGCTGCCAGTGCTATTTGTGTTTGTGTCATTGCCACTGCCGCATCCAGCCAGCAGGGACAGCGCCATGGCAGAAGCCATAGCCAAAGCTAAAATTTTCTTCTTCATGTGTTTCCCTCCAAAAAATGTGTTTCCCTTTCCTCATTCTTCCATCCGCTGAAGCGACCGCTTTTAGTAGATTTGACAGCAAACTTCCGAACATAGGATGTTACGACCATCATAATAGACTATCTTTTAGGGAAAGTCAATGTCCTTTTTTTCAACTCGGGCAACTTCGTTGAACTAACTAATTTTTAAATCTAAAGCTGTATAATTTCACCAAAGCAGGCTTTCTGAGTTAATTTCTGGACATTTTCGCTTTTTATTTCAATCTTTTCGGAATGTCAGACAAAAAAAGAGGCCCAGGCCAAAAGCCGGACCTCTTTCCTTTGGTACGAATCGAAACACTGTACCCTATTGATCCTTATAAACTCCACGCCAATAGAAGTAGCTGTCATTGATTGCCTGATACAATTCTTCCATATTTGTACCAGCCAACTTATCCAGCAGATTTTTGTGCGTATCGATCAGGTACTGCCTGTCCCCTTTCTGAATGACTGTTTCAATAGTCTTTAGTCGAGATGCCTTGGTCAGCTCCACGATATTACTATGTACAATCATGATGGCAGCGTTCTCGGTGGACCGGGCCAGCTCATCATGAAACTCGATATCGGCGTCGGCAATCTTCTGAAAATCCGGGGGATCCTCCATCAAATAGCCTCTTAGTTTCTCATACTTCTGGTAAAGCACCTTCCATTGTTCCTCTGAAATGCGCTTTTCCAGCAGCATCTGCATAATACCGTTCTCCACCACTTCACGCAGACCAATCAACTCATTAAAAGAGCTCCCACTGCGCAGAATGATGCTGTATACCATTGGATTGAGTACCTTGGGAGAAAACCCGTCACATACATAGGTCCCTTCGGCCCGTCGAATCGTCAATACGCCATAGGCGACTAAAATACGAACCGCTTCACGCACTGTATTTCGCCCGACGCCAAATTTCCGGACCAGTTCCGACTCCACTGGGATCTGGTCGCCAGGTTTTAACTCTCCACTGATAATCGCTTCGGTCAGTCTGGACACCACAATATCCACCATCGATTTACTTGCAATCGGCGCAAGATAGTTTTTGTCCAGCTCCTTCATATAATCACCCGCGTCTGCTTTAATAATTATATCCTTACGATAC
>CABIXV010000004.1:153034-330563 GCA_902362775.1 Clostridiales bacterium | reverse complement strand
CCGTTTGATCTTGGAATTTAGATCCTCATTGACCAGCTCATGGAGAGACTTTCCAAAAATATTGGCCTCCCAGATCTTGCTGGAATCACCCTCATATTCCTGAAGGAGATAGTTAATCATATCCTCGCTCTGCTTCTCTCCCCCTACGATGGGCGAGACCTCTGTTTCAATATCTGCTCGGATCATATGAATGGAGGGGGCGCTGGCTTTTAGACGTACCCCGTATCGTCCTCCCTGCTTGACGATTTCAGGCTCCTCCAGCACGAGGGAGTCAATAGAGGGCACCACAATTCCGTATCCCGTCTGCTCCACCTGCTCTAAGGCGTCCGATACTTTGTCGTAGGCGCATTTCACCTTGGCCAGTTCTGTCAGCAGGGCCATCAAATCTCCGTCATCCCCTACCTGGAAGCCAGACTGCTGGGACAGTGTAGCGTAGAATAGGCTACGGGGCAAGTCCAGTGTGGCCGCGGACAGCCCTGTGCCCAAATCGATTGAGGTGATCCGCGCTCCACTTACCACTTCGCAGTTCTGGAATGAGGAGACGGCCTGCTCCACGTCCCGTATCCGGCGCAGTTCACTGGTCCCCTCCCGGATGGCGCTGTATAGCTCCGCTTTGATGGGATGCTCCTGGGGCAGGGCATCCACCCAAGGCGGAAGAAACAGGTCCAGCTCCTTAATGGGGAACTCATAGAGGACGCCCTTGAGTAGATCGTTGATCTCCTCTTGGCTCAGTTCCAGGCAGTTGACCGCTACACAGGTAACGTCGTACCGTTGCGCGATATCCGCCCGGATGGCCTGGGCGCGGTCAGATTCCGGATAGGCGGAGTTGAGCAGTACAACAAAGGGCTTGCCCAGCTCCTTCAGTTCGGAGATGACCCGTTCCTCAGGCTCTAAATAATCCTCCCGCTGGATGTCGGTGATCGTCCCATCTGTTGTGATTACGATGCCAATCGTGGAGTGCTCTGAAATCACTTTTCGGGTACCGATCTCCGCGGCCTCAGCCATAGGGATCTCATGGTCAAACCAAGGAGTGGTGACCATGCGCTCATTCTCCCCCTCTAGCTGGCCCACGGCCCCACTGACCATATAGCCTACGCAGTCGATCAGCCGGACCTGAAAGGCAGCTCCCCCCTCTACCTGGACAGAGACGGCCTCCTCGGGGACGAACTTTGGCTCGGCGGTCATGATGGTGCGGCCGGAGCCGCTCTGAGGCAACTCATCCCGTGCCCGTTCCCTCCGGTATACATTCTCGATATTGGGAATCACCAGAGTCTCCATGAACCGCTTGATAAAGGTGGATTTTCCTGTACGAACCGGCCCCACGACGCCGATGTAGATATCCCCTTCGGTCCGCAGGGCAATATCCTCGTAGATTTTGCGATCTTCCACTGCAATTCCTCCTTCGGCTCTTTGGTCAGCCGGTAGTTTCCATACAATCTATGAGGATAAGCTGTATAATATAACAGCAGGAAACCTCTTTTCCATAAAAACATAGAGAGGATGGCCGCAGAGCGCATCCATCCTCCCTATTCTCTATGTCCGGAGCACAAGCACTCCTTTCACCGGGTACTGGGAATCAACAGCATGATACCAGTGGGCAGTGTGCCCTCTTCCAACTCATTGGCCTGCAGTATCTCTTGGGTAGTTGTGCCGTAGGCCTTGGCAATATCCCAGATATCCTCTCCGGGGGCAGCCAGCCTCAGCACCACAGAGGGTCTAACGCCGCTGCTGCACCGTGCCTCCCCAAGTCTGGCGCCACGAACCACAGGCACAGAGATGCACTCCGTAGTCAGGCAGTGGAATTCGACGGTAAACCGTACCTCCACGCCGCCGGCGGAGGGGGTGGCAAATACTTCGCCTGAGGTGGAACAGCGGCAGCTGCACCGACTGCCCTCGGAACAGTTCAGGCGGCACTGGACTGGAATAGTCCGGCGGACACACTGGACCATCTCATTTTCATCCAGGTACATGACAGTGATCCAAGCCTCGGCGGTCAGGACTAACTCTTTCCCCTCCCTGCTCTGGATCACCTGGCCCAGAGCCAGGCGGCTGTCTACCACGCTTCGTACCATCTCACCTGTCTCCAGCAGCTCCCGGACGGCCTGGGGACGGATCGACTGCTCCCCCAGCTGGAACAGCTGCTGATTGTCCCGGTCCGCCTCCAACTGCCAGCTGGTGCTGTATAGGTCTTGGAGCAAGGTTACCGGACGGTGGCAGCGCACCTCAGCCTGGGCCAGCAGCTCCAGCGTCACCTCCAAGCTGCGGCTGTCCTCACTGCTGGGACCGCACCGGAAGTCTGTAATCTCCACCAGGACCTGGCAATCTCCCTCTTCTCCAGCACCTGTTACCTCCAAAATCTGAGAGAAAGGCATGGACTCGTGGTTAGTGGTCAATCCGCCGCCCGCCTCCAGAAGGAGCAGCTCCAGCTCAACCACCCCTTTCAGAATCAGTTTGGTTCCTATGAGCTTGTTTTCTGAGCATACAGCACTGGCCCGGCTGGCCAGAAGTTGAGGGATCTCTCCTTGGTTTCCCTGAAGTCTGATCTGTTCAGTAAATGTAAAGGGTTTTTCCTGGACAGATGAAATCTGATAATTTTCTCCCTGATACTGGCGCTGGCACAGTGTATTGTCTTCAGTATCAGACGCGCCGCTACAGATAGGGATTTCTGTTGGCTGGAGTGCTGTCACATCTACCGCTAGATCCACCCGGAGCAGCACCTTCCTGGGGTTTAGTGCTCTCGCTTCAGCGCAGCGCAGGCGAGGACTGGCCTCTACATATCCCTGGTCCGTGAGCCCTGGGGCCTCGGCCTGACAGGTAAATGGAAGTCCCACCTCCATACGGCGCAGCCCGGCAGAACCCTCAGGCTGGTACAGAATGACAGCCCGGACCATGCCGGTTACTACCGCCATACCCTCTTTGGCTGCCTTAGAGCTGAGTGTAGCCTGACCGCACACATCCACGATCCGCAGAATATCCGGACAGGCGTCCGGAACAATGGACTCCAGCGTTTCCTCCTGGCAGAGCGTCACCTCAGTCAGTGTTTCATAACATACGATCGTATCCCGTTCAAATTCCAGTTCCATGGTCATTGTCCTCTCCTTATCATGGTGTCAGGCCGGCGGAACGCGGCCCCGGCTTTGTGACACCATATGAGAGAACGGCAGAATGTATGACTGCTTTTTCCCCTCTCAGGACTTATCGCACCCCGAAGATCCTGCGCAGCAGTCCCCGCAGGCATTTGGGGGAACGCACCACTACGATACCCATGAACACGCCTCCCCTCCCCTAAATTGACCGTCTCCGGCTGTTACCATTATATGGCTGAAGGGCTGGTCCGTGTCACTGATCCTCCTCTTTTCTCTCCATCTCCTCCACTTTGGGATTTAGAAATAGGAAAGGAGCGGATGACGAAATCGTCATCCGCTCCTTTCCTATCCGCGCTCCCAATCTGGAATCGCTTTGGCCTGTTCATACAGGCGTACATAGCTCTGATGCCGAGTTGGTTCAATCTCTCCCTCTTTCAGAGCCGCCAAAACGGCGCAGCCCTTCTCCTTCACATGAGCGCAGTCTTGAAACCGGCATCGTCCCAGGTAGGGCGCAAAGTCTGGAAAGGCATACTGCAACTCCTCTTTGCGGGCCAGCTCCATGCGGTCCACATCGAAGGAAGAGAACCCCGGCGTATCCGCTGCCAAGGCGCTACACGACAGGCGGTACAGCTCCACATGGCGGGTGGTATGCCGGCCCCGGCCCAGCTTTTGGCTCACATCCCCGGTGGAAAGGGCAATTCCAGAGTCCAGCGCGTTCAATACGCTTGATTTCCCTACCCCCGAATTTCCTGTAAAGGCAGATACCTTTCCGGTGATTAGACTGCGAAGCTCCTCCAGTCCCTCCCCGGTTTCCGCGCTGATGCGAAGGGTTGGAAAGCCAGCCCTTTGATAAATTCCAGCCAGTTTCTGGCCATCTGCAAGGTCGCATTTATTGATGCAGATGATACACTGGCAGTTCCTGCTCTGGGCGATGGCGGCCACCCGGTCGATAAGGAAAGGGTCTGTAACCGGTACAGCTTCCGAAGCGATGATAACCAGTTGGTCGATGTTGGCTACCGCAGGACGGAAAAACTCATTTCTCCTAGGCAGGATCTCATCCAGCGTGCCCGGGCTGCCATCTAAGGATGGGGTAAACCGTACCCGGTCCCCCACCAGAGGCGTCATCTTAATATGGCGAAGCCTGCCCCGTCCCCGACAGGTATAGACGCTCGCTCCGTCATCCACATAATAGAAGCCGCTGAGGGCCTTCATGATCGTACCTTCCGCCATCATCCTTCAAAACTTTCTGTCCAGCTGTTCTGTAGGACGCCATCTACATAGAGGGACATATTCTTGCTTTCTCCCGCTTTGGCCGTCACCGATACTTCAACCAGCATTTCCATTGTGGTGTCTATATCGTCGGAAAAAACGACCTCTCCGTCCGCCAGGATCTGAATAAACGCTACTCCACCAGTTTCCGGCAGAGGGACGCTCAACGTCTTGGTGACATCCTTAGCCTGGGTGCTGGGGTCCGGTCCCTGGCTGACCTGAAGACTGACAACGCTTCCAGCCTCGACCTCTTTATACGCCTCAGGATACTGCCACACTACCTGCCCCGCCTGAGCGGTATCGCTGTACACAGGGGTGACAGTCCCCACCTTCAGCCCAAGGGCGGTAATATCTTCTTCCGCCTTTTCCTGGGTTAAGCCTACCAGGCTGGGCATGGAAAAGGTCTCCGTAGCTGGCCCCAGGCTGACTACCATATGGACCTCCGTTCCCAGGGGAACCGGATTATTTTCCAGCGGCGTGAATGATATGACATGGTTGTAGGCAATCGTATCGTCATGCTCATAGGTGGGGGTGGCCACCTTCAGCCCCATCTCTGTGACCGCCAGATAGGCTTTGGAATACTCCATATTTTTTAGGTCAAGCATATTCACTGTTTCCGGTCCGCCACTGACAGTCACGGTGATAGGTGTCACCTCATCCTGGACCTTGGAGTCCGCTGCCGGGTCCTGGTGGAGGATTACACCTGCGTCGGTGTCCTCGTCGGTCTTTGTTTCTCCCAGGACCACCGTAAAATGCTCACCCAGTATGGACGGGTCCGTCATCACTTCCTCATAACTCTTACCAATCAAATTTGGTACATCATAGCTGATCTGCGGTGTAAACAGGCCGGACAGGAAGGTGTTGTAGAGGAAATAGACAACCACGCCGATAAAAGCCAGTATAGCTACCACAGCCCCCACCACCGGCCAAGGGAAGCCTCCCTGCGGCCCATCCTCGTCCTCCTCCTGGCGGCGAGGGTGGTGGTCCTCTCTGTGGCCGCCGGAATGGCGCCGCTCTGGTCTTGCCTCCCGGCTCCGATGTGAGGCCGATACCGCATGGATCTGAGTCTTGTCTCTGTCTTCCTCTTCAGGGGATGCGACGGAAAATTCGTTGAGATTATACTCAAAATTAATGGTAGGATTCTTCCGAAACTCCTCCAGATCCGCCAGCATTTCATCCGCATTGAGGTATCGGTTGTCTGGATTGGGGGCCATCGCTTTCATAGTGATGGCCTCCAGTGCCTCAGGGATTGATGGATCGATCTCTCTGGGAGACAGAGGGATCGAGTTGATATGCTGAATGGCCACCGAAACCGGGGTATCCCCTTCAAATGGAAGCCGTCCGGTGATCATTTCATAGAGCACCACACCGGCGGAGTACAGGTCGGAGCGTGCGTCAATAAAGCTACCCCTGGCCTGCTCCGGAGAGATATAGTGGACAGAGCCCAGCGCCTCCTGGGTCAAAGTGCTGTGGCCCCCGGAGGCCACCCGCGCGATGCCGAAGTCGGCCACCTTTACGCTCCCGTCCCGGAGCACCATCACATTGTGGGGCTTGATGTCCCGATGGATAATGCCCCGGCTGTGGGCGTGGCCCAGCGCCTTGGTAATTTGTGTGATGAAGTGGAGGGCCTCACGCCAGTTCAGCTTGTTCCCCTTCTTCTGCATATATTGCTTCAGGGTAATCCCGTCAATCAGTTCCATGACGATATACTCCAGCTGGGAGGAGCGGCTCACGTCATAGACAGCCACGATATTTGGGTGGGACAGCATGGCTACAGCCTGGGACTCGTCGTGGAAGCGGCGGCGGAACTCGGCATCCTGGGCCAGATCCTCCCGCAAAATCTTGATAGCCACCAGCCGGTTCAGGCGGTGGCACCGTGCCTTATACACCCTGGCCATGCCGCCGGAGCCGATAAGCTCCAGTATCTCATATCGGTTGTCGAGTAATTTACCTATGTATTGATCCATGGTAACATCCTCCCTATCTTCTTGTTCATAACCGGGGCCGTCAGCAGCGGATCAGGACCGCTGTCACGTTGTCCGGCGCGCCCCGGTGAAGGGCGATGTCCAGCAGACGCTGGGGACAGCTTTCGCTGTCACCGCCGTGGATCACCTCGTAGAGCATCTCCTGCTCTGTGACCAGATTGCTCAACCCATCGCTGCACAGCAGGAGAAAATCACCCTGGGCCAGCGGCTGGCGAAAGCAGTCCGCCAACAGCACAGGCTCGGCGCCCAGGGCCCGGGTAATCAAATTTTTATGCGGATGAGTCCTGGCCTGTTCTCTCGTCAGCTCTCCCCGCTCCACCAGGTCCTCGACCAGAGAGTGGTCCCTGGTGATCAGCACGATGCCGTCCCCATTGATATGATAGGCCCGGCTGTCCCCCTCGTTAAGGATGACCGCCTCCCCCGCTCCGGCCAGAGCAGCCACCAGTGTGGTGCCCATCCCAGTGCAATCCTCATCTGTGGCTGCCTTTTGGAATATCTCTTGGTTGGCCTGGGAGGCCGCCCGCTGCATCCGCTCCTGGTCATCGCCACTCTCCCGGAGAAAGCGGTCCATAAACAGGTCCACAGCCATAGCGCTGGCCACATTGCCTGCTCTGGCGCCTCCCATTCCATCACAGACCAGAGCGATCACCCGTCCGTCATCCATTGTCCGGGCAGAAAACGCATCTTGATTTTGTTGCCGAACCACACCCCGATGGGTGATCCCCCATACTTCCATGGAATGTAACCTCACTTCTTAGCGGTACACCACCGGCACCGCTTCGTCAATTTTCCTCTCTCATGGCCTTTCTCCGCAGTTGGCCGCAGGAGGCGTCGATATCTCCCCCCAGCTTGCGCCGGACGGTGACGGTAACCCCCTGGCTCTCCAGCCGCTTCTGGAAAGCCGCCACTCGCCTGCTTGGTTTCAGAGGACTCTCCTCCACGTCGTTGAGAGGAATTAGATTCACATGACCGGGTGTTCCCTTCAGCAGGCTGGCCAGCCGGTCGGCCTGTTGGTCAGAGTCGTTAACTCCGTCGATCATGGCGTACTCATAGGAGATCCGCCGTCCGGTGGTCTGGAAATACCGGCGACAGCAATCCATCAGCCTTTCCACCCCTATGCCCCGATTTACTGGCATGATTTTCGACCGCGTCTCGTCATCGGGCGCGTGGAGGGAAACGGATAGTGTTAATTGTAACCCACGCTGGGCCAATTTGTCAATTTTGTCTACCAAGCCGCAGGTGGACAGAGAGATATGCCGCATCCCAATGTTCAATCCGTCGGGATGGTTGACCAGGGTGAGGAACTTCATCACCGTGTCATAGTTATCCAATGGCTCCCCGATGCCCATCAGAACGATGTTGGAGATTGGCTCACCGCTGTCTATCTGGGTAAACAGGACCTGGTCCACCATCTCCGCCGGAGTCAGATCCCGGACCTTTCCAGCCAGGGTAGAGGCACAAAAGGCACACCCCATGCGGCAGCCCACCTGACAGGAGATACATACCGTATTCCCATGCTTGTACCGCATCAAAACTGTTTCAATACAGTTGCCATCGGCCAGCTCCCAGAGGTATTTGATCGTCCCATCCAGGGCGGAAACCTGCTTCCGGGCCACCTTGGGCTTGGACAGAAAGCACTGCTCCTCCAGCTTTTGACGAAGGGGCTTGGACAGGTCGCTCATCTCCCCAAAGGAGGTGGCCCCCCGGTAGAACCAACGAAAGACCTGCTTTCCCCGAAAGGCGGGCTCTCCCTGCTCTTGGAGCCAAGCGGTCAGCTCCTCCAGTGTCATGGATTTTAGGTCGATCAAAGGGAATCCTCCCCCTTCCGAAGCTTGCAAATAAAGAATCCGTCGGTGTCGTGGCGATGTGGCCACAGGGTTATCATCCCCTCCGGGGCCGCTCCTACTGGGTCAGTCAGTACAAAGGGCTCCTTTTGGAAGGAGCTGTCCCTTGTTAAAAAGGTCTGAATGACCTCCTCGTTCTCCCGACGGAGAAGCGTGCAGGTAGAGTAGAGCAGCGTCCCACTGGGCCGTACATACCGGGCCGCATTGGACAGGATGGCCAGCTGGATCTCTGGAAGTCCCTCCAAAGGTGCTGGGTCCTTGTAGCGGATATCCGGCTTCTTGCGGATGACACCCAGCCCGGAGCAGGGGGCGTCTACCAGTACCAGGTCAAAGGCACGCTCCCACTCCGGGTGAAATACTTTGCCGTCGGCGGTCTGTGGGGTAATGATGTCCAGCCCCAACCGGTCCGCGCCGGCCTGGATGAGTTTCTTTTTATGGGGATGAAGGTCGCAGGAAATGACCTGGCCACAATTTTCCATCGCAATCGCCGCAGCGAAGGACTTTCCTCCGGGGGCGGCACAGCAGTCCAGCACCCTCATGCCGGAGATGGGGCCTGCGGCGAGGACGGCCAGCCGGGACGCTGGGTCCTGCACATAGAACAGGCCCTTTTGAAAGGCATCAAGCTCCTCCAGATTACCCGTCCGGGCCAAAAGCAGACAGTCGTTCAGCCATGGGTGGAGTCGTGCCTCCACCCCCGCCTCCTCCAGCTTATCCCGCAGCTCCTGGGCCGTAATCTTTGTTGTGTTCACCATAACGGACATAGGTGGCTGGCTATTATTTGCTGCAAGCAGATTGGATGTTTCCCCTGTCCCGATGGCCAAGAGAAATTCCTTTACCATCCACTCCGGATGGGAATACAAAATAGACAGATAAGAGGTGGGGTCCCGCTGAGGTACCGTGGGCAGATCGTCCAGACTTCGGACCAACGCCCTCAAAATACCATTTACCATCCCCGCCGCCCTTGGGTTTTTACAGTGCCGTTTGGCCAGCTCCACCGAGCTGTTTACCGCCGCGCTCTGGGGAATCTTATCCAGAAAGAGAAGCTGGTATGCCCCCAAGCGCAGGGCCTGTACCACCTTTTCCTCCATCCTCTTCAGGGGAATATTGGAAAACCGGGACAGATAAAAGTCCAGCAGCATCTGATTTTGAAGCACGCCAAAGCACAGTTGGGTGGCAAGGGCCGCATCCCGTCTGTCCGCTCCGTGTTGAGCTAGTTGTTTCTTCAACACACCATCCGACCAGCCCCCTTGCTTGTGGCAGGCATACAGCGCCTGCAACGATACCTCGCGTGCGTCCATGCTTCTCACCGGCCTTTCTTCTTTTTTTCTTGAAAGAAAAAGGAGGGGAAAACTTGAGAAAAACTTCGTTTTCTCTCACTTTCTTACCATTTCTCTCAGCGTTAAAACAGAATGCCAATCAGGTCCTCCTATCATAGCAACCGGGATGACTATAAAATACAGGCAAGTCTCCCTATAAATTGGCAAATGCCATGATAAATGACCGCTCCCATGGCGTTTCTCCTTTTTCGATCACAGGTGAATGGGATGGCCAGCCAAATAGGAGGCGGCGGACATACGCTTGCCGCCAGGAGCCTGCAGCTCCAGGATACGGAGGAGCCTTCCGTCCCCACAGGCCACATCGATGCCTTCCTTCCCCGCGGCGACCACTGTACCAGGCTGTTTGTCCGTCCCCTGGTCCAGAAGGGTGGACTTGAACACTTTGACTGGCTCCGCAGAAAAGATGTCCGTGGAGGTGGCGGGCCATGGCACCAGCCCTCTGATCTGGTTATGGATGTCCCACCCGCTCCTGCTCCAGTCGATGGGAGAGAGCTCTCGGGACAGCATAGGAGCCAGCGTAGCCTGGCTGTGGTCCTGAGGGATCCGCCTGGCGGTCCCGGCAGCCAGCTCCGCCACAGTTTGGACCAGCAGCCGCCCACCCAGGTCAGCCAGCCGGTCGTGGACGTTCTCCACCGTTTCCTCCGGGTCGATATGGGTTGTCTCCTGGGCGATGATATCTCCGGCATCCAGTTCCCCGGCCATATACATAATGGTCACACCTGTCTCCTTTTCCCCACGGATCACTGCCCAGTTGATGGGGGCAGCCCCCCGGTATTTGGGCAGCAGAGAGGAATGGACATTGATGCAGCCCATTGGAGGCAGAGCCAGGATATCGTCAGGTAGGATACGGCCATAGGCGGCCACCACCACCAGCTCCGGTGCCAGCTCCCTAAGCTGGGCTAATGCTGTGCCATCCCGAAGCTTGGTAGGCTGGTAGACCGGGATCCCATGAGCTGCGGCGCAGGACTTGACCGGTGTAGGCTGAAGCTTGTTCTGGTGCCGCCCAACCGGCTTGTCCGGCTGGCTGAACACCCCGCACACCTCATGTCCCGCGGAAATCAGCCCCTCTAGGGAGGGAACAGCAAAGTCTGGAGTGCCCATAAAGACGATCCTCATCCCCGCTCCTCCTGCTCCTCTTCCGACATCATCTGGTCCAAATCCTCGTTAGTATAGAGCTTGTCCGTCAGTTCCGTGTACAGATGGCCGTCCAGATGGCTCAACTCGTGACAGAAACAGCGGGCGGTGAGTTCCTGTCCCTCCACCTCAAACCAGTTTCCATCCCGGTCCTGGGCCTTTACTTTAACCCAAGCCGGCCGCTTCACATAGCCCCACAGTCCAGGGACAGACAGGCAGCCCTCCAGTCCGTCCTGTTCGCCCTTCTGGTCAACGATTTCAGGGTTGACCAGCTCCAGCATCTCTCCATCATCATTCACCACGATGACCGCACGGCGCAGGATGCCCACCTGAGGAGCGGCCAGCCCAAGGCCGTTGGCCTTTGCCAGCGTCTCCTTCAAGTCGTCCAGCAGCTCCCACAGCTTCTGGTCAAATTTGGTGACGGGATGGCACATCTTATTCAGGGCCGGATCGCCCTTGGTTAGGATCGTACGAATCGCCATGTTATTTTCTCCTTTTATTCTTCTGTCGGGGCCTCAAAGCCCAAGTCTAACTCTGATAGGGATCCCAATCTCCATACACGGACACCCCCCGGTTGTCCTTATCCTGATGGACGGACCGGATGAGATGAGCAATCAATCTACGGACTTCCCTGGTACAGGGGCCAGTCAAAGTCAGGCGATAACGGTAGCGGTTATTCACCTTCGCCACCGCAGCCGGAGCCGGACCCAGCACCTGCCAACCGCCCGGAGCGTATCGCTTCAGCTCCTGGTCAAGCGCCTGCCGCAGTCGGTCACAGCACCGCAGGACAGCCACCTCATCCACACTGGAGGCGGTGAGTACGATGATATCCTGAAAAGGCGGGTAGCCCCGCAGCCGACGCAGCAGGATCTCGGACTGGTAGAAACTGTCATAATCCTGGCTTGCGGCACATCGGATCACATCGTTTTCCGGGGTAAAGGTCTGGATGACCGCTCGCCCCTGTTTGTCCCCCCGCCCTGCGCGGCCTACGACCTGGGTCAGCAGAGAGAAGGTGCGTTCCCCAGCCCGGAAGTCGTCCACATACAGGGACAAATCGGGAGCGATGACCCCAACCAAAGTCACATTTTCAAAGTCCAGACCTTTGGCTACCATCTGAGTCCCCACTAAAATGGGAATCCGTTCCTTCTGAAAGCGGTCCAGCAGCTCCTCATGGGGGTGGGCCGCTGAAACTGTATCCGTATCCATCCGCAGGACCTGCGTGCCTGGAAACAGCGTCTCCAGCTCCTCCTGGACTCGCTGGGTCCCCACCCCGATAAAGTTCAGCAGTCCTCCGCAGGAGGGACACACCGGGGGCAGGGGCTGGGACCAGCCGCAGTGATGGCACATGAGCCGGCCGTTGGCCGAGTGATAGGTCAGCTTCACTGAGCACCGGGGGCACTCAGGCACCTGCCCGCACTCTCCGCAGGAGACCATTCGGCTGGCTCCCCGGCGGTTGAGGAACAAAATCGACTGCTCGCCCCGCGCTAGATTTTCTTCCAGCTCCCGCCGGAGCACGGAGCTGATGGCGGAGGCGTTGCCTTGACGCAGCTCCTGCTTCATATCGGCCAGGATAACCTGTGGAAGCGGGTGCTGGTTATAGCGGTTCTTCAGCTGGAACAGGTGGTATGTCCCCTCCTGCCCATGGTACATGCTCTCCACAGAAGGAGTAGCGGAGCCCAGCACCAGCAGAGCCCCGTGCTGGACACAGCGGTATTTCGCAATATCTCGGGCGTGGTACCGTGGAACATTTTCTGATTTATAGCTGGCCTCCTGCTCCTCATCCAGGATGATGACGCCGATGTTGTCCAGAGGGGCAAAGACAGCGGACCGGGTGCCAATGACCACGGCAGCTGTTCCTTCACGTACCCGCTTCCACTCGTCATACCGCTCCCCCGCCCGAAGTGAGCTGTGAAGGACGGCTATCTGATCCCCAAAGTGAGAAGTGAATATTCTTAGCAGCTGCGGTGTCAGAACGATCTCCGGCACCAGGACTAGCGCTGTTTTCCCCTGCTTTCTGGTTTCCTGGATCAGTCGGATATAGATCTGTGTCTTGCCGCTGCCTGTCACACCATAGAGCAGCGCGGCAGCCGGCTGACCGCTCCGGCGCAGCTGGTCAAGCCCCTCAAACGCCTCCTGCTGTTCCCGGTTGAGCACCAGGGGCTGGGCCGGCTCCACCTGGATGGCAGGCAGGCGGCGGAACACCTCCCGCTCCTCCAAGGTCAATATTCCACTTTTTTCTAGGGATTTTATGGTAGGCATAGAAGCCCCGGTGAAATAACACAACTCTTTGACCGAAGCCGCACCCAGTGTACACAGCAGTTCGGTTACGGAGTATCGAAGGGGAGCCGTCTTTCGCTTGGGCGTGACCATCGCCATAGCGTCCTCCGTGGGGACCGCCAACACCGCCAGCTTCTCCCGCTTATCCCCTACGCCCCGGCGTGTACTTGTTTCCAGCCGCGCCACGCCTCTCTCCACCAAAAGATGGATCGCCGGATTAGGATTCTTGGGGCCGAAGGCCATACGGATCTGTTCCATATCTCCCCTTCCGCCCCAGTCATACAGCAGGTCCAAGAGCTGTACCGCCAGGGCCGCCCCCTCCGCCACCTGATAGGCCGCTTCCTTGTCTCCCTGGACCACTACCTGATCCCGGAGTGAGAAATAGAGCCCTGCCGGCAGCATGGCTTTGACGCAGTCATACATCGTACAGAAACAGCGTTCCCGCATCCAAAGGGCCAGTTGGATCCCTTTATGGTCCAGCACCGGCGCATCATCTAACTTAGATTGGATGGCTTTCAGAGAGGGGCCACCCTCCCCCTCCTCACGGATGGAGAGGACAATGCCGTCCGTCCCCCGGTTTCCGCTTCCAAAAGGGACGAGCACCCGCATACCAGGCACCAGTTCCTTCTCCAACTCCTTGGGGATCCAGTAGTCATAGGGCTTATCAATAGCGTAGACGGCCCTGGAAACAGCGACTTTTGCGATTTTCCGTCCCACGGTCCGACCACCCCCTATCACAAGGAAAGCAAGCGCAAGGTTCCCCTTCGCCTGCTTTCTCTCCCTTTACTCCTGGTCCAATTTTCCTTCCGCCACCTCCCGGATGGCAATGCTGACCGGCTTGTCGTCCAGCGGCACACCAGCCGTCTCCGCCTCGCTGGCGATCTTGCGGGCCCGGCAGGCCACAACGTTTACCAGCTCATAGCGGCTGGGCACCTTCTTCAGTAAATCCTTCATAGCGGGATAGAGCATCATGATAAAAACCCCTTTTCAACCATAATCGTTAAAACTTTTTCGCTCAGATAAACTGGGAGAGCATACCGCTCCGGTTCTCCACCCGGCATTGGGCGGCGGTCAGGATGGACTCGATTTCATAAACCGCATTTGACACCTTGTCGTTGATCACCAGGTAGTCATAATTCGGTATCTCCCGAAATTCGATCCGAGCCTTTTCCAGACGCCCGGAGATAACCTCCTCACTGTCGGTATTCCGGCCGTGAAGACGTCGGGAAAGCTCCTCAAAGGAGGGCGGAATGATAAAGATGGACAGTGCGTCTGGGCACTGGTCCTTTACCTTGGCCGCTCCCTGAACCTCGATATCTAGCAGCACATCAATGCCAGCCGCCAGCTTCTCCCGTATTACCTTGAGTGAGGTCCCATAGTAGTTATTGACATACTCGGCATATTCCAGCAGCTCCTGGGCGGCGATCATCCGCTCAAACTCAGCCCGGTCTACAAAGTTATAATTGACCCCATCTTGCTCCCCCACACGGGGTTGACGGGTGGTGTAGGACACAGAGAAATAGATGTCAGGGCGCTGTCCCAATAGTTCAGCGATCACCGTGCTCTTACCCACACCAGAGGGCCCGGAGAGGACGATCAGTTGCCCCTTTTCTTTCTTTATGGCCATGTGGCCCCCTCCTCTTCCTGTCTGTCCGCCTTTTCTCCGTCCAGCCGGCTGGCCACAACATCGGGCGAAAGAGCGGACAAAATCAGATGGTCATTGTCCATTACCAGCACGGAGCAGGTCTTACGCCCATAGGTGGCGTCAATGAGTACGCCCCGCTCTCTGGCCTCCTGGATCATGCGTTTGATTGGGGCTGATTCCGGCGCGATGACCGCCAGCAGCCGCTGGGCGGAAATCAGGCTGCCAAATCCGATATTGATCAGCTTCACAGCGCCGTTCCTCCTTATTCGATATTCTGGACCTGCTCCCGAATCTTTTCAATCTCCGCCTTGATATCGACCACCTGACGGGCGATGTCAATATCGCTGCATTTAGATCCGATGGTATTGGCCTCCCGGTTGAACTCCTGAATCAAGAAATCCAGCTTCCGTCCAATCGCTCCACCCTTGTCCAGCATCTCCCGGAGCTGTTCGATGTGGCTGCGCAGCCGCACAGTTTCTTCGTCCACGGCCACCTTGTCCGCAAAGATCGCGGCTTCTGTCAGGATGCGCGCCGGATCGAGCTGGGTGTTGGACAGCACCTCGTTCATCCTACTCTCCAGCCTGGTCCGATACTCGGAAACGGTCTGAGGGGAACGCGCCTCCACCACCCCCACCTTCTCCTCGATCAAGGCGGCACGGGCCAGAATATCCTCCCTAAGCCGTCCCCCCTCTCGGGTGCGCATCTGGTCAAAATCAGCCAAGGCCCGGTCCAGGACCGCGCATATGTCTTTTGCCATCTGCTCTACATCCTCTTCCGCCTTTTGGGCCAACAGCACCTCAGGAAAACGCGAGAGTGTCTCAGGGGTAATATGATAGGAGCCCGCACCGCAAAACTCTGCCAGCTCTCTCAGAGCAGCGGCGTATTGGGCGGCCAGGGGCCTGTTTACCGACACCTGTATATCGTCGGCGCCCGTGCTGTCCATCGTGACAAATACGTCTACCTTTCCCCGCGAAATGGCGCTCTGCACCCGTGTCTTGATGGCATCCTCAGAAAACAGATACAGCCTTGGAATGCGGACATTACAGTCCAGATAGCGGTTATTGACGGAGCGCAGCTCCACTGTGATTGTGCAGCCGTTGACCGTCTCCTCCGCCCGGCCGTAACCGGTCATGCTCTTGACCAAATCAGGTCACTCTCCTTGATATGGATTATAGCTCAACGCCTGCCTCCCCGACTCAGACGATGTCCCAGCAAACCGATGAGCCTGGATAGGCCGATGTCGTAACAGATAAATACCAGGTTTCCCCCAGCAAAAAAGATAGCGATTCCCTCCTCCAGCCACTGGGGCGGGTCAGGGAGAAGCAATCCCTGAAATAAAAACCAGCACAGGATCAAAGCAGCATTAAAGAAAATCAGCTTCAGGAGCCACTCTACCGCTCCACGGCGCAATCCCTCGATGCGGCTCTTTACCACCGGATAGAGGCCCAGAAACACCAGATAGAGCAGAGGTATCCCCTTATTTGGCAGCAGGACCAGTCCCAGCAAGGAACCTGCTGCCCAGCACATATAGCCAGCCGCGCGGCCAGCATACAATGTCGCAGTCACTGGAAACAGGCCAGCCACAGCTGTAAGACCCAGCCAGCCCGAAGGTACGATACAGGCCAGCCATAAAATGACCAGGCTCCCCGCCCCCAGCATACCGCCCAGAGCAATTCTAACGCTCTGTTCACGATCCCGACGTGACATTTAGCAGTGTCCTCCCCCACACAGACAGTTCAGACACAGCATTGAGGTACAACAGTCCATCCCGTCTACTGTATTGGTATAGCCATAGGGACGATAACCCACATTGCCACGTTGCATGATAGACAGAGCCTGGCGGTATTCCATATTGTTGGGCTCCATCTGGACCGCCATGGAATAGTTCTGCATGGCCTCATCCAGCCATCCCTTGCGGTAGGCGATGCTGCCGGAGAGGAAATACCACTCCCCGTTTTTCTGGGGCACCTCCAATAAAAGGCGTTCTGCGGTCTGGAGATCACCGGCGTTAATCAGATTGCGGATCTGGGCAAAGGTGGGGTTTGCAGAGCCGCCATAAGACCTCTGCTGGCCATAACTCCCGGAGGACTGCTGATAGCCGCCACCGGCACGGCTCTTGGTGATGGCGTCATAGGCCTCGTTGATCTCCTTCATCTTCTCTTCCGCCAGATCTGCCAGAGGGTTGTTTTGATAGTTGTCGGGGTGGTATTTTCGTGCCAGCTCACGGTAAGCTTTCTTGATCTCCTCATCGCTGGCATTCTGGTCCACACCTAAGACGCTATACGGATCTCTCATCAGTTGTTACTCCAAATCTTTTGTTTTTTTATCTCTCGCCAGCTGCCATCAAAGACAGCTCGCTGCACCATAGGCAGCCCCAGGTACAGGATATTCTCTAAAATCGGGGTTCGGCAGCCAAACTCCCCTAATTGGAGAGCAGCGCCCATCAGCCCCAGGGAATGGTCCAAGGTACGCCTTAAGTTTTCATCATCCCCCTGGGGACCAAATCGGGCTATCACCGGGTTATACCGCCCGGCTGCCCGGTCCTCCTCCATGTCGTCCCTCGCGTCCACCAAATAGATCCATCGCCCAAGCTGATAGAGCAGTTGGGATAACACCCGGTCCTGTTTTCCCTCTTTCGCTGCCGCTCCCTGGAGCAGCCGGGCAAAGGTATCGGCCGCCTGGTCCATCGAAGGACAACTCGCCCGCTCCAGCTGTTCCAATTCCACCAGGCTGTCCTGGACTTGCTGGTCAAAGGCAGGACAGCGAACCGCAGCCTTCCGGTAAGATGGACGCAGCAGAAGGGAAAGTCCTCTCGCGGGCATGGCTTTCCAAAAGCCCTCGTCCTTGATCGAATCCCGCAGCTTCCACCATGCCAGGATGACACTCTCATCCGCCGCCAACTCCAGCGCCTCGCTGTCAGGACACATGGGCTTTTTGACCAGAGGATTGGCGTGGCACCGCCCCTGACAGGGAGTAAAACGCTCCTCCGGCTCCCACAGCAGAAGAGCCAGAAAGGTGAAATCAAAGTTCAGGAACATAGGGGCCAGCAGCCCATAGCGCCGGCGCAAGCAACGGCACAAGCCGCAGTAGGTTGCCCGGTACAGGTCAAACTCCCTGCATTTCATCTCCGGGCGGCAGGGCCTTACATATCCAAACACTGCACGTTTCCGTCTTTAATGGAGCAGCTTCAAAACAGCAAATTCAGGGGCCTTGCTGCGGAGGATCGCCCGGTTAATCAGCCACGCGGGAACAAAGCCGAGTACCAGTCCCAGCAACGCGGTCCCCAGAGCGGCAATATCGCCCAGATGCAGAAGGGATTGGCCCAGCATATAACCCGCACCTAACCCAACGCAGGGCAGCAGGAACACCACCACGGAGGTGCTGATGTTGTGCCCAGACGTGGGTTCAACCTCCACCACATCGCCGGGCTTGGTCCCAATGGGATCGCTGGCCAACGCCAGGATCTCCTGCGTGGGTTTTTGGGTACAGCCAGCACAGGCTCCATCGCAGTGAAGTCCGCACTCCATCTGCCGCAGGAGGGAGACCTGGACCACTCCCTCACCTATCCGCTGTTTTACGATTGCGTTCTGAACCATGGTATTTTGCCTCCAAATTAGCTCCGACTCACATTGACTACAATGGAATAATCCCCGATGACCCCTACGCTCCCGCCGGCATCCAGATAGACTCGGGCGGTGACCGGGATCAGCCCAGTGGTGGTCACCTCCGACACGTCCGCTACGATCCGGATCTGGCTGGCATCGATCTTTTCCAGATCCTCCGTTCTACCCCGGATAGTCACTGTACGGTTTTGCGTGACCGCCTCGGCCGTATATCCATCCGGCGGCTGGCTTACCGTAATGTTGCCCACCTCGAAGGTAGCAGTTGACAAGCCATCTACCTTAACAGTCACTTTAGCCGAGGTAATCCCACTGACATTCTCTAATCCAGGGTCCAGTGTGATGGGGAAGGTATACTCTTTCGTCCCCACGACCTTGGATAGATCGACACTGCCCAGAGATATCTCCTCCAGACCCTCTATATCTGTTTCAGGTCCGGTCACGGTAATGATATCCGGCTCGATCTCGATAACCGCGTCATCCGCTGTGGCTCCGCCGCCAGGAATCACATTGACCGTCAGGCCCACATCCTTCTGCACCACCACAGGAACCACCACATAGGCGGAGTCCGCGCTGAGGGTGACATCCAGATCAGTCAGCGGATTCCCTTCCCGGTCCAGCAGGGTGAGAGGAAGATCTCCGGCAAAGCGCTCGTCCAAATTTTCATCCTCAAGGATGGCAACCACCTTGGCGACCTGGCTGACCTGCTCTACCGAGCCGCTGACGGTCACACTTTCCGGACTCACAGCCGCGGTGCCCATCTGATAGTTCTCCGCCACCTGCCCTTTCAGTTGAAACTCTACGTCAAAAGAGCTTGTATAGAGTTTATCCACTGTTACGATAATGGTCGCCGGGTCCTGCTCCTGCAAGGTCACATCAGACACATTGACATTGGCGGGATAGCTGGGCTTGTAGCTTAACTCATTCTCCCCCTCCACACAGCGGGAAACATCCAGAGGGATATAGAGATTTGAACGGTTCTTCAGCAGGTTGGCCGCCACGCTGGTGGGCGCCTCAATCCGTAAGTTCACAGTTTCAGTGGACAGACCAGCCACGGTCAGCCCCTGGCTGGTCAATACATTGGTCCCAGTCAGCTCTACCCGCACATTATGGATGGTATAAGGCTGAGTGGGGTCCACCTCCGCCCGCACATAAAACCAAAAAAGCACTGCCAGCAGGACGGACAGCAGGACATATACCCATTTGCTCTCTCTCAGTCGTCCCATCATGAGCGGTCACCCTCTTTCCTGTTTCCGCCAAAGAGCTGGCTCAACAGAGGGAACTGGCTGCTCTTCTCCTCCTCCTTGCTCTCGCTCAACAGCTCGTTCCGCAGCAGCCGCTCTAAGGTCTCCGGTGCCAGATGCCGCTTGAGCATGCCTCCCACGGCCGCGGAGATGGAGCCCGTTTCCTCCGACACGATAACTACCACCGCATCCGAATGCTCGCTCATCCCGATCCCTGCCCGGTGGCGCATCCCCAGGTCGCGGCTCAGGTTCACATTGCCGGACAGGGGCAGCATACAGCCAGCGCCCACGATACGGCCCTCCCGAACAATGACAGCACCGTCATGCAGAGGCGCTTTATTCCAAAAGATGTTCTTCAGCAGTTCGCTGGATACACCGCAGTCCAGAGCCGTCCCTGTCTTAATGACATCGTCCAGGAGATTCTTGCGCTCAAAGACCATCAGAGCCCCAACCTTATCTCTGGAAAGGTCGGCATAGGCCTCGGTTGTCTGGGTAATAGCGGTTTCGATCTCCATAGGCGTGGCCCTGCTGCTGGAAAAATTCAGTCCCAGGCGGCTGCTCCCCATCCGCTCCAAAAAGCGGCGTATCTCGGGCTGGAAAAGGACAACTAGGACCAGAACGCCCCACTCTACTACCTTGTTCAGCATGAAACTGGTGGCCGTCAGTGGGAGCTCCGAGGAGATCCACATGGCTACCAGCAGGATCAGGATTCCTCGTAAGACCCGTCCGGAGCTGCTTTTCCGGAGCATCCAGAGCAGTTTGTATATGATCAGAGAGAGGATGGCAATATCCAGCAGATCAAAAAGACGTATGGTGCTGATAATCGGAAGCTCATTTTGGAGCAGACTCGTGATATCCTGAAACACATGAATCACCTCTCTCAACGGCTGTCTTCGCATACCCGGCCGCAATTTTCCTATTTTGTTATTATACGATATTCCCGCCCGGTTGGCAACACGAAAGGGGGCGTTCCCGGAGAAAAATTCATGAATTTTCTTTTAATTTTCTTTGTTACTTTTTTACCCGTTTTTCCGGCGAAAAAAACGCTTCAAAACGGAGCTCATTCGCCTGAGTCCCACTTCAAAGCGTTTTTTTCATGATTCAACGTCTGACCATATCTCCAATTGCCCGCAGAAAGCGGTCAATTTCCATCTCGGTGTTAAAGGCAGATACACTGGCACGGACGGTTCCTGTTTCCAGAGTGCCAGCGGTGCGGTGTGCCTCCGGGGCACAGTGCAGGCCGGCTCTGAGCGCAAATCCTCGGTCCCCCAGTGCCTCACCTACGTCCTCACAGTCCCTTCCCTTAATTCGAAAGGAGAGCACACCGGACTGCGCCTTGGGCATAGACGCCTGGAACACCTCCACACCCGGCAATCTGGACAGCCCGTTACCCATCCGCTGGATCAGCCGGCTCTCATGTCCCGCAATCCACCGTATGTCCCGGCGGCGCAAAAAACGCAGGCCCTCCAGCAGGCCGGCCACACCGGCAATGTTGTGGGTCCCCGCCTCCAGGCGGTCAGGCAGGAACTGGGGCATGGACTGCTTCAAGGATTCACTTCCTGTCCCGCCCTCTAGAATCGGAGTCGGGTCACGGTTGCAGAGCAGCAGGCCGGTGCCCTGTGGGCCGTAGAGCCCCTTATGGCCTGGCATCGCTACAAAGGCGGCGCCCAGTTCCTGGATATCCAGCGGCAGGACGCCTGCGGACTGTGAGGCGTCAACAATCAGAGGCACTTCCCGCTGCCGGCACAGCTCCGCGATCTCCTGGATTGGGAGGATAAAACCGAATACATTGGATACATGGGTACATATAGCCGCGTCCGCTCCCTGGTCCAGACACCGGCGGAAGGAGTCTATCATTCCCTGCCTGTCAAAGAGAGGCGATCGGGCCACCAAAATTTCCACCTCCGGAATCGCGTGGAGCGGCCGGGTGACCGCGTTGTGCTCATAGCCGGAAATCACCACTCTGTCCCCAGGATGGACCAGGGTTTTTATGGCGATATTGAGTCCATGGGTAGCGTTAAACGTAAAAACCACCTGATCGACGCTGGTCACATGAAAGAGGGCAGCCGCCTCCTCCCGACAGGCGAAGGCAGTATCGGCGGCAGCCATAGCCGGCCGATGTCCTCCCCGTCCAGGGCTGGCCAAGTGGTCAATGGCGTGTGCGGTGGCGCGAGCCACAGAGGGCGGCTTCTGCAGGGTGGTGGCCGCGCTGTCCAGATAGATCACAGCTCCACCTCCTGATAGCTGCCGTCCCCGGCGGTGATATAGATACGCTTTGGCTCAAGATTCGTCCGCTGGAGGACCCGGAGGGCGTCAGGCAGACTGCGTTGGGATATCTTGACCGAGTGGCTGCACCCCTCCCCCGCCACGCTCTTTGGCGAGCGGAGAATCCGCGCCGTGATGCCCGCCCGCTCCAGGGCGGCGGCTGTCCGCTGTGCGTAGGTCAGAGAGCGGCATACAATGAGATAATAGAGCATGACTTGGTTCCTTTCTCGGGACAGTCTGTCGGCCGCCCCTCGGAAATAGCTGGGAGGGGAGCCTGCGTTCCCCTCTCATCTCCATTGTATGCTCTTTTTCAGGCGGTGACACCGCAGACTTGCTTTCTCTTTACAATGGTCAAACAGCCCATATCTCCATTTTCGCCATTCGCCAGGCGAAAATGGCCCCCCCTGATACTTGCCGGAGTCGAACTATTTGCAGCGTTCGTGCTTGCCGTTCAACCTTTCCAAATCAGCACTACTGCGTGCGCCGCCATCCCCTCACCGGAGCCAGTAAAGCCGAGACCTTCTTCCGTGGTAGCCTTTAGATTGACCTGCTCCGGGGACACTCCCATAGCTCTGGCCAGCCGCTCCCGCATCTGCGGAATATGGGGCGCCAGCTTAGGCCGTTGAGCCAGGATGGTGGCGTCTATATTCCCCACCTTCCAGCCCCGGTGATCCAGCAGGGCGGTCACTCTCTCCAGCAGTTTTATGCTGTCCGCCCCGGCGTAGGCGGAGTCTGTATCGGGAAAATGTGTGCCGATGTCCCCAAGTCCTGCCGCTCCCAGAAGCGCGTCCATCACCGCGTGGGTCAGTACGTCCGCGTCTGAGTGGCCCAGCAATCCCTTTTCCCAGGATATCTCTACCCCGCCCAGGATGAGCCTGCGCCCCTCTACCAGCCGGTGGACATCGTATCCGTGCCCGACCCGCATCTTCATAGCTCTCCCCTCACTCTCGCTTCCAGGATAGCCTCCCCCAATATTAGGTCAAAGGGGGTGGTGATCTTAATATTTTCCTTGCTTCCAGTGGTCAGGGACACCTTCATCCCCAGCCGCTCTACCGCCCCACATTCGTCTGTCAGGCTTTCCCCGTCAACCGCCGCCTTCTCCACCGCGGCCCGGATCAGCCCGGCTTCAAAGACTTGGGGCGTCTGAACCGTCCAAAGCTCTGAGCGGTCTACGGTTTCCTCTATCAGTCCCTCTCTAGCTCTCTTTACTGTATCTGTGACCGGTATAGCGGGGGCGGCTGCTCCCGTTTCCGCCGCCCGCTCCACCACCTCCTCCAGCACCTGCTGGGGGGCCAGTGGGCGGGCGCCGTCGTGGATTGCGATAAGGTCCGCATCCGGACGCACCTCCCTGAGCCCAGCCAGCACGGAGTCGGTCCTCTCTCTGCCCCCTACCACCACTTTGGACACTTTATCCAGTTGGAAGTCTTTGCAGATCCGGCTGACTTCAACCAGCAGGTCCTCTCTCGTGACCACCACGATCTCATCAAACCGGGGGCAGTCCTGAAAGGAATAGATCGTGTGCACCAGGACGGGCAGTTCCCCCAAAGGCGCCAATACCTTGTCTATCCCCTCCATCCTACGGGCGGAGCCCGCCGCCACAATCACAGCGGAACAGATTGGGGGATGAGCCTTCTTCTTCGCTAATTTTCGCAATACTTCCAGCATCTTAGGGACCTCCTACACAAAAAAGGAGCCGGTGGGCTCCTTTTCAGGTCAGCTTTTATCAATCACTATGTCTGGGCAGGACAAACTATGCCAGCGCCGTATCCAACTGCTCCTCCACTGTCTCGTAGCTTAGACTCTTGGAGAGCACGATCTCGGAGATCAGCATCTGCCGAGCCGAGTGAAGCATTTTCCGCTCCCCAGTGGACAGCCCCCTCGAGTGGTCCCTGGCCGTGAGCCCCTTGATGACCCAAGCGACCTGAAAGAGATCACCGCTTTTCAGGCGCTCCATATTCTCTCGGTAACGGCGGTTCCAATTTGAGGTCATCTCCGCCTGGATGGAAGGAATCGCCGCCATAACCTGATCGGCCTGATTCGCGTCCACTACTGGTCGGACGCCGATATCCTCGCTATGTTCTGTGGGGATCATAACCACCATGGACCGATTGGGGAGCTTCATCATGTAATAATCTCGCTCTACACCGTCAATTTTTCTCTGGACGATACTCTCTAAAACGCCTGCTCCGTACATTGGGTGGACGACTTTATCCCCAATCTGGTACAACTTTTACACCTCCATACCGATCATGACCCCGTCCTTGCCTCTATTTTCACACTAATTATAGCAATTTAAACGGCTTTACGCAAGCAAAACCCCTAATGATTTTAAAATTTTGTCATTTTTTACATCATATAGGAAACGGCCCTTGGTCAAAAAGACCAGGGCCGTTTTTAAATCAAAATTACTCCTCGGTTTCGGCAGGAGCTTCCTCGGCGCTATCTTCCTCCACAGCGGGCTCCAGCAGGGCACGGATGGAGAGGGAGATCTTCTTGTTCTCCATGTCCACATCGGTGATCTTCACGTCCACCTTATCGCCCTCAGCCAGTACGTCGCCGGGCTTCTCGATGCGGTGGTCTGCGATCTGGGAGATGTGGATCAGTCCGTCCACACCGGGAACTACCTCGGCAAAGGCACCGAAGGTCATCAGCTTGACGATGCGCACATTAGCGGTGTCCCCCACCTGGTAGGTAGAAGTAAATACGGTCCAGGGATCCTGGCTGTGGTCCTTCATGCCCAAGGAGATCTTCTTCTTCTCCTTGTCGGCGGAGATGACGTACACCTCTACAGTATCGCCCACCTTTACTACCTCAGAGGGGTGCTTAATGCGGCTCCAAGACAGCTCGGAGATGTGGACCATGCCGTCCACGCCGCCAATATCTACAAAGGCGCCGTAGGAAGTCAGGGACTTCACCGTGCCGGTATAGCGCTTGCCGTCCTCGATCTCGGCCCACACCTTCTCCGCGGCGGCAGCCCGCTCGGCGCGCTGCACCTTGCTGATGGAGCCCACTACACGGCGGCGGGCCCGGTTGACCTCTGTAATGACCAGACGGACCTTGTGCTTCAGCAGTTCAGCCATGGGAGTCTCCCGCGGCAGGCCCGTCTGGGAGGCGGGCACAAAGACGCGGATGCCCTTGACGGAAACAACCACACCGCCCTTGTTGTCCTCAGTCACAAAGCCCTCAACCACTGTCTCGTTCTCGCTGGCGGCCTCGATCTCCTCCCAGCCCTTGACCATATCCAGGCGCTTCTTGGACAGCTTGACCTGGCAGTCCCGGTCGCTGACCTGCATCACATAGGCTTCGATTTCGTCGCCTACCTTCACCAGGTCCTCAGGCTTGACGGTGGGGTCGTCGCTCAACTCAGCCAAGGGGATATAGCCGGGGTACTTAAAACCCAAGTCAACCTGGATCTCAGTGGGGGTAATAGAATCCACTATGCCCGTGACCTTATCTCCATTATTTATAGGCTTGATCGACTCCTCCAGCATCTCCGCAAAGGATTGCTCGATCTCCATGATTTCTTCGCTCATTTTGTCATAGACCTCCTTTATTATCCACGCGGGCGTGGACGCGCCCGCCGTGATGCCGACCATATCCGCCTGGGGCAGCCCGATAAGATCCATCTCCTCCGCGCTCTCAATCAGCTGAACGCGGGGACAAACCTCCCGGCAAAGCTCCGCAAGCCGCTTCGTATTGGAGCTTTGACTGTCGCCTATGACCACCATCATGCTGCATTTTTCAGCCAGCTGACGGGCCTCTTCCTGGCGTTTGGACGTCGCTCCACATATTGTATCAAAAAATTCTGCGTTTGTACACTCTTTTTTTGCTTTTTTCACGCAGTCGTCCCAAATTTTCCTGGTAGATGTGGTTTGCGATACCAAAGTGATAGGCAGGTTTCGCCGGTCCGGAGCCTCTAACAGCCATTTTTCCAATGCCTCTGCCCCCGATACCACAACTGGTTCTCGACACCAGCCAGCGATAGCCGTCACTTCCGGATGGTCAGGAGTCCCTACGATTACGGGCCTTCTCCCTTGCTCCTCCGCCTGACGCACGATCTCATGGATTCGGGTCACATTGGGGCAGGTGGCATCCAAGATCTGGGCGCCCCGACTCTCCAGCGTTTTGTAAACCGCGCGGCTCTCGCCGTGGGAGCGGATAATGACCGACGCGCCATCCGGCACCTCCTCCGGTGTTTTCACCGAACGAAGGCCCTGCTCCGCCAACCGGCCGATCACCGCTTGGTTATGGATAATGGAGCCCAGCATAACGCAGGGCGTGCCCTGTGCGGCAGCCTGCTCCGCAAGCTCCACGGCCCGCCGTACACCATAGCAGAAGCCAGCACTCCTGGCCAATTCCAGCTTCATCCGATCCCCTCCCCCAGGGCCTGCACCCGGTTCATCACTTCCTGGGCAATCGACTGGAGCTCCTCCGCCGTAGGTTTACGGCCCTCATACTTGGGATAATAGGGCTGTCCGATGACCACAGTATTCGGTCGGAACAGCCGCTTCTTCCGCTGTATGTACACCGGCAGCAGGGGGACACCGGCTCGGGTTGCGAAGAGGGCGGCACCCGTCTTGACCGACACGTTTTCCCCTTCGTGAACTCTGGTCCCTTCCGGGAACATCAGCAGCTTATCCCCGCCCTTTAAGAATTTCAAGGCTGTCTTCACTGCCTTCATATCATTGTTTCCCCGGTCCACCCCAAAGACGCCGGCCTTGGACAATATCCAGCCGACAAATGGGACACGCATGATCTGTATCTTGGCCATGGCCCGCATGGGACATTTATGTCCAAAAGCAAAGACGACATAAAAAGGGTCCCCCGCGGTGGTATGATTGGGACAGATGACTGCCGGGCCCTTCGGAATATTCTCCCGTCCAACCGCCCGGATTGGGCGGAAGAGGTTAAAGAAGGGCCAGATGACAGCGTATAAAAAGGAAAAGTATCTGTCTAGGCTTTTGCGCTGGAGCTCATTCTTTTCCTGGGGTTCTTTCACCGATTCTTCGCTCACAGATGAATCTTCTCCTTTATCAAGGAAAGCATGGCCGCCAAACTCTCCTCTAAATTCAGCCGGGTGGTGTCCAGAAGGACTGCGTCCTCCGCCTGGCGCAGCGGTGCAATCGGGCGATTCCGGTCCTGTTCATCCCGCTGGACAATATCTCGCAGGACAGTTTCAAAATCAGTCTTTTGCCCCCGCCCTTCCAGCTCCAAGAGACGGCGGCGGGCACGGGACTCCGGTGCCGCAGTGAGAAATATTTTCACATCTGCCTGAGGCAGCACGACGGTTCCGATATCCCGGCCGTCCATGACCACATTGTGCTCACGGGCTTGAGTGCGCTGAAATTCCAACAGGAAGTCCCGCACTGCCGGGATAGCGGATACCTTAGAAGCCAGTCCGGAGATCTGATGTTCCCGGATCGCTTTGGACACATCCTCGCCCTCCAGAAACATCCGCTGCTCCCCGTCTGGGCCATAGTCCATAGAAATATCCAGCCCATTCAGCAGGGGGATCACCTGGCTCTCTTCGGTCGGATCCGCACCCGCCCGGAGGACCTTCAGGGCCACCGTGCGGTAGATGGCCCCGGTATCTACATATAAAAAGCCCAGCTCCCTGGCCGTCTTTCGGGCCAGGGTGCTCTTACCGGCCCCGGCGGGGCCGTCGATAGCAATGCTGACACACTTCATACAACCGCTCCAAACACTTTTGTGGTTTCCATAGAACAAATTAAAAAAGTTCTTGAAATTTCTTTTAATTCGGGATACTATACCTAAATCACCGTAATTTTATTCCAATATGGAGGCCCTATGATACAGGAGAGATTTGAGAACATTACCCTGGCATATCAAAGGAGCATCGGCCCATACGGCCAGCACAACCGGCATTTTATGGAGAACTTTAAGCAAACCTTAGACCGGGAGCAGCTATTGGACGCCCAGTCTGTTATTTTTGGCATCGCCCTGGACGATCCCGCCCGTGTGGCGGCAGAAAAGCTCCGATATGATCTGGGTCTGGTCCTCCGCCGGGGACAGTCCACCAGTCTGGAAACAAGGACCTTGGAGGACGGCCTCTATGCCGTCTTTGAAGTGCCCCACACAGAGGCCGACATTCTCTCCTTCTGGAAAGACCTGCCTGTCCTGACCCAGGGCCTGCCGGCCGACTGGAGGCGCCCCATCATCGAGCGGTACGCCGCCCCGATGATCGCCCGGCACCTGTGCGAAATGTGCGTCCCCCTTATCCGGCCCCTATAAACTCCACTGCCCCTTCCCCCGCCGCCCGGCCGGTAGCCCATGCGATCTGGAGGTTGAAGCCGCCGGTATAGGCGTCCACATCCAGCAGCTCCCCGGCAAAAAACAGGCCAGGCACCTTTTTGGACTGCATGGTCTTTGGGTCTACTTCGCCCACCTTGATACCGCCGGAGGTGATGATGGCCTCCTCAATAGGCCGTGGTCCGGACACGGGTACTGTAAAATGTTTCAGCGCTTCCAACAGGCGGCGGCGCTCCTCACGGGTCACATCGTGGGCCTTTTTGTCCCCTGGGATGCCGGCACGCGCCAGCAGGACAGGGATCATCGCCTTTGGGACTAGGCTGCCTAATAAATTGCCCATATCTCTGTTGGCGTTTTCCCCCAGCTCCCGCAGCAGGCGGGCATCCAAAACGGACTCATCCAGTGCTGGCTTTAAGTCGATGGAGCAGACATACTTAACTCTCTCAAAATCCCGCATATGAGCACTGGCTGACAGCACCAGCGGACCGGACAGGCCAAAGTGGGTGAACAAAAGCTCACCCTGCTCACGGTATACTATCTTACCCTTTTGTCCCCGGACCGTCAACTGAACATTTTTTAGAGTCAGTCCCTGCATCTGCCCACAGCAGGAGTCTGGGGACACCAGCGGAACCAGCGAGGGACACGGCTCCACAATGGTGTGGCCCAATGCCTCCGCCATCCGATACCCGTCCCCAGTAGAGCCAGTGGTGGGATAGGAAACTCCTCCCGTAGCAAGGATGACCGCTTTACAGCCAAATCTAGTCCTGCCCTTATCTTTTCCTACTTCCACGGCGCACACCGCGCCATCCTGAATACAGATTTCAGAAGCCCGCTCATGGATCACCGGAACCTTCCGCCGTTTTAACTCCTGAAATAAGGCGTCGATGATATCCGAAGCCCTATCCGACCGCGGGAATACCCGATTCCCACGCTCCACCTTCAGTTCCACGCCCAGTCCGGTAAAAAATTCCTCTACATTGGCGGGTGTGGTGCGGCTTATAGAGCTGTATAGAAAACGTCCATTCCTGGTCGTGGCGGCTAGTGCCTCCTCCGGCGTACAGTGATTGGTCACATTACACCGGCCCTTGCCAGTGATATACAGTTTCCGGCCCACTTTGGGGTTGCGCTCCAACAGGCAGACCTCTGCCCCCAGACGGGCGGCGGTGATGGCCGCCATCATACCCGCGGCCCCACCGCCCACCACAATCAGATCATAATGGGTACCGCTCACTCCTGCACCTTCTCATAGACGCCGTACTCCTCCCAGATTTTCTCCAGGTCCTCAAAGGTATTGGCCAGGTCGTCATTTTTCTTCCGGCTCACCGCCACCAGCAGGGCGTTAATCAGTGAGAGGGGCGCCACCAGAGAATCGACAAAGGAGGCCATATCACTACGCGCCTTCAGTGTGTAGGTGGAGATGGGCGACAGGGGGGATACCTCGCTGTCTGTAATGGCGATGGTAGTTGCCCCCCGGCTCCGTGCAAAGTTCATCGCCTGGACCGTGCGGCTGGAATACCGGGGAAAGCTGACGCCGATAACCACATCCCCCTCCCCCACTCGTAGGAGGCTCTCAAAGACCTCGCTGGCTGTAGTGGCGGATACCTTGACTACATTATCGAAAATCAAATTGAAATAGAAGGACATGAAGGTTGCCATGGCCGCGCAGGACCGGACACCGATGATGTAGAGCTTCCGGGCAGACACGATGGCGTCAACAGCCTTCTCAAAGCTGTCCCTGTCCAGCTCCTCCAGGGTAAGACGTATCTTCTCGATGTCAGATTGCAGGACCATAGACAGCAGATCCTGGTCGCCCAGCCGATCATTGGTCACCTCAATCCGCTGAACGGATGTCAGCCGGTTACGGATCATCTTTTGCAGCGACCGCTGCATATCCGGGTATCCATCATAGCCCAACTCAGCAGCAAACCGGACCACGGTAGACTCACTCACATTCACCTTCTTGCCCAGCTTGCTGGCTGTCATAAAGGCAGCCTTATCATAGGACTCCAGGATAAAGCTAGCGATCCGCTTCTGTCCCTTGGAAAAGGTATGCATATTCTCCTGTATCAGGGCCAAAATGTCACGATTCATATGGTTCTCATCTCCCGTTTATATAGAAACCCCTCTGATACTATACGTCAGTCAAAGCGTACACGCCTTTCGTGGATTATCATACCCGTTTTCCTGCAAAAATGCAAGCGCTTTTTGCAAGAAATTCATTTTTTCTTGCAAAAAGCACCGAGCAGCTTGTTCAATTATCTGTAGTTTCTTCTCCCGTCAGCAGGAGCACCTCCTGCTCCGTCAGCCTACGCCATGTTCCGGGGGCCAGTGTCCTGTCCAGGTGCAGCGCCCCCTCCCGAATCCGCTTCAGCCGCAGCACATTGAGTCCTGCCTGGGCACACATCCGGCGCACCTGCCGGTTTTTCCCCTGGTGGATGACGACAGACATCTGGGACACCCCTCCGCTGGTCCGCCCCCGCCGAACTTGGGCGGGAGCCAGCTTCTCTCCATCCAACACCATTGGGCCGGACAGAATGGGCAGGGCTTTCTCTACATTTCCAGTCACCCAGACCAGATATTCTTTTTCCACCTCGTGGCTGGGATGGAGGAGCCTGTGGGTGATCTCCCCGTTATCGGTCAGAAGGAGCAGCCCTTCCGAATCCAGGTCTAGCCGGCCGATGGGCCACACTCGTGCGCCGCAACCGGACACCAGATCCGCCACGGTCTTTCTCCCCTGCTCGTCAGAGAGGGTAGACACATAGCCGCGGGGCTTATTGAGCATCAGGTAGGTCCGTGCTCCCCCGGGGCGCAGCCTTTTGCCATCCACCAGCACCTGATCCCGGTCCAGGTCCGCTCGATCCCCCAGATGGGCTTTCTCTCCATTCACTGTGACCCGTCCAGAGGAAATCCACTCCTCGGCCGTTCTCCGGGAAGCCAGTCCGCAGGAGGATATCAGCTTTTGCAGTCGTTCTTCCATGGTCCGCCTTTCTCTTTCTCTATCTCTCCGAAAGCTGGGCCAACCGGTCCGACAGCCTGTCCCACAGCCCGCGGACCGATACGCTGTCCCGCGGGATATCGGCGCCGGCTACCAGGGGGATATCCGCCACTTCTTCCCCCTTCAAGCGGAACACCACCCTGCCCAAAGGGGCCCCCCTCTCCACCGGAGCGGTCAGAAGTTCCTGGTCCAGCAGAATATCATACTGGAGCTTCTCCCCCTCTGCCAAGGCCACAGAACAATCCTCGGCCGCTGATATGGGACACACTGGGATCAGACTGTCCGCCACCGGGAGCTGACAGACCTGTTCCCCCGCACGTGTCAGTTCCTTCGCACGATAGTGGGAGAAACCCCAGTCAAAGAGACGGGTGTGGTCCGCCCAGTCGTTGGGGTCACTGAGAGTGACGCAGATCAGCGCAGTCCCTTCCCTTCTGGCCGCTGACACCAATGTGCGCCCTGCTTTCTCGGTATATCCTGTCTTCAGTCCAATACAGCCCTCATACTGCCACAACAGCTTATTGTGGTTAGTAAATGTTCTGGTCCCTATGGTGATGGATTTGGTGGACACTATCTGCGCCAAGGTATCATTCTTCAGGCAGGCTTGGGCCAGCAGCGCCATATCATAGGCAGAGGAGTAATGCCCCTCCGCGTTGAGCCCATTGGGATTGGCGAAATGGGTATCTGCCATCCCTAGCTCCTGAGCCTTCTGATTCATCCGGTCCACAAACCGCTCCACCGTACCGCCGCAGTATCCGGCTACCGCCAGAGCGGCATCGTTTCCAGAGCGTAGGAGCATCCCGTAGAGCAGCGCCTCCAGACTTACCCGCTCCCCCGCCCGCAGGTAGATGGAGGAGCCCTCAGCCCCGGCCCACTCCCCGGAGATGGTCACTTCTTCTTCCAGCACATGGCCTGATTCCAGGGCCACCAGGGCGGTCATCAGCTTGGTGATGCTGGCGATAAGACGCGGCTCATGGGCGTTCTGCTCATATAGCACCCGCCCGCTCTCTCCATCCATCAGGACTACCGAGGCGGCGGAGGTACCAGGCGCTCCGGAGGCCGCCGCGGCCGCGGCAGGTGCAACAGCCGCTGTCAGCACCGCCAGACACAAACTCATGATCCGTTTCATATCGGTCACCTTCTTCAAAAACATAGGTGACCATAGTATGGCAGTCTAACTTTTTTCGTTGCCCGGAAATTTTTGCGAATTTGGCTTTATTCGGCAAAATCCGCCCGCTCCGTCTCCTGTGCCTTTTTTTCCTGCTGCTTTTCAATAAAGTCCGTTACCTTGTCCACTACCTCGGGCACCGCTTCAATGACCCGGTCCACCGTAGTGGCGGGAGGAGGTGCCACAGGCAGCAGCTTCACGGAGCCTCCCCGGAGGATCAGAAAGGCCACCGGCTCCAGTTTAGCACTGGCTCCGCTGCCCCCACCGAAGGCCGGATCGCTGGCTGGCTGCTTTTTGGTAGAAAACTCGGTCCCGCCGCCCGCTATCCCAAAGGACAGCCTAGACACGGGGATCAGGGTAACTCCATCTGCTTGAATAGGGGTGCCAATGATTGTGTTGGCGTCCGCCATGGCCCTCACGTGCTCCATGGTGACGCTCATCAGTTCACTTAGATGGTCCTTTTTTTCCATACCCTCAGGCCGCCTTTCTCACATTCTGCTCTTTTTGTTCCCCACGCGCCGCCATGACAGCCCGCAGAGCTTTTATCCCAAAATACACCGCCAGCCGGCATATCTGCCCCAGCTTCAGGGACAAGGAGGCCCTTCCCCGCAGACTGACGGCAGGAGCCTCCAGATCCAGCCTGACCCTAGCCCGGCCATCTACTATATGGAACCCCTCTACCAGGGGATACCACAGGGCGCCCAGGGCCCCGTTTGCCCATCCATAGGCCATTGCCGCGTCCGCAGGGTCCTGACCGCCTATGGTCAATTCCAGATCCAGGATATCTATTTTCAGCTTCTTCTGAAACTGTCCCGCCGCCTCCAGTGCGATGGGGAGCAGCCTTTTGGCATACTCCAGCCCCCCGCCCTTCACGCGGACAGGTTTTTCTTCTGTCAGGTCCGTTCCCATCTTTTTTCCCCGGACAGGCTTTTCCTTCTTTTTCCGCTTCCAAGGGAGCACTCTGATTCGGACAACCCCTGTTCGCAGCCAGAGGAACAGCCCCTCCTGCTGATAGGACACGACACAGCCCACCCGGACCTGTCCCAGCAGGAGCAGGGCCAGCAGGACGGCGGCCACCGTGAACAGGAGCTTCATGGCCCGTCCTCCGCCGGCAGCCCGGCCCCCTGCTCCTCCTCCGCCCTAAGCCTGGCTACCGCCGCCTCCAGCTCCAGGGTCATCTGACTCCCCTCCTGGGAGGAGTCGGGGAGCTCAGGCAGCTCCTCCAGGCTGGACAACCCAAAGGAACGCAGGAAGTTCTTGGTGGTCCGAAACAGGAGCGGCCGTCCGGGGACAGCCAGGCGGCCCGCCTCCTCAATCAGCTCCCGCTCCAGCAGCAGCCCCACCGTATAGGAGCTGTCTACCCCCCTCACCTGATCCACATAGGCACGGGTCACCGGCTGATAATAGGCGATGATCGCCAGTACCTCCAGGGCAGGCTGAGACAGGCGGGCCGGCTTGCGGCTCTCCAGCGTCTTTCTGATATAGGGGGCGAACTCCGGCGCGGAGCACAGCTGATAGCTGGTATCCAGCTTGATCAGCCGTATTCCCCGCCGCTCATAGCTGTACTGGTCCATCAGCCGCTGGGCCACAGCGTCCAGGGTGGGCCTGTCCACCTCCAGCCCCAGACACAGCCGCTCCACAGCCACCGGCTCTCCAGAGGCAAAGAGGACACCCTCCAGAGCGGATTCCAATTCCTTCAGTTCCACAGAGCTATCCTCCTCTTAGTAGCTGTCGGCGGTAAACTCCGCCGGCGTCTCCCCCTCCGCCTGGGTGCAGGTGACAGTACAGTCCGACTCGGTACCCGCCAACCTGACTCGGCGCGCTTTGCACAGTTCCAGCACTGCCAGGAAAGTAGCCACCACTTCAGAGCGGCTCCGGTTCCCCTTGAACAGGGCCCGAAAGCGGGTAACGCCGAACTGGAGCAACCGCCGGACGATCTCTCCCGCTTTGTCTGTCACGGGGTAGGGCTCCCGGCCCACGATGCCTTGGAAGGCGGAAACAGGAGGCGGGAGTTTGTTGTCTGTCCGGGACAATACAGCGGTCATAGCCTTCCAAATATCCTCCCTGTCATGGACATAGCGATAGGTCCTGTCCGGCTGGACCGGCTCCGGCACTTTGGTCAGATAGTCCCGCCCATAGTGGAACCTGGTATCCAGCACAGGGATGACTTCCTTGATTTTCAAAAAATTTTCATTTCTCTGATGGGCCTCTAGTGTAGCGATGAGCTGCTCCACCTCGCTGAGTGCCTCTTCATCGTGGATGGACAGGAGCATCCGAGTCTTGATATAGATCAGATGAGAGGCCATTGTGATAAACTCACTGGCCACCTCCAGGTCCAATTCCTTCCGCTTGTTCATCCATTCCAGATACTGGTCCAGGATCAGCGATATCTGAATGTCCTTGATCTCCATCTTATTCTTGCTCAAAAGATGGAGAATCAGGTCCAGCGGGCCCACGAAGTCCTCCATATTTTCTTCCTTGGCCTTCACCACCCCTTCCAGGTGGTAGATGGGTGCTTCCATGGGCTCACCTCTTTTGGGAAAATTGTGTCAGAATATTATACCAGCTATGGAGCCAAAACACAAGGCGTGAACAGCGGTTTCCCAATATAGAGAATAAAGTCTCTCCTGTACAAAGATCCCCGGTATGCCGCAGGGCATACCGGGGATCCTTCAGCTCACTCCGGCGCCGGACAGGATAGCCGACAGCAGTTCCTCCCTGCCGGTCCCCTTCTCAGCCGAAAAGGGGATAACGATGGTCTCCTCGTCCAGCTCCAGGGTTTCCCGGATCCTCTGGAGGTTGGGACCGATCTCGCTCTTTTTCAGCTTATCCAGTTTGTTGGCCACCACTACCATGGGCCGGCCTGTGTCACGGAACCATTGGGCCATGGTACAGTCATCGGCGGTGGGGTTATGCCGGGAGTCTACAATCATCACCCCCAGGGTCATCAGCTCCGGATGGGCGAAGTAGGACTCCATCAGCCGCGCCCACCGGTCTCGTTCACTCTTGGACACCTTGGCGTAGCCATATCCTGGCAGGTCCACCAGGTAGAAGCCCCCATCAATCAAAAAGTAATTAATGTGGATGGTCTTGCCCGGGGCGGCACCCACCCGTGCAAAATTCTTTCGGCCCAACAGCCGGTTGATGACCGAGGACTTACCCACATTAGAACGGCCGGCGAAGGCCACCTGAGGCAGCCCGTCGGTCCGGAAGTCCCTTGCGGAAGCGGCGGACAGGATAAATTCCGCCTTTTGCAGGTTGACAGGCATCCTATCCCCTCCTCACTGGCGCAGCCGGGGACCAGGGGCTCTCTTTGCAGTCCCCAGGACTGGAGCGGACGGCTCCCTCTGCTCCTCCGCGGAGGGCAGCGGGTGTGAGAGGGCTGCCGACAGCACCTGGTCTGCCCGCTCTACCAGGATAAACTGGAGAGCCTTCCGTACCGTCTGGTCGATCTCCTCTAAGTCCTTGCCGTTGTCCGCTGGCAGGATGACCGTTTTGATGCCGTTTCGGAAGGCGGCCATCGTTTTCTCCTTCAAACCTCCGATGGGCAGGACACGGCCGCGGAGGGTGACCTCTCCGGTCATGGCGATGCCACGGCGCACCGGGCAGCCAGTCAGGGCGGACACCATGGCGGTAGTGATGGCGATGCCGGCAGAGGGCCCGTCCTTGGGGACGGCTCCCTCCGGGAAGTGGACGTGGATATCCTTCTCCTTATAAAAATCGGCGGGGATCCCCAGCCGGTCTGACTGGCTGCGGATAAAGCTGAGTGCGGCGTAAGCACTCTCCTTCATCACATCTCCCAGATTTCCGGTGAGCTCTACCTTTCCGGCCCCTGGGACCACATTCACCTCCACCTCCAGCAGCTCGCCGCCCACAGAGGTCCAGGCCAGGCCATTGACCACGCCTATCCGCTCTTCCAGGGCCTGCCGCTCGGGGTAGTAGCGTGGGACCCCCAGATACTCCTTGAGATCTTTTTCTGTAATGTGAATCGACTTTACGCCATCTGAAACCACTCTCATTGCGGTTTTGCGGCAGATGGCAGCCAGCATTCGCTCCAGCACCCGAACTCCCGATTCCCGGGTATAGGCTGAGATGATCTCCCGCAGGGCGCTGTCGGATACCTTCAGCTGGCTCTTTTCCAGGCCGTGGCGCTTCATCTCCTTCGGAAGCAGATACTTTTTCCCGATCTGAACCTTCTCCTCGTCGGTGTAGCTGGACAGCTCGATGACCTCCATCCGGTCCAGCAGAGGTCGGGGAATGGTATCCAGAGTATTCGCGGTGGTAATAAACAGGACTTGAGACAGGTCAAAGGGGACCTCCAGGAAGTTATCTCGGAAGGTGGCATTCTGTTCTCCGTCCAACACCTCCAGAAGTGCGGAGGAGGGGTCACCCCGGTGGTCCCGGCCCAGCTTGTCGATCTCGTCCAACAGGATCAGCGGATTGCAGCTGCCCGCCTGCTGGATTGCGGTGATGATGCGGCCCGGCATGGCTCCCACATAGGTCTTGCGGTGCCCCCGAATCTCCGCCTCATCGCTGACGCCGCCCAGGGAGAGACGGGCCAGCTTCCGGTTCATAGCCTTTGCCATAGACATGGCGATGGAGGTCTTACCCACTCCGGGCGGGCCCACCAGGCAGAGTACCTGTCCTTTCAACGCCGGGGCCAGCTGCTTGACTGCCACAAATTCCAGGATGCGCTCCTTCACCTTATCCAGGCCGTAGTGCTCCTGGTCCAGCACCCGGCGGACAGCCGGGACGCTGATCTTCTCCTTGGTGTATTTTCCCCAAGGCAGCTCCAAACATACGTCCAGATAGCTGCGCAGAACGGTGGCCTCCGAGGATCCGAAGGGCTGCTTGGTCAGCCGGTTCAGCTCCTTGGTCAACTTCTCCCGCACCTCATCAGGCAGGGCGGCCTTGGCGATCTTCTGACGGTACTCCTCGAACTCGTCGGCCCCATCCCCCTCTCCAAGCTCGTTCTGGATGGCCTTCATCTGCTCCCTGAGGTAGTAATCCCGCTGCTGGTCGGACATCTGCTCTCTGGCTTTGCTCTGTATCTCGTTGTCCAGAGCCAGTATCTCCACCTCCCGGTCCAGCAGCCGATGCAGCTTCTCCAGGCGGCGCAGGGGCCGCCGCTCCTCCAGGATGGTCTGCTTGTCGCTGTTTCGCATGGGGATGTTTTGGGCGATATAGTCAGAGATATAGCCTGGATCCTGGCTGGCCAATACATGGATCAGCAGGTCTGGAGATACCTTAGGGGCCAGCTCTGTATACCGCTGAAAGAGCTCGTAGGTGGAGCGCATTAGGGCTTCGGTCCGGGCGCTTGTTCCAGTCCGCTCCTCCTCTGGCAGTTCCAGTATCTCCCCCTCCAGATAGGGCTCGGTCCGCAGGAGGCGGAGCAACTTGCCTCTGGCCTGCCCCTCTACCATAACCCGGACATTGTCTCCTGGCATACGGAGGATCTGGCGTACATTGGAGATGGTTCCTACCACGTACAGGTCGCGCTGGTCCGGCACCTCCACGGAGATATCCTTTTGGGCCACCAGGAACACAGGGCTGCCGGTCGTCATAGCAGTTTCCAAGGATTTGATGGAGATATCCCTGGCCACATCAAAATGGATCAGCACGTTGGGGAAAATGGTCAGCCCCCGCAGAGCGATAACCGGCATAGTGCTGGTGTGGAGGATATCCTTCTGTGTGGTCGTCATGTGGTCACTTCCTCTCTGGTCGATATAGCGAAATGCCCCGGGGCCCGCCGATCCGGGGGCTCCGCGGGGCATTCAAGATTTCTCTTTTATCCGGCGTTGGTGCCGGGGACACCGCCGCGCTCGGCCTTAAGTGCCGCTTTTCCCAGACGGGGACGGCGGCAGCGTTCCGGGTCATAGGTCAATTCAGCCGGAGCACCATCCTGCACGGTAGCGGCGGTAATGGTTACCTTCACGATAGTGGGGTCAGAGGGCACATCGTACATAACCTTGGTCATGATCTCCTCCAGCACCGCGCGGAGGCCGCGAGCACCGATGCCCCGCTTTACTGCCACGTCGGCCACCGCCTCCAGGGCCTCCCGGCTGAAGTCCAGCTCCACCTGGTCGTATTCCAATAGCTTCTGGTACTGCTTGACCAGGGCATTTTTGGGCTCCGTCAAGATCTGGACCATCTGGTCCCGGTCCAGAGACTGAAGGGTAGTGATGACAGGCAGGCGGCCTACCAGCTCCGGGATGATGCCGAATTTCAGCAGGTCGTGGGGCTGGACCTCGGCCATCAACTGGCCCACGTTGCGCTCCTTCCTGCTCTGGATCTCCGCCCCAAAGCCAAGGGTTCGCTTATCCAGGCGGTTCTCAATGATCTTGTCGATGCCGTCAAAGGCGCCACCGCAGATAAAGAGAATGTTCTTGGTATCAATCTGGATAAACTCCTGGTGGGGATGTTTCCGTCCGCCCTGTGGGGGGACATTAGCCACGGTACCCTCCAGAATCTTCAGCAGGGCCTGCTGCACCCCTTCGCCGGACACGTCCCTGGTAATAGACGTATTCTCGCTTTTGCGGGCGATCTTATCCATCTCGTCGATGTAGATGATGCCCCGCTCCGCCAGCTCGATGTCGTAGTCGGCCGCCTGAACCAGACGCAGCAGGATGTTCTCCACATCGTCACCCACATAGCCCGCCTCAGTCAGTGTGGTGGCGTCAGCGATGGCAAATGGGACCTTCAGCACTCGAGCCAGTGTCTGGGCAAACAGAGTCTTCCCGCAGCCGGTGGGACCCATGAGCAGAATATTGCTCTTTTGAAGCTCCACATCCTCCGCCCCGCCGAAGTAGATGCGTTTATAATGGTTATACACGGCCACAGAGAGGGCCACTTTGGCCTTCTCCTGTCCAATAATATACTGGTCCAGAACAGCGTGTATTTCCTTTGGGGTGGGGATTACATCGGGGATATCGCTGTCTAAGGCATCCTGGATAGGGTCGTTGTCCTCGTCCAGAATCCCCATACACAGTTGGACACACTCGTTGCAGATATAGGCCCCAGGCCCGGCGATGATCCGGCGGACCTGGTCCTGATGCTTTCCGCAGAAGGAACAGCGGATGCTTTTTTCATCATTTCGCGCCATTGGTACACCTCATAAACTCTATGGTGGGAAATCGGGGCTGACCCTGAGCGTTCTCCAGGTCAGCGCTTATCGATGACCTTATCGATCAGGCCATACTCCATGGCCTCCTGAGCGGTCATAAAGTTGTCCCGCTCACAGTCCGCGGTGACCACTTCAATGGGTTTGCCGGTATTCTCCGCCAGAATGCGGTTCATCCGGCTCTTGACTACCTCCAGCCGCTTCAGGTGGATGGCCATATCGGTGATCTGGCCTTGGGTCCCGGCGGAGGGCTGGTGGATCATGATCTCAGCGTTAGGCAGAGCCAGCCGCTTACCCTTGGCTCCAGCAGCCAGCAGGAAGGCGCCCATAGAGGCTGCCAGCCCCACGCAGATGGTGGACACATCGCACTTGATATACTGCATGGTGTCATAGATGGCCATTCCGGCGGTAACAGAGCCACCGGGGCTGTTGATATAGAACTGGATATCCTTATCCGGGTCCTGGGCCTCCAGATACAGCAGTTGAGCCACCACCAGGGAGGCTGTGGTGTCATTGACCTCCTCTGACAGCATGATGATACGGTCGTTGAGCAGGCGGGAGAAGATGTCATAGGACCGCTCGCCGCGGTTGGTCTGCTCTACTACATAAGGAACTAAACTCATAATCACATACTCCTTCTTTTGGGACGGTGATACCAGAGTATACCCGTCCAGCCGGAAAATGATTCCTCCGGCCCACCAGAGAAAAAGGGACGATCTCAGGAGCGGGCGGTGTGCCGCCCTGCTCCATGGCCTCACCGGCGCCTTGTTACTCCACGTCTGCAAAAATATGGACACGCCCGGAGCGGTTCCCCACCCCGGACGTGACAGCATCACTCAGCCTTGGGCTCCTCGGTCTTCTTTTTGCGGGCGCGCTTAGGCTTCTCCTCGGCAGGGGCTTCCTCAGCAGCTGCCTCGGCGGCCTCAGTCTTCTTGGCAGCAGCCTTCTTCTTGGCCTTTCCAGCCTTGGCCTCAGCAATGACCAGACTGCTGGCCTTCTTCAGACGCAGGTCCTTTTTCAGGTCCTCGGCGGGAACCGCTGCCTTCACCTGCTCAACCTTCAGGCCGTACTGTTCAGCCAGACGGCTGAACTCAGCCTCCAGTTCCTCCTCAGTGACCTCCAGCTTCTCGGCGTCGGCCACGGCGGTAAGGGCCAGCTCAGTCTGCACCTGCTTCAGGGCGGCGGGACGTGCGGAGGTGCGCAGCATCTCCGGGCTCATCCCCATCATCTTCATATAATCGTCCATGGAGATGCCCTGACCCTGGAGGCGCATGGCGTAGTCGTCCATCAGGCGGTCCACCTGGACCTCCACCATGCCGTCCGGGATCTCGCACTCCATATCCTCCACCAGCTGATCCATCACGGCGTTCTCAAAGTCAGCCTGAGCCTGCTGCTGGCGGCGCTGGGTGACCTTCTCCTTCAGGTCGGCCCGGAAGGCCTCCAGCGTTTCAAACTCGGACACATCCTTGGCAAACTCATCATCAACGGCGGGGGCCTGGGACTCCTTGACCTCGTTGACCTTCACATGGAATACCACAGCCTTGCCGGCCAGATCCGCGTGGTAGTCCTCCGGGAAGGTGATATCCAGGTCCTTCTCCTCGCCGGCCTTCATGCCGATAATCTGCTCCTCAAAGCCGGGAACAAAGGCGCCGGAGCCCAGCTTCAGGTCGTAGTTCTCGCCCTTGCCTCCCTCAAAGGGGGTGCCGTTGTCAAAGCCCTCAAAGTCGATGACGGCAGTGTCGCCCTTCTTGGCCTTGCGCTTGACGCTGACCAGGCGGGTCGCCCGCTCGACAAAGGGCTTCATCTCCTCGTCGACGTCCTTCTCGGTAATCTTGGGCTCCTCCTTAGGGGCAGTGATGCCCTTGTAAGTACCCAGCTTGACCTCGGGTCGGACAGAAACCAGAGCCTTGAAGGTAAAGCCCTCCTTACCCACCTCAACGATCTCCATCTTTGGATAGCCTACATCGTCCAGCCCCTGTTCCTTGACAGCCTCCTCATAAGCGGAGGGGTAGACGTCGTTGATAGCATCCTCATAGAATACGCCAGCGCCGTACATCCCCTCGATGATCTTGCGGGGGGCCTTGCCCTTGCGGAAGCCGGGGACGGAGATAGAGCCGCGGCTCTTTAGATAGGCCTTCTGAACGGCGGCCTCGAACTGGGCGGCGTCGATCTGGATGGTCAGCTCGACGGTGCTTTTCTCTTTCTTCTCAACACTGGTGACCTTCATTTGTTTACTTCCTCCTGTGGGCGCATCTCCATCCCAAAGGGGGAAAGAACAGCGCCTTTTTACTTTCGCCACGATATTTTACCAGATATCTCTCTGTTTGACCAGAGGATTTTTAAGAATTTTCCATGAATTTTTCAATCTTCCACCAATTTTTCCGGTCGAAACCCCAAATAATCCGCCGAAACCAGGTGGTACTCAATGCCGCCATGCTTTCCAGAGGCCGCCAGACGGTGGCTTCCGCCGTGGAGGTGGCCATAGTAGCAGCGGGTAACGCCATACCGCTCCATCAGGTCGATGATCTCCTGGCAGCGATAACCCTGATAGAGAGGGGGGTAGTGGAGAAAGCAGAATTTTTCCTTCTCCCCCCCGGCCTTCAGGGACGCCTCCAGCCGAATCAGCTCCCGGTTGAAAATCTTGGTGCCGTGCCCCTCCCTGTCCTCCTCATAAAACCATCCCCTGGTCCCGCACAGGGCGATGTCCCCATAGAAATAGCAGTTATTGTGGAGCAGATGGAAGGTAGTAAATCCATTTTCCTGGAAGAACCGCTCCATTTTGGCGGCGGTATTCCACCAGTAGTCGTGATTGCCCTTCATCAGCAGTTTCTTCCCAGGCAGGGCGTTTAGAAAAGCGAAGTCCTCCCTCGCCTCCTCCAATCCCATGGCCCAGGATAGGTCGCCGCACAAGACCACCGTGTCCTCCGGGCGGATCTGTGAGAAGCCCTCTTTCAACTTATCCACATACCCCGTCCAGCCCCCGCCAAAAACATCCATAGGCTTTCCGCTGGAGAGGGATAAATGGGTATCTCCAATGGCATACAGGGCCATGGGCTCACACCAGCATGGACAGCACCGCGTCCACCATATTCTCTTTCTCCACCGTCCTCGTAAAGCGAATTTCCTTGTTACGCAGAGAGGACAACGGAGCGGGAGCGGGCAGTCCGGTCTTGGCGGACAACTGGTCCAGAGCGTCCAGCCCCTGTGCCACTTCCGTCACTCCCAGGGCTCCCAGCACATTGTCGCAGAACTTGAAGGGACTGGCGGTGGACACCACCACACAGGGGGTATCATCTCCGCTCTCCTTCCGATACTGGTCCAGGGCAGAGAAGGCCACGGCGGTGTGTGGATCGATGAGATAATCGTGCTGACGGTACACCTCACCAATGACACGCTGCGTTTCCCGGTCATCACAGCAGTAACCTTGAAAGAGCTTCTGCAGCCGCTCCAGAATGGGCTTGCGAACCTCATACCGGCCGCTGGTGTTCAACTGCTCCATATATTGCTTGACCTCCTGGGTGTCCTGGGTCAAAGCAAACAGGAGACGCTCCAGGTTACTGGAGATCAGGATGTCCATGGAGGGGGACATAGTATTGTGGAATGGACGCTTGCGGTCGTACACGCCGGTACGGATGAAGTCAGTCAGGACGTTGTTGCTGTTGGAGGCGCAAATCAGTTTGCCGATGGGCACTCCCATCTCTTTGGCATAGTAGGCGGCCAGGATATTGCCAAAATTGCCGGTTGGCACGCAGACATTGATGGTCTGGCCCGGAGCAATCTTCTCATCCCGCAGCAGGTCGCAGTAGGCGGAGATGTAGTAGACGATCTGGGGCAGAACACGGCCCCAGTTGATGGAGTTGGCGGAGGAGAAGAAAAATCCCCGGTCCGCTAAAGTTCTGCGCAGTTCCCCATCGGAAAACAGCCGCTTGACGCCGCTCTGAGCGTCATCAAAGTTGCCTCGCACCGCGGTCACCCCCACGTTATTCCCCTCCTGGGTGACCATCTGGAGTTCCTGTACCTGGGACACGCCGTCCCTTGGATAGAACACCATGATGCGGGTATGGGGTACATCCTTAAAGCCCTCCAGGGCTCCCTTGCCTGTATCGCCGGAGGTGGCCACCAGGATGCAGACAGTCTTTTCCTCCTCCCTCTTGGTCAAAGAGGCAGTGAGCAGGTGGGGCAGCATCTGGAGCGCCATATCTTTGAAGGCACAGGTAGGGCCATGCCACAGCTCCAGGCAGTGGGTATTCCCATCCAGAGAGCGCACAGGGGCGACTGCCGGGGTGTCAAACTTCTCCGGGCCATAGGCGGCCGCCGCGAAGTCGGTCAGCTCCTTAACGGAGAACTCCTCCAGAAATTGCTTCATGATGTAAACCGCCCGGTGCTGGTAGGACATGGACTTTAAGTCCTCCAGGGCTTTGCCGGGCAGCTTGGGGATGTAGAAGGGGGTCATCAGGCCCCCGTCTGGAGCCAACCCCTGGATAATGGCCTGGGAGGCCATATAAGAGGTACTTACATCTCTTGTGCTGACATATTGCATCTTGATCATTCCCATCTTGATTCACAAAGTCAAAAACGGTATTACCTGCCATCCGACAGGACCACTGTGCTCTATTATGACAGTTTCCCGGTCCCAGGTCAAGTTCTGAGGAAAGAAAAACCGAGAGAAATGTGGATGGCCTAAAAGGCGTTTTCCACTCTAGAAATCTGGGGGCGGCACGTTTCCGTCCCCTGAGGGGCATAGATCTCCACCACATCAAAACGGGGCTGGAGCTGTGTGGGGTTTTCGGCTAGGTAGAGCTGGGCGGCCAGACGCAGCTTCTCCTGCTTCCGGCTATCCACAAAGGCACCGGCACGAGCAAAGCTGCCACTCTTGCGCAGCTTTACCTCCACAAAACACAGGAAGTTCCCCTCCCGCGCGATCAGGTCTATCTCCCCTTGGCGGCATCTCCAGCCAGCGGCCAGGATCCGGCAGCCACGTTCCCGCAGCCATTGAGCCGCCAAGGCCTCCCCCCATCGGCCCAGCAATCTGCTCTCCTGTCCGCTCATAGGCTTTTCAAAAATGTGCGGCGGTGGATCGGACTGGGGCCATACCGCCGCAGCAGCTCATAGTGCATCTTGGTACCATAGCCCTTGTGCTGGTCAAATCTGTATTGGGGATACCGCTCCGCCATCTCCAGCATGAAGCGGTCCCGGCTCACCTTGGCCAGCACAGAGGCGGCGGCGACAGAGGCCGACAGGCTGTCCCCCTTCACGATACAGCGGTGGGGCACGGTGATGGAGGAGGTCCGCCCCCTGTCCCGGTTGCCGTCGATCAACGCAAAGTCAGGGTGGACAGGCAGTCCATCGATGGCAAGCTGCATAGCCCTCATTCGGGCGCTTAGGATATCCGTAGCGTCGATCTCGGCGGCATCCACCCAGGCGACCGCGCAGGCCAGAGCCTGCTCCTGAATAAAGGGAAACAGGGACTCCCGCTTCTTTGCCGTCAATTTTTTTGAGTCGTCTAGCCCAGGGACATCCAGACCCAAAGGCAGGATAACGGCGGCGGCGTACACCGGCCCGGCCAGCGGTCCGGCCCCCGCCTCATCGCAGCCACAAACCAGCCCGTATCCAGCCGCCAGCGTCTCTCTCTCATAGGTATAGCGGTCCATTCACATTTCCCTTTCCGGCGCTTCCAGTGTGAAGCGTCCCAGCTTGCCAGCCCTGTATTCATCCAGAAGGACACGAGCCATCCGCTCGGTATCCAGTTCCCCCCCGGAAATCCGCATCCCCCGCTTCTGTGCGCAGGCCTCCAGCAGTCGGTAGCCATAAGCCACGTCGTTTTCCTCCCCCTCCCGCGGGGGCAGAGCGGCCAGCTTATAGCCGGCCAGCAGGGCGTCGGGATAGCGGTGAGCCAGCAGGGTCATCAGATGACAGCCCAGGGTCTCCACATCCATGATATCGTCCTTCACCGCTCCAGTAAAGGCCAGATGGAGCCCGGTCTGTTCGTCGTCAAATTTGGGCCATAGGATCCCCGGAGTATCCAGAAGGTCCAGGGACTGATCCACATTAACCCACTGCTTGCCTCGGGTGACTCCAGGCCGATCACCCGCCTTGGCTGACTTTTTTTTCGCTACCTTGTTGATAAAGGTAGACTTGCCCACGTTGGGTACTCCGACCACCATAGCCCGGACTGGGCGACCCACTTGGCCCTTCTCCCGCCACTTGGCGATCTGCTCCTTCAGCGCCCCTTGCACGACCGCAGAAAACTGGTTGACGCCCCGGCCGGACTTGGCGTCTGTTTCCAGTACGCTGTGCCCCTCTCCTTTGAAGCAAGCGGTCCACAGCCCAGTCATGGACGGGTCAGCCTGGTCCGCCCGGTTCAGGACAATCAGCCTGGGCTTCCCGGCGCAGATGGCGTCAATGTCCGGGTTTCGGCTGGACACCGGGATGCGGGCGTCGGTTATCTCTACCACAATATCAACATACTTCAGGTCAGCCTCGATCTGCCGACGGGTCTTGGTCATGTGACCAGGATACCATTGAATATTCATATGGGACACCTCCCAAAATTTCAGAAATTTGAAAGAAAGAGAACCAAAAATTTGTAAGATTTCCATGTTATTCTCTTCCTCGAAACATATTCTGGAGGAAGATAATATGAGCTTTTTTACTCTTAAACTCGTGGCCCTGCTGTCCATGCTGTTCGACCATGTAACCAGTGTCTGGCCAGTATCCTGGTTTGTCTGGGACCTCTTTTTTCCCCACGCCACAGAAACGCCCCATATCGCGCTGGCTATACAGTCCCTTACGGATTATATCGGCCGCATCGCAGCCCCAGTGTTTCTGTTTTTTATTGCCAATGGCTACCGATACACCCATAGCGTCAAGCAGTATGCTCTGCGGCTGTTGGTCTTTGCCTGTTTGTCCGAGTGGCCTTATTACCTCTTATTTGGGATGCATGGGAACATCATATTCACACTTTTTTGGGGCCTAATCACCCTGTGGCTCTTTGAGCATGGTAATCGACTGCATCCTTGGCTGGGATGGACCTTGGCGGCGGCCGTCATTCTGATAGCGGAGGTCCTGGCGCTGGCGGAGGGAAAGGGCCGGTACCTCATCTTGATCCTTGCCTTTTATCTGACTGACCACTGGAGCGTAAGTCGAAAATTCCTGCTGTTCCTCTTTCTTCTGCCCGTGACCCGTTACGCTCTGACTTGGGATCTCCTCTCCCAAGCCGCCGCCGGTACATTGACCTGGCGCTGGATACACCTATGGGCGGTCAACACCATCGGTCCTCTCCTTGGAGTAGCTCTCACCTTCCGCTACAATGGCAAAAAAGGCCTCACCTTTCCGGTGGGTAAATATCTGTGGTATTTCTTCTACCCCGCCCACCTGCTAATTTTAGCGCTGATGGCCGGATAGAAAAAAGGAGCGGCACAAACCGCTCCTTTTTTGTGGATCACAGGGCCTCTTTGATCTTCGCAGCCTTGCCCACGCGGTTGCGCAGGTAGTACAGCTTGGCGCGGCGGACCTTACCGTGGCGGACCACCTCAATCTTCTCGACAGAGGGGGCGTGGACAGGAAATACCTTCTCCACGCCGACGCCATAAGAGATACGGCGGACGGTAAAGCTCTCCTCGATGCCGCCGTGCTTCTTGGCGATGACGGTACCCTCGAACACCTGGATACGCTCACGGTTGCCCTCCTTGACCTTCAGGTGGACACGGACAGTGTCGCCGATGGCCACGACGGGGGGTTCAGCCTTCTTGTACTTCTCGGTAAAAGCCTGCATTAGATCCATATTACATTTCCTCCTGTTATATAGGCGTTCATGCCGGCTTTTCTGGCGCACACACGATTAGAGCGCCGCCGCAGAGGACCACCCGTTTTCAGACTAAGGAATCATATCACAATTTTCAGTGGATTGCAAGGACTTTTTCCCCTTTTTTACAAATCAGGACAGCTGTTCCGGCCGGAAAAAGTATCCGACACCGTCCTCCTCCCGCACCACACCCAGAAGCCGCCCCTCCTGGTCATAGATGGAGCACTCCGTCTCTCCCTCTTTCTCCAGCACCGCCGGTATCAGCTCCGCCCCGTCAAAGTAATAGAGGTGGTCAAAGGTATCCGGCCGGTTGGATGCCGCGTTCCACTGGCGGTACATGGGATCGGTGGGCAGAGGTGTGACATTCCAGGAGCGCGAACCGTCCAGACTGGTCATCAGGCCCTGAAAGGCCCAGGCGCTCTCGGTGCAGCCATGGATGTGCTCATGATAATAATAGGTCTGGTTTGACAGATATGTAGGCTCTACCGCCAAGATGCCGACCCGGCCGTTGTCCTCCGGCTCCAGATCCTGTTGCAGGGCCTGGACGGTCATCTGGCCGATGTACTGGTCTGTTTCCCAGGTCTGGCGATAATCGTGGATATCAGCGGCCCCAGCCCAGCAGAATATCAGCGCGGCCAGGGTAGCCAGCACCGCCGGCCCCTGCTTGCGGCCGGGGAGCCTGGACCAGAGGGCCATTACCGCGGTATCGCACACCAGAGCCAGCCCAGCAAAGGAGGTGACGGCTCCACGGAATGAGAACCAGGGATTTGCCAGCACAAAAAAGATACTGATGGGCGCCAGGAAGAGAAGTACCCCTGCCACGATCGCAAGCCAGGGGGACAGTGTTCCCCGCCCCGCCTCCTTCTTTGGAAAGAGGCGCCAGCACAGCACAGCTAACGCCGCCGTGAGGAACGCCCAGAACAGCAGCTGTCCGGAGAGGATCCACTGGAAAACGCGGGCCAGTCCCTGAAACAGCGTGGCCCCCATCCCTTCCACAAAGACAGACCGCATCTGGTCCAACACCTCTGGCAAAAAGGTATCCCACCAGTAAGGGGTGTTGACCGTGACCATTTCCGTCCGTCCGCTGTACACCCCATCGGAGGCCAGCAGCGCAGTCATCTCCAGGTAAAGCTTCATGGCGGGCAGGCCCCACAGGGACAGGAGCGCCCGCTTCCACCTCCTCCAGTCCCGGATTATCTCTAAAATAGCCATGCCTACGATAAGAGCTACGGAAAAAACACCGGATTGCTCGTAAAACCCATAGGGCAGTAACTGGAGGAAAAGGAAAGACAACGCCCAATACCAACGTCCCGTGTCCATCCACCGCAAAAAGGCCTCCGCCGCCAGTACCGCCATCAGCAGGCCGCACACCACCCGAGTGGACGCGGACATCCAATAGGTCCCCTCCACACCCAAGGGCAGAAGGGTCATTACCACCAGAAAAAGAGGACCAATAGAAAAGTACCGGCTCAACTGCCGCTTGAGCAGTACGGCGCTCACAGCCAGCGCAAGGGAGATCATCGCTACACCCAGGATCATATAGTCGTACATAGAGCCCCAGATAAAGTAGTCCGCCAGCCCCGCCAGCGGTCGTGAGGCCAGGAGCCCCATCGATGTCTGGAGCTCCCAGAAACTTTCAGACAGAGCGTAGTTGTGGTACTGGATGTAGTCGTCCAGCTGGGGCCAGTACTGGACGCCAAAAGCACAGGCCCTGGCCATCAGGAGAAGGAAGATCGCCAGCACTTCTTTCCCCATCTCATGGCGAGCGGACCGCATGTCAGACATTCCCATAGACCTCCCTGTGTCCGCTGGACAGCCGGACCTCCATGTGTGGGAATCGCTTCTCTAGGAACTGGACCAGTTGGGGACAGACCACCTGCTCCGTGGCGTAGTGGCCCGCGTCCATCAGATTGATCCCCAGAGCCTTCGCCTCTAAAAACACATCATATTTTACATCGGCGGTCACAAAAGTGTCGCACCCCGCAGATAGGACTTCTGACAGCATGGACCCGCAGGAGCCTCCGCCCACCGCCACCTTATTCACCGGCACTCCACCATCCACATAGCGGACTGACGCGGCACCCAGTCGTTCCTTTACAAAAGCGGCGTACTGGCACGCATCCAGCCCCTCCTGATGGGCCCGGCCCACCCTGCCGATCCCGTAAGGACGACCCTGACAGTCTGTTCCGTCCTGGTGGAGCATCGCTGTGTCCACCAACGCCAGCCTGTGGGCCAGCACGTCGTTGACTCCCCCCTGGGCCGCGTCCAAATTGGTGTGGGCGCAGATGGCGGCGATACCCAGCTCTGCCAGCCGAAGCAGGGTCCGTCCCAAAGGTGAGGCGTCCGTAATCGTTTTTACCGGATGGAAGATGACTGGATGGTGGGACACGACCAACTGTGCGCCCCATAGCCCGGACTCCTCCACCACTTGTTCCGTGATGTCCAGCGCTACAAGGACACGGCTCACTGGCCGCTCCCCCCTGCCCACCAAAAAGCCGGCGTTGTCAAAGTCCATCTGTGTTTCAAAGGGCGCCCAGCTGTCCAGGGCCCGGTAGACCTCCATCACATCTGCCACTCTTGCCACTCCCTTTTCATCTCCAGCAGTCCCGTCCGGACCCGCTCCAGTTCTACACGCCGGTGGGCCGCCCGGTCCTCCCTGGCCTGTCCCATCCCAGACAGGGCCCTCTCTACCCGCTTCAGCCACTGGTCCAGCCACTTCCCCCGCAAGGGATGGGGGCTGTTCCTCCCCACCCAGCGTTCAGCGTCAGTCATGGGACCCATCTCGCCCGCCCTGACTGCCATAGCTGTATAAAGTGTATCTCCTTCACAGGAAAGCTCCTCCGCCTCAATCCGGTAGCCGTGGGTCCCCAGCCACCCCCTCAGGTCCGCCATAGACGACATGGGCTGAAGGACCAATAGGGTCCCCATGTCCCGTGTCCAGGGAGCAGCGGCCAGGATGGCGGCAATCGTTTCTCCCCCCATCCCCGCGATGGCTACGGCGTCCGCCTCTCTCGGCGAGATTTCCGCCAGACCGTCACACAGGCAGAACTTGACTTTTCCCTCCAAGCCGAATTCCTCTACGGTAGCTCTGGCCCGATTCAAGGGACCGGGTCGCAGGTCAGCGGCGATGGCCCCTCTGATCTTTCCCTCCAGCAGAAGAACGGCGGGCAGGTAGGCGTGGTCTGTGCCCACGTCAACCAGAACGACATCTCTGGGGAGCAAATCAGCCACCATCCGCAGCCGCGGTGTCAATTGAATCGTTCTGCTCATACTTCCTCCATCCGGATGGATAAGTAGATGGCCTGGGCAAAGTCTCGGACTCCAGACTCCTTTTCCTCATCCATGAAAGGCACAGATTTCCCCAGATCCCGGCGGCAGAACATCCCCAGATACTCCGCTCTCCCGTGCTTGCACCAGCGGCGCAGGCCCTCCTCCCAGAGGTCGGCCCCCCGATCCGGCCGGTATCCGCAGGTAACGATGGAGGCCACCCGTTTGCCGTTCAGCAGGGCTGCCCCTTTCGTCCTACCATAGTTCTTATTGCCCGCGTAGATGGCCCGGTCCAACAGAGCCTTCATAGGCGCGGTGCAGAAAAAGGCATAGACAGGGGTCGCCAGCACGATTACGTCGCAGTCCTCCATCTCCTGAAATATCTGGGCAAAATCGTCCTTCTGAACACAGCCCAGACTGTCAGGTACATCCTGGCAGGCCATACAGCCCAGGCAGGGCCCTACCTTTTTATCATACAGGTGGATACACTGGGTCTGTATGCCCAGGAAACGGCACTCCTCCAGAAAGGGCGCCAACAAAGCAGCGGTGTTGCCCTGGGGCCTGGGGCTACCCATCAATATGGTAAATTTCATCTCTGTTCCCCCTGACCAGAAAAAAACGGGGACGGAATCGCTCCGCCCCCGCTTTTCAAACTTTACTCACCGGCGGCGATCATCTCGTTGACCTTCGCCAGCAGAGCATCACAGTCCACCCCGTGGACCATGCAGGCCTGCTCCACGGTCTCTCCACGGGAGGAGGGGCAGCCCAGACAGTGCATGCCAATGCCCAGGAACAGGGGAGCGGTCTGGGGGGCGATGGTCAAAATATCACCGATAATGGTGTCTTTGGTAATGGTCATAGCAGGATTCCTCCATTTTCTGAGATAGGAGTATTATACCCCATCTTCTCCCCTTTTTCAATGGAAAATCGGAAAAAAGTCCTTTCCTTTGATGGTATGGCAGATACCCCTTCCTTGCCTGTCTATCCTATCTTTCCATACTGTTCGAGAATCCTGTTTAGCGCCGCTGTTTTCTCGCCAATCCTATTTTGTAAAACTACCAGTGTCTTCTCCCTTTCCATGACCCAATGGATATGGTAAAATAAAAATAAAATATCCGCGCCTCTCCATATGGAGGAGCGCGGGGCAAGGAGCGACACTATGTCCGATCCATTTATCCGTACCCGCCTACTCATCGGCGAGGAACCGCTCGACCGGCTGGCCGCCGCCCGGGTCGCCGTCTTTGGCGTGGGCGGCGTGGGCGGTTTCTGTGTAGAGGCGCTTGCACGGGCAGGCGTTGGAGCTTTACACCTATATGATGACGATACCGTGTCGGAGAGCAATCTCAACCGGCAGATCGCCGCCCTTCGGTCCACCATTGGTCAGCCAAAGGTGGAGGTCATGGCCCGGCGGGTACTGGACATCAACCCCGGCTGCCAGGTCAAGGCCGTCCCTATGTTCTATCTGCCCCAGAACGCCCATCAGGTAGACCTGTCCCAGTACGACTATGTGGCCGACTGTATCGATACTGTGGCCGCCAAGCTGGAACTGATTGCACGGTGTACGGCGCTAGGCATCCCCATCATCAGCGCCATGGGCTCGGGAAATAAACTGGACCCCACCGCCTTTGAAGTGACGGATATCTCCAAAACCCAGGGCTGTCCCCTGGCCCGCGTCATGCGTAAAGAGCTCCGTCGGCGGGGTATCCTCCATCTGAAGGTGGTCTACTCCAGAGAGGAGCCCCTCTCCCCCGCCCAGCTTATCGAGGCAGAGGCTCCCGCCGGTGAGGGTACCCGCCCCGGCTCCTCCGCTCGACGGGCCACCCCCGGCTCCATCTCCTTTGTTCCCGCCGCCGCTGGGCTGGTATTGGCCGGGGCGGTTATACGGGATCTTGGCGGCTTCTAAGCATAAAAGCGGCGTGGGAAATATCCCCACGCCGCTTTTCGTTTCTGCTGTCAATCAGTCCTCGGCCAGCTCGATACGGATGTTCTGCGCTCCCTCGTACAGGGTCTTCCTCCCCAGTTCATAAAGCTGGTCCAGCCCTTCGGTAATCGTTAGAACATGGTTCCCCGCCAACTGTCCCACCTTGCTGGCAAAGGACACACCGCCATAGGCCAGGATCATCTCCATCTCGCTGATGCCCCCTGGATAGATGAGCAATTCCCCCTTGCTGGGGTAGCTGGTGTGGTTCTCAAAGTCCAGCCCCTCCCACCGGGTGTCGCCCATGGGAATCCACATCCCCTCTCCACTCCAGCGGACATGGATCAGCCTGTCCTCGATGGGAAGCATCTTCTTAAAAATGGCACAGGTCCTGGGGGCCTTTTCTTCTTCCAACCGCGCGAAAAATTGATAGTCACCGCAGGTCAACATTACCTTGGTCATATCCGCCGCTCCTTTTCTGGCCTTTTCCCAAAAACGTCTGTCGAGCCCCTGTCCGGCCGTGCAACTTTACAGAGACACCTTGTGGAACACTTTTTTCCCCTTGCGGACCATTAGGCCGTCGGAGAGCTGCTGGGCGGTATAAGCCGTATTGACATCCGCCACCTTTTCGTCATTGACAGTGACGCCGCCCTGCTCCACCAGGCGGCGGGCCTCCTTCTTGGAGGGGGCCAGCTTACACCTGACCATCAGGTCTAAGATCCCGATAGAACCGTCGGTCAAGTCAGCCTCGGTTAGTGCGGTGGAGGGCACATTACTCATATCTCCCCCCCCTACGAACAGGGCCTTGGCGGCCTCCTGGGCCTTTTGGGCCTCCTCCTCTCCGTGGACCAGCTTGGTCAGCTCGAAGGCGAGGATCTCCTTGGCGGTATTCAGCTGGCTTCCCTCCCACTTGTCCATCTCATCGATCTGCTCTATGGGCAGGAAGGTGAGCATACGAAGGCACTTGAGCACATCCCCGTCGCCCACGTTGCGCCAGTACTGGTAGAACTCGTACGGGCTGGTCTTGTTGGGGTCCAGCCACACGGCGCCCTTGGCGGTCTTGCCCATCTTCTTGCCCTCAGAATTGAGCAGCAGAGTGATGGTCATGGCGTGGGCGTCCTTCCCCAGCTTGCGGCGGATCAACTCGGTGCCGCCCAGCATGTTGGACCACTGGTCGTCGCCGCCGAACTGCATATTACAGCCATAGTTCTGGAACAGGTAATAGAAGTCATAGGACTGCATAATCATGTAGTTAAATTCCAGGAAGCTCAGTCCCTTCTCCATCCGCTGCTCGTAGCACTTGGCCCGAAGCATATTGTTGACGGAGAAGCAGGCACCCACATCCCGCAGCAGGTCGATATAATTCAGCTTCAGCAGCCAGTCGGCGTTGTTCACCATCTGGGCTTTGCCCTCGCCGAACTCGATGAACCGCTCCATCTGCTTCTTGAAGCAGTCGCAGTTGTGCTGGATGGTCTCAGGGGTCATCATGTTCCGCATATCCGTGCGTCCGGAGGGATCCCCGATATATCCGGTACCGCCGCCGATGAGGGCAATCGGCCGGTTCCCTGCCATTTGGAGGCGCTTCATCAGGCACAGGGCCATGAAGTGGCCCACATGGAGGGAGTCCGCGGTGGGGTCAAAGCCGATATAAAAGACAGCCTTCCCCTCGTCGATCATTTTGGAGATCTCCTCCTCATTTGTCACCTGGGCGATGAGGCCTCTGGCCTTCAGTTCTTCATAACAGGTCATATCTATACTTCCTTTCCTTTCTTTTCTCCATGGCTGTTATCTTCATTTTGTTGGGATATTGGAATGCTGTGCTTTCGCGCCCAGCTTGAGCTTGAGTACATTATAGGCCACCACCCCGCCGATGACGATGGCCGCTCCCACCATGGCATAGGCTCCGATGGCCTCTTTATAAAAAATCGCCACCAAAATAGGGTTGAGCACCGGCTCGATGCCGGAGATCAGGCTGGCCGTCACCGGCGGGGTGGTCTTCAGGCCAATGCACAGGAGCACATAGGCGACCCCTACCTGGAAGGCCCCCAGAATGACCAAGCTGAAAACCGCTGTGGCAGTAAATTCCGTTTCATGCGCCAAAAAGGGAAGCCCTGTCACGGCGGACAGCACATCTCCCCAGAATACGGAGGAGATGGCATCGCTGTCCGGCATATCGTTCATCAGAAACACTCCGGCGTAGCTCACACCGGACAGCAGGGCCAGAAAATTGCCCAGCCCTCCCCCCATCTCCAGGCTGTCCAGAAAGAAAAAGAGGATGCCACCTAGCACCACCGCACAGGCTGCCAGGTCCAGCTTTTGGGGCTTTTTCCGAAAAAAAAGGGCGGAGAACAACATGACGAAAATGGGCACTGTGAATTGAAGCACAATGGCGTTGGCGGCGGTTGTCAGCTTGTTGGCCAGAGAAAACAGGGCGTTGGTCCCAAACACGGACAGGGCCCCCAGTGCCACCCATCGGTTCAGGCGCAGAGGGTGCTTGGTCCACAGCAGATAGGCCCCGATGACTACCAGGGCAATGGCGGTCCGTCCGCCATTGATAGACATTCCGTTCCAGGGGATGACCTTGATGCAAAGCCCGCCAATACTGTAAAGGGCGGCTGAGATGGCTACGAACAGTGTTCCCCTTTGGCTGGCTGTCATGCGTAGTCTCCTCTCTGCTCTGATATGAGGAAAGCCCTCTGTCCAAATTGGACAGAGGGCATGAAAATGCGGTACCACCTCTGGTATGCTTTCACCTCGCGGCGGAAGCCTCTCGGAGTACATGACTCCAGCGCTGTAACGGGCGCTCTCCGGCCTGTCCCCTACTAGGCCGTTCTCGGCGGTTCAGGCGGCTGCTCCGAGGGGTATTCACAAAAGCTTCCTCTCCCCCGTTGCACCGATCCGGGGGCTCTCTGGGCAGGAATTGCCTCTGCTACTCTTCCTCATCTCCGCAGTGTGCCAAATGTATCACAGTTTTGTCCCTTTGTCAACACCGGGTTTTCTCAGCCTTCGGACAGAAGACCAGCTATCCCGCAGGAACTGTCCCCGTACAGCCCGCCCGATCCGGCGGCGGATTAGCCCAGCCTGGGCCACAGTGTCGCTCCGGCCGGCAGGGCTGTAAAGGGCTGTCTCTACCGCAGGAATCAGTCCATCCAGGGCCGCGGCCAACTCCAGGTCCTCCCCTGCGCTTCGGCGCAGACGGAGCAAGAATTCCCGTGGCGTTTCCCCAGTCCGCTTACGCCAGGGGCTGAGTCGGCAGCGGCGGACCAGGCCGTAAAACATCCCCACAGGGGTGTCCCGGTGACGTGTCAGGAACAGATGCAGACGAATCCGGGTTCTCCAGCTCTCTAGCAGCCGCTTCAGCCCACTCCACAGGGAGATACGGCGGCGCTGAGGTGCCTTTTCAGCCTTCGGCACCTTCCTCCCACCAATTTTCAGCCGTCCCATCAGCCTTAACAGCCACGCCAGGAAAAGGAGGAGCGCCACCGCCGCCAGCACCAGAAGGATGATGGTCAACACAGGGTTGGCTTCCGCCTGAACAAGCTCCTCCTCCGGCAACTGGATCTGTGCATAGGGCTCCTCCAAATCCCCGGCGGCCATCTCCGGCAGCAGAGAAGACAAAAACAGAAGCAGCCGCCACAGCAGGGCCAATACTCCCTTTGCCATGGTAACCAGCCCATTCCACAGCATCACGATCCCCTCTCCGGCCGGGGCTGCCGCCACTCCTACCAGCAAAACCATCAGTCCAAAAATGCCCACAAAGGCAATCCCCAAGAGAGCCCAGCCCTTGATTGTGATTGGGCCATACATCCGCCTGGCCGCTACGCCCAAGCAGGCGGCGGCAAAGCCGGCCGCTCCAGGCAGTACCCATAGGATACCGCTCCCCATGATCGAGGTGTAACCCATCAGGAGGACCAGCATTACGGCGCTTGTATCCAGACTCAGTATCATTTCGTGGAGTGTAGGTGCGTGGAGACTTCGGTATCCCCCCTTCATGGTTATCCAGAGACAGAATCCCGCGGCAAATACCAGCAGCAGCATCTCCTTCTGCTCTCCCAGCAGAAGAATAGACAGGAAAAAAAGGGCTCCCACCGCTGTATTCAGCAACACCAGTCTCCTCATAGTCTGTGGCCTGCTCAAAAACAGCTTGTTCAACAGATAAACAGCAGGAGAGTAGACCAGCATCGACAGCGGATAGTATCCATTGGGTGTTCTGGTGGACAGGGTCATCAAATAGAAAAAGGTGCACAGGTTGGCCGCCAGAGTGAACTGGAGCACCAGCGATGAGAAGGTCCGCCGCTCATCCATGGACAGGTCCCTCCCTCAGGCTGGACAGACAGACCAGCTCAAATTCTCCAAACGGCTCCGGCTCCCGGTAGGTCAGCACCGAGGTACATTCCTCTCCCAGCCGGCGCAGCAGTCCCCGGTCCCCCAGGCATGCCGTATCATAGGCGATGTAATAGAAGCGGCCCACCTTCTGGGCGCTCTCGTAGATGGGGCCCTGGTCAAAGACCGGCTGCTGGAGGATAAACTCCCCCCCGTCCTCTTTGCGCACCCGCGCACAGGGCTCGTAGGCGGCCAGGGCGCAGAGCAGCTCCTCCACATGGCTGACAGCAAACAGATTGACCGCCCTGCCGCTGAGACCCCGGCAGAGGCTCAGGCCGCATTGAACCTGGTAGTCAGCCAGCAGGACGAATTCAGAGGCCAGGATACTCAAAGTTTCCTCCAACTCTTCCCAATGGGGGACGTTCCCTCCAAAGCTCTCCCCGTCCAGGAGGAAGTGGACATTTTTGGGCAAAATATCCTCATACACATTGACGGACAAAGGCAGCCCCCGTGCGGCCAGACGCCAGTTGATATGCTTCAGGGAGTCGGTGGTCATGTAGTTCCGGGTGGAGCGGATCACCGTCAGGTCCTCCACGACGCCCCTGGTCCCGGTATCCGCGTTCCACAAGTTGCGCAGGAACAGGTCCGGGACCACCCGGACCAGCCTTGGGTAGACAAAAAACTGCCGTGCGTCCTCTTTGGGAATGAGGCACTCTACCTGACTTAGTCCAAAACCGTCCCCCGTCCTCAGTCGCCACCCTTGTGTGGAATAGACGCCCCGGCGCTCCGCCGTCCACCTGGAGGAGAAGCGCAGCCGCTCATACCAGAGAAACATGGTCAGCCGCTTCTCTCCCACCAGTTGGGTGGAAGCCCCCTCTTCCTCCAGGGCGGTCATCTCCCAATCGTCGGGCTTGCGGCTGTTCTCCGGCTTTAGGCAGAGGTTTCTGGACAGAGGAAAAAATACCTCCAGCCATACCACAGGCAGAAACTTGTTGTTGCATACCTCGATATCAAAGGTCGTCTCTTCCCCAGGGAACAAGCCGCCGCTCCGATTGGTCACCTGGATGGACACCTTTCGTGCGGAGGCGAAAGCCCATATCCGGGAAACTGCCGCAAGAAGGAACAGGAACATGAGGACACTGGCCAGGGCACTCTGTCCAAAAAAGGCGGCCAGCACACACAGCAGAGCCGATGTCGCTATAACCGGGATAGACACCAGAAGGCTAGAGCGGCTGAATACCAGCTTATTTTTCATGGGCGACTGCTTCCAGCTCTGGCGCTCCCTGGAGCCGTTCCAGCACATCGTCCAAGATGGCGGACACAGATACGCCGGAGAATCGGGCCCCGCTGTCCAGGATCAGGCGGTGCTCCAGCACTGGGGCGGCCAGTGTCTTTACGTCGTCCGGCGTCACGAAATCCCGGCCCTCCATGGCGGCCCAGACCTTTGCCGCCCGGTAGAGCCCCCGGGTGGCCCTGGGGCTTGCCCCCATCTTCAGTTGGGGATGGCTTCGGGTGGCGGCGGCCAGCGCCACGATGTAATCGGCCACCGCGTCGGACAGGTGTACCTGGCTGATCTGCCGCTGGGCCTCCACCATCTCCTGGGCATTGGTGACCGGCCGCACCTGGTCAAAGGGGATCTCGTCCCCCAAATTACGGAGCATCCGCCGTTCCTCCTTCGGAGTTGGGTAACCCATGCTGATGCGGATAAGGAAGCGGTCCATCTGGGCCGCAGGGAGCCGGAAGGTACTCTCCGACTCCACCGGGTTCTGAGTAGCCAGCACCAGGAAAGGGGCGGGCAGAGGGAACTGCTCGCCGTCGATGGAGATCTGCCGCTCCTCCATGGCTTCCAGCAGGGCGGACTGAGTGCGGGGAATGGCACGGTTGATCTCGTCCGCCAGCAGGAGATTGGTCATTACCGGCCCCTGGCGCAGCTCAAAATCCCCGGTTTTTTGATTGTATATCCGCATACCGATGATATCGCTGGGCAGCAGATCCGGGACAAACTGGATTCGTCCAGACTGACAGCCCAAGGCGATGGAGATGGTCTTAACCAGGGTGGTCTTTCCCACGCCGGGCAGATCATCCAGCAGGATATGTCCATTGGCCAGAATCGACATCACGATCAGTCTGATCCGGTCCGATTTTCCTACGATGATCTTTTCTGTTTCTTCCTGGATGTTCTGTGACAGCTTGCGGATATCCATAGCTCTGCTCCTTTTATATCAATACGCCTCTTCGGGGTGCTCCGGGTACCTGCCTCGCGCAGCAGGTCAATAGTATGTATTATAATGGTATTATTATATCGACTGCCTCCCGCAAAATCAAGGCCCAGCGGCCCCTCCGTCCATTCACCTTTGGATATGGAAAAGGAGAGCGGCCCGCCATTTTCAGCGGACCGCCCTCCCTATTCTGGTTCAGATGCGGGCTACCCCGGTGCGGCGGGCCGCCTCCGCTACCGCCTCTGCCACCGCCGGCACCACTCTGGGGTCAAAGGGTTTCGGGATGATATAGTCCTCCGAGAGCTCTTCCTCGGAAATCAAGCCGGCCAGGGCCTGGGCCGCAGCCATCTTCATCTCCTCATTGATATCTCTGGCCCGCACGTCAAAGGCACCCCGGAACACACCGGGGAAGGCCAGTACATTGTTGATCTGGTTTGGAAAATCGCTTCGTCCGGTAGACACCACACGGGCGCCTCCCAACCGTGCGTCATCCGGGAATATCTCCGGTGTAGGGTTGGCACAGGCAAAGACGATGGCGTCCCGCTCCATCGTCCGAACCATGTCCGGAGTTACAAGGCCGGGGGCAGATACGCCGATAAACACATCAGCGCCCACCAGCAGGTCCGCCAAATTCCCCCGTCGTCCCTCAAGATTGGTCACCTTGGCAATCTCCTGCTGGGCCCAGTTCAGCTGAGGGCAGCCCTGGTAGATGGCCCCGAATTTGTCGCACAGCGTGATATCCCGGTAGCCGGCCAGAAGGAGCAGCCTCGTAATGGAGATGGCCGCCGAGCCGGCGCCGGAAAAGACGACGCGCACCTCCTCCTTGTTCTTCCCCACTACCTTCAGGGCGTTGGTCAGTCCGGCCAAGGCGATGATGGCGGTGCCGTGCTGGTCGTCGTGAAAGACCGGGATATCACACTTCTCCTTCAGCTTCCGTTCGATCTCAAAGCATCGGGGCGCGGCAATGTCTTCCAGATTGATGCCCCCAAAGGAGCCGGAGATGTTATACACCGTCTGGACAAATTCATCTACGTCCTGAGTCTTGACACATAGGGGAAAGGCGTCTATCCCGCCAAAGGTCTTGAACAGGACACATTTGCCCTCCATGACGGGCATTCCGGCCTCCGGACCAATATCTCCTAACCCCAGAACCGCCGAACCATCGGTGATGACGGCGCACAGGTTGTGACGCCTGGTCAATTCATAGCTCCTGTCAATATTGTCACGGATGGCTAGGCACGGTTGAGCCACACCGGGCGTATAGGCCAGGGACAGAGACTCCTGGTCATTAGCGGGTACAGTAGCCACTACCTCTATTTTTCCCCCCCACTGCTGGTGGAGGCGGAGGCTCTCCTTCGCGTAGTCCATAGTGTTCTCTCTCCTTCTCTCATGCGGCTGGAATGTGGACAGCCGTCTCTGTTTTTATTATATATCAGCTATCAAAAAAGGCAACAGGGAACAGTCGATTTTTCCGTCTCCTTCTAACGCTTCCCATCCCTATAAAAATGCAATTCTACATTGACACGTCTTTCATATTCTGTTACAATGTTTTTTAACATTCTATTTCAGGATGTGTTGTAAGGGATATTTATAGAGAATGGGAGGATCATTATGGAACATCACAGAGGACAATGGGGCAGTAACATCGGGTTTTTGATGGCTACGGTAGGCGCTGCTGTCGGACTGGGCAACATCTGGGGGTTTCCCTATAAGATGGGTGCCAGCGGCGGCTTTCCCTTCCTGATCATCTACATCGCCCTTGCTGTCCTGGTAGGCTTTCCCATCATGCTAACCGAGCTGGCAATCGGCCGGAAGAGCGGCAAAAGCGTCCTGGTAAGTTATCAAAATGTAGCTGGAGGCATGGGCACCTTCTTGGGGTTCCTAGCCATCATCTCTCCCCTGCTGATCCTAAGCTTCTACACCGTTCTAGGCGCCTATTGTATCCAATATGTGTGCCTCAACTTTGCCGAGTTGATTGGGGTATTTTCCCTGTCCAGCATCTCCGGCGCACAGTCTTTTACCGATATGCTCAGTAACCAGCCCTTGGCCATCGGTTCTACTGTGTTCTTCATCGCTATCTGTTACCTCATCATCCGCGGCGGCATCAAAGATGGTATTGAAAAGTTCAACAAAATCGGTATGCCTGCCTTGGCGATTATGCTGCTCATCGTCATCATTCGGGCTGTAACACTTCCCGGAGCTTTCGAGGGATTGAAGTTCATGTTTTCCCCCAACTGGGAGCCCTTCTCCTCTGTTCAGGGCTTCCTGAAGGTACTTTCCACCGCTGGCGGCCAGATGTTCTTCTCCTTATCCCTAGCTATGGGTATCACCGTCACTTACGGTTCTTACCTGAGCAAAAAGGAGAGCCTTGTAAAAAACTCCCTTATTATTATCATCTCTGATACCTGTGTGGCCATTATGGCTGGTCTTGCGGTTCTCCCCGCCGCTTTCGCTCTGGGCGGTGAGGGTGCTGAACTGAGCGGTCCCAAACTGCTGTTCATCACCATGCAGGACGTCTTTAACTCTATGGGCGCCTTTGGCCCCATCTTTGGTATTCTCTTCTTCCTGTTTGTCACCCTGGCGGCTATCACCTCCGCCATCGCCCTGGTCGAGGTGCTGGTCACCTTCGTCATTGACCATCAGGTAGCCAAGGGTAGGTCGCCCAAGCGCAGCAGAATCGTAGCGATCGCCTGTCTCATCGTGCTAGCGGAGGCTGTTCTGGTAGCCGCCGATGGGCTTGGCTCCAATGGACTCTGGATTCCCTTCCAGGATACTGGTATGACCCTGGGCGGCACCTGGCTCGACTTCATGGACTTTATTTCTGAGGGCGTGGCCATGCCTCTGGGGGCCTTGGTCATGTCTATCTTGGTGGGCTGGGTCATTGGCCCCAAGGTCATCCGCAACGAGGTCAGTTTAGAAGGAAATACCATGGGGGACGGTCTGTATTCCTTCTTCAGCATCTGTATCCGCTTTGTGGCCCCTGTGGCTATGGCCTTCATCCTGTATGGCCAGGTCACCACCTTTATTTCTCCCGCATGATTTCAGTCAAATAAAGATAGCGTCCTGTATCCAGATTGGGTACAGGACGCTTTTTTATCTGTGCAAGAAAATGAATAGAATCGAGAACACCAGGCCAAGTCCGGTCAGGATCAGGCCAAAGGCCAGCGAACGCATGACTCCATTCCCCCGCTGGGGCTGGTCGTCGTACAGGCCGAAGCTAGAGTCATCCACTACCTGTTCCAGGCTGGGCCGTGGTGTATATTCCTGCCCCGTAAGGGCGCTCACCAGCCGGCTTCGTCGGTCGATCAGCCATCGGCTCCATCTTAGGAACAAGGCAGGCAGTCCCCGGAACAAAAGCCGGAAGCCCACCCGGTCCACAAAGGCAGCCGCCAGCAGCAGTACCTGGGTGGAAAATTTCAGGAGCGGTCGGTACAGCCCGTACTCCAGATTGAGCCATCCTGGAATAGGGTCTCGGTAGTACCTTCTCCCGCTCTCTCCTTTGGGCATCAGCAGGGTACGCACCACCAGGAGGTAGACCACCAGGCCGATGGTCAGTGAGATCGCCGCCCCCTTCAGATTGACCACAGAGAAGTAATCTACCGCGTGAGACGGCACCGCTCCCTGGAAAAAGGAGCGGCCAAAGGCAGCGATCCTATCCATAAAATGGCCGGGAAGGAGGCCCAGGAGGAGCATCACCCCCACATATGTCAGCAGAACAGCCGCGGAGGCCGGAGCGATATAGCCGCCATGGCGGCGCCATTTTTTATCCAGTACCTCCTGGGGCAGCCGGTTTCTCTCCACAAAGATGCAGAGAAACAGCTTCAGCATATAGGCCAAGGTCAGCCCACCCGCAAAAAGAAACAGCCACTCCAGCGCCGTATAGGCCCAGGCCCGCTCTCCTGACAGATGGATATATTCCACGATGCTCTCGTGGAGCAGTGTTTTGCTCACATAGCCGTTGAGCAGGGGCAGCCCCGCCAGACTGAGCATGGGGATCCCCATGATAAGGGCCAACATGGGCTTATTTCGGCCAAAGCCCCGTATATCGTTCAGGTCAAAGGAATGGGTAGACAGATGGATGACGCCTGCAGCCGGGAAGAGCGCCAGCTTGATTAGCGAATGGTTGACGATATGGAGGACCGTCCCGTCCACCGCCAGGGCGTTATGGCTGCCCAGCAGACACTGCATCGCCAGCCCCACCAAAATAAAACCGATCTGGGAAACTGAGGAGCAGGCCAGTGTCCTTTTGAGGTCCACGGAGCAGAGGGCCAGCACAGCCCCCAAAACCATGGTGACGGCCCCGATGACTGCCAGCATGGCGCCCCAGCTTCCGTCATGGAGAAACAGGGTTGTGGACAGCACAGCTACCCCGTAAATCCCTGTCTTTGTGATAACACCGGACAGGACCGCCGAGGCGGGGGCAGGTGCAGCCGGATGGGCGGTGGGCAGCCAGATGTGAAGCGGAAACGCCCCCGCCTTGGCGCCAAAGCCCACTAGGGTCAGCAGGCCGCCCACCCAGAGCAGGGTACGGTCAGAAGCCTGTGCCGCCGCCTGTGCCAGCTGGTCAATTTGAAGGGTACCCAGTTGGAAGTGCAGGAGAAATAACCCTGACAAGGTAACCAGACCGCCGATGACAGCTACCGCTAAATAGGTGCCTCCGGCTCGCAGGGCCTCCTCCTCCTCTGTCTGGACCACCGACACATAAGAGGTAAAGGACATGACCTCAAAAAATAGGAAGGTAGTGTACAAGTCAGCAGATAAAAATACGCCCATGGCAGCCCCTAATGTGACCAGCCAAAACAGATAGTAGCGGTTCCGCCTTTTGATGTGGGCAAAATACTCGTCAGACAGGATGGTCGCCGCCAACCACCCCGTAGCAGTCAGCATGGCCATAAGCGAGTGGAACCCACCGGAAGCAAAGGAGATGCCGAGCCCACAAAAGCCGTCCAACCGGACCGCGGTGTCCTCTCCCATGGCCATTGACAGCACCAGCAGAAGCTCCAGCGCGGCGGCAGACTGGACAAAGATATCCCTCGCCTTTTTCCAGACTCGACCGACCAGATAGCTGACCGGCCCGCACACAATAGGCATTGCGACCAGCAGCAGCAGAATCCGTCCCACAGGTTCCTCTCCCCCTCTCCAAAATAATGCATGCCCCTATCTATGCTCGGTCATAAGAACAGCAGCCGGCTGATGCCCAGATATACCTCCTGGGCCATCAGCCCAAGAATGACCGAGGCAAGAGCCAGTACGACCAAGGGAATGGTCATCCTCACGCCAGGGTCCCGCCTGGCCTGCCTTGGAATACGCACCGAGATAGCTCGGTGCTGTCTGGGGAAAAAGGCCAGCATGACGATCTGCATCAGGTACAGGGCGGTCAGGATCGCCGAGGCGATAAGAGCGGCGCCACCCAAATATCCCAGCGGGGTACCCAGAGCCACACTGGAAGTTGCCAGCAGCCATTTGCTTGTAAAGCCGGCCAGTGGAGGCACTCCCATCAGCCCCAGCGCTGTGACGGTAAAAGTGCTGAAAACCACCGGCATCAGCGGGCCACACCCTTCAATATCCGGGACGAAGTCCCGGTGCATCTTATAGTGGACCGCACCCACCCCAAAAAAGAGCGTGATCTTTAGAACCGCATGAAACACCATATGGGTCATGCCGGCTACCAAGCCAGCCGTAGACAGGGTCATCACGCCCAGCAGCACATAGGACAGGTTGCTGATGGTGGACCAGGCCAACCTCCGCTTCAAATGTTTGGTCTGGAGCGCCTTGGACGAGCCGAAGACGATGGTAAAGAGAATCGCCGCCAGCACCAGGTCCTGCGCCCATGTACCCCGCAGGATATCCGGGCCAAAGCCATACCAGGTCAGCCGGACTACCGCGAACACCCCCGCCTTGACCACAGCTACCGCATGGAGGAGGGCGGTCACCGGTGTGGGGGCCACCGAGGCCCGCAGGAGCCACTTGTGTCCTGGAAATACCGCCGCCTTCACCCCAAATCCAAAAAAGCCCAGCACATAGGCCACCAGCAGGGTGTCTAGGCTGGTCCCCTCTGAGATTAGAGTGCCTCCCAGGCGGAACATCCCACTGCCGTATTGGAGGAGAAAGACCATGGCGATAAAGCCCAGGGCGGCACCGCTCATGGAATACACCAGATAGACTCGTCCGGCGTACCGCGCCTTGCCGTCCATACCGTGCATGACCAGGGGAAGGGTAACCAGGGTGAGCAGCTCATAAAAGAAATACATGGTCAGGATATTTGCCGAGAAGGCGACGCCCAACGTCACTCCAAAGGCAGCCAGATAGAAGGAAAAAAAACGGTCCTCTCCCCCCTCCCTGCTCATATATTCCATGGCATACAGGCAAGCCAGCGGCCACAGCAGAGACACCATTGTGCCAAAGACACAGCCCAGTCCGTCCACCTGGAACGCAACAGACAGCCGCTCCCCCAGATGGACCAGGACCACGGCCTCTGCCCCCTTCATCTCCGAGATGGCAGTCAGGGACAGGACGGCGGTCATGCAGGATACGAACAACACATAGTGCTGCCGTCCCCGCCGGCCCCTTGGCTTCCAAATGGGCAGCATCCCGCCGCTCAGGATAGGAAACAACACTGCTAGCATGATCCACATAAGGAAACACCCCCTTTCCTCACAAGGTCTGAAGGCTCAACCAAAAAGCGGAGCCAGGATATCCTCCACCGCGGGAGAGAGAAGGCCGGGATACATCCCTAAAATCACCACGGACGCGGTGAGGAAGCAGAGGGTGATCCACATGAGCCAGGTATCCTGCTGTTTGACGATCTGGCTCCGGTCAAAGCCCTTGCCGGGGAAAAAGGCCGAGGTAATGATGGGAAGCAGATAGCAGGCGGTAAGCAGAGCGGAGAGCATCAGAACCCCGATGCCCACATAGGACACCGGCCCCAGACCGGCCTCCAGCGCCCCACGGGCCAGCATCCACTTGGCCACGAAGCCCCCTGTGGGCGGAATCCCAATCAGGGAGAGAGAGGCCAGCGCAAAGCACCACATAGTGATGCCATACACCGTGCCCACACCGCGCATCTGAGAAACCTGGGTCAGGTGTGTTTTATAGATGATGGCGCCTGTGGCCATGAACAGGGCATTCTTTCCAATGGCGTGGAACACCACCTGGAAGAGCGCGCCTTCCAATGCGGCAGGGGTCAGCAGCATCAGGCCGAAAATCACATAGGACACTTGGCTGACCGTTGAGTAGGCCAGCCTTTTTTTCAGTGTGTCCTCCCGCAGGGCCAGGGTGGAGCCCATGAGCACCGTGACCAGAGCCAGGATCAGCACCGTTCTCTGCACCCAAGTTCCGCTGAGAAAATCCCATCCATATAGATAGTAAACCACCCGGATTATGGCAAAGACGCCCATCTTAGTGATAAGGCCGGACAGGACCGCGGAGGCGGGGGCAGGTGCTACCGGGTGGGCAATGGGTAGCCAGGCGTGGAGCGGGAACATTCCCGCCTTACAGCCAAACCCCACTGCCATGACTAGGAATACGCACAGGAGCCACTGGCGGTCCCCAGTGGCTAAGGAGCTGTTCAACACGCCGCCTGGTGTAAACAGGTCTGTGGTACAGTAACCCTGGAGCACGAAAAGTCCCAGCAGCCCAAGCCCTGCCCCGGCCACAGAAAAGGCCAGGTAGCGATAGGCGGCCTCAAATGCCTTCTTGGTGCCGATGTGCAGGACCAGAGGGACGGAACACAACGTCATCAGCTCATAAAACAGGTAGAGCGTGACTAAGTTGCCCGCAAAGCAAATGCCCATCAGAGCGCCCAGCGTCATGAGGTAAAATCCAAAAAAACGCTCCCGGTGGCCCTCATGATTCATATACTCATAGGCGAAAAAGGCCACTGCGAACCAGATGATACAGATCAAGGCGGCAAAAAAACGCCCCAGAGCGTCCCCCTGCAGGACGATGCGGAGCCCTGGGGCTAAATGCAGCATGGTATAGGGAGGTGTATCATAAATGGCCGCAGGCAAGACCAGAAGGATCTGAAGGATCAGGATGGTGGAAACGACGGTACGTCGCGCCCCGAGGGTATGGATGCGGGCCGCCATCAGACCGCCGAATATGGGAAACAGCACAGGCAGCACCAGCCAGTTTCCATACAGCATTTCCATCCTGTCACCTTCTTTCTCTTCAAATGGTCAATCAAAACAGCGCGAGCCCTGTATGGATCAGAGCAAGGACCGGTCCTACCCCCACGCCCAGCACCAGGTTGAACGCCACGAAGCAGAGGGTAGCCCACCGGTGGGCCGATGCCTCTTTTGCGGACAGGAAAGCACCTCTCTCCCCGTCCCTCCTGCCCCAGATGACCAAAATAGCGGGGATATAATACATGGCGTTGAGGACGGAGCTGACAGCCAGGCTGAACAGAGTCGGCATCGTCTGCCACTCTCCCGCCAGTGCCGCCACAGCCAGACTATATTTGGATGAGAAGCCGGCCAGCAGCGGTAGGCCGCACAGAGACAGGCCGCCCACGGTAAACCCGATGCCGGCCACTGGAGCCCGCCAGGCCATACCCCGCAGGTCACTCCAGTAATGTCCTCCCTCCCCGGCCCGTATCAGGGCCCCGGCACCCACAAATATCATGGGCTTTGTAAAGGCGTGGGTCAGCAGCTGGAAGCAGGCCGCGGCGGTCCCCGCCCGGCTGCCCAGCCCCAGGGCAAGAAAGATATAGGATATCTGGGCCGAGGAGGAGTAGGCGATCATTCTCTTTACCTCCTCCTGCCGCAAAGCAGCCACAGAAGCGAACAGCATACCAGCTACGCCCAAAAGGGAAAGCAGGTCATGGAGGTACATTTCAATCAGTACACTGCTGCCAAACACTCGCAGGATCAGCTTTATAATCAATACAATGTAACCCTTCAGCACCAGTCCAGACAAAATGGCGCTGGAGGCGGTCGTCGCACTGGCGTGCGCGTCGGGCAGCCAGGCGTGAAAGGGAAACTGAGCACTTTTAATCGCCAGCCCCAGAGTCATCAGCAGTGCCGAAGCTGTCAGTGGAATCGCATATCTGCCGGTTTGGGCCAACTGTGCTACCGCCCGCCCCAAGTCCTCCATCAGCAGATGTCCGGTGACGCTATACAGCATGGAAATGCCCAGCAGGATCAAGCCGGAACCCAGGCAGCTGAACACCAGATACCGGATGGCCGCCACCACAGAGCGGCCGCTCTCCTTCGCTACCACAGCGATACAGGCGGTGACCGCTGCGATCTCCACAAAGACATAGGCGGTGAAGAGGTCATTGGTATAAACCATGGCCAGCAGAGCCGCATAGAGAAGTTGCATCAACAGGCAATACTGCCCCTGGCGCTCCTCCCGAATGTCCCGGCGGATGTCCTCTGCGCCACCAGTAAGAGAGAGAAACATCACCAAGCTGAAGGCCAGGGCCAGCAATGCCTCCAGAGGACCAGCCCGCAGTTCGTTTCCCCAAGGGGCCGGAAAATGTCCCATCATAAAGGTGAAGCTGTCCCCACTCCACAGGTGGGCCAGCAGAGCCGCCGACAGGGCTGCCACCACGGCCTGGACCACCCGGATCATCCGAAGTGCCTGCTCTCCATTTTTCAGGAACGGAACTGACACCGCACTGAGCAGGGCTAGAAAAATGCTGAAGAAAGGAACGTTATATGTAAAGGGCAAAAGCTTCACCTCCATTCTGTCTCTGATTTATATCTCCCTAATTATGATGTTCTTCTTTGGAACGCATCAGAATGACATCCAGATTCAGGCTGTGATACCTCTTGTACAGCCGACAGGTCAGGGCCAGAAACAGTGCCGTCGTACTCACCGCCACCACGATACCAGTCAGCACCAACCCTCCCGGTACCGGATTGATCCGTACAGCCCGCTCCATCCCCTCCTCCAAAATGGGGGCGCTTCCTCCCTCCACATAGCCCATGGCCGCCAAGAAAAGGAATACTGAGGTATCCATAAGATTGAGTCCGATAATCTTTTTGATTAAATTGGGATGGAGAAATAGCGTGGTGATCCCTATGGCAAATAAGAGGATCGCCGCTATGTAAAACCGCTGCTGTAAAATCAATTCCGCCAAGGCTTACCCCTCCTTTTGTGAAAACAGGGTAAAAAAGGTGTACATCGTACAGGCCACGATGATGCCTACACAGATATTCAGGGGCAGGATGAATCCGGCGCTGAAAATGGCGCCCGGCGTCCCCTTGGGCACCTCCCACCCCAAGTGATTGGCCCCGGTAAAGAAGGAATATCCTTTCATCAGGCCATAGGCTAACAGGCAGGTAACCGTCACCGCCGTGATGCGTCTGGGCGGGAGCAGGCGTTCCATCTCTTCACTCCCCAGGATCATGGAGCAGAGGATCAATCCGCACCCAAGCACAGTCCCTCCGGAAAAGCCTCCGCCGGGACTTAGGTGGCCATTGAGGACCACATAGACGCCAAACATCATCACCGCCGGCAGGATGAGCCGCCCCATCTGAGCCAGTACCGAATCACAAGGCGCAGTCTGGCCGTCCTCCTTCCCAGTCTTACGCAGTAGCAGGACCACACTCATAGCGGCCGCAAAGAGGACCGTAGACTCACCAAAAGTGTCAAATGCCCGGTAATCCAGTATCATTCCGGCTACGGCATTGACCGCGCCTGTTTCTTCCACGCCTTTTTCCAGATATCGCTGAGATACCTCGTTGATCGCCGGGGCTTCCGGGTCCCCAAACCGCGGCATGGAAAGAACTACCAGCAACAGGGTAAGCATCAGCACCATGGTCACACATACGGACAGAATACGGTAGACATGCACCAACTTTTTCAGTGTGCCTGGCCGGTACCCCCTCTTTCGACCACCCGCTCTGACCGCTCTCTGTTCCACGACGGCATGATGGCCTGGTACCGCAGGCTGAGGGATCCCTTTTGCCGCTCGCTCCCGCATCCGCATCAGCCGGTAGGCACCGAAATCCATGGGCTCGTGGGAGTCAATATATTCTAGATACTCCACGAACTCTGCCCGCTCCGGGTCCTCGGCCTCCTCCGACCCCTGATCCGCTTCTTCCCCCTCTGCCCAGTGGAGAAACCGCTCAAAGCGGCTTTCTTCAGTATGGTCACTCCTCATCCTTGTCCACCCCTTTCAGGGCATTCACCCTTCTCAGGGCCAGGAAGAACAGCAGACTTGTGACACCCGCCCCCACAGCGGCCTCTGTAATAGCCAGGTCGGGGGATTCCAGCAGAAACCACAGGATGGCCATGACCGAGGAATAGGACATAAAGATGATGACCGAGGCCATAAGTCTCTTGGTCATCACTGCGGCCACGGCGCAGAACACCAAGAACAGCAGCAGAATGATCTCCAGTACGATCACAATTCCCGCTCCCCCTCTCCGGTCAGCTGATCTGGTTCGATATCCCGGCCGGTAATCAGTTCCATTCTGGCAATCAGGTGGGAAGAAATGGGATTGGTGGCCCAGAGGACCACCAGCGTTGCAGCCAGCTTAATCCCATGCCCGTTCCAGCCACACAGAAGGATCAGTCCCCCCAGGATTAGCAGCACACCCAGGGTGTCGGTCACCGCTCCCGCGTGGATACGCTCCAAGGCATCCCGGAAGCGGAACAGCCCCAGAATGGAGATGGCTACCACCAGGGTTCCCAGAAGAATCAGCCCCAGGGCAGCTATGGTACGGATAGTCATTTCTTTCCCTCCTTCCGGTTTCGGTGGCGTTCCACGGTAACGCGGCTTAAAACAGCCACCGCCAGCAGATTAAGTAGTCCGTAGAGGATAGCCACATCCACCAAGTATGCCTTTCCCAGCAGATAGGACAAAATACAAATCACAAAGATGACCAACGTGCATATCTCATTGAGGGCTATCACCCGGTCCGTATACCTGGGCCCGCGGATAGCCCGGATCAGGCATAGCAGAATACCCAGCGCCAGCAGGCACAGTACAGCAGTCAGAACTGCCCGCAGCATCGGCGTACACTCAGCCATGGCGCTCCTCCTCCAGCTTTTTCAGTTTCTCCGCAAAGGCAGATTCCTTTAGTCCTGCTCCAAACTCAGGGTCCAGGGCGTAGGCACACAGCATATCCGGCCCCATGGACACCGTCACTGTCCCGGGCGTTAAGGTGATAGAATTCGCCAGGGCCAACTTGGCCAGGTCACCCTTTGTCCCAGGCTGAAACCAGATCAATTTTGCCGGAGCTTGTTTCTTCCCAGGGGTCAGGATACGGCCGATGACCTGGATGTTGGACAGCAAAATCTGGCCCATCAGCCACATCAGATAACAAAACACCTCAGGGAGTCTGCGCAGAACGCGCAGTTCTCCCTGAGGCGAAATATGGAGCACCCGATGGGCAAAACAAGTCAGCGCCGCAGAAACTGCCGCGCCAACCAATATGATCTCAACGGTCACCTTTCCGTTCAGCAGCAGCCAAAACAGGAACAGCAGCACAAATACCAAACGGTCTTCTCTCCCTCTCATCCCCAGTTCGTTTTCCAAAGAGCCAGCACCCACACTCTCCCTGCGGGCTGTCTTAAATAGTATAACAGATTTGTTTCAAAAACGGAAGAGAAAATATGTCTTGTCCCCATAAATTCCTTTTTTAATTCAAAAAGAAATCGGGCCGCCTATTTCAGCGGCCCGACTGGGCACCTGCGTCTTTTAGACCAGTTCGTGGACGATATCCCGCAGTGTTGTCACCTCTCCTACATTTCCTGGGAAAATAATATAGGACATACCGGGGAATCTGCTCTCCTCTCCAGTCTTCCAAACCGGAACTCCAGGGGCGGCCTGCCCCAGCACCAACGCCTTTTTGACGCCCAGTGCCTGGATACCCACATCGCTGGAGGTGATGCCCCCCTTGGCCACGATAAAGGACGGCCTTTCTCTCAAATCGGACACTACCCCAGTAAGGGCCCGCGAGATACGCACACTCAGCTCCAAATTGGCGTCGGCGCTCTCTTGACTGACCCGGAGGACCTGGCGGCTGGTATAGACTACAGCGGTCCGTCCTGCCCGTATCACCTGCTGGGCCCTGGCCGACACTCTCGCCCGCTCCTCCTCCAGACCACCTGGCCGGAGGGCGCTCTCCGCCTGGAAACAGATCTCCTCCAGGCCATCCACACCCTCCAGCAGGCATTCCATCTGCTGGCTCGTCTTTTTCACATGGGAACCCACCACCACCAGTCCTCCATTCGGGTTATCCCCGTCACGCAGCTCCGCCCGGCCCAGGAGTGGACGATGTTCTACACCGCCCATTACCCGGACCAGTCCGGCGGCACAGCGGTAAAGGAACTGCTTTCCCTGGTTCAAGGCCGCCATCAGAGCGGTGACAAAAACCTCTACGTCCAGGTCATCCGCAGCGTTGACCACCACCTTCTGAAACCCGGACACGCCCATCAGCTTCCTGGTGATACCCGGATAATCCAGGTCCCGGAGCTCCTCCAGGGAGATGGATACCATCTCCTCCGCCCGGTATCTGCCCCCGGTTCTCTCCTGGCACCAGTCTTTCAGGTCGGAGGAGGTGTAGGCAAAGGTGGTATCCTTGGCAAATTCCGTCATGCCGGCGGGCACCAGTTGTTCTCCCATCTTCACATAGTGGACATCTCCAATGGTGAGCCGGCCCCCTTCCTGGAAATAGGGCATGATGATCTCGCCGTCATAACAGGTCTCCAGCTCTCTCTCCAGGGTCTGCCGCAATGTCTCCGTTTCCAAGGGATAATGGCCCCGCAGCGTGGAGTCTCCCCGGCTGATTAGGACAAAGGGCTGCCCCGCCTCTCTGGCCGCCCAGGCCAGATTCTTCCCGATCTCCTGGTGGGCGCGCTCTGTTTCTTCCGCGGTAAAGCCCCTGGAGTTGGTCAGAACAAAGAACATGGGCTGTTCCGACCGCAGGCCCTGGAGCAGTGTTTCCCGCTCCCAGTCTGTATAGACATACAGGCCGTGAACCGTCTGGACGCCGGTGGGATCGTCGTCCAGCACCACCATCTTCCGCCGGCACCCTTCTAAGGCCCTCTTTAGCTCCTGGTGGACCTGCTCCTTTGCGGGCAGAGGCCACTGCCGCGCCAGGTCCGCGGGCTCAACTGCGACTTTTCTCTCACTCATATCTATAATATCCTCCTATTTACCTGCTAAAACTTGTGGGAGTCCACTTCAAATCCCGCGCTCCTTTACAGGGCTTCTCGGAGGACATTCCGGTACTTTTCTCCCTCAGCAAGCAGTTGCTCCGCACTCTGGCGCAGCAGGTCTGTCACCGAAGATCCCCCGATCAGACGGGCCAGCTCCTCTCCTCTTCCCGCCCGGTCCAATCGTTCCACATGGGTATACGTCCGGCCATCCTGCTCACCCTTTTGGACAGAGAAATGGGTGTCTGCCATTGCCGCAATCTGGGGCAAGTGGGTGACGCACAGCACCTGCTTTCGTCTGGCTACCTGGGCCATCTTTTCCGCTACCTTTTGGGCCGCCCGCCCGGAAACTCCGGTGTCCACCTCGTCAAAGACCAGACTGCCCACTCCGTCATCCTCCGCCAACACGTTTTTCAGTGCCAGCATGATACGGGCCAGTTCACCACCAGAGGCCACCTTCTGAATCGGCTTCAGCGCCTCTCCCGCGTTGGCGGACATCAGGAACTGAACCTGGTCCAGCCCTGTGGGTCCCATCCCGTCCTCCTCCTCCTGCTGCCCCAGAAATTGAGCCTGGAACTGCACTTTCGGCATATCCAGCTGGCGCAGCTCCTCCTGCACCCGCTGCTGCAGGGACAGGGCCGCCTCTTTTCTGGCATGGGACAGGCGCTCTCCCTTCTCCCTGGCCTGTGCCCGGACCTGGGACAGCTCCTTCTGGAGTCGTGCAATGGTGTCGTCCGCATCTTGGATCTGGTCCAGCTCCTGGCGGCTCCGCTCCAAATAGTCCAACATATCAGCCACTGTGGAGCCATATTTCTTTTTCAGCCGGTAAAGGATGTCCAGCCGACTCTCCAGTCGGTCCAGCTCCTCCGGAGAAAAGTCAAGCTCCCTGCCCTGGTCCCGCAGGCTCTCCAAGGCGTCCTCCGCCGCGGCCCGCAGGGTGGACACCTGGTCCGCCAACGCCCCAATCTGTGGGCTGAGACGGGCCACGCCCCGCAGCTCCCCCTCGGCGTCAGCAATTAGGGCACAGGCCCCTTGGCTATCCTCATCGCCCCCCAGCGCATATTCTGCCGCCTGGAGCGCATCCATCAGCTTGCCGGCACTGCGCATCAAGGTCTTTCGAGCGTCCAGCTCCTCATCCTCACCCGGCTTCAGCCCGGCCCGCTCCAGCTCCTGAATCTGATAAGTCAGCGTGTCCACCCTCCGGCTCCGCTCCGCCTCGTCCATCTCCAGCGAAGCGATCTGCCGCCTTTTCTCACTCATGGCCTGATAGCTGCTCTGATAGTCTTCCAAAAGGTCCCCGGTCCTGCCGAAGCAGTCCAAATAGTCCAGGTGGCTATCCGGGTCCAGAAGCTGCTGCCCGTCGTGCTGCCCATGAATATTCAGCATCTGCCGCCCCAGCTCCCGGAGCTGGGCTACGGTCAAAGGCCGTCCGTCTACCCGGCATACATTCCGGCCGTCCCCCTGGATCTCCCGTTGGAGCAGCAGTTCCTCCCCCTGTGGTGGAAAGCCGTTATCCTCCAGCCATCTGAGCTTGGGGAGCCCAGTAAAAACGGCTGTGACCAGCGCCGACCTGGCCCCGGTGCGGATGAGTTCGCGGCTGGTCCGCTCTCCCAGAACAGCGCCAATTGCGTCGATGACGATGGATTTTCCCGCGCCGGTCTCGCCGGTAAGCACATTGAAGCCGCCATCAAATCGGATATCCGCCGACTCAATGATAGCGATATTCTCAATATGGAGCAGAGAAAGCATGGTATACCCCCTTTCTGTCCACAAATCAAATTACTTCAGCAGCTTGTGAACCTCGCTGTTAAAGGACTGGGCGGCAGCACTGTCGCGCATGATCAAAATGCCTGTGTCATCCCCTGCCAGACTGCCGACGATTCCAGGAATCTCCATATTGTCCAGAGCGGAACAGGCAGCTGAGGCCAGTCCCGGCATCGTCTTGACCACTACGATATTCTGGGCCACATCCACCGAGATGACCCCTTCTTTGAAAATATTGCGCAGCCTGGTGTCAGAAGTAACAGCGCCCTTCCGCTCGCTAGGGGCGTAGCGGTACGCACCTTTTCCGGTCAAAACCTTGACCAGCCGAAGTTCCTTGATGTCCCTGGAGATCGTGGCCTGGGTGGCCGAGATGCCTCGGGACTTCAGCTCCTCCAGCATCTGCTCCTGTGTCTCTATATCCACCGACTGTACGATATTTAATATTTCAGCCTGACGCAAATTTTTCACTTTGTGAATCCTCCCAGCTTCTGGTTAATGACCTGATAAAAGCTCCGGCCAGCCAGTTGGACCAGCTTGGTGCAGTGGGTAGACCGCCGGACTTCCACTCTGTCGCTGCCTGATAGTCGGATTGCTTTGCCTCCATCCACTGACAGGTACAAATGCTTGCGGGTTCCCCGGGGCAGGGTAACGCTCACCGTCCGTTCCGGAGAGAGTACCATCGCACGGGCAGCCAGTTGGTGGGCACACACTGGAGTGATGATGATGCTTCGAGAGGTAGGTTCTACAATGGGGCCTCCGGCGGACATGGAGTAAGCCGTAGACCCCGTTGGGGTGGCCACGATGACGCCGTCCCCCATGATGCTGCTCACCTGGACCTGGTCGGCCCACACCTCCACCTCCGCCACCCGCGCCATGGAGCCCTTGAACACCACAGCGTCGTTCAGCGCCAAGTCCTGGCTGATAATTTTTCCCCCCCGCACTACCTGGACATCCAGCATCATCCGCTCCTCGATAGAAAAGTTTCCCTGGGCCAGCGGAGCCAACAGAGGGAGCTCGGACCGCTCCAGTTCCGCCATAAAGCCCACGCTGCCCATATTGACCCCCAGAATCGGCACATCGTGAAGCGTGGCGTCCCTGGCCGCATGGAGGATGGTACCGTCTCCTCCGAAGCAGATCAGAAGATCCGCACTGGGCAGCTCCCGCTCCAGAGAGGACAGTGTCAACTGGCGCGGCACATCGACCCGGTCCCCCTTCTTCGGGACGAAGGGCAGGCAGAGCGCCGTCTGGGCACCAGATCGTTCTAAAATGCGCTGTGCCTCCAGCGCGGCCTTCAGACCCCGGTCCCGGTATGGATTTGAGCTGAGGATAACTTTCATTCCCGCCCCTCCTTCCACACGTTGTGAGATCGCTGGACCAGCTCCCACAGGTCCCCCTCATAGGGCACGCCGGCTCCGGCACGCAGATGACCCAGGTACTCAATGTTTCCCTCCGGACCCTTTATAGGCGAAAAGGTAATGTCCTTTACAGTGAAATCCGCATTTTCCGCGTGAATCAAAAACTGGCTCAATACCTCCAGATGGACCTCCGGGTCCCGAACCACGCCTTTCTTCCCAACCTTGTCCTTCCCCGCCTCAAACTGGGGCTTCACCAGGCAGACGCCCTCTCCGCCTGGAGCCATCAGGGGCCGTAGAGCGGGCAGGATCAGATTTAGGGAAATAAAAGACACATCGACTGAGAAAAAATCCAAAGGCTGAGGGATCTGCTCCGCTGTCAGGTATCGGGCATTGGTGCGCTCCATACAGACGACCTTTGGATGAGTCCTGAGCCGCCAGTCCAGCTGGTTATAGCCCACATCCACCGCGAATACCTTAGCCGCCCCGTTTTGGAGCATACAATCGGTAAATCCTCCTGTGGAAGCGCCGATATCGGCACAGACTGCCCCCTCCAGACAAATCGGCCAGCAGGCCATGGCCTTTTCCAGCTTCAGACCGCCCCGGCTCACATAGGGCATCGTCTTGCCCCGGACCTCGATGCGGGCACTCTCACCCACAGGCGCTCCAGCCTTGTCCACCTTCTGTCCATCTACATAGACCTGTCCGGCCATGATGACCGCCTGGGCCTTCTGACGGCTCTCCGCTAACCCCTGCTCTGTCATGGCTACATCCAGTCGCTTTTTATTTGACACAGCCCAGCACCTCCATGGCCCGTCGGGCGATTCCAGGCCCGTCCAAATTCAGATCCCGCTTCAGCAGCCGGACTGCCCCGTGGGGCACAAATTCCTGTCCGCAGTCGATCCGATATATCCTGGCCGGGATCTGCTTCTCCTCCAGCGCCGCGGCCAAACGCTGTCCCACGCTGCCACTGGCCACGCAGTCCTCGGCTACCAGCAGGGCTCCAGTCTGACGGACGCAGTCGGCTACAAGCTCAGTCGGGAGAGGGGTAATCTGGTTCAGCTTGACCACCTGGGCCTCGATCCCCTCTTTGGACAGAAGGTCAGCCGCCTCCAGCAGATCGTTGATCTGGATGCCGTAGCCCGCCAGGGTAAGATCTCTCCCCTCCCTTAGCAGTACAGCAGGCCCGCTGCCTGAACTGCCCGTATACATCCCCTCGCCGCCACGTGGATAACGGACAGCTACCGGCCCCTTGATTTCCAGCACGGCCCGCTCCAGCATCTCCTCCAGCTCCTGGAAGCTGGAGGGCGCAAAGACTGTCATCCCCGGGACGCTATCCAGATAGGCCACATCAAAGACGCCATGGTGGGTCTCCCCGTCCTCTCCCACCAGTCCGGCCCGATCCACGCCCAGCACCACATGGAGGTGGTCAATGGCCACATCGTGGATCAGCATATCGTAGGACCGCTGGAGAAAGGTGGAGTACACTCCAAACACGGGTATCGCACCCTCCTTGGCCATTCCGGCTGCCATGGAAACGGCGCAGCCTTCGGCGATCCCAACGTCAAAGAACCGGTCCGGGAAGGCCCTGGCAAATTCCTCCAGGCCGGTGCCCCCCATCATAGCGGCTGTCAGGCCGCATATCTCCGGGTGCTCTCGTCCCATTTGAGTGAGTTTTCTGCCGAACACAGCAGAGAAATTGTCGCCGCCCACCTTTTTCATCAGGCCGGTCATGGGATCAAAGGGCCCAACTCCATGGAAGGCGTCCGGATTCTCCTCAGCGGGCAGATACCCCTTTCCCTTGACGGTCCTCACATGGAGCAGGACCGGCTCATTCAGTTCCCTGGCATATTGAAGAATCCTGGTCAGCTTTGGCAGGTCATGCCCGTCTACCGGACCAAGATAGGTAAATCCCATATTCTCAAACATACTGCACGGCAGAAGGCTCTGCTTCAGCGCCTTCTTGACCCGGTGGGTAAATTGGTATATCCGCTGCCCCACCCAGGTCTTCCCCATGATGCGGCGGTAGTGTTTCTTAAAGGTCAGGTACTGGGGCTTTAACCGCTGTTGAGCCAGATGCTCCGCCACCCCGCCTACGTTGGCGGTAATGGACATCCCGTTGTCGTTGAGGATGACCAGAAGCTGCTGGCCGCACTCCCCAGCGTTGGACAGCCCCTCGTAGGCCAATCCGCCTGTCAGGGCCCCGTCACCAATCAGAGCCAGTACCTTATAGTCCTCCTTCATCGCTGTTCTGGCCCGAGCCATACCCAGCGCCACCGCCACCGAGTTGGAGGCATGGCCGGCGATAAAGGCGTCGTGGCCGCTCTCCCCCGGCTTTGGAAAGCCAGCAATACCGCCGTACTGGCGCAGAGTGGACATCGCCTCCCTCCGGCCGGTAATCATCTTGTGAGGATAGCACTGGTGCCCCACGTCGAATACCAGCCGGTCCCGGGCGGTATCAAATACCCGATGGATGGCCACTGTCAGCTCCACCGCACCCAGGTTGGAGGCCAGATGCCCTCCTGTCTTGGATACCTCCTCCACCAATTCCTGGCGCAGTTGAGCACAGAGGGCCTCTCCCTCCCTGTCTGTCAAATCCGCCAACAGCGGTCTGTGCGGACCGTTTTGTTCTCTGTTCAATCCTATGCGACTCCTTCGCTCCCGCGTCCCGGATCTTGTAGACCGGGGCGGCGCTTATTTCCAAAGCAGGGTCAGAAGCCCCACCAAGATACCCAGCAGGGCACCCATCAACACCTGGAACGGCGTGTGCCCCAGTGCCTCCTTCAGCCGGCGGCCCTTCAGGTCAGGAGGGAGGTCCTCCAGGCTGCCGAGCAGCTGGTTGAGTGCCTTGGCCTGCTCGCCAGTGGACCAGCGCACATTGAAAGCGTCATACATCACCACTGCCGCCAGGCCAGCGGCCAGAGCGAACAATGGACTATGCCAGCCGTAGGCGATGCCCATAGACACCGCCAGCGCGCACACAAAGGCCGAATGGGAGCTTGGCATCCCACCGCTGCTAATAAGCGCGCTCAGGCTGGATTTACGCCGGATAGCCAGATCGGTCAACACCTTGATCATCTGGGCAGCGAACCAAGCTGTAATGGCCAGATCCAACATCAAATTCCCAGTGAGGAAGCCCTGATAATGCTCCATGCCTGTCCCCCCTGCTCTTAAATCGCCCTTAGTTGCTTCTCTGGGCCAGATGATCCGCCAGCCAGCACAGACAGCCGATGCTACCGCGCCATCCGCCCCGCTCCAAAGCCTCTTTCGCCAAGCGGGTATGCTCTATCACCTGTTCCCGGCAGCCCTCCACCCCCAGCAGTGTCACATAGGTGGTCTTGCCGTTGGCGCTGTCCGATCCCACCGGCTTACCCAGCTCCTCTGTGGTGGAGGTGGCATCCAGCACATCGTCCCGGATCTGGAAGGCCAGCCCCAGATGGGTGGCATACTCCCTGGCCGCGTCAATACAGCTGTCATCTACCTCTCTATGGCCGGAGCAGGCCAGAACCCCCATGACACAGGCGGCCCGCAGCAGGGCGCCGGTCTTTTTGTCATGGATGGCCGTCAAGTCCTCCAAACTGTGGGGCTGTCCATCCCCAATGGTATCCCAGTACTGGCCGCCGCACATCCCCTGCACGCCTGCCGCCTCGGCCAGCACACCGGCGGCCAGGGCAGGAGCTGCCGCTCCCTCACCTGACCAGGGCCCCTTCGCAAACAGCACAGTACGGAAGGCAGCCGCCTGAAGGGCATCCCCGGCCAAGGTGGCTACACACTCGCCAAATACCTTATGGCAGGTGGGCTTCCCCCGCCGCAGGTCATCGTTGTCCATACAGGGCAGGTCATCGTGGATGAGGGAATAGGTATGGAGCATCTCTACCCCGCAACCAAACTCCAATCCCTCCTCCAGCTCACCGCCGGCTGCCTGACAGAACAGCATGGTCAGGATAGGGCGGATCCGCTTTCCTCCGGCCATGAGGCTATATCGCATGGCCTTTTCCAACCCCTCCCCCTGGAAGCAGGAGGCAAGGTATTCTTCTGTTAGGGCATAGGCCCGGTCCATCTGCTGCTGGTAGTTCATTTTCCCTTACTCCTCCCGTGCGAAAGGCCGCTCCTGTGGCTGTCCGTCCTCACCCGCAATCAGCAGGCTCACCTTCTGCTCCGCCTTGTCCAACTGGGCAGTACACTCCCGCAGCAGTTTAGCTCCCTCTTCAAAGAGGGCCATCGCCTGCTCCAGCGGAGCCTCTCCCCGCTCAAGGAGGGCTACAATCTCCTCCAGCCGAGCCATAGAAGCCTCAAAATCCAATTTCTTATTTCCTGCCATCGGGCACACCTATCCTTTCTTCTACACGGCATTCCAAGCTGCCGTCCGACAGACGCAGGGAGAGCCTGTCACCCGGAGCGGCTCCTTGCGCCGAGGTCAGCACATGGCCATCCTCTCTTTGCGCGATGGCGTATCCACGCCCCAAAACCTTCAGAGGACTCATTGCGTCCAGAGAGGCCGCCAACCTGGCCGCACGCTCCCTCTGTCCGGAAACATTCCTCTCCAGTCCGTGAATCAGACGGCTGCTCTGGTAGTCCAGCAGCAGCCGCTTGTCCCGGAAATAGGAGGCGGGGTCGGTCATAGTCCTGCTCTGAGCCAGGCGGTCCAGCCGCTGCCGGTATCGGGCTAGGCGGTGGAGCAGTCCTCCCTCCAGCCGCTCTTTCCCTCCCATCAGGGTGGAATAGATCTCATTTTGATCGGGTACCGCCAATTCAGCGGCGTTGGAAGGGGTGGCGGCTCTCAAATCGGCCACGAAGTCGGCAATGGTCACATCCGGCTCATGTCCCACGGCAGAAATCACCGGGATCTCCGACTGATAGATAGTCCGGGCCACGATCTCCTCATTGAAGGCCCACAAGTCCTCCATAGAGCCGCCGCCTCGGCCCGTGATAATCAGGTCCGCCACCCGCTTCCAGTTGGCCCACTGGATGGCGGCGGCGATCTCCTCGGCCGCGCCCTCGCCCTGGACACGGACCGGCAGTACCTTCACCTGGGCCATAGGCCAGCGGGTACCCAGGATTCGGAGCATATCCCGGACCGCCGCCCCGGCTGGCGAAGTCACCAGCGCGATGACCTTTGGAAATTTGGGGATTGGCCTCTTATGCTCCTGGTCAAACAGCCCCTCCCGCAGCAGGCGCTCCTTTAACTGTTCAAAGGCCATGGCCAGGTCCCCCGCCCCATCAGGTGTCAGGCGGACACAATACATCTGGTACTGGCCGTCACGAGGGAATACGGTAATCCGGCCAGAGGCAACCACTTGCATCCCGTTCTCCGGCCGGAAGCGAAGAGACTGGGCGTCGCCGCGGAACATAACACAGCGCAGGGCGCCCTCACTGTCCTTCAGGGTGAAGTAGTGGTGTCCCGAAGGATACATCTTGTAGTTGGACAGTTCTCCCCGGACCAGAAGCGAGGACAGGAGCCGGTCCCGGTCCATAAGGTTTTTCAGATATCCGCCTACCTGGCTCGGGGTCAGGACGGTACGCTCTCCCGTCATACCTGTCCCCCCTCTCTCCAAGCCCGCCAGGTAAGGATCGCTGTCCCCATAGCGTTGTCTGTGGCAAACTGGGGCTGGGCAAAGATGGCCTGACAGAACTCTGTGAGCACATGGCGCAAATGGCGGTTGGAGGCCACACCGCCGGAGCACAGGACAGGCAGTCCGGGATACTGGTCCCGGGCTGCTACTGTGGCCCGGTGAACCACATCACACACAGTATTCAGCGCGAACCGGGCGATGTCGGCCGGTTTCTCCCCCCGCTCCAGCAGCTTTTTCACCTGATTTTCCATTCCGGACAGGGAGAAGTGGAGACCGTCCAGCTTCACCCGGTAGCCCAGACCGGCATCCGTTTGGCTGTATAATTCGTCCAGTGCCTTCCCTGCCGGGAAGTTCAGGCCCAGCAGCACACCAGTACGGTCGATCAGTTGTCCAGCAGAGATATCGGTGGTACCGCCGATGATCTCCCCTTTGACCGAGCAGCCCTGCGGCTCCACCCGCAGCAACTCCGTAGTTCCGCCCGACAGGTGCCAAGCCAGAAAAGGGCCATCCAGCAAATCCAGCCGTCCGGCGGACCAGGCAGCGGCAGCCAGATGCCCCTGTTGATGGGAATGGGCAAAAAATGGGACGCCCAGAGTGTGGGCTAAACCCCTCCCCTGAGAACTCCCGGCCAGAAAGCATGGCATATAGGAGCCCTCCACCTCTCTAGGACGGGTACTGGCTCCTACCGCGGCAATCCCCTCTAACAGGCCCTGCCGCTCCAACTGCTCAAACAGTCCGGGCAGCTCCCGCACATGTTGGAACAGGGCGTCACTCTGCCTCAGGCCAAGCTCCCCCGGTCTGACTTCCAGCAGCTTGCTCCTGTTGCAGCCGGTCTGACCGTCAAACACAGCCACTGAGGTGGTATAATTGCTGGTATCCAGCGCAAGGACCGCCATTTCAGTCCTCCGCCTTGTCGTCCGCTCTGGCCGCTTTTTCCGGCTTTGGCGGGGTGTCGGCAAACTCTGCCCGGACAAACGAGCCTAAGATCCCATTGATAAAGGCTACCACGTCCTGAGACTCATAGCTCTTGGCGATCTCCACCGCCTCATTAATGGCAGCGGCGTTGGGGATCTCCTCCATATACAGGACCTCATACATAGCGGTACGCATAATAGCTGCCGCCATACGGGGGATACGGGAAAAGGACCAGCCCACGGCATAGCGGCTGATGTAGTCGTCCAGCTCCGGACCATGGGCAAAGACCCCCCGGACCAGGTCCCGTATGTACTGGGCCTGCTTCTCATTGGGGAACTGGGAATACAGGGGCATATCCTCCGCCAGCTCCTGAAATCTCTCCTGGGTCAGTTGGGTGTCGAGGACCTCATCCGCACTCAAATTTCCAAATCCCAGAGAAAATATCATCTGTACCGCGATCTCGCGGGCGTTGCTTCTCGTCATCGTTTTGTATCCTCCCACAGGCCGTAATGTGGCCATAATAAGGTAGCTATATTATATACATGAATATACAAAAAAGGAAGCCCCAATTTTGTCTGTTCAGCATCTGCCTATGGTGCCCACCATTTCCTTGGAACAAATAAAAAAGACGGCCCGCAGGCCGTCTTCTCAGTCATAAAATTTGTGGCCGCCTATCACGGCGATGCAGTTGCGGTTTCGAGAGGCCCAGCTACCCACGCTAGAATCAAAATACAGGGCTCCTCTGGTCTCCTCCACCACCCCGCCATCCAGCACCAGTTTGGCAGCGATGACACTGGATTCATTTGGGGTACGCTTGGCCAGGCTTCCGGATCGATAGGTAGAAAACTGGTTTTTCTGTGCCAGCACCCCTTCGATGGTGTTGGGATAGATAGGACTGGCCACTCGGTTGAGCACCACATTTCCCACAGCCATCTGGCCCTCCAGAGGCTGGTTGCCACTCTCGGCATAGATCAGGCGTGAGAGCCAGAACAAATCGTTCTGATCATAGTAGCTTTCGCCGGACTGGATCGCCCCACTGCCCCGTGTAACAGTCACGGTCCCGGTAGCACTGTCCCAGCCCACCTTGGCGTCAAAGGCCTCGGCCACCGCCCAGAGCGGGACCGTGAGCCGGCCCTCCACCACCTGTGCGGACTCTGGCAGATAGAGATAACGGCCATTGGCCACCATATACAGTTGACCGACCTTGGCGGTCACATTCAAATTGGCGGTAGTCACAGTGGCCACACCGGTCCCGCTATCCCACTGGACCTGAGCCGTGTCATCTAGAGCCTTAGCCATACCAGCCAGAGACACATAGGTGATACCGTCCTTCTGCATCCGGGCCACGGCGCTAGGCGCTGGCACTCCGTCAATCAGGAGCTTACTATCTGTATTCTCGGCCAACTCGATCAGGCTGGCCCCGGCGGCCCCGTGGACCGCCTCATCACTTACCTTATCAGTTTCAAGCGTTACACCACTATTGGTGGAAACGCTCCCCTCCTCTGCCACGATGGTCACAGTCTGCTCTGGAACAGAGCTGGCACCCATCAGGAGGAGCAAGGCAAAGGCGCACAGCGTCACGGAAAACAGCTTGCGTATCATTGTCTTCACTCCTTTCGATACGGTTTTGTCATAATTATGACAACCAAAAGCAACTGCTTGTTACTTTTGTTACCATATTGTAACCAATTCAAAGGAGCGGCGCAAGGGCAAAATTGCCCAGACTTCCAGCTTCAATCTTGTGTATTTTGTCTGTATTGTTTAGTAATATCGCAGTTTTTTATCCTTTTTTACATTTTTATACCAGCTTCTGCTTTTTCGTGCAACTTCTTCATCTGGAAAAAGCTCGGGCCGCCCAGAGGGCGGTCCGAGACAGTTAGACTAGATATCAGGTCGAAGGCGCTGGCATCCTCTCTTATCACTGGTGTGGCAGACAGTACAAGTCATAGGGGAAGGAAGCATCCCGTCCCTCACTTCAGCTCTGTCTTCTCCAGGTCCAGCTTGCTTAAAGCTCCCCTGTCCCCTACCAGCACTACATTAGGATGCAGTTGGAGCACCGAGGCCGGGACCTGGGGCACCACAGGCCCCTGGAAGGCAGCCCGCACAATATCCGCCTTGGCGGCTCCATTGACCACCAGCAGGATGCTCCTGGCGTTCATAATGGTGCCGATACCCATGGTGAGGGCCTGCCGGGGCACATCGGCTTCGCTGGCAAAGAATCGCTTATTCGCCTCGATTGTACTGGCGGTGAGGTCTACCAGGTGGGTCCCCACGGGATAGCAGTCCGCGGGCTCATTAAAGCCAATATGCCCATTATGGCCCAGGCCCAGCAGTTGAAGATCAATCCCCCCCAGCGCCCGGATCATATGGTCATATCCGGCCCCCTCTTTCTCAGGGTCCCCGGCCAGCCCGTTGGGTACATGGGTATTCTCCGCCTTAATGTCCACATGGTCGAACAGGTTTTTCTGCATAAAATAGCGGTAGCTCTGGTCGTGCTCCGGGGCCAGGCCATAATACTCATCCAGGTTGGCCGTCTTTACCTCGGCAAAGGACAACTCCCCATCCTGATACCACCGTACCAGCTGCTCATAGGCACCGACCGGCGTGGACCCGGTGGCCAGCCCCAGGACACAGTCCGGCTTTAGCTGGATCTGGGCGGCTATTATACTGGCCGCCTTGCGGCTCATAGACGAATAGTCGGCGCACTGATAAATCCTCATAAATAACTCCTCCATTTCAAATGGGCTACTCCAAGCCCCATATATCATCTGTCCTCTTTAGGGCAGATAGGACCTTATCTCACAGCAGTTTTATCATACCATTACCATCGCTGTTTTTCAATCCATATCAATCGAAAAAACAGCGTTCTCACAGGTTAGCAGACCGGCTGATTTTCGGGCAGGAAATAAAAGTGTCCCGCTTTAAAGCAAGAAGGAGCAAGGAAGCGGGCGGATGACGTCTTTTTTGCCCCAGGCATAAAAAGACGTCGGAGCAAAGCGGACTTTGCTCCGACGTGGCGCAGAAGGGGGGATTCGAACCCCCGCACGGTTTTACCCGCCTACTCCCTTAGCAGGGGAGCCCCTTATAGCCACTTGGGTACTTCTGCATGGCTGTAAGCTACGAGTTCACTATTTACTTTGGCCAGAGATGAAAAGTGGCGGAGAGAGTGGGATTCGAACCCACGGCTCTTTCGAGTCACCGGTTTTCAAGACCGGCTCCTTAAACCACTCGGACATCTCTCCTCATCTTTTCAAACAAATCAGAGGCGAGGATTATCTTACCATACCCCCACCCACTTGTCAAGAGCTAAAATGGACAGGTTGCCCATCGCTCCCCGAACGGACCATAGGTCAGCGCCCGGGGAGTTCTTTTCAGATGCCTCTGTCCAATGTCTTGCGCAGACGTATTTTTCCCTCCAGAGCCTGGTCGACCATGGACAGGAACTTTTCCCTATCCTCCGGCAATCCGCCTTTTAGGGGCAGATAGTTAGAGGCATGATTGCTGGTAAAGTGAAGCGGGTCCACATCCAGATTCTCGATCAGCAGACGGCACTCCTCCAGGACATGGTCGGCAGAGCACACCTCAAAGCGGCCAGCCAGCACATCCTCCCCCAGCGGAGTCCCCTTGGCCGGGGCAAAGGTCATGGCGGACAAGTGCCTTGGCTTCATGGCGTTTATCATCTTGGCGGTAGACAGAATGTGCTCCCGCCAGTCGCCCCCCTCTCCCCTGGCCCCAGTCATGCCCAGGATGATGGTGACCCATAGATCGATGCCCGCCTCCACCAGCCGCTGTCCTGCCAGCAGCATCTGGTCGGCAGTAACTCCCTTCCGGATGAAACGCAGTACCGTGTCGCTGCCGCTCTCCACTCCGAGATAGGCTCTGGAAAGACCCGCCTCATGGAGCGTCCTCAGCTCCTCCGGCGATTTGGAAAGCGTACTACGGGGGCCGGCATAGACCGTGACCTTTTCCAGATGAGGAAAGGTGTCGTACAGCTTTTTCAGGATGCGGAGCATTTCCTCCGTTTTGATGATGATGGCGTCGCCGTCCATCAGAAAGACCCGCTGGAGTCCAGGACCGTAGTAGTCCCGAGCCATATCGATATCCTCCAGGATCTCCTCTGTCGGGCGGATTCGGAACTGTTTGGATTTATACATTCCGCAGAAGGTACACTGGTTGTTGGAGCAGCCAATGGTACATTGGAGCAGATAGCTCCTCCACTCTCCCGGCGGACGGTACAGAAGGTCACTGTCGTAACGCATAAGTCTCTATCCTTTCAAAATATCCTGGCAGGCCCGGCACATCGCCTCCATCTCCTGGTCAGTGCCGATGGACACGCGGAGATAGTCCCGGATGCGGGGTTTGTCAAACCAACGGACCAGGACCCCGCGGTCCCGCAGGCTCTGCTGAAGCTCTTTTCCGCCAACAGCGGGATGCGTAATAAAAATAAAGTTGGCGTTGGAATCATGGACGAAAAAGCCCAGTTCCCGCAGGCGGGCCGTGGTACGCTCCCGGGTGGTTATCACTTTACGCCGGCTCTCCTCAAAGTATTCCACATCCCGAATCGCCGCCTCCCCAGCCGCCAGGGCCAGCCGGTCCAGAGGGTAGGAGTTAAAGGAGTTTTTCACACAGCGCACAGCGGCCATCACCTCAGGACTTCCCAAGGCATAGCCGACACGCATACCGGCCAGGGACCGGGACTTGGACAGCGTGTGGACTGTAACCAGATTGGGGTAGCGGTTCAACAGCTCCACAGCAGAACGGGCACCAAAGTCGGCATATGCCTCGTCCACCATCACCACCCTGTTCGGGTCCGCCTCTAAGATGCGGCAGATCTCCTCCAGCGGAAGGGTACGGCCGGTGGGGGCATTGGGATTACACACCACCGCGCCTCCACTGCCGCGCAGGAACTTCTCCACTGGGAAAGAAAAGTCCTCATTGAGCGGTATCTCCTCAAAATCCAGTTGGAAAAGGTGAGCGTAGACCGGGTAAAAGCTGTATGTGATATCAGGGAAGATCACCCTTCTGCCCGGGGAGAAGAAGGCGTAAAAGCACAGGCCCAGCACCTCGTCAGAGCCGTTGCCGCAGAACACCTGTTCCGGAGTGAGGCCGTGGTACTCCGCGATGGTCTGCCGCAGTTGGGATGCCTCCGGGTCCGGATAGAGCCGCAATGTCTCATCAGCAGCAGAGCGGATTGCCTCCAACACTTTAGGGGAAGGCGGGTAGGGATTCTCATTGGTATTTAACTTAATAAATACCCGGTCCTTCGGCTGCTCCCCAGGGATGTAGGGTTCCAAGTCTTGAATACGGCCGCTCCAAAATCTCTTATCCATAGTGTGACCCGCCTTCCGTCCGTCTATTACTGGATGGGAGACTCACGCCCCCACCTCGCTGCCGTCCCGATATACCTTGCGGATATTTTTTTCCGCCTTGCTCCTGGGGAGCATGACCTCATGCCCGCAGCCCTGGCAGCGCAGCTTGAAATCCATCCCCACCCGCAGGACCAGCCACTCCTGGCTGCCACAGGGATGGGGCTTCTTCATTTTCAGGATGTCATTGACATGGATATCCATTCCTGTCCCGTCCTTTTTCAAAGTGATTCTATTATAGTATAGAGCTTTTGAAATTGTCAACGGGCGGCTGTTCTCTCCACAAAATAGAATAGGCCGCCGGAATTCCGGCGGCCTGTATGACACGATTTGTTCAGCCGTTTTACTTCGCCAGCTCGGCAGTATCGAGGGCGATCATCAGCTCCTCGTTAGTAGGGATGACCAGGGTGCGCACGGTGGCGTCCTGGGCAGAGATGTCGATCTCCTCACCCCGCTTGCCGTTCTTCTCGTCATCAATCTTGATTCCCATGAACTCAAGGCCGCTAACGATGGCCTTGCGGTCGCCGGCGCCGTTCTCGCCTACACCGGCGGTAAAGATCACGGCGTCCACGCCTCCCATAACAGCGGCATAGGAGCCGATGAGCTTCTTCACGCTGTAATGGAACACATCCAGAGCCAGAGCGGCCCGCTGATTGCCCTCAGACTTTGCCTTCTCCAAATCACGGAAGTCAGAGGATACGCCGGAGATGCCCTGGACGCCGGACTTCTTATTGAGGATGTTCAGCATCTCCTTAATATCATAGCCGTACTTGTTCATCAGGTACTCCATAATACCGGCGTCGATGTCGCCGGCACGGGTGCCCATGGGCAGACCAGCCAAGGGGGTAAAGCCCATGGAGGTATCCACGCTCTTTCCGCCGTCAATAGCGGTAACGGAGGAGCCGTTACCCAGGTGGCAGGAGATGAGCTTCAGCTCCTCAATAGGCTTGCCCAGCATGGCGGCGGCCCGCTGGGACACATACTTATGGCTGGTACCATGGAAGCCGTAGCGACGGACCTTGTCCTGCTCATAATACTCATAGGGCAGGGCGTAGGTGTAGGCCACGGAGGGCATAGTCTGATGGAACGCGGTGTCAAACACAGCCACCATGGGGGTTTCGGGCATGAGGGCCTGACAGGCCTTGATGCCGATGATATTGGCGGGATTGTGCAGAGGGGCCAGGGGGTTGCACTCCTCGATGGCGGCCATGACCTCGTCCGTGATGAGCACGCTCTTGGCGAACTTCTCGCCGCCATGGACCACCCGGTGACCCACAGCATCGATCTCCTTCATGGAGCCAATGACGCCATTGGCGGGGTCCACCAGGGCGTTCAGCACAGTCTGGATGGCCTCGGAGTGGGTGGGCATGGCCACGTCGGCCTCCTTGACGGCCTGCTTGCCCTCAGGCTTATAAGTAAATTTACCGTCGATTCCGATGCGCTCGCACAGTCCCTTGGCCAGCACCTGCTGGGTTTCAGGGTTGAGCAGCTGATACTTCAGGGAAGAGCTGCCAGCGTTGATGACCAAAATGTTCATTGAGATCGATCTCCTTCACAAATCAAATTTCACAAGCTTGTGGTTGCCTTGAGCCGGGGGATGCACTATAATAGTTTCATCCTCTGTCCATGGTCCCTATTCTACCGCTTTTCCCCGGCCAGGACAACCGTTTTTTCGAAAAACAGGAAATTTTCTTTGTCAGGAGGCCTTCCATGCGGGTCATCGGCATCGTGGCGGAATACAATCCCTTCCACACCGGCCACCAATATCAGATCTCTGAGAGCCGGCGGGCCGTGGGTGGCGAGGCCGGGGTCGTGGCTGTCATGAGCGGAAACTGGGTCCAGCAGGCAGGCTGTGCCATTACTGATAAGTGGAACCGGGCCCGGCTGGCCCTGATGGGCGGCGTCGATTTGGTGCTGGAACTGCCCACGGTGTGGGCAGTCTCCTCGGCGGAGTCCTTCGCTCAGGGGGCTGTGGACCTGTTGGATGCCACTGGAGTGGTGGATGTGCTCTCCTTCGGCAGCGAGTGCGGAGATGTGGACCGGCTCCAACGGGTGGCCGTGTGTCTCAACAGTCCGGTATACGAGACGGGAGTACGCCGTTTCGTGGACGAGGGGATGCCATTCGCCTCCTCCCGGCAGGAAACGGTGCGGAGCATCCTTGGGCCCGATAGTTCAGAGCTTCTGTCTGCTCCCAACAACAATTTGGGTGTGGAGTATCTCCGGGAGCTGGACAGGCTGAAAAGCAGTATTCTCCCTATGACCGTCAGACGGGAGGGGGCTCCCCACGGCGTACTGTTAAAGGTGGCGGAGCACCCCCGTTTTCTCTCTGCTACCCAGCTTCGGGCCTTTTTGGAACAGGGAAGCTGGGAAGCCGCACAGCTCTATCTCCCCCAAGGAGGACTGGAGGTACTAAAGGAGGGCTGGCATGGTTCTCCCTCCTTGAAGCGGGTAGAGCGGGGTCTGCTGGCCAACCTACGCGCTATGACAGCGGAAAACTGGGCCAAGCTTCCTGACAGCGGGGCAGCGGAGGGAGCCTCCGTCCGGCTGGAGCGGGCTGGCCGAAACTGCCGCTCCCTAGAGGAGTTTTTCCATCTGGCCAAGCCCAGACATTGGACTGTGTCCCGGACGCGGCGTCTGCTGACGTGGGCCTACCTGGGGTTGACGGAGGCAGACCGCCCAGACAATCCGCCTTATCTTCGTGTGCTGGGCCTTAACGCCAGGGGGCAAGCCATTCTGAAGAAGATGAAGTCCCAGGCATCTCTGCCCATCCTCACAAAGCCGGCCCACGCCAAGGCACTGGATGAGGTGGGCCGCTCCCTTTTCGCACAGGAGGCCAGATGCACCGACCTGTATGACCTGTGCCTGGAGTCCGTTCCCGTCCCCGGGCGGGAATGGACCTCGGGACCTGTCGTTGTTGGAAATTGACCTGCCCCTTTTCTGCCCCATGGAGGCCGCTATGGAAACAAAGGTAAAACGAAAGATACACTGGGGATTGGCCGCCGCTCTGTTCCTCCCAATCCTGCTCATTGGGCTGTTTTATCTTCTCAGCCCTCTGCCCAGAGTGATGGATCGGTGGGTCTTTGGCGTAATGGCCCCTGTGGAGCAGTTTTTGGGCCGAATGTGGTCCATCTTTCCCTTCTCTGTGGCCGAGGTTCTGGTCGTCCTGGTCTTGACAGGCAGCGTGGTCTGGCTGGTCCGGGCTATCGTTTTAGCTGTTCGGCGCAGGGAGCTCTCCCCTCTCTTACGGCGGCTGCTGGCGCTGGCCGCCGTGTGGCTTTGGGTCCTAGCGGCCCTTTTCTGGTTTTGGAACGCCGCCTATCAGGCCTCCAGCTTCACCCGGCGCAGTGGGCTGGAGGTCGCTCCCTACTCAGTCGAGGCGCTGGCCGCCGTCACGGAGTATTTTGCCCAAAACGCCGCCCGGCTTTCCAGCCAGGTAGACCGGGACTCAGAGGGCCGCTTCGCTGTGCCCCGTGATTACTATTTTCACAAAGGAACACAGGTCTATGAAGGGCTTATCCAGGAATTTCCCTGTCTGGATATCCCGCCGGTCAGGGCAAAACCCCTTCTCTTTTCCAGGCTCCAGAGTATTCTGGGCTTTACTGGCGTCTACTTCCCCTTCACCGGAGAAGCCAATGTGAATGTGGACTGTCCCGCCTGCCTGATTCCGGAAACCATCGCCCATGAGATGGCCCACCAGCGGATGGTAGCCTCTGAGCTGGAGGCCAACTTTGTGGGCATCGCCGCCTGTGTCACCTGCGGAGACACCGTCTTTCAATACTCCGGCTATCTCGCCGGACTGATCCAGCTGTGTAACGCCCTGTACCCCGTGGCTCCAGACCTGTGGGACGAGATCGCCGGCCGGTGGTTTACTCTGGAGCTGGCCACAGACTGGAATGAGAACAACGCCTATTGGGCCGCCCTGGAGTCCCCTATCGAGGATGCGGCCGGACAGGCCTACGACGCCTTTTTGAAGGGCAACGGCCAGGAGCTGGGGATGCGCTCCTACGGAGCCTGTGTCGATTTGCTGGTCAGCTATTTCGGAAGAAAATGAAAGAGGGAGGGCGGCCTACAAGGCTGCCCTCCCTCACAAATACGCCGGACTACACTGCCAAATCATAAATCAGCCGCCCCAGCAGCAGGGCAAGCACCACAAAAAACATAGGGCGGATAATCTTAGCGCCCCCCTTGAAGGCCAGACTGGAGCCCACATAGTTGCCCGCCACACTGCACAGGGCGGCAGGGATCCCTACCAGCCACACGACCTTACCCGCCAGGGCATAGGTCACCAGCGCCGCGATGTTACTGGAAAAGTTGATCGCTTTGCTGTTTCCTGACGCGGTGAGCAGGTCAAACTTGGAAAGGGCAGTGTAGCCCAGTATCATAAAGGTGCCAGAACCCGGACCAAAAAAGCCATCATACCCTCCAATGACCAGGCCGATGGAAAGAGATATAGCCATAAGCTGGGCCCGACTCAGCTCACTGGACCGGTCCTCCCTTCCAAGGTCCCGCCTGACAAGGAGAAAAACCGCCACAACAGGTACAATGGCCAGCATGATATAATACAGGATCTGTTCTGGAACCATCATATTCAGCCGCGCTCCGATCCAGGAGCCTCCCAGTGCGGCCGCCGCCCCCACCAGGACGCTTGGGAGATGAACGTCCCCCTGACGGAAAAAACGGATGGTGGACAGCAGACTCCCACAGGAACTGCTGCATTTATTGGTAGCGGTGGCCCCGTGAGGAGACAGCCCAGCCAGCAGATAGGCTGGGATCGTGATGAGTCCCCCGCCCCCCACGATAGCGTCTACAATGCCTCCCAGAAAGATCAGCGGACAGACGATGACCAACGCTCTGAAAACTTCTAACTCCTCCATGCTTCCCTCTTCCCACCCCAGGCGGGGTCACTCCCTTTTTCTTTTTATCTCATCCCAGTACCGCTTGGCGGCCTGTTCTGTTTTATTCTCCCCATAGACGTAATAGCGCACATCCTTCAGCTCGTCGGGCAGATACTGCTGGTCCACCCACCGGCCTGGGAAGCTGTGGGGATAGAGATAGCCCTGCTCCCGCTCCAGACCGGAGGAATCGGCGTGGACATTCTGGAGATGCCGCGGGATGTCCCCTACCCTGCCCCGGCGCACATCGGCCATAGCGGCCTCAATGGCCATGCAGGAGGTGTTGGACTTTGGGGCAGTGGCCAAAAGGACTACCGCCTGGGCCAGAGGCAGCTTGGCCTCCGGCAGCCCAAGCTGAAGGGCATTGTCCACACATGCCTTGACGATGGGCACCGCCAGAGGATAAGCCATGCCCACATCCTCGCTGGCGGAGCACAGGATGCGGCGGATGGCGGTAATCATATCCCCCGCTTCCAGCAGCCGGGCCAGATAGTGGAGCGCCGCGTCCGGGTCAGAGCCCCTCATGGACTTCATGAGGGCTGACGCGATATCAAAATGGGCATCTCCCTCCCGGTCGTAGCGCATCGCCGACTTCTGGGCCACCGTTTTGGCATCCTCCAAGCTGACAAGGAGTTTCCCTTGCTCACGCCTCGCGGCGCTGAGTAAAAGCTCAATGGCGTTCATGGCCTTTCGGATGTCGCCGCCACAGGCCCAGGCGATGTGCTCCTTTACCCCGTCCTCGCATACTACCTGGGCGCCCAACCGCTCCTCCATGATGGAGATACCCCGCTCCACAGCGGGGAGGGCATCCTCCGCCGTGATCTGCTTAAACTCGAAAACCGTAGCCCGGGACAGCACCGCCCCAAAGACGGCGAAGAATGGGTTTTCTGTGGTGGAGGCGATAAGGGTGATGCGACCGTCCTCCATAAACTCCAGCAGGGACTGCTGCTGCTTCTTATTGAAGTACTGGATCTCGTCCAGATAGAGCAGCACACCCTCCGGCGCCATCAAAGTGCCGATATCTCCGATGATGTCCTTGATGTCGGAGATGGAGGCCGTGGTGGCGTTGAGCCGGTGCAGGGGCCGGTTGGTCCGCTGGGCGATGATGTTCGCCACCGTAGTCTTGCCTGTGCCTGAGGGGCCGTAAAAAATCAGGTTGGGGATATTGCCCCCCTCAATGATCCGGCGCAGCAGGCCGTTTTCTCCCAATATATGCCTCTGCCCCACCACCTGATCCAGGCTCTGGGGGCGTATCTCATCCGCTAACGGGCGGTATGCCATCGTTTCTCATCTCCTCACGGGGTTCTCTGTCATTCCTCGTCCAGCGTTATCTCCGCCTGGAACGCCACCACTGCGTCGCCGATAATGCGGATTTCGCCGGGACGTCCCTCCTCCAGCTCCACACAGACCTCCATAGCACCTGGCCGGCCCATGGCCTCCCCCTGGACAGAGGTGAAGCGCACCTCGTCTCCATCTGTGGGGATCAGTCCAAATTGGACCAGATAGGCACCCATGGGGCCGTTAGCAATCCCCGTCACCGGGTCCTCGGCCACACCGTTCGCAGGACCGAACATTCGTCCATGGACCAGAGGCTCCTCCCCAGGATGGAGGGTAAAGACCAGATACCCGTTGCAGCCAATCTCACCACTCAACTCCTTGAGAGCCTCTAAGTCCGGTTTTAAGCTGTGAAGCTTATCCAGGTCGTTGAGGACCACCATCAGCTTGGGAGAGCCTACGGAGGCGGAAGCCATGGGGCAGCCGGGCCGGAGGTCGTCCCATGTCACGCCTAGGGCATCCAGCACGCGGGCCTGGTACTCCTGGGGCAACGGTTCTCCTACGACGGCCTTGCCCTGGGTCATGACCACCCGGTAATCACCGTTTTCCTTGCACACATCCACAGGAAAAAGGCCAGCTCCGCACTTCTGGACTACCCGGGCGCTGTCCAGACCCAGTTCCATGGCCCGGATATAGTGGGAGGCGATGGTGGCATGACCACAGACAGGTACCTCTCGGGTGGGGGTGAAAAACCGGACATGGACATCATACTCCCCCTCTTTTCCCGGGAAAAGGAAGGCCGTCTCCGAGTTATTCAGCTCCCGGGCGATGCGCTGCATCTGTCCCTCTGTCAGCCCTCGCGCGTCCGGCACCACACCGGCGGGGTTCCCCGCCAGCTTCTCCCGTGTAAATGCGTCCACCTGATAAATTGTATAATTTTTCTTCATGGTTGCTCCGCCTTTCTGCGCATACGCGCTGCTGCCCGCCAGATAGATGACATCCTGGCGAGAAGACGCTCCGGCCCTTATGCTCCTTTTCCCTGCTGCTTACTAAAAAAATCACACCAGGGCCGCAGGGTACACTGCTGGCACTGGGGCCGCCGGGCGATACAGACGGCCCGTCCATGGAGGACCAGCCGGTGGCAGAAGTCATTGGACTCCTCTGGAGGCAGGATCTTCCGCAGCTGCATCTCCACCTTGGCGGGGTCCTTGGAGCCGTCGGTCAACCCAAGCAGACCGGAGATGCGGATGCAGTGGGTGTCCGCCACCACCACGCCGGGGGTGTGGTACACGTCTCCCAGGATCAGGTTGGCTGTCTTTCTGCCCACACCAGGCAGCTTCAGCAGGTCCTCCATAGTATTGGGCACCTTGCCGCCGTATTCCCGCAGAAGCATTTGGGAGGCTAGTACGATGTCCTTGGCCTTTGCCCGGAAAAAGCCCGTGGAATGTATGTACTGCTCCACTTCGGCAATCTCAGCATTGGCCAGCGACTCCAGAGTAGGAAAGCGGGCATACAGTGCCGGAGTCACTTTATTGACACGCTCGTCAGTACACTGGGCGGCCAGTCGAACGGAAAATAGAAGTTCGTAGTCCTTCCGGTAGTCCAGTGAACAGATTCCGTCCGGATATAGGGCTTTCAGCTCCTCTATAATGGCGGCCACATCGGCCTTTTTCTTTTTCATATCTGTTTCTCTCCATTCAGCTTTCTCCACACGAGGGAGAAGTTCTGTCATTTTGATATCATACCATACTTACCGGAAAATTTCGACGGCTTTTTTTCATTCCTCCATTGTTTTTTCTCCGCTTACTGATATAATATATATTATTCTGGGGGAATATCTCTTTTCCTCAGAGCAAACTGCTTATTGATATCAGGAGGAGCTATACATGGTCAAGGAGTCTATGGATTTTCTCATCGCGCAGGACCCTGAAGTGGGTCAGGCCATCCGGGCGGAGTATGACCGCCAGCAGCAGAACATCGAGCTGATCGCCTCGGAGAACATCGTCAGCGCCGCTGTTCTGGCGGCGGCCGGCACCGTTCTTACCAACAAGTATGCCGAAGGCTATCCCGGCAAGCGGTATTACGGCGGCTGTCAGTGCGTGGACGTGGTGGAAAATATCGCCATCGAGCGGGCCAAGGAGCTGTTCGGCGCCAAGTTTGCCAATGTTCAGCCTCACTCCGGCGCCCAGGCCAATTACGCTGTCTACCAGGCCCTGTGCCAGCTGGGCGACACGGTCATGGGTATGAGCCTGGATAACGGCGGACACCTGACTCACGGCTCTCCTGTCAACTTCTCCGGCAAGAACTATCATATGGTGGCCTATGGCGTGGATGACAAGGGATATATCGACTATGACCAGGTCCGGGACCTAGCTAAAAAACACCAGCCCAAGATGATCCTGGCTGGTGCCTCCGCCTATCCCCGCACCATCGACTTCAAGACCTTTGCGGATATCGCCCACGAGGTAGGGGCCTATCTTTTTGTGGATATGGCCCACATTGCCGGACTGGTCGCCGCCGGGCTCCATCCGTCCCCCATCCCCTATGCGGACGTGGTGTCCACTACCACCCACAAAACTCTCCGCGGCCCCCGTGGCGGTATGCTGCTGACCAACGACCCGGACATCGCCAAAAAGCTGAACTCCGCTATCTTCCCAGGCTCCCAGGGCGGCCCGCTGGAGCACATTATCGCCGCCAAGGCCGTGGCGCTTGGCGAAGCTCTGAAGCCCGAGTTCAAGGAATACCAGGGTCAGATCATCAAAAACGCCCAAGTTCTGTCCAAGACTATCATGGCCGGCGGCCTGGATCTGGTGTCTGGCGGCACGGACAACCACCTGATGCTGGTGGACCTACGCCCCGCCCATCTGACCGGCAAGGAGATGGAGCACCGGCTGGACGAGATCTGTGTCACGGTCAATAAGAACGCCATTCCCAACGATCCAGAAAAGCCCTTTGTCACCTCCGGCATCCGAGTGGGTACTCCCGCCGTTACCGCCCGCGGTTTTAAAGAGGAGCAGATGGAGATCGTGGGCAAACTGATCTGTGCCGCCGCCCAGGAGGATTTTGCCGCCAAGGTGGATCGTTTGAAGGAGGAGGCCCTGGCCCTCACCGCCCGTTTCCCCCTGTATCAGGACTGACTTCTTTCCTTAAATCATAGTCACCGGCAGTGCCGGTGGCTATGATTTTTGAAATTTTCTCTTGCATTTTTTCTTCCCCTGGCATATAATACTCCATGGACAACTGAATCCAATGTCTTCAGGGCGGGGTGAAACTCCCCACTGGCGGTAAAGTCCGCGACCGAATGTGGCAGCACATTCGCTGACCCGGTGGAACTCCGGGACCAACGGTCACAGTCCGGATGGAAGAAGATGTGTGTTGAACAATGACACGTGTGTTTTTGCGCGTGTTCGCGCACCTCCTTGATTGTTTTAACACCTGGAAGGCATTTTGGCTTTTCAGGGGTACCAAAACAATAAAGGAGTGTTTTTTATGTCTAATCGAGAGCAGACCCGGAAATTGGTGGTATTGGCCCTATTGGCCGGAGTATCGGTGGTGCTGGTATACTTTATCCGTATTCCGCTGATCCCTCTAGTCCCCTTTTTAGAGTACGATCCTGCTGATATCCCCATTTTCATCGGTGCCCTGGCCTATGGTCCTTTAGCTGGCGTCCTGCTCACTGTGGTTGTCAGTGTGGTCCAAGGGCTTACCGTAAGTGCCGCTACCGGCGGGCTGTTTTATGGCATTATCATGCATATTATCGCTACCTCTACCATGGTGATGGTGGTTTGTTCTGTTTACCGTATTCGGCATACTAAATCTGGCGCGGTTCTTGGGTTGTTCTTAGCTACGCTGGCACGGGGATTAGTTATGCTGCCCGCCAATCACTTTATTACCCCCCTCTTCATGGGCCAGCCTGTGGAGGTAGTTGATTCCCTGCTCCTCCCTGGGATTCTTCCCTTTAACCTGCTGGTAGGTACCATCAATTCCACCGTTACCTTCCTAGTCTACAAGACCGTTTCCCGCCACGTCATCCACGGCGAAGGTTGGAGCAAAAAATCCGCCCCGGCCGAGAGCGAAGCCTGACCTCCCCTGCTTACGCTCCACTGAAGCGGTCTGACCAGCCGCTTTCCTTCTAGAATTACATTTGCAACATTCAAAAAGCGGGGCAGAATTATCTGCCCCGCTTTTTTTCGCGCTTTTTTTGCTGCCGGAGAAGGAATTTCCGCCGGTCCTCCTCCTGACGCTCCAGATGCTTCTTTTCCCTTCGGGCCAGCCCTCGATCCTCCCGCTGAAGCGCGAGAGCCGCCTGGGCCTTAGTCCCTATCCCTCTGACCTGAATAGCCTTTCTCGCTTCCCGCTGAAGGCGCTTTTGTTTTCTCTCCAGGACAGGACTCTCCTCCTCCGACAGCTTACTGAACACCAGCCTGTGCCACTCCTTCAACACCCATTGATAGATCTGAGTGTCAGTGGGCTGGGCGCCAAAGGTGATTTTGGCCGCCTGATAGCCCTCCTCCCCCCATCGCTGGGCAATACCCACCCAAAAAGGGGACTGGAACAGCACTATAAAACTGCTCATACTTGGAACCATATTCAGTTTCCTCCCTAACATGACACGTCAGAGAAGGGACGACCCGGGAGGGAAGGCTACTTACGGGAGCGCGGACCCGCGGACGGACTACCAACCGCCTTGTGTTTTTATCTCTGCCCCTGCATTCTAATACAGAGCTGTCTCTCTGTCAATCCAGCAGGCCAGCCAGAAGCGCCAGGGCAGGAGCCAGCCGTGCGGGCGCTGTTCCCGGATAATTGACTACCAGAGTGTGGAGGGGGGCCGCCCCCGGCCGCTGCTGGTAGTCCGTGAGAAAGGAGAGCCTTACTCCGCGCGCCTCCATCTCCCTCGACAACCAACTGTCCTCCCTTTCCGTCTCCAGCTCCAGCAAAAAATGGAGTCCGGCCTCCTCTCCAAGCACACGGCAGCGGCCGGACAGAGGACTTTGGCCGATGGCTGCCAGCACCTCGTCCCGGCGATTTCGGTAAAAGACACGCATCCGGTTCACATGGGACTCAAAATAGCCCTCCTCCAGAAAGCTTGCCAGGGTATACTGCTCCATCGCCGGAACTGTACAGGAGTAGAAGCCTAGCCGACGTGGATATTCCTCCATCAGAGAGGGCGGCAGCACCATATAGCTGACACGCAGCGAGGGGGCCAGTGACCTGGAAAAGGTATTCATATAGATGACCCGTCCTGCAGCGTCTATGCTCTTCATCGCTGGTATAGGGCGCCCTGTAAAGCGAAACTCACTGTCGTAGTCGTCCTCGATGATATATCCCCTTTGCTCCTCCGCCCATCGCAGAAGCGCCTGCCGGCGCAGGATGGGGGTCACTGTCCCTGTGGGGAACTGGTGGTTGGGCGATATATGGAGGATCTGCACCCCCCTCTCCTCTACCTCCTGGGGGCGCACCCCCCGGCTGTCCATCGGAAGGGGGATGCATCCCGCCCCGTTCAGGCCGTATATTCTGGCCGCCTTAGAGTAGCCAGGGTCCTCTACCCCGTACAGCAGGTCCCGGCCCAAAAGCTGTACGATCAAATTATACAGGTACTCCGTCCCCGCCCCCACCACAATCTGCTCCGGTGCGGCGGAAATGCCCCGGAACTGGTAGAGATGTCGGGCGATTGCCTGCCGCAGAGGATAGACACCGTTGTGGGGAGTCGCCTGAAGCAGCTCGGCTCCCCGCTCCGTAAGTATTCTTCGCATCAGCCGGGCCCAGACAGAAAAAGGGAAGCCCTCTGTCCCGCTTCCGGTCCCCCGCAGGTCCAGCCGCCACTCCCGCTGTTCCCTGTTCTTTTCCCTGGCCTCTGCCGGATTCTCCCTAACTGGTCCTGTCTCCACCGGGTTGACAAAATACCCCCGCTTTTCCCTGGCGTTCAGGTACCCCTCCGCCTCCAACTGGGCATAGGCGTTCTCCACCGTTACCACTGCGGTATTCAAATGGGTGGCCAGGGTCCGCTTGGAGGGCAGCTTCTCCCCCGCTTTCAAGCGGCCGGACAGGATGTCCTCCTTGATGCAGCGATACAGATAGTCGTACCTGGCCAGGCTCCCTCGCTTTTCCAAATCATATGTCAGCATAAACAGCCCTCCAATCTGATCCTATAAAAAAGTTATAGTTTGGTCCTTTTAATCATATCAGATATGATTAAAATACAACTCAGTAGAAAAAGCAAGCAAAAATTTCCCCACCACTTTCAAAGGAGCGATCATCATGTCAGATACCAAGATCCGTAAGCTGGTATTAGCCGCCCTCTTTGCCGCCCTGTGTACCATCATGACCCTGGTCATCCAGGTTCCCTCCCCCATGCAGGGCTATGTCAACCTGGGAGACTGTGCCGTTCTTCTCTCCGCCTGGGTTCTGGGCCCACTCTACGGCGGGGCCGCCGCCGGCGTAGGTTCCATGCTGGCGGACCTTCTCTCCGGCTACGCTCACTATGCTCCTGGAACCTTCGCTATCAAGCTGGCGATGGCCGTAGTGGCCGCCCTGCTGTTTCAGGCTCTCCAACGGCGCCGCACTCCAAATGTACTCCTCTCCCAGGCTGTGAGCGGCTTTGCGGCTGAGATCATCATGGTAGCCGGCTATTTCGGCTACGCCTGCCTGTGGCTGGGCAAGGGTCTGGCCGCCGCGGCCTCCGTGCCGGGGAATATCATTCAGGGGCTCTTTGGGCTGGCCGCCGCGGCCGCAGTCTACGCCGTACTCAGCCGCGGCCACGCCCTAACTCATATAACCCACTGATTCCGACAAGGTCCCACCGCCGAAATCTTGCCCGCTAATCGAAAGAAGCTGGAGGAAAGGCACAGCCTTTCCTCCAGCTTTTCTCCTCTCTCCGCCGGGTATTCCGCGTCATATTCTAAGAAGCAGGACGGCGATACGAAAGTATACCATCAGGGATATCCCATCCGCGATGGTGGTGATCAAGGGGCTGGCCATCACAGCAGGGTCCAGATGGGCACGGCTGGCCAGAATAGGCAGGAAACAGCCCAGCAGCTTTGATACAATCACCGTCACTACCAAAGTCAGGCTGACCACTATGGCCACTATCAGATCCAGGTGGTCCAAAACAGTCAGTCGCAGCAGATTGACAGCGGCCAGGGTAATCCCACACAGCACTCCGACCTGTATCTCCTTCCAGGCCACCTTCCACCAGTCCCCATACCCTATCTCCCCCAGGGAGAGCCCCCGGATGATGGTGACGGAGGACTGGCTGCCGCAGTTCCCTCCCGTATCCATCAGCATGGGGATAAAGGCAGTAAGTACCACCTGGGCGGCCAGGGCAGTCTCATAATGGGTAATAATGGCCCCGGTAAAGGCCGCCGATACCATCAGCAACAGGAGCCACAGCACACGCTTTTTGTAGATCTCCCACACGCTGGTTTTTAGATAGGGCCGCTCGGAAGGAAGGATGGCGGCCATCCGCTCCATATCCTCAGTGGCCTCGTCCCGCAGTACCTCCATGGCATCCTCCGCGGTGACTGTCCCAACAAGCTTTCCCTCGTCATCCACCACAGGCAGTTCCACGCAGTCCGCCGCCTCCATCAGACGCACAGCCTCCTCCTGGTCATACTCCGGAGTAAGGACAGCCCTAGGGGCGGACATGGCCTGATCCAAACGGGCGCAGTCGGGCGCCGCCACCAGTTCGTAGAGGGTAAGAGCACCCAACAGGCGCCCCTCCTCATCCACCACATAGCAGCTGCTCATAAAATCCTGGGGCACACCCACCTGGCGCAGGCGGGCCAGTGCCTCCCGGGCACGCATCCGCGGAGAGAGCTCCAGGGGCTGACGGGACATGATAGCCCCCACAGTCCCAGGGATGGCAGGGATCATATTGATGTTCTTCATAACAGCTTCCTCCTTGTCGTCGAGTTCGGTTTTTTACCGTTTCGTGACAGGAGGTCCGGCAAACTCAGCCGGCTGTCTCGGCGCCCATCCCAGGACGCCGCGTACCATATTGAGTTTGTCCGCCGGGACCTCGACTGCCGCTGTCCATGAGATGTTCACCTCTCTTTGCTTCAAAATCGCTCCGGATAGAAAAGAGCACGCAAGCCGCGGCGGCGGCAAGCGTGCTCTGCACATACCCTATCATGCCACCGTCCAAGCTTTAGCGTCGCGGGGCGGTGAAGTCGCGTTAAATCCTGCCTTCTGTTCGACAGGACCTGTTCAAACCAACGAAGGATGTCTCCATCCCTTTGCGGCAGCGACCCATATCCCCACGGTAGCCTTACCTACCGGATTACGGGGCTATTATATCCTCTTTCTGGCGGGCTGTCAACCCCTGGTTAAGCGGCTTGGCCGTCACTGCACCACCACGTTCTCCGCCCCCAGCCGTTCCGTCAGGTCAGCCACCAGGGCTGGATGGATTTGGCAGTAGGAGCCCACACGCTTTTTGCAGTCCTCAAAATAAAGCACCACCCGGCTCTCTCCGGGGAAAAAAGAGAGGGCCAGCCGGACCTTACGCAGGCGAGGGTCCTCTCTGGCGGGCAGGCGGAGGTAGAGCGTCTTTTCCTCCTCCCCTGTCATCTCCCCATTTAGGTCTCCCAGGGGGCGGATCTCATCCACCATGAGCTGTGGCTCCTTCTCGTCCCGGACAGAGATCCGGCCCGTAGCCAGGATCGCCGAGTTTTCCCTGATATGGCTGCCACTATTCTCCAGCACTTTGGCAAAGCACAAAAGCTCCATCGAGGCAGTATCATCCTCCAGGTTGACATAAGCCATCAAGGTGTTATTCCGGGTGGTTCTGGTACGGTAAGTGGAAATAATACCGGCCACTGATACCCTCTGGTTGTCCCGGTACTCCTTAGGTCCATCCTCCCGCTGAAAGTCCAGCAGGATAGAGCCGATGCTCACCGCCCCCTTCCGCCTGGCCATCTCCCGGTACTGATCCATGGGATGCCCGGACAGATACAGCCCGGTGATTTCCTTCTCCATGGTCATCAGCTCCTGAGCGCTGTACTCCGCCAGCTCCGGCAGGACCAGTGCGGGAAGGGGGGCGCTCTCCTCCACTCCGCCGAGCCCAAAGAGATCCAGCTGCCCCTCCACGTTCCGCTTCCGAGCCGCGGCAATCCCGTCCAGCACTTGGCCGTATACCTGCATCAGTTGGGACCTACGGTAGCCCATGCGGTCAAAGGCTCCGGATTTGATGAGACTCTCCACCACTCTCCGGTTTAGATCCTGGTCAAACATCCGGTCGCAGAAGTCCATAAAGTCTGTAAAGGGTCCACCCTTTTCACGTTCTGACAACATGGCGTTTACAACGTTTCGTCCTACCCCCTTCAGGGCCACCAGGCCAAAGCGGATTCCTCCCTCTACCACAGTGAAATCGGCCTGGGACTCGTTCACATCAGGGGGAAGCAGAGGGATATCCATATCCCGGCACTCTGAGATATACTCCGCCACCTTCTCGGTGGAATCCAGCACCGAGGTGAGCAGAGCGGCCATGTACTCCTTGGGGTGGTGGCACTTGAACCAGGCGGTCTGATAGGCCACCACTGCGTAACACACAGCGTGGGCCTTGTTGAAGGCGTAGTTGGCAAAATCGTTGATTTCATCGTAGATAGACTCGGCAATAGCGGCGGGGACTCCGTTGTGCTCACAGCCGACAATATTCCGCTCCGGGTCCCCGTGGATAAAGGCAGCCCGCTCCCGCTGAATATCCTTCATTTTCTTTTTAGACATGGCGCGGCGCACCATGTCGGCCTGTCCCAGGGAGTAGCCTGCCAGCTGTTGGAAGATCTGAATGACCTGCTCCTGGTAAACGATACATCCATAGGTATTGGACAGGATGGGCTCCAGGGCCGGGTGCTTATAGGTAATCTTGTCCGGATTGTTTTTGCTGGCAATAAAGCGTGGAATGGAATCCATGGGGCCAGGGCGGTAGAGGGCGATGATGGCGGTGATATCCTCGATATTCTGTGGCTTGAGGCCGAGGCACACCCCGGTCATTCCCGCAGACTCCATTTGGAACACACCGGAGGTCTTCCCCTCTGACAGCATAGACATGGTAGCCGGGTCGTTCAAGGGGATGCTTTCTAGTGTAAAGTTCTTTTCCTTGCTTCGGACCATTTTGACCGCGTCATCCAGAATCGTCAGGTTACGCAGTCCCAGGAAGTCCATTTTCAGCAGTCCCAGCTCCTCCAGAGTGGTCATCACATACTGGGTAACAGGCAGGCCGTCGTTGGTCGCTAGGGGCACATAGTCGCAGACCGGCCGGCTGGTGATAACCACACCCGCAGCATGGGTGGAAGTATTCCGCGGCATCCCTTCGATGGCCATGGCGGTATCGATGAGCTTTTTGATGCTCTCATCCCCGTCATACAGCTCTCTCAGCTGTTTAGACAGCTTCAAAGACTCCTCCAGCGTGATGTGCAGCGCCCCAGGGCCGTTGGGGATAAGCTTGGCCACCGCATCCACATCTCCGTAAGGCATTCCAAGAACCCGCCCCACGTCCCGGACAGATCCCCTGGCCGCCATGGTACCAAAGGTGACGATCTGGGCCACATGGTCGGCGCCATATTTTTTGTTTACATAGTCAATGACCTCTTGCCGGCGGCGGATACAGAAGTCAATATCAATATCGGGCATGGATACCCGCTCTGGGTTGAGAAATCGCTCAAAATACAGGGAGTACTGCATGGGGTCCAGGTCTGTGATATTCAGGCAGTAAGACACCATGGAGCCGGCAGCCGACCCGCGCCCCGGTCCCACAGGGATGTGGTTTCCCTTGGCAAACGCGATAAAGTCGGACACAATAAGGAAATAATCCACAAAGCCCATCTTACGGATCATATCCATCTCGTATCGCAGCTGCTTCCGATATTCCTCAGGCTGGTCCGGATAGCGGCGTGCAAAGCCATCCATACACAGCTTTTCAAAGTACGCCTCCCCGTCTGTCCAGCCCTCTGGGAGCTGAAAGTGGGGCAGGTGATATTTTCCAAACTCAAATTCCACATCACACAGTTTGGCAATTTTGGCAGTGTTCTCCAGCGCCTCAGGATAGTTGGGGAACAGTGCGGCCATCTCATCCTCTGACTTGACATAGAACTGGTCGGTTTCAAACTTCATACGATTGGGGTCGTCCACAGTCTTGCCCATTTGAATGCACATCAGAACGTCCTGTGTCTCCGCATCCTCCTGGCGGAGATAGTGGGCGTCGTTGGTGGCGATAAGGGGGATGCCTGTTTCCTCATGGATGCGGACCAGCGCGGCATTCACCTGCTTCTGGGCCGCAATGCCGTGGTCCTGGAGCTCCAGGTAGTAGCCGTCCTCTCCAAACAGCTCCCGCATCTCCAGTGCCACCGCCTTAGCCTGCTCATACTCCCCCGCCAGCAGCAGCTTGGGCAGTTCTCCGCCCAGGCAGGCGGAGCAGGCGATCAGGCCGCCAGCGTGCTCCCGCAGTAAGTCCATGTCGATGCGGGGCTTAATGTAAAATCCCTCTAGATAGGCCTGAGACACCATATAGGACAGGTTTCGATAGCCCTCCTCGTTCCGGCAGAGGAGCACCAGGTGGCGGGAATCCGCGTCAAACTCATGGACCTTTTGGAAGCGGGTGCGGCCCCGTGGCGCCACATAGACCTCGCAGCCGATGATGGGTTTGATCCCCTCGGCCTTGCAGGCCCGGTAAAAATCAATGACTCCATACATACAGCCGTGGTCAGTGATGGCCACCGCATCCTGCCCCAGCTCCTTGACCCGCTCCACCAGCTTTTTGATCCGGCAGGCTCCGTCCAGTAAGGAAAACTCCGTATGCAGATGTAAATGGACAAAGGACATAGCCTTTTCTCCTCCCTGGGACAAACTGCCCCACCACTTCTTCATTTCTCGCTCTAAAATTTGATTTCTAGAGTGCGGTTCACTCCGCCGCCTGCTTTAGCCTCTCCCCCGTGAGGCGGTAAGTAGTCCACTCATCCATGGGAGTGGCGCACATCTTTTGGATATAAAAGTTAATAGAAGGGGTGTTCCAGTCCAGGCAGGCCCATTCCAGCCGCCCGCACCCACGTTCCACCGTGATACGGGCAAGTCTCTTTAGCAGGGCCTCCCCGTAGCCCTTTCCACGCTCCTCAGGCAAAACGAACAGGTCCTCCAGATAGATGCCCGCCCGGCCCAAAAAGGTGGAGAAGTTGTGGAAGAACAGAGCAAAGCCCACCTCTCTCCCACCGGCCACAGCGAAGATGACCTCCGCCTTCTGTTTCTCAAAAATCCATTCCCGCAGCAGCTCCGGTGTGGCCACCACCTGGTCGGACATATGCTCATAATCCGCCAGAGCCCGGATAAAGGACAGGATCAACTCCTCATCCCCTGGGACCGCCGTCCGAAATGTACAAACTGTCATCGTATCTCTCCTTGTCATAGGCGCGCTTTTGATTGGCTAGGGCCTGTCCCTCTTACCGTTTTTTGCTTAAATGCTTTTTGCTTCTATCCTTCCTCTCTCCCCAACTCTACCAGCTTCCGCAGGCGGTGGTTCAGTGCTGACTTGGTGATCGGTGGATCACACCGCTCCGCCAGCTGGGACAGGGTGTCCTCTGGATGGGCTAGTCGAAGGGCGGCGGTCTCCTTCAGCTTGTCCGGCAGAAGGGCCAGCCGGCCCCGCTCCTCCAGGTGCCGTATGGCCTCCAACTGGACCATGGCCGCCTCCACCGCCTTATCCAGATTGGCGGCATCACAGTTTACCCTTCGGTTCACGCTGCCCCGGATGTCCTTCTCCAGCTTGGCATTCATCACTTCCATAGCGGACACAGGGGCACCGATGGAGGTAAGAAAATCCTCGATCCGGTCACTCTGCTTAAAGTAAATGACAGAATTTCCCTTCCGCTGGGCCGCTTTGGGCTCCAGCTCCATTTCCCGCATCAAGGCCTCCAGCTCCCGGCTGACGCTCTGGTGCGTGGTAGCCAGCTCCAGGTGGTAGCCCTTTCTGGGGTCGGTCACCGATCCGCCCGCCAGGAAGGCTCCCCGCAGAAAGGAGGTCCGGCAGCAGCTCTCCTCCAGTACAGCAAAATTCAAATGGATGGCCAGCGCGCCCAGGTCGCTGCCGAAGGTCTGATGGACAGCGGCCAGCTTATCCCGGTCCATGATGGAGAAGATATACTTCCCCTCCCCGTCTGGCAGGCGGTCAAAGGTAATCCGAAACGCCTTTTTCAGCAGTGGAGGCAGGCGCTTGGCAAAGGCTTCGCTCTCTGTCATCACCCGGATCTCCCGGGCACTGAAGGTATTGCAGTAGAGCAGCACACCGTAGGCCTCCGCCTGGGCACAACACCGCCGGTTGAGTGGGATCCGACATAGCTCAGTCTTTACATCTCCGGAAAAGGACATGGTCATTCCTCCAATATGTAGCGCCTCTCTCCCCGGAAGATGCGCACCGCCCGCTGACGGTAGATCTCCAACAGGGCGGCCGCCAGCTTATCCGGGTCATGGCGGGCAAAATCGCCCTTGTCGGAGGCCAGAGGCCGCTCCTCCAGCTCCAGCCCCATCGCGGCGACGCGCTCCCGGTCCACCGTTAGAGGCGCCGCGTCCTCCACCCGGTATTTCTCCACTAGCCCAGGATGAACTGGCGCACTGTTGGCCAGACACAGGTCCAGCAGCCCCGGCTCCCCGTGGACCAACAGGGCTTCCAGGTGGTCAGCGGCGGTATACCCCTCTGTCTCTCCATCCTGAGTCATGATGTTGCACACATAGATCTTTGGCGCGTCCGACTGGGCGATGGCTTTGGCCACCCCGTCCACCAGCAGATTGGGGATCACACTGGTATACAGGCTCCCCGGCCCCAGCAGGATCAGATCCGCGTCACGGATGGCCTCCAGAGCGGCGGGCAGAGGGGCGGGCCGCTCTGGGATCAGCGCCACCCGAGAGATCCGGCAGTCCTGCTCTTTTTTAAAATGGTATATCTTGGACTCCCCCACCACACGGGCCCCGTTTTCAAAGATGGCCTCCAGCTGCACGTCCGCACTGGTAACCGGGATGACTCGGCCCGTGATCGCCAGCACCTGGCTCATCTGGCTGACCGCCTCCTCAAAGGAGCCGGTCACCCCATTCAGGGCCGCCAGAATCAGGTTGCCAAAGGACTGTCCGGAGAGGGAGCCCTCAGTAAAGCGGTAGGTCAGCAGCTTCTCCATGATGGGCTCCGTGTTGGCCAGGGCCTCCATACAGTGGCGGATATCACCCGGGGGCGGCATTCCAATATCCCGGCGAAGCATTCCAGAGCCTCCCCCGTCATCCGCCACAGTGACGATGGCGGCCAGATTCTTGGTATATTTTTTTAAGCCGCGCAGCATGGTGGAAAGGCCCGTACCGCCGCCCACAGCGACGATCTTGGGCCCCCGCTCCCACTGCTGGAGGCTGGGCAACGTATCGCTCATAACCGCTCCTTTCCCTGAAAGGACAGACCTGCTCCGTGTCCCGTATCCAGGCCACGGCCCCTGCCATCAGTTTCTTCCCAAGTCCCGGTGGCTCTCCGCCACAGGCCAGCCCTGTCCTCTGATCCGCTCGGCTAGAGCATGGGCGATGGCCACGGACCGGTGGTGCCCGCCGGTGCAGCCCACGGCGATGACTAGAGCCGTCTTGCCCTCCTCCTCATACCGGGGAAGGAGCCAGCCCACCAGGGCCCACAGCCGCTCCAAAAACTCCTCTGCCTGGCCGCCGTGAAACACATAGTCCCGCACCCCCTGGTCCAGTCCGGTAAGGGGACGCAGGTCAGCTACATAGTAGGGGTTGGGCAGGAAGCGGACATCCAGGACCAGATCGGCCTCCATAGGCACCCCGTGCTTGAATCCGAAGGAGGACACCCGAATGTCCATCCGCCCCTCTGTGGAGCTACCCTTAGCAAAAATGCGGCGCAACTCTCCCTTCAGCTTGGCGGGGGACAGATTAGTGGTGTCGATTATATATTCCGCCCGCCGGCGCAGGGGCTCCAGCATCTGCCGCTCCAGAGAGATGGCCTGCTCCAGACTGTCGCACTCCTCGGCCAGAGGGTGGCTGCGGCGGCTCTCCTTATACCGCTTGATAATAGTTTCGTCCGAGGCATCCATAAAGAGGATCCGGTAAGCGCACTTCATGGCCTTCAGGTCAGTTAGGGCCTGGAACAGGCTATCAAAGTTGGTGCCGCCCCGGATGTCGGTGACCAGAACCACCCGGTCATACTCCCCGGAGCCTGCCATACCGAGTTCTGCGAACTTGGGGATCAGGGGGGCGGGCAGATTATCCACACAGAAGAAATCCATATCCTCCATAAAAGAGGCGGCTTTGCTCTTTCCCGCTCCGGACAGGCCGGAAATGATAACAAATTCCATCCAATCACACCTCACCGCCGCCTCTCCGCCAAGGACCAGGCGGCTTTTCTCTTTCTATAAGGTCCAACAGGCGGCATGGGACCTTCCGCCGGGTAAAGCGGCAGGTCCCTAGGGCAAGCACCTGGACACCTCTATTCCTAGAGCATAAGCCAGCGGCTTGTCGCCAGGACCCTCCCGTCACCGGAGGACTTTCACTTCCATCTCCAGTGCTACGCCAGTTTCCGCCAGGACACGGGCCTTCACCCGCTCTACCAGCTCCAGCACATCCGCGCAGGTGGCGCCTCCCCGATTTACGACGAAACCGGCGTGCTTCTCCGACACCTGAGCGCCTCCCACACACACACCCTTCAACCCACACTGATCGATGAGGGCGGCAGCAAAGTGGCCTGTTGGGCGCTTGAACATAGAGCCGGCGCTGGGGTATTCCAGAGGCTGCTTCTCGCTGCGTCGCCGGGCCAGTTCCTCGATTTTCGCCCGGATCTCCTCCGCTTCCCCTTGGGGCAGAGAGAACTCCGCCTTCAGGATAAGCCAGTCGGGGTGCCGAGCAAAGATGCTGCTGCGGTAGCCAAACTCACACCCGGCGGCGGGGATGGTATGCTCGTTTCCCTCCCCATCCAGATAGGTGACGGCAGTGACCACCTGGGACAGCTCACCTCCATAGGCCCCGGCATTCATCATTACACCGCCCCCCAGGGACCCCGGTATGCCGTGGGCGAACTCCAGCCCGGCCAATCCCCGGCCCAGGGCCGCCCAGGCCAGACGGGCCAGTGAGATCCCACTCTCCGCCCACAGGCGGCGGTTCACCTCCTGGGTCTGATCTAAGCCGCACAGCTTCACCACAAATCCTCGGTAGCCCTCATCCGGCACCAGCAGGTTGGAGCCGTTGCCCAAAAAGAAGGGACGGATTTCCAGCTCCCCGGCCGCCCTTACCGCCGCCTTTGCCTCCCCTACTGTTCTGGGCAGGGCCATCAGGGCCGCCGGGCCGCCAATCCGAAAGGTGGTATGCCGAGACATAGGTTCCTCCGTCCTCAGCTCCAGCTCAGGGCAGCGATCTCTTAAATTACGCAACAACTGTTCCAATCGATCCATATTGCCTCCTGGCATCCTCAGGATAAAATCATGTACCGAATTATTATAACAAATTTTTTCTCCAAATAGAATAGGCAGAATCAGAAATATATCCTCTCCGGGCTCCCTCCTCTGTTCGGTCAGTACCCCTTTCACGGGTCCCACTCCGTAATGCCGCAAAAAATGGGCCCCTCCCTGTGTGGGGAGGGGCCGGTTTTACGGTTCCTGCTTTTCAGACTGCTCCGTTTTCCACTTCTTATACTTTCTCAGACCTGCCCATCCGCCAATGGCCGCGGCAGCAATCAAGATGACTAGGACCACCAGGTTGTAGGACATCCACACCAGCAGCTCCTGAGCGCCCCGGACAAAGCCCTCGCAGCTGGCCTTGAAGCCGGCGGTCATCCGCTGGCCGAGGGTAGAGCTCTCCCCCACCTCCTGGACCACCTTTCCTACCTCTTGCAGATAGATTGTAAAGGTAGAGTAGCTGATCAACGCATCGTAGCGGTTCAGGGTGGAGGACAACTGCTCGATCTGATACTCCACATCACCCAGGGCATTCTCCAGAGAGATGATATCCTCCATGGTGTCCGCCTGCTCCAGCAGGGCAAGCAGGCGCTCCTGCTTGGTCCGCTGTGTCTTCAACCGGGTCTCAGCGTCATAGTACCGCTCCCCCACGTCCTCGCTGCTCTCGCTGCTCTCCGTGATATAGCCCAGTGTCCCGGCACTATTGAAAAAGTCGCTGTACCGCTCCGCCGGCACTCGGACGACGTACTCCCCCCAGCGGCTGGCACTGGCATCCCGGTAGCTCCCTCCGCGCACAGAGGCGGTTTCAAAATATCCCCCGCACTCTGACACTAGACGGTCCAGGGCCTGGGCCGTCTGGTCGAACTGCTCCGTCTGGATGCTGAACTCCGCCCGGCGGACCAGTTTGGCTCCGGCGTTCTGATAGACGGAGCTATCCGTGCCCTGTTCGTCCGCGCTGGGCTCCATAGGAGCGGCCTCCCCGCCAAAGCCTATGTCCCAGCCGGAAGATATGTCCGCGCTGGAAGCCGTGTTTCCCGCAGCGGCCCCAGAGTCCTTGCCATTGTTTCCGCTGCCACAACCTGCCAGCAGCAAAAACAGCAGAGTCAGCCCCGCGGCCAGTGTCTTTTTTCCTCTCATAACAGATCCCCCTTTTTCATTTCGTCTCGACTCTTTCGCGCGTCACTTCCCACCAAGGGGGAAGCCTTCCGCGTCCTCTAATTCTCTAGACGAAATCTGTGGGATCTGGTTCGGACTTTTTTTATTAAAATTTTATATCATGTCGCACAGCAGAGCGGCCCCTACCACTCCGGCGTCGTTGCCCAGTGCGGCCCGCTCCAGCCGGGTGGGCATGGATTTGTCATAGGAGCCCTTCTTTACCAGCTCCCGCAGGGGAGTCAGCAGCAGATCGTCGTCTGCGTTGCTGATGCCACCGCCCAGACAGATGATCTGGGGCTGTAAGATATTGACCAGATCGATTAGACCTATGGACAGCCCCTGGCGGTAATTCTCCAGCACCCGAAGGGCGGTGCCGTCCCCCTGTCTGGCCCCCTGGAAGGCGGTCCGCCCCTGGACCTTGGAGAAATCGCCGCCGCATAGCTCCCACAGAACACTGTGCCGGTCCTGCTCCATCGCCTGGCGGGTCATCCGAATGAGGGCGGTGGCCGAGCCATACTGCTCCCAGCAGCCGTGATTGCCGCAGCCGCAGGGGACACCGCCGGGCTGGATAATCATGTGGCCCGCCTCCATGCCCGAATTGGCATACCCGGTAAACAGCCTGCCTCCCGCCACCATACCGCTGCCGATTCCTGTGCCCAGGGTGACCACCACTGCCGGATCACAGCCTTTCGCGGCGCCGGCCCAGTACTCACCGATGGCCGCACAGTTAGCGTCGTTGCCCAAAAAGAACGGCACATCCCACTCCTGCTGGAACAACTGACGCACCGGCGTATCCCGGAAGGGCATATTGGCGGTCTGGACCACCACGCCGCTCCTGTTGTCCACCAGGCCCGGAAAGCCGGCTCCCACAGCTTGGATCTGATCCAGGGCCACCCCCTCCTCCCGGCATACCTCTACGGCCAGCCGGACCAGCTGGCGACACAGCCCCGCGCCATCTAGGGACTTGTCCACCGGCACCCCGGCTTTCCTCAGGATACTGCCCTCCCGGTCCACCAGACCAGAGACCAGGTTGGTCCCTCCTACATCGATACCCACATAGTACATGGTCACAGATCTCCCTCTTCCATCAGCTTTTCGAAGTGCCGGTCCATCCGGTTGGTCAGCTCCAGAGCGGCATTGTGGCCCATCTTGCGGTTGCGGTTGTTCATGGCCGCTACCTCGACAATACTGGCCAGGTTCCGGCCGGGCTTCACCGGGATAGTGGCCTCCGGCACCTTGACCCCCAAAATATCCGTCTGCACGGTATCCAGCCCCAGCCGGTCGTAGACTGCATGGTCGTCCCAGGGCTCCAGGTCGATGACCAGATCGATCTGCTGCTTGTCCTTGATAGCTCCCATACCGAATAGCCGGCGCACGTCGATGACTCCGATGCCCCGCAGCTCCATGTAGTGCCGGATTAGTTCGGGAGCAGTTGCCTCCACAGTGCCGTGGTTCGTCAGGCGGATCTCCACCGCGTCGTCCGCCACCAGGCGGTGGCCGCGCTTGATCAGCTCGATAGCTACCTCGCTCTTACCCACGCCCGACTCCCCCTGGAACAGAACACCCTCTCCATATACCTCCATCATGACTCCGGACCGAGTGATCTTGGGGGCCAGGCGGTCACATAGGCTGCCGATCAGGTTGCTCATGAAGGCGGAGGTCTGTGCCTTGGTGCGCAGCACCGTGCGGTCGTACTTTTCCGCCATCTCCATACACTCAGGGAAGGGCTCCATCCCACGAGTGACGATCAGGCCGGGGACCGGGTAAGACAGCAGCGCCTCAAAGCGTTCTCTCCGCTTCTCCGGCTCCAGTGTCTCCAAATAGGTGTACTCCGTCAGACCGATGAGCAGCAGCCGCGCGGTATCAAAATGCTCAAAAAATCCAGTCAGCGGCAGACCGGGACGGTTCACGTCCACCGTCCGGAGTGGGACGTTCTCATAGTTTGTTCCTTTGTTCAGCACCTCCAGACCAAATTCCTGGATAATATCTCCCAGCCGGACACTGCTTATTCCTTCCGCCATTGGGACACGCTCCTTTCACTGTGTTATCAATGGGGCATCCCCCCTTGATCTTCCTTATTTTTCAGTATAGACGAAAAGCGACTGGGACGCAAGCGCACCGCCCCTCTTTCTAAAATTTTTTCGTGGCCAGTTTTTGAAAAAAGTGCTTGCATTCTGCCGGAATATCTGTTATGATATCAGTCGAAGCTTTTTGGAAAGCGATTCTCATAGCGAGGAGGTAAGCAACATGGCCAAATGCGAATTCTGCGACAAGGGCGTCACCTTCGGCATCCAGGTCTCCCACTCCCATCGTCGTTCCAACCGCACCTGGAAGCCCAACGTGAAGCGCGTGAAGGCGATCGTGAAGGGCACTCCCACTCACGTGTACGTCTGCACCAGATGCCTCCGTTCCGGTAAGGTCACCCGCGCTGTGTAATGGAATATGGCAAATAGAAAGTCAGCCGCCCATACGGGCGGCTGACTTTTTTAGTCCTCTATCCATCTGTGTACTCTCCCTGGCCGTTTATCACGATATCCCAGACATAGTTTAGATAGGCCCATCCCGGCCGGTCGGTCCGAGTATAGTAATCGATCATATACACGGTTCCATCCTCCTCCAGCAGATCAGACAAAATCGGAACGGTTTCCATCTCCCAAATCTCCTCCCCGATCTGAACTACCACATGTGTCTGATCAGTTACCTTCAGGACCTGTGCCACGCCCGTATGGGCGGTATATCCGGACATCCAAACAAAGTAGGCGATCTGTGCCCCTGCCAGCAGCGCCAGGGTCAGCGCCAGAGCCCAATACCGCCGCCAGCGTTTTTGCCGTACTATACGCCATAGCACCGCGATCATCCATATCCAGGTGGCCGCCACAGTAATCAGGATCACCAGGTTAAATATCTCATGAAGGCCGTAGGACACATATCGGTAATTCCCCTGACCCGCCATTCCCTCCTGCCAGAGGTACACCATCCAGATCATAACGATGGCAAAAATGCCGACTAATGCCCGCACCACATGAAAGCCCACCGTCCTTGCTGTCCGCTCCAGCACCTTGGCGCCGTCCTCCGGCGGGGCAGCGGAGGGGGAGCCGGGGATAATTTCCTCCTCCCCTCTCAGCTTGTCCAGCAATTCCCGGCAGCTCTGACAGTCTGTCAGGTGCTCCTCCACCAGTTTGGCGCTTTCCTGACTGCATACCCCGTCCACATACAGGGGCAGCAGGTCACGGACGATATCACAGTTGTTTTTCATTTTTCTCCCTCCTCTATCATGGCTCTTAATTTTTCCCTGGCCCGGTGATAGGTCACACGGGCCCAGCTCTCACTCTTCCCGTATTGAGCAGAAAGCTCCTCATAGGGGCGCTCCTCCAGGGCCTTAGCTACAAAGACAGAACGGTATGGCTCCTCCAGGCGCTCTACCAGATCCAGCCATTCCCAGAGGGAGCTATCCCACGCTCCGCGCTCCTGACACACTGGAAACGGCTCCCGCCGCCTCCGCGTCTCATGGGTCAGCCAGGTATTTTTTGCGATCTGGCACAGCCAGACAGACAGCCTGCACTCCCCTTTGAAGCGGTGGATATGAAGCAGAGCCTTAACAAAGGTATCCTGAGTTAGGTCCTCCGCCTCTTGTGGAGGGCATCCACGGCTGACAAGAAAGCGATATACCAGCCTTGCGTTTTCCCGATAGGCCAATTCAAACTCCCGGTAATCTTCCCAGCTCAACCGTTTCTCCCTCCTCCTTCTGTTTTTAACTATAAGACTATCGACGAGGCCCTTTTGTTACAAAGAAACACTGCACCGCATCAGAAAAGGCCGCCCATGGGCGGCCTTTGAAGTGTTTTTTCCGACGTACACGCTGCCGAAAAAAACAGATTATCATTCTTTCGCGCCTTCCGGCGCGAAAGAATGCGAGGCTTTTTTCTGAGCAGCACTCAGCTCTCATCCGCCGTGGGAAGCCTCCAGGGGACATCCTTAAACGCTTCTCCGGCCTCCAGCGCCTCCACGGTGCCGGCGGACACGTCCAGGATGTGGGCGGCAAAGTCCTCCGCCCGCTCCTCGGGCAAGAGGGCAGACAGCACGACGTCCACCCCATAGTCCACAGCTTCCACCACGCCGCCGAAGGAGCCGATCTCCCGGCGCATCCCCTCAAACTGGGCATAGGTGCAGGGGACCTCCATGGCCACCCACCGGCGGACCACCGAGATCCCCGCCCCATCCAGGGCGTCCTTGGCGGCGGCGGAATAGGCCCGAACCAGCCCCCCAGCCCCCAGGAGGATCCCACCAAAGTACCGGGTGACCACACACACCACATCATTGACGTTCTCCCGTTGGAATACATTGAGCATGGGCTGGCCCGCCGTGCCCTGGGGCTCGCCGTCGTCGGAGTATCGCTCCACGCCCCCCTCCCGCAGCCGGTAGCACCAGCAGTTGTGCCGGGCGTCATAGCGCTTCTTTTTGGTCTCCTCAATCCGGGCCCTGGCCTCCTCCTCAGAGGACACCCGCCACACCTGGCCGATAAACCGGGATCGCTTCTCTACCAGTTCTGTCTGGCTGTGCTGGGTAGGAATATAGTATTCGATCATATAGTCACCTCAGTGCAGATAGTATGCGTTTGACCAGCCCGCCGGGCGGGGCACCCTATTCCTCCTCGGGAAACAGCTGGATGTCCAGCGCCTCGCAGATGCGGAAGAACTGTTCCAGAGAAGGATTTTTACGGCCTCTCTCTATTTCACTCAAAAATGTTTGCGTAATCCCAAGCTGCTGGGCCAGTTTATGCTGGCTCAGGCCTTTTGCTTCTCGCTTTGCTCTCATAATCTTACGATAATCCTTCATTGCAATCACCTGCTTTAAATTATAGTATAGCTGATAGCTATTCTTTTTGAAACAAGAGCTTACAGCTCTTGCTCGATTTAAGGTGATAGTATGGAGACCGCAGCGCATGGCTGGAAGACTTTTCCGAAAGCTGTGACTCCCTGCTGGAAGACGCCATTCTCCTTCGTGTCGCCATACGATATCTGACCACGACCTGTTCTCCCTGAGCGGGATCTTTACAAAATAAGCGGGACGGCGCTGGCCGTCCCGCCTCTCCTTATTTCAGCTTTGCGTACATACAGTAGTCGTGGAGCTGTCCATTTTTGACTACTCCCCGCGCCATCACGCCCTCCAGATGGAAGCCTGCCTTCTCCAGCACCCGCCGGGAGGCAGCGTTATGGGCATAGGGCTCGGCAAAGATGCGAACGATATCCCAGCGATGGAAGCCCAGGCGGCACATCTCCTCCACAGCGGCCGGCATAATGCCTCGGCCCCAGAATTCCCGCCCCAGCCAGTAGCCCAGCTCGGCGGAGAGGCGGTATACGTCTGTCCCTCTGGTCAGGGCGATGCTGCCCACTGCTTGCCCGTTCACAGAGATGGCTCGGAAGATAGCCTGTCCCTCATCCGCCGCCATACAGCTTTGGATAAACTCCCGTGCATCGGACAGGTGATAGGGGGCAGGAAATATGTCCCGGAGATTGGCCGCCACCTGGGGGTCATCTGCGTACCGGGTAATGGAGGGGGCGTCCTCCGGACGCCATTCCCGAAGCTCAAAGCCCACCGTCATTCCTCCCAGGGCTCTCTGTGAGGCTTCCACCCCTCCACCAGAGGGCCAAGCTGGCCGATGACCTTGGGGGTGCAGACCGCCACCACGTCGATGGTCTCACCATACTCCACGTTCTCCACCTTCGCGTCCTGGTATAGCTTTTCCAGCAGTCCGCCCCGGTCATAGGGCAGATGGATCGTAACCCGCCTGGCTCCGTTGTCCAGCCGCTTCCCTATGGCGGCCAGCAGCTCAGGCACCCCCTCCCCGGTCTTGGCAGAGATGGATACAATGCCCTCCCCGTGGGGCCGGATGTCCCCCGTCCACAGGTCGCACTTGTTGAATACCTCGATGCGCGGAGTTTGGTCCGCTCCCAGCTCATGGATCAGTTGATCCACCACCTGGGCCTGTTCCCTCCACTGGGGGTTCGAGGCGTCGATGACGTGGAGCAGCAAATCGGCATACTCCAGTTCCTCCAATGTGGCCTTGAATGCCTCTACCAGATGGTGGGGCAGCTTACGGATGAAGCCCACCGTGTCGGACAGCAGTACGGTACAGGTGTCAGAGATCTCCAGAGTCCGGGTAGTGGTGTCCAACGTGTCGAAGAGCCGGTCGTTTGCCGGGATTTCCGCCCCGGTCAGGTGGTTGAGCAGTGTGGACTTGCCCGCGTTGGTATACCCTACAATGGCCACCACCGGGACCTCGTTCTTGATGCGGCGCTCCCGCTGGGTGGCTCGTACCCGGCGGACCTCCTTCAAGTCCCCCTCCAGCTTGGATATCTTTTTCCGGATATGCCGGCGGTCGCTCTCCAACTGGGTCTCGCCGGGACCACGGGTGCCGATGGCGCCCTCCTGGCGCTCCAGGTGCTTCCACATACCCAGCAGCCGCGGCAGCAAATATTTGTACTGGGCCAGTTCTACCTGGAGGCGGCCCTCCTTGGTTCTGGCCCGCTGGGCAAAGATGTCGAGAATGAGGGCGGATCGGTCCAGAACCGCCACTCCCAGGTCCTCTGTGAGGGCCCGCTGCTGTGAGGGGGAAAGGGCGTTATCAAAGACGACCATGTTGGCATCCATGGCCTGGACCAGCTCTTTTACCTCGGCCACCTTTCCCTCCCCGATAAAGGTGCGGGGGTCTGGGCTGTCCTTGGACTGGGTGACCACACCCACAGTCTCTCCCCCCGCAGTCTCCAACAGAGCGGCTAGCTCCTCCATCGTCTCCTCGGTGGCGTTCTCCTCCTGGGACATGCTGAAGGCGTTCAGCCCCACCAGCACAGCCCGGTCAAATTTTTCTTGCGTAAGTTTGTCTGACATTTTTCCTCCGAATCACAGCGCGGGACTGCCCCCGCCTTATTTTTGCAGAACTTCCACGATTTCCCCGATGTACAGGGTGTGGTAATCCTTCTCCGGGTACCACTTCTCCCGGATCTCCTGGGGGATGTTTTTGGCATCCAGTGCCTGGGCAAATCGCTTACGGCACACCAGCACCAGTTCGGCCTGCTCGAAATAGGGAGCGCCACATTCCGCGGTTTTTACTGTAAAGCCGCATTCCTTTACCTTATCGATATCCCGTCCGCTCTTGGAACCGCATAGGGATAGGGCCTTCCGGTACTCCTCCCCAAAAAAGGTCAGGGTGAAATATTCTTCTTGGTCGATGAACTCCTTGGTATACCGCTGTGGCCGGATATAGCAGGTGGCCGCGGGCGCCCCCCAGATGACACCCAGCCCGCCCCAAGAGGCGGTCATCGTATTGCACCGCTCCTCTGTTCCAGCGGTGATCAGCATCCATTTGTCCCCAATCAGTGAAAAGGGATTTTCTTTCAGCTCCTTAGGTGCGATTTTCTTGAACATGACATTGTCCTCCTTAATTTAATATCATACAGGACCATTAAATAGGGTATGCGGCTGACCCGTCTTTTTTGCAGCGATACGCAAAAAGCCGCACCGATTCCTCGGTGCGGCTTTTGAAGGCGGGATCTTACTTGGCCAAGCCAAACTTCTTATTGAAGCGGCTGACACGGCCACCGGTGTCTACCATCTTCTGCTTGCCGGTGTAGAAGGGGTGACACTTGGAGCACACTTCCACGCGGATATCCTTCTTAGTGGAACCAGTTTCGATCACGTTGCCGCAGGCGCACCGGATGGTGGTCTGCTCATAATTAGGGTGGAGGCCTTCCTTCATTGTATGTTCACCTCTTTCTCCATGGAGGGTATTCTCGTAAACGCAACTGATATAATAGCATAGTTTCTGTGGAAAAGCAACCACTTTTTTCAAAAAAGTTTAGTCCCTCCCACTCCAAAATATCTCTTGACAAAGGGCCCTCCTTCGGCTAAAATGATGGGCAAGAAAATGCGATGAAGGGGAAAAAGGCAGGCCCCTCTCACCCAGAGAGCCGGCGGTTGGTGCGAGCCGGTGTGAGTCAGCCTGTGTATAACTGGCCCCCGAGCAGTCCATCTGAACCAGCGAGTAGGGTGGAACGTCTGGCCCCGTTACCGGCCGCGGCCTTGTTGGAGGCTATGAGGGCTGTGTGGGAGACCCACAGCTGAACCAGGGTGGTACCGCGTGGTTATAATACACGCCCCTGACTTTTAAAAGTCAGGGGCGTTTTTTCATCCCCTGATGGCCGCTCCGCCGCCAACTACAGCGGAGCAAACAAAAAGGAGGAACTCATTATGAACCCAGGCTACAAAAAGTACATCCCCTTCCAGCCCCAGAAGATCGTGGGCCGCACCTGGCCGGACAAGGTCATCACAAAAGCCCCCGTGTGGTGCTCCGTGGACCTGCGGGACGGAAACCAGGCTCTGGTAGACCCCATGAATATGGAGGAAAAGCTGGAATATTTCCACACCCTGCTGGACATTGGCATCAAGGAGATTGAGATTGGCTTCCCCTCCGCCAGTGAAACCGACTATGAGATCTGCCGGGAACTGATCGAGGGAGGGCACATCCCAGACGACGTGACCATCCAGGTGCTGGTCCAGGCCCGTGAACACCTGATCAAAAAAACCTTTGAGGCCATCCGCGGCGCCAAGCACGTCATCCTCCACTTCTATAACTCCACCTCCACCCTCCAGCGCAAGGTGGTATTCCATATGGACACTGACGGCATCACCAAAATCGCCACTGACGCCGCTGACCTGATCTATGAGATGGCCCAGCCCCTCATCCGGGAGGGCATGGACCTCCGCTTTGAATACTCCCCTGAGTCCTTCATGGGCACTGAGATGGACTACGCGGTAGAGATCTGCCAAGCTGTGCTGGAGCATCTCCACGCCACTCCGGAAAATAAGGTCATCCTGAACCTGCCCACTACCGTGGAAAACTGTATGCCCAACCAGTTTGCCGATATGCTGGAGTATTTCTGCAAGAAGATCCCTAGCCGGGACAGCGCCATCATCTCCCTCCATCCCCACAACGACCGGGGCTGCGGCGTGGCCACAGCGGAGATGGGCCTGCTGGCCGGAGCCGAACGGGTGGAGGCCACCCTGTTCGGCAACGGCGAGCGCACTGGAAACGTAGACATTGTCACCCTGGCCATGAATATGTATACTCAGGGCATCGACCCCAAGCTGGACTTCTCCAACATCAACAAGATCCGTGAGATGTATGAGCGGTGCACCAAGATGCCGGTAGGCGACCGGCAGCCCTATGTGGGCAAACTGGTATTTACCGCGTTCTCCGGCAGCCACCAGGATGCCATCAACAAGGGTACCCAGTATATGAAGGAGTCCAACTCCGACTACTGGGAGATCCCTTACCTGCCCATCGACCCAGCCGATGTGGGCCGGGAGTATGAACCAGTCATCCGTATCAACTCCCAGTCCGGTAAGGGAGGCGCGGCCTATATCATGGAGCACAACTTTGGCTTCGATCTGCCCAAGGCCATGCACCCCGACTTCGGAGCCGTGGTCCAGAAGGAGACTGACGCTGTGGGCAAGGAAATCAGCCCCGAGCGTATCTTTGAGCTGTTCCAGCAGGAGTACATCGAGGCCAAGGAGCCCTACAAGCTGCTCAAGCACGCCTTTGCGGAAAACATTGATAGCGAAGGTCATTCCCATGTCGCCTTCTGGGGCACCCTCCAGCACACCGATACTATTTTTAAGGTATCCGGCGAGGGCAACGGCCCCATTGACGCCTTCTTCAATGCCATCAAGGATGAGAAGATGTCCCACTTTACCTTCCTGGACTACTCCTCCCACGCCATCACCGACGGCTCTGACTCCCAGGGCGTGGCCTATATTCTGCTCCAGGACCAGCGCACTGGGAAGAAATACTGGGGCGTCGGCCTGTCCCACAACATCAATCTGGCCCCCCTGCGGGCCATCCTGTCCGCCATCAACCGCTCCAAGCGCAGTTGACCAGACGCGTCCCTCTCCCACACGGGAGGGGGACGCGTCTTCATATTCCGGTTCTTCCTTTTGGCTTTTACCCCTTCTAACGCCATCCCTTTTTTATGATCTCTCTTAACAATCTCGTTATCTTCTCATTTTTACCGCTTACTTCCGAGATTACCCATTGATTGTTTGGGCGATATGGTTTAAGATATAGAAAAACCCTTATGCGGAGGAGATAAGTCAATGCCAAAGCGCACCGACAACACACAAAAGGCCGTCAAGGCCCCCGCCCGTATGTCCAAAAAGGACCCGCTCACTCGGGAACAGCTCCACGCCATCGACGCCTGGTGGCGGGCCGCAAACTACCTGTCCGCCTGCCAGCTCTATCTGCTGGACAACCCCCTCCTGCGGGAACCTTTGAAGCCCGCCCATTTGAAGCAGAACATCGTGGGCCACTGGGGCACCTGCCCCGGCCAAAATTTTATCTATACCCATCTCAACCGCGCAATCGTCAAGTATGAGCTGAACATGATCTACATCTGCGGCCCCGGCCACGGAGGGAACGCCGTGGTAGCCCAAGACTACTTGGACGGCTCCTACAGCGAGGTCTATCCCAACATCAGTCAGGACACCGAGGGAATGAAGCGGCTGTTCCGCCAGTTCTCTTTCCCCGGCGGCATCCCCTGCCACACAGCCCCTGAAACCCCAGGTTCCATCAACGAGGGGGGAGAACTGGGCTACTCCCTGTCTCACGCCTTCGGCGCCGTCATGGATAACCCGGATTTGATCGCCGCCTGCGTCGTTGGCGACGGCGAGGCGGAGACCGGCCCTCTGGCTACCGCCTGGCACTCCAACAAGTTTCTCAATCCCATCAGCGATGGAGCTGTCCTGCCTATTCTCCACCTCAATGGCTTTAAAGTGGCTAACCCTACCATCCTCTCCCGCATCTCCCACGAGGAGCTGGAGATGTTCTTCAAGGGCTGCGGCTGGGAACCCCGTTTTGTAGAGGGGAGCGAGCCCAGGACCATGCATCAGAAGATGGCCGCGGCCCTGGACTGGGCAGTCCGTGAGATTCAGCGTATCCAGGAGTACGCCCGCACCTCAGGTGATGCCTCCCGCCCCCGCTGGCCCATGATTGTTCTGCGCTCCCCAAAGGGCTGGACCGGCCCCAAAGAGGTAGACGGTAAGCAGGTGGAGGGCAGCTGGCGGGCCCACATGGCTCCCATCCCTGTCCATGATGGACAGCCCGGCCGTATCCAGGAGCTGGAACGCTGGCTGCGCAGCTATAAGCCGGAGGAGCTCTTTGATGAAAACGGCTCTCTCCTCCCCGCTATTCGAGAACTGGCCCCTCAGGGAGAGCGCCGCATGGGGGCCAATCCCCACGCCAACGGCGGACTCCTGCTGCGGGATCTGCGGGTGCCCGACTTCCGTGAATACACCCTGGACGTCCCCCAGCCCGGCATGGTGGAGGCCGCCGACATGGATGTGCTGGGAGGATATGTCCGGGACGTGATGAAGCGGAATCTGGAAAACCGGAACTTCCGTGTCTTTGCTCCAGACGAGGCCGCTTCCAATCGGCTCTCTCAGGTCTTTCAGGCCAGCGGCCGCCGCTGGACCGACTCCATCGACTCCAGGTCGGACGAGAACCTGTCCCATGACGGCCGTGTCATGGACGCTGCCCTGTCCGAGCACCTGTGTCAGGGCTGGCTGGAGGGCTATCTGCTCACCGGACGGCACGGCTTTCTCAGCAGCTACGAGGCATTCATCCGCACAGTGGACTCTATGGTATCCCAGCACGCCAAGTGGCTGAAGGTGGCCCGGCAGCTCCCCTGGAGGCAGTCCATCGCCTCGCTGAACTATGTGCTGTCCTCCAACGTGTGGCAGCAGGACCATAATGGCTTCACCCATCAGGACCCCGGATTTCTGGACCATGTAGCCAACAAAAAGGCCGATGTGGTTCGGCTCTATCTGCCCCCCGACGCCAACTGCCTTCTGTCCTGCTTCGATCACTGTATCCAGAGTAAGAACTATATCAACGTAATGGTGGCCTCAAAGCTGCCCCGGCCCCAGTGGTTGAATATGGACGAGGCTATTAAGCACTGTACCCACGGCATCGGCATCTGGCAGTGGGCCTCCAACGACCAGGGCTACGAGCCGGACGCTGTGCTGGCCTGCTGCGGCGACACCCCCACCCTGGAGACTCTAGCCGCAGTCACCATCCTGCGCCATTACCTCCCTGACCTAAAGATCCGGGTCATCAATGTGGTGGACCTGATGAAGCTCCAGCCCCATACCGAGCATCCCCACGGCCTGACCGACGAGGACTACGACGCCCTGTTCACCACTGAGGCCCCTATCATCTTTGCCTTCCACGGCTATCCCACCCTGGTCCACGAGCTGACCTACCGCCGACACAACAAAAAGCTCCACGTCCGCGGCTACAAGGAGGAGGGCACCATCACCACCCCCTTCGATATGCGGGTACGCAATGACATCGACCGCTTCCACCTGGTGATGGACACGGTGAAGCGGCTGCCTCAGCTTGGCAACAGCGCCTCCTATCTTATTCAGGAGATGAAGGACAAGCTGGTGGAACACCGGCAGTATATCACCACCTATGGTCAGGATCTGCCTGAGGTACGGGAGTGGAAATGGAACGGCGGCAAAGGCAATTACTAAAAGGGGACCCCAGGGGGTTGACCTCCTAGGGCAGCCTATGCTATAATTCAATCAATGTCGGCAGGAAGCCGGCGTCCGCGCCCATAGTTCCATATCTTCTGAAAATCAATACCGTGAAGGTATCTCCTGCCCAGAAGGGCGGGGGCCTTCCCGGTATTTTTTCATCTGTATGTAAAGGAGAACATTTATGACAACGACCAAAAACAGCACTTCCATCAAGCGTATGGTCATCGCCGCCCTAATGCTCGCCCTGGCCTACATCCTTCCCAACTTTACCGGAAACATCCCCCAGATCGGTAATATGCTGCTGCCTATGCATCTGCCAACCATCCTGTGCGGCTACTTGTGCGGCGGCCCCTGGGGCGCCGCGGTGGGCTTTATCGCGCCCTTGATGCGCTCCGCTATCCTCGGTATGCCGCCGCCGTTCCCCACCGCCATCTCCATGGCCGTTGAAATGGCGGTCTACGGCTTTGTGTCCGGCTTCCTGTACCGGCGTCTGCCCAAGACTCTGGGCGGCATCTATGCCTCTCTCATCTCCGCCATGCTTATCGGCCGGGTAGTCTGGGGCGTGGTCCAGTTCACCCTGCTCACCTCCAGCGGTACGGAATTTCCCTTCTCCGCCTTTGTCGCCGGTGCCTTTACCAACGCCATCCCCGGCATCATCCTCCAACTGGTGGCCATCCCCATCATCGTTCTGGCCCTTCAGCGAGCCAATCTGATCCCCCAAGAGGGTTGAGCCATGTCTGATCTGGCGGAGCTCCTGAAGGAGCATTATGACAACCATCCGGCCATGGAGGTTCGGGACGCCATAAAATTTATCTATCAGAGTCATATGGGACCAGGGCATCTCATCTCCGACGAGAGGGCGGCCCTAGACCGGCTGGCGGAGGAGTGGGCCCGGCTGCCGGCCGATCCAAGCTCTCCTCTGTCCGAGCCCCTTGGAAACGGCCTGTGCAGGCTGTCGCTAAGTGCCTGTAAAGGGATAAAGCTATCCATCAAAACATTGAATCGCCTTTTTGTCCTCACCGCCCGAAAGACAGTCCTTGACCGGGCAGGGTTGGAGCAGGACTTAGAATTGCTCCAAGCCCTCCCCTTTTCCCAGGAGAGTTCAAAGCAATATCTGGCCCAGTACCGTGCCCAAGGCTGTCCCGCGCTTAGTCACAGCAAGACCTATCGTGATACCTACTCCCCTGCTTACCGTGTGGTATCTCAATATTATGTAAATCAAATACCGCTCCTGGCCGCTGTAGACCAGTTGCTTACCCAGGGGCAGCCCGTCCTTGTCGCCATCGACGGCCCCTGCGCCTCTGGCAAGTCTACCCTAGGTGCCGCTCTGGCAGAGCTCTACTGCTGTCCCCTACTCCATATGGACGACTTCTTTTTACTGCCTCAGGACAGGACGCCGGAGCGTCTGGCCAAGCCGGGAGAAAATGTGGACCATGAGCGGTTTGACCGCGAGGTTCTCTCCCCCCTCTGCCATGGCCAAACTGCGGTATACCGGCCCTGGCAGTGCCGGTCCGGCTGCTTTGGCCCGGCTGTCCCTGTGGAGCCAGGCCCCCTCACTGTGGTAGAGGGAAGCTACTCTCTGCACCCCAGCCTACGGGACCGCTACCAGCTTCGGGTGTGGGTAGAGGCCCCCTGGGAGGTCCGCCGGACCCGTCTGGAACGGCGGGACCCCGGTTGCGTAAATCGCTTTTTGAACATCTGGGTCCCTCTGGAGGACCACTATTTCCAGGCCTGTCATGTGAAAGACTGCTGTCAGATCCACTGTTCCGGGCAATAAAAAGCTGCCGGTCCTTTCAGAAGAAAGACCGGCAGCTTTTTTACTTTTGAATAAATTCCTCCACTTGGGCGGTAACCTGTACCAGATCCCGCCGAATAGAGATATGCTGGGGACACAGCTCCTCACAGCGGCCACAGCCCACGCAGTTGGCGGGACGTGCCCCCTCCCCCAGCCCTTTCCAGGACCGGCGCGTCAATCTCTGGTTCTCATACATCCCCATGCTGTTCCAGATTCTGAAGCTCTCAGGGATATCCACGCCAGCAGGGCAGGGCATGCAGTAGCGGCAGCCAGTACAGCCGTTCTTTACCCGCTGTTTCAGCAGCAGGGTGGTCTCATCCACTCCAGCCTCCTCCTCAGGACACAAGGGCCGAAATTGCCCCAGGGTGGCCAGGTTGTCCTCTAGCTGCTCCATAGTGGTCATTCCACTGAGCAGAACAGCTGCGCCGGGTCGGCTGGCCACCCAGCGCAGAGCCCAAGACGCATCAGAGGCCTCCGGGTCCAGCACTCGGAGCGGAGCGGCCACCTCCTCCGGCAGCTTGGCCAGCAAGCCGCCCTTCACCGGCTCCATCACCACCACTGGGACCCCCAGACCTCTGGCCAACTCCAGCCCTTTCAGGCCGGCTTGGTGCTCTGTGTCCATGTAATTGAGCTGGATCTGACAAAAGTCCCAGTGCCGGAACCGGAGTATCTCCTCAAATACCTCATAGTCGTCGTGAAAGGAAAATCCCAGTTTTCTGATTTTTCCCTGGCGCTGGTACTCCTCCAGCAGGGAGGGAATTTTCAGTTCCACCATTTTTGTCCAGGTACGGCGGCTCAGGCTGTGGAGCAGATAGAAGTCCACATAGTCCCTGTCCAGCCGTTCCAGCTGGGTATGAAAGAGCTCCTCTGCCTTCTCCCGACTGTCCACCAGCCAGCAGGGCAGCTTTGTGGCCAGATAGTAGCTCTCCCTGGGATACTCCTTCAGGGCCTGCCCTAAAAAGGATTCGCTCTCTCCCTCGTGGTAAGTCCAGGCGGTATCGTAATAGTTGATACCCGCCTCCATAGCCCTCCGGATCAAGTCTGCCGCCTTTTCCCGGTCGATCTTTTTTGTCTCTCGATCCAGGGGATAGCGCATCCCGCCGTAGCCCAACAGAGAGGGCTCCAGCCCGCTTATCTCACGCCGTTCCATCCTTCATCCTTCCAATTCCGCCATCATCTGGTCGATTGCCTGGGCCACATAGACCGGGAGCGCCTGTTCCCTCACCCCGGCCACCAGGACCCCGCAGCTGTTCATGGGGACCAGGAACTTCTTTGCCCTACAACTGCCCACGGCCTGTGCCATAGCCGGAGTCACTTCCCCCAGGATGGCGTTTGCCACCACGATGCCTACTGGGCCCAGAATCGCGTCCGCGTCCTCTACGCCCCGCAGGACCGGATTCTCTCCCGTGGCGCCGTGGTCCGCCCCCGCCTTTAGCATGGTAGAGGTGGCGATACTGTTGGTCCCCAAGGCATATACTTCCGCCTGGGGGACGCGGGACTTGACCCCCTCCACTAGCAGCTTGCCCAGGCGGCCCCCCTGGCCGTCTACGACTACGATCTTCATCGATCTTTCCTCCCCTCCCCGGATCTGCCCGAAGATTCTCTCTCATTTATTATACTAAATTTCCGTCTATCACACAAGGAAAAAGGCCCCGGAAGCCGACCGCTCCGAGGCCTTTTCTCCGCCGCAGTTTAGTTTCCGATGTTGGTCAGGGCCTCCAGCACATCGTAGCGGTCCATATCAAACTCTTTGGTCATCGCCAGGGCCTCCTCCATATCCAGGTCCACGATACGGCCGTCCCGGGTGGCGATGATCCGGTTCCCACGTCCCTGGGCCAGCGCCATGACTGCCTCGTATCCCATGCGGCTGGCAGTCTCCCGGTCCCGTGCGGAAGGTGAGCCGCCCCGCTGGATGTGCCCCAGCACTGTGACACGGGGATCGATCCCCACCTCCTCATGGATGCGTTTGCCGATCTCAATAGCGCTGCCCGCCCCTTCGGCTACCACCACCATGTAGTGGGTGGAGCCAGCCAGACGCGCCCTGCGGATCTTCTCTACTACATCCCGCTCAAAATCTACCGTCCGTTCGGGAATCAGGACAGCGGTAGCGCCCACAGCGATGCCTACATAGAGCGCCAGGTAACCGGCGTGGCGGCCCATGACCTCTACCACAGAGCAACGCTCATGGGACTGCATGGTATCCCGCAGCTTATCGATACACTCGATGGCGGTGTTACAGGCAGTATCAAATCCAATGGTATAGTGGGAACAGCCGATATCGTTGTCGATGGTAGCAGGGATGCCCACCACCTCCAGCTTGTGGCCAGATTCCGCTATCTGCCGTGACAGGGCCAGTGCCCCTCGGAAGGTACCGTCCCCTCCGATGGCTACAATGCCGTCCAACCCCAACAGCTTGCAGGTGGCGATGGCTTTCTCCCGGCCCTCATGCTGCATAAACTCCAGACTGCGGGCCGTATAGAGCATAGTTCCGCCCTTGTCAATAATATGGCTGACACTGGAACCGCTCAACTGCACAAAGTCGCTGTTGATCAGGCCGCTCCAGCCCCGGCGAATGCCAACACACTCAATCCCCTGGTTCACAGCGGTGCGGACCACTCCACGGACCGCGGCGTTCATGCCAGGGGCATCGCCGCCGCTGGTCAGTACGCCGATGCGCTTCACTTGGCTGCTCATTTCCTGGAACCTCCTCACGATATGCCGGACTGGAACGCCGGCTCTCGATTTAACTCTATCGTTTTATCATTATAGCTGTCATGCTCCTGGCCTGTCAAGGCTCTCAGATCTGGATCAGAAAAGACGGTTTATTTTGCCCAGAGCGTAAAAAAATGGACCCGAAAATTTTTACGCCAAAATTTTGCATTTCCCTGTTGACAAGCGGGAAACAGTTTAGTATAATAAGCAAGCCGTCGCAAGAGCGAGCACAGTGGGGAGCATAGCTCAGCTGGTAGAGCACATGCCTTACAAGCATGGGGTCACAGGTTCGAGCCCTGTTGTTCCCACCACTTTTTCCTGATGGTCCATTTCTTCGGACTACCTGGCTCGGTAGTTCAGTTGGTTAGAACGCCGGCCTGTCACGCCGGAGGTCGAGGGTTCAAGTCCCTTCCGAGTCGCCATTTGCCTCTGTAGCTCAGTTGGTAGAGCAGAGGACTGAAAATCCTCGTGTCGTTGGTTCGATTCCGACCGGAGGCACCATCCCCCGCATAGGAAACTTCGCGGGGGATCCAAAACGCGAGTGTAGCTCATCTGGTAGAGCGCCACCTTGCCAAGGTGGAGGTAGCGAGTTCGAGCCTCGTCACTCGCTCCAGTTAGATGGAGCAAAGACCTCTTTGCTCCATCTTTAAATAAGGTGCCATAGCCAAGTGGTAAGGCAGAGCTCTGCAAAAGCTCCACTCCCCAGTTCAAATCTGGGTGGCACCTCCATAAAAATAACCACACCTAACGGTGTGGTTATTTTTATGGATACCTGAGATGTTTAAAATGCTCGGCGGAAATGAGCCCGCGCCGCCCCATCGTGCTGGGCTCCAGTTTCAGCGGACCAAAGCCGCTTTCATTCTACGGAGATTCAAATACACGAGGTGGGACAAATATTGATCATGATTTATGAAGGAGCGCCAGGAACCTACCCGGCGCTCCTTTTCTTCACAGTCTGCGCTCCAGATCATTCTTATCTGTCAGCTTTACACCACCCCGAAACAATTCCACAGCCCCGGAGGCGGCCAGCTTCTTCAGCGTTCGGGTCACCGCCTCCCGGGCGCTACCAATGGCCTGGGCCATCTGCTCCTGGGTAACCTTCAAGGTATCGGTCCCCAGCCGCTCACACTCCTCCAGCAAGTAGGCCGCCAGCCGCTGCTCCAATGTGCGGAACAGCATCTGCTCCACAGCAGTGAGCACCTGGGAAAAATGCTGGGTGGCACCCCGGTACAGGAAATTTTCCACATACAGGTTATCCCGCACCAGCGTCGACAGACACACCGCAGGAATGACCACCACCTCCACCCTGCCCTCGGCCTGGACCTGGACATCGAAGGAGGACACAGACATAGTACAGGCGGCCGTCATAATACAGACTTGCCCCCCGGAAATACGAGAGATAGTAGCTTCCCGCCCATCCTCGGACAAGAGGAACAGCCGCACGACGCCTGATCGGATCAACAGCAATCCCAGACAGTCCCGCTCCCCAGACCAGATCATCTGCCCCGGCTCATAATCCGCCTCATAGGCGGCTGCCCTTACCCGGTCCCGCTCCTGGTCAGAGAGCTTATCCCAAAACGCCAGTTCTTCCAAACAGTATCCAGTCATGGGCACCCCTCCTTTTCTTTTGACTCTATGATAGCTGTTTTCTCTGAAAAAAACAAGAGTCCTTGTAACTCGGTCACAGAACTGCCTCTCCATCTCTTAGTATATTAAAGGCAATATCTCCGCCTTGACAGCCTGTGTTCCATGCTTTACCCTTAATCCCTGAAGCCGATATATCTATATAAAATAATAGGAGGGCCCTATGACCTATTTCATCACCTTTTTGGAGGGTATTATCACCTTCATCTCCCCATGTCTATTGCCTATGCTGCCCATCTACCTATCCTATTTCGCCGGGGGCAACCCAGATGAGAGTCAGGGCACGGTACTAAAAAACGCCGTCGGCTTCGTCCTGGGCTTCACCACAGTTTTCGTGGCTATGGGGGCTTTTGCTGGCTCCATCGGCGCCCTGCTTCGGCAATACCAGACGGCCGTCAATCTCGTCAGCGGCCTGCTGGTCATTCTCTTTGGTTTGAACTTTCTTGGTCTGTTCAATCTTAATATCTTCAAGGGTACTCGGGGATTCAGCCAGACCCATAAGATGGGCTTTCTCTCCGCTCTGCTCTTCGGGCTCATTTTCGCAGTGGGCTGGACTCCCTGTGTAGGTGCCTTTCTAGGCTCCGCCCTTATGCTGGCCTCCCAGCAGGGCTCGGCCCTCCAGGGTATCCTCCTCTTGTTGTGTTATTCTGCCGGCCTTGGCATTCCTTTTCTGGCCAGCGCCCTACTCATCCAATCCCTAAAGAGCGCCTTCGGCTGGATCAAGGCCCACTATGGAATTATTACAAAACTGTCCGGCCTGCTCCTCGTCTTGGTTGGTATAATGATGGCCACTGGCACCATGGGGCAGCTTCTGACCTTTTTGGCATAGGGAGGGAATTCTATGAAACGTTCTAAAAAGACTTTTATTCTGGCCGCCGTCCTGGTTCTGCTCCTCGCGGGAGCCGGATTGCTGTACAACAAACTTTCCCAGGGCAGATCCCCTGGCCTGCCCCCGGTAGAGGACAGTGCTTCCTCCTCCAAGGAGAGCAGCCCCGTCCCCGCTCCTTCCTTTCCCCTTGAGGCCCCGGAAGGGAATTTATTGGATTTGTCCGACCTGATTGGAGACAAACCGGTGGTGCTGAACTTCTGGGCCAGTACCTGCCCCCCCTGCAAGGAGGAGATGCCGGACTTTCAGGCGGCCTTTGAACAGTACGGTCAGGAGATCCATTTTGTCATGGTCAATGTGGGGGACGCCATGCAGGGGGAGACGCGAGAAAAGGCGGAGGCTTTTCTCATGGAGACAGGGTATTCCTTCCCTGTATATTACGATATCGACTATCAGGGCATCCTGACCTACGGAGTCACCGGCTTCCCCCACACCTATTTTATCGACAGCCAGGGAAATCTGCAGCTCTACGCCCCTGGAATGATCAGCGCCGCAGGGCTCCAGCAGGGGCTGCACTCCATCAGCCCCGATCTGGTGCCTGCTCCAGAATCTTAACCCAAAGGCTTCTCTAGAAGGACTTTTACCCCCTTCTCCCCTTGCCAGCGAGACAAAAAAGAGGTATAATATTTTTTATGTGGAATATGCGGTGAAGTTCTATTTTCAAGCTGCTATACCCTGTCCGCCGGATGCCAAACTGCGGCATCCGGCGGATGTACGACAGGCCCCTATGTTGAAGGAGAAACCCATGAAAAAATTTTTATCTGCCTTTCTTTCCCTGGCGGTCGCTCTGTCCTTAACGGCACTGCCTGCCTCCGCCCTAGAGCTGGAGGACGCCAAAACCCTACTCCAGACCTACTATGTGGATCCCCTGCCGGATGAGATCTGGTCCCTGGACTCTCTGGACGAGATTTTAGAGGCCATCGGCGACCCCTACACCGTCTACATGAACACCGAGGAATATCAGGCCTTTCTCTCCTCGGTCAATGGGGACACAGTCGTCGGAATTGGCGCCTCTGTGGAAAACGCCTATAACGACGGCTACCGTATCATGTCCATCCTGCCGGACTCCCCCGCCCTTGAGGCTGGGCTGGAGGCCGGGGACCGCATCATTGCCGTAGACGGCGTAGCTACCGCCGCCGGGGTGGATCCCCGCACTATGATCAGCGGCCAGGAGGGCACTACGGTCACCATCACTGTCATCAGTCAGTCAGATGGGCAGCGGCGGGATTACACGATGGAGCGCCGCTCGGTCCTCATCCCTATCGTCACCTATAATCTGGTGGATGGGGTGGCAGTCATCGACTGCACCAGCTTTGGCGCCAGCACCGCCTCTGTGGTCCAGGCTGCCATTGAGGAACTGGACAACCAGACCGCCATCTGGCTGATGGATCTGCGCTCCAACCCCGGTGGTACAGATGAGTCCGCCGCGCTCACTGCTGGCCAGTTCATCGGCAGCGCCATCATGGTCTACTTCCGTGACAGCGCCGGCGGCTATTACTACCGGGCCACCTCCCCCCTGGTGGAGGACCTGACGGACAAGCCCCTGGTCATCCTGACCAGCCCCCATTCCGCCAGCGGCTCCGAGCTCTTCGCCGCCGCAATCCGAGACTATGAGGCGGGGATTGCCCTGGGTCAGCGCACCTTCGGCAAGGGGATTGCCCAGAACATCTATGACGAGAGCAACACTACCGGTATTTTTGATGGGGACTGCCTGAAGATCACCACCCTCCGCTTCTTCTCTCCCGACGGCACCACCAACCATATCGTAGGCGTCCTTCCTACCCTGGTCATTTCCGCTGAAAACGCCCCTGCCGCCGCCCTCCTGTTGGGCCAGGAGGAGCCCAGCCGAGCCTCCGGCCATCTGAAGCTGTCTCTGGCCGGCCAGACCTTCTATCTGAAGATCAGTGAGGCGCTCAATGCAGACAACAAGGCTGCCTTTACCGAGCTGCTGGAGGCTCTGCCCCCTTCCGCCCTTCTGTATCAAGGCGCCGGCACCCGGACCTGGACTGAGGTATCCCCCGCCGACCTGGCACGGGAGAAGCAGTTGGACTTTACCGCCCGTTCCTTCTCCGACTTGGAAGGGAGCGAGTTTGAGCGGGAGATCCGCACGCTGGCCACCTATCAGTTGCTGGGCGGCTATGAGGACGGCACCTTCCGCCCGGACAACACTGTCACCAGGGCTGAGTTCTGCACTATGGCGGCCACTGCCCTGGCACTCCCCGCCGACCACAGTGTGCTGGACCAGTTCTCTGATGTGAGTGCCCAGTCCTGGTATGCTGACGGCATCTCCGCCATGGCCGATATGGGGTTTATCTCCGGCTACGGTGATGGCACCTTCCGCCCGGACAGCACCATCACCTATCAGGAGATGGTGACCATTCTCTCCGCCGTGGCCGCTTGGGCCAATATGAATATATACGATCTCAGCCAACAGGAGGTGTCCGCCGCCGACTGGGCAACCTACTACGAATACGCTCCGTGGGCTCAGGCACCCGCCCGAAATCTGGCCTCCCTGGACGCGCTGGTGGGCGATCTGGCCCCCGCCGATCTGGGGACCCGCCAGGTGGCTGCCGGGATGCTGTATCAGATTATGGAGGGCATCGGACTGCTCTGGGATTGACCGGCATTCCCGCTGTACCCCTCCTTAGGCCCCCAAACAGAGGGCCCCAGGCCATCAATATTTCTCTGTGAAAGGATATGACTGTTATGACAAAAATCGATATTATCTCCGGGTTTTTGGGCGCTGGTAAGACCACGCTCATCAAGAAGCTGCTGGATGAGGCCTTTCAGGGCGAGAAGATCGTCCTCATCGAAAATGAGTTCGGTGAGATTGGGATCGACGGCGGCTTTTTGAAAGACGCCGGTGTGGAGATCACGGAGATGAACTCCGGCTGTATCTGCTGCTCCCTGGTAGGCGATTTCGGCGCCGCTCTGAAGCAGGTGCTGACCGATTATTCCCCTGACCGCATCGTGATCGAGCCCTCTGGGGTGGGAAAGCTGTCTGACGTGGTCGCTGCCGTGGAGCGGGTGCAGAAGGAGGCCCCCGGCCTCCACCTCCACAGCTTCGTCACTGTGGTAGATGCCTCCAAGGCCAAGGTGTATATGAAGAACTTTGGCGAGTTCTTCAACGACCAAGTAGAACACGCCTCCGCCATCATCCTGTCCAGGACCCAAAAGTTGGACCCCGCCAAGCTGAACGGCGCTGTCCACCTCCTTCGGGAAAAAAATTCCCAGGCGGCCATCCTCACCACCCCCTGGGATCAGCTTACTGGCAGCCAAATCGTCGCTGCCATGGAGGGTGGCCACACTCTGGCGGAAGATCTGATGGCTGAGATCGAACACGAGCATCATGACCACGACGACCACTGTGACTGTGGCTGCCATGACCATCACCACCACGAGCATGAACATCACCACGCCCATGAACACGAGCATCATCATGAGCATGGGCATGAACACCACCACGACCACATCTGTGACGACACCGCCTGTGACACCTGTATGGCCTGTGGCGCAGACCACCATCACCACCACGACGCCGACGAGATCTTTACCTCCTGGGGCCGGGAAACACCCCGGAAATATAGTCGTGAGGAGCTGCAGGAGGCCCTGTCCGCCCTGGCTATGGGCGAGGATTATGGCTATATCCTCCGGGCCAAGGGCATGGTGCCCTGTGACGACGGGCAGACCTGGCTCCATTTCGACTTGGTGCCTGAGGAGTTCCAGATCCGTGAGGGTGGCGCCGACTATACCGGCCGGCTGTGTGTCATCGGCTCCGAGCTGAAGGAGGACCAGCTGGAAAAGCTGTTCCTGCTGGCCTAATTTGCTAGATGGGCGGCCCATGGCCGCCCATCCATATCATACCACGAGGTGAAGATCATGCCCGATAGTAGGATCCCCCTGTATCTTATCACCGGCTTTTTGGACGCCGGCAAAACCACCCTTCTTACCGACACACTGAATATGGATTACTTTAACGACGGTCAGCGCACCGTCCTCCTCATGTGCGAGGACGGCGAGGAGGAGTACGACCCCCAGTTTCTCTCCCAGCGCAACTGTCGCCTGGTCCCCATCGAGGGGCAGGAGCAGCTCAACACCGAATTTCTGAAGGAAGTGGACCGGCGCTATCAGCCGGAACGGGTCCTGATGGAGTTCAATGGGATGTGGCCGGTGGACCTTCTGCGCAAGCTGAAGCTGCCCAAGACCTGGGGGCTGTACCAGGCCATCCATGTGGTGGACGGCACCACCTTTGAGATGTATCTGGCCAATATGCAGTCCATGTTCATCGACATGGTGACTGAGGCGGATATGGTCCTTTTCAACCGCTGCACTCCCGATATGCCCATGGCCGGCTGGAAGCGGTCCATCCGGGCGGTGAACCGTATGTGCGAGATCGTCTTTGAGGATGAGAAGGGGGAGGAGTTAGAGGTGGAGGATATCCTCCCCTACTCCCTGGAGGATGACCACATCACCCTGGAGGACCCGGATTACGGCATCTGGTACCTGGATATCCAGGAGCACCCTGACCGGTATGTAGGCAAGACCATCACCATGAAAACCCAGGCCATGACCGGCTCCAAGCTGCCCCGTGGCACCTTCGTCCCCGGCCGCAACGCCATGACCTGCTGTGCAGAGGATATCCGCTTTTTCGGTTTCCTCTGTAAGTATGACAGAGCCCGCTCCCTGAAAAAGGGAGAGTGGGTCACGGTCACCGCTGAGATCCGGTGGGAGCGTGCCGACGTCTACGATGGAGAGGGCGTGGTCCTGTACGCCCAGTCGGTGGAGAAGGCGGAGCGCCCTGAGGATCCCCTGGTATATTTCAGATAAGCAGAACGGCGCCCGGTACAAAGTACCGGGCGCCGCTTTTTTCTTCCCTTTTGGCCGGGAGCATCCGCAAACTCAATCGCTCCCCCTTCCTTATCAGAAAATACTTAGATACATCCGCTTAGACAACTCCTCCAACACCTTAATACCTGCCAGGCTGTTTCCCTTTCCATCCAGCCCAGGGGAAAAGATACCGATTCCCATTCTGGTGGGCACCACAGCCATAATGCCGCCTCCCACTCCACTTTTGGCCGGCACGCCTACATTGACCGCGAAATCTCCTGAGCCGTCGTACATCCCACAGGTCATCAAAATGGCGTTGACATAGGTGGCATACCGGCTGGGGAAGATCCGCTCCTCTGTCTGAGGCAGCTTCCCACGGTTGGCCAGCACAAAACCGATGTGGGCCAAGTCCTTGCTGTTCACCGAGATGGAACAGGCTTTGAAATAGCAGTCCAGCACCTGTTCCACATCGTCCTCGATCATGCCATAGGTCTTCAGCAGAAAGGCCAGTGCCCGGTTTTTATTTCCCGTCCGCTTTTCCGACAGGTAGACCTGCTGATCCAGATCGATCTCCTGGTCTCCGGCCAGCTGCCTGGTCAGGTCCAGCAGGCGCCGGAATCGCTCCTCATAGTCCTTTCCCTTAATTAGAGTGCACATGGCGATGGCGCCCATATTGACCATGGGGTTCAAGTGGTCGCTGAACAAGGTCTGGTCCGTGACATTGATGGCGTCAAAAGGCTTGCCCGTGGCCTCTACGCCCACCCGGGATCGGACGTACTCCTCCCCGTTGTCCATCAGCGCCAGCAGCAGGAGGATAGGCTTGACCACGCTCTGGATGGTAAATCGCTTCTTGTAGTCCCCCGCCTGATAGTGCCGCCCGTCGCTGCGGAGCACATAAATCCCCAGGTCATTGGCATCTCCCTTAGCCAGCTCCGGGATATAAGTGGCCACCTTTCCCTGCTGGGTATAGGGCCGGCAATCCTCCAGTAACTGCTCCAACAACTCTTCCATTCCCCATCCTCCTTGTATTTTTTCAACAGGAGCACTCCATTTTTATGGATTTATTATAGCTGACTTTCATAAGGAAGTCAAATGGAGGTCAGGAGTTCCCTTAGAAATAAACTGTAGGCCTGCTGTCCAGATTTATGGACAGCAGGCCCAATGGGGAGCTGTCAAGCCATGTGTCATCCCCTTCTGGTCAGACAGCTGTGCTTTTGCTGTTTTGTACTATAGAACTCAGCTTACAAGAGACCGGCATCCTTGTAGTATGCCTCAGCGCCGGGATGGAGGGGTACCGGTAGATCCTTACAGATGAAGTCGGCGCTGGCCATGGGGGCTAGAGAAGCATTGCCTGCAATCATGTCCTCGGCATTGTCTACCAGGGCCTTGGCCAGATGATAGATCAACTCCTCATCGGCATCAGCATTACAGATAACCAGGGTCTTTACGCCGAAGGTAGGCACATCCTTGTCCTGGCCGGGGTAAGTGCCGGCGGGGATGACCTGGCGGCTATAAGCAGGGTTCTCTGCGATAATGGTGTCTAGTTCTTCCTCGGTAAAGCCCAGCCACACACAGTCCTTGGTAACGGCGGCGTTCAGATGAGCGCCTACGGGAGGGCCAGAGAATGCAGTGGAGGCAGCCATCACGCCATTGGCCACGTTGTCAGCACCGTCGCCCAGGGTGACGTTTTGGAAAGTAGAATTCTCCTCGGTGATACCGGCGGCCTTCAGACCCAAGCGGGCAGAATCTTCAGAGGTAGAGGCAGCAGGGCCGATGCCGAACACACCGCCCACGGCGTCGTGAAGATATTCATAGCCGGAGTCCTTCAGCGCAATCCAATTGGACACGGAGGCATAGACGGCGCCAATACAGACGATGTCCTCACAGGGACCTACATTCTCAAACTTTCCAGTGCCGGCCCGGGCGGCGCCGGCCGCATCGCCGGAGCACATACCCAGTTCAACGACCCCATCATGGACGTTCAAGGCGTTCTCGTTGGAACCAGATGAGGTGGTAGCGCTCACATCCAGGCCGTCGATGGAGGCACTGAAAGTGGTGGCAATTGTAGCGGCAGCCGCGTACATCTGGCCGGTGGAGTCAGATCCGCCTAAAGTTAGACGACCGCTATATGTATAGTTGCCGTCGGTCGTGGACTGAGAGGCAGAGCTTCCACCGGTGCTGCCAGCACTGTTATTTCCCGTATTGGAGCTATTGCCGTCGGAATCTTTGGAGCCGCAAGAGACAAGGGACAGAGCCATAACCAATGCCAAGGTAAGAGAGATCGCTTTTTTCATGAATGTTCGCTTCCTTTCTCCTTTTTTGTTCTGGTCGCAATGGAGACAGACGCCTCCACAAAACCAACGATTGGGCATACCGCTGGGCGCAGCACGGATCGGGCACATCAGGCGACGGCATTGAGCTTCTTGGTACGGGAGATCTCAAAGGATGCCATAGCCGCCAAACCCGCAATACCGATAATGCTGAACAAGTCGCTGGGCATCATCATGCAGAAGCCCATAGCGATCACAAAGACACGGGACTGAACAGAGATCTTGCGCTGCTTGCTGAAGAACCAGCCCTGCAGGCCACAGGACAGGCCGGCGCAACCAACGATGGCTGTGCCACACACCTTGACAATTTCAAGGATAGAGCCATCCAGCATCAGGGCGCTGTTATAGCAGAATACGAAGGGTACGATAAATCCTGCAAAGCCAATTCGACAGGCGTGGACCGCTGTAGTCATCGGGTCACACTTGGCGATGCCAGCACCAGCATAAGCCGCCAGAGCTACGGGAGGCGTGATAGCGGACAGGCAGGCGAAATAGAACACAAACAGGTGGGCGGTCAGAATGGGGATGCCCAGCTTGGCCAGGGCAGGGGCCAGTATGGAAGCGGCAATGATATAGGAAGATGTTGTGGGCAGGCCCATGCCTAGGATGATACAAGCAATGGCGGTGAACAGCAGGGACAGGAAGGTCTGACGGCCGGCGGCGTTGATCATCATATCGCCGAACACGATGCCGATTCCAGTGCGGGAAACCATAGCCACCACGATACCGGCGCAGGCGCAACCGGCAACGATGGACAAAGCTCCGTAACCGGCCTTGACCATAGAGCTTGGAATCTGCTTGAGAGTATAGCGCTTCTTTTTATCAAACAGCATAACCAGCGGCACAGCCGCACAGCCAATCAGGCCGGACAGGGCGGGAGAATACTGGGCTACCAGTAGAGCATACACCAGGGCTCCGATGATAACCAGGTAGATCCAGCCGTCCTTCAGCACATCCCGGGTACGGGGGATCTGTTCGGGGGGCAACAGCTCCACATTACCTACCTCACCCTGGGCAAACACAGCGAATGCGGCACCCAAGAAATAGAGAACGGCGGGGATTGCTGCGGCCACGACCACAGCCGTATACGGCTCACCGGTGAAAGCCACCATCAGAAAGGCACCAGCACCCATAACGGGGGGCAGAATCTGTCCTCCGGTCGAGGCGACTGCTTCCACACCAGCGGCGAAGTCAGGCTTATAGCCCCTGGACTTCATCAGAGGAATGGTAAAGGTGCCCGTACCCACCACATTGGCCACGGCGGAACCGTTGATGCATCCCATGAGGGCAGAGGCTACTACAGCCGCCAAGGCCGGTCCACAGCGCAACTTTCCAGTCACAGAGAGGGCCAGGTCGTTGATAAAGGTGGAGCAACCCGATGCTTCCAGGAAGGCACCGAACATGACAAACATGAAGATAGTAGAGGCTGAAACCGAAATGGTAGTACCAAAAATACCATCTAAGTCAACAGCTAAGTATTTGAATATCTCGCTAAAAGAATAGCCCTTGTGGCCCAACTGCCCAGGCAAATACTCGCCCACCAGGGCATAAACGATAAAAATTAAGCCCAAAGCAGGCATGATATAGCCCAGGCAGCGACGGGCAGCCTCCAACGTAAGAACCAGCAGGATCCCGCCGGCGACTGCGGCCCATATACCGGCCCGACCCAAATTATCCGACAGATGGTCATATTCATAAGAACACATATACACCGAAGCCCAGGTCGCCAGGACCAATAAAATATCGACCATGCGGCAGACGAGCCGGAAGGTAGGATTCCCCGCATACTTGTCCTTAAAAACGTGTTCATACAAAGGCATGCTTAAAAACAAAATAGTGAACGCAAAAGCTACATGGACGCCACGCTGTGGAATGACATCTAATTGACGGAACACAGTTAAAATGTGGAACAGGGACATTGCGAAGGCGAACGCCATCGCAATCCGTCCAATTATAGTATTTTTTCCCTGCTCCAACTTTTGTGCGGCGGCTAGGTCGCTGTCAAGTTGGTTGATGTCGATATCTTTTTCTGGTTTTGAATTAGGCATCTGATCTTCTCCTCACACAAAAATTTCCGGTTTTTTGTCGGGATACCGAATAAATCCCCCTTACTTGTCCCAGACCCTAAAAATCACCAGAGCCGGGACGGCACGTTCCATATCTCCCCTCCACTTTAATTTTTGACTGAACGCCGTTCAGTACACAAACCAGATGGTCATCCTTGATCAAGGATGACGAAAAGATCCAGATCTTTTCCAAATACCACAGCGCTAATTTCTGTTAGATTATACCATGTAGTCTTTTTTGATGCAAGAAGAATATAGTAACTTTGCTTAATTTTATAATTTCACTTGCCACTCATCACTACTCCCCTCTTCCAGCAAATAATCCCCTTCCTTTTCCTGTGAGCTCTCCCTTCAGGCATCTTTTTTCTTTGACACTATCCAGTGGCCGTTTTGACAACACCCTCCGTGGCTGCCGTAAGGCCGCCCCTTGTTTCTCGCCCTATTCCGTGGTATCATTGTCCCTGCCGCCGGCGATGCTACGGCGAGCTTGCCCGAATATGGGCATCTTAGGAGGACAGCACCATGAAGCTTGCCATTGGAGCGGCTCCGCGCAAAGTCTGACCGGGCGGATTTGCGTGGAGCGTGTATTTTCTCATTCCTTACCGCCCCTGCCGGACTTTGCGCCTGTTTTATCCCTATAAAACAAAAAAGGAGCAAAGTCCCATGTCATCTGTCTTTTCTTTTATTGGTGAGCTGAAGTCCTTTCTGATCCTTTGGTTCACCCAGTTGCTGTCCACTCTGGGCAGCTCCATGACCAGTTTCGCCCTTGTGCTCTGGTCGTATCAGGATCGGGGCTCCGCCCTGACCACAGCCCTGCTCTCCGTATGCTCCTATGCCCCATATGTGCTGGTGAGCATCTTCGCAGGTGCTCTTAGCGACCGTTGGAATAAGAAGGCTACCATGCTCTGTTGCGACACCTTTGCCGCCCTGTGCACCTCGACCGTGCTTCTGCTGGCGGCATCCGGTCAGCTTCATATGTGGCACCTATACCTTCTCAACGGTTTGACCGGCCTGATGAACACAGTTCAGCAGCCTGCCGCTGACGTGGCGGTCACTCTGCTGACACCGGAGAAGCACTACCAACGGGTCAGCGGCCTTCGTTCTCTGTCCTACTCGCTGAACAATATGCTGGCTCCCGCCCTGGGCACTGCCCTATACACCCTGCTGGGACTGGAGTGGGTCATTCTCTTTGACTTGGCTACCTTTCTGCTGGCCTTCTGCTCCCTGCTGCTATTCATCCCCATTCCGCAGGGACCAAAGCCGGAGCGGACGGAGAGCCTTCTACGCTCCACCCAGGCCGGTCTCCGCTATCTCGGTGAGAACCGAGGTATTTTAAATCTGATTCTCTTTTTGGCCGCCATCAACCTGACGGCCTCCATGTTCAACGCGGCCCTGCCTGCCCTGGCCCTTACTCGTCCTTGGGGTGGCGAAAACGTCCTGGGCCTGGTCCAGAGCGTCAGCGGTGTGGCCATGCTTGGGGGCAGCATAGCCGCTTCCCTCCTACCGGCCCCAAAAAGCCGGGTGCGTGTCATCTGCAATACCCTGCTGTTGGCAATGTCCACAGAAAATTTTATTCTCGCCCTGGGGCGTGATCTTTCTCTGTGGTGTGTGGGCGCCGCCCTCGGCTGGGTGGGTATTCCCATCATGAACGCCAATCTGGACGCCCTATTCCGATCCAGGATCCCTGTGGACATCCAGGGGCGGGTATACGCCGCCCGCAACTCCTTTCAGTTCTTCACCATTCCGGTGGGTTATCTGCTGGGCGGCTTTCTGGTAGATCAGGTGTTTGAGCCTCTCGCCGCCGCTCTTGGTCCAGATAGTCTCTGGGCTGCCCTCTTTGGGACCGGAAAGGGCGCTGGCGCCGCCGGGCTGTTCCTGGCCATGGGCTTTCTGGGTGTGGCCACCTGCCTGCTCTTCCGGCGGGACAAGCGAATCTGGGCCCTAGAATGCCAGGGATAGTCCTCCCATAACACCAAACAGGTCCTGACCTTATGGTCCGGGACCTGTTTTCTTTCCCAATCCTCCTTCCGTGCACTGTTTGGCCATCCGCTGTAAGGTGATACTGTTTATACGTCCATTGGGCCCGCCAAATTTCTCCTCTACTTTTTTCCTCTCCCTTGCAATATCCCGCAAAACGGCCTATAATGTGGAATGAGATTTTATGTACACTGGCCCCCACATAGGAGGGAACTTATGACCATTGACCAACGGGGTGCCGGTCTGTGGCGCCGGATCGCTCCCGCCCAGCGGACCGCCTTTTTCAGCTGCCTGATCACAGGCCTTTTAGTCCATTTGTACGCCTTCACCAACCTCATCCCCAACTCTGACGGCTTGAGCCGGGTCCATGATCTTCAACAGATGACTATCTCCGGCCGCTGGTTTCTCCATTACGCCTCCGCTCTCAACAGTTACACCCAGATGCCGGCGGCCATCGGCCTGCTGTCCCTGCTCCTCCTGGGAACCGCCGCCGCCCTGACCGTCAGTCTGCTTCGGCTGGACAGCCGGGTACTCGCTGGGCTAGCCGGTGCGGTGATGGCTGCTTTCCCAGTGATGGGATACACCTTTTTATACCTGTTTACCGCTTCTGCCTACTGTCTGGCTATTTTGCTCGCGGTGCTGTCCGTCTGGCTGGCTAGGCGGGGAACCCTTCTGAGTTGGGCGGCTGGAGTGGTGGCTCTCGCTCTGTCCATGGGGACTTATCAGGCCTATGTGACTGTGGCCATCTCTCTGTCCCTACTGGCAGTGTTTCGGGCTGCTCTGGACCCTGAGTTCACCTTCCAATCCACCCTCCGCCTAGGTCTCCGGCTGATGGCCTATTTGGTTGCCGGCGCCCTGCTGTACTACGGTGTCCTTCTGCTGTTCCTACAGTTCAAGGGCCTGGAACTGTTATCCTATCTGGGAATGGACGCCGCCAGCTCCGGCTATCCCTTCGGTCAGCTTCCCCGGCTTATCCTGGATTCCTATAAACAGGTGGTGTCCTTCTTTTTTCTTCCCAGCTCCGCCAACGGCTTCGCTGATTTGTGGATGGTCATTCTAGATCTGGCCGCTCTGGCTTTGGGGGGAGCCTGCTTTCTCCTCCACCTGGGGAAAAAGGGGCTTTATCGGGATAGGTGGCGGCCCCTGACCGCCCTGTCTATGGTCGCCCTCCTGCCTCTGGGCATGGACTTTGGCCAGATCCTCAGCCCATGGTCTGTCCCTACTCCCCTAATGAAATACGCCTTTGTATCTGTCTATCTTCTGGTCCTCCTGGCCGTCGGGCTGTTGGACAGTCAAGGGGCCTCCGCTGGTCCTGGGGCCTGGGTCCCTCCCGCCGCTGTCCTGTGGGGAGTGCTTCTGCTGGTGTTCTGCCTGAATACCAACAATCTGCTGTACACCGCCTCCGCCCAGGCCCACCGGGCTACAGAGAGCTATCTCACCCGGCTTTTTGCCCGTGTGGAGGCCTGCCCCGGCTATGAACCTGGGATGGAGGTCGCTATCGTGGGCGCTATCCCGGAAGATCAGCTGACGGCCCAGATTGACAGCTACGATCAGGTGGACCATTACAGTGTCCCCCGTGATACAGTGGCCACCCTGAACAAGCACATCTACTACTACCTGAACGACTGGCTCAACATTCCCGTGGCGGAACCTGACGAGGACACCATGATCGCTGTGGCCGCTTCTCCGGAGTTCCAGTCCATGCCCCTCTACCCCGCCCAGGGCAGCGTCCAGATGGTGGACGGCCGAGTGGTTGTGAAGCTCCAGGAGGAGTACACCCCAAAATCTGACTTCGAAATCGCTTATGAGAACAGGAGATAAGCAAATGGAAGACACCCTAAGATCCGGCCTGCTGTCCGTCGTTCTGCCCTCCTACAACGAGGAGGCCTCTATCCCACGGGCGGCGGACACCATTACCGCCATCCTGATAGATGCGGACATCCCCCATGAGTTAGTATTCGTGGACGACGGCTCCCGGGACCGCACCTGGACCGTCATTCAGGAACAGGCGGGCCGCCATCCCCAGGTCCGTGGGGTCCGCTTCTCCCGGAATTTCGGCAAAGAGGCCGCCATCTTCGCCGGTTTGGCCCAGGCCCGTGGGGACTGCACTTTAGTCATGGACTGTGATCTGCAGCACCCGCCAGAGAAGGCGGTGGAGATGTACCGCCTGTGGCAGGAGGGCTACCAGGTTGTGGAGGGGGTCAAGGCCAGTCGTGGCAAGGAAAACCCCTTGCATACCTTTGCGGCTAAAAGCTTTTACTCCATCATCAGCCGGGCTACGGGCATTGATATGTCCCGTGCCTCCGACTTCAAGCTGTTGGACCGCCGAGCGGTGGATACCCTGCTCGCTATGCGGGAGAAAAATGCCTTTTTCCGTGCCCTCTCCTCCTGGATCGGCTTTCAGACCACCCAAGTGGAGTTTGAGGTACAGCCTCGGTTGGAGGGCGAGTCCAAGTGGTCCATCCGCAGCCTGGTCCGATACGCCATCACCAACATCACCTCCTTCTCCGCCGCCCCCCTTCAACTGGTCACCCTGCTGGGCGTAGTGGTCTTTCTCTGCTCGGTGGTGCTGGGCATCCACTCTCTATGGCAGTGGGCCTCTGGCAACGCGCTGGAGGGCTTTACCACCATCATTTTGCTCCAGCTGTTCATCGGCAGCATCCTGATGATCTGTCTGGGCGTCATCGGCTATTACATCGCCAAAATCTATGAGGAAATCAAGGACCGGCCACGGTATATCGTGGCCGAACGATGCGAGGGGGACCGGGATGAAGGAACTGCTAAAAAAGATATTTGATCCCACCTTCTTCCGTTTCATCCTGGTGGGGATTGTCAATACCCTGGTCGGCTATGGCGTCATGTTCGGGCTCTACAACCTAGCGGGACTCTACACCTGGGGCGAGGTGGGCGAGTGGGTCTCCTCCGCCGCTAACTATATTGTAGGCAGTGTAGTCAGCTTCTTTTTGAATAAGCACTTCACCTTCCGCAACCAGGAGAAAGGGGCTGGGGTCGTCCTTCGATTCGCGCTCAATATCACCGTCTGCTGGTTGCTGGCCTACGGTCTAGCCCAGCCTCTCATGGGCTGGCTGCTGGCCGGTATGGGTCTTAGCCCACAATGGGAAGGCAACCTTACCCTGCTAGCCGGCTCCGGTCTGTTTGTGATTTTGAATTACTTTGGTCAACGCTTTTTTGCCTTCCGGGCGAAATAAAAAATTGGTTTTTTCGGTACAGCCCCAGGACCGAAGATAAAAGGCGGTGTGTTCTTTATCAGAACACACCGCCTTTTATCCTTGACAGCCAGGACAGCCTCCCTGCCTACTCACTTCCTCTCGCCGCTTCTTCCGTATACTGGCGGCCCACAGGTCCGCCCCAATCAGGACGGCGCACCAGGTTAGCAGTAGAGTCAGCACCAAAACGGCACAGTTCCGGAAAAATTCCTGGGGCAAAATCAGGATAACCGGGTCCTCCCACCAGTTAAAAAGCCAGTTCTCTTTTCCTGGGAAAAACAGGGCATGGAACACCACAAAGGCCCGGTCAAAGTCCAAGGCCGCCAGTCCGCCCACCATCAGGAAGATGGCACCCAGCGCGGACGCGGCCCAGAATCCGGGACCTCGTCCAAGAAAACAATGGGGGCGAGCCTTTTTTCTCCTGCACCAGAAAAACAGGACCACAAGTCCGGCCAGGGACAGTACAAGTACCCACAGGTCCAGGAGGAACAGCCCCCTCACATCGGCAAAATGGCTGGCCCCGGAGGCTGAAAAGGGGAGCACGCCGGCGGCAAAGTTCGGACGCTGGCCCAGGCAGTAGTCCATCATCTGGTCAAACGCCTCTGTGATCTGCTCCCTGGTCAGGCCAGTATACTCCACCAGCCCCAGTGCGTCGATATGCGCGTAGTAAAATGGGCGGCATAGCAGAGGGGCGGCGATGGAGCCGCTAAGAACCGCCAGGGCGGTGAGGAGAGAAAGCAGCAGGGACAGCGGTTTACTAGTTTTCATAGTCATGACCTCGCAATACAGCATCTGGAAGTAGGGATAAGGCAAGCCGCACCTGACCGGTCAGGTTCCCCACACACACATACCGACACCGGAAACGTGCTCCAGCCACCTGGGCGCTCCCCGGACTATCGATAATTTCCACACAAATATCACAGCACAAAAATCGTCGGCCCCAGAGGAAACAGGTGAAACCTCCTGTGGCATCCACATGTAGGAAATCTCCATAGGCCGCTGTCAGGACCAGCAGGAACACAGTAACCGAGCGCTGCGCTCCCTCACCGGCCGCTGACTCACCTTTTCCAGATTATCTTAATCATAACACAGTTGGTCCGGCACCGCAACAAAAAGCGGGCCCGGCATACCGGGTCCGCTTTTGTCGTTCGGATGGAAAAATCAGGCGGCCTTCTTCTTGCCGAAGATGGTCTTGCAGCCCTCCACAGCCAGTACGATGGCCAGCACAAACAGGGCGGCACCCAAGATAGACTGAGCATAAGGAGCCCAGTCGAAATTGCCGGCCTTGTCCAGAGGCATACCGCCAGCGGCCATGATCTTACCAGCCTGGGTGGTGATAGTCTGGACCAAAGAAGTCAGAGTGACTACCAGCATGAAGGCCATGGGGATATAGAACATCTTGTTGTTGCGGCCGATGTTGCCCAGCCAGGCACACACAGTCAGCAGGGCCAGAGCGGCCAACAGCTGGTTGGCTGCGCCGAACAGGGGCCAGATCTTGGAGTAGCCAGTCATGCCCAGGCCAACGCCCAGCACCACGGTGATGACAGTGGCCACGAAGGGGTTGCACAGGATGGCCTTGAAGCCGGTGGCATCCTTATAGGTCTGGCCGGGCTCCAGCCAGAACTCCTGGAACATGTACCGTGCCAGACGGGTGGCGGTGTCCAGAGAGGTCAGGCAGAACACGGACACGGTCAGGACCAGCAGGGAACTGATGGTACTCTGGGCGCCAGCCAGGCCGGGGATGGAGGCGACCATGCGGGAGATGCCGGTAGCGAATACCTGTGTGGGAGTTACGATCTCGCCGGAGGCGTACTCGTTCCAGATGAAGGACACGGCGGACAGGGAGATCAGAGCCAGGGCGCACTCGATGAGCATACCGCCGTAGGCGATGGGCTTGGCGTCCCGCTCGTGGTCCAGCTGTTTAGCGGTGGTGCCGGAGCCCACCAGGGAGTGGAAGCCGGAGATGGCGCCGCAGGCGATGGTAACGAACAGAGCTGGGAAGACATAGCCCAGAGAGGTCCCGGTCGGGGCGATGGTGTCATATGCGCCGGTGAAGGCGGGCATATCCATATGAGCGGCGTCCGCGCCGGTGAGGCCGGCGCCGATCACGCCCACGGCCGCGATGACCATCATGGCGTACAGCAGGAAGGAGGACAGATAGTCACGAGGCTGGAGCAGAATCCACACGGGGGCCACGGAGGCGATCAGAATGTACACACCGATAATCCACATCCAAGCGGTGTTGGACAGGTAGATAGGGTGCCACTTCAGACCGATGGCCAGGCAGATCACGATACCGATGACGCCCACGATGGTAGCTACGGACAGAGAAGCGCCCCGACGGTAGACGAAAAAGCCAAAAAGAATAGCCATAATAATGAACAGCAGGGAAATCATAGCCACAGAGGCATTCGTCCCGGAAGCGGCCACATCCACCACACCGTCTACATAGGTGGCCTGGAAAGTGCTGGCCACGATGGAGGCAAAGGCGGCCACCACGAGCACCAGGGTCAGGTAAGAGAAGGTCAGAAACAACTTTTTAGCCCGCTCACCGATGTTCAGTGCCACCACTTCGCCCAGGGACTGACCCTTGTGGCGGATGGAGGCGAACAGGGCGCCATAGTCATGGACAGCGCCGAAGAAGATACCTCCGATCAGAACCCACAGCACCACAGGAACCCAGCCAAAGACAGCGGCCTGGATGGGGCCGTTGATGGGGCCGGCGCCGGCGATGGAGGAAAAGTGGTGTCCCATCAGGACAGGGGCCTTGGCAGGGACGTAGTCCATGCCGTCCTCCAGCTCATGAGCTGGGGTGACCTTGGAGTCGTCAACACCCCACTGTTTGGCAAGCCAGCCGCCGTAGAAGATGTAGCCTACGATCAAAATAGCGATGCCAACGATAACAACTAACATTGCATTCATTGCGTTTTCTCCTCTCCTAAATGATATGCAGAGATGATACTCCCTGTCAGCCGCTTCAGATCTTTTTGAATCGCTCTTCCCGCGCGGTTGACAGTGATTTCGCCCGTGGACAGGTCCACGGCGGCTATTCTAAACTCCATCCATCCATGGAGCGATAGCTTGTATTCCCGGCGCTTCTTCAGCTTCCTCAGCTTGGCCAGGGCTTGGGGCTCGGCGCTGTCATATAGCGTCACCGCCGTCAGATAGGTATACATATGCTGTATATGGGGGTGCACACGGGGCTCTCCGTCCTCCAGCACCCGCTGAAAGATTTGGTCCACAGCCCCCTCATCCAGGTGGTCCACCGCACAGAGATAGAGATACTCATGGTTTTCCGCCGCCCACAGCTCCGCTTTTTTGACCAGAACATACTGGCTATCCCGCATATGATAGGCGCACAGCGCCTTGAGCGGAGTACCGTCTTCTATATCCTCAATATCGTAATAGGCGGAATAGGCCCGTTTCAAGCGGTCCAGCGCCAGTTGACTCATTCGGGACAAGGTATCCTCGCTTTCCAGCTCCCGCCCACAGACATAGTAAAACAGCCAGACTTACAAAGGACGGCTGTTTTGTGTGATCGCCCTGTTGAACACAGAGGCTCCCTGGTGTAAACCTGCGGGAATTATGAACAATCTATTAATATCATCGCTATCATATCAGATTGTAGAAAAATTTGCAAGTAGTATTTGCTATCTTCAGGTCAAAAAGCGCCTTATTTCTCTCCATATTTTATTCATATTGTACAATTTTTGAGCGGTTTTTTATCAGGGCATAAAATCTTAAATTTTTTCTCTCCGCCTTCCCTGCATTGACAGCCTAACGGGAATGGACTAGAATAAAAATACATTTCTTAGCCGGAGGATCTTAATCATGAACGGATCTGTTCCGCTTCGGGGCCTTCCTATCCCAGAGCGGTGGCGGAGGCTTGCCCTCCCTTCCCTGTTTTTCGCCGCGGTCATCTACTATGAAGAATTATTCTTGAAGCTGTACTGCTTTTACTCCCTGTCCCCTGTTGGAATGCTGTTCACCCTACTGTTCACTCTGCCTGTGGCCCTCCTCTTGGGACTCTTGTGCGGCGGCCTGCCCCCCCGCCAGGGCCGGGTCCTGTTACCTCTGCTCACGATGCTCCTCTCCCTGTGGATCGGGGCCCAGGCCATCTACTATCACCTGTTCAAGACCTTTCTGACCATCTTCTCTCTCACCAAGATGGCGATGGTCGCCGGGGCCTTTGGCGATATGGCCACCATGGAGGTATTAGTCAACTGGTTCCCTGTGCTGATGATGGCCATTCCGGTGATTCTGTCCTTCCTCTTTCGCCAGCGGCTAGTCCCAGACCATCCTCCTCTGGTCCGGGGCCAGAGGAGACGATGGGCGGTCATGGCCGCCGCTATCCAGTTGGCCACCATGTGCATCGTGCTGCTGTGCAGCGGCGGTGCCATGTCCCTGCGGTATATCTACACCCAGGCCGCTGTCCCGGCTCTGGAAACGCAATATTTCGGCATGATGACCCAGACACAGTTGGAGATCCGCCGGGTCCTCTTTGGCATCGACCCAGACCAACCTGCCGACCCGGATATCTCCCAGGAGCCTGACGGCACAGAAGTGAACGGTTCCACGCCAAACCGCAGCGGCGACCACGTGATGGACCTCCCTTTTGACACTCTCATCCGGCAGGAAACGGATGCAGATATGCTGGCGATGCATCAGTGGTTCTCCCAGCGGGAACCCACGGCTAAAAACCAGTGGACCGGCTATTTTAAGGGTAAAAATCTGGTCTGGATCGTGGCAGAGGGCTTTTCCACCCTGGCCATGGATCCCCAGCGCACCCCCACTCTGTGGAAGCTGTCCCACCAGGGCTTTGTATTTGAGAACTTCTATACCCCCTTGTGGGGAGTATCCACCTCGGACGGTGAGTATGTTACCACTACCAGTCTGATCCCCAAGTCGGGTGTTTGGAGCTACTCCCAATCCTCGGACAACTATATGCCCTTCGCGCTGGGTACCCAATTCCGCAAGGAAGGCTACCGGACCATGGCCTTCCACGACTACCTCTACGACTACTACGACCGGAATCTATCCCACTCCAATATGGGCTATGAGTACTATGCCATCGATCAGGGGTTACGGGCGGAGGATGTGATTCCTGCCGACGATCTGGCTGCTGGGCGGATTTTTCCCCCTTCTGACGAGATGATGATGGATACCATTGTCCCCATGTTTGTGGATGAGGACCAGTTCATGGTCTACTGCCTGACAGTCAGCGGCCACCTGAATTATACGCTGGAGGAGAATATCATGTCTGCCCGCCACTGGGACGAGGTCAAGGACCTGCCGTACAGCGACCCGGTCAAGTGCTATCTTGCCAGCCAAATCGAGCTGGAGCTGGCTGTGGAGAGCCTGGTAGAGCAGTTGGAGGCGGCGGGCAAACTGGAGGATACGGTCATTGTCCTGTCCGCCGACCACTACCCCTACGGCCTCACTGACGAGGAGTACAGCGAGTTGTTGGGCCACCCGGTGGACCCAATATTTGAGATCTATGAAAATACTTTGATCCTGTGGAGCGCCGACCTGGAGGAGCCGGTCTATGTGGACAAATACTGCTCCAGCCTGGACGTAATGCCAACCCTATCTAACCTCTTTGATTTGGAATATGACTCCAGATTGCTCATGGGGTCGGACATTTTGTCCGACAGCCCGGAGCTGGTGATTTTCGCCGATTACAGCTTTATTAACGAGCGGGGCTACTACAACTCCTCCGACGACTTGTTCACCCGCTGGGACGGCAGCGAAACCGATTTGGAGGCCCTGGTCCCCCTGGTCAATGAGGTACAAAATCGGGTGGCCTATTCCGCCTCCATTCTGGATACAGATTACTACCGTCTTCTCTTCCACGCCCCTACTGACTAAAGACGCCCCCTGGATAACCAGGGGGCGTCTTTCCTGTATATCAAACCCGCGGGCGGGGTATTTTTGGTCTGCCGCCCCGAGGCCGGCTGAGGGGCAGCAGTGAGCGGGCCGGTCCTTCTCCTGGCGTTCTGCCTGATAGAGAAGTCCGGGGGCCGGCGCAGTGGGGCGTCATCGGCCCAGACGGCCCATTGTCCGTCATTTCAAAGAATGGGTCAGCGGGTATCCACCCTTGACCTAATCTTAGGATACCATGTACGCCCAGGGAATTTTTCACAGAACTGCAAATAATTCATGAACCTTCCATGAACAGGCCTATGGTACATTCCAGCAAGGTGTCCTGGATATCCATGGGTATCGCGGCAGCCGTTCTCTGATCCTGTTCCCCACCTTGAAGAGAGCCTAAAAATATTGTATAGTTACAAATATCCCATCATTGAAGCCCCACTGACCGGGGCACACACCAGTGGCATAAGGAGGACAACTATATGGCCTTTGATTTCAAAAAAGAATTCAAAGAATTTTATATGCCAAAGGACAGGCCGGAGATCGTAGAGGTCCCGTCCACCAACTACATCGCAGTGAGAGGCGAGGGAGATCCCAATGCAGAGGGCGGCGCGTACCAGCGGGCGATCAGTATCCTATATGCCGTTGCGTACACGTTAAAAATGAGCTACAAGAGCGATTATAAGATTGAGGGCTTTTTTGAGTATGTCGTTCCCCCACTGGAAGGGTTCTGGTGGCAGGGCGGTACAGCCGGGGCGGGCTATGGGCGTAAAGAGGACTTTCACTGGATCTCCGTCATTCGTCTGCCGGATTTTGTGACCAGAGAACACTTTGGCTGGGCAGTCCAAACTGCTGAGAAGAAGAAGCGGATAGACTGCTCATCGGCCGAATTCCTGACGATCCATGAGGGTCTGTGCGTCCAGATCATGCATCTTGGCCCATTTGACGAGGAGCCCAAGACCGTGGCTCTGATGGAGGAATATTTAGAAAAACATGGATATGTGACAGATCTCACAGCCGACCGCCTGCATCACGAGATCTATCTGTCCGACGCGAGAAAAGTGGCGCCTGAACGGTGGAAAACAGTGATCCGCCATCCCATCAAGAAAAAGGCATAAGTCTTTGTCAGTCCAATTTGAGGCCCTTCCCTCCAGGGAGGGGCCTCTTTATATTATTTTTTATGAAGCGTATATGCCACAACCGTACATATGATGATCCCAACGCTAAACGGAACGGCATACAGAAAGGCAACGCTGGCCGGCGCGCTGTAGCAGGAGTGCTCAATACCGCAAAGCATATCACGGTAATGATAGGCAACCACGAAACACATTATGTCAGATAGTACAATCGCGAGCGCCGTGAACAAATAACTCAACTTTTTCATATGCCTGCCCCCCAATTCATTTTTTTCGCAATATTAGTGCTAATCCTATAACCATCGAAAGCACGCAGAGAATGATAAGTATACCAGATCCGCTCAAAGTAACTGTTGAAGCAGCATTAAGCTGTTCCGCTGCGCTTGGACTCAAAACCATCATAGCTCCGAACAGGATCAGACAGATAGCACCCACCAAGCAAAGCCCTATGCCCACTTTCATTTCGATTGCTTTTGGATCTTTGGTTTTTTCTAGTTCCTGTGGCACTTCATTTGTCCCTTGAGTAAATGCCTCGTCTTTCACAAGTTCGTCGATAGTAATGTCAAAGCACTCGCTCAATGCTAACAGTTTTTCTAATTCAGGCGTTGATATTCCACTCTCCCATTTGGAGATAGCCTGTCTTGAAACGCCTATTTTCTCCGCCAGCTGTTCCTGAGAAAGCCCGCTGTTCCGCCTGAACTGATAGATCCTTTCAGACAACATCTTCTTTCCCTCCCTATAAGCACTATACCGCCATTCCTAGTTACATACTATCAACTATGGTTGAAACTTCCGCAACCGGCGGTTGCGGAAGCAATTTTTTTCTTCTATAACAGATATCCTTATCCCGCACCGTAGTCAAGAAGTGAATATCAATAGTATACTCCCGATTCTTTTTCACTGCCAGAGGTATCTCTTCTCTAGCTATCGGTATCCAACGACGGTCTCCCCCCTGATCTTAATTGAGTCCTCCATCCCCTCTTAAGGTTTTTACCGGCCACATAAAAAGCCCGCTATCTCTTTTCAGAGATAGCGGGCCTGTTTCAGTTAATACCCAGTTGAGTCCAGAGCTCGTTGTACAGATTGCGGATATCGGGCGGGGTGACCAGATAGGCTTCGCACCGGTCCAACACCTCCTGGGGAGCGGCCATGATCTCATACAGCTCCATATCCAGAGGCTCGCCGTACTGCTCCTCGTACCAAGCGGGGTACTGCTCCAGCGCCTCGCTGTTGGGAGAGGCATACCAGATATAGTCCATGTTGGCCAGGTTGGCCTCGGTGGAGGCAATAAAATTGATCCATTCATGGGCCTCGTCCACATTCTGAGCGTTTTTCAGAATGCACATGGCGTCCACGAACCAGTTGGAACCCTCCTCAGGCACCACATAGGCCAAATCAGGGTTGTTCTCCCGCATGGTCAGGTAGTCGCCGGCGTAATAGGCGGTGATAGCGGCGTTGCCCCGCTCCATGGCCTGGAAGATCTCGTCCATATAGAATGCCTGATAGACGCCCTTGGCGTTGGCATCAGCCAGCAGCTGATAGGCCTCACGGATCTCACTCTCATCAGTGGTATTGACGGAATAGCCCAGATAGTACAGCGCAATACCCAGGGCGTCACGGGAGTTGCGGATCATCACCACATTGTCGGCGTACTTCTCATCGAACATAGAGCTCCAACTGGTAATGGGCTCGTCTACCATAGTGGTGTTATAGATGATGCCCAAAGTACCCCAGGTGTACGGTACGGTATACAGGTTCTCTGGATCATAGGACAGATTCTGGAATCGTGGGTCGATCTTCTCAAAGTTGGGGATCTTGCTGTAGTCCAGCTCCTGAAGCATCCCCTCCTCAATCAGCTGAGAGATCATATAGTCAGAGGGGACGATAACATCATAGTTCGCTCCGCCCAGGGCCAGGGTAGAATACAGCGCCTCGTTGCTCTCGGCGGTCTGGTAGTTGACCTCGATGCCGGTCTTCTCCTCAAATTCATCGATCAGGCTTGTGTCGATATACTCACCCCAGCTGCACACATTGACTACCCGCTTTCCGGTGTTGGTGCCGCTGCTGTTGTTGCCCGCGCTGCCGGTACTGCCGCTCCCCGCGGTATCCCCTCCATTGTCCTCCATGGCGCATCCGGACAGGAACAGGCCCAGCGCCATGGTCATGGCGAGGGTCAAGGCTGCAATTTTTTTCAATTTATCATTCCTCCAGTAATTTTTAAGAATATATCTCCAGGCCGGCAGGCCCTGAGAACAAAATAGGGGGATTATCGTCTTTGCTTTCTGGCCTTCTCCAAACGGGCTTCCCTCACATTGTTGATAATGAGCAGGAGCAGCACCGTAGCAAAGAGCAGGGTGGAAATGGCGTTGATCTTAGGGGTAATCCGCTTCTTAGTCATGCCGTAAATAGTCATGGCCAAGGTGGACACTGAGGAGCCGGCAGTAAAGTAGGAGATGACGAAGTCATCCACGCTCATGGTGAAGGCGATGAGCGCACCGGACACAATGCCCGGCTTGATTTCGGGCACCACGACCTTCCAGAACGCCTGCATCCAGGTGCAGCCCAGGTCCTGGGCCGCGTCGATGAGGTGGCCGTCCATCTGCCTCAGCTTGGGCATGATGCACAGCACCACATGTGGGATATCAAAGCAGATATGGGCGATCAGTAAGGAGCCAAAGCCCATATACAGCCTGGGCGCGGTAAGCCGATGGGTCGTTTCCATCCATTCCACAAAACCGTTCCAGGCGCCGAAGGCAGCCACGAAGAACAGACACAGCGCCACGCCGGTGACGATATCGGCGTTGATCATTGGGATGTTGTTGACCGTCACCAGGGGCTCCCGCCAACGCCGGCGCATATTGTAAAAACCGATGGAGGCAAAGGTGCCCACAACAGTAGATACCACTGTGGCGATCAGGGATACCGTCAGCGTGGTATATACGCTCTGCATAATGATCCGGTCCTTGAACAGCTCCTGATACCACTTTAGAGAAAAGCCCTGCCAGACCGCGTTACTATTTCCCTCGTTGAAGGAGAAGATGATAAGCAGAAAGATAGGGGCATACAGGAACAGAAACACCATGACCATAAAGGCACGGGAAGCGATACCATTTTTTCTCATAGCGTCACCGCCTGTTCTTCGCCCTCTCCAAAGCGATTCATAATCCACATACAGGTGACCACAATGACCATCATTACCAGGGAGATAGCCGAGCCCAGCCTCGGGTTGTAGGCGTTGCCCAGAAACTGCATCTCGATCAGGTCGCCCAGCATGATCTGGGTGCCGCCGCCCAGCATTTTGGAGATTGCAAAGGTGGAAACGGCCGGAACAAACACCATAGTAATGCCGGACAGCACACCGGGCAGGGACAGGGGCAGGGTAATCTTCCGGAATACCCGGGCAGAGCTGGCCCCCAAGTCCCTGGCTGCCTCCAGCAGAGAGTTGTCCAGCTTAAGCAGCACCGAATAGATGGGCAGGATCATAAAGGGCAGGTAGTTGTAAACCATGCCAAGCACCACAGCGCCCTGGGTGTTGAGCAGCTTAAAAAACTTCATATTGGTCGGCCGGGCTGCATCCAGCAGGAAATCGGCTGGCAGCAGCTCCCCGATCCCCGGCAGATCTTTCAGGGCCGGCAGCACCGTCGTGTTGATGGCCGCACAGACATCATTGAGCCAGCCATTCAATAAATTGCCCAGATCTATGATGCCCACCGCCTGGAAAAACTGGTTCAGAATACCGCTGTTGTCCAGAATGGACATCCAGGCGTAGGTCCTCAGGAGGAAGTTCATCCACATGGGCAGCATAATGATGACCATGGCCATCTTCTGAAAGCCGGGGCCCTCCTTGGCCATGAAGTAGGCCAAGGGATAGCCGATGAGGACGCAGATAGCCGTGGCGATGATGGCCAGCTTGAAGGAGCGGGTAAAAACCACCGCGTAGGTGCCCATCCGGGCAAAATTATCCAGGGTAAACGCCTCTCTCCAGTTGCCCGCCGCGATCAATTCGGCGCTGTTCGCCGTGGTAAAGGCGTAGAACACCACCATAAAGATGGGGACAATGGTGAATACCGCCATCCACAACACATAGGGGGCGGCAAACAGGGAAAGCAGCTTATTCCTTTTCATCTCCGTCCTCCCCATCCGCCTCGTCCGGTTCCAGGGAGGCGTCGCCGATCTCCTCGTACTCCTCGGAGTAAGAGGAGTAGTCGCCAAACATCCCGGAGTATTGGCTCTTCTTCATAACGTGGATGCCATCGGGATCAATCTTGATGCCGATGCGGCTGCCCACGGGGGACAGGTCGGTAGTCTGGATCAGCCACTTGAAGCCATAGAAGTCTACGATGATGTCGTACTGCATTCCCTTGAAGGTCACGTTGGTGACCGTGCCCCTCAGCTGGCCCTGGTCCTCGGGGACGATATCCACGTCCTCGGGCCGGATGACCACATCCACCGCCTCGTCCTTCTCAAAGCCTCCGTCCAGGCACTGGAACCGCCGGTTGAAGATCTCCACCACTCCGTCCTCTCGCATGATGCCGTCGATGATATTGGACTCACCGATAAAGTCGGCCACAAAGGCATTTTTCGGTTCATTATAGATGTCCTCAGGAGTGCCGATTTGCTGGATCTTGCCGCCGTCCATGACCACTACAGTGTCGGACATGGCCAAGGCCTCCTCCTGGTCGTGGGTAACATAAATAAAGGTGATCTCCATAGCCTGCTGGATGCGCTTGAGCTCATTCTGCATATCCTTGCGCAGCTTCAGGTCCAGGGCGCCCAAGGGCTCGTCCAGCAGAAGCACCTTGGGCCGGTTCACCAGGGCCCGCGCAATGGCCACCCGCTGCTGCTGGCCGCCGGACAGCTGGCTGATGTGCCGCTTTTCAAAGCCCTTCAGGTTGACCACCTCCAGCATCTCCATGACACGTTGGTGGATCTCCTTTTCCGGCAGCTTGACTTTTTTCCCCTTATCATCCGCCTTCGGGATACGCAGGCCAAAGGCCACGTTCTCATATACGTTCAGGTGGGGAAACAGGGCATACTTCTGGAATACCGTGTTCACCGCCCGTTTATGGGGCGGAACAGCATTAATCCTCACACCGTCAAAAAAAACATCGCCAGAGGTGGGCGTCTGAAAACCACCAATGATTCTGAGTGTGGTGGTCTTGCCGCACCCGCTGGGACCCAGCAGTGTGAGGAATTCCTTGTCGTTGATATACAAATTGATTCCATCCAGCACCACTTCGCCGTCAAAGGACATGGTGCAGTTGGACAGACGGATCAGCTCCTTGGACATCTCGCTTATCCCCCTTTAGTCTGATAAAAACTTGTCAGCTCCCTCGATTTATTCACCCGGTTCGGCGTCCGCCCGCTGTGGACATCCGGGGGGCCGGGTTTTCACGGATAGCGAGATACACTATATCCGGTCATACCCCAAATGTCAATGATTTTCCCTAAAATTTTTTCTGACTTTTCCCCTCCGCTCCCCCGCAGCATGTCCAGACCGGTTTTGGACCCAAACAGGACAGCGGGAGAGGGTCCTTTCCCTCTCCCGCCGATCCTAATCCAAATTCAGATAAACCACGCGGCCCATCCCCCGCTCATCCAGCTGGACCATCTGGTGGGAAGCGCCCGCTTCCGTCCCCAGAGTGTAGACAGACCGCTCTGTGGCTCCAGTCCGGTCCCTCTGGGTCACAAGGGCCCAGACCGCCCCCTGGGGCCGCTCCAGGGACAGCCCCTCTCCCACTTCCTCCATGGTCAGCGTCCTGCGGTCCAGCAGCTCCTCCTCTCCGTACCAGCGGACCTCCAGCTCTGTCACCCGCTCCACAGATTCCATCGTTACTTCCGCTGTAAAAGAGAATATTTCCTCCTCCCCATCGGCGGTCTTGGTTTGGGTGTCTGTGACCTTAGTGGTAAATCCCCCCATACCGCCGTAGCTGTTTCCACTGCCGTCCAGATAGACCGTGCCATCCTCCATCTGGTACACCTGATAGGCAGTCCAGCAGTAGTCAAACTCGTTTGTATTCCAGTTTCTGTCATCCAAAGGCGGTCCAAAGTAGACCGTTCCGCTGATGGACTCCTCCTCATCGCCCACTTTAATATGAGCGCCCGCCAGGCCGCTGGTACCGGCATATTGAGTACCGCCTTCTTCCAGCTCCTCCTCGGCCAAAAAGCAGTTCAGGCCAGGCAGACCTGGAAATTCATAGTCCTGTCCGTGAGGATCGTCGGTAAACCGTCCAATTAAAATCTTTTTGGGAAAGGACAGGGTGCCGAAGTCCTCTGTTTTCATTTCCTCTGTGCCGTACTCCACCCAGTGACTCTGGTCCACCGGGATCTCCTCCCCCTCCTTCGGCATCTTCTCCAATACCATGTGAAAACCGATAAACTGGTCCGCTCCGGGGTCCTCCCTCTCTGGCCGGGCCAGTCGGCTGCCAGAAGTGCTGGCGGCTAGAGCCGCCAGAAAGCAGGCCAGCAGGACGGCCGCCGCCCCTGTCTTCCCCTTAGTCCACAGTTTCTTCATCTTTGTCCTCCAATCGTCCGTCAAAGTGGAGAATGTCCCCCACCTGACAGTCCAGATAGTAGCATATCTTATTGATGGTGTGGAAGCGCACACCGCTGGCCTTCCCGGAGCGCAAGATAGACAGGTTAGCCTCGGTAATTCCCACCTTGGCACATAGCTCCTTAGAGGTCATGCCCCGCTCCTTCAGCACGTCGCTCAAATATACTCTGATCGCCATAGCTTTCCCTCAAATGATGGAGTCGTTGTCCTCCTGGAGGACCGCCCCCCGCTGAAGGCAGCGGCACAGGAGAAACAGCCCGGCGGAGGCCGCCAGTGAGAACAGCGGGAGGGTGATGGAGAAGCTGGCGGAAAGCAGCTCCCCCACCAGGGCCAGTTGGAGCAGGTTGGCAAAGACAGTCAGCGTCACAGTAGCTTGCGCCGCCGTCTTGCAGGCCAGAGCAACACGGCCGCACAGCTCCGCCCCCGCCTGGTCAAAGGTGCCGCCCCCTAGGACGGAGGCCAGCTCGGAGCCCCAAACCATAGTTACAGCTACCAGCAGGCCGGGGGCGGCGTTCAGCACCCCCAGAACAATCAGAACCGGCAGCGTCAGCCCTCCAGGGTTCGTGTTGCCTTCCACCACCCAGGCCCACTGGGCAGCTACCCCGGCGGCCCCTCCGTAGGCCACGGAAAAGGCACACAGCAGGGCACAGCCGGAGAGCAGCGCCCCAAAGGCGGCAGCCAGGCGCTGGGTGGGTGCCCCATCCAGGCCCCGGAGCAGCTTCAAAACCAGCCACGCCGCCCCCATAGACAGCACCGTACACCCTCCGGCTAAGGGGAAGATCTGGGACGCAGTCTCCCCCAGCTGGGTCGGATTGGCCAAATAAAAGAGCCAGCAGAAGATCACAGGGGCCATCAAGCCAAGAAGGAGATCCTCCATCCCTCTGCCCTTCTTCCCTATCCGAATCAGGAGCAGCAAGGGCGCCCCGCTGACCAGCAGGACTACCAACCAGGCCAGCAGGTCACCCTCAAAGCCAGACAGAGACAGCGCCCTTAGACCCCGCCCTACTGATAGGAGAGGGTCATTCATCGTGCTCCACCCGGTTTTGGCGGACAACAGCCCTCCGGCCAGAGCCGCCAGCAGCCCCAGAATGGCTCCCCCTGTTAGCATCCACAGTTTTTTCTTCATATCTATTCCGCCCTTCAATTATTGTTTTACAATAATTTTAAATATAAGATATCAAAAAAATTATTGTTTGTCAATAATATATTCAATAAAAAAGAGCCGAGGCTGCCCCGACTCTTTTCCAGCCTATTCACCGGGAGGACGGCTCTCTCCCGGCCTCTGGCCAAGCTCCAAAATACTCCCGGACAAAGTCCACGTCCTCCACCTGAAAGGTCCGGCCATTCAGGTGCTCCAGAGGTCCGGCATCGGTGGTGAAGTGGAAGGCGAGCTTATAGGAGTACAGGGCCTGCCCATGGCGGCCATACTTTCGATTCTCCCGCTCACTGCCGTACTTGCCGTCCCCGATGAGGGGGTGTCCGGCATGGGCGAATTGGGCACGGATCTGATGGGTCCGCCCGGTGATCAGGTCGCACTCCACCAGGGACAGGCCGTTTTTCACCGCAAGCGTCTTATATAAGGTAACGGCAGTTTTGGCCCCCGGCCCCGGCCGGCCGCGGACATAGACCTGCTTTTTGACCTCGTCCTTAAAGAGATAGCCTTCCAGTTTCCCCTCCTTGGGCGCCATCCTGCCCTGGACTACACACAGGTAGTATTTGCTTAACTCCCGGTCCTTGATCTTCTGGTTCATCACCCGGAGTCCCTCCGCCGTCTTAGCCGCAATGACTATGCCCCCCGTGTTCCGGTCGATACGGTTGCACAGGGCCGGCGCAAAGGAATTCTCCCAATAGGGAGACCACTCCTTCTTCTGATATAAGTAAGCCTGGATATGGGTAAGCAGGGTATTGACTCGCTCGTTCTCATCCGGATGGACCACCAGGCCGGGCCGCTTGTCCAGCAGCAGGATATGCTCATCCTCATACAGGATATTCAGCTTCGGCTGGTACAGGGACAAAAAAGCGTTTTCCGGGGTGGGGCGGTCAAAGAACTCGTCGTTGATATATAACTGGAGCACATCTCCCACATTCAGCCGGATGTCCCGCTTGGAGCCCTTTCCGTTGACCTTTACCCGCTTGAGGCGGATATACTTCTGGGCCAGCGGGGCAGGCAGCAGGGGGATCGTCTTGGCCAGCCAGCGGTCCAGCCGCTGACCTGCGTCATTTTTTCCAATGGTAAATTCTTTCATGGCGGCTCTCTCCTACAAAGGCTGTAAAAAGTGCCCTATCTTCCCAAAATTGGACCATAAAAAATTATATTTGTCAATCAGAAAAAAAGATTTGACAAGTTGGGAACTTTTCTCTATAATACTTTCCGTACCATTATGCGAGTTTAGGGTCAAACCCAGGAGGAAGCCATGCGTCTGGATCTGAAAGATATCATTCATAAGCCAGACGCCCGCAAGACCTTCCAGTTCCAGGCAGACCTGTCCGGTCTGGAATTTTATGGGAGGAAACCCATCACCCGCCCCGTTCTAGCCCAGGGCAGCGTGACCAACCACGCGGGCGCTCTTGTGCTGGAGGGGACGGTCAGTTCCCTGTTGGATCTGGTCTGTGACCGCTGCGGGAAGGAATTTTCCCGTGAAAAGGTGGTCCGGCTGGACAGTCTGGTTGCCCAGGCCCTGGAGGATGAGGAGAACGACGAGATCATCCTTCTGGATGGAACTGAGTTGGATCTGGACCAGGTGGTGACGGAGGCTTTCGTACTCGAGATGGATACCAAAAACCTTTGCTCAGACGACTGCAAAGGGCTGTGTGCCAAATGCGGGGCTGACCTGAATCTCGGTCCCTGCGGGTGCAGACCTGAAGTAGATCCAAGACTGGCGGCCCTTGCGCAGCTGTTGGATGGCGAAACTGAGTGAGTAGTCGAAGTGCCGCACGGCACGTAAACCGAAGGAGGTGTCACCCATGGCGGTTCCTAAGAGAAAAGTGTCCAAGGCCCGGCGCGATAAGCGGCGCAGCTCCCACTGGAAGCTGGAAACTCCCGGTATCGTGACCTGCCCCAAGTGCGGGGCGTTCCGGCTGCCTCACCGGATGTGCAAGAATTGTCTGACCTATAACGGCCACACATTTGGCCAGGTCGAGGCCCAGCAGTAATGAATATTGCGGAAAAAGCCCGCTGTGGAACTCCACAGCGGGCTTTTTTTGTCATCAGAAATGCTTTCAGTAAAAATTGGCTGCGCCACTTCTTAAGCTGTCCACCTTCCGGATAATCTCTGCTGTACGCATATGGTGCTCCCTAGCAAATTGAAAGGTGTCCTCTTCCTTCCCCTGCCGGATCAAGGAGAGCAAGGCCCGGTGATCCCTGGTCGAAAGAGCACAGTCCACAAACAGTGGGGTGATCAGCCATAGCACCTGATTGACATACAGGCTTAGGTGATCATACATGGCACTCAGCTGTGGGATCCTCGCCAACTGGATCAGCAGTCGGTGGAAACGCAGGTCCTGCTCCACCCAGCCTCGGATATGCTTCTGCTCCAGACAGTCCTCCATAACCTTGATACACTCCTCCAGCTCAGTCATGTCCATGTCCGGCTGCTGGAGAGCCAGCCTTCGGCAGGCCATTCCAGAAAACAGAGCAATCATCTCATAACCGTCCGCCAGTTCAGAAAAGCTACTCTTTTTCAAAAAACATCCCCGGTTTCGAATGACCTCCACCAGGCCGTCCTGTTGAAGCCGGCGGATGGCCTCCCGCACCGGGGTCCGACTCATGCCCAGAGACTCGGCAATCGCACTCTCCACGATCTGCTGCCCTGCCGAAATCGATCCAGTGGAGATCATCTCGTGCAGTGCGTCATAGGCCTCATCCGCCGCAGAACGGCTCATACCAACACATCCTTTCGGGCCTCCGGCCCTCCTTACCCTTTTGGTATTCTAAAATATAATTTTAGTATATCATATAGAATAAAATTCGCCAAGTGGAGATCGGTATATCCCCCACAATATGTGCATATATGTATAAAACAAATCCTTCTCAGTCCTCCTTTTTATAGACTATCTACATAATTAATCTGAATGTATTTTGAAAAAAGGGAGAGAAATATGTTCTTCTCCATTGACACTTTAATACAATCATGTTATAAATTGTATACAATTAAGTATTATATTTTGAAAATATTACACACAATCAATATGCTAGGAGGAATACATATGGATCGTACCAATCAAGACCAGGCCTATATCGCTCAACTGGTGGAGCGGGCCAGAGCCGCCCAAAAAATTGTGGAAGGCTATTCCCAGCGCCGTGTGGATGAGCTGGCCGCAGCCCTGGTCTATACCTTGTCTCGGCCGGATCTGGCCCGGGATATCGCTGAGCAGGCGCTGGAGGAGACTCACATGGGGCGAGTGGACTCCAAGATCGCCAAACTAACGCAAAAGATGCCCGCCGTCCTCTACGACATCCTTCCCACTAAGACAGTGGGTGTCATCGAGCGCATCCCAGAAAAGGGGCTGACCAAAATCGCCAAGCCTATGGGGGTCATTGCCGCCTTGATCCCCAGCACTAACCCGGAGGCCACCCCACTCTTCAAGGGCGTACTCGGTCTGAGGGCCAGAAATGCTGTGATCTGCGCTCCCCATCCCTCCAGTAAAGAGACCACCAAACGGGTCGTGGATATTATGCGTGAGGTCATGCGGAAGAACGGCGCGCCTGAGGATGTGTTCCTTTGTATCGAGCACCCCTCCAAGGCCAAGGCCGCCTATCTGATGGCCCAGTGCGACATCACCATGGCCACTGGCAGCGGGGATATGGTACGGGCCGCTTACAGCTCTGGAAAGCCCGCCTACGGCGTGGGCGCCGGCAATGCGGTGGTCATCGTCGACGAGACTGCCGATCTGCAGGAGACCGCCAAGAAGATTGCCATGAGTAAGGCTAACGACTGGGCCTCTGGCTGCTCAGCGGAAAATTCTGTCCTTGTGGAGCAAAGCATCTATGACCGCTTCATTGCCTGTATGAAGGAGCAGGGCGGCTATATGACTACTCCAGAGGAGAAGGAGAGGTTGGAGGAGACCATGTGGGTGGATGGACACCTGAGCCGGGACATCGTGGCCCGCCCCGCCTCCACCATCGCGCATCTAGCAGGCATCTCCGTGCCAGAGGGCACCCAGTTCATCATGGTAGAGGAGACCAAGGCGGGGCCGGACAGCAACTTCTCCCATGAAAAGCTGTCCGTCGTCCTCACCGTCTATAAATATGACGACTTTGATAAGGCAGTCCAACTGGTCAACCAGATCCAGCAGTACTCCGGTCTAGGCCACTCCTGCGGGATCCACAGTTACAACCAGGAGCACATTGAAAAGCTAGCCATGAACACCTACACCGTCAAGGTCATTGTGCGCCAGCCTCACAGCATGTCCAATTCCGGGGCGTGGCATAATGGTCTGGCCAACACTTTCTCTCTGGGTTGCGGCACTTGGGGCGGTAACATCGCCTCAGAAAACATCACACAGAAGCACTACTTCAACACTACCTGGGTGGCCGAACCCATCGACCGAAAGCCCGCCACAGAGGAGGAGATCTTCGGCGACCTGCTGGACAACGTTGTTCTGTGACCGAAAAGGAGGGGTGTGTATGTACAATTTTTCCGTCAACTCAAAGCTTCATGAAGTGGCCTCATTTCAGGAATTTTTGGAAGAGTTTCAGATCAGCGACCGGGATCTGCTGTTCCTCAACAAATTCACCTATCAGGATTTTTTAGCGAATCTCCCTCTCCCCTGCCAATTGCTATTCTATGAAGACTACTCCACTAGTGAGCCCAGCGACGAGGTTGTTACCCACATTTTACAGGACCTTCAAGGCCGGGAGATCGACCGGATCATCGGCGTAGGTGGAGGCAGTGTGCTTGACACTGCCAAACTGCTATGCATCAAAGATGCCCAGTCTTACGACGATATCTACGAGGAGCGGGTTCCTCTGGTGCGGGACAAAGGGCTAATCCTGATCCCCACCACATGCGGCACCGGCTGCGAGATGACTTGTGTATCCGTCATCGACCGGCCCAAGCTCCAGGCCAAGATCGGCAAGCGCATCGAATGCAATTTTGCTGACCATGCCGTCCTCATTCCCGATCTGCTGATGAAGATACCCCACAAGGTCTTTGCTTGCAGCGCCATTGACGCTCTGATCCACGCCATGGAGATATTTGTCAACCCCCTCAGCGGGAACTTCAATAAACCTTTCTGTCGAGAGGCCATACGGCTGAACATCAAGAACTTCCAGAAAATGGCCTGTGAGGGGATGGACGCCAAATTCCAGGTGATGGACCAATTTCTGCTGGCCAGCTCCTACGCCGGTATCGCCCTGTCCAATGATATCTGCGGAGCGGTCCACGCCTGCGCTATGCACTTCGGCGGTCAGCATCATGTGCCCCACGGAGAGTCCAACTACCGCTTCCTGGTCCCGGTGTTCAGTACTTACGCTGAGCTAAGGCCCGACGGTCCAGAGCTGAATGAGTTGGCCTCCATTATCCGCCAGGAGTTGAGGGTGGAAACAGACCTTCAGGGCACTTTCCAGGCTCTGGACGACCTACTGGACCAGATCCTGCCTCGGAAACGGCTTCGGGAGTATGGTGTCCGAGAGGAGGACCTGCCCCGCTATGTAGAGCGGGTCTATGAGACCCAGCAACGGCTACTCGTTGCCAACTATGTGAAGATGGACCAGGATCAATTCCTGGAGATCTATAAGAAAGCCTATTGATGAGGGGGAGTACTGTGGAAGAGATCAAATTGGTGGAGGTGGGTCCCCGGGATGGCTTTCAAAATGTCTGCGACTTCATCCCTACGGAGATCAAGCTGAATATCATCGACAAGATCGCCCAGGCCGGGGTAAGGAACATCATGATTACCTCCTTTGTCAGCCCTAGGGCCATTCCCCAGATGCGGGACGCACGTGAGGTGGCTGGCATCTGTCTGGAGCGATATCCCCGCCTCCATCTCAGCGCATTGGTCCCTAATCTCCGGGGAACACAGGACGCCCTGGCCGCCGGTATCCGTGAACTGGCCATCGTCATCTCCGTAAGCGAGGCTCACAACCGAGCTAATGTAAACCGCACGCCTGCAGAATCCTTTGTGGAGTTGGGCCACATCGTGGATAACTGTCCAGAGGCTCAGATCACGCTGGACCTGGCTACCACATTTGGCTGCCCATTCACGGGCCAGATACCGCTGGAGCAGGTCCAAGCCGCCGTCCATCAGGGTTATGACCTGGGCATCCGCTCCATGACTCTGTGTGATACCATCGGTGCTGCACACCCCGCCCAGGTGCGCCGATACGTCCAGGCTCTGCTAGAGCAGTTCCCAGATGTGGAGTTCGGGGTACATATCCACGATACCCGGAATATGGGCATGGTCAACACTCTAGCCGCCATTGAGTGCGGCATTACCTCGGTCCAGGCCGCACTAGGCGGTCTGGGGGGATGTCCCTTCGCCCCTGGCGCCTCTGGGAACACCTCCAGCGAGGATCTGGTCTATATGCTTAACCATATGGGCTACCGCACTGGGGTGGATGAACAGAAGCTATTAGAAGCCGCCAGATATGCCCATGAGCATATCAAGGGAAATTTCAGTGGTCACCAGATACAAATTGCACCAGATAAAACGGAATTGTTTTCGTAAGCAGACAAACAAACTGGAAGGAGATCATTATGAAAAAGATCCTAAAGCGTGTTCTGTCCCCAGTACTTGTCTTTGCTCTATCCGCAGCAATCCTGTCTGGCTGCTCCACTTCGGGGGATAGGGACGACACTAGCAATGTCGGGTCCACCCCCTCTCCCAGCCCCAGCGAGAGCTATGTCTTTAAGTTTGCCAACGTGGTCGCGGATGACCACCCTTATAATCTGGGTGCCGCCTTTTTCAAGGAAACTTTGGAAGCTTCCGCGGCAGAGGCAGGGTATAACGTGACCGTGGAAATATACAGCAACAGTGCATTGGGCGGAGAGCGCGAACTGGCAGAAAGTATGCAGTTGGGCGCATTAGATATGGCTCTTATCCCAGGTTGTGCGGTCAGCTTCAATCCTATGTTTGGGCTGTTTGATCTGCCCTACCTCTTTGAGAGTAGAGAGGTCGCTCACACGGTACTAGACGGCGAGATTGGCCAGGAGATCGCCGCCAATATGCCCCAGGAGTCCGGGCTCCGCCTACTGGCCTATTGGGAAAACGGCTTCCGAAACATGACCAACAGCCGCAGAGAGATCAGCACCCCGGAGGATGTGAACGGTATCACCATCCGTGTCCCGGAAAACGAGGTCTATGTTTCCTTCTTCTCCGCTCTGGGGGCCAATGTGGTCACTATGTCCTTTAGCGAGCTATATACCGCCCTTCAGCAAAAGACGGTTGACGGGCAGGAGAACCCAACTGCTTTAATCGCCACAAACAAGCTCTATGAGACACAGACCTACATGTCCCTCACCGAACATTTTTACGGCCCCGCTCAGCTCTGCTTCTCTGAGAGTATCTGGCAGACCCTCCCCAGTGACCTCCAGGTTCTGATCCAGAGCGCCGCCGAGGAGGCCCGTGACTATGAGCGCCAGTGCTGTGTAGACCTAGATGCCTCCTATCTGGAGGAGATCGAAAGCAGCGGCACCCAGATCAACAATACGATCGACAAGTCCCTATTCCAGCCCTATGCTCAGCAAGTGTATGAGCAGTATTGGGATGTCTACGGTCCCTATATCGAGCGTATCCAGAATGGAGATTATTGAGCGCGTTTCCATGCAGCGTCCGGGGCCAGCACAGGTTTTGCCCCGGACAAATAAAACTTTGCGACTTCGGGGGGAAACACAGTGAAAAAAATATTCGGCCATCTGGAAGAAATTGTTCTGCTGATCACGTTTCCACTAATGACAGTCATCACGCTCCTCGGGACATCGGTGCGCTATTTTGAGTTAGGCTCCATGACCTGGTCTGAGGAGGCGGCACGGTATCTGATGATCATCGCCGCCTTCGCTGGCATCTCTCTTGGGTTTCGTGAGAATTCACACCTGGGGCTAAGCTTCTTCATGGATATCATCCCCAAAAGCTCCAAGCCATCCTTCCGTATCATCCGCTTCCTCATTCTGGTCCTGTTTTGTGTGCTGATGATCTTTTTAGCCTATCAACTGGTTACTAACCAGATGCGGGTATCGCAATCTTCTGCCGCAATGCACATCCCTATGTGGAAAATGTATACCATCCTGCTCTTTGGTTTCGTTCTTATGTTGGTACGGATCATCCAGGCCTTTTTCAACCATAAGGAAGAACAACAGGAGGTATTATAAATGGTCGCCGTATTGTTCGGAACCCTGTTCGTCCTGTTACTGTTGAACATCCCGATCGCAGTCTGCCTGACGCTGTCCTGTGCCCTCGCCATGGTAGTGGGAGGTCTAGATAGCAATCTAGTCGTCCTTCCGCAAAAGATGTTCACCGCCATGGATTCTTTCCCCTTCATGGCCGTTCCCTTCTTCATGCTAGCCGGAGGGATCATGGAGAGCGGTGGGATTTCCAAGCGGCTCATCGAGTTTGCAAAAGCCCTGATTGGATGGGTGCCTGGAGGTCTCAGCGTCATCACAGTAGTGTCCTCTGGTTTTTTCGGCGCGCTGTCCGGTTCCAACGCTGCCACCGTGGCCGCAATTGGCGGCACGATGATCCCCGCAATGGAGGACGAAGGTTACGATAAGGAATACGCCTGTGCCGTTGCTGCTTCGGCGGGTACACTGGGCGTTGTAGTTCCTCCCAGCACTCCCATGATTACCTTCGGCGTCGTCAGCGGCGTCTCCATTGGCACGCTTTTTATTGCGGGATTCGTCCCTGCTATTTTGATGATTGTTACACTGAGCCTTGTAATGATCATCAAAGCCCGTGGCCTTGGCTATGGAACGATCCCCTTCAGCTTCCGTGTCCTCTTCCGGTCCTTTTTCCGGTCTATCCTGGCCATATTGATGCCAGTCATTATCCTAGGTGGCATTTACGGCGGCATCTTTACTCCAACCGAATCCGCTGCTGTGGCCATCGTCTATGCTCTGATTGTCTCTATGCTCATTTACCGAGAAATATCCTGGAAGGATTTTCCTCGTATTATTATCTCTGCTGGTCGAAGCACGGCTGTAGTCATGTTTGTCATCGCCGCCTCCGGTGCCTTCTCCTGGCTGCTGGTCTATGAGCGCATCCCAAATTCTATTGCGGCGGCTATTCTGAGCGTAGTAAACAACAAATACGCTATTTTACTGATCCTCAACCTGTTGCTGCTGGTATTGGGTGTATTTCTGGAAACTAATGCCATCATTTTGATGATCACGCCTATGATACTGCCCATCGCTAGCCAGATCGGCGTCAGCTATCTGGAGATTGGCCTCATTATGGTGGTCAACACCTCTGTTGGAATGCTGACTCCTCCCATGGCTCTGAATATTTTGATCGCTGCAGGGATTGGGAACCGCTCAATCGAGTCCGTATCCAAAAAGGTGATTCCCTTTCTGATCGTCCTGATTATAGACATTCTGATCATCACCTATGTCCCTGGCTTCATTACTTTCCTACCCAACGCATTGGGAATGCCCTCGTAATCAAACAGACGCCATAAAACCGGGCGGGTCATAAATGGTCCGCCCGGTTTTCACAATCATACCCTTCCGGTCTGTATCCCTTTGTAAAAATCCAGTGTCTGAAAGCCCCGCTCCAGTTGGGTATGGAGATATGCCTCTGTCAGATCCGCCAGCTTGGTCAGCCCTTCCCCGTCTATCGAAAAGGAGAAGAGCCGCTTTGGATCTCCATAGGCGATATGCTCCATAGCCCGCAGCGCGTGGAGGTTGAGAGGCATGGAGATGCCCTCCCCCATCTCTCCCCGGCAGGCAGCACAGTGGACCACGCCCTCTCGCAGATGGAAGCGCGGCTCCTCCGGCGGGGTCCTGCCGCAGACGGCACAGCCGTCCAGCAGCGGCTCGTATCCAGACAGGCACATGGCCTTCAGTTCAAAGGCCGCCTTAACCAACGCCAGGGGTTTCTCTTTCATTTTATCCAGTGCGTGCAGGCTGTTCAATATCAATGAGAGCAGCTCAGAACTGGCGACCCCTTCCACTGCCAACAGCTCCGCCACCTCGGCGAAATAGCAGCCCAAAGCCAGCCGCTCCAGGTCATCCCTCACCCCCTGGAACAGCCGTTCCGTGGACGCCTCCTTCACGGTCCAGCGCCCCTGGTAGTCGTATAGCACCATTTCTGACCAGGCCAATAGCTGGCATGGCGCGGCCAGGGCGCTCCCCTTTTTTCGGCAGCCCCGGGCGGAGGCAGTGAGTTTCCCCTGCTCCTGGGTAAAGAGCGTCAGAATCTTATCCGACTCCTTATAGTCCACCTGACGGAGGACTAGAGCCTTAGTGGTCATATGCATAGCGTATCTCCTATGTACCGGGGCACAGCTTCAGACTATGCCCGGTCCGCCTCCTTGGGCTGAGGCCGAAACGCCGACCTGGCCGGCAGTGCCGGTCCCTCCCGGTCCAGGGCCGCGAGCATCAGATAGGCTTCTGGCAGACCGGTTTCCCAAAATAAGCTCCACAGTCCGTTCTCATTCATACTCCAGTCCTCCCACAAATCTCTCCGCAATTAGACTGGGCTTTTCTCACGGAAAGTATGACCGGGAAATTCTGTTTATTGCTGGCGTCAGCTGCAATCACTCCTGGTGGTAGCCAAAATTCTGAATTGCCGCGGGATTATCACGCCAATTTTCCTTGACCTTTACCCAAGTCTGGAGGTACACCTTAGTCCCCATAAATCGCTCCATATCTTGCCGGGCCAGGGTGGATATCTTTTTCAGCATGGCACCGCCCTTGCCGATAATAATACCCTTATGGCTGTTCTTTTCGCAGTAGACGGTGGCCTCTACCTCAATGACCTCGTCCTCCCGCTCTACGAAACGGGTAATCTCCACCGCAGTCCCATGAGGGATCTCCTTATCCAGAGACAGCAGCAGCTTTTCCCGTAAGATTTCCCCCATCATCTGCCGCTCCGGCTGGTCGGAGGTCATGTCCTCCGGGAAGAGCTGGGGCCCATCGGGAAGGAAGCCCTCCAGCACGCCCAGCAGCTCCTCCACCCCCTCGCCGGTCTTGGCGGAGATAGGAACCACGGCCTGAAAGTCGTGTTCCTGGCTGTAAAGCTGTATCACTTCAAGGAGCTTGTCTTTCCGCTCCAGCGTATCCGCCTTGTTGATGACCAACACGGCGGGACAGCCCAGGGTCTTGACGCGGGCGATAAGCTGTGCCTCTGGCTCCCCAATATTCGGGATGGGCTCCACCAGCAGAGCCACCGCATCTACGTCAGCCACACTCTCCCTGACCACATTCACCATATAGTCCCCCAAGCGAGTACGGGCTTTATGCAGACCCGGCGTATCCACAAAGACAAACTGGCTCTCTCCCCGTGTCAGAATACCGCAGATGCGGTTCCGAGTGGTCTGGGGCTTGTTGGTAACGATAGCTACTTTCTCCCCCACCAGGGTGTTTATCAATGTGGACTTGCCTACGTTGGGCCGGCCGCACAGAGTAATGATACCGGATTTTTTGATAATCGGCATAAGATAATCCTCACTTTCTCAGGTGTGAACAATTTCCCGTCTACAAATATTTTTTATTATTATCTTTCAAGTCAGAGAAAGGCCACCTCTCCCTTTTCTGCTTTTTATTTTATCATATTTGACGGAAAATAGCAAACGGCCCGCCGATTTGGCGGGTCGTTTGCCGACTGTGTTACACAATGCCCATAAAATACTCGACCGCGATTGCCACTACTACCACCAAGGCAGAGATAATAAATCCGTGAATCATGGGGTTAATGCCAGATTTACGCATTTCCCGGAAATCAGTATTTAAGCCGATGGCTGCCAGAGCTGCCACCATTAGGAATTTGCTCAACTCTTTTAAGCCAGAAGACAGCTCCTGCGGAAACACTCCCAGGCTGTTAATGGCTGCCATTCCCAAAAAGCACAGGATGAACCAGGGAAAGATAGAGGTAATCTTCACTTTTTCTCCCTGAGACACTATCCCGGCCTTCCGTTTCTCCCGCACCTCGATCAGGCTGAATACCAGCACAGTGGGGATGATGGCCAAGGTGCGAGTCAGCTTCACCATTGTGGCAAAATCGCCGGCTCCCTCTGAAAAGGCGTATCCTGCCGCCACCACGCTGGAGGTGTCGTTCACCGCCGTCCCGGCCCATAGTCCATAGGCCATATCGCTTAATCCCATGGCCTGCCCCATAATAGGAAAAAGGACGATCATCACCATGTCAAATAGAAAAGTGGCCGACATGGCATAGGCAATATCCTTATCCTCCGCATCGATCACCGGGGCGATGGCCGCAATCGCAGAGCCTCCGCAGATCCCCGTCCCGGCAGAAATCAGGTTAGACAGCTTCCAGTTCAGGCCAAGTGCCCGCCCCACAAAATATCCGCCGCCGAAGCAGGTCAGCAGGGTAAACATCATGACTACCAGGGACAGACGGCCTACATTGAGCACTACATTGATGGACAGCGAGGCTCCCAAGAGAATGATGGCGAATTTCAGAATTTTTTTGGATGTGAACTTCAGGCCCTTGGCCACACCATCGCTTGGCTTCCTGATCTGGTTGAGTCCCATACCGATGAACAGGGCAATGACTGACGCCCCAATGAGATGGATCGGCAGTAGACCCTCAATGAATTTGGCACAAGCCGCGATAGCCAATGCCAGTAAAAGTCCGGGAATAAGCTCCCCTATCCGGTTCAACACCTTCATAGCTCCACTTCCTTTTGCAATATTTCCCTCTGGTCACACTCATCATAACACCGGTTGATTATAAAATCAAATTATGTTATATTATATATAATAAATATTTTTAATGGATGTGAACATATGCTGGACCAAAAGCTTCAGACCTTTCTCACTGTAGTGGAGCTGCGCAGCTATACACTGGCCGCCCAGGCCCTTCATATCACCCAGCCCGCCGTTTCTCAACACATCCGAAAGCTGGAGGAGCACTACGGTTCCCAGCTCATCGATTTCACAGGCCATCAGCTCGCCCTCACCCGAGCGGGAGAATTGATGTATCGATACGCCACCTTTCAGGCAGCCAACGAGCACAGGCTGCTGGAGCAGCTCAACCAAAGCGCCCAAACTCTCCGGGTCGGTGCCACCCTGTCCATTGCCGACTATTATCTTCCCCCTCTTTTGGCCCCCTTCCTGGCCCAGTCCTTCCGTCCCCTGGCGCTCCATGTAGGCAATACGGAAGAAATGCTGTCCGCCTGTGTTCGGGGAGAGCTGGACTGTGCCCTCATCGAAGGGATCTTTTATGACAATGACTTCTGCAGCCACATTTTTCATACTGCCCGGTTTTTACCTGTGGCTGCCGCCAGCCATCCTCTTTCACAGAAAGAACACAGGCTGACAGATCTGTTTTCTTATCCTCTCATTTTGCGTGAGCCCGGATCAGGCACCCGCGCCATTCTGGAAAACAGACTCTTTCAAGCCGGCTGCTCTCCCCAATCCTTCTCCTCTGTACTGGAGTGCGGCAGCTTCCGAATGATTAAGGAACTGCTGAAAGCAACTCATGCTGTCAGCTTCATGTATGAGCAGGTGGCCGCCCAGGAGGTGGCGTGTGGTACACTGACCTATCTGCATCTGTCCGATTGGCAGATCCTGCGCCCCCTCTATTTTGTCTACCCCAGGCACAGTATGTCCCACAAAGCCTGTCAGAATTTTTATGACGAATGTCTTTGTCCCAAATAGAACAGACGGAGCCAAGTCCTATGACTTGGCTCCGCTGTGTTATGTCCGGTCAAGACCCATCTCCGTCAAAATTTTTTCTTCTCTTTCCCGCATCTTCCGCTTCATCGGGCCCTCGTCCAGGTGGTCGTAGCCCAGCAAATGGAGGACCGAGTGTACCGTTAGATAGCACAGCTCCCGCTCCAGGGAGTGACCGTACTCCTCGGCCTGCTCGTTTGCCCGCTCCAGGGAGATCACCATATCCCCCAAAAAGACTTTGCCCGTGTCTGGGTCCGCCCACTCGGCTCTGGGCTTTTCTCCGGGAGACAGCTCGAACATGGGAAAGGACAGCACATCGGTGGGCCGGTCCACCCCTCGCGTTTCCAGATTGGCCTGATGGATGCCCGCGTCATCTGTGATAAGCACATCGACGGCGCAGGGCACGTCCACCCCCTCCGTCTCCAAGGCTGCCTCGATAACCCGCTGGAGCTTTGACTCGTAGGGCCAGTCCTCCTCACAGTCCACACACACGCAGTGGGACGTCCCCTTTTGTCCTTTGCCAAGCAGCATATCTTCCACCCCTGCCCTTACCAGGCCGCCACAGTGCCATCGCACCGAGGCTCGGTCCCGCCAACTAGCATTCCGTTCTCCGTCCGCCAAATGATTTGCCCGCGGCCCATGGTGATGTTGGTGTTCAAAACCTCCACCTCATGGCCCATGTCCGCCAGCTCTCTGCCGATGTGGGCGGGAACCTCCCGCTCCAGCTGGATATGCTTTCCGCCCACCCACTGAATTCGCGGGGCATCCAGCGCCTCCTGGGGATTCATATGATAGTCGATGGTGTTCACCGCCACCAGCACATGGCCCTGGGGCTGCATGAAGGCGCCCATGACGCCGAAGGGGCCGACAGCATCTCCGTCCTTCATCATAAAGCCGGGGATGATGGTGTGATAGGACCGCTTCCCTCCGGCCAGGCAGTTGTCGCTGTTCTCCTCCAGGGAGAAGTTGGCGCCCCGGTTCTGTAAGGAGATACCAGTGCCGGGGATGGCCACGCCGGCGCCGAAGGTGGTATAGTTGCTCTGGATAAAGGATACCATGTTGCCCTCTGGGTCGGCAGTACACAGGTAGATGGTCCCGCCGCAGGAGGGGTCTCCCGCCTCCGGCATCAGCGCCCTGTCAGAAATGAGGGCCCGGCGCTGGGCGGCGTACTCCTCGGACAGCATATCCTCCACCTTGGTCTTCATGTACCGGGGGTCCGCCACATAAGTCTTAGTGTCCGCGAAAGCCAGCTTGATGGACTCCAGGATCTTGTGGTAGGTGTCGGCGCAGTCCTTCTCCTGGGACAGCTCCAGCCCCTTTAGGATATTCAGCGCCATCAGCACTGTGATGCCGTGGCCGTTGGGCGGTATCTCGCACACGGTATAGCCCTTATAGTCTGTGGTGATGGGCTCCACCCACATGGGCTGGTAATTTCTGAAGTCATCCTCACAGAAATACCCCCCAGTTTCCCGGCTGAAGGCCACAATCTTCTCCATCAGAGGACCACGGTAATAGCTGTCACAGTCAGTGGCGGCCAGCTCCTCCATCGTCTGGGCATACTCCTCCCAGCGGAACAGTTCACCGGCCCGGTAGTGGGTGCCGTCCTCCTTCATAAAGGTATTCCACCAATAGGAGTGAGGCGCAGGTTCCTTGGACCGGGCAGCGGCAATACGCTGGGAGTCCTTCTCCCACTGGGGCTCCAGATTGACCGGGACAGGATATCCCTCCCGGGCATAGGAGATGGCTGGAGCAAACAGTTCGGACAGGGGCTTGGCGCCAAATTTTTTATTGATCGCCGCCCAGCCCGCGGGGGCCCCCGGCACCATGGTCGGCAGCCAGCCCGTCTTGGGCATCTCACTGTGCCCCATGGCTCTCACCATCTTCGCATCCAGCGCCATGGGAGCCACGCCACTGGCGTTGAGTCCGTACAGCTTCTTCTCCTTCTCTACCCAGATTAGGGCAAAGCAGTCTGAGCCCAGGCCGTTTCCGGTGGGCTCCAGGATGGGCATGGCTGCGGCCATGGCGACAGCCGCGTCCATAGCGTTTCCTCCGGCCTTCATCACATCCAGGCCGATCTGGGCCCCCAGAGGCACAGAGGTGCAGGCCATTGCGCGGCGGGCATAGACTACATTCCGGCGGGAAGGATAGGAATATTTTTGTGGGTCGAATTGGGGCATAGGTTCTCTCTCCTTTTCTTTCCTTTGCAGCCCCCATTATACAGGAATCTGGCCCTTTTGAACAGAAGAAAGCAAAAGAAATTTTTATTCGCCTCTTTCTTATGCTTCGGGCATATTTCTCTCCCCTTCGGACAAGCTATGGTCATCTTCATTCTCTATTGGGAGGCGTTTCCCTTGACGACAAAAAAAACAGGCAGCCAGACAGTCACCCTGGCCTGTCCCCCTTCCTTCGCCGGTCACGCCAACGTGGTAGGAAAGAAGGAGGGTGAGGGCCCTCTGGCCAGCTCCTTCGACTATATCGGGACTGACGACACCTTCGGCGAGTCCACCTGGGAGAAATCGGAGAGCGCCATGCAGAAGCAGGCCCTGGCTCTGGCCTTAAATAAGGCGGGCCAACCTGCCTCTAATATAGACTGGCTCTTTGCCGGCGACCTGCTGAATCAGTGTATCGGTTCTTCCTTCGCCGCACGCGGCCAGGAGATTCCCTTTTTCGGCCTCTATGGGGCCTGCTCCACCATGGGGGAGGGGCTGGCTCTGGCCTCTATGACCTTGGATGGCGGCTTTGGGGAGTGGGCCGGAGTGGTAGTCTCCTCCCACTTCTGCACTGCCGAGCGCCAGTACCGCACCCCTCTGGAGTACGGCGGCCAGCGAACTCCCACCGCCCAGTGGACCACTACCGCTGCCGGAGCTGCTATTCTGGCACGGGAGGGCCCCGGCCCCTATATCACCCATGTGACGGTAGGCAAGATTGTGGACAAGGGCATCACCGACACCAACAACATGGGGGCAGCCATGGCCCCGGCCGCCTATGACACCATCTCCACCCACCTAAAGGACACCGGCCGGGCGCCGAGCTACTATGACCTGATCGTCACAGGCGACCTGGGTAATCTGGGCAGCGAGCTGCTGTTGGAGTTGCTCCGGCAGGACGGGCTGGAACTGTCCAACCACACCGACTGCGGGATGCTTATTTTCGACCCGCAGAGTCAGGATGTCCACTGCGGAGGTTCCGGCTGCGGCTGCGCAGCCTCGGTGCTGACGGGCTACCTGCTCAATGGAATGCGGGAGGGCAAATGGAACAACATTCTTTTCTGCCCCACCGGCGCTCTCCACTCTCCTACCTCCGCGTTCCAGGGGGAGAGCGTACCCGGCATCTGCCACGCCATCGCCATTTCTACTCAGCGATCCCCCCAGGCGTGACCGCCGGCTGTCTTCGGGCATCACGCCCATACCTGAGACCTCTATCTTGTTTGAAAGGTGCGTAATCATGGAATATCTTAACGCCTTCCTCTGCGGCGGCATCCTATGTATTATCGGCCAGCTTTTGATTGATAAGACT
>CABIXV010000004.1:146368-152689 GCA_902362775.1 Clostridiales bacterium | reverse complement strand
CCTCACGGGCCTCTTTCAGCCTCCCAGTGTGGAAGAGGGCAATGGAGCGCAAGTCGTGGGGCAGAGAGCCCCAGGAGGCAGCCTCACAGATATAAGACCTGGGCCGGTAGGTGATGGCCAGGGCGCAGCCAGTAAAGTAGAGCACCCCGTCCCACTCCCCCTGCTCATACAGGGCAAGCGCCAGGTCCATATAGGGCTCCCGCAGATGGGGTGCCTCAGCGATGGCCCTCAGGTACCAGTCCCGGGCCTGTGCCCGCTCCCCCTTGTTCAGATAGGACTTGGCGATGTACCGCATGGAGGCCGCCCTCTCATCCCGCCAGGTGGCGCTCGGCATGGTAAGATGCCTTTTCAGGGTACGGATGCAGTCGTCCCAGCGGCCCCTGTACATATATTCCCGGCCTAAATAGTGGACATTCCGGTCATCCTCAGGGTCCTCCTGTACCGACAGCTCCAGCAGCGGAAGATACTGCCCTCTAGACTTTGAAGGGTCGGGGTGGTGGTCCAGCTGGACTCCCTCCGCCACCACTGTGGGGCCTGGCCTTCCAGTCCCCATCCACTTCAGCACCTCATGCACCGGATGAACCCACTGATAGCCGTGGCGTGCATGGGCCTTTTCATACCAGAAGGTAACCCCCTCGCTGCCGTCCGGGTTAAAGGACCAGGTATAGCGGTATGTAGCCTGGCCCGCCTCTGGCAGCCACGCCTCCTCCAACCGGGCCCGCCAGCCAGGATGAAATACCTCATCCAGATCTGTACATACGCAGATATCCGCGTCTTCCGGCACCAGCTCCATGGACCGGTTGCGGGCCACATCGAACCTCCAGGGGGAGATGACCTCTACCTCAGCCAGAGCCCCCCTGGCTCGCAGCCGCTCCACAGTGTCGTCCTCGGAGCCGGTGTCCAGCACCACTACCTGGTCCGCCTCTCCCATAGAGTCCATCCAGCGGTCTACGAATTGAGCCTCATTTTTACAGATGGCATATACCACCACTTTCACGGCGCTCGCCCTCCTCTTTCAGATAAGGAACAGGGCGGGCGGCACGGTGTGCCGCCCGCCCTGTTTAGGCCCCATTGGGGTCTTTCGGTCAGTTCAGCTTCTGGATTACGATCCCGGCCTCGGTCAGAGTCACGTTGTTCTCTGTGGAGGTCAGGGTAATGGTAGCCGTCCCGGTGACGTTCACCAGGACACTGGCCGCCAGAGTGGCCAGATCATTGGTAGTGGAAATGGTGGCCTGGCTCTCGCTCCCAGGGACAGGGGTAGAGTTGTTCTCCAGCTCCACGCCCACAGTACCAGTAGAGCTTGTATTGGTCGCCACCACCGAGTAAGAGACCCGGTAGATACCGGTTTCTCCCAGGGTGAAGGTGGCCGTGCTCGTGGTATGGGTGATGGCGGTTCCCTCCTCCACCTGATTGGTGTCGAAGCTGACGTCATCGCCGGTGGTTGCCAGGGTCTGGGACCCCACATTGGTGGCGTAGAGCGCGTTCAGCGCGGGGGCTGCTCCAGCCGGTCCAGTGGGCCCGGTAGGACCTTCCGCGCCTGTGGCTCCGGCGGCACCAGTTGCGCCGGCAGGGCCGGCAGGACCAGTCGGGCCAGTCGGCCCGGTGGGGCCTTCCGCTCCGGTAGCTCCGGTAGCGCCAGCAGCACCAGCAGCGCCAGTTGGACCAGTCGGGCCGGTCGGGCCCGCAGGACCAGCGGCACCCGCAGGGCCGGCAGGGCCAGTTGGGCCAGTAGCGCCGGCCGCTCCGGCAGCGCCAGTGGCCCCGGTGGCTCCAGTCGCCCCTACAGGACCCGTGGGGCCGGTAGGGCCTTGGACAGACACCAACTCAAAGTCAGCGGATGTGCCGGGAGTACCGCTGGGATTGGCGATCCGGGCCCGGTACAGGCTGCCGTTATAGGTCACAAAGTCCCCCTGGGCATAGGGTGTGCCTAGCGCGAATGTGGTCACAGTTTCCAGCCCCTCGCCAGCGGGGCCGGTGGGACCGACGGGGCCGGCGGGACCCTGAGCGCCAGTAGCACCAGTGGCACCGGTTGCGCCGGCAGGGCCAGCAGGACCAGTGGGACCGGTCGGGCCGGTCGGGCCGGCGGGGCCCTGGGCGCCGGTAGCTCCGGTGGCACCAGTTGCACCCGTAGCGCCAGTCGCGCCAGCAGGGCCAGCAGGACCAGCGGGGCCAGTAACGCCGGCTGGGCCGGGGATTCCCTGAGGTCCGGTGGGGCCAGTGGGACCAACGGGACCAGGATAGCCCTGGGGTCCGGTCGGCCCGGTGGGGCCTACCATGGACGGGAAGGGAGGAGGACAGGGGCAGGGAGGCGGGCAAGGGGGAGGACAAGGAGTGGGGCAGCAGGAAGTAGAGCCGGACTGACCGCAGCCACAGCCGCAGCTGGAGCTGGTGCCGCCGTTCAGATAGGCGACCACGCCGTCCCGGCGATTCTGCTCCCACTCAGAAGCACAGTATCTTCTCATAAGACGCTCCTTTGCACGGTAAAAAATGGGTGTGGCGATGCCACATTCCATCCTATGCTGAATCAACGCACCTGTGCGCGGCCTGTCAAATGGGCAGGCCCTCCTCTTCCGCTCCGGTCTTTACAGCCCTCTGTTTTTCTGTCATAATAAGAGCATATTCAAGGGGAGGGACGCCCATGAAACGATATGTCATCGCCCTGGACCAGGGCACCACCAGCAGCCGCTGCATTCTCTTCGATCAGGATCAGAATATCGCGGGGGTGGCGCAGCGGGAATTTTCACAGATATACCCCCAGCCCGGCTGGGTGGAGCATGACCCCATGGAGATCTGGTCCAGTCAATACTCCGTCCTCACCGAAGTGCTGGCCCAGGCCGGCGTTTCTCCTGATGAGGTGGCTGCTATCGGCATCACAAACCAGCGGGAAACGGCCATCGTGTGGGATAGACATACCGGGCGGCCGGTTTACAACGCCATCGTGTGGCAGTGCCGCCGCACCGCCCCTCTGTGTGAGAAGCTGAAAAAGGACAAGGAACTCACCCAGTATATTCAGGACCGCACGGGACTGCTCATTGACGCCTACTTCTCCGCCACCAAGGTCAAATGGATACTGGAGCATGTAGAGGGAGCCTGGGAACGGGCCCAGGCGGGCGATCTGCTCTTCGGTACGGTGGACAGTTGGCTGGTGTGGAAGCTGACGGGTGGAAAGGTCCATGTCACCGACCGGACCAACGCAAGCCGTACCATGCTCTATGACATCCAAAACCTCTGCTGGGACACCCGTATCTGCCGCACCCTGGACATCCCCATCTCCATGCTGCCCCAGGTCCGAGACTCCAGTGAAGTGTACGGCACTGTCAATCTCCAGGGGGTGGAGGTACCCATCTCTGGCATCGCCGGCGACCAACAGGCCGCCCTCTTCGGTCAGACCTGCTTCTCCTCCGGTCAGGCGAAAAACACCTACGGCACCGGCTGTTTTCTTCTGATGAACACCGGTGACCAGTTGTGCCGAAGCCGGAACGGGCTGTTGTCTACCATCGCCATCGGCTTGGGCGGAAAGGTCCAGTACGCTCTGGAGGGCTCCGTATTCGTAGGCGGCGCCGTCATCCAGTGGATCCGGGACGAGCTGCGCTTCATCTCGGAGGCCCGAGACGCGGAGTATTACGCCTCCAAGGTTCCGGATACCGGCGGGGTCTATCTCGTCCCGGCCTTCACCGGCCTGGGTGCTCCCCACTGGGATATGTACGCACGGGGTGCCCTGGTGGGACTGACCCGGGGCACCACCCGTGACCATATCATCCGGGCGGCACAGGAGTCTATCGCCTATCAGGTGGCGGACTTGGTGGATGCCATGGAAAAGGACACTGGGATTGCCCTTCGGGAGCTGAATGCTGATGGCGGGGCCAGCAGGGACCGTTTTCTAATGCAGTTCCAGGCTGATATTCTGAACAAATCCGTCTGCCGGCCGGCCATCCGGGAGACCACCGCTCTTGGCGCGGCCTATCTGGCCGGCCTGGCTGTGGGGGTATGGCGGGATCTAGACCAAATCCGTGCCCTGCGCACCCTGGATCAGCGGTACGACCCGCATATGGAGGCAGATACCAGGCAGCGGCTGCTGCGCGGCTGGCACAAGGCCGTAGGACGCAGCTTGGACTGGGAGGAACACGATTGACATGGGCTTAAATACGCCACGGCTGGAGACAGAGCGCCTAATCCTGAGGAAATTTACACAAAACGACCTGGATGCCCTTTTCTCTATTTTCCGTGATGAAGAAGCAAACCGGTTTCTGCCCTGGTACCCGCTGCATACCATGGAGGAGGCCAGATCTTTTTTCCTGGAGCGGTATGCGGCCTCCTATGGACAGGAGCGGGGCTACCGGTATGCCGTTTGTTTCCGCTCCGACGACATACCTGTGGGATACGTCAACGCGGCTATGGACGACAGCCACGACCTAGGGTACGGCCTTCGCAATGAGTTTTGGCATCAGGGCATCATTACCGAAGCCTGCAAGGCCGTTATACAGCGGTTGAGAGCGGATGGCATTCCTTATATCACCGCCACCCACGACCGGAACAATCCCCGGAGCGGCGGCGTGATGCAAAATCTCGGCATGAAATATCAATACACCTATGAGGAGTGGTGGCAGCCTAAGAACATGCCGGTTGTCTTTCGGATGTATCAGTTGAACTTGGATGGGCAGACAGACCGGCAGTACAAAAAATATTGGGAAGCCCACGACCATCATTTCATTGAATCCGCCCTGTAAGAAGGGGCGGATACCACAGGCAGGAGTGATACCTATGTTACCCCCTATTGAAATCCCTACCCTGCTATTCTGGGAGAATGGCAATACCTGGTATGGCAGTAAAGGACAGGCCCGCTTTTTTATTCAGCCCGTGACCCACGAAGCTGCCTCAGATACCCCTGACGCACCCTCTCATACCACCCTGGACATAGAGTTCTGGAGGGGTCCGCTGACCAAAGCGTTGAGCCATATCTGTTCCACCGCCTCTTTCCCCCTTAGCGGGGAGGGGCTGGAGCAGACCGTCCAGTGGCTGGAGGAGCAGGCCGCGATAGTAAACGAAGAATAAGGAGAGAGACAATGGAAGCCTTTCAATTTTATTCCCCTACACAGATTATTTTCGGGCGTGGTACTGAGGAGCAGGTTGGAGAGCAGATCGCCCGCCGAGGGGGCTCCCGGGTGCTGGTGGTCTATGGCGGCCAGAGCGCTGTCAAAAGCGGGCTGCTGAGTCGGGTCCTGGCCTCTCTGGAGCAGAGCGGGCTGTCCTACGACACGCTGGGTGGTGTAAAGCCAAATCCCAGACTCAGTCTGGTATTATCCGGCATCCAGCGGGCGGAGGCTTTTCAGGCCAACTTTCTGCTGGCCATTGGAGGTGGCAGCGTCATCGACACGGCTAAGGCCATCGCCGATGGAGTCGCCAATCCGGAGCTGGACCTGTGGGATGACCTGTGGATGAAAAAGGTCCCTCTGGAGCGGTCCCTGCCTGTGGGGGTGGTATTGACCATTCCCGCGGCCGGCAGCGAGAGCAGCGACTCCGCCGTTCTGACCAAGGATGACACCCTGGAAAAGCGAGGGCTTGGTTCCGATCTGCACCGTCCCCGGTTTGCCATCCTAAACCCCGATCTCACCGCCACCCTGCCCCGCTATCAGGTGGCCTGTGGCGTGGTGGACATCATGTCGCACACCATGGACCGCTATTTCAATCCCATCACCACCAACCAACTCACCGACGAGCTGGCGGAGGGGCTGCTTCGAGTGGTCATTTCCAGCGGCCGGCGAGCCATGGACCATCCCGGCGACTACCAGGCCATGAGTGAACTGATGTGGGCCGGTTCCCTGTCCCACAACGGCCTGACTGGTCTGGGCGGGAAGAAGGACTTTGCCCCCCATCAACTGGGCCATGAGCTTAGTGCCCGGTTCGATTCTGCCCACGGTGCCACCCTGTCTGCCGTTTGGGGCAGCTGGGCCCGCTACTGTCTGGATGCCGATGTGTCCCGCTTCGCCCGGTTCGGTGTCAAGGTCTGGGGATTGGACCCCACCGGCCGCACAGAGCGAGAGCTGGCTTTATCCGCCATCGATGCGACTGTGGATTTCTTTCACTCTTTGGATATGCCCACCTGCTTCTCTGAGTTGGGCTGCGGCCTCCAGTCTGAGAAGGAGCTGGAGGAGCTGACCCGCCGCTGTACCTTCTTCGGGACCCGGACCATCGGCACCTTCCGGGTGCTGGACCACGACGACATCCTGGCCATCTATCGAATGGCGAATCACTGAGCGGAAGCTGGGCCGGCCATCTCTTTGTGCCGCTGCCCCATTCTCCTTCGCTTCACAACAAGGCGGG
>CABIXV010000004.1:48915-146350 GCA_902362775.1 Clostridiales bacterium | reverse complement strand
CCCGCTTCTTCAACACATTTTCTTGGTCATATCCTCATAGCTGTCTACCACTTCGTCCGCCAGGGCCCGGAGTTCCTCCGGATGCTCCTTGCCTACCAGTACGACCTGGAAGCCAGCCTCCCTCACACAGCGGAGGACCTTCTCCCGAGCGGTAAATACCAGAGTAGCTGGGCGGGCGGTCCCCAGGCGCCGCACACATTTCTCATAGAGCTCCGGGTCCTCTATTCGTCTCCCCTGTTCCCCAGTATACAATACACCCCGGAAGTAGGCGGCCAGTCCCGCGGCTTCCAGCTTAGGCTGGAGCGCGCGCCGCTCCTCCTCAGAAACCAGATAGAGCAGCACCCCCTCCATCCGAAGCAGGGACAAAAAGGGCATTAGCCCGGTCAGCGGTCTCCCCTCTCGGTCCAGCAGAGTGTCTGGAACATCAAAAACAGCGCCTTGCAGACGCATGACCGATCCCTCCTCAGTTTTATTTGTCCGGTCCTATTTTAACCTCTTCCCCCTAAAATTACAATTCCCATTTCCTTTTTACTGAAACTGTTTTATACTGTCCCAAGGAGGGATATTATGAAGCTGATCATCTCCCCGGCAAAGAAAATGAACGTGGACACGGATACCATGGAGATCCGGGGCCTCCCCCGGTTCTTGGATCGGACCCGGCTGCTCTGTGACTGGCTGAAAACCATGTCCTACGACCAGCTAAAGGCCCTGTGGCGCTGTAATGACGCCATCGCCTCACTCAATTATGAGCGGCTCCAGCATATGGAGCTGGAGGAAGGACTCACTCCAGCAGTCCTGGCCTATGAGGGCATCCAGTACCGCTATATGGCCCCCCACCTGTTCTCCTGGGAGCAGTTCGACTATTTAGACCGGCATCTGCGCATCCTGTCCGGCTTTTATGGGGTGCTGCGCCCCTTCGACGGAGTCACCCCCTACCGGCTGGAGATGCAGGCCAGGCTGGCCGGGCTGGGCTGTCAGTCCCTGTACCAGTTTTGGGGTCCCTCCTTAGCCCAGGCGCTGGCGGAGGAGGACGGCCTTCTGGTCGATCTGGCCTCACGGGAATACAGCCGAGCGGTGACCGACCATCTGCCACAGGGAATGACCGTCATCTCCTGTACCTTCGGGGAACTGAGGGAGGGCCGGGTACTGGAAAAGGGCACGCAGTGCAAAATGGCTCGTGGTGAAATGGTCCGCTATCTCACCGAACACCTGTCAGAGAGCCCGGAGGCCATGCAAGCCTTTGACCGTCTGGGGTACTCCTTCTCCCAGGAGCGGTCCACCCCCACTCACTATGTATTTATCAAGAAGGCCAGGGCCAAAGAGGACTGAGCTTTCTGGAAAGCGGAGGACCTATGGAACATCTTTTGCTCATTGAGGACGACCAGGCACTTGGCCGGGGGATCACCCTGGCCCTGGCCGCTGGGGACCGGGAGCCCCATCTGGCCCGGACTCTGGCCGAGGGCCGCCGGCTGTTCGCCCAGCTACCCATCTCCCTGGTCATTCTGGATCTCAATCTGCCCGACGGGAACGGCCTGGAACTGCTGACTGAGATACGCTCTGTGAGTCAGGTACCCGTTCTCATCCTCACTGCCAACGACCTGGAGAGCGACCAGGTGACCGGGTTGGAGCTGGGGGCGGACGACTATGTGACAAAGCCCTTTTCCCTCGCTGTCCTCCGGGCCAGGGTAAACAATCTGCTCCGCCGGGGGGCCGTCCCCAGAGGCGAAGTGGTGGAGCTGCCCCCCTTCTCCTTTGACTTTGCGGGCATGGCCTTTTCCCGGAACGGAGAGGCGATCGAGCTGTCCAAGACGGAACAGCGGCTGCTCCGTCTGCTGGTGGAACACCGTGGCCAGACCTTGACCCGGGAGCAGCTCCTGGATCGAGTATGGGATGGGGGCGAGTTTGTGGACGAAAACGCTCTGTCGGTGGCGGTGCGCCGCCTGCGGGCCAAGCTGGGGGACGCCCCCATTAAGACGGTATATGGCCTTGGCTACACTTGGGAGATCCAGTGATGGGAGCGGGCGGCTATGTCTGTTTAGCACTGGCCCTTCTGGGCCTGGGCTTCGGCCTGTACCAGTGGTACAGCGGCCGCCGGACCCTCCGGCGGCTGGATGAAATGCTGTCCGCCGCTGTGGATGGAAGCTTTCGGGAAAACGCCTTTGACGAATCCGTTCCCTCCTCTCTGGAGGCCAAGCTGGCCCGGTTTCTCAATGGCTCCGCCGCCTCCACCCGAAATCTGGAGCGGGAGCGGGAGGTCGTCCAGACGCTGATCTCCGACATCTCCCACCAGACCAGGACTCCCATTGCCAATATCCTGCTCTACGCCTCCCTGCTGGCCGAGGGGGACCTGCCTCCGGAGCAGGCGGAGCAGGCCGCCGTACTGGCCCAGCAGGGGGAAAAGCTGTCCTTCCTCATTCAGACCTTAGTGAAGGCGTCCCGTCTGGAAACGGGCATCTTCGCCATGGACCCACAGGTCCATGGCGTCCAGCGGCTGCTGGACGCGGTTCTGATCCAGGGGCGGCAGAAGGCCAGGGAAAGGGGGCTCTCTCTCACGGCGGAGCCCACCTCTGCCCAGGCCAGGTTTGATGAGAAGTGGACCGCGGAAGCCCTTTACAACCTCGTAGACAACGCCCTGAAATACACCCCGCAGGGGGGCAAGGTCGCCCTCTCCGTCCGGGAGTTCGAGCTGTTCTGCGCCATTCAGGTAGAGGACAATGGTCCCGGCATCCCGGAGGGAGAACAGGGGGCCATCTTTGGCCGCTTCTACCGGGGCGAGGCCGTCCGGGACCAGGAGGGCCTCGGGATCGGCCTCTATCTGGCTAGAGAGGTGGTAACTCGTGAGGGCGGATATATCCGCCTCAATTCCAGCCCCGGCCAGGGGAGTCGGTTTTCCCTGTATCTGCCCAAGGAATAAAATCTTCAAATCTTACAACAGTGAAAGATTTGAGAAAGATTGTGGAAAGATTGTCTTGGTATAGTGGGGAGCGTAGGCATACGCCCCCACTTTTCCATAAAGGAGATATCACAATGACAATTTTACAGACCAAGGATTTAAGAAAATACTACGGCTCTGGCGACACTCTGGTAAAAGCCTTGGACGGAGTGGACCTGAACGTGGAGGACGGGGAATTTGTAGCTATCGTGGGCACCTCAGGAAGCGGGAAATCCACCCTGCTCCATATGCTGGGCGGTCTGGACCGGCCCACCTCCGGTTCTGTCACCGTAGACGGGCAGAAAATTTTTGACCTGAAGGACGAAGCCCTGACCATCTTCCGGCGGCGGAAAATCGGCTTCGTCTTTCAGTCCTTCAATTTGGTGCCGGTACTCAGCGTGTACGAAAATATCGTCCTGCCCATCCAGTTGGACGGGGGCCGGGTTGACGAGTCGTATGTGGGGCAGGTCATCTCCGCTCTGGGCCTGGAGAGCAAGCTCCAAAATCTCCCTGGCCAGCTCTCCGGAGGCCAGCAGCAGCGGGTGGCCATCGCCCGGGCCCTGGCGACCAAACCGGCCATTGTCCTGGCAGACGAGCCTACGGGTAATCTGGACACCAGGACCAGTCAGGATGTGCTTTCCCTGATGAAGGTCACCGGTCAAAAATTTGCCCAGACCATCGTTATGATCACTCACAACGAGGAGATCGCCCAACTAGCCGACCGCATCGTTCGCATTGAGGACGGCAGGATCGTGGCACGGTGAGGAGGTGGGCTCTATGAAGGTATCCAATGGCAAATGTATCCGGACCCTCTCTCACAGGAGTCTTCGGGCCAACCGCACCCGCAACATTGTGGCGGTGCTGGCCATCGCTTTGACCACGGTGCTATTCACCTCCCTGTTCACCATTGCCATGTCCATTAACGACGGCATCCAGCAGAACAACTTTCGCCAGGTGGGCGGCTTCTCCCATGGCGGCTTCAAGTACCTGACGGAGGAACAGTTTGACCAGTTGAAGGACGACCCTCTCATCGGTCAGTGGGGCCTGCGGCGCTTTCTGGGTATGCCCAGCGAGATGCCCTTCAACAAGTCACATGTGGAGATTGGCTGGTCCGATGCAAACGAGGCCCACTGGCAGTTCTGCGACCCAGTGGAGGGCCGTCTGCCCCAGGAGGGCACGAATGAGGCTGCCACTGATACCCATGTGTTGGAGCTGCTGGGAGTAGAACCTAAACTGGGGGAACAATTTACTGTCACCTTTGATGTGGACGGCCGCACGACCACCCAGACCTTTACCCTGTGCGGCTGGTGGGAGCACGACGAGGCCATCGTGGCCAACCACATTCTCATCCCGGAGAGCCGGGTGGACGCCGTCCTGGCAGAGACCGGCGTGGTGCCGGGCCAGACCACAGACGGCATGACCGGCTCCTGGAATCTGGACGTGATGCTGAAAAATGGGGCCCGGAACATCGCCGGCGACCTAGAGGAGATCCTGACCAACCACGGCTATCAGGGTCAGAGCTCCACCCAGCCGGGCTATATCCACACCGGTGTCAACTGGGGCTACACCGGCGCCCAGCTTTCCGGCAGCATGGACCCCACCCTCCTGCTGGCCATCGGCGCGATCCTGCTCCTCATTATCTTCACCGGCTATCTCATTATTTACAATGTGTTCCAGATCTCAGTGGCCAACGATATCCGCTTCTACGGCCTGCTCAAGACCATCGGCACCACCCCTCGGCAGCTCCGCCGGATCATCCGGCACCAGGCCCTGGCCCTGTCTCTGGTGGGCATCCCTCTGGGATTGCTGCTGGGCTGGCTGGTGGGTGGACAGCTCACCCCGGTGATCATCCGCCAACTAAACGCGGTGTCCAACGTGGTATCAGTAAACCCGGCTATCTTTGTGGCCTCCGCCCTGTTCGCTCTGGTCACGGTTCTGATCTCCTGCCGCAAGCCTGGGCGGATGGCCGCACGGGTATCTCCCATCGAGGCGGTACGATACGCCGAGGGCGGAGCGGTGCGGCATGGAGGAAAGAGGAACGCCAAAGGCGTCTCCTTGCTCTCTATGGCCCAGGCCAACCTGGGCCGGAACCGGGTCAAGACCGCGGTCACCGTCCTCTCCCTATCCCTGGCCGTGGTGCTGCTCACTGTGACGGTCACCTTTACCAACGGCTTTGACATGGACAAATATGTATCCAACTTCACCGCCAGCGACTTTATCGTGGCCGACGCGGGCCAGTTCCAGACTGGCGGTGACGATTACAACAGCGAGATGGATGTTACCGAGGACGTCATTTCCGCCATCGACGCCCAGGGCGGCATCACTGACGGCGGCCTGGTCTACGGCAAGACCTCTTCCGCTCTGGAATTCGTCACCGAGGAGTATTACCGCTCCGTCTGGAGCAAATGGAACACCCCAGAACAACTGGACAGCAAGGTCCACTTCATGGACCGGAACGAGGAAGGCCTGCTGGCCGACCGGGTGCAGCTCTACGGCATGGAGCAGTTCCCTCTGGACCACCTGACAGTGCTGGCGGGGGACCTGTCCAAGCTCAACGAGCCTGGCGGGCGGTATGTGGCCGCTGTGTATAGTGACGACGACTATGGTCAGCCCGAGATGGACTCCCACTGGGCCCGGCTGGGGGACACAGTCACCCTGCGCTATGTGGAAGAGTACGAGTATTATAACCCTGACACTGGCGAGATATATGGCCCCTGGGAGAATGTGCCCGAGGGCGCCAACTGGGTGGATCGGGCCGTAAAGTACCGAGATATCGAGTACGAGGTGGCCGCCCTGGTGACGGTGCCCATGGCCCTGAGCTACCGCTATTACGGGGCGGACGAGTTTATTATGAACGACCAGACCTTTATCCAGGACACGGGCACAGACAGCGTCATGTACTATGCCTTCGACACTACGGATGAGGCCAACCCCGCTATGGAGTCCTTCCTGGCGGACTACACGGAGAATGTGAATCCTCAGTTCGACTATGAGAGCAAGTCTACCTATGCCGCGGAGTTCGAGGGGATGCGCTCCATGTTCCTACTGCTAGGCGGGGCCCTCAGCGGCATCGTTGGACTGGTGGGGGTGCTGAACTTTTTCAATGCGATTCTCACCGGCATCATCACCCGAAAGCGGGAGTTGGCCGTCCTCCAGTCCATCGGCATGACAGGTGGACAGCTCAAGCGGATGCTGGTATGGGAGGGGCTGCTGTACGCCCTTGGTTCGGTGCTCCTGGCCTTGGTGCTGGCCCTGGTATTGGGCCCGATTGCCTTCTCCGCCTTGCAGAGCATGTTCTGGTTCTTCACCTACCGCTTCACCTTAGCCCCCATCCTGGCCACGGCCCCTGTATTCGCCCTGTTGGGCTCTCTTGTCCCTCTGGCGGTATACCGCTCAGTAGCCAAGCATACCATCGTGGAGCGTCTGCGGGATTCCGAATAGGGAATGTGATTTCCTTCCCCGACCGCTGGAGCTGGAGATTGGAGTAAGCCAGCAAATATAAATACAGCCCCAGATGCGCAGCAGACATTTGGGGCTGTATTTTTTTGGAAGGGGCGTCTATTCTTCTTGCCAAGCTACCTGTATCAAAAATTCTACAGCAAAGGCCCCGCACAAAGAAGTGCGGGGCCTTTGCTTTCATGGAAAACCAAGTCGTGCCGGTCCTATTCCCATTCAAAGCTGATTGATCTCCCTAACTCGGTGGCAGGACACATAGTGTCCGGGCAGTACCTCTTCCAGCCCAGGGGACTGGGTCCGGCACAGCTCTGTGGCATAGGGGCATCGGCTGGCAAAGCGGCAGCCAGGTTTAGGGTCGATGGGAGAAGAAATTTCCCCCTTCAGCAGCTTGCGAGGCTGCTTCTCCCGCAGGGCCGGAATGGGTACCGCTGCCAGCAGGGCCTTGGTATAGGGATGGAGACGGTTCCGGAACATCTCCTGTGCGTCAGCAAGCTCTACTACCGTGCCCAGATACATGACCAGGATGCGGTCGGAGATATGCTTCACCACTGACATATTGTGAGTGATAAAGAGATAGGTCAGGTTCCGTTCCTCCTGCAGGTCCTGCATCAGATTCAGGATCTGGGCTTGAATGGACACGTCCAGGGCGGAAACCGGCTCATCACAGACGATGAACTTAGGGTCCAGGGACAGGGCTCTGGCGACACCGATACGCTGGCGGCGGCCTCCGTCCAATTCATGGGGATATGTGTTGACCAGGCGGCGGGCCAGTCCCACGGTGTCCATCAGCTCCTCCACCTTTTGAATCAGCGCAGCTCTGGAGGAGCACTTTTTATAGATGATCAGCGGCTCCGCAATCAGCTGGCTGACGGACATACGGGGGTCCAGAGAGGAGAAGGGGTCCTGGAATATCATCTGCATATCCTGCCTGAGCTGCTTCAGTTCTCGGCGGTTCACCTGGGTAATATCCCGTCCCTGATAGAGCACCTGACCCTCTGTGGCGTCATGTAGACGGAGAATGGTGCGGCCCAGGGTAGACTTACCACACCCCGATTCGCCTACCACACCTAGGGTCTTGCCCTCCTCGACGGAAAAAGAAACATCGTCCACCGCATGAAGGGTGCCCCTGGCGGTACGGAAATATTTTTTCAGATTTTTGACTTCCAGCAGCGCACTCATGCTCCAGCCACCCCCTGCTGTTCAAATAGGACGCACTCCACCAGGTGTCCAGGCTCCACCTCCACCACTGGAATAGGAGCCTGGCGGCACCGATCAGTGGCATGGGGGCAGCGGGGTGCGAAGGCACAGCCTTCAGGCAGCCGGGTGGGGTCCGGCATCAGTCCCGGAATAGGCTTGAGCCGACGGACATTCTCATCAAAGTTTGGGATAGATCCGAAGAGACCTACGGTGTAGGGATGTTTAGTATTGTTGTAAATATGCTCCAGATTGCCATACTCCACGATGCGTCCGGCGTACATGATCGCAGCCTTGTCGCATACCTCGGCCACAATGCCAAGATCGTGGGTAATCAGAAGCAGCGAGGTGTTAAAGTCGGCCTTCAGCTTCTCAATCAGGTCCAGCACCTGGGCCTGGATGGTTACATCCAAGGCAGTGGTGGGCTCGTCGGCCACCAGCAGCTCCGGGTTACAGGCAAGGGCGATAGCAATCACAATACGTTGTTTCATACCGCCGGAAAATTGGTGAGGATAGTCGTTGTAGCGGCTCCCTTCGATACCAACCAACTCCATCATCTGGACCGCCCTCTGAGTTGCCTCTGTCCGGGGGATATTCTGATGAAGGTGGATGACCTCGCAGATCTGCTCACCCACAGTAAGGACCGGGTTCAAAGCGGTCATGGGGTCCTGAAAGATCATGGATATCTTGGCGCCCCGGATCTTACGCATATCAGCCTGGCTGGTTTGGAGCAGGTCTTCCCCTTCAAAAAGGATCTCACCGTTGACCACCTTTCCTGGAGGATTGGGCACCAGACCCATGATGGCCAGGGCGGTGGTGGTCTTACCGGCCCCGGTTTCACCCACCAGTCCCAAAGACTCTCCCTTTTCCAGACTGAAGCTAATACCGTTGACGGCCTTGACCGTATCCTTACCGGAGGCATAATGAACGGCCAGATCTTTAATATCTAACAGTTTTTCACTCATCATGCTCACCTCAAGTCTTCAGTCTGGGGTCTAAAGCGTCCCGTAGGCCATCTCCGAACAGGTTAAAGGCAAAGACAGCCAGCATAATGGCCAGGCCTGGGAATGTTTCCACAAACCAGTGGTCTCGGAAGAAGCTGCGGCCTGCGGACAGCATTGCGCCCCACTCGGGGTTGGGAGGCGCGATACCCAGTCCGATAAAGCTCATACCGGCAGCACCTAAAATAGAGGAACCCACACTGATGCTAATCTGCACAATGATAGGCGCCAGACAGTTGGGCAGGATATGGCAAAAAATAATGCGAAAGTCACTAGCTCCGATGGCGCGTGCCACCTCGATGTACTCCTGTTCCTTGACGGTAAGGATCTGTCCACGGACCACGCGGGCAAAACCGCCGGTGGCGCCAATTCCAAGAGCCAGGATCAGGTTGGTCTGGCTGCGGCCCAGGGCGGCCACGATGGAGATGGCCAACATCAAGTTGGGGATAGCCAGCAGAATATCCACGGCCCGCATAATCAGATTATCGGTCAGGTTTCCATAATAGCCTGAGATACAGCCCAAAATGGTACCCAGGACACAGGCAATAAGAACGGACAGCAGCCCGATGGCCAGGGAGGTACGGGTCCCGTAGATGACGCGGCTAAAGATATCACGGCCGAACTCGTCGGTGCCAAACAGGTGCTCCGCACTGGGGTTGGCAAAGCTCGGACCCGTACTCATGGTTTCATAGGAATAGGGTGCAATAAGTGAGGGGAAAAGGGCGCAAAAAACGAGGAGCAGAATAATGAAAAATCCAGCTACAGCCACTTTATTTTTCATGAATCGGCTGATAATCTCCCGCGTCTGGCTGTTCTTTGCCCTGCCTCTCAGCCGTGTCTCAGGCACAGCGGTAGCGGCATTGCTCATTTACTCTCCCCTCCTTCCACGGCGGCCATTTTCTTGGGCGCCTTGCGCCGGACATACTGCGAGCGGATCCGGGGATCCACATATGCGTAGAGCACATCGGTAATCAGATTAATGATAGACATGGCAAAGGCAATAAACAGAATACCACCCTGGACCAGCGGCGTGTTCTTGATGGGAATGGCATCCACGATCAGCTTGCCCACGCCAGGGACGGCGAAGACGGCCTCGCAGATAGCAATACCGCCCAGCAGACGGCCAAAGTTCAGTCCAATGACCGTCATCACGGGAATGAGGGCGTTTCTCAGGGCGTGCTTCCAGATGACCACCCGCTCGCTCTGCCCCTTAGCCCTTGCCGTCCGGACATAGTCCTGGCGAATCGCCTCCAGCATACTGGAGCGTGTCATCCGCATGATAGTCGCGCAGGGCACCGTAGAAATGGTAACAGCGGGTAAAATCCAGCATTTCCAGGAAGTAAAGCCGGAAGGAGGCAGCCACCCCAGCCCCACCGAGAACAGCAAGATGAGCATCATGCCCTCCCAGAAGCTCGGCATGGATATGCCCACGATAGACCCGACTCGGGCTAGGTTATCCCACAGGGTATACTGTTTTGTCGCTGATATAATGCCCAAAGTGACCCCCACCACCGTAGCGATGACCATACTGACAAAGCAGAGCATCAGAGTGTTGGGGAAGCGGGCCAGGATCTCGTCCAGCACCGGGCGCTTGTTGCTGTATGAAGTTCCCAAGTCTCCATGGAGCACATCCCATACATAGTCCACATACTGGACCAGGAAAGGCCGGTTCAGGCCATTCTGCTCCTCAAAGGCCAGCTTGTCCTCCTCTGTGGCCATGTCGCCCAACATATAGTCGGCGGCCCGGCCGGGAGAAAAGTACATCATGCTGAATACCACCAGCACCACGCCCAGCAGCACTGGAATCATCATCAGCAGACGCTTTCCAATATATTTGATCAAAGGTCTATACCCCCCTACATACGTTCATTCCGCTTGGCTGCGAATCAGAAAAGCCGCTCCGGTCAGCGGTCTCCCTTTCAGGTAGACCGCCGTCCCAGAGCGGCATTTCTCACATTTCGCTCTGTCCGCAACGAGCTTATCAGATGCCCACGCGGAAGGTGGCCAGGAAGGGAGCGCCAAAGATATCGAATTCAAAGCCCTCTGCCTTGTCGTTCATAGCATACACCATGGGCGCGTTGGCAATGGCCATCTGATATCGCTGGTCATAAACATACTCCTGGATCTCCTGGACCATCTCCAGCCGCTTGGCGGGGTCGGTCTGCTGGTCAGACGCCTCGACCAGATCGTTCAGATACTGGTCATTCACCTGCAGGGTGCGGCCGAAGGAGGTCTTGTAGATGACCAGAGCGCTGGTCAGGTTGGTGGCGGCGCCAGTGCGGACCGCAGCCTGGTACTTATTACCGGCAGCCTCGAAGTTGACGTAGTCCATCTGGATAATCTCAGCCCGGACGTTCAGATACTGCAGCCACATACTCTGAATCGCCTCACAGACCCGCTTCTCAGCCTCGCCCACCACATGGAGGGTGATATCAAAGCCATCGGGATAGCCGGCCTGCACCATCAGCTCCTTCGCCTTGTCAGGATCAAAGGGGACAGTGCCCACTTCCTCGGCACCAAAGAGCATCTTGGGATAAATAGTGTCCATGATGGTATAATAGCCGCCATAGCAGGTGTCGATCAGGAACTGCTTATCAATGGCATAGCACAAGGCGTAGCGCACGTCCTTGTTCTCAAACAGAGGCTCCTGCATACTGAAGGTCAAGGAGGTAAACAGAGAGGAGTCACCCTCTACCAGAGTCAGGCCCTCAGTCTCCTTCACGCGGTCATAATCAGAGGTAGAGATGGAGTAAGCAAAGTCCACGCCACCGGTCTCCAGCTCGATCATGCGGCTGGACGCCTCAGGGATGACACGGAACAGCAGCTTCGGGGTAGCGGCGGGGCCGTTCCAGTATTCGTCAAAACGGTCCAGTTCAATCTCACTTGCGGTGTCCCAGCGGGTCATCTTATAGGGGCCCGTACCCACAGGAGCAGTGGCAAACTTGTCCGCGCCCATACTCTCGAAGGCGGCAGAGGAGGGGATATACATACGGGTCATCAGGTAGACGCCCTCAGCATAAGGGTACTTCAGAGCCACAACCATGTTGTAGTCGTCGATAATCTCAGTATTCGCTGTGTCATAACACACAAAGCGAGAAGCCGCGGACGCGTTGCTTTCAATGTTGTCCAGGAAGAACTTGACGTCCTTTGTGGTCAGCTCGTTGCCGTCGTGGAACTTGACGCCCTTGCGCAGGGTCAGTTTGATATGGGTATCATCCACCATCTCATAGCCTTCGGCCAGCCAGGGCTCTACTTCACCGTTCTCTCCTTCCCGGAAGAGGGGATCATAGATTTGGCGGCCTACATTCAAGTCATAGGCCATACCGGTCAGCCACGGGTCCAGGTTGGGATCCGTAGAAATGGCTAGCTTCACGGTGTCCTTGTACCCGTCGCCATCCGCGTCCACCTGGCTGGCGTTCCCGCCGTCGGCAGTTCCGTTCCCGCTGGTGTCACCGCCGTTTCCACAGCTCACCAGGGCCAGAGACATGGCGGCCGCCAGCAGAAGGCTGAACAGTCTTCTTTTCTTCATATTGAGTTCCTCCCTTTCAATTCACTTCTTTGATATAAAGTAATGCGCTGTTTTAGGCGTTTTGGGCCAGCCAATTTACCGCCACTGTCGCATGGATAGCCGCGCCCAGGGGCAGGACTGATTCAGAGAACTTGGTACGTGGGCTGTGCACCTTCTCTGGATAGCCTTCACTGGGGGTTCCGGCCCCCATCCAGACATACACTGTGGGAATGATCTCACTGATAGGACCAAAATCCTCACTGCCGTTGACCGGAGCAATCTGCTGGACCATCTCCTCCCCCGCCAGAGCACAGAGCGTGGGCTTCAACTGGTCGAAGAGGTCGGGGTCAGTGATACAAAAACCGGTTTCCAGAGGATATTCCACGATGGCCTGTCCCCGGAAGGTGGCAGCAGTCTGCTCTACGATCTCTTTGAAGCGGGTCTTGAGCAGGGTCCTCGCCTCCTTGGACAAGGTGCGGATGGTGCCGTCCAGCACCGCCTCTGAGGGGATAATATTGGATGCCTCGCCGGAGTGGAATTTTCCGAAGGTGATGACAGCCTCCTCCGTAGCGGGCAGTTCCATAGATACCAGCTCCTGAGTTGCAGTGACAATACGGCTTCCGATGTTAATAGGATCAATGCCCCGGCAGGGATAGGCCCCGTGACACTCCTTCCCTTTCACTGTGATACGGAACATATCGCAAGCCCCAAAGGCAACCCCACGGACATATTGGATACTGCCAGTGGGGAAATTCTCGTGCCCCGTAGTCACATGAATGGCAAAGGCAGCGTCCACCTTAGGGTTCTCCAGCACACCAGCCTCCATCATGGCGGTGGCTCCTTTTAAGGCCTCCTCCGCTGGCTGAAACATTAGCTTGACGGTGCCCTTCAGCTCGTCCTGGGTCTCAGACAGCATTTTAGCCGCGGTCAGGAGCATAGCCGTATGCATGTCATGTCCGCAGGCGTGGGCCGTGCCGTTTTGACAGGCGAAGGGTAAGCCAGTGTCCTCCTGGATTGGCAGGGCATCCATGTCCGCCCGCAGCAGGATGGTCTTCCCTCCTGAGCCGATGGTACACACGATACCAGTGCCGCACATCCGCTGAGGATGCAGGCCATAGCTCTGTAACTTTTCAAATACGAAATCCGAAGTCTCCTGAATATCGAACCCAATTCCGCCAAACTGATGGATCTTCCGGCGGTTCTCTACGATTTCCGACTCTAACTCCTTTGCGCGCTTTAGGTACCGCTGCATGGCAATTCACCCCACTGATACTTCTTTAGGCAGTCTATTTTTATTCAAAAGTACCATAATCCTGATTTCTTGTAAAATATCGAAAATGTATGGCATCAGCCGCTAATTGCATAGAAAGTATCCCTTTCTCCCCTTCCTTGTCTATCATAGCACCACCAAGCTACTGAGCCAAGATCAAGAGAATATTGCAATCTCCCCGGTTTTACAGTATAATATTCAAATATTCTAAAACATTTCTGATCTATGCGACCCAACGAACAGGAAGGAGCGTTTTGGCTGTGGACACACAAAAACTTATCTATTTTATCGCGGCGGTCAAGCATTTAAATTTTACCAAGGCCGCCAATGAGTGCCATATTGCTCAGACGGCCATGAGCCGCTATATCTCCTCCCTAGAACGTGAACTGGGCTTCCAACTGTTTTACCGTGACAACCGAAACGTATCCCTGACCGCAGCCGGCGAATCCTTCTACCAAGAGGCTGTCCTCCTGATCGAGGGGCTAGAGCGGGCCGCCGCGCAAGCCCGGCTAATCGCCAATGGATATGAAGGGGTGCTGCGCATCGGCTTCGGTCCCTCCGCCGAGCGTGAGCTTGTCGTCTCCTCCATGGAGCAGTTTGTTCAGCGTTACCCAAAAGTGGAGCTCATTTGCCTGGAGTATAACTACAGCCTTCTTGTGGACCATCTAGCCCATGGCTTTCTCGACGTCATCTTCTCCCTGTCCTGTTGCCCCGGCACTGTAGAGGGCACCATCTATAAGGAAATCAAGCGGTCTGATATCTATGTGATGATGAGCAAGCGCCATCCCCTGGCTAGCAAGGACAAGCTGGACCCTCAGGATCTCAATGGGATGGATTTTGTCATTCATCAGGAGTCCGGCGGTCCAAAATCTCCCAAAAACTTTATTGAAAGCTGCTCTCTCCTGGGATTCCGCCCCAACAGCACCCTTGTGGTCAACACCTACGAGGCCAAAAAACTCACGGTTCAGGTCAGCCGTAAAGTGGCGTTGATCACCGCCGGGCAGAAAAAGCTGCTCGACTCCAATTTCCGGGTGTTTCCTCTCACTGGCAGCTCTCTCCAGGCTATGTTTTATATCACCATGCTCCAGTATAACACTAACCCGGCGGCTAAAGCCTTTTATGACCTGCTTCCCGCCCTGCCTCCAAGAAAGAAGGCCTCTATTTCAGGCACATGAGTTGGTCATCGTGTTTTTATGGCATCGGCAGCCCCCAATAAGGGGCTGCCGATACGTTTTTGTTCTGATGTCACACATTTTTAGCATTTTACACCGGAGCGTTCTTGTGCTATTTTTTAGAAAAAGGTTTGAAAGGAGTCCTGAAATATGGCTATTGTGACAGCAATGATTCCCGCCGGCTTTGGTCCGGAGAAAAAGGCCCGTTTTATCAGCGAAACCAAGAACGCCCTGTGTGAAGCTTTTGACCTGATTCCCATGGCGATCTCCCTCTGGGTCCAGGAGTATGAGCCGGAAAATATGTGCCCCGACGCCGCTAAGAAACGTGTCCTCATCGTATACACCACCGAAGGCAAGCCCGACGAACAGAAAAACAAGGTGGGACAGCTCTTCGACCAGGTTTGCGGCGACGTCTTTGGCGAGCAGAAGGGGGATACCTTTGTTATCTTCAAGGAGCATCCCAATTCCAATGTGTGCGCCCGTGGTGTACTGAAGACCATGGACCCAAAGCCCCCCATCAATCCCTATCGCAGCCAACAATAATACGCCCCTCGCCCGGTCCTGATCCTTTCATCGGCACCGGGCGAGCTCCTATCCCATCTGAACGGGGCCCGTGCCCCTCTTTCTAGGAGGATATCACTATGACAGATGTGCTGAAAGAAGCTCTTGCCCTAAAGGAATACTGCACTGGCTGCCGCCAGACCGTCCATCAGAATCCTGAGCTCTCCTTCCAGGAGTTTCAGACCACCGCCTTTATTCGTCGGCAACTAGAAGAAATGGGGGTAGAGATCCTGCCTCTGGAGCTGGAGACCGGCCTAGTCGCCATCATCCGGGGCGGTCTGGGCGATGGTCCCGTCACCGGCCTTCGGGCTGATATCGATGCCCTTCCTCTCACCGAAGAGAGCGGTGTCCCCTATTCCTCCCAAAATCCTGGCGCAGCCCACTCCTGCGGACATGATGGTCATGTGGCCGTCCTACTGGGCGTAGCCAAGCTGCTCCACCAGTGGCGGGATCGGTTTTCCGGCGTGGTAAAGCTGATTTTCCAGCCCGGGGAGGAGGGACTGTATGGCGCCCTCAAGATCGTTCAGTCCGGTGCCCTGAAAGATCCTGACGTGGAGGAGGTGGTATGCCTCCACGGGTGGCCCTATCTAAAGGTAGGTGAAGTGGGAGTATGGCCCGGAGAATATATGGCCTCCGCCGATATGTTCCAGGTCCGGGTCATTGGCCAGGGTGGACACGGTGCCCGGCCCTATAAAGCCATGAACCCCATCCCCGCCGCCGCCCTAGCGGTTAGCGCTCTACAAAACATCGTATCCAGCGAAATCGTCACCGCCAAGCAGGCGGTGGTTAGTGTGTGCTCCATCCATGCCGGCGATGCCTTCAATGTCATCCCTGGCGAAGTCAAGTTCGGCGGTACGGTCCGCTGCCTGGACCCCGGCGTTCGGGATGAACTGGAGTCCAAAATCCGACGTACTGTCGAGGGGGCCGCCCAGGCACTAGGCTGTCGGGCTGAGATCGAGTATACCCGCGGCGTTCCCGCCCTATACAACGATCCCGGCGTGACTCAGAATTTAGAGAAGGCTATGGTCAAAGCCCTGGGTCAGTCCCACGTCAAGCCCTTGGATGGCCCAGTCATGGGGTCTGAGGACTTCTCCAATTTAGTAAGCGCAGTGGGTAAGGGCGCTTTCTTCCGGCTGGGGATCGGCTGGCCCGATGGCACTGAGTACACAGCTTTGCACAATGGGGCCTTTAACTTTAACGATGAGGCCATCCCCTACGGTATTGCCGTTATGGTCCAGTATATCCTGGACCGTCACAGTAAGGACACCCGATAATATCAGGTGTATAGCGTGTCGTCACCGCGACGCCATAACCACTTAAAAACTCCTCCCCTGCAAGACATCTTTGACAAGTGAGCTTCGAACTGCCCAGCCCCCGTCAGATACTGCAGAAGCAGTATCTGACGGGGGCTTTTTCATCTATGAAGTTCTACCCTACTCCATGTTTTCTTCAATTGTGCCAATGAACCCAATTATCCTTATCATGATCTCCCCTGTCTGTCGAGAATACTTCCCTCACCTCATGTTCTGATTATGAACCACGACCTTCCGTATGAACATCCGCACCTCTGAAAACCACCTTCCGCTGATGTATGCCTGGATCCAGGAGACGATACACGCCTCACTTCCAAGCCGATAGGTAAGTGGTTATTAGGTGACTGCCGCAGTATTTGCTCGGTGTAGTGCCGTGGCATACCATATTCAACGTATACACCAGTTCGGAATATTGTCTTTGTAACCAACCGTCGTTTATCCGCCGTACCAACTGAAACGATCTCCCCGGTCTATGAAAAGTTCATGACTGCCCTTGCTTACGAGACATTCTTTTCCACTCTATATTGGAGAATAATAGAAAACCCAGACAGCCTTTGTCCGAGTTAAAATATTTTATAGTTAAAAGAGTTCTAAAGTTCAAACAAAAACATAAGTTCCAGTATTCACATGTGAAGTTTGTATAAGCATATAGGGCTGACGAAAGCAAAGAGTGTGCCGCCTGTTTTCACAGGCGGCACACTTCTTTTACGCATCAGGGTTTTGTTCCATCCATCTCCAATTATTAATCAGGATATGTCGCGGAGCTGTAGCGCTTCAGTCTCTACTATCGCCAAAAAACTTCCAGAGGATCCCTGGCCACAAGCCGTCTGAACTTCACATCAGGGTATCCGAAGATCATGCATCCACAGATTCGTTTTCCTTCCGGCAGTCCTATCAGCGCTCCAAACCGCTTCATATACTCCATTTGAGCGGTCAGCAGGCCCATCTGCCCACACCAGCAGGTGCCCAACTCAAGCGAGGGTGCCATGAGCGACAGAAATGTAAGAGAAAACTGGCTGTTCTCCTTCCATCGCTCGTGGTCCATATCTGCCAGAGTAAATATCAGCTGAGGCGCGCCGTAAAAAAGCGCGTCTGTCTTTTTCTCCTCCTGGACCAGTACAGGGCGCATGACACGGCTTCGCAGTGGAAAGTCCTCCGGCAAAGTTCTTGCGATCTCACAGTATAGTTGATTGATCTGTACCACTTTTTCCCGTCCGCTCACCACCAAATAGCTGATCCCCTGCGCATTCTTCGCGGTCTGAGGATAGCGTCCGGCATTGAGAAGTCTCTCTATGACATCTTTAGGGACCAGATCAGACCGATATCGGCGCACTGACCTGGGTGTCCGAAGGAAGGCCAGAGCCTCTTCCGGGGGCAGGACCAGAGGCTGTTCCGTCTGGAGGGGCGCATATGGATGTTCCATACAGCCGGTGGGACAGACCGCCGCACAATGACCGCAGCGGCTGCATCTGTCCAAATCAATCTTTACCCCATATTCTGTTTGCGTGATGGCATCCGCTTGTAGTACACATTCTCTATAACACATTCCGCAGGAGGGGCACTGTATTTCGTATGTTCTATCAGCTGCTCTGTTTCCCATTGTTTTCCTCTTTTCAGTCATTTCTGCACAGCGGATCTCAATCCAGGCGCATCACTTGGAATACGACGCTTTCGCCGCAGTCGGGACACTGAACTGGCGTCGGCTTTACACTTCCGCCCCGGCGGGCGGCATATACAAACGGATAAACGGCGTTTAAAGCCACAGCGCACAGTTCCGCGCTCTTTTCCTTTTCAATAAATGCGCCGCTGAAATAGATCTCATCCCCCGCCTGATAGTGGGGGCAGCCGCTCTCCAATACCACAATCTTTGTTTTATGGTCTTCCATGGCGATCCTCCTTTTGTGTTCTGGCCCTGAGCCGGGAAAATGGGCATGGGCCGTCCTGAGGCTAAGTAAAGCCGATAGGTCCTTTATACGATAGACAGCACCTCTTGGATCCTCTCTATCGACGCTTGCAGGGCGCGGCGCATCTGTTCACGGCCCTTATTGGTCATGCGATGCTCCTCCCCTACGATGCCCAAAGAGTAAATGATGCGTCCGTCCCGCCCAAACAGCGGCATGGAAATAGAGGAAACTCCCTCGTCCCGCTCGGAAGTAGATACACAGTATCCGGTTTCCCTAATCTTCTCCAATGTCTTAAAGAGTGCCTCCCGGCCTTCCTCTGTGATGTCAGGGCTGTCCAACTGAATTGCCTTTTCCTGCATCTCCTTAGGGAGATAGGCCAGCAGGACTTTCCCGGTGGAACCTTTGGTCATTCCGATGGCATACCCTACGTTGGAAGATATCTGGAGCGCATTGTTGGATTTTATTTTTGTGATACAGACCGCCTGATAGCCGTCTACCAGGCCGGTCAGGACAATATCCTCGTTAAACCGCTGCCCCAGCAGCTGCATCTCACGATAGATCATGTCGTCAATAGAAAACTGCTGACGGGAAACAGCCGAGAGGACGATCAGCTTCGCGCCAATCCGATATTTCCCATTTGGCGCGTCTTGGACTAGCCACCCTGTATGTTCCAGCGTTTTGACGATACGAAACACCGAGGTCTTATGCAGTCCTAACTCCTGGCTGATGTCGGTCACACCAAGATATTTGACATCTTTGACCCGATATAGATTCAAAATTTCTGTCGCCCGGACAATGGAATTGATATACTCACTTTCCTTCAGACTTTCCTTCATTTCCGCCCCTCTTTTTCATTTCATGTGAATATCCATTGATAGGATACCGCTTTGGATTATATCCTGTTTCTCTCCGGATTTCAACATGAACCGGCCGGATGCAGAGAGCCCCCGAGCAGTAGCCGGGGGCTCTTTGAGCAGGAAAGAGAGAATAAGTTATTTCTGGGGAGTAACCAGCTGACCGTATCCGGCGCAATCTGGATCCACGACGCCGTCCTCCATCAGAACGCGGCCCCGCACCACCGTATAGTTCAGCTTGCAGCCCAACTCCCAGCCGTCAAAGATGCGGGCGGTCTCACGGGCTTTGCTGTAACTCTTGTTCCGGTCCACCACGGTAGTGTCGTTCATGTCAAATACCACCAAGTCAGCATCCGCGCCGGCACTAATGGTCCCCTTCTGGGGATAGATATTAAAGCACCGAGCGGGATTGACGCACAGCAGCTCCACCACACGCTCGATGGTGGTCTTTCCACGGGCGGCGGCATCCAGCATCAGCGGCAGACGCAGGTCCACGCCGGGGGCACCGCAGAATGCCTTAAAGATGTCCTCGTTCCCCTGCTCTTTCTCCGAGAGCAGGAAGGGGCCGTGGTCGCTGCCAATAAAGTCGATGGTGCCATCGTTTACATAGTCCCACAGCTTCTCCACGGTCTCCTTGGGACGCAGCGGGGGGTTGCAGCGGGCAAAGGGACCATACTTCTCCAACGCGGTCTCATCCAACAGCAGGTAGTGGGGGCAGGTCTCCACAAAGACCTTCTGTCCCTCAAAGCGAGCCTTTCTGGCCAGCTCCATGGACTCCACTGTGGACATATGGGCCAGCTCCAGCGTGCATCCTGTCTCCTTGGCAAACATGATGAGCTTTGCTACGGTGGAATACTCCGTGATGGGAGGACGGGACTTACAGTGGTCAAGAGGCTTGGTGTGCCCTTCGGCCCGCATCTTGGCGATGTTATAGGTAATCAGGTCATTATTCTCCGCATGGGAGGCCATCATGAGTCCGGTCTTTGCGATTTCACGCATACCCACCAGAATCTCAGCGTCGTTGGCCATCGTCAGGCCCACGAATTCTTTCTCACGGCCCTCAGGCGCCTGGTGGAGGAAGGATTTATAGGCCACGATGCCCTCCTTGGCGATCTCGGTGATCTCCTCGGGGAACTCTCCGCCGGCCGCGCCGTAAAAGGCGTAGTCCACCACACATTTGTCTCGGGCGATATTCTTGCGGTTATCCAGGATCTCCTTGTTGTACTGAGGAGGCGTGGAAATGGGGTGCTCCAAGATGGTGGTGCAGCCGCCCTGTGCCGCGCTCATGGTGCCGGTGTAAAAGTCCTCCCGGTCATCATGTCCTGGGCTGCGGATGTGAACATGGGTGTCAATGCCACCGGGGATCACATACTTCCCCTCCGCTTCAATGACGCGCTTCGCCTCACCCAGGATGCCGCACTCAGCCACACAGGCAATCTTACCATCCTTGACGCCTACGTCGCACTTTTTGAATACTCCATCTACATAGGTGAGGCCATTTTTGACCAAAAGATCCAGCATAGTTATCCTTCCTTTCCAATTTCTCAAAGATCTGTTTTATCCAGAGCTAACACGGTTTCATACAGGACGTCCGCGCCCAGATCGATGTGCTTCGGATCCGTCCATTCGTCTCCATGGTGGCTAATCCCCTTTACACTGGGCACGAACACCATCCCAATGGGGACCCCTTCGTGCGCCATGGGATTTGCGTCATGGCCGGCGCCGCTGGGCATGATGATATGGCTGATATTCAAGCCGGTACAAACATGGTCGATCGTATCAATCAAGGCCGGGGCACAGGGAGTGGAGTACTTTGCCACAGTGTTCACAAAAGTAAACTCACAGTTGGATATCTCCTTGGCCATCGCCTGGATATCTGCATAGAACTGATCTGTGACCGCCTTGTCCATGTGCCGCATCTCAAAGGTTGCGACTACCTCGTTGGGAATAACATTCTCCTGCCCTGGGGCAACAGAGAGCTTTCCTACGGTGAACACCAGGGTATCATCCAGCTCTCTGGCGCGGGCATCGGCCCCCACAATGAGCTTGGACATCCCTACCAGCGCATCCTTGCGGCTGGGCATCATCGTCGTGCCGGCATGGTTACTGATCCCGTGGGCGGTCACCTCATAGCGGACAACGCTGACGATCCCGCTCACGACGCCAATATCCAGCCCGGCGCTGTCCAGCTTGTCGCCCTGCTCAATGTGGTACTCCAAATAACACCCATATTTATCCAAGTCCTTTTTGGCAGCTCGGACATTTTCCGGTTTCATTCCATACTTGGCCAGCCGTTCAGCATAGCCGGGAGCCTCCGCATCCACCATACCAGCCACACAGCGGCTTCCAAAAGTGCCCCCCAGAGGGCTGGATTCCTCCAGGTTAAAGCCCCAGATCTCCAGCGGATGCTTCAATGCCCGGCCCTGCTCCTTCAAGCGGTAAACCACCTCCAGCGCGCCAGTAACGCCCAGCATACCGTCAAAGACACCGCCCTTGATCACCGTATCCAGATGAGATCCGAGTACAATGGACTTGGCCTCCGGGTCAGTGCCAGGGAGGATGCCATGCAGATTTCCAACCGGATCCTGCTCCGCTTTCATCCCCAGGGCCTCCATCCTCATTTTGACCTGCTCCAGGGCCTGGAAATACCCCTCTGACGCGCCAAGCCTCGTGATAGAACCGTCCTCATTCCGGCCGATCCCCCCGATCTCCTGGAGCATATCGTTTAACCGACTCATGATCACTGTCACCTCGTCTAACATATATCCTCCATCCCAGGTCCAGTTCCCCTAAGATGGTTCCTCTCAGCACCGGGATATCTCTGGAGATATCCCGGTGTCTGATTTCAAAAATTACTGTTTGCCAAACAGGTTCTCCATCACTTCCTTGTCGGCTGTATCATTTGCGCTGGCAGGCGTAATCCAGGAGGCGACCATGATGACCACGAAGCAGACGGCGCAAGCCGGCAGAGCGGGCATGATGCCAAAGGGCTGGTTCAGCGCGTACCAGATAACCGCAGTGACAAAGCCACAAACCGCGGCGATCATGGCGCTGATCTTGTTCGCCTTCTTATAGGCGACGCCCACCATAGTGGTGACTGCCAGGGCGGAACCCATCAGGGTAACGGCCTTCGCCTGGAAGGTCTGGATGGTATCATTGATGAAGAAGGTCAATACCACGCTGCCCACACCGAACACGATGGTGGACACACGGGACACCAGCAGCTCCTCCTTATCCGTCACGTTGCTCTTAACCTTGCAGTAGAAGTCGTGGGTAAAGGTGGTAGCTACTAGCAGCAGCAGAGAGTCAGCGGTAGAAATGATGGCGGCGACCACAGCAGCCAACATCACAGCGCCCATCAGAGGAGTGACCTCGGACATAATCAGGGTGGTGAACACCGCGTCCTGCTTCTCAATGCCGGGATGGATCAGGATGCCGCACAGACCGATGATAGCCAGAGGCACATAGAACAGCAGCAGGCCGATGCCGGTGATGCCCTGGGACTTAGAGGCAACCTCAGGAGACTCAGCCGACATGAAGCGGGCCACGAACTGGGGAGCACCAAAGTTGCAGATACCCCAGGTAATGACCCAAGACAGGGCGGTCATGGGCGGGATAGAGACACTGAAGCCCTGGACAAACTCCGGGTCAACGGCAGCAATGCCCTCGTTCATGGCGGTAAAGCCGCCCACACGGAACAGGAATTCTCCCGCGATGATCCACACGCCCACGATGATGACCAGCGCGCAGACCGTATCAGTCCAAGCCACAGCCTTCATACCGCCGATACAGGTAAAGACGATAAAGACCAGCAGCAGAATAACGCAGCAGGTAATGGTGCTCCAATCAACAAAGGACTGGAGCAGGATGACAGCGCCAGTGACCTGATTGGCCAACAGGGCAGTACAACACAGCACGACCAGCAGGGAGGCCGGAATAGAAAAGGCCCGGCTGTACCGCTTCTCAATAAACTCAGGCAGAGTATTGCATTCACTCTGACGGACCTTTCTGGCAAAGTAAATACAGGCCAGGAAGGAGGTCATCAGGGTTCCGGCGGCATTCCACCAGCCGGGCCAGCCATTCAAGTAATAATAGCCCATATAGGACATAATGGAGGTGGCCGAAACAATGGTGGCGAAATAAGTGCCGGCCATGGGGATCTTACCAAGGGACTTACCAGCTACCATCCAGTCCTCGGAGCTTTTTACGCCCCTGGAGATCATGATACCAATGATGGCCAAGCCAATCATGAACGCAACTGTGACCGCTAAGTAAATCGTGTTGTTATTCATCCCTTCTTACCCCCTTTCTTATCCTTTATGGAAACATAGACCAAGGGGAAAATCCCAAAAAAGAGATAAACAGCCCAGAGGAATATGCAGCTTCCAGAAACTCCCATGTTTCTTCATCCTTTCTGTTTGATACTGATTACAGGCTAAAATACCAGGAAATGGGCTTTTGCGTTATCTTATGTCCTCCTTTCTCAAGCAAACCGGGGCGCTCATTCCTTTGAACTCTATGCCCTCCTCTCCAAACGAGCTGCCCCACTCGGCCTATCCCAGAGTCTTTCTCTGATACTCCTTGTTATGAACCGCTCCATCCGCAAGGATCAGGGCCCATATCAGGCCGTCAAAAACTGGTACACTCAGCTCTTGCTCCAGGGCGCTGTCCAGGCCGCTATAATTGGCACAGCCCAGCACGATGGCGTTAACTCCTGGGACCTGCAGAGCTTTTCTCCCTGCATCCAGCAGGTGCTCCTTCTCGTTCCCTCCGCTGACCACCACAGTCCTCAGTTCTTCTTCACAGTGGTATTTTCGGGCGAGGGCGAATTTTTTGGGAATGATCTTCTCAGACGGAGTAATCACCGCATATCCGCCATGCAGCATAGCCGCCATCCTCATCGATGCTTCGGCAATGCCAAAGACGGGCTTGCCACCGGCTACTTCCCGTACCAGGTCCAGATTTGGGTCGGCATGGCAGGCCAGGATAAAGGCATCATATCGCTCTCTCCCCGCCCGTACCGTGGCGATCAGTTCCATGGCAGAGGCCGCCTGGTCCTCATAGGTGACCACCAATTTGGGGGCTGTTCTCATGGACACCACGTCGAACTCTCCCCGGTCCTCCAAAAACGACTGTGCCGTTTTGGATAACACATCTGCCGTTTCCTGGTCGCTATTTGGATTGATGATCAACACTCTCATCGCTTTCATCGTTCCAATTTGCACAATATCGAAATATATTTCTTTAATTTGCAGAATAGTCCACTCTGGGACCCATAGACGTTCCGTCATTGTTCCAAATGTATCTTGATGATAGATATGTCTTGTCCTGCTGTCTCATGAAAAATGTCGCAGGATATTGTGCTCTATTGGAAATAGAGCACAAGTCAGGGGCCCCTGACTTGTTTTGCGGTTGTTTTACGGGTTCCTCCTAAACACAGGATCGTTTCCTCGTAGCAGTCAATTCCGGCTGTTGAAGTGATAAAATGGATCTAGCTCCACATTCTCCAGCCAGCTGTTGTACCAGGCCTGGTAATAGGGCCTAATACGCTCCAAAAAGGCCTCCCGGTCCAACTGGGCCTGGGTGCGTCCATGGCTCACCTGCTCCCGCACCTCCTGATAGAGGGCCTCCAGATCAATCTTCAGCAGCTTGCGGTGCTCCATAATCTTCTCTCCGCCTACGATCACCGTATCCGTATAGCGCCCCAGTCCGCGGCGCAGCACTACCTCTCCCATATCGAAGCCAGGCAGCATACAGGGCGCATTCAGAATCTCCTGAGTATTCACAAGAATCATATCGGCCTTCATACCTGGACGCAGGGCCCCGATCTCTCCGGCAAAGCCAGTGGGCCTAGCCCCGTTCACCGTGGCCAGCCGCAGGACCTCATAAGGGCTCAATGCCGGACACTCTGTGAGGGAAATACCAGCGTGTCGGTGGAGGAAATAGATCATCCTCATCTCCATGAAGGGGTCTTCGTCATCGTTGATCCCCTTCTCATCCATCCCCATGGCCACATTCATCCCGGCCTTCAGCATATAATAGACCGGCGCGATTCCATCCCGCATAATCAAATTACAGCTGGCGTGGTGGGTGACAAAGGCGTCTTTTTCCGCCAACAGAGCAATATCCTCTTCACTCAGGTAGACAGCGTGGCCCAGCACCAGGTTGGAGTCCACCAGTCCCAGATCATCTAGATGCCCTACCAGTGATTTTCCATATTTGCGCAGGCCAAAGGCCTTTTGGACCGGGGTCTGCAAACAGTGGAGGTGGATGGGTATCTTATGCAGCTGGTCTGCCCGCTCCTTTACACGCCTTAAGAACTCATCCGTAGACCCCTGGACCCAATTTGGCCCAAAAAAGATCCGGGTCTTTGCGCTATTATACTTCGAATATAGATCCTCAAAGGCCTCCATATACTCATCGACCGCCCGCTCCTGATCGATATATACCATGGGCTCGGCCTCTTGCCGCAGGTCGGGCGGCAGTGTCTTTAGAAATTCCCGGTCGTCGTAGGCTAGCACGTTCTTATTTCGCACACCGGGGGAAAAACCCAGTCGGATACCAGTCGTCTGATACCCTTCTATCTTTCTGGCACACGTCTCTTTCAGATGGGGGTCCAGCGCCGCCCCACTCTCGTTATGGTGCAGGGTTGTGCAGCCATTTTGGATATGACGCACTGCGTTGAGCATAGCCGTAGTTTCAGGCTGGAGCTGAAAGGCTGTGGCAAATTTCAAAAGGGCGTTCTCCAGGTAGTCCAGCGTGACGCCCCTCTGTACATAGGACAGGCCGGCGCCATGGGTATGGGCGTCAATCAGACCCGGCATGAGGATCTGGGTGCCGTCCCCAGCTACATCCTCCTGAGGATACCTCCGGTGCAGGTCTTCATAAGGGCCGATCTCCCGAATCGTATCCTGACAAATTAGGACAGCGGCATCCTCTTGAAATACAGATTTGCCGTTTGCTCCATCCGTAAGGACATATTTTCCTCTTACCAGCATAACAGCTCCTCCTGCCTCCTAAAAAATTCACAATAGCGAAATATATTTCATGTATATGTCTATAATAGCCATTTTTTATAAATCTGTCAATGAATTTTAAGTTAATTTTTCTTTTAAACACCAATAATTTCCATTTAGAGCGCTTTAAGTTCCAAAATTGCGAACAGGAGTGAAGTGCAAATTAGAGATATAGCAGCTTGGGCACCAGGATATCTAAAAATAAAAACAGGGCCCACAGCTATCTCTGCTGTGGGCCCATATCGATTCATTTGTTCAGATGGTCTTCAGGAATCTTAAGAAAGCCTCTCTGCCCTCGTTGGACCGCTTATACACTCCGGCATGCTCCAGTACCTGGGCAAAGACCAGTCCGGTCTCCCTCTGGACAATGTCCAGGGCGTTTTCCCGTGTGATAGTATATTTTGTCTGGAATCTCTCCGCCCAATCCGCGTGCTTTTCTGTCAGCGCGCCGGCCCGCAGATCCGAGCCGGAGACCAGGCTGTCGGCTACGGCCGCAAGCTCCTCCTTCAGCCGGGCGGGAAGGACTGCCAGCCCCATTACCTCGATCAGGCCGATATTCTCCTTCTTGATGTGGTGAAGCTCGGCGTGGGGGTGATACAGCCCCAGGGGATGTTCCTCTGTAGTCAGATTGTTCCGCAGCACCAGATCCAGCTCATATTTCCCGTCCCGCATCCTGGCGATAGGCGTAATCGTATTGTGGGGAACACCCTCCGTCTCGGCCAAAATAGTGGCCGCCTCGTCGGTATATCCCCGCCAAGCTGTGAGTATCCTGTCCGCCAGCTCCACCAGACGTCCGCTGTCCTGACAGGCAAGACGAACCACGGACATGGGCCATTTGACGATGCCGGCCTTCACATCCTCAAAACCCGGGAAGGCGAAGGGCGTTTCCACGGGTGCCTTCTCCATAGCAAAGGTATAGCGCCCACCCTGGAAGTGGTCATGCGCCAGGATAGAGCCGCCCACAATGGGCAGGTCGGCGTTGGAGCCCACGAAGTAGTGGGGGAACTGCCGGACGAAGTCCAGGAGCTTTCCAAAGCAGGCCCTATCGATCTTCATGGGTGTGTGGACGCTGTTCAAGCAGATGCAGTGCTCATTGTAGTACACATAGGGGGAGTACTGCAAAAACCAAGGAGAATCATTAATGGTGATGGGAATGATGCGGTGGTTCTGCCGGGCCGGATGGTTCACCCGGCCAGCATAGCCCTCGTTTTCGGCGCATAGCTGACAGCGGGGATAGTTGGAAGCGGGCAGATCCCGGGCAGCCGCGATGGCCTTGGGGTCCTTCTCCGGCTTGGACAGGTTAATGGTGATGTCCAGCTGGCCGTATTCTGTGTCCGTCTTCCACTGCATATCCTTCGCGATGCGGTCCCGCCGGATATAGTTGGTGTCCTGACTCAGCTCGTAATACCAGTCAGTGGCCTTTTGGGGAGCCTCACGGTACAGCGCCTGGAACTTGCTGATGACCTGAGCAGGCCGGGGGGTGAGCCGCCCCATAAGCTCAGTGTCAAACAGATCCCGGTAGACAACAGAGTTCTCTGTCAGTACGCCCCTGGCGTATGCGTCGTCCAGCAGCTCCTCCAGCACGGGAGCCAGCTCGATTTCTCCCCACTCCTGTCCAGGGTCGGTGTAGCTGTCCAGCTTGAGCGTATCCAAAATCGTGTTTACCGCCCAGAGGTACTCGCTCTCTTCGATCAGCCCAGTGCGCAGGGCATAGACAGCCAGTTTGGAAACAGCGGCGTCGATCATGTTCCTCACCTCATACTCTATTTTCTGTGGTGCTCCTCAGCCCTGATAGCCGTTGGGATGATTTTTATGCCAAGTCCAGGCGGAGGACACGATGGTGTCCAGCTCCGCGTACTGGGGCTTCCAGCCCAGGACAGTCTTGGCCTTCTCCGAAGACGCCACAAGCTGGGCCGGGTCGCCCGCCCGCCGGGGGCAAATCTCGGCTGGGATGGGGTGGCCGGTCACTTTACGGGTCACATCGATGACCTCCTTGACGGTAAAGCCCACTCCGTTTCCCAGGTTGAACACGTTGTTCTCTCCACCGGCCAGCAGATAATCCAGCGCCAGGATATGTGCCTGGGCAAGATCAGTGACATGGATATAGTCCCGTACGCAGGTCCCGTCCCGGGTGGGGTAGTCATCGCCAAAGACAGAAATCTTCTCCCGCTCCCCGTTGGGCACCTGGAGGATCAGGGGGATGAGGTGTGTCTCAGGGTCGTGGGCTTCGCCGATGGCTCCGGAGGGATGGGCACCGCAGGCGTTGAAGTACCGCAGGGCCACATACCTCAGGCCGTGGGCCCGGCTGGTCCAGGACATCATGCGCTCCATGGCCAGCTTGGTCTCACCGTAGCAGTTGGTGGGTTCGGTCCGGTCGCTCTCCAGGATGGGCACCCGCTCCGGCTCACCATAGGTGGCGGCGGTGGAGGAAAAGACGATCTTATCCACCCCATGGGCCACCATGGACTGGAGCAGGACGGTGGTGCCCCAGAGGTTGTTGTCATAATACTTCAGCGGGTCCACCATGGACTCCCCAACCTGGGAGGAGGCGGCGAAGTGAATAACTCCCTCAATGGTCTCCTTCTCAAAAAGAGCGTCCAGGGCCTTCCGGTCCCGGATGTCCAGCTCATAGAACCGGGCCTTGGGGTGTACGGCGGCCCGGAAGCCGGTGAGCAGGTTGTCCGCCACCACCACGTCCCGGCCGGCGTCGATCAGCTCATACACAGTGTGGGAGCCGATATAGCCAGCTCCACCCAGTACTAAAATCGCCATAATATAAAGACCTGCCTTTCTTAAATTCAACCAATCACCACAGTTCCGCCCTGGGGACGGATGTGGAGGATGTGACACTTGCCGCGGCCCAGCAGGGCCTCCATACCAGACCGGAAGGCCTCCAGCCTGTCGTTGGGGACGAATGCCTGGATGGTGCCGGCAAAGCCTCCGCCATGGACCCGGATGGCTCCAGTGCCCTCCAGCAGTTCTTGACCGGCAGCCAGGGCCAGAGGGATGGCCTGCTGACTCGGATCTGATATAGACCAGGTATTCTGCAGATGGACTGCCGAGGAGAGGCCGGAGGCGTTGACCAGCTCCAGGAACCTGGCGAAATCTCCCCGCTCCAGGGCCTCGCCCTCCTGGACTGCCCTACGGTCATCCTCGTAGTAATGGATGGCCCGGAGGACTGCCCGGTCCCCACAGCGGACCCGCAGGGAGGGGATAGCGGCGCGGAAGTCGGCCTCAGGGACCTCCCGCAGGAACCGCTTGTTGAAGTGGGCCGCCACGGCGCCCATCTCCCGCGTAATGTCAGCGTAGTCATCGGTCAGGTCGCCATGACTGGAGCCGGTGTCCACGATGCACAGGGCGTGGCCGGACCGGGTAAAGTCATATTCCACCTTCTTGACTAACGGAGCGGACGGATCGGCAAAGTCGATGGCCACGGCCCCGCCCACCGAGGAGCCCATCTGGTCCATCAGGCCGCAGGGCTTGCCAAAATACACGTTCTCCGCGTACTGGCCAATCTTGGCGATCTGAATGGGGTCCAGCGCCCCACCGCAGCAAAAGTGGTTCAGGATATTGCCCACCAGCACCTCATAGGCGGCGGAGGAGGACAGTCCAGATCCGGACAGCACATTTGAGGTCACATAGGCGTCAAAGCCGGACATCGGGTAACCCAACTCCGCAGCCTTGGCAGCCACCCCTCGGACCAGGGCCGCGGAGGTATTCCGTTCCCGCTCCCTGGGCAGCAGGCTGCTCAACTCCACCTCCAGGGTGGGATAGCCCTGGGAGTGAATACGGATGACCTCCTTCCCGTTGGGGGCGGCACAGGCCAACATATCCAAGTCCACACTGCCGCACAGCACATGGCCGTGCTGGTGGTCGGTATGGTTGCCGCCGATCTCGGTGCGGCCGGGGCCGCTGAACAGAGCCACCGAAGCATGTTCCTCAGGGGTAAAAATCTCCGCAAAGGAACGGACCACCTGGGCGGCCCGTTCCTGGGCCCTGTCCAGACTTGCCTGTGTCCCATCCAGGGCGTAGAGGGCGGCCAGCACCTCGTCGTGGATGCCGGCGGTCAGTTCTTGGAGCAGCTTGGCACAGCTGTTCATCGAGAGGTCACCTCATTCTCTTTTTTGATAGGTCAAGTATATTAAATTTTTACTAAAAATTCAACCACAATTTTTTCCATTAAAAAACTTTGGAACAGTATACAGAAATAAGGGCCTTTTTCTAGTGGTTTTCACAGTCGTCTGACTGGTCCGGTGCTCTCCCGCACAGTTAGAGTGGGCGGCACAACCAGCTTCAGCGGCAGGGTGCGGATGGGCTCCCTCCCTCCGATGGACGCCCTCTCCCCCAGCAGGCGCAGGGCCGCTCGTGCCATCTCCTCCACATGGGTGGACACAGAGGTGAGGGGCGGGTCCACAAGGGCAGAACGGGGCGTATCATTGAAGGACACAACCGACAGGTCGCCTGGAACAGACAGACCGGCCTCCCGCAAAGCCAGGAGGGCGCCCACAGCGCCCTCCTCGTTGGCGCATAAGAACGCGGTAGGGAGGGCCGCTCCAGAGGATAAAAGCTCCCCCACCGCCCTGGCGGCAGCCTGGGCCTCCATGGGGCAGTCCAGCATCAGGCCCAGATCCAGCAGTCCTCTCTGTTCTGTCTGCCTCTCAAACAGCTGGCGACGGACCTCCAGCGCCCGCTGGCGGCGGTCATCCAATTTATATACCGGTCCGATAAAGCCGATCCTAGTGTGGCCCAGCTCAGTCAGGTGGTCCAGGGCCAGGGATATCCCTAGCTCATAGCCCAGCACTACCGAATCAAACCGGCTCTCAAAGGGAGATGAGTCCAAAAAAACCAGATTGGGGGACAGGGCCGCCAGAGAGTCGATTTGTGATGGGGTAAACAGGCCGATGGCCACAACACCGTCCAGTTTTTCCTCCGGAGCCAAAAATCCCTCTCCCCTGCTCTCCAACGGAATGCAGGTATATTTCCTATCCAGGCAATTCTGGCGGAGGAAATTACTAAGATAGAGGTAATAAGGGTCGTCCAGCTGTTGGACCGGGGTGAGCATCTCCGCCACTCCAACCCGGAGCAACCCCTTCGGGCTCCTTCCCCGGCGGCTTCGGGTCGCGGTGTAGTTTAGCCGTCCCGCCTCCTCCAGCACCTTTCTCCTGGCCTCGGCTGTGACGGACAAGGAGGGGTCCCCCGACAGGATCCGGGAGATGGTAGCCGGAGAATAGCCCGTCCGGTCGGCAAGTTCTTTCAGGGTCGCCATAGCAGTCCTCCACAAAATTTTACTAAAAATAAAATAGCACATTCGGAAAATTTTATCAAGACTCACAGCCCCTTTTCTTTGCCTTTTTCCTAAAACTCTGCTACACTGGTGTCACATCTAACCTATAAAGGTCACAATATCAAAAGGGGGGCCTATCTATGACCACTGCCAGCCGTCAGCCCTTTGGCACCACCCACCACGGACAGCCGGTGGAGTTGCTCACGCTGGACAACGGCACTCTGTCCTGTCAGATCATTACCTTTGGCGCCGCCTTACGTGCCCTCTGGGTACCGGACCGGACCGGAAGGCCTGTGGACGTGGTCCTGGGGTACGAGACTCTCAAGGAGTATCAGGACCAGGACGGCTATCTGGGGGCGGTCGTGGGCCGTTTTGCCAACCGCATCGCTGGAGGCAGGTTTTCCCTGAATGGCCGGGAATATACCCTGGCAGTCAACAATGGCCCCAACCACCTGCATGGCGGTATCCGGGGTTTCTCCTATAAGGTATGGACTGTGGAGGAGCTGACCGGAAGCCGTGCGGTTCTGTCCCTGTCCAGCCCGGACGGCGAGGAGGGCTATCCCGGTTCTCTGGAAGTCCGGGTCACCTACCAACTGGACCGCTCTACCCTATCCATCCACTATCAGGCCTGCAGTGACCAAGACACCCCCTGTAATCTGACCAACCACAGCTATTTCAACCTGGATGGCCAGGGCTCTGGCCCGGTATTGAACCAGGAAATCCGACTCTACGCCGGGTCCTATACTCCCGCTGACCAGACCAGTATCCCCTTTGGCTCTATTCAGCCGGTGGAGGGCACCCCGATGGACCTACGCTCCCCTACCCCCATTGGAGCCCACATTGAGGACCCCTTCCAGCAGTTGGAGTGGGGCAGCGGCTATGACCATAACTATGTGGTGGATGGACCTTTCGGGCTGCTCCGCCCCGCTGCCTGGGCCCGTTCGGCGGCCAGCGGCATCGCCCTCCAAGTGGATACCACCCTGCCGGGTCTCCAGTTCTACACCGCTAATTTCCTGGAAGCGGGCCGCCGTGGGAAAGAGGGGGCGGTGTACGCCCCCCGTCACGCCTTCTGTCTGGAGACCCAGTTTTTCCCCGACTCCCCCAACCAGCCCGCCTTTCCCTCCGCCATTTTGCGGGCCGGAGAGCACTATGACCATATCACCCGCTTCTGCTTCTCCACAGAAGATTGATAGGATTAGAAAGCCGCCTACGCTCACTGCATAGGCGGCTTCTTCTGTCTCGCACCGAAAAGTGGAGCAGATCGAGAGGTATGTCATTTTCTTTATCTATTTATCTGGTACGGCCTTCCCGGCTCACCTTTCCCACAGCGACTCGGGGTAAAGCCCCTCGGCCGTCATCCTGGCGACCGCAGCTACCACAGCCGGCTTATCCGCCTGGTAGGTCACGCCATACCACCTGTCCTCAGAGCGCAGTACCTTCACCCTGGCTTTACCCTCCTCCAGCAGTTGGGTAACTACACTGGGCAAGAAATACTCCCCCTTTTGGGGCTCCTCCGCCAGTGCCCGGTCTAGAAAGGCGGGGAAGCGGGCCTCGGCCTCCCGAAGGAAGCTCTGGCTGAAGCCCCAGAGGTTCATGGACACGATGGCGTCTCCAGGCAGATGGGTCCAGGTCTGTCCTCCATCCTCGGTAAAGCGGGCGTCTGTCCCCTCTTTTTCGATATGGGTGCACTCCGTAACGCGGATCAGATAGTTGTCCTGGTCCTCCTCACACACCCCACGGGCCACATGGCCGTGCTCCGTGACTGTGTTGCCCAAGCGGTAGCCCACCATGGCGTATTCATAGCGGCCGGGCTGGTCCGGATTGCGCTCCAGATAGTCGTAGATGGCCTGAAAGCCCTCTGGGCCGTAGTAGTCATCGGCGTTAACCACCGCGAAAGGGCCGTCAATCAGGTTGCGTGCCGCCAGAATGGCGTGGGCAGTGCCCCAGGGCTTTATCCGGCCTTCCGGAACAGAGTAGCCCTTTGGTATGTCATCCAGCTGCTGATAGGCGTATTTCACATCGATGACCCTGGACAGCCGGTTGCCGATGGCTGTTTTGAAGGTGTCCTCGATTTCGTGCTTGATCACAAAAATAACGGTCTCAAAGCCTGCCCGCCGGGCATCATAGATGGAGTAGTCGATGATGAGCTGGCCATGGCTTCCAACAGGATCCACCTGCTTCAGGCCGCCGTATCGGCTGCCCATACCGGCGGCCATGACCACCAAAACGGGTCTGTTCATTTTGTATGCCTCCTGTGTCTTTCATAGATCGGATCGGGGCCCTATGTAAAGTTGCCCCACCCCTAGACTTTTACAGTCAAAAGAGGATCATCACTTACTTTACACGATAGAATTTTTAAGTCAAGCCTTTTCCCGTAAAAATCAGAGAATATAGGCAGGCACAGAGCGAACTCGGCCAGCACGAATATGGCGAATTACGCCTCTATCTGACCATCTGTAGTCCTCATTGGCCGCTCTTGGAAGCAGGTGTTGACTGTACGCTTTTGTAGAAATAGCGGGCAACGATCCCAGATGAAATATCGAGCCGCATTGGTAGGCATCTGGAGCGGGTGTTCCAATGAAACAGAACTGTTTGTCGGGGAAAGTTCCCTATAAAACAAAAATCCATTTCCTTTCGGAAACGGATTTTTGAAAGCAGCTCTCCTTGAGATGGTGGAGATAAGCGGGATCGAACCGCTGACCTCTTGAATGCCATAGACCTGCAACGAAAAACACAGTGATATGAAAAGCAAAAAAACATAGTGATTTCAATGGTTTGAACAGGGCGGTACTCTCATTGAGTGCCGCCCTGTTTCACTGTTTTTCAGGCTCATTCTGGTATGAATTCTGGTACGATGAAGGAGGTAAATTCCTACCTCCTCACGCCAAAATAGTTTGTAAGGTTACAGTATAGCCTTATTCAAATGGTTACTTTCCCCGCTATACAGTTGTCGCTGTTCTCGAACAACAAGAACAATAGAAAGTATCAATGCCAATGCGTCACTGACGGGTTGTGCCACAAAAATACCGTTAATGTCCCAAAGCATAGGAAAAACATAGATGAATGGTATCAGAAATAGAATCTGTCTTAAAAATGTAATTACGATTGACGGAATCGGTTTTGCAATCGACTGAAAAAATGTTGTAACAAGCATGACAAAGCCCAGAATGGGTGTGATACAAAAATTTGTTCTCAATCCTGCAACTCCAATTTCCAACATTTCTTCAGAAGCGCCAAACGCTAACAGAAGCGCTTCTGGAAAAAACATAACAATGAACCAGATAACACAGGTAACGCCAACTGAAAAAGCAGATGCCTGATACAAGGTGGCCATAACTCTCTTGTAATTTCCTGCTCCAAAGTTATTGCCAACAATAGGCTGAATTCCTTGACTGATGCCGCTTGCAGGCATGATTACAAAGGTCATAATACTTGCGACAACAGCATACACGCTAATAGCTGTGTCACCGCCATACTTGCCTAACTGGCTGTTATAAACAAGACTGATTAGCCCCATAGCCATTTGTGCGATCCAGAAAGCAAATCCACAGGATATAATTTTTTTGGAAAGCTCAAAATTAAAGGAAAATGTTTCTTTTTTAATCTCTACTTTCGTATAGCCCGTCAAGACAAGATATGTGCCAAACAGTGCGGAAAGAATTTGCCCTATTACAGTAGCCCAAGCTGCGCCTGTAACACCTAAGTCCAAAACAGCAACAAATACAGCGTCAAGAATAATATTTGTTACAGCGCCAACCCCTGTTACACACATACCCAAAACAGGCTTTCCAGAAACACGCACAAAGTCACAGAAAACCTGCGTAAGTCCTTGAAATAAGCACCCCAATGCAACAATTCTGTAATATTCAAACGCATATTCGTATGCTGTTTCGGTCACTCCAAATACCTTGAGAATAGGATTTGCAAAGATAAGCAAAAGTACAGATAGCAAAATTTCGGAAAAAAAGGCCAATATCAATGCGTTCCCAAAGGAACGGTTCATATTTTTCTGATCTTCTTTTCCTGCAAACAGGCTAAACAGCGAAGACCCGCCCGCACTACAAGTAAGCCCAAAAGCCATCATCATGTAGGAAAGAGGGAAGCAGATTGATAGTCCGGCCAATGCGGAAGTACCGTTAAAGTTTCCTACAAAAATACGGTCAACAATGTTATAAATTGCCGTAATCAGAAGTGAAATCGCCGCTGGAATAGAATACCTCAAAATCATAGGAAACAATTTCCCTGTCGAAAAATCATTTTTTTCATTCATGTTTCGTACCTCTCTTTCATTTTATAAGTTAGTTTCCTAAGTATTTGCTTGAAAATTTTGGATAACACATCTAAAATTTTCATTCAGACAAGTTATCCATCATTTTCTCAATTACCTTGAAAAAGACCTGTAAATCCGCTTCGGAAATGCCCTTTACAAGCGTTTCCTCCAATGCGGTCAAGTCCTCTATGACCTGTTGCTTATATAGCAACGCTTTATCAGTCACAACGATTTTCTTTAACCGATTATCATAGGCAACTGGTTCACGGACAATAAGCCCGTTTTTTTCCATTTGCTTTAATAATTCTGTGGCAGTAGACGGGCGTATGCTATATTCTTCTTCAATATCCTTTTGAAATACATCTTCTGTCTGTGCAAGTAAAAAGTGGAGCGTTCTTCCCTGAGAGCCGCTAAACTCTTTTCGTGAAGAAAGCATATCTAATTTCCTGCGCAGCTTGTTAGACAGCTTGCCAATATATCTTGCAGTACTCTTTGTCAGTGAAATCATAAGCCGCTCCTTTCTTAGTTTCCTAAGTGAATATAAACCAAACTTTTTTGATTGTCAAGCCTCTTTTCATTTTTCCTTGACGTTGTGAAACTTATCATAATCATAGGTTTAAGGGCGTAGGAAATGCGTCTCAAATGTAGACGCAAAAAGCGACAAAAAATGTACCTCAATTTGAGGCAGGTTTCGACAAAATAAATCTCACGGTGCGATTTATTTCCAACGTCCAAGGCGAACAGCGTTCAGCAGTCGGGGACCTGGCCCCGTCAACCGCCCAGGCTGTTGATAGAGGGCCGCACTCCCACAACGGAGAGAACGCCGGGCTTTGCCCGGCGTTCTCTGGGTGTTTGCCCTTGGTTACTTTCACTCCGCCGCCCGGCGCCTGTCAAGGCCCGGCCAGCCCCCTTTGGGGGCGGGCCGGTTCACTTTAGCCTTGACGGGGGCTGGAGCGGCAGAGTACCCTCCCACGGGGGCAAACACACTTACCGCTGGCGTGTCCGGGTGCGGTGGTGTGCTGGAGGCTTTAGCTCCTTCTCCTGGGCTGGCGTTAAGCCATGGATTTTGGTTGGAATACCGGGGGCCTCTGCTTCTATCCGGGCGCAGACCCGTAACTCCCGCCTGTACGTTTGGATGGATTGATTGATGGATTGAATGCGGAGAGAGAGGGTTTCGATTTGAGGATCTCGCCGCTTTTGGCGGTAGAGCTCCTTCCTCTGGTCTGCAAGCGCGTCTATCTCCCCCTGTATTGCCCCAGCCAGTGTGTAAAACTGATCCCAGGTGTCCACCTTGTACTTCATCAGCAGTTTGGCCTGTTCCACATAGCGTTCCAGTTTGATGACCTCCGCCATGTTATACCGCCGTTTCTTTGGTGGGGCTGTGGGCTTTCGCAGTTTGCCCAGCAGATACAGGTAGTGGTAGTACAAAGCCCGAAAGCCTGTCAGTTTCCTGGGTTTCCCTCTGACCTTGTAATACTTTCTTGGCGGCGGTGGAGGGCGGTGATAGAGGGGCGTCCGCTCATGGTCACGGATACGCTGGCGAATGGCTTCCTCCGTGTAGTTGTCCCCCAGGGTTTTCAGACGCACAAACCGCTCCCGGCCCGGCGGCCTCACCGCTATGTATTTCCCTGTCTTGACCTCATATCCCTGCTTTTTCAGATTGGCGATAAAGTGTTCAAACAGGAAGGAACGGGTAATGCAGGAATCCACATCCTGCCGTATTTGCCCGTACCATGTGGGCCTGCCTTTCTGCTCCGCCTCCCAGGTGTCCCTGCTCATGGTGCGGCCCTGTTCCGGTTTTTTTATCACGGACAGGCCGTGCTCCCGGCAAAGCTGGTCGGAGGTCTGCCGCATGAGGGCATAGGTGGCTTTGCAGTCGTTGTACTTCTTCCCGTCCACGAAGGAAACGGAGTTCAGCACAAAATGGTTGTGGATTTGCTCACGGTCCAGGTGGGTGGCTACCACCACTTGAAACCTGTCCCCCCACAGTCTCCGGGCCAGTTCCACGCCGATCTTATGGGCCTGCTCCGGCGTGATCTCGCCGGGAGCGAAGGACTGGTAGCCGTGGTAGGCGATAATCCCGCCCTCCTTGCCGTACTGCTGTTTCACCATCTGCATTTCATCCCTGGCGATTTCCGGGGCACAGTTGACCCCACTGACATAGTGCTGCCGCTCCGTCTTGTAGTCCTGAGTGGCGTAGTCCATCACGTCCCGGAGGCCCTGCAAGTCCTGGGCGGTAAAGGCTGGGTTTTCCGTCTTATCCGGGTTGGCGGCATAGCCCACCACCCGGCCCAGATTGCCCTTGACCTTCCAAATGGCGGTGGTCGCCATCAGATTTTTTCCGGGAGCATGGCCGCCCGTTCCAGGGTCAGGATTTCAGCAAACAGGCGTTGTACTGTGGTGGAATACTTCTGCGCGTCTATAGCCCCCTGTACCTGGGCTGTCCCGGCGATTTGGGCCATGTTCCCGCTGATGTCCCGCAGTTCCTTTATGGCCTCCTGGAACGGCTCCGGCGGGGTCCGCCTGGGCAGATACCCACGAATGAGCATTCGGAGGTAGTTGGATCTGCTCATGCCGGACAGGGCGGCGGCCTGTTCCAAATTTGCAAGTTCCTCCGGGGACAGGCGCAGGGCAATCCGCTCTGTCTTGCTCACCGCCGCTCCTCCTCTCCGCCGGGGGTTGCAGGGGGACACCCCTGCCCAAGCGGATTTGTCGCACAAATCCAGTGCTTGCTAACATCTCTCACGCACTTCACCCCCCGTCCCTCGTCCCCGGCTGTCTGCCGGTCTATCCAGGCCAGCAGTTTGTCCTTTGGCACCATGAGCCGCTTCCCGATTTGCAGGGTTGGAAAGTCCTTCCTGTGAATCAGGGTATAGGCTCCCGCTCTGGAGATACCCAGGGCGCCGGCCAGTTCCGCCGCTGTCAGCATAGCGGGCAGTTCATCCAGGCTCTTGCAGTTTACAGTCATTTTGGATTCTCCTTCCGTGATAGTGTTTCATTCACTCCTATGCTCTTTCCTTCTTTCTTCTGTGAAGTGATATGATGCAATTATATTATATCACGCTCTTTTTCTAGTCAAGCGGAATCGTTCCCCAAGATTTGACAGAATATTTTTTGACAAACTGCTATATTTGTGTTACGGTATATTCGTGATATAGTTTCCATAATTCCTATAACGAAAGAGGGCAAATAAAATGCCAGCCTTGAATTTTATACGCTTCCAGGGGGCTGTCCCCAGGTGCCAGCACTACACGCTGTCCGAGTACCAGGGCTTTTTGTATATCATCCCAGAGGATTTGAAAGCAGCCCGCCGCTATGACCCCTTTGCGGATATGGAGGCCCTTCTTCTGGACGTGGTGCGGGCTGGGGAACAGGTAGCCGCCTGTGACAGTTTCTTTGAGTATGCCATAACCAATGATATGCTCCCCCTCCGGGACGCTGGATTCTGGCTCCACGGGGATTTCTTTGCAAAGCACCCCGACGAATCCCGGCCTGTCCTGGACGCGCTCATGGCCTTTGTGGAGAGGTACGGCCTCCCGGCCTGGGAGGTGCAGTCTATGGCCTATGCTGACTATCCGGCCCGGTACGCCTCCCGGCTTATGAGCCACCGCCATAACCCGGACTGGGAGGAGGACACAAAATATTTGATTGAATATGAGCTGATGAAACGCAGCTGCCAGTCCAAGGGCTCCCTGCCTGTCTGTACTCTGGCGATCCTGTTGTTAGACCTCTATCTCCGTTTCCTGGAGGGGGCGGAGCGTGGAGACTTCTCTCTCCGCAATTCTGAATGGATAATACACTATGAGCATGAAAAAACACCCAGGCTGAATGCCCAGGTGTTCGATCTGATGTCCTGTATCAATCTGGCCCACGCCTTCCTTGTTTCCGGGGAGGGCAAGGCCGTCCGACAGTGCAAGCACTGTGGGAAGTTTTTTATCGCGGAGGACTTGCGCGCGGAATACTGTTCTCCCCGCTGTCGGGGTGCTTATAACTCCAAAATGACCAGAAAGAGGGTGAAGGAGCGAAAACTGCGGGAAGGGCAGTAAATTTGTAATGAAGGAGGGCAGTCTATGCCAGGAAAACGCTCCAATGGGGAAGGGACGCTTCGTAAGCGGCCCAACGGCCTGTGGGAGTGTACGATGATGGTGGGCTACCAGGAGGACGGCAGGCGCCGCTACAAGAGTTTCTACGGCAAGACCCAAAAGGAGGCCAAGGACAAGGCGGAGGCGTACAAGCGGGACACCGCCGCCGGGCTCTACATAGACCCAAACCTGACCTTCCAGGAGTGGGCGCAAAAGTGGTATGAGGGGTACAGGGATTCCGTTTCCCCCACTACCTATGAGAGTTACGGCTACACGCTGAAAATCCTGGTCGGGGCTTTCGGCCCCCGCAAATTGGGCAGTATCAAGCCTCTGGACGTGAAGCAGTTCCTAAAGGGCCTCCGGGCCGATGGGAAGTCTGATTCCTACCTGACCAAATGCCGGGGGATGTTGTACCAGATCATGCACAAGGCGGAGGCCAACGACCTCATCCGCAAAAATCCCGTCCGCTTTGCGGAGAAAATGAAAGCCCACAAGCCGGTAAAGCGGAAAGAGGCGTTCACCCAGGAGGAAGTCAAGATTTTAATGGAGCAGCTGCCGGACAACAAGGTGGGCCATACCATCCGCCTCATGCTGGCAACGGGTATGCGGACACAGGAAGTCCTTGCCCTGGAACCCCAGCACATCGAGCCTGACGGCTCCTGTATCCACATCAGGCAGGCGGTGAACATGGTCAAGGGGAGGCCCCATATCGGCCCTCCCAAAACCGCCAACAGCGTCCGGGATGTGCCTGTGCCGCCCAGCGTGCGGCCCTGCGCTGTGTTCCTCCGGGAACAGGCCGGGAAATTCGTGTGGGACAGCCCGATCCCCGGCCAGCCTGTCAATCCCAGCCACTTCCGGGATAAATACCGAAATGCCTTGCTCCGCATTCCAGGCGTCCGTATGCTGACGCCCCACAGTTGCCGCCACACCTATGTGTCCCAACTGCAAGCCCTGGGCGTGGACATGGAAACCATTCAGAGCATGGTGGGCCACGCCGACATTGAAATGACCCAGCACTACCTGCACGTACAAGAAGAATCCCGGCGGGCCGCCGCCGAAAAATTCAGTAAGACCTTTGGAATCTCACGCTGATAACGTAGAAAATTCACTGTGTTTTCCCTTATAAAATTCTGGTATACTACCAGAATTCAAGGGAGCAGTTTATGATAGATGATAGGCTGTCCTCTCCGTTATCCTCCCGTGACAGCATATCTGTTCTTTATTCTGGTATCGTTCTGGTACGGGCAATCTCGCAGGGGTTCACAGTATTCCTGCCAGAAAGCGCAGAAAAGCCCTGGAACCTTACGGTCCCAAGGCTTTCCGCACGCAGTTTCCCCTTGCTTTTCATGGTGGAGATAAGCGGGATCGAACCGCTGACCTCTTGAATGCCATTCAAGCGCTCTCCCAGCTGAGCTATACCCCCGTATAGGAGAACTGCTTGTCTACCAATATTGAGTTGTAAGTGGTGGAGATAAGCGGGATCGAACCGCTGACCTCTTGAATGCCATTCAAGCGCTCTCCCAGCTGAGCTATACCCCCAAATAAAAGCCTTACAGGTCAGGTGGCCCTGTTCAGCGCAAGTGATATCTTACCAGAAAGGCGTTGGTTTGTCAACGCAAAATTCAAACTTTTTTCAACTTTTTTGTCTGTCCTACTCCAGATGTCCTGTCCCACATAAAATGGAGAGAGTCACATACCCTTCCATATTCCCACACCGCTCTGAATCATGATTCCCCCGGCACAGACGGGAGTTTTCGGGCTGCAATAAAAACCGCCGCAGTAAATACTGCGGCGGTTTAACTGCTTAATAGAACTTCTTGCGATTCTTACGGGCGGCCTCAGACTTCTTGCGGCGCTTGACGCTGGGGCTCTCGTAGTGCTCGCGCTTACGAACCTCGGCCAGCACGCCAGACTTGGCACAGCTACGCTTAAAGCGCTTCAGGGCGCTCTCCAGAGATTCATTCTCTCTCACACGGACTTCCGACATTTATATTTCCCTCCCTCCGGCGCGGCGGGGCGTCCCCTGCTCGCGTAAGGGCCATTTTTATGGCTTTAACAGTAGTATTATATTCGTTCCACGGCCAGATGTCAAGGGCCAATTATGAACGGGCTGTAAACCTTTTGACCATAGCAGGATGGTCAAGCCTGGGGCTTAAAAATCAGACTAACCAATTTGCCCTTGACCACAATACTCTTTACCAAAGTCATACCCTCGGCCAGCTTGACAATCTTAGGTTCAGCCAGGGCGGCCGCCACAATGTCCTCGTCAGAGGCGTCGGCGGACACTACGATGTTGGCCTTCACCTTTCCGCTGACCTGGACGGCCATTTGAACGGTGGCGGTGACGGTCTTGCTCTCGTCATACACGGGCCAGGGCTGGAGACATACCTGGCCCCCGTAGCCCGCCATCTCCCACAGCTCCTCGCACATATGTGGGGCGAAGGGGGACAGCATCAGCAGCAGTGCCTTCATGTCGCCCCGGCTGGCACCGTTGGCGTAAAAGTCGTTGACCAGCGACATGAGAGCCGCGATAGCGGTATTGAACTTCATGGCCTCGATGTCCTCGGACACCTTCTTGATCGCCTTGTGGACCGCCAGCTCGTTGGCCTGGGAATACGCATCTCCCACATGCTCCTGCTCGGTAGCCAGGTTCCACACCCGGTCCAGGAAACGCTTGCACCCCTTCACCGCATTGGCGGACCAAGCGGCGGCCTTCTCGAAGTCGCCGATGAACATGATATAGGTACGCATGGTGTCAGCGCCGTACATATCAATGATGTCGTTGGGATTGACCACGTTGCCCCGGGACTTGGACATTTTCTCGCCCCCCTCGCCCAAAATCATGCCGTGGGAGGTGCGCTTCTGATAGGGCTCCTTGGTGGGCAAAACGCCGATGTCATAGAGGAACTTGTGCCAAAAGCGGCTGTACAGCAGGTGGAGAGTGGTGTGCTCCATACCGCCGTTGTACCAGTCCACCGGGGACCAGTAGTCCAGTGCCTCCTTGGAGGCTAATGCCTTATCGTTGTGGGGGTCCATATACCGCAGGAAGTACCAACTGGAACCCGCCCACTGGGGCATGGTGTCGGTCTCCCGTTTGGCGGGGCCGCCGCAGCAGGGACAGGTAGTGTTCACCCAGTCGGTCATCTTGCTGATGGGGCTTTCGCCGTCGTCGGTAGGCTCATAGCTCTCCACTTCGGGCAGGAGCAGAGGCAGCTGGTCTTCGGGGATGGGCTGCCAGCCGCACTTGTCACACCAAACCATGGGGATGGGCTCGCCCCAGTACCGCTGGCGGGAGAACACCCAGTCCCGCAGCTTGTAGTTCACCTGGGCATGGCCGATGCCCTTGTCCTCCAGCCACTTGGTGATAACAGGGATGGCATCCTTCACAGTCAGGCCATTGAGGAAGTCGGAGTTGACCAAGATGCCGGTCTCATCCTTGGCGGTAAAGGCGGCCTTCTGCACGTCCTCGCCGCCGGACACCACCTCGATGATCTCACAGCCGAACTTCTTGGCAAACTCCCAGTCCCGGTCGTCGTGGGCAGGAACGGCCATGATGGCGCCGGTTCCGTAGGTGGCCAGGACGTAGTCGGAGATGAAAATGGGGATCTCCCTGCCGTTGACCGGGTTTATGCCCCGCACGCCGTCCAGCTTGACGCCAGTCTTCTCCTTGTTCAGCTCGGTGCGCTCCAGGTCGGACTTGGAAGCGGCGGCCTTCTGATAGTCCTGGACCTCCTGGGCGTTGGCCAGCAGGGGCATCCACTTCTTCACCAGCTCGTGCTCCGGCGAGAGGACCATATAGGTGGCGCCAAACAGGGTATCCGGGCGGGTGGTATACACTACGATGTCGTCCCCGGTGGTAGCCTTAAAGGTAACCTCGGCGCCGGTGGAGCGGCCGATCCAGTTCTTCTGCTGGATCTTCACCCGCTCGATGAAGTCCAGATCGTCCAGGTCGTCGATGAGCCGCTGGGCGTAGGCGGTGATCTTCAGCATCCACTGGCTCTTCTCCTTGCGGATGACAGGCGAACCGCACCGCTCACAGACGCCTTCCACCACCTCCTCGTTAGCCAGCACGCACTTGCAGGAGGTGCACCAGTTTACCGGCATAGTGGTTTTATAGGCCAGGCCGTGCTTGTAGAGCTGGAGAAAGATCCACTGGGTCCACTTATAGTAGCTGGGGTCGGTGGTGTCCACCACCCGGTCCCAATCAAAGGAGTAGCCCAACATATGCAGCTGCTTGGTGAAGTTGGCGATATTGTCCTTCGTCACCTTAGCGGGGTGAATGTGGTTCTTAATGGCGTAGTTCTCAGTCGGCAAGCCGAAGGCGTCAAAGCCGATGGGGAACAGCACGTTGTAGCCGTCCATCCGCTTTTTCCGGGCTATTACGTCCATGGCGGTGTAGGGTCGGGCATGTCCCACATGCAGCCCGTTGCCAGAGGGATAGGGGAACTCAACCAGGCCATAGAACTTAGGCTTGGTGGTATCGCCAGTCTGGCAGGCAAAGGTCTTTTCGTCCTTCCACTTGGTCTGCCACTTTTTCTCGATCTCGGTAAAATCGTACTTCAAAGTTATCACGCTCTCCTGTATTTCTTAGCCGGGTTTTGGCCTAAAGTTAAAACGATTCCGTAATATTATATATGATAGCGCCTCTGTTTGCAAGGGTCGCGGAGAAAAAGAGCATTCATTTTTATAATTATTTTTTGATTGATTCTTTCGCTTATCATGGTATAATTTATTTTAGATAGCTGTTTGCTTTTTTCTATCGTTTGTTGCGAAAATTCACTATTTGAAAGGAGATTTAAAAATGAAAAAACTGTTTCGTCCCTTACTCTGCGCCGCGTTTTTGGCGCTAGCAGTAAGCGCCCCCGCTTTTGCCGCTGAACCTGACATTCTCCAGACGTTCCCCGACACCGTTTCTACCCGCCAGGGCGACTTCTATGTTCTGGTCAACGGGGAGTCTCTTACCTTCCCTGACGCGGTACCCAAGTTGAAGAGTGACCGCTCCTTCCTGCCCTTCGCGGCCACCTTTGAGGCACTGGGCTATACCGGCATCACATGGGACGGCTCTACTGGCACCGTCACCGCCAGCAGGGATGGACAGCGCATCAGCCTGACCATCGGAGAACCCTCCATCACCTTGTACACAGAGGAAGCGCCAGATGGGCAGAATATCCCTATGGATGTAGCCCCCTATGTAGATCCCGCCACGGACCGCACTTATGTTCCTGTCGGGCTGATCGCTGACGCCTTGGGCTACAATGTAGGCTGGGACGGCTCCAACGGTACCGTCATCATTGACAACGTGGACGCCATCCTGGCGGCCAACACAGAAACCTATGAGCTGATGGACAAATACCTAGATTACAGCCGGACCTTTGCCCAGAAGAACCAGAAGGTCGGCGGCGAATACGCCATGGACATCTCTGTTTCCACCTCCGACGGCGAGCAGGATATGGATATCCAGTTCCTTGCCGACGGAGATTATGACATGATTATCGCCGGGTCCACCGCCTTCCAGTTCGATACTCAGATGGTACTGGATTACGCCGCCTCTCTCAATGGGGTAGACGCCACGGAGCTGTTGGACAGCACCGGTGAGCTCCCCTTCCCCCTTACCATTGACTTCGCTATGCGGGGTGATATGGAACAGGGGGCCCTCTATCTCAACTGCGCCGCCCTGAACCAATTTATCCTTGGGGAGGGTGCCTCGGACGATACCTGGTACAAGCTGGATATGAAGTCCTTTTACGACCAGAGCGCCGCTCTCACCGGCTTCACTTATGCTGACCTGCTGGCTCTGTCCAACGCCAGCCTGGACGCCAGCTTTACTGAGCAGTTGGAAACCGTCCTGCGGACCGCTCCTTTGACCAGCTATCTTACCACCTCTGACTACCTGGACCTGTATAACTCCATCTGTGGCGACAGCCATTTTAAGCGGTCCGGTTCCTCCTATGTGAACCAATTTTTAGCGGAGGACGGTGTCACTGGCACCTTCACTCTGTATACCACCGGCTCCAGAGTCAACGGATACGCAATGGAGTTGACTGCCGTTGACCCCTCCTTCGGCGAGATGGAGATTGGCGTCTCCATGCGGAACAGTAAAATGGAGATGTCCATTGACCTGACTCAGTCCTCCTCTCTCCCCACTGGGGAAGATCCTTCTATCTCTACGCTGCCCGGAATTCTCTCTAGCGAGGTTTCTATGCACATGGAAATGGACGGCGCTTATCAGTCCACAAGCGCCAAGCCCAGCACCCAGCCCCCCGCGGACGCCACCGTCCTGGATATGTTCCAGCTGATGTCCCCTGACGACCAGGTGGAAGTTCCTGATGGCACTGCCGCTTAATCACTGCCCACACGCTCAACAAACAGCCCCCGGAAACCATAAGGTTTCCGGGGGCTGTTCCTCTTTGCCTTCTCTCACATAGCCAGTAGATGGATGGTGTCATCCTCCACCAAGGCTTTCATCTGGGAAACGGGGTGCTGATATCCCTCGATCAAGCGGACCGCAATGGCATCCTCCAGCTCCTTCTGGATGATCCGGCGAAGGTTCCGGGCTCCATAGACGGCGGAATAGGACTTCTTAACCAGATAGTCCAGCAGGGACTCCTCCCAGGAGAAAGAGATGCCCTTCTCCGCCATCGCAGTTGCCAGCTCCTTGAGCATCAGGACGGCGATGGACCTGAAGTTCTCCTCCGTGAGCTGATTGAAGTAGACGATCTCGTCGATCCGGTTGATAAACTCAGGGCGCAGGAAGTCCTGGAGGGCCTTCATGGCCCGCTCCCTCCCCTGCTCATTGGCGGTGCGGCCAAAGCCCACGGAGCCCACCTTGGTATTGCTCCCGGCATTAGAGGTCATGACGATCACCGTGTTCTCAAAGTTCACCGTCCGGCCGTGGGCGTCAGTGATACGGCCATCGTCCAAAATCTGAAGCAGGATGTTGAGCACATCTGGGTGTGCCTTCTCGATCTCGTCGAAGAGGACCACAGAGTAGGGCTTGCGGCGGATCTTCTCTGTCAGCTGGCCCGCCTCGTCATAACCTACATAGCCCGGAGGGGATCCAATGATGCGGGACACGGCGTGCTTCTCCATAAACTCGGACATATCCAGCCGGATCAGGGATTCAGGGGTATCGAACAGGTCCGCGGCCAGCTGCTTGACCAGCTCGGTCTTGCCCACGCCGGTGGAACCTACAAAGATAAAGGATACCGGCTTGTGCTTGGGGCTGATGCCCACCCGGCCCCGGCGGATGGCTGCGGCCACCGCCTTCACCGCCTCGTCCTGTCCGATAATGTGGCTCTCCAGCCGCTCCTCCAGCTTGGCCAGGCGCTGGTACTCCTGCTCCTGGATGCGGCTGGCAGGGATGTTGGTCCACAGCTCAATGACGTTGGCCAAGTGCTCTTGGTCTAGGGCGGGATGGGCCTTCTCCTCCAGCCCCCGCTTCTCTTCCTCCAGGCGCAGCTCCATGCTTTTGATGGTTGCCAGCCGCTCATAGGCCTCCTCCGTGGCGGCGGCCATCATAACCTCCCGCTCCTTGGACAGATCGGCCAGTTCTTTCTCCACATCGGCCAGACGGGCCAGGGCCTTATTCTCCAGATTCACGTTGGAACAGGCCTCGTCGATCAGGTCGATGGCCTTGTCAGGGAGATAGCGGTCAGTGATATACCGCTCGCTCATCAGCACAGCCTGGCGGCACATCTCCTTGGAGACCGTGACCTGGTGGAATGCCTCGTAGTAGGGGGCGATACCCTCAATGATCTTCACGCTGTCCTCGATGGATGGCTCCTCCACAACGACGGGTTGGAAACGCCGCTCCAGGGCGGTATCTTTCTCGATGTGTTTGCGGTACTCATTGAGGGTGGTGGCACCGATGACCTGGAGCTCCCCACGGGAGAGGGCGGGCTTCAGAATGTTTGCGGCATTCATGGACCCCTCGGCATCCCCGGCCCCCACGATAGTATGAACCTCGTCGATGACCAGGATGATGTTGCCCAGCTTGCGGATCTCCTCGATGAGTCCCTTCATCCGGCTCTCAAACTGGCCTCGGAACTGGGTGCCCGCCACCAGGGCGGTCAGGTCCAGGAGGTAGACCTCCTTATCCGCCAGCTTGTAGGGGACCTCCTTCTTATATATCCTCTGGGCCAGCCCTTCAGCGATAGCGGTCTTGCCCACGCCTGGCTCACCGATGAGACAGGGATTGTTCTTTTGCCGGCGGTTCAGGATCTGAATGACCCGCTGGAGCTCCCGGTCCCGGCCGATCAGCTTATCCAGCTTGCCCTCCTTGGCCTTTTGGGTTAGGGAGATGCAGTAGCTGTCCAAAAATTTTCGCTTAGGCTGCTTGGGGGCGCCGTTCTTCTCCGGCCGGGGGGATGCGCCGCCCCCCTCACTGGGCTGCTGGGGCGCTGGGGTGGCCCCACCTCCAAAGAGCTGATTCAGGAAGGGGAAGGTGGCGGTGCGTCCGTCGTCCTCCTCGTCCCCCTCCTCCTTGGGCTGGTTCATCAGGCCCTCCATCCCCTCAGCTCCGCCGAAAGCGGACATCATTTCGGAGGTCAGGTTTTCCAGGTCCTCGTCGCTGATGCCCATCCGCTTTATGATGTCGTCAATGGGTTTTATGCCCAGCTCCCTGGCACATTTGAGACACAGCCCCTCGTTCTTCGAGGTACCGCCCTCCAGTTTGGTGATAAAGATGACCGCCACGTTCTTGCCGCAGCGGCTGCACATTGTAGGCTGCATAGTGTCAAAACTCCTTTCAGGAGATAAAATCAGATCAGCGCTCCGGGTCTCCGCCCGGCCTTTTGGGTGGTCATAACCATACAGGGCATATCATACAGCAGAAATATGAACTTGTCATGAACTGCTTCCTGAGAAATTCAGGCAAGTAGGGATAGGGGGTCGAAGGTGCAAAAAAAGTTCAGCAGATAGGTATTCTGTATCGCCTCAGGGGGGATCAGGCTGTTTCGGAGCAGCCAGCAGGCGATGAAAATCAACGCCCCGCCCTTGAGCAGCCCCAGGGCCGCCCCGCTCCAATGGTTTAAGGCGGACAGGACGGGCAGCCGGAAGGCCAGGTCCAGGGCATGGCTCAACAGGAACCAGGCGATGAGAACAGCTACAAACGCCAGCAGGAAGAGAACCATTCTGGCCAGCTGGACGGCGGCGTATTCCGCCAGTGCCTTAGCCGCGCTGGTGGTCACCTGAGCCACTCCGTTGTCCACGGCCTCCTGGAAGGCCTGTGCCAGGCCGCGGTAGAGCGCGGACTCCTGAAGCGCTTCCAGCACCTCTGAGATGGGCAGCTCCTCCAGTGCCGGCGCTTCTCCCCCGGTAGAAGCGAGGGAGTCCTCTACTTGAAGGGACTGCTCCAGCGCCCCCTGGATCTGGCGCTCGATGGCGGGCCGTATGGCGTCTGCCACTGGCTTGGCCAAGTTGTCCGAGATAACTGTAGCTCCGATAAAGGCCACAAAGATAGCCAAAAAGCCGCACAATGTCAGGATAAAACCCCGGCTGTACCCCCGCCACAGGGCAAAAAGGAGTATCAAGGCGATGATAACGTCAAAAATCAGATAATTCATAAGAACCTCCATGGGAAAACGGGCAGAGAGATCAACTTGGGATATAGAGCCAGGCCTGCTGATCGTCGGCCAGCAGGGCGGAGCCGTTGGAGGACAGGGCGGTATATCGTGCCCCCTGGGTGTCTCCCAGTCGGGCGTATTCCACCAGCTCCGGCGTATAAATGGTCAGTCGGCTGCCGGTGAGCAGGGAACAGTAACCGCCAGCGCTGTCAAAGTCCAATACCTGGCTCCGCAGCTCCATGCTGCTCCTCACCTCTCCCTCCGGATCGATGGTCATGACCTGGTTCGCGCTGCCTGCCCGGTATCGGCCCAGCAGGAGCAACGCGAAGCCCTCCCCTCCAAAGTCGCAGCCCTTCAGATAAGACCGCCCAAAGGGATAACTGTTGGCAGATTTTCCATCGTCAGACAGTGTCATGACTCTGTCCTCCCCCAGCACCCAGAGAAGGCCGTCCTCATAGTCCAGATCCAGCACTGTCACACTGCCCAGGCTGACCTGGGCAGTGGGCTCCTTCTGGTCCACGGGGAAAAAGAGCACCTGACTAAGGAAGGTGCCGCCCTCCTGGTCCATTGTGACCACCGCCACGGTCTTACAGTCGGGAGACAGGGCAGCGTCCACCACAAAGGTGGAGGACAGGCTGATCTGGATCACTTCGCTTCCAGAGGCGTCGTAGACTGTGACCGCCCCCTTGTACCCGCTCCGCTGGGCGGTGACCGCCAGCCAGCCGCTGTCGTTGGCCCGGGCGGACAGCAGGTCGCCGTCCCCCTCTAGGGACAGGTCAAAGACCTCCTCCGTCCCCCGGAAGAGGAACAGGGACTGCCCCCCGGCATCATACACTACCCCCGCCTTGGAGGAGGCGGACAGCACCGGGTTGTCCATTGACAGCACTTCCTCGGCGTACTGGCGGCCAGAGAAGGAGTAGTAGTGGGCCCCGGCGGCGGAGGACATTAGAATACCATTTTCCAGATACGCCAGTGACATCTTGTCCCCGCCGGCGTGGGTGAAGGGGACCGCCTCGCCGGTATCGCTGGTTTGAATAGAGCGGTAGGCCAGCCACCGCTTCACCGCGTCCAGGTTGAAGCGGTCCCGGTACACGACCAGGGCCAGGGCGCCCAGCACCAGGGCCGCCGTCACCAACAGGGCCAGCAGCCGAAACAGGATATTCGGTTTTTTCGCCTTCTTGGCCGGCTGTTTTCCTTCCATTCTATTCGTCCTTGCTTCTCTTTAGTAGGGGTGCTCCCCTAGTCACAGCACATCTTCCTCATACCACAGCCTGGTCATATACAGCCCCCCCGGCGGGACCGTGGGGCCAGCCAAGGTGCGGTTGCCCGAATCCAAAATGGCCGGGATGTCCTCTGGAGCCAGCTTGCCCTCGGCAGCATAGACGATGGTGCCTACCATCGCCCGAACCATGTTGTACAGAAAGCCGTTGGCGCACACCTTACACTCTATCAGTTCCCCCTGGCGGGAAACGTCGAAATAGTACACCGTCCGCACAGTGGTCCTGGTTTCGGTGCCCACGGACCGGACCGCCCGGAAGTCGTGAGTGCCCACGAACTGGCTGGCCGCCCGCCTCATCACGGACTCATCCAAGCGCTTCGGATAAAACCAGGCCCGGTCCACATAGAAGGGGTTGCCCAGCCGGGAGTTATACAGGCGGTAGGTATACTCCTTTTTCTGGCAGGAACCGATGGCGTTGAAAGAATCGGGCACCTGGGTGGCCTTGACCACCACAATATCGTTGGGCAGCCGGGTGTTGACCGCCAGAGGGATCCGGTCGCAGGGTATCGTGGATGTGGTGCGGAAGTTGGCCACATAGACCTCAGCGTGGACGCCCGCGTCGGTACGGCCCGCCCCGGTGCATTTCACTGGATGGCAGACCACAGTGGACAGGGCTTTTTCCAAGGTTTCGGCCACGGACACAGCGTTTTTCTGAACCTGCCAGCCGTGATAGGCTGTACCGTTATACATCAGCTTTAAGGCAATATTGCGTTCCATGTAACACCTCGGTTCGGGTTGGTAAGAAGCGGGGTCGGCCCCTATTGGTTGATCTCCCGCCGCTCCGTCCGGCCCATCAGGTAGTCCAGGCTGACGTTGAAGTAGTCGGCCAGAAACACCAGACCAAGGGCGGTAGGGTGGCACTTTCCATACTCATAATCCTGATAGGTTCGGTATTTGACCCCGCAAATATCAGCAAGCTGGTTTTGAGTCAGATGCTGCTCGTTCCGTAGTTCCTTGATACGTTCTGCAAATGTTGCCATAATACATCCTTTTCTCTTGACACACGGAATTTTCGCGCTATACTATGTAACGCACGGAAAAACCGTGAGACTCAGAGTGGTAATCAATTATGAACATGATACTGTATAAACTCTTTCAAGACAACCCTGGGCTTGCCGGGGAAGTGGCAAAGTTCTGCCGAACCGTCCCTGGTTACCAGGCGGCAGAGGCAGATTTTGCCAGCCAGGCTGACCAAATCAGCCGGCTGGTAGGGCCGGAATGTTATCTCCCCTTTGAGGCGGCTATGAACGCCCAACTGGCCTATGAGGCGCGGGCCTACTACCTGTTCGGTCTGGGCCTGCGGCGGGAGCTGCTCTCCGCCCTGGAGCCGGATGATCAAAGCCCAATATGCGCCAGCACGCCCACTCCCACGGCCATGGCCAGGAAAAAGGCCAGCACCATATAGTCCCTGGCCTGATACTTCAGCTGGCGCAGGCGGGTGCGCCCCTCTCCCCCGTGGTAGCAGCGGCACTCCATCGCCACCGCCAGCTCATCCGCCCGGCGGAAGGCGGAGATAAACAGGGGGACCAGCAGCGGGATCAGGGCTTTGGCCCGCTGGATCAGGTTCCCGCTCTCAAAATCGGCTCCCCTGGCCCGCTGGGCGGACATGATCTTGTCCGTTTCCTCGATCAGAGTTGGGATAAACCGCAGGGCAATAGACATCATCATGGACAGCTCATGGACGGGGACCCGGATCTTCTTCAAGGGATTCATCAGGGACTCCAACCCGTCCGTGAGCAGGATGGGCGAGGTGGTGTAGGTCAACAGAAAGGTGCCAGCAATAAGCATCATGATGCGGACCACCATAAAGAAGGCCTGGAACACCCCCTCCATGGTGATGGTCAATACCCATATCTTTACCAGCACATGGGTGCCGGGGGTGTAGAATAGGTTGAGGATGGCCGTAAAAATGGCAATGAACAGCACTGGCTTCATCCCCCGGAGAATGGAGCGCACTGGGACCTTGGATACGGCGATGGATAAAGCCAGCAGGCAGAACATGATGGCATAGGTGACAAACCACTTAGCCAGAAACAGGGCCACGATATAGATCACCACAGCGATCAGCTTGGTACGGGGGTCCAGCTTGTGGACCAGGGAGTTACCTGGAAAATACTGTCCCAGGGTGATATCCTTCAGCGCCATTCAGCCCACCCCCTTCTCATTGCGGCCCAGCTTGGCCAAAATGGCGGCCTTGGCCTGCTCCACCGTGAACACCGAGGGGTCGATGTCCACCCCCAGGGCCCGAAGCCGGTGGAACACCCTGGTCATCTGGGGGACGCCCAGCCCCATCTGTTCCAGCTCGTCCCCGTGCTGAAACACCTCACGGGGGGTACCCTGGAAGGGGATGGTCCCGTCGTCGATGACCACCAGCCGGTCCACAGTGCGGGCCATGTCCTCCATGGAGTGGGACACCAGGATAATGGTGGCGTTGTGGGCCTGGTGGTAGTCCCGGATATTTTGCAGGATGGATTCCACTCCCTCCGGGTCTAGTCCGGCGGTGGGCTCGTCTAAAATGAGCACCTTGGGCTCCATGGCGATAACTCCGGCGATGGCTACCCGGCGCTTCTGGCCGCCGGACAGTTCAAAGGGAGATTTCTCCAGCTGGTCGTCCCGCAGGCCCACAAAATAGGCGGCGGACCGCACCCGGCGGTCGATCTCCTCCTCGTCCAGCCCCATATTTTTCGGACCGAAGGAGATGTCCTTATAGACTGTTTCCTCAAAGAGCTGGTACTCCGGGTACTGAAAGACCAGCCCCACCTGGAACCGGCTTTTTCGGGTGGTCTGGGGGTCGGTCCAGATGTCAGTGCCCTGGAGGAGTACCTGGCCCGATGTGGGCTTGAGCAGGCCGTTCAGATGCTGGATCAGGGTTGACTTCCCCGAGCCTGTGTGGCCAATAATGCCCAGATACTCTCCGGGATAAGCCTGAAAATCCACCTTCTCCAGTGCGGTGCGCTCAAAGGGTGTGCCGGCGGAGTAGGTGTGGGTCAGTTGTTTCGTTTCAATGATAGGGTCCATGAGAGGTTCCATCCTTGTATCAGTGGTACACGCCCCAGTGATGAAGTCGCGTCCAAAAAACTCTCCCCCGAGGGAAGGCACATGGGAGCGCGGCAGAGCCCGTCCCCAACAATAACATATCAGTTCCCGCTTACGACAGCACGGACCACAGGGCCGCGGCACACTCCTCGTCTGAGAGGGCGTCCAGAGGGACGCTGATTCCCTCCTGCCTCAGCTCCCAGAGAAGCTGGGTGGTCTGGGGGACCGTGAGCCCTACCGCCTTCAGCTCCTCCACATGGGAAAAAACCTCCTTGGGCACTCCGTCGGCCACCACACGGCCCTTAGACATAACCACCAATCGGTCAGCCTGTGCGGCCTCGTCCATGTGGTGGGTGATAAGGACCACCGTAACTCCCCGCTCCTGGTTCAGCGCCTTGATGGTGCGGAGCACATCGGCCCGTCCGGTGGGGTCCAACATGGCGGTGGGCTCGTCCAGCACGACGCACCGCGGCTCCATGGCGATGACTCCGGCGATGGCGATCCGCTGCTTCTGCCCTCCGGACAGCAAATGGGGAGCGTGCTCCCGGAACTCATACATATTTACCGCCTTCAGGGCCTCATCCACCCGCTTGCGGATCTCTTCCGGGGGGACGCCCAGATTTTCAGGTGCGAAGGCCACATCCTCCTCCACCACATTGGCGACGATCTGGTTGTCCGGGTTCTGAAACACCATACCCACCGCGCGGCGGACGTCCAGCAGCCTGTCCTCATCCGTAGTGTCAATGCCGTCCACGTACACCTTGCCTCCGCTGGGCAGCAGGATAGCGTTCATATGCTTGGCCAAGGTGGATTTTCCGCTCCCGTTGTGCCCCAGGACGGCTACAAAGGAGCCTTCCTTGATGGCCAGATCTACGCCGTCCAGCACCACTGGGGACACCCCCTCGGCCGCCGGGTAGGAGAAACGGAGGTCTTCAGTTTTGATGATGGTGTTGCTCATAAGATAGCCCTTTCTGGATAGAGTTGAGAGCAGAGAGCAAAGAGTGGGGATATAGACGCATATCCGTGCGGTTTCACTCCGCCTTCCGTCCTATTTGTTGTTCCACCACACGGCCGGGACTCGCCCTGATTTCTTCCCTCTCAACACTTCACGCCTCATGCTTGACCCAACGCCCCGTGGCCCCACAGGGGAGGACCAGCCCGCTTTCGGTGACGGGCAGCCCCAGCTCGTCACTGGTAGTGTGGCCGCCGAAGCGTTTGGAGAGGATGGTCTCCAGGATATAGGTCACCACGCTGGGCGCCAGCCCGGTGGTGTAGGAGTTCAAAATAACGAACAGCGGGTCGTCGGACAGCACTCCAGATACCAGCTCCACGAATGGAAACAGGTTTTCCTCCAGCTTCCACACCTCTCCGGTGGGGCCCCGACCATAGCTGGGCGGGTCCATGATGATGGCATCGTACCTCCGTCCCCGGCGTATCTCCCGTTCCACGAACTTGGCACAGTCATCCACAATCCAGCGGATGGGCGCTTCCTCCAAGCCGGAGGCCCTGGCGTTCTCCCGTGCCCACTGGACCATACCCTTGGCTGCGTCTACATGACAGACGCTGGCTCCGGCCGCGGCGCAGGCCACGGTGGCCCCTCCGGTATAGGCAAACAGGTTAAGCACCGAAATAGGCCGGCCGGCCTTTTGGATCTGTTCCCGGGCAAAGTCCCAGTTGACCGCCTGCTCTGGAAACAGGCCGGTGTGCTTGAAGTTCATGGGCTTGATGTTAAAGGTCAGGTCCCCATAGGATACCGTCCACCGCTCCGGCATGGACTTATTCTGCCACTGTCCTCCCCCCGTGGAGGAGCGGGCGTATCGGCCGGCATTCACTTTCCAACCCCGGTGGGTCCGGGGTGTGTTCCAGATGGCCTGGGGGTCGGGGCGGACCAACAGCTGGTCCCCCCACCGCTCCAGCTTTTCTCCCCGGCCACAGTCGATCAGCTCATAATCCTTCCAGTTGTCGGACGCCCACATATATGGCACACCTCACCTGTTCGATCCTCCTGATATACAGGGGCAAAACGATTGGAAAACTAAGTTAGTATATCATTCCAGACCGTTCCAGTCAATGAATTATGACTGATTCCCTGTCGAAAGGGCAGAAAAACCTTCCTTTCCCCTGCTGGGGCCAGAGAAAGGATTGTAATTATTCCCGACCTGTGGTAAGATATCTGGGAAAATGACAAAAACCGCGGTCTGTTCCGCGTTTCAGAGAGGTGCTATCCATGGACCATCCCTTTCGAGGTGCTGCCTTCGGCGGCTTTAACCGCCAGGACGTCCTGACCTATTTAGAAAATACCGCCAGGGAAGCCGCTCAACAGCGCGAGGCCCTGGAGCGGCAGCTGGAACAGCAGCGTCAGGCCGCCGAGTCTGCCCTTCGCCAGATTGAGGAACAAAGCCAACAGATCCTCCAGCTCCAGCAGGCCAACCAGCGGCTCCAGGAGGAGAAGGACGCCCTCTCCGGTCAACTGGAGCAGACCAATGTGGCCCTGTCCACCAGCCGTACCGAGCGCAGCCAGTTAAGCGACCGGCTGGCCCAGCTAGAGAACTCACTGGCCCAGGCCCAAACCAGGATCGCCGCCTTGGAACCGGACGCCGAAGCTTACGCCGCCCTGAAGGAGCGGACCGCCGGCGTAGAGCTGGAGGCCCACCGACGGGCCCAGACCGTCCAGGAGCAGGCGGAGGAGCAGGCCCGTCAGCTCCGCCGTCAGATGGAGCGTTGGATGCAGCGAGTGGAGCAGGAATACGACGTTCTTCGTACCCAGGTGGAGTCCACTGTTTCTCATGCTGCCGACCAGCTGGACAAGGCTGGCGCCGCCTTGAAAGAGGTGGGCGTCCTCCTGGAAGCCCAGGATGTGGCCCTGGATTCTCTGGCCCAAGCTTATGCGGACAGCGACCTCACCAAGGTGAAGGCTCCCATGCCCATCCCCGAAAGCTGACTGAAAAAAGCAGGACCGCCGGTGGCGGTCCTGCTTTTTCTGTTTCCATCAATAGTTTTCAGCCTTCAGCTGGAAATAATCCCTGGGATGGGCGCAGACGGGGCACACCTCGGGGGCCTGCTTGCCCACATGGATGTGGCCACAGTTGGAGCACTGCCAAATCATGTCGCCATCGCGGGAGAAGACAATGCCGCCCTCCACGTTGGCCAGCAGCTTCAGGTAGCGTTCCTCGTGCTCCTTCTCGATCTTGGCGACCTCCTCAAACAAGAAAGCGATATGGTCGAAGCCTTCCTCCTTGGCCTCCTTGGCCATGGTGGCGTACATATCGGTCCACTCGTAATTCTCACCCTCGGCGGCAGCCTTTAGGTTCTCCGCGGTAGTTCCAATGCCCTCCAGCAGCTTAAACCAGATCTCGGCGTGCTCCTTCTCGTTGGCGGCGGTCTCTTCAAAGATCTTGGAGATTTGGACATAGCCGTCCTTCTTGGCCTTGGAGGCGAAATAAGTATACTTGTTGCGGGCCTGGGACTCGCCGGCAAACGCGGTCCACAGATTGGCTTCGGTCTTGCTTCCCTTCAGCTCAGGCATGATAATTACCTCACTTTCCTGTATTTGTTAAATGAGAATTATTCTCAATAACTTGATTCTAATATAGCAAACCGGCGCGAAAATGTCAATGGGAAAAGCAAAAATTTTCCTCAATTTTTTCTCACGCTCCCCTGGACAAAAGGCGTGGAACCTGTACCATAAAACAGGCAGAAATCGATCAGCCGGGGGCGGCCATTCCTTTGCAGGATGGCCGCCCCCGGCATCTCCCTGTTATACCCGCTTCCAGGACGCGCCTCCGGGCACGTCGGTGACCTCGATGCCCATCGCCTTCAGCTCATCCCGGATGCGGTCAGCTTCGGCAAAATTCTTTGCCTTTTTGGCCTCGCCCCGTGCCAGCACCAGAGCATCGACTGCCGGGTCCCCTTCGCCGGTGACGGTATAGCCGCCGGCGGACTGGGACTTCTGAGCCGCCTGCTCCTTCCGCACCTTCTCCGCCTTTTCCAGCAACGACAGGGACAAAACCTGGTCAAAGCTGTTCAGGATGGCCAGCTTGGTGGCCCCGTTGGTCTTGGCCTTCAGGGCGTCATACAGGGCGGTGACTCCCATGGATGTGTTCAGGTCATTGCCCACCTGCTGACGGAATTTCATCTGATACTCACCCAGGAGGGCCTCGTCCACCACACCGTCCTTGGGGTCGATGGCCGCGATCTTGGCGATCAGCTTTTGGTAAGCCCCAGCGGCGTTATCCAGATTTTCCCAGGAAAAGACCAGACCCTTGCGGTAATGGGACTGGAGGCAGAAGAACCGATAGGCCAGAGGGTCATAGCCCTTCTCCTCCAGTAAGGACACAGTGAGGAACTCCCCCTTGGACTTGGACATTTTTCCGCTGTTTGTATTTAAATGGTGGACATGGAACCACTGCTTGCACCAGGGGTGACCCAGGTAGCTCTCCGACTGGGCAATCTCGTTGGTGTGGTGGGGGAAGGCATTGTCGATCCCGCCACAGTGCAGGTCCAAATACTCTCCGTTGTGCTTGAGGGAGATACCGGTACATTCGATATGCCATCCGGGATAGCCCACCCCCCAGGGGGAATCCCACTTCAGGGCCTGGTCCTCGAATTTGCTCTTGGTGAACCAGAGGACGAAGTCGTTTTTATTCCGCTTGTTGGAGTCCTCCTCCACGCCCTCCCGGACGCCTACCGCCAGGTCCTCCTCATCGTGGTCGTTGAACACATAATAGCGGTCCAGCTTGGAGGAGTCAAAATAAACGTTTCCTCCAGCCAGGTAGGCGTACCCCTTTTCGATCAGGCCGGATACGATCCGGATATAGTCCTCAATGCAGTTGGTGGCGGGCTCCACCACGTCGGGCCGCTTGATATTCAGCTTTTCACAGTCGTTGAAAAAGGCGTCAGTATAGAACTTGGCAATCTCCATGACTGACTTGTGCTCCCGTTTGGCGCCCTTGAGCATCTTATCCTCGCCGGTGTCAGCGTCAGAGGCCAGATGGCCCACATCGGTGATGTTCATGACCCGATTGACCTCGTACCCATCGTAGCGCAGGAATTTTTCCAGCACATCCTCCATGATATAGGAGCGCAGGTTGCCAATGTGGGCAAAGTGGTATACCGTGGGACCGCAGGTATACATCTCTACATGTCCGGGAGTATGAGTTTGAAATTCCTCTTTCTTATGGGTCGCGGAATTATACAGATACATGGTACCTCTCCTTTTTATCTAGTCTCTTTCTCTTGTCCTCAGAGCGCAGGCGGCCGGTCAGACCGTCTCCCGCTCTCCCTGTTCCCTAATAATCTCGTATCGCTCATCCAGCAGCTTTTCGATAAATTCCAGTCTGGAGGACAGGGCCTCCAAACGCTCCAGCGTGGGATTTTCCACGCTGGTCTGGTCCACTTCATCCGCATATCGGGTGGTGCGTCCGGCGATGCGGACGATCTGGGCCGGGATACCCACGGCAGTAGCGTCCTCCGGCACCTCGGACAGGACCACGGCGTTAGCCGCGATCCGGGAGTTGTCGCCCACCTTGATGGGGCCCAGCACCTTGGCCCCGCAGCTGACTAGGACATTATTGCCAATGGTGGGGTGGCGCTTGCCCTGATCCTTACCGGTCCCCCCCAGCGTGACTCCATGGTAGAGCAGGCAGTCGTCCCCCACCTCGGCGGTTTCTCCGATGACGATGCCCATACCATGGTCCATGACCAGACGGCGGCCGATCTTGGCCCCAGGATGGATCTCAATACCGGTCCAGAACCGGCTCCACTGGGAGACTGCCCTGGCCAAAAATTTCAGATTATGACAGTATAACCAATGGGCAAGCCGGTGATACAACAGGGCATGCACCCCTTGATAGAGCAAAAATATCTCCAATTTGGAGTGCGCGGCCGGGTCACGGCGCTGATACGCCTCCAAGGTTTCCATGAGGGATCTGAACATAGGCTCCTCCTTCCTTGTTTTGCGGTAATCCTGCCCCTCGCTGGGCAGGACAAAAAGAAAACCTCTTATGCCCATTTTGGCATAAGAGGCGATAACTCGCGGTTCCACTCTCATTTCTCACTTGACCGGCCGCTATCGGGGCCGAACCGGAGGCCATTACGCCCCGCGCTCCCGGACGCACTTCACGTCTGCCGCTGTGGGCCCCCTTTCAGCCGGTGAAGGGCCCTCTCTGTCCGTTGGCCGGGACGCTACTCTTTCCGTTCCTCGCGCTTGTTACAAGTCATTATATTAGCATCCTTCCTGGGAGGTGTCAAGTATAGCCCCGCCTTTTTCTCTGTTTTTCCCCCTCCAGCCGCCTGTCAACTTCAAGTTGACAAATTTCCAGCTTATTTTTCTTGTCATATCGTGGGATTTGGGGTATCTTGGATGCAGGATCAGAAAGGTGGGAGGACCATGATGGAACTGTATGAACGGATCGCCCTGGCCCGGAAGCAGGCCGGATTATCCCAGGAGCAGTTGGGAGAAAAGCTAGGCGTCTCCCGGCAGGCGGTAAGCAAATGGGAGAGCGGAGTTTCCCAAAGTTAAAGATACTATACCCAAATCCACGCTTACGTTACTTCCAGAACACGCTGTTGTGCGGTTACTCGGAATCGAGTGCCAGTTCTTGGTTACCTCTTGACAAAGAGAGCGTGTCATCTATATGCATAGCAACCGGCAGGTGCTTTCACACACCTGCCGGTTGTTGATGTTTTCACGAATCGAATTGAATCAGGACTGTTGGCTCATCAATGATGTCCCTGTCCGCTTTGATCTCAAACCCAACTTCGATCTCACTGATGTCAGAGACCGAGGCAATCTGATTCTCCTCCAGCGATGATTCCTGCAGTCTGATCTCTAGCGCGGCAGATTCTCCGTCAGCAAGCTCTGCGCTGTAGAAAGAGTAGTCTGTCATGTAGCCATTTACAGAGAGCGAATCGTACGTGTCATCAATCGTGAGAGTTCTCCCACTTGTATTCTCGGCGAGCATGAGTACATACATATCGGAGCTGTATTCGGACGAGTCTTCCAATATGGTCTTTGCGACAATTCGCAATCCGTTATTTCGATAGACCTCCTCGCCTGTGGCATCATATCCTGTGTCCACACCGGGAACCATGATTTCGATAGAACGTTCCTCTGCGATATAGTTCCCGTTGGGGTCAAGCTGATTCAGCGACAGGGCAACAGAGCCGACCTCGTTGATACCATAGATGCTCAAGTCTTGAGCTTTGATTTAGGGTTATAAAATGCACTCTCGATGCACTTTTCATCCAAATAATCCACGTATTTCGGGCTGTACATAGGTTCCTTACGAATTTTGTAGCCGTTTTGTAGCCAGCTATTTTATACGTACTAACCGTTCGCAACGATTTATTTTGAATGATTTGCAGCAGATTTCGATATGATTCCCGCCAATAATCACCCGGAAATTGACCGCCTGATTCACCTCAAAAAACATCTTGGAGGTATGACCATGAGCAAACTTATATCCTATCAATTCAACATAGACACAGCCTGCGTAGAATTGGTTTTTGACGATAGAAGCCAGATTTCCATTGACTTCACCGCCGTTGAAAGCGAAGCTGCTGACAACCGCTTCCAGCAGTCAGAGCTGGATTATCTGATCTACAATGACCCGCTTGCTTATGCCGATCTGATTCTGAACAGCAAGCTGAACGTCCTGTTTGAATAAACCGACATGAGCATAAACGACAGCGTCCCGGTTCATAATGATTGGGACGCTGCTTATTATATCATTGTATTTTGCGAACTCATTCCTCGAACAGATACAGAAGATATCCGTAGCCCTCTGCTTTCATCTTTGCGTAAGGCACAAAGCGGAGGGACGCGCTGTTGATGCAGTAGCGCACGCCATTGGGGGACTCCGGATCGCCGGTGAACAAATGACCAAGGTGAGAATCTCCGGCACGGCTTCTGACCTCTGTGCGGCGCATGCCATGGCTCAGGTCCTCCAGTTCCACTACGGCGGGCTCTTCAATGGGCTTTGTGAAAGCCGGCCAGCCGCAGCCGCTCTCAAACTTATCCGTGGAGGAAAAGAGCGGCTCGCCGGTGACGACATCCACATAGATGCCCTTTTCAAACTTATCCCAGAACTCGCCTGTGAAAGCGCGCTCCGTGCCGCTCTCCTGCGTAACACGGTACTGCTCCGCCGTCAGCTTGTCCCGGATGGATTCCGCCGCGGGCTTCTGATAGTCGCCCGGATCGATGCGCAGCCGGGAAAACAGCTCCATCTCCGCGCGCGGGATGTGGCAGTAGCCGTTCGGGTTCTTTTCGAGGTAGTTCTGGTGGTACTCCTCGGCGGGGTAGTAGTTCTTGAGTGGGCCGATCTCCACGAAGAACTTTTCACTGCGTCCCCGCTCGATCTCCGCGATGCGCTCCACCGTTTCCTTCGCGCTTTCGTTGGTGTAATAGACACCGGTCTGATACTGGCTGCCCCGGTCGTTGCCCTGCCGGTTCTCCACTGTGGGGTCGATCACATAGAAGTAGGCCAGCAGCAGGGCGTCGAGACTCACCTGTCCGGGGTCATACTCCACCCGCACGGCCTCCCGAAAGCCGGTCTCGCCCTTGCAGACGGTCTTGTAATCGGCGTCCGCCTCGCAGGTGCCGTTGGCATAGCCGCTCTCGGCATCGATGACGCCGGGAATAGACTGCATCAGCTGTTCCATTCCCCAGAAGCAGCCGCCCGCCAGATATATGACATTTTCCGTGGTATCCATATACATGCTTCCTTCACCGGACATATCAGAGGGCTGTCCGGTCATTTCCTTCTCGTCCATTTTCTGCGGCATATTTTTCTGCCCGGCAGTGCAGCCGCTCAGCAGCAGTACCGCGGTGAGCAGAAGCGGCAATACTCTCCGATACATGGTGTATCCCTCCTATTACAATAAATTTGGACAGGAAAGCCGGGCAGCCAGTCCGGCTTTCTCTCCATCTCGTGCCTAAGCTACAATAAGGGGAGCAACTGGCTGACCAATCCCTCCTTGGGCTTTTATGTCCGTTCGAAAGACTGTCAGCCATCCTCTTGTTGTAGCGTTCGATTTGAGCAGGTTGAGCCACCGGATGCCGGAGAGTTCGTGTCACCCAATAGATTGAATCGGCAGCGAGAAAAGATGGATTTCCGGTTGCAGATTCTTGGTATTGGAGGAATGTGAATGAACTGCGTTGGCATCGATGTTTCCAAGGGCAAGAGCACGATTGCAGTCATGCGGCCCTTTGGAGAGGTAGTGGTTTCACCCTTTGAAGTGTGCCACACCGTCAATGAACTGAGCGAGCTGGCAAGGCAACTCAAAAGCTTGGACGGTGAGACCCGTGTGGTGATGGAATCCACAGGTAATTGCAGTCCCTGGCGGCTTCTCTGCCGGAGTATCCTATGGTGATGGAGATGTTTGGTGTTGGCCCCACTCTCGGCCCACAACTCATGGCTGAAATTGGAGATGTGCGCCGTTTTCATTCCAAGAAAGCGCTGGTGGCCTTTGCGGGCATTGACGCCCCGCCATACCAATCCGGCCAAATAGATGTCCGCAGCCGCAGCATTTCCAAGAGGGGATCTGCCTCCCTGCGCAGGACACTCTTTCTGGTGATGGGCGTCCTCCTGCAATGCGCTCCAATGGATGAGCCAGTTTACCAGTTCATGGACAAGAAACGCTCTGAAGGCAAACCCTACCGTGTCTACATGATGGCCTCCGCAAATAAGTTCCTGCGTATCTACTACGCTTCTGTGAAAGCCTACTTGGATTCTCTGGAACATGACTGATTTTCCTGCGCTATACCATCTGGCTGGCCGCCGTTTTAATTTTGAAATGCACAGCGGCTTAATTTTGTGCTGCCTTTTTGCCGCTCCCCCAAATCTGAAATTTCTACTTGACTTTTGTTAGCAGGTCTTTCTGAGAAGATGAATTCGTTTGTCAGCCCATATCGGCAGCAAGAGCCTGGTCGATGAGCTTTTGCAGCGTCTCCGCCTGCTTCTTTTCCGTGATGGCGCCTACGATGGGGTCACCCACGATATTGCCGCTGCGGTCGACCACATAGGTGGTGGGATAGGCAAAGATGTTGGTGGTAAACTTTCCCGCCTCACCGTCGGAGTCAAAATACACATTCTGATAGGTGGCGCCCTTCTTGGCAAGCACATCCTTCGCCTCGGAAATTGCCGCTTCGTCGCCGTCCAGAGTGAAGGTGTTGACGCCGATGAGGGAGCCGCCCTTCTTCGCAAGCTCCTTGTTCAGTGCGTCCAGCTCGGAAAGCTCGCCCACGCAGGGATTGCAGGTGGTGAACCAGAAATTCACCACGGTGACGGCGTTGGCGGAGAACAACTCGTCGCTCTTCACCGTGTTGCCATCCAGGTCCTTGCCCTCAAAGGTGGGGAACTTCTGCATACTGCCGTCGTCGGGAGGGTTGCTCGTGTCGCTGCCCGCGGGCATACTCATATCGCCGTCCATGGATTGCTGCACAATCTCGGGGTACTTTTCCTCCAGCGCGGTCAGCTTGTTTTCGATATTGCTGATCTCCGTGGCGGCCTCCTTCAGCCACTCATACTCCTTGTCGGTGAACTGCTCTTTAGCGGCCTCGACGGTATCCAACAGGAAGTCGCCGTAGTTTTTTCCGTCCTCGATCATGGCCATGCCCTTGTCGGCCTCCATAAAGACCTTTTCCCACAGCTCGGTATTTTCCGACAGGAGCGCGTTCTCCCGCTCCAGCAGCTCCTTGTGCAGGGCGAGAGCCTCCTCGGCGGTTTTCGGCTCGCCGGTCATGGCGGAGCCGTTGCCGCTCATGTCGCCCATCTTGTCATTGTTCTTCGTGCCGCAGGCCGCCAGGGCCAGCACCATCAGCACGGCAAAAGCCAGTGCAAAAATTCTCTTCATGTTCATTTTGATTCCTCCATCGTTGTTTTCTTTGTTGTTTCTTTCCCGCTGCCGAAGCTGTAACGGAAGCACACTGCTTTCGTCGGACAAGCGCGGATGCACATTCCGCAGCGGATGCACTCGGTATGGTTGGGCGTTTTTGTCACGTCCACGTCCATCTTGCAGGCTCTGGCGCATTTCCCGCAGGAGATGCACTTATTCTTGTCCACCTTCATCTGGAAGAGGGACACCCGGTTGAACAGCGCGTAGAATGCGCCAAGCGGGCAGAGCCACTTGCAAAACGGCCGGTAGAACAGCACACTCAGCACGATCACCGACAGCAGAATGCTGAATTTCCATGTAAACAGCTTGCCCAGCGCCGCCCGGATGCCGGCATTGGCAAGGGACAGCGGGATGGCTCCCTCCAGCACACCCTGGGGGCAGAGGTATTTGCAGAAGAACGGGTCTCCCATGCCAACATCGTTCACAAGGAACGCCGGCAGCAGGAAAACCATCACCAGCAGGACAGCGTACTTGAGGTATGTCAGGGGCTTGAGCTTCTTTGTGGAGAGCTTCTTTGTCGGGATCTTATGCAGCAGCTCCTGAAACCACCCGAAGGGGCAGAGAAAGCCGCAGATAAAGCGCCCCAGCAGCACGCCCAGCAGGATGAGGAAGCCTGTGATATAATAGGAAAAGCTGAACTTGGACGAGCCCACCACCGCCTGAAACGCCCCGATGGGACAGGCTCCGGAGGCCGCCGGACAGGAGTAGCAGTTCAGCCCCGGCACGCAGACGGTCTTCCCCGCCCCCTGATACAGTCCGCCCTTGAGAAAGTTCGGCAGATGCAGGTTGGTCAGCAGCGTCGCCCCCGCCTGAATCCAGCCCCGGAAGCGGGACATGGTCTGTGAAACGCCTGAAAACTTTTTACCCAATGCCCACACACTCCAGACATAATTTGATTGCTTTGCTCAGCACTGTCGCCGCCTCGCCCCGCCAGACACCAAAGCACAGCATGGCGGCTCCGGCCATCAGCAGCACGATCTGCGCCGCGGCCTTTTTCCTGCAGCTCATTTTTCATCACCCTTTCCGATTTTCTGCCTCCATCATAGCGCGGGAGAGTTAAAGTCTCTGTTAAGAACGAAAACTTAACGCAAACCTTATCTGTTTTTGCTATAATGAAAGCAACACAAAAACGAAGAAATAAAAAGGAGGGCTCTCATGCACCTTTTAGTAATTGAAGATGAACGCGCCCTGTGCGAGACCATCGTTCGCAGCCTGCGGCGGCTGGCCTACAGCGTGGACTACTGCCATGACGGCGAAAAGGCGCTGGCGCTTCTGGGCGTGGAACGATACGATCTGGTGCTTCTTGATCTGAATCTGCCGAAAAAGGACGGCATGACGGTGCTGCGCACCCTGCGGCAGACCGACCGGGAGACGCGGGTGCTGATCCTCTCCGCCCGCAGCGAAGTGGAGGACAAGGTGCAGGGGCTGGATGCCGGGGCCAACGACTATCTGGCGAAGCCCTTCCACTTGGCGGAGCTGGAGGCCCGCATCCGCAGCCTGACATTGCGGCAGTTCACCCAGCAGGATGTGCTGCTAAGCTGCGGCGGTCTGACCTTTGACACCCGCTCCCGTACCGCCACCGTCAACGGGCAGACGCTGACGCTCACCCGAAAGGAAACGGGCATTTTGGAATATCTGATGGTACATCAGGGACGGCCGGTGAGTCAGGAGGAGCTGATGGAGCACGTCTGGGACAACAGCGTGGACAGCTTCAGCAACTCCATTCGCGTCCACATCTCCGCCCTGCGCAAAAAGCTCCGCGCCATGCTGGGCTATGACCCCATCCGCAACCGCATCGGCGAGGGCTATCTAATGGGAGGCGAGGAAGCATGAAGCGTCTTTCTTTGCAGTGGCGCATCACGCTGATGACCGTCCTGCTCATCGGCATCACCTGCGTGGCCATGAATTTGCTACTGTGCTCCTCCGGTGTGTACTATATGGACACCATTGCGGACAGCTTACAGGGCGGCGGCACGGTGATCCTGAATGAGGACGGAGAGGCGAGCTTTGACCCGCGGCTCATAGCGCCCAACGAGGAGTTGACCATCGTCGTCGATGGGGTGCAGGGGCGCTTCCGCACCACCAACTGGTATATCACGGCGGCGGTAACGCTGCTCAGCGGCATCCTCGCCTATTTTGTCAGCGGACGCGTCCTCAAGCCCCTGCGCAGCTTTACCTCGCAGGTGGAGCAGGTGCAGCTGAACAATCTTGCCGATATGAGGATCGATGAAGATGCTATTTCGGAGTTCCGGCAGCTGAGCCGCTCGTTCAACCAGATGCTGGAGCGGCTGAACAACGCCTTTTCCGCCCAGCGGCAGTTCACCGGCAACGCCGCCCACGAGCTGCGCACGCCACTGGCACTAATGCAGGCGCAGTTGGAGCTGTTTTCCGCGGAGCATCCTGATGTGCGACCGGAGACGGCGGAGTTCCTCACGCTTTTGCGTGAGCAGACGGAACGGCTGATACAGATGACCAGGACACTGCTGGAGATGAGCAATCTGCGGCAGGTGGCGCGGAACGAGCGGATCCAGCTCGCTCCCATGATCGAGGAGATCTTCACAGATCTTGCGCCGCTCTCAGATAAGCTCGGCGTCACGCTGACGGCGGAGGGCGACGGCATTATGACCGGCAGCGATGCACTGATCTACCGGCTGATCTTCAACCTGACGGAGAATGCTGTCAAGTACAACCGGCCGGGCGGCTCGGTACGGGTTTCTGTCACTCAGGAGTTGGAAAAGCTCCTGCTCCGCGTCTCCGACACCGGCTGCGGCATCCCGGAGGTGTATCAGCGCAGTATCTTCCAGCCCTTCTTCCGGGTGGACAAGTCTCGCAGCCGGGAATACGGTGGCGCAGGACTGGGGCTCTCACTGGTATGGGAGATCGCCGACCTCCACGGCGGCTCCGTTTGGGTAGAGAAAAGTTCGGAGACGGGCACTACCATTGCGGTGGGGTTGCCAACGCAACAATCAACGAAGCCCTAAAACCCTTTTATTCGTTTTTCGCCGCTTCGCTTGCCGCCCTGCGGCGTTCCTCTCTGTATGGGGCGGTCAGCCGGAAAGAGAAGCGTCCCTTTTCAATCTCAAATTCCTTGCAGCCCGTGTCCGAGTCTACGTCCGTCAGCTTGCAGACGGCAGGGTGTTTGCGGTTGTATGCGGTCAGCCTGTTTTTGAGGTCGGTGTTGTGGGTGCGGATGAAGATGGTGGGGTCTTTCTCGTCAAAATAGATTTCGGTGGTCTTTTCCTGCTTGGTAAGTCCTGTTCTCATAGGCTTATCCTTTCTGCGGCTCTGTCACGCAATAGGGGTGTTTTTCAGGTGTTTTCTTCGGCTCTTGACTTGGGAAAAATGGCGATTTTCAAACAGGAGCGCGCCGGACGATGTCTGCCCTGTCCGACGCGCTCCCATTCGATAAAATGCGTTTTTTCCGGCTCTACACAGGAATCAGCGAGCTTCGTCCCTCGTGACCGCTTTTTCTCTGTGCGGATGGAAGAATCGCCACAGATTATTACGCTGAATCACATCCTCATAGCTGCGGACTTTCCCGCGCAACTCCGGACTTTCCCGCGCAGCTCCGTATTTTCACGCTCCAATTCTGCCGCACGGAGCTTTCTGTGGACAGACTTAGGTCATAGTTCCTTCACAAGCCAGGTCTCTTTAGGTAAGGCTTTGTTGTTGCAGTTCAACAGTTCTTGGATCGCCAAATTGGCAAAGCGGTGAGTCCTGGATGTGTCCCACCCCACCAAGGCGGTAACTTCCGCCGTACCGCGTTCAAAATCAAACGAAATTTCTCCCCATTCGCCGTCGTTGTCCACCTGATACAGGTAGATAGCGGCGGCAATTTTTTGTTTTCTGCGGGTCTGCGATTTCCGTTTCAATCGAACCATGTGGATGACGCCAGCCTCTGTCAACAGACAGGCCAGATGTTCCACCGCCCGGCGATAGGCACGTTCCGCCCCGCTGGCGGTGCTGCCCTCAAACTGCACCGCCAAGTCCTCAAAGCTCATGCGGGTGCTGAGCGGGCTCACCCGACCGCAGGTCATGCAGACGGCGTTCCGCTTTTCCAAAAGGGTCTGTTCCCGGTAATCCAGCTTTTCAAAAGCCTCCCGAACAGCCTTGGCCCGGATGCTGTTCCATAGAATGTCCGCATAATTCCAGCTGTCGTCCCGGCTTACATCTTCTCCGGTCTCCTCCCCCTCTTCGTCCTGTACTGTCTGGTAGAAGGGCACCCGGCTGCGGTTGCACTGTGCCAACGCCAGGTACTCTGCGGCAGTCATTTCGGTGCAGTTCTGATGGTTGGCATATTCGGCGATGACATCTTTTGTGCTCTTGCCGGAATTGTTGTAGAGCCAGGCGATCCCACGAGCGGCCTTGTATTCGTCCAGAGATTGGAAGGAACCGGCCTCTTCCTGGCGGCGGCACTCCAGAAGTGCATTGCCGATAAAATAATGGGCATAGGTCAGAAAGTCCGCCTCCTTCATCGGGTCATAGCCCGGAAGGCAATCCAGCATGGCGAGGACACACCCCATTTTGTAGTCCAGGAACCGCTCCGGGTCATAGCGTTCCAGCCCCTCCCGCATCAGGAAACGGCGAACACGGCCATTGAGCCGGGTTTCATAGTGGTGCAGGAAGAAGGAGAAGTAGTCCAGGTTTCGCTCCCGCAGGGCGGCAGTGATGTAATCGTTGAGTGTTCCTGCCTCCGGCGGCTGCGGGTCAAGCTGAAAGACGCGCGCCGCCTCCCGCATAGTCAGCCCCTCCGGCTGGGCCAGAAAACCATATCGGGCGCAGTAGCCGTCCAACGCCCAAGTAAATTCCACTTCCGCCATTTCCTCACCGCCTTCCTATGGCACTACAAAGCCATTCGTCTCTTTGCCTCTGCAAGCAGGGCCTCCTGGGTCATTTCCTGCTCGTATCTGGTGCTGGCATAACTGTGGTCAGAGATCGCCCGCAGCATCTTATCCTTTGCCAGCTTTTTCATTACTTTGGCCAGTTCCGCGTCCAGCTTCCCACGGCGGGTACTCTGGAGGATGGTATTCATCCGACGGTTATAGACCGCCTTAATGGGGTGGTCTGCCGCCAGCTCCCGCTGTGCCCGCCCCCGCAGGTTGCCGATCTGACGGCACGTCCGGCGCCGCTTGTCCCCTGGAGCCAGACCGCCGCAGTATTTGGTGCGCCGGGCATCGGTGGTCAAAAACCACCGCCCGCAGATGGGGCACTGTCTGGGCGCATGGCCCACGCACAGACCCTCGAACAGGTCGGAGCGAAACATCCCCACAAAACTGACGTAGTGCATCCGCTTCACCAGCTGCGGTTCCGCCGCACCGGGGCGAATGGCGGAGACGTACTGCACCGAGGCGTTGGTCAGGGTCATCCAGGAGGGATTGCCGTCAGAGAGTGTCGGTTCTTCCTGGAAAAACTGCCCAAACAGTGCTGCGTAGCCCTCCGCCGTGCGGTCGTGGCCGGGTTCATTCAGCTGCCGGGCAAACGGGAGCAGGGCGTCCTTGTACTGGCGGAGGGAATAGCTCAGATGTCCCAATACCTGGGTCATGCGGATCAGCTGCGCCGCCCTGCTGTGCTGGCCGGTCAAGGTGCAGAGCAGCTGCTCCTGCTGGGAAAGCTGCAAATAATCTCTTGCATCTTCCAGATACGCGGCAGAGAAAACATCCGCCAGTTTCTTCCCGAAGTCACTATTGGACAGCCGGGAGAACGGCCGCGTAACATCCATGAAGGAGAGGATGCCGCTGGCAGCGCCCTGCACTTGGGGCAGCAGCGTCAGGTCCACCGTCCCCGTGTTCATCCCCTGCAGCAGGCGGTTCATCGTATCGCAGGGCGGGGTAAGGGTTTCAATCGCTTCAGCTGAAATGTTCAATACCTCGCAGCCAATGGTCCCCGTGGGCATGGCGCAGCCCTCGTAAGTCACGGTATCCTGCCAGAAATCCAGCGACAGCACTGCGTGGTTGATGATCTTGTCCATCGGCCTCCTCCTGTCATGTTTTTCTTTTTCTATCATAGCACACAGGCAGGGCTTTGTCATGTTTTTTGAAACGGCGCTGTCATGCCATCAGCCTGTTTTTTTCGATTTTCCCCATAACTGATACAGAGGGGTGAGAAACTTGCCCCACGCATCAAGAAATGGAGGGAATTGTATGAACCTGTTTGAAACCGTAAAAACCGCCGTCAACGCCAGGGAGGCTGCACAGCTGTATGGCGTTGCGGTCAACCGCTGTGGAATGGCGCTCTGCCCCTTCCACAACGACCACCACCCCAGCCTGCTGGTAGCAGACGACCACTACCACTGTTTTGCCTGCGGAGCGCACGGGGACGTCATCGACCTGGCTGCCAATCTTTTTGGCCTGAGCCTGTATGATGCAGCCCGAAAACTGGCGGCGGACTTCCATCTTGCGCCGGACAAGCCCCCGCCGGAATCCATCTGCCAAAAACTGAAACAGAAAACCAAGGCACAGCAGCTCCAGGAGGATGAGCGGCTGTGCTGTGCTGTTCTGTTTTGGGGCAGTACCGCCGGACACTGGAAGAGTGGAAACTGCAGTATGCTCCACAGACACCGGAGGAAACGCTGAACGAGCGGTTTGTGGAGGCTTGCCACCGGCTTCCCTGGGCGGAGTGCCTGTTGGACGCCCTGCTGCAAGGAGATTCCCATGAGCGGGAGACGATAGTTCAGCAGCTGATGGCAGACGGAAGCATCCAAAAGATCAATCGGCAACTGAAAGAATGGAGAAAGGAGACAACACACAATGCGCAAAAACTCTGCTGTGCCGCCCAGTCACGGCGGCTGGCCCGCTTGGTATGACGGGAAGAACATCAACGAGGTGCTGTTCTGCGAGGAATTTCTGGCGGCCCACCCCATGAAGTGCATCCGGGGCAGGCTGTTCACGGTGGATGGAGCGGTGGAGGACGAGGCGGTGGTCAGCCAGCAGATCCTGGAGACGGTTTCCGGCTGCGTCACCAGCGGACTGTCCAAACTGGTGTCCAATCTGCTCGCCAGCATCAAACTGCAAGCCTACTCGCCGCCCCTTCCCATCGAGACCGACCGCATCCATGTGGCCAACGGCACCTATTTCATGGACGGCCGCTTCTCGCCGGAAAAGACCTACTGCAACAACCGCCTGGCCGTGGGCTATCTGCCAGACGCCCCCAGACCGGAGCGGTGGCTGCGGTTCCTCTCCGAACTGCTGGAACCGGAGGACATCCCCACCTTGCAGGAGTACCTGGGCTACTGCCTGCTGCCCACCACTAGGGCCCAGAAGATGCTGCTCATCATCGGCAGGGGCGGCGAGGGCAAAAGCCGGATTGGCCTGGTGATGCGCGCCATCCTGGGGGACAGCATGAACACCACCAGCATCCAGAAGGTGGAGAACAACCGCTTCAGCAGGGCCGACCTAGAGCACAAGCTGCTGATGGTGGATGACGATATGGATTTGAGCGCCCTGCCCAAAACCAACTACATCAAGTCCATCATCACCTCCGAGTGCAAGATGGATTTGGAGCGCAAAGGCGTCCAGAGCTACCAGAGCTTGCTCTATGTGCGCTTTCTCTGCTTCGGCAACGGGGCGTTGACGGCGCTTCACGACCAGTCCGACGGCTTCTTCCGGCGGCAGATCGTCCTGACCACCAGGGACCGTCCAGCAGACCGGGTAGACGATCCCTTCCTGGCAGAGAAGCTGGCAGCGGAGCGGGAGGGCATTTTCCTGTGGTGCCTGGAGGGGCTGCACCGCCTCATCGCCCAGAACTACCGCTTTACGATCAGCCCCAAGGCCCAGGAGAACGTGGAAACGGTGAGGCGCGGCAGCAACAATGTGGTGGAGTTTTTGCAGTCGGAGGGGTACATCCGCTTTCGTGCGGACTATGAGGCCAGTTCCAAGTCCATCTATAAGGCATATAAAGTCTGGTGCGAGGACAATGTGCGCAAGCCCCTGTCAGCTAACCGGCTCAGCTCGGAGCTGACCCAGAATGCGGCGGTCTACAACGTGGAGCCCACCAACAATATCTACTCCGGCGGCAGGCGGGTGCGGGGCTTTGTAGGGATCGAGGTGGTCGCACGGCCCTTTGGCTGAAATTGAAGTGAGATTTTGCTGTACGTACTGTACGGTACGTACAGAGGATTTTCGCTTTTCCCTCAGAATAAGAAGGCAAAATGACTATGCAAATTTCAAGGCCTGTGCAAACCGTGAACTATTTCACGGCAGGAAGCACAGGCTTTCTTGTTTGGTGATTTACCGGGCAGTGAAGCCCCATCGCCCGGCGGTGAGGAAGCACACGGTCGCAAACAAAACACCGCCAGACGGTAAAGCCGGATGGGGTCACGTTTGAGTACCCCATCGCAGCGCAAATTACGAATGAAAGGCGTCCGTGCTCAAAAATTTTATCCACCGGTGACGGCACATCACCGGGAAATGAACACATTTCACGAACAAATGGAGGCAAAAACGACATGAAATCCAATCTGAGAAACGAGATCAAGGCTTACATTGTGCGCTCCGGCTGTACGATGCAGGAGGTGGTAGACCTGCTTTCTGACGAACATGGTTGGAGCGACAGTGTTTCCAACCTGTCCAACAAACTCCAGAGGGAGTCTCTGCGCTACACCGAGGCCGTGCAGCTGGCCGATGCCCTGGGGCACGACATCGTGTGGCAGCGCCGCACCAAACCGTGACTCTCGTCCCTATCGCAAACAGCGCGCTGTTTGTGATGGGCAGTCAGCGAAAATCTTCCGCGTTATCGCTGACGCCAAAGAGTTGCGGCCCGATGTAGGGACGCAACTCTTCGGGCTGGATATGGAAAAGCGGTGGGGCAGATTTTCTATATCCAGCGGCGGGCATCGCAATGCCCGCAATCCCCCTCGGAGAGCCCACGGCACTTTGCAGCCCTTCGGGATGAAAGTGTTATAGTGGGTTATTACACTTCCCGCAGGAAGTGCATCCCCCGTCCCGCAGCCGTCCACGCCCCAACGAAAGGAGTTGATTTTTATGGCCAGAAACGATGGAATCGACCGCACCAGCGCCAGAAATGTGGATGTCCCGGACAAGGACATCGGCAACACCCAAAAGCACAACGAACGGGAAAAAGACAGCTACCGCAACCCCGATATTGTCCCGGAACGCACCCCGCTGAATATCCACTTCAAAGCCCCCACCGCCAGCTACACGGAGATGTTCCGACAGATGGAGCAGGACAAAATCATCTCCACACGTGGTCTGAAACCCGACGCCATCCACTTTGGAGAGCTGATCTTCGATGTGAACTCCGCCTACTTCCACAACCACGGCGGCTATGAATTTGCCAGGCAGTTTTACGCCGACGCCTACAAAGCCGCCGTGGAGATCGTGGGCGGGGAGCAGTATATCCTCTCCGCCGTGATGCACGCCGACGAGATCAACCGGGCTATGTCCGAGGCACTGGGCCAGGAAGTGTATCACTACCACCTCCATGTGGTCTATGTGCCGGTGGTGGAAAAGCAGATCCTTTGGAGCAAACGCTGCAAGGACAAGTCTTTGGTCGGCACGGTGAAGGAGACCGTCATGCAGGTCAGCCGGAGCAAGAAATGGATGTCCAAGCCCGCCCTCGACGCCGATGGAAACCCGGTCTTGCAGAAAAATGGAAAACCCGTCTTGAAAAAGTCCTACAGTGTGCTGCAAGATGATTTTTTCCATTTTATGCGCGCCGCCGGGTATACCGATGTGGAGCGCGGCGAGCGAGGCAGCACCGAAGAGCATCTGACCGTGACCCAGTTCAAGGTACAGGCGGAGCAGCAGCGGCTGGAGGCTGTGACCGCCCAGGTGGCCCAGGCAGAGCAGACGCTGAACGCCACCGAGGCCGTCGCGCAGAAAAAAGCAAAGGAGCTGAAATCCCTCCAAAGCCAGACCAAAGAACAGCGCACAATCGCCCTGACTGTAGAGGAAATTCAGTCAATGGGCAAGAAAAATCCCATCACGGGAAACATTTCACTGACGCCGCAGGAGTGCGACACATTAAAATCCTACGCTGTCAATAGTATCATCGCCAAGGCGGACAACGGCAGGTTGCAGGAGCGGCTGGCTTCCGCCCAAAAAAGCGCCGCGATTTGGAAAAAGCGGTATGAATCGCTGAGCGAAAAATATCAGGAACTAAAAAAGAGCGTCCAGCCCTATCTGGACGCCGTGAAGCTCGCACCGGAGAGGGTGCGGGCTTTTCTTGTGGCCGTTTTGACCCACACCTCGCAAGCAAGACAGCATGAGCAGCCCGCGCGCCGCCGCGGGCAGGATATGGAACTTTGATCAATGGAGGTCACTATATGAAAAACCAAAACGATTTTATCAACGAAATGGACGATGGATATATCGACATCGAATCCTGCTTTGACCCGGTTTTCGAGCCGCCGGCAGAACTCCTGGAAGAATGGAGCAGGCGGTATGAGGGGCCAGAACCGACCTTGGAAAACACATCGTTTTATGTCGTTGGCCCGGACGGCACGAAGTATTTCTACTGCGGGAATCTCTGCATCAAAATCTCCGAGCATTTTGCGGATGGAGGCAAGCAGATGGACGAGCTGGTGGAGGACGCCGTCCGCCACCATGCGGGCCGGGACAGCAGCGCCCCGACCTTTTTGAATGCCGTTTAAGCGTACAAAGAGCAATGATTGATCGTTGAATCGCGCCCGCGCTTACAGTATAATAGATGTAGAAGTATTGTAAGCGTGGGTTGTTTCAACGCAAAGGAGGATATTACAGTGAAACAACCAAACAATACGAAAACCAAAATCTACAGCACCGCTTTGTATATGCGCCTGAGCCGCGATGATGAAAATTTCGGCGACAGCGTCAGCATTGAGACCCAGCGCACCATCCTGCAAAAGTTTGCCGCCGAGAACGGTCTGCGCGTCTATGGTGAATACGTGGACGATGGATGGAGCGGCACCAATTTTGCTGAGGTTAGATAGCGATACTTTTTACATCTACCATGTTGCGGCGGTCATGGTTGACAACTTGCGTCGGCTCCTGCTCGGTATCAACCTGTCCGACAAAGCTGTAATGGATTTCGATTTTCCGGGTGTTGGTTTCCCGGTCTAATTCATGTATCAAAATACGGTCGATAAACTCATGGACGTTTTCATAGGTCAATTCCTGTATGTCGCTGTATTTCCCGACAATCTGAATAAACCTTGATATATCCCTTTTTCGCTCGGTAACGGTTGCGATCTGCTGTTGTAACTCGTCTATCCTTGCGGCAAGGGATTTCTTTTCGTCCTCATAGCCGGAAGTTAGAAACACAAACCGTTCATCTGTCAGTCTGCCTAATGCGTTGTCCTCATACAGCTTGCGGAAAAGCGTGTCAAGTTCGGTCATACGCGCCTGTGCTTTGAAAAGTTCCTTTTGCTGCTGCGCTAATGCCTTTCTCGCTTCCATGTCGCCGTACTCGGTAGCTTTACAGATAAAGTCCTGTTCGTGTTCCTTAACATACCGCAAAACCCGCCGCATATCTTCCAGCACTAAATCAAGAAGTACGTTTTTGCGGATATAATGAGAGGTACACTCGCTGCCTGTCCTTGCCCTGTTGCGCCATGCGCCGCAAGAATAGGAAAACTTGCGCGGCTCGATATTTACGCCCTGTTGGTAATACATCTTATGTCTGCAACCAGCGCAAAACAGCAAGCCGGAAAAAATATCAATCTCCGCTGCTTTTGTCGGGCGGTGGCGGGTAGCAATCCGCTTTTGCGCAAGTTCAAAGGTTTCCTCGTCAACAAGCGGCTCATGGGTGTTTGGGAAGAAATAGCGTTGTTCTTCTTCGTTCTTCCGGGTCTTTTTCGACTTGTAGGATACCTTGTGAGTTTTCGCGGTTATGGTATGCCCTAAATATTCCTGCCTTGCTAATATGTCATAGAGCGTTTTGTCCGGCCAAGTATAGGGGGCGATCATTGCCCGCTGATACCGCGCCTGTCCTGTACGCTGATAGCGCAACGCTCCAATCGTCAAGACTTTGTTTTCCGCAAGCCATTTTTGGATTTCGCACATACGCACACCGCTAACAAACATAGCGAAAACCTGTTTGACAATCGGCGCGGTTTCCGGGTCGGGTATAAGGTGGTGGCGGTTGTTCGGGTCTGGGATATAGCCGTATGGATATTCCCCGTTGACGCGCTCGCCTTTTTGCGCCTGTGCCTGTTTAACTGCGCGGATTTTCTTGCTTGTGTCGCGGGCGTAAAACTCGTTAAACCAGTTCCGCAAGGGGGTAAACTCGTTATCCTCCCGCGCTGTGTCAACTCCGTCGTTGATCGCGATATAGCGTACTCCGTTTTCGGGAAATACAATCTCTATGAGTTCGCCCGTTTTCAGATAGTTTCTGCCAAGACGGGAAAGGTCTTTGGTAATGACCGTCGCCACTCGTCCGGCTTCCACTTCCTGCAACATCGCTTGCAGCCCCTCGCGCTCAAAACTCACGCCGGAAAATCCGTCGTCCACAAAAAACTTTGTGTTCAAAAAATGGTGTTCGTCCGCATAGCGTTGAAGTATCATTTTTTGGTGCTGTATGCTTCCGCTTTCTCCGGCTTGCATATCCTCTTGACTTAAACGGCAGTAAAGGGCGGTGATTTTATTCGACTGTAACATTAGTCCTCCTTTCCGACAGCCGAATAAACAGGTATAATGTGTTGCTATCATTATACCATATCCCGCCGCCTAATGCACTACTCGGACGCTAAAAATCCCGGATTTCCGGGCTTTTTCTGCAAATCCTTTACAATGAGTTTCTCAATCTTTTTATGGATTGTATCGGTTGCCTTTTCACTCGGCAACGCTTGAACAAGATAGGTGATTTTCCCTATTTTGCGTTCGGTTGTAATTGTCTGTTTTTTATCCATTAGAAAAACCTCCTTTTCCTGTATGGATAAACTATATTCGTCAAAAGGCAAAAACGGGCGGTTGTTAGCTGCAACCTCACGGGAGTTTCACCCCGGCCCATGCTTATGGGTGCGCCGCGCAATACTTTGAGGGTGTTCAACGCGGGAGTATCATTGTGCCGCCTTGTATGTCGTCGCCCACAAGCTGCTAAACCTGTTTTACGGCGCGGTAGTTCTCGCTCGGCTTTTCCCCTACGGGGAAAAGCTGTCATGGCGTACCCGCCGACTGGCTCGGTACAGACGGAATGTACCCGTTTGCCTGTTATGCTGCGCACCAAAGGCCGCTTTCTTTGTCAAAGAACAATAGGCTTTGTCGGCCTGCAAAAGCACATCAACAGCGGATATGCTTTTGCGGAACGACAAATAGCCCATAACGGGAAGCGTGGAAAGGGGACACGCTCCCCGCATGGGCTAAAAGATTATCCTACATGAAAAGCAAGGGTGCGGGTAATAAGGCGCACTTGCAGCCTGTTACGCATTTCCTCGTCCACATAGGAATAGGTATTGCCCGCGTCGTCTTTCAGCGTGCGGGTACAAAGTTTCGCTATGTAACCCTCGTAGTGCTTCAAGATCGCGCACATGGCGGTTGTGTCGCCGTTTGCCGCTGCGGAAATGACAGGGAACGGCAACAGATTTTCAGACTTCCTAACGGTATTCATCATCTGCTTTTCCCTCCAAATACTGTTTGATTTTCGCAAGCGCGGATTTCCTGTGCCGGAAAACCGTCGTGCGTACAACATTCAGCAGTTCGCCAATTTCCGCGTCGCTCATATCCAAGAAGTAGGACAAAAGGATAATGTCGCGTTTCCTTTCGGGCAAAGCGTTAAGGGCTTCGGCAAGCAGTTCATTTTTGACGAGTACATCAAAGCCGGACACTTGAAAACGGAAATAATCGCTTTCGTATTCGTCCGTTGTGAAAAGCTGCGCGAGTTCGCTTTCGCTCAAATCCGAAAAAGTAACTTCGCGTGCTGCGCGTTTCGCAAGAGTGCGGCGGTGGCTTTTCGCTTCGCCGACCAAAGTTTTCTTTGCTAATGCGTCGTACTGATGTTGTATTCTTTCCTTGTCGGAAGAAGATAGCTCCATAGAGTTCACCTCCTTCCCGCGTGGAGTAGAGGACGGGAGTTAAGGGCTTGTCCTCTCTGCCCCTTTCGCTCCGTACCCGTTCGGGAGATGGCTCTTGAGTGCGCTTTTCAGAAAAAAGTTGAAAAAAGCAAAATGCGCCCGTCCGCAAGACGCGGACGGGCGCAAAGGAAATGTAAGCAGTAGCTAAATGTATTGACAGTTCACATTCATAGCCGGAATATCCCGCTTGCGGAGCATAGCTTTTTTTGACCGCAAAGCATTAGGCGGGTTACAGTAAATAAAAATGGACACGGCGATACCTCCCCGATACCGCCGTATCCTTAAAAAAGGGCGACTTTAATACACTACCCGCAATCCATTCTATAATAGGGAACAGCGGCTTTTGCGCAATATTAAATAAAAAAGCCGATAACACATAGGTTTTTTGACCTAATGCGTTATCGGCTCTGCGTCTATGCGTCTGGCACTTTTAATCATTTTTTTTTGAATTTATTATATGTGTTAGCTAACTGTCCACAAGCCGCGTTAATCTCTCTGCCATGAGAAACTCTCATAGTAACTTCAAGTCCTGCTTGCTCTAATTGATGTTTGAATGCAACTATTTCCCGTTTCTGTGGTGCTTTAATTCTTGAATTGCTTGTTGGGTTGTATTGTAACACGTTAATCATAACTTTTTTGCCCCGAAACCATTTTGCAAGTTGTCTTACATCTGAGGGCCGGTCATTTATACCCGGTAAAAGCAAATACGCAAAGACAATTTTGCGATTATGCCTTTCAGAATAGGATAAGGCTTGCTTAACAACATCTTCAATAGCATATATGCGCATGTGAGGAATAATACGATTTCTTGCAGATTGTGTTGCTGCGTGTAAAGATATTGTCAACTGAATTTTAAGATGTTCCTCGCGCAATTTTTTTAATTGATCGACCGGACCAACTGTTGATATGGTAATGCCGTCGGTTGGAAAGTTGAGCCCATATCTATCTCGGAGAATATGGATTGCTTTTATCAAGTTGTCATAATTGAATAAAGGCTCTCCCATACCCATAAAAACGATACGGTTTACTTTTCGACGCAACAATATAATCTGTTGTACGATTTCTGACGATGTTAGATTACGAACAAAGCCATTTCGCCCGGACTCACAAAAAATACAACCAACAGGACAACCGACTTGTGTGCTCACGCAAACAGTTCCACCATCTCGCCGCTTGATAAAAACCGTTTCAATGTATTTGTTGTCTTTCAGTTCGTAAACATACTTTTCAGTATCACTGCTTTTGCAAATATTTTTTACCAACATTGATAGATTTTTTTTGCGTGGTAATTGCTTATATAATTCTTCATATAAGGCTTTTGCTTCATTCTCGCCAATAACTTCCGACATTTCTTTGTAAGTAAATCCGTATGGATCATTCCGTACTTCCGCAGGCGTATATTTAGGTAAACGTTTCATTTTTATATCCTTTCTTCTAAATAATAAAAGTTTGTTTTTCTGTATTTTTGATTACAATCTCTAATTTTTCTACATCAATGATATGCGTCAATTTGCATTTAGGGCAGAAAAGAGGAAAATCTTTTAATACAGTATTATGAAATACTTGAACTCTCGTCTTTCCGTTACAAATCGGACATTTTATCCAATATTTTTTAAGCATTATATTTCACTCGTCCTTTTTACACAAAAAAATGCAGGTCAATCCTCAACATGAGCATTGACCTGCATTTATAATGCACAGAGCAGTACAACAAAACTAAGGCATAGCTTGCACTATGTCTATACTATATCTATACGTCGTTAGTTTTTTGTATAGCATCCGCAAAATAAGCATGACAAAAAAGCCCATGTTGAAAATGGGAAAATCCTTTTTTTCAATGCTTATCTAATACGCATGCTATGCAACATAAACGCCGCCTCCTTTTACATAAATTTTATTTTATCAGAAAATCAGTCTACTGTCAATACACAACAGGAAGTATTTAACCTAATGATATGAATTGTGTGGACATATCCAAAAAGAAAGGTGAACTGTAAAATGTAACAGGGTGAATGAAAATGGCAAAAAGACCCGTACCATTGTACGACTTTAAGGCTTTCGGGGCAGCTATAAAAGCCGCGAGAAATGAATACGGCGAGAGCCGCAAAAAGGTAAGCGACGAGTTATATATTTCCCCGCGCTACCTTGCGAATATCGAGAACAAGGGACAACAGCCGAGTTTACAGGTATTCTATGACCTTGTAACCCGGTATCATATTTCGGTAGATCAATTTTTCTTCCCGAACAGCAATGCGGAGAAATCCACCGGGCGGCGGCAGCTTGACGCGCTGCTGGACGGTATGAGCGATAAAGGCATACGGATTGTAACCGCAACAGCAAGGGAGATAACGGAAGTCGAAAAAGCAGAGGATTAACCTCACAATATGAGAAATCGGGAGATTGCAGCGCATGGCGGCTGCAATCTTTTTTTGCGTCCAAAATCAAAGGAACGCGCAACAAATACCGCCTTTCGGTGGGGGTATGGAGTAGATAGCAAGCACAGCAAACGAGTACCCGTTTGCGGAAAATGCTTGTTGGGATAATCCCAAACCCTTATACCGAAAGGCGGTGCGGAAATGGAAAACCGAAAGAGAAATATACAGATGAAGTTTTACGTTACGGAAGAAGAAAAGCGGCTGATCGACGAGAAGATGAAGCAGCTTCCCATAAAGCAGTATGGGGCATACTTCCGTAAAATGGCGATAGACGGGTATATTCTTGTCGTTGACCGAAGCGACACAAAAGCATATATCCGGGAACTGCAAGCGGTGAGCCGGAACATCAACCAAATTGCAAAACGCGCCAATGCGACGGGGACGGTTTACAGGCAGGATATAGAGGACATTAAAAAGGCGGTGGACGAGATATGGCGGTTACAAAGACGCACCCTATTAAATCAACCTTAAAGGCTGCGATAGACTATATCTTAAATCCCGAAAAGACAGACGGGAAGCTGCTTGCGTCCTCTTTCGGCTGCGGGCTGGAAACCGCCGATATTGAGTTTGCATGGACGCGGGAAGCTGCCGGAGATCGCGGCACACATTTAGGGCGGCACTTGATACAATCCTTTGCGGTGGGAGAAACCACACCGGAAGAAGCGCACAAAATCGGCATGGAACTTGCCGGGGCGGTATTAGGCGGCAAGTATGAGTTTGTTTTGACAACTCACGTCGATAAAGACCATCTGCATAATCACTTGATTTTCAACGCGGTTAGCTTCGTTGACTACAAAAAGTACCATTCCAACAAGCAAAGCTATCACTTTATCCGGCGCACCAGCGACAGGATATGTAAAGAGCATGGGCTATCCGTCGTCGTACCGGGACAGGACAAGGGAAAAAGCTATGCAGAATACACCGCCGAAAAGCAAGGGACAAGCTACAAAGCAAAGCTGAAAACGGCGATAGATACTCTCATTCCCCAAGTGAAAGATTTTGACGAACTGCTGCGCCGCTTGCAGGAAATGGGGTATGAAATCAAACAGGGCAAATACATTTCCTTTCGCGCTGCCGGACAGGAACGGTTTACCCGCACAAAGACGCTCGGCGCGGCCTATACGGAAGAAGCGATAAAGGAGCGTATCAAGGGCGTGTATGTTGCCAAAACAAAAACGCTGCGGGAAGATAAGAAAATCCGGCTTGTCGTCGATCTTGAAAACAGTATCAAAGCCCAACAATCGGCGGGCTATGAACGGTGGGCGAAAATCCATAATCTGAAACAGGCTGCGAAAAGCATGAACTTCTTGACCGAAAACAAGATTGAATATTATAGCGACCTTGAAAGCAAAATTGCGGATATTATGACCGCCCATGACGCGGCGGCAAAGGCGGTTAAGGAAGTGGAACAGCGTATGTCTGATTTGTCGCTGCTTATCAAGCACACCACCACATACCGACAGTTAAAACCGATTTACGATGAATACCGAAAATCGCCGGACAAGGAAAAGTATCTGCGGGGGCATGAAAGCGAAATTATCCTGTTTGAAGCTGCGGCAAGGGCATTAAAGGAAATGCAGATAAAGAAGCTGCCCGATCTCGCCGCGCTGCGCAAGGAGTATAGAAGCTTAAACGACAGGAAAACCAAATTGTATGAAGATTATCGGCAAGCCAAGAAGCAAATGCAGGAATACGGCGTTGTCAAAAAGAACGTCGATAGTATTCTTTACCCGTCCCAAAGCAGGGCGCGGGAGCAGGAGCGATAAGGCGCAAAACATGGGGTGGCAAGTGGAATGTTAAGGGCTGAAAACGCCTGTGTTTCTGCGGCTTCCAGCGCATGAAAACGACATAGACGATAAAGTATATTCAAACCCGCAAAAACGGCTTTCTAATTGTCCACGCAAGGACAAAAAAAGAACAGGGGCGCGGTGCCGGAAATCGGCAACCGCGCCCCTGTTCTCTATGGGCTATTCCTCGTCGGTCAAGATAAACTCCCTTTCGGAAAACTCGCTGTCCGTCATGGCTTGCAGCTTGTTCACCGCTGCGGCGGCAAGCTGGCGCATATCCTCGTCCATGTAGGGCATGGCGGCAAGGATATTTTCAAGCGTTGTTTCCCGGCTGTCCTCGGCGTAGATCGCAACAATGTTTTCTTCCTCAATGGTAAAGCGGGTATTCATGCTATCAAACCTCCAAATCCTTTTTATGCTCTTTCTGTTTATCTTTCGGCTGCTGCGCCGCCTGTTTCTTGTATTCGTCCAGCTTCTTCAAAATGGACGGTTTTTTCTGCGGCTGTTCCCGTTTCTCGGCTTTTACCGCTTTTGCAAGGTCGGTAACGGAAATCGCTTCCCCCGCCTTTGCCCGCTGCTCAAAATCTGCAACGGTGGGCGTTTGCGGCGTATTGTTGATAAGCCCGTCAAAATTGTTGTCGTTCTGCTCTATGGTGTCCTCGACGTGCTTTAAGGGATTATCCCGCTGCGGCTGCTCGGCGGCTATGGCATAAGCCTGTGTGCCATTCCCCATAATGAGATACTTCCCGTCCTCCGACGCATGGTGAAAACCAAATCCCGCCGCTTCGATCTGTTCACGGCTCATATCGGTAATATGAAAATTGCCCCTCGGCGTTCTAACGGTTTCACCCGTCAAAAGGCTGTCGGGGGTCGCTTCCGGCTGCTGCTTTTCAAGCTGCCCGTCCTTGTAGGAATATCCTTGCGCCGCGATTGCTTCAAGGGTCTTGCCCGTAACGTCGCCATAAATCCGCTTGTCTGCGTCAACCAGCATTTGCAAAGTGTCTTGTACGGTGTCGGACAAGGCTTGCTGCTGTTCGGGCGGCAGCTTGTCAAATACGGGGGTCTGCTGCTCCTGCAAAAACTCCGGCACTTGCTGAAAACCGATACTGTCTACATAGTGGGCGGTGTCCTCGTCGTTCTGATGAAGCACAACAATGTCGGAAACGGAAAGGCTATGCCCCTTAAAGTCGGCGGGGTGGTCGATATTAAACCTTTCCCAAATGTCGCCCAGCGTCATATCCTTTGTAAGCGGTGCAGTATAGACGAGTTCATAATTTACCCGGTCAATGGTAAGTCCAGCCGCTTGCAGACGGTCATAAGGCTCAAAGCGCAAGTCCCTTGTTTCGTCCCCGCGCTTTAACTGATAAATGGAAAAGGTATCGCCCTGCTCCTGCTCGGCTTGCCGCTGCTGCTGCAACTCGGTAAAATGCCCCTCAATCTCGGTAATGAGTTCCTTTGCGGTGGTCTGTATTGTTTCAAGGGACGCTTTTAACTCGGTCATTTCCTTGCCGCTGCTCCAACCAGCCACATAGCCGAAAGAGTAATCGGAAGTATCAAGGCCGAAATGCTGGCAAACCGTATAAGCGACGCTTTCCGCTTCTACCTCGCAGGTATGGCGGTCAACGCGGTTTTGCTGCTCCGGCGGGGCGTTTAAGTCTACGTCGTGCAGCTTCGCATGGGCGATTTCGTGAATGGCGGTCTTTACCGCCTGTAATTCACTCACGCCCTCTTTGATTGCAATACGCTTGTCGGTCAAACTGAAATACCCATTTGCGCCGTTTGTGATCTGCTCAAATGCAATCGGGACGGGGGACGCTTTTTCAAGGGCGGCGAAAAAATCCTCGTACTGCTCCACATCGGCAAGCAGCGGTTTAACGGAAAGGTCGGGAAACTCCTTGCCCTCGGTCTGCGAAATATCAAAGACGGTTATAACCTTAAAGGCGGGGACGGTGATTTCCTTTTCTTCCTTTACCACTTTTCCCTCGCGGTCAAGCATGGGCTTTCTCGTTTCGGGGTCGATTTTATCAACCAGCTTTTTCACCTTGTAGGGCGCGGGGGCAAAGATTTTAATGCCTTTCTCGCCTTTCTTTACATGGCGGTCAAACTCCTTTTCCCATTGACGGAAGCCCATTACCAAATTGCCGCCCTGCATAGCAATTAGGATAGTGTTATTCAAACTATAATCATGGAACTTTGACATAGCGGTTAGAAACTCTTTGTAGCGGTCGCTGTCAAAAATCGCCTGTACGCCCTGTTCCAAACGCGCGGTGATCTCCTTTACCTTTTCGGCGGGCTTTTCGGAAGTAAGGATAATGGGGACGACGGGGCGGGGCTGCTGCGGCTCTGCGGCCTGTGCGTCTGCTTGCTGCGTTTCGGCTGCGTCCATATAGGCTTTGTCCTGTTCGCCGCGCTCCGGCTGCGGGTAACTCATAATGCGGTATTCTTCCGGCACTTCGCGCCCCTCAAACTGACGCTCCCACTCGTCGCCGCTTTCCACGATATAGCCGTACTCGGTAAACGCGCCTTTTTCCTGCGCGGCAGCGTTCCTGCCAAAAGTAGAAAGGTCAATGCCGCCTTTCCATTCTTCGGGCATTTGTACCATGCCGGATTGATTTAAGTAATAGTCGCCCAAATCGTGGTAGTTATGTACTTCGGGGATATGGACGTAAAAATCCACGTTGTAGGTGAAGTCAATTACCTGTCCAATATTTGCAAGCCCGTTTTTCTGCTGCAAAGCTGCGTTCAGCTTGCCAACCTCGGCGGGGTCAAGCTGTTCGAGCCGCGCCGCAAGAAAATTGAGTTCGTCCACGTCGGCGGCGCATACCATTTCATAAGGCAAGGCAATATGTTTCTCCGGGTCGTCGGAAAAGCCGCGAATGGAAAAATCCTGCGGGTTATCGGCGGTAATGCCGACGCTCTGCATGGCTTCGTGAAGCTACTCCTTTGTGGCGGGCATATCCAGCCAATAGCCGCTTGGGTCGCCCGCTTCAAAACGGCTGCGGTTGCCAATCATAATAGAAAACTGTTCGCTCATGTGTTCACGCTCCTTTTCCTGCCCGGTAGTTTCGGGGATAGCTGCCGCCTGTTGCTGCTGCTGCGGGGGTTCTTCGCCCTCTATGGTGTAGTCCGGCATGAGCATACCGTTTACTTTGAAATAGTCGGCGTACTCCTGCGGGATAGGCGGGGAGATTTCCGTAAACAAGCGGTCATACGCTTTGATACGCCCATTCAGATACTTTTCCATAGCTGCCTTGTCGGTGAAAACCTTTCTATCTTGTCCGGCAATCTTCGCTTGGGTTCTGCTTGGGCTGTTGGTGCGCACGCTCCATGTAAGCGTCCATGAATACGGGATAGATTTCTGCGCTTCTTTGTCGTAGCGGGTATTCTCGTAAATGTAGTAATTCATCTGATATACCCGGTTGCTGCGAATATGGCGGTTATGCTCGGTGGTCTGCCACTCGTTAGCGGTGTGCTGCACAACGGTTGTCCTTGTGTATTCAATCGCTTTGTCAAGCAAAAGCGTTTTGCCCGCCTGTTCCTCCCATGCGGCGGCGCGGCTTGAGAGATCGTTAAAAATCGCCTGTTCCGCTGCCGCGCTTTCCTCGCGCATGGCGTGTAGCTGCTCCGGCGGCAAGGAAACATAGGGGGCAATATCCCCGTCCTTTGCTTCAAAATATATCCGGCGTTCTATCCGCATGGTTTCGGCGGTTTCCAATTTGTCATGGTCGTATGAAGAATACGGCATATTGTTTCATCACGTCCTTTCTCGATTTTTAAGGGTTTGGGACTATCCCAACAAGCAAAATGCCCGCGCTCTCTATGGGAAGCGCGGGCATTTCTCGCAAACGGGTACTCGTTTGCTGTGCTTGCTATGTAGTTGTTTTTATCCGTAAACGCCTGTTTCTCTCGCTTTGGGCTTTCTGTCTGCGGCGTATCTTTGCCGCGCAATCGGGGCAGTATTTCGCCCGGTTGCTGCCCGCCGCAAACGTGCTGCCGCATACCGCGCAACGCTTCAAATCGGTTTCCCCGCTGCGGGTGATCTGTTCGCAAAGCTGCCTGTCGGCGGGTAATACCGCTTCGCGGAAATAGCGGCATAACAGCGAATAGCTGATACTCTGCACACACACGCAAGTTTCCCCGTCGTCCAGCAGCAGACAATTCCCGCAATCGTTGTTTGCACAAGCGGCGCGGGTCATTTTCTTTACGGCGCGGTATTGCTTTTCATCAAGCCTTATCATTTTCGGTTCTGCTCGACGCGGAAGTTTACATACTTGCCGCCTGTGTCGGCAAGCAGCACAACTCCGTCAAAGGTCTTTCCCGTCTTGGTCGAGTACATACCTTTGATTTTTACCTTTCCGTCTTTCAAAAGGGCGGCGGCAATCGCCTTTGTGAAAGCCTTTTTGCGCTGCTCAAAAAAGCGGTCATTCTTCCACATCACAAAGCTGCAAGCCCTGTCGGAGCAGTAAAAGTTTTTCTTGCCCTCGTAAACCGCCGCGCCGCAACGGGGGCAAGTGCCGATTGCTTCCCGCTGCGGGGTAAACAGCTTCGCTTTATCCTCGGAAATCGCGGAATAGGTCTTGACAAGCCCCGCTGTCATTTCCTCAATCCCGCGCATGAAGTCGGCGGGGCTGTCGCTGCCCTTTGCAATCCCGGTAAGGCGCGTTTCCCATTCTGCCGTAAGCTGCGGGGACGTAAGGCTGTCGGGCAGGATAGCGGCAAGGTTATACCCGTCCTTTGTGGGGATTAGCTTTTTGCCCTTGCGCTCGGCAAAGCCCGCACTAATGAGTTTTTCAATGATACCCGCCCGCGTTGCGGTAGTGCCTAACCCTTTGCGCTCTGCGTCCTCCGGCGTTTCTTCCTTGCCCGCGTTCTCCATAGCGGACAGAAGCGTATCTTCGGTATATGCTTTCGGGGGCTGCGTGTAACACTCGGAGATCTCCGCTGCCGGATTGTCAAAGGTCTGCCCCTCGGCAAGCGGCGGCAAAACGGTTTCCGGCTCTGCGTCCTCGTCCTGTTCCTCGGACGCGGCGCGGGACAGCTTTTCAATCTCACGCCACCCCTCGCAAAGCGTCGTCTTTCCCTTTGCGGTAAAGGTATAACCGCCGCAAGAGATAACCGCCGTAACCGCTTCATATTCATAGGGCGCGGCTGCGGCGCAAAGCAGCTTCGCGCATACAAGGGTCATAAGTTTTGTTTCGCTGTCGGTAAGGGAAGAAAAGCCCGTTTTCAAAAACTCGGCTGTCGGCAAAATAGCGTGGTGGTCGGTTACTTTGCTGTTGTCGCAAACCCTTGTAAGGTCTGCTTGCAGCTTCACGTCCCGCATAAAGGGAAGCAGCGAACAAAGCCCGGTAATGAGTTCCTTTGTGCTGTCCTGCATATCGGAAGTGATATATTTGCTGTCGGTGCGGGGATAGGTCAAAAGCCGCTTTTCATAGAGGGCTTGCGCATAATCAAGGGTCTGTTTCGCCGTAAACCCGTACAGGCGGTTGGCTTCGCGCTGCAACGCGGTAAGGTCAAACAGCTTCGGCGGTGCAACGGTCTTTTTCTCTTTTTTGAGGGAAGTACAAACGGCTTGCGATTTCTCGCAAGCCGCTTTCATCTGCTGCGCTGCCGCTTCGTCGTTCAACCTTTCGGACAAAGCCGAAACACCGCCCGCGTCCAGACGGACAACATGATATTTTTCTTTCTTAAAGCTGCTGATCGCATAGTCGCGGTTTACCAGCATGGTAAGGGTGGGCGTCTGCACTCTGCCGACATTCAGCGTTTTGTGATAGAGGATAGAGAAAAGGCGGGTCGCGTTAATCCCGACAAGCCAATCTGCCTTTGCTCTGCAAAGCGCGGATTGATAGAGGTTGTCATAGCTGCGCCCGTCTTTGAGGTTTGAAAAGCCCTCGCGGATTGCGCTTTCTTCCATACTGCTAATCCAAAGGCGGGAAAAGGGCTTTTTGCAATTTGCCTGTTCATAGACAAAGCGAAAAATGAGTTCTCCCTCGCGCCCGCTGTCGCACGCATTGACAATCTCGGAAACGTCGCTGCGGTGCATAAGGTCTTTGAGTACGGAAAACTGCTGCTCCTTGCCGTTGGCAACGGTAAACTGCCAATCCTGCGGGACAATGGGGAGATCGTCATACTTCCATTTTCGGTACTGCTCGTTGTAGGTCGCCGCGTCCGCAAGGCTAATCAAATGCCCGATACACCAGGACACAAGGTAGCCGCCGCCCTCAAAATATCCTCTGCGCTTTTCATTCGCGCCAAGTACGGCGGCAATCGCCGCCCCGACGCTCGGTTTCTCTGCAATTACAAGTTTCATACTTTCTCGTCCTCCTGCTCGGTTTCTAATTCTTCCTCGTCCTCGTCGTCCTCGTCAAAATCGAGATCGTCAAGGTTGCTGCTGCCTTTTGCCGCGTCCTTTTTGGGCTTCATAATCTTAAAGTAATAGAACGCGCCGCCGCCCACTGCGGCAAGAAGCAGCACGACAAGCAGAATAGCACCGCCCATGCCGCCGCCTTTATCTTCCTCCGGCTCCGGCTGCTCGGTTTCTTCCGGCTCCGGCTCGGCTTCCTTGCCCGCGCACTCGCTCATATTGACGCTGCAAACGGGGCAATCGGTGTTGACGCTTCCGGCAACGCATTTTTCAGTACAGCTACAAGCGGGGGCTTCGGTCTGTTCGTCCTCCATAAGCTGCAAAAGGTCTTTTTCATCAACTTGATTGAGGAAATGGACGGTGTTTTCTCCGTCCTCGGCGCGGTCAATGATGATGTAAAAATAGTTTCCGTTTTTCGTAACGACGGTAATAAACTGCTTATCGCCGGACGCTTCGCCCGTTATGTCGTCCACAAGGCTCATGTTGCCCTCCGGCGTTAAGGGCTGCGGCTCATAGCCGCCCGTCGTTTCTTCCGGCTCGGTTTCGGTTACGGGGGTAGGCGGCTCGTCGCTCACATCACCGCCGCCCGCAAAAGCGGTAACAGAAAAGCCGCCCATGAGTACAAGGGCGGCAAGCAAAGCGGTAACGCTGCGGAACAGTTTTTTATGCTTCATCTTCGGTTTCCTCCTGTTCGTCGGTATAGTCTGTGTCCGGCTGCGGCAAAATGATTTCGCCGTTGGCATAGGCGGAGAGGAACGCGGCAAGCTGCGCCCCGTCAAGGTGTACCGCTTTCACCATTTGAACGATCTGCGCGTTTTCTTCCTCGATTTTCTGCGCTTCAAGGTCTTTCAGCCTTTTTTGGTATTCAAGGACTTTCGCCCTCGTTTTCTCAATATCCCTTTCGATACGGTCAAGTTTCGTGTTTGCCATAGAAATAAACTCCTTTCAAAGTCAGTTGTAATGTAGCCGCCCATAGGCGTAAAAATGGGATTGCCAATAGCTTGTATCAAGTTTTGCGTATTGTATCGGGTCGCCACAATGCAGCATGACGGGGCTTCCGTCCCCGTCCTCGCCAACGTAGATACCCACATGAGATACCCCCGGTGTGTCATATGTACCCGTAAAGAAAACCAAATCCCCCGGCTGCGGGTTGGAAACGCGGGTTGAAATGTTGTAAAGCCCCTGCGCCCCAAGTCTGCCCGTATTGTATAAGCCGCTGTTCGTCAGCACATAGCTAACAAAACCGCTGCAATCAAAAGAGGTTTCCGGGCTGCTGCCGCCCCACACATAAGGAAAACCGACATACTTTTCCGCTTCCTCAATGAGCCGCGCAAACTGTTCATCTTCCAGATAGGCGGGCGGGATTTCATAATCCGCTGGCGGGTTTTCATAGTATTTTGAAATATAGCCGGATTGCGGGAAAAGATCGGGTCTGTTTCCCAGCGACGACATATACATAGCGTACATGGATAGCTGTTCCTCGCCCATAATGTAAACGGGAACATGGGAGAGGTTGAAGTTTTCCAAATCCACATTGAGAATGTAATAGTTATAGGCTACTTCAACGTCGTATTCGTTGCCTTCGCTGTCCGTCCGCGTTTCGGTGCGGTAGCGTACCTCGACTTCCTCCGTAACCGTCAAGATATACTGTTTATCAAAGAGCATTTCAAGGGTGCTTTGCGCTTCATCGAGAGTAAACACGCCCTCATGCCAAGCGGAGAGGATAGAGATTAGCACATACGGGTCATGCTCGATCTCGTCAGCCGTTACCCGGTATTCGTCATAGCCGGGGTATTCGCTTTCGATGTTATCCAGCATATCCTGTAACTCGGCTTCCATAGCGACATACGCGCTTTCTGCGCCTGTAATATCCGCGTCCTCGGAGAGATAGGACGACGCAATCAAGCCGCTGCCGCTGTTGCCGCCGAACAGGGAACAAGAGGACAAGCCGCCGAAAAACAGAAGCACGATAAAGGCAATCCCGCCCACAATCAAACAGCCTTTCCAATGCCGGACGACAAAGAACGTCGCCCGTTTGGTTTCCTGCGCCGTTTTCTTCGCCGCCTTTGCGGTGGCTTCGGCGGTCTTTTTCACCTTGCCGCCCGTTTTCAACGCCTTTGCATACTGCTTTTTAATGCGCTGTTTTTGCCAAAAACGGGAAATCGGGTTGGAGTGCGCAAGGGCGGGGTTATCATGCAGCGCCTTTTGGTAGAGGAAATCGGCGTTTGCCTTTGCTGCCTTTTTCTCGGCTGCTGCCGCCGCCCGGTAAGGTTTCAGCTTATGGCTGCGTATGCCGCGTTTTACTGCCCGCGTCGTCATGCCGCCCGCTTTCTCGCCCACAAGTTCTATCCTGTGTCCGCTTTCCACACCGACGTTTTCTTTCTCCACCTCATAGATTTTTCCATGTACGGCGGCGTCCAATTCCTGCGCCGGACGGGATAACGGGTTATGACGCAACTTGCCGTTTGGGGGCTTATCCGTTTTTTCAAAAGCAAGGCGCGTCTTTGCTTTGCCTTTGGCTTCGTCAAAAACGCGCTCTTTTGTGATTTTGGTCTGTTTGGGGATAGCTGCCCGCGCTTTGTCTAAACGGTCAGCCGCCGTATCGGATTTTTTGATTGCCTTTTGCAGGTCCGGCGTTGCCCGTTCCGCTTCGGAAAACTGCAAGCGGGACGTATGGGTTTTAAGCTGTGCTGCGTCAAGGGTCTTTTTCTCCGCGCCCTTTTCAAAGTGGCGGCTAACCTCTGTGCTGATACGTTGGGTTGTCTTTTCTGCTGCTCCCGCTACGGGGGCTGAATAGTTTTCCTCCGGCGGTCTTTCGCTGATACTCGTTGTTTCGCCCGTCGTAAGGTTTTCCGCAATCGCCCCGTCGCGGGTCATTTTCTGCGTTACCTTGTCGGGGGCTTTTAATTCCTTGCTCAATGTTCATCACCTCCAATACGCTGTTTTGCAAGGGTGCAGTATTCGGGGTTGATCTCTATACCCACATAGCGGCGGGAAAGGCTTTTTGCCGCCGCTGCGGTCGTGCCGCTGCCTAAAAACGGGTCAAGCACAATCCCGCCGACAGGACAGCCCGACAAAATGCACGTTTCCGCAAGTTTGGGCGGGAACGCTGCAAAATGCCCGCCGCGATAGGAAGCTGTGTTGATCTGCCAAACGTTGCGGCGGCTGCGGACGGGGGAAATCATTTCGTCGGTGTATGCGCCTTTCCTGCGGGGACGGTTGATTTTCTGCGGCTGGTTTTGCCCCGGAACGGTAGCGGCATATTTGTTGCCTTTCCCAACTCCGCTTTTCAGCCGTACCGCCGTTGTGGGGGCTATCGGCTCGGCTACTGCTTGCCAATCATAGTAATATTTCTTTGACTTGGTAAGCAGAAACACATATTCATAGCAGCGCGTCGGTCTGTCCCGCGTGCTTTCCGGCATGGCGTTTCCCTTGTGCCAAATGATAGAACTGCGCAAATACCAACCGTCGCCCCGCAAGGCAAGGGCTACAAGCCACGGAATACCGATTAGGTCTTTCGGCTTGCAGCCGGGGGCGCGGTGGTTTACCGCCACTTGCTGCCCGTTCCTGCCTTTGGGGTATTTCGGGTCTTGGTGGTCGGCTTTGCTGCCTGTGCCGCAATAAGTGTCCGCGATATTCAGCCAACAAGTACCCTCCGGCGTAAGCACCCGCTTTACCTCATGGAAAACCGCCGTAATGCGGGAAACATATTCCTCCGGCGTTGCTTCCCGCCCGATCTGCCCGTCTGTGCCGTAATCGCGCAAAGCATAGTAGGGCGGGGACGTTACGCAACAATCCAAACAGTTATCCGGCAAGGTTTGAAGCACCTGCAAGCTGTCGCCGCAATAGATTTTATCCGTTTCTATCCTCATGCCGACACCTCGCCGGGCTTGGTCGTCATTACGCGGTAGAGTTCCGTATCTTTCGGGAAACGGTCAATAAAGGGCAAAATCACGTTGCCATAGAAGATAAGTCCCTCGCCCGCTTCGGAATGGGTTACATAGGTCATTTGCTGCTGCGAAATGTTAAGCTGCTTGGCAAGGATTTCCCGGTCGCCCTGGGCTTGGTTGAGCATATAGACAAAATCGCTGTTTTCAAAAACGTTTGAAACTTCTCTGCTCGTCAAAAGGTCTTTGACGTTCTGCGTGATACCTGTCGGAATACCGCCCCACTTGCGAAAACGCTTCCAAATCTCGACGGAATAGGCGGCGGTCTGTTCCTCTTTCAAGAGCAAATGAAACTCGTCGATGTAATACCGCGTCGCCTTGCCCTCGCTGCGGTTTACCGTTACTCTGTTCCATACTTGGTCTTGGACGATAAGCATACCGACTTTTTTAAGCTGCGTACCGAGTTCCTTAATATCAAAGCAGACAAGGCGATTATGAATGTCAACGTTTGTCCTGTGGTTAAAAATGTTCAAGCTGCCGTTTACATAGAGTTCCAATGCCGCCGCGATACGCTGCGCTTCCTTTTCCGGCTGCTTCTTGATTTCGTCGTAGAGGTCGCCCAAAATCGGCATATTTTCAGGCTTCGGGTCGGCAAGGTAGTTGCGGTACACGCTGATAACAGCGCGGTCAATCAAGGTCTTTTCAACAGCTTCCAGCCCGTTTTTACCGCCCATAATCAACTCACAAAAGGAAAGGATAAAATCGCTCTTTAAGGCTATGGGCGTGTCGCCCTCGCTGTAATTGAGGTTAATATCCATAGGGTTAATGTACTGCGTGCTGTTCTGCGAAACCTTGATAACCTGTCCTTTCAAACGTCCGACAAGGGGGTAATATTCGGCTTCGGGGTCGCAAATGATAATATCATCTGCCGTAATAAGAAAAGCGTTTGTGATTTCGCGTTTTGCAGAAAAACTTTTGCCGCTGCCCGGTGTGCCGAGTATCAAGCCGTTGGGGTTTTTCAGCTTCTTTCGGTCGCACAAAATCATGTTGTTGGAAAGGGCGTTTAAGCCGTAATACAATGCTTCGCCGCTTTGGAACAGCTCTTGCACCGTAAAGGGAACGAAAACGGCGGTGCTGCTGGTCGTCAAGCCGCGCTGGATATGGATAAGGTTTTCCCCCAACGGGATAGAGGACATAAGCCCCTGTTCCTGCCGGTAGTCAAGGCGGGTCAAAATGCAGTTGTATTTCTGTGCGATTGCCGCCGCCCCAAATACTTCGTTATCCAATTTCTGCTTGGTATCTGCAAGGTTTAAGACAAGCAGCGTGAGCAGAAACATTCTTTCGTTGCGGCTCTGCAAATCGCGGAGTAGGTTTTTTGCTTCCCCGCCGTAGGTGGCAAGGTCGGACGGAATAATATCCATGTCATAACCGCTGCGGATTGCTTTCTTTTGTTCTTCAATCTTCATGCGGTCAAGGTCGGTGATCTTGCGCTTAATCGTCTTGATTGCTTCGTTGTGGTCGATACTCTGAATGTGCAGATTGACGATAATCCCGTTTTCCGCGTCCATGAAGTCGGCAAGCATACGGTCGGAGAGTTCCGGCGCGACGATCTGCAAAAAGGAAACCGCACCAAACTTGCCGCCCATTTGAAACATTCGCCCGTCGCCAAATCGGAAAGAGGACGGGGCGATAAAGTCCTTGACGGAAAGCCCGCTTGCGGGTAGCCATTCCCACGCAAAGTTAAAGCGTTCCCCGTCCGGGTGAAAAATCCCATGCAGCACTTCAAGACGCTGTTTCCCGTCCAATACCCGCGCCGCCGCGCCGATCACCTTAAAATGGTTGAGGGTGTCCGTTTCAATGCGGGCAAGACGCGCCCGCGCCGATCTAATGTCCTTTGCTTCAACGGTAAAGGTGAGAAACTTGGTTTTGATAAGCCCGTTGTTTCCGCGTTCAAGCTGCGTCCTAAGCATTTCGGTGTATTCTGCTCTGATACTGTCGAAGTCGTCATTCTGCGGTGCAATCGTGATACTGTTCTTAAAATCGTCCTTGTTCGCATGGCGGCTGATTAGGGAAAGCTGCACGCTGATAGAAGCGTCGAACGAGTTATACATATCGCAAAGGGCTTCAAAAATGGCGGTTTTGTCGTCCGGCTGCGCAAGCTGATAATTTATATCCTCAAACTCAATGCACTTGGAATACCGCCCGTTTGCAAGGCGGCAAATCCCGTCCTTATACATTCGCTCAAACGGTATGCTGTCCTGCGCCGTATGGGGCTTCCCGTCGCCCTTTGCCTGTCGGATAAGGGTATCTATCTGTTTTCTTTCCTGTCGGGAAAGTTTACGCTTTTCGTTTTGGGTGTTTTTCTTTTCCTTTGACAATCGCCCGTACCTCCTTATCTAATTGCTCTTGCCGCGCAAGGGCGGCATAAAAATTGTTGGTCTGATAAGGTCGCTCTTTGGGGCGAAGAAACTTCACTTCCACAAATTGCCGAATAATCACTTCCAGCGGTTGCCCGTTTTTCTCGTACATGGCAAGCAAAAACATAGGCAGCATGGCAAGCACCATGCACAATGCCGCTGCGCTCGTTCCAACGCTGCCTTTTACCAAAAAGAACAGCGGCAGTCCGATTGCCACCGCCGCGCTGAAACAAATTAGCTGTCGTTTCGTAAGGTTGAACATTACCTTGCTTTTGATTTTTGTTAAGTCCTTTGGGACGGTTACATACGCCATTTCATACCTCCTTTCTGCCCGGAATGTAATCTTCAAAGCGGGGAACAGCATAGAAAAGCCGCTTGTTGTTTACCCATCGTTGCAAATGGCGGGTAACAGGCGGGGCGGTTGGACGCTCGTAAATCATCACATACGGGTCAAAGCCCATAGCCCGCAAGGTGTTCACGCGGTATAAATCCTGTTCGTGAGTGCTGCCGTAGTTGGTAAGAACATACACGCGCCGCTGGCGGCTGCTTTTAATGGCTGTCAAATCCAAAAAACGTTGGAAATACCCGGTCAAGTCCTCGTCGGGATTATCCCATGCAAAATGTACCGCTTTTATCCGTACCCGATTTAACAGGCTGACATTATCCCTGTTCACAAGGCGAATATCCAGCCCTTGCGAAAAATCCACCCATGCGCGGCTTCGTATAAGCTGCTCAATGAGATTTTCATGGTCGGGACAGGCAAGCAGATTAGCGTCCATGATTTTTATTTCCGGCTGCCATTTCCAAAACTCGGACAAATCCGCAACCTTAACGCTTTTGCGCCCCTCTTTACCGCTGACAATGCAAAACCCGCAATTTCTCGGACAACCCCGGCTTAAAAAGCCGTAGGCAATCCCGAAAAACTGCGGGTAGATAGAATAATCCGGGTAACTGTGTTCCACTTCCGGCGGCAAGCGGTTTTTCGTGTCGTAGCCCGTACCGCCGAAAATAACCTGTTCCGCGTTGGTAACGGTTATCGTGTCTTTGGAATAGGTGTCCGTAAAGACGCGGCTTTTATATACAAGGTCGTACCGCCCCTTTGCGTTCCACCATTCCACCGTATGCCCCTTTGCTTTATGATACGCGGATAGCTTCATCAAGCAGAGGTTGGGGAAATTATGGCTGTCAACGTCGATTAAGCCGATTTTCAAATCATAACTCACCCCCTTAATGTGCCGAAAAGACGCTCTTTGCAAGGCTCCCCGTTTTGAAAAGGGTAAAGCACAAGAGGACGGTATAGCCCATGCAAGCCCAGATCGCGCCGGAAATGTCGTCGGTTGCTGCGATTGTCTGTATCAAGACCGCATAAATGCCCACGCACACCAAAATCAAAAACGCCTGAAAACCAAGCGCAAGCAAAGATTTTAAGTAATTCTGTCCCATGCTGCCCCATTCGTGATTTACCATTGTTGCCATAGGGATAGGGGCAACGCTCGTTACAAGATATATTTCAATCATGCGCCCATACACCACAAGCATAATGCAGATTGACAGGGCTTTCATGGTAAGCCCTACAAAGAGGGATTGAAACCATAACCCCAAAAGACCGCCCACGCTCATAGCGTCGAGTTTTGCTTCAATGTCGGTAATGACGGTGGTAACGTCTATGCTTGTATCGGATATGATAACCCCCGCGCTCTGATTGACGACGCTCTGCGTAACGTCGAAAACTCCCATGACGATGTTCCAAGTGTTTGTTACCAGCAGCACCGCAACAAAGGTCTTAAAAATCCATTTGAAGAAAATCCAAGTGTCGAGATCGTGCAGATTGTTTTTTTCAATTACAATCTGGATTAGTTCGTAGCACATGACAAAGGTAATGATAACGCCCGCAATCGGTACAATGACATTTTCCGAAAGGCTGCGTATCATGTTGAATATGCCCGCGT
>CABIXV010000004.1:0-48713 GCA_902362775.1 Clostridiales bacterium | reverse complement strand
GCGGCGGGTGGTATTTGTTTTAGGCATTATCCAAAAAGTTTGGAAAGAAGCGGAACAAGGGTGCCGCCGATCAAAGCGACGCCGCCGCCCGCCATGAGCTGCTTCATGCCCTGGCTTTTGGCTCCGGGATTGTCGTTGCCGTAACCCTCCATTAAGTTAATGGCACCCCAAATGCCAAGACCTGCGCCAAGCGCGATAACCAAAGTCTGCAATACACCAACTGCGCTGTTAAAGAAATCCATATAAACCTCGCTTTCTGCCGTTGTGCGGCTCAAAAAATGTTATGGAAAATGAAAAATGCCGCCGTTATTCTTCGGCGGCTGCGTCCTCGTCGGACAAATCTATTTCGTATATGTCAAAGGCTTCATCGGGCTTTACGATTGCCGGACGGGTAGACATATACCGTTCCACGTCAAAAGCGTTTCTTTTGTCGAAGTCGGAAAGGTATTTGTAGTTCGGGTGTTTCGTGATGTCGTATTTGTCGCTTAAAAAGGGACGCACACCGCGTAGCTGCAAAATACATTTCCCACCGTCCATAACTGCTATTTCGTCCTGTGTCATCAGCTCCTTTCCTAATTTTTGATAATTCAGTCCATGAGAAACCTGCGTGCCGCGATTTTCGGAAGTGTTGAAACTGTCGATTGTTTCCCGTCCCAAGTTATCCGAAATCTCTTTTGCATTTTTCCCACGTCCTCCCAAAAACAAGGTGCTGTCGGCATTATCAAGTATGATTTCTGCCGCGTCCCTGTAAATGGCTTTTAGCTGGCTCTGCGATTGCAGAATGATAGAAGCGGACATTTCCCTACTGCGGATTGTAGCAATCAATTTATCGAAGCGGGGTATCTGTCCGATGTTCGCAAACTCGTCAAGCAAAAAGCGGACGTGAACAGGCAATTTGCCGTTGTATTCGTCGTCTGCTTTATCACAAAGCAAGTTGAAAAGCTGTGATTGCAAAATAGCGATAACAAAATTAAAAGTGTCGTCGGTATCGCTCATTATGAGGAAAAGCGCGGTTTTCCGGTCGCCCAATGTGTCAAGTTCCAATTCATCATAGGACATGAGTTCCCGGAGTTCCTCTATATCAAAAGGGGCAAGCCGCGCACCGCAAGAAATAAGGATTGACTTTGCCGTTTTGCCAGAGACGAAAAGTCAAGGACTTTTTCATCAAATTCAAAAAGAAGTCACATTTTGCGGACTTCCTCACGGAGCAGACGCTTGATTTTGTCCTCCATCGTCTCTTTTGCGGTCTGGCTGAAATGGACACGGACGATATAGGTTGTCTTGCCGATCTGCTTTCTGACAGTCGGGCAAGTGGCGGTGTTGGTTGCGGTATTGTTCATTCAAAATCCTCCTGTAAATGAAAAATACCCGGTGACTGTTCATCATCGGGCGGTGTCGGTATGAGGGAACAAGGCAAGGTGGCAACATTAAGGTATCTATAAAAACCTTGCCGTCTTTGCCATGCTTGCCGTGTTCCTGTTGTCAGTCTCGGAGATAGCAGACCCATGCTGTGCCGTCTTTCTCGGTCACAAGTCTGTCCCCGATACGGCTCTTTGCCGTTCTCATGGTGCGTGAGGAAATCCCACGCTCATTGACTGCCTTTTCCAGTTCTGCGCTCGGCATACGCTTTCCGTCCGCAAGCAGTTCCAGAATGAGCATTTGCGCCTGTGCGGTCTTGCTCTCGGTCTTGGCGGTGTCCGTCCCGGCAAGAAGCTCGTCAGCGGTAATGTCATAAGCCCCTATCCACTCAAAGCCTTTCTCGTCTCCCAGAGAAAAGGCAAGGGACTGTCCGGGCGGCGCAAGGGAGCTTTTCTCATGGATAAGTACCCTTGTTGTGGGGCTGTCCTTCAGCTTGCCGATAAAGAGCAGACTGCGGACTGCCGCCGTAATGTCGATAGACCCTAATCCCCGGTAGGTGCTTTGCGTTCCTGCGGCTTTGTTGAGATGTCCGATCAGCACGATAGCGCACCCGGTAGCCTGTGCAATGTCTCCCAGACTGCGGAATATCGGGCGCACCTCGTTTGCCCGGTTCATGTCCACATCTGCGCCCAGAAACGCCTGTACCGGGTCAATGATAACCAGCCTTGCGTTGTTTTCCGGGATTGCCCTTGCGATGCGTTCATCGGCAAGGGTCAGTGGTGTGTCTCTATCGTCAATGACAAGCACTTTTTCAAGGTCTGCGTCTGCTTCCATCAGTCGGGGCTTGACCGTATCACCCAGACCGTCCTCGGCAGTCTGGTAAATGATATTGAACGGTTCAAGGGTTTCCATACCGGGCAAGGGCTTTCGGTTGGTGCAAGCCGCCGCAAGACGCATGGCAAAGTAGGTCTTGCCCTCGCCGGGGTTGCCCTGTATGATCGTCAGCTTTCCAAAGGGGATATAGGGAAACCATAGCCATTCCACGCTCGTCAGCTCCACATCTGCCATGCGGAGCATGGGAACAGGCTGGGCGGTGGGCAGCTCTCGCAGCGTGATTGTCTCGGCTATGAATTTGCGGCTCGGAATGTCCCCTTGCTGACGGAGAACATCGTTCCAGTCTTTCCTTGCCGGGACAAGGCGAATGACGGCGATCTCGCTGGGAATGGACTGTGCCAGTCGGGTACAGGCTTCGCTTCCTGCGGTGTCGCTGTCAAGGCAGAGGAACACTTTTTGGGTGTCCTTGCGTTCAGAAAGAAAACGGTCAAGGGCTTTGCCTGAAACGCCGCCCAGGGCAAGGTAGCTCCTTGTCTGCCAGTCCTGCGGATAAAGGCAGATAAAGGACAAAAGGTCAATCGGTGCTTCAAAGACAAAGAGCTGGTTGCCGTTTCCCTCATAGTGGAACGGATAGGATTTGTCAGACCCGGCAATGTCCTGTCTGAATGGGTCTGCCGTTCCTCGCACATGGGCGTATCTCGGCGTACCGCTTCGGTCTCTGCCGACAAACACAACATTGTGCCGCTTTGCGTCCTCGTAAATATCCCCGGAAAGAAGAAAAGCCTCAACAAGCGTTTTGTTGAGACCTCGGCTTTCGCAAAGATATTGAATTGCTCTGTCGGCTGTTCTGTTGTGCAAGGGCAAGTGAAACGCTGTGGGCGGTGCTGTGCTGGCTTCGCTCTGTCCCTCAGCGCTTTCGCCGGTTAAGAGCTGGACTGCTTCGGGAAAGGACTTGCCGTAAAACTCCATGACAAAATCAATGGGATAGCCGCCCTTGCTCTGGCTGTGGCGAAACCATTTGTTTCCCCGGACGGTCAGGCTGTCATGTTCTTTCCAGCGGTATTCCCGTCCGCTTTTGATAAGTGTCTCTCCCTGTGTGCGGAGAAAATCTTCCAGACTGACGGCGTTCGCCCGATCAATCTGTGGTTGGGTGTAATTCATCGGGATATATCCTCCTTTTTGTGTCGTGTTTGGGGTCGATTTTGGTGCATTTGTTCCTCTGTACGCTCGTTAAATCGGGCGGCAGTATCTACACATGACTTGACCTTCCAAAGACGGTGTAAATCGTCTCTGACGGTCTTAAACTCGCCATAGGTGGTGTTGTGCGCCTGTTCCAGCTCGTCATACTCTTCGGTCAGCTTTTTCATATCCACCTTGCCATCCGGGAACTCTCCGGTCAGCTTGCGTCTGGCGGCGTAGAACTGTTTCAGTTCCGCTTCATGCTCTGCCTTGTACTTGGCTCTGGGCTTCTCAAACTTGATTTTCTGCAAGCCGTCATAGACAGGCTTCAAGCTCTGGAAAGCAGCGGAGCTGTCATAGAGCTGCTTAATTGCTTTCATTCGGGCGGTCTGTTCGTCCAGCGTTTTCTTCAAGCTCTCTGTGGCAGCACTGTGTTCGCTGACACGGCTTTCCAAATCTTCAAGGGAGTAAATGCCGTTTGCCCGGAGATAATTGAAAGTCTCGTTCATCTCCTTTAGATTGCTGACCTTGCCTTTCTGCGAATACGCCCCGGCTCTGCGCTGGGTGTAATAGGCGTTCAGCAGAGAAACAAGGTCGGGTGCCTGCGGCTTGGCAATCTCCGCTTTTGCTTCGGCAATCCAATCGAACAGGAGAGCGATTTTCTTCTTGATGTCCCGGATAACGGCATTGGTTGCCTTGATCCAGCGGTTGAACTCGCCCTTTTCGGTGCGTATGCCTTTCTTCTCCATTGCCCGGACGGTTGCGCCTTCATGGATAGTGGGAAGTAAATCCACGCCTTGCCGTTCATAGCTGCGGTGGTCGATACGAACATCAAGCCCTTTCTCCGCAAACTTGGCATTGCACATCTCCGCCCATGCTTCACGCCAATGTTCCAGCGTTTCGGGACTGCCCCAGTCGGTAGTGGGAACGGCGTTGAAAACAAACTCTCCGTTCTGGTCTCGGATACGGTTGCCGTCCTCGTCCAGCTCATACACCCGGCGTTGCTTTAGTCCCCATTTGCCGTTCTGCTCAATGGGACGGATAGGGCAAAGCACATGGAAGTGCGGGTTTGGTATGCCTCCGTCCTCCCGGTCTGGCTGGTGTACGGCGAAGTCAACCACCATGCCCCGGCTCACAAAGTTCTCCAACAAAAATTGCCTTGCAAGAGCGATGTTTTCCTCAAGGGAAAATTCATTCTGCAAGGCAATGTCAAAGCTGTATGCAAGCTGGGCGTTCTTTCCACGCTCGGCTTTTTCCACGGCATTCCACAAGGTCTGACGGTCTGCAAATTCCGGGGGAGCATGGGACGGCAAGAGAATGTCAGAGCAGATCACGCCGCCCTTGCGGGTGTAGTCGCTGTATTCGCCGTAATACTCGCTATACAATCGCTCCCCGGCACGGTAGGCGGCAGAAGCAATAGCGGACTGTCCTGCGCTTCGCTTAGTCTGCGTGACGCTCAGATGAAATAGTGCCATCGGCTTTCAACTCCTTTTCTCTGTTTGCTTGGCTGATATGGGTAATCGCCATGTGACGGACGGCTCGCTGGACTTCGGACAGGGAAAAGATGTGTTCCATCAGCTCTGTCATTTCGGTGCGTGTGAGATCTTTGACCTCCGGGGCAAGGCTCTCAACCGTGCCGCCCAGATTGCAAAGGCGGTGGGTGCGCTTGGTGCGTTCGCCTTTCTCCAGATATTTCTTTCTGTTCTCCAGACGCTCCAGCTTGTGCTGTTCCTGTGCAAGCTGCGTCTCGGCTCGTTCCTTTTCGGCTCGGAGCTGTTCAAGGGTTTTTGGGGTTGTCATTGGGATTGACCTCCTTTTTTGATTTTGGGGACAAAAAAAGACCGCCGACTTTTCGCATAGTGCGACCAGTCAACGGTCTGATTTTCAGTATTAAATTGTATCACTTATGATAGAAATTTAGTTAATACCTGTTCATTTTTTGCTCATATAATGCTGGCAATTCATCTTCCGATGCAGTTGTTACTTCGTAGTCATAACTCCCCCAGAATGCTCCTATATCGGCTGAAGTGAAGAAATCTTGTTCCATGCCTGTTGTGATGATTCTTCCAGATTTTACAGCAACCTCCGAATAGATAACCTCATAAGATGTACCATCAGAAAGATTAAAACGAAAACTGGTCGCCGAACCACCAGCAGTAGGTTCAGTTGCTTTATCTTTCAGAGAAATACTTTCAAAAGTTTTATAAATTCCTTCAATATCTTCTGATTCGGTAATCACTTTTTTCTCTGCATCCGCAGGAATAATGAAACGGAACATTTCCACATTTTCGACGCTGGACAATTCAAAAGGAAAGTCGATGCTTACTTTTTCACTACAAGCAGTCAATGCAAAACACAGCATAATCGCCATAAGCAACATAAACATTTTTTTCATGTAAATCACCCTTTCTTTTTCACCATTTGACTGATAGATATTGATTCACTTTATAAAACTTGCTGGCGGCGAACAGCATTTCATGCTGTTTGCGGACGGCAAGTCCACAGGGGATAACCGCATAAGCGGTGCAAGGGGGTGTAGCCACCTTGACGGAACGAAGTGACGAAACATGCTCGGTCGGGCAGTTTTCTTCTGCTGACTGGGAATGAAGCTCCGCAGGACGCACTACTCTCGACAGAGAGTATAGAAGTGCGCCCTTTAGTTCCTAAAGGGATTTTCTTCTGACCCAAATTACATAAAATGTAGATCAAGACATTTCTAAGAGGTACTCTCAGATTTTCACAACATAAGGTTCATCTTCAATAATACCCTGATCGTGGGTAACAATGATAACCGTTTTACCTTCTTCATTGAGTTCGTGCAATAACCTCATAACAATATCTCTATTTTTCTTGTCAAGTGAGCCAGTAGGTTCATCTGCCAAAACAACAGAACATTTTTTCATCATAAGACGAGCTAAAGCAACTCTCTGTTGTTCACCACCGGAAAGCTGATAAACTTTTTTGTTAACTTCCTTTGATAACCCCACACGATTAAGAGCTTCTTTAAGTGATACTTTAGTTCGGCTTGATTTTTTAATCAAACTTAAATTTTCTTTAACTGTCTTATTTTCAAGCAGTGCAAAATTCTGAAAAAGAAACCCCACTGTATCCGCAAAAAAACTGTTTTTATTTTTAAGCCGGGTAATATTCAGCCCTTCGATTATGATACTGCCGCTATCCGGCTTTTCGATACCACCAATCATATTGAGCAAAGTGCTTTTTCCACTGCCGCTATCCCCGCTGATTACTACAAAACTTCCATCCGGAATTTCCAAATTAAAGTTGGAGAAAATTATTTTCTCTCCAAATGCTTTATTTAAGCCACGAATTATAATCATAAACATCCACCTTTCAAGGACTTTGAGATATTTGTTTTTTCAACCCACATAACATTTGTGAAAATGATTGCCATTTCAATAATGGTGAGCAATGCTCCAACCAGTAAAGCAATCCCGACACTTGCGTTAGATATAAAAAGCGAAACAATGCAAATCAATATCACAACGGCTATATTTTCTAAGAGATTAACGGAAATAAATCTTTTGTGCCTTTCATAAAAGCGATAGCCCAAAACCTTTTTGAGGGAGATTTCCATCGCATTAAGTCTAAATTCCATTTTCACTTCAGATATGATGATAGCGATATCTAACAGCAATACTAATACGCAAAGAGAGCTTATAAAGCCAATCAGTTTCACGAGGAAACTATGACTATAAGTATAATCCTCCCCGACATTCGTCAGCATAAAATAGTGTGGACCAAGCTGTTCTGCATATTTTTTCGCAGCATTACGAATTGTGCTTTCATCGCATCCGTAGATCACCTCACCATTATATGTTCCTGTTTCGATATAACTTCCATTCAAAGCAACAGCCTCATTTGCCTGATAAATAACAATCGGATTTGTTGCTCTTGACAATCCGTCAATAGCCTCTTCTCTGTTCGAATTGAGATAATAAAATTGCTCTCTGCCAGAATATTCTTTATAAACAACACGCAGTTCTTCTGCATTTTGGGTAAGAGAGTCAATTTCCTCTTTTGCGATATCTTTGTATGATTCCGCATTTTTTCCCTTTGGCACGAAGACCACGATATCCTCTTTTTCATCATCTTCAGTAAGCATATCAGAAAACCCTTGCAGCATATCTCTGGCATTATGATTTACAAAAATATAATTATCCGTATCGCTTATCCGGCTGCCTATGCAGACCACCGGATTTATAGTGTTGTATTCATTTTCGTAAAGGTCATTCCAAAATTCGCTCTCTTTGGATTCCTCCTCATTTTCTTCAAAAGGAGGTTCAATCTGCATAACTCCAAAATAGTAATCATTATAATGATTTTCTAAAAGAGTAGTGTTTGTAAGTAAATTACCTTGAATGCTACTGAGATTTGTAGTTATTGTAAAAATCGTCATAGCAGTAGCAAATACTTTAAGACCGTTCAGAAGATAAAACATACCTTTTTTATCTGAAGCATTGGCAAAGGCTTTTTTTACATCAAAGCGGACAAAAGCAGCATAAGGAATTACGGAAAGAACTGCTCCGGCACAATACACTGCCAAAATGAGATGATCTTCATACGCTCCCGATATAAATTGAGAAACAAGCAACTTTGCTAAGACGAATAATGCAGCATATGAAATCATATCAGCCACTACAGCTTTTAGAGCAATCACAGCAGCATTTTCGCCCAGAGAAGCTCGTACAACTACTTCCTTTTGTCTGCGTATCACCTCAATCATATTAAGTACAATCATCAATATGGCAACCAGGCCCCAAACAATGAACATCATATCAGTTTCGGTTGATTGCCAAAACTCTGGCTGCGATATAGAATATTCTTTTGCCAAATCTTGATATGTGGCAATAATGTCATCATCGTCACCGATATAGCTGACCATTATTTCCTGTCCATTGCCTGTGTTTTTTGCTTCTCTAAAATCTTCAAATTCTATTACGGTGATTCCGCCTATCAAAGCCGTATATGTTTTTTCCTCAATATCCATTGTGCTTTTAAGACTATCCCGAACAACGGTATCATCACCATAAATATAAAGTCTTGTCTGATAATTAGAAACTCTCTGATTAAAAGTCGAAAAAATATGAACACCATGCTTCTCAGCTGTATCTTCTGCATTGGCTAAAAATGAATCCATATCGTCATTAGTAGTTGTGTATCTGGACGATAAATAATAAGCACCATTAAAGTTCCAGAGCATATTTTGATATACTTCAGCTTGCATAACAAAAGCAAAAATAATCGTAATCAACAGCAATATATTTCTTATATGTTTCATTTAAAATTCTTAAACCTCCTTTGAATAGGTAACAGACACACGATTGCCCAAAATACTAATATGGATTTTTTCATACAACCACATTCTCTTGTTAGATTCTAATTTTCCGTTTTCTTTATTCGCATAAATTGTACCATAAAACTCGTGAACAATTCTACCGCAACTTTGGACTACATGAGAAAAGTCCGAACAGTTTTCTGCCCGGACTTCCTCGCTCAATCATAAATCAATTCCACTTTCACAATCTCCTCTGCCTGTGCCTTGCAAGCGTTCATCTGCCGCACCCATTCCATTTGGTTTTCGGCTTTCAGTTGCTCGGTCACGCCGTTTTGCTCTGCCAGTGACCGCACGATCAGCTCCATGCGGTTTCGTGCTGTTTCGTCAATCTCGGCGCAATGCTCAAAGAGCTTGTCGGATAGCACCAGCTCATTGAACAGTATCGGACGGTGCATTTCCAGATACGCCTTGCGAAGTCTGCCGTAGTGTCCGAGGGGCTTGGTCTTGCGGATAATGATGTTTGGGATAAGATAATCGCCGTTCTGTGTGTAAGTGATATTCATGCTGTTTGTACTCCTTTCATCGGCTCTCTCTGCGGTAAACTGCTGACAGGGACGAACACGCCCTTTGCAATGTCCTCCGCACGAATGGCGGCTTTCTTGGCTTCGATTTCTGCCTTTTTCCGCTTTTTGATTTTGTCCTCGTATCGCTTCTGTGCTCCGCTGGCTTTCCGCTTCAAGTAGTTCTGGTGGAGCCTGTCCTTGCGTTCCTCACGCTTGCGGATTTCCTCTAATTCCTCCGGGGTAAGCTCCACTTCGCCAAACGCAGGGGGAACGAAACGACCCACGAAATTGAAGTAAATCTCGACCTCCTGTGTGGTCTGGATACTGCCCTTGCGGTCACGCTCATGCACAAGGATTTTCTCAATAAACTCATTGAGCATGGCAATCGTCAGCTTGTCGAAGTTCTCATACTTGTCAATCAGAGCGATAAAACGGTCAGCGTCCTTTTCGTGCTTCTCGTAGCTCTTGATAGCCTTTTCCAGAACAGAGATTTCAGCGGTAAGCTCGGTCTGCTCCTTTTCATATTGAGCGTCCAGAGTGGCATATCTGCTGTCAGACAGCTTTCCTAAAATGTTGTCCTCATAGATTTTGCAGAGCAGGACTTCCAGCTCGGAAACTCTCTGCTTTGCGGTGGCAAGGCGTATCCGCTGTTTCTTGACCTCTGCCGTCTGCTGGCTGGACTGCGCTTCCTGCACCACTCGGACAAACTCGGCTCTGTCATGCTTCGCATACTCGGCAATAGCTTTGAGCATTTCGGAAACAAGGGACAGTACCACATCTTCATTGATACGGTGCTGTGTCGTGCAGAGCTTTCCAACTGGGACTTTGCTGTATTGGGAACAGGTATATTGAGAAATACGCTTGCCGTTGTTGGTACGGTGGACATACATCTTGCCGCCGCAATCGGCACAATAAAGCAAGCCTGTGAGGGGAGCTGCTTCGCCCCAGCCGTCCGGGTAGCGTCTGACATTCCCACGGATTTTCTGCACAAGGTCAAAGGTCTGCTGGTCAATGATAGCTTCATGGGTATTCTCGAAAATTGTCCATTCGTCCTCCGGGACATAATGGCTTTTCTTGTCCTTGAAGTGCTTTCGGGTCTTGAAGTTGATGGTGTGTCCCAGATATTCACGCTTTTCAAGAATGTTGCAGATGGTGGAAGAACCCCAGCCGTACACATCTTTGAAGGTCTTATTTTTGTTCACGCCCTCGCCGTGCCGGGCAAGGTAAGCGGACGGAATGAGGACTTTTTCTTCTTTCAGCTTGCTGGCGATCTGATACGGACCGTAGCCGTCAATCGTCATGGCAAAGATGCGCTTGACCACCTCGGCGGCTTCGGGGTCAACCAACCATTGGTCTCTGGCTTCGTTCCAAAGATAGCCGTAAATGACCGTGCCTGTGAGGTGCTTGCCGGACTTGCCTTTGGACTGGAAAGTGGAACGGATTTTACGGCTGGTGTCTCTGGCGTAGTATTCGTTCATAATGTTGCGGAAAGGGGTAAAATCATCGTCCCCTCTGGCACTGTCCACGCCGTCATTGATGGCGATAAGGCGAACGCCACGCTGACGCAGGATTTCCATAATCTGACCGACTTTCAGATAGTCACGACCCATGCGGCTCATGTCCTTGATGCACAAATACTCCACATTCCCGGCTTCCACTTCTTTCATCATTGCTAAAAATCCGGGACGGTCAAAGCAAGTACCACTAATGCCATCGTCCGTGAAATGGACAATGTTTGTAAAGCCCTGCCGTGCGGCGAACTCCTCCAACATTGCCTTTTGATTGGATATGGAATTGCTCTCACGCTGTTGGTCATCATCTTTGCCAAAGTCATCACGGCTCAGTCGTTCGTACAGAGCTGTGATTTTCTCATTTTTTCTCATAACTTGCGCTCCTTTCTTTGGTTTTAGGTTGTGTGTTCTAAGAGACTTCCCAACCGCTTGATTAAGAAGTCTTTTAGAGCATACAACACCCGCCGCCAATTTGTATTTTTTATATTGCTTTACCGCGAAATGGTCGGGGCTGCGTTCTTCCAAATCGGCAAAGAGCAGATCAACGGGGCTTTGGTATTCCTCGTCGTCCTCGCGTGCTTCGCTTGCATTGATAAGTTCAAGCAGCGTTGTAAAGTTCATTTCCTCGGCGGGGGCTTCATACCAAATGTAGCCGATCAACGCGCAATATAGTAACCTCTCGGCTTTCACCCAAAAATCTTCCGCGCTCTTTTCTCCCTCGCCTTTGGTATTGACGATAAGGGTATTGACAACCTTTAACACGTCCTTTTCGCTGCGGATATAGACAAAGGGGTTATAGTGCATACTTTTCCGAAAGTTTATCGTGTTCAGTACCTTAATGCGGTAGCCTGCCCGTTGCAGCAGCTTTCCGCACTCGATTAGGACGGTGCCTTTCGGGTCGGTCAAGACGTAGGAAGAATGAAGCTGCATTAAATTAGGCTTTACGAAAAACCTTGTCTTGCCGCTGCCGCTGCCGCCGATCACCACGACGTTTTTATTTCTCGCGTATTTCGGCTGCTTCGGGCGGCTGTTCATGGTAAGGCGTTCGGTCTGCGTCAAAATGATGTTGTTCTGAAAATCCGGGTCGATATAGGGCTTTATATCTTCGGCGTTGCCCCAACGTGCGCTGCCGTATTCTGCGCCCTTGCGGTATTTGCGGGCATTTTTCCCTTTGAAATAGACAATCAGACGGATAACCACCGCGCCCACAATGCCAATAAGCAAATCCAACGGGTGAACGCTCGGCAAGGCATTTGAAAACGCTTCGGAAAATCCCTGTGTGATATTGAGTATCTTTTCGGAAATATCCGCGCCGGGGGCAAGCCGCACCGCCTGTCCCACCTTATCAAAGAGATAGACAAAGAACACATACGGGATATTCGGGATTATCAGCTTTTTGTAGTTTATCTGCTTCATATCTCGCGCCCCCTGTCTATTTTCTTTACCTTGTCGCGGGCGGCGTTAAGCTGCTTCGCCTTGTCCTTTGCTGCGGCAAGGGCTTTGCGGATAGAGGGCTTTTTATCCCTGTTCAGCTTCTTTGCGGAAAACTCTTGAAACGCTGCGGTCATAACGTCCGCGTCCCTGCCTTTGAAAAACACAAGGTAACGGGTCTGTTCGCCCTTAACCTTTTTCAGCGAAAAATCTATGTTGTATTTCTTCGCGGTACTCTCAAAGGCTTTGATATTGCTGTCGGTGATCTCGATGTTGGAAACCCCCGCATTTTGCTTCATAAGCTGCCGCATGGTCTGTTTCCCATGCGGTGCTTTGCTTTTCTGCTCCAAAAACTTCTTGATTGCTTTCTGTAACGCCTGTTCGGTAAGCCTTGCCGCGCCTTTTCCCACGTTGACGGATAGGGCAATCGTTTTTTGGGTTACTTCCTCCTGCAAGGTATCAACTCCTTTCCCGGTAAACTGCGGCTATGCTCATTTGCTGCCGTAAAAGTCGTGATTGACAAGGGCGGTATAGTAGCTGTCAATGGTACTCGGCGCGTTGAACAGCACCGCTTTTAGATACTGCTTGATGTTGCGGATTTTGGTTGTGTTCTCCCTCATGCAGTCCAAAACAAACTCAACGTGGCTGCTGTTCAGCTTCATAAACTTTGATTTGACAAGTTCGGCGGGGTAGTCGTCCCCGGCGATACGGATTGTCTTTCGGGCTGTGCAGACGGTTTCCAGCATGATTTCTACAATCTCGTCCAAACGGTCTTTATCCATTTTGGGGTCTTGAATGAGAATGTCATAGTCGATGTTTTCTTTGATGATTTCCCGATAAATCTCTATTGCACTGTTTGTTTTCGCTTCCGTTCTTTTCCTTTCCGGCGGCGCAGCCGCTTCGTCCTGCTCATAAGGCAAGGGATTTAGGGAATGGAAAGGAATGGAATGGGTACTTGATAGATCAGTAATTGATTGTTCTTTACTTGATATATCTTTATTTAATTGCGTTGGATTTTCCAACGTAGGTTTTTCCTGCGTAGGTTTTTCCAACGTTGGATTATCCAATGTTGGATTTTCCAATGTAGGTAAATCCAATATAGGCGGCTGTCCGCCGCTGGTAGCTGCTTCCGGCTCTCGCGGCTGCGGCTGCTCGTATATGACGTAATCTGCGCCCCGCAAGCGTCCCTTTTCGTCGCGCTCCCGGCTGCGCACGATATATCCGGCTTTTTCGAGTTCCTTTACCGCTTCGCGGATTGCGTCGATCTTCTCCCGGTTGATATGGGATAAGCCCGCAAGGGTATAATCCCAATCTTCGGGCAGCGAAAGCATTTGCGACAACAAGCCCTTTGCCTTTAAGGACAATTCCTTGTTTCGCAAGTGGTGGTTGCTCATAACGGTATATCCCGTATTTCGCTCCACTCTGAAAACTGCCATATTTCCTCACTTCCTCTCTTGGTATGCGTGGACAATTAGAAAGCCGTTTTCGGCTGTTTTGGTATTGCAATATGCCCTTTGCCGTTTTCGCGTCTGCAAAGCCGCATGGCACAAGGGCTTTTGCCCGTCTATTTGTCCATGCTGGCGTGCGTTTTCCGCGTCCTTTTGCCGGGGCAATAGGGACACTCTTTGAAAACGCAAAACTCATATTTCCATTGTGGGCGGTAGAAACGGCAAGTACCGCAATCTTCATCATCTCCGGCACAACCGGATTGATAGCGGTCAAATCCCGGCTTCTGCTGCATGATCAGTTCAAACGCCCGCTGCTTGCCCTTTGTGAAATACATTCCGGCTGCGCCTCCTTTCCTGCGGGCATAAAAAAACGGCGTTACTTTCTCCCCAAAAGGGGTTAAGGTAACGCCGCTTGTGTGCGTATTCAGTTTTTAACACATTCCCTGTCTATCCGCTGTCCGCAAAACCATTGATTTTATTAGCTTTTTGCCGCTATCGCTATCACACCTCATTATTTGACCGCCCCAGCTTTCAGCGGATGATGAATGATGTGGAAGCTGGGAAAGTCAACTGCATTGTTACCAAAGACCTCAGCCGTTTTGGGCGTGAACACGTGATGATGGATTATTATCTGGAGTTCGTGTTCCCGGAGAAACAGATCCGCTATATCGCCATTGCTGAGAACGAGGACACCGAAAAGGGCTTGTCTGAGTTTGTGCCGTTCAAGAATCTGTTCAACGAGTGGTTTGCCAAGGACACCAGCCGCAAGGTAAAGAGCGCGCTCCACGCGAAATTTGAAAAGGGAGAACGTATCTTTGCCTATGCGCCACTGGGATACAAGCGCCACCCGGAGATCAAGAACACGCTGACACCGGACGAAGAAACCCGCTGGATCGTAGAGAAAATCTTCGATTTGGCCGTTCATGGCGCTGGCGCGGCCAAGATCACCCGCATTTTGATTGCGGAAAAAGTGCCCACCGCCGGTTGGCTGAACTACAAGCGGTACGGAACCTTTGCCAACATTTACGCCGGCGCGCCGGAGGAAAAGTCCTACGCCTGGACGATTGCACAGGTCAAAAGTATCCTGAAAGATGAAACCTATATCGGCAACAGCATCCACAATAAGCAGACCAACATCTCTTACAAGAACAAGAAAAAGGTCCGCAAGCCGAAAGAGGAATGGATTCGTGTGGAAAATACCCATGAAGCCCTTGTCAGCAAGGATGTCTTTGACCGGGTGCAGGAGCTGATCGAGACGCGCCGCCGCAAGCAGAAAGACGGCACGACACAGATCTTCTCCGGGCTGGTGAAGTGCGCAGACTGCGGCTGGTCGCTGGCGTTTGGCATGAACAATCAGAACAAAAAGCCCTATGGTCACTACCATTGCAGCAACTATGGCCAGGGTACCGGACACTGCACCATGCACTATATCCGCTATGATATCCTTTATACCTACGTCCTGGCACGGATTCAATATTGGTCTTACCAGGCACAGATGGACGAGGGACGCCTGCTGCAAAAGCTGCTGAAAGCCGGTGACAGGGAGCGCACGGCAAGCCAGAAAAAACAGGCAGCGGAGCTGAACAAGGCAGAGAAGCGCAAGGCCGAGCTGGACCGCCTGTTTGCCAAGATGTACGAAGATTGGGCCGCTGGGCGCATCACCGAGTACAACTTCAATATGCTGTCCCAGCGGTATCAGACCGAGCAGCAGGAGCTGGCGGAAAAGATCGAAAAGCTGAACGCCGACCTTGTCGCCCAACAGCAGAGCGCCGTGGACGCCGAAAAATGGGTGAACCTGATCAAGCAGTATGTGAATCCCTCAGAACTGACTGCCGAACTGCTGAATGCCTTGATCGAGAAGATTGTCGTCCATGAAGCCGTAAAAGACGAAAGCAACACCCGCACCCAGGAGATTGAAATCTACTACCGTTTTATCGGCAAAGTGGAGTAAAAACGCAAATAAACCATTTATCTCTTTAAGTTGGGGAAACCGGACAGACAAACCCAGATGTGGCCTATTTGGCAGAGATGTGCCGTCTGTTTGGCGTGTCCTCCGACTGGCTGCTTCTTGGAGAGGAGAGCGCCCTGGAGAGGACCCCCGCGCGCTGCCCCGGTTGTCAGGCCATTGTCACCGGTCTGGACCGGTTCTGTCCCAACTGTGGCCGGTCTCTTGCAGAACGTCTGGAAGATGGGACGTACACCCTTGTCATCAATCATATCACGGATCCTAAAATGGTCCGGGACCGTTTAGCCCAGTTTTATCGGGAGGTGCTGCAAGATGAGACCTATTCCGCTGTCCTACCGGACGCCATCTTGCGAGATGCGGAGGCGGGCGTTCTTTCCTCCCACTCTGTCGAGAATATGCTCCTGTTCCCGCCGGTCATATTGATTACAAACGCCAGTTATACCACGGTCCAGCGGGCCCTGAAGCTGCTGGACCACTTTGCGGACCTCCGCTCCTATCCCTCCGACGCGGGCAGCGACCTGGAGCAGTTGAGCAAGAGATCCCCTGTGGATGACCTTTCCAGCCGTGAGGAGCCCCGCCGGGAGCCCCTGTCTTTCGGTGCCGCAGTGGGTGCCGTTATCTTAGGCTTAATAGTAACCGTGCTGCTCCTCAGCTTCCTCTGACCTTGGATATTCGGACATTTGACCTACGGGTGTGCGGCGGGGCCCTGGTATTTTATATCGTCAACCGCTGCCTTCTTATTCCCAACTCAGACGGACACTTAGGATGGTTCCTGTCCTGCTATGCCAACGACCTGTTTGCCGGGGGAGCCATATGCGCCTGGGCTGACTACCTTTTGCGCTGGGGCAGGCTAGCCCCCCTTCGCTCGGTAAAGCACGCGGTCCCCCTGCTTTTGGCCTGCGGGCTGGTGTGGGAGGTTCTCGCCCCACTTTGGAAAGCGGGGGCAGTCTTCGACCCCTGGGACTTCGTCGCCTATCAGGCGGGCGGACTGCTCTACTTAACCGCCAGAGAACGGGCCTGTCGATAGCGGTCCTCCGGGCTTATTCTGAAGAAAGGGTCATCTAAGCACCTGTGAAAGTTCAAAAAACCGGCTGACCACGCCCGGTCGAAAAAACGGCTGTGGGAGATGGTCTCTCGATCATCTCCCACAGCCGTTTTCTATGCCAATAGGCCGTCAGCTTTTCGGGCGGTAGCAATACCACAGCAGGCCGCCCAGCCCCGCGCCGCCAAGGACGTTCCCAATCGTGACGGGGAGCAGGTTTCCCAGCAGGAATCCCCCCACCGTCAATCCAGACAGGTCCAGCCCCGCCTCCGCCGCCAGCTGGGCATAGGCCGGGACCATCTTGGCCATAAGGCCAGCGGCAATATAGTACATATTGGCAACGCAGTGCTCAAAGCCGCACAGGACAAAGTAACATACCGGAAGAAATGCCCCCATCAGGCGGCTGGCTGTGTCCCTGCCCGACATGGCCATGACCACGCCCAGGCAGACCAGAAGGTTACAGAAGAAGCCCAGCACCACCCCATTTTGGAAGGGGATGGCACACTTGGCGGCCGCCATTCTCATTGTGAACAGGGCCAGCTGCCCGCCGGAGTAGTCGAGCTGACCGAACCAGGCGCAGCCCGCCGCCACCAGCAGGGCTCCGGCAAAATTAGACAGGTAGACGATGCTCCAATTCCGCAACATCCCCCGCCAGGAGCAGCGCCCATCCAGCAGAGAAATGGTGATCAGGCAGTTGCCGGTAAAGAGCTCCGCCCCGGTGGCTACCACCATTCCCAGCCCGAAGGGGAACAGCAGGCCACACACCGTCCGGGCGGTCCAGGTGCCCTGGATGCCATAGGAGGCCGTGTTAGTGGCGGCGCTGCCCATGGCGATCAAGGCCCCAGCCAGGATGCCCAGCAGGATCAGGACAGAGGCTGGCTTTCCGGCCTTCTCCGCCCCAGCGGCGGCGTAGAGCGCCGTCACCTGGGCGGGGGAATTGAAATGGTTATCCATGTGCCCCCCTCAGAACAGGCCGGAGATTACTCCGTTCTCATCCACGTCGATCTTTTCCGCGGAGGGTACCTTGGGCAGGCCAGGCATAGTCATAATATCCCCAGTCTGGACCACCACAAAGCCGGCGCCCGCGGACACCTTCACCTTGGATACCGTAATGGTAAAGCCCTCGGGGCGGCCCAGCCTGGTCTGGTCATCGGTGAGGGAATACTGGGTCTTGGCCATGCACACGGGCAGGCCGCCCATGCCCATCCTCTCCAGCCGCTCCAGCTCCTTGGATGCGGCAGCGGAATAGCTCACGCCTACGCCCCCATATATCTTTTTCACCACAGCCTCGATCTTGCTCTTTAAAGGCTGATCTAACTCATAGGCGTAGGTAAACTTCTTGGGCTGCTCACACAGGCGGAGCACCTCCTGGGCCAGTTGGATACCGCCCTCGCCCCCTCTGCCCCACACTTCGGACAAGGCCACGTTGACCCCCAGTTCTTTACACTTGGAGCGGATCAGGTCCAGTTCTCTGTCGGTGTCGTTGACAAAGCGGTTGATGGCCACCACACAGGGCAAACCGAAGACCTGGGTGATATTCTCCACATGCTTGAGCAGGTTGGGCAGGCCCCGCTCCAACGCCTCCAGGTTTTCCTCTCCCAACTGGGCCTTGGGCACACCGCCGTTGTACTTCAGCGCCTTAACCGTGGCCACGATGACCACCGCGTCCGGGGTCAGTCCGGCGGCCCGGCATTTGATGTCCAGAAACTTCTCCGCACCCAGGTCAGCTCCGAAGCCCGCCTCGGTGACCACATAGTCGGCCAGCTTCAGGGCGGTGTCAGTGGCGGAGACGGAGTTGCAGCCGTGGGCGATGTTGGCAAAGGGGCCGCCGTGGACAAAGGCGGGAGTGTTCTCCAGCGTCTGGACCAGATTGGGCTTGATGGCGTCCTTCAGCAGGGCGGCCATGGCTCCCTGGGCCTTCAGGTCGGCGGCGGTCACCAGCCGGTCGTCATAGGTGTAGCCCACGATGATACGAGCCAGCCGCTCCTTCAAATCCTTCAGGCCGGTGGCCAGACACAGGACCGCCATGATCTCGCTGGCCACCGTGATATCAAAGCCGTCCTCTCGCGGGACGCCCTGCATCCGGCCGCCCAGACCGTCCACGATATTTCGCAACTGCCGGTCGTTCATATCCACACAGCGGCGCCAGGTGATCTTCTTCACGTCGATGCCCAGCTCGTTACCCTGCTGGATATGGTTGTCCAACATGGCGGCCAGAAGGTTATTGGCCGCTCCGATGGCGTGGAAGTCGCCGGTGAAGTGGAGGTTGATATCCTCCATAGGCACCACCTGGGCGTAACCACCACCGGCGGCGCCGCCCTTGACGCCGAACACAGGGCCAAGGGAGGGCTCCCGCAGGGCCAGGATTACGTTCTTGTCCAGCTTTTTCAGCGCGTCAGCCAGCCCAACGGAGGTGGTGGTCTTGCCCTCTCCGGCGGGGGTCGGATTGATAGCGGTGACCAGGATCAGCTTGCCCTTCCGGGCCTTGTCCCGCAGGGGGGTGATGTCGATTTTAGCCTTATAGCGCCCATAGTATTCCAGCAGTTCCTCGCTGACCCCCGCCTTGTGGGCCACCTGGCCAATTGGAAGCATCTCCGCGGCCTGGGCGATCTCGATGTCAGTCTTCATCTTCCATAACTCCTTCCTGTTGCGCCCGCAAAAATAAAAGGGCGCACTAAGCAATAGTGCGCCCAGACGGTCGGCAATATGGCGTTTCACACGCCGGGCCCTGTTCCACGTGGTCACTCCACTTCCGTCAGTCGCAGGGCTTGGATTCAGTTTAGCATAGGCCTCCTCCCTCGTCAAGGGGGGCGGTGTGGTTTCTCTCCGTCCCTTTTGCTGAAAATCAGGCCCGATATTTGTTCAAAGGTTGGCGGGACGGTCAAAGCGGCTGTAATACTCCTTGATCAGGTCGATAAACGTTCTGGCCGCCGGTGACAGGAATCCATTTTTCTTGTAGACCACCGCCATGGGGCAGGTCAGTGGCGGCTCTCCGATGGTAAAGCAGGCCAGCCGGTCCAGATATGGGGTGCGAGAGATGCCGCTCTCCTGTAAAAAGGCGAAGCCCATGTTTTCCGCCACCAGATTGATGGCTGTGGTATTGTTGGTGGTCACCAAAATATTCTGGGGCTCCACGTTATGGACGGAGAAGGTATTGTGGAGCAGCTTGGACAGCCGCCAGTCCGGGGGCAGCATCACGATACGCTCCCGCTCCAGCTGCCGCAGGTCGGGGAAGGGTATGGGGTCGTCGTAGGTACTGGTGAGCCCTCGGACCAGGGGGTGGTCCCGGTGGGCCAAAAGGAAAATATGCTCCCGCATGACCAGTTCATAGGTCAGCTCCGTCAGATCCCCAGGGATGTGCATGATGCAGAAGTCCGTGACACTGCCCGCCGCCAAATCCCCCAGTTCGGGCACCGGCGCCTCATGGAGAACCACCTGCACGTCGGAGTATTGCTTGGTGAACAGGGGCAGCACATCGGGCAGTAGGGTGGAACCACGCCAAGGGGATACGCCGATGTGGAGGACAGGCCGCTTCTCGTTCTGCAGATCCCGCAGGTCGCTGACCAGCTGCCGGTCCAAATAACTCTGGCGCTCCAGATAGGCATGGAACACCTCCCCTGCCGGCGTCAGCTTTAGGGGCGAGTGGGAACGGTCCAGCAACACGGCCCCCAGATTGGACTCCAGCTTGGCCAGATACTGGCTGAGATAGGGTTGGGAGAGATAGAGCCGCTCCGCCGCTTTGGAGATGCTCCGCTCCTTGACGATGGCCATAAAATATTCCGGATTCTTGACGAACATAAACAGCACACCCCATAACTAAAAAGCTATGAGGATTATATCACAGTTCACCCAGTATGGAAAGGGGTATCTTCCTTTTTCTGATACAGAAAGAAAAACCGGAGCCGTGGAATGATCCACGGCCCCGGTCTGCCCGGCGGTATTGCCTGCCCCGCCCAAGCGTCTGGTGGTCAGAGCGCGCCCTCAGTCAGGAAAAGTGAAAGTAGGGAGGTGTAAGGAGGATGAGAGTTAGCTCTCTCTAACCACGTATAGGTTAGCATATTCTAACTCTCTTGTCAACCCTTTTTTCCGACTTCCTCTATCAAAGGAATTGGTTGCGCTCTCTATGGTAGGTGTAGCCTATGGCAGCCAGCTTACCCTCCACCCCGCTCTGCTCTACATCCAGCTGCGCGCACAGCTCCTCCAGGGTGCAGCCGTCATCCCTAAGCCGGGTATTCAGGAAGCTGAGGAGGATGGCGGGATCATTCGGTACCATCCCCTTCTTCCTCAGCCTGGAGGCCAGGTCATATCCCGGCCAGACAGAACATGGAAATGGAGATGGGGGACAGACTGGCCCGCCTGCTCCCCAATATTGGACACCACACGGTAGCTGTCCAGGCCCAGCTCCTTGGTCACTTTGGAGATGACTGCGAAAATATGGGCCACTACGGCGGCGTTGTCCTCTGTCACCTCGGCCACAGATCCGATATGGGCCTTGGGGATAACCAAAAAGTGGGAGGGCGCCTGGGGATCGATGTCATGGAAGGCAAAGCATACCTCGTCCTCGTAGACTTTGTTGGACGGGATCTGCCCCTCCGCAATCTTACAAAACAGACAGTCAGACATTGGGAAACCTCCTTTGTTTGTTAGTAAGACCATTGTACCCCCTTTTGCCAGAATTGCCAAGGTTTTTATTCCTCCACCGGGAGCAGCCCTCCCAGAGAGAAGGTCTGGCCTAAGATGGTAAGGGATGTCACCTCATCCGGGTCCACAATCTGATTCAGTTGGAACACAAATTCTCCCATCCCAGTATCTGGATTATAGCTCTGGCTCACTGCGCGGCCCACAGATGCGGTTTGGCCGTCCAACAGATTCAGAACGGTAGTACTTTGTATTTCGGAAAACGCCGCTGGCCCCCACATACGGAAATCGTTTTCCTCTCCTTGAATCATAAAGGCAACACTGATGGGCGAAACATACAGCGACTGCAGGACCATATTGTCTTCTCCCACCTGAATGGGAAGCCCGGCCTCATATTGTCGTCCGCTGTCCTGGTCAGGCAGTTTCACACAAAAGTCATGCCGCTCCTGAGAAAAGTCAGCCAAGTTCTCAAAGGTGGTCTTTTCAACCAAGCGCAACGGAGTAATCGTAAATTCCCCACCCAGAAATGTCTGAGCATCTGCCTGAAGATAGGTGGTCGGTCCCCGATACCACAAAATCGAGATGTGATGGTCACCCGGATCATCATCTGGTAAAACAATGGAGCCGGACACCCAGCCGCCCACGCCATTCTCTTCCGACTCAGGCTCAATATCGGAAGTTGCCAGAACAGAATAGTCCTCTCCCCACAAGGCAGTCTCCTCTGGGGCGATCACGTCCAGCAGGACCGCCAAGGTATACCGGTCCACCAGCATTTGTTCCACTTCAACCGTCCATCCATTTTCATAGGTGTGTCTTTGATCCACCTGCACCACACCGTCTTTGATCAGCCTTGTCTCCTGCTCCCCTGCCCCAAACAGCGCCGCAAATTTCTGATCCAACCCCGTAGCCACTGTAAAGGCACAGGCCAGCAGGAGCACGGCGGCGGCCGCCAGTACAGCGGGCATCTTCTTCATTCGACTCACAGGTTTGACCTCCTTCTGCCCTGTCAGGAGGCGGTCCAGCATAACCCGTTCCTGCTCTTGAGTGGGTTTTATCTGGTCAAACACCCGCTTGAGCTTATCCTCGTCCATACTCTTCCACCTCCAAAATTTCTTTCAGTTTCCATCTCGCCTGAACCAGCCAGGTACGAATGGTGGATGGGTTCTTCCCCAAGATCTCCGCTGTTTCCAGCGCGGTGTAACCCTGGTAGTAGTGGAGATACAGCACCATCCGGTATTTCTCCGGTAGGGTAAGGATCAGATCCCACAGCTCCCCGTCCGACGGCTGCTCCCAGGTCAGGTTCTGAAGTATCTCTTCTCCCGCCCTCTTTGTCCTCCACCAGTGCTTGAGCTGGTTTTTGCACTCGTTCCGGGCGGTAACGATAAGCCAGGCCTTTTCATGCTCCGGATCACGGAAGAGGCCCTCATGCTCCATCGCTTTTCGAAAGACTGTCTGGGTGGCGTCCTCTGCGTCGGGTACATTTTTCATCAGCATCAGACAGATCTGATAGACCATGGTCACATATCGGCGGTAGAGGGCGGCCATCTTCTCCCCGCTCTGGCTATGTTCCAAACAAGACACCTCCCTTTTTGTCTCTCTGCTTATCACACAATCTGGCTGGGGAAAATGTTGAGAATCTCCCAAAAAATTTTAAGGGACGGCCCAAGGGCCGTCCCTTTTGAAGATGGGGTCCGTTTACCGTTTTTGCTTCAAGTACACAGGGCCTCCCCGTCCCAGCCGCGGTTTTCATCTATTCCACTCAGAGCCGGGGCGCCGCCTTTTCCAGCCTACTAAGACCGCAAGGAAATCCCACCTGGTGCAGTCAAAGGATAAGAGGGGCGGCTTATGCAACCCTGTTGTTGACGGCCAGCACAGAAATGCTCCACAAATTCAAGCAGCTCCGTTGGGCTGTACCGGTCGGCCAGCATGGAGAGAAAGTGATCTGCGTTTTCATAGATTTGGTTTAAGAGAACCAGATCCTGATTCAAGCTGCCGGCGGCAGCACCCCGTCCAATCTTGCGTATCTCCTTCTGCAGGTGTTCATACTCCCCGGCCCAGTATTGGACATACCCGGCCCTGCCCTCAGGGGAAAAGATCTGTGCAGAGGGAAGAATCAAAGGCCTGATGCGCTGCAGGGGCTCTGAGCCGTTCAGCACCTCTAGCACCTCTTTCATGCAGCTTTTGGACTTCAAATAGGAGTTGCTGACCAGAAGAATGACCTCCGAGCAGTCACACCCGAGAGACATAAACTGGCTGATGCTGTCATCCAGCTTCAGGCACCGCTTGTCCCAAATCAGTTCCACGCCCTTGGCGGCCAGAAGCGCCTCCAGCATGTAGGCCATGTCTAAATCATCCCAACAGTAGGAGAGGAAGGGGGAAGTCCGCTGACCCGATTCCAAATTTGTCATATCATCTCTACTCCTCTCATTGCTCCAAAGGGTTAAACTGTTTGACACGCTGGGTCTGCAGTTCACGCTTGAGCATTCTGGCGTGATCCTCAGCCAGCTTGACCGTCGCCCCCTCCCCTCGGAAGGCATAGGACCAAACTGAGTTGGGAGAAAAAATTTCGCCGGTATGTTCCAATTGCAGGGTATCAGTCAAATACCACAGCAGCTCTGCCATCAGGGCGGCGTTGAACTTGGTGGATGCCTGGATGGCCACGTCCCAGAAGGTGGGGAGCATAAAGAGCATGTAGCGGATGGCACTGATTTTAGTGGCAGTCTCCCCCTTTTGTGGGAAGGCAAAGGAGACTTCGCAGGCGGTTTCCCAGCCGCGCAGATAGGTGACAATCACTTGGTACAGGGCCTCCTGAGACAACGGCGCGCCGCCTGCCTCCAGTTCTGCAAATTTTGCCTTGTCAAAAATCTTCACAATCTGCTGGGCTTTATAGCCCTTAGGCAACACCTCGTCGCCCATAATGATACGGCCCCGCAGAGGGGAATCAGCGCGGGTATTCAGCATGGTGACAACTGGGTGAAAGTCAGCCTCTGTCTCATTCAGCAGGCCCAACTTCTCTCGGAACCACATCAGAAGGTTGCCATTTACCGGCTTCTGGTTCTCGTTTGTAGTACGGAAAATCATACGACGCTCCTGAAGGCTGGGGCAGACATACAAGGTAAAATTCACCTCGTAGGGCACATGCTCTGGAAGCTGGACATAGGGGGAGGAGAAAGCGGTCAGACGGTGCTGTCCATCCATAATATCCAAAGTATCCTGCAGAGAGCCGATTTCCTCTTCCGTCTCGGGGAGGTCAATGTAATACAGCTCAATGGTCTGATCCAGACCCGTGCTGTCCTTTGTCGTGGCATAGGCCCGGCAAACAGGAAGCCTGTCCTGGTAGCGGGTTCCCAAAATCAGAGCGCCGGGAAGAATTCCGGGCGAGGATTCTCCGTCTCCCAACACATAGGCGGCAACCTCTGAGACACGGGTGCGGGAAATAGCCCGCTGATATTTTTCATCGTCAGTATCGGTATGGATAATCAGCGGACACAGAAGGCGGGGATCGGCGTTGCCAATGTAGGCCACCTGTTCACCCTGGCGCATCTTAGTCAGGTAAACACGCTTCATAGTATCCCTCCAGTATATTTGATAGCAAAAAAAGGATTAAAATTCAAAACTATATTATTTCTATCACAAATGTTATCATATTCCGGCTAGGAAATCAATATCAAATTAGGAAATATGAAAATTTTTTGTGTTAGATTGGAACGGACATATGGTTAAAGCAAATGAATCAAAATGGATTTAAAAAAACAGTCAAAATTAGATCTAAACAAAAGTGAAAGATAAAAGAGCCGTGCGGCAACGGTCCAGTTAACCGTGCCGCACGGTATCTGTTAGCATAAAAAGTCAAAATCAGGAAGGCAGATAGAACTTCGATGCTGGAAGGTCTTGTCCCTGCAAAGCCCGTTTCCTTATCCCTGTCCTGTCACTCTGGATACTCCAGTCCCAGCACATCATAGTATTCGTTGGAAAATTTCACAATCGTGGGGTCAAAGGCGGCCTGAAGGGCCTTGACCTGCTGATACGGAGCAGCGGGAGCCAGGTCAAAGGCCCTTGCTATCCTCTCCAGGGCTGTCTGTTTCCCAGCAAAAAATGTCTCACACCCAGGCCAGACAGCCCTCTTGTCCTCCTCCAACAGTTCCCGGAACCGTTCTTCCGTCAGCCACCAGATCTGGGAGAGGGGGTTGGCATCCCGGCAGTAGAGGACAAAGGACAAAAATTTCCGAAAATCTGTCGCTACTGGCAGGACATAGGTCCCCGGCTCCCCCATAGCGGGGTCCACGCAAAACACCCGCTCATCCCCGGGCAGAAGGACAAAATGGATACCGTCGCAGCCCAGCCTCCCTACCGGCTCGGCATTCATCGGAGTACAGAAATAAGGCTCCAAGGAAAGTCCGGGCTCCATCAAGCCAATACTTTCAAAGTCAATATCCAGAGCGCAAAAGCGCTTGAGATCCTCGCGGGTCATGGCTCACAGCCCCAGCTTCATGGATACCACGTTATCCACCATAGCGAGGGCGTTGTCCACCATCAGCGGGTCTTTGCCGCCGCCCATTGCGGAGTCAGGCTTGCCGCCGCCGGAGCCGCCGGCGATGGCGGACACCTGCTTGACGATCTCTCCGGCCTTGACTCCCTTCTGGACGGCCTCCTTGCCACAGGCGGCCAAGAAGGTAATCTTCTCCCCATTGATGGCGGCCAGGACGGCCACAACGTTGGGCTCCTTGTCCTTCAAAAAGTCCCCCATTTTGCGCAGACGGTCGGCATCCGCGTCCGGCACCGTGGCGGTAAGCACCTTCAGGCCCCCTACCTCATGGGCAGCGAAAAGGAATCGCTCGGCCTCGCTGACCGCTTCACGGGCCTTGAACTTCTCCACTGCCTGGTGGAGCTGGCGGATCTCGCCCATGGCAGCCTCCGCCTTCTCCCGCAACTCACCGGGTTTAGCCTTCAGGGCTGCAGCAGCCTGGAAGAGCAGCTCCTGATTGCGGTTCATTACCTCTAAAGAAGCCATACCGGTAGTAGCCTCGATGCGGCGGACGCCGGAGGCCACAGAGAACTCGCTGGAGATGTGGAACACCCCCACCTTGGCGGTGTTATCCAGGTGAGTACCGCCGCAGAACTCCACGGAGTAGCCTTGGCCCATGTCCACGACTCGGACCACGTCACCATATTTCTCTCCAAAGAGGGCGATAGCCCCCTTCTGCTTGGCCTGTTCAATGGGCAGCTCTTCGGTCACAATGTCATAGCCAGCCAGCACAGCCTCATTCACCATGGCGCTGACCTTGGCCAACTCCTCTGCCGTCATGGCGGAGAAGTGGGTGAAGTCAAAACGCAGCCGGTCGGCCTCCACTAGAGAGCCTGCCTGGTGGACGTGATCGCCCAGAACAGCGCGCAGGGCCTTATCCAGCAAGTGGGTGGCGGAGTGGGCCCGCATGACAGCCCGACGGCGGTCCAGATCGATCTGGGCCCGAACCGTGTCGCCCACCTTCAGGGTTCCCTCCATCAGCCGGCCATAGTGCATATACTTGCCGCCCTTGTTCTTCTGCACGTCATGGACCTCAAACAACATCCCACGCCCGCTCTCACAGGCGATCACTCCATGGTCGGCCACCTGGCCGCCCATCTCGGCGTAGAAGGGCGTTTTGTCCAGCACCACAATGGCCTCGCCGCCGCCGATGATCTCATCCCGCTGCTGGCCCTCGGCCACAATGGCCACCACCTTGGCATCCAGCACGGTATCACACCCGTAGCCCACAAACTGGGTCTCTGGCACATCCTTACCAAATTCCACGCCGGCCCAGCCCAAATCGCCCAGAGCCTCCCGGGCCTTCCGGGCCCGCTGGCGCTGCTCCTCCATGAGCTGGTGGAAGGCGTCCTGGTCCAAGGTCATGCCCTGCTCCTCCACCATCTCCAGCGTCAGGTCGATAGGGAAGCCGTAGGTATCATATAACTTGAAAGCGTCGGCGCCGGAAAAGGTCTTTTCCCGCTTCTCCTGGTGCCCCTTGAGCATCTCGTTAAAAATCTTCAGGCCGCCGTCGATGGTCTTGGCGAAGTTCTCCTCCTCCACCCGGATGACCTTTGTGATATAGTCCTGCCGCTCCCGCAGTTCGGGGTAATGGCCCTCGTTCTCGTGGATGACGGTGTCGCACACCTTGTAAAGGAAGGGCTCGTTGACGCCCAGCAGCTTGCCGTGGCGGGCAGCCCGGCGGAGCAGGCGGCGCAGGACATAGCCCCGACCCTCGTTGGAGGGAAGCACGCCGTCACAGATCATGAAGGTAGCGGAGCGGATGTGGTCGGTGATGACCCGCAGGGAGACATCCTTGGCAGGGGTCTCGCCATAGTGGGCGCCGGTGATTTCGGATACCTTGTGGGTGATGTTCATGACGGTGTCCACATCGAAGAGGGAGGGCACTTTCTGGCAGACGCAGGCCAGCCGCTCCAGGCCCATGCCGGTATCGATGTTTTTTTGCTTCAGCTCAGTATAGTGACCCTCACCGTCGTTGTCAAACTGGGAAAAGACGATATTCCAAACCTCAATATAGCGGTCACAGTCACAGCCCACAGTGCAGCCGGGCTTGCCACAGCCCCACTCTGGGCCCCGATCGTAGTAGATCTCCGAGCAGGGACCACAGGGGCCGGAGCCATGCTCCCAGAAGTTGTCCGCTTTGCCGAATTTGAAGATGCGGTCGGCGGGAATGCCGATCTCTTCGTTCCAGATACGGAATGCCTCGTCATCGGCGGGGGTGGTCTCGTTCCCCTCAAAGACAGAGGGGTACAGCCGGTCCGGGTCCAGGCCCACCCACTCCGGGCTGGTCAAAAACTCCCAGCCCCAGTGGATGGCGTCCTTTTTGAAGTAGTCCCCAAAGGAGAAATTGCCCAGCATCTCAAAGTAGGTGCCGTGGCGGGCAGTTTTGCCGATGTTCTCAATGTCTCCGGTGCGGATGCACTTCTGGCAGGTGCAGACACGATGGCGAGGGGGCTCCTGCTCCCCAGTGAACCAGGGCTTCATGGGGGCCATGCCGCTGTTAATCAGCAGCAGGGACGCATCATTCTGAGGGATCAGGGAAAAGCTGGGCAGACGCAGATGGCCCTTGCTCTCAAAAAAGGACAGGAACATCTCGCGCAGCTCGTTCAGTCCGAAAGGCTTTGGATCATGCATAGGAATTACCTCCGTATATCATCTTATTTCTTTTTCACTTCCGCATATATGCCGATCAAGTTCAGATCGGTGTCAAAGGAGAGCTGATAGGCGATGTTTTTCTCCTCATGCTCACAGTAGATCACCGCCACCGCATAGTCCTCTCCATAGTCTTTGTTCTTTCCGCCCACCGCCATCCGCTTTATGGTTTCCACATAGGGTCCGGCTTCCGAAACCTTGTCCATCTCAGACTGGATTGTATCCGCGGTGACGCCCAGCTCCTCGGCTATGTCCGGCCGGAAGGCGTCAACCACTCCTTGATAGTCCCGTGCGACCAGCATCTCCACAATCTCCTGGCCCGCCTGTCCCACCGCTTCCTCCTCCATGCCGCTGGGCAGGGGGCGGGTGCCGCAGCCAGCCAGCAGCAGGACGGCCAGCAGCGCCGCGGCCAGCAGGCCTGTCGTTCTTCTTTTCATCAGCAGTCCTCCAACATCAGTTCACACCTGGCATAGAGAGCTGCCCGGCCGGCCAGGATAACCCGGTCCCCCTCCAAGCGGCAGTAGAGGGTTCCGCCTCGCGGAGACGCCTGGCGGGCGGTAAACTCCCTCCGTCCCGTCCGGGCAGCCCAGTAGGGGATGATGTGGCAGTGGCCAGAGCCGCACACCGGGTCCTCTGGCACCCCCATTTTGGGGGCGAAGGACCGTGACACGCAGTCAAACTCCCCGCTCCCCGGAGCGGTAACCTGCATCAGAGCCCCCTTCAGCTCCTTCAGCTTCTCCTGGTCTGGCTCAAGGCGGATGACGGTCTCCGGGTCCTCAAAGACACACAACAGGTCACGGGCCCTCCAGACCTCGCTGGGTCTGGCCCCCAACGCCTCGGTGATCTGGTCGGTCACCTCCAAGCGCTTGAGCTGATAGGCCGGGAAATCCATCTCCAGCAGCTCGCCCCGCTTTCTTACCGTCAGCCGCCCGCTGAGGGTGTCAAAGAGGACGACATCCAGACCCGGAGAGATAAATTCCGTGATCACGAAGGCCGCAGCCAGAGTGGCGTGGCCGCACAGGTCAATTTCCCCGCTGGGGGTAAACCAGCGCAGCCGGTATCCCTCCCCTTCCGGGACGGCAAAGGCAGTTTCAGAGAGATTGTTTTCCCGGGTAATCCGCATCATCCGGTCCTCTTCCGGCCAGCGGTCCAGCACACATACTGCTGCCGGATTGCCCTCAAAAACCCGATCCGCAAAGGCATCTACAATATATTGCCGCATTTTATACCCCTTTCGAAATAAAAAACGCCCCTGACAGCAGTCAGGGGCGGAAAGCATCCTTCCACGGTACCACCCTGATTATCCGGCGCGGCACGTCAGCCGGACATCTCAGTCATCCGCTCACGGGGATGGGCCGTCCCGCTCCTCACGGGCTGCTCAGAAGTGGCTCGTACAGCTTTCAGCCGAGGGCTTTCACTGTCCCCTCTCGCTAAAGACACCCCGCTGTACTTGGCTTCATCAACACATTTCCGGGACTATTCTACCATGTTTTTTCCCATTGTCAAGGTGTTTGGCCTACTTTTTCATCTGTCCTTCCCCTTTTTCTACCTCCTTTCCTCCCGCGTTCTCTGAACAGGCTTCCTCCACCTGGCATAGCATGGGGTGCCCCCTGCTTACGTTTGGGGCTGTCCAGACAAAATAACTCAGAAAGGAGAAAGGCCAGGCTCTCCCTGACCTGCCTTATCCATATGGAACGAATTAACGACAACACCCCGGTGATCCCTTTGCCCAATCCGGGTGAGGGTGGACCAGTCTATGATGGTAATTCTGGAAATACCCCGGTCATTCCTCTGCCCAATCCGGGAGAAGGTGGACCGGTCTATGATGGCAGCACCGGGAATATCCCGGTCATTCCCCTCCCAAATCCGGGAGAAGGCGGGCCAGTCAACGGCGGCTCCTCCGTCCGCCCCCCTATCTGGCTCCCATTATCCAGAGTCCGTTTTCTCAATGCCGCCTTCGGCTACACCCCTATCCGCATCCAGATCAACCGCGTCCGGGTGGTCACCCGGTTGGGTTACGCCTCGGTATCCTCCTATGTCCAAGCCCCTGGTGGCTATCAGACTATCACTGTATCCGGTCTCGACGGCTACACCTATCTCCGCAAGACCATGCCGCTTCCCCCAGGCAGTCTGTCCACCATCGCTGTCATCAATACCCCTAGTGGGCTGGACCTGCTCCAGATCTCTGACCAATGCTGCCTTCAGGGCAACTGCGCTTCCAATTTCCGGGTAAGCAATCTGGCTCTGAACAGCCCCCCGATTGATGTGCTGTTGAAGGACGGCCGGGTGGTCTATGCTGATGTCCGTTTCAAGGAGACCACCATTTTCAAGCGCGTCCGGCCAGGGACTTATCAGTTCCTTTTTGCCGAGACTGACCGTTCCCCCATGCCCTCCTGGATGGACATTGAGACTCTAGACAGTGCCTTCCTGGGTACTCCCGACCTGCCCGACACCATTGTTTCCCTGAACCTGGAGGTGGAGAAAAATACCAACTATACCGTGTTCCTGTTGAGCAGCGGCACTGGGGAGCGGGATATCCAGACTATGGTAGTCACCGACCGCTAGTGCCGTCCCGCAGTTGATTTTACTCCCCCTCCGTGTTAAAATGGCCGCACTATCATAAGGAGGCCAGCTATATGATCAACAGGGACCGTCTTTTGGATACCTTTTTGGACTATGTACGCATCGACAGCGAGAGCACTCATGAGGGCGCTATTGCCGCCCGCGTGGCAGAGGACCTTCAGGCCATCGGCTGTCAAGTGGATCTGGATGATACCCAGGCCCAGACCGGAAGCGACACCGGCAATCTGTACTGCACCCTGCCTGGGACCGCTCCCGGTCAGCCCATCCTTCTGTCCGCCCACCTGGACACAGTAATTCCTGGCACGGGAGTGGAGCCGGTGCTGGAGAACGGGGTGATCCGCTCCAAAGGAGACACAGTGCTGGGCAGCGACGACAAGGCGGGCGTGGCCGCTATCGTAGAGGCCCTGCGCTCCCTGGTAGAACAGCGGCTCCCCCACCCTCCAGTCCAGGCGGTCTTTACCGTGTGTGAGGAGATCGGCCTGCGTGGCTCTCGCCATCTGGATGATAGCCGCATCCTGGCCAAACAAGCGGTGGTACTGGATAGCGATGGGGATGCCGGACGTATCATTACCAGTGCCCCCGGCCAGTACCAAATCACCGCGCGGATCACCGGCCGCCGCGCCCATGCGGGCGTCGCCCCGGAGGAAGGGATCAGTGCCATTCAGGTGGCGGCGGAGGCCATCTCCCAAATGCGTCTGCTGCGGGTGGACCAGGAGACCACGGCTAACATCGGCTCTGTTTCTTCCCAGTATGCCACCAACATCGTCCCAGAGGTGCTGGACCTGGCGGCGGAGGCCCGCAGCCGTGACGCGGAAAAGTTGGAACGGCAGGCGGAGCACATGGCTCAGTGTCTCCGTCATGCCTGTGAAAAATACGGGGCGGCGTTGGATCTTCAGATGAGCAAGGCCTACTCCCCCTTCTCCATCCCCAGCGAGGACTCCTTCCTCCGGGCAGTGATGGCCGCCTGTGAGCGGGTGGGGTTAACTCCCTCCCTGTCCGCCACCGGAGGCGGCAGCGATGCCAACAATATGAACGCCCACGGTATCAAAGCTCTGGTACTGGGGGTAGGGATGTCTAAGGTCCACACTACTCAGGAGGAAATCAGCGTCCAAAACCTGGTAGATACCGCTTCCCTGGTACTCTCCCTCATCACAGATGAAGCGCCTTAAAAACTGTCGATTTTGGGCGGTTCCATCCCAATGTTCACAAAAAATTCACAGCAAAGTCACGGTTTTGCCTTAATTGTATTGTATGATGAGGCCGTGATCAGATAAGAGATCAAGTTACTCCCATTTCTCCCTCTCCTTACACAACACACAGCAAGAAGCCCCGGCCTTTAGGCCGGGGCTTCTTGTATGTACGGCACATTTCTACCAGGTCTGGTGGCCCAGGGCAGCGCCTCTTTCCCAGTTGAGCGGCAGCATTTCTCAACCATCCTCCTATTGTGCTCCATGTTCCAAATGTGGTTTCCCAAGAAGATGAAATTCTCTTGCATTTCCTGAAATGGTAAAATATTATATACCTATTGGTGCTTTTACTTCCTTTCATTTGGGAAATATAATTTTACCGAATGGAGGAATCAGTATGGATGATGCCACCTTAGCTGTAGTGATCGGAGATAATATCCGAAGATACCGGGAGAGAGCTAACCTGACACAGGGTCAGTTGGCAGAACAGGCCGGGGTCGGGACTGCGTTTATCTCCCGGGTCGAACGCGGCGAAAAGATGATGAAATTAAAAACTCTGTACGCCATCGCGGACGCGCTCCAGGTTGGATTTGACGCCCTGGTGTACCAGGAGCACCACAACGTTTCTTCTCAAAACATCATAAAGATGCTTTCTAATAAATCCCCCGAATTTATCAGTGGAGTAGAGCAGCTGGTGCGGGTATGTATCGATCAGTTTGACAAAGAGGATCTATAAACAGGGATGGGAGTGCACGCGCATGGGCCACAGAGACGCATCAAGTCAAGAAGCGTTTTTCAACTGCCTATACGAGGAACGGTTTAGCAAGATGAAGCGATACGCCCTGATACTCCTGTCAAATCCAGAACTGGCGGAAGAAGTTGTGCAGGATGCCTTCTTGGAGCTGTATCTGCACATCGATGAGGTGATGGCCCATGAAAAGCCGGAGTTCTGGCTGCAAAAGGCAGTAAAATATAAATCGCTCCATAAATTGAGGGAGAGGGCCAGGGATCTGAAGCAATATGTGTCCCTGGATTCGGACGCGATTCCGCCCATTTCCGCTCCAGACGAGTTTGAAAAGATAGAGGAAGATCCAGACAGTCTGGAGAAACTCAATCGAAAAATCTCGGAGGCGCTGCCGGCAGAAGATTTACATATATTCAAGCGGGTAGCGTTAGACGGCGTTCCATATAAGAAAATATCTGAGGAAAGCGGCTTAACCATTGGCGTCTGTCAAAAACGGGTTCAACGGACCAGGCAGAAATTAAAGAAACGCCTGCTGGAGCAGCGGGACTAAAAATTTTTGAAAATTTTTTGGAAATTCCTGTCCGTTTTTCCATTTTCCTGGAATTATATTTTGGAAGGGGGTTCAGAGCATGGCAAATAAGAAGTATGCCAAACTGGACCAGTTGACCACCGCAGAGCTTGAATCCATTTTGCGGGCAGACCTCTCTGACGTTGAGAGCGATCCCGAGCTGATAGACCATGTGCTGGAGGTGATTTTAGAGAGAGAACAAGAAGAAAGTGACAGCAGCTCCTCCGACCGGGCGAGAGCCAGGGCGGATTTTGAGAAGCTATATAAAGGTTTGAACGAGCCTCTTTACCCTATCCCAGAGCGGACAACTGGTCCCGGCCACGAGCTCCCCTTCCACATCAAGAGCCGTTGTCGGAAGGTCCGTCGTACTTTACTCGCTGCCGCCGTGGTGGCTGTGCTAGTCGCGCTGACCTGCATCCCTGTATTGGGAGATGCCAACCTGTTCCAGCTGGTCGCCCATTGGACCACCGAGCAGTTTTCGTTCCGGGTCATGGAGGACGGATCATCCTCCGTGGCATCCGCGGACCCAGATCCAGTCCCGGAGGAATTTGCCGTGTTCCAGGACCTGGTCGGAGAAAAGGGTTTAACACCTGTCATCCCTGTGATTCCGGATGGGTTTGTGGCGACAGAGTCACAACTTTTTACTTCCTCTATCTCTAAATTATCGCAACTTTCTGTCCTATATGAAAATAAATCAAATTTTATTGTATTTGAGATAATGGAAATAGGGGGACAGCCAAAGTCAAGTTATGAAAAAACTTCCAAATTAGTTAAAACCTCAATATATGATGGAGTCCAATACTATTTTTTCAGCAACAACAAGAGCAATTCTGTTGCGTGGAATTTAGATGGCCTGGAGTACTGTATATTTAGTGATTTAACGACCTCTGCTCTTGAAGAAATCATAACTTCAATTCAAGAGGAGTGATAACTTTGAAACGCAATTTTTTCCGTTTTATCGTCGTGCTGAGTTGTTTGATGACCCTTAATATTCCTACTTTTGCATATTCTTCTGCAACAAGGGGCAGTGATCAAATCTCCGCATATTATATCGAGGTAACTACTGACCCAGGGAGAATCAATGTTGAGTTCTCTGTCACTGGGGTAGGCCGAGTAGACAAGTTGGGATGCGAGAGCATCTATGTCTACGCCAAACAAGACTCCAGATGGAGGCTTGTGGAGGCCTGGGTGGAGGACGACGAGGGGATGAGCAGAAGCAATACCTTCGTCCATTCGAATGTAATTTTTTGCAACGGCACCGCCGGTGTCGAGTATAAGGTCGTCGCCACCATCTTTTCTGAAGACAGTTTCGGCCGGGACACAAGATCGGAAACCACTTACGTGACAGGGGAATAAAGGCCATCTCATAAAAGACCAGGGCGGGTTCTATCCGTCCTGGTCTTTTCTTGTGCAGCCACAGGGTCGGGGTCCCTTTCTCCCGCCCATCTGGCCCCGGCCTCCCTTGATTTTCCCCTTGCAATACTTTTGAAAGGAAGATGAGTATGAAGATCTATTTTTTGGTCCCTGAGGACGAGCTTCCGCAGGATCAATTCGACAGAAAAGCTCTGGATATAGAGGCGCTCTTGAGACGGTTAGGTGTTACCAGAAAGTTGACCGGCTTTCAGTATGTGTGCTACATGGTGAACCAAGTCGTAGAGGACCCCAGCCGGCTCAGTTTGATCACAAAGCGTCTGTATCCAGAAACCGCCCGCCACTTTCATACCACCCGTGATAGCATCGAGTTGGCCACACGCAACGTAATTCGGGCCGTATGGGGTCAGGCGGATCACCGTCTATTGGATCACATCGCGGGAATCCATCTGGAAAAGCGGCCCAGCAACTGTGAATTTATTGATATTTTATCCAGCTTTTTAAGCCGCCCCCAAGAAGATAAAGAGGTTTCATCTGAGGGCAAGTAAGGATTAAAAAGCGGTATAGGATCACACGGGTACGACTGCATCGCCCACAGGTGTTTTCAGGCTCTACGGTTCTTATAAAAATAGCCACCCCAATAAGGTGTGGCTATTTTTATAAGGTATCGCAACGGCCACTTCGGGTTTCCATCTCCATGCTCAGTACCAAATTCAAGCCCGGCACAGTGGTCTCATTCATTAAAACACCAAGAGTAAGCGGCCAACGGGAAAAAATCGAAGTCAAAACACACCGGTTCCAATTTTTCGATTTAAGTGAATCCATGCTTATGCCTTTTCTGTTTAAAAATCTTGATTGAACCTGTTTGAATGAACATCAACAGCAGTTCGAAGTTTGAAGAACAGCACGCCTTACACTAAATTTTGTTTTTTGTACTCAGCTAATGTCATAGGCTGGTCTATATCAGGAAGCCTGGATTCCGTACTGCAAAAAGGCTCCTACTCGATTGAAACAATGTCAAATAATTTACTTAAATTTGGTTACATCTTTAAAAACGAAGAGAAGCGGGCGGGATGCATTGCATTCCGTCCGCTTCTCTTCGTTTGAGGGGCCGCAATTATTTGCGGTCCGTCTTATCCAGAGTAAGCACAGTTTTGAAGAGGACCTCGGCACCCAAGTCGACGTGATGGGGCTCAGTCCATTCCTTACCGTGATGGCTAATGCCATTAACACTAGGGACAAAAATCATTCCAATAGGCACGCCCTCGTGAGCCATTGGATTGGCGTCATGTCCAGCTCCGCTAGGCATAATCATATGGCTGATGTTCAGCTCAGAGCAAACTTGATCAATGATTCGGACCAGCTTAGGATCGCAAGGAGTGGAGTACTTAGCCACAGTGTTCTTGAAGGTAAAGGTGCAGTTCGGTATCTCCTTGGCCGCGGCTTGAATGTCGGCGAAGAACTGGTCGGTAACAGATTTATCCATATGTCGCATCTCAAAGGTAGCCACTACCTCATTTGGGATGACATTCTCCTGACCAGGAGCCACAGACATCTTGCCTACGGTAAAGACCAGGGTATCATCTAACTCCCGGGCGCGAGCATCCGCTGCCACAATCAGTTTGGACATACCCACCAGGGCATCCTTGCGATTGGGCATCATGGTGGTCCCCGCATGGTTGCTCACACCGTTAGCCGTAACTTGGTAGCGGATAACGCTGACAATGCCGTTGACCACGCCAACGTCTATATCAGCGCTGTCCAGTTTGTCGCCCTGCTCAATGTGATACTCGAGATAGCAGTCATATTTGCTGATGTCCTTTTTGGCAGTGCGGACGTCGTCCGGAGTACGGTCAAAAGTGGCGAGCTTTTCGGCATAGCCAGGCTGATCCGGATCCAACATCCCGGTAATAGCGCGGCTGCCAAAGGTACCACCCAGGATACTTGACTCTTCCATGTTGAAGCCCCAAATCTCCAGAGTATGGTCCAGGATAATATCCTGTTCCTTTAAGCGATAGACACACTCTACTGCGCCAGCGACGCCCAGCATTCCGTCGAACACGCCGCCTTTGATGACAGTATCTAGGTGTGAGCCCAAGACGATAGACTTTAGGGATGGATCCTTACCAGGCAGAATACCATGGAGGTTGCCCACTGGATCCACCTCAGTTTTCATGCCAAGGGACTCCATATGCTTCTTGATAAGCTCCAGGGCCTGGAAATAATCTTCGGAGAAACCTAGGCGGGTAATGGAACCGTCCTCATTGCGACCAATCCCACCAGCCTCCATAAGTATGTTGTTGAGTCGGCCCATTACAAGCTCATCCTTTCTTGTTAGGAGTTACCATTTGGCCCCAGCCAGCGGCACTTTCGTCCACCACGCCATTCTCCACCACTACACGTCCGCGAACCACGGTATAATCCACAGAGCAGCCTAGCCTCCAGCCCTCGAACACCTTCATAGTGTCCCGCGCCTGAGAGTAGCTGTCCTTGGCCTGGAAAGTATGCTCATGCCCCATATCTACAATAACCAAGTCAGCATCGGCTCCAGCGGAGATAGTACCTTTCTGAGGATAGATGTTGAAGCACTTAGCGGGGTTGACACACAGCAGCTCCACCACCCGTTCCATGGACACGCGGCCCTTCTTGGCCTCGGTGAGCATCAGAGGCAGGCGCAGGTCGATGCCCGGGAAACCGGCAGGGGAAAGAAAGATGTCCTTGTTACCGTTCTTATCCAGCTTATCTTTCTCAGAAACCAGATAGGGGCTGTGATCGCTGCCAATGAAGTCTACAGTGCCGTCTAGGACGTAGTCCCACAACTTCTCTACTTCTTCCTTCTTACGCAGGGCAGGGTTGCATTTAGCGTAGGCACCGAACTTTTCCACATAGCTCTCGTCCAATAGCAAGTAGTGGGGGCAGGTCTCTACAAATACCTTTTGACCCTCGGCCTTGGCCTGCTTAGCCAGCTCCATAGCCTCCCAAGAAGATACATGGACCAGTTCGATGGGGCAGCCCACATCCTTGGCAAACTTTAGCATCTTGGATATGGCCTCAATCTCCACAATGGGAGGCCGGGACAAGCAGTGAGCAATATTCTCGCCCTGGCATCCCTCTTCGCGCAGGTGCTTGATAAATCCAGTGACCAACTCGTTGTCCTCGGCATGAGCAGCCAGGGGCAGACCGGTCTTCTTAACCTCCTGGAGCACCCGGTAGAGCTGATCATTATTCGCGCTGGTCAGGCCCTCAAACTCCTGCTCACGGCCTTCGGGGGCGTCGTGCAGAAAGGTCTTATAGGCGACGATACCGGCATGGGACAAAGGTTCAATAGCTTCGGGGTGCTGACCACCTGCGGCACCATAGAAACAGAAGTCTACGCATACACCCTTTTCATGGCGATCATTAGCTGGAGAGTCCTTACCAGTACAAATATCCAGACGATTCTGAAGAATCTCAGCCTTCCACTGGGGGGGCATAGAAATAGGGTGCTCAAAGAAGGTGGTACAGCCGCCAGCCGCAGCCGCCCGAGATCCAACCTCAAAGGTTTCACGCTCCCAGTGCCCGGGGTCACGGTAATGGACATGGGTATCGATACCGCCGGGAATTACATACTTGCCCGTCGCATCAATGGTGCGTTGTGCCTCTGGCAGGGTGCCGGACATACCAACGAGAACAAACTTCCCGTCCTTGATGCCCACATCACACTCCCGGAAGCTACCATCCACATACACCTTACCATTCTTAACTACTAAATCCAGCATAACTCTTTCCTCCTCATAAAAATTGAGTCACAATAGGATGTTTCGAAATCTTCAAAATTTGCGCTTGCACTTTTGATAGCTAACTAGCCCGGCCGCCAGAAATAGGGCACACGCTACACCGTCCAATACGGGGCAACCCAGCTCACGCTCGATATAGCCATCAGCTGTGGTGTAATTGGCACAGCCCAACACAATCACGTCTACACCAAACTCCTTGCGGGCCTCCTGTGCAGCCTTCAGTAGATCCTCTTTGTCATCGCTACGAGAAACCTTAATAGTGCGCAATAAATCGTCGCAGTGGTACTTGCGAGCCAAGGCAATCTTCTTAGAGATGGACTTGGGTCCGGGCGAAATGACGGCGTAGCCGTTGCCCATGGCGGCACCGATCTTGATGGACGCCTCGGCAATACCAACTACCGGTTTATCAGTAATTTCCCGGACCAAATCTAAATTGGGGTCGGAATGACAGGCTACTACGAAAGCGTCATAGTCCTGGCCACGGCCGCGGACGATCTCCATCATCTCCTCGCCAGAAATGGCCTGGTCCTCATAGGAAGCGACTAACTTGGGCGCCCGGGTGACATGAGTAACGTCTACTTCTACTCCGGGAAGCGCCAGGTTCTTTGCTTTCTCCGCCATCAGACGGTCAGTATTCTCATCGCTGTTCGGGTTGATGATTAGAATGCGCATGACATAATCCCTTCCTTTCCATTTTTGAAATGCGGGGCCTGATTTCCGGTGGTCCGCAAATCAGGCCCTGCATCGGTAATCATATGGGGCGAGACTCAGGCAAGATAAGCCTCATAAACGGCGGGGTCAACAGTTGCCTTAATAGCATCCCACTGGGGTTGGATGCGATCAACAAAAGCTTGGCGCTGCTCGTCGGTTAGTTCCACGATAGTACAGCCGTAATCCTGAATCTCCTGTGTCCACTCAGCCTCCTGGGACAGGGCATACTCAGTAGCGGCATCACAGCCAGCCTGGATACCTTCATCCAACAGAGTACGGTCTTCCTCGGACAAACTCTGATAAAGGGCGTCGTTCACCAGCCACTGCTGGACCTGCTGCTGATGGTTAGTCAGCGTAATATAGGACTGCTGCTCATAGAACTTCTGGGAGTAAATCAGCTCGATTGGATTCTCCTGAGCGTCCACGGTACCTTGCTGCAAAGCGGTGTACAGCTCATTGAAGGCAAAGGGGGTGGGGGTGGCCCCTAAGGACTCCCAGCCCAAGATGTGGTACTCATTTTGCTGCACGCGGAAGGTCAGTCCGGCCAGATCCTCCGGAGAAGTAATAGCCTTGTTAGCGGTAACATCACGGAAGCCATGGATACTAAAGCCTGCCAGGTGAATACCTACGTCAGTATACTTCTCACCAATGGTCTTAATAAACTCGCCGTTGTTGGAATACTTATCCTTTACTGCATCAATATCGTCGAAGGTGAAGTACATATCGTAAACAGCAGTATCAGGAACATAGTTAACGATAACGGAGTTGGCCAGACACATCTCAATAGAACCATTCTGCACCATCTGACACAGCTCGTCGTCGCTGCCCATGGAGTTATTGGGATACACGTTGACAGTGAAGCGACCCGTGTTCTCAAGATACTCTTCCATCGCTAGGCATCCTACCTGCTGGGCAGTAGACTCGGCACCACCATGGCCGATATTAATAGTAATCTTTTCACCATTGCCACCGGCATTTCCGCTGACGTTGCCTCCAGAATTGGATGAGTTGTTGTCGTTACCTCCACAGGCGGCCAGGGACAAGGTAACACCAAACGCAAGAGACAGAGCCAATAATTTCTTTCGCATATATATTCTCCTTTCAATTTCTATTCACCGCAAAATACTGCGGGGAATCACTTAGTTGAGAGCAGAGCGGGCAGAAATTCGCTGATTTGCGGGATATAGGTAATCAACATCAGTGCAATCAGGAACATTCCTATAAAGGGCAACGCATTTTTGGCGATACGGGCGATTGGGGTCCCGGTCAGGGACTGGGCCACAAACAGATTCGTACCGATAGGGGGTGTGACAAAGCCGATGGCCAGGTTGACAGACATGATAATACCAAAGTGGACAGCACCTACGCCGTAGGACTGCACAATAGGCCAGAAGATGGGGGCCAGAATCAGAATGGCAGGCACCGTATCCATGACCATGCCGGTAAACAATAGGAATATATTAATGGCCAGCAAAACTAGGATCTTGGAGTCGATATTGCTGGTGACAATCTCAGCCAGGGTTTGGGGCACGTTCAGGATATTCAGGATGCGGCCAAACACGGTGCAACAACACAGAATCAACATAACAGGAGTAGCGGTCTTGGCGGTGTCAATTAGGCAGCTTACCAGCTCCTTGAAGCGGATGGTGCGGTAAGCAAACACACCGACCAACAATGCGTATACCACGGAAATGCAGGCAGCCTCGGTGGGAGAGCAGATACCAGTATAGATGCCGCCCAGGATGATAACGGGGGCAAACAGAGCGAAGAAGCCCCGGCGAAATACTTTCCCAAAGCCCATGGCTTTCAGCGCATCAGCCTCCTCCTTAATACGCAGGCCGGAGGTGTCGTGGTGGCGAATGTAATACATCACGTACGCAATCAGGCATATGGCAATGAGGATGCCGGGGGCAAAACCAGCAATAAACAGGTCGCCCACTGAGGCCCCCGTAGCTAAGCCATAGGTGATGTATGGAATACTGGGAGGAATGATGACGCCCAGTCCGCCTGATACTGCGGTCATGGCTGTGACAAAGTCTTTGTCATAGCCCAGACGGACAAGCAGGGGGATACACATGGTGCCAATAGCGGCCACGGTGGCGGGGCCTGAACCGCAAATAGCGCCGTAAAACAGGCAGGTAATCACCACAGCGATGGGCATTCCGGCGGGACGCTCCCCAAAGAAGTAGGCGAAAAAGTTGAATAGACGGTCAGACATACCGCTGGCGGCCATGATACTAGATGAAAGCATAAACAGGGGGATGGCCAGCAGCACATAGGAGTCTAAGCCGTTGACCATGGTCCGGAACACGAATTCTGAATCCGCGGTAAAACCGGAGTCCATCAGATATGGGACAAGGGAGGTCCAGCCCACGCTGAAAGCGATGGGTACGCCTAGAGCCAGAAATACTACAAAGACAAGAAAAATAATACCAATCACGTCGCATCAGCCTCCTTATCAGTGATATCGCGCTTCGTCACCCGGAGGATAATCCGCTGGATCATTCGAATTACACCCATAATCAGGCCGAAGAATAGGGAAAAATACAAAATCCAAGAAGGCATCCGCATACCAGGGGAAGTGATCCCATTGGAGTAGAAGTAATCCAGCGCACCCAGACCAGCGGGGATCATATACACCAAGAAACTCAGCGTAACTATATCCTGAATCCAGACGAACACTCGGGTTACTTGGGGCCAGAAGCTTTCGATAATGTTGACGCGAATGTGGGAAGCATTTTTGATGCCGTAGCCTATGCCGCTGAAGGTAAACCAGATAAATAGATACCGGGTACACTCTTCTGTCCACGACAAAGGGCTTTTTAACACATACCGGAAAAAAACGTGGACCGCCATAAAGACCACGACTCCGATGAGGGTGACAGACATAAGCACTTCCTCAAAGTGCTTGTCCATCCAACGCAGGACTCTCATTTACAGTTCCTCCCTTTGATATAATAGACACAATAAAGAAATGCAATTCTTTATTGTAAATAAATTATACTACAAGGTAATAAGAGCAGTCAAGAGAATTTACACGCATACGCCGCCAAAAAATCTTATCATTTAGTATAAATCAACTAATATTAACTCAATCAACATTATGTAAATTAGGGAAATCAAAATAATTCTTTCATAAAATAGTGAACAAAAATAGCAAAATTTTAAAAAAGAGCCAGGATCGGAAGGAAAATCTGGCAGGAGCAAGGTTATAGTCATAAGAGCGAAAAAACAAGTTTATATTTGCTAATTGTTTTTTGCATGATATAATAATAGTATTTCATAAATGGATGGAATGAGAAAGGAGTAAAACTATGTCGGAGAACGGCGTCGGATATATCAACTCTATTATTCGGGCTACCAACATCCTGGAGCTATATAATAAGCTAGACGTTGAATATCTTGGCTTAGCTGAAATTAGCAAGGAGCTTGACCTGCATAAAACCACAGTGTTTCGAGTGGTAAAAACGCTGGAGCATCAAGGCTGGCTACGCCAGGAAGCCCCCAATGGAAAATATAGGCTTAGCTCCAAGTTGATCACACTGGCATCCGCCATGACGCACAGCACCTCGGTTGACGATCTGATTCTTCAAGAGATGCGAGATCTACGGGATGAATACAATGAGGATGTGGTTCTCACAGGTTTGATCGATGATGTAGCAGTGTGCATGGAAAAGGTGCAATCTAACAATATGCTCAGGGTCCACTCTCGAGTTGGGCGGGCCTCAAATCTGTTCAAAGGCTCCACTGGAAAGACGTTGTTAGCCTTTTTCCCAAAGGAGAAAGCACGCAGGATACTGGATCACCATTTTTCCGACTCGGTGGAGGACCAGGAGGAGCGTAAGCACCTGGAGCAGACACTCCAACAGATCCGAGAAGATGGGTTCTGTTCCACCACCTCGGAACAGGACCCAGGCATTACATCTGTCGCAGTACCAATTTTTGACCGCGAAGGGCAAGTCCGCTACTCCCTTGCCCTTCTAGGTGAGGAAAACCGCATGTCGCAGAAGGGACTATCCAAAATGCTTGAAAGTTTGCGGCAGTCCACCCACAGGCTCGCAGAAGAGATAGACTTCTCATAATTGAGTCGATGACTGCCATATAAAATCGGGTATATAAGCAAGGGCAGGAGCCTTCACTCCTGCCCTTATTTGATAGAGTATATCTTTATAGGAAATAACAATTCTTTAAGATATACTACTGACTGACACTTATTTGAAACACATCTTTGCTTTTTACTTGTAATGTGGTAACAAAAAAGATGCAGTGGCTTTCACCAAAACCCAAATCGAAGCCCAGCCTTGGTCAGCCCACTTTTTGTCATATTCATTCATCATGTTCCTTTCATAAATGTAATTTGAATAACAAAAGACACAGCCCAAAGCTGTGTCCTAAACATCTATACTTCATATTTAAATGCGTGAGGGTCCGCCCTACCCAAAATTTATTTTATACTTCTTACGTCTGATTTTAAGTAAAAAAGTTGACAAACCCTTGATATAAGTCGTTTCCTGGCTTTTAGGTTTGTCAACTTATTATGGCAGAGGGTAACAATTTCGAACCCCGGACTTATAAAAGCCTTGTGCCACAACGGGTTTAGAATTCTTGCTTCTCTCCACATATAGGTTTTCGGAACTTTTGTCCGGATGTTATAGCACTTAGAGCTAATGTGTCAGAGAAAGGTAGACATCGCCTTATGAGTCTATGCCTTCTTCAGATAGGACGATATTCCCCTCAATCATTTCTACAACCACCTGATTGAGTTGGACGGCGCTCTTTAGTGTAATAACCGGGATGCCGAACCTGCCTTCAACAGCTTTTCGAGCGATCTCTGTTGCCTCACTGCCCTCACGGGCAACCGCCATCAGAAAAGCTGGCAGGCTTCTTCTGCTTAGATACCTCTTTTTAGTTTCTTTATCCCATGCTGTGCGAATGCACTTGTCCTCAAGTAATTGAATCTTATCGTTTTGCACTATCTTGCCCACGACTTACTTCATTTTCTGTTTCGGATACCGAAGACTGAAAAAGTCGCTTTTCTGTTTCTTCGGAATAAAACATATCTGAATAATGCACATCTGAATTGTCTATACCGCTGACAAATGCAATTTTTAATATGTCTCCGTCATCAAGCACATCAAGTTTAGCATTTGTCTTTTCGAAATTTTCGAGGCGTAGACAATCAATTTTTCTGATTATCCGAAAAGACAGCTTTTGATCGAACAGATTGGCTTCCACATCCATATTATAGGCGAAACCGCAAGCCCTATTTCCAAGATCACAGATTGAATTTCTAAGCTCTTGTGACAGTTCAAACGACATTGTAAACCGACTACAGGTACCGCAATATTTGCCGTCAATGATCATCGAATAGAGACGATCCATTAGTCGATGGTCTTCTACTGTAATTTCTTCCGGAATATGAAGTGCTACATGGAAGTAGCTCTCAATTACAACTACTCTTTTCAAAAACTCAATTTCAATGTCTAATTTTTCACAGTCGTGCGGCATTAGATTAGCTTTTGAAGAAATGAAAATGGTATTGTGTTTCAACGATTTGAGCGCAATATTTTTGGCAGACATGGCTTTTTTCAAAAACTGTCTATATTTCAGAGACTCCACATTTGAAGGATTTACGGGAGTGACCGTTAAGTTGAGATTGGTCGTTGTGGCATTTACCATGAGAGTAACTTTAAAGTTGAAGTTCTCCTGCTCATCATTTGTGACAATGGCAGTTCCATCGTCTTCTATCCGCTTTGTACGTAGAAGAAGATAATCAACTATAGTTTCCCCATCAACAATTACGCTGCACGGAAATGCCTCCGGAAAAGATGGGGGTTTCATTACCATATGGGCTCCGGACACTCTCTCAGCTTCATGCTGTATTGGGTCAGGAATATCACCAAGGTATTTCTTCGCTGCAACTACATCAAATTCAATAAGGCTTTGGCTTCGATAGGCACGAGAAAATGTATTAGAATCTACCCTCTGGACTGGCACTCCATCCAGCTTGAATGATGTAGCCGTAACCTCTAAATGCGGCGGATACAACTCTACTGCATCCGGCCGCAGAGGTATACTTTTTAGGCGAGTTTGTCCATCCATAGCAAAACCGTAATATGGTCTGAGATCATGATTCGAGTTAAGAGCGGAAAAGAATCCTGAAAGGTTCTTTTCAACCACATCCAGTCTCCCGTCATTTGCTAATGTTAGATTCCTATCAATGGACAACAAACTGCTGTCTTCAACCTTTTTGTCGAGGGCATCAATCTTACCGCATATCTCTTTATGCTGGTCAGTCATCTCTGAGATGATAGTATCCTCGACCTCAGCCGCTACAAATAATAAATCTCTTTCGGCCTTGTTACGATAAAAATTCTTGAGAATATCAACTGCGGCAACTGCCAAATATCGTGCCCTTTCTTTGGATAATCCCGTTTTTGCTTGAGCATAATATGCTGCTTTATCTGCTATTGCCTGACGAGCAATTCCGCGTTCTTTTCTTGTCCCAAACAAGCGGTTTTTCACATCATCCATCAGATTGCTGCGAATATATTCGGCGAGTCCTTCGAAATTAATCTCTTCTTCTAAAGAACAATTAAAATTATATTTTTGTTGCCGAGCAAGATAGTCCGTCAATTTCGCACGGGCTTGGAGTTCATCCCGTGTAATTTTATAGCGTCCTTTAGCTGCATCTAAGCCAATGTCAGCAATAAAACCTAATATCGTGTCTGTGACGGTCATCCTAAGTACCTTCTCTTTGTAAGCATTCGGCAAGTAATTTAAGCAGAGCCTTTATTGCCAATTCGATTATTTGGTATCTGCTAATGTTCCATGATATTAATTTTATCAGAACAATTCCTTAACTTCAATATCCACCTAGATTGTTTCTCAAGTAGAGAGGTACATCGGTATCTCTTGAACTTAACACGCTGCCCGGCATACTATTTATTTACCTACGTCCTGATATTTCGGCAATTTTTCTTTCAAATCACATATAGTCCAAAGCACAATTCATCACCGGTGCAATGAGTATTACTCTATTCATGTTTCAAGCTGCATATATACTCCTAAAAAATCTCTTAGAGTTCTAATTATAATATCACAGCCTCTGTTTCATTTCTATCCCGCACTCAACCTTCCCCTTCATTTTCTGTACCTGATCAAAAGTCTCCCGGTCAATGATCGCCTCATGAGCATCCTCTACCAGGTACATATCCAACTGCCCATTGTTTTTGACTTGCTTTCCGGTCAGGAAATCCGGTGTATAGCTTTTCTGCATCAGCACCTGCCCGATGTACTTCTCGTTACTCAACATTCGATCGATGGTGGAGGTGCTCCACTCCCTCTTCCCTGTCACTGTTTTGATCCCGTGTTCTTCCAGGTAGCGTTTGATCTTCCGCACACCGTTCCCCTGCACATAGAGATCAAATATCTTCCGTACAATCTCCGCCTCCTCCGGGACCACCCGCAATACACCGTCTGATCCTTTTGTATAGCCAAGAAATTGAGAATGGTTCAGCATAGCTTTTCCGCTTTTCATCCGCTGACGCAAACCGAACTTGATATTGTCGCTTTTGTTCTGGCTCTCCGCTTGATTAAACGTGGCATACAGATCAACGATACTGTCCGGAGATGTTAGTGTATTGATCCCGCCCAGTTCAATATACACTCCAATACCCATTTGCTTTAACCTCCTGATTGTAGTCATGGTTTCTTTTGCATCTCTTCCAAAGCGGCTCAGCGACTTAACAAGGATCAAATCGATTTTACCTTTCCGGCAGTCTTTCAGCATCTTTTGGTATCCGGGCCGATTCTTCGCGTGGAGCCCAGAGGCATTATCCGCATACACAGCGACAAACCTCCAAAAGGGATTTCTCTTGATGTATTGTGTAAAGTACTCAATTTGCTTTTCCAAACTTTTCTGTTGTTCTTCGTAAGGGGTGCTGACCCGACAATAAGCAACGACTCTTAATTGCTGCCTCCAAATAGTACTGTTCTCTTTCTCCTGTGGAATCTCAATCACATATCCAGACATAGCAAAACCTCCATGATACCACTGACCAGCAGTATATCACGGAGGTTTTACAATAGAAAAAGCTACATTTCAGTCTTACTCCCAAGACTAAAATGTAGCTTTTAACTTGGAGCAGGTGAAGGGAATCGAACCCTCGTGTTCAGCTTGGGAAGCTGACATTCTGCCATTGAACTACACCTGCAACTTGATAGCTTATATATGATAGCATAATCGTCTGTACTTTGCAAGGGAAAATTCTCATATTTTGAGGAACAATTCTTCCCCAAAATAATTGGATTATTTTGGAGTATTCCGATCTCTTTTCTTGACTTTCTCTTCTGGGCATACTATAATAAAATTATAAGCAAATAATGAGAGGAGTTATTATTATGAAATTTTATCGCTGTGAGCACTGCGGCAATATCATCACCTTTGTTCATTCCGCCGGCGTACCTGTCATGTGCTGTGGCCAGAAGATGACCGAGCTGGTTCCAGGCACCACTGACGGCGCCGCCGAGAAGCACGTACCTGTTGTGGAAGTTCAGGGCAGCACTGTTCAGGTCAAGGTAGGCTCTGTGGAGCATCCCATGCTGCCCGAGCATTTTATTCAGTTCATCGCCATCGAGACCAAACACGGCAGCCAAATCAAATATCTCCAACCTGGTGAGAAGCCGCAGGCCTCCTTTGTGCTGGCTGACGGCGATCAGCTGGTGGCCGCTTATGAGTACTGCAACCTCCATGGCCTTTGGAAAGCCTGAACCCATAGTTTCCATGAATCGCAATAGGCGGCGTGACTGTTTGTCGCGCCGCCTTTTTGTCTGCTGATTTTACGACAGCGCGGCCGCCCTGTAAAAAGGGCGGCCGCGCTATTGTCTTATTCCATAAGGATCATTCCGCCAGTTCCGTACAGAAGTTCATAAAGATCTGTGCTACCTCGGCACGGGTGGCCCCGGCGGTAGGCGCCAGGATACCGTTCCCCTTGCCGGACAGCAGACCAGCGTTCACCGCCCAGTCCATGGCCTTCACGGCATAGCTGGAGATGGAGGAGGCGTCCAGATAGCCCTCTGTCCCCTTGCCGCTCTGGCTGGTCTTGTACCCCTCGTTCTGGGCGTAGCGGTACAGGATGGCCGCCAGCTGCTCCCGTGTAATGGGATCGTTGGGGCCGAAGGTGTCGCCGTAGCCGGACACGATGCCCTCACCGGCCGCCCAGGAAATGGCGTCGGCGTACCAGGCACCCTCCGCCACGTCAGCGAAGTCAGCGCTGCCGGCCGCGGGCTTGCCCTCCAGGCTGTACAGCATCTGGGCCACCATGGC
>CABIXV010000003.1:369596-421183 GCA_902362775.1 Clostridiales bacterium | reverse complement strand
CCCGGAACGCATGGGGAAGATGAGCAATTTCATCAGCATCAATGGAGGTGTTCAGCTGGACTTGATGGGACAGGAGAACGCCGAATCGGCGGGCAGCAGGCAGCTGTCCGGCATAGGCGGCCAGATGGACTTTCTGGAGGGTGCCTTCCGCTCCAGGGGCGGCCGGGGCTATATCTGCATCAATTCCTCCAGAAGGGACAAGGAGGGCAATCTGAGATCCAACATTGTTCCCACCATTCCGGGGGGCAGCACCATATCTGTCCCCCGTACCATGGTTGAGTGTGTGGCTACTGAGTACGGCGTGGCCCATCTGCATGGCCTGTCTTTGGGCGAGAGAGCCGCTGCCATGGCCGCTATTGCTCACCCTGACTTCCGGGAGGAACTATATAAGTATGCTCAGGAAAACTTCTACTGAGGCAAAAGGGGCTGGGAGCACGCTACTTAAAAAACAAGACAGCCCAAGAGCGCCTCTCAACCGTGGAAGGACAGATCACGCCAGCCTGGTTCCAGGTACAGAAGGAGCTGACCAAGTGGGAAGTAGGTCTTGGTATAACGGGCCATATGACGGTAGAACGTTCAAAGCGTGCCGACGGCTGTTTGACGGAGAGGCTTTGAATTGGCTGACAGGAGTAAAATATCTCAGGGACAGCGGGATGTCACTAGATTCGATCAAAGAATATGTGGAACTATGCCTGGAGGGAGACTCCACCATTCCGAAGCACTGTGATATTATCAGGACCCAGCGGGAAAAAGTGCGTGCCCAGTTGGAGGAGGCCAAGAGGCGGTTGCAGTATATGGATCACAAAATAGAGTTGTACCAAACAATTATGGAGAAGGGGACTCCCGACACTATGAATCCGGGAAAATGGCCTGCACGTTCTGTGGGGTAAGGGATCCATCTTCCATTTTTAAGAAACTTGTGTTAAACTCGACACTGATATCAGACCTGTCCCGAACCGCCGACAGCGCCGTTGTCGGCGGATTTTGTTTCAGAGACCATGGGCAGAGAGAGGAGGAAGCAAACTTGGCCCAGGTAAAAAACGACTTTTCTCAGGGGAGCATCCCCCGCAATATCCTGTCCCTGGCACTGCCTATGACGGCGGCTCAACTGGTGAATGTACTGTACAGCGTAGTAGACCGCATCTATCTAGGCCGCCTGCCCGGCAGCAGCCACCTGGCGCTCACCGGGCTGGGAGTTACTATCCCCATCGTGTCTATCATCATGGGGCTGGCCAATCTCTGCGGTACCGGAGGCGGTCCGCTGTGTTCCATCTATCGGGGAAAAGGAGATGAGGAAGAAGCGGAGAATGTGATGGGAAATTCCTTTACGCTTCTTCTGCTTCTTGGTGCGGCAGCTACGGCATTTTTCCTGGTGCTGAAGCGGCCCATCCTCTATCTATTTGGTGCCAGCGACGATACATTTCCCTACGCTGACGACTATATGACCATCTACCTTTGCGGCACCCTGTTTGTTATGATCGGTCTGGGAATGAATCCCTTTATCAATGCCCAGGGGTTTGGAAAGACTGGGATGTTTACCGTGGTCATCGGCGCGGTCATCAATATCGTGTTAGACCCCATCTTTATTTTCCTGATGGATATGGGGGTGAAGGGAGCGGCCCTGGCCACCGTGATCGCTCAGGGTGTATCCGCGGTATGGGTGCTCCAATTTCTGACCGGCCGCCGATCTATTCTCAAGCTGCGCCGGCGCTGTCTTCCGTTACAGGGAAAGCGGGTCAGGCGCATCATCGCTCTGGGGCTGTCCGGCTTCTGCATGAATATGACCAACAGCCTGGTCCAGGTGGTGTGCAACGCCACCCTCCAGTTCTACGGCGGCGATCTGTATGTGGGCATCATGACCATTATCAACTCGGTCCGGGAGGTCTTTTTCATGCCGGTCCACGGGCTGACCAACGGCTCCCAGCCGGTGATGGGGTACAATTACGGGGCGGGTAAGTATGGCAGAGTCCGCCAGTCCATCCGCTTTGGCTGTGGACTGACTGTGGCCTATGCCGCCGCCTTTTGGGCACTGGCCATGGCCTTCCCAGGTTTGATGATCCAGATATTTAACGATGAGCCGGAGGTAATTCAGGCCGGTATCCCCGCCCTCCGCATCTATTTTGCCCTCTTTATCCCCATGTCCCTCCAGTCCGCGGGGCAGGCCGTCTTTGTGGCACTGGGCCGATCCAAGCAGGCTGTATTCTTCTCTCTGCTGCGTAAGGCCATCATCAATGCCCCGCTGACGGTCATCCTGCCCATCTGGATTGGGACAAACGGTGTATTTATCGCCGAGGCGGTGTCCCAGCTCGTTGGCGGTTTGGCCTGCTTTGTCACTATGTATTGCACAGTTTACCGCCCTTTAGGGCGGCTCAAGGACGACACCCCTCTGCCTGCCCGCCGCTGAGATCAGGTGGGTACCCGCCTGGGATGGAAGAAAGCGCCTGGCTGCTGAAAGAAAAGATTTGGGCGTCAGCTTATGCTGGCGCCCAAACCCGTTGGAGGATAGAAATGAAAAGAAGAAAAGATCCATAGTCAGCCTTATGAGAACGGGGAGGACAGGTCCATGCCGCGCCGGTCACAGCCCGCTCCCTGGAGCTTTTTGGTTCCTTTCTGATACCATCATACGCAGTAGGTCTGTAAAGTTCCACCGCTGACAGGTCAAATCTGGGTAAAATATAAGAAGAAGGGAAGGCATTTTCCCACAGAGAATCCTCTCTCCCTTGCCAAATGTCCGTCTTTATGAGAAAATAAAGAAAAAGATACATCCGTTGTCAGGAGTTTTGATATGAACGAACTGTTTGAAAAATCCATCCAAACCCTAGAGCTGCCCAGGGTGCTGGAAATGCTGGCCGGTTGCGCCGTCACCGACGAGGGGCGGGAGCGAGCCCTCGCCCTGCGTCCTATGACCGATATAGAGGATGTGCGTCGGGCCCAGGAGGAGACCTCTGCCGCTGTGAAGCTGCTGATCCTCCGGGGCACCCCAGGGTTTGCCGGGATCCGTCCGGTGGCGGCCAGCCTCCAGCGGGCGGATATGGGGGGCAGCCTGAATACACGGGAGCTGTTGGAGGTAGCCGCCGTCCTGCGGGCCGCCCGCACCGCCGGTGAGTATGGAGCTGGGGAGGAGAAGTCTCCCATCTCTCACCTGTTCCACGCCTTGACCCCAAACCGCTTTTTGGAGGATACTATTACCAACTCCATTGTAGGAGAGGATGAACTGGCGGACTCCGCCAGTTCGGAGCTGGCCTCCATCCGCCGGCATATGCGGGCCACGGAGTCCAAGGTCCGGGACATCCTGCAGAAGCTGATCTCCTCCAACCAGTCCAAGTACCTTCAGGAGGCCATCATCACCATACGCTCAGACCGGTATGTGGTGCCGGTGAAGTCGGAGCATAAAAACGCTATCCCAGGCCTGGTCCACGATGTGTCTTCCTCCGGGTCTACCTTTTTCATCGAGCCCATGGGGGTTGTCAAGGCCAATAATGAGCTGCGAGAGTTATTGGCCAAGGAGAAAAAAGAGATCGAGCGCATCCTGGCCGAATTATCCGCCCAGTGTGCCAACCACAAAGAAGACATCCTAGAGGACTACCAGCTGTTGGTGTGGCTGGATGCCATCTTCGCCCGGGCCAAGCTGTCCCTAAAGCTGGAGTGTACTGAACCCAGGCTGTCTGACAAGTATTTGCGCCTGCGGGGAGCAAGGCACCCCCTCCTGGACCAGAAGAAGGCGGTGGCCAACGACCTGGAATTGGGGGAGCGATTTGATACCCTGGTTATCACCGGCCCAAACACCGGAGGAAAGACGGTTACCCTGAAGACCCTGGGCCTGATCACCCTGATGGCCCAGTGCGGCCTCCATATCCCGGCAAAAGATGATTCTACCGTACGGGTCGTCTCCCGTGTGCTGGCCGATATCGGGGATGAGCAGTCCATCGCCCAGTCCCTGTCCACCTTCTCCTCCCACATGGTGAATATCGTGGGCATCTTGGAGGAGGCGGATGACGAGAGCCTGATTCTCTTTGACGAGCTGGGAGCGGGGACCGACCCGGTAGAGGGAGCTGCCCTGGCCGCTGCTATCATCGAGTCCGCCAGGGGACTGGGAGCCCAGGTGGCGGCCACGACCCACTATGCCGAGCTGAAGGTATACGCCATGACCACTCCGGGGGTGGAGAATGCCTCCTGCGAATTTAATGTGGAGACCTTGGCCCCCACCTACCGCCTGGTACTGGGTATTCCCGGAAAGTCCAACGCCTTTGCCATCTCACGCCGGCTGGGCCTGCCCGAGTATATCATCGAAAAGGCAGCCGCCCGCCTGGATGCGGAAAACGTCCGTTTCGAGGATGTGCTCACCCGTCTGGACCAGCAGCGCCAGGAGATGGAGAGAGAACGGACAGAGGCCCGCCGGCTGAAGCTGGAGATGGAGCAGTCGGCCAGTAAGGCCCGGGAGTACCGGGAAAAGCTGGAGGCGGAGCGGGCCAAGGTGGTGGAGAAGGCCCAGGCCGAGGCCCGTGCCATCATTCAGGAGGCCAGGGACGCCAGCGACCTGGCCATATCAGAGCTGAAGGAGCTCCAGAAGCGGAGGGACCTAGACTGGCAGCAGGTCAATGACAGTCGGGCGGAGGCCCGCCGCCTGCTCAACGAGGCGGAGCGGGGTATTGGCGGTCCGGCCAAGGAGGTGGAGACCCCGCCGCCAACCCGTCCTGCCGTGGCTGGGGACACTGTGGAGCTGGTGTCCATGGGGACTAAGGCCACGGTTCTGTCGGTCAATAAAGACGGCTCCCTTCAGCTTCAGGCCGGCATTTTAAAGATCTCCGCGAAGCAGGACGAGGTCCGGGTAGTGGAGGGGGAGAGCCAGTCCCAGAAGGAGGCCCGGCGCATTGTCGCCCGGGCGGAGCATACCCTGCGTACCGCTGCCGTCCCCTCCCAGGTGGATTTGCGCGGTATGATGACCGACGAGGCCATCGCTGCGCTGGAGCGATTCCTGGACACCGCCATGATGGGCAAGCTGGAAACGGTGACCATTATCCATGGCAAAGGCACAGGGGCGGTGCGGAACGCGGTGCGGACCTATTGCAGGCGTAGCCGGTATGTTAAGTCCTTCCGTCCGGGCCGCTATGGCGAGGGCGAGGACGGCGTCACAGTGGTTGAGCTGAAGTAGCGGGGCACCCCTCAAAGGAAGGCTCTTCGCCCAGCGGGATGGGGTAAGAACGGGTAAGACGGACAGCGTTTTGAGTTTGTGGGGGAAGAACAGGCCAATTTTCCGCCAAGAATTTGACGGATCATCCCTCTTGGAAAAGATTTCTAGAAAATCCCGTTGGTTACAGGAATTTTTCCTGTAAGGAAAGAGTTAGATTTGTGAAAAATGTCATTGACGAGAACGGGATAAATCTGGTATGCTTAGACCATATAAAACGACCAGTGCGGAGGTACAGCCATGTATAGTCAGGAAGCAGTCGTGAACAATCAGGTCGGTCTGCACGCCAGACCCGCCACTTTCTTTATCCAGAAGGCCAACGAGTTCAAGAGCTCTATCTGGGTGGAGAAGGAGGAGCGCAAGGTCAATGCCAAGAGCCTGCTGGGCGTTTTGTCCTTGGGCATCGTCAAGGGTACTCCAATTAAACTGATCGCGGACGGGCCCGATGAGAAGGAAGCGGTCGAAGCACTCTACAAGATGATCTCCTCCGATTTTTCTGAGTAAGGCATTTCCCATGAAAAGGCACCGCTTGGCGGTGCCTTTTTTGATATTTCCCCAAAAGGAGGGAGCGCGCCATGACCTTTGAGGAACTGAAAGAAAAAGCCCATAGCCTGCCGCTGAAGCCCGGCGTGTATATCATGCAGGACGCAAAGAATACTGTCATCTATGTAGGTAAGGCGAAGGCGCTGAAAAACCGGGTGAGCCAGTACTTTGCGAATCTGGCCTCCCATACGGAAAAGACTAGGGCCATGGTATCCCAGATCGACCACTTTGACGTCATTGTGGCTGACAGCGAGTTTGAGGCCCTGGTCCTGGAGTGCTCTCTCATCAAGCGGCACCAGCCCAGGTACAATATTCTGCTGAAGGACGATAAAGGCTATCCCTATATCCGCCTGTCTAATGAGGCGTATCCCCGCTTTTCCCTGGCGGCCCGACCGGCGGAGGACGGAGCGAGGTACTTTGGGCCCTACGCCAGCCGCCACAGCACCCAAGCGATTATCGACGCCCTGCGTACCGCCCTGCGCCTGCCCTCCTGCCGGAAGAAGTTTCCCAGGGATATCGGTAAGGAGCGGCCCTGCCTCAACTTTCATATGGGCAAGTGTGACGGCTACTGCCGGGGGGATGAGCTGAAGGCCCAGCATGACCAGGCGGTGTCCCAGGCCGTGTCCCTGCTGGAGGGGCGGTTCAAGGAAGTACAGGCAGATCTGACCACAGAGATGGAGCGGGCGGCAGAAGAACTGCGCTTTGAACAGGCAGCCCAGCTGCGGGACCGACTGAGAGCCATCGAGCTGCTTGGAAAACGGCAGAAGGTAGTGGCCGGCTCCTTGGCGGATACTGATGTGGCCGGTTTTTTCCGAGGGGAGGCCAAGAGCTGTTTCGTGGTCCTCCACTACATGGAGGGGGAGCTGGCCGCCAAAGACTTTGATCTGCTGGAAACCCCGATGGAAGAGGATGAGGAGAGCGTCCTATCCTCTCTGGTCCGGGAATACTATGTGGGCCGTAACCGTCTGCCCCGGCAGATACTGCTCCCTTGTGAACTGGTGGACCAGGTACCATTGACCCGCCTGCTGTCCGAGCAGGTGGAGCGGAAAGTGGAACTTGTCACCCCCCAGCGGGGGGCCAAGATGGACCTGATCCGCTTGGCCAACCAAAATGCCCAGGAGGAGGTGGAACGGGCCACCACACGGGAGGAGCGGCAGAACAAGCTGCTGGAGGCGCTGGGGAAGATGCTGGGGCTGGAACAGCCGCCCCGGCGGATGGAGTCCTACGATATCTCCAATCAGGGAGCCAGCGACATTGTGGCCTCCATGGTGGTATATGCGGACGGCAGGCCCCTCAAGCGGGATTACAGGCGCTTCAAGCTGAAGGACATGACCGGGCCGGATGACTACGCCTCCATGGAGCAAGTGCTTACCCGGCGATTCCGCCGCTATCTAGAGGGGGATGAGAAGTTTGCCGACCGTCCCGACCTGCTGCTTATTGACGGCGGTCATGAGCATGTAAAGGTGGCCCAGCGGGTGCTGGAGTCAATGAGGCTGGAGATCCCCGCCTTCGGTATGGTAAAGGACGACCGGCACCGTACCCGTGCCCTGGTCCATCCGGATGGGCGGGAAATCGGCATCCAGTCTATCCCCGCGGTGTTCGCCCTGATCGGCCAGATCCAGGAGGAGACCCACCGTTTCGCCATCGAATACCACCGTCAGCTCCAGTCGGGGCACATGAAGACCTCAGTGCTGGATCAGATCCCCAGTGTGGGCGAGGCGCGCCGCACCCAACTCCTCAAACACTTTAAGACCATCAAAGCGATCAGAGGAGCCTCTCTGGAGCAACTCCGGGAGGTGGTGCCCAGGAACACCGCTCAAGCGGTATATTATTATTTCCATCAGGAGGAACAAGACCATGAAGATCCAGACCATTGAGAACAGGATGCCGGAGCTGATTGGCGTCCTCACCCAAGTGTGGGAGGATTCTGTCCGAGCTACCCACAACTTCCTGATGCCCGGAGACGTGGAGCGCATCAAGGAGTATGTGCCCCAGGCCATTGGCGGGATTGGGAAGCTGGCGGTGGCCTTTAACGAGCAGGACCGTCCCGTGGGCTTTCTGGGCGTGGAGGGAGAGATGATCGAGATGCTTTTCCTGGACCCCGCGGTGCGGGGCAATGGTTTGGGTCGGTCCATGATGGACTACGCCGTCAAGAATTTCGGTGCCAGCAAGGTAAACGTCAACGAGCAGAATAGGGGAGCCAAAGGATTTTATGAGCACATGGACTTTTCCGTCTGCCGCCGGACGGACACCGACGATCAGGGGAGGCCTTATCCCATCCTGTATATGGAACTGAAAAGGGCATGACTTAGGAGGAGAAGCGCCGTGGACAGAAAAAAGCTATGGCTGGACTGGGCGGTGGAGCTCCAGAGCTTGGCGCAGGCCGGGTTGTATTATGGCAAGGACAAATTCGACCGGGAGAGGTATGCCCGTATCCGGGAAATCGCCGCGGAGATACTGGCCTTCCAAGGAGATATGCCGCTGGAAAAGGTAAAGGACCTGTTCTGTTGTGAAACTGGGTATCAGACCCCGAAGCTGGCCACCCGGGCCGCTGTTTTTCAGGGGGAGAGGATTCTCCTCGTTCAGGAGCCGAAGGGGTGGGCTCTGCCCGGAGGCTGGGTGGACATGGATATCTCCGTAGCGGAGAATACCGTGAAAGAGGTGCGGGAGGAAGCAGGACTGGAGGTGAGGGCAGACCGGCTGATTGCCCTTCTGGATGGGGAGCGGCATCACACCACGGTGTATCCCTGGAAGGTGGCCATCGCCTTTGTCCTGTGTACTCTGGTGGGCGGAGCATTTCAGGAGAATCTGGAGACGACGGCCAGCGGTTGGTTCCCTCTTGATTCCATGCCTCCGCTGGACTGGGAAAAGACGACTCGGGAACAGTTGGAGCTATGCTTCCGGGCCAGAGCGGCGGTGCACTGGCATACTCTTCTGGAGTGAGCGGGTTCTTCCTGGAAGCCTGATTGTAGAATAAATCGCTTTCCTTTTAAGAGAGGAGAGCAGGGCCGTGGAAGGAGCAAAATTTTCTCTTGCAAATCCTCTGACTTTCATGTATAATATTCCCTGCATCAGATACCAGCCGGTGTGATGGAATTGGTAGACGTAGTGGACTCAAAATCCACCGCTGGCGACAGCGTACCGGTTCGAGTCCGGTCACCGGCACCACGTCGGAGCAAGCTTTGTATCGCTTGCTCCGACTTTTTTTGCAAAAGTCAGAGCGCGCTCACGCCGCTGCTCCTCCTTTCCAAATCGAACCCGCTGCGCTGGGCTTCGATTTGGTTTTGGGTGCAAGCTTGGAAGCTGCTGGCATCTATACTGCTGTGATATTCCACGTCGGAGCAAAGTCCGCTTTGCTCCGACGTCTTTTTATGTCTGGGGCAAAAAAGACACCATCTGTCCGCTCCCTTGCTCCTCTTTTCCAAATCGGAACCGCTGCGCTGGATTACGATTTGGTATCGCAGCTTCGCTGCGCTTTTATTGCGTGCATGAAAATATGGAGTTTAGTCGCTCTTTGCCTGCCCGCAATCCTTTTGCTTTTTGCGGATTGCGGGCTTTTTATGTTATTTTATCTTCTTCTTGATATGAATTTTTTGAGTTCTTTTCCGCATCTCAGGACTACTTTTGGAGCGGCATTGGGAGTTTATTCCGGCTGCATCAAAACATCGACAAGCTGGCAAAGGGATTATAGACAAATAAAGGTGGAGAAACGGCGTATAAGACAGAAAAAAAGGAGGTATCGCTGGCGGCAAATCACTTTGACCGAAAATTGACGAAAAAAACCGAAATCCCGGTCACCCAAACTGCATATTTTCCCTTATTCTTATATTGAGAAATAAAAAGGAGGGGAATTGTGTGGAACGAACCAATCACCTATCAGACAACTTAAAAGCATACAAGGAGGGAATGGGAAAAAGTCTTTCAGATTTTGCCAGGGAACTCAGCATTCCAAAGTCGACAATTCAGGCGGCGATGGCCGACGGAAATACGACATTGGATACCCTGATCCGCATCGCCAATGCACTAGGAGTTTCGCTGGATGAACTGGTATTCGGAACGGTGTCTATAGAGGCGGCAGGAAAAGCGAGATGCCTTCTGCGCCAGGTCGAGTGGTATCATTTTTTGCCAGCGGACAAGCAAGAGGCTTTTCAATATCATTTTGGGGAGATACTAAAGCTGTTGTAATATGAAAAACATGATTTTTGACACATCCGCGGAGATGACTGATATTTATGACCTGTTGCTCCGCTTGGGAGTTACCGCGAACTACATAGGCTTTTTCCATACAGCCTTCGCGGTGCATCTCGCGATCCAGGAGCCGGAGCGGCTTCTGCTGGTAACCAAATGCCTATACCCTGAGGTGGCGGGGCAATACCAGACCAACTGGAGCTGCGTTGAGCGCAACATCCGGATGATAGCAGAAATTGCGTGGAACCGCGGCCGTCCATTCCTAGAAGAGCTGGCCCACCATCCACTGATGGACAGACCAAAAGCATCTGAATTTTTGGCGATTTTGGCTGCCTATCTTTTGCCCCGCCAGTATGGTGATACATGAAATTGGGAAAAGGAGGGGGAGGCATCCGTTTTAGCGGATGCCTCCCCCTCCTTTTTTGGCGGGTTTGTCGTCTGCCCTATGAAGGGCTGCGAAGCAGCTGCCCACGGGCGGCAGGGGTTTACATGATGTGCTCCTCGGCGCAGTTGTCCAGGACGCGGAAACCCATATCCTCTCGAGTGGCCACATGGAAGTGGGCGATGCTGGTCGGGTCGAACTTGGGACACAGACGAAGCTCCGGACTCAGACGCAGGTCCTCCACAGAATTTCTAAATTCCTGCTTTTTCACAGAGATCACCCCCGGAAACAGTATTTCCAATCCCAGCCGCCGCTATGAGCAGATGAGCGCAAAATAGCTTCCGCAACCGGCGGTTGTCAAATTGAATACAGCTTTTGGTTGCGCTGTTCACTGAAATTTGCTATGCTGAACACCGACTCAGGAACAAAACAAAAGAGGGGGACAGTATGGAATTTCAAAATCGGCTTTATGACCTGCGCAAGCGGTCTGGGCTTTCTCAGGAGGAACTAGCCAATCTGGTGGGGGTGACCCGCCAGGCGGTGCAGAAGTGGGAGGCAGGCACAAGCCGGCCTGATATGGATAACCTGACCGCCCTGGCCCGGTATTTTAACGTGACGCTGGACTGGCTCATCACTGGTCATGAGATGGAATCATGTGCCGCCGCCCAGAACGGCCCAGTGGTGGTGGAGAACCACTACCATTATAACAGCTGGCACTATGAGTATAAAAGCAAGTGTACCGTCTTTGGGCTGCCGCTGGTCCATATTAACCTGGCACAGCGGGGCTTCTGTGTTGCCAGAGGTGTTGTTGCCATCGGCAATGTTTCGGTGGGTGCGCTATCCATCGGGGTCTTTGCGCTGGGGGGAATCACAGTAGGGGCCTTTGGAATGGGGCTGTTGGCCCTGGCCGGAATGGCCCTCGGCCTGCTCGCGATGGGCGGGATCGCTCTGGGGTATGTGGCGGTAGGAGGCTGTGCCTTCGGCTATCTGGCCATTGGAGGAAGCTCTGTCGGGATATACGCCGCCGGTGGCGCGGCGATGGCCCGGGATGTGGCGGTAGGCAGTGCGGCTACAGCGGACCTTCTGGCCATAGGACAGGATGCCCGTGCGGCGATGACGATGGGGCTGTCTGACACACGGGAAGCCATTTTCCAGGCCATTGGGCAGACCGGAGCGCCCGACTGGATCAGGAGCGTTCTGATGTTTTGTATTGGCCGGTAACAGAAAACGCGGAGGACGCATAACGTCCTCCGCGTTTTGTCATTCCTCTGTTGATTCTTGGGCTGAGGGCGGGGAGGGGGGGGCGTTGCGCCGGGCCACATCTACCCGCAGCATCTGGTAGAGGGCAGCGGCCAAGGGGACAGCCAGCAGCATCCCGCCAATGCCGAGGACGCCGCCGCCAATGGTGACAGCAGCCAGCACCCAGATACCGGGCAGGCCGATGGAGGAGCCCACTACCTTAGGGTAGATTAAATTGCCCTCAAGCTGCTGCAGGATCGCGATAAAAATCAGGAAGAACAGCGATTGGAAGGGTGATACAGTAAAAATCATAAAGGCACCCACACCGGCGCCGATGTAAGCACCGGCCACAGGGATCAGGGCAGTAAAGCCGATGAGAGCTCCCACCATGGAGGCGTAAGGGAACCGCAACAGCATCATGCCGCCCATACACAGCAGGCCCAGGATGACGGCTTCTGTACACTGGCCCACCACGAAGCGGCGGAAACAGGAGTGGAGAGTTTCAAGAAAGTAAACCAGATGGCTGTACCAGGCCGGCTTCAGATAGGTCTTCATAACCAGGGAGATCTGGCGGCCCAGCTTCTCCTTGCCCAAGAGTAGATAGATGGAGAAAATGATGCTCACGACGGCGGTAAAGGCGGTGGAAACCGTGGCGGAAACCAGGGACAGTACCGAGCCCATGACACCACCTAGTCCCTTGACCAGCCACTGAGTAATGGAGGTGATGACCTCCTTCCAGTTAATGGAGCCATCTGCCAGCGCGGTGCTGGAGATGGAGAAGAACTGGGACAGGTCCAGATTTTCACTCAGCTTCTCCAGCATAGGCACTACCTCCTGGATGAGAACCAGGGTACACTCTAACAGCTCAGGAAGAATCATGCGGATGAGGAGGAAAACGATGGCGATCAGACTGGCAAAAGCCAAAAGCAGGCAGACCGGCCGGCGGCTTTTGATGACAAAGGGACTCTTGGTATCGGGGAAGTACCAGCCCTCATACAGGCTCATGAGGATATTGACCGCATAAGCGATAACGGCGCCCAGAACCAGGGGGAAGGCGGCCCCCAGCCCCAAGAGGAGCAGGGAGGACAGGGCTCCCCAGTAGTGGATAGCCAGATAAAGGAAAAACAGGACCACACCCAGCCGGGCAGCCCCCATCCATTCCCGTTTCATTACAGACCCTCCATCATATGGATCTTCAGGTAGCCGCCCTCCACATTGGTCTCCTCGATGAACTGGGGGACGGCGGGGATCATCAGCTCCCGCTCCCCGCCCCGGATGACATAGACATTGTTGGCGGGCAAAGTAAGAATGTCCTCTACCTTGCCTAGGACTTGTCCAGACTGGGCGTCACGGGCCTCTAGCCCATAGATATCGGCCAGGAAAAAGGCTCCCTGAGGGAGATGGGCATCCTTACGGTCAATATACAAGATGGCGTTGCGCATGGCCAAGGCAGAAGGAACGTCACAGATCCCCTGAAACTTGATGATAACCATGTTTTTATGGACGCGGGCCCGCTCCACCTGGATAGGCCAATGGGACTGATCTACATAGAGGGTTTTGAACTTGCACAAAAATTCCGGAGAGTCAGCCCAGGGCTGGACCCGCACCTCTCCCATGACGCCGTGGACATTGGTGATCTTGCCCACTTCCAAATATTGTGCCGGCATGGCATATCCTCCGTTGCAGAAAATTTTATATCATAGGCGGCGGAAAGCCGCCAGGAAAATGGAAAGAAAACAAAAGCGCAGGAAAAGCCTGCGCCTTTGTTTTAGTCGACGATCTCTACGGAAACACGTTTTCCAGACCGTTGAGCCAGCGAGCGGACCAGGACACGGATCTCCTTGGCGATGCGGCCCTGGCGGCCAATCACCTTACCCATATCCTCGGGAGCCACCCGCAGCTCCAGGACGGTTTCGCCGTCGCCCTCGGCCTCGGTGACGGACACCTGCTCCGGGTGCTCCACCAGGTTTTGGGCGACATAGGTCAGAAGCTCTTTCATTGTGTGCAAAACCTCCAGCCTTACAGAGCACCGGCTTTTTTCAGCAGATCACGGACGGTCTCAGTGGGCTGAGCGCCGGTCTTGATCCAGGCCTGAGCGCGCTCCACATCCACATTCAGCTCGGCGGGGTTGGCGACAGGGTTGTAAATGCCGATCTCCTCGATGAAACGGCCGTCCCGAGGATAGCGGGAGTCAGCCACCACGATACGATAGAAGGGAGCCTTCTTGGCGCCCATGCGGCGCAGTCTGATCTTAACCATTTATATTCACCTCCAAATGAATTGATAGATTTATATGGAAAGCGCGCGCGGCGCTTTGCCAACCTCATCAGCGCGGAGTCCGCTCTGCTTCAGATACACTTTGGGCATCTGGCGCTCCGCTCCCTGGGGCCTATACTGGCGGCTGTCTCAGAAAGGGAATCCCCGTCCCATTCCAGGCATCATCCCGCCCTTTTTTCCCATCATCTTACGCAGGCTTCTGGGCATCTTGCCGCCGGAAAACTGCTTTGTCATGGCCTGAAGCATCTCAAACTGCTTGAGTAGTCGATTTACATCCACCACCTGAGTGCCAGATCCGGCGGCGATGCGTTTTTTCCGGCTGGAATTGAGAACACTGGGATTTTCCCGCTCATAGGGGGTCATGGAAGTGATGATGGCCTCCATTCGCTGGAGAGCTTTCCCATCCAGCGCGGCCCCTTCCAAATCAGAGGCCTTGACGCCGGGAAGCATACCGGCGATATCAGACAGGGAGCCCATGCCCTTTAGCTGGACCATCTGATCATAGAAGTCGGACAGGGTAAACTTGTTTTTTCGTAACTTCTCCTGAAGCTCCAGAGCCTTCTTCTGATCGAAGCTTTGCTCCGCCTTCTCAATGAGGGAGAGAACGTCGCCCATGCCGAGGATGCGGCTGGCCATCCGGTCGGGGTGAAAGACCTCGATTTGGTCCAGCTTTTCCCCCATGCCCACAAACTTGATGGGTTTTCCAGTCACTGCCCGGATGGAGAGGGCAGCGCCGCCCCGGGCGTCGCCGTCCAGCTTGGTGAGCACTACACCGTCGATATCCAAGGCGTCATCAAAGGCTTTGGCGGCGTTGACCGCATCCTGGCCGATCATGGCGTCCACTACCAACAGGATCTCAGTGGGAGAAACAGCGGCCTTGATCTTGCACAGTTCATCCATCAGTGCTTCATCCACATGGAGCCGTCCAGCAGTGTCCAGGAACACCATGTCATTGCCATGTTTGATTGCGTGCTCCACCGCGGCCTTGGCGATATGCACTGGATCTGTCTGCCCCATCTGAAAGACGGGGATGCCCAACTGCTCGCCCACTACCTCCAGCTGCTTGATGGCGGCGGGGCGGTAGATATCACAGGCGGCCAGCAGGGGCCGCTTGCCGTTCTGCCTCTTCATCAAACCGGCCAGCTTGGCGCCGTTGGTGGTCTTACCGGCGCCCTGAAGGCCAACCATCATGACCACCGTAAGGGGCTTGGAGGCGATGGTCAGCTTGGCGCTGGCCCCGCCCATCAGCTCGGTAAGCTCCTGGTTGACGATCTTAATGATCTGCTGGGCCGGGGACAGGGCCTCCAGCACGTCGGCCCCAACAGCCTTCTCCGTGACCTGGGCCACGAACTGCTTGACCACCTTATAGCTGACATCGGCCTCCAGAAGGGCCAGGCGGATCTCACGCATGGCCTCCTTCACATCGGCTTCGGACAGGCGGCCCTTGCCCCTCAGCTTTTTAAAGGCGGCGGACAGCTTTTCAGAAAGTCCTTCAAATGCCATGGATTACTCCTTTAACAGCTGGTCAGCGGTATCCCGCACCCGGAGGGCCAGCAGCTCCATGTCGGCCTGGTCCCGCTGTGCGGCCAATTCCACCAGCTGCTGGGCGTCCTGGCGGAGCTGCTCCAACTGGCTGTGCATGGTGTGGAACCGCTTGATTAGGCCGGTCTTGTCCTCCAACTCGGTGAGGATGGCCTCGGCCCGGACGATAACATCCCGGACTCCCTGGCGGGTGATGCCATAGTTCTCAGCGATCTCGCCCAGGGACAGGTCCTCGTTGTAATAGAGGTCATAAAATTCCTTCTGGCGGTCAGTGAGCACATCGCCATAAAAATCATAGAGCATGGCCATGCGATAAGCCTGACTTTTCATAGGTACTGACCTCCTCAAACAAAAAATGTAAAGGAAATTAACTTCACAAACGGAATCATACCATATTTTTCTCCTGTTGTCAAGTCAAATTCCTTGCGGGCAGAGGGCTCTGCTTTGGTATATTCACCCAGAAGGAGGGGGAAACTGAAGAAATAGCGGAGCGAAGAACCGGAAGTGGTCCGGCCGCGCGCCGCGGTGACTTACACTGACAGGAGGTACATCGCCATGTCCCATACCCCCAATGTCCCCATGGACGACGCCCATCTGACCAAATACGCCGTCAACGCCGCCCGGGAGCTGAAGCCGCGGGGGAAGGTGCCGGTCCGACGGCTGGTCCGACGGTTGAAAAGGGATCTGTCCATCCTGAACCGGATTCAGGAGGAGCTGAGTGAATGGAGCCAGGGGAAAGCGGTCCTGCCGCCCAGTGTGGAGTGGCTGCTGGACAACCACTACCTGGCGGTGCGGGAGGGGGAGGAGGCCCTTCGGGCACTGAAGAAGGCCGGTCCGCTTCGTGGGGACGGACAGGGAGGGGCCCTGCTCCAACGCTGTGTCAGGGGAGGAGTGTGGGCGGTCCCTCACCTGGAACGGGAGCGTTTGACCTGGTATTTGAAAGCCTTTCAGACTGTTCAGCCGCTGACAGAACGGGAACTATCCCTGTTGGTCCCGGTCCTGGCGATAGAATTGATCCAGGAGCTGGCCCAGGAGGCCGGACAGTTGGAGGAGCTCCGGCAGGGGCGGACTGACCCTGGACGGCTGGAGCATCTCTTTTCTGCCCTGCGTGCGCTGGAGGGGGAGAATTGGGGCCCTCTGCTGGAGGAGATCAGCCGAGTGGAAGAGATTTTGACCCAGGACCCCTCAGGCCACTATCCCCACATGGACGACGACACCAGGCGGCGCTACCGCCAGCAGGTGTGCCGCCTGGCCAAAAAATTCCGCCTGGAGGAGAGCCAGACCGCCCGTAAGGCCCTGGAACTGGCCAAACGGGGGACGGGGGCTGCCAGACATATCGGCTGGTACCTGTACCGGCAGCCTCTGGGTCGGGAGAAGCGCCTTCCCTCCGGGCTGGGCTATGGGGGGGCGGTGGTTGGGCTGTCTCTGGCTTTGGCGGCGGGCCTGTGGGTGGCCGCTGGGAGCCTGTGGCTGTCCCTGCTCCTACTGCTTCCTCTGTCCGATATCGTGAAGAACGTCCTGGACTTTGGCCTGGTTCGGATAGTGCCTCCCCGGCCCGTCCCCAGGATGGAGTTGGAGGGAGGTATCCCAAGGGAGAATCGCACCCTTTGCGTGGTCGTGTCCCTGCTCACCGGGGAGGACAGCGGCCCCAAGCTGGCCGCCCTGCTGGAGCGATACCGGCTGGCCAACCGGGACAGCGGTCCAGAGCTGCGCTTCGGCATTCTGGCCGACCTGCCTGACGGCGCTGCCCCCATGGGAGAGGAGGGAGCTGCCTGGGTGACCAGCGCCCATAGAGCTATCCAAGCTCTCAATGAGAAATACGGCGGCGGTTTCTATCTCTTTTTCCGCCGGCCGGCCTTCAGTGCCCAGGACGAGAAGTATATGGGCTGGGAGAGAAAAAGGGGGGCCCTCACCGAACTGGTCCGTCTGCTGAAAAGGAAGCCGACCGGCCTGCGGACAGAGGTGGGGGAGGAGGACTGGCTGCGTGAGGTGACATATGTCATTACACTGGACGGCGACACCAGCCTGAACGTAGGCACCGCCCGTGAGATGGTGGGGGCTATGGCCCATCCCCTGAATCAGCCGGTAGTGGACGGACAGCGGCGGGTCGTCACTTCTGGACACGCCCTCTTCCAGCCGCGGGTGGCCGTGGAACTGGAGGCGGCCAACCGGTCCTTTTTCTCCCGTGTCTATGGTGGCCTGGGGGGCGTGGACCCCTATGGCTCCACAGCCAGCGACGTGTACCACGATCTCTTTGACCAGGGTACCTATACCGGAAAGGGAATTTTCCAGGTGGAGGCCTTCTTCACCTGCCTCGATGGCCGTTTTCCGGAGAACGCCATCCTGTCCCACGACCTGCTGGAGGGCAGCTACCTCCGGGCGGGCCTGCTGGGGGAAGTGGAGCTGACCGACGGCTGCCCCTATAAAGTGTACGGCTATTTTGCCCGGCTCCACCGATGGATCCGGGGGGACTGGCAGCTGCTGCCCTGGCTGAAAAACCAGGTTCCTGATGGCCAGGGTGGGACCGAGGACAATCCGCTGTCCCTTCTGGCCCGGTGGAAAATCTTTGACAATCTTCGCCGATCTCTGTCTCCGGTGGGCACCCTGGCAGCCCTGGTGCTTGGCATCTGCTTTTCGGGCCGGGCTTTCGCCTGGGCGGGGGGCGTGGCGGTGTTGGCCGCCGCCTCCAACCTGCTGCTCTCCGGAGCGGAGCTGGCTGCCAGGCGGCGGAACGGTAAACACCGCCGCTACCATTCCACGGTCATCGCCGGGCTGGCGGGAGTCATCCTGCAGACCGCCCTCCAGCTGGTCCTTCTGCCATATCAGGCATATACCGCCGCCACCGCCGCCGCAACGGCCCTGTGGCGAATGGGCGTCACCAAGAGGGGCCTGCTGGCCTGGGTCACTGCCGCTCAGGCGGAAAAGGGGAGAGACGGCCTATGGTTCTACGGGAAAAAATGCTGGTTTTCCGTGGTCATAGGGGGTGCCGTGCTTCTTCTGGCCCAACTGCGCATCGGACGGCTGGTGGGCGTGGTGTGGCTGATGGCTCCAGCTCTGGCCTGGGCCATCAGCAGGCCCGGCAAAAAGGGCAAGGAGCTGCCCCCCACGGACCGGAGCTTTCTCCTCCACCAGGGGGCCCTCATCTGGGGATATTTTGACGCCTTTCTCCGGCAGGAGGACCACTTTCTCCCTCCGGACAACTGGCAGGAGCAGCCCAGCCAGGGACTGGCCCGACGGACCTCCCCCACCAACATCGGAATGGCTCTGCTGTCTGTCATGGCGGCGGCGGACCTGAAGCTGATCACGCGGGAGCGGGGGATCGACCTCATTTCCCACATTCTGGATACGATAGAGGAGCTTGAGAAGTGGCGGGGACATCTGTACAACTGGTACGACACCGCCTCCCTCCGGCCCCTCCAGCCCCGGTATGTGTCCACAGTGGACAGCGGCAATCTCCGGGGCTGCCTCATCGCTCTGCGGGAGGGACTGTACCAGTGGGGGGAGGATGTACTGGCCCGCCGGGCGGAGCACCTGTCCGACGCTATGGACTGCGCTCCCCTCTATGACCGGGAGAGGAGGCTGTTCTCCATTGGATACGAGGCGGAGCGGGACCGGTTGACGCCGGGGTGGTATGACCTGATGGCCAGCGAGGCCCGTCAGACCAGCTTCATCTCCGTAGCCCGTGGAGAGGTCTCGCCCCGGCACTGGCGAAGGCTGGGCAGGATGATGCTGGGGGACAACGATTACAGCGGTATGGCCTCCTGGACGGGGACCATGTTCGAATACTTCATGCCCAACCTGCTGCTGCCCTGCGAGCCAAATTCCTTTATGTACGAATCCCTGTCCTTCTGCGTCTATGCCCAGAAGCGGCGGGGGAACAAGACCCATACGCCCTGGGGCATCTCGGAATCCGCCTTCTACGCCTTTGACCCCGGCATGAATTACCAGTACAAGGCCCACGGGGTCCAGGCCCTAGGGCTGAAGCGGGGGCTGGACTCCGAGCTGGTAGTCTCCCCCTACTCCTCCTTCCTGGCCCTCCTGCTGGCTCCCCGAAGCGCCCTGCGCAACCTGCGGAGACTCCGGGATATGGGACTGGAGGGGCCCTATGGTCTATATGAGGCGGTGGACTATACCCCTGCCCGGATGACGGAGGGACAGGACCATGAGGTGGTCCGTTCCTATATGTCTCACCACTTGGGGATGAGCCTGATTGCCATTGACAACGCCCTCAACGACAATGTGATGCAGCGGCGGTTTATGAAGGACTGCGACATGGCCGCCTATCGGGAGCTGCTCCAGGAGCGGGTCCCTGTGGGGGCGCCTATCATGCGCCAGACGGAGCGGGACATCCCGGAAAAACTCAGGCCCGTCCAGGGCCCCGCCTTGGTGCGGGCAGGGCGGGAGTTTGGGCGTCTGGCGCCGGAGTGCCATCTGGTGTCTAATGGTAGCTGGTCGGTCCTGGCCTGTGACAACGGCCTTACCGCCTCCAGGATGGGGGACTGCCAGATCACCCTGGCCAAGCTCGGACAATACTATGCCCCGGCCGGAATATCCTTATTTTTCCAGGGGAGAGAGGGGATCTTCGGCCTGACCCCGGCCCCTCTGTACCAGAAGGGAGAATATAGCTGGGAGTTTCACAGCGCCGGAGCCGCCTGGACTTTTACCTGGGAAGGATTGGCCACCCGGACCACCCTGGCCGTCCCCCGGCGAGAAAACGGGGAGCTGCGTAGAGTAGAGCTATCCTGGACCGGGGAGGGGCGGCTGGAGGGCGAGCTGCTCGCCTATCTGGAGCCGGTACTGTGCCCACTGGCCGATTTCCAGTCCCACCCCGCCTTCTCCCGCCTGTTTCTGGAGGGAGAGCTGGATGACCACGGCGTTCTCTTTCAGCGCCGTCCCAGGGGGGAGGAAAAGAGCCTGTCCCTGGCTGTCCTCTGGGAGGGGGAGGGGATCACAGCCTGTCTGGACCGGGCCTCTGCCCTTGGCAGGGGGGGGCTCAGGGCTCTGGGTGGCCGGAGGGCCGGCCCCCTGGAGCGGGGGGTGGGCACAGATCCCTGCCTGATGGTCCGCTTCCCGGTATTACTGGAGCCAGGGGAGCGGGCGGTGTTCGCCCTGGCACTGGGAGCTGGAGATACCCCGGCCGCGGCCTCCACGGGAGCAAGGAACATCCTGAGAGGACAGGCGGGGGAGGCAGCCTCTCTGGCTCCTTTGGCGAGAAAGCTATCCCTGACAGAGCGGCAGGGGATAGAGGCGTTCCAACTGCTGTCCCGGCTGTCCGCGGCAGAGGAGCCGGGGGAACGGCCGCCAAAGAGCGCCCTGTGGCCCTATGGAATTTCGGGGGACTTGCCCTTGGCGGTGGGTCCAGTGACCGAGGGGGAGGGGCGAGAACAGGCTGTCCTCTGGTGCCGGTGGCACCAGCTCCTGACCCGTTCTGGATATCCCTTTGACCTGGTCCTGCTGGTGGAAGAGGGGGGCGACTATCGCCGCCCCCTGCGCACTGCTTTAACCGAGGAACTGAAGACGATGGGGGCCGAATCGGCTCTGGGGGCGAAGGGGGGCATCCACCTGGCGGACAGCGGAGCGGCCCCTGCCGCTCTGGCCTGGGCCAGGGTGATTCTCCCTATGGGACCGGGAGAGCAGAGAGAGGAAAAACTCTCCCCCGCCACCCCGGTCCGCCTCTCCCTGGCCCAGCCGGAATGGAGGGCGGGGGAGGAGGGGACCGTTCTCATCCGGACAGGGAAGGCGCTCCCTCCAGTGGGCTGGAGCCAGGTGTTATGTAATTCTCAATTCGGATGGCTCACCGATGAGACAGGAAACGGGCTGCTCTGGACAGGGGGAAATTCCAGGGAAGGAAAACTGACTCCATGGAGCAATGACCCTCTGGCAATCGGTGGACCGGAAAAAATTATGGTAAGCTTAGAGGAGAAGGAGTGGTCTGTCTTTGCTGATGGCGACGGCTGTCCCTGTACGGTCACCTACGGACCGGGCTTTGCACGGTGGGAAAAGCAGATGGGGACAGGACGGCTGGTAACAGAGGCGTTTGTACCTCTCATCGGGACAAAGCGGATCCTGACCTTCACCCTGGCAGGAACAAGCGGGACACTCTCCTACCGCATGGGAGAGGGGGAGCCCATGGCCCGCCCTCTTGCCCAGGGACTGCCTTTGACTCTGGTCACAGAGCCGGGACACAGAGGGCTGGAATCCCGGTTTTCCACTAAGCGGTATTTGGATTTGAGGGGCGAGACCCTGACATGGTGGAGGGAGCGGGTGTCCTCCCTTACCTTGTCCACCCCGGACCGGACGCTGAACCACTACCTCAACGGCTGGTGCCTGTACCAGGTGACTGCCTGCCGACTGATGGCGCGGACCTCCCAGTACCAGAACGGCGGCGCCTTCGGCTTCCGGGACCAGCTTCAGGATGTGGCCGCGCTCCTGTATACCTGGCCTCAGCGCACCAGAGAACAGCTGCTGTTGGCCGCCTCCCGTCAGTTTGAGGAGGGGGATGTCCAGCACTGGTGGCACCCGCCGGCAGGGGCCGGTGTACGGACCCGCATCTCGGACGACTTGCTGTGGCTGCCCTGGGTGCTGTGCCGCTACTGCTCTGTCACCGGGGATTGGGAGGTACTGAAGGAGCAGGTCCCCTATCTGACATCCAGGCCCCTGGAGCCCAAAGAGATGGAGCGGTATGAGGTCCCTCAAGTCAGCTCCAAGACAGATACCCTTTACCACCACGCCCTGTCTGCCATCCAGTGCGTCCTGGACCGGGGAACCGGGTCCCATGGACTGGCACGGATGGGCGGCGGGGACTGGAACGACGGCATGAACCGGGTTGGGGCCGCCGGAAGGGGTGAGTCGGTGTGGCTTACCTGGTTCCTGACTATGGTGCTTCAGGATTTTGCCCCCCTCTGCCAGCGAAGCGGGGAGGAGGAGTTGGCCCAGGAGCTGCTGGCCCAGGGAGAGAAGTACCTGGCGGCGGCCCAGGCGGCCTGGGACGGGAACTGGTACCGCCGGGGCTACTATGACGATGGGACTCCCCTGGGCAGCCGGGAGAGCGATCAGTGTCAGATCGACTCCATCGCCCAGTCCTTCTCCGTACTGCCCCAGGGAGCGGACCGGGAGAGGGCGGACCGGGCGGTGTCCGCCGCGCTGACCCGGCTCTTTGACCGGGAGCGACAGGTGGTCCGTCTCTTTCATCCTCCTTTCGACGGAAAAGGACGAAAGGACCCCGGCTATATCAAAGGCTACCCGGCCGGTGTGCGGGAAAATGGCGGGCAGTATACCCACGGCGCGGTCTGGCTGGCCATGGCCTGCTTCCGTCTGGGAAGGGCAGGGGAAGGCTGGGAGGTGCTGCGGGCGCTGCTGCCTGCCTGCCACGCGACGGAGGGATACCGGGCGGAGCCCTATGTTTTGGCTGCCGACGTATCCTACGCGACCGGCCGAGAAGGACAGGGAGGCTGGAGCTGGTATACCGGGGCGGCGGGCTGGTACTGGCAGGTGGCGGTCCAGGAGCTGCTTGGACTAAAGGTCAAGGAGGGACGTCTGCGGGTACAGCCCAGGCTGCCATTCGACTGGCCGGGCTATCAGGCGGAGTGGCGGCTGGAGCGTGGTACGCTGCTGATCCGGGTTGAGCGGGGAGAGGCTGATGCGGCCCTGCTGGACGGACAGCCTGTGGACGAGGTGGCGCTGAAGGAACTGGAGGGAGAGCATCACCTGAGGGTGGTCATCCCCTGAGCTTGGAACAGCGGTTCCAGGGCGGGGCCCTCTGGAGGGAGCGTGGGAAAAACAGGCTCGATTAGCCATGGAGAGAGCTCCGAACCTGTTCACAGCTCTTTACTTTCCCTGCCAAATCGTGGTATGATATCCAAGCTGAGAAAAAAGGGTTCGTCCCTTTTTACTATCCGGAGAAAGGAACTGTTTTATGTCTGAAACGACTCGCCGGGAGCTCTTTCCCGGTGTGTGGCTGCGTACGGTCCACACCGACAAATTCAAAAGCTCCTATCTTTCTATCACTCTGCTGGCTCCCCTGGACCGGGACACGGCGGCGGCTAACGCCCTGATCCCCTATGTCCTCCGCCGTGGCACGGCCGCCCACCCGGACATGGAGACCCTGTCCGCGGCTCTGGACGAGCTGTACGGAGGCGCCATTGAGCCGCTGGTCCGCAAAAAAGGAGAGACCCAGTGTGTGGGCTTTGTGGCCAGCTTTCTGGACGACGCCTACGCCCTGGAGGGAGAAAAGATTTTGGAGTCTGCAGCCGCCCTTCTGGGGGAGATGCTGCTCTCTCCCTACACCCAGGACGGCTTCTTCTGCTCCGAGTATACGGACCAGGAGAAGAACAACCTGACCGACCGGATCCGGAGCCAGATCAATGACAAGCGGACCTATGCCACTTACCGCCTTACTCAGCTTATGTGCGGAGAGGAGGCCTTTGGGGTGGACAAGCTAGGGGATGAGGAGAGCGTAGCGGCCATCACCCCCGACTCCCTTTGGCGGCGCTATCAGGAGCTGCTGAAGGGGGCGGCCATTGAGGTGTACTACTGCGGCTCCGCCCAGCCCGAGCGGGCGGAGGGGGCCCTGCGTACCACTCTGGCTGCCCTTCCGATAAGCGGAGAGCGCCTGGACCCGGATTGCGAGGTACGCGTCACGGCCGGACCCCAGCCCCAGGTGGTGGAGGAGGCCATGGACGTAAGCCAGGGCAAGCTGGCCCTGGGCTTCCGCACCGGAGGCGTTACCTGCTGGGAGGAGGACTACCCCGCCCTGACCATGTTCAATGCCATCTTTGGCGGGACTACTCTGTCCAAGCTCTTTATGAACGTCCGGGAGAAGCTGTCCCTGTGCTATTACGCCAGCTCTATGCTGGAGAAGATGAAGGGGCTGGTCCTGGTGTCCTCTGGCATCGAGTTTGACAAATACCAGACAGCCAAGGACGAGATCCTGTCCCAACTGGAGGCCATCCGCGGGGGTGAGATTCAGGACTGGGAGCTGGAGGGAGCCAGGCGCACCCTGATCGGCGGCCACTTGGCCACGTTGGACGACCAGGGCCGGCAGGAGGAGTTCTGGCTGGGCCAGGCCGCCGCCGGCCTGGATACCACCATCCCGGAGCTGACCGCCCAGTTTGAGGAGGTCACACGGGAGCAGGTGTCTGCCGTGGCCCGGAAGCTGGAGCTGGACACTGTATATTTCCTGAAGGGCAAGGAGGGTTGAGCCATGGAAAAGCTGGAATTTTCCCGGGTAGGGGAGCGGATGTACCACGAAAAGCTGGCCAACGGACTCAATGTGTTCGTATTCCCAAAGCCGGAATTTCAGAAGGGGTATGCCTTCTTTGCCACCAACTACGGCGGCATGGACATGAAATTCTGTCTGGACGGCCAGTGGCATCAGAGCCCGGCCGGTGTGGCCCACTTCCTTGAGCATAAGATGTTCGATACCAAGGAGGGCAACGCCCTCCAGGACCTGGCGGCCAACGGGGCCTCCCCCAACGCCTTTACCAGCTCTGCCATCACGGGCTACTACTTCGAGTCCACGGAGAAATTTGAGGAGAACCTGCGCATCCTCCTCTCCTTTGTTTCTGTCCCCTGGTTTACTCAGGAGAGCGTAGACAAGGAACAAGGTATCATCGGCCAGGAGATCGGCATGATCGAGGACGACCCGGACTGGAAGGTCTTTATGAACCTGATGGCCGCCCTGTACCAGCATCACCCCATCCGAGTGAGCGTGGCGGGCAGTGTGGAGTCCATCTCCCACATCACCGCCGACACCCTGTACGCCTGCCACAAGGCCTTCTACGATCCGGCCAACATGGTGCTGTGCGTGGCGGGCCCTGTGGAGGCGGAGCATATCTGCCAGGTGGCCCGGGAGATCCTGCCCAGGCAGGCGGGCCCAATTGCTGCCAAGGACTATGGGGAGAAGGAGGCCGACCGTGTGGCCCAATCCATGGTGGAGGAGCGGATGGAGGTGTCCACTCCCATCTTCCAACTGGGCTACAAGGGCGACGCCCCCCAGAGGGGCGAGAGTGGTCTGCGTCAGGAGCTGGTGGCCGAGCTGGCCCTGGAGGGTCTGTTGGGCAACTCCACTCCGCTGTATTCCAAGCTATACCGGGAGGGGCTCATCAATCAGAATTTCTCCTACGGGTATGAGTCCTATCCTGGCTGTTCCTTCCTGTGCGCCGGGGGGGAGTCCAAGGACCCGGAGGCGGTCCGAATGGCGGTGGCTGAGGAGGCCGGTCGCATCGGCCGGGAGGGCATTGACGGCAAGCTTTGGGAGCGGTTGAAGAAGGGCGTCTACGGCAACAAGGTCCGGGGCCTCAATTCCTTCGAAAACCTGTGTGTGGGTCAGGCTCGATCCTTCTTTGCCGGGGTGAACTTCCTCCAATTCGCGGACTTGTTCAGTTCCATCACCAAGGAGGAGGCGGAGGACCTGATCGGCCGCTGGGTCACGGAGGAGCGCGCGGCCCTGTCTGTGGTCCGTCCCAGAGAGGGGGGGCAGGCTTGATTAATACGGTGACCTTTCCAGGTCTGGGACTGGATTTTACCCTGAACAGAGTGGCGCTTACGGTACTGGGCCGGCCGATCTACTGGTACGGCATCATCATCGTGTCCGGCCTGATCCTGGCAGTCATCCTGTGCTCCCGGTGGGGAAAGCGATTCGGGATCAACGAGGACCAGATCCTGGACATGATGATCTTCGCTGTCCCGGCTGCCCTGGTAGCCATTCGGGCCTACTATGTGATATTCAACCTGAGTATCTTCCAAAATGCGGACGGCTCTCTGAACTGGGGAAAGATACTCAATTATGGCGATGGCGGGCTGGCCATCTATGGGGCCATCATTTCCTCGGTTATCGTACTGCTAATCTTCTGCCATGTGCGGAAGATCAGCTTCCTGGCTTTTGCCGATTTGGGGGTGCATGGCCTGTTTATCGGCCAGCTGGTGGGCCGCTGGGGCAACTTCATGAATGTGGAGGCATTTGGCGGCGTCACCACCCTGCCCTGGCGGATGTGCGGTCCATCCATTGCCGAGGATATGCTGCGGTGGGGCTATGTGGACCAGGCCGGCTACGAGGCCATCCTCAGCGGAACGCTGGGGGTACATCCTACCTTTTTTTATGAATCTGCCTGGAACTTTGTGGGGCTGATTTTGGTCTATCTGGTAGGCAGAAAGCGGAAGTTCGACGGACAGTGCTTCCTGTTCTATGTGTTCTGGTACGGGCTTGGCCGGGCCTGGATCGAGGGCCTGCGTACCGACAGCCTCTATTTCTTCGGCCTGGAGCTGTTTGGGGTGCCGATCCGTACCTCACAGGCGCTGGCGGCTATCTCGGCTGTGGTGGCGGGAGCGGTCCTGCTGTTCCTGCTGCTGAAAAGGGGCCACAGCCCGGAAAAGCTGTATGTAAACCGTCTGGCGGCTCAACGGGTGGCCGGAGCAGCGGAACAGGAATGTCAGGGCCCAGACACCACCGAAGATGGAGACGAGGACAGCGAAGATACCACCCAGAAAGAGAAAAACGAGGAAGGCAGAGGAGAGGATTAACCGATGGCAGCGATCGTAATGGACGGAAAGGCTCTGGCCGCCAAGGTAAAGGAGCGGGTCCGCCGTCAGGTGGAACAGCTTGACATAAAGCCTGGGCTGGCTGTGGTGTTGGTTGGGGACGACCCCGCCTCCCGGGTCTATGTGAACGGAAAGAAAAAAGACTGCGGAGAGTGCGGAATTTACAGTGAGGAGTACGCCCTGCCGGGGGAGACCACCCAGAAAGAGCTGTTGGAGCTGGTGGCCGCCCTGAATGACAGAGAGGATATTGACGGGATACTGGTGCAGCTGCCTCTGCCCAGCCACCTGAATGAGAAGGAGGTGCTGCTGGCTGTCCGGCCGGATAAGGACGTGGACTGCTTCCACCCCTTCAATGTGGGACAGCTGATGATCGGGGAGGAGGGCTTCAAGCCCTGCACCCCAGCTGGTGTTATGGAACTTCTGCAGGAGTATGGGATCGACCCGGCAGGGAAGCACTGTGTCATTGTGGGCCGGTCCAATATCGTAGGGAAGCCCCAGGCCATGCTGATGGTCCAAAAGAATGCCACTGTCACCATCTGTCACACCCGGACCAGGAATCTAAAAGAGATGTGCCTCCAGGCAGATATTTTGGTAGCTGCCGCCGGACGGGTCGGCCTGATTTCCGCGGATATGGTGAAGGAGGGGGCCGTTGTCATCGACGTGGCCATGAACCGCAATGAACAGGGGAAGCTGTGCGGCGATGTGGACTATGGCTCAATAGTTGACAAGGTGTCTTACATTACACCTGTTCCGGGCGGGGTAGGCCCGATGACCAGGGCTATGCTGATGGAAAATACCCTGTATGCGGCCAAACAGCATGGAAAATAAATAGATAGGTCAATCAATATAGTAAAGAGAGGATTGGGCGCAAATCTATACAAATTTGCGCCCAATCCTTTCGCCTGATTTCTTCTGTTGAGCTTCTCTGAATGATAAAGCGGGTGTTTCAGGCATTTCTCACTGCGTCAAGGGATTGAAGAAGACATATCTTTTGGTGCCAACAGAATGACCATTTGAAAAAGGAATAGTCAGCTAGAGGCTAAGACAGTCTTGCATTTTTGCCTTAAAACAAATATAATAAAACATACTTCCTGGTGCTTTTGGGGAGCCCGTGGGCGTAGGACATACTTATGAGCATCCATGAAAGAAAATTGGGAACAAATACACAAGATAGCAGATCATCGATGAGATTTTTAATGCGCGGTGAGAACCGGAATTTCGCTTCATACGGCAGTTGGATTGGATGAAATATCCGATTCGATTGGCGATTCATTAAGCAACTAAAAAGAAACATGGAAACAACACTGACAGGAGAAAGAAGGAGTAACTATGACAGCCCAGGAAAAAAAGCAGTTAGAGATGATGGCCTGTAAAGTGCGCATGGGCGTGATTGAGGGGACACACAGCGCGAAGGCGGGTCACCCCGGCGGCAGCTTGTCCGCCGCGGACCTGTTCACATTTCTCTATTTTAAAGAGTTGAGGGTAGACCCAAATAGGCCAGGCTGGGAGGATCGGGACCGATTTGTGCTCTCAAAAGGACATACGGCGCCGGGGCTGTACGCGGCTTTGGCGAACAGAGGCTTTTTCCCAGTGGAGGATCTTTTGACGCTCCGGCACATTGGCAGCTATCTTCAAGGCCATCCAAATATGAATGAAACTCCAGGTGTAGATATGTCTACTGGCTCTCTGGGGCAGGGAATATCCGCAGCTGCGGGGATGGCTCTGGCAGCGAAATATCAGGGCAAAAGCTGCCGGGTATATGCTCTGCTGGGCGACGGCGAGATCCAAGAAGGGGAAGTCTGGGAGGCTATGATGTTTGCTCATCACTATAAGCTGGACAACCTCTGTGTCATTATCGATAACAACGGATTGCAGATTGACGGAAATGTCGCGGATGTGATGAACCCCTATCCGATTGTTGATAAACTGCGCGCCTTTGGCATAGAGACCATGGAAATAGATGGACACGACTTTGAGCAGATTGAAGCGGCTTTTTATATGGCCAGAGTGACCAAAGGCAGACCTTTTGCCATTGTGATGAAAACGGTCAAAGGGAAAGGTGTCAGTTATATGGAGAATCAGGTCGGCTGGCACGGAAAAGCCCCGAATGATGAGGAATATGAGATTGCCATGAGGGAATTGTCAGCCCATCTGGCAGAAGTGGAGGCGATGTAAAATGGCGGATATCAAAAAAATCGCGACCCGCGACAGTTATGGACGTGCTTTGAAAGAATTAGCTGCTCAACATAAGGACCTGATTGTGTTTGACGCCGATTTGGCAGGGGCGACCAAAACAAATGTCTTTCAAAAAGAATATCCTGACCGTCATTTCGATTGTGGGATCGCAGAGGGAAATATGATGGCGGCCGCGGCAGGGGCTGCGGCTATGGGACTGGTGCCCTTTGCCTCCACCTTTGCCATGTTCGCCGCTGGAAGGGCTTTTGAGCAGATCCGTAACTCAATCGGCTATCCCCATTTAAATGTGAAGATCGGCGCTACCCATGGGGGAATTTCGGTAGGAGAGGACGGGGCGTCACATCAGTGCTGTGAGGATTTCGCGCTGATGCGCTCCATCCCTGGAATGGTTGTCCTCTGCCCTTCTGACGATGTGGAGGCAAGGGCCGCTGTTAAGGCTGCTTATGAGCATCAAGGGCCGGTTTACCTGCGCTTTGGCAGACTGGCTGTGCCTGTATTCCATGATGAGGATACGTTTACATTCCAGATTGGCAAGGGCGAGATGATTCAGGACGGAACTGATGTAGCGATCCTCTCGACCGGTTTGATGGTCAATGAAGCGGCTGAGGCGGGAAGAATCTTGAAAGAATCAGGAATCAGTGCCCGTGTGATCAATCTCTGTACTATCAAACCACTGGATGAAGAAATCGTCCTGGCCGCAGCCAGGGACTGCGGCAAAATAATCACCTGTGAAGAACACAGTGTGATTGGCGGATTGGGTGAGGCCGTATGCGCGCTGCTCAGTGAAAAGCATCCTACTCCAGTAAAGCGCATAGGTGTAAATGACGAATTTGGACACTCTGGCCCCGCCGCTGCTCTGCTGAAGGAGGCTGGCCTGTCCGCGGAGCATATTGTCGAGGTGGCGAAGGAATTTTGTAACTGACGCACGGCTGTCCGTGCGGCGAAAGAAGTATTTAGAATCTTTACAAAGAACTTTATACGAAAAATACCTCTGTCCAGATTTCAGTGTGGGACAGAGGTATTTTTGTTAGAGAACTTCTCTTCCTTTACACTGCTATGGGACTATGCCGGAAAGGAAGCATCCTGATACCCTCACTGTTTCATAGAAAAAGGAGAGAGAATTTTTTTCAGCATCAGTCCTAGGATGCTGATTCGTCAAAGAAGAAAAAAATATCTTCCACGGTAGTATCAAATACCTTGGCGATGTCCATGGCCAACTTTAGGGAGGGGTTATACCTGCCGTTTTCCAGATTGCCTATGGTCTCCCGGCGTACCCCCACCTTCCGGGCCAGATCTTCCTGACTAAGTCTGTCACGGGCCCGCAATTCCCGGATGCGTGTTTTCAGGCTCATTCCAATCCTCCCGCCTCTCTCCACTCCAACCAGCTGTGGTACAGACAGAAGAAGATGACACCGGCGGCCCAACTGATCCCCAGGGCCTGGGGCATGGGATTTGCCTGGGGAGCCAGGAAATGGAATAGAAACAGGCAGGGCCAGATCAGCGCGAACTGAAGCAGGAAGGCGCCGGTGGCCGCTTTACGGACAGAGAGTAAAAACAACTCGTCAGGGTTGACCCACAGGTATCGAAGAAAAACCAAAAAACCGAGAAAACAGAGATAGTCGCGCTCTCCGGTGGGGAAATAGAGCAGGCTGGCTAGCGCGGGAAGGGCGGCCAATGAGAGATAGTTGAATGGATGTTTCATATACTCCTCCTGTACATCAGTGATGTATTGTTATGTGATATATTTTTATCATATGTGCGAAATATATCATATAAAAATAAAAATGTCAAGGAGAAAAATTCAGTTTCCTACTGGTATGCAGCTTGAGAGTCCCTAGGATGAGAGAGGAAAATATTTTACTGGTCATATCCCAGGGCCTGTCCTCATAGGATAAGGCAAAGGTCGGTGGAAAAGAATGGAACAAATGATACGAGAACAGGCATATCGGCAGGTCGTGGGCGTTCTGCCGCCCAGGCTGCGGCAGGAGGCATTCTCCCTCCCGCTCCAAGATCAATGCCGAGCGGAGGAACTGCGGCTCCGGGTGGGACAGCCCATGTCGGCGGTATTTCCAGAGGGGGAGAGGCCGCTAGGCGGGGAACCGGTCCGAGCGGGTGAGCTGGAGCAGCTGGTGGAGATTGCCAGCAGGGCCTCGGTTCATGCCGTACTGGACCAACTCAGACGAGGATACTTGACGGTGGAAGGGGGGCATCGGATCGGCCTGTGTGGCACCGCTGTTCTGCGGGAGGGAGAAATTCACAGCTTGCGGCAGCTTTCCTCGGCGGCCATCCGTGTGGCGCGACAGGTGAGGAATGCCTCTGACCCGGTCTTGGGCAGGCTGTGCCCAGGCGGGAAGCTAGTCAGTACGCTGATTCTGGCTCCGCCGGGGGCCGGAAAGACTACGCTCCTCCGGGACTTAGTCCGCCGGGTGTCGGACGGAGATGGTTGCCAACCGCGGCGCGTATCCTTGATGGACGAGCGTGGGGAAGTGGCAGCCCTTTACAGCGGCTGTCCTCAGCTGGATGTAGGCTCCAGAACTGATGTAATGGAGGGGTGTCCAAAGGCGCGGGGGCTTATGCTTCTGATGCGGGCGATGAATCCCCAGGTGCTGGCTGTAGATGAGATTACGGCGCCGGAGGATGTAGCCGCCCTGAGAACCGCGGCTGGCTGCGGAGTTACGTTGCTGGCCACGGCCCATGGGAACAGCCGGGAAGACCTGGAGCGGCGCCCCCTGTACCGGGCGTTGATGGAAGCAGGTATCTTTCAAAAGCTGCTCCTCATCCGACGGGAGGGCGCTGGAAGGAGCTATCAAATAGAGGAGTTGGGATGAATGATAAGACTTTTAGGTGCCACCCTGCTGGCCGCCGGATGTGCTTGGATTGGGTTTCGCGCCTCCTGGGAGATGCGGGCCAGAGGAAGGGCCATGGGAGAAGTGGCGGAGGGACTGGAACTGCTGGAACGGGAGCTGGAGCTGGGGGGAGCCCCCCTGCCCCATCTGGTGGATGACCTGTCAGGCCGGACAAGGGGACAGGCCAGACTGCTTTTTCAGGATCTCCGGCAGGCGCTGGAGCATCTGGATCAGGAGGGGCTGTCCAGGTCCTGGCCCACTCTGATAGACCGCCGAAGGGAGCTGGGAGAGAGTGGGCGAGCCTGCCTCTATCCCCTGGGCGAGCTGCTTGGGCGCTATGACAGCCAGGCCCAGATACAGGGTATCTCCGCTGCCCGCCGCCATTTGGAGGAAGAACGGGAGAAGGATGCGGAAGAGAGCCGGCGGCAGGGCAGGGTGTGTCAGGCCCTTGGGCTGACGGGTGGAGCATTTTTGGTCATCCTGCTGATCTGATCTTGACACGAAAGAGGGGTTCGCATTGGACGTAGATCTAATTTTTAAGATCGCCGCGATTGGGATCGTGGTGGCGGTACTCAACCAGGTTCTGAGCCGGGCTGGCCGGGACGAACAGGCTATGATGACCACCTTAGCCGCCCTGGTGGTGGTCCTGATGATGGTGGTCCAGGAGATCGCCAGCCTGTTCGACATGGTAAAGACCCTGTTCCGCCTCTGATATGGACCTGATGGTCAAGGTGGCGGCGGGGGCCATCACGGCTGCGGTGCTGGGAGTAGTCCTGCGGAAAAACACCCCTGAGCTGGCTCTGCTGCTGGCCCTGGCGGCCGGGCTGTGGATGGTCGCCCTGGTTGCGGACGGCTTGGGGGCAGTTGTGGCCCTGATGGAGGAGCTCACCAGTCTGGCCGGCCTGTCGGAAGAGCTGCTGGAGCCAGTGGTCAAGACAGTGGCCCTGTCTATCCTGACACGTCTGACCGCGGAGGTATGCAAGTCAGCCGGTGAGGGAGGGGTGGCCGCCTTTGTGGAGACGGCTGGAACAGTCCTGGCCCTGGTGGTGGCCCTGCCGCTCGTCCGAGCGGTGGTACTGATGATGACGGAGATGCTAAAATGAAAAAGTTTTGTATCCTGCTGCTGGCCCTCCTATTGAGTGCTCCGCTTTGTTTCGCCCAGGAGGCGGAGGTGCCGGGAATGGACGAGCTGTGGGACCAGGCGGAGAGCTACGGCGTGGAGGCGGATGGGGGATTGGACCAGGGCTTGTCCAATCTTTTTTCCGACGCTCTGGACCAAATCGGCTCCTTGCTCCGGGCCAGCATTGCCACAGGGCTGAAGCTGCTGGCGGTGGTCCTGCTGTGCGCCATGGCAGAGGGGGCCATCCAGGGCAAGAGTGAGGGACTCCAGGCGGTGGAGATTGCCGGGGCGCTAGCTATCACCGCACTTACCATGACAGATATGGCAGTCATGATCGGGATGGGGCGTGACACCATCGGCCGGATGGGAACCTTTTCTGAAACCCTGCTCCCGGTGATGGCTGTACTCACCGCCGCCACCGGAGGGGTGACGGGAGGAGCAGTCAGACAGGGAGCCACAGTCCTGTTTTCCCAGCTTCTCATCACCGCCATGGACCGGCTCCTGATCCCTATGGTATATGCCTACGTGGCGGCTAGCTGTGCCCATGCGGCGGTGGGTAATCCCGGACTGAAAAAACTGGCGGGGCTGCTGAAGGGGGCCGCTTCTTTCCTGTTGACGGCCTTCCTCCTGGCCTTTGTGGGCTATCTGACCGCCAGCGGAGCCATCGCCGGAACGGTAGACGCCTCGGCGGTCAAAGCGGCCAAGCTGGCTATCTCCAGAGCTATTCCAGTGGTGGGGGGAATTCTGGCCGACGCCTCGGAAACTGTGCTGGCCGGGGCGGGTGTGCTGAAAGGGACGGTTGGGGTGGTTGGGATGTTGGTGGTGCTGGCCATCTGCCTGACTCCTTTCCTGCGGCTGGCCCTGCAATACCTGGTCTATAAGGCCACGGCGGCCCTGTGCGCCACTGTGGCACAGCCCAGGCTGAGTCAGTTGATCGACGCCATCGGCGGCGCGTTCGGCCTAGTGCTGGGGATGACCGGCGCGGCGGCTCTGGTGTTGCTGGTCAGCTTGGTGTCTGCTATTATGGCGGTGATCCCATGATGGCCGGGGTCGGGAGCTGGCTGCTGTCTATCACGGGGGCCTCTGTCCTCTGCGCCCTGGCTGACGGCCTAATGCCCGCCGGACCAGTGAGGCGGGTGGGACGGCTGGTCTGCGGCCTGGTGTTGCTGGCGGTCATCCTCGCCCCTCTGGCCCAACTGGATCTGGAAGGGGGGCAGCGTTGGCTGGAGGAATATCACCTGGGCCTAGAGGATAGAACACAGGAATTGGAGCGGCAGGTGGATGAGCAGATGAAAACGATCATAGAGCAGGAATATGCCGCATATATTGTGGACAAGGCGGCAGAGCTTGGACTGACCTGCACCGCCCGGGTATCCTGCCGGGCAGGGGAGGAGGGGCTGTTCCTACCGGAGCGGGCGGAAGTATCCGGCTTTCTGACAGAAGGGGAGCGGGAGCGGCTGTCCCTGGTGATCCAGGAGGACCTGGGCATCCCGGAGGAGGAGCAGGCTTATGTTGAGGAGGGGGAACTGCCGTGAAGCTGGATTGGCCGAAATTGGCTCTGAGGTGGAAGGAGGCGCTGGGAAAATATAAATATGTGCTGCTGGTTATCGGGCTTGGGGTGGTGCTGATGGCCCTGCCCACGACAGGCCAGAGAGACAAAGGCCAGGAGGGGGCCCAGGCTCCTGCTGAGGGCTTTGATCTGGAGGCCTTCGAGGAGAAGATGGAGCGGGCTCTTTCCCAAGTGGAGGGGGCTGGAGAGGTCCGGGTGGTACTGACGCTGGACAGCGACGGCCGCCAGATATTGGCCCAGGACCAGGAGCGGGACCGGGAAGGGGGAGGTTCCTCTACCACAGTTACCGTGGGGCGGGGCTCCGGACAGCAGGAAGTAGTCCCTCTCCAAACACTGGCTCCGGAGTTTCGGGGGGCGCTGGTGGTCTGTCCCGGCGGGGGAGATCCCCGAATCCAGCTGAGGCTGCTGGAGGCAGTGTCCGCTTTGACGGGACTGGGCACGGACCGGATATCCATTTGTCAGGGAAATACTTAATTTATATCAGGGAGGAATCGACATGAGAACGGGTAAGAAGGGGACCGGCTGGTCCCAGCTGTGGAAGCGCAATGCGGTGGTGGCGGCCATTGCCCTATTCGTGTGCGCGGCGGTCTATTTGAACTGGAACTATGAGCAGGAGGCCCAGGCGGGCAAGACGCTGGGCCAGTCCACCATGGTAGGCGGAGAGACAGAGGATCCTCTGCTGTCCAATGGAAGCGGGACCGCCGATGTGGGCGGGACGGCCAGTGATACAGGGACAGCGTCAGCCTCCAGCGACTACTTTGCCACAGCCCGGCTCAACCGGCAGCAGGCCAGGGACAGCGCCCTGTCCCTTCTTCAGGACGCCGCCGCCCGTGAGGATGCCGATGAAACGGTAAAAGAGCAGGTCAACGAGACTATTCAGACCATGGCCGATTACACGGTGACGGAAGCTCAAATTGAAAATCTGGTGGTGGCAAAGGGCTATACAGACTGTGTAGCCTTTATTGGAGAGAACTCTCTGTCGCTGGCTGTTTCCGCGCCGGAGGGCGGATTGGTGGAGGCAGATACCGCCAAGATCGTGGACGTGGTCAACCAGGCAGCCGGTTTTACCGCCGATCAGATCAAGATTATCGAGGTGGAGTGACACGGCGCGGGAAAGTTTTCAGACCGCAGTTGTCAAACGGAGAGAACTGTGTTACAATAAGCACGAAGTAAGGAGGACGCTTGGGGGCGTCCGGCTTCTCTGATGAAAACTGCGATCTAAGGAGCGTGGCAAACCATGAGTGAGAATAAAGAGTACGTTTCCCGCTCGGATGAGCTGGGCAATATCCATATCTCCGAGGAGGTGCTGGCTGCCATCACCGCCGCTGCCGCTCTGGATGTGGAGGGGGTCAGCGGTCTGGCCGCCAATCTGGGCAGTGATATCGCCGAGCTACTGGGCAAAAAGAACTTGGCTAAGGGAGTCCATGTCAGGATGGAGGACGATAAAGTGGAAGTGGAGCTGTCCGTCCTGATGGGCTATGGACACACCATTCCTGAGATTGGAAGGGCCATCCAGGATGGTGTCAAGAGTGCTATTGAATCGATGACCGGCTTAGAGGTTTCAGTGGTCAATGTGTCGGTGGCTGGGATCACATTCCCGCCGAAAGCTTGAATAAAACTGTGAAGCCTCTGGCAATGCCAGAGGCTTTTCCGTATTTATGGCAAACCGGGAAAAGAAGGGGCCCGTGGTATTTACCACGGGCCCCTATCATTTAAAGGTCACAGACTCCTTACTTGACCATGGATGCGACCTCGGCAGCGAAGTCATCCTCGGCCTTTTCGATACCCTCGCCAGTAGCGAAGCGGGTGAAAGCCTTGACAGTGATCTTGCCGCCCAGCTGCTTGGCGATCTCGGCTACATGCTTCTCCACAGAGATCTTGTTCTCCTTGACAAAGGCCTGCTGCAGCAGGCAGTTTTCCTCGTAGTACTTGCCCAGCTTGCCCATCACGATGCCTTCCTTCACCTTGTCGGGCTTGGCGGCCATCTTGGGATCGTTGGCCATCAGAGCCAGCTGGATCTCCTTCTCCTTGTCCAGCACCTCCTGGGAAACGTCGGACTTGTCCAGGTAAGAGGGGTTCATAGCGCAAATCTGCATGGCGATGTCCTTGCCCAACTCAGTGACCTGCTGGGGCTCGATGCCCTCAACGGCCAGATTGACCAGCACACCGACCTTTCCGCCCATGTGGATATAGGGGACGTTGACGCCTTCAGCATAGCGGACGAAGCGGCGGATTTGGATGTTCTCGCCAATGGCCAGCACCTTGTCGGCGGTGACATCGGCCACGGTACGCTCAGTGCCGGGATAGCGGCAGGCCTTCAGAGCCTCCACATCGGCGGGAGCCTCCTCGGCTACCACCACGGCCAGGGCCATAACGAAATCCTTAAAGACGTCGTTCTTGGCCACAAAGTCGGTCTGGGAGTTGACCTCGATGATGACGCCTACACCCTTTTCCGTAACAACAGCGTAGGAAACACCCTCGGCGGCCACCTTGCCGGCCTTCTTGGTCTGGGCGGCGAGGCCCTTCTCACGCAGCCACTCGATGGCCTTGTCAAAATCGCCCTCAGACTCAGTCAGGGCCTTCTTGCAGTCCATCATGCCCACGCCGGTCATCTCGCGCAGCTTCTGTACGTCTTTTGCGGAAATAGCCATAATAAATTACCTCCATTTTATCTCAAGCCGGCCCACCGGCCCGGCTGTATGTCAAAATAAGAACAGCGCCCGCCCGCGCGGGCGGGCGCTGTGTGATGCGGATGGGATAGTTTTTGCTTACTCAGCGGTAGGAGCCTCGGCCTCAGCGGCGGGAGCCTGGTCCTGGCCCTGCTTGCCCTCCTGGATGGCGTTGGCCATGACAGAGGAGATCAGCTTGATGGCGCGGATCGCGTCGTCATTGCCGGGGATGACATAGTCAATCTCGTCGGGGTCGCAGTTTGTGTCCACGATGGCGACGATGGGGATGTTCAGCTTGCGGGCCTCGTTGATGGCGTTGCGCTCCTTGCGGGGATCGACCACGAAGAGGGCGCCGGGTAGCTTCTTCATTTCGGTGACGCCGCCCAGGTACTTCTCCAGCTTGGCGATCTCGCCCAGGTGCTTCATAACTTCCTTCTTGGGCAGCATATCGAAGGTGCCGTCCTCCTGCATCTTCTTCAGCTGGTTCAGACGCTCCACGCGGCCGCGCATAGTCTTAAAATTGGTCAGCATACCGCCCAGCCAGCGGGCGTTTACCCAATACATGCCCACACGGCCGGCCTCTTCCTTGATGGCCTCCTGGGCCTGCTTCTTGGTGCCCACGAACAGCAGAGTCTCACCCTTTTCGCCCAGAGAACGGACGAAATTGTAGGCCTCCTCCAGCTTCTTCACAGTCTTCTGCAGGTCGATGATATAGATACCGTTGCGCTCGGTATAGATGTAGGTGGCCATTTTGGGATTCCACCGGCGGGTCTGGTGGCCGAAGTGAACGCCGGCCTCCAGCAGCTGCTTCATAGATACGACTGCCATAGTTTGTTTCCTCCTGTTTTTCAGTTCAATTCTTCTGGGGGCATCATATCCTCCGCCAACCCAACTTCTGGCTGGGCACCGGGCGAAAGATCCGCACTCCCACGCATAATGCCTTGGTAGTATACCATGGTTTTCATGGTTATGCAACAAAAAAATGAAAAAATCTGTAAAAATCAGATTATTCTTCGATTGCTGCTCCGCACGGGTGGGTAGGGGCCGCCTCGTGGGTCCGATTTGTCGTCACATAGGACCAGAACCGCCAGCCGCCAGAGAGGTGGGAGCACTGGAAACCGCGCTGGCCAAGCATACGGCAGGCCAAGTAGCTGCGCAGTCCGCTGTAACAGTTGACGTATACGGGTTTAGAGGGATCCAATTCTCCCATCCGATTCCGCAGCTCATCTACGGGAATGTTGACAGCGTCCGGACGGATGAGGCCCTGGACGGCCACTTCTTGGGGAGTGCGCACATCCAGCAGAGTGACAGAGCCATCCTTTGGAATGGACTCCACGTCCGACCAGTGGAATTGGGAAATGGCTCCATTCCGGAGGTTCTCAATGACATATCCAGCCATATTGACCGGATCTTTGGCAGAGGAATAGGGCGGGGCATAGGCGAGATCGAGCTCAGTTAGCTCGGCGGCGGTCATCCTGGCCCGGATGGCGGTGGCTAGCACATCGATCCTCTTATCCACACCGCCGAAGCCTACGATTTGGGCCCCCAGGACCCGACCGCTGGATGGGTCAAACAGGGTTTTGATGGTCATGTTTTCAGCGCCGGGGTAATAGGTAGCGTGGGAGGCGGAGTAGGTGACCGCCTTATCATAGGGGATGCCAGCGGCCTGGGCGGCCTTTTCGTTCAGACCGGTGGAGGCGGCCGTCATGTGGAACAGCTTGATGATAGAGGAGCCCTGTGCCCCGGCATAGCGGCTCTCCCGGCCACAGATGTGGTCGGCGGCGATGCGGCCCTGCCTGTTGGCCGGACCGGCCAGGGCGATCAGGGCCTTGCTGCCGGATACAAAGTGAGTCAGTTCCACAGCGTCACCTACGGCATAGATATCTGGGTCAGAGGTGACCATGTGCTCATTGACCACGATGGCGCCCTTGGCTCCAAGGGTCAGACCAGCCTCTCGTGCCAGGTCGGATTCTGGAGTGACACCGATGGCCAGCAGCACCAGGTCAGAGGGGATAGGGGCGCTGTCCTTTACTAGGGTGTAGAACTGCCCATCCATCTCCTGGAAACCCTGCACTCCGGCGTTCAGCCTCAGGTCCAGCCCCTGACCGCGGAGGTAGGAGTGGACCTCCTGGGCCATGTCCCAGTCAAGAGGTGGCAGAACCTGGCCGCTCCGCTGGAGTAGAGTAGTGGCAACCCCAGCGTGGAGTAGATTCTCAGCCCCCTCTAGCCCGATGAAACCACCCCCGACCACCACAGCGGAACGGGGACGGTGCGACTCGATGTAAGACCGAATGCGCAGGGTGTCCTCCACTGTGCGCAGAGTGAATACTCGGCAGTCGTCTACGCCCGGCAGATCGGGCTTGACCGCCCGCGCGCCGGGAGAGAGGATAAGCTTGTCATAGCCTTCCACATATTGTGTGCCGCTGGCCAAATCCAGGACTGTGATGGTATGGCTCTCCTGGTGGATGGCCAGAGCCTGGTGGCCCACCCTTACATCGATGTTGAACCGGGCGCGAAAGCTCTCCGGCGTTTGAAGGGTAAGGGCGTCCTGGGCTCGGATGACCCCTCCTACATAATAAGGAAGGCCACAGTTGGCATAGGATACATAGCCTGTGCGCTCCAGGATCACGATCTCCGCGGTCTCGTCCAGCCTGCGGAGCCGGGCGGCGGCGGTGGCCCCGCCGGCCACGCCGCCGATGATTACAACTTTCATAATAAAACTCCTCTCTTATTCCAAGGGGCCGCGGTAACCCGCAAGCCCGCCGAGATTAGATGCCTGGCAGCCCATGGCCCGGAGCGTGGAGCAGGCCTGGGCGCTTCTGGCCCCACTGTGGCAGTAGACAAAGACAGGCCGGCCTTTTGGAAGGGGGACGGTCCCTAACTGGTCTAAGGGCAGATTAATGGCCCCAGGCAGATGGCCGGAACGAAACTCCTCCGGAGTGCGGACGTCCACCAGAAGGGGGTCAGACAACTGGTCTAACTGGGTCAGTTGTTTGGCAAGCCGCCTGCCCGGCAGAAAAAAATCAAAGGGTCCCATGGAAACGCCTCCCTAGAACTTATTGAATATAATTTATCCCGGTGTGGGAAAAAATTCTGTGACAAGGTCACCGTATGGACAAAAATCACTGAAAAACAGGAGAAAGGGAAGAAAATCTTTCCCCTTCCGCATAGACTAAAGGGAGAGGGGGCATCGCAAGTGGAGCAGAGAATGGAAATGGTCGGCGGTGGGACGCTGCTCCTGCGTCAGGAGGGGCCTAGAGTACGGCTGGAGGCGGAGCGCCCATCTGATGGAAGGGGACTATATAAGGTATGGCTCCACGGCGACCGGGGTGGAAAGCTGCTGCTGGGAACCCTGGTTCCTGAGGGAGACCGCCTGCGATTGAGCCGTACCTTGAGCGTTGGAGAACTGGAGCGGGCAGGCTGTTGGCCCGACTTCCGGGTCGAAGCGCCGCTGGCCTTTACCTTTTCTGAGGAGAGGGGAGGGCGGTGGTACTGTGAACAGCATCCGGACCGGCTCGTGTCCGACCCGGTGCTCCGAGGGCAGCTTCGCTCCCCTATGCCATGCCGAAGGGGGCGGGAAGGATTCTGGCTGGCCGCGCCCTTCCGTACAAATGCGCCGGTGCCGATGAACGCCCTGTTTTGTCTGGCCCGCCTGGAGCGGCTGGAGGGCGGGCCTCACCTGGTCTGGGAATTTGATGGGGAGGGAAGACCAAAGAGGCCGCATAATCGGGAATGAACAGGGCAGACTAACTTCCAGTACGGGGATCTCCCCAAGAAAAAGGAGGAACATCTATGCCCAATCTGACCACAAAAGAGCTGGCGGGCCTGTCCGACCAGCTGGACTTCGAGCGGGTGCTGTACAGCAAGTACCAGACCGCCGTCCAGGAAACAACCGACCAGGAGCTGAAGACCTGCTTCCAGAACCTGGCTGGCCAGCACCAGCAGAATTACACCTGCCTGCTGAAGTATCTGCACTAAGGAGGACGAGAGCATGAACGACCAGGAACGCATTACAGATTTTCTGAATAGTGAGAAGAAAATGTCCCTGAACTACGGTATTTTTGCCTCTGAGTGCGTGAGCGTCCCCTTGCGGGATGAGTTCCTCAAGCTGATTAACCAGAGCCACCAGACCCAGACCCAGCTGTTCACCACAGCCCAGAGCAAGGGCTGGTACAGCCCCGAACAGGCGCCACAGGATAAGATTAGCCAAGCTTACACCAAGTATTCAAACCAACAGCCCACCGTATAAGGAAGCGGAGGGAGGGACTAAGCACAGTCCCTCCCTCTTGCAGATTGACCAGAAAAATCCTGCAAAAAAGGATTGACAAACGGGCTGTCTAGGTTTACAATAATATCACCAGCGGAGGATGCTGCTGTGGGGAGAGCCTGTTGGTTCTGGCAAAAACGAAGAAATTGGATTTTATTTTGGTACGGTATAAAGTCAATTCTATACGTTAGCCATCCCGCGGAAACGGCCGAAGCTTTGGAAATATTCAAAGTTGGCTGTCAGTCTGCGGGCATTTTCATGCTGGCGGCGATACGAATGAGAGAGGAGGCGTGCGGAATGAATCAGCGAAATCATTATGTAACTCAGGGCGGCTCCTATAGCTGCAAGCGATGGCGACATTCTGTGCGCGGATATTGGACCTGACAGTCCGTGCATCCACAACATATTGGAATGTTGGCTCCATCGTTTGCGGCGCAGGCGGTGGTATTTTTATACCTAATTTTAGAAACAAGGAAGGAGGTGTCCGCATGACGATGCCTAAGCGTGAAGTGAACAATATCTGGTCCCGTGTCCGTGCCGACGTGGACGTGGATGACTTGATCTTTGAGTATGACAGATATCACTCCTATGAGGATGGTGATTCGTGCAGTGATCGGTGACCGGGGAGTGCATCCCATGCCGCAGGGAACAAGCGGCAGAAGGCCGCAGCAGGTTTGAAAAGACCATGCTGCGGCTTTTTCTGCTCTTTGTTAAAAAGTAAGAGGAAGCGATACATCTGGAAAGAGCGCCCCCGGATAGAGGGAGAGGGAGTGAAAAACGCAGAATAATTCTTGATTGAGGTCTTGCTTTATGGGAAAAATTATACTAAAATAGCGGTAAGCGTTTTTTAGATGGCGGCTGAAATTGTGCCGCGCGATGATTTTTTGATTTAGTACCGCGCAAAAAAAGCAATACGGAGGTCGATCAACATGAGAAAAGTAAATATTACGGAGACCGTACTGCGTGATGCCAACCAGTCCCTGATCGCCACTCGGCTGCCTTACAGCAAGTTCGAGCCCATCCTGGAGACTATGGACAAGGCTGGCTTCTACTCCGCTGAGGTCTGGGGCGGCGCTACCTTTGACGTCTGCCTGCGCTACCTGCAGGAGGACCCCTGGGAGCGGCTGCGTAAGATCCGTGCCAAGATGCCCAACACCAAGCTGCAGATGCTGCTGCGTGGTCAGAATATCCTGGGCTATAAGCATTACCCGGACGACGTAGTTCGTAAGTTTGTGGAGTACTCAGTCAAAAACGGTATCGACATCATCCGTATTTTCGACGCCCTGAACGACGTGCGTAATCTGGAGGTCGCCATCGACGAGGCCGTCAAGCAGGGGGCCCATGCCTCCGGTACCATCTCTTACACCACCAGCCCGGTCCACACCCAGGACACTTTTGTGGGCATGGTGAAGGATTTGAAGAATATGGGTGCTTCCTCCATCTGTATCAAGGATATGTCCGGTATTATGGGACCCCAGGAGGCTTATAATCTGGTGTCTGCCATCAAGGACGCCGAACCGGATATGCCTGTTGTCATCCATACCCACTGTACCACCGGCTTGGCCTTCATGACCTATATGAAGTGTGTTGAGGCGGGCGCCGATGTGTTGGACTGCGCAATCTCCCCCATGTCCGGCGGTACCTCCCAGCCTGCTACCGAGACCATGGCCTATGCTCTGCGGGAAATGGGCTTCCAGGTGGATCTGGACGACAAGGTGCTGATCAAGATGGCTGACTTTTTTAAAAATGTCCGGGCTGACTTCCTGAAGGACGGCACTCTGGACCCCATCTCGATGGCTACCGATACCCAGTGTCTGAACTATCAGATCCCCGGCGGTATGCTGTCTAACCTCATCTCTCAGCTGAAGATGATGAACGCCATTGACAAGCTGGACGAGGCTTTGGCCGAGACGCCCAAGGTCCGTAAGGATCTGGGTTATCCTCCCCTGGTTACCCCTACCAGCCAGATGGTAGGCTCCCAGGCTGTGCAGAATGTTCTGGCCGGCGAGCGCTATAAGGTGGTAGGCAAGGAGATCAAGGCATATTGCCGCGGTGAGTACGGCCGTACGCCCGCCCCCATCGATCCTGAGATCCAGAAGAAGATCCTGGGCGATACCCCGTTGGTGGAAGGGCGCTATGCTGACACCCTGGAGCCCGTCTTTGAGAAGACCAAGGCGGAGCTGGGCGCCACCGCCAAGAGTGATGAGGATGTGTTGTCCTACATCGCCTTCCCTCAGGTGGCCATGGCCTTCTTCAAGGACCGGGAGGCTGGCTTCCCCAAGAAGGAGGAGCCCAAGAAGGCGGCCGCTCCCGCTGCCGCCAAGGCCCCCGAACTGCCCCCCCTGCCTGCCTGGCAGGGTCATGTGTACTACACCGGCGTGTCCGCTCCCGCGGGCCATGGCTATACTGCCCGCCCCATCGAGCCCTTCGCTGCTTCCTATCAGCCCCCCCACCTGGTAATGGGCGCTCAGGGCGGCGACTGCACCGGAACCTTTACCATCACCATCGACGGCAAGCCCTTCCAGGTGGCCGTTGAGCGAGCTGACGGGGCTGCTCCCGCCGCGCCTGTGGCGGCTGCCCCTGTGATTGCTGCTCCCGTGGCCGCCCCTGTGGCTGCTCCTGCCGCCGCTCCCGCTCCCGCCCCAGCGCCTGCTCCCGCTGCGGCTCCTGCCGCCACCGTGGCCGCCGGTGAGACGGCAGTCAAGAGCCCCATGCCTGGCAACATTTTTAAGGTGGAGTGCTCTGTGGGCCAGTCCGTGAAGGCAGGCGATGTCTTGGTGGTTCTAGAGGCCATGAAGATGGAAATTGAGGTTTCCGCACCTGTGGATGGTACGGTCAAGGCTGTTTCTGCTGTGGTAGGCACCGCCGTCAATACGGATGACCTGCTGGTCGTCCTTGGCTGACCGGTTAAAAGAATAGGAACTGGGTGAGAAGCAAGGCTTCTCACCCAGTTTTTGCTTGCCGGCAGTTAACGGATTTCTGGCTTGAAAAAGGCGCTGTTGTCGTGGTAAAATAAGAAAAGCTGTATGGACATTTTGTCCTGCGGACAGGCAAGGAGGCACAGAAATGAAAGGTATCGTTCTAGCGGCGGGGAAGGGGACCCGCCTTTACCCCATGACTAAGCCGGTGTGTAAGCCCCTGCTGCCGGTCTATGACAAGCCTCTGATCTATTACCCAATCGCCATTTTGATGCAGGCAGGCATCTCTGACATTTTGGTTATTGTGCCTCCCGGAGAGATTGAGACCTTTGAGGCCCTGCTGGGAGATGGCAGTCAGTATGGAACCCGTATCTCCTTTGCGGAACAGCCGGTGGCCCGGGGTATCGCCGACGCGCTGCTGATTGGTCAGAGTTTTGTGGGGAACGACCGCGTCTGCCTAGTGCTGGGGGACAACATCTTCTATGCCCCCACATTGGCGGCCACTTTGAAGCGGGCGGCTGCCAACGACCGGGGCGCCACTGTCTTCGGCTATTGGGTAGAAGATCCCCGCCCGTTTGGTGTAGTGGAGTTTGACAAGGACGGCAGGGCGATTTCCATTGAGGAAAAACCTCGATATCCTAAGAGCAACTACATTGTACCGGGGCTCTATTTCTACGACCACCAGGTTATGGAGATCGCTCGCCACCTGAAGCCGTCCGCTAGGGGAGAGCTGGAGATTACCGATGTGAATCTGGAATATCTCCACCGGGGGGAACTTCAGGTCATCCCTTTGGAAAAGAACTTTACCTGGCTGGACGCCGGTACCGCCGACAGCCTTTTGGAGGCGGGACAGACCATCCGCAATATCCAGGATACCACTGGGCGCTATGTAGGCTGTCTGGAGGAACTGGGCCTTTACGAGGGCTGGATCACAGAGGAGCAGGTCCATACTATTGGCAGCGAGCTCTCCATGACTCTGTATGGGAAATATTTACAGTGCCTGTAAGGAAAAAGCGGACTGGTTTTGGGGAGGATAGAGGATATCATGAAGGTAAAAGGCGCGTATTTCAGCCCGTCCGGAGGGACCCGGCGGGCTGTGGAGCTGATTTGCGGCCTGTTTGGCCCTACGGAGCTGCTGGACCTGGGCGGCCGGGAACGGAACGCCGCCCACTATGGACCGGACGAGCTGCTGGTGCTCGGCCTGCCGGTGTATGCCGGGCAGATGCCTGCTATCCCCGGACTGCTGGATGGACTTAGGGGAGAAAACACTCCCTGTGTCATAGTAGCCGCCTACGGGAACCGACACTATGACGATACACTGGCCCAGATGAAGCGGCAGATGGGGGTACAGGGGTTCCGATGCGTAGGCGGGGCGGCTGTCGTCACGCCTCATATCTTTGCCCCCCTCCTTGGAACGGGCCGGCCTGATGAAGAAGATATGGCTGTTTTGACGGAGTTTGCTAGGGGAGTTAGGGAGAAGCTGGATCAACTGCACTGGGCAGAGGCTGACGTTCCAGGAGATCCAGAACCTGCACCCAGGCCCGCCGTTCCAGTGAAGAAGGATCGGGATTGGGATATCTGTTTGGGGTGTGGTCTTTGTGCCCAGGTCTGCCCAACAGGGGCCATGGACCAGCAGACCCTGCTGTGGGATATGTCCAAATGTATTAGCTGTATGGCCTGCGCGGCCCGGTGCCCCGTGGGGGCGCTTGGGTATAACAGTTCGGCCCTGGCCAGCCGACTGACAGAGAAATTTTCTCAGCGGCGTCCGGTGGAGATATTTCTGGATGGGGAGGACTAAGGGCCGATGAAGCATATCCTCATGCTGGCCACCGGTGGCACCATCGCGTCCAAGGAGAGCGGGCGGGGGTTGAGTCCTGCCATTACCTCAGAAGAGATATTAAGCTATGTACCCAGTCTAGGCAGTCTGTGCCGGGTGGAGGCTGTCCAGCTGATGAACCTAGACAGCACGAATGTGAGGCCTGCCCATTGGCTGGAGATGGCCGGCGCCATCCAGGAGCAATATGACCGGTATGACGGTTTCGTGATTACACATGGCACCGATACGATGGCCTACACTGCCGCCGCGCTATCCTATCTGATCCAGGATTCCCCCAAGCCTATCGTTATCACAGGTTCCCAAAAATCGATTTGTCTGCACGACACTGATGCCCGGATGAACCTGTACAACAGCTTTCTCTATGCGGCGGACGATGATTCCCACGATGTCAGTCTGGTCTTTGATGGAAAAGTTATCCTAGGCACTCGGGCTCGGAAGGAGCGAACCAAGAGCTATAACGCCTTTTCTAGCGTGGATTATCCGGAGATTGGCGTCATTCGAGATGGAAAGCTGATCCGCTACCTGGCGCCAAGACAGTATATGGATGGGGCGAAGGCCACCTTCTATGACAAGCTGGAGGAGCGGGTATTGCTGCTTACCTTGATCCCCGGTATGGGAGCGGAGGGGCTGCGGCGGCTGAAGGACAGCTACCAGGCGGTCATCCTCCAGTCATTTGGGGTGGGCGGCCTACCGGGCGGGGAGAGCGGCCCATTGGCCCAGGCTATCGGAGAGTGGCTCGACGCTGGGAGGACTATCGTAATGATGACCCAGGTGCCCTATGAGGGGAGCGATATGGCCGTCTATCAAGTGGGCCAGCAGGTCAAGGAGAAGTACCAGCTGATGGAGGCCTATAACATGACGTTAGAGGGGGCCACCGCCAAGCTTATGTGGGCGCTGGGTCAAACCCAGAGTCCGGAGGGAGTTAGGGCTCTGTTTTATCGGCCGGTGTGCCATGACCTAATTTGTTAAATAAATATCAATTTTTGACGGAAATCTTGCGTATTTTTGGATAAAAATTGCAAAAAATGTGATTATTCGCCAAGAAAATAGCAAGATATGAGAATCCAAAAATCAGCCAGTTATGGCAAAATATCTGTATCAGTTGGAGGTGCCAACTTGGGCTTTTTCCGCCGTTTCTCGACTTTGGTGCTGATCCTGCTGCTCGCCCTTCCCCTGGTGCCGGTCCAGGCGGGGGCAGAGGGTACATCCCAGGTCAATACCACCACAGTTCTGTTTACCCATGATCTCCACTCCCATTTTCTGCCTCAGGCGGATGGAACGGGAGGGGAAGCGGGAGGCTATGCCCGGCTGAAGACTGCCCTGGACCGGGAGCGGGAGAACTATCCTAATGCTCTGGTACTGGACGGAGGGGATTTCTCCATCGGGTCCCTGATCCAGACGATGTACACCACTCAGGGAGCGGAATTACGGACCATGGGTGCCCTGGGTTATGATGCCGCTACCGCCGGCAACCACGAGTTTGACCACGAGGGGACGGGCTTTGCTCAGATGCTTAACGCGGTGGTCCTCAGTGGGGGACCCTCGCCGGCGCTGCTCATGTCAAATTACAAGCCGTCTCCTGAAAATCCGGATCAGCTCAATATCCAGCGCGCCATGGCGGCATACGGAGTTCAGGATTATATGCTGCTGGAGCGGGGTGGCGTGACCTATGGCATTTTCGGATTGATGGGAGAAAATTCCGCCGCATGTGCCCCCGCCTCTGGCTTTGTTCTGGGCGATGTGGAGGAAAATGCCCGGCGGTGCGTGGATGCCCTGAAGAGCCAGGGGGCGGAGTTCATTATTTGCCTGTCCCACAGTGGGACCAACGAAAAAAAGAAGCTGTCTGAGGATGAGCGGCTGGCCGAAGAGGTGGAGGGTATTGACCTTATCATCTCTGGCCATACCCATACCACTTTGAAAGAGCCGCTGGTGGTTGGGGACACCTATATCGTATCCTCCGGTCCTTATTGTGAGAATTTGGGCTCCATCACTCTGAATTGGTCAGCGGAAGGAAAGGAGCTGGCCGATTACCGGCTGATCCCCATCGACGAGACGATGCCAGAGGACGGGGAGATATCGGCTCTAGTGGAGGAGTGGAAGGGGCTGGTGGAGGGCGGCTATCTGTCCCGGTATGGTTTGTCTTATGACCAGGTGCTTACCACTCTAGACTTTGACCTCACGGCCCCAGAGCCCGGCATACAAACTGGAAACGCCTTAGGTGAGTTGGTAGCGGATTCCTTCCTGTGGGCGGTGGAGAATTTAGAGGCCGACGTACCGGATGGGCCTGTAGTGACTGTTACGGCCGACGGGGTCCTCCGTGCCCCACTGTACGCCGGAGAGGTCACCACCTCTATGGCTTTTGATGTGCTGTCCATGGGCGTGGGAGCGGACGGGACCTCAGGTTATCCCCTGGTGTCCTGTTATCTTACCGGGAAAGAGCTGAAAGCGGTCGCGGAGGTGGACGCTTCCGTCACCCCCATCATGCCGGTTGCCCAGCTCTATATGGCTGGAATGGAATATTCCTTCAACACCCACCGGATGTTCTTCAACCGGGTGACTGAGGCGCGCATATACCAGGATAAAAGCCGGACTGAGAAAGCACCGGTCCTGGGAGGCGGGACTTCGGCGGAAGACATGGGCTTCTCCGTGACACGGCAGGAGCGTGAATACACAGAGATAGACGACGACCAACTCTACCGGGTAGTCACCGGGATGTACTCGGCCCAGATGCTGGGTACCATCCAGGAACGATCTTTTGGGTTGCTATCGATTGAGCCCAAGGACGAGAACGGCCAGCCTGTCACCGACTTCACCCAGCGTATCATTTACGACCAGTATGGGAATGAGGTAAAGGAGTGGTACGCTCTGGCGGCCTATCTACAGTCCTTCGCAGAGGATGGATTGCCTGAACGCTATTCAGGCCCGGATGGGCGGAAGGATGTCAGCCAAAGCTGGAATCCGGTCGAGCTGCTGAAACGTCCTAACTGGATCACACTGGTGGCGCTGCTGGTGCTGATCCTGGTCGCTGCCCTGGTGGTCGTTTTGGTCCGCTGGGCAGCGCGGCGCCAGAGAAACCGACGCTATGGTGGGCGTGGGCACCGTTGGAGAAGAATGATGTGATCCCCGCGGCAGGGGCCGCGTAAAATAAGGAGTTTGGGCGCCGGGGGGATCCCGGTAAACAATTCAACAAGGAGGATCCGCAGTGAAGAAGTATGAGATCGCAAAGAAAAAGACGCTGACACCAGAGATCGGCCAGATCTCGGTGTACGCGCCGCTGGTAGCCGCAAAAGCAAAGGCTGGTCAGTTCATTATCCTGCGCGTGGATGAGGAGGGGGAGCGTATTCCTCTGACCATCTCCAGTGCGGTGGATGGGCTCATCACCGTCATTTACCAGAAGATCGGCGGCACGACTTTGGCTTTGGACGAGCTGAACGAGGGCGACTGCCTCCACGACTTTGTGGGCCCTCTGGGACAGCCTACTGAGGTAGAGGACCTGGGCCGTGTAGCCGTTCTGGGCGGCGGACTGGGCTGTGCCATCGCACTGCCTGTGGCCCGAGCGCTCCATGAGGCCGGGAACCAGGTGGACCTGATCGGCGGCTTTAAGACTAAGGATATCGTCATTCTAGAGGAGGAGATGAGCCAGGCCTGTACTGACCTGCACATCTGCACCGACGACGGCACCTACGGCTACCACGGTTTCGTCACCGGAAAGCTGGAGGAGCTCATCAACAGCGGGGTCAAATTTGACCATGTATTCGCCATTGGCCCCCTGATGATGATGAAATTTGCCTGCAAGCTGACAGAAAAGTACGGCATCCCTACTACCGTCAGCATGAACCCCATCATGATCGATGGTACCGGGATGTGCGGCGGCTGCCGGCTCACTGTGGGCGGCGAAGTGAAATTCGCCTGTGTGGATGGCCCCGACTTTGATGGCCATAAGGTTGATTTTGATGAAGTTATCGCCCGCAACGCCACTTATAAGGAACATGAGGCCAAGGCGAAGGAGAAGCATCTCTGCCGCCTGGGAGGAGGTGCCATGAATGGCTAATATGCAGATGAACAAGACTCCGATGCCGGAGCAGGAACCCAATGTCCGCAACGCCAATTTCCAGGAGGTGGCTCTGGGCTACACCATGGAGCAGGCTCAGAACGAGGCACAGCGGTGCCTGAACTGTAAGAATAAGCCCTGTGTCAGTGGCTGCCCGGTGGGCATTCCCATTCCTGACTTTATCGCTAAGGTGGCCGAGGGAGACCTGGCAGCCGCCTATCAGCTTCTGTCCGACGCCAATGCCCTGCCTGCCATCTCCGGCCGGGTGTGCCCCCAGGAGACCCAGTGCGAAGGCAAGTGTATCCGTGGCATCAAGGGTGAGCCCGTGTCTATCGGCCGCATCGAGCGGTTTGTGGCCGACTGGGCTGCCGCCAATGGCATCGCCAATGTGGCCACCGCACCCAAGAATGGACACAAGGTGGCGGTCATTGGTTCCGGCCCTGCCGGCCTGACCTGTGCTGGTGAGCTGGCCCGCATGGGCTATGACGTGTCCGTGTTCGAGGCCTTCCACACCCCTGGAGGTGTTCTCAGCTACGGCATCCCCGAGTTCCGTCTGCCCAAGGCCATCGTGAAGCGTGAGGTGGAGAACCTCCAGAAGATGGGGGTAGACATCGAGCTAAATATGGTGATCGGCAAGGTATTGACCATTACGGAACTGTTCGACATGGGCTATGAGGCTGTTTTTATCGGCTCCGGCGCCGGATTGCCTATGTTTATGAAGATCCCTGGAGAGTCCCTGGTGGGTGTGTACTCCGCCAATGAGTACCTGACCCGTATCAACCTGATGAAGGCATATAAGCCCGATGCCGAGACACCCATCCTCCACAGCAAGAAGGTGGCTGTGGTGGGCGGCGGCAACGTGGCCATGGACGCCGCCCGGTGCGCCAAGCGCCTGGGAGCCGATGTCCATATCGTATACCGTCGCTCTGAGGCGGAGCTCCCAGCCCGTGCCGAAGAGGTCCACCACGCTAAGGAGGAGGGCATCGTATTTGACCTGCTCACCAACCCTGTGTCCATTGAGGGAGATGAGAAGGGCCATGTCCAGTCCATCACCTGTGTCAAGATGGAGCTGGGCGAGCCTGATGCCTCCGGCCGCCGCCGCCCTGTGGTCATCGAGGGCAGCGAGTTTAAGATGGAAGTGGACGCGGTCATTATGGCCCTGGGCACCCAGGCCAACCAGATGAGCTATGGGGATACTCCCGGTCTGGAAAAAACC
>CABIXV010000003.1:0-369384 GCA_902362775.1 Clostridiales bacterium | reverse complement strand
CCGGGTCCTTTTCTTGTTTGGAACAGACGGGAGAGAAAGGGCGCTTACAACTTAAAATCCTCATCCGTGAGTACCGAGGTGGCCAGTTTGGTGGGGCGGGGAGGAACCCGACGAAGGGGGTCATACTGAAATGAACGGCAGTGTGAGCTGGGGGACATAATTCCCCGCTTGGGACAGGCCACCTGGTCCTCGTTCAGCGTGCGGCCGTGGGCGCAGTAGGCGCATCTGGGCTCGATTTTCTTTTGAAACAAATTCATGGCGGGCCGCTCCTTTTTTCATCTTGCCCATATTATAATACAGATTTTCCCCTTTTTCCACTGCTTTTTTTTAGCACATACAGAGCCAGGGCAAAAAAGACCAGCCACATCCCCCAGGCCCAGGCGGCCGAAATGGTGAGAGCACGGTGGAAGTCCAGGGTAGCAATGGCCTCGGTCTGTTCCACCAGGTAGGAGGCGACGGATATTTCCTGGGGAAAGAACCAGAGCAGCCCGCCTATGAGGGCGGCGGACAGAGCGCCGTGGAGCAGCTTCCCGGCCACATAGGTGCGCAGGGACAGGCCGCTGTCCCCCAGAAAGGCCATGACCTGGCAGTGGACAGACACTCCTGCCCAGCCCAGCATGAAGGCGGCCATGGATAGCCGGCCGGTCAGGGCCCCATCCGTGAGGGAGGACACACCGGAGGACATCTCCAGCAGTCCAGTGAGCAGCTTCTGGGCCCACTGTTGGGACAGGCCAAAGGGGGAGAGAAGGGTGGACAAAAGAGCGGATGAGGTAGACATAAGACCGGAAAAGGTGAAGATACGAATGGCAACCGTAAAGAAAAGGATGAAAGCGCAGATGTTGAGGGTGGACTGAAGTGCCCCGGTGACAGAACGGGTAAAGGCGGCGGGAAAACTGGTGGCCTGAAATTGTGGCCCAGCCTGCCTCCAACGGCGGGGACCTTCCTCCGACCGGTAGAATCGGAAGAGTAACCCAATGAGAAGGGAGGCGGCCAGATGCGCGAAATAGAGCATGAGTCCCGCTCGGCCGCTGCCAAAGATTCCAGTGCCCACCACTCCCAGAATAAAGGCCGGACCGCAGTTGTTGCAGAAGGCCAGCATTCGTTCCGCCTCCGTTTTGGAGCACTGGCCATTCTCATACAGGCTGATGGCTGTTCTGGCCCCCACAGGGTAGCCGCCCACAAACCCCAGGGCTAGGGCGGTAGCGCAACTGCCATTGACCCGAAACAGAGGTGCCATGACTGGCTCCAGAAGCCTGCCAAGATAGCGGGACATTCCAAGTTCTACTACTAAGGAGGACAAAACGAAGAATGGAAACAAGGAGGGGACGATGACATTGGCGCACAGCTTCAGTCCATCCTTCATGGCCCCCATGGACTGCTGTGGCCATACCACAAGGGCGGCGGCGGAAAGGAGCAGCCCCAGACCGAGCAGAATGTCCCTGTACCTTTGCTTGCCCAAAATCCGACCCAAAACTATCACCTCCCGGAACAAAGCATATGGCTGAAAGGGGAGAAGGATGCCTGTCCTGAAAAAAATGTTTCAAATCGAGGGGTGGAGATGAAACCAAACCAGACCCTGCGGTGTTATGATAGTTGAAGCGCGTTTCAACAGAAAGGAGGGGGGAAATATTCTGGAGGAAGAGATCGTGCTCAGACTGAACCGGGGAGACCCAGCCGCGCTGGAGGCCCTGATAGACTGCTATGCTCCCTATGTCTGTGGGGTGGCGGCCCGTATTCTACCCGGCCGCCCAGAGGAATGGGAGGAACTGGCGGGCGACGTGTTTCTGGCCGCCTGGGACAACCGGAAAAAGCTCCGGCCAGGGCAGGTGAAGGGGTGGCTGTCCACAGTAGCACGAAACCGGGCGTTCAACCGCCGGCGAGGTCATCGAGAGGACCTGCCCCTAGAGGAGGATATCCTACTACTGCAGTCGGACCTCCCCCAGAGTGAAGCGGAGTACAGGGAGCTGCGGTCAACACTATCCCTGGCTCTTGGCAGCTTGGACCAGCAGGACCGGGAACTATTTGTGCGTCACTACTACTATGGCCAGACGGTGGCAAGAGCGGCGGAAGAGATGGAACTCAACTTGTCTACCGCCAAGACGAGGCTGCGTCGGGGCAGAGAGAGGTTGAAGAGATTTTTACAGGAGGTTGGTTATGAACCAATGGAAAATTGAGATTTCTGAGCTTATGGAGCAATACACGGATACGGAGTTTATACCGGAGGAGGAACATGAAGTGGATGTGGATCTGATTAAGAAAAGAGTGATAACTGCTGTACAGGGAAAACGCCATACAGCGCGGCGGACCGGGTTGGTTGCCGCGGCACTTGCGGCCTGTTTGGCGCTGGTGGGCTGGGCCTACGGAGAGCAGATCTATACCCTGATGTCCGGCGGCCAGTTAAGTATTGGAGAAAACTATGCGAGTATCTCGCTATCCACAGGGTATGACGAGGCGGGTACCCCTCTTGTGGTGTCTTGGGAGGCTGGCAGGCTGTGGTTTGTAGCTGATGGCCAGCATATAGACATTACAGACCGGATCAACGAGAGCACTCCATATATTTATAGCTCAGAGGACGACGAGGGAAACCGTACTGTCGTCGTAGTGGGAGGTGAGCCTGAGCGTTGCGGCTGGATGGAACGGTGGGAGGCTGCGGATGGCATGCGTGCTGCTGAGGTGTATGACAGCATGACTGGCAGTGGTGAGAAAGAACCGGCTTGGCTGGTCAACGCCAGAGCTCAACTGGGTATTACCGAGTAAAGAAACGGGCACAACAGCGTATGAGCTGGCCGCCTTGCTTTTTCGTCCAGGCCCTGATAGAATAAAAATAGGCCCTTCACCACAGGTGCTGGGCCTATTCTGATTCTATGCCAGTGCAAGTGAAAAGGGAGGGAACTCAATGGAGCGAGACCGGGTGGTGGACACGCCTTTGGGTCCAATTACATACCTTCTGGTGAAGAAGCGGGTAAAAAACTTGAATCTTCACATTCGGCGAGATGGCACGGTAGTTTTATCCATCCCCACACACTGTCCTCTGGAGCAGGCTGACCACCTGATTGCTCAAAAGGGCGGCTGGATTATGGATGTGCGAGCTCGTATGGCGGATCGAACGGTTCCTTTGCTCCCTGGCCCTGATAGAGAAGAGTGCCTCCGTTTGCTGGAAGATGCTGTTGGCCGGGTTTATCCTCTGGTAGAGGGACTTGGAGTGGCACGCCCTCTGTTGAAGCTGCGGAAGATGAGAAGCCAGTGGGGCAACTGCCACTGGAGCCAGGGGTATATCACCCTGAATGTGGCTCTGGCCCGGTGCCCAGAAGGGCTGCGGGACTATGTGGCGCTTCATGAGCTGGTCCACTTTCTTCACCACGATCACGGCCCCGGCTTTTATGCCCGGATGGATACACTCATGCCGGACTGGCGGCGGCGGCGGCAGGAACTGAAAAAATACAGCGGTGCACTTGAAACCGCGGGATGAGGGTCCGGCACGATACTGTGCCGGACATTTAAACTTTAAAATTTATCGAAAAACAATAAAAATATATTGACAATCGGTTTTTGCCGTGCTAGGCTAGGGTAGCAAAGGGGGAATCTTCCATGGAAAAGACAGGGGTACAGAAGCTGGCAGGCGTTCTGAAAATGCTGGTCGTTGGCATGATGGTGCTGAATGTAATTGCGCTGTTGTTCGTACCTTGGCTGGTGACTTCAGCGGACGAGCTGCATCTGTTTCTGGAAGAGCGGGTGCTCCATCTGCTTCGGATTCAGCCGTATGGCGAGGACGACATAGTGATTCCCATAATTTTTGTGGCTCTGGCCGGCTGGGGAGAGGTCTGGCAGGATACGGTCTGCGCCCTGTACACCCTTTTTTTGCTGATTTGCGGTGTGTGCTGCTTTGTGATTCTCAAGCAAGCCAAAGGGATACTCAATACCGTTCTGGAGGGAATGCCGTTCCAGATGGCCAACGCCCGCAGTATGAGGCGGGCGGCGGTCTGCTGCTGGATTATCACCGGGATGGCGGCGGTGCGGCTGATCGGGGAGCTGATATGGTTGAAAAACACGGCTCCTATTTATACCTATAACACCCTGTTCATCCCCATCTTCCTGATGGGCGGGCTGCTGTTCCTGGTTATGTCCGCCCTGTTTCGCCAGGCGGCGGAGCTGAAGGAGGACCAGGACCTGACAATTTGAGGGGGCGGGTCTGTGAAGATTGTAGTCAATTTAGATGTGATGATGGCCAGAAGAAAGATGTCCCTGGGGGAGCTGGCCCAGCGGGTGGATATCACGATGGCGAACCTGTCCATTTTAAAGAACAACAAGGCGAGGGCCATCCGTTTTTCTACGCTGGAGGCCATCTGTGCCGCCCTGGACTGCCAGCCGGGGAACATTCTGGAGTTTGTCCCTGACGGGGAGGGGGAGCCATGAGCTGGATCAAAAGGCACAAAAAGCTGGCGCTATTTCTGGCGCTGGCCCTGATATTTCTGGGTTGGTGGTGGCAGCGGAGTCAATTTACTCCAGAGCGATGGGCAGCCCGGCCCGGTGAGCGCCACCACATTGTAGACGACCTGCTGACTCAGTACGGCGGCTTGAAGGGGATGTCCCAGGAAGAGGTGGTGTCCCTGCTGGAACCGGACACCGATGGGGACCAGCGGGAGGAGAGGTTGACACCCGACGGTCGAGAAGTGCGAGAGCTTTTGGCCTATCCCATCGGGAGCTACGGGTTGGGATGGGGCTACCTGTTTGTCTATCTGGAGGACGGGGCCGTAACGGAGAGCAGGACCTATGGGGACTGAGGCCTGAAAAAGCACGGCTGGACCTATGGGGAAAGGAGGGCTTCAAGACCGGATGGAAGGAAAATTTGGAGGCAATATGAAACGGCTTTTAATCATTTTACCGCTGGCGGTGCTGCTGTGCGGCGTTCTTCTGGGGGAGCTGGGGCTGGGCGGCTCCGGAATGGAGAGACATCTGGAAAAACAACTGGGGATCGACCTGCCTGCAGGAGCGGCAATTACCTATGAAGACAGCCACGGAGGATTCCACGGCGACGGGGTGCTCACAGTTGTGGTGGAGTGTTCAGATCCCGATAAGGCGGAGGGGCTGATTGACGATATCTCCCAGCGCTGGAGGGAGAGCCCCATAGAGCCGGAGCTGTGGGAGCAGTTCCGGGCGGCATGGCGGCAAAACGGCGAACAGATACCCCCTCTGCCGGAGGAGCCACGGGGCTTCTGGTTTTACCGGGACAGGTTTCAGGAGCAATATGGAAAAAAGTGTGAGTTTAACCCGGTGCTGCAAAACTGCACCTTTGCTCTGATGGATACGGAACAGGGAAGGCTGTATGTACTGGAAACAGACTTCTAGGATTTTGGAGGAAAAAGCGTTGAAGACAAGGGAAGGGCGCTGGAAACAGATGGTTGCGATTGGGGCTGCTTTGGTGCTTTTGGCGGCCTTTTTCTGGTGGCAGAACAACGGCCTGACGGTGAGCCGGTACGAGTTTACGTCCACGAAGGTCCCGCGGGAGTTGGACGGATATACCATCGTCCAGCTCTCCGATCTGCACAACCACCGCTTTGGGGATGGCCAGCGCCGGCTGCTGAAGTTAGTGGAGGAGCTGGAGCCGGACCTGGTCCTGATGACAGGAGATTTGGTGGATCGGAACCGAACGGACCTGATCCCAGCTCTGGAGCTGGCAAAGGGGACGTCAGAGCTGGCGCCTACCTACTATATCACCGGTAACCACGAGTGGTCGATTGCAGACAGAGAGCGGACGGAGCTGCTGGAGGGGATGACCGAGGCCGGAGTCGTGGTGCTGGAGGACCGATGCGCCGTTCTTCCGGTGGGGGAGAGCTGCCTGGTGCTGGCTGGGCTGTCAGACGAAAGCCTGCGGGATGGAACGGTAGATTGGCTGATGGAGGATGTTCCGGATGGATTATCCATCCTGCTGGCCCACGAGCCCCAATTTATTTCCGACTACGCCAGGGCCGGAGCGGACCTTGTATTTTCCGGCCACGCCCACGGCGGCCAGATACGGCTGCCTTTTGTGGGCGGCCTCTATGCGCCGGGGCAGGGATTCCTGCCCAAACTGACCAAAGGGCTCTATGAAGTGGAGGACACCACTTTGGTGGTGTCCCGGGGACTGGGCAACAGCACCTTTCCATTCAGGTTCTTAAACAGGCCGGAGGTGGTGGTGTTGACCCTGAGGACAGAGGACTGAACAGAGGAGAAAAGAAATGAGAAAACAGATAATGACCGCGCTCCTGACTCTGTCCCTTGTGGGGACTCTCTCCAGCTGCTCCCTGGTCGGCTTCTGGCTGTCCGGCTGCGGCGGAGAGAAGGCCGACCTTGTAGTGGTAAATGAAAGCTCCGCAGTGATCGATGGGATCTCTGTGACAGAAAGCAGCCAGACAAAGTCGGTTTCCAGTGAGGATGGGAGCGGGCTGCTAGAGTGTGGAGAGAGTTACGGCCTGGAGCTGGCTGGGACGGGGGAATGCGTTGTTGTTCTCTTTGACTGCTGGCAGCGGGAGTTGGCCCGCAGCTATTTGGAGTTTCAGGGGGAGCGGCTTTTCCTTACCCTGAAGGACTGGGGGACCATGACCTGTACCACGGAGAATACTATGAAGTGAATGAATAGGGAAAGGATGGAGAAGAGATGAAAGAGAATATCGGCCGTGTGCTGCTTGGACTGTTGTTGACTTTCTGTCTGGTGACCGTTGTGGGGATCCCCCTCTATATTCACTTTGTCTGGCCTTTTCTGCCGTAAAAGTCTGATAGAGGCGAAGAGATGGACGAGTTGCTTATGATGGGCACTGCCTATATAGCCTTTCCAATAGCTCTGCTGGCAGCGGCAGTCTATGGTGTGAACAGTATCCGCCGCAAGGACCGGCGCTATTGGGTGCTGTCGGGAATTGCTCTGGGGAGCTTCCTTCTCCTGTGGGGCGGAAATAAGCTGTTGGGGTTGGCGTGGAGAAACCGTCCTGCTCTGATCCTCTGTCTAACGGCAATAGTAAGCTTTCTGGCCTGTATTTGGTATGTGGCCGTCAGGGGTTGGAAGAAACGTGTTCCTCAGGCGGTCCTGGTGCTGTGTGCTATGGTCCTGTCCAGTGTCGGCCTGTTCTGGGGCCTGTGGGGGATCTTTGTCACTTATGGCGGAGGGGAGAGAATACTAGCCCATGAGGGCTGCTTGCTGGTAGAGGTTGACCGCTCTTTTCTGGACCCCATGTACGACTACTACGAATACCGCGGGCCGATTTTCCGGGGAAGTCGAGAGATATACAGCACAGTGGGCGGAGATCCGCCCCGGCTGGAGGATGACGGAACAGCCTAAAAGGTGGGTTGATCTATGGAATTGATAGTTACCCTGGCGGCGTGGACGGTTCAAGCGGGAGCTGCTGCCCTGCTGGCTGCCCTCCTGGCCCTGGCCGCCAGTCGGATTCCTTTGGTCAGAAGAGTGAAATGGAGGAAACGCTGGGCCGCCGCCGGTGGTGCGGTCATTTTAATGCTTGCCCTTCTGTGCGGTCACCCCCTCCTGCGGTACCATAAGGGAGTTGAGCCCCTGCCACCCGACCTTCAGGCGGCGGTGATGAGGTACAGCCGGGGACTATATTCTGACAGACTCCCGCTGGTTCCCGTCTGGGTCCAGGTGGAGAGACGGCCACCTGGGTCCATAGCCTCCTGGACCATTCAATATTTCTGCTGGGGTACGGTGTCCATGGAGCTGGAGGAGGGGGGATGGCCCAGCGTCACAAAGCCGTTGGGATAAAGAAAAGGTTTCCCACAAGTTTCACCTCTTTCCCTCATACAAATAGGGGAGAGGTGATTTTTTATGGATAGAAAGCCACGGCGACCCGGTCTGCTGGAGCGGACAGCGGAGGCCCTGGACCTGCCCGCTGACGCCCTGGCAGGACTGCCCCGACTGGAGTTGGTGGGGGACGGGGAACTGAGAATGGAGAATCACAGGGGTATCCTGGCCTATGGTAAGGAGGAGATCCACGTCAGCGGCGGCGTGTTTATTGTAAAAATAGCGGGCGAGGGGCTGGAGCTGCGGGCCATGACTGGGCTGGAACTGCTCATCACCGGGAAGATACGCCAGATAGAGCTGGACTAGGAGGGGATCGGGATGAAGCGGCTGATGAATTTTCTGCGGGGAATGGCCGACCTGAGGGTTACCGGCCTGTTCCCCGAACGGTTGATAAACCTCTGTGCCCAGAACGGAGTGGAATTCTGGGGCGTAGAATGGCTGGATGAGCATACTCTGCGCCTCACAGTCCGCCGCCGACACTTGAGACAGCTCCGGGAGCTTGCCCAGAGAGTAGGCTGCGACGTCAGTCAGGAGGGCAGCCGGGGGCTGCCGGACTTTCTCATCCGCTTCCGGACCCGGTATGCCTTCCTAACGGGCCTCGCCCTGTCCCTGTGCGCCGTAGCCTTCCTGTCCCAATTCATATTGACGGTGGAGGTCAAGGGAAACGAGAGAGTACCTACCGCCGTTATCCTAAGCCAGCTGAGACAGCTGGGCGTCCGGCCCGGCGTCTATGGCCCCGGCCTGGACCGGCAGCAGCTGGCTCAGGAGACCCTGCGGGAGATGGAGGAGCTGTCCTGGGTGGGGATCAACCTCCACGGCACCCGCTTGGAGGTCATCGTGCGGGAGGCGGTCGCCTCCCCGGAGCGGATAGACGAGGAAGGATATTTTGACATCGTAGCCGAAGCGGATGGCATTGTCACCCACATCGAGCCGGAGCAAGGGGATGCGGCAGTTCAGGAGGGGGATACCGTGTTGGCCGGAGAGATGCTTATCTCCGGCACTGTGACCATGGAGCCTCCCAAGTACAGCGACCTGCCCACCCGCTACTATCAGACCCATGCCAGGGGACGGGTGTGGGCCCGGACTTGGCGGACGCTGACGGCACAGATCCCCCTGGAGGCGAACACCAAAGTATATACGGGGGAGGATCGGAAGATCTGGTCCCTGAAATTTTTAGACCGCCGCATCGAAATTTTTGGAAACAGTAGCATTTCCTGGCCATTCTATGATAAAATAACCACAGTGCGCCAACTCACCCTGCCGGGGGAGCGGGCTCTTCCTATCTCATTGATCCAGGAGAGTTATCGCGCCTACGAGCTGGAGAGCAGGGAGCTAGACCGGGAAGCGGCCCAGCGATTGCTGGAGGAACAGCTGAAAGACCGTCTGGAGCGGTTGATTGGGGAGGACGGACAGATAGATTCTATCCGATTTTCCGCCAAGGTGGAGGATGGGCAGCTGAAGGTGACCGCCCAGGCTGAGTGCCAGGAGGAGATCGGGAAAGAGGTCCCAGGTTCCGCCCCGCCAGAGGAGCACGGCGAATCAGAGGAGCAGGCCTCCTCATAAACAGGAGATAAGTAGGAATGACAGAACAGAGCATCAGCCTGGAGCGAATGGAGGAGACCATCAGCGTTTTTGGCTCCTTTGACGAGAATATCCGCCTCATCGAACGGGAGCTGGGGGTGACCGTAGTCAGCCGTGACTCGGCGCTGAAGATATCCGGTGAGGACCCGGAGGGTGTCATGCGCGCCGTCCGAACGGTGGAAAGCCTGATGACCCTGGCCGCCAGAGGGGAAGCCATCAATGAGCAGAACGTGCGCTATGTGATCCAACTGGTCCGGGAGGGCAGTGAGGCCCAGATTCACCAGTTGGCCAGCGATGTGCTGTGCGTCACTGCCAAGGGCAAGCCCATCAAGGCCAAGACCCTGGGGCAGAAAAAGTATGTGGAGGCTATCCGGGACAATGTGGTAACTCTTGGCATTGGCCCCGCGGGCACCGGTAAGACCTATCTGGCGGTGGCCGCCGCGGTGGCGGCCTTCCGGGCCAAGGAGGTCAACCGCATCATCCTTACCCGCCCGGCGGTGGAGGCGGGGGAGCGGCTGGGCTTCCTCCCCGGCGATCTGCAATCCAAGGTAGACCCCTACCTCCGGCCCTTGTATGACGCTCTCTTTGAGATGCTGGGGCCCGACACCTATCAGAAGTATCTGGAGCGGGGCAACATCGAGGTGGCCCCCCTGGCCTATATGCGGGGCCGCACGCTGGACGACTCCTTCATCATCCTGGACGAGGCCCAGAACACCAGCCGGGAACAGATGAAAATGTTTTTGACCCGCCTGGGCTTCGGATCGAAAATCGTCATCACCGGCGACATCACCCAGATCGACCTGCCGAAGGATGTGGTGTCCGGCCTGCGGGAGGCCATGCGGGTGCTGAAGGGCGTGGATGATATCGCCATCATGCGGCTGGGAGAGGCCGACGTGGTCCGCCATGCTCTGGTCCAGAAGATCATCAAGGCCTACGAGGTGGATGAGGAGAGGCGGTCCACCAAGAAGGAGTTTAAGAAATGACCCGTTTTTCCTGGCATGGCTATGAGGTGGAGGTGGACAAAACAGCCACCTCCGCTTGGTATGCCGAGGCGGAGGATTGGGGCTGCGCCTGCGGCCGCTGCCGGAATTTCCTGACCCTGGCACGGGAGAGAAGGCTGCCGGGCGAGATTCTGGAAATTCTGGACAGGCTGTCTGTCCCGCCTGCCAGGGCAACCTATGTGTGCGAGCTCTACCACGATAAGAACTGGAAAGAAAAGGGACTGCTCTACCAGTTCAGCTGGCGGATTGGCGGGGCGGTCCTGGCTGTGCCGCCGGGAGAAAATGGCCCGGGGTGGGGGCCGCTGATAGAGCGGCCCTGGGGCGGCCTGGTGCTGGGGCATGAGGACTATCCCTATGGCGCTCCGGATTTTCCAAAACAAAATTTTGACCTGGAGTGCCAGATCTGGCTGCCCTGGGTGCTGGACGAGCCTGTGGCTGGGGCGGCAGAGTAGAAGGGGCTGTTATGGCGGAGCGTTGAAGCAGAAAGAGAGAAGGTGCCGTTTATGTGGATGATATTCTGGGGCCTGCTGTTGTTTGTGTTTTTTGACTTTCGTATCAATGGCATCGTGTTTACACCGGATTTTGTCGGCTTTTTCCTGGTGTGGCTGGGGATCATTCGCTGTCGCGGAATCCAGACCTTTGCCCGGTACCACTGGACGGCACTTGTGGCCTGCATGTTTTCAGGGGGGCAATATGTGTTCACCGGATTCACTGAGTATACCAGCTATTTGGGGGAACTGGAGTTGTCATTCACCCTGGTACGCACAGTGCTTCAGGCGGTGGTTACCTATGTAATCGTCAAAGGAATGGTGGAGCTTGAAACAAATACAGGACAAAACTTGAAGAGCAGGGGGCTGTTTTACGCTTGGCTGCTTATGGAAGTGGTCAGCGCCTGCGGTACCGTGCTGACATATTTGTTGGATTCTCTTCTCGTTTCCATAATCACTATAATCGTTTCCGTGATAGGCGTGGTCTGGTATCTGGTGAAATTTTACCAGTGCTTGAAAATGATAAGCCGGGATGGAATCAGCGTACAGCCCCGGAGCAGTAAGGAGTAATTATAATTATGGTAGAGGATACCAAGCGATATTTAGCCTATATCTGTCCCCGCTGCCGCCAGTCGGTCATCGTGGAGCGGGACCTGTTCTCTCTGGCTGCCTCCAAGGCCCACATCAAGTGCCCCTGCGGCAAGTCGGAGATGACGGTGGAGTTTCTGCCCAGCCGGGTCCAACTCACGGTGCCCTGCCTGTTCTGCGGTCGAGAGCACGCTGTGTCCTGCTCCTCCCACGCCTTCCTGCGGGAGAAGGCCCTGGCCTTCTCCTGTGCCGCCTCTGGCCTGGATTGCTGCTATGTGGGGGAGGAGGGGCCGGTCTACGCGGCCACCGCCCGTTTGGAACAGGCAGTGGACAAGCTGGGCGAGGACGAGGTGAGCCAGGGTGCGTTCCTGGATGAGATCGTCATGGAGGAGGTGCTGTCTGAGATCCGGGACATCGCGGCCCGCGGGGGCATCTCCTGTGCCTGCGGCAGTAAAAACTGGACCTTTCAGGTCAATTACAGCTCCGTAGACCTCATCTGCGCCGACTGCGGGGCCCAGATGCGGGTGCCGGCCGCTACCGCAGATGACATCGATGACATCTGCTGCAAAGATACCATTCTGATCCGGGGAAAGGAAAAAAGATGAGCCTATTTTATGAACACCATTTTCGATTGAACGGTCTGGATATCGACGGACATGGAATGTGCAAGGCCTCGGCCCTGCTCAACCACCTCCAGGACGCCGCTACCTTGGCGGCGGAGGCAGGTGGCTTCCACCGGGAGATGCTGATGGAGCGGTACGGGGCCTTCTGGATGCTGGCCCGGTCCTGGTACCGGCTGGACCGGCCCCTGCGGTTCGAGGACCAGCTGACTGTCCGCACCTGGCACCGGGGGGATAGGGGGGCCATGATGTATCGGGATTACGACATTTATGCCGATGGACAGCTGGTGGGTGAGTCCGTGTCCGGTTGGGTGCTGGCCAGCTTGGAGGGACATAAGCTGATGCGCCTGTCTTCGGTCACGGAGCTGGCTGGTACCGGAGGGGGAGAACTGTGTAAGACTATGACGCTCTCCAAGCTCCACTGCCCGGAGGAGCTGGTCCAGGTGGAGCGTCGGCCCATGCGGTACAGTGACAGCGATTTGAACGGCCATGTGAATAATACTCGGTACGCTGACTTCGCCTGCGACGCGGTAGAAATGGACAGGCTGGAGGAGGACCGGTTCCTGGCCTCGATGCAGATTGGCTATTTGGCCGAGTGCAGGCCGGGAGAACAGCTTGATATCCAATCCGGAGGGCAGGGGGACCAACGCTATGTCCGTGGATTGGACGAGAGCGGCAAATCCCGCTTTGAAGCGGCCCTGTTTTTTGGCAAAGCGGTTCCTTGACAAGAGACGCGGCAGAGCGTTACAATAACTTAACTATACACACTGGAAAGAAAAGATATGGCCCGGCCCGCCGGGCAGAAGAAAAAGGAGTTGTAGATATGGTCAATCAGGACGCCGCACAGAAGTTTGTCAAGCAGGGCCTTACCTTTGACGACGTGCTTCTGATCCCCGCCGCCAGCGATGTACTCCCCGCGGACATCGACCTGCGTACCCGTCTGACCCGGAAGGTCCATCTGAATATCCCCCTCATCAGCGCCGCCATGGACACCGTGACTGAGTACCGGATGGCCATCGCCATCGCCCGCGAGGGCGGCATCGGCATCATCCACAAGAATATGTCCATCAGCCAGCAGGCGGAACAGGTAGACATGGTCAAGCGCAGTGAGAACGGCGTTATCACAAACCCCTTCTGGCTGGGGCCCGGCCATACACTGGCTGAGGCGGATGAGCTGATGGCCAAGTACCGCATCTCCGGTGTGCCCATCTGTGACAATGGAAAGCTGATTGGCATTATTACCAACCGGGATATGAAGTTCGAAACAGACATGAACCAGCTCATCGACAATGTAATGACCAGAGAGAACCTGGTCACCGCCCCAGAGGGGACCACCTTGGCTGAGGCCAAGGAGATTCTCCGCCGGCATAAGATTGAGAAGCTGCCCATTGTGGACAACGAGTTCCGGCTGAAGGGCCTGATCACCATCAAGGATATCGAGAAGGCGACGGTGTATCCCAATTCCGCCCGTGACGAAAAGGGCCGCCTGCTGGTGGGTGCCGCCATCGGCGTTACCGCCGATGTGCTGGACCGGGTGGCAGCCCTGGTGGAGGCGGGGGCCGACGTGCTGGCTCTGGACTCGGCCCATGGCCACTCCCAGAATATTCTCAACTGTGTCAAGCGCATTAAGGCCCTTTATCCCGACGTACAGCTCATCGCCGGTAACGTAGCTACTGCCGAGGGGACACAGGCCCTCATTGAGGCAGGGGCCGACTGTGTGAAGATCGGCATTGGTCCCGGCTCCATCTGTACCACCCGTGTGGTGGCCGGCATCGGCGTACCCCAAATCACCGCGGTGTATGACGCCGCCTGTGTGGCCGCTGAGTATGATATCCCCATCATCGCCGATGGCGGCGTCAAATATTCTGGTGATATCGCAAAGGCTCTGGCCGCCGGCGCCAGCGTGGTCATGTTGGGCTCTCTGCTGGCTGGCTGCGAGGAGTCACCAGGCGACACCGAGGTGTTCCAGGGCCGCCAGTTCAAGGTCTACCGGGGTATGGGTTCCCTGGCGGCCATGAACCAGGGCTCCAAGGACCGCTATTTCCAGCAGAACAACAAGAAGCTGGTTCCCGAAGGGGTAGAGGGCCGAGTTCCTTACAAGGGACTGGCGGGCGAGACCATCTACCAGCTGATGGGCGGCTTGAAGGCCGGTATGGGCTACACTGGCTGTCACACCGTAGAGGAGCTGCACAGCAAGGCCCAGTTTATGCAGATTACCGCCGCTGGCCTCCGGGAGTCCCACCCCCACGATATCTATATCACCAAGGAAGCTCCCAACTATACCGTCAACCCCAGCTGACATATCAGGTACAGAGCCGCGCATGAGCGCGGCTCTGTTTTTGAAGGGAGGAAGATGACATGGAGCGATATACAAGGACTGTAGACGGAAAAGTTACAGTGGCCCCGGAGGAAATGGCAGCGGCTCTGGAGCGTCTCTCCGCCTTTGAGGATATGGCCTGCGGAGTGGAGCGGGAGCGGGAAGAAATCTCTGCCCGCCTGGAAGAGCTGCGAAATAGAGGAAGGGAGAAGACCGTCCAATTCCGGGAACTGCTGGCACAAAAGCTGGTCAACAACAATATGAAGCTGCTTCTGGAGCGGTATCGGATACACTGAGAGAGGGCCTCTGAACAGGAGGCCCTCTTTCCTTATGATGAAAAGAGTGTCAAGGACTTTTTTTGACTGGAATAACGTGATACAATATCAGAAACGACTGAAGAACAGATCTCCTGGGATGCCGGGAAGAGAGAGGGGACAAAAAAGATGCTGAAGCTGATCCTTGGCCGCGCGGGAGCGGGAAAGACCACCGCGGTACTGAAGCGTCTGTGTCAGGCCGGGCAAATGCGCCAGCAGGTCCTGATGGTCCCTGAGCAGCAGTCCCATGAGGCCGAGCGTGCTCTGTGCCAGATGGGGGGGAACGGGGCTTCTCTCTGGGCTGAGGTCTTGTCCTTCAGCCGACTATGCGGCCGTGTCTTTCAGGCCGCTGGTGGCTTGGGGGAGCGGGAGCTGGACGGGGGCGGGCGTCTTCTGCTTATGTACCGGGCCCTCAAGGAGACATCAGAGGTCCTGACGGTGTATGCCCGCGCATCGCAGCGCCCTGCTTTCCTCACCGCTCTGTTGGCCACTGTGGATGAGCTGAAGAGCTGCTGTATCCCCCCTGAGGCGCTGATTACCGCGGGGCAGGAAGCAGGAGGCCCAGAAGGGAATAAACTCAGGGACCTGGGGTTGATTTGTGGGACTTATGACGCGCTCACGGCAAACGTGGCACTGGACCCTAGGGATCGCCTGACCAGAGCGGCTGAAAAGCTGAAGGAGTGCCGCTGGGCTGTGGGCAAGGATCTGTGGTTGGATGGATTTACAGACTTTACGCCCCAGCAGGAGGAGGTCCTGGGCCAGCTTCTGGTCCAGGCGGAGCATATGACTGTCACTCTGACCTGTGACCACCTGGAGGAGGATGAGGATGGGACAGGCATCTTTTCCCCAGCACGGAGAACGGCGGCCCGACTGATTAGACTGGCTCAACGGGAGAGAATAGGCTATAAAGTAGAATGCCTTGTCGGGGATTTTGCGGCAAAAGAGCGGCCGCTCCAATTTTTGGAGGGGCATCTCTTCGGTGGGGGCCTGGAGAGCCCCATTTCCTGTGAAGGGGCCGTCACTCTGTTTCGGGCCAATACCATGCGGTCCGAGGTGGAGTGGGTGTCATCGCGCATTTTGAGCCTGGTACGAGAGGAGGGCTACCGCTTTCGGGACATTGGTCTGGTGGCCCGCGATTATGGCGCCTACCAGGATTTGATAGAATCGGTGCTGCCCAGATATGGGATACCCGTATTTTCCTCCGCTATGGCGGATATTTTGGAGAAGCCCGTGCTCACCCTGGTCACCGCGGCCCTGGATACTGTGGCGGAGGGCTATGCCTACGAAGATATATTCCGCTATCTCAAGACCGGACTGACGGACCTGGGGGAAGAAGACCGAGATCTGCTGGAAAACTATGTTTTGAAGTGGGATATCAAGGGGAGCCGCTGGACGCAGACAAAGGAATGGACTTGGCATCCTAGAGGATATGGCATCCCCTGGGAGGAAGAGGACCGTGCCCTTCTGGAGCGATTGGACCGCGCCAGAAGGCAGGTGACCGCTCCTTTGGAGGAACTGAGAAAGGCCCAAGACAAGACGGGAAGAGGACAGGCGATTTCCCTTTACAGATTTTTGGAGCGCATTGGCTTGCCAGATCAGCTGGAGGCACGGGTAGAGGCGCTGAAGAAGCGGGGAGAGCTCGCTCTGGCGGAGGAGTACCGGCAGCTCTGGGAGATCCTCTGTGGCGGACTAGAGCAGTGCGCTGCTTTGCTGGGGGAGAGAGGAATGGACCTGGAGGAGTTTGCCGGCCTGTTTCGGCTGGTCCTGTCCCAATATGATGTAGGAACGATCCCGGTTTCCCTGGATCGGGTGACCGCCGGTGAAACCACCCGTCAGACAGGGCACAGGGTGAAGGCTCTCTTTCTATTGGGGGCGGATGACGGCTCCATCCCCAGGGTTGGGGCGGCTCCTGGCCTGCTGTCAGATGATGACCGCTCTCTGCTGGCGGTATACGGTCTGGAGCTGGACCAGTCCCAGCGGGAACTGCTCTTCCGGGAGATGACTACGGTCTATCAGATCTGTGCCCGCCCCAGCCACCGCCTAGTGGTATCTTGGGCTGTCCAGGGGCCGGGAGGTGAGGAGAGAAGGCCCTGTTTCCTGGCCCAACGGCTGCAGCTGCTCTATACTGATTTGGACATATGCCATGAGGAGGAGCTGGAGGGGCGCTTCCGGCTGTCCGCCCCTCTGCCCGCCCTGGAGCAGGCGGGGAGAGACACGAGGCTGCGGGAACTGTTGGGAAGCCTGTCTGGCTTGGAGAGCCAAGTGGACAAGCTGGAGCGGGTAGCTGGCTGGGAGAGGGGGCAACTCACTAGGCAGACGGTGGACCAGCTGTACGGGAGACGGGTGGCCATGTCCGCCTCACGGATGGACAAGTATAAATCCTGCCACTTCTCCTATTTTATGCGGTATGGCCTGCGGGCAGAGCCTAGAAAGCCGGCAGGCTTTACAGCGCCGGAGTATGGCACATTTGTCCACTATGTGCTGGAGCATGTCCTTCAGGACGATATGTTCCGCCAGACAAGACTGCCTGGGATGGAGCCGGAAAAATTAGATGAGGATACGCGCGGCCGGCTGCGACAGCTCACCCGCCAGGCGGTGGACCGCTATGTGGCCGAGGAGCTGGGAGGGCTGGAAGGCCAGAGTGACCGCTTCCGCTACCTGTTCCACCGACTGCTCAGATCGGTCCAGGCGGTGGTGGACAACGTGGCGGAGGAGCTTCTTCACTCCAGCTTCCGGCCTATCTCCTTTGAGCTGGGTTTTGGAAAGGGGGAGGACCTGCCGCCAGTCGAACTGACTGTGGATGGAGTTACTATCAGCGTTTCTGGGTTCGTAGACCGGGTGGATGGATGGGTCCACGACGGGCGACTCTATCTGCGGGTGGTGGACTATAAGACGGGGCGAAAGTCCTTTGATCTTACTGAGGTTTGGAACGGCCTGGGCCTTCAGATGCTTCTTTATCTCTTTACTCTGGAAGAACGGGGGGAGTCCCTCTATGGGCTGCCAGTAGAGGGCGCCGGGGTGCTGTATCTCCCGGCTCGGGACGCGGTGGTTCGAGGAAGCCGGACGATGAGTGAACAGGCATGGCGCAAGGCGTTAGACAGGGAATTGGTCCGAAGCGGACTGGTCTTGGATGACTCCGCCGTGCTGGAGGCTATGGAGCACGTCTCTGAAGAAGGGTACCGTTTCCTTCCCCTGAAGGTGTCCAAGTCTACTGGAGCCATCACTGGAGACGCCCTGGCCAGCGCGGAGCGCCTGGGCCGCCTGGGCCGACACATCCAAAGGGTGCTGGGGGAGATCTGCGGAGAGCTGGCCCAGGGCAACATCGCCGCGGATCCTTTCTGGCGGGGACCGGAAAAAAATGCCTGCCGCTTCTGTGACTATGCCGCCGCCTGCCACTTTGAAGAAGGGCGGGGTGGGGACCGTAGGCGCTGGCTGCCCAGTATGAGCGCCCAGGAGTTCTGGGAAAATATGGGAGAGGAACTATGAAATGGCGATCAGATTACACTATATAGAGCAGGGAGAGGGCTTTCCACTGATACTGCTCCACGGAAATGGGGAGGATCATACCTACTTCAAAAGGCAAATGGAACCATTTGCCGACCATTTTCGGGTGATTGCTGTGGATACTCGTGGACATGGAGAGAGTCCACGGGGCACTGGACCGTTTACACTGTCCCAATTCGCGGAGGACTTGAAATCGTTTTTCGATCAGCATGGTATCTCCAAATGTCATCTCTTGGGGTTTTCCGATGGAGGAAATGTGGCCCTATTGTTTGCGCTGAAGTATCCGGACCGTGTAGAGCGGCTCATACTAAACGGGGCAAACTTGGACCCGTGTGGCGTAAAGCTGAAGACACAGATTCCCATAGTGCTGGGATGGGGGCTGTGCCGCCTGTGTGCCCTGTTCAGCCAACAGGCAAAACAAAATTGGGAGATGCTGAATTTGATGGTAACCCAGCCGCATATACACAGGGCGGAGCTGGCGGGACTGGACATGCCGGTTCTGGTAGTGGCGGGGAAACAGGACATGATCCGAGAGAGCCACACTCAGTCAATCGCGGCCAATATCCCAAACAGCCGGTTGGTCATCCTTCCTGGTGACCACTTTATAGCCAGGCGGAATTGGCAGGGCTTCAATGATACGGTGCTGGAGTTTCTATTGGACCGGAGCTGAACAAGAAAAAGAGGAGAAGCCAAATGGAGAATAATAAAAATATCCTGATTATTAATGATATGCCGGGCTACGGCAAGGTGGCTCTGGCCGCCATGCTGCCCATCCTGTCCAATATGGGCCATAGTGTCTACAACCTGCCCACCGCCCTGGTGTCCAATACTCTGGACTACGGGAAATTTACCATATTAGATACCACTGACTACATGGTAAAAGCCATCGAGGTGTGGAAGCAACTGGGATTTCAGTTTGACTGTATCACCACCGGCTTTCTGGCTTCGGCGGCCCAGGTGGACATTATCCGGGACTTTATCGCCAGCCAGAAGAAGGAGGGCCTGCTGGTCATGACCGACCCTATCATGGGGGACGATGGTAAGCTCTATAACGGTGTCACGGAGGAGACGGTCGGGAATATGCGCCGCCTCATTGGGGTAGCCGACGTAATCGTCCCTAATCTGACGGAGGCAGAATTTCTGTCCGGCATTTACCAGGGGGAGGAGGCTCTGTCCCAGTCACAGGCCAAGGAGATAGTGGACCGGCTGCGGGGGCTGGGCCCACGATCTGTCGTGGTCACCAGCGGTGTATCGAAGGAGAGTGGGAGTCATGTAGTCTGGGGCTATGACCACAGAAGCGGGGAATATTTTACGATCCCCTACCGGTTTATCCGGGTGCATTTCCCAGGGACAGGGGATATGTTTTCCGCCGTCCTGGTGGGGGAACTCCTGGCTGGAAGCCCCCTGCGCCCTGCTGTGAAGCGGGCCATGGACGTACTGGAAAAGCTCATCTTTCTGGAACAGGATGAGATTGAAAAGAACAAGGGTATCCGCATAGAAAAGTTTTTGAGCGTGCTCAAAGAGTGAAGAAAGTGGAGAGAGGAAGGAAACCACTTATGTGGGCTGTTTTTGCGCTGTTGTCAGCACTATTTGCCGCCCTGACCGGAATTCTGGCCAAGCTGGGGATGGAGGGGATCAATTCCAATCTGGCCACAGCCTTGCGTACCATAGTGGTACTGGTTATGGCTTGGGGGATCGTCTTTGCCACCGGAAAGCATACAGGCATCGGTGACATCACCGCCAGGAGCTGGATGTTCCTGTTCCTGTCCGGTCTGGCTACCGGGCTGTCCTGGATCTGTTACTTCCACGCCCTTCAGATTGGTGAGGCCAGCAAGGTCGTGCCCATTGACAAGTTCAGCGTGGTCATTTCCATGGTACTGGCCTTCCTCGTCCTGAGAGAAAAGGTGACAGCGCTGAAGGTGCTGGGCGGGCTGCTGATTACGGCTGGGACCTTTGTGCTAATCTTGTGAGGAACTGCCGGAGACGGCTGATAAACAGCGGGGGAACGACCGGGTCCCCTGGAAAGAGAGGGGCGGTGGCATTATGGCCTTTGCGCTGACAGAGGAACAACAGAAGATCGTAGACGACCAGGGCGGAGAGCTGCTGGTATCCGCCGCCGCCGGGTCTGGTAAGACCCGGGTGCTGGTAGAGCGGCTGCTGGACCGCGTGGACCGGGAGGGAGTTGATATCGACCGCTTTTTGGTCATAACCTATACCAAGGCTGCGGCCGCGGAGCTTCGAGGGCGTATCGCCCAGGAACTGGCTGACCGCCTGGCCCTGCGCCCGAACGACCGACACCTGCGACGTCAAACCATACTGGTGTATCAGGCCCAGATTTCCACCATCCACGCATTTTGTTCTGTTCTTCTGCGGGAGAGCGGCCATCTGCTGGATCTGGACCCTGACTTCCGCCTATGCGATGAGGGGGAGAGCCAGGACATTATGGCACGAGTTCTGGAGGAGGTACTGGACTGCCGTTATGAGGGGTTGGAGGAGGAGAGTCCCTTTGCTCAACTGGCAGACACCCTCGCTGCCGGGCGGGACGACAGCCGTCTGGCCCAGATCGTGCTGGACATCTACGGCCGAGTGCAGAGCCATCCAGACCCCGCCCGCTGGCTGGAGAGGCAGAAGGGGCTGTGGGAGCTGGACGGGGTATCCGATCTAAGCCAGACGGCCTGGGGAGAGCTGTTGCTGAACGAGGCCAGACGTCAGGGCCAATGGTGCCTGGAGCGGCTGTCCCAGGCTGTGACGATGATTGGGAAGGACGAGCTGCTGGAAACCAACTATGGGACCTCCATCATGACCACTATAGAGGGGTTGGAGAAGTTTTTGTCAGAGCGGAGCTGGGACGGAGCGGTATCCGCCCTTCCAATCCCCTTCCCGCCGGCTGGACGGAAGAAAAAGCGGGAGCGGGAGATCAGCCCCATGGAGGAGTCGGCCGCTGTCCAGTCGGGTGAGCGGGTCAAACAGATCCGGAACCGCTGCAAAAAGCTGCTTGGAAGGATAGAGGAGCGGCTGACAGGGGACAGCCAGACCCTTTTGGATGAGCTGTCTCTGTCACGCCCCGCTGTTCAGGCTTTAATGGACCTGGTCCTTGATTTTCAGGCCGCCTATGCCAAGGAGAAGGACCGGCGGGGACTGCTGGACTTCTCCGATTTGGAGCACTTCGCGGTGAAGCTGCTTGCCAATGGTGCCGGGGAGCCGACGGAGCTGGCCCGCTATTGGAGCACCCGTTTTGATGAGATATTGGTGGATGAGTATCAGGACACCAACCAGGTCCAGAACGCCATTTTCTATGCCCTATCCAACGGGGGACGAAAGCTGTTCCAGGTGGGGGATGTAAAGCAGTCCATCTACCGTTTCCGGCTGGCCGACCCCACGATTTTCCTGAATAAGTATGAGCGATTTGCCCAGGGGGACGAGGCGGAGGAGGGACAGCCCCGCAAGCGGGTGATGAGCCGGAATTTCCGCTCCCGGCCCCAGGTCCTGGAGGGGTGTAACGACCTTTTTCGAGCCATTATGTCCGTGGAATTCGGTGAGTTGGACTACACGGAGGACCAGGCCCTGGTGCCTGGAGGGACGTTTTCGGAGCCAGAGGAGCAGACAGATGAGACTGGACCTTACGCTCTGGAGCTGGATGGGCTGGACCTGTCCTTCTTGGGGGACCAGGAGGGAGAGAAGGCAAATAAGGACCTGCTGGAGGCCCGGTTTGCCGCCCAGCGTATCAGAGAACTGTTGTCCAGGCCTCTTATGGTGACGGAGGGAGAGAAGATACGCCCACTGAGACCCTCGGATGTGATGCTTCTGCTCCGTAGTCCGGGGGCGGTGCTGCACCACTACATACAAGCGCTTGGGGAGGAGGGGATCCCCTGGTCCGCCGACGGCGGACAGGACTTTTTCCAAACCACCGAGGTCAACGTGGCGCTGTCTATCCTCCAGATCGTGGATAACCCCCGGCAGGATGTGGCCCTGCTGGCCGCCCTTCGCTCCCCGGTCTATGGATTTTCCAGCGACCGGCTGGCTCAACTGAGGTCCAGATCCAGGGGGGACTTCTACACCGCGTTGTCCCAAGGGGCGCTGGAGGGAGAGGAGGACTGCCGGAAATTTCTGGATCAGCTGTCCCAACTCCGCTTTGGAGCGGGAGATAAGACCTGCCGGCAGCTGATCTGGCACATCTATGAGCAGACCAATATCCTGGGCCTGTTCGGTACCATGGAGCGGGGGGAGGAGCGGCGGAGCAATCTGCTGGCCCTGTATGATCTGGCCGGTCAGCTAGAGAACAGCGGCTGCCGCACTCTGTTCCAATTTTTACTTCGGCTGGAGCGGTTAAGAGAGTCTGGCGGGAAGCTCGCTTCTACGGCTCCAGGTCATGAGGGGGAGGGCGTGTCCATCCTGTCGATCCACCGGTCCAAAGGCTTGGAAAGGCCTGTGGTGTTCGTATGTGGCCTGACCAGGCGGCTGAACAGGGACGACCTGATGCGTCCGGTGCTGTTCCACCCTGTCCTGGGCGTAGGGCCCAAGGGACTGGAGCGGGAGCGCATGGTGGAGTATCCCACTGTGGCCCGTCTGGCGGTAGCCCGGCAGTTGGAGCGGGAGATGATGTCGGAGGAGCTCCGGCTGCTCTATGTGGCCATGACCAGGGCAAAGGAGAAATTGATCCTGACCCTGGCGCTCACCGAGGGGGCCAGAGCTCTGGAGCGGCTGGGGGAGGATCTGTCCGTTCCTATTTCCCCTCTGGCTCTGGAGCGGCAGCAGAACGTAGGACAGTGGGTGCTGCTCCACGCCCTGACCCGCCCGGAGGCAGGGGGGGTGAGGGAACTGGCTGGTCTGCCCGATATCAGGGCGGAGGGGCTGGGACCAGCCTGGAACATCCGCTGGATTGATGGAGCCCCCCTGACAGAGGACCGTAAAACGGAAGGACGTTACACTGACCTGCCGGAGTTGGTACAGAAAGATATATCGGAGCTGGCGGCTCAACTAAGATGGACCTACCCGCAAATGGTTTGCGCCAATGTGCCTTCTAAGCTGACAGCGACCCAGATCAAAGGTCGTCCCCAGGATCAGGAGGCGGCGGAGGAGGCCGGGGAGCTGGTCGAGACTGTTGGGAGAGAGCGCGGAGTCATTTACCGCCCCCGGTTTATGACAGAAGAAAAGGGCCTGACTCCAGCCCAGCGGGGTACGGCCATCCACCAGGCGGTCCAATATATTCCCTTGGAGGGGGACCACAGCCAGGAGAGAATCGGTCAGTTGTTGGACCAGATGGAGGACAGGGGCTTTCTGACAGCCCTCCAGCGTGAAGCTGTATCCGCCCAGCGGTTGGCGGCTTTTTTCCAGAGCCCACTGGGAAAGGCCATGGCCCAGGCAAGAGAGTGCCGTAGAGAATTCAAATTTTCCATCTTGGTGCCGGCGGAGGAGTATTATCCCCGGACGGAGGGAGAGCATATCCTGCTCCAGGGCGTCATTGACGCCTGGTTTGAGGACGGGCAGGGGATCACAGTTCTGGACTTTAAGAGCGACAGGATAGTTCCGGGGGAGGAGCTGGCCCGCGCTGAACAGTACCGGGCCCAGTTAGATGCCTACGCGCGGGCACTCTCCACCATACTGGACAGACCCGTGGCAAGAAAGGCGCTATGGTTTTTTGCCACGGATACCGCTGTGGAGCTGTAAGAGAACAGGTAAAAAGGCCGCCCTAGTGGGCGGCCTTTTCTGTGGATACGATGCATTTGTGCCATGGGAGGCGGATGAGCGTTCAACCACGCCTGGGCGTTCTCCGGCTTCCGTGGTCTTCCACCAGAATAATATCCTCTCCAAAGCGCCGAACGGCGCTCCAGGGGATGTATTTATCCTCCTCTCGGCCGAGCAGCCCAAAGAAGCGGCGGCGGCCGGGGACGACCAGGGCTCGTACCTGCCCAGTGTCCATATCTACTTCCATATCTCCTACGTAACCAAATCGGCTGCCATCCTCAACGCTGATGACTTCCTTATAGCGCAGTTCTGCGATACGAGTTTCCATCCTCATTCCTCCCGAATTCTGTGTTGATACAGGGTATGAGGGGAGAGATTGTCCCTATACATAAAATGGGAAAGGCCCCCTCGGACTATTCTGAGGGGGCCGGATCATATTTACTGTGCCAGCAGGCCCTTGCTTACTAGAAACTCTCGGGCGACTTCCTGTACGGAACGACCGTCGACATCCACGGCATAGGTCAACTCCACCATATCCTCACTGGATACCTGGTTGGTAAGCAGCTCCAAAACCTGCTCCAGATTGGGCGCAGCCTCATAAAAATCATCAAACAGGTCGTTGCGTACCAGAAATGCCCCATAGTACTCCGGGAAGAAGCCCTGGTCGTCCTCCAGAATGGTCAGGCCGGCACGCTTGTTCAGGCCGTCAGTGGCGTAGACCACCATGACGTCAAAGGCGCCCTCTTCTACGGCGTTGTACTTCAGAACCACGTCCACCGGCTTGGCGGACTGGAATGTGAGTCCATAGTAATCTACAAAGGGCTGATACTTCATGCTGCCCTCTTCGGTATAGAACTCATGCTCCGCACCGAAGCGAAGCTCACCCGCGATAGGGATAAGGTCAGAGATCTTGGAGACACCATAGCGGTCAATGATGTTTTGGGTCACGCCGATGGCATAGGTGTTATTCAGACCGACCTTGCCCAACATATGCAGGCCTTCTAGTTCACTCACTGTCTGGTTGACGAAGTCATAGAGCGTCATTCCCTCTGGAATGTCGGTGGTGTCCATCCCAAGGAAGGTGGTGAGGATGGTCCCGTCATAGCTGAACATCAAGTCACAGCTTGGATTGCTGCCCTTTAATTCATTGTGGTTGTTCACCTGAGTCATCTGGTCCAGGATCACCACTTCCAGATCGGTCTTATCCTCCACCAATTGCTCCACCATGGAATGCATCAGCTTCACCTCAGAGTAGTCCCCATCATAGAGGGTGAGCTGGCCTCCCGTATCAGCGGGGAGAAACATAGATACCACCAGAGCAACACCGGCTACGGCTAAGACCGTGCTGCCCACGGCCTTGACAGGGGTGGGCAGTTTCTTCCGACTGTGGCTGGACAGCCTGTGTTCCATATAGCTCAGTCCAGCATCCAAGACAAAGGCCATGACCATGAGTACCAGTGTGCCCACGAAGATCATGCCCATATTTTCCTGACGGATGGCGGTGTAGAACAGGCCGCCCAGACCTCCTCCACCCACGAAGGAGGCAAACACGGCGGTGCCGATGGCGTTGACTGCGGCGATGCGGATGCCTGTGACCAGCATGGGGACCGCAAGAGGGACTTCCACATGGAGCAGCCGATAGGTCCCACTCATTCCCATGCCAGTGGCCGCCTCCTTCAGGTGTTCAGGCACCTGGGACAGGCCGAGAGAGGTATTGCGTACGATGGGAAGCAGGGAATATAGAGTCAAACCGATGACGGCGGTAGGGGAGCCGGGGTCCATTACCACCATGATGATGCCCAGCAGGGCCAGGGCGGGGACGGTCTGGATCAGGTCTACCACCCAGAGAATGGCTTTTCCAAACCGGGGAAACAGGTAGGCCAGCAGGCCCAGGGGAACACCGACGCCCACAGCCAGGATGAGGGCGGAGAGGACCAGAGAGAGATGGTCCCATATCAAAGCAACGTTCATTTCCCCACCCCGCCTTTCCGCAGGCCCCGGGGGACCACATGACGCTGGAGCAGATCCACCAGAGCGCCAAGTGTGAGGGCCAGAACAGCCGCCGGAATGGCCCCTTGGAGGATGAGCTCGTTGTTGTTACTGCTGACGCCCTTATAGACAAAGTCGCCCAGTCCGCCTTCTCCGATCATGGCGGCTAGTACGGCCCAACTGACGGTATAAACGGTGGACAGCCGAAGCCCACCGATGATGGTGGGCATGGCCAGAGGCAGTTCCACCAGATACAGCCTCTGGAAATGGCTCATGCCGCAGCCTCGGGCTGCCTCTTTATATTGGGGGTCCACGCCATTCAGTCCGGTGACCGTGTTTTTCAGTACAGGGAACATGGCGTAAATGGACAGCGCAATGATGACGGTGGCCGGAGTCATGCCGATTAGAATGAACAGCACACCAATAAAGACAATACCGGGTACCGTGTTCAAGATAGATAACAGGGGAAGCAGATACTTAGCCAGGGTAGGCAAGCGGGAAAGTCCAATACCCAGGGAGAGGCCCAGTACAAAGCCGATGGCCACGCTGATGAGGGTATAACCAGTATGTTCGGCGGTCTTTTGCAAAATGGACAGCAATACTTCGGACATACGCTATCACCCCCACAGCTGTTCAGCCATGGCGGAGGCCATGCTGGTCTTTGTGATGATGCCGGCCACCGTCTGATCGTCATTCAGGACGACCAGATAGGGGAAGCCGCTGGATACCAGCTGGTCGAAGCACTCCTTGGCGTTGTCGCCCCTGTGGACCGTGGGCGTGCTGTTCCGCACCAGAGGGCCGATAGTCTTGACTACATGGCCGGTGAGGCGGATGTCGGCGATGGAGACAGTGCCCTGATAGTGGCGGTACTCATCCACCACCAGCAGGGTGTCCACGTTGTGGTGCTGCATCCGGCTGACACACTCGTTGACACCACGGTTCTGGTTGACCGTAATGATTCCGGTACGCATGAAGTGGTCCACCGTCAGCTGTTCAGGGGAGGGCCCGACGTGATGCTTACCCAGGAAATCCCGGATCTGATCGGTGGCGGGATTTTCCAGCATCTCCTCCGGCGGGGCCATCTGCACAATATTGCCGTGGTCCATAAAGATGATGACGTCGGCCAGATCAAGAGCCTCCTCCATGTCGTGGGTGACAAAAATAATGGTCTTGTTCAGCTTTTGCTGCAGATTCTTGACTTCAATCTGGAGGGAGCGCCTGGTCATGGGGTCCAAAGCACTGAAGGGCTCATCCATCAGGACAACGGGAGGGGAGGCGGCCAGCGCCCGGAGGATGCCGATGCGCTGCTGCTGCCCACCAGACATCTCCGAGGGATACTTGTGGGCATACTGGTCAAAGGGCATATTGACCATTTCCAGCAGGTCATGGACTACCTGATCACACTTCTCCTTGGGCCATTTCAGCAGTTTGGGCACCACACAGATGTTCTGTGCGACGGTCATGTTGGGGAACAGACCAATCTGTTGTATGACATAGCCTGTGTGACGGCGGAGTTCTACCCGGTCCACGGCACTGATATCCTGGTCATTTAGATAGATATGTCCGCTGTTGGGCTGGATGAGCCGGTTTATCATCTTCAGCGTGGTGGTCTTACCGCAGCCGGAGGGGCCGATGAGAACGGCAAACTGTCCCTCCTGTATTTCAAAGGATAGATCATTTAATATGGTTTGACTGCCGTAAGAGAGAGAAACATGGTCGAATCGAAGCAATATAGACCTCCTTTTCCGTTGGCCGCAAGAGACGGCCGGGCCATAAGGAAAAAATCACCCCACATCAGAACAGAAAAACGCCAGTGGGGAAAATAGCGATTGGTATCCGCAGACAGAAATCTTAGGTGACTTTAAATGAGTGAAAAAGGGCATAATTCACAAAACTAGTATATCAAAAATTGGAAAAGCTGTCAAATTAATAAAATGTAAATTTTAGTCGATGAAAAATAAGGCAGTATTAAGAGCGTGAGGAGGGAGAGATTAAGAATAGCTTTACCAAATCTTAATGAATCCAGCAGTCTATCCTTAATATTTTCCTGTTAGGATCAGAAGCAACAAGACAGGGAGGCGAACAATATGGAAAGACTGCTGCTATCAGCCATTCTGACACTGACGGGCATATCAGGTCTGGCCGTGGCCCTGTGGGGAGGATATTACCTGCTCACCGGATTCATGTCCTGGAGAAAGCCAGTGGACTGTGGCTGGCACCCGGCCAGGACACGTTTCGCTATTCTGGTTGCCGCACGAAACGAAGAACTGGTCATCGGCCCCCTCATTAATAGTCTTTTAATGCAAGACTATCCCCAGGAACTGTACGATATCTGGGTCATTCCAAACAACTGTGTGGACAACACGGCACTGGCCGCTCGAAACTTCGGGGCCCGGGTGTTGGAGTGTCCCTTTCCGGTGCGCAGCAAAGGCGAGGTCCTTCGCTTTGCTTATAATCGCCTTCGGGGCCGGGAGTACGATGCCTGGTGTGTCTTTGACGCGGACAACGTGGTAGACGGTCGGTTTCTGACTGAGATGAATAACGCCTATATGTCCGGAGCCCGTGCCGCGCAGGGCTATCGGGACAGCAAAAACCCTTACGATACCCCGATATCCGGCTGCTGTTCCATCTACTACTGGATGATGGACCGGTTCCACAACGGAGGTAAGGCTGGGATGGACCTTTCGGCCATGATCGGAGGGACTGGCTTCATGATTTCCTCAAAAGCACTGGAGGAACTGGGCGGTTGGAACTCCTCCACCATTAGTGAGGATCTGGAACTCACTGCCCAGTGCATTCTGGCTGGAGAAAAAGTATGGTGGGTGCCAAAGGCTGTCACCTATGATGAGCAGCCACTTACCTATGAGGAGTCCGTCAAACAACGCCGGCGGTGGTCTAGCGGTACACTCCAGGTAGCCCAGGCCTATTTATCCCGCGTTGGTTCCTCCGTCTGTCGGGAGGGAGGAGGTCGGCTGGCAGATCTGGGCTTTACTCTGATGATTCCGGCCTATCAGGTGGCAGCGGTAGCCAATCTCCTGCTGTCCTCTCTGGCAGCTGCTCTGTTTGGACAGACAGTCGGACAGGCTCTAATGGCCTTGTTGGGTGCCCTGGTGCTCAATCTGGGGTTGACTGCCCTTGGATCCACTCTGGCTGCCGGACTGGTGCTGGCTGTGGAGGGAAAATGGGACAGGCGTCTGTGGAAGGCGCTGGCCCTATACTGGCTGTTCCTCCTGTCCTGGCTCCCAATCACCTTTGGCAGCTTTGTGAAAAAGACCACCGTATGGGAGGAGATCCGCCATACCCGTGCCACCATCCCGGAGGCATTGACCCGGTAAAAAAGCCCCCGGACATCCACAAGATGTCCGGGGCTTTTTTTATTCGGGCTGGAAGTGGCTCTTGTCAGCCCCACACAGTGGGCAGGTATAGTCGTCAGGCATGGGGCCCTCGGTGGCCTCATCATAAATAAAACCACACAGATCGCAGATATACTTCACCAGGCATCCTCCTTTCTTCCTTGGTGGTCAGGGGCTATCAAAAGACCGATATCTTTACCGGCCGGCCCTAGAATAGAAGGCTCGCGTCAGCCGCCAGAAAAGTCAGGTGACAGGCTCAAAGTCACTGGCAGGCCGGCGGCAGATTGGGCAGACGAAATCAGGGGGCAGGGTGTCACTCTCATAGATAAAGCCGCAGATCTTACATACAAAGCCCTTGGGCTTGTCCGCCGCGGGCTCCTGGACAGGAGTAGATGCCTCACCTTTGACAGAGGCGGCCAATACCTGGGCCAATTCCTCCAACTCTTTCTCCTGACCTGGGGCAAGAGCGGACTTCAGAGTGATGGGCTCCTGAAGCAACTCCATATTTTTCATCTCACACAGTACCTGGGTCATCAGCTTCCCGCTGGCGGGGGCCCAGGAGCCGTTCTGGATCAGGGCTACCTTCCGGTTTTGCAGGTTGTGATGGAGCAGGTCACGGAGCAGGTGCTCCATAGGGTCGAAGATACCATTATTGAAGGTGGGGGAGGCAAAGACGATGTGACTGTACTTGAAGCAGTCGGACAGCACATAGGAGTAGTGAGTTACCGACACATCATACATTTCCGTCCGGATGCCCAACTCAGACAGCCGGCAGGCCAGGATAGCGGCCGCAGTCTCGGTCCCTCCGTAAATGGAGGCAAAGGCGATGAGGACGCCCTGCTCCTCGGGCTCGTAAGCAGCCCACTTGGAGTATTTGTCCAGAATATAGCCCAGGTCCTTACGCCAGACGGGGCCGTGGAGGGGACAAATCATTTGGATATCCAGCCCGGCAGCCTTTTTCAGCAGGGCGGCCACCTGGGGGCCATACTTGCCCACGATGTTGGTGTAGTACCGCCGGGCCTCATCCAGCCAATCCCGGTCAAAGTCCAACTCATCGGCGAAGAGGACGCCGTTCAATGCGCCAAAGGTGCCGAAGGCGTCGGCGGAAAACAGGATCTTGTCGGTGCTGTCGTAGCTGACCATCACCTCGGGCCAGTGGACCATGGGAGCGTTGGCAAAGGTAAAGGTGTGCCGGCCAGTGGAGATCGTATCCCCCTCATTGACCAAAATGGCGTGGTTCGGATCTGCGCAGTGGAACTGACGGATCATGTTCACCGACTTGCCATTACATACGATGCGAGCCTCGGGATACCGGATCATCAGGTCGCCCAGGGTGGCGGCGTGGTCGGGCTCCATGTGGTGGACAAAGACATAGTCCAGCTTGCGTCCATGGAGGGCCTGCTCCAGATTTTCAAAGAACTGGGTCTGAACGGCCCGATCCACCGTGTCAAAGAGGACGGTTTTCTCATCCAAAAGGAGATAGGAGTTATAGGACATCCCTCTGGGAACGGGGTGGGCGGCCTCGAACTTGGGAGTCTGCCGATCATTTCCGCCAATCCACAGCAAGTCATTTGTCACTTTGCGGATACAGTACATATCTGGACCTCACTTTCTAAAAGGAGATTTTTACCACCGCTATCATACCACATTTTCTTCCAAAAAGATAGTAGGAATAGTTCTTTTTTATTAGAAGCTTTTGATTTCGGAAAAGTACATTGAAAAAGAGGAAAAGATACCGTATAATAAGACAAAATAGCTGCGATAGGAGGGAGTGGCCGTTCCATGTATCACATTGATATTATGACATTATTTCCAGACGTGGTGGGAGATATGCTATGCGAGTCTATTTTAGGGCGGGGACAGGAGCGGGGCTATATCCGCATCGACTGTCACCAGATCCGGGATTATACAAAAAATAAGCAGAAACAGGTGGACGATTACCCCTACGGCGGCGGAAGAGGTGCTGTCATGCAGGCCGATCCCCTCTATCAATGCTGGAAGCATATTTGTGATGAAGCGGGGGAGAGAGTCCACACTATCTATATGTCTCCGGCGGGCAGGACCTTCCGGCAGGCCGATGCCAGACGACTGAAGGACGACTATCAGCGCATTATCCTGGTCTGTGGGCACTATGAAGGGATCGACCAGCGGTTTATCGACGAGTGTGTGGATGAAGAGATCTCTATTGGAGATTTTGTGATGACCGGAGGCGAGATCCCCGCCATGGCGGTGGCCGACGCTGTGTGCCGGCTGGTGCCCGGCGTGCTGTCTGACCCATCGTGCTATGAGAACGAAAGCCATTGGAACGGTATGCTGGAGGCGCCTCAGTATTCCAGACCGGAGGTATGGCACGACCGAACAGTGCCCCCGATTCTTTTGTCCGGCAATCACGCCAAAGTGGAACAGTGGCGGAGAAAGCAGTCCATCCTCCGAACTAGGGAGCGTCGGCCGGACCTGTATGAGAAGCTGGACCTCTCATCCAAAGAGGACAGAAAGCTGTTAAAGGAGCTGGACGAGGAGCTGAGAGATGAGAGGCCCTATGCGGAGAATACCCCTGACTGATTTTTCTTTACTTTCCACGAAGGGTGTGGTAAACTAGTTTGCACAATCTAATTTTAAAGACTATGTTTGGAGATGGGATACATGAGTTTTAAAATCGTTGTGGACAGCTGCTGCGACCTATCCCCCCAGATGCTGAAGGACCCCTGCTTTGTTAAGGTGCCATTGACCATCCGCTCGAATGGCAGTACCTTTGTGGACGACGAGGGCTTCGATCAGGCTGATCTGCTCTGGTCCATGCGACAGAGCGAAGACGCTCCCTCTACCTCATGTCCATCGCCTCAGTCCTATCTGGATGCCTACCGTGGAGGAGCGGAAGATGTCTATGTAGTTACCCTGTCCGCTCTACTCAGTGGGTCCCATAACAGTGCGGTCCAGGGTAAGCTCCTACTTGAGGAAGAGGAGCCCCAAGTCAATGTCCATGTGTTCAACTCCTGCTCCGCCTCCTCCGGTGAGGTGCTTACCGCCCTGAAAATACGGGAGCTGGCCTCCAGTGGTATGGCCTTTAAGCATGTGGTGCGGGAGGTGGAGCAGTTCATCTACCAGATGCAGACCCTTTTCGTATTGGAATCCCTGGAGAATTTGAGAAAGAACGGTCGCCTAACTAGACTCCAGGCAGTGGTCACCGGAGCGCTGAAGATTAAGCTGCTTATGGCCGCAACCCCAGAGGGGGAGATATGCAAGCTGGGTCAGGCCCTCACCACCAGACAGGCTCTGGTCAAGATGGTGGATAAAATGGCCGGCGATCCGGGGCACCAGGGCAAGACATTGGCCATCACCCACTGCAACTGTCTGGAGCGGGCCTTTCAGGTTAAGGATATGGTAGAAGCCAAATGTAAGTTTGCCCAGACCATTATTTTGGAAGCCGGAGGTATCACCTCTGTCTATGCCAACGACGGCGGTATTGTGACCGCCTATTAAAGTTTCTGTAGGTCTGGACTGTGGGGAAGCGTCCTTTACAGAAAAAGGGCTATAGGAAAGAAAAAATAGGAAGTGGATATGATGTCTATCACTAGACAGCAGGCGTGGGACCTGCTGACCAAATACAATGAGGAGCCCTTCCATCTGCGCCACGCCATTACCGTGGAGCACGTCATGGGATGGTTCTCCCAGGAGCTGGGCTATGGTCAAGAGAAGGAGTTTTGGTCCCTGGTGGGCCTGCTCCACGACCTGGATTTTGAACGCTGGCCGGAGGAGCACTGCGTCAAAAGCCAGGAGCTGATGCGGGAGGCTGGAGTAGAGGAGCCCATCATCCACGCGACAGCGAGCCACGGCTGGGGAATGCGGGTGGAGATCAAACCTGAACATGAGATGGAGAAGGTACTCTATGCCGCGGATGAGCTTACCGGACTGATTGGGGCGGCCGCTCTGATGCGTCCCTCCAGAAGTGTGGCGGATATGGAGCTCAAATCGCTGAAAAAGAAATTTAAGGACAAGAAGTTCGCCGCTGGCTGCTCCAGGGATGTAATCGCCAGAGGGGCAGAGCTGCTGGGATGGGACCTTGATAAGTTGCTAGATATGACCCTGCGAGCCATGCGGCAGGAGGAAGCAGCGATTGAACAGGCCATGACAGACCTCGTTAAGAAAGATTAAAAAATCCTGCCCGGTCCTTGACAATGGCAGGAAGTATGTGATACGATGTGTGCTGTTAAGGGGAGTAGTCGGCGCGGCCCTCCGCGCGGCAAGCCAACAAGCATGAAGGTGCCAGTCGCCTTCTGGTTTTGCCTGAAATGACCAGACCTGCGTTCCAAATATGGGAACGCAGGTCTTTTTTTACGGATATTGGGCAAACTTCCCACACAAAGATATTGAAGATGGAAGAGAAAGGAAGTCGGAAGAATGGGACTTGAGTTTTTGTGGCAGGGTGTGCTGTCCATTACGCCACAGCAGGTTGTCATGTATGTGGTGGGTGGACTGCTTATTTGGCTGGCCATTGAAAAGGGCTTTGAGCCGGCACTGCTGATGCCTATGGGCTTTGGCGCGATTTTGGTAAACCTGCCCCTGTCCGGAGTTATCAACCAAGTCAGCGAGGGCATCGGAGAGACCCACGGTATCATCCAGTGGCTCTTTGAGGTGGGCATTGAGGCCAGCGAGGCCATGCCGATCCTGCTCTTTATCGGTATTGGCGCCATGATAGACTTCGGCCCCCTGCTGGCCAATCCCAAGCTGTTCCTGTGTGGCGCGGCTGCCCAGGCGGGCATCTTCCTGACCATCCTGTTTGCGGCTGGACTGGGCTTTGACTTGAAGGATGCCGCTTCTATCGGTATCATCGGCGCCGCTGATGGGCCCACCTCTATCCTGGTGTCCCAGATACTAAAATCCGACTATGTGGGTGCCATCGCCGTGGCGGCCTACTCCTACATGGCCCTTGTACCCATTATCCAGCCCTTTGCCATCAAGCTGGTCACCACAAAAAAGGACCGGGCTATGCGGATGCCCTATCGGGCCCAGGGAGTGTCTAAGCGGCTGCGCATCCTGTTCCCCATCGTGGTTACCGCCATCGCTGGTCTGGTGGCCCCCTCCTCGGTGGCACTGGTGGGCTTCCTTATGTTCGGCAACTTGATTCGGGAGTGCGGCGTGCTGACCAGCCTGTCCCAGACGGCTCAAAACGAGCTGGCAAACTTGATCACCCTGCTGCTGGGCATCACGATTTCCTTCTCCATGCGGGCAGAGCAGTTCGTTCAGTGGCAGACCCTGATGATCATGGGGCTGGGCCTGGTGGCCTTTGTGCTGGACTCGGTGGTGGGTGTTCTCTTTGTCAAGGTGCTCAACCTGATCACCCCAAAGAATAAGATCAACCCCATGGTGGGCGCCGCGGGCATCTCTGCCTTCCCCATGTCCTCACGGGTCATTGAGAAGATGGGGCAGGAGGCTGACTCCCAGAACCACCTGCTGATGCACGCGGTGGCCGCCAACGTGTCCGGACAGATCGCCTCTGTGGTGGCCGGCGGCGTGGTACTGCAGTATTTCGCTAATAATCCTATCCTGTAACAGTGGAACAAGGAGGAAAAGAATATGAATGAGAATATAATCCATGCCCTTGGAATGATGGGGCAGGGGATGCTGGGCATCTTTGTTGTGCTGGGATTGATTGCCGGGCTGGTAGCCCTGATGCAGAAGTTTGAAAACCGAAAGAAGTAACAGATGTGCCGGGCCCACCTAAGTGGGCCCGGCACGATTTATTTCCAGTCATCTATTACGTCCTCCAGACTGACAGGCCCCACAAGGTTGTCCACTAAAAGGGTCATCAGTTCATCAATACGGACAGGGCTTGTGGTAATGGACGGCACCGAGGCGGAATCCCCATCTTCCTCGTCAATCCGTACACCATAGTCCTCACAGCAGAACTGACCAACGGGTATCTGATCCACTGTGAGATAGTAGTGAAATGTACGCTGTCTTCCTAGGTCGTCCGCGCAGCTTCTTGATGCGATTTTCATTTCCATCATCTTGTGCTTCATCTCCCGGATTTTCGTTGTAAATACATTATATAGTGGGTAATGGGAGAATGAAAAGAAAAAGATATCGCAAAAGAAAGCCCAATTCGCTGCTATTCGACACTCTTTTTTAGCCAGAGAGAGGAGAAAAGGAAAAACGGGTCGAAAAAAGAGACGTTAAGGGGAAAAGAAATCCCCTCCGCCAGAACCGGCGGAGGGGAGAGGGGTCATTTGACGCGGAGGCGCTTGGATAGCTCACCATCAGGGGTCACCCAGGCGGTTTCATAAGTGGTGTATACCACCATGCCGGGGCGGGCACCAGCGGGCTTTTTCACATACTTTACCGGCGTATAGTCCACTGGGACCTTGCCGCTGTCCCGGCCCTGGGAGAACCAGGCGGCCAGACCCGCGGCCTCGGTCAGGCTCTGGGCGTCGGGCTGCCTCCCCTCGGTCCACAGGATGACATGGGAGCCGTGTATCTTCTGGGTATGGAACCAAATGTCGCTCTTGAAGGCTTGTTTACAGGTGAGCAGGTCGTTCTGTATATTATTTTTACCTACCGAGATGCGCAGCCCGGCGGAGGAACGGAACTCCATAGGCTTGGAGGACACCCGCCTCCCTCGGTCGCGCGCCTTGGCTTGGCGGCGCAGGTATCCGGTGTCGGTGAGCTCCTGACGGATCTCCTGAAGGTCACGCTCCCCCTCTGCCAGAGTGATATTCTCCAGAACGCTGTTCAGGTAATCTAACTCCTTGCGCCCCTTCTCAAGCTGGATGGTCAGCATCTCCTCCGCCTTTTTGGCCTTGTTATAATCCTTATAATACTTTGCGGCGTTCTGCTGGGGAGTCAGGAGGGGATCTAGCTTGATGTCTACTTCCTTGCCATCCGGGTCATAGAAATCTACCGTCCGAAGTCGGGACATCCCCTTTTTCATCAAATGGAGACTGCTGGTCAGGATGTCACCCAGCTCACGAAGTCGGTCACGGTCCAGCGTGGCGGCCAGCTCCTTTTCCTGATTGCCAATTTTCCGGGCGGTGCGGTCCCTGGCGTTGGTGACAGAGCGGATCAAATCCTGCCCCTTCTGTTTGATCCGTTCCAGACTTTCTTTCTGCTCGTAGAACTGGTCCAGCATAGCGGAGAAAGTGGGCCAGCTCTCCAGCTTCGCCGCTCCACCATACTGAGTAACCGGAAGAAATGTGAAATCCTTTGCCTTCCCATCGAGGTAGATAAGCGTCGGATGAAAGTGGTTTTCCTTCACGGAACGAATGAGCCGTTCCAGTTGGTCCAACAGCCTGGTCCGGCCCGCCGGGCCCAGGACATTCAGACGAATGTCGGTGCTGCCACCCGCCTGCTGGGCCAGTTCCCGGCAGACTAGGGGAGAGAGTCCTCCAAAAGTGTCCAACAGCCATTTGTCGGCCTGGGCCTCGTCTGGGGCGGTGGACAGCAGTTCCTCCAGCCGCTGCCTGTCCGCATGTAGCGGATCCTCCTTGCTCTGGGCGGGGGGGAGGCGGTAGAACATCCCAGGCTGGAGGAGCCGTCTGCTCCCGGTGCCGTCAGACAGGCCGGAGTCCACCCGGCGGATACAGTCCAGGATGCGGCCCTCGCCATCCAGCAGGACCAGATTGGCCCGGTGGCTGATAACCTCCAGCATCAGCCGGCGTTCCACCCGGTCGCCCAGCTCGTCCAGGGCCTCCAGACGAAATTCTACCACCCGCTCCAGCGGAGGCTGAGTGACTTCCAGAATCCGTCCAGAGGTGAGGTGCTTGCGGAGCAGCATACAGAACATAGGGGGGGTATCGGGGTTTTCACGGGGCAGCTGAGTGAGCTGGGGCCGGGGGTGGCTGGGATTGGCGGACAGCAGCAGCTTTGCGTTGCCCCCTTGGGTCCGGAGAGCCAAGAGGATCTCATCCCGGCCGGGCTGATAGATCTTATCAATCTTGGAACCTGCCAGCGCTGTATTCAATTCATGGACGATGCCGGAAAGGCAGAGTGCGTCTAAGGGCATAGATATCCACCTCACAAAAGAACTGGGGAGAGATGGGGCGCTTATTCCTCTCCCATCATCACTTCAAACAGCTGATTGAGCCGCTCTGTCCTCCCTTGGAGATACAGCCATCCAAACAGGGCCTCCAGTCCGGTGGCAGCCTGGTATTCTCCCCGGCTGGCCGCCTTGGGGACCGAGTGGGGCGCGGTATTTCGTCCACGCCGAAAGACATCCTCCTCCTCCTGGGTAAGCAGGGGCAGGATTCGCTCCAGCCGCCTGGCCTGAGCGGGCGCGGCCACATAGGTTACGGTCGCCCGGTGGAGGTCCTTTACCTTGGCCTTGCCATGGAGGCAGAGCCAGGAGCGTACCATCACCTCAAATACGCTGTCCCCCAAGTGGGCCAGCCCGAGGCTGGACAGGGCCAGAAGCTGATCCCGGCCCATATCAAGATGGAAATAGTCAGTCATCAAAATAGACCTCCCTGCGGATTTTGGCCCCTTATGATACCATGTCTGAGGGGAAAATACAAGGGTGTGTGAGGAGCGGGTTGCGACAGTTACAGCGTCCACAGAATCGAAATGTAAAAAACTCTTGACATATTTTGAAGTCTATGATATCTTAAAAATGTCAAAAGAGTTTGACATATATCAATATGGAATAGGAGGAACCTGGTTATGACTATGACGGAGATCGGCCTGCTGGCCTTTGGCGTATTTCTGCTGCTTCTGATTGTGCTGGATGTGGGGATGATCGTCTCTCTGGTGCGCCAGGGGGATGAGCGGAGGCAGATGATCGTCTGGAAGACCAGTACCTATACATTATTGGGGGCCTCTGGTGCCCTGGTGCTGGATATCATTGAAAATCTGGTGCGGAGCCAGCCCATGGCCGTCAATCCCTTTATTCATTTGGCTTCGACAGCGACGATTTACTTTGTTGTGCTGATGATTTATAGAAAGAAATATGGTGATTGACCGTGGAGAATAGGATCCGTGAGCTGCGAAAAGAGCGGGGCATCTCACAGGAGGAGCTGGCAAAGCTCTGCCATGTATCCCGGCAGACGGTCAACGCCATCGAGAACAATAAGTATGACCCGACGCTGGCCTTGGCGTTCTGCCTGGCCCGGGTGCTGGGCACTACGGTGGATGCCCTGTTTCGATGTGAATGAAAAAGAAACTCCCCCTGCCCTTATGAGGGCAGGGGGAGTTTTTATAGGAAAGATCTGGATAATTTATAAAAGTGTACTTTAATAAAAATGGAAATTAGTATATATTTTCCATTCAAATAGTTGATTCTTTGTTCCAATTATGCTATATATAGAATTGAAAGGTGTATTTTTAGACTTTGAAAAAGTACACTTTTTTAAGTGAAGGAGGGTAATATCTATGAAGAAGCGACTATTGGCATGGCTGTTGTGCCTGTGCCTGATCATGGGATTGCTTCCCGTAACGGCGCTGGCAGTCAGTGATAGTTCTGTCTATCAGGGCCTGACTATTTCCTGTGACGAGGGCAATGTGGGAGATAAAGTTAAGCTGAAAGTAGCTTACAGTGGAGGTGAGAGCCGGGCGTCCATTGTATTTGAACAAAACGGAACCTATACGGTCTCCGGTACATGGGACACCACCATTTGGGACGGCTATGCCAACATGGGCGCGGTACTGATTGTAAATGAGGGCGTCCAGGCAGATATCACTCTGAGAGATGTAACCATTCGACCGGATCAGGCCATAGCTACCCAAAATGCCAACAGTTCTGGCATTTGTTGCAAGGCTAATTCCGGGGTCACCCTGCGGCTGTCTGGTGACAATACCATATGCGGCCGGAACGAGCCCGCAATCGAAATCGAAGGTTCTGCCGATGTGACCATTACCGGCGACGGTTCTCTGAAAGCCGTGTGCGGCAAGGGTATAAACGGAGCCGGAGGGCGTTACCCCGGCATTGGCGTAAGCCAGTCCGGAGGCGGTACCTTAACCATTCATGGCGGCACCATCTATGCCACCGGCGATTTGACAAACACGGGTTCTCCCGGCGGCCCTGGTATTGGTGACAACGGTGTTATGTCTGGCGCGGTCCTTAAATGTATCGTCATTGAGGAAAAGGATGGATACACAATTGATTTGACTACAACAGGTGGCAAAGGTGCGCCGGGTATTGGCAGCATGTCCTCCAGTGCCTCCTCCAACAGTCAGATTCTGATCCATTCTGGACATATTGTGGCCCAGGCCGGGGAGAAGAACGGATATTATGGAAGCGCAGGTATTGGCGGCGGAGACAACTGGATTGATTCTTCCGTGGATCCCGGTATCGCGGATGTCCAAATCGAGATTTCTGGCGGTGAGATTACTGCTAAAGGAACGCAAGGTGGTGCGGGAATTGGAGGCGGATACGGAACCGCTCCAACGATTCGCATCACCGGAGGTACTGTCCACGCTGCCGGTGGCAGCTGGGCCGCGGGTATCGGTGCCGGCTATCAGGGTAACGATGGCAGCGTCACCATCACCGGCGGTAAAATCACTGCCATGGGCGGTAACGGCGGCGCGGGTGTCGGCGGTAGTTGGTCCAGCACTGGGACAGATGTGACTATCGGCGGCACCGCCGTCCTTACTGCCGTCGGAGGCGGCAAGGGCGAAGGCATCGGCTGTGGAGAGAACGGTTCCGCCGGGACGGTCATGTTCTCCGATACGCCCCAGGTCCTATCTGGCTCCCCGGGCGGTTTGGCGGTCAACCAGAACGCCTCGTCCTCTGGCTGCGCAATCCTCAACAGCCAGTTTATGACCGAACTTCCCAGTTTCATCTCCATTGTGGACGAAAGTGGCAAGATAGTCAAAGAGATCGACAACATCCCTCAGGGACTCAAGTCCATGGCCTGCACCCTGGAAAACAAGGCCCAGACCATACGGGTGGGCCGGGAGGACAAGACCTTTGCCTACATCGCTGAGGATGGGCAAGATGTGTTCGACTGGAACATACAGCCCAATCAGGTGCTAACTAGAATGGGACTGAGTTGGAAGGAAATGCCTTTTCAGGGACACACGATTACCGCCACTGCAGGACCCAATGGCAGCATTTCTCCTAGCGATGCAGTTACTGTGACAGACGGTGCAGACCAGACCTTTACCATCATCCCGGCTAGCGGCTACCATATTGAGGATGTTCTGGTAGACAACCAGAGCGTAGGTGCGGTGAGTAGCTACACTTTTGAGAATGTTGTTGCCGACCATACGATTTCTGCGACCTTTGACCACAACAGCTCTGGCGGCGGCGGGACCACCCGCTACACCATCAAAGCTGAGGCCCAAAAGGGCGGATCTATTTTCCCGAGCGGACGGGTCCGGGTGGACTGCGGCGATGACCAGACATTCCGTATTACTGCTGACGAAGGTTATGAAATCGAAGATGTGCTGGTGGACGGATATAGCGTAGGCACTGTGGAGCGATACACCTTTGAGAATATACGCTCCAGCCATACCATTGAAGCTGTATTTGAAGCGGAAAGACAAACCGCAGATCCGGATGAAACTGGGGTATCCGGCTGGCTGAACACAAAGGATCACTTTGCGTATCTGACCGGATATGATACAGGTACCTTCGGCCCGAACAACAACATGACCCGTGCCGAGGTCGCCCAGATGTTCTATAACCTGCTGCGGAACAAAGAAGTACCCATTACGGTCAACTTCACCGATGTAGCCCCGGATACATGGTACGCCAGGGCGGTCAACATACTGGGGAGTTTGGGCATCATTACCGGTGTAGGCAACAACCAATTCGAACCAGACCGGGCAATAACCCGCGCGGAGTTTACCGCAATTGCCATGCGCTTTGCCAAGCTGGACACCAGCGGTGAGAACATCTTCTCCGATGTCAGCGCGGACGACTGGTTCTACGGTCAGGTGGTCGGCTCCATCAAATACGGCTGGATCACCGGCTATGAGGATAGCACATTCCGTCCTCTCAACACGATAACCCGTGCCGAGGTAACGACCATCGTTAACCAGATGCTGGGCCGGGCCGCTGATGTGGATTATGTGGATGCCCATATGGATAAGCTGCGGCAATTCCCCGATGTATTGGACAGCGACTGGGCGTATTATCAGATTATGGAAGCGACAAACGACCATGGCTACACCAAGTCTGGCAGCGTGGAAGATTGGACTGAGTTGAAACAATAATATGTATTTTCTTCCAATTTTGGTAGGGTTTATAAACTGGACAATCTCTTCAGACCCAAGTAAAACAAAATGAATTTTTGTGGTATTGTAGAGCGGGGCGCCCTATGAGGCGCCCCGCTCCTGTTCTTGCTAGATATGCCTTTTCCAACATTCAGTGGGGAAAAGGCCCGGAGGAAGGGCAAAAACAGGTGACCGGAACAATAGATTGGACTTGCTTTTTTCGGCCAGACGTTATAAACTACTTTCATGGCAGAGTAGGATCACACGTGCTGGCCGGGTTCCGGCCTTTAGTGTCGGCGGGACGGGGAGTTGTCCGCCGGACGAACAGCGGTACCGCGCAAGCGGCCCGCGGCAGTGGGTGGTCCGCATCCCGCTGCCGCATATCGGGGTAAAATTGCTTCCTTTGTGCGGCGTTCCCTTCCGGGGCTGCCGAAAAACAAAAGGAGGTATTTTTATGCCACAGACACAAAGTGTTGACCAACTCTACCGTACCCCCCTTACCCCGTCCTATTGGCGGCAGGCGAGGGCGGCTCTGTCCAGCCCTAAAATGCTGGTCTTTGCCGCGCTGATGGTGGCCCTGACCCGGGCCCTGTCCATTCCACCCAGCATCCCTATCGGGCACACCAGTCTGTCCTTCGGATTTTTGGCCCGGTCCCTCTGCGCCTTGGTATGCGGCCCTGTGCTGGGGCTGGCCTTTGGGTTTGTGGAGGATATTCTGGGCTTTATCCTAAAGCCGACCGGCGAGTTCTTTTTCGGTTATACCCTATCCACCATGCTGGGGGTGCTCGCATACGCTCTGTGCTTTTACCGGGCAAGGATCACGGTGTGGCGGCTGGTGCTGGCCAATCTGCTGGTCAATCTGCTGGTCAACGCCGCGCTGGGGTCGGTGTGGACGATGATGGTCCGGGGCGGAGGCTACTGGGGCTGGTTTGTCCCCAGTCTGGGGAAAAATCTGCTGACTATCGTTCCGAAGGCGATTCTGCTCTATATCCTGTATCAGGCCCTGCTGCCCATTCTGCGCCAGATGAGGATCATCCCGAACCAGTTGGGGCCGAAGGGATTGATCTCCTTCTTCTGACCCCGAGCTGATTCAAACGAAAGGGAGGGCCGGACCATGCGGAAATTGGCGATTCTGGCCTTTTCCTTTTCCGGGGCTGTTTTTGCGGCCGCCCGGCTCCTGCCAGAGAATTGGCTTCCTGCCGGTGCTGTGGCTACGGGATTCCTGTTCCTTGCCCTGCTGGTTTTTCGTCGTGGGCTGGGGGATAGTGGACTGGCCCTCCGCCTGGTCTGTGCGGGCTGCGCCTTGGGGCTGGCCTGGACAGCCGCTTATATCCAGATATTTTTCCAGCCAGCCAGAGAACTGGATGGGCAGACTGTCCTTCTTTGCGCCGAGGCGGCCGATTGGCCCCAGGAGGGGGACTACGGCTGGTCCGTGCTGGTAAAGCTGAAAACGGACAGGGGGATATCCCTGTCCACCGTTCTCTACCTGGATGAGCAGGGAAGCCAGGTCAAGCCCGGAGACCGGCTCTCTACGGTGGCCCACTGCACCCTTGGGGACCGGACTCTGACAGGGGAGGAGATCACCTACTATACCGCCAAAGGCATCTTTCTCCGGGCACATGCATATGGACGGCTGGACATTCAACGTCCGGAGCGAGTCCCCATCCGGTACTGGTCCGCCCTCCTGTCGAAGGAGCTGAAGGCGGGGATCAGCGCCGCCTTTCCGAAGGATACCGCTCCCTTGATCCAGGCTCTGGTCACCGGAAACCGGGATGGGCTGACCGATCAGTTTACCACATCCCTCCAGCGCACCGGGCTAAGTCATACGGTGGCGGTCTCTGGAATGCATCTGGCCTTTTTGTCCGGCCTTTTGACGCTCCTACTGGGCAGGGGAAAGCGGTCCACCGCTGTTGCAAACCTCGTCTGGGCGGTGCTGTTCTGTGGGATCGCGGGCAATACGCCCTCGGTGCTCCGGGCAGCGGTGATGATATCGATGCTCCAGTTGGCCCCTCTGTTCCGCCGGGAGAGGGACGGGGCCACCGCACTGGGATTGGCCCTGATGGGTCTGCTGGCCTGGAACCCTTTTTCCGCCGCCCATCTCGGCCTTCAACTGTCCTTTGGCGCGGTGGCCGGGATATTACTGGTATCTGATCGTATCCAGAATGGAATGCGGAGGCTGCTTCGATTGGAGGGCCCTCGAAAGAGTCCTGTGACCAGGTTGCTTCTTGTGGTCCCGGATTTCCTGGTGTCCACCTTATCCGCCACACTGGGCGCGTCCCTGTTGACGGTACCTCTGGTAGCCGTCTATTTTGGTTATCTCTCCCTGATCGCGCCCCTGGCGAATCTGCTGACCCTTTGGGCGGTAGCCGTCCTCTTTGTGGCGGGGTTGTGGCTTGGCGTTTTTGGGGTTATCCTTCCGGGGGCGGCGGCTGTTATGGCAATACCCTTTACAGCATTGGCTCGCTATTTGGATTGGGTGGTGGATGGACTGTCCTCTCTTTCCCTGGCCGCCCTGCCTATGGATTCTTTTTATTATCGGGCCTGGGTCGTCTTTCTCTACCTGATGCTGGGAGCGGCGCTGCTGATCCGGGGGAAGAAGCGGATACTGGTCCCGCTGTGCGCCGGAGCGGCCACGCTGGCCTTCTGCCTGCTTTGTTCCGCGCTTGCCTTTCGGGCGGGGGAGCTGACTGCCGCCGTTCTTGACGTGGGCCAGGGGCAGAGCGTGCTCCTTCGGACCGGGGACTATCTAACGCTGGTGGACTGCGGCGGAGAGGGACAGCGAGACCCAGGGGATGTGGCCGCCGACTACATCCAGGCCCAGGGAATGGCCCGGCTGGATCTGCTGGTAGTGTCCCATTACCACACCGACCACGCTAACGGCATCCCCCAGCTGCTGCGCCGGATCCCCGTAGGGACAATTGCCCTGCCCGACGTGGAAGAGGGCGATCCGCTGCGGGAGGAGATCATCTCTCTGGCCCAGGAGCGGGGAATCGAGCTGTATTTTGTCCGCCAGGATACCAATTTTGACCTGGGTGAGGGGCGCTCCATAGAGATCTTTCCACCTGTGGGCCAGGGTGGGCAGACAAACGAGCTGGGACTGACTGTGCTGGCCTCCTCCGGCGGCTTTGCGGCCCTCATCACCGGGGATATGAGCGGGGAGTCGGAGAAAGAGCTGCTGGCCCATGCGGACCTTCCAGACATTGACCTGCTGGTGGCGGGGCACCACGGCTCACGGGATTCCACCACAGGAGAGCTGCTGGAGCGGGTGCGGCCAGAGCTGGCTGTCATCTCTGCGGGGAAGGGGAACAGCTACGGACATCCCGCCCCGGAAACGCTGGAGCGTCTGGACGGGGTGGGAGCCCTGATTTACCGCACGGACCTCCAGGGGACTGTGGTGGTCCGGGCAGATGGGCAGGCTCCCGCCGAGGGGTGAACCAAACAGAAGAACAGGAGGGTGCGCCATGCCGCCCAAGGGAAAGTCGGATACTGCCGGCTACGAGAAATTTTTAAAAGATCTGGAGAGCGGAATTTTCGGTCAGCTCTATCTCTTTCACGGGGAGGAGACATATCTTCGGGACCACTATTTGGGCCAGTTGAAGGACAAACTTCTGGCTGGTGGGATGGGGGCCTTTAACCTCCATGAGATCGCCCACAGGGATATGTCCCCGCACGCTCTGGAGGAGGCGGTGGACTGCCTGCCCATGATGGGGGAGCGGACTGTCGTGCTGGTGACGGATTTTGACCTGTCAAAAACAGGTGAGAAGGACCGGGAGGACTATATCCGCATTTTTTCGCAGCTGCCGGAATACTGCTGTGTCGTGCTGGTCTATGACTTAATTCCTTACAAGCTGGACGCCCGGACCAAGCTCGCCTCGGCCATAAAGGAGCACGGTACTGTGGTAAACTTTGTCCGGCAGGAGGAAAATGAGCTGGTAAAGTGGGTGACCCGCCGATTCCGTGCCCTGGGCAAGCGGATCGACAGCCGTCTGGCGTCGGAGCTTATCTTTCTGTGCGGCGATCTGATGCACAACCTGGTGGGCGAGATCGAGAAGGTCGGGGCCTATGCCAAGGGGGAGCAGATCACCCGGCAGGACATTGAGGCGGTGGCCACTCCCCAGTTGGATACCGTGGTCTTTCGCATGACCGATGCCATTGGGGAGAAGAATTTTGACCGGGCTGCGGGTGTGCTGGGGGAGCTGTACCAGATGCAGGAGACGCCCTATGTCATTATGGCTTCTCTGGGCAGACAGATGCGGCAGCTGTACTCGGCCAGGCTGGCCCTGGAGCAGGGGAAAGGGGCCTCCTATGTGGCGGACCTGTGGAAGCTGAAGCCGTACCCGGCCGACAAGCTGATGACAAGCGCCAGGCGGTTTTCCCTAAAGTGGTGCCGGAAGGCCGTGGTCCGCTGCGGTCAGACCGATCTGGCGATGAAGTCCACTGGACAGGACGGCAAGGAGCTGCTGACTACCCTTCTGTTGGAACTGGCCGATCCGGCCTGAGAAACGGGGGCAGAGAGATCCATGCTTCGTATCAGAGAGGCCATCGTGGTAGAGGGCCGGTATGACAAGAATACGCTTTCCCAGGTGGTGGATACCCTGATTTTGGAGACCGGCGGCTTCCGGATCTTCAAGGACCCGGACCAACTGGCCCTGCTTAGGCGGGCTGCGGAAAAACGGGGGCTTGTCGTCCTCACTGATTCCGACGGGGCGGGATTTGTCATTCGAAACCACATCAAAAGCGTGATTCCGGGCTCTCTGCTGAAGCACGCCTATATCCCGGATGTGTATGGCAAGGAGCGGCGGAAGCGCCAGCGAGGGAAAGAGGGCAAGCTGGGAGTGGAAGGGATGCCGCCCCAGGTTCTGGAACAGGTCCTCCGCCGAGCGGGGGCGACCTTTCTGGATGAGGGAGCGCGTTCGGAGGAGGCGGGGCCGCCGCTGACTAAAGCGGATCTGTTCGCTGCCGGGCTGTCCGGAGGGGCAGACAGCGGAGCCCGGCGGCTGGCCCTGCTGAAAAGGCTGGAGCTGCCGGAGCATATGTCCGCCAACGGACTGCTGGCCGTCCTCAACGGCTGTTACAGCCGGTGGGAGGCGCTGGAACTGTTGAATCAGAAGGAGTGACAAGGCTGTGACCTTTATAGGTCACAGCCTTGCTTTTTCTTTATTGCACCATCTCCGCCAGCAGGTCCAAGTGGTCGGACAGCTTCTCCACCCCGGCGTAGCAGAACACCGCCACCCGGCCGCCACGGCCCACCGCCGCCATCTGCCAGGGGTCGTCCTCCACGGTGGCCAGGATGACAAAATCGGTGCCCGGCCAGTCCACCTCCTCATAGCTCCAGTACAGGTTGACCAGACGGTAGAGATCCATCTGGGCCCGTGCCACCGGCTTGGCCAGAGGGGGGAGGGTGTGGAAATAGGTCATGTCCAGGTTGGGGGAGTAGGTGTACTCGCCACCGTGGGGATCGGGGGAAAAGGTGGACGGTTTTCTCCCCGGCTGGAGGGCGTCCAGATCCTGGCTGACCTCGTACCACACCGGGGACAGCAGAGAGAAGTACCGCTGGGCTACATTCTCACTGCTCAACCCGGAGTTTTTCCGGTATACGGTCTCATAGGGGCCCAGTGGGACCTGTTCCAGATCGTACAGGGAGATATAGGGGGCTGTAAACTCCTCCACCGGTCGGAGGGTCAGCCGGCTGTCGCCAAACTGATTGTACAGAACAAGGGCCACTAAAATAGGGCCCAGCACCAGCGCGGCGATGTTTTCCCGGACGATCCGCCTGCTGGGCCCCGGTGACGGAGGCGGCGGAAGCCCATCCTTCAGGGCGTTGTAGGTGGAGAACAGGGCCTTGCGGTCCCGGCGGTCGATAGGGCGGGAGTAGAAAAATATACCGGCCAGAAAGAGCAGGAGAATCGGATCGAAGGCGTAAAGCAGGATCAGGGGCAGGCGGACGAAGTTGTCCGGCTGTACATCGTATTGATGGCCCAGGAACAGGGCGGCTAGGAACAGGATACCCAGCAGGCTCCACAGCACGATCTTCCGTCTGTGGTAGGAGCGAAGGCTGTTGGCCAGCCGGTCGAGGGAGAGCCCCTGGCTCTGGTAATCGGAAAACAGCTCGGGTGTATGGGGGTCCGTAGTGTAAAACAGGAAATAGGCCCGGCCCACCCGGAAGGCATATTCCCACCCGGCCTGCCGGTACAGCTCCAGCTTTTCCTGGGTAGGCTCCAGCCCCTCGCCGGCCCGGTTGGCGAAGGGGTCCAGCCGGAAGCGGGTGCCGGGTACGCCCCGGTCCTCGAAGGTGGCCCAGGAGCCTAGGTGGGTAGGGAACAGCCCCTGGTTTGCCTGGCCCTCCAGCCACTGCTCCAGTCCGGGGATATCATAAAGGGAAAAGGGGATGATTTTTCTGATGGTTGACATAAAATTCACTCCCGATCAGTTATATTATATCAGACGGACGGTCAGGGCCCTTTGCCCTCCGCCATTTTGATAATATCCTCCAGATGGCCGGACAACTCTCCGTGTCCGGTGTAGCGGACCAGGACGACCTTATCCCCTATGGCCACAGCGGCGGTTTGGAACAGGGTCCCCTCCTTGCGGGCCGTGGACAAAAAATTCACACGGGAATCAGAGTGCTTTGACACCTGCCAGGTCCCGCCCTCCGGATCGGTCCACCAGATATCTTCATCTAACCGCATAGCTTTGGACAGCAGTTCATTGGCCAGGGGGACGGAGAGGAAGGACAGGGGGGCGGGGATGTCATACCAGTCGATCTGCATCCAGTTCAGCTTTCCAGCCAGATCCGGCTGTCCGGCCTGAAATACCTCCCACTGGTTCCAGCACAGCAGATAGTGGTTCTTTCGGCTGTAATTGAAGTAGTCCGATTGGTCGTGATTCTCCGTTTCATAGGGGCGGTAGCCCTTCCCCTCCACCTGCGCCAGAGAGAGGGGAGAGAAGTCCGGCACCTGGCTGACGGGCCTCATGTCGCCCCCTAGGAAGGGCAGGATGTAACGGGGAAGGATCAGCAGGACGATCAGAAGGATGCATAGAGTGAAGGAGAGCAGAGGGACGAGCCGCCGCCGGGAATAGGGGGAGTGGTGGTCCATCGGCTCACCCGCCTCCAGGCGGCGCGCCAGTCTGGACAGGTTCCGCACATCGGCCCAGGCGGCGGGCAGGGCGCACAGCTGGTATAGCGCAAAGAGGAGCAGGGGGACAGCGGAGGTGGTCAATAGATTGAGAATGGGAGTGTCGTTCAGCAGAAGGGCGGTCAAAACAACTGCCAGGACAAGAAATGCCACATTCCCCACAAAGCCCCGGCGGGCGGAACGGTACAGCCTTTTCCACCGCTGGCTCTGGAGCTTCGGATCAGTGTGGAGCTCCGGGGCGTCCAGGTCCTGAGTGGAAAAAATCAGCATGGAGTTGTCCACCGTGTCTATATAGTCCCAGCCGAAGTCCTGGTACAGCTCCAGCATAGAGCGGGGCAGGTCGTCATCCAGGCGGAGCCGAAAAGGCTCCAGGCGGTAGCGGGTCTTTTTTGCCGGGCCGGGGGTAAAGGTGCAGAACAGGGGGCGGAACTTCTTGAGATAGAGCCCCTGCAGGGCCATGTCCTCCAGCCAGCTCTCCAATCCCTCCCCGTCCGCGGAAGACACCGGGGTGATCTTTCTGACATATTTCATAACAGGGCGCCTCCTTTGGTGCTTTCAGGGGTCCAGCTGGGCCAGGAACAGCTCCAGACATTCCACCTGGTCGGGGACGCCCCGGCAGAGCAGGCGAAAGACCTGATTGCTCCGGCGGCCCAGGTAGATGTAGTTGGGGGGAGCGTCGTCGTATTGCAGGATTGTGTATTCCAGACTGTCCAGGCCGGGGCGGGTCACCGCCTGGAGGGGCTGGTGGACCGTGAGGACAGTGGGGTGGATGAACTGCTCCTGATTTTTCCGGAACTGCTCCGGCTCATGGGCCTCCTCCGTTCGCAGGGAGGAAAACAGCCACTCTGCCGCCCAGTCTGTCCTGGCTCGATAGAAGTCCACGGCGACGATGGCATTACCGCTGTATCCATCGGAGCGGACCTCTCCGGAACTCCACCAGTCGTACTGCTCCGGGCACAGGAGGGAGGCGGTTCTGGTGTTATACCGGGTCATCATCTGGGGAGTGTCCAGGGTGATGTCCGCCTCCCCGTGGAAGGCTTGCTCCAGGGTGACATGAGGGAAGGTCCACTCCTCCGGGCCGGAGAGCCTGTGGACGGAGCGGGCGCTGACCACACCCACCAGAATGGGAAGTACCAGAAATAGAGGGGTAGCACACCAGCCCGTCACCACCCAGGGGACCCGGTCCCGGCGGCCCTCCTTCAGAGGGATACCGTTGGCCAACTGCCGCCGCATCCGTTTCAGACGTTTCAGAGAATTGGTACGGGGCAGTAGGTAGAGGAGAACCCAACCGGCCAACAGGACTATCAGGGTGAGAAACAGCCCCGTTTTCAGTACAAGGTACTGGCCCAGCATCCAGGGCTGGGTTATCACCTTGACTAGAGTATTCCGGGAAAGAAATAAAAGATAAGCCACCGCAAAGATTCGTAACCTCCGAGTGTGGCGGATCAGGGGGGTGAGGGTTTCGCTCTGGGTCACCGGGTCGGTGTGGAGAGGCGGGGCGTCCGCCCGATCCGTCCGGTAGACATAATATATGTCCGGCAGGGTGGTCACATAGGTCCAGCCCGCCTCGGCGTAGGCCTCGTTGCGTGCATGGTCGATGTCAAAGAGACCAGCGATATCCAGACCAAAGCGCGTGCCGGGGGCCGGCTCTCCCCGTCGGAACCGGGCGGTTTCCGAGGACAGCTTTACCAGGTGGAGCCCCTGGGCCGCCATGTCGGACAGCCAGTGTTCCAGGCCAGCCATGTCGCAGATCTCTACGGGAAGGATCTTCCGGACCAGCTTTTCTCTCTGTTTCATATGGATGACCTCCTTTGGAACAACACGTCAAAGAGCTTCCAGCATTTCCGCAAACCGAGGGAGAAATTGGGTCAGATCCTTGGAGCCCTCGTACTCTACCCGCATGACGAGGCCGCCTTTGCGGAGGACGAGGTAATAGAAGTCGGGGTTTCGTTCGCTCTGATAATACCAGATCTCCTCCAGGCCGTGAGCGGGCTCCAGAGCCCGATAGTTCTCATGTCCGCCCCAGGACCTCCACTCCCAGGCCCGCCGCTCCGCCACGGCGGGGAGGAGATAACGGGTAATGTTGATTTCCAGATGGGGGATGTCAGCCAGAGAGCCGCCGGAGCCAAAGACCCGGTTTGACTCCCACTGCCAGAAGAACCATTCCTCCGGTGTGAGGGGGGTGTCGCCGTGGGAGATGTAATCCATGTTGTACATGGTATCCCCAGTGGGGCGGAACTCCGGCCCCTCGATCTCACTCATGGTGACAAAGTTGGAGTCGGCCAGGTCATAGGGGAAATAGCCGTGGGTAAAAAAGACGAATACGATCTCCACCGCCGCCAGCGCCAGGGGCAGGATGGAGAGGGAGGTCAAAACACCGCCCAAGCGATGGCCGGGGGCAGGGGAGAGAGGCAGACCCTTTTGACTCCGCCGGTGGAGCCGCCAGAGGGTGAACAGGCCGAGCAGATAGGCCAGGTCCACCAGCAGAAGGCCCAGCAGGGCCAGCAGCCAGGGGAGGGGGCCGTCCGCCAGCGCCTCCGCCCAGAAGTAGCGGAGATCGGACAGAGAAAAGGCGTTGGAAAAAGGATATAGGAATTTGTATAACAGAAAATTGACGATTGCCAAACCTATGCCGCCCAACAGCTTCTGCTTGAAAAAGCGGCGGATGGCGTAGTCCAGCACATCGGGGTCTGTGTGGGCCTGGGCCGCCCGGTCGGCGGTGGCGAACACAAAGAAGTTTTTACGGAAGATGCCCAGATAGCTCCAGCCCGCCGCCCGGAACAGGTCGGTCAACTCCGGGTCCTCCTGGTCTGTCTTGTTGTGGGCGGGCTCCAGATGGAAGCGGAGGGGAGCGGACTCCTGTCGGGCAAAAAGGGTCAGAGGGCCCGCCGTACAGTCAAACACCAGACCCTTGCCAGCCATTTTTTCAAGCCAGATTTCCAGCGCCGGGATATCATATCCACCCACGGGGCAAAGGCGAAAGACAGTGCCGCTCATGTTCTTCTCCTTTCTGATTCAACCAATATGTCTGCGTACAGGTCCAGCCGGCGCTCCAGCCCTTTGAAGTCGTACAGGCCGCAGGGAAGATGCTTCTTGATGCGCTTATTCATCGTTCTTCCTCCTCTCCGTCCAGAACACAGGCCCGAAGCCGGTCCAGCTCCTCATGATAGGCCTGCCGCCCCTGATCTGTCAGCCGGTAGGTGCGCTTTCGTCCATCGACCTCCGTTTCCTGAATAAAGCCCTCGTCCTGAAATTTAGCCAGCAGGGTATACAGCGTGCCGGGACCAAGACGTACTCTGCCGCGGGTACGGCGCTCGACAAATTCAGTGATCTCGGTCCCGCACATATCCCGGCGGAGAAATGACATCAGGACATAAAACATGGGTTCGGTCAGAGGGCCTCTTTCCTTACCGGCCACAGTAACATCCCCTCTCAATATTGAAATGCGATATCGACTATCGATATTATATGGGAAACGGAGAAAAATGTCAATGGGAGAGGGGAGGGAAAGGCGGTTTTCCGCAAATTCTTTCAACCGAAATCTGACCTGTTTTTTCCGGTCAAGCACCTATAATAGAGTCTGTCGCCCGCCTTTGGACAGGCGGAATTGGAGAGAGGGGAGCGGTCCGGCGTGACGGTCATCTATGTGGATACCCTGTTTCTGCTCAATGGGATTATTGACTATCTGCTGCTGCTGGCCGCCGCCCGCCTAGCGGGGGAGCCACTGCGTCGGCTGCGCTTCGGAGCGGCGGCCGCTCTGGGTGGAGCCTATGCTGTGGCCATCTTTCTGCCGGGCATGGCGTTTCTGGCAGGTCCCTGGTGTAAGTTGGCCTCCTGCATTTTGATGCTGGCGGTGGCCTACGGCGGGAGCCGGAGGCTGCTCCGCCAGGGGCTCATCTTTGTGGCTCTGGCCTGCGCGTTGGGAGGTGGAGTAGTGGCCATCGGGCTGCTGGACGGCCGGAGCCTGAGTTTGGGGAGCGGAGTGTTTTATTCCTCCCTGGACCTGAAGATGGTGCTCCTCTCTGCTGCGGTCTGCTATGTGGTCCTCACAGCTGTCTTTCAACGAATTGGCAGGCATAATTCCTTGACAGGAGAGCTCCTTCAGGCGAAACTGCGGCTGGGGAAACGGACGGCGGAGTTCACCGCCCTGGTGGATACTGGGAATACCCTGACAGACCCGGTGTCGGGACGGCCTGTGATGGTGGCGGAGGGAGAGAGTGTGTCCGGCCTGTTTCCAGAGTGCCGCAGGCCGCGGGCGGCCGACCTCATGGATCCAGCCGGTGCTATGGCCAGGCTTGGAACCGGGGAGTGGAAGGGACGTTTTCGCCTGTTACCCTACCGTGCGGTAGGGGTGGACAGAGGACTGCTGTTGGCCTTGAAGGTGGACAGCCTGAATCTGGGTGGAAAGGAGCGTGGGCCGCTTCTGGTGGCCCTGTCCCCCACTCCTGTGTCAGACGGAGGAGGGTACCGGGCTTTGATCGGGCCCCTGGATGGAAAGGACGAGTGCACATGAGCATGAGAGAGATTATTTGGAAACTGCGGGACCGTTTGGAAAGCCTGCTGACTAGTCTGGGGCTGTCCCTGCCCGGCAAGGTGATGTATATAGGGGGGAGCGACACCCTGCCCGCCCCCTTGGAAAGAGAGGCGGAGGCGGAGCTCATCGCCCGGCTGGAGCGGGGAGACCGGGGGGCGAGAGACCTGCTCATTGAGCACAATCTCCGGCTGGTGGCCTATATCGCCCGCCGGTTTGAGAATACCGGCATCAATATTGAGGACCTCATCTCCATTGGGACCATTGGGCTCATTAAGGCGGTGGGCACCTACCAGCCGGCCAAAAGCATCAAATTGGCAACTTATGCCAGCCGCTGCATTGAAAATGAAATCCTGATGTATTTGAGAAAGACAGCGAATCAGAAGACAGAGCTGTCCTTTGACGAGCCCTTGAATACCGACTGGGACGGAAACGAGCTGCTGCTGTCCGACATTCTGGGGACCGATGGGGACCTGGTCATGCGGCCCATCGAGGCGGACGTGGACCGCCAGCTGCTGCGCCAGGCCATGGACCGGCTGGAGCCCCGGGAGAGGCAGATTATTACCATGCGCTTTGGGCTGGACGGCCGCCCAGAGCGGACACAGAAGGAGGTGGCGGACCAGCTGGGCATCTCACAGTCCTATATCTCACGGCTGGAGAAGCGGATCATCGCCCGGCTGAAGAAGGAGATCGTCCGCATGATGTGAGGGCAAACTGTACAGAAGCTGGCTGCTTATCGTTGACCATTTTTATAAATTGTGAAAAACCTCTGGTAAAAGTCGGAGAGATGTGGTATAGTAAGGCCGAGAAATATCCCAGGAGATCTGAGGGGCGGAAGACTTTGATTTCCTGGGATATGTTCTGCTTCGCGCAAATTATGACAGGAAGAGAGAAAGGGAGATGTCGTTATGTATGATGCGTTCGCGGGCTTAATCAGTCAGATCAGCGGTTTCATGTACAGTTACCTGTTAATCGTCATGCTGCTGGGCGTAGGCCTGTACTTCACCTTCAGGAGCAAGTTTGTCCAGCTGCGCCTGCTGCCGGAGTCGATTCGCGTGGTAGGAGAAAAGACGGGGGATCAGCACTCGGTTTCCGCATTTGAGGCGCTGATGGTATCCACAGCCAGCCGCGTGGGTACCGGAAATATTGTAGGTGTGGCCAATGCCATCGCCATCGGCGGCTATGGCGCCGTGTTCTGGATGTGGCTGATCGCCATTGTGGGAGGCGCGACTGCCTTTGTAGAGAGCACGCTGGCCCAGATCTATAAGAAAAAGGACCCGGAGGGCGGCAGCTATGGTGGTCCGTCCTACTACATTCAGGCGGCTCTTAAGAGCCGGGTGCTGGGCGTTGTCTTCGCCATCGCCCTCATCGCCACCTATGCCGGTGGTTTCAATATGCTGGCCTCCTACAACCTGATTAGCAGCTTTACCAGCTATGACTTCTACGCCAGTGCCGGCACCTTTACCCTGGGCGGCAAAGAGTACAGCGTTGTGGCCGTGGTGGGCGGCGTGATCCTGGCCATCCTGGTGGCCATCTGTGTACTGGGCGGCGGCAAGCGGATCGTCAAGGTTACCGGCGTTTTGGTCCCTGTCATGGGTGTGTTGTATATCCTGATGGCCCTGGTGGTCATGGTGATGAATCTGAATATGATCCCCAGTGTCCTGGGCCGCATTTTCAGCGAGGCATTTGATTTCGGAGCCATGTTCGGCGGTGCCGTGGGCTTTGGTTCCTCGGCCATCATGCAGGGCATTAAGCGTGGCCTGTACTCCAACGAGGCCGGTGTGGGTTCCGCCCCCAACGCCGCCGCGGCCGCTGACGTATCCCACCCCGTCAAGCAGGGATTGGTCCAGATGCTGTCCGTCTTTATTGACACCATCCTGGTCTGTACCGCCACGGCCATGATGTGCCTGTGTACCGGCATCGATATCAAGGGCGGACTGGAGGGTGCGCCCCTGGTCCAGGCGTCTCTGGCTACTACCTTCGGCGCGGTAGGCCCCTACTTTATCACCTTTGCGCTGCTGCTCTTCGCTTTCACTACCCTGCTGGGCAACTTGTTCTACTGTGAGGGCTGTTTGAACTACATCGCTAACCGCAAGCTGGGAAGCGTGCCGATGACTGTGTTCCGGCTTATCGCTTGCGGGCTGGTCTTTGTAGGGGCCCAGTTGTCCTTTGGCTTGGTCTGGGACCTGGCCGATGTGCTCATGGGCATTATGGCCATCATCAACCTGCCGGTCATTGTCATTTTGGGCCGTACAGCTATGCGGGCCCTTCAGGACTACATGGAACAGCGCAGGGCGGGCAAGAACCCTGTATTCAAAGCCTCCAGCATCGGCCTGAAGGAAAAAACTGATTTTTGGAACTGAATCTGGCAGGCTTTCTGCCAATAAAAGGCCCAGGGACGACGAATCGTCCCTGGGTCTTTTGAGTCGTAAAAGGATTTGACACAAGGGGGGGCAATCAGGTAAACTATATAAAAACATCATATCCAGTGGCCTCCGCTGTATAGGGGAGGTTGTGCAGATGAGGCGAAAGCTATGAAACGAAATACCCGAGTATCAACGGCGGTGATACGCCGCCTGCCCAGATACTACCGACAGCTCTCAGAGCTTCAGGAGTCCGGCGTTGTCCGGATATCCTCCAATGCCTTAGGGAAATCCATGGGACTGACCGCTTCTCAAATCCGCCAAGATTTGTTCTGCTTCGGTGGTTTTGGGCAGCAGGGCTATGGATATAAGGTGGACAGCCTGAAAGAGGAGATCGGTGATATTTTGGGCATTAATCAGGGCCATACCATTGTGGTGCTGGGGACCGGCAACCTAGGCCGGGCTATCATAGAAAATTTTAAATTTTCCAGTAACGGCTTTCAGCTTTTGGCCGCTTTTGACGTAAATGAGCGGGTGGTGGGGACCAGAATCGCTGGGGTGCCTGTCTATCATGCGGATTCCCTGGAGGCCTTTTTGGGGGAAAACCAAGTGAGCGTAGGCCTGCTGACAGTGCCCATCGCCGCTGCCCAGGAGATGGGGGACCGGCTGGTGGCCGCCGGAGTTCGCGGCATCTGGAATTTTACAAACTATGAGATATCCTGTGTTCGGGATGATGTGGTGGTGGAATCGGTCCATTTTTCTGACAGCCTTTTGGCTCTGAGCTACATGATTACCCAGCGGGAGGATCGGGAGGAAGAGAAGAAGGGGGAGCCACAATGAGAAGGCCTGTGATCGGCCTGCTGTGCGGTGTGATGCTGCTGGGTATGCTGGCCTGCGGCGCTTATGCCCTTTCGGGGGGCGACAGCCTGATCAGCCTCAGCTATCTGACCGGGACTTTTGTGCCCAAGGCTGTGTCTACTGGAAACGAAGCTGCGGAAAAAGCCTTACAGGGCACTTACGAGGAGAGCAAAAAAGGCCTCGATAACCTGCATCAGGGCTATCTGGCGCAACTGGCCGGCGAAGAGAGCGGCGCATACAGCGCCACGCTCCAGGCCAGAGATTGGTCGGATGGCGATGAGATGACACTGACCACTGGGGCTGGAGTCATGTTGATGAACGGAGCCGCCTCCGTTTCTCACGACGGGGCTTTCATAGATGTGACAGACGGAATAGAGCTGGCCTCCGGGGCCCGCCTGACCTCCGGACACCGCTACCTGGTGGGAGAGAATACTGTGGCCAGTGTAACGGTCCTGTCCGGGGCGGCCCAGTTGGGGCTCCAGGGCGTCTATGCCCTGGAAGACGGCAGAGAGGATCCGATGCCCTTCTATGATGTATGCCAGACGGATTGGTACTACGCTCCCGTAGATTATGTGTACCGAAACACACTGTTTTCGGGGATGGACGAGCACCACTTTGGACCGAGTTCAGCTATGAACCGAGCTATGCTGATGACGGTGCTCTACCAGATGGCTGGAGCGCCGAAAGAGGAGCTGGAGCGCGCCAGTGTCACCTTTGCCGACGTGCCGGAGAGTGCCTGGTATGCCCCTTATGTGAAGTGGGGCGCGGAGCAGGGAATTACAGCTGGAACAGGAGCAGACACCTTCAGCCCGGAGCAGCAAGTGACCCGCCAGCAGGTGGCGGCGCTGCTGTACAGCTTCACCACGAGTTACCTTGGGCTGGAAGCGGCTGAGGGGGCCGACCTGTCCGGGTATCAGGACCTGGGGCAGGCCAGCGACTGGGCTTATAATGCCCTGTCCTGGGCTGTGGCGGAGGGAATCATCAGCAGTTCTTCTGCCGACAGCCTGACGCTCAGTCCACAAAAGAGCGCTAACCGGGCTGAAGTGGCCACGATGCTGCGTGCCTTCGCGGAAAAAATTATCTGACATAGGCAGAACCCATCCGCCCCCTCCGCATATGATGAGATTGAGAGCGGCAAACAGCCCCTCTCAGAACTTCATATCAGGAGGTACTTCAAATGGGGTGCTGCAATAACGGTTGGGGCGGCGGAGGCTGCCTGTGGATCATCATTCTGATCATCATCCTGTTCTGCTGCGGCGGCTGGGGCAATAGCTGTGGCTGCAACAATGGCTGTGGCTGTAACAATAACAACGGCTGCGGCTGTGGCTGCTGACCAGGCGATCCAGATTGATCGGGAGGCGCGGACCTGAGAGGGCCCGCGCCTCTTTTATGGTCAACGCGGACAAGCCTGTGCCTGGGGTGCGGCTATGGAAGAGAAGGAAATGCCGGTGGGGTGAAATCCTTTGGGAGAGGGGGAAGAATGCTCGGGAAACAGGTCGTTTTTTTCGAAATCAATCTTGCAATTTTTCCATAAAAGGTGTATGATAAAGCCCGCAAGCAGAACCGACGGACTTGTTTTACAGGAGAAACGGGGTCCGGCGGGTTTTGTCGTGCGTCCGCTGAACTCGGACGCCGCGGGGCATGGGTATGATAGAGGGGCGGGGTCCCCCAGTGGTTTCCAGTTCCTGTCAGGAGGGAAGAGGGGGACCGTATAAAATGCGTGTCCAGGCTCCACAGTTCCAGCGATTGCAGTATAGGGAGGTCGAAATCTGAATGAGTAAATTTCTCAAACGTTCCGCGCAAGGTGCGGGAGTCCCTCATGAAAAAAGGACTTCCAACCTTGAAACGGTAGTGATGCCGCTGCCGTCTAAGATCGTTCTGTCCATGGGACAGCACATTGGCGCTCCGGCTGCCCCCGCCGTGGCCAAGGGCGATCAGGTGTATGTAGGTACCGTGGTAGGCAAGGCCGGAGGCTTCGTGTCCAGCGACATCCACTCCGGCGTATCCGGCACCGTGGACAGCATCGTCACCATTACCGCTCCCAATGGCGCGGCCCAGACCGCCGTGGTCATCATTCCAGACGGGGAGCAGAAGGTGGACCCCGCCGTGGCGCCCCCGGTGGTGACAGACCTAAAGTCTTTCCAGGACGCCATCCGGGCCAGTGGCCTGGTTGGACTGGGCGGAGCCGGCTTCCCCACTGCGGTCAAGCTGGCGCCTAAGAATCTGGATGAGATCGACACTCTGGTGATCAATGGCGCTGAGTGTGAGCCGTACATCACTTCTGACAACCGCTGCCTGATCGAGGACACCCACTTCATCCTGGGCGGTATCAAGGCAGTCATGAAGTATCTGGACATCAAAAAGTGCGTCATCGGCATCGAGGGAAATAAGCCCCAGGCAATCGCCAAGATGAAGGATGCCATTGATATGCCCGGTGTCGAGGTCAAGGAGCTGCCCTGCCGCTATCCCCAGGGCGCTGAGAAAGTCCTGATTGAGAATTGCACCGGACGGGAAGTTCCCTTCCCCGGCCTGCCCTCTGACGTGGGGGTTATCGTCATGAACGTTACCTCTGTGGCCTTTGTGGGCAAGTATCTGGAGACCGGCATGCCTCTGGTCACCAAGCGCCTCACGGTGGACGGCGACATCGTCAAAGAGCCCAAGAACGTCGAGGTCATCATCGGCACTCCTGTCCAGGAGCTGTTGGATTTCTGCGGCGGCTTTACCGACGAGCCCGGCAAGGTGCTCTATGGCGGCCCTATGATGGGCAACTGCATCGCTGATCTGTCCCAGCCGGTCCTGAAAAACAACAACGCTGTTCTGGCCTTCTCCAAGAAGTGGGCCCACATCCCCAAGGCCACAAACTGCATCCACTGTGGCCGGTGTACCAACGCCTGCCCTCTGGGCCTGTCCGCCAAGGAGATCGTCCAGGCCTATAACGACGGCAACGTGGAACTGCTCCAGCAGCTCAACGCCGACCTGTGCATGAGCTGCGGCACTTGTTCCTTTGTCTGCCCCGCAAAGCGGCCTCTGGCACCCTCCATCGCCCTGGCTAAGATCATGATGAAGAATGGAGGTAAGAAGTGATGGCCAACAAACTGATCGTCACCGCCGCGCCCCATATCACCAGCGCGGACTCCACCCAGAAGATTATGCAGCGGGTCTGTATTGCCCTGGTGCCCACGCTGATCGCTTCTGTGTTTATTTTTGGAATTAATTCCCTTATCCTTACCGCTATCACCGTAGCCGCCTGTGTTTTCTTTGAGTGGGGCTACTGCAAGATGGTGGGCCGTGAGGTACCCATCGCTGATTTCTCCGCCGTCGTGACTGGCCTCCTGCTGGCCTTTAACCTGCCCGCCAGCCTGCCTTGGTGGATGGCTATCGTGGGTGCCTTTATCGCCATCGTTATCGTGAAGCAGCTCTTCGGCGGCATGGGCTACAACTTCGCCAATCCCGCCATTGTGGCCCGTATCGCTCTTGCGGTTGGCTTTGCCAGCCGTATGGCCAGCTACCCCAAGCCTGAGAATGGGATTGACGCTCTGGCCTCCGCTACTCCGCTGGCCGTTTTTGACCAGCTGGGCTCCAGTGAGTATGTGACTTTGCTGCTGGGCAATCACGGCGGCGTCCTGGGCGAGACCTGCGCCATCACAATTCTGATCGGCGGCATCTATCTAATCGCTACCAAGGTCATTAGCCCGGTCATCCCGGTTACTTATCTGGCCACTGTGGCTGTCCTGTCCCTGGTCGCTGGCCGGGACCCCATCGTGCAGCTGCTCTCTGGCGGCCTGATGCTGGGCGCCTTCTTTATGGCCACTGACTATGTCACTTCCCCTACCACCAACAAGGGCAAGATAATCTTCGGCCTGGGCCTGGGCATCATCACCTGCGCGATCCGCTTCCTGGGTACGATGAATGAGGGCGTGTCCTTCGCCATCCTGCTGATGAATCTGCTGGTCCCCTATATCGAGGTCAACACCCGTCAGGATAAGCTGGGTATCGCCAAGGTGAAAAAGGGAGGTGCCGCGAAATGAGCAACTGGAATCGCGTATTTAAGCCCATCGTGGTGCTGGTGGTCATCTGTATCATCGTCACCGGGGCTCTGGCCGCTACGAACAAGGTAACAAAGCCCATCATTGACGAGGCCACCCGTGTGGCACAGGAGCAGGCCAGGAAGGAGCTGCTGCCTGACGCGGATAACTTCACCAAGGTGGAGGGTGTCGCGGTGGAGAACGTGTCTGACATCTACACCGCGGATAATGGAGTGGGCACTGTGATTACTTGCTCTGCCAAGGGCTACGGTGGGACGGTCACTGTCATGGTGGCCTTCAATCCCGATGACACCATCAAGCAGATCAAGGTCACCGAAGCCGCCGAGACCAAGGGCATCGGCAGCAATGTGACGGAAAACAGCGAGTATCAGGCCAATTACAGCGGCCTGCCTGCCACTCAGGCCCTGGTCCTGGGTACCGATGTGGACGCCTATTCCGGCGCCACTATTTCCAGTCGTGCGGTGAACAACGCTGTGAACTCCGCCATCGACGCCTATAACCAGATTCCTTGAAAGGCGGTGAGTCAAGATGAGTAGTAATAATAAACTTCATATTTTAACCAACGGTTTTTTGAATGAGAACCCTGTTCTCCGGTTGGTCTTGGGTACCTGCCCCACTTTGGCCACCTCTACTATGGCCTCCAATGGCATCGGTATGGGTCTGGCGGCTACCTTTGTGCTGCTGTGCTCCAACGTGGTTATTTCCGCTCTGCGGAAGGTCATCCCTGACCAGGTCCGTATCCCCTGCTATATTACTGTTATCGCCGGTTTCGTGTCTGTGGTGCAGATGTTGGTCAAGGCATTCGTGCCCGATTTGGATAAGGCGCTGGGTGTGTATCTGCCCCTGATCGTGGTCAACTGCATCATCCTGGGTCGTGCCGAGATGTTCGCCTCCAAGAACGGCATCGTGGACTCCGCTCTGGACGGTATCGGCATGGGCATTGGCTTTACCATTACCCTGACTATCATGGGCTCTATCCGTGAGATCCTAGGTTCCGGTACTTGGATGGCCGGCTTGGGCAGCCTGATTCCCGCTCTGGGCGCCGATTTTGCCATCCAGGTGATCCCGGAGTCCATCGATACCTTCTCTCTGATGACCAGCGCTCCCGGCGGCTTCTTCGTCTTTGGTGTCATGATGGCCGCCGCCACCTGGCTGACCACCCGTCCTAAGAAGGCCGCCGCGCCTGCTCAGGTCGAGGAAGGGGGTAATGCGTAATGGAAATGGCTCTGAAATTGGCCAGCATCTTCTTTACCATGATCCTGGTCGACAACTACGTTCTTGCCAAGTTCCTGGGTATCTGCCCCTTCTTGGGCGTCTCCAAGAAGCTGGACAGCGCCGTAGGCATGTCCCTGGCCGTTACCTTCGTCATGGTGGTGGCCACTGCCGCCACCTGGCCTATCCAGATGCTCCTGCTGACCCCTGACAGCGGGGCCTGGGACCTGGGCTATCTACAGACCATCGTGTTCATCCTGATCATCGCCATCCTGGTACAGCTGCTGGAGAACTTCTTGAAGAAGTTTGTCCCCGCTCTGTATAAGGCACTGGGCGTATATCTGCCCCTGATCACCACTAACTGCACCATCCTGGGCGTGACCATTTTGAACATTGACAACGGCTACAACTTCATTGAGTCCATCGTCTGCGCCGCCGGCGCCGGCATCGGCTTCTTGGTAGCTATGGTCTTGTTCTCCGGCGTCCGCCGCCGTGTGGAGCAGGCCGTGACTCCTGCCTGCTTTAAGGGCCTGCCCATCACTCTGGTGGCTGCTGCCATGACCTCCCTGTCCTTTATGGGCTTCGGCGGTATCGTGGAAGCCATCTTCCGTGTCTGATAGGAGGGGGAGAGTAATATGGATCCAATTATCCTTGCAATCATTGTCGTCACCGTGATCGGTTTGATCGGCGCGGTGATCCTGGTGGCCGCCTCTATCTTCATGTATGTCCCTGTGGACGAGCGTGTTGAAAAGATTACCGCCGTTTTGGCTGGTGCCAACTGCGGCGCTTGCGGCTGTGCCGGCTGTGCCGACTACGCCAAGAGCATCGTGGAGGACGGCAACGCCATCAATAAGTGTACCCCCGGCGGGGCGAAGTCCCTGGCCGCCATTGCGGAGATCATGGGTGTGGAGGCCAGCTCCGCCACTCCCATGAAAGCGGTGGTCGCCTGTTCCGGCACCTGTGAAAAGACCTCCAAACGCTACGAGTTCGAGGGCATCCACAGCTGCCAGGCCGTCAAGGGCCTCTATGGCGGCGATGGTATGTGTAAGTATGGCTGTCTGGGCTATGGGGACTGTACCCGTGCCTGCGCCTTTGATGCCATTCATATCGTGGACGGGATCGCTAAGGTGGACCGTGAGAAGTGTGTGGGCTGTGGCGCCTGTGCCGCTGTCTGCCCCAATGCGGTCATCTCTATCATCCCCGAGCATAAGCGTAAGCCCGTGGTCCTGTGCCAGAATAAGGATAAGGGTGCCGATACCCGGAAGGCCTGTACTGCCGGCTGTATCGGTTGCATGAAGTGTGCCAAGGCCTGCCCCAAGGAGGCTATCACTGTGGAGAACAACTTGGCGCGCATCGACCAGGACAAGTGTATTGGCTGTCAGCTGTGTGTCAAGGAGTGCCCTGTGGGCGTCATCCATGTCCCGGCTGCCGAGTAATCATAAGAAAAGAGCCATCCCGTCCGGGATGGCTCTTTTTATAGGCTTCGGTCCTTTAACCAACTGGGCAGCGCCCTCGCTTTTACACTGGAAACAAGGCCCAGGGCGGCATACAGAGTGACAATGGAGGAACCGCCGTAGCTGATGAAGGGGAGCGTCAGTCCCATGACAGGCAGGACAAAGAGACACATTCCCACATTCAATATGATTTGGACCAGCAGCATCCCGGCGACACCGATACAGACATAGGCGTCAAAGGGAGAGCTGGCGTGGCGTCCCACCCAGAGGCACCGGAAGACCACGGCGCCTAAAATCAGCAGCAGGAGCAGACAGCCTGCCATCCCCAGTTCCTCACCGCACACAGCGAAGATGAAGTCGTTGTACCGCTCGGGGAGGGCATCGCTGTTGGAGGCGTGGGTCTGGATGCCCTGGAGATAGCCCTGACCGAAGAGTTGACCCGAACCAATGGCCAGGATAGAGCGGCTCTGTTGATAGCCCTTTCCTAACGGGTCCAGGTCGTGGTCCAAGACCACCCGGAAGCGCATAATCCGGTAGTCGGTCCATAGGCTGGTCTCGGGCAGGACAAAGAGCCACAGAATGACTACCGCGGCCAGCAGGCCACCGCCCACAAGGAGAAACCACCGCAATTTGACGCCTGAGGCCCAGGCCATAAACACGAAGATCATCATATAGATGACGCACATTCCCATATCTCCACAGACAACGGCAATCAATCCCAGCATAAATACTGTGTGACCGCCGATTTGGATGAGAGAGGGGAGGGAACTAATGTCGCGGCCTTCCTCTTGAATCTGGGTGATCTGTAGCGAGAGGAGAAGGATGAAGGGCAGCTTGACGATTTCGTTTGGCTGAATATCCACCGGAAAACCGGGGATAGACAGCCAGTTTACATTTCCCATTCCATGGTCTGTCCCGAGGGGAGTGAGGAGCAGGAGGATAAACAGGACATTGAAGGCCAACAGCAGCCGCCAGTTTTTTTCGGTGAACAGCCGGAAATCCACAAGGGTTAGCAGCATATAGGCCACCACGCCCAGAAAAATAGCAGCTGTCTGCACCAGCATGAACCGTATAAACCGGTCATTGTCCAGATATTGAGTAGCTGAGTAGATCAGCAGCAGACCGTATCCGCTGGCTAAAAGGGCGAAAAACAGGAGCATCCGGTCTCCCTTTTTAAAAAATTCTCGAATAGGGGAAAAGAGAAGGGACAATGCCTCACCTCCTGCCAAATAATGTGACAATATATTCTAGCACATTTTAGTGGAAACGCAAACCATATCATGGTATAATCTTTTTTGTATGTGAAAATTTTTTGTGAACAGGGAGAGGTAAGCAATGGCAGAGCAGTTCGTGTCCAATTCAGAGGAGGAAACTGAGGCCCTGGGCCGTCGGCTGGGCGAGATACTGGACCAGAGCACTGTGGTGGCGTTTACCGGTGACTTGGGCGCGGGAAAGACCGCGTTTGCAAGAGGGCTGGCCAAAGGACTTGACATTCCGGACCGAGTGACCAGTCCTACCTTTACCATCGTAAACGAGTACGAGGGGGGGCGCCTTCCGTTGTTTCATTTTGATATGTACCGGTTGTCCTCTGCCGACGAGCTGTTCGACATCGGTTGGGAGGACTACCTGGCCCGAGGCGGCGTGTGTGCCGTGGAGTGGAGCGAGAATGTAAAAGAGGCTCTGGATCGTCACACCATATGGGTCGAGATCCGCCGGGGAGAGAGCCAGGACCAGCGTGTCATCCAGATCAAGGGGGTGGACCTTTGAATATCTTAGCGTTGGAATCCTCTGCCACGGCCTGTTCGGTGGCCCTGTGCAGAGATGGTGAGCTGGTGGCCCAGTCCTTCCAGAATAGCGGCCTCACCCACAGCAGGACGCTGCTGCCAATGGTACACGATCTGCTGAAGAACTGTGGAGAGAGTTTGGACAAGGTTGATGTGATCGCCGTAGCGGCCGGGCCTGGTTCATTCACGGGGCTTCGCATTGGGGTGGCTACGGCCAAAGGACTAGCCTGGGGCGAGGACAAGGACTGCGCTCCCTGCTCTACCCTGGAGTCTATGGCCTGGCCGCTGGCCCATATGGAGGGCGAGCTTATCGTCTGTGCCATGGATGCCCGGCGTGATCAGGTATACAACGCCCTATTTTTGGCGGAGGGAGACAAGCTGAGGCGGCTGTCTCCGGACCGGGCCATCTCCTTGGAGGAACTGGGAGAAGAACTGAAAAATTACAACAATTCGAAAATTGTCGTTGGAGATGGAGCCAAACTGTGCTATAATATCTTGACGGAAGCTGGTCTGACATTAAAATTGGCACCCCGGTATCTGAGAATGCAGTGCGCCTGGGGTGTGGCACGAGCGGCGGAGGAGTTAGCGGCTCAGGGCGCCCTGGTCAAGGGGCGGGAACTAGAGCCGGTATACCACCGACTTTCCCAAGCGGAACGGGAGCGTTTAGAGCGGGAACGTCAGACCAAAAAATAAAATGAAGGGGATCCTGCCAATGTTTAATGAGAAAGTACATATTCTAGACCACCCTCTGCTGCAGCACAAGGTAGCTATTCTCCGGGACGAAAAGACCGGCGTTAAGGAGTTCAGAGAGATCGTATCCGAGATTGCGGCTCTGGAATGCTACGAGGCCACAAGAGACCTGCCCCTGGAGGACGTGGAGATCAAGACGCCCATCGCTACCGGCACCTTTAAGCAACTGGCCGGGAAGAAGCTGGCCATCGTGCCTATTCTGCGGGCCGGTCTTGGAATGGTGGATGGTATCCTGGATTTGATCCCCTCCGCCAAGGTAGGCCACATCGGCCTGTACCGTGACCCTGAAACCCATCAGCCTGTGGAGTATTACTGCAAGATGCCCTCCGACATTGCGGAGCGTGACGTGATCATTCTCGACCCCATGCTGGCTACCGGCGGCTCTGCCTCTGCGGCGATCACATTTATCAAGGGATACGGCTGTAAGCACATCAAGTTAATGAACATTATCGCGGCGCCCGAGGGCATCGCGGTCATTCAGAAGGATCACCCTGACGTGGAGATATATGTGGCCGCGGTAGACGAGAAGCTAAATGACCACGCCTATATCGTGCCAGGACTGGGCGATGCCGGCGACCGTATTTTTGGAACAAAATAAAGATAGTCCGTTAGATTCAGAATAAATGGGGATAACGGATATTTAACGGCTGATAAACAAGGCTTGACCTTGCTAAATTGCCGGAAACAGTAAGATCAACAAAGGACGCAAGCGGTGTTTCCGTTTGCGTCCTTTTGTCCCTCTATAAAGACAGATGGAAAAGAAACTTTGGAGAGAGAAGCGCAATATATGATCCTTTTCGCCAAGAGATACCACGCTTTTTTCAAGGCCTGTCTTGTGTATTTGGTCCAGGTGTGCTAAAATAATCCATTAGTGTATAAAATGTCATAAGTATGTCTACTGACCAAATGAGGTGTTTGATATGAAGATCGTGGTACTGGCCGGCGGCCTGAGTCCGGAGCGGAACGTATCCCTGTCCTCCGGTTCCAAGGTGTGCCAGGCCCTGCGGGACCGGGGACATCAGGTGGCCCTGGTGGACCTGTTTTTTGGGCTGGAGGATTGGAGCGGCAGTGAAGAAGAGCTGTACTCAGCCCCGATCCCGGAGAAATTCAAGAGGGTAGCTCGGCAGGCCCCTGACCTGAACCAGGTGCGGGCCAGCAGAAAGGATCAGGGCCCCTCCGCGATTGGCCGAGGTGTGCTGGAGCTATGCGCCCATGCGGATGTGGTCTATCTGGCCCTCCACGGGACCTGTGGCGAGGATGGTCGGATCCAGGCCGCTCTGGATCTGCTGGGAGTCCCCTATACCGGCTCCGGCTGTCTGGGCTCGGCTATTGCGATGGATAAGGATCTGACCAAGCGGCTGGTAGCCGACAGGGTAACCACGCCCAGTTGGAGGACTGTCACGGTCACGAAAGAGAATATTGGGGCACTGGTTGAGGAGACTTGCCTGCCTGTGGTGGTCAAACCCATCGCCAGCGGTTCCTCCATTGGCGTCTATATTGCCCATGACAGGGAAGAACTGGAGAAGGCGCTGTATGACAGCCTGAAACTGGGCGGCCGAACAGTTTTGGAACAGTACATTCAAGGCCGTGAGATCCAGGTGGCAGTATTGGATGGAAAGGCCCTGCCCTCCATTGAGATCATTCCCAAAGAAGGCTTTTACGACTATGAGAACAAATACCAGCCTGGTGCGGCGGAGGAGATCTGCCCCGCCCATATTCCAGAGGAGTGGGAGAAAAAAGTAGGAGAGGCGGCCCTGGCTGTGTTCCAGACTATCGGGCTGGCGGTATATGCTAGAGCCGATTTTATTGTCACGGAGGACGGTACTCCCTATTTTCTGGAGATCAATACACTTCCTGGCATGACGCCAACCAGTCTGGTCCCCCAGGAGGCGGCCGCTGTGGGGATCGATTATCCCTCATTGTGTGAGATCATTATCCAGAGATCTCTGGAAGCCAGAAAGGAAGGAATGTGATGGAAACCATCACTTTGGGCCAGCTGCTGGAGGCAGTGGGTGGAACGTTGCTGGGTGAATTTCAGGACCGGGAGGCCCTGATCCAACGTGTAGATACAGACAGCCGAAATATCCATGAGGGAGCCCTGTTTATCCCGCTGATCGGCGAGCGATTTGATGGGCACGCCTACATTAATGCCGCGCTGGAGGGAGGGGCAGTGGGCTGTATTACAGCCCGGGAACGAGAGAATTATCTGCCTGGAAAGTTCTATGTCAAGGTTTCCAATACCCAGAAGGCCCTGCGTGATCTGGCGGCATGGTACAAGGGAAGATTTGATATCCCATTTGTAGCCATTACCGGCAGTGTTGGCAAGACAACCGCGAAGGATATGGTGGCCGCTGTATTGGGTACAAAGTATAAGGTGCTGAAGACTGAAGGGAACTTCAATAACAATGTGGGACTGCCCCTTACCCTGCTGCGGCTCACCGGGGAGCATCAGATTTGTGTCCTGGAAATGGGCATGGACAAGGCCGGGGAGATTGACTATTTGGCAGAGATTGTCAAGCCGGACGTGGGAATCATCACCAATATCGGAGATGCCCACATTGAGCGCCTGGGCAGCCGGGAAAATATTTTTAAGGCAAAGTGTGAGCTTCTGCCCCATGTAAAGGAAAATGGTCTGCTGGTATTGAACGGAGATGACGAGCTGTTGTCCACTCTCCGGGGGCATACTACTGTGCCTGCGGTCTTTTACGGCAAAGAGGAGGGACTGGAATATCAGGCCCATATCACAGGAGGCGACAGCGTCAGCCATATTCTCTGTCGGCTGACCACGCCGGCTATGGACCGGGAAGTCCGCATCCCAGCACTGGGAGAACATATGATTTATCCCACTCTGGCCGCCACCGCTGTGGCAGAGCGATTTGGGCTGACTGCCGACGAGATCGAGCAGGGGCTGACCCAGTTTGTACCGACCCGCATGCGGATGAATGTCCTGCGCCAGGGGGAAGGAATTACCATTTTGGACGACACCTATAATGCCAATCCCCAGTCCATGCGGGCGGCTGTCAGCGTGCTGGCGGACAGTCTGGGGGAGTGGAAGGTGGCTGTGCTGGGTGATATGCTGGAGCTGGGCCCCTTTTCCCCCGCCCTCCACAGCGGTGTAGGCGAGTGTCTGGGCCGGGCTGGGATCCAATGCCTTGTGGCGGTGGGAGAGGAATCGGAGCATATTGCCCAGGGCGCCAGGGACTCTGGCGTTCCTCTGGTGTATCACTGCGCGGACAAAGAGGCGGCGAAAGTGGTGCTAGAGGAGCTGATCCGTCCCAACAGCACCTTCCTGGTCAAAGCGTCCAGGGGGATGAAGCTGGAGGACCTGACAGCCTTCCTGTTGGAGCATACCAAAGAAGCGTAGCATAGAGTTCTACTAAACCGAATCGGTCTGGTGGAGCGGAAATAGATAAACTAAGAGGATGTTATGATCGACATTTCGGTATCTAACCTGGTCAAGGAGTTTGAGGTTGGAAAGAAAATTTTAGATGGGCTCACCTTTCAGGTGGACTCAGGAGAGCGGGTAGGCCTGCTGGGCCCGAATGGGTGCGGCAAGACTACCCTGCTCCGCATCCTGACAGGCGTGGTGGACTGCGACGAGGGAGAGGTGGTCACTGCCCCTGGGAAGCGGATAGGACTCATCTCCCAAATTCCGGTCTATCCAGTGGGATACCGGGTGGAGGATGTGCTAGACACCGCGTTTCAATCTCTGCGCGACATGGAGGAGGAGATGGCTTCCATCGCCCAAAGAATGGCGGCCGGAGACCATGATCCTGCCCTGCTGGCCCGCTATGACAGGTTGAGCGCCTCGTTTCAGACAGGCGGCGGCTATGAGATGGATACCGCGAAAAATAAGGTGTGTAACGGCCTGTCCATTCCACGGGCGATGCGGGAGCAGCCCTTTGACAAGCTGTCCGGAGGGGAAAAGACCAGGGTAAACCTGGCCAGACTGATTCTGGAGGATACAGACATCCTCCTGTTGGATGAGCCCACCAACCACCTTGACCTACGGGCCACCGAGTGGTTGGAGGAGTACCTGGAAAAATTCAAAGGTACGGTCCTGGCTGTATCTCATGACCGCTATTTCCTAGATTCCGTGGTGGACCGGGTCATCGAGATCAAAGAGGGAAAGGCGGAGTTTTATTCTGGAAACTATTCCTTCTACGCGGTGGAAAAGGAGCGGCGCTATGAGGAGCAGCTCAGGCAGTATGAGAAGGAGCAGGCCAAGATCGAGCAGTTGGAGAAGGCTGCCCAGCAGCTGCGTATCTGGGCCTATTCGGGCAACGACAAGATATTCAAACGGGCCCAGTCCATGGAGAAGCGCATCGAGCGGATGCGTACCACCGACCGCCCCAAGAAGGAGCGGAAAATGGAGGTCCGCTTTGGGGAACGGGAGTTTCGAGGGGATGAGGTGCTGTCCATCAAAGGGCTGGAAAAGTCCTTTGGGGAGCGAAGGCTGTTTTCTGATGTGAATCTGGAAGTGGAGGGCGGCGAGCGCGTCGCTCTGCTGGGGGACAATGGAACCGGAAAATCTACCCTCATTAAAATTTTAATGGGGGAGGAGACGCCCGACGGCGGAAAGCTCCGCCTGGGCCCCACGGTACGGATTGGCTACCTTCCCCAGATCATCCATTTCAGCCACCCGGAGCGCAACCTGGTGGATACCATGATCTACGATTTGGACTGTACTGCTCAGACCGCCCGGAATCGATTGGCCGCCTTCAAATTCCGAGGGGAGGACGTGTTCAAGCCCGTGTCCGCCCTGTCCGGCGGGGAACAGTCACGGCTGCGGCTGTGCATGCTGATGGACTCCAAGATTAATCTGCTGATCCTGGACGAGCCCACCAACCATCTGGATATCCAGAGCCGGGAGTGGATCGAGGAGGCGGTGGAGGAATACGAGGGAAATCTTCTTTTTGTGTCCCACGACCGCTATTTTATCGACCGATTTGCCACCCGTATCTGGATGCTGGAGGGCGGCCGCATTACCGATTTTAAGGGCAGCTATCAGGAATTCCAGGCCGTCAGGCAGCGGCAGAAGCAGTCTGGTCAGGCAGCCCCGCACCATGCTCCAGTTCCAGAGGAGGGGGCAAAAGAGGAGAAACCCAAGCGGACAGGGGGCACCAAGGAACTGGAAAAGCAGGTCAACGCCGCAGAGCGTGCCGTAGCCAAGGCTGAGGAGAGGATGTACGACCTGTCCATTCAGATCGAGGAGGCCGCCGCCGACTATTTGAAGCTCCAGGAGCTGTATGAACAGCGGGAGGCCTTGGAAGAGGAGATCTTGAAGCTGTACGGGACCTGGGAAGGTCTGTCCGCACAGCTGGAGGAGGCCAGGGGATGAGGGCGAGAAGGTCCAAAATAGAGGTAGCCAGTTACAAGGGCAAGCGTTTTGGTCCTGCCCTCAAAGTGATATTGGCTCTGATGCTGGCCGGAGCACTCACCTTTGCCGCTCTGTTGGGGGCGGTTCTCTCCGGGGCCTATGACCACATCAGCGGCGAACCACAGGTGATGATCGTCCTGGGCTGCCAGGTGAAGGAGGACGGGCCCTCCATTCTTCTCCGAGATCGGTTGGATGAGGCCCTGAACTATTTGGAGGACCACCCCGATCTGACGGTGGTAGTTTCCGGCGGCCAGGGTCCAGACGAGCCTACAAGCGAGGCCCAGGCGATGGCGGACTATCTGATCGCCAATGGAGTGGACGGGGAAAAGGTTCTGTTGGAAACGGCTTCTCATAATACGGCCCAAAACTTTGCTTATTCCAAAAAGCAAATGGATGAGGCCCAGATAGATTACTCTGACGGGATTTTGGTCGTATCCAATGGGTTCCACCTGACACGGGCCAGAATGCTGGCCCAGCGAGCGGGTTTTGGGGAGGTATATACTTTGGCCGCGCCTACCAGCCATCTGCCTTCTAGGCTGCATATGTATATCCGGGAGCCTCTGGCCCTGGTAAAGTCTTTTGTGTTTGACCGATAAGGAGTGACCTCATGCTGGACAAGCTTACCGCCATTGAGGCGAAATACAGCCAGATCGAGGCGCGGCTGGCCGCGCCGGAAACCTATGACGATCCGGCCCAGGTGGCGAAACTGAATAAGGAGCAGTCGGAGCTCCAGCCTCTGGTGGAGACCTTCCGTACCTATCGGCGGACCCTAGAGGCCCGGGACCAGGCTCGAGAACTGATGTCGGATTCTGAGATGAAGGAACTGGCCCAGGAGGAATATTCTCAGGCGATGGAGGACATCCCAAAGCTGGAAAGGGAGCTGCAGATATTGCTCCTCCCAAAGGATCCCAACGATGACAAAAACGTTATTGTGGAAATACGGGCCGGGGTAGGCGGAGAGGAGGCCGCCCTCTTTGCCCACTCCCTCTATCGGATGTACTCCATGTATGCCGAGAGCCAGCGATGGCACTGTGAGGTGGACTCGGCCAGTGAGACAGAGCTTGGAGGCATAAAGGAAATAACCTTTACGATTGAGGGGACAGGCGCTTTTTCCCGCCTGAAGTTCGAGAGTGGCGTTCACCGGGTCCAGCGGGTGCCCGAGACCGAGTCTGGAGGACGGGTCCATACCTCCACGGTGACAGTAGCGGTCCTGCCGGAGATGGAAAGTGCGGATGTTCGACTGAATCCGGCGGACATCGAAATGCAGGTTTTCCGCTCCTCCGGGGCCGGGGGCCAGCATGTGAACAAGACCTCCTCCGCTGTCCGCCTGATTCACAAGCCGACGGGGACCGTGGTGGAGTGTCAGCAGGAGCGCAGCCAGTTCCAGAATCGGGACAAGGCCATGCGTATCCTGGCTTCCCGACTGTATGAGGCCGAGCAAGAGAAGATATCCTCCGAATATACGGCACAGCGGCGCAGCCAGGTGGGCTCCGGCATGCGGAACGAGCGCATCCGTACCTACAATTTTCCCCAGGGCCGTGTTACGGACCACCGCATTGGGCTGACCCTCTATAAGATAGACAGCGTGATGGACGGCGGCCTGGACGAGCTGATCGATGCGCTGGCCGCCGCGGACCAGGCAGAAAAATTGAAACAACAAGAGTAGAAAGCAGGAGATAGGACTATGGAACTGTATATTCACTATACCAGCCTTCCCCAGGATAAGGAGCTGCCCGATGTGGTGGAGGAACTAAACGAGGTGCTGGAGGAGGGCGGCGTCGTGTGCGGAGGGGAAGACGGCCGCATCGATCTGGAACTGGAGGATGAGAGGCACAACCCTAAATATGCCCAGATGGCGGTGAAGGCCTATCTCCAGCGGGCCGCGTTTGATAAAAATACCACCGTGGAGATCGGCGGCATGGAGATCGGCATTTACGAATGAGGAGCGAGCCATGTTTCACAATGTGATCTTTGATCTGGATGGTACGTTGCTGGATACTATTGACGACCTGGCTGACGCGGGCAACTACGTCTGCCGCCTCCATGGCTGGCCCACCTATACAGTGGAGGAGTACAAGCGGTTCGTGGGAAACGGGATGGCCAAACTGGTGGCCCGTTTTGTTCCGGAGGAGTGGCGCACCCAGGAGGGGGTGGCGGCTATCCTGGAGGAGTTTATGCCCTACTACGATGCCCATAAGGAGGACAAGACCGCACCCTATGCCGGACTTCCAGAGGTGGTCCGGATGCTGAAGGAGGCGGGCGTTTCTATGTCCGTACTGACCAACAAGGCGGACGAACTGGCAGGACCTGTGGTGGAAAGCTACTATCCGGGTGTCTTTTCTATCGTCCAGGGAGCCATTCCCGGTTATGAGCCCAAGCCGGACCCTGCCCTGCTCCAAAGGCTTATGGAGCGGATGGGAGCAGAGAGGGGAAATACCCTGTTCGTTGGGGACAGCAACGTGGATATCCGTACCGCGAAAAACGGTGGCCTGACCAGTTGTGGTGTCCTGTGGGGATTCCGTGGACGGGAGGAGCTGGAGAAAGAAGGAGCAGATCAGTTGGTTGAGGAACCTCAGGAGTTACTGGAAGTGATTCTCGGCCATGGATAAAACGATTTTGGAGACAGAGCGGCTCCTCCTCCGGGAGATGGGGGACAAAGACTTCCCGGCGCTGTGCCGGATGCTCCAGGACCCAGCGGTGATGTATGCCTACGAGCACGCCTTTTCAGATGAGGAGGCCTGGGGGTGGTTGCGCCGCCAGCAAGAGCGTTATGCTAGAGATGGGATGGGCCTGTGGGCGGCGGTGGAAAAGTCCAGTGGTAAAATGGTGGGCCAGTGTGGCCTGACTTGGCAGGACCGAGGCCAGGGCGACTTGGTGATGGAGGTTGGCTATCTATTGGAAAAAGCCGTCTGGCACAGGGGATATGCCACGGAGGCGGCCCAGGCGTGCCGGAACTATGCCTTCCAGAAGTTGGGCCAGAGAGAGGTTTTTTCCATCATCCGGGACAATAACTTGCCTTCTCAGGAGGTAGCCAGACGAAATGGTATGGAGATCCGGGGACAGTTTATCAAGCATTACTATGGAATAGACATGCCGCATCTGATCTTTTCGGTCAGACGGAAGGCTGAGGATGAGGAGTTTTTGCATTGAACACCCAACTTTTAAACGAGAAGGATATCCAACAGGCCGCCGCTATCCTTCGGGATGGGGGATTGGTTGGGATTCCCACAGAGACCGTATATGGCCTGGGCGCCAATGGACTGAATCCCCAGGCAGTGGCCCGTATTTTTCAGGCCAAGGGGCGGCCCCAGGATAATCCTCTGATTTTACATATTCCATCGATAGACCATCTGGACCGGTATTGCAAGGGAATTCCCCTTACAGCCTATCGGTTAGCAGAACGTTTCTGGCCAGGCCCGCTGACCATGATTCTCGCCCGGCGGGATGTAGTGCCGGATGTGGTCACCGCCGGCCTGGACACGGTGGGAATGCGTTGCCCCGCTCACGCTCTATGCCGGGCTATCCTCAGAGATGCGGATGTCCCCGTGGCCGCACCCTCAGGGAATACCTCTGGGCGGCCCAGTCCCACCTCCGCCGCCCATATGTGGGAGGATATGGATGGAAAGATTGACGCCATTGTAGACGGCGGTCCCTGTGCTGTGGGGGTGGAGTCCACCATCGTGGACTTGTCCTGTGACTCGCCCCGGCTGCTGCGGCCGGGGGGCGTCACCCTGGAGCAACTTGAGGCTGTCCTGGGGGATGTGGAAGTAGACCCTGCGGTGACCCGCTTGATGGGGGCGGGGGAGAAACCCCGCGCCCCCGGCATGAAGTACCGCCACTACGCCCCTAAGGCGCCAGTGACGGTAGTGGCGGGGGAGGCGTCCAAAAGTGCTGCGTACATACTGAACCACGCCGAACCGGAGGACGGGATCATCTGTTTTGACGAGTTTGTGCCCCTGTTCACGAAACGGCACGAGATGAGGCCCGTCATGAACCTGGGCCCCTCTGCGGATAAGGCGGAGCAGGCCCGACACATCTTCGACGCCCTGCGTTCCTTTGACCATACAGCGGTGAAGGCCATCTGGGCCCAATGCCCTGACGCTGCGGGCATCGGACTGGCTATCGCCAACCGTCTGAACAAGGCGGCCGGCTTCCATATAATTGAAGTGTAAGAGAAAGGTAACTTTATTTTATGCAATCTCAAATCATCAACAAAATTCCCATAGTACGGAGCCTTGAGAGTCACATTACCAGCGGCCCCGCAGCCATGGATGTGATTGCGTCCCTGCGCTATGAAACGGGGGCCAGCGCTGTTGTGTTATACAAGGACTGTCTGGACGAGTCCTTCTTCCGCCTGTCCTCCAAGCTGGCTGGGGAGGTCTTACAGAAATTTGTCAATTACAAAATGCGTCTGGCCATTGTAGGCGATTTCTCCCATTACACCAGCAAGCCGTTGCGGGATTTCATTTGTGAAAGCAACAAGGGCAGTCAGGTAGGCTTCTGGCATACTGAGGAGGAGGCCCTGGCATGGTTAAACAGATGACCGTTCTAGGCATCACCGGCCCCACTGGAGCGGGTAAGACAACCCTTCTGAAAGAGGTGGAGAAGCTAGGCGGTGCGGTCATTGACTGCGATGCCGTGTACCACGATCTGCTGGAAAGGGATGGTGCCTTACAGCATAGCTTGGAGAAAACCTTTGGGCCGCTCCGGGATGAGAGTGGAACAATCGACCGAAAGAAGCTGGGTACCATCGTCTTTGGCGACCCGGAGAAGCTGCGACAGCTCAATATCATTGCTCAAACCGCCACAGTGAGGCGCACCCAGGAATTGCTGGAGGGATACCGCTGCAAGGGGATAGCTCTGGCCGCCATCGATGCCATCGCCCTGCTGGAGAGTCCGCTGGCCAAGCTCTGTGACGTTACCCTGGCGGTGGTCGCACCCGCGGAGATACGGGTAAAACGGATCATGGATCGGGAGGGCATCACGGAGGAGTACGCCTGGTTACGGGTAAAGGCCCAGAAGAGTGACGAATATTTTGTGAAAGGGTGCGACCGCACCTTGGTGAACGACTGTGACCAGGTGGAGGAATTTGCCCTCCAGGCCAAGGCGTTGGTAGAATCGATTTTGCAGGAACACATACAATAGAGGTACAAAGGAGGTTTTCCCAATGGATGAAAAAAAAGAACTGACACGGGGCGAGCAGCTTCGCCGGGCCCTGACCTATCAGAAGAAAAACGGCTATGACCGGTTACAGCCCGGTGAGCTGGAGGCCATAGAGGCTTACTGTTCCGGATACAAGCAGTTTCTGGACGGAGGCAAGACCGAGCGGGAGTGTGTGGACCGTACCATTGCACTGGCGGAGACCGCCGGCTTCCGTCCCTATGTCCGTGGCATGGAGCTCAAGCCTGGGGACAAGGTGTACCGGTCCAACCGGGGCAAGGCTGTTATGCTGGCCGTTATCGGCCGAAAAGATCTGGACCAGGGCGTCAACATCGGTGCGGCTCATATCGACTCCCCCCGGCTGGATCTGAAGCAGAACCCTGTGTATGAGGCGGAGGAGCTGGCCTTTTTCAAGACCCACTACTACGGCGGCATCCGCAAGTACCAGTGGGTGACCATTCCTCTGGAGCTCCATGGGGTGGTGGCCTTGAAGGGCGGTAATGTGGTCCGGGTATCCGTAGGAAACGGAGAGGGCGACCCCTTGTTTACCATTGATGACCTGCTTCCCCACTTGGGGGCAGAGCAATCTAAAAAGCCCCTGGGGGAGGCCATTCCCGGTGAGAGCCTGAATATTCTGATAGGCAGCCGCCCCCTGGCTGATGACGAGGGCAGTGACCGGGTGAAGGTGGCTGTGCTGGAGCTGCTCAACCGGAAGTACGGCATCGTTGAGGAGGATTTTATTTCCGCCGAACTGTGCGCTGTCCCTGCCTTCCGGGCCTCTGATATCGGCTTTGACCGCTCCATGATCGGAGCCTACGGCCACGACGACCGGGTGTGCGCCTATGCGGCCCTGGCCGCCCTGCTCCAGTTGGATACCCCGGAGCGTACAGCGGTCTGTATGCTGGCTGACAAGGAAGAAATAGGCTCTGAAGGAGTTACGGGCATGAAGTCTGCCTCCTTTGACACCTTTATGGCGGACCTGTGCGCCGCCCAGGGGGTGCTGCCCAGAGCCTGCTATGAAAAATCCTTCTGCCTGTCCGCCGATGTGACGGCGGCCTATGACCCCAACTTTGCCGATGTATATGAAAAGCGCAACAGCGCCTTTGTGAACTACGGTATGGGGCTCTGCAAGTATACCGGAGCCCGAGGTAAGTCCGGCGCCTCTGACGCCTCCGCCGAGCTGGTGGCTTATGTCCGAAAGGTGTTGGACGGTGCCGGTGTGGCTTGGCAGATGGCCGAGCTGGGCAAGGTGGATGCCGGCGGCGGTGGGACCGTGGCCGCCTATATGGCCGAGCGGAACATCGACACCCTAGATGCCGGGGTTCCTGTCTTGTCCATGCACTCTCCCTTTGAAACGGTTGGAAAACTGGATTGTTATATGACCTATAAAGGCATGAAGGCCGTCTTCGAGGCCTGTTAGCCCCAAAAAGCAGATGAAAAAGACAGGGACCGCCCTCTGGCGGTCCTTGTCCTGTCCTAAGGAGGTATCTATGAAATTGGATGAAAAAGCCTGGATGGCCCAATTTTGCCAAGCGGTGAAAGACGAGTTTGGAGGCCGGATCGTCTGTATCGGACTGCAAGGCAGCCGTGGGCGAGGTGAGGAGAGGGAAGACAGCGATATCGACATGGTAGTCGTACTGGACCGGGTGGAGCTGGAGGACTTGCACAGGTATCGCCGGGTAGTGGCTAACCTGCCCTGCCGGGAGCTGCTTTGTGGCTTCGTATCTGGAAAGGAAGAGCTGCTGGCCTGGGAACCGGGCGACCTGTTCCAGTTTTATCACGACACAGCCCCTGTTGTGGGAGATTTGGAATTTTTACGGGGGACATTCGCCAGAGAGGACGCCAGTCGGGCAGTCCATACTGGCCTGTGCAATTTATACCACGGCTGTGTCCATAATTATCTTCACGAGCGAGATGAGGCGCTGCTGGCCGCGCTTTATAAATCCGCCGCTTTCACCCTTCAGGCGATATATTGGCTGAAAACCGGGGTGTACGTCAAAAAACATCGAGAGCTGTGGCTGGAGCTAACTGGAGAGGAGCGGTCGGTGCTGGAGCGGGTTCTGGCGTTCCGGGCCGGAGAGGGGCCTGATCTGGAAAAAGACAGCGCCCTCCTGCTTCAATGGGCGGGAGCAACATTGCGAGAGGGCGTGAAGCAGTACTAGACAGCCCTAAAAATGGATCTGCTCATTACGAGTGAACTGTGTTGCCATCGTGCCTGGGTTGTTTTGCCCGGTCTGGCAGTTATCAAAAAGGACAAGGCTCCTATTCCGGAAGGGAGACAGCAAGGCTAAGTGAGCTGCCTGAAGCGGCAACGCTGAGGGAAACCTCCCCATTATAAAAGAGCTCTCCAAGCGCAACCGCATTTTCCGTGGCAATACCAAGGGTATCATGTACGCTCTGAAACCCGGCTTCCTGGACCGCTTGGAGGTAGGCGTCAACCTCGGCCTCACCAATATCATCCAGATAGACCGCAAAGATTTGACAGCCGGCTGAGTTGCCCTCGGAGACGGCGGTCACGGTGCCAGAGGGAGGTTTGGGTATGGATTGGGTAAAGCGGTTGTTCGGCCATTGATTGGCGGGAGTCAAGGTGGGAGGGGAAGTGGCGCTGCCAACAGTCTGTTGGCCACAGGCGGCCAGCAACAGGATGGCCAGCGTCGATAAGGGGACAAGTATGGCTCGTATCCAATTTCTCATTTCAATTTCCTTTCTAATTTCCAGACTCGGAAGGCCAGAATAATACAGAGGACCAGAAGCAAAGTGGGCAGCCCGACAGACAGCCAGGTGGGAAGGGGTGCGGAGGACACAAAAATAGAGGTGGGGCCATCCACCCCGCCGATGTGTCCCATGTGGGAAGTCCCTGTGGCAAAAAGCTTAGATCCCGTGAAGAATAACTCCAAGGCAAGCGCCAGTTGAGTCAGAGGGCCAACAGCGCATATTGCCGCGATGGAGGTCAGCAGCCAACGCAGCAGCTTCAGATACCGGCGGGCGGTGATCCTCTGGGACTGGTCCATAGCCTGAGAAACAACAGCCTCCGCTTCGGTAGCTGTCAAGCTGTCCCTGGGGTCTTTTTCTCCTCGTATCAGCTCTACAAGTGAGATGCCGAGGGCCTGGGCCAGAGATTCCAGAAGCTTTACGTCAGGAAACCCCTTTCCAGTCTCCCATTTGGACACGGCCTTGTCTGTGACATTGAGCCGGTCTGCCAACTCCTTCTGGGTCAGGCCCTGTTCTTTCCTCAACTGGGCCACAAAGGCCCCAAAGCGTATGTTATCCATGGGATGACCTCCTTGATCTTTCTCTATTATGAGCATTGCCGCCGCAAAAAGCAACCTACGAAAAGTAGAGAAGCGGTTTTTGACTAAGAAAGGCTCTTACAGTACAACCTAGAAAGGAGTTTTCATAGGAGGGGTGCTTATTATGGATGAATCTCAGGAGAAAGAGGAACAGCAGACGAGCGAACCGATCATACAGCCGATCATAGATCTGGGGTCCTCCCTGATTCAGACGGACAAAGGGACCATCTACGTGCTGACTATCGTGGGACAGATCGAGGGCCACCAGATGCTGCCCCCCAGCAGCAAGAGTACGAAGTACGAGCATGTTCTCCCTCTGCTGGCCACAGTGGAGGAGAGCCCCCAGATAGATGGACTGCTCATCTTACTGAATAACGGCGGGGGAGATGTGGAGGCTGGGCTGGCCATTTCGGAACTTATCGCCTCTATGTCTAAGCCGACCGTTTCCCTTGTGCTGGGCGGGAGCCACTCGATCGGGGTTCCGCTGGCGGTTTCGGCCAAACGGTCTTTCATTGCGCCCTCGGCTGCTATGACGATCCACCCAGTTCGGCTCAACGGCTTGGTCATCGGTGTACCCCAGACGTTCTATTATTTTGAGCGCATTCAGGATCGTATCACACAATTTATAACCGCCAACAGCGGGATCAAGCGGGAGGCGCTGACCAAACTGATGCTTCAGACAGGGGAACTGGCCGCCGACGTAGGCAGTGTGATCTACGGCGAGGAGGCGGTGGAACTTGGGCTGATTGACCAGATTGGCGGGCTGTCTGACGCGCTGTCCTGCCTGCATGGGATGATAGAGGATAGAAAGCAAGCAATAGAAACAGGCGGGCGGGAGTGATCCCGCCCATTTACATAATGCAAATGAAAAAGACTGGAATTTCCTGTCCTGTTGTGTTAATATAGTATCAGTGATTTTATTGGCTTCTTGCCATTTAGGAGGTAAATACATTGACCTATCCTATGTCCGCTATTCTGGGGTTTGTCCAGGGCGTAGCTGAGTTCCTGCCTATCTCCAGCTCTGGGCACCTGACCTTGTTTCAGCATTTTTTTGGCCTGGCGGAGCCAGATAATTTGTTCAACGTACTGCTCCACTTTGCCACTCTGCTGGCTGTGTGCATCTACTACTTCCAGGATGTAGCGGAAATGATCGTTGAGTTTTTTCGAGGGATCGCGGCTCTTTTTTCCCGCCATCCTTCCCCTGGTAATCCACCGGAGGCGCGCCGGCTGGTCCTCCTGGTCATCGTCGGTACGCTGCCGCTCTTTGCGGTGCTGCTGATCAAAAATAAGGTGGAGGCTCTTGGATCCAATCCTTATTTTGTCAGCTGTGCTCTGCTGGTGACAGGCTGTATCCTCTTCTGTTCTGACCGAATGGCGGGCGGAAGGAAGAACGCCCGAAACGCCACCCTGAAGGACGTATTGCTGGTGGGCGTGGCCCAGGGCTTTGCCACCATCCCAGGGCTGTCCCGCTCCGGTTGTACCATCTCCGCCGGTATGGCCAGAGGATTCGACCGCAAATTTGCCGTGCGCTACTCTTTCCTTATGTCTCTGCCCGCAGTGCTGGGCGCGACGATCCTGGAGGTCAAGGACGTTCTGGAGATGGAAGGCGGTCTGCCGGAAGGGAGACTACCCATATACCTGATGGGTATGGTCATCGCCGGCGTGGTGGGCTATTTCTCCATCGGACTGGTCAACCTGTTGGCATCCAAGGGCAAGTTTGGCGCGTTTGCCTACTATTGCTGGGGCGCCGGCCTGCTCTCTCTGGTCCTATGCGCCATGGGGTGGACGCTAACGTCGGGTACGATCTGATTTTCCTGGAAAGGTAGGAACCTTTAAGAATGGCAACGACACAAAAGAGATCCGGAGGGGGACGGTCGGCCTCCTCCGGCGGAAAACGGACTACTTCAGCGGCAAGATCCAAGCCAGCGGCCAAGAGTAGCCGTGCCGACACTTCCTCCCACCGCCCGTTCCGGCGTGAGGTAGGGGCGGTGGTCTGCCTGCTCCTGGCGATCTTCTCCTCCTTTGGATACTTCAAAATGGAGGCGATTTTCATCACCTTCTTTGTGGGGCTGGTCAAGGGACTGGTAGGCTATGGCTTTTGGCTGGTCCCTCCCGCTTTGCTTTTGGGAGCCTATATCCTGGCGTTCCACCGTGGACGGCCGGTCCGTCTAAGGCTGACCTGCGCCCTCCTCCTGCCCCTGATGGCGGCGGGCGTATTCCATGGTATGCTGTCAGATCCGCTTCCTTGGAACGGTGCGCTGGTCAAGGAGTTGTGGAACAGCGGCGAGGCGATGAGATCCGGTGGTGTGCTGGCCGGTGTGCTGGCCCAGGCCTGTGTATCCCTGTTTACCAGCTTGGGCTCCACGATCATCTTTGCCATGGGAGCGATTCTGATGGGACTGGCCGCCTTTGACCGTTCTCTGGTGGATGTGGCGGACTGGGTCTTTAACCGGCCGAAATATGAATATGAGCCAGAGCCGGAGCAGCCACGCCGGAGCCGGACTGAGGAGCGCCAGGGAGAGAGGGCGGCGGAATCGCTGTCCCAGACCCGGACGCGCCGCTCTGAAATCGATATCCCTGTGGATGAGGGACCGTTGGTGGGGAAAGAACCGCCGGCCCCCCAGGAGAAGAAACGGCTGGGATTTTTTGACCGCAAGGCCCGTGTGCCTGCCCCCGACCAACTGCTGAAGGGGTCTACAGAGCAGGAGAGCGTTCCCCCGACAGCAGAGCCCGAGGCTGTAGAGGAACAGCCGCCTGCCCCCGCGGCAGAGCGGCCCCGGCCGATCCCGGTGGTCCCGCCGGTCACTGTGGCGCCGCCGTCCGTACCAGAGGAGCGGCCTGCGGTGCCGCCCACTCCACGGAAGGACGAGCAGCCACAAAAGGTGACCCGCCAGGAGGCGGAAGAAGCGGCAGTTCAGGTGGCACAGGATATCCAGGAAACCATGGACCAGGGCAGCCCGCCTTACCAGTATCCGCCTCTATCCCTGCTCACTGAGGGGACAGGAGATATTGGTGGCGAGGCGCTGGTGGAACTCAACGCCAACAGGCAGCGCCTCGCTGATACGATCCACTCCTTTGGAATCGACGCCAACATCGTCAACGTGACAAGGGGCCCCTCTGTGACCCGGTATGAGCTGGAACTGGACCAGGGAGTCCGGCTGAACAAGCTGACCAATCTGGCGGACGATATCGCCTTGGCGTTGGGCGCAACAGGGGTCCGCATCGCCCCAATCCCAGACCAGATATCCATGGTCGGGATTGAGGTGCCCAATAAGCTGGTTTCCCCGGTCAATATCCACTCGGTCATCGGCTCTACCGCCTTCACAAACAGCGCCTCTAAGGTATCCTTTGCCGTGGGCAAGGACATTGGAGGAAACTGTATCGTCGGAAACATCGCCAAGATGCCCCACCTGCTCATTGCGGGTACGACAGGCTCCGGTAAGTCGGTGTGTACCAATTCTCTGATCATCTCCCTGTTGTATAAGGCCACTCCAGAGGAAGTCCGTCTGATCATGGTGGATCCCAAGATGGTAGAGCTGGGCATCTACAACGGGATCCCCCATCTGTTGATTCCCGTGGTCACAGATCCCAAGAAAGCGGCGGGCGCCCTTCAATGGGCAGTCACGGAAATGATGAAGCGATACCGCTCCTTTGCCGAAGTTGGCGTGCGGGACCTGGCTTCGTACAATGCTAAGGCCGCAAAGACCGAGGGAATGGAAAAAATGCCCCAGATTGTGGTCATCATCGACGAGCTGGCCGACCTGATGCTAGTGGCGGCGAAGGAAGTGGAGGAGTCTATCTGCCGGGTGGCTCAGATGGGCCGTGCCAGCGGTATGCACCTGATTATTGCCACCCAGCGCCCCTCTGCTGACGTCATCACTGGTCTGATGAAGGCCAATATACCAAGTCGGATCGCCTTTGCCGTGGCCTCCAGCCTGGAGTCACGCATTATTTTGGACATTACTGGCGCAGAAAAGCTGGTCGGCCGGGGGGATATGCTCTATTTCCCGCTGGGCGCCGGGAAGCCAACCCGTGTACAGGGTTGCCTGATTAGCGACCAGGAGGTCGCTTCCGTAGTAGAGTTTGTCAAACGCAGCGGCTCCGCCCAGTATGATGACAACGTCATGCAGGAGATCGAGCAGCACGCCGCCGAGAAGGAGAAGGGAACAAAAGGTGTAGGCGGCTCCGCTCCGGATGAGGTCAGTGATGAGTATGACGAGCTCATCGATGCGGCGGCGGAGGTTGTGGTGGAAACAGGGATGGCCTCTGTTTCCATGCTCCAGCGCCGACTGAAGCTGGGCTATGCCCGTGCTGCCCGCCTGGTGGACCAGCTGGAGGAAAAGGGGATTGTAGGTCCCTTTGAGGGCAGCAAACCCCGCCAGGTTTTGATTACGAAGGAGCAGTGGCAGGAGCTGAAGTATCGGCAGGGGGTCGGGGCGCCTCCTCCTCAGACAGAAGCGGAAATACCAGATCGAACCGATTTAGACAGCACCCAGGTCGATCCGCCCTTTGACGTGGAGGAGTGTCTGGACCGAGCGGAAGAGGATACCCTATAACCCAGGATACGGACAGCAGACCGGATGACAGGCGGTGGACTGAATAGAGGGAGTGGGAGAGATGGAACCATCGAAAAAGCGGGCGGTCCGGCTGTTTACCCTGGTGATTGCCCTTACCGCTTTGGCCAATGGCCTGGGAAGCAGTATTTTTTCCAATTATTTTAATGAGGTCTATCATATCGATTCGATCCAGCGCGGATTCATTGAGATCCCCAGGGAGAGCCCCGGGGTACTGTGCATGGCACTGGTGGCGGCGCTGGGATCTCTGGGCAGCCTGTGGATGTCGGTAGTGGCGCAGCTGCTGCTGTTGACCGGTTTGGTTGTCATGGGTCTGTTTAGCCCCAGCTATGGGGTGATGCTGGTTTTCCTGTTTATCCATTCCTTGGGAATGCACCTGTTCATGCCTTTGAATGATGCCATCTCCATGGATCTGGCGGAAAAGGGGAAAGTGGGGACAGCCTTTGGAAAGTTCAAAGGAGTCAACACATTCTTTTCCATGGCGGCGGCGCTGATGGTCTTTTTAGGATTCCGGTTCGGCGTGTTCCACTTTGGGGAGGGCTTTATCCTGCCCTTTGCCATTGGGGCGGCGGCCACAGCGGCAGCGGTAGTATTGCTGGCCCGGATGGCAGTTAGCATACCCCGGCAGAGCGGCCATGTGAAAAGTCATAAACTTTTATTCCGGCGTGCCTATATGCCCTATTACATGGTTACTTTGGCCTACGGCTGCCAGAAGCGAATCAAAATTGTCTTTGCGCCATGGGTCATCATCAACCTGCTGGGTCAGGGGGCGGATACGGTCGCCCTGCTAACCATTGTGGTCCACTTTGTGGGGACCTGGTTTGCTCCCCTGATTGGCCGCCTGCTGGACCGGATGGGGGTGCGCAGGATGCTCTGGCTGGAGGCCGGGTATATTGTCCTGTCATTCACTGCTATGGGCCTGCTGGCGGGGCAACTGGCTGGTGGAGCTTTCTCTTCCGGCGGCTGGCAGACCTGGCTGGTGTTCGCGGCCTATATCCTCTGTGTCCTGTTTGAGCAGTTCAATATGGTCCATTCTTTCATGATGCGTTCCATGGCATTGGACCCGGGGGAGGTGACCCAGACACTGTCTGTGGGACTCAGTGTAGACCATGTGATGGCCATTGTCGCCTCGCCCATCATGGGGCTGATCTGGGAGGGCTGGGGAGTCCAGTACGTCTTTTATCTGGCGGCGCTGTCCGCCATCCTGCAGCTGGCTGCAGCCGGTATGGTGGGAAAAACGGAGCTGTCTAGGGTATAAATATTTCATTTTTATTAAATTTGCCTTGTGCCCCTTTACAGGAGCGACTTTTTAGAGTAGACTATTATTAGGTTTTTAGACAGGAGGTGCCCAGAATGGAAGAAATGGATTTTACCAGAAAATTTAGTCTGGGGGACCAGCGGGACCTGGAGATCAAGGCCATCTTGGCCTCTGTCTATCAGGCGCTGCAGGAGAAGGGGTATAACCCCATTAACCAGATTGTGGGCTATATTTTGTCTGAGGACCCCACCTATATTACCAACCACAACAATGCCAGAGCTTTAATCCGCAAAGTGGACCGGGATGAGCTGCTCCAGACCTTGGTCAAATATTATCTGACACACTGATGACCGCACAGCGGCCCGCCGACTGGCGGGCCGCTTTTTTGATAGAAAAGGAGGGGGCATGATGAAGGACTTTTATAGAACCTATCCTCAAGTAGCGTTATGTGGCCTGAACTGCCTGCTCTGCCCTATGAACATCGGAGGCTGGTGTCCCGGATGTGGCGGGGGAGAGGGAAATCAGAGCTGTCCCCGTGCCCGGTGTGCCCGGGAGCGAAATATCGGTGATTTCTGTTACCGCTGTGAACAATACCCCTGTGAACTCTATGAGGGGATGGGGGACTATGATTCTTTTGTGCCCACACGGCGCAGGAGCGCAGACCTGGACAGAGTCCGTGAACTGGGGCCGGAAACCTATGTGCGGGAGCTGGAGGAGAAGCGGGCTATTTTGGAACTGCTAGTAGGGGAATGGAACGACGGACGGAAGAAAAGCTTTTACACCACAGCGGTCTACCTGTTGGAGCTGGATGACCTGCGCCATGCTGTCCAGCAAGTGACTTCCCTTTCCACAAAAGAGATGTCTGAAAAGGAGCGTGCGGCCTGTATGACACAGGCCCTTCAGAAAATCGCAGAGCAACAGGGGTTAGTACTGAAGCTGAATAAAAAACAAAAGAGAAGAAGTAGAGGGAAGCATTTATGAATATTTTGGTGAGCTACTGTTTTTTAGGGGAACCCTGTCGGTATGACGGCTGCAGCCGTCTGGACCGCCAAGTCATCGAGCTGCACAAAGCGGGACATACGCTGGTCCCGGTGTGTCCTGAGGTGCTAGGAGGTCTGGACACTCCCAGGGCGCCGGCCGAGGTGCAGGCGGATGGTAGGGTCATCACCGAAGATGGAGAGGATGTCACCGACGCATATCGGGCGGGGGCAGAGGCGGCCCTTAAAATCGCAAGAGAGCATAGCTGCACGGTGGCGGTGCTCAAAGCCAGATCTCCGTCCTGTGGCTGCGGCGAAATCTATGACGGCAGCTTTACCCACACCATCAAGGCCGGATGGGGCGTCACGGCCCGTCTGTTGGCAGAGGCGGGCCTTCGGGTCATGGACGAGGAAAATTTGGAGAGTTGGCTATATGATCCGACGGCGTGGCCATCTGAGATGTAACTGTATCGTACATCAGAGCAAAATCCATCGAAAAGGGTCAGACGATAAAAAATTTAAGGGCCATTGACCCCGTATGAAACCCTCCGCCCCGGAGATACTGGAAACACAGTATCACTGGGGCGGGAGGTTTTTATATGCAGCACAAGGTGGAAATTTGCGGTGTTAATACATCAAAGTTAAAGGTGCTGAAAAACGAGGAGACCCGTGCGCTGCTGTTGAGAGCGAAGGAGGGAGACCAGCAGGCCAGAGAGGAACTGATATCGGGGAATTTACGTTTGGTCCTGTCTGTGATACAGCGATTTTCCAACCGGGGCGAGAATGCTGATGACCTATTTCAGGTGGGCTGCATTGGGCTGATGAAGGCTATCGATAACTTCAACACGGACCTGGATGTTAAGTTTTCCACCTATGGAGTGCCTATGATCATCGGAGAGATTCGCCGCTACTTGCGGGACAACAGCACTATGCGGGTATCCAGAGCGATGCGGGATACGGCCTACAAGGTGTTGCAGGCCAAGGAGGCCTATATCGCTCAACACCAGAAAGAGCCCACAGTGGAGGAGATCGCCAACATCCTGGACATCAAACGGGAGGAGGTGGTCTTTGCGCTGGACGCAATTTTAGAGCCTGTGTCTCTCTATGAGCCAGTGTACTCCGACAGTGGGGATACCATATGTGTGATGGACCAGGTCAGGGACAGCAAAAATACAGATGAGATGTGGTTGGAGCGCATCGCACTGAAGGAAGCGGTGTCACACCTGTCTGAACGGGAGAAAAAGATTTTGTCTATGCGTTTTTTTCAGGGCAAAACTCAGATGGAGGTGTCTGCCGAGATCGGGATCTCGCAGGCGCAGGTATCTAGGTTGGAAAAGAATGCATTAAGGCAGATACGGAAAGAGATGTAAAGAGGCCGCCTGACAGATCCTGTCAGGCGGCCTCTTAAAAACAGTTGTGGAGAAAATACGTTTAGACAGTGGCGGGGTTGAGTACGTCGTTTTTACGCATGACCCATTCACGCCAAATAAAGATACCCAGGAACAGGGCGGCTACCAGGATGCCCAGCGGGTAGGCCAGGGTGGTGGACATATTCAGACATTCAGGAGCCTGGACAAAGTAGGTCACAGAGACAGCGGACATAAAGGTAGCGGGTAAAGCAGCCATGAAACAGGCTACAGGGGGGAAGCCGTTGCGATGCAGATAGACGGCGCCAGCCCACAGGACCATCATAGCCAGGGTCTGATTGGACCAAGAGAAGTACTTCCAGAGAGTGGCGAAGTCACCCCACTGGGTGATCAGGGCTCCTATGCCCAGCACAGGGACAGAAAGGAGCAGACGGTTCTTCCAGTTGCCCTGATCGATTTTGAACCAGTCGGCGATGGTCAACCGGGCGGAGCGGAAAGCGGTGTCGCCGGAAGTGATGGGACAGGCGATGACACCCAGCAGGGCCAGGACACCACCGACAGGGCCCATCATAGAGGAACAGATGTTCTCGACAACAACGGACTGACCACCAGCCAGTGCCTCGTTCAGAGCAGCCACGTTGCCATAGAAGGTGACACCAGCAGCGGCCCAGACCAGAGCGATAGCGCCCTCAGCGACCATGGCGCCGTAAAATACCTTCCGCCCCTCTTTCTCAGAGGTCATGCAGCGGGCGACCATGGGGGACTGGGTAGCGTGGAAGCCAGAGATAGCGCCGCAGGCCACAGTGACAAACATCTGGGCCCAGATAGGAGTGTTGGTGGGGTGCCCCATCCCTTCCACGCCGATATACTGCCACATTTCAGGCATCGCGGCGCGGTAAGAGGGGTCAATCAGCATTACACCCATGAGGCCAAGGGCCATGATGATGAGGCAGGCCCCGAAGATGGGGTACAACTTGCCAATGACCTTGTCAATGGGAAGGAAGGTGGCGATAAAGTAGTAAATCAGCACGACAGCCAGCCAGAAGTTGGCATCCAGTGTTTCAGGAGTCAGAATAGCCAAAAGCTGGGCGGGGTTCTTGGAGAAGTTGACGCCGACCAGGATCAGCAGGACTACCGAGAAGACACGCATGACCTGCAGCATGAATTTGCCTAAGTAGATGCCCACGATTTCAGAGATAGAGGCGCCGTCGTGGCGCTCGCTCATCATGCCGGACAGGAAGTCGTGGACACCGCCGCCCAGGATAGTACCAAAGACGATCCACAAATAGACACGGGGCCCCCAGCAAGCGCCGGCCAGGGCACCAAAAATAGGGCCAAGACCTGCGATGTTCAAAAGCTGGATCAGGAACAGACGCCAAGTTTTCATTGGGGTGTAGTCCACGCCGTCCGGATGGGCGACCGCCGGGGTCTGCCGGTCATCCACACGGAACACCCGCTCAATGAGACGGCTGTACAGTGCGAATCCCACCACAAGGACTACGAGGGAGATCAGGAACGTGATCATAAATTTCTCCTCCTCTTAATTTGCTTTTCCATGACGAAAGACATGAAAAAGGCCTTTATTTTCCACTAAAGGTCTGGGAAGCAAAGGAAACTTTGAGTTATCCCTTAAAAGGCGGCTTCATTATATCACGCTTCTTGAGAAAATCAACCCCCAAATCGAAATTTTTACTAAAATTTTGTGAACGAGGATTTTGTGAAAAAAGTGGGTCAACAGCGGACTTAGCCAAGAGCCACATCCAGGATCATCATAATGAGAAACCCTGCCATGACGCCTAGAGTGCCGGTATGCCCCCCTTCGGTGAGATTAGCTTCTGGGATGAGCTCCTCCACCACGACATAGAGCATGGCGCCGGCGGCAAAGGAGAGCAGCCACGGGAGCAGCGGCTGGATCGCCCCGGCAGCCAGTACAGTGAGCAGGGCGAAGATAGGCTCCACCACGCCGGAGGCTGCCCCGATGAGAAAGGCCTTTCCACGGCCCATTCCCTCCTGATGCAGGGGCAGGGAGATAGCGGCCCCTTCCGGAAAATTTTGGATGCCAATTCCCATGGCGAGGGCGGTAGCAGCGGGTAGGAGGGAGGGATCGCCACTGTGGGCAGCCAAAGCAAAGGAGATGCCGACCGCCATCCCCTCCGGGATGTTGTGCAGTGTTACGGCCAGTACCAGGAGGGCGGTGCGGCGGCGGGAGGTTTCGCCCTCTTTGCAGTGGAAGGATTCCGGTGTGAAGCGGGGGAGCAGATAGTCCATGGACAAAAGGAAAACGATGCCGAGGACAGATCCACCAGCGGCGGGCAGCCAACCGGGCATTTCCATGGCCTCCGCCTCCTCAATGGCTGGGATGAGCAGGGACCACATGCTGGCGGCGATCATCACGCCAGCGGCAAATCCAAGTAGGACGCGCTGAAGAGAGCGAGAGGACTGCTTGCGGAACAGAAAGACCATAGCGGCGCCGGAAGCGGTCATCAGGGCAGTGAACCCAGTTCCGCCGGCAGCCCATAAAAGTGCTTGTGTCACGATGTAATTTCCCTTTCTGAAAACGGCGGCGCGATGTCCGGAGCCGGTCCGCGCCTGTGCGGGTGCTTCCAGAATAGGCTATGCGCCGGATCAGAGAGGGGTGAGCCGGGTGACTGATATTCACCCAGCGCTCTATTCAAAAGACCGCCAGAAACACCTTGGCCATCCAGTAGCCGATGGCCATACAGCCGGGAAAGGTAAGGGCCCAGGCGAGAGCGATTTTGCCGGCAACGGACCAGTCCACAACACCGCCCCCCGCTGCTCCCACACCGAGCAGAGCGGCTGTGCGGGTATGGGTAGTTGAGACGGGAAGGCCCAGCAGAGTGGCGGTCATGAGGCAGAAAATATTGCCCAAATCGGCAGACAGCCCTTCTCGCGGGCCAATCGACACCATTTCACGCCCGACTGTTTCGATGATGCGCCTGCCCCCCATAAGGGTACCGGCGGCCATAAAGCCAGCACACAAAATCATAAGCCAGATAGGGATGAGAAAGGTCTGTTCATCTCCGCGACCCTGGGCCAATGCCGTCCCCAAGAGAAATACACCGAGAAACTTTTGACCATCTTGGGCACCGTGAAGAAAGGCAGTTCCTGCGGCTCCGGGAAGCTGGGCCAAAAGAAATGTATGGTTGGAAGCCTTTACAGGTTTTAAGGCACTCTGAAACAACTGTCCAGCCCAGAATCCGGCGGCGGTGGACAGAATCAGACCGAGGAGAACCTTGGCCCAACTGTCCCAGCGGATACAGGAGAAGCCACCCTCCAGAGCCACTGCGGCGCCAGAGATACCAGCAATCAAGGCGTGGCTCTCACTGGTAGGAATGCCAAGTAGCCAGGCAGCCGCGGCCCAGAGCACGATGGCGGCCATGGCGGCACACAGAGCGGTAAGAGCCGCGCGGGAGCCGCCGCCAAAGCTGGCGATAGAATAGACGGTCTCCGCCACAGAAGTAGAGACAGCGGTGACACAAAGCACTCCTAGAAAGTTGCATACAGCCGCCAGCAGGACAGCCAAAGGGAAGGGGAGTGCTCCAGTCACCACTACCCCGGCGATGGCATTGGGCGCGTCGGTCCACCCGTTGACCAGCAGTACCGCAAGGGTGAGGAGAACAATCAGTGCCAGAGCTGGATCGCCCGTCAACTGGTCGAGGAAAGCAAAAAAAGACAGGGGCATGGGTTCACCTCCATGCCCCTGTTGTATGCTACTCCTCCTCCAGATATGACCGGGAGCCTCCAGGCGGGGGCGCATGGCCGCTGCCGCCGGCGGCCTGGGTGGAGGAGGCATGGGAGATGGAAGATTTTCCGTACTTGGCCCGAATACTATCCATCGTTTCCTCCAGCTTTTCTAGCCGCTCTCTCTTTTTGTCCTGGCCGAAGGCCAACAGATCCAGCTGGGCCGAGACCTCCTCCTCCGGGACCAGAGAGAGTGCTGTTACAGTGAGGGCTCGGACGGGATGATCCATATTCCAGCAGCTTTTGGCCAATCCCATGGCGGCTTGACTGATTTCTCGGGCCAGATTGCTGGGGGAGTCCAGCCGCTGCTGCCGGATGATATCCCGAAAGGCGGGGTCCCGTATGGCAAGTGAAATACCATTACATTTCATGTGATACCGACGAAGGCGGGCAGCCACTTGGTCCGAAAGGCGGGTGATCCCAGCCTGTATATCTTCCTGCCCCCGCAGATCGTGAGAAAAGGTGAGACCATTGCCCACTGACTTCGGCGGGACGTACTGGGCGGCGGGTGTGACGGGGGAGCGGTCCTCCCCACTGGCAAAGTCATGGAGCTGGGCGCCATTTTTACCCAGCAGAAGAAAAAGTTGCTCCCGATCAAAGCGGGCCAGGTCGCCGATGGTGTGGATATCAAAGCGATCAAAAGTCCGGGAGGCGGCCCGCCCGACATAGAGCAGGTCGGTGACCGGCAGAGGCCATACAATCTGTTTAAAATTTTCCCGGGTGATGAGCGTGGTAGCATCTGGCTTTTTGTAATCGCTGCCTAATTTGGCAAAGACCTTGTTGAAGGACACTCCCACAGAGATGGTCAGCCCAAAGTTGCCCCGCACATGCTCTCTAAGCTGGTCCGCCAGCGCCTCCGGATCCCCGCCGAAGAGATGGAGGGTGCCAGTGACATCCAGCCAGCTCTCATCGATCCCAAAGGACTCTACCAGGTCGGTGTAGTCCTGATATACCCGGTTGATCTGCCTGGATAGCTCACGGTATCGGTCATGGTGGGCGGGAAGAAGGACCAGTTCGGGGCATTTTTTTCTGGCCTGCCAGATGGTTTCAGCGGTCTTGACGCCAAAAAGCTTGGCGGGCTCATTTTTTGCCAGGATGATGCCGTGGCGGCTGTTAGGGTCTCCGCATACCGCCACCGGCAGGTGACGCAACTCCGGATGGTCCAGCAGCTCTACCGAGGCGTAAAAGCTATTTAAATCACAGTGAAAGATGACCCGTTCCACCGGACAGTGCCTCCTTTTCATTCAATAAAAAAATTATATTCCAGGCCAAGAAAAAAGTCAAACTAATGTTCGAATTTTCTTGACAGGAAAGGGGAGAGACTGGTAGGATAAGAAAAAAGGAGGGGAGAGGACATGGAATATATACCGGCTAAACATCTGCTCCATAGAAATAGAGGTACGGAGTGGTTTGGTACCGACCATACCATGAATATTTACCGTGGATGTTGTCATGGCTGCCTCTACTGTGACAGCCGAAGCAGCTGTTATCAAAATCCAGATTTTGATACCGTGAAGGCAAAGGCTGGGGCCCTCACTATTTTGCGGGACGACCTGGCCCGAAAGACGCGTCCGGCATTTATCAATATGGGTTCCATGAGCGACCCCTATAACCCCTTCGAGGAGGAGCTGGAACTGACCCGTCATGCCCTAGAGTTGATAGATGCCTACGGATGTGGGGTGGCGGCTGCCACAAAAAGTGATCTGATCGTCCGGGATATCGACCTGTATCAGTTCATTCAGCGCCATTCCCCAGTGATCTGTAAACTGACGGTGACTACGACAGACGACGCGCTGGCGGCCAAGATCGAGCCGGGGGCTCCCTCACCCAGCCGCCGTTTGGCGGCGCTGAAGGAGCTGGCGGGAGCGGGGATTTTTTCCGGTGTCCTGCTTATGCCGGTCCTGCCCTGGCTGGAGGACAGCGTAGAAAATGTGCTGTCGGTGGCGGAGGCGGCTGCCGAGGCGGGAGCACGATTCGTCTATTCGGCCTTCGGTGTGACCATGCGGGATGGGCAGAGGGAGCATTTTCTAAACGGACTGGACCGGGCTTTTCCAGAACAGGGGCTGGGGGAGAAATACCGCCAGCGGTATGGAAACCGGTATACCTGCTCCAGTCCCAGAGCGGGGAAGTTGTGGGAACGATTTTCCAAACGCTGCGGGGAGCTGGGGCTGTTGTGTGAGATGCGCTCTATCATTTCCGCTGCCACCCGTGGATATCAGGATCGGCAGCTCACCTTTTTTGACTGATTTTTCCCCCGGTTGCCGGTTGGTTGCTGGACTTTCTCCTTCTGGTCTGCTACTATTTGACCAAGGAGGTGGGAAGAATGCCATTGGGAGAACGCCTGAAAGCACTGCGGAACCAAATCGGTTTTTCTCAGGAGATGGTGGCGGAGCGAGTGGGCGTGAGCCGCCAAGCGGTGACCAAATGGGAGTCAGGGCAGACGATACCCACCGGTGAGAATCTGGCCGCGTTGGCGGAGCTGTACGCCATCTCACTGGACGAGCTGATGGAGGACCGCTCCGGCTGGGTAAAAGATGGGGAGGACAACCCTATCCTGCGGGAAAACAGAACTGTGATAGCTATTTCTGCCCAACTGGGCGCACTCTATGCCTGTGTCTGGACATTACAGGATATGCCGCATGGAGAGCAGCTTGGGGGCGGCTACCTTTTGCCCCTGTTCGGAAATATCGTGATGTTGGCACTGTGCTCTATGTGGATGGTGTGGAACCTGTCCTTTGAGCTGGATTTGGACCGGCGGCGGAACAATTTGAAAATTGAGTTGCGCTATATGCTGGCACAGCTCCTTTTGACCGTCTTAAGCTTCTATTTTCATCTGGGCTTGGCCGGATTCCTGCTGTCTATAGCCATTCTGCTTTTTTATCTGCGTGTGATAAATCCCCGATATATGGGGAGAAAGCTGTGGTGGAAGAAACCAAAAAGAGCGGTCTGTAAGATGAAAAAGGGCTCAAGGGATGGCTCTTAATTGAGGTCCATCCCTTGAGCTTTTTTTGTTTTACCAACCAGGAACAAGCCAGCGCACAGGGCGGTAAAGGGAGCGACTGTTACCAGACCGAAGGAGCCGATGACGGTATGGATCATCTCGGCGGCTACATACTTATAGTTCAAAATATTGGAGATTGGAGTGCCCTGGGCCATAAATACCATCAGCAGTGCCACATAGCCACCGGAGTAGGCGAACAGCAAAGTGGTGGTCATGGTCCCCATGGCCGCTCTGCCTACGTTCATCCCGGATTTGGCCGCCTCCCACCAACTAAGGTCAGGTCGTTTCTCCACGACTTCGTGGACTGCGGAGGTGATATCTACGCTCAAATCCATGATTGCTCCGGAGGCCCCGATAAAAATAGAGGCCATAAAGATTCGGGTCAGATCCAGATGCTGATAGCCGGCATAGAGCAAACTTTCCGAGTAGGACATGACCGCCCCGTGGACCTGAAATAGGTCAGTGAACAGGATGCCCATGATACAGGTGACCAGAACACCCAGAGCGGAACCGGATGAGGCGGCCCAGCATCTCCGGTCGAAACCATAGACCAGGGCGATGATAAGCAGAGTGAGGGCCAGTGTTATGGCAAGGCCGACCCAGATAGGATCCCAGCCTTTGAGATAGAGCGGGACCATCACCTTCCATATCATCAAGACAGTAAGGAGAAAGGAAAGCACAGCCCTTAGACCAGTCTTTCCTGCAAAGAGGACCAGCAGGAGGACAAATAGTCCGCCCATCAATAATTCCCAGGGCATCCGGTAGTGATCGATCATGGATACACTGAGGATCTGCTCCCCTTGGAAATTGATACGGACCAGAGCCTTATCGCCGACAGAAAAGATCTTATCCTGTTCCAGAGAGCCGTTCAGGGTGTTTTTTCCCTCTACCGTCTGCCCCTTGAACTGTCCTCCTAGTATCTCAAGCTGGCAGCTCTGCTCGCCGGACCGGACGAGCCCGGTGTCAATGACGGTTGACTCATCGGTAGACAGTACCAGAGCCGGTTGAATATCAGATTCCTGAAAAACGATGTTATCCTCATATCCCGTGGGCAGGGCGAGCAGGACAACGGTGAGAAGAAGGCATACCCATACAGGGGCATGGTAACGAAGAAAATCAGCTTTCATTTGCTTTAACATATAGTGTTGCTCCTTGAAGAGAGAAAGTACCCGTAGCTGGAGGGGGGCGGAGGAGGAGAAAGATGAAAACAAATTCGCCCGGTGAAAGGCGGATATCCGAAAGATGCGGGGGTACCACCAGATGAAAATGCAGGGGTAAGCCCGCTCCAGTTGGATCGACTGGAGCGGGCCGTTGATATCGTGTTCTCAAGAGAGGGTTACCGAACCGCCAGCATCTGGGCCAGCTTATCGTAGATTGCAGTGTTGTCGTAGTAGCCCTTGAAGAGTTCGGCGTTGACACCATCCGCAAATACCGCCACGGGGAGTCCGGTGTGGCTGTACGAGGTAAAGGAAATACCGGATTTGTTGTTGAGGATGTGGGTGATGGTGACGGACAATGGTTCATAGGTGCCGTAGGCCACGTATTCCTCCTGGTCGGCCATGCCGGTATCCTTCTCGTTGACAGATTTCTCATAGGCGGTCTTCAGCAGGCCCAGCTCATAGTCGGTGAGCACCAGACGATCGCCCGCCTCACCGTTGACTTTCAGGCCAAAAAGCGTTTCAATGTCCTTCAGAACAGTTTCAAAGGGAGTCTTATTCGCTTTGTAAGCGGCCACATAATCGCTGTCATACTTGGCATAGGAAATAGTTTGGCTGTTGAGCTGGCTGAGATAGGTGTCGTAATCAGTCCCGGCGAATCCAATGGACAAGCCGCCGGTCTCAAAGCTGCTCGTAGAGCACCACAGTTCAGCAAGCGATAATCGACTGCTCAGACTATATCAAAATGGTTCAAAAAGCCCGGAAAATCAAGGTTTTCCGGGCTTTTGCTATATCTAAACGGGCTGATATGGTTTGACCAAATTTGGCAAAACGAGAGCCGATTTCACCCAATTTTTAGTGGTTAAATATAGGACAACCGGCAAAAATGGGGTCAAAAAACGGCCTTAGTGGTTAAAAAATAGGACAACCAGAGAGCAATTTCGGGGGTATTTTTGAGGGTGATTTGGCACTCTCAGACACCGGATTTTTCGCTGGAGGGTTTGGCATAATCTGACCAAATCTGAACAATTAAATACGATTCTAATGCAGGCACTCAGTAACAAATAACTGGGTGCTTTTTTTGTTTCAGAGATTCCGGCATTAGAAAGGGCCGTCACTTTATGATTTTGAAGTGGCGGCTTTTTCTATTTCCAGAAACAACAGCAACAATCAGAAATGAGGTGAAGTCATGAACACACAAATCATCGCCATCGCCAACCAGAAAGGCGGCGTTGGCAAAACAACAACCTGTGCGAACTTGGGAATAGGTCTGGCACAGGCTGGAAAGAAAGTGCTTCTGATCGACGGGGACCCGCAAGGAAGCCTGACAATCAGCTTGGGAAATCCGCAACCAGACAAGCTGCCATTTACACTGTCGGATGCAATGGGCAAAATTCTGATGGATCAGCCTATACGCCCCGGAGAAGGTATTCTGCATCATGCAGAAGGCGTTGACCTGATGCCTGCGGATATTCAGCTTTCCGGTATGGAGGTTTCTCTGGTAAACGCCATGAGCCGTGAAACGGTTTTACGGCAATATCTGGACACACTGAAGGGACAATATTCCCATATCCTGATTGACTGTCAGCCCTCGTTGGGGATGCTTACGGTCAATGCGCTGGCGGCTGCGAACAGGATCATCATTCCCGTTCAGGCAGAGTATCTGCCTGCCAAAGGGCTGGAACAGCTGCTCTCCACGGTAAACAAGGTAAAGCGGCAGATCAACCCCAAGCTCCAGATTGACGGTATCCTGATGACGATGGTGGATAACCGCACCAACTTTGCAAAAGAGATTGCTGCTTTGCTGCGGGACACCTATGGAAGTAAAATCAAAATCTTTGGAACGGAGATTCCACACTCTGTCCGTGCAAAGGAAATCAGCGCAGAGGGAAAAAGTATTTTCGTCCATGACCCTGGCGGCAAGGTGGCAGAGGGGTATCGAAATCTGACGAAGGAGGTGTTGAAACTTGAAAAGCAGCGCGAAAAAAATAGAGCTGGCCTCGGTAGATGATCTGTTCTCCACCGAAGAAGGCCGTCAGGATGCAAAGCTGGAAAAGATTCAGGAGATTCCGCTGTCTGAACTGCATCCCTTTAAGAACCACCCATTCAAAGTCAAGGATGACGAAGCAATGATGGAAACCGCAGACAGTATCAAGCAGTATGGCGTTCTGGTTCCGGCGATTGCTCGACCGGACCCGGAGGGCGGTTATGAACTGGTGGCCGGACACAGACGGCACAGAGCCAGTGAACTGGCAGAAAAAGAGACCATGCCGGTAATTGTCCGTGATCTGGACGATGATGCAGCCACAATTATTATGGTTGACAGCAATCTGCAACGAGAAAGTCTCCTCCCCAGTGAAAGAGCATTTGCTTATAAAATGAAACTGGATGCTATGAAACATCAGGGAGAGCGAGTTGATTTAACTTGTTCCCAAGTTGGGAACAAGTTAGAGGGCAAGAAGTCCAGTGAGATTTTGGCAGAGCAAGTAGGTCAGAGTAAAAACCAGATTTTTCGCTATATCCGTCTGACAGAGCTGATTCCTGAATTGATGGATATGGTGGATGAGAAGAAGGTTGCCCTGAACCCTGCCTATGAGCTGTCCTTTCTCAAAAAGGAGGAGCAGGTAGACCTGTTGGACGCGATGGACAGCGAACAGGCTACCCCTTCTCTTTCTCAAGCCCAGCGGCTCAAAAAATACAGTCAGGAGGGGCATCTGACCCTCGATATGATGCGTGTCATCATGGGTGAGGAAAAGAAAAGCGATCTGGACCGAGTGACATTTACCTCTGACACCTTGCGGAAGTATTTTCCTAAAAGCTATACGCCCCAGCGGATGCAGGAAACCATCATCAAGCTGCTGGAGGCATGGCAGAAAAAGCGTCAGAGAGACCAGGAACGATGAAAGGAGCCGCCTATGATGGATATTTCAGCCCGTGAGCTGAAAGGACACAACATTCTCGCCGTAGAGAGGTTTTGGGATAACACACGCTGGATGATTGAGTTTTCCGTCCTGCGTCCCAGCACAGCTTACGGCAGCCCCGGAGAGGAAATGCGGCTGTTTTTGACCGAGGATGGGTATCAGGCTGCCCTGCAAAGCCAGCAGCGCCGGGAGATCAAGATCAAGCGTTATGCTCGTGTGATTGAGGGACATATCCTCGATTTCAAACCGGGAAAACGCCGCCGCTCATAAACCCATACAACGAAAGGAAAGGAATGACTATGTGTACGGTAAAGGAAATTCAAGAAGCAATCCGGGAAGATTGCAAATCTCAGCATGACATGGATTCAACGGATATTGACCGAGTGATGCAAACACTTCCTTTCGCCCAGGAGGAGCCATTTACAGAGGCGCGTCCTCGAAAGCCGCTGTTTTGGTTCTATGCAAGAAAATTTGAAAAGTGTTGAACACCGCAATTCTTTGGAATGAGGATTGCGGTTTTTTTGTACCAAAAATTCGGAAGGAGTGAGGTCGATGGCCGTTTTTCGCATTGAACGGACCCGTGATTATACCGTGATGAGCAATCATCATTTACGAAATGCCAATTTATCGCTAAAAGCAAAAGGATTGCTTTCCATGATGCTGTCTTTGCCAGAGGACTGGAATTACACCACCCGTGGTCTTGCAAAGATCTGTAAGGAGGGCGTGGATGCCATAGGCGCTGCGTTGCGGGAATTGGAGGCTGCCGGTTACATTGTGCGGCACAAGATGCGTGACCGGCAGGGGCGCATCAGCGATACAGAGTATGTCATATACGAGCAGCCACAGCTTAGAAAACCGGATACGGATTCACCAGATACGGAAAACCCGGATATGGATAAACCGGATACGGAAAAGCCCGCAGAATTAAATATAGAGAAATCAAATACTCAAAAACAAAATATTTATGGATCAAGTACCGATTCCATTCCCTTCCGGGATTGTGCGGCAGATTGTCTGCCGGAACGGAAAGGAAGGGATGCGATGTCACTCACAGAGATAGAGAGTTATCGGGAATTGATTCAGGAGAATATCGGGTATGAATACCTGTGTCAGCAGTATGAAACTTATCGGGAGGATTTGGATGAGATTGTGGAGCTGATCGTGGAAACGGTCTGTGCAAAGCGAAAGACCACCCGTATTGCAGGAAGCGATTTTCCGCATGAAATCGTTCGTTCCAGGTTCTTGAAGCTGGATAACTCGCACATTGAGTTTGTCATGGACTGTTTACAGAAGAACACCACGGAAATTCGTAACATGAAGCAGTATCTTCTGACCGTTCTGTTTAATGCACCGACCACGATAAGCAATCATTACACCTCACAAGTAAATCACGATCTGTATGGCGGCTGGTAAATGGTCGCTATTTTTATTGCCCGGAAGTGCCGGGAGAAAGGAGCAAGCATGATGTCTGAGGGAAAGACCATAGGGCAGCTGATGGAAGAAATGCGGGCAAAGGCAGGAGCGCAGAATTATCACGGTCATGGATATATGGACCTCCAGCGTTTTGCGGAGGACACCCGGCACATGATTATTTTTGATGTGCTGACGAACGATTCCCCTGTTGGCTGGAAAGGCGAACGAACCCGCCTGTTCCTGTCGGATACCGGTTATGAAAAAGCACTGGATAGTCAGGAAAAGGGGCAGATTAAGATTTTGAGCCACGCAAAGGTACGCCAGGGCAATCTGCACTATGACCATTCTGACCAGTTACGCTAAGGAGGGCGGTATGAAGCGTTATCTTCTGCGGCGGCTGGTGGTTCCGCCTTAGCAAAAAAAGAGATTCCCTGCAAACTTCGTGGAAAGGAGGCGAGAAAATGCAGGAAGAAGTGGAAAACAGAACTTTGACGCTGGTTGTCAGTGGAACAAAGTTTACCGGCAGAATGTTTAAGGCTGCCATAAGCAAGTACATGGCACATCGAAAGGAAAAGAAGCTGGAAAAACAGAGAAGCCGTGATGCGCCGGTTGTTCCGCATGGAAAACAGACTGTGAAGCAGCTTGTCGGGCAGAATCAGGGAATATCCAACATTGAGATCACAGACCCCTCTATCAAGGAGTTTGAGAAAATCGCCCGGAAATATGGTGTGGATTATGCGGTGAAAAAGGACCGCAGCAGTTCTCCGCCAAAGTACCTGATTTTTTTCAAAGGCCGTGATGCAGATGCTCTGACAGCAGCTTTTACAGAGTACACCAACAAAAAGGTCAAAAAGGCAACGAAAACAGAGCGCCCGTCCGTACTGGCAAAACTTAACCAGTTCAAAGAGATGGTTAAAAATGCTGTGGTGGATCGCACCAAGCGAAAGGAGCTGGAACGATGAAAAAGACATTGGACATCAAAAAGCTCATTTTGCTGAATATGCCGTATATCCTGCTGGGGCTGTTTGCTACCAATTTTGGAGAGGCATGGCGAATGGCACAAGGGGCGGATGCTTCAGAAAAGTTTCTTTCGCTGGTTGCGGTTCTGCCTGGGGCGTTGCAAAGTTTCTGGCCAAGCCTGCATCCATTGGACTTGTTGGTAGGGCTGTGTTGTGGAGGCTGTCTGAGGCTGGCGGTTTATCTTAAAAGCAAGAACGCTAAGAAATATAGACATGGATTGGAATATGGTTCGGCCCGCTGGGGAACCCGTGAGGATATTGCACCTTACGTTGATCCTGTATTTCAGAACAATGTGATTCTGACGAAAACGGAGAGCCTGACCATGAACAGCCGCCCCAAGGACCCCAAGACTGCCAGAAACAAAAATGTACTGGTGATTGGCGGCTCCGGTTCCGGTAAGACCCGATTCTGGCTGAAACCCAATCTGATGCAGATGCACAGCTCCTATGTTGTGACGGACCCGAAGGGAACCATTTTGGTGGAGTGCGGAAAAATGCTCCAAAGGGGCGCACCCAAGCTGGGGAAGGACGGAAAGCCCATGAAGGATAAGCACGGCAAGGTCATTTATGAGCCGTACCGAATCAAGGTCCTAAATACCATCAACTTCAAGAAGTCCATGCACTATAATCCTTTCGCCTATATCCATAGCGAAAAGGACATCTTGAAGCTGGTAACAACGCTGATTGCCAATACCAAAGGCGAAGGCAAGGCCGGAGACGATTTCTGGGTCAAGGCGGAAACATTGCTGTATTGCGCGTTGATTGGATATATCCACTATGAAGCTCCGGTGGAGGAGCAGAACTTCTCCACCCTCATTGAGTTCATCAATGCGATGGAAGTCCGTGAGGATGACGAGGAGTTCAAAAACCCCGTAGACCTGATGTTTGATGCACTGGAATCGGAAAAGCCAAACCACTTCGCAGTGCGGCAGTATAAGAAATATAAGCTGGCAGCCGGTGATATATGCTCTAAGTGACTTCTTAATCATGATTTTGTCATGGTTAGTGAAGCAATCACTTAGAGCATTTTTGTTTCAGGAGGTACAGCTATGAGAAACGAAAAAATCACCCCACTGTACGAGCGCCTGAGCCGGGACGATGAGTTACAGGGCGAGAGCAACTCCATATCCAACCAAAAACAGATGTTAGAGGATTTTGCCCGCCGGAACGGGCTGCCCAACCCTACGCACTTTACCGATGATACAGCTATACTTGGACTAAAGTCAGAACTCCAATAACGGAGTGCGAGTTTAGTCCAAGTTTTTTTATGCGCTGAAACAGCGTAAATCCACTGAAAACAGGAGGTTGAGAACCCGTGTGTAAGATTATCGTGATGGCAAACCAGAAAGGGGGCGTGGCAAAGACCAGCAGCACCCGGAATCTGGCCTACTCCCTGGCGGAGCTGGGCAAAAAGGTATTGGCGGTGGACTTCGACCCCCAAACCAACCTGACGATCAGTTTTGGCGTGGCGCCAACCGCTTTGCAGGAAACGGCGGCCAGCCTGATGATGAAATTAGTCATGGATGAAGCTCTGCCGGAAAAGGGCAGCTACATCCTAAACATAGGCAAGGTGGATCTGCTCCCATCCAAAAAGACGCTGACCGTGGCAGAGGTGAACCTGTTGATTGAGCGAAAGGACGATTGCCTTTCCAAGCTGCTGGCGCCTCTCCGGGCGGATTATGACTACATCCTGGTGGACACCGGCCCGTCCCTCGGCTCGCTCACCATCAACGCCTTTACTGCGGCGGACGAGATCATCATTCCCATTGACCCAGAGCTGTTCGCTCTGGTAGGCTTGAAGGAGTTGACGGAAACGATCTCCAAAATCAAGCAAAATTTGAATCCAAAGGTGGAGATCATTGGCATCCTGTTCACGAAATGCAGTAAACGGACAACCCTATACCGCCAGACCAGCGAACAGGTGCGTTCCGTGTTCGGCCACCTCCCCATTTTTGAGAGTCAGATTCCAGCCACCGTTCAGGTGGGGACCGCAAACAGCAAGGGACTCAGTGTGATGGAGCTGGACGCCAAAAGCCCCGCGGCCGCAGCCTATATGAATTTGGCAAAGGAGGTGCTTGCGTATGCCTAACATCAATCCCCGTATCCGTTCTCTGGACGACCTTCTGGGGGTTGCGCGGAAGGTGGAGAACACGGCGGCAGCGGAGGACAAGCCTGCCCAGCCCGCAAATAATGGTTTCCAAATACTCTCACCGGAGGCCATCCGTGGTTTTCGTGGGCACCCCTTCCGGCTGTATGAGGGCGACCGGCTCAACGATCTGGTAGAGAGTATTTCGGAGAATGGCGTTTTGGTCCCTGCCATTGTCCGAAAGATTGAACCGGATGAGAATGGATTTGAGTACGAAATGCTGGCAGGGCATAATCGGCAAAACGCCGCCGTTATCGCACACCGGGAACTCCCCTGTATCGTAAAGGAAAATCTTTCGGATCACGACGCCTGGATCTATGTTATTGAAACCAATGTCCTGCAACGATCCTTCTCCGAAATGCTGCCCTCTGAAAAGGCGGCTGTGCTGGCCCTGCGCTACTCCAAGATGATTTGTCAGGGTCGCCGGAACGATATTATTGAGGAACTGAAAAGACTGGGAAACCCTGATGAAATCAGGGAAAACAAGACTTGTGGCATTGACTGCCACAAGTCCAAAAGCCGGGATGTTGTGGGGGCTGAGTACAACCTGAAAGGCCGTGCCGTGGCGAATTATCTCCGCATCAATGAATTGTCTGTTGCCTTGAAAATCAGGATCGACGATGGAGAATTTACGATTGCGGCAGCGGTTCAGCTCTCCTATCTGGAACAAGAGGAACAGCAGATGGTGGAGGCCGTTTTGTCGGAAAGCGAGTATAAGGTCAACGAGGGCAAAGCTGTCCTGCTGCGGGAATACACCGGCAAGCTGACCCCGGAACGGGCGGAACAAATCCTCTCCGGCGAGTTTAATCGGAAGCCCAAGAAATCCACGGCTGCGGCGTTCAAAGTCAAACCGGCGATTTACAAGAAATACTTTACTGCCAGCATCAGCCAGAAGGAGTTTGACAGCATTGTAGACGAGGCCCTTGCCCTCTACTTTGCCCGGAAAGAGACCGCAGCCGTCTAAACTGGAAAACCACCACAGGAAGGAGGAGCCTATTGAGAAACGATGAACGCCTGCGGACAATTTATGAGGTCATGGCCCCCTATATCGTCCGCAGCGAGAGGAACTGGCGGGATTACCTTGCCTTTGCGTCCCGGTTCCACAAGCAGAGCTTTGACAATGTTCTGCTGGTCTACGCGCAGGACGAGGATGTAACCATCCTTGCCACCAAAAAACAGTGGGCTGGCGTGGGCCGGAATCTAATTTCCCGGCCAAAAGGGATTGCCGTCTGCGTTTACAGCAACGCCCGTCTTACGCTTGACTATCTCTTTGATATAAGTCAAACTGTGGGCAGGGAGATTCATCCCACCAACTGGCAGCTTTCCGATGAGATGCAAAAGGCTCTGGGGGAACGGCTTACCTTCTCACATGGGTTTCAGACACAGCCGTTCCCAGACCTCTTGTACGCCCTGGCGCGTGAGGCCGTCAATGACAACTACGAGCATTATTTGCAGGGGCTTCGGCAGGAAACCAAAAACCATCTGTTTGAGGAAATACCGGCTGGCGGCTTTGAAGCGCAGTATATCCAACTTTTGAGCGACAGCGTTTCCTATTTCATCGGCAAAAAGTGTCACTTGCCAGATGAGGCGATCCGCATGGGCGATGGGATGGCGACAGTCAGCCATTTTAATACGGTTCCACTGGTTGCCCATCTGGGTATGGCAGTCACCTCCATTTCAAAAGCGGTGCTTTTGGAGATGGAACGGAACATCAGGATCATCAATCGGGAAAGGAAGGTGCAACATGAGCAAGCCGAACATCAATCTGAATTACAAAGAACAGGACGGGATGTTTCTCCCCGACCTGCAAATCTCCAACAGCAGCGAGGCAGACAGGACCCTGGGCCGGTACGGGCGGATGGCGCTGGAATATCTCAAGGACAACCAGCCGGAGCGATATACGATTTTGAAAATGGATGGCAGTCTGATGGAGGTCATGCACCGGGTACAGAACGAGGCCACGGAGAAGATCGAGGCCCTGACCCAGCAGATGCTTCAGCAGGAGCCGATGCCGCAGACCGAGGATATTCTGGAGCGAACACGCCACCTGAACAATCTGAAACTGATGGCGGAGGAAACGGTACTCCAGACTATCGTGCTGATCCCCCGCTGACCGAAGAACAACCGCATACCGAGGCGCCGCAAGGCGCGGAGCATGAAGGAGAGCCGCCCGCACAGGACGGCTCTCTTTCTGCTTCCCCGAAGGTTGAACATCACTTTTCTGATGAAGAAGTCCGCCGCCACTATGAGCATATCCTGACCAGCACCGACCTCTATCCCCCTGAACTCCATCAAGCGGTGCGGGAGGTGTTGGCGGATGGCGTTACAGACTACAACTGGACGGAAAAAGGCCGGGAGGTCTGCGGCCTGTTCTCGGCCTATGGGGACCGGGAGTTTCAGGGCGAGGTGCTGTACCGCACAAAGCTCCGTGGAGAGGACGGCATTTCCTTTTATTTTGATGATGGCTACACCTACTTCCCCTGGCCCAGCCTTGCCAATCTGCTGGACGCCCTGATCGAAGCGGGCGCTTACCCAGATATAACTGCGGAGGAAGAACCTGACCCTATTGGGGACTACAATATCCCGGCTGAAGTAGAAGAAATGGGCGGCGCCCCACAAAGGGAGATCAGGCAGGCCGATTATGACTATGTTCTGGGCGCCGTCGCCTATGAAGCTGGAGAATCCGATCAAGAGCCAGTTCCGCCACAAGCACCGCCTACCGGGACAAGTGAAACTTCCCATGAAGATCATCCCCCAACCCAGCAGCTTCCTTCCGGTGAGGCACCCGATGCTGCGGCCACAGACAATACACAGCCCCCTGTTCAAATGCCACAGCCGGTTCCAACACCGCCCCAAGGCAGCACGACCGCCCACAAGAACTTCCGGCGTTTTCAAAAGCTGTTCCCGGAGATCGTATCCGGCCAGTATGAATCTCTGCGCCTGGAGGCTGGGGACGCCTATGATCCCCTGGTAATCCACCACAAATACGGCGATCACTACTGCATGGAACATTACTATATGCAGAATGGCGACCGAATGTATGACCCCTATATGGACTTCCTGATTGACACGGAGGCCGGGACCCTGCGGGCGTTCAGCTATGAAAACAGCGGCATCGGCGTGTATCAGGAGGCTGACCCCGCAGACCCAGCGCAGGAAAAGAAGATCGCCGGGTTCGGCCAGTTCTTCGCTACCTGGCTGAACAACATCGCCAGTCAGGACTATGAGCCGGTACGCGCTACTATGCTGGTCAATGATGAGGAAGTGGATGTGGAGCTGCGGCCAGCCCCCGAAGCAGCTCCGGCCGCAGAAGCCGAAGAACCGGAGCAGCTTTCCCTCCTGGCCTCGCCTCCTGAAAGAAGCTCGGAAGATCTGCTGATTGAGCGCGTCTTGCAGAAAGGTCCGCTCACCGAAGGTAAAAAAGAGCAGATTTATCACTTTGCCCTGACTCACCCCACAGGTTCGGCCTTTGTTACTTTCCTAAAACAGTTATATGGATATGAGGGCTTTTCCAGTGAGGAACTGGGTGGGAAATACTCTCTATTCAATGGTGACGGTATCACAATCGAATGGGAAGATACACAAGGCGGACCACATGAAACCAAGCTGTCCTGGCCGCAGGCTGCCGGTATTGTTCAACGCCTGGTGGATGAGGGGCGCTATCTGGAGGCCCCTGCCGTCAGCGAGCCGGAGCAGAAGGATGAGACGCAGCCGTTCAGCGCCGAATACCGTCTGTTAGACCGTCTGTGTGCTGACTGCGAGTATTTTCTGGGTGAAGGGCAGCGGGCGGAAAAGCACCTGTGGGCGGGCAGTGTGGAGGCGCAGATCGCCAAAATGCGGGAGCTGTACGCTCAACTGCCGGAAAAACCGGATTGGCTCTCCCCAGAAACCATCGACGCTTACGCCCGCCGCATGGCAGCCCCGGAGCAGCCAGAGGAAACCCGGATACTGGATGAGGCGCTGGGCGCCCACAGCGGTCAGATTGATATGCTCATGCAGGCCGTCCGTGGGGAACTGACAGTGGGCACCCTGCGGTACAGCATTTTCGAGGAACGGCCCCATATCAGCATGATCGAGGTGCTGGAGGATTACCGCCGTCAGGGGATCGCCACTCAAATGCTCCGTTATCTGCAAGGACAGTATCCCGATGAAGAAATCGAGTGGGGCTATCTGACGGAGGACGGTTCCGCCCTCTACCGGGCGGTGGTGGACGAACAACCCAACCCGGAATATCAAAAGGTCAAGACTGATCTGGAGGACATTACCCGCTTGTACGATGGCTATGTGCAGCGGATGGAGGGCGGCGGCATCCTCTCCCCAGCGGAAGCCGCTGATATGGATGATTTAGAGGACATTCAATACCGGCTGGAAAAGGAACTGGACGAGCTTCGGCCTGTGCGGGCCTTTGTCCGCATGGAGGGTGTGCCGCCCACACAACCGGAGGAAAAGGCGGACCCTGAACCGCCAGCCAATCCCCGGCCGGAACCGTTCATCCCCCGCAACTTCCGCTTTTCCACGGACTATGACCTCTATCCCGGAGGCGCCAAGACCAAATATAAAAACAACATCCTGGCGATCAAGACCTTGAAGCAGATTGAGGCGGAGCAGAGGACGGCCACCTCGGAGGAACAGATCACCCTTGCCCGATATGTGGGCTGGGGCGGTCTTGCCAACGCTTTTTCCGATAAAGCGGCCGGGTGGGAAAATGAATATCAGGAGTTAAAGGCCCTGTTGACCGAGGAAGAATATAAGGCAGCCATGCGCTCCACCATCACCGCCTACTACACCGAGCCGGAGCTGATCCGCTATATGTACCGCGCTTTGGAACGGTTCGGGTTTGAGGGCGGCCCAGACCGCAGGATTCTTGACCCCGGCATGGGAACCGGCAATTTCTATTCTGTGCTGCCGGAGCAGTATCAGGGAACCAAACTGTACGGCGTGGAACTGGACTCCATCACCGGGCGTATTGCAAAGCAGCTCTATCCAGAGGCGGATATTTCCGTTATGGGCTATGAGGCGGTCAAGTTTGAGGACAACAGCTTTGATGTGATCCTGGGCAACATCCCCTTCAACAGTGTCAAAATCTACGACCGCCGCTACAATGAGCTGAATCCCTATATCCACGACTACTTTTTCATCAAATCCCTAGACCTTGCCAAGCCGGGCGGCATCATCGCCTTTATCACCAGCAAGGGCATCCTGGACCGGAAGGACGAGAGTCTGCGGGAATATATCGCACGGCGGACAGAGTTCATCGGCGCCATCCGCCTGCCCAATACGGCGTTCAAAATGCTGGCGGGAACCGAAGTGACCGCGGATATTGTCTTTTTGAAAAAGAGGGCGGCCCCCATGCAGCTTGACCGGGCAAACACCCCATCGTGGATACAGACAGACATGGAACGGGGAAAATGGATTCCCTACAACCGCTACTTCATGGATCACCCGGAAATGCTCATGGGCAAGATGGAGAGCAGCCGGAATATGTACGGCAGCGAGGATGGCACGGCCTGTATTGCGCCGGAGGGTTTCGACCTGTATGAACATCTCTCCGGCGCGGTGGAAAGCCTGTACGCCCGTTTCAGCGCGGAACCGGATGTGGAGCCACTGGAGAAAGCGGAGGAAGAACAGCCGACCGATTATGAGGACGCTCCCGAAGGGACCCGGAATTTTACCTTTTTGGTGAAGGACGGCGAAATCTACTACTGCGAGAAGAACAAGCTGATCCCCCAGCCCTACACCGGCATGAAGGCGGCCCGTATCAAGGGCCTATGCGAAATCCGTACCGCGCTGCTGGAGGTCATCAGCATCCAGTCCCATGAGTATGACCCTCTGGACCTCCGCAAAGCGCAGGATAAACTCAATCAGGTCTATGACCGCTTTACCGCCCAATATGGAGCCATCAACAGCAAGGGCAATATCCTCGCCTTTTCCGATGACGATCAATTCCCCCTGCTGCGCTCCATTGAGGACGAGCGCAAGGACAAAAGCGGCTGGGACAAGTCGGCCATCTTCCATAAGGCGACCATCCGGCCATTCCGTGAGGTCAATCACGCCGACACCGCCGAGGACGCCCTGCATATCTGCCTGAACCGCAAGCTGCGGGTAGACCTCTCCTATATGTCCTTCCTGACCGGGAAAGAACAGGGCGAGTTGGTGGCAGAGCTGGGCGACCGCATTTATCTCAATCCGCAGAAATACTATGGGAACCCGGATGAGGGCTGGGAGCTGGCAGAGGAATATCTGAGCGGCCATGTGCGGGACAAGCTACTTTACGCAAGGCAGAAGGCGGCGGAAGAACCGGAACTGTTCGCCCGGAATGTGGAGGCGCTGGAGGCGGTTCAGCCGGAGCCTCTGACCCCTGCCGATATTGAGGTGAATCTGGGCGCCATCTGGGTGCCGGTTGAGTATTACCGCCAATTCATGTATGAAACCTTCCAGACCAGCGGCTATGCCAAAGTGATTGACGGCGGGGATAACCGGCACCGAATTGATATTGAGTATTTTCCCTATACCACCACTTGGCGAATCAGCAATAAAAACTCCGAATCCGATTCCGTGACGGTCAATCAGACGCTCGGCACAAGCCGTAAAAATGCTTATGAGATACTGGAGGACTGCCTGAATATGCAGTCCACGACCGTCCGTGACCGGCAGGAATATACCAATGACAGGGGCGATAAGGCAGTCCGTTATGTTATCAACCCAAAGGAAACCATGATCGCCCGCGCCAAACAGCAGCAGATTCAGGAAGCCTTCGCCTCCTGGATATGGAGGGAACCGGAGCGGCGGGACGCTCTGCTCAAACTGTATAACGATACCTTCAACACCGTCCGGCCCCGTGAATACGATGGGAGCCATCTGGTGATCCCCGGCATGAACTCCGAGATGAAGCTGCGGAAGCACCAGCTTGACTTTGTTGCCCGTGTCATTTACACCGGCACAGGGCTTGCGGCCCATGAGGTGGGCGCCGGGAAAACCGCCGCGCTGATTGCCGCAGGGATGTACCTGAAGAACCTGGGGGCAATCCACAAGGCGGTGTTTGTGGTCCCCAATCCTCTTGTGGGGCAGTGGGCGATGGAATTTTACCGCTTTTTCCCCAATGCCAATCTGCTGGTGTCCACGGTGGAGGACTTCACCCCCAAGAACCGGAACCGCTATGTTTCCAAAATCGCCACCGGAGAATATGACGCGGTGATTCTGGCGCACAGTCAGTTTGAAAAAATCCCTATTTCAAGAGAGCGGCAGATCATGCAGTTGGAACAGCAAATCAATGAGATTGAGGCCGCAATCAGCGAAATGAAGTATGAAAAGGGTGAAAACTGGAGCATCAAGCAGATGGCGATTTTCCGTGAGAATCTGGAAACCAAATTGGAAAAGCTGTCTGCCGAGGAAAAGAAGGACGACCTTTTAACCTTTGAACAGCTCGGCGTGGATATGATGTTTGTGGATGAGGCGCATTTTTATAAAAACTGCTTTGTGTTCACAAAGCTGCGGAATGTGGCGGGTATCACCACCTCCTCCAGCCAGCGGGCTTTTGATATGCTTCTGAAATGCCAGTATTTGCAGGAGGTCAACAACGGGCGCGGCGTGGTGTTTGCAACGGGGACGATGATAAGCAATTCCATCTCCGAACTGTTTGTCATGCAGCGGTATTTACAGCCGCAGGAGTTGGAGCGGTTCGGCTGGTCCTATTTCGATACCTGGATCGCCCACTTCGCCAAGCGGACTTCCGTGCTTGAGCTGCGACCGGAGGGTGGCGGCTACCGGATGCGGGACCGCTTTGTGCGGTTCTACAACCTGCCGGAACTGATGTCGGTTCTCAGAGAGGTTGCGGACATCAAAACGGCGGATATGCTTGATATTCCCGGTCTGCCAGCCATTCAGGGCGGAAAGGCGCAGATCATTCCCACAGAGGCCACCCCCGCGCAAAGGGCGATCATGGCGGAGTTTATCCTGCGGGCGGACGCAATCCGCGCTGGCCGTGTAAGGCCGGAAGAAGATAATATGCTGAAGCTGACCAGCGAGGCCCGCATGATGGCGATTGACCCCCGCATGATCGTCCCCACGGCGGACGGTACAGGAAGCAAGCTGAACATCTGCATTGACGAGGTGTATCAGGTTTGGGCGGACACCGCCGAGGCATCCTCCACCCAGCTCATTTTCTGTGATGTGGGTACGCCCAAGGCGGGGCGTTTCAATGTATATGATGAATTTAAGCGGGTGCTGATCGAAAAGGGCGTACCGGAATCCCAGATCGCCTTTATCCACGACGCCGCGACCGAGGTCCAGAGGCAGGCGTTGTTTGAGCGCACCTGTAAGGGTGAAGTCCGCATCTTGCTGGGCAGCACCAATAAGCTGGGAACCGGCGTGAATGTGCAGGACAAGGTAATTGCGATCAATCATCTGGATTGTCCCTGGCGGCCCTCCGATATTACCCAGCGGGATGGACGCGGGGTCCGGCAGGGCAACGAGAACCCGGAGGTCATGATAAAGCAGTTTGTGACAAAGGGCACCTTTGACGCCTACCTCTGGCAGATTCAGGAACAAAAATTGCGGTATATCAAGCAAATTCTCACCGGCAGGAGCATCGCCCGGTCCTGTGAGGATGTGGATGAAACGGTGCTTTCCGCCGCGCAGTTTAAGGCGGCCGCCACGGATAATCCCATGCTGGCACAAAAGATGGAACTGGAAAACCGGGTGACAGAGCTGAAAATCCTGCGGGGTGCGTGGAGCAACGAGCAGCTTTCTTTGGAACGGAAGGTGAACACGACCTATCCCAATCATATTAAACAGTATCAGCGCCAAATTGAGCAGATCGGTCAGGACATAGCTCTGCTGGAGCAATCCAAGGGCGGGGACTTCTCTATCATGCTGGATGGGAAGCAGTACACAGAGCGCCCAGCGGCGGGCGATGCGTTTGCCCTGCTTTACCGCACGATCAGTGAAAACCGCGCAAAGGATGACTTTGAGTTTGAAATTGGTTCTTACCGTGGATTCAAGCTCTGCCTCAACCTTCACCCGCTTTCTCAGGGGATCGTCCTGCGAGGGGCTTCCCGGTACAGTACAGATATTAGTTATTCCAGTCAGGGAACGATCACCCGCATAGAGAACCTTGCAGAGCGTATCCCCTCTTATCTGACAGAGGCACAGCAGGATTTGGAAGAAGTGCAAAAGCAGTTGGAGGCTGCCCGTCAGCAGATGGGCCAGCCTTTTATTTATGAGGAAGAACTGTCCGAAAAGGCTGCTACCCTGACGGAGATCAACACAAAGCTGGAGTTCGAGTCTTTGCAGGGACAGGAAAGCGAGGTGGTTTTAGATGAGGACAATCCGCAGACAGACGGCGGGAAAGCTGCGGCCGGTATCTCCGTTCATGCGGCTACCGGCATCGAACAGTAAAATGGCGGGAGGGCGTTTGAATGAGTGAAAAACATTCCACTGTCTGCTACATCTTCCGGGAGGGCGCCTTCTCCCCTGTGCGAGAGGCCAAGCCGTTCCACAACGATTTCGGCCTGGACCTGTTTCAGTACAAGGGCGCCGTCTATGAGGGCAGGACGGGCCTGCAATTCTGTCCCTTGAAGCAGGCAACGGATATAGCTTCTGTTATTGGAAAACATGGCGGACTGGAAAAGGTGCAAAAGCTGATTGCAGACAGTTTGGAGCGTACCGGCCTGTCTCCCCGCTACACCCGGCCAGATGAAAAGAAAAAGGACATCTTCTCGCCAAAGGAAAAGGATGAAAACCGGGTGTTTGCCAAAGACCTGATGGGCAGCAAGCATTACTATTACCGCTTCTACAATGAGAATGGTATTGAACTCTACACGATGGAAAAGAAACGGGAGTTCTTCCAGACTGTTTATGTTCCCTGCGATGGCTTCATGGTGGGTATCGACCAGCGGCACCGATTGGAAGAAATTCTGAAATGGCTGTCCACGCTGGAGCATGGCATCCGGGGTGAGATTGAACGGGTTTTCAATGAGAGTATGGGCGATCCGAAACGGTGGGCAGACCTGGGCTTTGCCAATCTGCTGGGACGGTACTATGAGGCAAAACGGCACAATATTCCATTAGAAGCAGAGCGCAGGCAGCGGGAAGAACGATGGGCGACAGAGCGTGAAGCAGAGAGGCGCCAGCGTGAACAGGAACAGCAGGCCCGCTATGATGCCGCTATCCGGGAGGCGGAGAAGGATATTCTGGCGGGAAAGGAGGTGGTGAACCGGGAGGTCAACGGCAAGGCCCTGATTATGCAGCTTTTCCGGGAGCATGAGATTCCAGTCCCCCTGAAAACACAGGGCTGGATCATCAATGCGCTGCACAGCATCCGCTATTCCCCGGAAAGCGGACAGTGGGACTACCGTTATTATAGAAAAAGCCGTGACAGTACGAAAATGTTTGAACTGCTCCCGAAGCTGTCAGCGGCAATTCAGACCAAGCAGCAGTTTGAAGAACAGGGTGAGGCCAGCCCAGAGGCCCCCGCCGCTGCGGACGAGGACGAGCAGGATATGGAACTGTAAACCTATTTTTGGAAAGGAGTTCGCATGAAAAAAGTAATTGTAGGTATTTCCGCCGCTGCCGCCGTGGTTGGCGGCTTTTTCTATTTTGCCTGGTACCGGCATTACCGAGACGCGATCCGGTGAGGCGGTTCCTGCGACCAAGGAGGTGAGGCATCATGCCGCTTGCGGCAACAAGGGCACCCTACACCCTATTTATCGTGGATGACGATATGCCCCCGAATCCCCGTGAGGACTACGACTGCCTGGGGAAAATGGTCTGCTGGCATGGGCGCTACTCTCTGGGTGAAAAGCACGATTTTGAGGAACCCCGTGATTTCTTGAAGGATTTGCTGTTTTCTGAATATTCCAGCAGCCATGACCGGGACAATCCGGTTTTTGCGTTTCTCAAATCTGGTAAGGCCAAGGATGCCAAGTTGGAGTATAACCGCTCCACAAGGGAGTGGGAGCTGCTGGAGAACCAGCACTGGACTGCCGAGAGTGACTGGTATGTATCGTCCAGCTATGTCGCCTCGCTGAAAGATGATGTGCCGGATTGGTTTCTGGATGACTGCCTCTCCGCTCTCTCCACCGGCGAACTGTTTTCGTTGGTGGAGCAGATGGAGGGCATGGTGATCCTGCCCCTCTATCTCTACGACCATTCGGGCATCACCATGAACACCACCGGCTTTTCCTGCCCGTGGGATTCCGGTCAGGTAGGATGGATTTATGCAGACAAGCGAAGGATTGAAGCGGAGTACGGCAAGGTAACGCCTGAAACTATGGAGAAGGCCCGCCAAGTGCTGGAAGGTGAAGTGAAGTCCTACGACTATTTCCTGACCGGCCAGTGCTACGGGTTCCAGCTATTCCGGGAAGATGTGGAGGTGGATAGCTGCTGGGGCTTCCTGGGCGAGATACGGGATGTGCAGGACGATGTAAAAAGCTATCTGCCGGAGGACTGCGATCCGGCTATCGTGGAACTGCTCCAGTTCCGCTATGAGGAGCTGGACATTGACGAGTATCTGGAAGAATTACGGGAAGAAACGGAGGGATTGGATTGTGAAGCCGGATGATTCCTTGACCGTGTATGTGCTGTATGGCTGCACCTTGAGTAAGGAGCGAAGCTCCATGCGAATCGTGGCCGCCACTACGGATGAAGAAATGCTGCATACCATCATCGGCGCCCAAATCCTCGGCGGTACAATGGACTACCGGGGCTTCAGCAACATGAAGGGCTTTGAACAGTTCCGGGCCGCCTGCCGTGCCGGTGATATTCGGTACAGCGATCTGGACTATGGCTTTGTGGAGCAGACGAAGAATCTGATGCTCACAGACTGTGCAAAGGAGCCGCGGCTTGAGAAAGCCTACCGGCTGCTGAACCTGTCTGAGCGTGAGTTCAATGCCATCCGCAGCGGTTCTCTGGAGAACCTGGGCGCTGACCGCACCCGTTTGATTCTGGATAAGGCGCTGTCTTGGGCAGCCCGGAACTATGCCGGATGGGATTTGTACCAGTATTTGAGAGAAGAACTCGGCATGAGCAACGAGGAGATTTCCCACGCTGGGTTTGAACTGGATGAGTTCTACGAGGACGAAACGGACTATGAGGCGGAGGATGATTATGAGGAAGATTGTGATGAAGAACTATAATACACAGTCAGGAAGGCGGTGATTTTATGCGAAGAAGCGCCGCCGCGTATCATAAATTCACCGAGGACGAGATACAGCAGGCAAACAGTGTGGACATTCTCTCTCTTGCCCGTGGATATGGCTATGAGCCGGAAAAGGCAGGCCGCAAGGCCGTCCACATGAAGCACAGCGGCGGTCTGTATATCTTCCCGGAGAACAACCGCTTTTTCCAGTGGACGGGGCCGGATGACGGTATCAAGGGCGGAGCCATTGATTTTGTCATGCGGGAGGAAAACCTGTCCTTCCCGGAGGCGGTGGGCAAGCTGATCGGCAAGGAATATGCGGCGGAAGCCCGACAGGTAACGCCCTATGAGAAGAAGGAGCGCGGGCCGCTGGTGCTGCCTGAAAAGGCGGACAATATGAAGCGGGCCTATTGGTATCTGATGTCCATCCGAGGGATCAGTCCACAAATCGTCAGCCATTTTATGAATCGGAAGATGATCTATCAGGAGAAAAAGTACGGCAACTGCGTGTTTGTGGGTTATGACGCCGAGGGAACGCCCCGGTACTGCTCCATGCGGGCGGCCAGAGAAAACAGCTCATTCAAGATGGACGCGACCGGCTCTGATAAAAGTTACCCCTTTTTCCATGAGGGAACAAGCGACCTGCTGATCGTCACCGAAGCCCCTATCGACCTGATGAGCCATGCGTCCATCGCCGCTGACTTTTATGGGCGGGACTGGACGGAGGATCACCGTATCTCCACCGGCTGCCTGTGGAACGGGGCTATTGACCGCTATCTGGAGGGTCATCCCCAGATCAGGCGGCTGGTATTTGCGGTGGACAACGACTATCTGGCCCGTGACAAGGACGGGCAGTTTCGGAATTGGGGGCAGCTTACGGCGGCCAAGTGGGTGCGGGAATATACCGGGAGGGGATTTCAGTGCGCCGTCCATCTTCCCCATCTGAATGATTTTAACACCGATCTAGTGGAGCGGCGGAAAGGCCGCTCCGTGGAGGATTTAGACCGCCTGCGTATGGCGGAGCTGGAGGCGGAGTTTAACAGGGACGCCGCTGAAGAACCTGAAAGCGAAGATGAACAGGAAATGGAGGCTTGATTATGGCAAAGATACAGACCTTTGAACTGGACCGATGGAGTGAACCGGATGAGAACCACCGGGTTAAACACATCGGTATGGCTGACGCCAAGGAAACCTTTGATAAGCTGAAAACGCATTTGGAGGCTCACGGACTTCTCCCAGATGAATACTTTTCATTTTCCGGCAAGTATGAGGGATTGACCGGCGAACTTCCTGAATTTGAGGAAGCCCTTTGCATCCCGAATTTCGGCTCCAGTGAGGGAATCTACCTGGATATTTCCCTGGCCTGTCGAGACGGCGATGGCAAACGGTATTTTCAATCATTCGCCACAGGCAAGACACTGGGCGAAACGGCGGACGATTATTTCCGAATGTTCCGCATCGCTGCCGAGTGTTCCCTAATGCTGAATGGACGAGGCTTTTCCTATGAAAGAAATAATGTGGACATCGTGCTGACCGAGAAAGAGGCCGCAGCCGTTGCAAATTCGGTGGAATTGGATCTGTGCGGCTATTTTGAGCCGGAAACCGAGGCGCTGTTGTCCTCCGCTCTGGAGAAGTTCGCTGGCGCCCCCTGCACAGCCATCCAGACCATCACCTGCCACGGACGCGATGATTACTCTGTCTGGAATGTGGAGATACCGTCCGATATGTTCCGCTCCATTGTCCGTGAAGCGGCGGAAAAGATAGGGACGCTGGAAGAACTGATGAGCGGTATGGACCCTACATCTGGCTGTGAAATGCGGCTTTTGACACGAATGAAGGATGGGCGCTTTGCGTTCTTCACCATCCCGGAGCGGATGAACGCTCTGCGGGATTATGAGACGCAGGGCAGCTCCACCCGTGGGGACAAGGAGCAGATCATGGCGGAGATCTTCACGGATTGGGAACCCGCCGAGGAACCAGAGGACGAACTGGACCGCTGACTCTCTCACTTCTCTTTTCATCCGTACTGACCGCCCCGCCGGGGCGCCCCGCAGCCGGGAAACCGCAGGCCCCGCCTGCGATTTCCCGGTTAAGGCAGGAATAGCCGTCATACCTGACGGCGGGCCGACTGCTTGAAAGCCGTGCTTTCAACGGGTTTTTGAGAATTTTACAAGGTATGATTTTTTGATTTTGGTGTGATTTTTGTCACACCGCAAAATAAAAGTCATATTCTCCCCGTTCTTTTCGGTTCTTGTCACTTCTAATCATTCGTGTTGACAAGAATGGTTAGAATCGTTAGAATATGAGTAGAATAATTTCAGGGAGATGAAGATATGACTTTTCAGGAAAGTGAAACCATTGAATTAAAAGAGATTGTTGTGGAAGATATAAAGAAGGAAATCATAGCTTTTGCGAACAGCGCGGGCGGGACGCTGTATGTAGGGGTTGCTGATGATGGCAGTATTGTGGGTGTTGATAGTCCTGATACAGTGACACAGCAGATTTCCAACATGGTGCGTGACAGTATCAAGCCGGATGTCACGATGTTCGTCCGCTATGACACAAAGGTTGTGGATAGGAAACAAATCGTCGCCGTTGAGATTCAGCGCGGCACAGAGCGGCCGTACTATCTGGCAAAAAAGGGACTGCGGCCGGAGGGTGTATATGTGCGGCAAGGGACTTCGTCTGTCCCCGCAACGACCACAGCAATCCGCAGGATGATAAAAGATACGGATGGTGACAGTTTTGAAGCCATGCGATCTCTGGAGCAGAATTTGACCTTTCAGGCAGCAGCAAAGGAGTTTGAAGCGCGGAATATTGCATTTGGGGTGCCCCAGATGCAAACGCTTGGACTTCTCAGCACAGATGGTATCTATACCAATTTAGGGTTGCTCTTATCAGAGCAATGTACCCATACCGTGAAAGCGGCTGTGTTTGAGGGAACCGACCAAAATATCTTCCGGGACCGGCAGGAGTTTACTGGCTCTCTCCTTCAGCAGATGAGCGAGGTCTACGAATATATCGACCGTCGAAATCAGGTGCGCTCCACCTTTGATAAGCTGCGGAGGATTGACACACGGGATTATCCAGAAGTTGCAATTCGTGAAGCTCTGCTCAATTCTCTGGTACACCGGGACTACTCTTTCAGTGCAAGTACACTTATCAGTGTGTATGATGATCGGATTGAGTTTACTTCGATTGGAGGTCTGCCTGCGGGCGTTTCGCTGAACGACATTATGATTGGGCTGTCCGTTTGCCGGAATCCTAAATTGGCAAATGTATTCTACCGTCTGGAATTGATTGAAGCGTATGGAACCGGCATGAAAAAAATCATGGGCGCCTATGAAAACAGCGATAAAAAGCCACTCATTGAAGCAACAGACAATGCGTTCAAAATCGTGTTGCCAAATTTGAATGAGGGTGCTGGTTCTTTTCCCCTGGTAAGTGCGGACAACGAAGCGGAACGGTTGGTGCTGGAGTTCATTAAGAAGAACGGTTCTATTACCCGCAAAGAAGCAGAGGCCACCGTGGATATGAATCAAACTGCCGCTGGTCGTCTGTTAAGCAAGATGATCCAAAAGAATCTGATTGTGCAGACAGGCCAAGGAAAAAACACCAAGTACAAATTGCCGTAATCAACGAGAAGGGCGCCGGATGAACCGGCGCCTTTTCTGTATGGAAGGAGGCTTGACTTGAAAGAATCCCCGATCCGAACCGAGCGCAAAACCATCCATCTGCCCCCGGACACCATTCAGGCGCTCAATAAGCTGGCGGCCAGAAATGGGACAGACTTCTCCAAAGAGGTGCGGCGGGCGATTGACGAATACCTGGATTTGGAAAGTACCGCTGAGAACATCGACATGATAAGCGGCGTGATCCGGCAGGAACTCAGAGGCCAGATCAAGGGGCTGGGAAACCGGCTGGCCGGACTGATCAACCGCCTGACGATCATATCCGCCGCAGGCTACTATGCCAATATCGCCATTATCGCAGACCTGATCGACCGGGACCGCTATTCCTCTTTTGAGAAGATCGAGGCGGCGGCCAGAAAAGAGGCGTTGGCGTTTGCAAACCAAAAGAACGCCGACGCTCTGCGTATTTTTCTGGATGACGAGGAAATGAAAAAAGCGATTCAGGCTGTTCAGGGGGGCCGCCGTGTCAATCCTGATCTATAAGCAGCGCCACCGGCACCCTAATCAGAAAAAGACGCCCAAGTGCAACTATGCCCACATCGGCTATATTGCCACCCGTCCCGGCGCGGTAAAGAATGAGGGGATGCGCCACGGCCTGTTCGGGAAACTGGAACCTGGCGAGGTGCGGGAGTTCTCCACCTGGCAGGAGGCGGCCCGTCTGGTGCGGGAGCTGTCCTACCGCCGTGTGAATATGTATCGGGGAATTATCTCCTTTTCCCCGGAAACAGCGGCCGAGCTGGGGCTGACCGATCATAAAGCCTGGGAGGACTACATGGAGCGTCATATTTTAACGCTGGCAAAGTATAATGGAATCCGGGTTCAGAACCTACAATGGGTGGCCGCCCACCACAATGAGCGGGGTCATCCGCACATCCATGTGGTGTTCTGGGATAAGAACCAGCGCACAATGGTTCCGTTTGTGCATCCCAGCATCCCGGATAAAATACGCAGGCAGTTGATCCGTGATACCTTCGCGGAGAAAATACAGGCGTATTGTGAAGCGAAGCAGCGGGCCAGAGAGCAGCTTACCGCAGCCGCCGTTGATCTGGTTGATGAGTTTGAGCAATATATGGAGCGGCTTCATCCCAGCGAGTACAAACGCCTGCGGGAAACCTTCGGCCATATCACGGATGATGAGCTGGGAGCCGCCTCACTGGACGGTGTTTTGAGTGCGGATGGGCTGGCCCGATTTATCCCCGGTCTGTTTGCCCTGAAAGAAAAGATGCCGAAAAAAGGCCGTCTGGCCTACAAGCTGCTGCCGGAGGAAGTAAAGGCCGAACTGGACGCTTTTATCCGCAGCTTGAAAACAGACTGTAAATACATTGGTGATCTGGTAAACGAGTATGCGGACGCCAAGTGCCAGCTTTCCATGCTCTATGACGCCGACCCTGCCCATGTGGAGGAACAGCGGCAGAAAGGAATCGCGGAGGCGGACAAGCTGATTGCCAACAAGGTATTGGAGGCCATACGCACCATGCTCCGCAAGGATCGGGAAACCGGCTCTTTTGAGTATGCGGAGGCCCGAAAAGCCTACTATACAGAGCGGTTGATCTGTGAAATCCTGATGGCGTTGGAACAGAACGCCGTCAACATGGGTATGGAGTACGACGATTGCCAGAAGGCTATGGGAGGTGATCTTTCCAGGGCCGCCAAAAAAGAATGGTATTTGCGGCACAAGGACAGGGGTATGGAGCCGTAGTACTTTTTTGAGGTAATCCGCAGTCAAATAAATTGTCGAAATGTTTTGCGGTTTATAATCGCAAAACTAATTGACCACAAACAGGTTTTGCGATATACTATTTACAATGGAGGTGGTCACGATGATTTACAGGCCGTTATATGTGGATAAGATCATGGCTTATGCCGATACCCCGTTTGTAAAGATACTCACAGGGGTACGCCGCTGCGGGAAATCCACAATATTGAAGATGATTATGGAACGGTTAAAGACCGAGCGGAATATTCCGGCTGAACGCATGATAAGCTGCCGTTATGATTCTATGGAATTTGAGGATATGACGGCAAAGCAGATGTACGCACAGTTGAAGGAGCGTCTTTGCCCGGACGGAAAGACCTACCTGTTTCTGGACGAGGTACAGGAGGTCAAGGGATGGGAAAAGGTTGTAAACTCCCTGGCGTCCGACTTTGATGTTGACCTGTATATCACAGGCTCCAACTCTCGGATGATGTCCTCGGAAATCTCCACCTACCTTACTGGCCGGTATGTGTCTTTCCGCATTTTTACGCTGTCCTTCAGCGAATATCTGATGTTTAGAAGCAAGTTCACGACTGTCGGTGAACCCAAAGCTGAGCTTGCCAATTATGTCCGTCTGGGCGGATTTCCGGCGACCCATTTACAGGCATTTTCTCAGGATGAGATCTACACGGTTGTCCGGGATATATATAATTCCACAATCTTTTCAGACATTGTAAAGCGAAATCAGGTCAGGAAAATCGACCAACTGGAGCGCGTTGTCAAATATACCTTTAATAATGTCGGCAACACCTTTTCGGCAAAGTCGATTGCAGATTATCTGAAAGCAGAGCGGCGCGCCCTTGATAACGAAACAGTTTACAGCTATTTGGAAAAGCTGGAAAAGGCATATTTGCTTCACCGCTGTTCCAGATATGATTTGCAGGGGAAGGAAATCCTGAAAACGCAGGAAAAGTTCTATCTGGCCGATACCGCCCTGCGGTACAGTGTTCTCGGTTATAACGCGGACAGCGTGGCTTCCAGCCTTGAAAACATTGTGTATCTGGAACTTTGCCGCCGGGGATATACCGTCAATGTGGGAAAGACCAGCGACGGAGAGATTGATTTTGTAGCGGTGCGGCAGAACGAGAAAATTTATGTTCAGGTCACACAGGAGATCAATTCGGAAAAGACAGAAAAGCGGGAATATGAGCGGCTGCTTGAAATACACGACAATTATCCCAAATATGTTCTCACAACAGACGAATTTGCCGGGGGGAATTACGAGGGGATCAAGACCATGCACATAGCCGATTTTCTGCTCAGTTCTGAATATTAAAGATACAGCTCAATGAAATGCTCGCCTGTTTATCAGGCGGGCATTTTCTTTTCAACCTCGATATTTTTTGAAAAGTTGATACTTGCCGATAAAAGTCGCTTGAAAAAGTTTATGGTTTGCAGAAAAAGTCCCTTGAAAAAGTTGACGACTCTCTCTGCTTTTACTCCCGCTTCTATGTCCGACAAATCAAACAACCGGCCGCCCGGTTCGAGAAAGGAGTTTGGATGAACACAGTAACAACGAGTTATAAGCACAATGGGGTGCCGGTGTCTATCCCCAGAGGGTCCTATGGCGTGACCCGCCTGACGGCCCGGCTGTATGAGTACCCCAAAGGGCATCCCTGCCGGGGGTGCCCTTTTACTTTACGGACTTCCGTTCCATCCTGTATGTTCCCCAGCCGAAAGGACGGAGGGTGCCTCTGGTACGATCTGAAGCGGAAGAAGCGCCCTCCCCTGCCGCACACCTATCCCCGGAATCAGGCGGCGGCGGAACGGATTTTTGATTTCATTGAAGTTCTCAAAAAGGTGATGAAACAAAAAGGTTACTCGTAAGGAAGGAGGATTGCCGGTTGCGGAGCAAAACAGATTTTTACCGTCTGTTCTTTGAACAGCTCGCCCGAAAGGGCTTTGATGTAAAGCGGTCCCAATCTTCGGATTATATTGCGGACATCTACTATAAAAATCAGCTTGTGGCCTACTTCTCCAAGGCGGATACGGTGATCCAGAACCCGTTTGTCGCTGTGAAGGATAAGGTCATGCGGCTTATCAACGATACCGCCCAGAACACAGCGGTCAAGGTGGGCATCTGTCGTGACTGCCCCTACACGGACGCCAACGAAAAGCTGCCCAACGGTTCCTACAAGCTGGCGGAATACAACGGCGTGACTTTGGCCTGCAAGGAACATCACCTGTTCGGCTATGTGTTCTCCACCTACCGCACAGCCCCGGATTCCGGGGAAATACTGGCGCGTCAGGTCTTTTACAACAAAGAGTTTGCCGGTCAGGATTTTGCCAAGCGCAGCGGCCTGGTGGACGAAAAGGCCCTGTTCAGCGAGGAAGAGCTGCGGGTCCTTCACGCCGGACTGGTCAAAATGAGCATACTCGATCAGGATGTTTCCAATGACGCCCGTGAATCTGTGGAGCGGATTCTTGACAAAATCGAGGAAATCATGCCGGAGCTGCGGGAGGCCGACATGGACTTTGATTTTGATATGGAATTTGGGCTGAATGATGAAATGGAGATGGGAGGATAGCCTATGATGAACAGCAAGCGGAATCAGACCATCGCTATCGCCCGGTTTCTCATGTATAAGCACAGCCTGAACCAGCAGCTTGACGGCATGACAGACGAGGAATATCTGGCCGACCCTATCGGGCTGGATGTGGGCAGCTATGTAAAGGATTTGATGTGGTACTGCCCGGAAAATGTGGTGGATCAGGTCATGGAGCATCAGGACGCGCTTTTGAGGCGGCTGGGGACGGACTATCTCTCTGTGATTGCGTTTATGCCCTATGAGGAAGATGGAGGTGTGAGGTATGCGTGACGGGCGCCCCAATCCCGATATATGGGGGAACATCATCACCTGCGGCGAGATCGCCGTGGGTATCTATGAAATTGTCGGAAGCAAAAAGCGGGGGCTTGAGATACCCAAGGCCGTTGCGGAGGAAATCCTGCCGGAGTCCGTCATGGAGCAAGCCACGCAGGACGGCGAGGCCCTGTGCTTTACCGACCCGGTTTCCAATGCCATTGTTGCCGACGCCCTGCTGGAGCAGGAGCTTGTGACCGACCCGAAGGCCGCAGCACGATTGGAGGCCATCCGGCAGCTTGATGATGTGTCCTATGACACCGGCTTTGAGCCGCCCATCAGCGATGTAGAGCTGGATGGGCTGGACCTGGAAAGGTAGGAGGATTCCATGAAAATCCTGGATTTTGATTTGGAGGGCAACCACTTCATCATTGAAGCGGATGTATCGCCACACCAAAAGGCGGATGATGAGATGGAGTGCCAGTGGCTCCAGTATGACTTTGAGAACGCGCAGGTTTATAAAGAAACAGACGGCATTGTTTCTCCGTTCCAAATTACAGCCGTCGCCTGGGCGGGTTATCAAGTGACTGCCGATCACGCGCTAAACGATGTGATCGGCAGGATTTCCCGCAACGAGACGGGCACGCTGACCGTACACTATGTCTGCCCGGAACTCCAAGCGTTTTTTGACGAACTCAAAAAATATCCGGCAATCAATGGGGAACGGACGGTTCCATATTTCATTTTTCACAGTGGTGATATGGCAAGACTGGCGTATGCAACCAATGAGTTTCTGTATTACGAGGACAGTAACGGTATGCCGCTGATGTTCCGCACGGATGACGGCACACTTGTTTCTGATAATGAATTTGCCGATATGGGCCTTTATGAATCCGAGGAAAATGTTGAGAACGGCACAGAACAGATTTTGCCGTTCACAGATTACTGCTCCGATGAGGAAAGCGCCTGTGATCTGGAGGACGAGGAGGATATGGAACTTTGATTGGACTGAATTGGGAAAGGCAGGTGATAAATTGCGGCTGGTTTATATCTCATCCCCCCTGCGCGGGGATGTGGAGCGGAATATCCAAAGAGCAAGGGACTACTGCGCGTATGCGGCATCCTGCGGGGTGATCCCTCTGGCGCCCCACACGATCTTCACGCAATATCTGGATGATGAACAACCGGAGCAGCGGGAACAGGGGTTGGCAATGGGCCGCGACCTTATGTGGCGCTGCGATGACCTCTGGGTAGTGGGCAACACCATTTCTTCCGGGATGCGGGAAGAAATTGAACTTGCAAAGAAGCTCTATATGCCCATTTTCTATGTGCCGGAAGAACAGGTGCAGGAAAAGGTCAAAATCCGTCAGCAGGACCGACTCCTGGGAGTGGATGACTGCATAGCGGGCAGCGACCAGAGCAGCTATGAGGGGCAGATTCTTGTCCTAAAACCGGAGGCTTACGGGAACAGCATGGATTTGACCGCAGACGATTCCCTGTGGTATGCCCGTGACGGGTTTGGCTGCACTTATGGGGCCAGAGGGCAGGCAGTCTATGCGGAAAACCTGCTGGATAGGCGGTACATTCACTGGGAGCGAAAGGACTTCTACGGAATTGTAAAGCCGGAAAGTCTGGCAGCATGGATCGCGGACAAGCCGATCCGCAGTGAGGCGGCGGAAGCTGTGCTGGAGGCCGCCGTACAGAGCCTTGCCCTTGAGTTGGAGGATGGGGAGGGATTGGAGCCATGAGGACCAAAGGAAAGCTGCTAATCTGCGGGCTGATTTTTGTGTCCGGCGCGGTCTTGAATCTCTTTTTCTCCACCGCTGTTCATGGGCTGCTGACAAGGAAGATCACCCGGCTGTCCCTCCTTCCCATCGGGGACTGCCTTGCCAGCCTGTTCTCCAACCGTCAGCACATGATGCTGTACCTCTGCCTGCAAGGGTTTGTGTGCGTGCTGGCCGTGATGTTCTTTCTCACCAATATGCGGCCCTATGAATCCGACCTGAACACCATCACGCCGGAGATCAAGACCCCCAAGGCGGTGGGCCAGTATCAGCACGGCTCGGCCCGCTGGATGAGCGACGCGGAAAAGGAAAAAGCCTTTGACAGCTTTATCCTGGACCCGAATGACTCGGCCATGCGGGAACTGTTGAAAACCGGCTATGATGGGCTGGATTTTATGAAAAAGTGAGGTGTTTGTTTGAAATTGAATCTGTATCCCAAGGTGATTCCCAAGGATACACCGCCTCCCCCGCTGACGAAAGGCGGCGTGGTGGTGGGCATGAAAAAGGAGGGCGGCAAAGAAAAAATCTATTTTGTGGGGGATGACTGTCACCTGCTCTGCGTGGGCGCCACCCGTTCCGGCAAGTCCCGCTGCCTGGTGCTGGAGAGCATCTGCCTTCTGGGGCTTGCCGGGGAGTCCATCTTCTGTTCGGACCCAAAGGCCGAGCTATTCCACTACACCTCTGAATTTCTAAAAAAACTGGGATATGAGGTGCTGGTGCTGGACTTCAAGAACCCGGCCAAGAGTATGCGTTACAATCTGCTTCAGCCGGTTATCGACGCCATCAACGAGGGCGACACAGACCGGGCGGAAATGCTGGCCTGGGATCTGACCAACAATCTGGTGGGCAAGCCGGAGGGCGAGAAAATCTGGACCAACGGCGAGTGTTCCATCATCGCCGCCGCCATCCTCTGCGTGGTGTGCGATAACCAGAAGCGGCCGGAGTTTCAGAATATGACGAATGTGTATTGGTTCATTTCCGAGATGTGCCGCACCATTGGGAACAAAATGCCCCTGCTGGAGTATCTGAAAAAGCAATCGCCAACGCACCCGGCGCGGGCGCTGCTCTCCATCTCCGATGTGGCTCCGTCCCGCACCAGAGGCAGCTTTTACACCTCCGCCCTCACCACCCTGCGGCTGTTTACCTCGAAATCCATTTATTCGATTACCCATGCCAGTGATTTTACCCTTACGGATTTGGGGCGCAAAAAGCAGGCGCTCTTTGTGATCCTGCCGGATGAGAAAACCACCTTTTACCCGATTGCCTCTCTCATTGTGTCCCAGCAATATGAGCTTTTGGCGGAGGCGGCGGACAAGCGGGGCGGGCGGCTGGAACGGCGGGTGAATTTCCTGCTGGATGAGTTCGGGAATTTCACCCCCATCAGCGATATGACGAACAAGCTCACCGTTGCGGCCGGACGCGGGATGCGCTATGCCCTCTATGTGCAGGGGTTCGACCAGCTCAAGGAAAAGTACAGCGACAATATCGCCAACACCATCAAGGGTAACTGCCAAATCTGGGCCTACCTGCAAAGCGACGACCCGGAAACCCTGCGGGAAATGTCGGACAAGCTGGGCAGCTACACCACATCCAGCTACCAGCTCTCGGCCAGCAACGGGCGGTTCACAACGCCGTCCAGCTCCCAGAGCGTCAGCCTGACGGAGCGCAAGCTGCTCAATACGGATGAGGTCCGGCGCGTTAAGCGGCCCTATCAGATCATCACCAGCCGGGACCATCCGGCCATGATGTACGCCCCAGACCTTTCCAAATGGCTATTCAATCAAATGCTGGGCATGGGCGACATGGAGCATAACCGGAAGCTGCGGGAGGAGCGGGAAAACAAACGGCCCATTATCACCGATACAAAACAGGAGATCGCATTGTGGAATATCTGGGTCTACTATCAAAAGGACATCATGCGCCGCCTCGCCCAGCAGAAAAACTCAGGGGGCGGCGCTTCTGATGATGATTAAATTTCAGGAGGTTTCGATGAAAGAAAAAGTGAAACAGACGATGGGCAGGCTGCGTAAGTCTGTCCGGGCGGCAGGTGTCGGTCTTTCCACACTTGCCGCCTCTTTTTTCATGTCCGCACCGGCTTATGCGGCCGGTGTGGAGGACAGCCAGATCGTGACGGGCACCGAGCAGTTGATTGGCGACCTGACCACCTGGCTCATGGTCCTGGCCCCGGTAGTGTCCGGCCTGCTTATCATCTACTTCTGCATCCGGCGCGGCATGGCCGACGAAATGGATCAAAAGAAGTGGAACAACCGCATTGTGGTGGCGGTGGTGTCCTGCATCGGCGCCGTTCTGGGTTCCGCCACTCTGAACCTGATCCTCGGCTACTATCAGTAAGCCGGGGCTTTTTTCGTAGTACAGGCGATTCCCACGCCTTACTAAATAAATCACTTCATCAATAGGAGGAAAAAATTATGGCTAACTTTATCCGCAACACTCAGGTTAAGGCTATGACTTCCATCTGGGCGGCCAAGCAGAAGGCCCGTGAACTGACTGACCGCACGAAGGAGGCACTGGTAAACCGTGAGGGGCAGGGCACCCTTGATGTGGCGATCACGGTGCTGATCTCCATTGTCCTGGGCGCCCTGATCCTGGCGGGCCTCTACCTCATTGTGGACAGCACCGTGCTGCCGACCATTACCCAGCGCATCAAGGATATGTTCGATTACGCGGGCTGATGTTTGGCGGAACCGGCGGGGCGTTATGCCCCGCCGCACTTTTTATCAAGGAGGTTTTCTATGGAGTTCAGAGCGGAGATCAAACGGACGCTGACCGGCCCAGACAAGCTGCGGGCGGTGTGCAGCGTCATCCTGGACGATTGCTTTCTGGTGAAGAATGTCCGGGTGGTGGAGGGTGAAAAAGGGATGTTCGTGTCCCTGCCCAGCCGTAGGAATGTAAGAGGCGAATGGACGGAACAGCGCTTCCCCATGACGAAGGAGCTGCGGGAGAAGCTGTCCGCCGTGGTGCTGGCTGAATATGAGCGGACGCTGGCGGAGGACGGCGGCGGGACGCCTGCCGCCTGATCCGCCCCGTTTTCCATTCATACGACAAGGGGGCGGCCCCGGCCGCCCCCGGAAAGGAGGTGGCCGCTGGTTGGAATATATTCTGGTTCTGCTGATCGTCGCCCTGCTTAACGGAGCCATCGCCTACATTGACGGGCTGATGGAGGGCATTGTGCCGCTGACCCTGTACGCGGAGCAGTATATGTCCACATTGGCCGGTGTTGATCTGTTTGAAGCCCTGTTTGATATTGTGTTTGGCTTTGGCGTGTCGCTTATCATTCTGAAATTTCTCAAAAAGGGCTTTGAAACCTATGTGCTGTGGTCCGATGGCGACGCGGATGAAGAACCGATTGCCCTGCTGACGAACTTTTTCAAGGCGATGGCCGTGGCGGTCTGTTTTCCCACCATGTACGGCTGGCTTGCGGGAATTGTGGAGGAAATGAGCGACAAGATGCTGGAGGCTATCGGCCTTGCCACCGCTTACGATTGGGCGGGCTGGGTGTCTGGTATCTCCACGCTCGGCCTCGTGACCGCCATCTTTGGGCTGGTGTTCGTCATCGTGTACTTTATCCTCTACTTCCAGTTCCTTATGCGGGGACTGGAGATTTTGATTTTGCGGGTGGGGATGCCCCTGGCCTGTGTGGGCCTGATCGACAACGACAAGGGCGTATTCAAGCCCTACATGAGCAAGTTCTTTCAATCGGCCCTCTCGGTGATTATCCAGATCGCCCTCGCCAAGCTGGGCGTAGGGCTGATGATGAATATGCACATCTTCTGGGGCGTGGCCTGCATGATTCTGGCCGTGCGGACACCGAAGTTCCTTCAGGAGTTCATCGTTACGACTGGCGGCGGCGGTGGCGGGGCCATCGTCAACAACGCATACCATTCCGTGCGTCTGGTGCAGATGGTCAAGGGCATGGGAAAGTGAGGTGACGGCGGATGGTAACAATGGACGATCTTTCAAAGGCCATCATCCTGCTGGTGCGCGTGGGTGCCGTGGCAAGGTTTATCTACTGCATGGTGTGGCTGGCGGCCGCCGAGGAACAGGCGGCGCAGTACAAAAAACGCGCCCGCAACACCGTGATTTTCTATGTGATCGCGGAATCCATCTGGCAGATCAAAGACCTGATTTTATATTACTACTCGTAGGAGGTGCGAATGGACGAGGATTTGAAGCTGTATATCCCTCTGGGCGTGAAGCCGGAGGCGGAGCTGTTCACAGGCTTTGGGAAAAAGCAGCTCTTTCAGGCGTTGATTGGTTCCCTGGTGATGGGCGGTGTGGCCGCCCTGGTCTGGCTATTCACCGCCAATGTGACTACCACCGTAGTCCTGGCGCTGGCCGGTATCTTTGGCTCGGTGATGATGACCACCAAGGACCAGAGCAATTTGTCCGTGGTGGACCAGGTGCAGAATTTGGCCCGGTTCCTGCGCGGACAGAAAATCTACCCGTACCGCTACGGGGACGAATGGGGGCTTGAATAATGTACGCAACCATTCCCGTTTACTATCCGTCGCTGGAAGAAGCCAGCCGCAGGAATGAGGCGGCTCTTTGGTGCGACAGCTACAATATCAACATGGACTGCCGGAATTTCATTCAGGATAAGGCCATGACCGCCATGAACAGCCGGGAATTGGATTCCTTCATTGGAGAGCTGGTGCGCTTTTACGGTGTGGAGCGGGCAATCTATGTCCTCTCCCGCACCATCCAGTTTTCCGATTGGGATTCCCGTTTCGATCAGACGGTGCTTGACCGGGCCGGACAGACCGATTTCCCAGACGCCCGGACGCCGAGGGATGAAAACCATGTTGACCCAACCACCCGGTATGTCACGGAGATTGATCCGTGTGCTGTAAACGCCATCTTTATGAAGCTGATGGAATTGGAGGAAGAACAGGAAGCGACCACTCAAATGGAGAACGACGGACAGAAAGATCTTGATGAGGATATGGCGTTGGAACTGTGAGGCTACCGATGGCGCAGATGACATTCCTTGACTTCTTTTCCGGCATCGGCGGTTTCCGCAAGGGCTTTGAGCTGTAAGGGATGCGCTGTGTGGGGCATTGTGAGATCGACAAGTATGCCGACCGCGATTACTGAATCATTTGTAATGCGCAGGAGGCATTGGAACAGGGGGAATCAAAATGATGTTTCAAAAGGGATGGAACCCGTGGCCCCTGATAATCGGGATGGCGGTTGGACTGACCTGCATCCTTCTTTATTTCGGGCTGTATGCCTGACCGCAGGAGGTGGTTTAACTGGAACAAGCAAAACTGAAAGAGAAACTGGACGAAGAAATCCGTCGGGCGGCCAGACCACTGGAGGAACTGGCGCCCAACGATCCCTATTTTACGCGGATTCAGGGGATGCTTGCCATGAAAAGAGAATTGGAGAACATTCCCCTGAGTGATACGCAGCGGGATATGCTTCTGACGATGGAGAATGTGCTGGAACAGGCGTGGGTTTTCCGAAATACGCCCGTCCCGGACCGCTGTATGAACCCGGAGAACATCAGCGAGGTGGTCTATTACTTTCTTCAGGACAAGGGCGCCGAGTATCGGGCTGGTCTACTCTACGACCGGGCCAAGGCGGAATTTGACGCCCGCATGGAGGAAATCGCCGCTCTGCCGCCGAAAGAAATATTGGATCACGCTTATGAAAAGGTCATCAAGGAAGAATTTCTCGGAGAGTTGGAGCAAGGGCTGGATGAATGGGAAACCGACACCCTGCTGACCTATCCTCAGCCTCTTGCGGCCCTATATACGGAATGGATGGACAATGATTTTTCTTTTTGGGACAGCATCCGGGGAACGGTGGAGAAAACAGTGGAGAAACAGGCGGCGGATCTCCGCCGCTGCGCGTTCCATGTCAATGGGGAGCCGCCTGTGGAAATGAAGGACTTTTACGATCTTCATGGGGACGAACTAAACGACACTGGACTGGAGCCTGCCGGGGAGGTTGAGCGGTGACGCCGCTCATGGTCAAGGGGACGCTGTTCGGCCTTCTGCTCCTGTCCGCCGCCGTGTGGGATATGCGAAACCGGGAGATTCCAAACCTGATCCCGGCCCTGCTCCTTCTGTGCGGGCTGATCGGGTTCCGCCCCGCCGCTTCTGCGGCGGGGCTGCTTCTGGTCGGCGGCCCTTTCCTGCTGGCGGCGGTCCTGATAAAACGGGACGGGTTTGCCATCGGCGGCGGTGATGTGAAGCTGATGGGGGCCTGCGGATTTGTCCTGGGCGTGTGGCCGGGGCTGATACAGACAGTCCTTTCCCTCTCGCTGGCGGTGCTGACTGGGCTGGTGGAATGTCGTTTACAAAAACAACCGCTGTCTGCGGTGCGCCTGCCCTTGGCCCCCTTTTTCTGCTTCGGAGGCGTGTCCGCCTACTGGCTGACTGCTTTTGCACTTCAAATCTGAACAAGTGGAGGTATCAAATTGAACAAGAACATTTTTCGGAGCCGGACGGTCATCGGCGCGGTGTGCATCCTGCTGGCGGTTCTGGTCTGCTTTGGGATCACACCGCTTTTCAACGAGGGCCTAAAAGCCCAGACGGAGGCGGTCCGGGTAAAGGCCGAGGTGATCCCACGGGGGACATACATCACGGCAGACATGGTGGAGGTCTACACCAGAGGGGCCTCCGGCATGGAGGACAGCGTTGCCACCTCTCTGGATGAGGTGGTGGGGAGATACACCGATGTGGAACTGCGGAAAAATACAGATGTGAACACGGCGTGGCTGTCCTCGGAGCCACTGACGCAGTATGAGTATCTGACCCAACTGAACGGTTCCAAGGTAGCGATCTCCGTCACCATCCCCACCTTTGCCAAGGGCGGTTCCGGCAAGGTGGAGGCGGGCGATATTATCATGCTCTTTGCCACCGACAAGGACACCGGCGAAACCACCCAGCCCCCGGAGCTGAAATATGTGGAAGTCCTGGCCGCCACCCAGAGTTCCGGCGCGGACAAGGAATATCAGGCGCCGGTGGAAAATGAGGAAGAAGAAAACCCGGAGGAAACCCTGCCCGCCACCATCACCCTGCTGGTAAACAGCGAACAGGCCCAGCTTTTAGCTCATCTGGAGGAATCCAACAGTCTCCACCTGGCCTTTGTCTACCGGGGCGCCCGCGCCAATGCCGAAAAGTTCCTGGCGGCGCAGGACGCCTTCTTTGCCGAACCGGAGGTGGAGGCCGGTGGGGAGAGCAGTCAGCCGGAAGCCCCTGTTGACGCTGCTGACGGCGGGCAGTCCACAGAGGGCACGGAGGAACAGGAGGTGGAATCAGCGGATGGCGAATAAGCAGAAACAGATGCTTGCTGTATGGGGCAGCCCCGGCGCTGGAAAGACGGTCACGGCGGTCAAACTGGCGGCGGAGCTTGCCAAGCGGAAGAAAAATGTGGTGTTGGTGTTTACCGACCTTACCGCGCCCCCGCTTCCCGCTGTGGCGGCAGAGGGGAAGCTGCCGGAGGTGTCCGTGGGCGAACTGCTGTCCGCTCCCGGCATGACGCAGGAACAGGTGTTGAAAACCTGCGTCCCCTGTGAAAAACATCCCTATATCAGCTTTCTGGGCTACAAGGCTGGGGAAAATGTGTTTACCTACGCAGAGTACAGCAAGGAAAAGGCGGTGGATATGCTGGTTCTCCTGCGGCATATCGCAGACTATGTGATCGTGGACTGCACCAGCGTCCTGACCGGGAATGTGCTGGCGACGGCGGCGCTGGAGGTGGCGGACGATGTGCTGCGGGTATGCGGATGCGACCTGAAAGCGATTTCCTACTTTGCGTCTTATCTTCCGCTGATTGAGGACCGGAAATTCAAGCCGGAGCAGCACATCCGGGTGCTGTCCAATACCCGGCCCTATCAGGGCGGAATGGAATACGAAAACTCATTTGGCGGGGTGAAGTACCGGCTGCCCTATCTTCCCATCGTGGAGGAACAGGCGGCCACGCTGAAGCTGCTGGAACCGCTTGCCGGAAAAGAGGCAAAGAGCTATGAGCCGGTCATCGCTGCCATCGCCGCGGAGGTGTTCGGGGATGGCAAATAACATCGGCCTTTTTTTCAACACCAGCAAAAACACGCGCTCATTCGCGGAGGTGCTGGCACAGGTGCAGGAGTATCTTGCCAGCAAGTATTCTACCCTGATAACCGACAACCCGGAGGAACAGCGCCAGCAGATCACCGCCTACATCGCCAAGTATCTCAATGATTACAGCCTGGGTGTGGAAGGCATGGATCACGAGGCCCTGATTGACAAGCTCTATACGGAAATGGCCGAGTTCTCCTTCCTGACGCCTTACCTGTTTGCCTGCGATGTGGAGGAAATCAACATCAACTCCTGGAAGGACACCAAGATCACCTATGCGGATGGGCGTGTGGTCCCCTCCAAGGAGCGCTTCCAAAGCCCCCAGCACGCCGTGGATGTGGTCCGCAGGCTGCTTCATAAATCCGGGATGATCCTGGACAACAGCCAGCCGGGAGTGGTGGGCCATCTCTCCAATAAAATCCGTATTACGGTTCTGGGCAATCCGCTGACCGACAAGGACAAGGGCGTGGCGGCCTCCATCCGAATCGTAAACCCCAAAAAGCTGGGGCGGGATGATTTTGTCCGCTATGGAACGGCTACCGCCGAAATGCTGGATTTTCTGGCGGCGGTGCTGCGGTTCGGCCTGTCTATTTGCGTCACCGGCTCCACCGGCAGCGGCAAGACCACGCTGATGAGTTGGATTCTCTCCACCATTCCCAATGAAAAGAGAATTTTTACTATTGAAAATGGATGCCGGGAGTTTGATCTGGTGAAGGAGGACGCCGAAGGGAATGTCCTCAACAATGTAGTCCACACCGTCACCCGCTTTTCCGATGACCCCAAGCAGAACTACGATCAGGAGCGGCTTTTGGAGTTTGCCCTGACCTGTGACCCGGATGTGGTGTGCGTGGGCGAGATGAAGTCGGCGGAAGCGTTTGCGGCGCAGGAGGCGGCCCGCACCGGCCACGCGGTTATTACCACTACCCACGCCAATAGCTGCAAGGCCACCTACTACCGCATGGTGACGCTGTGTACTCAGAAATACGACATGGGCGACAAGACTTTGTATAACCTGGTGACGGAGGCGTTTCCCATTGTCCTCTTTGTGAAGAAGCTGGAGGACAACAGCCGCAGGGTGATGGAAATTACTGAATGTGAGATTTTGGAGGACGGTACACGGCAGCTTCACACCCTCTACCGCTACCATGTATCGGAAACCGCTGTCGAGGATGGCAAGGTCAAGGTGCATGGCGAGTTTCAAAAGGTGTCCCCGATCTCGGCAAGCCTGCAAAAGCGGCTGCTGGAGAATGGGATGCCGCCCCGCCTGCTGGAACAGATCGCCGGTGGGCGGATGAATATAGACGATGGGAAGGAGGAAACTGCTTGATTGTACTGATTCTGCTGGCCTTTGCCGGTATGCTGGCTGGTATTTTCCTGCTGCTGAATATGACGCCCTTTGAGTTTGCAGAGGACCTGACGAAATCCTTTGCCAGCCGGGAGGCGCCGATCTCCAAGAAGATCGGGCAGCTCAACCACCCCAGAGAGGCCAAGGGCATCAAAAAGACGGTGCGGGAGGCCAAGGAAATGATGCTCCTGACCGGCAGGGGCGGCAAGTTTGCCGCCCTCTGCGCCCTCTCCCTGTTCCTGGCGGCTATGGGAGCGGTGATCTGCATTGTGATTCAAAACTATCTCATGCTTCCGGTGCTGGCGGCTGGCATGGGGCTGATCCCGTTCTGGTATGTCCTGTTCACCTCCCACAGCTACAAAAAGCTGATGAACAATGAGATTGAAACCGGGCTGTCCATCATCACCAGCTCCTATCTGCGCAGCGAGAGTATCATCACCGCCGTAGAGGAAAACATCCACTACCTGAACCCGCCCGTGGCCGATGTGTTCCGGGGCTTTTTGGCCGAAACCGGCATGATAAGCGCCGATGTGAAGCAGGCCCTCTCCAACATGAAACCCAAGCTGGACAACTACATTTTTCGGGAATGGGTGGACGCCGCTATCGCCTGTCAGGATGATAAGAGCCTGAAAAGCACGCTTACCCCCATTATCGGCAAGCTGTCCGATATGCGGATCGTGGCGGCGGAACTGGACTACCTGATGTATGAGCCGTTCAAGGAGTTCATCACAATGGCCTTCCTGCTGGTGGGCAACATCCCTTTGCTCTACTTCCTGAACAAAGACTGGTACGATGTGCTGGTGAACACCGGCTTCGGCAAGGGCATCCTGGCGGTCTGCCTGCTGGTGCTGCTCATTTCCTTCGCGGCGGTTATCCGGCTGACAAAGCCGGTGGAGTACAAAAGGTAAATGGAACTATCTACTCTAAAATCAGGTGAGATATTTCCACTATTTTGAGTTTGTGGAAATGAAGGAGCCTGATATTTCCAATTCAAAGCAGATGAAACCATTTTGCGCACCTTCCCGGTGGGCGTTTTTCGTTGGAGGTGAGAATCGCGGAGATCATTCCAATCAGCTTGCGGGAGGCAAACCGCTTTATTGAAAAGCACCACCGCCACAGCGGGCGGGCGCAGGGTTGTAAATTCTGCGTGGCGCTCTCCGATGGGCAGGGGGTGATTCATGGCGTTGCTGTCGTGGGGCGGCCGATCTCCCGGTATCTGGACGATGGACGGACCGCCGAGGTGACACGGCTCTGCACGGACGGCACTTTCAATGGGTGCAGCTTCCTCTATGGCTGCTGCGCCCGAATCGCCAGAGAGATGGGATTTCGGAAGATCATCACCTACACGCTGGCGGAGGAAGGTGGGGCCAGCCTACGGGCCTCCGGTTGGTCATGTGCGCCGGGATTCCGGGGCGGCGGGAGCTGGAATGTTCCGGGCCGTCCCCGGACAGAGAGCCGGAATACCGGCCCAAAACGAATGTATTACAAGGAATTGAGGTGAAACAGGTTGTATTTGATCTTACTATGCTTCGGAACGCTCTTTGGCCTGGGAGCGTTCTTTTTACTGGCCGGACTTCTCCGGCTGCCCACTTCCGCCAGCACAAAGGCCGTACTAACCGTCACGAACCGGGGAAAGGCGAAAAAGAACAGCATGAACGCTATCCTGTTCGACATGGCGGCAAAGGCGGCGCCTCTGGTTCGGCTGGACGCCTATAAACGGCGCAAGCTGGAAGCCCAGCTTAAATCCGCCGAAATTCAAATGTCCCCGGAAACCTATGTGGCGGCGGCCTGGGTCAAGGGCGGGCTGATCGGGCTGCTGGTGATCCCTACCCTGCTGATTTTTCCTATCCTGGCGCCGGTGATCCTTTTTCTGGCGGTGGCTGTTTTTTTCAAAGAACAGAAACGGGCGGATGAGATTGTCCAGCAGCGGCGGGAAGAAATTGAAACGGAACTGCCCCGTTTTGTCAATACCGTGGAGCAGGAGCTTCGTTCCTCCCGTGATGTGCTGAATATCCTGAAAGCCTATCAGCACAACGCCGGTCACGCCATGAAGCGGGAGCTGGAGATCACGATTGCGGATATGGCCTCCGGCAACGAGGAAAACGCCCTGACACGCTGGGAGAGCCGGATTGGAAGCACCATGCTCTCCGATGTGGTGCGCGGGCTGATCTCCGTCAAGCGAGGCGATAACGGCATTATGTACTTTCAAATGCTCTCCATGACCTTCAAACAGCTTGAACTCCAAAAGCTGAAACTGGAGGCCATGAAGCAGCCGGGGAAAATGAGGAAGTATTCCTTCATGCTTCTGGGCTGTTTCCTGCTGATGTATCTGGGTGTTCTGGGCTATGTGGTCTTGGAAGCCTTTGGAGATTTGTTCTGATGAAGGGAGGTGGCTGTTTGAGGCGGCTGCTGAAAGAAAAACGCGGGGAAGGCTTTGTGGATGTATGCGTCCTTGTCCTGTCCGTTGCTCTCGTTCTGGCGCTGGTGGTCCGCATCGCCCCGGTGTTTGTGGCGAAACAAAACCTGGATGTGTTTGCGGATGAGCTGGTGCGGACAGCGGAGATCAATGGGTGGGTCGGTTCCGTCACCAGCTCAAAAGCGGCGGCTCTCCGGGAGGAAACCGGACTTGACCCGGATATTTCATGGAGCGACACCGGGAAAATCCAACTCGGTAACGAGGTGACGGTGACGCTCACCACCACCGTCAATCTCGGCCTGTTCGGAGAATTTGCGTCCTTTCCTGTCACACTCACCGCAAGGGCCACAGGAGTCTCGGAGGTGTACTGGAAATGAACAGGCTGAAAACAGTTTTGAAAGACAGGTCCGGGCAGGGCACGCCCATGATTCTGGCGGTGGTGGTCTGCTGCATGATCTTAGCCTGCGTGGTGTTTGAATATATGCGGCTGATGATCGTGGCGCAGGGCGTCCGGGATTCCGTTCAATCCGCTATCGTAGCGGTGGCAACGGAGAATTGGGATGAAGCCTACCCCGGCCTGCGGGAAGGGTATTCGGGCGGCTACCAGCTTTCCGGTTCGTCCTGGACGCAGAATGTGACCACCGGGAATGTATATGACCGGCTGCAACAGGTGTTGGGCCTGGTGTACGAGGATGGGCGGTATCTGAAATACGCGGGGCCGGATTTGGAATACCGCTTTTATGATCTGCACATGGAACTGGAAAATGCCCCGCTTGCCCCCTCCGCGCCGGAGGGGATTACGCAGCTCAATGTGACGGGAACGGTCACGGTGGAGGTGCCCCTTTCCTTTGGGTTCGGCCATCTGCCGCCCATGCAGATCACCATGAAGCTGAACGCCAAATATGTTCCCCGGTTTTAGATTTTGTCTATTTCTGCCTGACGGTTTTCCATAGCGCAAAAAAATGTTTGTGTGTTCTTCCACCTGGACGCCATTGTTGTGCAAATGGTATAATGAGGGTGGAGGAACACATTGATCTTTTGATATAATTTCACCTTAAAAGGAGGATTCCAGATGAACGCAAAAAATAAAAAGCTGCTTGCTATCGTCGGTGTGGCGGCGGTGCTGCTGATCGTGATCGGTGTTTCTGTGTCCATGCTCGGCAAAAGCAGTCAGCCGTCCGGGACGGACCCGGCCGCTGCCCCCACGGATGTTACAACGGAGGATGTGAGCCAGCCCCCGGAGGAAGAAACTACGACGCCCACAGTGGAGGTCCCCGATGTTTCCGCACCGGAAAACACCCCCACGCAGGAACAGGCTGATCCCGTCCTGGATGTAGAGCAGGAGGATCAGGTGGATGTTGATTTGACCGACAGTGAGAAAAAGCCGGAAAGCACTCCGCCGCCTGCCCCGTCCCCGGAGGAACAGCAGGCGGCCAGCGAGAACAATGAGCCGATTGTTTCCGATCCCGCCGCCAATCAGCCCCAAAACGGCGATACGCAGAACGGCTCCATCTACATTGAGGGCTTTGGCTGGATTCCCGATGAAGGAGGTGGAACCATTCAGGAGGAAATTCATTCAGATGGAGATATAAATAAACAAGTCGGCATCATGGGATGACCTTTGGCACAGGAGTACGGCATTTCTGCCGTACTCTTTTTATGCTCTTTTTCAAAAATCAGCAGACTGGAGGTGCGCTTTTGAAACGGATTTTTGCCTTCTTTTTAAGCCTTTTGCTTATCCTGGGCATTTGCCCTATGAGCGCCCTGGCCGATACCGGAGGCAGCGGGAATGTGGACGGCGGTGGCGGCAGTATGGGACAGGGGACCTCGCAGAACTCATGGAATCCGGGCATGGATGGTGTCAGGATTACCGTTGTGGACGCAGAATCCGGCCAGCCGGTTTCTACTCCCTTTGACCTGACGAACAAAAATCCTACAATTAAAATCCATTTTGGAAAGGTCAGTAAAATACAATACACCAACGGTTCAGGCATTTCTCCAAATACTACCCCTTATACCTGTAAAAAGCCAGATGTAGCTATGCCCCGCATTATCAGCACCGGAAGTACCAAGGCGAGTATTGAGGCCATCAAGAAATATTTTTGTTCTGAGTATGCGGTTGAACTGGTGGCGCAGCAGACCGGCATCAACTATGATGAACTGATTGGCGGCGAGTACAAGTTGCTTTTGGAACCAATCGCCTACTTCAAGCACAACGGGATCATGTACGCCATGACCGCCCATGAAGCGGCCCTCTACGACAACCAGACGGGCGGCGCCCTGCGCAGGACCATGACGAGCCTGACCCATAAAAATCTCCCGTTGGCGATGTATCTTGAATATTCGGATTTGGGCTTTGCGGCCTATTCCGGCCCCACGAACAAGACCTGTTCCAATGATACCATCATCGCCTACCTGGGCATAGGCATTGTCCGGTTTGAGGAACAGCCCCCGGAGCAGCCGGAACCCACCGATTACGACTACGAATACCGGGTAGACACCGATGTGATAACGCCGGTGACGCTCTATGCCGGTTCTGAGATCAACCCGGATGGCCCCGCCACTGTGACCTTTACCATCAAGGGCAGCACCTACCGCATGAGCAATATCGTCATCCCGGAGGGGGACAGTCAGCTTGCGTGGGTGAAGTGGCATACCCCGTCCGAACCGCAGGATATTACTATTACGGTACGCACAAACCGGGGGACTCTGAGCCAGACTACCATCAAGGCAAAAGTGGTTGATCTTTCCGGCAACGACCCGCCGGACCCGAAGGCCACCGACACCGCAGGAAGCTGGCGGCCCAGCAGCGTCCCCAGCCGGGAGGAAAAGTCCTACGCCGCATGGAGCGTGTGGTGGGCACAGTGGCACCCGTATTGGGTGTGGCACAGCACCGGCGATGATGATGGATATTGGGTGGATGAGGGCTGGTATGATTTCTTCCGGGACAACTATTCCGCCTCCATGACCGCCACCGCGAGGATTGAACCGGATGAGAAGGTGCCCACGGCGGCCGGGAACACCATGAAATCCGGCTACGGTGTGAGCAACACCGTCACCGCCACGGTCAGCACATCGGCGCCCATGTCCCACTACACCTACGGCCAGACGGCGGTTTCCTATTTTCCCGAATTTCACTATACGACCTACTGGCGCCTGCTGGACCGGCTCTCCAGCGGAAAAACAGCCCGGTTCCAGTTTGCCGAAAATATTTACAGCACCTACAAGCAGCGGGTCCATTTTTCGCCGGTGTGGTTCCCCGATGGGAGCTATACGGTCAATACCCATGTGATGGATATTTGGACCCCGGCAGGGATGCTCTGCGCCAATCTCACCGATTCCGTGACGATTAGCGGTTCCCTTTACGATGACTGGCATATCGCGCCGGGGAACCCATGATGAGAAAGGAAAATACAATGAACAGCAATAGAGAAATCAGGGTAATGATATTTGAGCCGGGAAAGGAACCCTATACCGCTGTGCTGGAGGATTCCCTGGAACACCGGCAGGCCCTTGTCGGCGGCGAGATCGAATGTATCTCCCTGCCCCATGAAACCGTCCTGTGCTGTAACGCCGCTGGCAAATGGATGGGCCTGCCCGCCAACCGCCAGTTCGGGAATGACACGATCCACGGGACATTCTTTCTCTATGGCGACACCCCGGAGGGGGACGGCGTATCGCTGACCGAGAACCAGATCGCCTATTTCCGGCATTACTTTACGGGGCCGCAGCCCTCCGCCGTGACCTTTGAGGTACAATCAGCGAAAGATATGGAGGAATTTCTGCGGCTGATGTTCGGGGATCGGAAAGGTGGTGGTTCAAAATGAGCAAGATGTTTTCTGTTGTGACCCTGGCCTCGGACTCCGGCCTGCTGGAAGAATACTACGCTCCCGGAAGCCCGGACTGTGCGGAGGATCTTTTGGAGGACGAAATCATCCGGGATGATTTGAGGAGCCTGCCGAAAAGCGACCGGGTTTATGCGGAGGTTGGCACCTACCTCTACGGGGAGGGTGAAACAGAACGGGCCAGCGAAGAAGAACTGGCCTATTTCAGCAAGAACTTTGAAGAACTGTATGCCTCTGTGCAAGTGGACTGGATCGGCGGACACAGCTTTGGATTTTCGGTTGAGGATGTGTTGCCAGACTATACCGATGAGCTGGAACCAGAACTGGAGGACGAGGATGATTTGGAACTATAAGCTGCGGCAAAGAAAGCGAGGTTGATAGGTTGCTGCTGCCGATCATTATGATTTTGGTATGCGTACTGCTGGGAGGCGGTACGCTTCTTTTTTTGAAATTTTCAGAAAGGCGCAAGAAAACCAAGAGCAGGGATAAGGAAGAACTGGCACAGATGACCGCCAATGAGTTTGTCAATGTCAAGGACATTCGCGGGAGCTTCCTCTACACCCGTGACGGCATGGCGCTGGCGTATCTGAAAATATTTCCCATCAGCACGGAGCTGTTCAGCAAGAATGAAAAACGCCTGATCGCCAAGCAGCTCACGGCCAGCCTGTCCAGCGGCCAATATCCGTTTCAGCTTTTGGCTGTTTCCCGCCCGGTGGATATTTCTCCCCTGATGGCGGAGTTGTCCTCCACCCTCACAGCTTCCTCCAATATCAAGCAAAAGGAGCTGCTAAAACATGAGATCGTGGAGATGGGCGGTTTTGCCCTCTCCGGCGAGGTGGTGGAACGGCAGTTTTACATCAAAATCTGGGACAGGGCGGTTGACGGAGTGGAGCGTGATCTGCTCCAAAAACTGAAATATCTGTCGGGCTACTTTGCCGACTGCGGCATCCAAACTGAGATTTTGGAGCAGCAGGACATTGTACGGCTGTGCAATCTGGTGAATAACCCGGCCTATGTGCATTTGGAGGACGCTGGGTTTGAAGCGGCGATCCCGATTTTAGAAAGTGTAGGTGTTGTGTAAGAATGAAGCACACCCGGCAGGATTTGAACATCATGCAGGGTTGGAGCCTCGAAAAAAAGATCAAAGTATCGCAGATGAAAATATTGGAATGGTACAAGGAATACAACGGGCAGGTCTTTACCAGCTTTTCGGGCGGTAAGGATTCCACGGTACTCCTTGATTTGGCACGGCAGGTCTGCCCGGATATTCCCGCCGTGTATGTTGACACAGGGTTGGAATACCCTGAACTGCGCGATTTTGTAAAAACGAAAGACAATGTGGTTTGGCTTCGCCCACGCTATCCGTTTACGCAGATCATTGAGAAATACGGCTATCCGGTCATTTCCAAGGAAGTGTCCGATGCCATCAGCGGCGCACGGAAGGGCCAGTCTTACCGTCTGGCCCGCCTAAACGGTGAATTGCTGGATAAGAACGGAAAGAAGTCGATTTACAACTGTGAGAAGTACAGGTATCTTCTGGACGCCCCCTTTGCGGTTTCAGCCCGGTGCTGTTACCACATGAAAAAGGCCCCGCTGAACAAGTTTGAACGGCAGTCCGGGCGGCATCCCATTACGGGAGTGTTGGCCTGTGAGAGCAAGCTGCGGGAGCAGTCTTACCTCAAATTTGGTTGCAACGGCTATGAGCGCAGGCGCCCCCTCAGCCAGCCCCTTGCGTTCTGGCGGGAGGAAGATATTTTGCGCTATCTGAAAATGACCGGCATCCCCTATGCCCCCATCTATGGGGATATTGTGGAGGTCAAAAAGAGGAACGGCACCCTGACTCTGAAAACCACCGGCGTTTCCAGATCAGGGTGTATGTATTGTATGTACGGCGTTCATCTGGAGCATGAGCCGAACCGTTTTCAGCTCATGGAGAAAACCCATCCCCAGCAGTACCACTACTGCATCCATGAGCTGGGGCTGGGCGCCGTGCTGGATTATATCGGTGTGCCGTATTCGTGTCACTGATTTGGAGGTGTATCATTGTTAAGAACCAAGAAAAAGGAAGAAACGCTCCCCGTCAATGAAGCGTTGTTGAATGTCATTACCCCGATGGGACTGGAAATCAAGCGGAACAGCCTTGTGATCGGTGAGAATATGGGAAAGGTCTACGGTGCAGTCCGTTATCCGCAAAAGGTGGAGATGGGCTGGCTCTCCAAAATCACGAACATCCCCAGCACCATTGTGTCAGTGGGTATCACCCCGATTGATAACAGCACCCTGATCTCCGCCCTCTCCAAGAGCATTGTCCAGCAGCGGGGCGCCGCCGACAGCGCCAAAGACCCGCTGACCCGTCAGCGGGCGGAAAAAGCCGCCGAAGACGGGGAGCATATCATGCAGAAAATCGACCAGGAGGGCGAAACCGTCGCCATGATGTCGCTCACGGTGATGCCGGTGGCGCAGGACGAGGCGGCCTTCTCCAAAATCTGCCGCCGTGTGGAGAGTGCGTTCAGCGTTCAGAAATGCAAGGTCCGCACCCTTGCCAATCTGCAAAAGGAGGGGTTTCAGAGCATTTCGCCCACTTATCCCGCCAACGGGACGGTGGACAGCATTGTTTCCCGCATCATCCCCATGAGTACCTTTGTGGGCGGATTCCCCTTTGCAAGCTCCGGTTACAGCGACGGCCGGGGCTATTATTTTGCCAAGGACAGCAGCGGCGGGCTGGTGATCCTGGACCCCTGGACACGCGGGAACGACCGCACCAACAGCAGCTTCGTTGTCATGGGCGTGGCCGGTATCGGCAAAAGCACCGTGGTCAAGCACATCATGCTCTCGGAGTACATGAAGGGAACCAAAATCCTGTGTATCGACCCGGAATCCGAGTACAAGGATATGTGCCGGAACCTGGGCGGGAACTGGCTGAACGCTGGCGGTGGGCGCAACGGCCGCTCCAACCTTTTGCAGATCAGACCGGCGCCCCGTGACGATGAGGACGAAACCGACAAGCTCTATACGGATGAAGGAAATGGAATGTCCGATATGGCGCTCCATATCAAAACGCTGGAGATTATCTTCTCCCTATATCTGCCGAGCCTGACCGATATGCAGAAAGCCGTCCTGAAGCAGACGGTCATTGAGCTTTATCATCAGTTCGGCATCTTCTGGGACACAGACATTCGCCAGCTCAAAGCAGCGGATTTCCCCATCATGGAAGATCTGCACGGCCTGATTGAAAAGAAAGCCGAGGCCAACCCGGACAATCCGGTGTTCCGTGACCTCGCCATGCTGCTGTATGACGCCGCCAAGGGCAGCGACAGCTTCCTTTGGAACGGGCACAGCACGCTGGAGGCCGACTCCCATTTTGTCTGCCTGGATACCCACAGCCTGCAAAACGCAGCAGATAACATCAAGCGGACGCAGTATTTCAATCTGCTGACCTGGTGCTGGGAGCAGATGAGCAACAATCGCGGGGAGCGTGTGCTTCTGGTATGCGACGAGGCGTATCTGATGATCGACCCGCAGGTGCCGCAATCCCTGGCCTTCCTGCGGAATGTGGAGAAGCGGTCCAGAAAATATGAGTCCGCCCTGGCGATTATCTCCCATTCGGTGGTGGACTTCCTGGCGCCGGAGATCAAGATGTACGGGCAGGCCCTTTTGGATATTCCCTGCTACAAAATCCTGATGGGCTGCGACGGCAAAAACCTTCAGGAAACCACAGACCTCTACAACCTGACGGACGCCGAGCAGGAATTGTTGGAGAGCAAGCGACGGGGACACGCCCTGTTCCTGGTCGGCTCCAAGCGGCTTCATGTCAATTTTGAAATTCCGGCCTACAAGTTTGCCTACATGGGCAAGGCGGGCGGCCGGTAGCACACCACGGCGGCCGGGATGTTCCCCGGCCGCCTTACTTATTCATGAACAGGAGGCGTTTTCTGATGAACCATGCGGAACGGTATGAATCTTTGATAACCAAGCTGTCCTCGATGCGCTGGCGGGGCGGAGAGCTGGACTGCTCTTATCAGGCAGCACTCTATCTGATGTCCTCCCACCCGGTTCTTGCCGAAAAGGTAGAGCGGTATTTTTCCCCGGACGGGATTGACTTTGGCGCCCTGATGAAGAAAGAAGAATTTGACTATGACTGGATGAAACTGACGGCGGACGCAGCCTACAACCTCTTTTCCTGGAACAGCAAGTGCGCCGCCACGCCCTTTGAGATTTCCCGGATGCCCGTTCCGGCCATCCAAGCCCTTTATACTTCCTTCTTTATTGCAAACGGGGATTACGCGGTTTCCGTGCGTGAGAATGAGGATGGGAAAAAGGTGTTTGTGATGGATGACAGCGCCGGGCGGGAACGGGAAAAAATCCGCCAGCAGTTTGACCGGATGCTGGCGGACATAGGCGCGGAAATGGGCTGATTGGAGGTGTTGTTTTGGCGATTGATCCGTTGACGGCAAAGCTGCTGGCACAAGTGGCGGCGCGGGCGGCGACTGATGAGGAAAGCCGTAGAAGGACGCTCATTCTCATTCTGGCCCCCATTCTGGGCCTGCTGCTCTTGATTGCCTTTATCCTGTATCTGATTACCAGCCCTTTCTCCATGCTGTCTCAATGGCTGGTGGGCGATGAGGTGAGTGTGGTGGAGAATTTTCAGAAAGAGTATGGCTACAACCAGCAGCTCGGTATTTATGAAAAGGACTATATCGAGGGCAGCGGCCAGAGCTACGAGGGCGTGGTCTTTACTGATGGGGGCCGGGAGGTCATCTATTACAACCAACTGGATGAGCGGTGGGCAGATACCATGTACGGCACATCCGGCACGATTGGCGAGGCCGGGTGCGGCCCCACGGCGATGGCGATTGTCACATCGACCCTGACCGGGACGCCCCATAACCCAGTAGAACTCAGCGAATGGTCCGTAGCGAATGGACACCGCTGCGAAGGGAACGGCTCTTACCACAGCCTGATCCCGGCATCAGCCGAAGCCTACGGCCTGTCCTGGGAGAGCGTTCCCCCGGATGACCCGCAGGCGATGATAGACGCGCTGGCGGATGGGAAGCTGGTTGTGGCGATCATGGCAAAAGGGCACTTTACCAACTCCGGGCATTTCATTGTCCTGCGCGGTGTAACTGCGGAGGGGAAAATCCTGGTGGCCGACCCTGCCAGCCGCAAGCGGAGCGAGCAGGAATGGGACCTCTCCATTATTCTGGATGAAGCCAGAAAAGGTGCCGCTGCTGGCGGCCCTTTCTGGGCGATCTACTAAAGGAGCATGGTATGAACAACCGAAATAAACTGATTGAATTATTGATCTACATCGCCATTGTAGTGGTTGGCGTTGTCCTTCTGCTGACAGGAGAGCCGGAAAGGGCGGTAGAAAACATGGATATGGGAGGTACATCGTATGCTGCTGTACTTGACAAGTAACCAGAAAAGCGGGCTGATCGACGGCGCGGCCCGTGAAATGCTCCTGCCGTCCAAAAAGCTGGTTGGGAAGTTCAGCCTGAAAAGTTTCGTCACCAAGGATATGCGAAACTATGCCACGGCCAAGTTCTTCCTGATTGACGCGGCCTGTATTGAGGAAAGCGGCGAGGACTTCACCCTGGCTTTGAGGTCCTTCCAGATGATGTTTTCTGCCCGTATCATCGTGATTCTGTCCGGCTGTGAGGATATGAGTGGTTGTATCCAGCAGCTTTTATCCATTGGAGTGGTGAATCTGATTACAGCGGAAACGCTGGAGGAAGCCGCCGACGAGCTGAAAGAGGCCCTTTCCGATGAAGGGATGCAGCGGTATGTGACGCCTATGCCTGTGTCAAGCCAGCCAGAATCCCAACGGGAACCGGCTCCTGAACCGGAGGCCGAGATCATCCCCTACCGTTGGAACGCTAAAAATATCCGTATTGCCGTTGCAGGGACGCAGCGCAGAAGCGGCGTAACGGTGACGGCGTTCAATCTGGCGGCGTGGTTGACTGCCAGAGGTGCGGAGGTCGCCTACATTGAGGTCAACACCAACCGGCACCTTCAGCTCCTGCTCAATGTCTATGAGGCGGCCCCTACTGGCGAACATTACACGATTGATGGGATCGACTGCTACCTGACCAATGAGCCGGACCGGGAGTATCAGTTTATCATCTACGACTGCGGTGTGATGCAGGCGCCCACCTCTGTGTTCCGGGAGGCGGATCACCGGCTGTTGTGCGGGAGCGTCCTGCCCTATGAGATTCCGGCCTTTCACAAGGCGCTGGAGATCTGCGGCGGGCTGGAAGTACGCCCGGTGGCCATCAGTGTGCCGGGAGAGTTCCGGGAATACTGCCGGGAGCTGTTTGGCGGTGAGATGGAAATGGCGGAGGCATCCCATAACCTATTTGCAGAACGGACCAACGGGAGGTTGTATAAGCGCCTGGTGGAGCCGTATATCATGGGAGAACGGCGGCTGTAACAAAGAGAGGATCAGAATGGGAGGATCACAGAATGGCAAAGTTTGAATACATGGAGAGGGCGTTTTCCTCTGAATTGCGGCCGAGAGCGCGGCTGGTGCTTCAAGTCCTTGTTCTGCATTGCAACAAGGAGGGTGAGTGTTTTCCGTCCATCAAGACCATAGCCGCCAAGTGCGGCTATGGTATCTCTACGGTCAAGCGGGCGCTAGACGAGCTGGTGGAAGCTGGCTACATCATCAAGCAGGCACGGTTTGACGAGCGCAAAAACGGCGGCCAGACCAGCAACCTCTATACCCTTTGTTCCGAGGCACCGCAGCCGTCCACGCCGGAGCAGCCCACCGAATCGGAACCGCCTATGCCGGACGAAGAAGTAGAGAAAGCCGTCCATTCTTCAGCGCCTGACTCCACGCCTGGGGAGCAGTCCGCCCTCTTTCTGTTCCCAGCCTATTCTTTTTCACATGGACTTGATAAAATAAAGACCGGGCGGCAAAAATGCCGCCCGGATGCTGCGTGGACTGGGGGGCAGTCCATTTTTGTACCCCCTTGAACCGTACAGGTGAACAGATACTTACCGGATGAAAAGAAAAGTAATAGGCGCCGTTCAAACAAGCAAAATAAAAGCAGGGGCCTCAGCCCCCGCCTTGTCAGGATTGCAGCCGGTTGATAAAGCCGATCAGCATGATTAGGTCCTCGTCCTTCAGCGTTCTCATGCCGTCCAATGCCTTTTTCATAAGCTGCGGGTTGATTTCCTCGGAATCGAAGAATTGGAGCGGCGTGATCTCGAAATATTCGCAGATATTGAGAAACTGCTTCATGGATGGGAGCGCCCGGCCGGAAGAAATCGCCTGGATGTAGCTGCGGTTTTGCCCTAAATCCAAGCTCATTTGGTATTCTGACACGCCCTTTTTCAGCCGCAGTTCTGTGATCCGGCTGCGGATAAATGCCTCATCCATACTCTCACCTCACTACCCATTAGCATAGCAGAAAGGTTTTCTGGATAAGGAACATTGATTGTGTTATAATTCTCCATATACCGCTACTTACAACGCATTATTTACGTTATTTTAGCTTTGTATGCGTGTAAAAGGAGAAAATGTATGGACAAGAGGGTGATTTTATGAGGCAAGCTGCCTGTGCGGTAACAGGCCACCGGCCGAACCGGTTCAAGTTCAAATACAGCGAGGACTATTCGCTGTGCAAAAAAATAAAGCGGGCCATGTTGGAGCAGTTCAAGAGGCTGTACGATGAACATGGAGTACGCCGGTATTATGTGGGCGGCGCCCTGGGTGTGGATATGTGGGCTGGTGAATTGATTCTGCGGCTAAAAGAACAGCCGGGATATGGAGATATAGAACTGGTGGTGGTGCTGCCCTTTGAGGGGCACGATTCAAAATGGGATGAGCGGAGCAAGCGCCGGATGGACTTCCTCCTGCGGATGTGTTCCGACTGTGTAGTGATAGGAAAAGAGGACTGCCGGGAGAACTATATTAAGCGGAACTGCTACATGGTGGATCACGCGGATTATCTGGTAGCGGTCTACGATAATGAGCGGAATTTGCGGTCTGGGACTATGCAGACGGTGAGATATGCCCAAAATAAAGGAATCACAATATCTTTTGTTAATCCTGATACTGCTACAGTTACAACTAATTAAATTTACTCAAACTAACTCAAGATGTGGAATAACTATATAGAGATAAAAGTAAAAGCGGTTCATGAAGCAACCGCCTCACTTTTAATTCCTATTGAAATTAGGATACACTTGCGTTATCATTTTCTTTAGTCAATCACGATTTCCAGGAAGGGCGAATAAGTATGGCTGATGTTGTTGATATTCCGGAATTCAGAGCATTCTATTATACAGATGATACGCCCCGCCAGTTTTATACCCTCCGGCGATACGAGGATGAGAGTGGTGCTGGAGAGATGCACTGCTATAATATTGCGCCAGGCATTCAACTGTCCTTTAATGAATTAAACCTAAGTTCTTGCTTTCAACCACTGAATGTCCAAAAGGACTTTTTGGAAATAAATTATTGCCTTGAGGGTGGACACGAAGTAGAAATGGTCGGAGGTGGAATCACCTTTTTGGGTGAAAAGGATTTAAGTATATCTGGCCTATACCATGATAGACAGATTATTGTCAATTCAAGAATCCCTTTCAATAAGTATAAGGGTATAACCATTCTCTTGGAGTTAGAAACAGCGCAGACGACCCTCAACGATGAATTCTCTAGGTGGCGTATAGACTTGCAAAAAATCCGCACAACCCTATGCCCGGAAGGTCGTGTTCTTTTAATAAAATCCAAACAAAAAATTGACCATATTTTTACAGAGATATTGAGCGTTGAGAACCAGATAAGATTGCCATATTACTGGCTGAAAATCCTGGAAATCTTACTTTTATTAAGCAAACTGGATAACAGTTATGTGGAGCCGCCTCAACAGTTTACGGAGAAAGTATCCCGGCGGACTCAACAGGTCTATCAGTATATTATTGAAAATCCTTTTACACAAAAAAACATTTCTGAGATAGCAGAGATTTATGGGGTTTCGGAATCAAGCATGAAACGCTGCTTTAAGTCAATTTCCGGTGCTTCTCTAGGCACGTTTATGAAAAGGAAACGAATGGAGGCTGCTGCGGAATTACTTAGATCTGAGCCAGCATTGAGTGTGGGCGAAATTGCTAGTCTTGCAGGGTATGAAAATCAAGGGAAGTTTTCTGGGGCATTCAAATCAGTATATGAAATGACTCCAATCGCATATCGCATGAAATATTCGTGACCTAAATGGATTAAGGCTTGACCTAAACGGTTATAGACGAACATGCAATCTTGTGCTACCATAATTGATATGAATTAGAGATTGACGAGAAGAACCGCATTCAGCGGTTCTTTTTAGGGGCATAAGTTAGCGGAGCCTAACCGTGGGCGAATGGAGGCAAATTAGTTGTACAGTATGGGGATCTGCGCACGCATTGCAAAACGCATTATAACCTTGCTAATTGTGATTTTAGGAGTCGTTACTCTCAGTTTTTGTTTGCAGATATTTACCGGTACAGATCCGGCAGAAATGCTTGTAAGAAAGACTACATTGTTCGCAACAGAAGATCAAATCCAAGCAATGAGAGTTGAACTTGGCCTGGATGGTACACTCTCTGAGCAATATGCAGATTATATAAAAGGACTACTTACCGGGGACTTGGGTATTTCAATTACCAATCGAAAACCTGTCATTGATAATATTAGAGATGCACTTCCTGTTACATGTATGTTAGTGATTATGTCTATGCTCTGGGTTGCTATTTTAACTGTTTTATTATCGGCGTTTTCTGTCATATGGAAAGACAAAGTATTTGACCACGCAACAAGAGTTATCTGCATAATTGGGATATGTGTTCCGAGTTTTTGGCTGGCACTCATTTTGTTGATTGCTTTTGCAGTTGAGATTCCGATATTTAGTGTAATTTCAGACGGGAGTATTAAATCCCTTATATTGCCATCTGTTTCCATTGCCATTCCAATTGCTTGTATTTCAATCAGGGTTTTGCGAGCTGCTGTAATAAACGAATTAAAAAGTGACTATGTTACTTACTCTAAAGCGAGGGGGTTTTCCACATCTAAAATTATATACGGCGAGGTCCTGAGGAACGCATTTCCAGCGGCCATAACACTTTTCGCACAATATTGCGCATCAGTTTTTGGAACCTCTGCACTGATAGAAACTGTCTTTTCCATTCGGGGTCTTGGATACTATTTAACTGAAGCATGCGAAAGTATGGATGTATATGGAATATCGGGTGTGGTACTTATTTGCGCAATCTCATTTGTCCTTTTTAATACTGTAGCGGACATCTTCTCGGGTATCATTTGCCCTGCGTATAGGAGGAAACGTGTATGAGGAAACATCCACAAATTGTCATTGGTGTTTTACTTATTGCGTTATTTGTTTGTATTGCAATAACTGCCCCTCTCCTTGCCCCAAATGATCCAAATGCAACAAACCTTGCACTAAAAAATGCCCCGCCATCATCCGAGTATCCTCTTGGATGCGATCAGATGGGGCGCTGTGAGCTTTCGCGCTTAATTTATGGAGCGCGATATTCACTTAGCCTTACTGTGCCTGTGCTAATAGTACTAGCAGCGATTGCATTGTTTATTGGATGCTACTCTTCTTATAAAGGCGGCCTAATAGATGAGGTCATCCGCTTGTTGTGCGATATATTTATGGCATTTCCGCTTTTAGTAATAGCAATGTCATTAGTGTCAGTTATTAACAATTCTGTTGCGAGCATTATCACTGCAATTGGTATTTCTATGTCTGCGTGGTTCTTACGCATGGCGCGTTCTTATGCAAAGGTCGAGTGTGGAAAGGGGTATGTAGAATCTGCAAGAGTATCTGGTGCATCTGCAATGCGGATCGTACTTCACCACATTATCCCGAATGTGTTGCCACAGTTTGTTGTCTATTTTACCACGGGAATAGCATCAGCAATTTTATCGGTATCAAGTTTTGCGTTTTTGGGTGTGGGCCTCATTGCTGGTACTCCGGAGTGGGGAGCCATGCTTAATGACGCTCGAAACAGCATTTATACAAATCCCGCCCTAATTGTTTATCCCGGCATATGCCTCATTATCTGTTGTGCGGGCTTCAATTTATTAGGTGAAGGTATTCGGGATTTTATTGGCAAGGAGGACCAGATCAGTGTTTCTTGACGTCAGAGATCTCACTATTACTCTCAAAACGGGTGAAGAAATTGCAGAGGACATTTCTTTTTCAATAGATGGAGGAGAAATGTTGTCCATTGTGGGCAGCTCTGGGGCAGGAAAAACGACGGTATGCAAGGCCGTTATGGGCTTACTTAGTTCTAATTATTCCATTTCAGGCGAGGTGCTTTATAAGGGGGAAAACTTGCTGCGCGCTTCAAAGAAACGATTGCAGGCAATCTACGGTAAAGAAATATGCTATATTATGCAAAACCCCATGACAGCATTTAATCCATCGCTGCGTATTGGAAGGCAATTAGAAAAAACATGTTACTTACATAACCCCCAAATATCACGGCAGGAATTACATCTATTAGTGAGCAACACACTACAACAGTTGGGCCTTGATGATTTGAAACGGATACTAAAGAGTTATCCTGATGCCCTTTCGGGTGGGATGTTGCAGCGGATTATGATTGCAGCAGCACTAATCAATCAGCCTACTATATTGGTTGCTGATGAAGCGACTACAGCAATAGATGCCTGTAACCGAATTGAATTGATGCAATTACTTAGGCAGTTATGCAGTGGCGGCATGGCGATCTTATTTGTTACACATGATTTAAGAGCGGCGTCAATGGCAGATCGAATTTTAATAATGAATAATGGCCAGTTGGTCGAGGCAGGGACAACGGAGCAGATATTCAATGAACCTAAAGAAGAATATACAAAATATCTGCTTAGTGCTTGTACGTTGGAAAGACGGTGATTACCTATGATTGAAGCGAAAGATGTAAGTTGCACTTTTGCCCGCAATCCGTTTTCCAAAGAGGGATTCGTGGCGGTTTCCCCGGTTTCCATCCAATTTATTGATGGTGAACGGTATGCCATCGTTGGTGAGTCGGGGTCAGGTAAGACAACACTCGCCAGAATGATTGCGGGCCTCCAGCGTCCTACGGCGGGGAATATCTATGCCAATGGGATACCTGTTTACGGTAAACACAAGGTTCGTACAAATTACTTCAGGGAAGTACAAATTATTCAACAGGATTCTTCATCTGCATTAGACCCTAAAATGTCCATTGGCAAATCAATCGAAGAACCTCTTTTGTGTTTTTTTCATTTAGACAAAGAAGAACGTAAAAAAAGGTGCCATGATCTGATGAATTTATGTAATTTGCCTGTTGAATACTACTCGCGCCTTCCCGCCGAATTATCTGGTGGTGAGCAAAAACGTGTCGCTATTGCAAGGGCATTGGCGGCAGAACCAAAGTGCCTAATTTTTGATGAGGCAACAAATGGATTTGACCTTCCTTTGCGCAAGAAGATCATCGAAGAAATTGTTGACTTGCAGAGGAAACTCGCATTTACCCTTGTATTTATTACGCATGATATGGAGTTAGCCGTCGTTATTGCTGACGTAATTTTGGTTATGAAAAATTCCGCCTTGATTGAACAGGTTGAATTTTCTGGAGATATATCAGTATTTTCAAGCGAATACAGCAAGACGCTTTTATATGCGAGTGGAATTACTGATATATAATCATTGTGGGAATTGATCATAGCAGAAATAAAATGAAAGGATAGTTTGCGATGAAATTCAAAAGACTTGCAACGATGCTTATGGCTGCGGCCATGATGGTTTCGTTAGTTGCCTGTGCAGGCGACAATGGCGAAAACTCAGAAACGCCTGTTTCTTCGGGCAATGATGTTGTGGAGGAAACGGAAGCCAACCACATCACTTTGGCCGAAAGTTGGGGGTTTGAAAATTTCTATACAATTATGACGCCTGATGTATCGGCAAGCAACTTCGGTATCACATATTATCTTAGCAATTTCTACGATGTACTTGTAGAGTATCAAGATGGAGAATACGTTGGTGGTCTGGCCGAGGATTGGAAAATTAGCGAAGATGGAACAGTCTACACGTTCAATCTACGGCATGATGTGAAATTTTCTGATGGTAGTGATCTGACTGCTGAAGATGTTGCCAAATCGCTTTTGGCCGTTCCCATCAATTTGGGGCAATACAATGGAACCTATGGCCGCCTGTCTACAATTATTGAAGATGCAGTGGTCGTTGATGACTATACTGTTGAAATGCATCTGACGCAACCTTATTATAATGCGCTACGGGAGCTGTGTTTGGCGAATCCATTCGGAATTGTATCAAGTGAACAACTTAATGATGATTTAACGAAAAAGGATACTTTTGAAACTGCAACCTATGGCACAGGTCCCTACATGTATGTTGGAGATAATGACGGGCAGACTTGGAATTTCGAGAGCAATCCCTACTATTGGGGCGAAAAACCTGATGTTGAGAGTTTTTCTATCGAGAGCATTCCTGACAATGATGCTAAAATCCTCGCATTGAAAAACGGAGAGATTGATTTTGTCGCAGGAATCACGAACGTCTCCAATGAAAGTTTTGTGGAAATGCAAAACACTGAGGGATTTGGTGCCAAGGTTGATGACAAATCTTTCCGCACCGGATATATTGGTTATAATTTAAGTAGTTCCATGTTTGGTGATGAAGTTGTTCGCCAAGCCATTACATTGGCCTTAGATAAAGATGCAATTTCTGAGAGCATTTATGGCGGCCTGTATGAAAAAGCAGATACTTTCTTCCCGAAGACCCTACCCTATTGTGATGTAGAGCAGACCGTATACTCTTATGATATAGACAGGGCAAACCAATTGCTTGATGAAGCAGGATACATTGATACAGATGGCGATGGCATCCGTGAAAAGGACGGCGAGAAACTATCCTCTCCGTTTCAGTACCAAGCAGGCTCCGCTTCTGATGATAACTTGGTTGTTTATATCTGCGACCAGTTAGGGAAAATCGGAATCGAACTTATACCGCAGTCTGCACAAATGATGGACTGGTATGCAATGATTACAACCGGAGAGTACGGCCTTACCTTATTTAAAACGCAGGGCGGTTTTTATGATCCGGGCAATACAATCGGTAATATCGATCCCAGTATGGCCATGGACCCAATTATCTCCCAGGTCGCTGCATACTTGCCGGGCGGTGCCGAACTGATTACAGAATTGGAATCTACTACTGACGAGGAGCGAATCCAGGAGATTTATGGCATTATTTTGACTACGATGGCGGATCAGTGCCTGACTACGCCTTTGGTGTATCCTCACCAACTTGCAGTGTATAGTGATAAGATTGCAAACTACGATTTTCCGCCTGATGCAAACTTTACTGCTGTACAAAATATCACATTAAAGTGAGTATTTCCTTATTCCGCAAACGGCGTGCTATGTTTTGCATAGCACGCCGTTTGCAGAAAGAGAAATAACATATTCCAAATAGATTACAGAGAAGTTATGTTAAACCATATATTTGCTCTGCCGGTTGAAAGGAGTCCAGATATTGGTGGGCAGTCAATCAAAAGGGATTAAGCGGATTCTCAGTTTTGCCGGTAGATACAGGGGCCTCTTGACTTTTGCACGTTGCCTTTCCGGCATCAGTGCGTTGTTTATCATTGGCCCTTTTATCTGTGTATATTTTGCGGCAAGAGAACTTATCGCTGTATTTTTAGGCGATCAATTGAATGGCCAAGCATTATTGAATTGGGGCCTTTTTGCATTAGGATTAGAACTCGTGGGAGTAGCACTCTACTTTTTGGCTTTGCTATCTTCTCATATCGTTGCGTTCCATATTCAAAAAAACCTGCAGATGGCAGCATTAAAGCACCTTGCTCATATGCCAATTGGTTATTTTAATGCCCATCCAAGCGGAAAATTGCGTAAAATAATTGATGAAAACAGTTTTCAAACGGAGACTTTTATTGCACATCAGTTGCCAGATTTAACAGGTGCCCAAGTAACCCTGATTGCTGGTATTTGCTTTATGATCATTTTTGACTGGCGTATTGGGGTTCCACTTATTATCTTATATGGAATGGCCTTTTATCTGCAAAGTTCTCTCATGGGAAAGAATAGTGCTGAGTTTATGAGAATTTATCAAGACGCTCAAGAAACAATGAACCATGAGGCTGTTGAATATATTAGAGGAATCGCCGTTGTCAAGGTGTTCGGACAAACTGTAAAGTCGTTCGCCAAATTTCATAGTGCGATAGAGACCTATAAAAAGTACGCACTTGCTTATACTATGTCTTGCAAGAAAGGCATGGTTGCATTTAATGCTATCGTAAACTCATCCTTTTTAGTGCTGGTTCCGATTGGCTTTCTAGTTGGATTTACGACCCCGACACTCAGAGATTTTATTCAAAGTTTTCTGTTTTACGTGATTTTCTCTCCGGCATGCGCAGTGATGCTTAATAAAATTATGTATATGACTAGTTATAAAATGCAGGCAGAGGAGTCTATGCGTAGAATCGATATGATTTTAACTTCTGAACAGCAACCAGAACCAGCGATCCCCCAATATCCTGATACATATGAGGTCGCTTTTGAAGATGTGACATTTGCATATGATAATACCGATCACCCCGCAGTTTCACATCTCACTTTTATGGCAAAAGCAGGAGCAATAACCGCCCTTGTGGGACACTCCGGGTCAGGTAAAAGCACAGCGGCCAGTCTGATTCCTCGGTTCTATGACGTGCAGGATGGCGCAGTAAAAATTGGCGGCGTTGACATCAGGGAAATCCCACAGGGCGATTTAATGAAAATGGTGGCGTTTGTGTTCCAGGACCCCAAGTTGTTTAAGGATAGCCTATTAGAAAACATAAGAGCCGGAAGACCATTGGCAACCCGTGAGGAAGTTCTAAAGGCAGCTCATCTGGCGCAGTGCGATGACATACTGAAAAAACTTCCAAACGGAATAGACACAATTATTGGAAGTCAAGGTGTATACCTGTCCGGGGGCGAAACACAGCGCATTTCCATTGCCCGTGCTATTTTAAAAGATGCTCCTATTGTAGTTTTAGATGAGGCGACAGCATATGCTGATCCCGAAAATGAGCATCAAATCCAGAAAGCCTTTGATGGACTTATAAAGAATAAGACGGTTATTATGATCGCACATCGGCTTTCGACTGTCCAGGATGCAGACCAAATATTGGTGATGAAAAACGGTGCAATAGTGGAAAGCGGAACACATTCAGATTTGATAAAGTTGCAAGGAGAGTATGCTAAAATGTGGGACAATTATAACAAGACGGTACAGTGGCATATAGAAAGTTGAGGTGCTGTCTATGCTAAAATGTGCGTTTGCATTAAGCGATCAAGGCGCAAAAGATTTAGCAAAAGGGATTATAGCAACTGCCTGCGCCAATTTGATACAGATCATTCCAGCAAGTTTGTTGTTGATGGTAGTAATGATGCTTTTAGAAAAAGCGGCAGGGACTCATGTTAATGTAGGTCGGAATATTCCGGTCTTTGTTGGAATTACCCTGGTGCTTTTTGGTATGATCGCGATTACCCAATTAGTACAATACAATTTGACATACACTGCCGCATATAAGGAAAGTGCAAATCGAAGAATTGTGCTGGCTGAAAAACTCAGAAAACTTCCACTGTCGTTCTTTGAAAAGAAAAATTTAGCAGATCTGACAACTACTATTATGGGGGATTGTACGGCACTAGAACGGACATTTTCTAATGCGATTCCACAGTTGTTAGGTACGATTCTTATGTTTGTTATTACATCCGTGGGGCTGGCAGTTTTAGAGTGGAGGCTGGCTCTTTGTATTATTGTCCCGGTACCAGTTGCCTCAATTGTTGTTGTTCTTGCTCGTAAGGCACAGAGTAAGGCGGAACTTGAAAACCTGGAGGCAAAAAGGTGCGCCTACGACGCAGTACAAGAATATGTTGATACTATAAAAGAATTAAAAGCATACTCAAAGACAAATGTATACTTGGATGAACTTGATAAAAAGTTGGAGAATGTTATTCGTTGTTCCTTCCGAAATGAGTTAGCCCCCGGAGCATCCACAACAGCAGCTCAGTTTATCTTGCGTTTTGGCTTAGTTGCTGTTTTGCTTATAGGGGGAAAATTGGTGATTGAAGGTACGCTTTCTATTCCTATGCTCATACTGTTCCTTCTTTTCGCTGGCCGAATCTATGATCCATTCACCAACTGTTTCATGCTATTAGCGGAGGTTTTTGCCGCACTTGTAAGCATTGGTCGGATGAAACAGATAGACAATACACAGGAACAAACCGGCTCAGACTGCTACAATAACATTGGCTACGATATTGAGTTTAAGGATGTTCACTTTTCTTATAACGAGGAGCCAGTTCTGGCAGGAGTATCTTTTGTAGCAAAGCAAGGCGAAATAACTGCTTTAGTCGGGCCATCTGGCAGTGGAAAATCCACTGTTTCAAAATTAGCGGCACGTTTTTGGGATGCAGATTCCGGACTCATAACACTTGGAGGCATAGACGTCAAAACCGTTGAACCGGAAGTATTGCTAAAAAACTATGCAATCGTATTCCAGAATGTCACCCTTTTTGACGAATCGGTAATGGAAAATATACGACTTGGCCGTAGCGGAGCATCTGACGAAGATGTCAGAGCCGCAGCAAAGGCCGCCCAATGTGATGAGTTTATTGATCGTTTACCGCAAGGCTATGACACGAATATCGGGGAAAATGGAAGTAAATTATCCGGTGGCGAGCGCCAGCGCATTTCTATTGCTCGTGCCTTATTAAAAAATGCTCCTGTTATTCTTCTCGATGAAGCAACTGCATCTATGGATGCAGAAAGCGAAACAATGGTACAAACTGCCTTGTCAGCGTTATTAAAAGGTAGGACAGTGATAGTTATTGCGCATCGCATGAGGACCATAGCGAATGCAGACAAGATAGTTGTTTTGGACAAAGGGAAAGTGACTGAAATGGGGACTCCCAGCGAGTTGGCTAAAAAAGGCGGGCTGTATGAGCATTTGGTTGCTCTTCAGCAGAAACAACAAATGTCTTCTTTACCGACATGAAAGTCCTAAGAGGAAAATATGAAAAGAAAACAGCAAGCCACCGCATCCGGTGAGGATTATTTAGAGGCCATCTTAGTAATCCAAATGCATAAAGGAGCAGTACGCTCCGTGGATATAGCCCGGCACATGGAAGTATCAAAACCAAGCGTGTGCCATGCAGTCAATACTCTAAAAAACGGTGGATTTCTCATAATGGATGATGACCACTTTCTCCATCTAACAGATGTGGGCCGGGAGGTAGCAGAACAGACCTATGAGAAGCACTGTTTCTTCACTCGCCTGCTGGTAAGTGCTGGTGTTGATCCAAAGGAAGCGGAATGCGACGCCTGCCGGATGGAGCACGCAATCAGCGAGAGCAGTTTCCAGCAACTTAAAGCTGTATCCGCAGCGTTTGAAGAATCTAAAGAACAGACAAAAATGCCTTGAAAAGATGAGGTGATGACAACACGGAGGAGATCATCATTATACGGGCAATCGACCCGGATGAAACCGTTTTTAAGACTATCATGGATGCTTTGCGGGATAAGTCTGTTCAAGTTGTTGAAGCCACATCCTCCATGCTGTCTTTTGGAGATGTTGAAATCTACCCGGCTTCTCGGCGAGTACTGAAGGCCGGAAGGGAAATTCGCCTAAATCACAGCGAATACTCCATTCTTTACTGCATGGCGAAATCCCCTGGTAGGATTTACACAAGGGAGCAACTTTATGCGGCAGTCTGGGGTGAGGAATATCAGTACGGTATGACTACCGTAGATAATACGATCTGGCGTCTGCGGAAGAAGTTGGAGTCTGATCCCAGGCATCCTATTTTTATCAAAACTGTTTTTCGGTTTGGCTACAAACTTGATGCCTAATAAGAGAGGGTTGCCCATCGCAAAAGAGCAACCCTCTCTTTGTTTACCTGTTAGTCAGAAAAATTATCTCAAACAACAGAAAACTTCGCACATAACTGGTGAAATTTGTCATGTAAACTCTTAGTGTGGCAGTTTATCCCCCAATCCCTTTGAACACGCAAAGCGAGGTGAGGCGCATGGACAGAGCAGAAAAGGAAATCAGGAAAAGCGGTCTTTATCCCATGGGCGGATAAGGGCCGCTTTTCTTTTACCCATCGACATAATCCGGGGAATATCTCCATGATTTCTCCCGGTTCGACCTTACAACAACATATATCAGCAAGGGCGGCAGCTTTGAGCTGCCACGCTTAAAAGAAAGGGGATGACGCCAGCCGCCTGTGTGCCGTCCGCATAAGCGGGCAAGGAGTAGCGTGCTATGGATGAGAAAATCCACAGCATTGAGAAACTGCTTTTTGTCCTTCTCAAACGACACACGGCTTTTAATGGACAATTTTCAATCGGCGTTCACCGGCGCTTTTGCGGGAGAGAGTTTGCCCCATCCGGGGACAAGCCTCCGCCTGCGGATGCTCCATACGCCATTGGGCTTCTCAATGCGCTTATCCTTCGAGCGGCTGATTTTGTACCAGATTACAAAGTCAGCCGCTTATTTTATAGGCAACCTGGTTATAAGAGCAGGGCGCCGCCACCTCCGGTCTGTTTTCGCAAAAAACAGATCGGAGGTACAAAAATTGCGGGATTATCGCAAAAGCGATTATGCGATAAACAAATACAGCCCCAATATTGTTTATCGCTTCCATGATGAAATTATTGAGGTTGCTCTGGAGGATTACCTGAAGGAGAACCCGGATAAAACAGAACAGGACTTTGCGGAGCTGAAAGCCCTGTCCGATGAGATTTACTATGAGCAGGATCGGGCTGAAAGCACACAGACCCGCAAGGATGTGTCCATCCACGGTTTAGAGGAAATGGACTGCTGCTCTACCCGGCCATTGGAAGAAGAATTGGAGGAACTGGCGGCAGAAGTACAAAACCGCCGCTATGCCCGGATTGCACTGGAGCGACTGTTTGCTGCGGGCGTACTTACAGAAGTCCAGAAACGGCGTTTTCGACTCCATGTGTTCCGTGGTCTGTCCACCCGGCAGATCGGCAGGTTGGAAGGGACAAGCCATCAGGCTGTTGCCAAATCCCTGAACCTTGCCATCGAAAAATTGAAAAAATTTTTTGCGGAGCAGGGTTGACACCCCCACGGTTTCAGGACGATGGGTGAAAGGAGTTCTTTCTGACCCCCCTTTCGCCTGTACCTTGCTACGAAAATAGGTAGCGAGGTCGTGTACTTTGACAAACAGGTTTTCAACGCCTCATGAAAAACCATCGCAACACAAAAAGCGGCAGGCCAAAACCTGTCGCTGGTCGAAGTATGGAACCGCGAACATCAGTCTGGTGCAACCACAAAGTATCCCAGTTTTTGCAGTTCGTTCACCATGCGGCCGGCCCGTTTTCGTTCGCTTTGTTTCCTGCGGATCTCAAAACATTCTTCGTTGTAGGGGGTTCCTGTCTTCAGCATCGTGTAAATCAACGTCAACAGCTTTCGAGCCAAAGCAATCGTTGCCCGTTTTGCTCCCTTGCGCTGCTTGACTCGCCAGTACCAGCCAGAGAGGTACAGTGTTCGTTTTCCGGAGATGACCCATCCGACTTCGCAGAGCATGCTTTTCAGGTAAGGATCTCCCTTATTGATATGGGCGCTCTTGCGTTTTCCGGCACTCTCGTTGTTGCCGGGACTCAAACCAGCCCAGGAGCATATGTGCTGGGAATCCGGAAATGCACTCATATCAGTACCAATCTCTGCGATGATGGAAGCTGCTGCGGTTACGTCAATGCCCGGTATAGAACACAGGAGACTTAATGCCGCTTCATGTTTTACGATTTCTTCCGAAATAGCATCTTCCACGGTATGGCGGTGTCGTTCAAGAGATTCCAAGTGTTCAAATATCATACGAAGAAAGGACCGCTGGTGCTCTGAAAGTGAGCCGTTCAAAGCAACAAGAATTTCGTCAATGCGTTTCCGAGTCTGTGTTTTCAGACACTTATCCAGAGCCTCCCGCGAGATATCTCCGTATTCCATGAGATGACGGATAATATTTCGTCCAGAAGCTCCAAATGCGTCCGATAGAAACGCTGTGAAACGGAAGCCGGAGCTTTGCAGAAACTTATCGATGCGGTTCTTTTGGGCGGTTATGTCGTGAACGATGCTCTTACGATACCGTGTCAGATGCCGCAGTTCCCGAAAAGTCTTATCTGGGATAAAGCTCCCATTTAGCAACCCTGCTCGGAGTAATGTAGCAATCCATTGCGCATCACGCATATCCGTTTTGCGCCCAGGCACATTCTTCATGTGGCGGGCATTTACCACCAGAATGTTGATCTGACCATCAAAGCAGGGCTCTAACATCTCATAAATGGGTTGCCAATAAATCCCGGTGCTCTCCATGGCAACATGGCGACACTCTACCTCCAACACCCAGTCCCGTAATTTCCGCATTTCTGGGATAAGCGTGCTGAAAGAGCGAATCTCAATTTCCGGCTCGGTGCCCAGCTCGCCTCTGGCAAGACAAGCAACGATAACATCGCGGTGAACATCCAATCCCATGGCGCAGGTCAATATGTCTTGCATCAAATCCCTCCCTGAAATATGCAGGCTGGGAATTGCCCGGGTGGGTATCCGAACTTTGCTACTCGTGCTCTTCACTTGCGTGATGCAACATACTGCTGTTCTCTTGGGCAATTCGTCCACGTTGAACAAACGGGGTGAAAATCCACCAAGGTACAACCGGACTACGCCTGCTGACTTCAGTTTAGCAAATCCTGCGGTTAACGCACAGACTATATTTTCATTCTCAGCTGTGATGGCATTTCATGAGGCGTTGACAACCGCATACTCATTCATCGGTAACTTCCCCTTTGCCAGTGCGATGAGCAAAAGCCGATTCAGAAGCCGCGCCATGAGGTACGGCACGGATGAGCAGATCCCACCTACTTTCTTTCATTGGTCTTGCTGTCATCCTGCCTGTATGAGCGAGAAACGGCGGTCTGTAAAAACCGGGCAGCTCCCGGCGCGGCCATGACCGGCAAAGGGTACAATGGTACTCCTGTCCAGCCACAGCCCTGCCTGACCGCAGGATCACGCAATGGGGGCAGCTCGGAGAGATCCTCGGAGGGGTGAGATTCCCGTGGGCCGGTTCGCTGCTGGCCGCTGATGACTTCCCATGTGCGGGGTGTCGAGGACAAATAGCACAATGAAAGAAAACAGATTGGAAAAAATTCGCCGGACGCAGGGCGGGCCTTTCGGGGCTTGCCCTGTTTCCGGCTTACTTATATTCAGGAGGTCATTCTTATGCGGCGAAAGGCGATCCGGCGCGGCGCTTTGTTCTATGCCGACCTAGACCCGGTGGTTGGCTCGGAACAGGGCGGAACGCGCCCTATCCTCATTCTCCAAAATGATGTGGGAAACTATTTCAGCCCTACCGTGGTAGCGGCGGCCATCACCAGCCGAAGGGATAAGACCCACCTTCCTACCCATGTTTTGTTGGAGGATGTGCCGGGCCTTGCCCCTACCTCCCTGCTGCTGTTGGAGCAGATACGGACGGTTGACCGTAGGCGGCTGCGAGGCTATATCGGGCAGATCAACAAGAAAAAGATGAAGGAGATCGACACAGCCCTGGCAATCAGCGTGGGCCTGCGTTCTCTGGCATAGGACAGGCGCCCTTCTGAATAGATTGGTAGAGGCAGAAAGGAGGAACCTGTTTGAAATCACTCACGCTTGCAGAGCTTGATACGCTCTCCGCCGTTGATATTAAGACGGTCGATCCAGAACAGCTTGTCGATATTCGGGATATATCCATCCACACAGAACTTCCAAGAGAGGAACGGATACTGGACTTCATCCGTCAGATCCGCAACCCCTACTGCTTCCGCCACGGAAAGATCGTCGTGAAAATTGGCTTTTCCGAGGCGGCCAAGGAAACCACAATGGAGGAACAATTTGAAAGCTATCTCCGTACCCTGTAAATCCCTGACACGAATGGAACCGAAAAAAATACCTGGACACTGACTGTGCCCTGCTGTATAATAGAAATCGGACAAAACTCGCACTCCAATCGTTGTTGGGACTGACGAACAAAACGATTGGAGGCATTGTTATGAAAAATTTGACCGCGCAGGCTGTTTATAACGCCGACATCTATCTCCGGCTGTCTGATGATGATGGAGATAAGCCGGAAAGCAACAGCATCAAGAATCAGCGGGAATTTATCACGGAATTTTTGAAATCAATGCCAGAAATCCGCATCCATGCCGAGAGGAAGGATGACGGGTTTAGTGGCGTTGATTTTTTTCGTCCTGGGATTCAGGAAGTCTTACAGGATGTGCGTTCCGGCGCAGTCAACTGCGTCGTGGTAAAAGACCTGTCCCGTTTGGGGCGCAACTATATTGAAACCGGAAAGGTCTTACAGGAGTTTGCAGACCACGGGATACGGTTCATCGCCATTAACGACGGCTATGATACCGCCAATTTACAGGGGCAGGCCAGCACCATCCTGCTGCCCATCAAAAACCTGATGAACGATTCTTACAGCCGGGATATTTCAGTGAAAATCCGCAGCCATTTGGAGGTTAAAAAAAGAAAGGGGCAGTTTGTGGGGGCGTTTGCCGCCTACGGCTATCTGAAATCACCGGACGACAAGAATCAGCTTGTTGTGGACGATTACGCCGCCGAGGTGGTGCGGGATATTTTCCGCTGGAAGCTGGAAGGAATGAGCCAGCAGGGGATCGCTGACCGGCTGAACGCCGATGGGGTCCTCTCTCCATCAGAATACAAGCGTTCCCTGGGGATGAAGTATATCTCCGGCTTCAAAAGCAATCCGCAGGCCAAGTGGTCGGCGGTAGCGGTTGGGCGCATCCTGAAGAATCCCCTCTATATCGGTGTGATGGTTCAGGGAAAGACCGGGCGACCAAACTATAAAATCAAGAAGCTGATGGAGAAGCCAGAGGACGAGTGGATCAGGGTTCCCGGCGCCCATGAGCCGATTATCAGCGAGGTGGATTTTCGGACAGTCAGCGGCCTGCTGTGCCGGGACACCAGAATCGCCGTACAGAAAAAGACGGTCTATCCCTTTTCGGGACTTTTGTTCTGCGCTGATTGCAAGCAGAACATGATCCGCAAGACCGTTCCGGCTGGCGGGAAAAAATATTTTTATTACTCCTGCTCCACCAATCGGGCGGACAAAACCGCCTGCACTACCCACAATATCAGCGAGGCGCTGCTGACAGACGCAGTTCGTGACTGTATCCACGCTCACATGGAAACGGTGCTGAACATTGAGAAAACCCTGCAATTCATCGCCGCTCTCCCCGCAGAGGACACAGAGGCCAGAAAGATTGACCGGCAGCTTGAAAAGCTGAAAGCCGATTATGAACAGGCCATGCGGTTCAAAATGTCCGCTTATGAGAAGTTCGTGGACCATCTGCTGAATGAAGATGAGTTCAAGCAGTATCAGCGGATTTACACGGAAAAGTGCGAGGCGATTGCGGCGGCCATCAGTAAGCGGCAGGAGGAATTGGACGCCATTGTGCGGGCGGGTTCCCCGCAGGGAGAATGGATCGCCCATTTCAAGTCCTTCCGCCATGTGGATGTGATGGAGCGCAAAATCCTGGTGAAGATCATCGACCGTATCTATGTCTATGAAGGGAACCGAATTGAGATCATTTTCAAGTACCAGAATGAGTACAGGGCGGCGGTAGCCTACATCGAACAGTATATGGATCGTCAGGCGGCGCAGGCAGCCCCCACGGTAAAGGAGGCGGTGTAAATGGCGCGTGTGAGCAGAAGAAAACAGATAGCGGCCGCACAGGGCGTTCCGGTTGATGTACTGCCCAAGGCCGCCGCTCTGCGGATTTTCCGCACAGCTCTTTATGTGCGCCTCTCCATCATGGACACCCGTGACCGCAAGGACAGCGAGAGCCTGCAAACGCAGATCGACTATCTGTGTGGGTATATCGCCAAGCACCCTGATTTGGAGCTGTACGACTGCTATCGTGACAACGGAGAAACCGGGACAAATTTTGAGCGCCCTGGATTCCAGCGGATGATGGAGGATGTGAAAGCAGGCCGGGTGGACTGCATCATCGTGAAAGACCTGTCCCGGTTTGGGCGCGACTTCCTGGAAACCGGAAACTTTCTGGAAAAGGTACTGCCCTTCATGGGAGTGCGGTTTATCTCCGTCAATGATAACTACGACAGTATCCGGGCGGACAGCGGAGAGGCCATGACCATCGCGCTGAAAAACCTGATGAACGACATTTACGCCAAGGACATTTCTCAAAAGGTGTATTCTGCGCTGGACACCAAGAAACGCAGCGGCGAGTTTATCGGCAATTTTGCCGCCTATGGCTATGTGAAATCCCCGGAGGATCGGCATAAGCTGGCCGTTGACCTAGACGCGGCGAAGGTGGTGCAGCGCATTTTTCGGATGAAAAAAGATGGAATGAGCAACGCTGCGATAGCAAGAACATTGACTGCCGAACAGATTCCCAATCCCAATTACCACCGCTATTTGCAGGGCGTTGTGTTTACCAAGAGGTTTTCTGAAAACAGCCCGTGGCAGACACAGACAGTGAAGCATATTTTGGAGAATCCGGTGTATCTGGGGCACATGGTTCAGGGCAAGAAAATCACAAAACTGCACGCTGGGCAGAAGCAAAAAATTATGCCCCCATCAGAATGGATCATTGTCCCCAACACTCATGAGGCGATCATTGAGCAGGAACTGTTTGATGCGGTTCAAGCCATTTTGAAAGTCAAACACGAGGAATACCACAGCCGTCTGGGGAAATACGCCCATTTTGACAGCGAAAACATTTTTGAGGGGCTTGTGGTATGCGCGTGCTGCCAGCACAATATGACACGCTATAAGAGTGTTTATAACAAAGGCAGGACGGTGGCGTACCACTTTATCTGCCCCCGCCACGCTATGCTTCTGGATGCCGGATGCCCCAATACGGGTGGCCTGCGAGAAAACGATTTGAAAGCGGCCGTTTATGAGGTCCTTCGATTGCAGATGGCGATGCTCACGGATGCGGAGGCAGTCATCCAAAGGGTCAGCCGGTCCTCGGCGGCCAGAAGCCGCAGGACGGCTCTTGACAATGAGATCATATCGGTGCAGGGACGCTTAAAGAAGCTGGACACACTCCGCCAGACGCTCTTTGAAAGCTATGTGGACGGTATTGTAACGCAGGCGGATTATCTATTCGGGAAAAGCCGGTATGAGGATGAAGCCCGCCAGCTTGAGGGACGCCTTCAGGATTTGCAGGTCGAAAAGGACGCCTTGCCGGAGGCAAGTCCCAAACAAAATAAGTGGTTTTCCGCTTTTGCCAAGTTCCGGGATGAAAAAGAGCTGACCCGTGAGATGCTGCTGGCGCTGGTGGAGAAGATCTATGTGAATGAGGACAAGCAGGTACATATCGTGTTGAACTATCAGGACGAGATGAAGAAGTTGTTTCAGGAGGAGGTGTAGCACGATGCCGGAGGTCTTACAGCAAATGTTGAACTATGTGATCGCCATTTACATCCGGCTTTCCGCCGAGGACGGCGATCTGTCCGATGAAAAAAGCGAAAGCAACAGCGTTGTCAATCAGCGGGCCTACATCCGCCGTTTCATTGAGCTGCGGCCTGAATTTGCCGGGGCGCAGATTCTCGAATTTTGTGATGACGGTTATTCTGGGACGAACATGGAGCGGCCAGCCGTCCGGCGGCTTTTGGAACAGGTGCGTCAAAGGAAAATCAACTGCATCATCGTCAAGGATATGTCCCGGTTTGGGCGCGACTATATCGTGGTTGGGGACTATCTGGAACAGATTTTCCCTTTCCTGGATGTGCGATTTATCGCCATCAATGATTCCTACGACAGCAAGGATCACAAGTACGGTTCTGCGGGCCTGATTGATGTGTCCTTCCGAAATGTGATCTACGACCTTTACAGCAAGGACTTGTCGGAAAAAGTGAGATCGACCAAAAAGCAGCTTGCCGAAAAAGGCTACTGTGTTGCCCCCTATGCGTTCTTTGGCTATCAGAAAGCGCCTGGGAATAAGCACACTCTTTTGGTGGACGAGGATGCCGCCGCCGTGGTCCGGCGTGTGTTTGACCTCTTTACCAGCGGCCTGTCTACTACGGACATAGCCAGAAAGTTCAATACAGAAGGAGTGCTGACCCCGCTGCAAAGGAAGCGGCTACAAGCGGTGAGCCGGAAGTGGAACTGCGTAGACCAGAATAAAAACTACTGGACTTCTTCTATGGTTCGCAAGATACTGGATGATGAGCGGTACACCGGCAAAGCGATCTATGGCAAGACTACCCGAAAAAAGGTGGGTTCCAGCCGGGTCAAGGCTGTTACAGAAAATCAATGGACTGTTGTGGATGGGGCGTTTCCGGCAATCATTACGCAGGAGGTTTTCGATACGGCCAAGAGTCTGAATCGGAGTTCCCATCCCGGTTCTGCCGGGGAAAGCACACGAGTTTTCTATCGGAAGATCCGGTGCGGACACTGTGGACTTGCGATGGAGCGGCTGCAATCTGCCCACCCCTGCTATGTGTGCCGAACCGACAGGTATAAACCGGATATTGGGTGCCCACAGGACAAGATAGGTGAAAAGGAACTGGAACAGGCGGTTTTAGCTTCTATCCGCACGATGGCCCAGCTTGTCCGAGGGGCGGTTCAGGCGAAGCAGCGCCAGTCTGCAAAAGATGCCCGGCACAACCAACGACTTGACCGGCAGATCAAAGCGCACCAGAACTCGATCCAGATGCGCCAGCAGGAAAAGATGGCGGCTTTTGAGGATATGGTGTCCGGCAAAGTCAGCTCAGAGGACTACCAGCATAAGCGAGGACGGTGTGAAAAACATATCCAGCGGCTTGAAATTAAAATCAAAGAGCTGGAGGACGCCAAACGGCAGGCAAAGGGAGAAGAACTCTCCGCTGGCAGCATACTCCCCTATACTAATGTCAGGACATTGACACGGGAACTGGTGGATTTACTGATTCAGAACATCTACATTTATAGTTCAACTTCCATTGAGATCGTTTGGAAATGCGGGGACGAATATCAACGGCTGCTTGCCGATACCACAAAAAAGGAGGCTGCGGAGCATGAACAGGGATAAAAAACGGTATTGGCTCTATGGGCGTGTTGCTTCACCTGATAAATGGGCTTTGGAGAACCAAATGATTTATCTTCGCAGCTTTGCAGAAAAGTATCAGCTCAATGTTGTGGGAGAATCCCAGGACGAGGCCAGCGGCCTGACCTTTGACCGGCCTGGGCTGAATGATTTTCTGGAAGCTGTCCGGCAAGGACAGGCCGACGCTCTTTTGACAAAAGATTTGACACGCCTGGGGCGAGATGTCATGCAGACTGCCTCATGGATCGCAGACTTGAATACTTCGGGTGTAGGCGTGTTTTCCGTCACAGACTTGACTCTCCGAGGGCTTTAATTACTGAATCAGCGTAAAATCCGGCAAAAAATCTCATAAATTCTTTGGTTTTCTCTTGACATTAGGAGATGATGGTATCTCAGGCACCCGTTTTGACCGCCCCGGATTTTTGGCAATGATGGAAGAAGTGGAGGCAGGGCGTGTAGAGGCAATCGTCATCAAGGACATGAGCCGGTTAGGACGCGACTATCTGAAGGTCGGTCAAGTTATGGAGATTTTGCGGCAGCGAGGCGTTCGTCTGATTGCCATCAACGACGGTGTGGACAGTCTGAAAGGCGATGACGATTTTACCCCGTTCCGCAACATTATGAATGAATTTTACGCCCGTGATACCAGCCGGAAAATCCGCTCTGTGTTTAAGTCAAAAGGCATGAGTGGCAAGCACCTGACCGGCACTGTGATTTACGGCTACTTATGGGACGAAAAACGGGAGCATTGGCTGGTAGATGAGGAAGCTGCCGAAGTGGTACGCCGTATATTCTCCCTCACGCTGGAGGGATATGGGCCTTACCAGATCGCCTGCAAATTATCCACAGACCGGATTGAAATTCCTGTCGTACACCTTGCCCGCTTCAACGAGGGTGTGAACCGTTCAAAGCCGGTCAAAGACCCACATGGATGGGGATCATCTACCATCGTGAACATTTTGAAAAAACGAGAGTATTTAGGGCATACCATCAATTTCAAGACCCGCAAGCACTTTAAGGACAAGAAAAGCCACTATGTTTCTGAGGACGAATGGACGATCTTTGAGAATACTCATGAAGCCATTATCGACCAGCAGACCTTTGATTTGGCGCAGAAAATCCGCAGCAATGTACGGCGCTATCCAAACGGCTGGGGCGAAGCGGCTCCCCTCACAGGCTTGCTCTATTGTGCCGATTGCGGCGGCAAGATGTATGTCCACCGCACCAACAATGGCAAGCGGGTTTCTCAATATACCTGTTCCAATTATACCAAAGTTCCGTGTGGGACACTATGCCCTACACAACACCGTATCAATGAGAGTGCTGTCCTGACATTGGTTTCCGACACGCTCCGGGCTATCGCTGAATATTCGAGAAATGACCGGACGGAATTTATTCACACTGTTCAGGAGATGCAGGTTGCTCAACAGAGTGCCGATATATCGAAAAAGCGCAGGCGTCTGGCTGCTGCCCAAAAGAGAGCCGGAGAACTGGAAAAACTGATTTGCAAAATCTATGAGGACAATGCCCTCGGCAAGCTGCCGGATGCACGATATAAGGCGCTTGATGCACAGTATGCCAAAGAGCAGGATGCACTTGAGATTGAAATTGCAGAGCTGGAAAAGGCTGTTACCGGCTATGAGCAGAGCCAGAAATCCGCAGAGAAATTTATAGCCCTAATTGATAAGTATGAGAATTTTGACACTCTGACAAACACCATGCTCAACGAGTTTATAGAGAAAATCCTTGTCCACGAACGCGCCCGAAAAGGCAGCCAGGACACCACGCAGGAAATTGAAATCTACTTCAATTTTTTAGGGCGCTATATTCCACCATCCTTACAGCCAGTTCCTTTAACCCCGGAGGAACAGGAAGAATTGCGGAAAAAAGAAGAACGCAAGGACAGGCTCCATCAGAACTATTTGAAGCGGAAAGCCAGCGGCGCACAGAAACAGTATGAGGACAAAATCAAGGCGAAGAAAAAAGCGGAAATGGACGCTAAGAAAGCCCTGATCCGGGCTGAGGATATGAAAAAAGGTGTTTTTTCTACTATCGGTCAGCTACCAAAAGAAGAACCGCGCAAAGGCAGCATAGCAGCCAGCGCAGCAGTCTAATCATCACGAAGCAAAGGAGAATGAATATGAGTAAGTTGACTTACATTCGTTGTGGAGATTATGATATACCCAACCTAAAACTTTCTGAACAGCCGGAAACTTCTATCGGCAAGTACGGCAGAATGCGAAAATCCTACCTAAAGGAACATCGCCCCATTCTCTACAACCATCTGCTGATGAGCGAGAAACTGTATCCACACCTGTTAGAGATTGACCGGGCGGCGCGGGAACGGATGGAAGCCATGCTGCCCCGGATGATGGAGGCGGCGGGCATCACCGAGGAACTGAAAGCCCGTGCCCCCCCTGCGCTGGGTGGGGCTGATGAACACGCTGAAAGCGCAGGCAGAGGAAATTGTTTTGTCAGAAATAATCTTCAACTAATTTGGAAAATTGGAAAAAGTAAAATGGCTGTGTTCGTTAAAAACGAAGAAACCATATCTTCTGCAATACATTTCTCCAACAAAAAAACTCCGGTACATCCCAAACGGTTGTATCGGAGTTTATGGATCAAGATGGTAATCGTCAAATAGCGGCGACTGGAAGAAGTCGCACAGGGTAATGCCCAGTCCCTGGCACATTTCATGGATGATCCGTAGCTTCACGGATTCATACGAACAGTTGATAACGTTCCCTATGGTTGATTTCGGAACCCCGCTTTTCATAAAAAGCTGGTACTGTGTCATGTTCCGTTCTGAAAGAAGTTCTGTCAGTCGTTTACTCACGGCTTCATTTAGCTGCATCCGCATCACCACCAATCCCTGTCACTGTACTAATTATTATATGGCGGTACGTTGGAAATTTAGTCCCTGTGCCTGTACTAATTGAATGTTTTGTAGTAGAATGTTTGTGTTGTCAGGAAGATGGTGATTATAAAACTTGTGCGTCATGGGAGCGGCAAGGGGCACATCATCCATCATAAACGAGTTGGTGTTCTGAACACACAAAACAGGGAGGCGTGGTATGAACAAAAAGAAAATAATCGGATTAGCCGGTGCTGTCGTGGTCTGTATTCTGGTCTTTGTATTTATCGTGATAAGAGGCAAATCACCAAATCCAGCAGAGAACCCGGAGGAAATGTTGGGACGGATTGAAAACGCTTTAGGAGATGAGTACAAGAAGCAATCCATGACGGAATTAGTTGCCACCCTCAAATATGGAGACGAGGAGGGCAATGAGATCAACTATTACATACTCAAAACCACCTATTATGAAGCCGATCCTGCGGAAATAACGGGACTAAACACAGAGGCAATCAAACGAATCGTTAATCCTGACCGGGCCGATTCCTGCCAGAAAATGAAAATTCAGGATTGGGACGCTGCCCTTTATGAAAGAGGGGAACTATCCTACCTGTGCTGGACATATTCGCCGGAGGTGAGCTATATCCTGGAATATAGCCCCTATGCGTTTGCGGATGAAGAAATCATAAAAATGGCGGAAAGTGCAAAGCCCATAAATGAAGAATAGACAGACGCCGGACACGGCGGCCCGCTGGCCGTTGCATCCGGCGTCTTTATTATGGCTTGTTTCTATGCATTTAGAACCCCAATACGGCGGCAACGGGATAAAGAATACCGCCGCCCCAGCAACCACGCCGGAAAAGCCTTGAAATTTCAGTCGTTTTCAGGCTCTAAATGCGTAGGTTGGCGGGCTGTTTGGACATAGCAAAGCCCCGGCAGCGTGGCCGGGGCCTGATGATCTTTACTTAATTCCATGAAGATTCCTGTATTCCCTGGGGCCGAGGCCATAGGCTTTCTTGAACAATTTTGCAAAGTGGCCGGAATTGTGATACCCGACTTTAGCCGCAATCGTAGCAATTCCATAATCAGAATTTTTTAGCAAAATCAGCGCCTGGTTTAACCGCAATTCCTTGAGATATTCATACGGCGTTGTCCCATAATACTTCCGAAATGCCAGTTGATACCGGGCTGTACTCATACCCGCTATCTGGGCAAGTTCTTCCCCTGTCGGGTATGCGGCCAGATCATTTTTCATCACCGTTACCGTTTTTCTTAAATTGCGGATGTCCTTATAATCCAGCTTTACAGAAATATGTTTTTGTTCCTGCTCCATGCCTTTCACAACAAGAGAAAGAAGCTCCATTACTTTGCTTTCCAGATAGATTTTCAGCGTATGCCCCTCTGCCTGACAATCCCGTATCTGCTGGAACACAAAGTTGAGTTCCGGCAGGCTGGGGTTTTTGAGAATGTAATCCCTTGCAGAGTTGAGAAGTTCGGCGTTGTTCCTGTCATGCAGCCGAAAATAAGTATTGAAGTATTTGGGCGATAGGATCACTTTCGTAAAACGAACAGGCTTCCCGCCCTCGCAATAGGTGTAAGTTTTCTTCTGTGTGTTTAGATAGCAATAAATCCCCTTATCCACCTGATTCTTTTTCCGTCCACCAATCTTGAAAGAACTGCTGTCCGTTTCAAACTGGCTGATCTCCATATAGTCCTCTGAAATTTCAGTGATCTTTTCAAAGGTGTCCTTGGGCGTATAGTCACCAATCAAAATCAAAAGAAGATCGTCCTCAAACTCGATCAGTTGGAACGTGCCGTTTCCGTATTCGGAAAGCATACGGTAGAAAAAAACACCGTCGCCGCAAAGCTCCTGCACCCTTGCAAAGTGCATGGCTTCGGGGAGCTGTAACAAATAGTCAATTACAGATGGAACCATTGTACCGCCGCCTCCTTTCTCTACTTGATAGTATATCATACCGGCTTTCTGCGCGCCACTTTAAAAAAAGGTGACAATCCAATATTTATCGGTCACGATTTTATAAAATATATGAAACAAAAACGCTGAAAACCATAGAAATATCAGCACTTTCAGCGTTTTTCAAAATGCAAACAGTAAAGCGGGGTGGCTATTGAAATTTCCACTTCGTGCGGGTAAAGTAGATTGTGTCAGGTTAGCAAAATCTAACTGGCACATTTCAAAGAAAGGGGTATCGTTTCGATGGAACAAAAACGAACCGGATTATCATACGTTTTTACTCTTGCGAAAGAGGAGCGCGGCAAGTTAAGCCTTGGGATGCTGCTGGCGGTCTTTTCGTCGGCCCTGTCTTTCGTCCCGTATTTGGTAGTCTACCAAATCCTGCTTCTGATAATCAAGCAGGAGGTGACGCTTCCCGCAATGCTTGGTTGGGCCGGAATCGGCATTGCCGCAGCAGTCTTACAGGCAATCCTGACATCCTTTGCCGGTATCTGCTCTCATACGGCGGCTTTCAACACCATGCACAGAATCAAGGTCAGAGTATTGGAGCATATGTCCAAATTCAACCTTGGATTCTTTCAGGAACACGCGCCCGGACAGATCAAAACAACCTTGTTTGATGATGTGGACAGGATTGAAACCTTTCTGGCCCACAGCACTTTGGAACTGGCCCAGGCAATCGTCGTTCCTCTGATGATGTTCATTTTCATGCTGCGGCTGAACTGGATTATGGCGCTTATCATGCTGGTTCCTATGATCTTGGGGATTGCAATTCCGATGGCCCTCATGGGGCGCTACCCGGATTTGACGGACGAGTTTGCAGGCGATACGGAAAAGCTGAACGCTTCCGCAAATGAATTTATCACCGCTATGCCGGTTATCAAAATGTATCACCTTACAGCCGAAAAATTTGAGCAGTACCGAAATTCCTTGAAGATATATACAGACTGTTGGATTAAGATGTGTGAATCGTCCTGCAATCCGCTGTCTATCGCTCTTGTGGTTTTGGATTCTGCCATTCTGTTCACGCTGCCGGTGGGCGGTTGGCTGTATCTGCGTGATTCGCTGTCTGCGGCATCGTATCTTCTCTTTATTCTGCTGACTATGTGCTTTTTCACGTCTTTCCTGAACATGGTGACGATTGCTATGCAGTCTATGGAGCTGGGCAGCGGCCTTGATAATGTGAAGAAGATCATGGATATGGAAACCATGAAAAGCGGACAGCAAACCCTTTCCAAAACCGGCTGTTATGGTATTGACTTTGACAATGTGACCTTTAACTACACACAAGGCGGAAAGGATGCGTTGTCCGACGTTGATATTCATTTGGAACCGGGCAGCTTAAATGCTTTTGTCGGCCCGTCCGGTGCTGGCAAGACGACGGCGGTACAGCTCCTTGGCCGCTATTGGGACGTGAGCAGCGGGACAATCAAGATTGGCGGCGTCCCGGTTACAGAACTTCAAACCGAAAATCTTTCTGACTTAACCGCGTTTGTATTCCAGGATGTATTTCTTTTGGAGGACACGCTTCTTGAAAATATCCGTATGGGAACAGATGCTACCGAGGAACAGGTACGCCAGGCGGCAAAGGCGGCGCAGATTGACGATTTCATTATGAGCCTGCCGAAAGGATACGCAACGAGAATAGGCGACGAGGGAGTGAAATTATCCGGCGGCCAGCAGCAGCGGATTTCGATTGCGCGGGCCATTTTGAAAGACGCGCCTATCGTTGTTTTCGACGAGGCAACTTCCTATTCAGACATTGAGAACGAACACAAAATACAGCTTGCACTCCAAAACCTCCTGCGAGGAAAGACCACGATTATGATTGCCCACAGGCTTCATACCATCCGCAATGCGGATAAAATTTTTGTCTTTCAGGATGGAAAAGTTGTCGAACAGGGAACGCATGATGAACTGATCGCCAGCGGAAGTACATACAGCCATATGTGGGACACCTATACAAGAGAAACTATCGGGGAGGAGTGAAAAGACTATGTTACGCAGTATTCAGAAATTGATTGGTGACAAACGAAAGCAGTTGATATTTCCTGTTTTCCTTATGTCACTGGACGCCATCGGAAGCCTTGTCATGTACCTTATGCTGTATTTTACCGTAATTCATCTCCTGAACGGTTCTCTGACAGGTGGGCTTGTACGAAACTATACCATTGTATGCCTTATCAGTATAATTCTCCGGCTGATTATTTACCGCAGCGGCTATTTTCTCTGCTTTTCCAGAGGGGCCGAAATGTGCAGCGGCCTACGCTTGGATTTGGCAAACCATTACCGTTCTCTAAGCCTTGGCTATTTTAATCAAAACAGCAGCGGGTATCTGCTTAGTACACTGACAAAGGATTTAAGCAATTTTGAACTTGTATTGACCCATACGCTGCCCTCTATCGTCAAAACATTGGTCATGGGCTGCCTGATCTTGGTTGGAACCTTTTTTATCAACTGGAAACTGGCGTTGGCCGAGTGCGTGGTAATTCTGATCGCGTTGCCGGTTTTGAATTGGGGCAACCGGCTTGTAGAGAAGTACGGAACGATCAAGCGTGATCTGACTTCTAAAATGATCTCTATTGTTCTGGAATACATCAAGGGCATGAAAGTGTTCAAGTCTGCAAATATGACAAGTACGCACTTCACAAGAATGTCTGATACGTTGGAGGACATACGGAAAACCAGCGTACAGGCGGAAGTAAAAACCGCCGCCCCCACAAGTATGTATTCTATCATTGCAAATTTCCTTTTGCCGTTTGTCCTGCTGATTGGAAGCTATCTGTTCCTTGGCGGTACGATTGCTTCTGAACTGCTTGTGGCGTTTATGCTTATGAGCCTTGCGCTTTCTGCGCTGCTGATTGCGTTTGAACATTCGTATAACCTGCTGAAAGAACTGAAACTTGCCACTTCTAATCTGGAACAGGCATTTGACACAAAGCCGCTATCCTACAAAGAAGAAAAGGTAAAGCTCTCGCACTTTGATATTACCTTTGAAAACGTGGACTTCTCCTATAACCAGCAGGCCGATGTTTTACACAATATCAGTTTTCATGCCCCGGAGGGAAGCACTACGGCGCTGATCGGGCCGTCCGGCTCCGGCAAATCTACGGTTGCTAATCTGATCGCCCGGTTTTGGGATGTGACAAAAGGCTGCGTCCGCATTGGTGGGCAGGACATACGGGAGCTAAATCCTGACGGACTTTTGCACTATATCAGTGAGGTATTCCAGGAAAATACTTTGCTGTCCGATACGATTTACAACAATATCAAAGCTGGCCGTGAAGATGCTACCGAACAGGAAGTGATTGCGGCGGCAAAGGCGGCCCATTGTCATGAATTTATCGAAAGACTGCCTAATGGCTATCAGACCCATCTTGCCGAGGGCGGCAACACCCTGTCTGGCGGTGAAAAACAGCGGATTGCTATTGCAAGGGCAATCTTAAAGGACGCGCCTATCCTGCTTTTGGATGAATCAACGGCTTCTCTGGACGCTGACAATGAAGCAAAGATCAATCAGGCGTTAGACCGCCTGATGAAAGGGAAAACCGTTTTCGTGATTGCCCACCGTCTGAACACTATTCAGAACGCAGATCAGATTATTGTGCTGAATCAGGGACGGATTGAAGAAACGGGAACGCATGAAGAACTGTTAAGAAAGAAAGGCCATTACTACGAAATGGTGCAGGAACAGCAGAAAGCAAGAGAATGGATTGTAAAGGGGGCATAAACAGGAGCCGGTAAAGGAGGTGATACCGATGGGGCTACTTGACCTATTACTGGTTGCTGTCGGTCTATCAATGGACGCTTTCGCGGTTTCAGTATGCAAAGGTTTGAATACCAAAATGCACCCAGTAAAAACAGGGCTTGGTAGGGCTATATTTTGGTGGATTCCAGGCGCTTATGCCTACGCTGGGATATATCTGCGGCGGAACAATTCGCCAGTACATTGAAGCGGTTTCCAAATATGTTGCACTGTTTCTTCTGTGCATAATCGGTATCAACATGATTCGAGAAAATCTAAAAGGTGAATGTAAAGAAACAAACGGAGCATTGGGTTTTACTGTTATGGTTCCGACTGCGATTGCTACAAGTATTGACGCTTTTGCTGTCGGCATAACGCTGTCAGCCTTAAATGTAAAAATTATCCCCTCGGCAACACTGATAGGAACCACAACATTCTTAATTGCATTTGTCGGCGTATGGATTGGACACTTTTTCGGAAATCGGTTAGGAAACCGGGCCGGAATATTAGGCGGTGTGATTTTAATTTTAATCGGGGTACGGATTTTTATTATGGGCTGACAGAAAAGAATTGGAGGAATTTAAGAAATGAAAAAATTAAATGAATTGAGTGATGGCTCCTGCGGAAGGGTTGTTGCAATCAACGGGGACGCGCATTTTCAAAGCCGCGTGACCTCCATCGGCCTTACGATTGGCTGCCCTTTTGAAGTGATTCAAAATCCGAAAAAGCGGCCCGTTTTGGTGTACGCAAGGGACACGATGGTTGCCATCAACAAAACGGAATCTGACAAAATCATGGTGGAGGTGACAAAACAATGAGTGAAAAAACGATTGCCCTTTTAGGCCAGCCGAACTCCGGCAAATCAACCTTGTTTAATGGCCTGACTGGTTCCCGTCAGCACGTCGGGAACTGGCCCGGAAAAACAGTGGAGCGCAAGGATGGTTCTTTCGTTCACAAAGATACCACCTATAAAATCATTGATCTTCCGGGAACTTATAGCCTGTCTGCAAATTCGGATGAAGAAGTTGTTACACGGAATTACATAGCCAGTGGGCAGGCAGATGTTGTTTGCATATTGGCTGATGCCTCCCAGCTCAACCGCAGCCTTTTCATGCTGGCTGATTATACCGGGATTCGCGTTCCCGTGGTTCTCCTGCTGAATATGATGGATGTGGCAAAATCGCAGGGGAAGCAGATTGACACCAATGGAATCGCTAAATCCCTGGGCATCCCTGTTGTGCCGCTGGTTGCTGCCGATAAAAAACAGTATGGCACATTTTTCCGTATGTTAGAAAGCATTGATAAAAATGCTTCGACTTTAGACGAAAAGCGCTTGGCGCAGATTTATCAGAATACAATCGGGGCCGCGTTTGACGAGATCAAGGCGCTGCTTCCTGCGGACGGAATCGGCATCTATTCGTCCACATGGTTGACTGCAAAGCTGATAGAACAGGACAAATTGGCGCGTTCTCTTGTGAAAGAAACCGTTGATGCAGGCACTTATACCGCGATTGAAAAGAAGCTGTCCGATGTAAAGGACGGAAACCTTTTGACAGGTGATTGCAAATTCCAGTGGATTGACAAACTTGTAAATGAGAACGTGACCAGCAAGAAGAACAAGCTGCTGCGGAGCCGGTTTGATAAGGCGGCCACAAGCAAACGCTGGGGAAAGCCTATTGCCATTGGCATGATCGTTTTAGGTCTGATCTGCTCTATGGTGATTGGCTTCCCGCTGATGGGGCTTTTCAGCGGGCTTATCAGTGCAATTTCCGTCCCTCTGGCTAACTGGCTGCTGGATATAGGCGCAGCGCCATTCCTTGTATCGCTGCTCTGCAACGCCATTTTGACCGCTGTTTCTTTCGCTCTGCAAATGGCAAGCTATGTGTTCGGAATCAGCCTTGTCTTTGGCCTGATGGAAGATGTCGGCTATATGGCGCGAATCTCCTATGTATTCGATGATACTATGACAAAGCTGGGATTACAGGGCAAAGCAATTATGCCTTTCCTCGTCAGTTTCGGATGCAATATCGGCGGAATCACTGGAACAAGGGTCATTGATTCATGGGGACAGCGTGTTATGACGATTGCCCTGTCCTGGGTAGTCCCCTGCGCTTCTACCTGGGGCGTAGTTGGACTTGTCAGCGGTACGTTCTTCGGAAACGGGGCTGCTGTCGTAGTTCTGGCGTTGTTTGCCGTGGCGTTTTTGCACATCTTTATCACTTATAAGGTGTTTGGCCGGTCTTTGAACAAGGTAGAGGGGCGCACCGGCTTAATTATGGAATTGCCGCCTTACCATAAGCCTCATTGGAAAAGCCTGTTTGGTTCCGTTTTCAGCAAAATGGGAAATGTACTTAGCCGCGCACTCCGTATTATTATTTGCATTTCCGTGATCTTCTGGCTGCTTTCTTACTCGGCGGACGGAAATGTGGCGAACAGTATCATTTACAAGGTAGGAACCTTTATTGAACCTGTGACAAGCCTGTTTGGTTTACCGTGGCAACTGTTTATCGCTTTTGTCGCTTCCGCTATGGGCAAGGAGGCTTCTCTTGGCGTTATGGCTTCCCTGTTTAACACGGGAAGTATTTGGGCGGCTATTGAGCAGTCCGCTACCGTAGACACGGCGGCACTTAGTACAAGTATGCTGTCCGTCATATCCAGACCGGAAGCTCTTGCTTTCCTGTTCGCGTTTTTCTTCAATATGCCTTGCCTGATGGCCTTGACCGCAACAACCCAGGAAACACACTCTATGAAATGGACTGTGCGAATTGCGCTCTATTATGTCCTTACAGCCTTGATTATGGCAACGATTGCGTATCACGTCGGTCTTGTTATTTTCTAAAGGAAAGGAGTTATTGTGCTAATTCAATTATTGGAGTATTTACAAAGCGGGAAAACATACAGCGTTCAGGAGTTGGCTGAACTTCTGCATAAGGACGTAGGGAGCATCCAAGTGGAACTTGAATATTTGGAGAACCAAGGATATATCCGAAAAGTAGCTTATCAAGCCGACTGCAATCATAATTGCAACGGCTGTCATGGCTGCGATCAGCCTACCCCGGCTGCCCCTGATGTCAATATATGGGAAGTTATTAAACGAACCGAATAGGAGAAACAAAATGAAACTGTATGAGTCGGGCGAGGATTATTTAGAGGCCGTACTAATGCTGCAAAAGAAAAATGGTATGGTACGCTCTGTTGACCTTGCCCGGCACATGGAGGTGTCAAAGCCCAGCGTGTGCCATGCAGTGGCTACCTTGCGGGACGGCGGCTTTCTTATGATGGACGAAGATCACTTTCTCCATCTGACCGATGTTGGCCGGGAAGTTGCCGAAAAAATCTACGAGCGTCGCTGCTTCTTTACCGAGCAACTTATCACCGCAGGCGTTGACCCCAAAACTGCGGAGGTCGATGCCTGTCGTATTGAACACATCATCAGCGATGAGAGTTTTGACCGGCTGAAAGAGGCAGCCGAACAAGAGCAAAACTAAAACCGAATAAGCCAAGCGATCCTGCCCCGCAAGACGGGGAAAGAAAAAAACCGTTGCAGGGCAGGCAGCTTCGTGCGCTCATAATGGATTTTCCGGGTACTGCGGCGGTTTTGAGTAACATCAAGGCCGCCGTTTCTTATGCCCTCAACAAAGGAGTGACGCCCATACGTTGACACGGCGGCTTTAGGAGGGAGCCGCCATGAAGCACACTGACCGCCGACAAATTCAGACGATATTTCACTACCGTCAAAAAAAGTCCGGCCACCGGACAGGCCCCGTCTGGCAGCCAGTGCGAAAATTGTCACAATATAACTGAATACCGTGTTTTTTGCGCTCGAATAGCTTCATGCTGTCCGGGCGTTTTTTCATACCTATGGGGCCGGAACATCGGGCCAACATGGCCCGAACCTTGCCCCCGGTGCCGTTCCCCGCCACCTCGTTCAGATTTTCCCGCAAAAATCTGAACGGAGGAAAGGCCGATGGAAGTCACCATCAATTATAACGGACAAGCTGTGACCGTGGAGGTTACGCTGGAAGTCTATGAATTTCTTGACCGGGCCGATCACAAAACGGAGAACCTGTTCCATGAACAGCGGCGGCATTGGGATGGCCGGGAGTTTGACGAGTACATCATTACCACCGAGGGTGTAGGAGCCTACGGCGAAACGCCGGAAGAATACCTTTGCCGTATGGAAACGCTGCATGAGCTGATGGCTGTGCTGGATACCTGTACCGAGGCCCAGCGCCGCCGGTTCCTGTTCTATGCGCTTGACGGGCTGAGCCTTGCAGAGATCGGTGTGCTGTGCGGCTGCTCCAAAGTGGCTGTTTATCAAAGTGTGGAGGCAGTCAGAAAAAAATTTATAAATTTCTTTGAAAACAGGCTTAACGAATGACCTGTTTTCTGGCTACCAAGTGAAAGGGATCATTTCCCTTATCTCAGCGAGGGGCGGACAGCGGACGAGCTGCCCGCCTCTCCGATTTTCAGGAGGTAAGCCTATGAAAACAATCAATCTGCGGTGGATGTATCCCCACTACCGGCATGACGAGTTTGTGGATGTTACGGACGAGGTATGGGCAGCGATGTATCAGGCCCAGCGGGAGATGGAGAACTATGAGCGTCGGAAAGTCTACCACCGCGCCTACTACTCTCTGGACGCATACAGCTGGCTGGAAAATTACGCACTGGAACACAGCAGATCGCCGGAAGATATTTTGCTGGAACGAGAAGAAATGACCACCCGCCTGCACCTGATTGCAGCTCTGCCGGTGGCTCTGGCTCATGCCACTCCGACACAGGCCCGCCGTGTTCACGCCTACTACATTGCCGGTATCAAGCAGCCGGAAATCGCCCGGAGAGAGGGTATCCATAGCAGTAAGGTCAGCGTTGCCATCCACCGGGGGCTGCGGAATATGCGCCGTTGCTATGATGTCCTTTTTCAAACAGAGTGAGGGCGTGCCTATGCAGACCATCAATCTCAAACAATATTATCCATTTTGCAAAGAGGACATTTTTGTGGAGGTGTCCGATGAGATCGTCGAAGCGTTTCTTCTGGACAAGAGAGCCGAGGCCGCCAGAGATCGCAAGATGTTCCGGTATAAGGCGTTTTATTCCCTCGATTGTAACGATGGAATCGAAAATGCCGCCATCGGCTGGGCGCAGCCATCGCCGGAGGACTACCTGATAGAAAAAGAAGAATTAGCCGAATACGAAGAACTGATACGGCGATTGTACGAAGCCATTTCCTCCCTGCCGCCTATGCAGGCCCGCCGTGTCCACGCCCGCTATATGCTGGGTATGAAAGTGAAAGATATTGCCGCAATGGAGGGTATCACACCATCACAGGCGGGAAAATCCATCCGTGCCGCACTGCGGAGGCTGCGCCGGTACTTTGCTCGACAGAAATGGACGGTCAATCTATGAGTATTTCCGAAGAAAAGAGGTGCCTGACATGAACGAAAAAATTACAGCCCACCCCCAAAAAGAAGAACGGGAGAAAGTCCTGAAGGAGATTCGGCAGCTTGAAAACCGAAAAAAGATTTTGGAGAACAAGCAGCGGAACGAAGAACGCAGGGTTCGCACCCGCCGCCTGATTGAGCGTGGAGCCGTTTTGGAGGGGATTTTCCCGCTGGCTCCCGACCTTTCCGGCGCGGAGGTCAAAACATTTCTGATTGCCCTGTCCCATCTTCCGGGGGCTGCGGAATTGACTGCAAACCTGCCAAAATCCGGGGACACGCCATAAGTCCCTTGTCTACAAGGGCGCACTTATACACCGTTGCCGGTGTCGTGCGCCCTGCCGGGGCTGTTGCGTACTTCGTCCGCGATGGGAAGCTACGCTCCCCAAACCCCTTGTGCGCTCTGCGCAGCCAGACACCCGCTTTGCGTTTGTCCGGCTCCACAGAGCCTGTTATCCCCTCACTGAAAGGAGGTGTTCCCCATAGATTTCTGTCATATCCCCGTCAGTATCATCAAGCGCAGCGCGGGCCGTTCTGCCGTTGCCGCAGCTGCTTACCGCAGCGGAACCAAGCTGACAAATGAATGGGACGGCATGACCCACGACTACACCCGGAAAGGCGGCATTGTCCATGCGGAAATCATGCTGCCCGCCCATGCCCCGCCGGAATTTGCAGACCGTTCTATCCTCTGGAACAGTGTGGAGCAGATCGAGAAAGCCAGGGACAGCCAGCTTGCCCGTGAGATTGAAGCAGCCCTGCCCCGTGAACTGTCCGGCGAACAGCAGCTTGCCCTTGTGCGCGCCTATGTGAAGGACAACTTTGTAGACAAGGGAATGTGCGCCGACTTTGCTATCCATGACAAGGGAACCGGCAACCCTCATGTCCATATCATGCTGACGCTCCGGCCTCTGAAAGAAAATGGACAGTGGGGCGCAAAGTGCCGCAAGGCATACGATCTGGACGAGAACGGCCGGCGTATCCCGGACGAGAGAGGCGGCTGGAAGAACCACCGGGAGGACACCACCGACTGGAACGATAAAGGAAATGTGGAGATTTGGCGGGCAGCGTGGGCAGCCTACACCAACCGGGCGCTGGAATCTGCCGGTAGACCGGAGCGCATTGACCACCGCAGCTACAAGCGACAGGGCATTGATAAAATCCCCTCTGTCCACCTGGGGCCAGCGGCCAGCCAGATGGAGAAGCGCGGCATCCGCACCGACAAGGGGGAAGTCAACCGGCAGATCGCCGCCGACAACAAGCTGCTGAAAGAAATCAAGGCCCGCATTACCCGCCTCTACAACTGGTCGAAGGCCGAGGCCGAGAAGCCGGAGGGCCAGCAGCCCAGCATGATTGACTTGTGGGAGGCCCAGCAGCAGCTCAAGCGGCCCGACACCCGCACCGGCAAAATCCGGGCTTTACAGGAGAGCGCCGCCCTGTTCAGCTTTTTGCAGGCAAACGGCATCCAATCCATGCAGCAGCTCCATGAAAAAATCGCAGATATGAACACCCGTTACTATGACCTGCGGCGAGAGATCGTTAAGGCTGAGCGCCGGATCGCTGTCCTCACCGAGCGCGGGGAGATGTGGGCGCAGTACAACGAGTATAAGACTGTCCACAAGCAGCTTGCCAGGGTAAAGCCGGAGAAGCGGGAACAGTTTGAGCAGCGCCACAGCCGGGAACTGATCCTGTATGACGCAGCAGCCCGGTATCTGAAAGAATTGAAAGACAGCGGCGAGGGGATCACCCCGAAGGCATGGCAGCGGGAGATCGACCAACTGACCGCCGGAAAGCAGACGGACTCGCTTGCCATGAAATCCATGAGGGAGGATTTGAAAGCAGTGGAACGGCTCCGCAAAACCGCCGAGCAGCTGTCCCGACAGGAAAGGGACAAGTCTCACGACCGGGAGCCGGAGCGGTAAGGGCTACCGCGTTTCACGACATACTTTTGCACACAGAAAAACCGCCGTACAGGTTTCCCCATACGGCGGCAGTCGGTTTATTTGCCGAACAAGTCGCTGTGTGTGCCGGTGCGGGCCAGCGTCAGCACCAGAACATCATCTTCTATGCGGTAGACAAGCAGCCAGTCCGGGAGAATATGACATTCCCGATGACCTGTCCAATCGCCGGACAGGTCATGGTCGCGGTTCTTATCCGGCAGCGGTTCGCCCATCGCCAGCAACGCTACAACCTGCTCCAGCACCTCGATCTTCAAGCCACGCTTGATGGCTCGTTTGTAGTCTTTTTTGAAACTGGTCGTGTACTTGACGGTATATTTGGTTTCTTTCATCTTTTCAGGTCAGCAAACAACTCGTCAAGGTCATTGTAGCCCTTTACAGACGGGTCTTTTGCAATCCTTTCCGCTTCCAGCATGGCAGCAACCGTTTCTTTGTTCGGCTGTTCCAGCCTTACTTCAAAGGGAATGCCGCCTTCACGAAGCGACTGGCGCACAAAGATGTTAAACGCCGTAGTCAGGTTCATGCCAAGTTCAGTAAACAGTGCGTCTGCCTGTGCTTTCAAATCTGCGTCCATGCGGATACTGATGTTTGTGGTATTTCCAGCCATACGATCAACCCCTTTCTGCTGGCAATTATAGTATATGCCATTTGCACGAAGAAAACAATACTTTGCACGAATATTTAATAATAAATTCATTTAAGGAGGTTACCGACTTTATGAAAGAAATCAGTTATGAAGAACAATAAGTCTGAACCTATCTCCGTCATGGATTACCGCCAGTACCGCAGAGTGCGGAGGCTGGTGCATGAGTGCTGTAACTACATCGACGGAAACTGTATCGCCCTGGACGATGGGGAGGAATGTGTCTGTGTCCAGTCTATTTCCTACTCCCTGTTGTGCAGGTGGTTTCGGGCGGCGGTATTGCCGCAGGATAAGGAACTGGAAACGGCGCTGTTCCACCGGCTGAACGCGAAGAAATGCTCCGTATGTAAGGCACTGTTTACCCCCGGTTCCAACCGAGCCAAATACTGCCCGGAATGTGCCGCACGCATGAAGCGGATCAACGCCGCAAAGCGCAAGCGGAAACAACGGGAGAAATGTCACGCTTTAGGGGATGAAAAACCCTTGTAAATCAAGGTTTTTTTCGGGGGTGTCAAAGGCAGTCTGATAGATTTATCCTCTGCCCACTAAAATAGCCTTAAAATGCGTACAGAATCCCAAGAGAACCACAAGGAGGAACCCTATGTCAGACAATCGAAAATATTATTACCTGAAACTCAAAGAAAACTATTTTGACGATGATTCCATCGTGCTGCTGGAAAGTATGCAGGATGGTGTGCTGTATTCCAACATTCTGCTCAAGCTGTATCTGAAATCGCTGAAACATGGTGGACGGCTTCAACTTGACGAGGACATTCCTTACACGGCGCAGATGATCGCCACCATTACCCGCCAGCAGATCGGCACTGTTGAGAGAGCTTTGCATATCTTTTTGAAGCTGGGTCTTGTGGAGGTGCTGGACAGCGGCACATTCTACATGAGCAACATCGAACTTTTAATCGGCCAGTCCTCTACCGAGGCTGAGCGAAAGCGGGCTGCGAGGCTCCAAAATAAGGCTCTTTCTGCGCCCCGGACAAACGGCGGACATTTGTCCGACATTCGTCCACCAGAGATAGAGATAGAGTTAGAGAAAGAGATAGAGATAAAGAGAGAGATAGAGAAGGAACGCTCCGCCCGCGCCTATGGCCGTTACCAGAATGTTTTCCTGACGGACGAGGAAATGGCAGACTTGCAGGCCAGCTTTCCCACCGTATGGGGCCAGTACATCGAAAAGCTGTCCGAGTACATGGCTTCTACCGGCAAGCGGTATCAGAGCCATGTCGCCACCATCCGGCGCTGGGCTGGTGAGGACGCGAAGAAAGCAGTCCCGCCCACCCGCAACCGGGATTACAGCGTAAAGGAGGATGAAACCGTATGATTGAGATTACCGCAGAAATCCGGGCGCTGATTGACAAGGCAGCCGTCGGTATGGAACTGGCCGGGGACGAGTACATAGACCCGGCAGACGGGCTCATTCACTGTAAGAAATGCGGCGGCCAGAGGCAGACCGTTGTGCCATGCTTCGGGAAATCCGGCTACTTTATGCCGCGCTGCATCTGCCAGTGCCAGCGGGAGGCTGAGGAGCAGCGCAAGGCTGCTGAAGAACGGCAGCGCTGTATAGAACGTATCAAACGCCGAAAGGCACAGGGCTTGCAAGACCGTTATCTGTACGACTACACATTTTCCAATGATAACGGGCAAAACCCATTGATGGACAAGGCTCACGCCTATGTGGAGAACTGGAAAGAGGCATATAAGAGCAATATCGGGCTTTTGCCGTTTGGAGATGTGGGAACCGGCAAGTCTTTTTTCGCCGGATGTATTGCCAATGCTTTGCTTGACCAGGATGTGCCGGTGCTGATGACGAACTTTCCCACCATTCTGAACCGCCTGACCGGGATGTTCTCTGAGGACAGGTCAGAGTTTATTGCCAGCTTTGATGAATATGACTTGCTTATCATTGACGATCTGGGAGTAGAGCGCAGTACCGAATATGCTATGGAGCAGATGTTTTTCGTCATTGACAGCCGCTATCGCAGCCGCAGACCCATGATTATCACAACAAACTTGAAACTGTCCGAGCTGAAAAACCCGCCTGATCTGGCCCACGCCCGTATCTATGACCGTATTCTGGAACGGTGTGCACCGATCCTCTTTGACGGGAAGAACTTTCGGGAGGAAAACGCCGGAGCCACCAGGCGGGCGGCCAAAGACCTTGTGAACCGTAAGCATGAGTAATTTTTTGCCGGGCGGCACAGACCCGTTCGGAGAAAGGAGCGCCATGAACAAAGAACCCCGTACTATGCAGGTGGCAGACGCCGCTACTGCGTCCAGAGCGCCGGAAAACACGCCAGCGATGGTAAAGAAAATCGGAAAGACAACCTACAAGGTTCATGTCCATTTCAGCAATACCAGCACAGAAACCATGAGCGATAAAATCAAGCGTATGCTCAAAAATGAAATTCAGCAGATGTGAAAGACTGATAAACGAAGCCGCCTTGTGCTAAACTGATAGTGGTACGCACCAAAACTTTTATCTAAGGAGGACATGAAAATGCTGTACACAGAAAAAGAGAAAAATGAGATTGAGCGCGTCCGTAAAGTGTTCGAGAAACACATCCAACAAATGACTGCTTATGATTTGGTTTGGTCGGACAAGGTCGGCTATGTGTGGCTGGCAATATCTATCGACCCAGTCTATATTGATACCGGCAACTGGATAGAGTCCGCTGCTGGCCTTTGTTATGAGTGCTTGAATGATATAGCACTGGATGTTTTTGGAATGACCGGAAACGACCATGACTTCGAGGACGCCGATCCGCTGGAACTGGCCGAGATTAAGCGGCGCTGGAAACCCTATATCGGCCAACTGCCGGAATATGCGTACCTTTGCGACGAACTGTTAAGCAGGAGCAAATAACCCATCCGCAAAAGTGTCAGGAGCTAAAATCTGCTTCTGGCACTTTTTTTGTGGCTTTTTTGTGAATTTGATGAAAAAGTCCTTGACAATTTGTCTCTGGCAAAACCGCTAAGTCGATTTTGATTTCCTGCGGTGCGCGTCTTGCCGTATTTGATATTGCGGAGCTGCGCGAGGTTACATCCTACGATGAGTTGGAACTGGATACGCTGGGAGACAGAAAAACGGCTCTGTTCCTCATTATGAGTGATACGGATGACAGTTTTAACTTTCTCATTTCCATGTGCTACACCCAGTTATTCAACCTGCTTTGTGAAAAGGCCGACGATGTGTATGGCGGCAGGCTTCCGGTTCATGTGCGCTGTCTGATTGATGAGTGTGCCAACATCGGGCAGATTCCGAAGCTGGAAAAGCTGGTGGCCACCATCCGAAGCCGTGAAATCTCTGCCTGTCTGGTGTTGCAGGCACAGAGCCAGCTCAAGGCAATTTACAAAGATAATGCCGATACCATCATCGGCAATATGGATACTTCCATCTTCCTGGGTGGCAAAGAGCCAACAACGCTGAAAGAGCTGGCGGCTGTTCTGGGAAAGGAGACCATAGACACTTACAACACCGGAGAGAGCCGGGGACGGGAGACCTCCCACTCGCTTAACTATCAGAAATTGGGAAAAGAGCTGATGAGCCAGGACGAGCTGGCAGTTATGGATGGCGGCAAGTGCATCTTGCAGTTGCGCGGTGTGCGTCCGTTTCTTTCAGACAAGTATGACATTACCAGACACCCTAATTTCAAATACACAGCTGATGCAGACAAGCGAAATACCTTTGATATTGAAGCATTTTTGTCTGCCAGACTAAAACTCAAGCCTGATGAGGTCTGCGATGTATATGAAGTAGACACGGAGGGCGTGTAATACGGTTCCGCTGAGAAAGGAGTGATCGTATCTATTTGCCGCAACTGCCTCTGTTGAGGCCATTGGCGTACAAAGCGGACAATCGCAAGAAAAATAATGAAAAAGGAGGACAGCCGGAATCATGCCCCCGGAAACCGGGTGGCAGATTGTTCCGGCTTTTGTATGCCTATGAAACATGACAAACCTATTTTTTAATCAGATTCCGGCTAACAAACTATATGGCATTTTTTGAACAGGCAATTACCGTTCTTCAGACTCTCGTTATCGCTCTGGGCGCTGGTCTTGGTATCTGGGGTGTCATCAACCTGTTGGAAGGTTACGGCAACGACAACCCTGGCGCCAATGCTCATGTACGGTAAGGAAGCAAGCAACCGAAAACAAGAGATAGACCGCCAGCACTACACTATTCCGAACCAAAGACCAAAAGATAAGCATTGTGGGAAAATCTAAACTTTTGGATTTTCCTACAATGCCAACTACGGCGGAATCCCTCCCACTCCTTATATCTTTCTGTATACATTGAATTTGTATTTAGTAAAATGCAGACAACACCACGGATCGGCTTTTGGTTGGACAATTCCAACCAAACACCACAGCAGACAGCAGAAAACATTCTGAACGCTAGGAAGCCGGTATGATTGTTACATATAAGGGGAAGAAAAATTTCTTTTAGGTACTTGCTTTCCTAAAACTGATGTGATATAATAGCTTCATTCCAGAAAAGGAGTAAAAAATATGCGGCAAGGTATTCTTAAATAAAACTATAATCAAATAGTGGGAACAAAGGATTATGATAGCTCCTTTTGTAGGGGCTTAGTTTTTTGTACCCAATTTAAGAATACTTTTGCCTTATCAATTTTGACATATCCCCAAAAACAGCAATCACAAACAGGTGTATGCTGTATATGTGTATGTCCGCAACTTATAATCCCCAGTGGTAAAAGTATTTTACTGCTGGGGATTTTTATGCCCTTTGGGGCTGTAAAGGGAGGACAATCACATGAAAATAATCAATATTGGAATTCTTGCCCATGTAGACGCTGGAAAGACGACCTTGACGGAGAGCCTGCTATATGCCAGCGGAGCCATTTCAGAACCGGGGAGCGTCGAAAAAGGGACAACGAGGACGGACACCATGTTTTTGGAGCGGCAGCGTGGGATTACCATTCAAGCGGCAGTCACTTCCTTCCAGTGGCACAGATGTAAAGTTAACATTGTGGATACGCCCGGCCACATGGATTTTTTGGCGGAGGTGTACCGCTCTTTGGCTGTTTTAGATGGGGCCATCTTGGTGATCTCCGCTAAAGATGGCGTGCAGGCCCAGACCCGTATTCTGTTCCATGCCCTGCGGAAAATGAACATTCCCACCGTTATCTTTATCAACAAGATCGACCAGGCTGGCGTTGATTTGCAGAGCGTGGTTCAGTCTGTTCGGGATAAGCTCTCCGCCGATATTATCATCAAGCAGACGGTGTCGCTGTCCCCGGAAATAGTCCTGGAGGAAAATACCGACATAGAAGCATGGGATGCGGTCATCGAAAATAACGATGAATTATTGGAAAAGTATATCGCAGGAGAACCAATCAGCCGGGAAAAACTTGCGCGGGAGGAACAGCAGCGGGTTCAAGACGCCTCCCTGTTCCCAGTCTATCATGGCAGCGCCAAAAATGGCCTTGGCATTCAACCGTTGATGGATGCGGTGACAGGGCTGTTCCAACCGATTGGGGAACAGGGGGGCGCCGCCCTATGCGGCAGCGTTTTCAAGGTTGAGTACACCGATTGCGGCCAGCGGCGTGTCTATCTACGGTTATACAGCGGAACGCTGCGCCTGCGGGATACGGTGGCCCTGGCCGGGAGAGAAAAGCTGAAAATCACAGAGATGCGTATTCCATCCAAAGGGGAAATTGTTCGGACAGACACCGCTTATCAGGGTGAAATTGTTATCCTTCCCAGCGACAGCGTGAGGTTAAACGATGTATTAGGGGACCAAACCCGGCTCCCTCGTAAAAGGTGGCGCGAGGACCCCCTCCCCATGCTGCGGACGACGATTGCGCCGAAAACGGCAGCGCAAAGAGAACGGCTGCTGGACGCTCTTACGCAACTTGCGGATACTGACCCGCTTTTGCGTTGCGAAGTGGATTCCATCACCCATGAGATCATTCTTTCTTTTTTGGGCCGGGTGCAGTTGGAGGTTGTTTCCGCTTTGCTGTCGGAAAAATACAAGCTTGAAACAGTGGTAAAGGAACCCTCCGTCATTTATATGGAGCGGCCGCTCAAAGCAGCCAGCCACACCATCCATATCGAGGTGCCGCCCAACCCGTTTTGGGCATCCATAGGACTGTCTGTTACACCACTCTCGCTTGGCTCCGGTGTACAATACGAGAGCCGGGTTTCGCTGGGATACTTGAACCAGAGTTTTCAAAACGCTGTCAGGGATGGTATCCGTTACGGGCTGGAGCAGGGCTTGTTCGGCTGGAACGTAACGGACTGTAAGATTTGCTTTGAATACGGGCTTTATTACAGTCCGGTCAGCACGCCGGCGGACTTCCGCTCATTGGCCCCGATTGTATTGGAACAGGCATTGAAGGAATCGGGGACGCAGCTGCTGGAACCTTATCTCTCCTTCATCCTCTATGCGCCCCAGGAATACCTTTCCAGGGCTTATCATGATGCACCGAAATACTGTGCCACCATCGAAACGGCCCAGGTAAAAAAGGATGAAGTTGTCTTTACTGGCGAGATTCCCGCCCGCTGTATACAGGCATACCGTACTGATCTGGCCTTTTACACCAACGGGCGGAGCGTATGCCTTACAGAGCTGAAAGGATATCAGGCCGCTGTCGGTCAGCCGGTCATCCAGCCCCGCCGTCCAAACAGCCGCCTGGACAAGGTGCGCCATATGTTTCAGAAGGTAATGTAAAGATACATAATCGTCAAGACGGCAACAATCAGAAGTTATGGAGGGTAACAATGGAATATAGTAAGGAAGATTTAATGGAAGCAAAAAAGCAAATTTGGGGAGTGGGAGAGAACATGGGAACAGAGGAAAGTAAAAAAATCTGGGAGGAGAACGCACAATTTTGGGATAATGCAATGGGTGACGAATCTAATGAATTTCACAGAGAGGTAGTGCGTCCCAAAGTAACGGAACTTCTATCTCCTAATCCTGCGGATTACATTTTGGATATTGCGTGTGGCAATGGAAATTATTCTTCGTATCTTGCACAAAGAGGCGCTTCGGTTGTCGCTTTTGATTACAGCAAAAAAATGATAGAATTGGCTAAAAGACGGCAATCACAATATGCAAAACAAATTGAATTTTGTGTGGCGGATGCGACCGATAGAAAAAGTATATTAGAATTAAAAAGAAATCGAGCCTTTACGAAAGCAGTTTCTAATATGGCAATTATGGATATTACGGATATTGAACCACTTCTTATGGCTGTTTATGAACTGTTGCAGGAAAGCGGAATTTTTGTCTTTGCAACGCAACACCCTTGTTTTGTCACGTTGACTGAAAAATATATGACACCGCACAGTTACTATGATATAGCGATTGAAGGGCAACCGAAAGAGCAGATTTATTATCATCGTTCCATACAAGATATTTTTAACCTTTGTTTTAGAGCTGGATTTGTCATTGATGGATTTTATGAAGAATGTTTTAAAACCAACAAAGAAATTCCTATGGTAATGATAGTAAGGCTTAAGAAGGTAAAACGTGATAGCTTAAAATAAATTCAAGTTTGTCGGGTAAATAGCAAACCCAGCCGAGCCAGTCAACGGTCAAGATGAACGGCGCATATGCGCAGCCGTTGACAGCCCCGCCCGCCTTTGCTGGTAGGCAATCAAGGGGCGACAGCCTAAAGTGCTGCCGCCCCTTACTATCATAAAAAGCAACTACTAACCAGCCACAGCCCTTTTGGGAGGAAAGGGGGATTTTCCATGACCTGTACAGAAGAATATCGGGAACATATCGAGTACACTTTCCATGCCTTTTGCAAAGTCGTTATCCGAAATGCAACGATCAACGCAGCGAGGACACGGAGCAGGAAGCACAAAAGAGAAATATCCCTTGAATACCTCACAGACGAAAAGCACTACCCTTTAGGCACGACAGATGAATATTTCCAAGCCCCGGAGCCGGACGAGGAATACATACTTACCCTTTGCGGCGATACGGTCATTTTCAGCAGCGGCTTACTTGCGGAAGCCCTGTCACGGCTGGACGAACGGGAGCGGGAAATGATTTACCTGTCCTTTTTCAAGCGTATTCCACAGCACGAAATTGGCAGACAGTACGGGCGCAGCCGCAGCACAGCGGGCTACCATATCCGAAAAGCCCTACGGCAGCTCCAAGCGGAAATGGAGGGAATAGCGCATGAAGAATAACAGGCTTCTCCCTTATGAAACAATCGTACAAGCCGCCAGCGGGGAGCCGGAAGCGGTGGGAACCGTGTTGCAGTATTACCGCCGCCGCATACAGTGTGCCGCCCGTGTGAATGGACGGATAGACCAAGATACAGAGGACTACATCACCCAGACGCTTCTCACAGCTATATTCAAGTTCCGCTTTGGGAGATAGCTCTACCGCCTACAACTGAATAACCGCCGCTTCGCCGGCAACCAGAAAGCAGTAAATCTATTCAACGGATTTGCTGCTTTTTTCGTTCCTGTTCGGCGTTTTTGAAAATCCCCAGTATGAAAAAACAAAAGAGAAAATAGCCGCCGCAGTTGGCAAAAGCCTGTTCCTATCCGTGGAGGGTATCAAAGAAAAAATACTGCCATTGTCCGCCTATTCCGGCTTGCGTGGTGTTGTAGGGAATAAGGGGAAATTTCTAAAAATCTCCGTCTATTCTGCTTTTCGTGGTGTTGTAGGTAGTGAAAGGAAAATTTTCAAGATATGCCGGAATAGCGGGTAGCAAAGCCCTTTTGAAACGTCTTGTTAGCGGAAAGGACGGGAACCGGGGAACGCCGGAGTTTTTCAGAGCAAGATTCTACCACAGTACCAAAATTCGCTTATCCGCTCATTTTGCCCCTGCGGGAATCTTGTTGGGGAGTGCCTTCCCCAAACCCTGCTATGCGCCCTGTCGGGCGAGAAAGGAGGTCACAGACCATGCGAAAGAAATACAACACGCCCCACCGCCGCCATGTGGTTAAAACCCGCCTGTCTGATGAAGAATACGCCGACTTCACGGAGCGGCTGGCGGCGTATGAAATCAGCCAGTCCGAATTTATCCGGCAAGCCATACGGGGAGCGACCATACGCCCCGTGATTACCGTTTCCCCTGTCAATGACGGGCTGCTTGCCGCCCTCTCCAAGCTCACAGCGGAGTACGGGAAAATCGGTGGAAACCTCAACCAGATAGCCCGGAGCCTTAACGAGTACGGCGCACCTTATACCGCCTTATCCGGCGAGGTACGGGGAGCTGCCGCCGACCTTGCCGCCTTGAAGTTTGAAGTCTTGCAGAAAGTAGGTGAAGCCGTTGGCGATACTCAAACATATCAGCTCTAAAAATGCCAACTACGGGAACGCTGAAAAATACCTCACATTCGAGCATGACGAGTTTACCATGAAGCCCACCCTTGACGCAGACGGGCGGCTCATACCGAGGGCAGACTACCGCATATCCTCTCTGAATTGTGACGGGGAGGATTTTGCCGTTGCCTGTATGCGCTCCAATCTCCGCTATGGCAAGAACCAGAAACGGGAGGACGTTAAGAGCCACCACTATATCATCAGCTTTGACCCACGGGACGGCCCGGACAACGGCTTGACCGTTGATCGGGCGCAGGAGCTGGGCGAGAAGTTCTGCGCCGAGCATTTCCCCGGACACCAGGCTCTTGTCTGCACCCACCCGGACGGGCACAGCCACACCGAAAATATCCATGTGCATATCGTCATTAACAGTCTGCGGATTGCGGAGGTTCCCATGCTGCCCCACATGGACAGGCCAGCGGACAGGAAAGCAGGCTGCAAGCACCGCTGCACAGACGCAGCTATGAACTATCTGAAAGCCGAAGTCATGGAAATGTGCCACAGCGAGGGGCTTTATCAGATAGACCTTTTGAACGGCAGCAAGGAGCGCATTACCGAGCGTGAATATTGGGCGCAGAAGAAAGGACAGGTTGCGCTGGATAAAGCAAACGCCCCTATGATTGCGGACGGTATCACGCCCCGGCAGACCAAGTTTGAAACGGATAAGGCGAAGCTGCGCCGGACTATCCGGGAAGCCCTTGCCGCTGCTTCCGGCTTTGATGAGTTTGCCGCCCTGCTTCTCCGGCATGGTGTGACCGTCAAGGAGAGCCGGGGGCGGCTAAGTTACCTCACGCCGGACAGGACGAAGCCAATTACCGCCCGGAAGCTGGGGGACGATTTTGACCGGGCTGCTGTCCTCTCCGTTTTGGAGCAGAACGCCGCCAGAGCCGCCGAAAAACCCGCAGCCATAGCGGAATACCCCGGCAGTATCAAAGACCGCTTACGGACGAAAAAAGAAGCGAAAAACGCCCCGAACAATGACGCTGTACAGCGCATGGTAGACATAGCCGCCAAGCGAGCCGAGGGGAAAGGACGGGGCTATGAGAAGTGGGCGACTATGCACAACCTCAAACAGATGTCGGCTACCCTCATGCTCTACCAGCAGTACGGCTTTTCTTCCCCGGACGAGCTGGACGCTGCCATTTCCGCAGCCAACGCCGCCACGCAGGAGAGCCTTGCCGGGCTGAAAGGGCTGGAAGCCGCTATCCGGGAGAAAAAGGAATTGCAGCGCAACCTTTTGGGCTATATCGGCACGAAGCCCGCCCGTGACGGTCTGAAAGCGCAGAAATCGGAGAAAGCCCGGAGAGCCTACCGGGAGCAGCACGAAAGCGATTTTCTCATAGCGGACGCAGCCGCCCGCTATTTCCGGGAGCATGGAATAACCAAGCTGCCCGCCAGCAAAGCCCTGCAAAGGGAGATCGAGCAGCTTACCGTTCAGAAGAACGCCGGATATAACGACTACCGGGAGAAACGGCAGCGGGCGCAGGAGCTTCAGACAGTCAGACGCAATATCGACCAGATTTTAAGGGGCGCACCGAGCCAGCAGAAAAAGCACGAACAGGAGCGTTAAAGACTGCCCCGAAATGATACCGAAACCCTACAAAAATACAGGTATGATATGAACCCTTACCGCAATACTCCCCGACTTCCAAACGGGGCTTACAGGGCAGAAAAAGCCCGAAAATGACACCGAGAACATACAGAAAATGCCCCCTATCCTGTTGCACCGATAGGAACGGCAGAAAGGAGCTTACCATTGCCGAGAATGAGCAAAAAGCGGCGGCTGGAATGGTCTTTCTTCCTCAACCACCGCAACCGTATCACTTACAACGACCTATGCCGGGGCTGCACCCGTGACTGCAAACAGAGCTTCCGGGCGGTTATCATACTATGCCCCCACTATTATTCCAAACGCTGGAAAAAGGAGGACACAGCCTATGGCAGATAACCGCAAATATTACTACCTCAAGCTGAAAGAGAGCTATTTTGATGATGACGCAATCGTTCTGCTGGAAAGTATGCAGGACGGCGTTATCTATTCCAACATCCTCTTGAAGCTGTACTTGAAATCGCTGAAAAACGGCGGGAAATTGCAGCTTGACGAGAATATCCCCTACACCGCCCAGATGATTGCGACCATTACCCGCCAGCAGGTAGGCACCGTAGAGAGAGCCTTGAAAATCTTTATGAAGCTGGGGCTTGTGGAGCCTTTGCAAAGCGGCGCACTCTACATGAGCAACATTGAGCTTTTAATCGGCCAGTCCTCTACCGAGGGGGAGCGCAAGCGCAGGGCGAGGCTGGCTTTGCAGGAACAAAAAGCCCTGCCGCAGACAGGGGCGGACAAATGTCCACCATATCGAGCGGACATTTGTCCACCAGAGATAGAGATAGAGAAAGAGATAGATATAGAGATAGAAAAAGAGAGAGAGTTAGAAACAGGACACCCCGCCCCCGCCGCCTATGGCAGATACCACAATGTTATTCTTTCCGATACGGAGCTTGACGGGCTGAAAACAGAGCTTCCCGGCAAGTGGGAGTATTACATTGACCGCTTATCCTGCCATATCGCTTCCAGCGGGAGGAAATACAAGAGCCATGCAGCCACGATTTTCAAGTGGGCGCAGGAGGACGCAGCCAAGAAAGCCCCGAAAAAGGGCATACCCGATTATACCTGCAAGGAGGGCGAGAGCTTATGACGAATGGATTTGACGAAATGATTTTGAATATGACCGATACCACGCCGGAGCCGGAGGACTACACAGGCGAGGACGGGCTTTTATACTGCGGCAAATGCCGCAAGCCCAAAGAAGCCTATTTCCCGGAGGGCAAGAGCCTTTTCGGGCGTGACCGCCACCCGGCAGAATGTGACTGCCAGCGGGCAGAGCGTGAGAAACGGGAAGCCGCAGAGAAACAGCGCAGCCACCTTGAAACTGTCGAGCGGTTGAAGCGGCGGGGCTTCACAGACCCGGCTATGCAGGGCTGGACGTTTGAGAACGACAACGGCAAATGTCCGCAAATGGAACATGCACATTTCTATGTGGAGAACTGGGAAGCTATGAAAGAGCGCAACATTGGCTATCTGCTATGGGGCGGCGTTGGCACAGGCAAGAGCTATTTTGCGGGCTGTATCGCAAATGCCCTTATGGAGCGTGAAATCCCCGTGTGCATGACAAACTTTGCATTGATACTCAATGACCTTGCCGCCAGCTTTGAGGGCAGGAACGAATACATCTCCCGGCTATGCAGCTTCCCGCTGCTTATCCTTGATGATTTTGGAATGGAACGGGGAACGGAATACGGCTTAGAGCAGGTCTACAACGTGATTGACAGCCGTTACCGCAGCGGCAGGCCGCTGATCGTCACGACCAATCTCACGCTGGAGGACTTGCAGCACCCGGAGGACACCGCCCACGCCCGCATTTATGACCGTCTGATTGAAATGTGTTCCCCTGTCCGCTTTACCGGGAGCAACTTCCGAAAAGCCACGGCGCAGGAGAAAATGGAACAATTGAAAAAGCTGATGAATAGAAAGGAGAGCCGCCTATGACCAACACCCCAAAGAATGACCGCAGCACCCGCCGCCCGGATTGCGTGACGGAAATCCGCATGGGCAACTCTGTCCTTGTCGTTTCCGGCTATTTCAAGCAGGACACCACCGCCACCGCCGCCGATAAAATGCTGAAAGTGCTGGAAGCGGAAGCTGCTACACAAAAATCGGCAATTTGACGGGACGTAAAGAAGCAAAAAGGACTGTACAGCCAGCCCCGGCGTGTGGTATGATAGTCATACGGAATAGTGGGGCTGGCTGTCGGAAATGGAGGACACTATGTTAAGACAGACCACCCGAAACCTTATTACCGCCCTTTATCCGAGATTATCCCACGAGGACGAGCTGCAAGGTGAGAGCAATTCTATTTCAAACCAGAAGCGTATTCTTGAAACCTATGCGAAGCAGAACGGCTTTTCCAATCTGCAATGGTACACAGATGACGGTTATTCTGGGGCGAACTTCCAAAGACCCGGTTTTCAAGCCATGCTTGCGGACATTGAAGCCGGAAAAGTCGGCACCGTTATCGTCAAGGATATGTCACGGTTAGGGCGAAACTATCTGCAAGTGGGAATGTATACGGAAATGATTTTCCCACAGAAAGGCGTCCGCTTTATCGCTATCAATGACGGAGTGGACAGCGCACAGGGCGACAATGATTTTGCCCCTCTGCGGAACATTTTTAACGAATGGCTGGTGAGAGATACGAGCAAGAAAATCAAAGCAGTAAAACGGTCTAAGGGTATGAGCGGGAAGCCCGTCACGAGCAAACCCGTATACGGCTACCTTATGGACGAGGACGAAAATTTTATCATTGACGGGGAAGCCGCCCCTGTCGTGCGGCAGATTTACAGCTTGTGCCTTGCCGGGAACGGGCCGACCAAGATAGCCCGTATGCTCACAGAGCAGGAAATCCCCACGCCGGGAACGCTGGAATACCGCCGGACGGGAAGCACCCGCCGCTACCACCCCGGCTATGAGTGCAAGTGGGCGACCAATACCGTGGTACATATCCTTGAAAACAGGGAGTACACGGGCTGTCTGGTAAACTTCAAGACGGAGAAGCCGTCCTACAAGACCAAGCACAGCGTAGAGAACCCCATTGAGAAACAGGCGATTTTCGAGAACCACCACGAGCCTATCATTGACACCCAGATGTGGGAGCGTGTGCAGGAGTTACGCAAGCAGCGCAAACGCCCGAACCGCTATGATGAAGTGGGCTTATTCTCCGGCATACTCTTTTGTGCCGACTGCGGCAGCGTCCTTTACCAGCAGCGTTACCAGAACGCCACCCGCAAGCAGGATTGTTACATCTGCGGGAGCTACAAGAAGCGTACCGTTGACTGTACGGCGCATTTTATCCGCACCGACCTGTTGACCGCCGGAGTGACCGACAATCTGCGGAAAGTTACCAGCTATGCAGCGAAGCATGAAGCCCGTTTTATGAAGCTGCTGATCGAGCAGAACGAGGACGGGGGCAAGCGCAGGAACGCCGCAAGGAAAAAGGAGCTGGAAGCCGCCGAGAAGCGTATCAGCGAGTTATCCGCTATCTTCAAGCGGCTGTATGAGGACAGCGTGACCGGGCGCATTTCAGACGAGCGTTTCACAGAACTGTCGGCAGACTATGAAGCCGAGCAGAAAGAACTGAAAGAGAGAGCCGCCGCTATCCGGGCAGAGCTTTCCAAAGCGCAGGAAGCCACGGTAAACGCAGAAAAGTTTATGAATGTTGTCCGCAAGTATACCAGTTTTGAAGAACTTACCCCTACCCTTTTGCGTGAGTTTGTGGAGAAAATCGTTGTGCATGAGTGCAGCTATGACGAGAACGGCACACGCAGACAGGACATTGATATTTACTACTCTTTCGTTGGCAAGGTAGACCTGCCCGAATGACCGCCCGACCTATCCGGCGCAATGCGCAAGTGCCGGATAGGAACGGCAAAATTTTTTACACTTCTATTGCTTCTTTATCACATCTGAGCAAAATCTCAGGGCATGAAGCAGCTTATGGCCGGTGCTGGTGTAGCCGTTGTTGGCATGGTCCTTGTACCTCTGCTCTCCGGGCTGTTCTCTGTCTAAGCGTTTCTGCATGAAATCCTTGCCGCTCCCGCAGCTTTGCGGGGGCGGCGGAAAGGAGGTTGACACCGTATGGATTTCTTACTTGAAGCCCTGACAAATTGGCTGAAAGAAATGCTGGTGGGCGGTATTATGAGCAACCTTTCGGGGATGTTTGACAGTGTAAATCAGCAGGTCGCGGATATATCCGTACAGGTAGGACAGACCCCACAGGGATGGAATGGCAGTATTTTCAATATGATTGAGAATCTGTCAAACTCCATCATGGTGCCGATTGCAGGTGTGATCCTGGCTATCGTGATGACCGTAGACCTGATCCAGATGATTGCAGACAAGAACAACCTGCATGATGTGGATACCTGGATGATTTTCAAGTGGGTGTTCAAATCAGCTGCCGCCATTCTCATTGTCACAAACACATGGAATATCGTGATGGGCGTCTTTGATATGGCGCAGAGCGTGGTGGCGCAGGCGGCAGGGATTATCAATTCGGATGCGTCCATTGACATTTCCTCAGTTATGACCGATCTGGAACCGAGGCTGATGGAAATGGATTTGGGACCGCTGTTCGGACTGTGGTTCCAATCCCTCTTTATTGGCATTACCATGTGGGCGTTGTATATCTGTATCTTTATCGTTATTTATGGCCGTATGATCGAGATCTACCTTGTAACTTCGGTGGCTCCCGTTCCAATGGCTGCAATGATGGGCAAAGAATGGGGCGGTATGGGACAGAATTACCTCCGATCCCTGCTGGCACTGGGCTTTCAGGCATTTCTCATTATCGTCTGCGTGGCAATTTATGCTGTGCTGGTGCAGAACATCGCTCTGGAAGATGACATCATCATGGCAATCTGGAGCTGCGTGGGCTACACCGTACTGCTATGTTTTACGCTGTTCAAAACCGGCAGTCTCGCCAAATCAGTCTTTCAGGCGCACTAAAACGGAAGGAGGTTTCCACATTGGCTTATGTACCCGTACCCAAGGACTTAACAAAAGTCAAAACAAAGGTCATGTTCAATCTGACCAAGCGGCAGCTTATCTGCTTCACGGGCGGAGCGCTTATTGGCGTACCGCTTTTCTTTTTGCTCAGAAAACCTACCGGAAACAGTGTAGCGGCTATGTGTATGATGCTGGTTATGCTGCCCTTCTTTATGCTGGCTATGTACGAAAAGCATGGACAGCCCCTGGAAAAGATCGTGGGCAACATTCTCAAAGTAGCTGTGATCCGTCCAAAACAGCGACCTTACCAGACCAACAACTTTTATGCCGTATTAAAGCGGCAGGAAATGCTCGATAAGGAGGTGTATGACATTGTTCACCGCAATAAAAAAATGGCTGCATCGGATGTTCGGAAAAACCGAGGAAAAAACTGTGCAGCCGGTAAAGACAAAGAAAAAACTGTCCCGCGCCGATAAGAAGCAGATCGAAGCGGCCATTGCCCGCGCTAACCGCACGGACAAAAAAGGAAAATCTGCGCAGGACAGTATCCCTTATGAACGGATATGGCCGGACGGAATCTGCCGCATATCGGACAGCCACTACACAAAGACCATCCAGTTTCAGGACATCAACTATCAGCTTTCCCAAAACGAAGATAAGACGGCAATCTTTGAGGGTTGGTGTGATTTCCTCAATTATTTTGACAGCTCGATTCATTTTCAGCTGTCTTTTTTGAACCTTGCGGCATCGGAGGAGACCTTTGCCAACTCCATTTCCATCCCGCCCCAGAGGGACGCCTTTGACAGTATCCGCGAGGAATACACCACAATGCTGCAAAATCAGCTGGCCAGAGGTAACAACGGTCTCATCAAGACCAAATACCTGACCTTTGGTATCGACGCGGACAGCATCAAAGCCGCCAAGCCCCGTCTGGAGCGTATTGAGACAGATATACTTAATAACTTCAAGCGTCTTGGTGTAGCTGCCAGAACGCTGGACGGTAAAGAAAGGCTTTTTCAGCTTCATGCGGTATTCCACATGGATGAACAACTCCCGTTTCAGTTTGAATGGGACTGGCTGGCTCCTTCCGGTCTGTCCACAAAGGATTTTATTGCACCAAGCTCCTTTGAGTTCCGCACCGGCAAGCAGTTCCGTATGGGTAAGAAATACGGAGCTGTTTCTTTTTTGCAGATCCTCGCACCGGAACTGAATGACCGTTTGCTGGCTGATTTTCTGGATATGGAAAGTTCGCTCATTGTGAGTATGCACATTCAGTCGGTGGATCAGGTGAAAGCCATCAAAACGGTAAAGCGAAAGATTACCGACCTGGACCGCAGCAAGATCGAGGAACAGAAAAAAGCAGTCCGTGCCGGATACGACATGGACATCATTCCATCTGACCTTGCTACCTACGGCAGTGAAGCGAAAAAACTCTTGCAGGATTTGCAGAGCCGCAACGAGAGAATGTTCCTTTTGACCTTTCTGGTGCTGAACACAGCGGACAATCCCCGTCAGCTTGGCAACAACATCTTTCAGGCAGGCTCTATTGCCCAGAAGTATAACTGTCAGCTGACCAGGCTGGACTTCCAACAGGAAGAAGGGCTGATGAGCTGTCTGCCTCTGGGTCTCAATCAGATTGAGATTCAGCGAGGACTGACCACCAGTTCCACAGCTATCTTTGTGCCCTTTACTACGCAGGAACTGTTCCAGAACGGGAAAGAAGCTCTGTACTACGGTATCAATGCTCTGTCCAACAACCTCATCATGGTGGACAGAAAGCTGCTGAAAAACCCCAACGGCCTGATTCTGGGTACGCCGGGTTCCGGTAAGTCCTTCAGCGCAAAACGAGAAATTGCCAACTGTTTTTTGCTTACCAGCGATGATGTCATTATCTGTGACCCGGAAGCGGAGTACGCACCTCTTGTTGAGCGTCTGCATGGGCAGGTCATCAAGATCTCACCTACTTCAACCAACTATATCAATCCGATGGATCTGAATCTGGACTATTCGGATGATGAAAGCCCGCTGTCACTCAAGTCTGATTTTATCCTCAGCTTGTGTGAGCTGATCGTGGGCGGTAAGGAGGGCTTGCAGCCGGTGCAGAAAACCATTATTGATCGTTGTGTACGGTTGGTTTACAACGAATATCTCAATGACCCGAAGCCGGAGAATATGCCGATTTTGGAGGACCTTTATAACTTGCTGCGGGAACAGGAAGAAAAAGAAGCTCAGTACATTGCAACGGCATTGGAAATCTATGTAACGGGTTCTTTGAATGTGTTCAATCATCAGAGCAATGTGGACATTGATAACCGGATTGTCTGCTACGACATCAAGGAACTGGGCAAGCAGCTTAAAAAAATCGGTATGCTGGTGGTACAGGATCAGGTGTGGAACCGCGTTACCATCAACCGTGCCGCCCACAAGTCCACCCGTTACTACATCGACGAGATGCACCTGCTTTTGAAGGAGGAGCAGACCGCCGCCTATACGGTGGAAATCTGGAAGCGATTCAGAAAATGGGGCGGTATTCCGACAGGTATCACCCAGAATGTCAAAGACCTTTTGAGCAGCCGCGAGGTAGAGAACATCTTTGAAAACTCGGACTTCGTGTATATGCTCAACCAGGCAGGCGGAGACCGCCAGATTTTGGCGAAGCAACTGGGGATTTCCACGCACCAGCTTAGCTATGTGACCCACTCCGGTGAGGGCGAGGGCCTGCTGTTCTATGGCTCCACGATCCTGCCGTTTGTAGACCACTTCCCGAAGAACACCGAACTTTACCGCATTATGACCACCAAACCCCAGGAACTGAAAAAGAAGGAGGATGAATGATTATGAACCCCAACATTTTGAATAAAAACCCGCTGATGTTTTTTGACAGGGCGGTAAATGCCCAGCGCAGCCAGCTGCTTACGGTCATGGCCGATGCGGTAAGTGAGTGCCGCACGGCGGCAGATCAGGCAGCCGAACTGAATGAGACCGGTCAGGTGGGGCTTCTCCGTCTGGCAGAGGTCTGGAGCGCCATTCGTGCTAAAGAAGGTATGGGCGGCCTGATTCTGGAAGGAACAGAGGCGAAGATCCTGTCCGATGTGGTGGCACAGTTTTATGCCTACCTGTCCGGCTGTATGTTCAACGATCCTGTGGGAATGGCCATTTATGCAGAGCTGCACTACATGATGTCCTCCCTCATGCTGGGAGAATGGTTTGAATAAAGAGCCGCGCCTGCGCTTTACTGATGAGGAACGGTCTGATCCTGCACTGGAAAAGCCGATCCGTAAAGCGGAGAAAGCTGCGGCCAGAGCAGATAAGGCGCAGGCCAATATCCCAAAGAAAAAGGTCAGGCAGACGGTCATTGACCCGGATACCGGAAAAAAGACCTCGAAGCTGACCTTTGAGGACAAGAAAAAGCCACCTTCCAAAGTTTCTCAAGGAGTCAGGGAAGCTCCCGTCCATCTGGTCGTGGGCAAGCTCCACAAAGAGATCCGGGAAACAGAGCAGGACAATGTGGGCGTGGAAAGCGCCCACAAGTCCGAGGAAGCGGTGGAGACCGGCGCTTATCTGGTGCGGGAGGGCTATCGCAGCCACAAGCTGAAGCCGTACCGCAAAGCAGCCCAGGCAGAGCGTCAACTGGAAAAGGCAAATGTAAATGTTCTGTACCAGAAATCTTTGCAGGAAAATCCCCAGTTTGCCAGCAACCCTCTTTCCCGCTGGCAGCAAAAACAGGCCATCAAAAAGCAGTATGCCGCCGCCAAACACGCCGGTCAGACTGCCGGAAATACCGCCCAGGCTGCATCCAAAACCGGAAAAGCCGCAAGGACGGTAAAAGAAAAGGTACAGCAGGCAGGGGCATTCGTCATGCGCCACAAGAAGGGTTTCCTGATGGCAGGGGTTTTGTTCCTCATTACCTGTATGCTGATGAATACCATGTCCTCCTGCTCCATGATGGCGCAGAGCATCGGTTCCGTTCTCTCCGGCACCACCTATCCGTCGGATGACCCGGAAATGCTGGCGGTGGAGGCAGATTATGCAGCCAGAGAAGTCCAGTTGCAGGAGGAAATCGACAACATTGAAAGCAGCCACCCAGGGTATGACGAGTATCGCTATGACCTTGGTATGATCGGCCATGACCCTCATGAGCTGGCAGCATTTCTGTCTGCCGTCTTGCAAGGTTACACCCAGCAGAGCGCTCAGGCAGAGCTGGCGCGTGTGTTTGCAGCACAGTATCAGCTGACGCTTACTGAGGAAGTGGAGATTCGCTACCGCACGGAGACCTCCACCGACCCGGAGACCGGCGAGACCACCTCAGAAGAAGTCCCCTATGAGTATTACATTTTGAATGTGAAACTCACCAGCAAGCCCATTTCCGCTGTGGCGTCGGAGTTACTGACCCCGGAGCAGATGAAAATGTATCAGGTTTACCGGCAGACCATGGGCAATAAGCCGCTGTTGTTTGGCGGTGGTTCCCCTGACATGAGCAATTCCGAGGACTTGACCGGTGTACAGTTTGTAAATGGAACCCGTCCCGGAAATCCGCAGTTGGTGGAGTTGGCCAAGCGTCAGGTCGGCAATGTGGGCGGCTATCCTTATTGGAGCTGGTATGGCTTTGACAGCCGCGTGGAGTGGTGCGCCTGCTTTGTATCCTGGTGTTATAACCAGGCTGGAAAAAGTGAACCGCGCTTTGCAGGCTGTGAGTGGCAGGGCGTTCCGTGGTTCCAGTCTCATGGACAATGGGGTGCAAGAGGCTATAACAATCTGGCTCCCGGAGATGCAATTTTCTTTGATTGGGATTTGGATGGGACAGCAGACCATGTGGGTATCGTGATCGGTACGGATGGCAGCCGTGTTTATACCGTGGAGGGAAATTCCGGCGATGCCTGCAAGATCAAAAGTTATGACCTGAATTATCAAAGCATTAAAGGCTATGGTCTGATGAACTGGTAACAGACTTTGTGGAAAGGAGTGAACGGTTATGGCAAAAAACAAAATTGAACGTATCGACCAGGAAATTGAGAAAACCCGTGAGAAGATTGCGGAATATCAGGAAAAGCTCAAGACCCTGGAAGCACAGAAAACGGAGGCAGAGAATCTGGAAATCGTTCAGATGGTTCGTGCGTTACGCATGACTCCAGCACAGCTGAACGCTATGCTTTCCGGTGGAATGAACCACGGCAGAGATACAGCACTGTCGGAATCAAATAATCAGGAGGCTACCGCTTATGAAGAATAAAAGAATTTGCAAAACACTTTCCGCCCTTTGCCTGACAATGGTTGTGGCATTTGGCTTTACAATCCCTGCTTTCGCACAGGGGTCAGAACAGGCTCCGGCGGCACCGGCAGAGGATTCTACCAATGACAGCAATGTGATTGTGGAAGAAACAGAACCGGCACCGGCACTTACACCGGAGGGGAATGCGGCATTGGTGGATGATTTTGGAGGCAATAAGCAGCTTATTACTGTTACGACCAAAGCTGGAAATTACTTTTACATCTTGATTGATAGGGCGAATGAGGACAAGGAGACTGCTGTTCACTTTCTGAATCAGGTGGACGATGCAGACCTTGCGGCGCTGATGGAAGATGGAAAAACCAAAGAGGAGATGCCTGCGGTATGCAGCTGTTCAACAAAATGTGAAGCAGGGGCGGTCAATACGGCCTGCCCGGTCTGCGCAACTGATAAGAGTAAATGTACGGGCAAAGCACCGGAACCTCCGGCAGAAACATCGGAGCCGGAAAAGGAGAAGCCTGCCGGATTGAACCCGGCTGCGCTGGTCCTTTTGCTGGCTCTGCTGGGAGGCGGTGGCGTATTTGCCTACTTGAAGCTCGTTAAGAACAAGCCTAAGACCAAGGGCAATGACAGTCTGGACGATTATGATTATGGCGAGGAAGATTCCGAGGAATGGGAAACCGAGGATGAGGAGTCGGACGAGCCGGACGCTGACGGGGGCAGCACAGAAGAAGATGACGAGGACAGCGTGAAATGACCCGATTCACAGACAGTCCCTATGAACGCATGATGACACGCAGGCCGGAGGGCGGGAAGGAAACTTCCCGTCCTCCTTCTTTACCCCACAGCCACCCCTGCTATGGTTGCGGGAATTATGGAAGACCCTGCGTAGGTATCTGTCACCGTGAGATGGAACGCTGGCTTAAAGAAAGGAAACGAAAAAATTGAGTGTTCTGATTACATTTATTAAATTGATTTCTGTTTTTGACTTACTGGTGATTGCCGTGTATTTTGGCGGCGATATTTTTTCTACTATGTTAAACAAACTTCGGAGAACGCCAAAGCAAGATGACCCCTTTGATTTCTCCTTAGATACCGTGACCGTTTCATTGTCCATAGATTCTATCCGTCAGCTTTATTCCGGTGACGCGGCAGATTTTGTGAAAGAAAAGATCCTGCCAAATGTGGAGAAAACAATGGCTGTTTTGACGGATCAGGAACAGACAGCAGCCTGTCTGCTCTTATCTGCTCTGATCGGTTTTCTTGCAGCAGAAGCTCCTATGGATGAACAGAGCTTCCCTATGGTAATGGAACTTTTGAACTGTATGGAGGGGGAAAAAGAGGATGGTTGTCAGGATGCAGTAGATATTTTGTTTGAAGATACCGTCAGCAATACCCACCGTCATGAAGAATATTACAGCAATTATCAACGCTACCAGCTGATGCAGGCGGATAAAACCCGTGTCATTTTGGCTTGTCGCATCATCATCAATGACCTGCTGGGAAAACTGTACCGCTATGATTATCGGTTTGGCTATAACCTGCTTTTGGATGCGGAAAACAGCATTGAGAAAAAGCTGCACACGCCTGTGCGAGAAGAATGGGAGGATGAAGATTATGAAACTTGTAATTGCCGAAAAACCATCGGTTGCCCAGAGTTTGGCGGCGGTGATCGGTGCAACCGTCCGTAAGGACGGGTATCTGGAGGGCAACGGCTGGCGTGTCAGCTGGTGCGTGGGCCACCTGGCCGGTCTTGCGGATGCAGACAGCTATGACCCCAAGTATGCCAAGTGGCGATATGATGACCTGCCTATTCTGCCGGAGTATTGGCAGATGGTGGTGGGAAAGGATAAGAAAAAGCAGTTTGATATTCTCAAAAAGCTGATGAATGCCCCGGATGTTTCGGAGGTGGTAAATGCCTGCGATGCCGGACGCGAGGGCGAGTTGATCTTCCGTAGCGTCTATGAGCTGGCAGGTTGCAAGAAGCCGATGAAAAGGCTCTGGATTTCTTCGATGGAGGACTCTGCCATAAGGGAAGGCTTTGCAAACCTGCGCCCTGGTGCGGATTATGACGGACTTCGGGATGCTGCCCTCTGCCGTGCCAAGGCCGACTGGCTGGTGGGGATCAATGCGACAAGGCTTTTTTCCGTGCTGTATCACCGAACCCTCAACATCGGGCGCGTGATGTCCCCGACGCTGGCGCTTATTGTCCAGCGAGAAGCTGAGATCGACACCTTTCAGTCGATTCCCTTTTATACCGTGGCGCTGGAGCTACCCGGTCTTACCGTATCCGGGGAGCGCATGGCGAATAAGGCCGCTGCCGAGCAGCTGAAAGAAGCCTGTCAGGGTGCAAATGTCACAATCAAAAAGGTGGAGTGCAAGGAAAAGTCCGAAAAGCCGCCTGCCCTCTATGACCTGACTACCCTGCAAAGAGATGCCAACCGCCTGCTTGGATTTACAGCCCAGCAGACCCTGGACTATCTACAAAGCCTGTATGAAAAGAAGCTCTGCACCTATCCCCGTACTGACAGCCGCTATCTGACTGGTGATATGGCAGACAGCCTGCCGGTGCTGGTGAATCTGGTTGCCAGTGCTATGCCGTTTCGCAAAGGGATCGCCATTACCTGTGATCCGCATACGGTCATCAACGATAAGAAAGTAACCGACCATCACGCAGTAATCCCTACCAGAAATCTCAAGGATGCAGACCTTTCTGCCCTTCCTGCGGGAGAAAAAGCGGTGCTGGAGCTGGTGGCCCTGCGTCTGATGTGCGCCGTAGCCCAGCCCCATATCTATTCGGAAACTGTTGTGATTGCAGCGTGTGCCGGTGGGGAGTTTACCACAAAAGGAAAAACGGTGAAGCATCCCGGATGGAAAGCACTGGAGGACGCTTACCGTGCCAAAATGAAGGATGCAGAGCCGAAAAAAGAGGGCGCAGAGAAAGCCCTGCCGGAGCTGACCGAAGGACAGACCCTTTCGGTTGCTGCGGCAATCGTCAAAGAAGGCAAAAGCAGTCCGCCTCAGCACTTTACGGAGGATACCTTGTTGTCCGCAATGGAGACTGCCGGAAAAGAGAATATGCCGGAGGACGCCGAGCGAAAAGGTCTGGGGACACCGGCCACCCGTGCCGGTATTTTGGAAAAGCTGGTATCTGCCGGTTTTCTGGAACGAAAAAAGAGCAGGAAAACGGTGCAGCTTCTCCCTTCCCACGATGCAGTTTCCCTGATCACAGTGCTGCCGGAACAACTGCAATCGCCGCTTCTGACTGCCGAGTGGGAGTACCGCCTGGGCGAGATCGAGCGCGGGCAGCTTGCCCCGGAGGAGTTTTTAGACGGGATCAGCATCATGCTGAAAGATCTGGTGGGGACTTATCAGGTCATCAAGGGAACTGAGTATCTGTTCACTCCGCCCCGTGAGGTGGTGGGCAAATGCCCTCGCTGCGGCGGTGAAGTTGCAGAACTGCAAAAAGGCTTCTTCTGTCAGAATGATTCTTGCAAATTTGCAATCTGGAAAAACAACAAATGGTGGGCTGCCAAGAAAAAACAGCCGACCAAAGCTGTGGTGTCTGCGCTGCTGAACGATGGCTGTGTCCGTGTGACGGGGCTATATTCGGAGAAAACCGGCAAGACCTACGATGCCACTGTGGTTTTGGAGGACGATGGACAGTATGCCAACTTCAAGCTGGAATTTGACCAGCGGAAAGGAGGCAGCCGATGAAGCTCTCTTTAGTGGAACGGGAAACCATTCTCCTCTATAACCAGGCAGAACCAATGGCTGAGGTCTACACCCACGATCCCCGTCTGATGGAGAAGCTGGAACTGCTGGCAAAAAAGCACCCCGACCAGATCACCCGAAAGGACGCCCATAACTTTACCGTCCCCAAGCGGTGTGTATCAGTCCGGGAGCCATACAGCGCCGAGCGCCGCAAAGCTGCCAGTGAGCGAGCAAAAGCCGCCGGATACCAGCCCCCTGTGAAAAAGTCCGGCAGTTAAAGGCACATGGCAGAGAATGTATTTGAAGCGGTCAAGCAGTCGGTCAGCACCAGAGAAGCGGCAGAGTTTTACGGGATAAAAGTCAGTCGAACTGGCATGGCCTGCTGTCCTTTTCACGATGATAAGAATCCCAGCATGAAGGTAGACCAGCGGTTCCACTGCTTTGGTTGCGGTGCAGATGGGGATGTGATCGACTTTGCCGCAAAGCTCTTTAACCTCTCCCCAAAAGAAGCGGCGGAGAAACTGGCACAGGACTTTGGCCTGATCTATGACAGTCAGGCCCCTCCCCGCAGGAGATATGTCCGGCAAAAAAACGAGGCACAGAAGTTGCGGGAGGATCGACAGCGCTGTTACCGCGTACTGTCCGATTACTACTATCTGCTGAAAAAATGGGAAGCCGACCGTTCTCCCAAAACACCGGAGGAAGAACCGCACCCCCGCTTTGTGGAAGCAATCCAGAAGAAAGCCTATGTAGAGTACCTGCTGGACCTTTTTCTGTATGAAAGTGAAGAAGAACAAAAGGCATGGATTGCGGAACACACAGCAGAAATCACACACTTGGAAAGGAGATTGAAAATCATGGCTGAGAACAAACCCACCAATCGAGAACGGCTAAGGGAAATCACAGATGGCATCGAGCAGGGTATCAAAGAATTGTTTGAAAGCGAAAAGTATATGCGTTATCTGTCCGTCATGTCCCGATTTCACCGCTATTCGGTAAACAACACTATGCTCATCTATATGCAGAAGCCGGACGCCACTTTGGTAGCCGGATACAATAAGTGGAAAGACCAGTTTGAGCGTCATGTAAAAAAGGGCGAGCATGGCATTACCATCATCGCCCCAACACCGTACAAGAAGAAAATCGAGGAGCAGAAGCTGGACCCGGATACCAAGGCTCCGATTCTGGATAAAGACGGAAAGATCGTCACAGAGGAAAAAGAAATCGAGATTCCCATGTTTCGCCCTGTCAAGGTCTTTGATGTGAGTCAGACCGACGGGAAACCTTTGCCGGAGCTTGCTTCCTCCCTTTCCGGTAATGTGCCAAATTATGAGGCATTCATGGAGGCCCTGCGCCGCAGCGCACCGGTGCCGATTACTTTTGAAGCAATGGCCGCCGATACGGACGGCTATTTTTCTGCCGATCATCAGAAAATTGCCATTCGTCAGGGCATGAGCGAGGTGCAGACGGTTTCGGCCACGGTTCACGAGATTGCTCACAGCAAGCTGCATGACCATAAAAAGCAGGAAAATGAAGAAGGAGCAGAGAAAAAGAGCCGCCGCACGGAAGAAGTAGAAGCGGAAAGCATCTCCTATGCAGTCTGCAAATATTTTGGCATCGAGACGGGAGAAAACAGCTTTGGCTATATTGCCAGTTGGAGTCAGGGCAAGGAACTGAAAGAGTTGAGAGCCAGTTTGGAGATCATCAACAAAACCTCCGGCACTTTGATCTCCGACATTGAGCGCCACTATAAGGAAATCTGCAAAGAGCGCGGAATCGACCCTCATGCAAAGGCAGAGCCGGAAACCGCCCCGATAGAGCAGCCAACCAGCAATCTGACTTACTATGTAGCAGAGTGCATGGAATTTCCAAACCTCGGAGAATACCACGATAACCTGTCTTTGGAGGAAGCTGTCCGCATTTATCAGGAGATTCCAGCAGAGCGAATGAACGGGATCAAGGGCATTGGTTTTGAACTGAAAGACGGAAGCGACTATGAAGGACCTTTTCCGATTTTGACCGGCCAGACCATTGACCTGGACACCATCCAGGCAATCGACTATTACCGTGATAATCCTCTGGTGCAAAAAGCGGTAAAGGAATTGGCTGCGGCAATGCCAGAAATGGAAGTGCTGGGGGCGGACGCCAACCAGCAGGAGACTTTGTTTCTGATTGACGATGCCACCTATCTTCATATCCAGTCCTGTGACAGCGGCTGGGACTATACCCTTTACGATGCCGCGTCCATGAAAGAGCTGGATGGTGGTCAGCTGGATATGCCGGAGATTTCCTGCATGAAGGCAGTTCTCCAGATTTGTGATGATAACGATCTGGACAGCACTTCGCTCAGACGCGCTCCCTTGTCTATGGTTGAGACCTTGCAGGAAGCTGCTTATGAGCAGATGCAGGCAGAGGCAAGTCAGATGACCGCTTCTGCCCAGCTGCCGGAAGCGCAGGAGCAGGCACTGGATGAATATCCCATGCCGGATGAGCAGGTATCCACACCGGATATGCAGGAATACGGATACTCTTATGATGGGATGCTCCCTGTTACCAGAGAACGGGCGCTGGAACTGGATGCCGCCGGTTTGACCGTCTATGTGCTGCATGAGGACAATACGGAGAGCATGGTGTTTGACCCGCAGGAAATCATGGATCATGGCGGTCTTTTCGGTGTGGACCATGAGGAATGGGAGAAAAGCCCCCAGTTCCACGAAAAGGTCATGGAGCGTCAGGAACATCAGCAGGAACGCGAACAGGCATTTCTATCCCAGAACAGAGATTGCTTTGCTATCTATCAGGTGAGCCGTGACGATCCGCAGAATGTGCGCTTTATGAATCTTGATTGGTTAAAGTCCCATGACATTTCCATAGACCGCAGCAATTATGACCTCATTTACACAGCTCCGCTGAGGGAGTCTGGCACGGTACCGGAGCAGCTGGAAAAACTATATGAGCAGTTTAATCTGCAAAAGCCGGCGGATTTTCACAGTCCTTCTATGAGTGTCAGTGACATCGTTGCGATCAAGCAGGACGGTAAGGTATCCTGTCATTACTGTGACAGTGTTGGTTTTACCCAGATCCCCGGATTCCTGCCGGAAAATCCGCTGAAAAATGCGGAGATGGCCGTGGAGGACGATTACGGCATGATCGACGGTATCATCAACAATGGCGCAAAAGAGCCTACGGTGGCAGAGCTGGAACAGCAGGCCCGCAACGGTCAGCCCATTTCCCTCATGGATTTGGCTGCCGCTGCCCATCGGGAGGAACGGGAAAAGAAAAAGTCCGTCATGGAGCAGCTGAAAAGCCAGCCCAAGGCAGAACACAAAAAGATAGCGCCAAAAAAGAGTGCGGAAAGGGAGATTTGATATGGGAAACTTTACTTTTGAGGAAATGAACCTGATGTGCATTTACAATACCGGCAGCCGCACCGGACTGATCGACAGCCTGCGTGAGATGCGCGGCGAGCTGGCCCCGGAGGAAACCGAGCTGCGGGAGTTGACAGACAGCGCACTGGGCAAGCTCCAGGCCATGAGTGATGCCGAGTTTGCCGAGCTGGAGTTGTATCCGGATTTTGACCAGTAAACACCATAATCGCAGGGATGGGGTGGCAATATGCCACCCCACCTTTTTACCCCAAAACTGAAAGGAGGACAGAACACTATGCCAACCAAAGCTGAACTATATGCACAGATGGCGGAGAAGGTGACAACGCAGCTCACGGGGAGCTGGCAGGAATGGGCAGGGTTTCTCACTACTGCTTCCCGCCTTTACAAGTACCCGTTCCATGAGCAGTTGATGATCTACGCCCAGCGTCCGGACGCTACCGCCTGTGCAGAGTACGATTTGTGGAATGAAAAGATGGGCCGGTATGTAAGGCGCGGCTCCAAGGGAATCGCTCTGGTGGACGATTCCGGGAACAGGCCCCGCCTGCGCTATGTTTTTGATATTTCCGACACCGGAACCCGTGAACATTCCCGCACTCCCTGGCTGTGGCAGTTGGAGGAGCGCCATTTGGATTCGGTGCAGGCCATGCTTGAGCGCACCTATGATGTTTCCGGTGATGACCTCGCCGGACAGCTCACGGAGGTAGCCGGAAAACTGGCTGAGGAATACTGGACGGAGCATCAGCAAGACTTCTTCTATATCGTTGACGGTTCCTTTTTGGAGGAATATGATGAGTTTAACATCGGAGTACAGTTCAAGGCAGCAGCCACCGTCAGCATCACTTACGCTTTGATGTCCCGCTGTGGACTGGAGCCAGAACGCTACTTCGACCACGAAGATTTCATGGCAATCTTTGATTTCAACACCCCGTCCACCATCGGGGCGCTGGGAACAGCGGTCAGCCAGATCAACCAGCAGGTGTTGCGGCAGATCGGCGTTACCGTCCGAAATGCAGAGCGCGAAGCCAACCAAGAAAGGAGCAAACAAGATGAACAATCCCATGACCTATATCCAGAACGGAGACTATCTGATTCCCGACCTGAAGCTGAGCCAGCAGCCGGAGAAACCCCTGGGCAAGTACGGCAGGATGAGGAAAACCTACCTGAAGGAACATCGTCCCATCCTCTACAACCAGATGTTGCTGAGCGAGAAGCTGTACCAGCACCTTCTGGAGATCGACGAGACCGCCCAGAGCAGACTGGAGCAGATGATGCCCCAGCTGGCGAAAGAAGCGGGAGCCACCGAGGAACTGAAAGCCAGCGATCCCATGAAGTGGGTGGGGCTGATGAACACCTGCAAAGCTCAGGCCGAGGAAATCCTGATGGCGGAGCTTATCAACAGCTGACTCTAAACCTGTTCCTCTCCGAAGCGGAACAGATCCAATCCATAGATGAAGCAGAGAATGTAGCGCATACATCCTCTGCTTTTTCTTTTGCCCAAAATGACATCGACCATGTGCTGCGTTTGGGCGGCAATACAGACCGTCAAAGGGAGCGTGTGGTTGCAGCCTTTGAAAAGCAGAAAACCACCGCTGAGATTGCCGAGATACTGAAAACGCTGTACCACGGCGGTAACGGCCTTGGCAGTGTGAGCGCATGGTATGCCGAGGATGGTATCCATCTTTCCCACGGGAAGTCTGCCCGTTATGACAGGTCTGCCCAGATCATTTTCTGGGAGAGCGCCGCAGAGCGTATCGGGGAGCTTTTGGAAAGTGGTCAGTTTGCCTCCAATGTGGAGCTTGCAGAAGCGGCAGGCTATGAGCGCTCCCTCCTCTCGGAAAAGCTCTGGCATCTGTATCACGATCTCAGTGAGGACGCCAGAAAAGCCGGATATTTGTCCTGCCTGTCAGAGATCAAAGGCAATGGTTTCCCGGAGGAGACCCGCCGCCTGACGGAGCAGCTGAGTGACCCGGCTTTCCGCCAGACCCTCAAGGAAGAATACGCTGCCTTCTGGACTGCCTATCAGCAGGACCGTGACCTGTTGCGTTTTCACTATCATAGACCGAGGGAGATCTGGGAGAACCTGAAGGACCTTGACCTGCCCCGCAGGACCTTTTCTTCAGAGCTTTCCCAAGTGCCAACCGTCCAGCACTTTATTACCGAGGATGAGATCGACGCCGCCATGACCGGCGGCAGCAGTTTCGCCGGAGGAAAAGGCCGTATCTATGCGTTCTTCATGGCAAACCATACGGATAAGGAGAAAGTGAGATTCCTCAAAGACGAGTATGGCATTGGCGGACGCTCTCATGCCTTGTCCGGCGCAACACACAGCGGCGAAGATCACGATGGGAAAGGACTGCACTATAAAAAGCAGGACTGCCCGGATGTTCACTTGAACTGGGAAAAGGTTGCCAAGCGCATTACCTCACTTGTCCAGAAAGACCGCTATCTTACCGAACAGGAACAGGCGCAGTATGACAAAATCCAGGCTGAAAAGGAACTGGCAGAAGAAGATGCCATTCAAGCCCAGCAGCCGGAGGTGGAGGAAGAAACGCCAAAGCCTACCCTTCGGGAACAGTTTGAGCAGTATAAGCCTGTGGTGACTGCCGCCATTTCCGAGGATGCCGCATACCGCAATGCCTGCGGACATTCTGACCGTGAAAATGCTGTCATCGAGGGTAATGCCGCTGTGCGCCGTGCGGTTCTTGGTTCTAAGGATATGGAGCTGATCCGACTCTATTCGGATGTGCCGGAGTTCCGTCAGCGTTTGCACCGGGAAGTGATCGACGAGACCTATCCAAAGCTCCATGAACTTCTGCGCCCTCTTTCTCAGGAAGATATTGATACTGCTCTTTGTGCATGGAACGGCAATATTGAGAGTAAACACGCTGTCGTCCGCTATATGAAAGACCATGCAAGAGAAAAAGATACCGCCGCATGGCTGGCTCAGGAATACGGTGGCAGCAACAGCCTGTTCGTTGTCCGTGCCGGCAGCCCGGAGGAAACGCAGCTGCCCTGGCCGAAGGTACAGCGCAGGCTTGCCCAGCTCATTCAGGAGGAACGGTTCTATACCGGAGAAGAACAGGACCGTTTTGACAACATCGACCCCATCGCCATCCGGGAAGTTCTGGAAGAAAGAGGGATCGTCAACGGCCAGGTGGCAGACCCGGAAAAACTGAACAATGATCCGTTTATCCAACAGGTGAGGTCAGATACAGAGCAGATCGCAGATGCCGAGACAGAGCAGACTTCCGAAGTTTCCATTTCCGATGAGGAATATGACGCAGTTCGCCGCCCAACTCCGCAAAGAACCTCCTATGACCCAGCCGCCCCGGTCTATGCCGTGGGCGATACCGTGTATATCGAGGATGACGCCTATCAGATCACCGAGCTGCGGGAGGACACCGTACAGCTTCTGCCCATCGGTATGGTATATCCCATCTACCGGGCAGAGCGTAAAGAACAGTTCGAGCAGCTGCTTCGGGCAGACCGCCGCAATGCTTACTATACCGAGTTTCTTCCTATTGACCCGGACAAGGCAGATCAGGACTTGCGGGATGTATTGGCTCATGGACTGATGGATGAAGCGGATAAAAAGCAGATTTCCACGCTGCTGCAATCCGGCAGGAGCAACAGCGAGATCGCCTACTGGCTGAGCAGAGCCTATTCCGGTGAGATCGAGACACTGAATCTGGAGACCGGCGATATTGCCGATTACCGTACCACGGCACAGGGCATGGAGCTGGAAGTCATGGATGCAGAGGAAAAGCGTCTGGCTATGCTGTATTTCCGCTGGGATGAGGTTGCACCTTTGCTGCGCGGGATGTATGCCCGTCAGCTGGATGGCTTTGGACAGGAACAGCCCCAACCGGCTGCCGAATCCCCGACCTTCCATTCCGAGACCGTGGCCGTCTATCCGGGAGACAAGAACAATCTGCCTTATGATGTGGTGGTGGAACGGCTGCATATCGGGGAGCCGGAGCCGCCAGTACCTATGACAGAGCCGGAGAAAACTTTTGAGGAAGTACTGGACGAACACCCGGTTTCCATTCAGGTCAATGGCCAGTGGCAGACCTTCCCCAATGCCAAAGCTGCCGAGGAAGCCTCCTATGAGGAATACAAGGCTAACCTGCGCCGCAATGCAAAAAACTTCCGCATTACCGATGAGCATTTGGGCGAAGGCGGTCCGAAAGCCAAGTTCCAGGCAAATGTCAATGCCATTCGTTTGCTGAAAGAGATGGAAGCTGCCGGACAGCAGGCAAGCCCCGAACAGCAAGAGGTTCTTTCTCGATATGTGGGCTGGGGCGGTCTCTCTGATGCGTTTGACCCGGAGAAACCGGTATGGGCTTTAGAGTATGCCCAGCTAAAAGAACTGCTGACCCCGGAGGAATATGCCGCCGCCAGAAGCTCTACCCTCAACGCCCATTACACCAGCCCTACGGTCATTCAGGCCATCTATGAAGCGGTGGACCGTATGGGGTTTGAGACCGGAAATATTCTGGAGCCGTCTATGGGTGTGGGAAATTTCTTTGGTATGCTGCCGGAGAAAATGCGAAACAGCCGTCTGTACGGCGTGGAGCTGGACCCTGTTTCCGGGCGCATCGCAAAGCAGCTCTATCCCAAGGCGGACATCACAGTAGGCGGCTTTGAGACCACAGACAGGCGTGATTTCTTTGACCTTGCCATCGGCAATGTGCCTTTCGGTCAGTATCAGGTCAACGACAAAGCCTACAACAAGCTGAATTTCAGTATTCATAACTACTTTTTCGCCAAAGCACTGGATCAGGTGCGTCCCGGCGGCGTGGTAGCTTTTGTGACCTCCCGATATACCATGGACGCCAAGGATTCCACCGTGCGCCGCTATCTTGCCCAGCGTGCTGAGCTGCTGGGAGCTATCCGTCTGCCTAATGACGCGTTCAAAAAGAATGCCGGTGCCGAGGTGGTATCGGACATCATCTTCCTCCAAAAGCGGGACCGCCCGCTGGACATCGTGCCGGAGTGGACTCAGACCGGACAGACGGAGGACGGTTTTGCCATCAACCGGTATTTTATCGACCACCCGGAAATGGTGCTGGGCAGACAGGAGCCGGTAAGCACTGCTCATGGTATGGACTACACTGTGAATCCTATCGAGGGACTGGAGCTTTCCGACCAGTTGCATGATGCTGTGAAGTACATTCATGGCACTTATCAGGAGGCAGAGCTGCCGGAGCTGGGCGAAGGCGAAGCCATTGACACCTCCATTCCTGCCGATCCTAATGTGAAGAACTATTCCTATGCCATTGTAGACGGGCAGGTGTACTACCGGGAAAACAGCCGCATGGTGCGCCCGGATCTCAATACCACCGCAGAAGCCCGCGTAAAAGGTCTTGTGGGACTGCGTGATTGTGTGCAAGAACTGATCGACCTTCAGATGGATGCAGCGGTTCCGGACAGCACCATTCGGGAGAAGCAGGCGGAACTGAACAGCCTCTATGACAGCTTTTCTGCAAAATATGGCCTTATCAATGACCGTGCAAACCGACTGGCCTATGCAGATGATTCTTCCTATTACCTGCTCTGTGCGCTGGAAGTCATCGACGAGGACGGAAAGCTGGAGCGCAAGGCGGATATGTTCGCCAAGCGGACCATCAAGCCCCATCAGGCGGTGGCTGTGGTGGATACGGCAAGTGAAGCACTGGCGGTGTCCATCTCGGAAAAAGCCTGCGTGGATATGGACTATATGAGCCAGCTTACCGGAAAAACAAAAGAAGCACTGGCCGGAGAGCTGCAAGGCGTAATCTTCCGTGTACCGGGACAGCTGGAGCAGGACGGAACGCCCCATTATGTGACTGCTGATGAATACCTCTCTGGCAATGTACGCCGAAAACTGCGTCAGGCGCAGCGGGCGGCACAGCAGGACCCGGTTTATGCAGTCAATGTGGAAGCTCTTACTGCCGCGCAGCCCAAAGACCTGGATGCGTCGGAGATTGAGGTGCGTCTGGGCGCTACCTGGATTGACAAGGAATATATCCAGCAATTTATGTATGAAACCTTTAATACCCCGTTTTATCTCCAGCGTAGTATCGAGGTCAACTATTCGTCCTTTACCGCTGAATGGCAGATCAAGGGGAAATCTTCTGTATCCTACAACGATGTGGCAGCTTATACCACCTACGGAACCAGCCGCGCCAACGCCTACAAGATTTTAGAGGACAGCCTGAACCTGCGGGATGTCCGCATCTATGACACCATAGAGGACGCAGACGGAAAAGAGCGCCGCGTGCTGAACGCCAAGGAGACCACCTTGGCAGCCCAAAAACAGCAGGCGATCCGGGAAGCCTTTAGGGACTGGATCTGGAGAGACCCGGAGCGCCGCCAGACTTTGGTGAGCCAGTACAACGAGGAAATGAACTCTACCCGTCCCCGTGAATATGATGGCAGCCACATCACTTTTGGAGGGATGAACCCGGCCATTACCCTGCGGGAACACCAGAAAAGCGCCATTGCCCATGTGCTGTATGGAGGAAATACCCTGTTGGCACATGAAGTAGGCGCAGGCAAAACTTTTGAAATGGTAGCTGCTTCGATGGAAGCCAAACGCCTGGGACTGTGCCAGAAATCTCTCTTTGTGGTTCCAAACCATCTGACCGAGCAGTGGGCGGCGGAGTTTCTGCGTCTCTATCCTTCCGCCAATATCTTAGTCACCACAAAAAAGGACTTTGAGACCCATAACCGAAAGAAGTTCTGCGCTCGTATTGCGACGGGTGATTATGATGCCATTATCATGGGACACAGCCAGTTTGAGCGTATCCCCATCAGCCGGGAGCGTCAGGAACGGCTTCTTTATGAACAGATCGACGAGATCACTGAGGGGATTGCAGAGGTACAGGCCAGTGGCGGCGAGCGTTTTACCGTCAAGCAGCTGGAGCGTACCAGAAAGTCTCTGGAAGCCAGACTGGAAAAGCTGCAAGCCGAGGGGCGAAAAGACGATGTGGTAACCTTCGAGCAGCTGGGCGTGGACCGTTTGTTTGTGGACGAGGCCCACAACTATAAAAACCTGTTTCTATACACAAAAATGCGGAATGTGGCTGGCCTTTCCACATCGGACGCGCAGAAATCCTCCGATATGTTTGCCAAGTGCCGCTATATGGATGAGATCACCGGAAACCGTGGCGTGATTTTTGCCACCGGCACACCGGTCAGCAACTCCATGACCGAGCTTTACACCATGCAGCGTTACCTTCAGTATGAACGCCTGCAAGAACTGAACATGACCCACTTCGACTGCTGGGCTTCCCGATTTGGGGAGACCGTCACAGCATTAGAGCTGGCACCGGAAGGCACCGGCTACCGGGCAAGAACGAGATTCAGCAAGTTCTTTAATCTGCCGGAGCTGATGAACCTGTTCAAAGAAGTGGCGGACATCAAGACTGCCGACCAACTGAACCTGCCCACCCCGGAGGTGGAATACCACAACATCGTGGCGCAGCCTACCGAACATCAGCAGGAAATGGTCAAGACCCTTTCGGAGCGCGCATCGCTGGTACACAGCGGAACCGTTGACCCGTCCCAGGACAATATGCTCAAGATTACCTCGGATGGCCGTAAGCTGGGCCTGGATCAGAGAATCGTCAACCAGATGCTGCCGGATGAACCTGGCACAAAGGTCAATCAATGCGTGGACAACATCATGCAGATCTGGCGGGATGGCAAAGCTGACAAGCTGACCCAGCTGGTGTTCTGCGACATTTCTACACCGCAGGCAAAAGCTCCTGCAAGCAAGGCGGCGAAAACGCTGGATAATCCACTGCTTCACGCATTGGAAGGCGCTGTGCCTCTGCCGGAGCAGGAACCGGTCTTTACGGTATATGACGATATTCGTCAGAAACTCATTGCTCAGGGAATGCCTGCCGACCAGATCGCTTTTATCCATGAAGCCAATACCGAAGTGCGGAAAAAGGAGTTGTTCTCTAAAGTCCGTACCGGTCAGGTGCGTGTCCTTTTGGGCAGCACCGCCAAGATGGGCGCAGGCACCAATGTGCAGGACCGTCTGGTGGCACTTCATGACCTGGACTGTCCGTGGAGACCGGGAGACCTTGCCCAGCGCAAGGGCCGTATCGAGCGCCAGGGCAACCAGAATCCTCTTGTCCATGTGTACCGCTATGTGACAGAAGGAACCTTTGACGCATACCTCTGGCAGACGGTGGAGAACAAGCAAAAATTCATCAGTCAGATCATGACTTCTAAATCGCCGGTGCGTTCCTGCGATGATGTGGATGAAACCGCCCTCAGTTTTGCAGAGATCAAGGCTTTGTGTGCCGGAGACCCCCGTATCAAAGAGCGTATGGATTTGGATGTGGAGGTATCCCGCCTAAAGCTGATGAAAGCCGACCACCAGAGCAAGCAGTATCGTCTGGAGGATCAGCTGCTCAAATACTTCCCGGAGGAGATTGAAAAGCACAAAGGTTTTATCAAGGGCTTTGAATCTGACCTGGAGGTTTTGGCAGCGCACCCGCACCCGGAGGACGGTTTTGCTGGTATGGAAATCCGAGGTGATCTGCTGACCGATAAGGAGAACGCCGGTGCAGCCCTTTTGGATGCTTGCAAGGAGGTCAAAACCTCCGATCCGGTGCAGATTGGCAGCTACCGGGGATATGCCATATCCGTGGAATTTTCCGCTTGGAAACAGGAGTATACGCTCCTGCTGAAAGGACAGATGACCCACCGGGCAACCCTTGGTACAGACCTTCGCGGAAATCTTACCCGTATCGACAATGCCCTCGCCCAGATGCCCCAGCGTCTGGAGGCGGCAAAGGCCCAGCTGGATAACCTCTATCAGCAACAGGCTGCCGCAAAGGAGGAAGTCGGAAAGCCATTCCTTTATGAAGAAGAACTGCAAAGCAAAAATGCCCGTCTGGTGGAGTTGGATACTTTGCTCAACATCGACGGAAAGGGACAGGCACACGCCGAGGCTGTTGTTGCCAAAAGCACACGGACTTCGGTGCTGGACAGCCTGAAGCGTCCGGCGACGCCCCGCAGTACAGACAAGAAACCAAAACAGCATGAGGAGGTGCGATAACATGAATACCAATAATCTGAATACGGCCCTTTATGAAAAGATGGCCACTGAGCAGGAAAAATATAGGGACTGGTTGAAAAGCCAGCCCCCGGAGGAAATCCTGCACCACACCTATGAGTACACGGTCCGGGAGGATATTGTGATGGCGATGGAGGAGCTGGAGTTGACCGACGCCCAGGCCCAGGCGCTTTTGGAATCTCCCTCTCCATTGGCGGATGTGTACCGCTATTTTGAAAAGCTGGAGACCGGTCACATGGATGTGATCCGGGACAGCATTGAGAACCGTGCCGACGATGTGTGCAGAGCTAAAGAGGAACTGCGAACAACACCGGTCTATCCACATTCTGCTGCCTATGCGTCCGAGCATGGGGAAATAGCACAGTACAACCTCTCATATCAGGCGAACAGCGCCTGCAAAGAAGCCATTGAGCAGACCATCAGCGCCCACTATGCAGAGAATCGGCTGGATACGGAGGCGGCGGTCAAAGATGTGCTGGAAAAGTTCGGGACGGAACGGGTACAGTTTATTCTTGCCAACACCATCCAGCGCAAGAACTATGACGGGCGTATCTCTCAGGACAATAAAGCATGGGCAAAAACCATTCCTATGCTGGAGGACAGCGGCGCTTCCCGCCACTGTGCCTATCTGGTGGTAGATCAGGTCAATCCCGGTTTGACCGACCTGTTCACCAGACAGTTCCGAAAAGTCGCTCAAGAACAGCAGAAAAGTTCTGTCCTGCAAAAGCTCAAACAGGAACCGCCTGCCCATAAGCCTGCCGCCCCGAAGAAACAGGAGCCGGAGCGATGAGCAGCCCCAAGCGCAAGCGGGATGTGCCGGTTCTGTTTTGGGTATCCGCTGATGAAATGGAGTTGATTCAGCAGAAAATGGCACAGTTTGGGACAAAAAACCTGAGCGCCTATCTGCGGAAAATGGCTGTGGACGGCTATGTGGTGCAGCTGGATTTGCCGGAACTGAAAGAACTGGTATCCCTGCTGCGCCGGAGCAGCAACAACTTAAACCAGCTGACCCGCAAGGTGCATGAGACCGGGCGGATTTATGATGTCGATTTGGAGGATATATCCCAGCGGCAGGAACAGTTATGGGACGGAGTTAAAGAGATACTGACACAACTCTCCAAACTTTCGTAACCGGGACAAATACCCCATCTGCGGAGGGAGGAACGGCGTTTCTTCGCCGCGCCTTCCTCCGCTTTTTCTTTTTGCCCGTATCCTTGCCTTTTGGCTGTCCGTACCGGATAATATGAGTAGAATAAGAAGCGTAGCAAAGGAGTGAAAACAGATGCTGACCTTTGAAAAGGTGCTGGAGATTTTTGCGGATTACCTGACCGCAGACGAGACCATAGAAGTTTATATCAGCCGCCATGGATGTGTAAGAGTTGATTTTGACCAAGATTTTCACTATTGCTCTGGCGAGGTGTGCCATACTCCCAAGGAACTGTTCGACCTCTTAGCCGATGATTACCGGACTTATCTGGAGATTGAACTGACCAAAGGAAAACGGGAAGTGACGGAAGATGATGAGAGAGAAGCGGATGCCCTGTGCAAACGGCATCTGGAGCGTTGGAGGGAGGAACAGGAATAAAAATTTTGAAATGCCTGCTGATGATTGTAACTGCACCGGCCATTTTGGTGTTGACAATTTTTGTCTGGCTTTGTACGGGGCTGATCTACATATCCGGTCTGGTGCTTGGTCTGCTCAGCACGATAATTGCTCTGCTTGGCGTGGCTGTGATTATTACCTATTCCCCGCAGAATGGTGTGATTTTGCTGGGTATAGCTTTTTTGATTAGCCCGATGGGATTGCCGCTTGCGGCGATCTGGCTGTTGGGTAAGGTGCAGAATTTGAAATTTGCGATCCAGGATTGGATGTATGGGTAAATGATGTGAATATAATCTGGAATGAAAAGAAGCAGGACAATGGGAGATGAGACCCAGTGCCCTGCTTCTTGGTTATTTGGAATGAACGGTAGTGTATTTCTGGTTTTTGCTTTTGGGTTTGTCTGGAAACATCATTTCAAGTTTACCAGAAGATAATAAAGGCTTGAGGTAATATTTGCTGAAGTGAGAACGGCTGGAAACATCAATATATGCTTGCATTTCATCTCGACTTTTAGGGTCTGCACAAAATTCCAATAGCAAGTTTTGCTTGCTGATCACAGATGTATCATGTGCGACATCATGTGCTGTATCATGTGCGGAAGCACCGCACATGATGTAGTTTACATTTTTCAAGATGACTCTGAAATCTGTCGCTGTTGAGGAAAATTCTGGTTTATATGCCTCTGTGTATCCAGGCAGCTTTTCGGTTTCACTGACGATTTTGCGTAGGCCACTTCCACGGCGTTCCATGTACTTCATGCGGTGGAACAGGTCAGCAATCACAGGGTTTCGTCGCATCGAACGGATACTGTAAATATCGTATTCCTGAATTGAGCCGCCGCCAAACATACCGCCCGGAGATGTGATTTCCACCCGATCATCAAACATATCAATATGGATTTCGCTGCCAAGCACAATATAATCACGATGGATAAGCGCATTGACAAGAGCCTCTGTCACAGCTCGTTCAGCATAATCCGGCTTGTCTACACGATACTGTGCCTTTTTGACAAAACGGACTTTGGAATTATTGCGAATAAATTCACTGCCGCTGTTCAGTAAATAAATCAAATTTCCCTCGTATTCTTTATCGTCCAGCGCATCATCAAAGATAGAGCCTTTTTCCAAGCCATTCCACCGGGTACAGAACATACGGGAGTTATAAACCGTGTGCTGATCAGTCATGAGTTTTCCGGCATTGGTCAGGAGTCCATTTTTATCAGTCAAACCAAAGGAAACATAATCGGATGGCTCAAAGCGGAGACCGGTCCGTTCCAGATAGGTTGCTTCCAGAAGTGTAAAGCTGTAATCCTTTTTTACCGCGTCTGTTGTTAGGGTATCAAAGGACTGATTGGTTCCCTTTAAGATCAATTCATTCACAATGTAATCAGGGGCAATTACGCTTTCATTTCCAACACGGATATATGCCTCCATCACGCCGTCTGCCTTGTAATAATATGGGGTGCTACGGCCGGGAGAAACCTCCAGAGCTAATAGATTTTTACCATCTTCCTGTAATGGTTTTAAGATAAACTGAGGTAATGGTGTGATTCGTTCTTTAATTAAGCGGCTGATCGCCTCAGCATCCTTTTGAACATCGGACAAGCCGATAGGTTTCCGGTCATCAGAGATTCCGAAAAACAGAGTGCCGCCGATTCCATTGGAAAAGGCACTGACACTTTTTAACCAGCTTTTTGGCTTTTTTATTTCGAGAGCAATTTTGAAATCACATTCTGTTGCTTCAGCAATGAGCTGTTCTATCATAGAAATCCCTCCTTTGAGGTTGTAGAAAGTTCTTTTTTATTATACCCAGCGGAGAAAGTTATTGCAACGATAGAAGCAAAGAGTTCAGCGAAAACAAAAATATTTATGAGAGGAGGACCTTCTATTATGGCAACTACAAGAATCATGCCGCTTCATGTCGGCAAAGGCCGCACAGAGAGTCGGGCGATCAGTGACATCATCGACTATGTGGCCAATCCAAAGAAAACAGATAACGGCAGGCTCATTACCGGCTATGCGTGTGACAGCCGGACTGCGGATGCGGAGTTCCTTCTGGCAAAGCGGCAGTACATTGCCGCTACCGGACGAGTGCGTGGTACAGATGATGTGATTGCCTATCATGTGCGTCAGTCCTTCCGCCCTGGTGAGATTACCCAGGAAGAAGCAAACCGGCTGGGCGTAGAATTTGCAAAGCGTTTTACTAAAGGCAATCATGCCTTTGTGGTCTGCACTCACATAGACAAGTCGCACATTCATAATCACATTATCTGGTCATCGGTCAGCTTAGAATATGACCGGAAGTTCCGAAACTTTTGGGGCAGCACCAAGGCGGTTCGTCGGCTAAGTGACACCATCTGTATTGAGAATGGACTGTCCATTGTAGAGAATCCGAAACTTCACGGAAAGAGCTATAACAAATGGCTGGGCGATCAGGCCAAGCCCTCCCATCGGGAACAGCTGCGTGTGATGATTGACAACGCATTATCACAAAGTCCTGCTGACTTTGAAGAACTGCTGAAGCTGTTGCAAGAGTATGGTTGTGAAGTCTCAAAGCGCGGAAAATCGTATCGACTGAAGCTCTCTGGTTGGGAGAAAGCCGCCCGCATGGACAGTCTGGGCGAAGGATATGGATTGGAAGATTTGCGGGCAGTTCTCTTAGGGAAGAAAGCACATACCCCGCGAAAGAAAACCGTCACACAGGCAGAGCCGCCGAAGGTCAATCTGCTGGTGGACATTCAGGCAAAATTGCAGGCTGGAAAAGGTGCTGGCTATGCTCGATGGGCTAAAGTTTTTAATCTGAAACAAATGGCGCAGACCATGAATTACCTGTCAGAGAACAATCTGCTGGAGTATGCGGTTTTGGAAGAAAAGGCTGCGGCTGCCACGGCACATCACAATGATCTTTCGGCGCAGATCAAAGCGGCTGAAAAGCGTATGGCAGAGATCGCTGTTCTGCGTACTCACATCGTAAATTATGCCAAGACCCGTGAGGTCTATGTGGCATACCGCAAGGCGGGTTACTCTAAGAAATTCCGGGAAGAACATGAGGAAGAAATTCTGCTCCACCAGGCTGCTAAGAATGCCTTTGATGAGATGGGAGTCAAGAAGCTTCCCAAGGTCAAAGAGTTGCAGACGGAGTACGCGAAATTGCTGGAAGAAAAGAAAAAGACCTATGCCGAGTACCGGCGTTCCCGTGAGGAAATGCGGGAGCTTTTAACGGCAAAGGCAAATGTAGATCGAGTGCTGAAAATGGAGGTAGAACAGGATGTTGAAAAAGAAAAAGACCACGGCCAGCGGTAAGCTGGTCCTGGTCAAAAGCGTTCGCAGAACGCGCAGCCACAGAATGAAATTCTGTGTTCAAAGGGGCTTGGGGGCGCTGCCCTCAACAAGCAAGCGGAGAGGAAAATCACGGAGGGATTTTCTTCTCTGCGGGCCTGTGTGTATTAACACAGGCATTGCTTGCCTCTTTTCTCCGAAAATGAAAAGAACCAGTGAGAGAATCGTTAAATTTCACTCACTGGCTCAATTCGTTTCAAATTTTTCGGACAACTCTGTCAGTTCCCTCACCGTTTCCTGGGTGTGATGCAGCAGGGTGTCACGCATTTCTGGCGGACAGCTGGAATAAAGCATTTTCATCTGATTGACACCCTCATCCTCCAGAGAAACATCTGGATTTATAAGCGTATCTAAAGAGATGTGCAGGACCTTTGCCAATGCTCTCAAAATCAAATAGGAAGGATTCATTTTCCCTTTTTCGATATTGGCGATTTGCTTTACAGAAACATGGCTCAGATCAGAAAGTTCCTGTTGTGTCAGTTCTTTATTCTTTCGGGCTTCTCGCATTTTTTGCCCTAAAGCAGTTAAATCATCAATCGGCATAATCGTTCACCTCAATAATATTGTATCGTTCCGGTTTGTGTAAAGGAATAACCTTATTATGCCTGATAAGCGGTATGATTATGCTGATTCATTTTTGATAACATGGTTGCTCCATGATTATGTCGTTTCCGGCTGCTAATTGAACTATGAGGATGAATGGCAGATTTCAGCTTTTAGTTCGTTGCCAAACGAGAATGATATAGAATGCGGTAGGGAGGCTATCAGTTTTATCCGCTCATCTATGAGCCGTTTTTTATTCTCTGTGACATGAAAATTCATCTGGATATTCCGTTTTCGGTTCGCCATGCGCTGCCTCCATTCTTCATAAGAGTTTGAGATTATCCCAACAAACATTTTTCATTTTCGGGCAAGGGACCTGAAAATCCGAAAAATCGCAAGCGGGTACTCGCTTGCTGTGCTTGCTATCGAAACCCTACTTTCTATTTCTCCCTCTACTAATACTACAATTTGAAGCGGAGATTTTGGCTGTTTCCATTTCAAATTATGCAAGAACCGCCTCTGTTCAATGTTGAATAGTTCTATGTTCACACACACGCAGGCAATCACTCCCCGTAAAGATAGCAAAAGCAAAGTAATTGTCTATTTAGAGCGAAAATGCCTTTTTGGAGAAGAAACATACCGACATATCTGCTATACTGAAATGCGGTTAGCTGGTGCTAACACAAAAGCAAACAGGAGGACCAAATAATGAATAAACTACAAGGAAAAGACCTTATCAATGTTGGAATCTTCACTGCGATCTATTTTGTGGTGATGATGGCGATTGCCATGCTGGGATTTATCCCTATTTTTCTTCCGCTTCTGATCGTGCTGGTTCCGCTGATTGGCGGAATCGTAATGATGCTATATTATTCTAAAGTCCAGAAGTTTGGAATGGTATCACTGACAGGACTGATCTGCGGTATTTTAATGTTGCTGACCGGCATGGGGTATTGGAGCATTATTACCGGTGCAGTGTTCGGTGTCCTGGCTGATCTTGTTTTGAAATCCGGCGATTATAAGAGTGCAAAAAAAGGAATCATATCGCATGGTGTTTTTTCTATGTGGATCATCGGAAACTACATCCCCATTGTTGCAACACGGGACAGCTACTATCAGCAGCTAATCAGCGGTTATGGACAAGAGTATGCAGATTCCATTATGAGCTATATCTCGGCATATACGCTCCCCCTTCTTTTGATTGCCGGGTTCGTTTGCGGCGTGATCGGCGGTGTGATCGGCCAGAAAATTTTCAAAAAGCACTTTAAGCGTGCGGGTATTGCATAATGCGCCGTGAATTGTTAGCAAGCAAAAAAAAGGAAACCGGCCTGTCGTTAGACCCTCGGACAAAGTTGGCATTGCTTATCACGATTGCCCTCTTTGTCTTGAGCGGCGGAGGTGGGGCTGCTTCTAAACAGTTTGCTCCTATTTTGGCTGCTGTTCCATTGATCCTACTGCTCACGGAAAAATCGTGGAAGGGATCGGTTATCTATTTTGTTTTATATGGCGGCAGCTATATATTGCAACTATGGGCGCTCCCCCACCTGTCCGGCCTTCCTAACTTTCTTGTTGTTGCAATCTGCGGTTTCTTTATGCGGTTTGTGCCAGGGATTATGATGGGATACATCACGGTCAGGACAACGACGGTCAGCGAGTTTGTTGCCTCCATGAAGAAGCTGCATTTACCGGAGCAGATCATCATTCCTATGTCCGTGATATTCCGATTTTTCCCTACGGTTGTAGAAGAATATAATGCCATAGGGGACGCTATGAAAATGAGAGGAATCCGTTTTGGCGGGGGCAAAGCCAGTGCAATGCTGGAATACAGGCTTGTCCCTGTCATCATGTGTTCCGTCAAGATCGGGGAAGAATTAAATGCGGCAGCCCTGACAAGAGGATTGGGCGGTCCGGTCAAGAGGACAAACATCTGCGAGATCGGCTTTCATGTGCAGGATGTTTTTTTCCTGCTGTTATGTGTGGTGGCTTTTGCAATTCCTATTGTCACAATGATTACAGGGAGGTAGGTCTATGATCGAATGTAAAAAAGTTTCTTTTTCCTACCCTCCAAATGAAACTGACATTGGGGACAGGGAAGGACACGGAACATTAAGAAATATTGACCTGTCTATTAACGACGGGGATTTTGTACTGCTCTGCGGAACATCGGGCTGCGGTAAAACCACACTGACACGGCTGTTTAACGGACTGATTCCTCATTATTACGATGGAAAGCTGGAAGGCACTGTCATGCTTGATGGAGAAGATATGAGCGGGCTTTCCCTGTTTGATATATCAAAAAAAGTGGGTTCTGTTTTTCAGAATCCACGTTCTCAATTTTTTAATGTGGATACGACCAGCGAAATTGCCTTTGGATGTGAAAACCATGGATTGGAAGAAGCAGAAATCCGAAAGCGGGTAAAACTGGTCTCAGAGCAGTTGAACCTTACAAATCTACTGGACAGAAGTGTTTTCTCCCTTTCCGGTGGGGAAAAGCAAAAAATCGCCTGTGGATCTGCCGCTGCTGTGGAACCGGATATATTTGTTTTGGACGAGCCATCTTCCAACCTTGACGCCTATTCCATCGCTGATTTTCGGAAACTGTTAAAAATATTGAAGTCACAGGGCAAAACAATTATTATTGCGGAGCACCGGCTCTACTATCTTTATGATCTGGCAGACAGGATCATATATTTAAGCGACGGGGAAATACAAGGGGATTATACTTTGCCGGAATTTCAGTTGATTCCGGCGGCGGAAAAAGCTAAAATGGGATTACGGCCTCTTGGCCTGGGTGAGTTTGCAGACATTGAGCCTGCCAGTCTACATTCAGGGCAGGGGATATGGAAACTGAACCACTTCCATTTCGCATACAAGAAACAGCCGGAAACGCTTTCTCTGGAAAATATAGAGCTTCCTGCCGGAAATGTAACGGCGGTCATCGGGCACAATGGAGCCGGAAAAACGACACTATCCCGTTGCTTATGCGGATTGGAAAAAAGATGTAAAGGTATCCTCGAAAAAGAAGGTACTTCCTATTCAAGCAAACAGCGGCTGAAGCTATGCTATATGGTCATGCAGGATGTAAATCATCAGCTTTTTACGGAGAGCGTTTTAGAGGAAGTCCTGTTAAGTATGCCGGGGAAAGATTCCGATGAATCGCCTGAAAATGTGGCAAAGGCAGAGGCTATCTTGACAGAAATGGATTTGCTCCCGTACAAAGCCTGCCATCCGATGGGGCTTTCGGGAGGGCAAAAACAACGTGTGGCGATTGCTTCTGCGATTGCCTCTGAACGTCCGGTTATACTATTTGACGAACCTACCAGCGGCCTTGATCTCTTTCACATGAGGCAGGTGGCCGATTCGGTCAAAGGACTTGCCGATTCAGGAAAAACCATTGTGATTGTGACCCATGATCCTGAATTTATACTCAGGTGCTGCAATTATGTGATCCATCTGGAAAACGGCAGATTGGAAGAAAACTATTTCCTCCAGGATACGGAAGGACGGGAACGGTTATTTAATTTCTTTATGATGGAAGGAGGCGGCGGAAATCAAACTGTTTGATGGTAAAATAAACTGCGGCTCAAATGTTAAAAATGTCATTGAAACTGAGGATTGCGTTGTCCTGCAGCTTTTTGACGAGAGCGGCGAGGGAACCATGACAGCCCACAAAATTTTTGATGGCGCTTTTGTGATGTATAGCGATATGCACCTGAAAGAATGTACCTCCTACTTTCAGAGTAGTACGGACAGTTCGCTTCTCTATATAGACCATTGCAGGGAGGGACGGATCGAAAGCGAGATTGGCAATCATGCGTATAGCTATTTGCAAGAGAATGAGATGCGTGTGGATGACCGGCGTTCCCATTCGGGACGGTTCTGCTTTCCACTCTGCCACTATCATGGGATGACCCTGGGATTTGATCTGGACATTGCTGTGCCGGCGCTGAAAGACTTTTTTGGCGGATTTTCTGTTGATTTGTACGAGCTTCAAAAAAAGTATTGCAATGACAAGAAACCGTTTGTGATTCATAATGAGCCAGGAATTGAACATATTTTTTCAGAGCTTTACTTTGTCCCGCAGCAGATCAAAGGTGACTACTATAAAGTAAAAGCCCTGGAGCTGCTTTTATATCTGGACGCTTTGCAGTTTTCTGATTCCAAAGAAGATCGCCCTTATTTCTATAAAGGGCAGGTAGAAAAAATCAAAGCGATCCATGATCTTATTACGGCAAATTTGCAGGAGCATTACACGATGGATGAATTAGCTGAACGATTCCAGATTTCATTGACGGGGATGAAAACCTGCTTTAAGGAAATATACGGAGATTCCATGTATTCCTATCTTCGCCGTTATCGGATGAACGTTGCTGCCACAATGCTCCGGCAGGATTCCAAAAAAGGAATTGCGGAAATTGCCGGAGCTGTGGGATATGAAAGCCCCAGTAAATTTGCAACAGCTTTCCGGCAGGTGATAGGGCAGACGCCGATGGAATACCGAAAATCTTTTTTCTAAACGGTGCATAAATGCCGTTTTGGAGAGGAAAGAAGAATTGAATACTGCTACAATGAGGATGGTTAGCAAAGACTACCCATCCTTTTTTCTTTGCTGACTAAAAAGAAGGAAGGTGATTGTAATGAAGCAGCAAAAAGATAATTGGGTGAAAATTCTGTTTTCCTTCGCCGCACCATGCAAGGGGAAAATGGCTCTTTCGGTATTCTGCGCCATTCTGAGCGTTGCAGGAGGGTTTATTCCTTTTTGGGCTGTATATGAAATCCTGCTGGCATTTATCAATCAGAATGTGACCCTGAATGGCATTCTGATTTGGTGTCTGGTTGGAGCAGCGGGCTACCTGCTACGGGTTGCCTGCCATGGAATCTCTACGATCCTGGCGCATATTTCAGCCTATACCGTTTTGGAAGGAATCCGGCTTAAAATTGCGGACCGGCTGATGAAAGCGCCTCTTGGCGAAGTGATGGGGCGGCGAATCGGCTATCTGAAAAATATCATCATGGATAAGGTGGAGGATTTAGAGCCGCCTTTGGCACACATGATCCCGGAATTGACTTCTAACCTCCTACTCCCTGTTGCAATTTTTACCTGGATGATGGTCATTGACTGGCGCATGGGATTGGCGGTTCTGATTGCTCCGGTGCTGGCCATGATTCCTATGTTTTTCCTTATGAGGAATTATAACAGTCAGTACGCCGCTTATATGGAGGCAAATAACCATGTCAACAGTATTATTATTGAGTATGTGGAAGGCATCGAGGTTGTAAAGGCTTTTAATCAAAGCACAAGCTCCTATGAAAAATTTGTTAATGCTGTCCAGTCGTTCAAAGAGTTTACCCTGGCATGGTTTAAGAGCACATGGAAAACGATGAACCTTATGATGGCGATTATGCCCACAACGCTACTGGGGGTTCTTCCTGTCGGCCTTCTGCTGGTACAGAATGGAAGTATTTCCCCCGCAGAGCTTGCAATGGGGATTATTCTTTCCCTCAGCATTGTTGGGCCGTTGATGAAAGCAACCACTTTCATTAACGAAGCAAAGTCTATGGAATATGCAGTAGAGGCGGCAAATGAACTTTTGAACCTGCCTGTGCTGCCGGATTCAGGGAAAATCGTATCCATACCCCGCAATGATATTGTGTTGGAGCATGTAACTTTTTCCTATGACGGCTCCGAGCAAAATGAAGTACTGCATGATGTGAACTTGGAATTGCCAGAGGGAAGTTTTACGGCACTTGTAGGACCGTCTGGCGGCGGTAAATCAACGATTGCCCGTCTGATTGCAAGGTTTTGGGACGTGACAGGCGGCAACATTACCATTGGGGGGAAGAATATCAAAGAGTTGTCTATACGCCAGCTTTCCGAACTGGTCAGTTTTGTGACGCAGGATAACTTCCTGTTTAATTGCTCCCTGAAAGAAAACATCCGTCTTGGAAATCCAAACGCCACAGATGAAGAAGTATATGCGGCGGCGAAAGCGGCCTGCTGTGATGAATTTATTGTGCGTTTGGACAAAGGATATGATACCCCTGCCGGTGATGCCGGAAAGAGGCTGTCCGGCGGCGAAAAACAGCGAATTGCGATTGCGAGGGCGATCCTCAAAAATGCCCCGATTGTTATTTTGGATGAAGCGACAGCATTTACTGACCCGCAGAACGAAGATAAAATCCAGAAATCTATCATGGCGTTATCAAAGGGTAAAACTCTTCTTGTGATCGCCCACCGCCTTTCCACCATTCAGAACGCAGATCAGATTGTCGTGTTGAAAAAAGGCCGGATTGTGGATTGCGGAAAGCAGGAAGAATTGTTGAAGCGGTGTCCGCTTTATGCGGATATGTGGAAAGCCCACATCGGGGCGAAGAATTGGTCTGTGAGTGAAAAGAAGGAGGTGGCCGCTCATGTTTAAGTCTATGAAACGGATCATTAAATGGGCGGGGAAATATAAGGGACGCCTCTATCTTGGCTCTGTTTTTTCCTTTTTCAGCAGCCTGTCTACGGCGATCCCTACAATGGCTGCCGCTTATGCCCTTGATAAAGCAATCGCAGCTTATTGGGCAGGCAGCACAATAGAATCCTCCCTGATCTGGCAGACGCTTTGGATTATTGTTGGCTCGATTGCGCTTAACTTTCTACTCTCTTATTTGCGGGCGGTGTTGCAGGAAAGCATTGGTTATGAAGTAGCCGCAGGGCAGCGAATCCATTTAGGCGATGTGCTGAAAAGGGTTCCTCTGGGATATTTTTCCAAAAACAGTGTGGGCGATATTCTGACAGGTGTTACCACGGAGCTATCCACACTCGAATTGCAGGGAATGAAGATGGTTGATATCATCATCAACGGATATGCAAAGTTTATTGCAATTCTCCTGTGTTTCCTTTTCCTGAGTCCAGCCGCAGCAGTGATTTCTGTTGTCGGCGTTGCCTTTTCCTCATTGGCCTTACATGGTATCAGCAGGCATAGTGAAAAGACCGCTGCTATCACGCACCAGGCCATGGAGGATATGTCTGGCTCTGCGATTGAATATATCCGCGGGCTGTCCATCGTTAAATCGTTCGGACAGGAAGGGGCTTCTATCGAAAGTTTCCGCAAGGCAAATACGGATTTGAAAAATATTCATATCAAAGTAGAAAAAGGCTATACGCCATTTAACTGCTTGCATCTGTTCTCCTTAAAACTGGCATCTATGGGGATTGTGTTTATCTGTGCATGGCAGACACTTAACGGGCAGATGAGTCTTGCTTATTTCCTGATGTTTGTTCTGTTTTCTTTCGTAATCTTTGGAAGTGTGGAAAACATTAACGACGCGGCTCACATGCTGGGTCTTATAGATTCCGCTATGAATAAGCTGGAAGCTCTGGAAAATGCAGAATATATCGACCAGGACGGAAAAGATATTACACCGACCTCGTATGACATTACTTTTCAGGATGTATCCTTTGGTTACGATAAACGGACTGTATTGCATGATGTGAATTTCACGATTCCGCAGAATACCACAACAGCGATTGTAGGTCCTTCCGGGAGCGGCAAGTCTACCCTGTGCAGCCTGATTGCACGCTTTTATGATGTTGACGCCGGAAAAATCACTTTAGGAGAAACAGATATTCGAGAATTTACCTGTGACAGCTTACTAAAAAATATCAGTATGGTGTTCCAGAATGTATATCTGTTCCGGGATACGATCCGTAACAATATCAAATTCGGCAGCCCGGACGCTTCGGAGGAACAGATGATTGCTGCTGCAAAAAAAGCGCGCTGCCATGACTTTATTATGGCCTTGCCAGATGGATATGATACCGTCATTGGTGAGGGCGGTTCTTCTCTTTCCGGCGGTGAAAAGCAGCGGATTTCGATTGCCAGAGCCATGCTGAAAGATGCGCCGATTGTTATTTTGGATGAGGCCACGGCCAGCATTGACCCAGAGAATGAGCATTTGATTCAAGAGGCTATTTCCGCACTGACACATGGTAAAACAATCATAACGATTGCCCATAGACTGGCGACGATTGAAAATGCGGATCAAATTCTTGTCATTGATGGTGGAACCGTCGTGCAGAAAGGAACCCATAAGGAATTGCTGGCTCAAAGGGGAACCTATCAGGAATTTATTAAGATTCGGGAACAGGCTGAGGGCTGGAGGATTCAACAATAAGCATAAAGGAGGAACTGATGAAGATTCATGCGTCCGGGGAGGATTATCTGGAGGCTATCCTTGTTCTACAAAAGAAAATGGGCATGGTCCGCTCCATTGACCTTGCCCGGCACATGGGCTTTAGCAAACCGAGTATCAGCCATGCGGTAAGCGTCTTGAAGAACGGTGGTTTTCTGACCGTGGATGATGATGGATTCCTTCATCTGACCGCCATAGGTCGGGAGATTGCCGAGAAAATCTATGAACGCCATTTGTTTTTTATGGAGCAGCTTATCGTTGCTGGCGTCGATCAGGAAATAGCGGAACAAGACGCCTGCCGGATTGAACACGCCATCAGTGATACATCTTTCCGAAAGCTGAAGGAGAAAGTACAAGGAACCGATTAGCGCACATCGGCTCCGCTCTGCATAATAAGTTATCTGCCCCGTCCGGAGAAAGAAAAAAACCGTTGACTGGGGCAGATAATTTCGTGCGCTATTTTAAGGTTTGAACTCAATCGGCGGTTTTGAAGGACAATTTCAGAGCCGCCGTTTCTTTGCGTTTACACAAACCAATGACGACTTGCAGGGACACGGTAGCCGCTTGGAGGTTAATTTGCCGTGTCTCTTTTGCTTTTTCAAAGCTCCCATGATCTACATCAATTAAAAAAAGCATTGCCCCTCCTCCGGGCAAGTATAGCATTGCATCGGTATTATCGTTCCATGTGATTCAGCATAATAATAACTGTTCTTGGCACGCCAGTTTCCCATTGCGGGAATCTGGCGTTTTTTGTGGCCTTTTTTTCGGAGATAATCCGGCTGTATACCGGTGTCGTTCCCCACCTCCATTCGATTCACTCGTCAATCACCCGTGAATCGAAATGGAGGTACATAATGAAGAAAATTAACCTTCGGGAACTTTATCCTGATGTTTATACAACAGACTTTTTTGTAGATGTGACAGAGGAAGTAATGGAGACTATTCGGGCAGCTGAACGTGCGGAGGCTGCGTATGAGCGAAAGATGTATCGTTATAAAGCACAGTATTCTCTGGATTGCGAGAATGGCATTGAAAATGCGGTGTTGTTGAAGCCGCAGACACCGGAGATGGTTCTGGAGGAAAAACAGTTTCAGGAGCAGGTCTATGCCGCTGTGATGAAGCTGCCGGAGAAACAGGCAAAGCGAATTTATGCCCGATACTATCTGGGAATGACGGTAAATGAGATTGCCGAAGTAGAAGGTGTAGACCCAAGCCGTGTCCGAGACAGTATCCGCCGTGGATTAAAGCAGCTTGTAAAATATTTTTGATAAAATTTCATTTGATGCGCCTGTTTTTTGCCTTTTTTGTCAGTGTTAATAAGAAGGACAAGTTTTCATCCTTCATCAGTACATTGACAATCGAATAGACAACACAACAGGTACATAACCCATGTACGAGCGAATATGAAACGCCGCGAAGATGGAGCAGTCAGGGAGGTGATGAAAGAACTGCTTCGGAGCGATCTACGATTTCATAAAACGGATTGTGGCAGATTCGGCGCGATGACTGCATGGGGGCTTAAAGATACTTCCTCACGGCCCGCCAAAGACTTGGGGGGAACCCTGCGGCACACGATACGAACGATGCTGCGGAGTTATGACAGCCGCGCCAGCGGAGACCTGTTGTGTTCCCATCATCAGGGGGCGTGGCAAATGTGATGAAAGCTGAGTTATATAAATAGGAAGCGTTTGTAGCTTCCTGTTCAAAAACAGATACCATGCGCTGGCAGTTTCGGCTGCCAGCGTATTCATGTGGTTTTGAATAAACACGATGACAAACTTGACAGATTGGAGGAAATATGCTTTATGGAAAAACTTATTACACGAAAAGAAGCAGCAGAAATTTTAGGTATCAGCATTGCAACGCTGGACGCGGCCCGTAACAATGGTCTTATTTCTTATGTGCAATATGTGCAGAATGGCTGTGTGTACTTTACTTCAGCTGGCCTTCAGGAGTATATCGCAAAATGCACCCACAGAGCAAAGCCAGCAGAAAAGAACGCAACTTATCGTAAACCTCGCAGAGCTGGAGTATGAGCCGGTCCGTATCCTTGCTGGAAACGGAATGGTCTGATAAAACATAGATACAGCGCTGGAGTATATTCTTAGGAGGTGGCGGAATTGGCAAAAAGAAAAAGAGCAATTCCACAATACGGTACAGTTACGCTTAACGGCATAGATTATTATAGAACGCGGGTTCAGAACGCAGATGGAAAACTGGTGGCCCTTTATGCGAGAACACCGGAAGAATTATATGATAAAGAGTTGGGTGCATTAGAGCAGATCGACAACGATACATTCTGCCGGAAATCCCCGACGGTTGCAGACTACTGTGAAAAATGGCTTTTGATGCAGTCGGTTCATGTGAGGGCAACCACGCTGATAGATTATACCTCAAAGGTCAGACGGCACATTATAAAAGAACTGGGACAGATGCGGATGGCAGATGTGACACTGGATGACATTCAGCTTGCACTTGTTCCTGTTTCCGAGAAGTCCGCTTCGGTATATAAGTCAGTGGTTATCCTGTATAAATCCATTTTCCGTGCAGCAAAGGAAAGTAAGATTATTGATAACAACCCAACGATTTACCTTACGGCCAAAGGTGGAGGCGTTCCGCAGAAGGACAAAGCGGCATTGACGGATGAACAGGCTTCCAGACTGCTGGATGCCATTCAGGGACTTCCGCCGTATGTATTTGTCATGTTAGGGCTGTATGCAGGCTTGCGGCGAGAAGAAATTCTTGCCCTAAAATGGGATTCTGTATATCTGGATGTGGATTGCCCTTATTTAACGGTACGCAGGGCATGGCACACAGAAAATAACAGACCGGTGATTCTGGATGAGCTGAAAACGAAAGCCGCGCATCGAAATATTCCGTTGCCGGTTTGCCTGGCGGACTGTCTGAAAGAGACAAAAGCTAATTCACAGTCAGAATATGTAGTGCCGAACCGGGATGGTGATCCGCTGTCCTATACACAGTTCAAGCGGCTCTGGCAGTACATTGTAACCCGAACAGTCAAGGAGCGTTTCTATTATCGCTACGAGGATGGAAAACGTGTAAAGCACACGGTTACGCCGGTCCTCGGTGAAAAGGCAGCACATAACGGCAAAGTGATTTACAGTTTGGATTTTGAAGTGACGCCGCATCAGCTGCGGCATACATACATTACGAATCTGATTCATTCGTCCGTGGACCCGAAAACGGTTCAATACCTGGCGGGGCATGAGAGTAGTAAAATTACGATGGATATTTACGCAAAGGTCAAATACAACAGACCGGATGAGCTGGTAAGAACAATGGGTGGTGCATTTGCCCAGTGGGATGCAGCACAGGCATAACAATCATAAAGAGCAGGAAACAAAGCTGGAGCGAGGCAAGGATGTCTCGCTCTTTGTTTTACATAATCCGTATCTTTGATTAAGTGGGTGCTTTCTGATAAAAAGAAGGTGTGAATTTAAGAACACTCATTATCAGGAAAGGAAGATTTGTATGGCTAAGAAAAAACAAAGCGTTCCAGAGTACGGAACGGTTACAAGAAAAGGAACACTGTATTACAGAACCAGAATTACAGATGCCGATGGAAAGCAGGTCAGCTTATATGCGACCACCTGTGAAGAATTATATGAAAAGCAGTTGGAGGCCCGGAGACAGGTGGAGGAGATCATCTTTCACCGAAAGCATCCGACGGTTGCCGAGTATTGTGAGAAATGGCTGCTGATGCAGTCAGCAAAGGTGTCTACGGCTACTATAAAAGGATACAGACAGAATATGAAGAATTATGTCATTAGCTCTCTGGGAGATATGTATATGGAGGAAGTGACTGCGGATGATATTCGTCTGGCGCTTGTTCCGCTGTCTCAAAAATCGAAAGGACTGTATGATACGGTAAATATGCTGATTAAGTGTGTGTTTTATTCGGCAGAGCGCAGTCAGCTGATAACCGATAATCCGTGTGTAGGAATTTCAGCAAAGGGCGGAAAAGCATCGAAAAAGAAAGATGCCTTAACAGATCAACAGGTTGCGGTTCTGTTGGATACGGTGAAAGAGCTTCCGCCATATCATTTTATTATGATTGGTTTGTATTCCGGCTTGCGTCGGGAAGAAATTCTTGCATTGCAATGGGATTGTGTATTCCTAGATGAATCCACACCATACATTTCTGTGCGGCGTGCATGGCGCGCGGAGCATAACAGGCCGGTGATTTCTACCGTCCTAAAGACAAAAGCAGCTAAAAGGGACATTCCCATTCCGAAGTGCCTGGTGGACTGCCTGCGGGAAGCAAAATCCAATTCCATATCGGAGTATGTGATTGCGGACAGTGAGGGACAGCCGCTTTCCTATTCTCAGTTTACGAGAGTTTGGCAGTATGTAGTTGTTCGTTCTGCGAAAGAGAGAACTTACTATAAATATGTGAATGGACAGAGCATCAAATATACCGTCAAGCCGACATTAGGAACAACACAGAGGAACAATCCCAAGATTCGCTATACCCTGAATTTCGATGTAACACCGCACTTGTTGCGGCATACCTACATCACGAATCTGCTCTATGCGGGCGTTGACCCTAAGACAGTTCAGTATCTGGCAGGGCATGAGAATAGTAAGACAACTATGGACATTTATGCGAGGGTCAAGTATAATAAACCAGAGGAACTTTTCGAGGTAGTGAATGATGCTTTGAACCAGGAGAATTTCGATGAAAAATCACCGATTTCTATGGTTAAGGAATAGGACAACTGACAACAGAAAATGCGAAAAAGCCCGTAATATCAAGGAAAAACGCACCATAGAGATGTTTAATACGGTCTCATGGTCTCCTGTGACCAGAATCAAAGTTTCTTCGGCGTGGTCCTTGGCGAAGTCGATGGCTACCTGTACCGCGTCGGCCAGGGCCAGGGTGTCATGAATCGAGGCGGCGGCATCGTTGGCATGGCAGGCCCAGTCGATCTTGCCCCCTTCGCACATCATGAAAAAGCCTTTGTCGTTGTCCAGTACCTGGATACCCTTTTTTACATAGTCTGCCAGGGACCACATATCGTCAGTCCTGTCCAGCTCATAGGCCATGGCGTCAGAGTCGGCCAGATGCTCATCCACGATGATAACGGGGCCGGAAGTGACCTGCTCCGCTTCCGCCTGAGTTTTTACCACAGTATAACCTGCCTCTTTGGCCAAATCATACAGGTTGTCCTTATCACCGTCTGCTCCGTCTGGCTTCAACAGGGCGCCGCCGGCAAAGTAATCAAATCCTGAGTCTATCAGCTCCAGACCGATTTCATAATAGCTGTTGCGGCTGGCCTGATGGGCATAGAAGGCGGCTGGGGTGGCGTGATTCAGATTGACAGAAGAAATGACGCCCACCTTCATACCAAGCTGCTCATGGACCTTTTCCGAAATGGTCTCATAAGAGATGGTAGCAGTTTCATCCACATTGATAGACCCAGAATAGGTCTTATGGCCGGTAGCAATGGATGTGGCTGTGGAGGCAGAATCAGGGGCGAAGGAGTTAGAGTCATAGGTCACAGCAGAGCCAGCTACGTCAAAGCCCATAAAATTCAGAGCGACAGGACCGTCCAGAATCGCGCCCTGGTTGTCATCCAGACTGGGCTCGGCCAGCAGGTAATCAGGATCGGCCATGGAGCCTAGATAGTCGGATGCGGCCTGGAACTGTGGATAGCTCATTCCATCACCAATAAACAGAAAGACATATTTTAAGGCTTCAGCAGTGGTCGACATGGGAGCGACCTGCGTGACCCCACTGGTTTGTACTGGGCTGCCTGCGGCATCCCTTGAAGATGTGCCGGAGCAGCCAGCCAAAGACAAAGCTGCCATGGCCAGCGCCAACGCGGCGGAAAAAAATCGTTTCATACTGTTTTCCTCCTGACTGTTTACACTTATTCTTGACATTGGGGACAGGTCTATTCTAAGGTCCGCCTGTTAAAACGGCTACAGCCTTTGGGTGAAAGATAGGTAAAAGATAGCTTTGAAAAAACAGCGCGCTGCCAAGAAGCAGCGCGCTGTTGCTGTATCTTACATCATAACGCTCCCTTTGAGGAATGGGAAACGGAAAGGAGGGATCATCTTTTCTTCTTGGCCTTTCCGGAGAGATCATCCATATCTACCCGCCACACGGACGTGACAGAGAGGCTGTGCTGGATAGCGGCATTGAAAAGGCCCTCTGTCATATACTGTGGGGTGAGCTTCTGGCAGAGAGCCCGCAAGCCGTCGACCTTTTCCTGATCGTCCTCCACCAAAACTACAGTCCCGGTAACGATGGCGGACTGAAAATAGGTGGTATAGTTGTTGGGCACCTCAAAATTGGGGTCGTCCTGGGCTACAAAGGTAATACATATGCGGGGACATCGTTTCAACAGCTCCACCTTACGCCCCTCACGGGCACAATGAAAATAGAGGCTGTTACCCACACGGACAAAGGAGAGGGGAAGACAGTAGGGAGTATCCTCCCCGGTTGTCAGAGCGGCTACCCCGTGGGTGCAGCGGTCAATAACGGACAGACAAAAGTCCCGGTCCTGTGCGCGGTCTGCTCTTCTCATGATGACATTTTCTCCTTTACGAGTTTTGTGATCCATTCCGCTGGGTCAACAGTTGAATGATCTGCCGATAAAAGTCTGTGGGCTCATCCTGAAAGCACTGGGCCATGGTGTCCGCCTGTTTCCGTTCTGGGACCAGCAGCTCCAGATGGAGAAGCGGTGTGGTTTCATCATTGAAGTCAAGCTTGAGTGTACAGGTCCCGTCTTGATTCTCCGACACCTGGGAGCGGACCTGGGCTTCTCGGCGGAGAGCTTCGTTGACCTTGACCAGATTCTCGTCACAATGCATCCGGACCGAGTAGGGGAGGCTGCTCTCACAGATCTGACTGTTTCGCACCCCCTTTTCGGTGATAGAATAGCGGTCGCCTTCTTTGGACAACTGGCCGGTCTCCACCATATGTTCCACAGCCTTGGTCAGAGAAAAGTAGTCCACGCCCGCGTCGCACAGGGCCAGCTCCAGAAGCTGAAGAAAGGTAATGGGCCCGGCAGTCCGGGCCATGATATACAGAACTAAGAACTTCAGATCCAGCTCATTTTGAATAAAGCCGATGGGGGCCATGGTGTCCACTCCTTTTGCAAGAGGCATTAAGGTACACTCCATTATACCCGATTCAGAGGAAAGCCGCAAGAGTGGGATAGAAAAGAGATGGAGCCGCACAAAATACGGAGCGCCTCATAAGATGGAATGTAAGCGAAACCCAAAGGGGCGGCTTTGACCGTCCTTACCATCCAAATCTAGGAGGGAACCATATGCCAGAAAAGGTCGTGCCCGGCCCCGTCTGCGAAGACCGCAGTATCCGGGAGGCCGTGTGCATACACACGAAAAAAATCTTTGACTCCTGCAAAGACAAAGATTGTATTGAAGACATCCGCGTCTATCCTACCAGAAGTTCTCAGGCGGTCATCGACCGGGCCCAGTCGGTAAAAGCGGGGACTGCTGAACTACTGTATGCGTACATCGATGTGGAGCCCATCAATTTCAACCGGGGCTTCTATACGGTAGATGTGCGGTACTTCTACCGCATCACTGCTGACGCCTTCGTGGGAGCCGCCCGCCCGGTGGAAGTGACCGGGCTGGCCATCTTTGACAAGCGGGTTGTCCTCTTCGGAAGTGAGGGAAGCTCCAAGATATTCTCGACTGGAGTAGTAGGAGAAGGGCCAGAAATCCAAAACCTGCCTCAGACTAATCTGCCCAGCGCGGTAGTAGAGGCGGTAGACCCCATTATCCTAAACCTGAAGTTGATGGACGCCTGTAACTGCCACTGCTGCGACAATAGTTATCTGGATATCCCACCCGCTATTACCGCTGTCTTCCAAGAGGATCTGATCGTAGACGGCGATATACACAGAATGTTCGTAACACTGGGCCAGTTCTCCATCATCCGCTTGGAGCGGGATACCCAACTTCTGATCCCAGTCTATGACTACTGCCTGCCGGAGAAGGAGTGTACCTGTGGCTGCGGCTGCGAGTGCCAGGAGGACCCCTGCGAGATGTTCCGTAAGGTTCAGTTCCCCTTCAACGAATTTTTCCCACCCAACAGCATCCAGAGCAAGGGGAATACCACCTATCAAGAGGTACGCTCCGGCTGTTGTAACTAAAGCGGCAGAGTGCTGATAAAAAGGGCCGCCGCCACTCCAAACAGGAGGGCGGCGGCTCTTCCGCCTTTTTTATTCTCACATCAGAGGGGCAAAGATACGCAGGATGCTGCGGTAGAGCTGGAGCAGGATGTTCAAATGTTTGAACCTTCGTAGAGTGATTGGCTCTGAACAGGTCAATGTCCGTTCAAAGTCCGCGCGGATATCTCGGATACAAGGTGCTTCGCACAACCAGACACCGTCCTCAAAGTGAAGAAACAGGCTGCGATAGTCCAGATTGACAGTGCCAACGGTGGCAAAACGATCGTCTACCACAAAGTTTTTGGCGTGGATAAAGCCGGGGGTATACTCATAAATTTCTACTCCTGCATCTAGCAGAGGGGGATAGTGGGCTCTGGTGACTTCAAAGACGTAGCGTTTGTCCGGGATATGGGGCGTGATGATTTTTACGTTCACTCCTGACTTGGCGGCGTTGCACAAGGCGGTGTTGGTCGCCACATCTACCACCAAATAGGGAGTGGTGATATAGATGTAGTTTTTGGCCTTGGAGATCATATTGAGATAGACGGCCTGCCCCACCGCCTCACGGTCCAGAGGGGTATCCGTGTAGGGCTGTACATAGCCGGTCCAGGGCCGGACCGGAGAGGCCGGGGGACGAAAGCGGTCAAAATTTTCGTCCCAGCCACAGCAGTAATCCCATAGGGTCAAAAACATGACGGCCATAGACCAGACCGCGTCTCCCTCCAATAGGATCGCGCTGTCCTTCCAGTGCCCGAATCGCTTACGAATGTTGATATACTCATCAGCCAGATTGAGCCCACCGGTGAAGCCAACCTTCCCGTCAATTACCATCAGCTTTCGGTGGTCCCGATTGTTCAGACGGAGGGACATCACCGGTAGGAAGCGATTAAATACCCGGCACTGGATCCCCTTCTTCATTAAAACCTGGTTATAGTCCCGTGGAAGGGTGAACATACAGCCCATATCATCATACATTACACGGACTTCAACGCCCTGGGCTGCTTTTCGTTCTAGGATGGCCAGGATGCTGTCCCAAAAAATACCGGGCTGTATGATGAAGTATTCCAGAAAAATATAGTGCTCCGCCTTTTCCAGCTCCTCCAACATACGCGGAAAGGCCTGATCCCCCAGAGGGAAGTACTCTGTTTCTGTATTCGTGTAGGAGGGACAGGCGGCGTATTGCTCCATATAGTGGGCCTGGCTGGCGGCGTCGCCGCCAAGGGAGATAAGGTCGTCAGACTTAAAGTCATCTTGTAGGGCAAGGGCGGATTTTTTCAAGATTCCCTGCATCCGCTTTTGAGTCCGGCGGGGGATGGTGCCTCCTCCCACCAGCAGGTAAAAGATACCGCCAAACACAGGAAAGGGCAGGATCAGGATTAGCCAGGCGATTTTGTAGCCAGGCTCCATCCTGCTGCAGATGATAGCTAAGGCAGCTAGGATGCTGATCACGATACAGCACCAATAGAAGGACTCTGTATATTCGGAGAAAACGACTACCATAATGACTAGCGTGGCAAACTGGGCCAGCAGGGCCAGACAGACAAAAACAGAGCGGTGAAACAGAATATAGAGCAGCTTTTTCACTTGACAGCCTTACCTCCTTTACGGCTAAAAATCAGTTTACAGGAAATATCTCACAGTGGAGAGTTCCATCCTTGATCTCAATAAACCCATAGCTGGAACGACTGGAACCCGGATTCATGACCCAAAGCCCGTCCTCCAGCTGATGGCACAGGGAGCGGTGGGTATGCCCAAAAAGAAGCACATCGACTTGAGCTGCTTTGGCGTCGGAAATTGCGTGGCTATATCCACTTTTTACACCCCACAGGTGGCCGTGGGAGAGAAGAAACTGTTTGCCGGCCAGAGTGATCTGGCGTTTCAGAGGCTCGGTAGTCCAGCCATCACAGTTACCGGGCACACGACAGATCGGGAGGCGCGGATAGATATCCGCCAGCATTTCAGCGTCCTGGAGCAGATCTCCCAGGTGAATGACCTGGTCTGGGAGATGTCTGTCAATGGCTGAATACATCCCGGACATGGACCGGTGGGAGTCGGAAAACACGAGAATTTTCAAATTTGTCACCTTACCATTCTAGCCGCATATACTGGAATGAAATCAAATCGGGAGTGAGCGATTGTGAATTTAAAACAGGGTCAAGACAATCTGAAAAAAGGGACTACTGCCGCTGATCTGGTGAAAAACCGTGAAGTGATCTCCAAACTGGCTAAATCCAGCGATGCCCAAAAGCTGATGTCGATTTTGAACCAGCAGGGAGGGGTGAAGGAGGCGGCCAAAGCGGCCGCTGACGGGGACCCCAGCGCCTTGATGTCTATGATGGACCGGCTGATGAGGAGCCAGGAGGGGGCGGAACTGGTAGATAGAATCGGACGCAAGGCAAAAGAGGCAGGGCTGGAATAGGAGAAACCACAGCCGGGTAGAAAGGTGGCGAGACCGTGGCCGAATTTGAGGAAAAATTGAACTCGATCCTGGGGAATGAAAAGGCCATGGGGCAGATCATGGCTCTAGCCCGGTCGTTATCAGGGGAGAACGGGCCCCAGGGGGATGGGACACAGAGCGCGGAAGAGGTCCCCGCCCAGTCTCCGGAACAGAGCGGCCCGTCCGATGGATCCTGGGACCTGTCCTCGCTGCTGGGGCAGATAGACCCGCGGATGCTCCAGATAGGGGTGCAGGTGCTGCGGGAGTATCAGAGTACCGATGATAGAAACGCGGCTCTGCTATCCGCGTTGCGCCCATTTTTACGAGAAGAACGGCGGGCCCGGCTGGACCGAGCCCAGCAGATAGCACGCATGACCCGCCTGATCCGGGTGGCCCTGACCGCTATGGGCAGGAAGGAGGAGGAGGGGAGTGTATAACCGCTACATATCAGAGGACACCCCTTATGTCCCTATCCAGGAGGCCGAGCACCCCCAAGGAGGGGGCAGATCCAACAGCGGAACAAAGGGCCATGGTCCGGCCTCCACAGGGGGCTTCAGGTTTTCCTCTCTATTTTCCGGAAAGGAGGGGCTGGGCGCTCTATTGGGCGGAAAAGAGGGGGCGGGAAGCCTCTTTTCATCTGGAGACGGCAGCGGGGGGCTATCCGGGCTATTGAAAGCCCTGAAGTTAGAAGACATCGACCCGGGGGATATCCTTCTGCTGCTTATCATCCTGTTTCTTTTGGTGGAAGGAGACGATCTGGAACTGGTGATAGCCCTGGGGCTGGTCCTGCTCATGGGACTTGGAGATCGGGAAGGTGAAGATTGAGGTATCAGGATGGGACGGCCTCCGGCCGTCCCATATTTTACCTGGTATATAATATGTCACCATTGGGCAGAGCGAAGGAGGCCTCCGCTGGACAGGGAGATATAACAGTACCGTAGGAGGTCATCTGATAGACGAGCGCCCCCTCCTTTTCCAGCTCCGCGCAAATCAAAAGGCCGCTCTCCACGCTGACCCAGTATCTCTCCTGATAGGCAGGGTCTTCACGGGCCACTTCTACATAGACACAAGGAACTCCCTCACGAAGCTCATAGCCGGCGTGGGTGATCTCATCAGGATCTAATTCGGTCACGACCTCATAGGTCGGGATCCGCTGTGTCAAATCATGGGACAGGCTGTCCGCGGGAGTGGACTCCCAGCGGGAGGAGCCCTCATACCAGTAATAAAGAGTGCCATCCCCCACCAGATCGTGCCTGACCGCACCGGAGGGAAGCACCTGTCTGCTGTGGGACCAGCCGCCGTCTACCCAAGTCTGTACCGGAATAGAGGAGGAACCACCGTCCCAGAAGGTCGTGATGGTGAGTTCTCGGTAATAGCTGTCTTTGCGGGACAGAGTCCGAATCACGCTGCCAACAGTCTGAGGTGTGACCTCCACCGCCTGGTATTGTTCTAGACCAGTTTGAGGACCGCTGACATCGCCAGTCTGTCCGTCGCCGTTCACATTGGGCAGGACGACCGACGGAGTATTGAGGGCAAAAAGATTGCGCCCAAAACTGGTGAACATAGCAGCTACGATGAGGACGATCACAGTGATTGCGATTAAAAGACGATTTTTAGGTTCCACGTCCTCACCTCCAAGATTTTTTGGGATTAATAGAGCAGATGAGTCAAAACAGACTCAAATCAAAAATTCGTCCGGAGGCTCCTTGCGCTGGCCGAAGTGCCACTGGATAGCGTCCACAATCCGGCGGCAGGCTTGGCCATCTCCATAGGGATTGACAGCATGTGCCATCGCAGCGTAGGCGTCTGGGTTTTCCAGAAGTTCCTCGGCCATCGCTGTGATGCGGCTGTAATCCACGCCGGCCAGTCTAGCCGTGCCCGCCTTAACGGCTTCAGGTCGCTCGGTCTCCCGGCGGAGGACAAGAACGGGCTTACCAAGAGCGGGAGCCTCCTCCTGAAGACCGCCGGAGTCAGTCATGACCATATAACACCGGGCCATCAGATTGTGCATCTCCTCCACATTTAAGGGGGGGATCAGGTGGGCGTTTTCAACGCCGTCTAGATGCCGATGGGCGCACTCCTGGACCACAGGGGAGAGGTGGACAGGGTAGACCAGAGATACCTCGGGATGAGTCCGGGCAATATAGGCCAGAGCAGCCATGATATCCTCCATGGGCTGACCATAGTTTTCCCTCCGATGGCAGGTAACTAATACAACTTTTCGTTTTTCATACTCCAACTGGTCAAGGAGCCTTTCTGTAAAGGAAAAATCCTTTCTCACTGTAGTTTGAAGGGCATCAATGACCGTGTTACCTGTGAGAAAAATCCCGTTCGTAATATTTTCACGGGTTAGGTTGTCCCGGTTTGACACAGTGGGGCAAAAGTGCAGATCGGCGATAGATCCCACCATTTTTCGGTTCATTTCTTCTGGAAAGGGAGACCACTTGTCATAGGTTCGAAGGCCGGCCTCCACGTGGCCTACTGGTATCTTGTGATAGAACGCGGCCAGAGCCCCCGCAAAGGTAGTGGAAGTATCCCCGTGGACCAGTACAAGGTCAGGCTTCGCCTCCTCCAGCACCTGCTCCATGCCCAGCAGGCATTTAGAGGTGATAGTGGATAAGGTCTGTCGGGGCTCCATGATATTCAAGTCGTAGTCAGGTTTTAACCGAAAAATATCCAGTACAGAGTCCAACATTTCCCGGTGTTGAGCTGTGACACAGCACAGAGCGTCTATGCCGGGGCGCTTCGATAGCTCCAGGGCCAGAGGGGCCATTTTGATGGCCTCCGGCCGGGTGCCGAAGATCGTCATAACTTTCAGGTCGCTCATTTTTCAGACTGGTCCTCCTCACCAAAGAAGTTGTCGTTGCCAGAAATCTGTGTCTTGTGATGCCTTCCTGGGTCCTGAGGCGTATGCCTCCCGTCATTGTGTGTCAGAAACAGGCCGGCAGCCAGACCGCCGGCCGCGCAAAGCGCGACCAGAAACAGCATGGCTTTGAATACCCCACTGGTGGTCAGCACTACGGCGGACAGGCCTAGGATTGCACTGATGATATAGAGCACAGCGACTGCCTGCTTTTGGGAAAAGCCCATGTCGATCAGCCGATGGTGGATGTGCCCACGGTCTGGAGTCATAGGGGACTGCCCCTTGGATACCCGACGGAGGATTGCGAAACAGGTGTCAAAAATGGGCAGACCAAGCATGAGGAATGGGACCGCAAAGGAGATGATCATGTGGAACTTGAACAGCCCCTGAATGGACACAGAGGCCAGGATAAAGCCCAAAAAGGTTGACCCGGTGTCCCCCATAAAGATTTTGGCGGGATTCAGGTTATAGGGCAGGAAGCCGATGCAGGCGCCGGCCAGGGCGGCCATCAGAAGGGCCACATCCGGCTCAGATACAGTCAAAGCGATGACCAGCAGAGTCATGGAGCTGATGGTGGAAACTCCGCAAGCCAGTCCGTCCAGACCGTCAATCAGATTGACGGCGTTTGTGATGCCCACGATCCACAATACAGAGATGGGGATAGACAGCCATCCCAGCTCCCAGTAAGGCTCGCTGCTGAAAATATTAGGGTTGGAGAGGAACTCAATCTTATTCCCCGCCCACACGGCGACAAGGGCAGCGGCGATCTGTACCAAGAATTTAGGTTTGGCGGGGAGGGCATAGATGTCGTCAAAAATTCCTAGTATGACGATGATGACACCGCCTAAAAGCATTCCCCGCAGCTGCTCCGTCAGCGGGACAAATAGGAGGACGCTGAGCATGAAGCCAAAAAAGATGGCCAGTCCACCCATACGGGGGATCGGGTGGTCATGCATCCTCCGCCCGTCCTTTGGGATATCCACCGCGCCGACACGAAAGGCCAGCGATTTCACAACAGGAGTGGCAATCAGAGATACCACCGCGGCGGTTAGCAGGGCGGCCAAAGCCATCCCCACCACAGAAAGTTGAATCGGCATATCAAATCCTCTTTTGCGTTTTTCTGACCAGCTTTGCCCTTCGGGCCAAGCCGCAGAGGTAGATGAAGTGGCAAAATAGAGTCAGCGGGCCACAAAGCCTACCTTTTTATAGACCTTACGAAGCGTCTTGTTCGCTACATAGGATGCCTTCTGGGCCCCTTCGGTGTAGACCTTCTCCAGATAAGCCTTATCCGCCAAAATGTGGGTAGCCTCCTCCCGGATGGGGCGCAGGCACTCCACGACTGCCTCGCCCACAGCGGGCTTGAATTTGCCATAGCCTAGGCCGTCAAACTCGGCCTCAATCTCCTCAAAGGTCTTACCAGTGACGGCGGAATAAATGTTCATCAGGTTGGCCACTCCTGGCTTGTGCTCCGGGTCGAAATGGACGCATCGCTCCGTGTCGCTGTCGGTGATAGCCCGCTTGAACTTTCTGGCGATGTCCTCCGGCTTCTCCATCAGGAAGACACAGCCCTCTGGGATGGACTTAGACATCTTGGAATCAGGAGTAGTCAGTCCCATAATACGGGCACCGGCCTTCGGGATATAGGGCTCCGGCATTTTGAATACATCACCGTAAATCCCGTTGAAACGCTGGACAATGTTCCGGGTCAGCTCCACGTGCTGCTTCTGATCCTCTCCAACGGGGACAAAGTCGGGCTGGTAGAGGAGAATATCGGCCGCCATGAGAGCGGGATAGGTGAACAAACCGCCGTTGATGTTGTCCTTATGCTTGGCGGATTTGTCCTTGAACTGAGTCATCCGGGACAGCTCGCCAAACATGGTGTAGCAGTTGAGTACCCAGCCCAGCTCCGCGTGGGCAGGGACATGAGACTGGATGAAGAGAGTGTTTTTTTCAGGATCCAGGCCGCAGGCGATGTACTGGGCCAGCTGCTCCAGCGTGCGGCGCCGCAGGGCGGCGGGGTCCTGCCGGACGGTGATGGTGTGCATATCTGCCATAAAATAGTAGCAGTCGAACTCCTCGGCCCGGGCGGCCCAATTTTTGATGGCACCCAGGTAGTTACCCAGGTGCAGATCTCCGCTGGGCTGGATGCCGGAGAGCATTACTTTTTTTTCGTCCATCTGGTGTTGCTCCTTTATTTTAGGGCACAGAGGATAAGCGCCCATATAATATCATTTTATTTTAACACTTTATAAAAAGAATGGCAATAAAAGATTGAACGAAGAGGGATGATTTCCTTGTAGATGTTTTATTTCTGTGATAGACTTTTTCTGGAAAGAAAAATATTGGAATCGTTTTCTTCTGATACCGGCACATCCCATTTTTTCACTATGATTCAGCAAGGGGGGAGAGGAGTGTCGTGGTTTGTTTATATCCTCCGCTGTGGAGATGGGACACTGTATACTGGGATCACCGACGACGTAGACCGCCGCCTAGCCGCTCACCGGGCGGGCAGAGGGGCCAAATATACCAGGGGGAGAGGCCCGCTAGAGCTATGCTACACAGAGGCGCAGCCAGACAAGCCTGCCGCCCTGCGCCGGGAGCTGGCGCTCAAAAAACTTCGCCGGGAACAGAAAGAGAAATTAATCCAAACATGGCACAGGAGCGCCAGATAACTGGCGCTCCTGTGTGACTTATGCCTTGGGCTGTGTGATAATAGCGGTGAGGCCATCGGCTCCGCCGATGACGCCGATCTGCTCACTGTCCAAAGGGCTGAAAGATGAGACCGCGGGCTGGGGGATAGTGTCGGTGGGGCTATCAGCTTCACCGATGACGCGAAAAATGGTCAGGGAATAGCCGTCCAGAATACTGCTTTGGCTCCCCTCGGCGGCCACCGCGTGGTCAATGGTGACCAGGTCCCCAACATTCAAGGTGACTACCTCACGGTTTTGAGCGGCGGAGATGGAGTAAAACACGTCCTCTCCCTCCAGACGGACGAAATAGTAGGTGTTGCCCTCCAGCACAGCACTCCGAATTTCTGCCACAATGCCGCTGACCTGCGTCTGGGGAAGCTCTTCCGCCTGTGTTACTCCCTTTTCGGTGAGCTGACGGATATAGGCCTGCTCACAGGCGGTGACTGAGTTTCCAGTAGCCACGATATCATATCGGGCCACATTGACCATAGCGTAACTCTTTACCAAACTGGCTGCGTCCTTAAGGGGGATGAAATAGGTGGGCTCTCCAGCGATGTTCAGCAGCAGGGGGAAGGTAGCCTCATATCCCAAGTCCTGGACCACGCCCTGTGCAGAAGCCATGGCGGCATACTCTGTAGCGCCGGGAGCATCATAAAATTTGGTCTCCTTGGTCCTCTGGTTACTGAGCAGGAAGCCTAGGTTGGACTGGTCAGCGTTTGCGGAAGTAATACCAGTATACACATACACGTCATCGTTGAGAGCGATATAGTTATATCCCTCGGTGGTGACAGTCACACCCCGCTGGCCCAGAATGGAATTGATGAAGCCGTTGACCAGGGTTCCATGGTAATCGTACTGCTCCATGATCAGGGCGGGGGTATACACATTGTCTACCCAGGTTGGGACTTCGCTGATGTCGTAATAGACGCTCTCCCCGGTAATGGCGTCGCACAGTACGGCCCCCTGGATATCCCGGCCACCGAACAGACCGATGGTCTTGACCACTCGGGGAGCGATCCACCAGGGGTGTCCATCCTCGTCAATCTCAAATTGGGGGGTGTCAAAGAGAAAAGTGGGGTACTGGAAACGGAGATGGCGCATGATGTTCCGGTTCAGGGGCTCGGAGAAGGAGTACTTCATGCCCTCAGTCAAGCGAGTAACTGTGGCCTCCTGGGTGACCATGTCGACCAACACATAGGCGGGCAGGCCCTCGCTCCGGTTGGTGAACCACTTGATGAGATCAGCGTAGGCGATAGGAGCCACCCGGACAGGCCGCCCCTGGTAGTTGATCTGGGTGGAGTCATTGGAGTATTCAAACTGACTGACCATATCGCTGAGTGTACCCATCTGACGGTCACCCAGATACTCGGCGGACTCCCGATCTAGAGTGGGGATCTTATCAAAAGAGATTTGGCTGATGTCTTCCGTGAACTTACCATCCTCTACTGTGAGCAGATCCCGGTAAGAGGACGCGCGGAAGATGGGCAGGGAAATGATCTGCCCCACCAGCGCGACCGCCAATACCACCACGAATAGGATGCCGACCGGAAGACAGCGGCTTTTGACAAACCGGACCCACTCCTTCAGCTTTTCAGCCGGGGTGCGTACCACGTTGTCTCTGGGGGCGCCGGACAGCAAAAACACACAGATCACATAGACGACACATAGAAGGGCGAGGAAGGTGTAAAAATCACTGGACTGGGGATTGATGGCAGGCAGACTGACATAAAAGTAGAGGAAGCCAACCACCGCTGTGATGACCAGACTGAGAAGGGTGCGCCCAAAGCCTGTTTTGAGGAAAGGGGACCCAGACCGTTCTTTTTTCAAATTAATTCTCCTTTTATCATAGTTCTGAGGGTGCTGAAAAAATATCATAATATATCATAGACGATTTAAAAAAAAAAAGCAATCAAGAGCGCATTAAAATTGGATAAAAACGGAACCGCTGGAAGAAATGAGAAAATAAAAAACAGGGTTGACTTTTACGCAACGTCAACTGATACAATGCAGAGCAAGGAGGGAAAGCGATGGAATATTCGATTCAGGAAATGTCGAAGCTGGCTGGCGTGACCACCCGCGCGCTGCGCTGGTACGACAAGATCGGCCTGCTGAAGCCGAGCCGTACCGCTGAGAGCGGATACCGTTATTATGGCCCGGCTGAGGTGGACCGACTCCAGGATATCCTGTATTACCGTGCCCTCGGGGTGGAGCTGGCGCGGATACGGGAAAGTCTGGACGACCCCTCCTTCGACCGATTGTCTGCCCTGCGGAGCCATCTGTCCACGTTGATGGCAGAAAGGGCCAGAATCGAAAAGCTGATAGGTTCTGTAAAGGAAACTATCCTGTCATTGGAAAGGAATGATGTTATGATGGATGAACAGAAATTTCAGGCTTTTAAGCGGCGTGCCGTAGAGGAAAATGAGAAAAGATATGGGGCGGAGATCCGCCAAACATACGGTGACCAGGAGATGGACCAGGCCAATGCGTCTGTGATGGGGCTGACACAAGAGCAGTATCGTCAGTGGGAGTCTCTCGGTCAGGAGATATGCTCCAAACTTCGGCAGGCTGTAGAAATGGGTGACGCCCCATCGGGAGAGAAAGGGGAGGAGCTGGCGGCTCTCCATCGCCGCTGGCTTACAATCTCCGGAAATCAGTATGATGTGGACAGGCATAAGGGACTGGCCGAATTATATGTGGCAGATGAGCGGTTTACCGCTTACTATGACAGAGAGACAGATGGATGTGCACAGTTCCTGCGAGATGCCATCCTGCATTGGGCAGGTAAGCTGTAAGGAGAAGGAGGCGGGCGCCCGATTTGTTCGGGGCCCGCCTCCTTAAAAAATCCTTGACAAAAGCAGGTTACAGTTGTAGACTTATAAAGGGTTACAAGTGTAGACTGCTTTAGGAGGTAGGTACCATGCAGGACATAGCGGCCAAAATATCAGATTCAGAGCTGGAAGTGTTAGAGGTGCTCTGGGAGGCAGAGGAGGCCCTGCCCATCGCGCCCATACGAAAGCGACTGGAGGAGCGCCGTGGCTGGGACAGCTCTACAATCAAGACTCTTTTGCGCCGCCTGTGCGAGAAAGGGGCGGTAGAGGCCAGAAGGAGAGAGTCCTTTTATTATCGCCCTGTCTTGAACAGGGAGGATTATCAGCGGTGGTCTACCCGCTCTCTGATTCAGAGGGTTTACCGGGGAAGTGCCAAAGATTTGGTGGCCAGCCTGGTGCGGGGAGATCAGCTGACCGATCAGGACTTAGATGAGCTGAGGGCTCTGCTGGACCGGGAGGGGAGCCATGGCTGATCGCTTGCTGCTGCTGATGTCGCTGGCCCTTTCAGGAAGCCTGATGGCTGTGACAGTGGCATTTTTCCGCACCCTGTTAAAGAAACGAACCCCGAGAGCCTTTTGGTATTATCTTTGGCTATTGGCACTGCTCCGGTTCCTGTGCCCTCTGGGTACCCAGCAGAGCCTGAGTGACCGGCTGATGGAGCGGCCGGCGGAGCTTTGGGTGACGGTTTCTGAAGCAGGGGAGGGGCGGCCTGTTCCAGAAAAGGAAGGGGCCATCACGATTGCTGGAGAGGGAGATAAATCGGAAACGAAATTTTGGCCTTATGTACTGGCTGCCCTTTGGGGCTTAGGCGCTGTCACCGCGCTGGCGGCCCGCTATTTTGGCTGCCGCCGCCTCCGGCAAGAGCTGGACAGAACGGCTTACCCAGCAGACGAATGGGAACAGGCGGTCTATCGGCAGTTGGCTGGCAGGCGAAAGGATGTCCCACTCCTCTTGCGGACAGGGGGAGTCGAAAGCCCTGTACTGATTGGCCTATTCCGCCCCATCATTTACCTTCCAGAGGAGAAGCTGGAACGAGGTGCCCTGCTCTATGCCCTCTCCCATGAGCTGGTCCACTGGCGGCGCCGGGACCTGGCTTATAAACATCTGGTGGTATTGGTGACCTCGCTGTACTGGTTTGATCCAGTTGTCTGGCTGATGGCAAGGGCCATAGACAGGGATAGCGAGCTGTCTTGTGACCAGGAGGTGGTCAAAAATATGTCCCTGCACCAGCGGACGGACTATGGAAGGACGCTATTGTGGGCGGCGGAGCGCCAGGGCAGGGGAGTGCGTCCTCTCTCTGCACCCTTTGGAAGTCAAAAAAATTGTTTGAGAGAAAGGATTGAGGCGATTATGAAGGTAAGAAAAACATCAAAGCTGACAAAAGCGGCCCTTTGGGTGGTGACAGCCGCCGCAGCGATTTCTTTTGTAGTGGTAGGGGCCTACGCGGGCGGAGAGCGTACCTCCTCCGCGGCGGAACCGACTGTAGTACAGGGGCCTGTACCGTCGGAGGAGGTGTCCGTCCCTGCCGAGTTGTCCTGGCCCTTTGAAGGGGGGCAAGAGGTCAAGATCAGTGCCCTGTTTGAAGGCAGAGTCCACCCAATTACCGGGAAGCGATCGGAGCATATGGGGATCGACTTCGTTTTGGAGAAGGAGACCCCCGTGCTGGCTGCCGCTCAGGGTACAGTGACCGAAGTGGGCTATAACACGGAGTACGGCAATTATGTGGAGCTCTCCCACGGCGGAGGTCTAAGCACCAAATACGCCCATCTTGTGTCTGGCGATTTCTGCCAGGAGGGCGATCAGGTCACAGCTGGTCAACAGATCGGGGCGGTGGGAAAAACAGGAAAAAGCACCGGATACCACCTCCATTTTGAAACGATGCTGGATGGAGTTTGGGTAGACCCTATGGACTATTTTCCAGAGGCGAGGGTGACCAACGGGGCGGCATAGGAAAGAAAATTGAAAGCTGTACCATATGCGGGGCCGTTTTTCGGCCCCGTATTTTTAAAAATGAAACAAAATAGAGAAAACCCTTGAAAAGGGCTGGAATAGCGGCTATGATAAAAAAGTTGTGTGTTTTATTATTGAGGAGGAGAAAAGATGACTGATTTAAAACCCCAGCTTTTTCGATGTCTAAAGGGCTATTCCAAAGATCGGTTTTTGAAAGACCTGGCCGCAGGAGTGATCATCGCCATTATTGCCCTGCCGCTCTCCATTGCTTTGGCTCTGGCCTCTGGTGTATCTCCGGAACAGGGCCTCTATACAGCTATTGTGGCTGGATTCTTGATTTCTGCCTTGGGCGGGAGTAAAGTGCAGATCGCAGGTCCCACCGCGGCCTTTGCCACCATTGTAGCAGGTATCGTGGCCCGCAGCGGAATGGCTGGACTGGCTACGGCTACTTTGCTGGCCGGCGTCATGCTGGTACTGATGGGGATTCTTCATATGGGCAGTATGATTAAGTTTATCCCTTATACTATTACAATCGGATTTACTGCCGGTATCGCAGTCACAATCGTGATTGGCCAGCTAAAGGATTTCTTTGGGTTGACCTTTCAGCAGGCCCCTGTGGAAACGATGGAAAAGCTGGAAGAAGTGGTTCGGACCTTCCATACCGTCAACCCGGCCGCCATGGCGGTTGGTATACTGTCCCTGTCGATCCTGCTCCTCTGGCCTAGGGTTTCGAAAAGGATACCTGCCTCATTGATCGCGGTACTGTTGACGGCGGCGGTGGTTGGACTTCTGGATCTGCCGGTCAATACGATTGGCGATCTCTATGTCATTTCCAGTGCGCTGCCTGCGTTCCAAATGCCCGATTTGTCCTATGAGACAGTGTCCGCGGTCCTGCCGGACGCCTTCACCATCGCTGTGCTGGCGGCCATCGAATCTCTGCTGTCCGCAGTTGTGGCAGATGAGATGATCGGCTCACGGCACAATTCCAATATGGAACTGGTGGCCCAGGGGGTAGGAAATAGCGCCTCGGCCCTGTTCGGAGGAATTCCGGCGACCGGTGCCATCGCGCGTACCGCCGCCAACATCAAAAACGGCGGCACATCCCCTGTGGCCGGCATGGTACACGCTCTGGTGCTGCTTCTGGTTCTGGTCCTTCTGATGCCTTACGCGGCGCTGATTCCGATGCCCTGCATAGCGGCCATCCTATTCCAGGTGGCCTACAATATGAGTGGCTGGCGTACTGTACTGAAGGTAGCAAAGACTTCACCCAAAAGTGACATTGCGGTTTTGGTCCTCACTTTTATCCTCACAGTAGCCTTTGATCTGGTGGTGGCCATTGGGGTGGGGCTGTCCCTGGCCTGCCTGCTGTTTATGAAGCGTATGGCCGACGTAGCGGTTGTCAAGGAGTGGGAGTATGTGGAGGACACGGGAGATGAACAGGGCCGCCTGAAGCCTGTACCGGCCTATGTCATGGTATATGAGATCAGCGGTCCTATGTTTTTCGGCGCCGCCGATAAGATCCCACATATGGAGCGGGACAATGGATGTCGGGTTCTGATTTTGCGGATGCGGTCAGTCCCCGCTATGGATATCACAGCCTTGAATGGTCTGCGCCGCCTTTATGACGAGTGTGTAAGAAAAAATATTAATGTAGTATTTTCCCATGTGAACGAACAGCCCATGTCAGTCTTTCGAAAATCTGGTATGTATGATTTGGTAGGATCGGAAAATTTTCAGCCGAATATCGATGTAGCGCTGGAACGAGCTATCTCAATAGGTGGTATGCCTGTATGAGAAAGGTTATTCTCTATATTGCCGTGAGCTTAGACGGTTTCATCGCAGACCGCCAGGGAGGGGTGGACTGGCTGGAACAGGCATACAAGGGTGAGGAGAACAGCGGCTATGACGAGTTTATCCAAAAGGTCGATACTGTTCTCATGGGATATAAGACCTACCATCAGGTGACCACACAGCTCTCTCCAGATCAGTGGCCCTATCAGGGGTTGACGACCTATGTATTGACCCACCGCCATCTGGACGATCAAAAAGGCATCCATTTTTTTAACGGGCCGTTGGATCAGCTGTTAGACTGTTTGAAGGAAGAAAAGGGGAAGAATATCTGGTTGTGCGGAGGGGCAGAGCTGGTCCGCCAGGCGGCAGAGGCCGACCAAATCGACCAGATTCGTCTGACCATCCTGCCTGTCCTGCTGGGGGGCGGCATCCGCTTGTTCGGAGAGCGGGAGGAGAGTACCTTCCTGCATCTGACTGACTGTTGCAGGCGGGGAGAAATGGTAGAATGTATCTATGACAGAAGGTAAACAGAACAGGACAGGGAGGGAAAACCGATGGTTTTCCCTCCCTGTCAAATTTGACAGGTTTTTTTCAGGGCTTCTATATCCCATACGAAGATGGTGCTGTAGCCCAGTTCAATGATGCCCTGCCGAGCCAACTGGTTCAGAACGCGGCTCACGGTCACTCGGCTGGCAGATACAGAGGAGGCGATGTCCTCCTGTGTACAGCGGACCGGGCCGCCGGTGGGGGAGAGTGACAGCAGATATCGGGCGATCCGCCATTGGGCCGGGCGGAAGGCCATCTGGTCCAGTTGAGTAGAGAGCAGGCGCACAGTTCTGGCAAGATATTTCATCATAGCCAGGGCCAGTTCTGGGTCCTTTTCAATCTCCTCGGTGACCAGCTCCCGGTCAATCGCCACGATCTCACAGCTTGTGAGGGCCACAGCAGAGGATACTCGCGGCAGCTCGTCAAAAAAGGAGGCCTCTCCAAATAGGCTGCCAGGGCCGTAGACATTGAGCGCTCGCTCCGCGCCGTCCTCTGACTGAATGAAGCTGCGCACTTGCCCCTCCTTCAGATAGTAGAAGCAGGTGGCCTCGGTCCCTTGAAGATAGATCAGATAGCCCGGTGAGCACCGGATTGGGGGACGCCCCTGGGCAAAAGGCGCCCAGATGTGAGCGGGAAAGTCCAAATCAAAGGCATTCATATAGCGTATCGCTCCTGATTATCAACTGATATCGAGACAGATTAGAGTTCGTCCTGATAGGGAGGGGAGAAGATGTTACATTCCAACCAGTTTCCTGACAGTGTTTGCCGTTCGGATGGTCAGTTTTCTACTAATAGCGGCGCTGGCGGTCTTGGGCCACCAATTTGTTTTCTGATAGTCCTTCCGGCTGAATGACCAGAAGATAGCTTCTTTATAGTTCTGAATCTGTTCCAGTCCTTCTCTGGGCGCCCCAATCTCGTCCAATACCTGGGAAAAGACAGCCGGCGGCATAATAAAGACCAGGTTATCGTATATCCCTTCTCGTCCGGCGCCCCACCAAGCGGGGGCGTTTTGCAGGATATCCTCCAGCTCCTGCCTTAAGATGACAAAGACCGGTATGTCAACACCAAATTTGACTTTTATCATGCTCTCAATCTGACTGGCTAATTCCTCTCTGCCGTTCCGGTCGCTAGAAAAGAGGACATTTCCACTATTTAGGTATGTTTTGACCGCTCCAAAGCCCAGATTTTCAAAACCTGTTTTTAGTTCCGCCATGGGAATTTTATTTTTGCCGCTGATATTGACGCCCCTTAAAAAAGCGATGTACAGATTCATTGAATCAAGCTCCTATCTGATTGCCTATATTTTTATCTGAGTGTTTCTGACCGGATCATTTCACATTGACAGTGAAAGAAATGGAGGATCTCATTTTTAGAGAACGGCCAGCAAGGTTCTTCACCATACTCATCTTGGAAATAATCGATCATTTCTTCGCTGGTCATTGGAGATAGGCTCGCCTTATAGCCGCGCCAAAACTCAAGTTGGATTTCCTGCCAATCCTTATAATTCTTCTTGCTTATAAGGATACAATCTTCCAAGTAGATCAGTGTTGCCCTATTTTTGCCCATCCTGCTCACTCCTGAAAATGGCATTTGTCATTTTGGGCTGCCAACGGCTCCCGTCAAAAAGAGAAAAATCAATTTTTGATTTAATTGTAACATAGTTTACATTCTTTTTCAAATCTGTTTGCTACCATATCGTTAACAACGGCAAGGAGGTAAATTTTATGGGAATGACCATGACACAGAAGATACTGGCCAAACACGCTGGACTGGAACAGGTGGAAGTAGGGCAGCTCATTGAGGCCAAGCTGGATATGGTGCTGGGGAATGACATCACCACTCCTGTGGCTATTACCGAGTTTGAAAAGGCCGGATTTACCCAGGTCTTTAACAAAGATAAGATCACCATTGTCCTGGACCACTACACCCCCTGCAAGGACATCAAGTCGGCCCAGCTGTGCAAGCAGGCCAGAGAATTTGCGCATAAGCACCAGATCACAAACTTTTTCGATGTGGGCCAGATGGGCGTGGAGCATGCTCTGCTCCCAGAAAAAGGCCTGTGTGCCCCCGGTGAGATCATCGTAGGGGCCGACTCCCACACCTGTACATACGGAGCTCTGGGAGCCTTCTCCACCGGCATCGGCTCCACCGACATGGCTGCCGCCATGGCCACGGGACTGCTGTGGTTCAAGGTGCCCTCCGCCATCAAGGTCACATTGAAGGGCAAGCTGCAGCCCCATGTGTCCGGCAAGGATGTCATCCTCCATCTTATCGGGACCATCGGAGTGGATGGAGCTCTGTATCAGTCCCTAGAGTTCACGGGCGAGGGAGTATCTTCCCTGACCATGGACGACCGTTTCACCATTTCCAACATGGCCATTGAGGCAGGGGGCAAGAACGGTATTTTCCCAGTAGACGAGAGGACCATGGAGTATATTAATGGCCGTGTGAACCGCCCCTGTGAGGCATTTTGCGCCGACTCCGACGCCGTATACGAGCGCGAGGTGGTCATTGACCTCGACCAGTTGGAGCCTACTGTGGCTATGCCGCATCTGCCGGAAAATACCAAGGTGGTCAGCGAGGTGGCTGGGCTGCCCATTGACCAGGTGGTCATTGGCTCCTGCACCAACGGACGTATCCAGGATCTGCGCATCGCCGCCGCTATCATGAAGGGGAAAAAGGTGGCCGCAAATGTCCGGTGTGTTGTTATCCCCGCCACACAGGAGATCATCCTTCAGGCCATGAAGGAGGGACTCATTGAAACCTTTATCCAGGCCGGGGCAGCTGTATCCACCCCAACCTGCGGCCCCTGTCTTGGTGGTCATATGGGCGTCATGGCGGAGGGAGAGCGTACCGTTTCCACCACCAACCGCAACTTCGTGGGCCGCATGGGCCATGTGACCAGCGAGGTCATCCTGGCCTCTCCCGCTGTGGCCGCCGCCTCCGCCATCGCCGGGTGTGTAGCCGATCCACGCAAGTAAAAAGCAAAGCCTTTTATTGAGGTTTGCATTAAAATTTAGAAGTTAGGGATCACCAGGGAGCACACAGCTTGGTAAAACCTGCCTTGAGCTTCTGGAGCGAAAGGACACCATGTGTTTCTCATTCTTAACTCCTAACGACAACGGACTCCTTTGACTTTGAACAGAAAGGAACAACTCCTATGAAAGTATATAAATACGGCGCCAACGTGGACACTGACGTGATCATCCCCGCCCGGCATTTGAACGACCCCAGCCCCGCCGCTCTGGCCTCCCATTGTATGGAGGACATCGACGCTGGATTCGCGTCCTCTGTCCAGCCCGGCGACATTATCGTAGCCGGTCCCAACTTCGGCTGCGGCTCCAGCCGGGAGCACGCCCCTCTGGCCATCAAATCCTGCAAAGTAAAATGTGTCATCGCCCCCTCCTTTGCCCGTATCTTCTACCGCAACGCCATCAACATCGGGCTGCCTATCGTGGAGTGCGCCCAGGCGGCGGAGGAGATCCAGGCCGGGGACCAGGTGGACGTGGACTTTGCCACCGGAGTCATCACCGATCAGACCACCGGCAAGACCTATCAGGCCGCCCCCTTCCCGGAGTTTATTGAAGGGATCATCCGGAGCGGCGGACTGCTCAACTCACTGAAGGAGCGGGGGGTAGCGAAATGAACTTTAAGATCGCCCTGATCCGGGGCGACGGCATCGGCCCAGAGGTGGTTGGCGAGGCCGTCAAAGTCATGGAGGCCGTAGGCAAGAAATTTGGCCACAGCTTCTCCTTTGAGGATGTGCTGATGGGTGGCTGCGCCATCGACGCGGTGGGCAAGAGCTACCCCGAAGGCACCGCCGAGAAGTGCAAGGCCTGTGACGCTGTGCTGTTAGGCGCGGTGGGCGGCCCCAAGTGGGGCCACGCCTCCGACCCGGAGAAGCGGCCGGAGACCGCCCTGCTGTCCATCCGCAAAGACCTGGGGCTGTATGCCAACCTACGCCCCGCCGCCCTGCGCCCCGCCTTGGCGGACGCCTGCCCCCTGAAGAAAGAGACGGCGGAAAAGGGCATCGATCTGATGATGGTGCGGGAATTGACAGGCGGCATCTATTTTGGCAAGCGGGAGCGGTATCAAACTGAGGACAGGGGTGAGGAGGCATCTGACCGGATGGCTTACTCCCAGATGGAGATCGAGCGTATCGGACGCCGGGCTTTTGAGCTGGCCCGCCTGCGCCGCCACAAGGTATCCAGTGTAGATAAGGCCAATGTGTTGGAGACCTCCCGCCTGTGGCGGTCTATCATGCACCGTCTTTCAGAGGAGTACTCTGATGTAGAATATGAGGATGTACTGGTAGACAATGCCGCCATGCAGTTGGTGAAGGACCCCAGCCAGTTTGACGTGGTGGTCACAGAAAATATGTTTGGTGACATCCTTTCCGACGAGGCATCTATGGTCACCGGCTCCATCGGACTGCTGCCTTCTGCATCCATCGGTGATACTGCCCCCGGCCTATATGAGCCGATTCATGGCTCTGCCCCGGATATCGCCGGTCAAGATAAGGCTAATCCAATCGCAACGATCCTTTCTGTGGGGATGATGTTCCGCTATTCCTTCCATCTTCCACATGAGGCTGATGCTATCGAACAGGCGGTAGATGCCGTGCTGGCTGAGGGCTGGCGGACCCAGGATATTGCGAAGTCGGGAGAGCAGACCATTGGCACGGTTCAGATGGGAGAGCTAATCCGAAGGAAACTATAAAAATAGAAGAAAGAGATCTGGTTCGCCAGGTCTCTTTTTGTTTCTCTTTCCCGGAGGCAATTAGTAGAAATTGCAAAATTAATTTTTTTCTCTTGCATTTTAGATCGTAATCGAATATAATATGCGTTGCAAAAATTGGGCCTCAGAATGAGAGGTTGAAGGAGGACACATGATATGAAGGAACTGTCTAAGATCGCCCTGGCAGTGGAGCCCTCTACTACTATGGCCATCGACGCTATGTTTAAGCAGATGAAGGCGGAGGGGCAGAATGTCATCGGCTTTGGTGCTGGAGAGCCTGACTTCCCCACCCCTGATTATATTAAGGAGGCTGGTATCCAGGCCATTCGGAACAACGAAACGAAATATACCCCTGCAGCCGGCACCATTGAGCTGCGCAAGGCTGTCTGCCAGCGGCTGAAGGAGGACTGCGGTGTAGACTATGAATATACCCAGATCGCTGTGTCTAACGGCGCGAAGCCCTGTGTCTATGTGGCCCTCCGCGCGCTTGTCAATCCAGGGGATGAGGTCATCTTGCCCGCTCCCTACTGGGTCAGTTATATCGAGCTGATTCGTATGGTGGGCGGTGTTCCGGTTGTGGTAGAGGCTACCGAGGCAGAGAATTTCAAGATTACGCCAGAGAAGCTGGCCGCCGCCATCACCCCAAAGACCAAATGTATGATCCTTAACAACCCATCAAACCCCACTGGCATGATGTATAGCCGCCAGGAGCTGGAGGCCATCTCTAAGGTCTGTGTGGAGCAGGATATTTATGTCATCTCTGACGAAATCTACTACGGGCTGGTCTATGACGGCGGACAGTTTGTCAGCCTGGCTGCCTTAGGCGAGGATATTAAAGAGCGCACCCTGCTGATTAACGGCGTGTCCAAGTCCTATGCCATGACCGGCTGGCGAATTGGCTATGTGGCTGCCCCCGCCAAGATTGCAAAGGTCATCGCCAATTTCCTCAGCCATTCCACTGGCTCCCCCTGCTCTATCTCTCAGAAAGCCTCGGCTCTCGCACTCTCCGCTTCTCAAGACTCCATTGAGGAGATGCGCAAGGCCTTTGAGGAGCGGCGCAACTATATGGTGGAACGGATGAATCAGATTGAGGGGGTCAGCTGCATCAAGCCTGAGGGCGCTTTCTATGTGATGATGAACATTGAGAAGCTCATTGGAAAAGAGCTCCATGGTACGGTGATTAAAGACTCTGATGACTTCGGAAACCTCTTCCTGAAGTACGGGAAGGTGGCGGTTGTCCCCGGGACCGGCTTTGCGGCGCCGAATTTTGTCCGCTGGTCCTATGCCACCTCTATGGAGAACATCAAAGAGGGACTGGACCGTCTGGAGCGATTCCTGGCGGGAGAGACAATCTGAATACGATGAAAAATGGCCGTCCCTATGGGCGGCCATTTTCAATCATTAAAGTTTTGTGAAACTTTTAAGAAAGAGTAGCGGGGGAGAAGAAAATACGATATAATGAAAATAACGATCAAGAAGAAAGCGGGTGGGCTTGTTTGAAGAGAGAGAAGTACGGGCCATTTATCGCGGCGGGAGTCACGGCCTTTTGTGTGGTGGCCGCGGCAATTTTACTGTTTTTCCTGATCTTCAACGCAGCCTCGGTCCGTGCTTTTTTCACGACGCTGTCACATATCCTGCGCCCTATTTTTATGGGGATGATACTGGCCTTTCTGTTGCTGCCAATCCAAAGGCATATGTTGGCCATGACACCAAATCAGAAGCTGAAAAACAAGAACGATGTCCGATTTTTATCTATAATATCCATCGTCTTGAGTCTGCTGGTTGCCTTTATCCTGCTGTATCTGCTGCTGGCCATGGTAATTCCCCAGGTATATGACAGCATCGTCGGATTGGTCATGGCTTTCCCAGAGTACATTGAGAGCGCCCAGGTGTGGTTGTTAACCTTCCTGGAGGACAATCCAGAGATACAGTCCGCTATCATGCCTATCTATAACTCGGCGGCCACCTCTCTGGAGCAGTGGCTCTCCTCAGATATCCTGCCCAATTTAGAGTCGGTGTCCTCCACGCTGGACTGGCTGCGAGCTACGGTCCTACCGAACATTACCGGAGTTGTGTCCGGTGTATCCGCTATTTTGTTGGCTGCCTTACTGCTGATCAAGGACCTGTTGATTGCCATCATTGTTTCTGTCTATCTCCTTGTTCGGAAGGACACGTTTGCTGCTCAGAGTAAGAAGATTGTTTACAGTATCTTCCGTACAGACCACGCTGATTTGATTGTGTCTGAAACGAGAGAAGCCTACCGCATCATGAGTGGGTTTATTAATGGAAAGCTGTTGGATTCTCTCATTATCGGAATTATTTGTCTGGCCTGTTGTAATCTCTTTCACTTTCCCTATCCAGCTTTGGTTGCGACCATCATTGGTGTGACCAATGTGATTCCCTTTTTTGGTCCATTCATTGGAGCGATTCCCTGTATCCTGCTGATCTTTATCATCGATCCCATCCAGAGCATATATTTTGCCATTTTTGTTTTAGTGCTTCAGCAGTTTGACGGAAATATCCTGGGTCCTAAGATCTTGGGTGAGTCTACCGGGTTGGCCTCTTTCTGGGTCTTGTTTTCTATTATTCTGTTTGGCGGACTGTTTGGTTTTGCTGGGATGGTGCTGGGAGTGCCAGTATTTGCTATGATCTACAGTATAATCAGGCGGCTGGTCTGCTATGGCCTGCGCCGTCATAAGCTGCCAACTGAAACAGAGGTGTATATGGGGCGTACAGGCCCCATGTCCCTGCCAAATGGTCATAAGGAATAAAAAATCAGCCCCGGAGAGCAGCTCCGGGGCTGATTATATTTTAGATTACATATCAGTGGTCAGCACTTTCTTCAGATGGGCGAAGCGGGGGAGGGAATGTTCCTTGGGAGCGTTAGTTTCGCCTTGGATTAGGGGGAGTACATAATCGATGAAGGGCTGCTCCACGCCGTTTCCGGCCTCGTTGATCCACTCACGGGGGACCTTCTTCTCGAAGTTAGCCACGATGTCCAATGGCTCCAGAGAGGTCTGGCACTGATAGCCGCCTTCACGGGTGCATTTGAAGGCCACCATCTTATCGGTTGTGCCGGCCACAGCGGCTTCAACAGCAGCGGAGCCAGCCTGCCAGGCTTCTTCGACATCGGTCTTGGAGGCGGCGTGGGAGGCACAACGCTGCAGCAGAGAGAGCTCGATTCCCCGGACCTTGGCGCCAGTGTGCTTCTTGATGACATCAGCCAGCATTACGGCCAGGCCGCCCAACTGAGCGTGGCCGAAGCCGTCGGTGGCGGAGGTTTCCGCCTCAGACACGAACCGGCCATCGGCGTAGTGGATACCCTCGGATACAGCGACCATGCACTTGCCGGTCTTATCATAGATGCTCTTGACATCGGCGATGAACCGGTCCATATCGAAGTCCACTTCGGGCAGGTAGACAAGGTCGGGACCACAGCCGGCGAGGGAAGCCAGAGCGGCCGAACCGGCCAGCCAGCCGGCGTGACGGCCCATGATCTCAATGACAGTGACCATGCCAGTGTCATAGACGTGGGCGTCCTGCCAGACCTCGGCGCAGGAGGTGGCGATATACTTGGCGGCAGAGGCGAAGCCGGGGCAGTGGTCTGTGCCGTTCAGGTCGTTATCAATTGTCTTGGGCACGCCCATGATGCGGCACTCATAGCCTACCTTCTGCATATACTTAGAAATCTTATTGCAGGTATCCATAGAGTCATTGCCGCCATTGTAGAAGAAGTAGCGGACGTTGTACTTCTGGAAAATCTCAAGGATCCGCTTGTAATCAGTGTCATCCTTGTCGGGGTCAGCCAGCTTGTAGCGGCAGGAGCCCAAAGCGGAAGAGGGGGTATACTTTAGAAGATCCAGTTCAGCGGGATCCTCCTGGGACATATCATACAGCTTGTCCTCCAGTACACCTTTGATGCCATGGGCAGCACCGAGAACACGGGTAATGCAATCGGACTTCAAAGCGGTCTGGATGACGCCCTGAGCGCTGGCGTTGATGACAGCGGTGGGGCCGCCAGACTGGCCAATGATACAAGCTCCGGTCAGTTTCTCCATGTTTGCTTCCTCCTTAAATATAAAAATACGTGGAAAAATGATTTAACTCAGAAATTCTCTTCTAAATTCTAGCACAGATACTTGTAATTATCAACTGTTAATGGTACAATAAGGATTACCAAATTCAAAGGAGATGGTAATTATGCCATTGGTTACTACTACAGAAATGTTCAAGAAAGCCTATGATGGCGGTTACGCAATCGGTGCTTTCAACGTCAATAACATGGAGATCGTTCAGGGCATTACCGAAGCTGCCAAGGAAGTCAATGCTCCCCTGATCCTCCAGGTCTCCAAAGGGGCCCGGGCTTATGCGAACCACACCTATCTGATGAAGCTGGTGGAGGCTGCTGTGATTGAGACCGGCCTGCCCATCTGCCTGCATCTGGATCATGGCGACAGCTTTGAGACCTGTAAGTCCTGTATTGACGGCGGCTTTACCTCCGTTATGATCGACGCCAGCTCCAAGCCCTTTGCCGAGAATATTGAGATCACCAAGAAAGTGGTGGAGTACGCCCATGACCACGGCGTGGTGGTTGAGGCGGAGCTGGGCGCTCTGGCTGGCGTTGAGGACGAAGTGAATGTGTCTGCTGAGGCCTCCCATTATACCCGCCCCGAAGAGGTGGAAGAGTTTGTGTCCAAGACTGGCTGTGACTCTTTGGCCATTGCTATCGGCACCAGTCACGGCGCCTATAAGTTCACCGCCGCTCAGTGCACCCGTAACGAGAAGGGCGAACTGGTGCCTCCGCCCCTGCGATTTGACATCTTGGATGAAGTTGTGAAGCGCCTGCCCGGCTTCCCCATTGTGCTTCATGGCTCCTCTTCCGTGCCGCAGGAGTTTGTCAAGATGATTAATGAGAACGGCGGAAAGATGCCCGATGCCGTCGGTATTCCTGAGGAGCAGCTCCGTCAGGCCGCCCGTGGCGCTGTGTGTAAGATCAATATTGACTCCGACCTGCGTCTGGCCATGACTGGAACCATCCGCAAGTTCATGGCTGAACACCCTGATAAGTTTGATCCCCGTGAGTATCTAAAGCCTGCCCGTGCCGCTATCCAGGCTATGGTTAAGCATAAGCTGATTGATGTTTTGGGCTGCGACGGTAAGGCCTGATAATTCAAAAAGCAACGACTCCGGCCCCAGATCCGCTACGGCGGGTCTGGGGCCCTTTTCTGATCTCTCTGCATAAGATGAGAGAAGGGGGGGAGGAAGAATGATAAAAATCATACCTTATGACCGTTTTGCTGGAGTTGCCTATGCGCACCGCTGGGCCTATGAAAGAAACCCTAAATATATGAATTTCGATGAATTAGGAGGGGATTGTACTAACTTTGCTTCCCAGTGCCTCTATGCCGGGGCTGGAGTCATGAACTTCACACCCACCTTTGGCTGGTACTACAACAGCGGGAAAGACAGGGCTCCGGCGTGGACAGGGGTACCTTATTTTTTTAACTTTTTAACGAGGAAGCAAAAGACACCCGGTCCATTTGGGAGAGAGGTCCTGCTGGAGCAGGTGGAACCGGGCGATTTTATCCAGCTTCGTTTCTCCGGACATCAGGAATTTAGCCATAATCCAATCGTGGTAGAGATAAAAAGAGAGAATGGGCCGGGCTCTATTCTTGTGGCCGCGCATAGTCAGGACACGGATTTTCGTCCCTTGAGCACCTATCCTTATGTACAGCTAAGATGTATCCATATCTTAGGTACATATCAATGGGGATGAAAGATACCATTAAAAAGCACCCAAAGTATCTACTTTGGGTGCTTTTTTAATGCTCCTTTGAATTGCGATGGCTTAGTTTCCTCAACCAGATCACCACTCCGGCCAGCAGAAGAACGATAACAAGAGTCAAAGCCGAACTAATAGTAGACATCATATCATAGGTGAGAAAAGGAAGAACTTCAATGGAGAAATTCTGTATGATAATGACACCATTCTCGGTAATGGTCTGAGTAAACATTTGATTCTGCAGCATACAAACAGCAGACTTCACCAGAGCGATATTATGCCTTGGTTTCAAGAAAACATTAATCCAGAAAAAAAGCTGCCAACTTTCTCCTTCACGACTTTAACAAATTTTTAGTGTCAATTTGACAGATCATACAAAAAGAAAAAATATTATGATATTAGCATTGACATTTTATATTGACTGATATTAAAATAAGCAAAAACATTGATTCCATAATAAGATAATATATTTCATAATATGAAAATAATTAAATGAGATATGCTGTATGCAAACCAGCCTATATCCTTTTACCAGTCAAACTTATAGACTCACTAATAAGTACATGGTCGCCTGAAATAGCAGATCGAGGTATGTAGCAGCTTCGGAGATTGTAGAGTGGAATGTGAAGTTGCGGGAAAGAATTTATGCTTGCTCTAATATTCCGGCCCAGTGCACGGACTCTGCTGTACTGGATCGTTGGAATTATGTAAGTAGCTTCGGGATATTTTGGGGGCACGAAAATAGATTCTGCAGAAAGGTCTGAAGAAGATTGAAGGAATTCACTGGCACCTCCCCTCCAGTGCATTTTGTGCAATTGGTTCTTTAGTATATCTAGTTGGGAATTCTGTAAGACACTTTTGACGAAAGATCATGTGATCTATATTCCGGGTAGTGCTTTTAGAGACTGTGGTGAATAGTACATAAGTATTGCTCATACCTGTGTGGAGCCAGAGCAGCAGAAAACCATTGACCGTCTGGAAGAGTTTTGTGAGGGGGGGAGGATGCAGTAGCAAGAGACGTTCTTTCCCTTGTAGGGCTATTATTGAAAAGAGGCAAAAGAGAAAGGGAGTATTGCTATTATGAGTACAACAGGTACAAATCCTACTATCTTTATTATAGGCTTTATTGTCTACATCGCATTCATGATTTTTGTAGGCTGGCTTTCTTCCCGAGGGAAAAATGAAGGCACAGACTACCTAACTGGCGGCAGAAGCCTGAACGTTCTTCTGATTTTTGGCACAATCGGTGCCACCATGATTGGTACAGGCTCCTCTATGGGTGCTATGGCCAATGGTTTCCGTAGCGGTTGGGGTGGATCTACTTACGGACTAGGCTGTTGTCTGGCACTGATCCTCATCGGCCTGCTGTTTTCCAAGATGCGTGACTATGACTTTATTACTATGTCTGAAGAAGCGCAGTTTTATTTCGATGGAAATACTGCTGTGCGGAAGCTGACTGGCGTTCTTACTTATGTGGCTGAGTGGATTTTTATCGCCGGATCCATCAACGGTGGTGCAAAGTATCTGCAGTACCTCACCGGAATGGATACGCTGGTGTCCAAAGTCGTCTGTGTGTTGGCATTCGGTATCTACGTGTATGTAGGTGGATATCTAGCTGTCGTATGGACCGACCTGATTCAGTTGGGCATCTTACTGGTGGGTTTTGCCGCAATTATTGTAAAAGCTATCCCTGCAGCCGGTGGCTGGGAATCCATTGAGGCTGCCTATGTCGCTGCCGGTGATCCCGGTGCTCTGACCTTCTACGGTCTTGGTTCTACTGGATTTATGGCCGCAATCTCCCTAATCATTGCATCGGCGCTTGGTGAAATGGGAGCCCCGACTTTCCGTACGAGGATTTATACCTCCAAGGATGCTAAGACAGCGAGAAAGGGATACTTTTTTGCAGCCGCAATGACCCTGGTTTTCTCTCTAGTCCCCTCCATTGTTGGTATGTCCGCCTACACCATGGCTACTGCCTCCAACGCAACCCAGGTTCTAAATAATCCTGACTTTGCATTTGCCTATATGGCCACTAACGTTCTGACCCCGGCGCTGGGCCTGCTGTTGATGATCGCGGGCTTGTCTGCAACCCTCTCTTCCGGTGACTCTGACGCCATTGCCGGTGCCACGATTCTAATGGAGGATGTATACCCCCTGCTGACTGGCGGTAAGCGTATCCCTGAAGAGAAGATGAAGAATGCATCCCGTGTTGCTGTTATTCTCACCCTGTTTTTGTCCTTCTTGGTGTCCCTACGTGCCGATGATGTGATGGCCTTTATTAACACGGTACTTGGCGCCATGATGCCCGGTCTTGTCATGACCCTGATTATAGGGCGCCTGTGGACCAAGCGTGTTACCGGGGTTGCAGGCCTGTGCAGCATGATTGGTGGTACCCTCTTTGGCCTATCCTATCTTCTGGTTCCCAGCTTGACGACTGTCGTGGACAACACATTCTCTGGCCCCGCTATCCCCTGTGCTATTTTGACCTGTGTTATCTGTGTGGTTGTTACCCTGTGTACCAAGCGCAGCGATAAGACAGAGAAACAAATTCTAGATATCGTTCTGGAAGGCAGAACGGACCTGCAGAGATAACAACTGTGGTATTTCATCAACAAAAGGAATGGGAAATACCCATTCCTTTTGTTGATAGATAAAGGGGTTTTGCATATGAATCATTATACATATCGAACTTACGCAGAAATTGACCTTGATAAAATGCAACATAACCTCGGACAGGTTAGGAGCTTTGTGGGAGAAACATGTAAGGTCCTTTTTGTCCTGAAGGCAGATGCATATGGACATGGCACGGCAATGTGCGCAAAGTATAGCGAAGAGTTGGTTGACTGGTATGGCGTGGCTACCATTGACGAGGCCATCTCTATCCGCAACAGTGGTGTAAAAAAGCCGATTCTCATTCTGGGGTGCCTTCAGGACTGCGATCTGCCGGTCGCTGCTGTCCACAATTTGACGATCAACAGCTGCTCTCTGTCCTATGCTCAGCATGTGAATGATATTTTGGGGGAAATAGGAGAGAAGATTGATTGCCATATTAAAATTGATACAGGAATGAACCGCACAGGCTTAGTTGCGCGGAAGGACAGATATGACCAAGCGGTAGCAGAGGCAAAAGAGATCTTTGCGCTGCCAAACCTTTCAGTTACCGGGATTTACACCCATTTTTCCTGTGGAGACAGCGAGGATCCTGAGGATATCGTTTTCACTCAAAATCAATATGATGTTTTCTGCGATGTGGTAGATCGGATGCAGGAGGATGGGTACGATGTAGGCCTTCGCCACTGCACTAGTACATGCCCGCTGTTGGTCCATCCAGAGTGGAAAATGGATATGGTCCGAGTTGGCATGCTAGGATTTGGTCAGAGCATGACGGAAGAATGGGCCCAAAAGATGAATCTGCATCCCATTATGCGCTGGTGTGCCAAGGTAGTATCCATTTTGGATCTTCAGGCAGGGGAGAGCGTTAGTTATGGCCGAATTTATCGTACAGAAAAGCCGGAGAAAATTGCTGTATTGTCAGTGGGATATGCAGACGGATACAACCGTAGCTACTCCAATCGCGCCAAAATTATTTTAGGGGGCCAAATTGTCCCTGAGTGTGGTAAAATATGTATGGATTTTGCGATGGCCGATATTACATCATGTGATGGTGTCAAAGTAGGGGATGATGCAGTGATTCTGGGGGAAGAAGGGGGTCTGCTTATCTCCTCAGACCAGTTGTCTGCCTGTACAGAATATGGAGTGAATGGCTGGACTACTTGCCAGATCTCTGCCCGTGTGCCCCGTATCTATCTTTACCATGGTGAAATAGTGGAGAAGAGATTGTTATTCTACTAAAAGTTTTGGAGGAAAAAACAATGGACAAGTCCTTGAAAGAAAAGTTTGATACGCCTTGCTTGGTGGTTGACGAGGAAATTGTAAGAGAAAATATCCGTGAGATGCAGAACGAGGCGGATAACAATGGGTGTATCCTTCGCCCCCACATTAAGACTCATAAGACGCCATATTTGGCAAAATTGCAGGTAGGGGCCGGTGCCTGCGGCATTACAAGTTGTAAAGTATCAGAGGCAGAGGTAATGGCAGACAATGGATTTGACGACATTTTTATTGCCTATCCCTTGGTTGGTGCAAGGAAACTGGAGCGAGCTTGTGCCCTCAGCAAACGGATCAAGCGGCTGATTTTGGCAATAGACAACCTTGCTCAGGCAGAGCCTTTGGCACTTGCAGCTCAGGCCCATAACCAGGTGCTGGAAGTTCGCATCGAAGTTGACTGCGGCGGCGGCCGGACCGGTGCGGAACTGAAAGATTTTGAGCCGCTAGTTACCTTTGTTGAGCAGGTTCCTGGACTGAAACTGACGGGTCTTTACACATTCCGCGGCCTCAACGGTGGTATTGCGGACCCGGAGGGCTCAGCCCAGCGGGAGGTAGATTTGATGCATCAATATGCAGAGATCGCAGAGAGAATCTGTGGTCGGAAATTGGAGATCAGCGGCGGTTCCACCCCCACAGGCCGGGAAGTGGCCAGATCCCATGCGTTTACAGAAATTCGCCCCGGAACTTACATTTTTAACGACTACATGATGCACAAGGAGTGCGGTGCTCCCCTGGACCGCATGGCGGCAAAACTGCTTGTGACAGTGGTTAGCGTACACAAGGACTACGTCGTTGTAGACGGCGGCTGCAAAACTTTCCCAACGGATCCTTTGCTGGGACAGCCGCCTTACTACTTTGAGAGCTATGCCTATTTTCCTGAAAAGCCTCAGCTACGTCTAACAAAATTGACAGAAGAGCACGGCATGGTGACCGCTGTAGACGGAAATCTAGATTTGAAAGTAGGCGATATCCTGGAGGCAATCCCGCTTCATATCTGTCCTGCGGTAAATTTGCAGAACAAATTGTATATTGTTGATGGGGAAAATATTCAGGAGATGGCTGTAGCAGGCAGGGGAATGCTACAGTAAACCCGGAATATCGATCCTGTAAACGAAGACTATATCTGAAATTTTATGAAAAGGAGATAGAATCATGATTGAGAACATTTTGAATGAGAAGAACATCCTGTTGCCTGCTGCACCCCAGAAGGGCGGACTGTATGCTCCTAGCAAGAGCTTTGGTAAGTATGCACTGATGTATGTTTCCGGTTGCGGCTGCAATATTGATGGCGAGGAAATAGGCGTCGGCAAGCTTGGAAAGGAGTATACGACAGAGCAAGGGCAGATTTGGGCAAGAAATTGTATGCTGAATGTGTTGGCAGTACTGAAACGAGATCTAGGTTCTTTGGATCGGATCAAAAGCTTTGACAAAATCACCGTTTTTGTCGCCAGTGCAGATGAGTTTTATGAGCAGCCTCAGGTCGCCAACGGGGCAACTGCACTTTTGCAGGAAGTGTTTGGCGATGAAGTAGGGCTCCCAACCCGTTCCGCCATCGGCGTCAATGTGCTGCCGGGCAATATCCCTGTTGAAATTGAAGCATTGGTCAGCTACGAATAACTAACTCATCGAACAGAACGCCTTTTTAGCTCTGAATACGGCCTCCCACGCTTATGTGCTGGAGACGGGGAAAATTACCATGCAAGGTGCCTCTCAGAATTTGCTAGCCGATGAGCGTGTGAAGGCAGCCTATCTGGGTGCCTAAGCATATACAACAAACTGATTTGTAGGAGTGAATGAACGATGCAGTTGTCAAATTTGGCCCAAAATCTGGGTGGATCAGTCATTCGGGAGATGTTCAATGAGGCCTTGAAAATGGAGGATACTATCAGCTTTACAGTTGGCGAGCCGGACTTTATCACTCCGCGCCCCATCATTGAAGAGGCATGCCGATGCTGGGAGTCCGGTATGACTCACTATACCCCGAACAGTGGCGTGTTGGAACTGCGCCAAGCGATTGCGGAGTACCATGCCAATGATCTGAAGCCTGATCCCGCAAACCAGATTATGGTGTCCTGCGGTGCCACTGAGGCGATCCAGATGGCTTTGTTCACCTTGGTAAATCCCGGTGATGAAGTCATCGTAATCACACCGGCCTGGCCTAATTATTTTGGACAGATTGGTATGGTGGGCGCCAGAATGATCTGTGTCCCAGCACGTGAGGAAAACGGATTTATCCCAGATCCTGATGACATCAAGGCCGCGATCACACCTAAAACAAAAGCTATCATTCTCAACTCACCCTCTAATCCTACCGGTGCGGTGATTGACAAGGATACTTGCAAAGCCCTGGCTGACCTGCTCCGCGAGCGGGATATCTTTATCATTGCCGATGAGATATACAGCCGGTTAGTTTATGATGATGCGGGCTATACCAGCATTACCTCCTTTGATGGAATCATGGAAAAGACTGTGTACATTAGCGGCTTCTCCAAAATGTTTGCCATGACTGGCTGGCGCCTTGGTTATGCGATCTCCCAGCCTGATATTATCCGTAACATGACTAAACTGCACGAGAACGGCGCTTCCTGTCTGCCGGCCCCCAGCCAGATTGCGGCCGCCTGTGGGCTACGTCAGTGCCAGTCTGAGATTGAGAATATGCGGCAGAGCTATCTTCGCCGCCGTGACCTGATTTGTTCACTGATTGACCAGACCCCTGGTCTGTCTATTAAAAAGCCAAAGGGCGCCTTCTATGCCTTTGTCAATGCCAAGGAACTGACAGAGTTCACCGGGATGAATTCCCGTGACTTGTGTATGGATTTACTGAAGAAGACCGGGGTCGTTACTGTCCCTGGATCCGGATTCAGTGACAGTGGGGAAGGATTCATCCGAATTACCTACGCCACCTCTGACGAAAATATTAAGAGGGGCTTTGAGCGCATCCAGGGCTATATTCAGGGCCTGGGATTTTGAATCTAAATCTATGATTAAATGAAGGGCAGGGGCCTTGTCTGGGGACAGGGCCTCTGCCTTTGTTTTGATTCCCTTGAATTTTGTTTTGGAAAATGCTATGCTGGAATCAAGAAACTACAATGGAGCGGATAATGAATATGTTAGCCTATACTTTTTTGGAACAAGGAACATTCAAATTGTTGGAGAAAGAGAGACCAGTGATCTTGGATGACCGAGACGCGATCGTGCGGGTCACCTTAGCCAGCATTTGTACCAGTGACCTCCACATCAAGCATGGCTCTGTACCAAGAGCAGTGCCAGGTATTACGGTCGGCCATGAGATGGTGGGCGTAGTAGAGAAGGCTGGTCCTGCTGTATTATCAGTGAAGCCTGGTGACAGGGTCACCGTAAATGTAGAGACTTTCTGTGGGCACTGTTTTTTCTGCCAGCATGGCTGGGTGAATAACTGCATAGACCCAAATGGTGGCTGGGCCTTGGGCTGCCGCATCGATGGCGGGCAGGCAGAATATGTGAGAGTTCCCTATGCGGACCAGAGCTTGGATAAGATCCCTGATTCCGTGACTGACCGTCAGGCCCTTTTTGTAGGTGACATTCTGTCTACAGGTTATTGGGCGGCCCAGATATCAGATATCAGCCCTGATGACACTGTGCTTATCATCGGGGCCGGCCCGACAGGTATATGTACCTTACAGTGTGTTTTGTTAAAAAGTCCAAAACGTGTGATTGTATGTGAGCGGGAAGAACAGCGCCTCCAGTTTCTCCACCGTTACTATCCTCAGGTGCTGGCGACCACGCCGGAAAAAGCACTGGACTATGTACGGCGAAACAGCGACCACGGCGGCGCGGATGTAGTGCTCGAGGTCGCTGGTGGAGCGGAAACCTTTCGTATGGCCTGGCAGTGTGCCAGACCCAATGGCACTGTGGCAGTAGTGGCGCTGTATGACGGTCCTCAGCAGCTACCCTTGCCCGAAATGTACGGGAAAAATCTGACCTTCAAGACTGGTGGTGTGGATGGTTGCAGCTGTGCGGAGATATTAAAGCTGATCAAGGAGGGAATGCTGGACACCACGCCGTTAATCACCCATACCTTTCACCTAGAGGAGATCGAGGCGGCCTATGACCTCTTTGAACATCGGCGGGATAACGTGATAAAAGTGGCTATTGAGATGGGGGAGAAGTCCTAATGATCTTATATTTTTCCGGAACTGGAAACAGCCGTTATGCCGCTGAACTTTTGTCAGAGCAGTTGAATGAAGAACTCCTAGATCTAGGAAAACGAATCAAAAGTGGTGAAAAAAGCCAGATTTTTCTGCTAGACCTTTGGTTTTTGTAAGTTTTCCTTATATTTAAAATTAGAGACGTGTCACTGAATTTGTATCTTTCTATATATCCGTCAAGCTTCCAAACCAAATCTCATATCTTTTCCACTCTAGGACATACTATTTACTCTCGATACTGGAGGTGAAAAGAATGAGCTTGATCGTGTGCACTGATTCCTGTGTTTATCAGAAGGACGGATACTGTTCTCTCTACCGAGCCGCCTCCTCCGGGTTAACTTCTAGCTCCAGCTGTATTAATTTTGTTCCCTTAAGTAAAAAAGCTTTACAGCAACGTCGCCAGAGCCTCCCGAATACTGGAAACCCGGATCAACTCTAGTCCCTCCGGAGCAATTAGTTTGCCCTGGACACGCTTTGGAATCAGACATTTTGTAAAGCCTAGCCGCTGGACTTCGGACAGGCGTTGGCCTAACGCACTGACTGCCCGAAGTTCTCCGGTCAGCCCCACTTCCCCAATAGCAGCAAGATCATGAGGTACCGGTCTGTCCCGAAAACTGGAGGCCATAGCCAACACAACAGCTAAATCTGCCGCTGGTTCGTCTAATGTTAGCCCTCCAATGACATTTAGATAGCTGTCACAATTTCCCAGTAAAAGGCCGCCGCGTTTTTCCAGCACGGCCAGCAACAACATGGTGCGGTTATATTCGAAGCCATTGCTCACTCTTCTAGGATTTCCTAGGCTGCTGGGCACCACTAGGGCCTGGATCTCTGCCAGCACCGGGCGTACTCCCTCCATAACACAGGTAACACAGGTACCCGGAGCATCCATGGGACGGCCAGCTAACAGAGTTTCCGAGGGGTTTGGCACTTCACACAGTCCACCATCCTCCATCTCAAAAACACCAATCTCATTGGTCGCGCCAAAGCGGTTCTTGGCCGCCCTTAAAATGCGGTAGGCCATATGCCTCTCACCTTCAAAATAAAGGACACAGTCTACCATATGCTCCAGCACCTTAGGCCCGGCAATAAAGCCCTCTTTGTTCACATGTCCGATGACAAAAACAGTAATTCCCTCTCCCTTTGCAAGCTGCATCAACGCCAGTGTGCATTCCTTTACCTGGCTTATGCTTCCAGGGGCGGCATTCACATCCCCGTGGTATAAAGTCTGAATAGAATCCACAATGAGCACATCAGGCTGGAGATGATGAACTGAATCAATCATGTTCTCCAGATTGGTTTCCGCCAGCAGATGAAGCCCCTCCTCTGCCACGTTTAGCCTCTGCGCTCGGAGTTTGATCTGCCGTTCGGATTCCTCTCCTGATACATACAAAACTGTGGCAAACCGGCACAGATTATCGCAGATCTGCAGCATAAGTGTGGACTTTCCAATGCCAGGAGCACCGCCTATCAGAACCAGCGATCCCTTGACCGCACCGCCTCCCAGAACCCGGTCCAGCTCTCCCATTCCTGTACAAAATCTCAGCTCATCTGTGATCTCTACATCTTTCATGAGTTTGGGACGGTGAACGGCCACGCCAGCCGCGGAACCTCTGGGATGGTTGATTCCTGCTTTTTTGACGGGCTTTTCCGTGGGTTGCTCTACCACCGTATTCCATGCGCCGCAGGCAGGACATTTCCCCTGCCATTTTGGCATCTCGTTCCCGCATTCTGTACAGTAAAAGAGAGTCTTTGCTTTCATCGTCCTGCTCCTTCTGGTGCCGAGTTTGATTTATTTTATTCTAGCAGGTTTTCGCCTTATTGTAAATCTGTACGGACAGTTTCTATCAGCGTTGAGAAGAGCCAGGCCCCCTAATAAAGGGGAGCCTGGCTGTTTTTTTAACCTCTAGCAGGAGTCCTGGGTTGTGCTTTGTCAAAGGCCGGGTTAGTAAGGTAGACGTTTCTTGCGTCCATCTTCTCTTTGCACAGGCGCAAACACTCGCCAAATCGCTGGAAGTGGACAATTTCCCGCTCTCGCAGAAAACGGATGACGTTGTTGACATCTGGGTCATCGGAAAGGCGGAGAATGTTATCATAGGTGAGGCGGGCCTTTTGCTCGGCCGCCAAGTCTTCAGTCAAGTCGGCAATGACATCGCCGGTAGATTGGATGGAGCCGGCGCTCCAAGGGAACCCGGAAGCGGCAGTAGGATAGACACCTGTGGTGTGGTCTACGAAATAAGGAGCAAAGGTTGGATTATTTCGCACATCTTCGTCGGTGAGGTTTCGAGTCAGTTGGTGAACGATGGCGGCTACCATCTCCATATGGCCCAGCTCCTCAGTGCCGATGTCCGTCAATACGCCTTTTGCCTCAGCATAAGGCATGGCATAACGCTGGGATAGATAGCGCATAGAGGCACCTAGTTCTCCATCTGGACCACCATATTGACTGATAATAAAAGCGGCCAACTTAGGATTTGGAGTGGCAATTTTTACTGGAAATTGAAGCTTCTTTTCATAAATAAACATTTACTTCACCTCATTCTGCTGGAAATTCCAAGGCCAGGGCTCCTGGAGCCAGTTGTATCGCTCTCCAGTCGCCGCCGCGGCTTTGGTCAGGGGGCCGAATTTGCTTTCGTAAGCGGCTTTGGCCGACTTTTCCATGGCGGCATACTGCTTGAAAAGGGTGAATGCCTCCGTATCGTCAGGATGGGTGTCAAGATAAATCCCAAGTTCTAGTACGACGAATTCCAGAGCCTGGAGCTCTACCAGCGGATTTGTGGGCAAAGTGGAACCTTCCACCTTCAAATGGAAGGGGAGGTTGAGGCCTGGAAAGAGTGTACCGTTGCTCAGAGCCTCACTTTGGGAATATTTATTGGGTCTATCCTGCTGAAATGGGACGTAAGGGACTGCCAGTCCTGCACAGGACGGCAGAGTACCATAATTATCAGGGCAGCTAGTCTGCAGGGGGCAGGAACTACCGATCTCTTGATTCAAAGGGATTCCCTCCTTGGTTGGATTTGAGGGGCGGATGGGCCCTCATCCCAGTGTATGGTCTGACCGGTAACGTGGTCCCTGGAGAAAAAGGGAGTCAAGGATGGAACTTTTGGGCTTTCTGGTTATCTTCTCTATTTCTTTACCAAGGAAGACAAGATTTGGTGGCCAAAATAAATTTTATTTTAAATAGGGAATATTGCTCTTGTCCGTCTCCATATGTTAGGTCGAGGTGGTCTTATGAGGCGGCGGATGTTATTGCTAGGATTGGCTATCGTGACAGTATTGTTTTTGCTGAACTGGTCGCTGCGCTTATGCATGGGGAGAATGGATAGAATAGCGTCATCTTCCTCTTTAGTAAATAGCCAGGCCAATCTGATTCTGGATGCCGGGCATGGTGGAGAAGATGGGGGTGCTGTCTCACTCACTGGTATGCCGGAAAGTCAGATTAATCTGGCAGTGGTATTGAGGATGCGGGATATTTTGGCCTTTTACGGAGTATCTCCCATGGTCCTTCGAGAAGAAGACATTTCCCTCCACGACAACAGTGCGGTTTCACTGCGTGAAAAGAAGGTATCTGATCTAAAAAATAGAGTGGCTGCTATTGAGGGACAAAGAAGCGCCACTCTGCTTAGTATCCATCAGAATACTTATCCGAATAATCGCTATCACGGCGCACAGGTATTCTATGCGCCCACAGAGGGCTCTAAGGAACTGGCGGAACATATTCAGGCGGTAGTCAAGGGGACACTCCAGCCAGAAAATGAGCGGTCGGTAAAACAAATTCCGGATACGGTCTATCTTATGAATCATATTAGTTGTCCAGCCGTCCTGGTGGAGTGTGGATTTTTAACGAATCCAGAAGAGGAGGCACAACTGTTGGATCCAGATTATCAGAAACAACTGGCCGCTGTTCTGGTGGGGGCCTGGCTGACCGCTCCATAAGAACACAACCACCAGCTTCGCTGGTGGTTGTCTCTATGCGGGCATAGCCCTTTATTCCTCACGGATGACACATCAAACGTGTAATTCAAATTCTGTCAGCCGGCTCTATCCACGCCGTTTTGATTCCTTAGTCCTTTCCTACCACCACTTTCTCTTTCTGCACCTCTATCACTCCTACTGAGTTACGATAAATTCCTGTTTTTTCCGTTAATCCCTCAAGGAATTAATACACGCCAGCCGCAGTGATGTGTTCTCATGCCACAGTTTAATCGAACATAACCGTCTCAGCTAAGTCTAGATTGGTATTTGATATTTCTTGGTCTACAACAGATACCGGAGCATTACTCTTTACTCTTTCTGCTCCTGTGATATCCCATCCGCCGCCAGCAACGGCTTCGTTTGTGTTCACCATTACTTCCATACCACTATACATGAATCTTAACCAGCCTTCTGCGGTTATCGTGTCTTCTCCGAAGTACTCATAATCATCGACACCAATCAAGGAGAAGAAATCTTCAAAGGACATGTCATCTTCCATGTCTGGAAAAAGTACATTTGCTGTTGTGATGAAACCAGCGCATTTTAACTGGTCTTCATATTCGTTCATAGCCTTTTCAGCATCACCGCTCTGTGTTCCGAAAAAGTAGGAAACATATTCCGCCTCCGGATCCCCAAAACATATAGCAGCACAATCCGGGAATCCATCTAATCTTACAATAAATTCGCCTTCGGGATACTCATTTCTTAATTCACTAAGTGTTTTTCCAATGTCATTAAAAAATTCAGGTGTTTGGTCGCTAGGGGTTGCAGGTACGCAAGCGGAAAATGCGAATGATACAAGCAAACATATGGTCACAATAACTACGTTTCTTTTCATATTAACCTCCGTTCAGCGATATCATACTGCTCTAAATGTAACATTTTTGAGGAATTTCTTGGAGTAAATCGGCAGACAAGATGATGTATTGTTGATGTAATTATAATAAGAAGCACAACAAAAAGCAAGGATTTGGAATGTTGTTCCCAATCCCCCAATTCTTGCTAATCAAAGTACATTTTCAGCAGAAATGATAAATCCGAACACATTCATCACTTAGAGAATGTAGTTCGGATTATCGTTGTTTGCAGAGGACTGTTAATATCGATATTTTCCGACGGTGAAAAATACCGCCCGCAGGGCGGCCACCAGCTGCGAGCCCAGCGGAGCGGGTCGCAGTTGGAAAGGAGGAGCAAGGGAGCGGGCAGATGACGCCTTTTTTCCCCAGCATAAAAAGATGTCGGAGCAAAGTGGACTTTGCTCCGACGTGGTCCTCCTAATGATTACATATCCGAACGATGACGATCTTCCAAAAGGTAAGTATTATATCCTTTGGGGACAGGGCAGTAGGTAGCACGATAAAATTAAGACAGAGTCCTGGTCCTGGCCCTGCTCCCAGAGATACAAGCCTTTTTCGAGAGCGAGGAAGGACAGCGGGAGTTTGCAGAGTGGAAAGCGCAACAAGAACAAGACAAGGAAAAACAGGACTAAAGCACAAGGCGGGAACATCTGTCACGATGCTCCCGCCTTGTTATTAACTCTCATTAGATGCTTTTCGTCCAAATAGAACAAAAATATATGGAGGCAATATCCAGGCAATTATGGCAGAAATCCAAACATTTTGAGTAACTTGGAATAGCAGACTTGAAATAAAACTATCCCACTCTGTTAACTCGGCAAAATACAGAGAAAACATTCCTTGCATTTTATAAGCAATTAAGCCAAATACAATATTGAGGACAACCAAGACAGACGCAGAGTAAAAAAGTTCTCTGTGCGTCATCTTACGAAAAAAGAAAAATCCACCAATCGTAACAACAATTATAAACAGTACAATATTAAGAATTAACCATCGTGTACTATCTGTGGATATTGACCCGTCTGGCAATGTTACTATTGTCCATCTTCCCAAAAAACGGACCTCCAGTTGAAAACATATCCAACTTGCTACAATGCAATATAGAGGAACTTTCCACCATGATTTCTTCATGCTACGCGCCTCCTTTGGATCAGTTTCTGTGATTATATCACCGATTTTGTTGAAAAGCAATGGCAGGAATTTTCTTCCTGCCATTGTCTGCTAAATTACATTTTCAATAGAAATGATAAATCCGAACACATTACCCACTTGGATAATGTAGTTCGGATTATCATTGTTTGGTCCGAGTGGCGGGATTTGAACCCACGGTCTCTTGGACCCGAACCAAGCGCGATACCAAGCTTCGCCACACCCGGAGTTCTAACTGCTATATTATAAAATCTTTCATCAAAGATGTCAAGTGTAATATCCAAAACCGCTTCAGAATAGACTGACCTATCACCGATATCTGAAAAGGGAGGGGCCAGGATGTATCGCGCCGCACACACTGCCCGAAAAAATATCCATTTCTCACCTACCGGAGCAGGCCGGCATAGTAGAGGATCCAGCAGCCAGGAGAGGACACGTCTACGTCAGCTGTTGGTCTGTGTCGTCCTATTCCTAACCGTATTTTTAGGGAAGGGAATTTTCCCAGCCAAACTGCTTCAGGTGCGGGACGATATCGTTCAGCTTATCACCTATAATATCGATTTTAAAGCTGCTTTTTCCAAACTTGGTGCCACGATTGGGGGGGAAGGCACGCTGCTGGACCAACTTGGTGAATTTTGCGTAGAAGTATTCGGCGGTTCTTCTAGTTCCGACGTAGATCCACAGCAGGCAGGAAATTTGTATGATTCCTCCCAATCAAAGATCGTGTTCCTGACAGGGGGCAGACAGGATCCGGAGGAATTGACCCAGAACCTATTTTCCTCCGATCTCCCAAAGCTGGATATTTCCTTTGATACAGAGCCTGTGGGACAGTCGGAGCAGCCCGCGGCAGTGGAGGAGCCAGCCGTGGTGCCGGCTGCGGGTACGCTGCTCCTCAAATCCGATTATAGTGGGAAGGAGCTGCCCAATAATTATACCATGGATAAGCTCTCGCTGGGAGATCTCGAAACAGTCACCCCTGTTCTTGGCCATTTAAATTCTGTCTATGGATACCGGGACCACCCGATTAATGGTGTGTATCAGTTCCACGGCGGCGTGGATATTGGTGGACAGACAGGCGATCCGATCAGCGCCTTTGCCACCGGCACGGTGGAGTATGTCGGCCAAGACGACTCCTATGGGCTCTATCTCCAACTGGACCATGGAAATGGTGTCAAATCATTCTATGCTCATTGTAACAAGGTCTGTGTCAGTAAGGGACAGTCTGTGGCTGTGGGGGAGAAGATTGCGGAGGTGGGCTCATCCGGTGCCGCCACTGGGCCACACCTGCATTTGGAACTTAAATTCAATAAAACTCATCTGGATCCAATTTACTATATCCAGGTCCTGGAAAACTAATGCGCATTGGAAAGTTGGAAGTAACAGCGCCCTTTTTCCTCATGTTGGCGTGGCTCAACTACCTGGACCGGCAGGGGCTGGTCCCGCTGTGCGTGTTGGCCTGCTGTTTCCATGAGCTGGGGCATCTCCTGTCGATACGGCTGTTGAGTGGAGATATCAAGCTAATCCGCCTTACAGCTGTTGGAGCGGAAATGGTACTGTGTAGGCCGATGGGATATGGCCAGGAGATGGTGGCGGCTCTAGCGGGACCGGGCGTGAATCTGCTGCTGGCTGTCCTCTGTTGCCGCTGGAGCTGGGGAACACTTTTCGCCGGGTTGAATCTGGCTCTAGGCTGTTTTAATCTTTTGCCGGTCGGGAGGCTGGACGGCGGCCGTTTTTTACATGGATTGCTGGCTGTCTTTTGTGGCCTGAATGTGGCAGAGCAAATTGGAGCCTTGCTGGACGGATGTCTGGTAGGCTCGCTGCTTCTGGCGGGGGCGCTGCTGGCCTGGAAAAACGGAAATATCACCCTGTTATCTGTTGGGCTGTGGCTGCTGGCTGTTTTTTCCAAAGGAAAAAAGAGGGGAAATAGGGCTTGCCTTATAGATAAGAAAAAGGTAAAATCATATTGATTCGCTCCTAGGCGTTTCAACTGGAGGATCAATATGAATCGCACACTAGAGCATATCTTACCAAAAGTACAAAAGCCCGCCCGCTATACTGGCGGCGAGTATAACGCAGTGGTCAAAGAGAAGTGTTCTGTGACCACTCGTTTCGCACTTTGTTTTCCGGATACCTATGAGATTGGGATGTCCAATTTGGGATGCCGCATTTTATATGGCGTCATGAATCAGAGGCCCGATGTGTGGTGCGAGCGCTGCTATGCCCCCTGGGGCGATATGGAAGAGGAAATGCGCCGGGAGGGACTGCTCCTCTATGGGCTGGAGAGCGGGGATCCCATCGCAGACTTTCATATCATCGGCTTTTCTCTTGGGTATGAGATGGCCTACTCCAATGTTTTGAATATGTTGGATCTGGCGGGACTGCCGCTCCGATCCGCGGACCGGAAAGGTCTTACTCCGCTTGTGGTAGCTGGTGGCACCTGCTGTTATAATCCTGAACCGTTGGCCCCTTTTATTGACTTCTTCGTCCTTGGCGAAGGGGAGGAGGTCACCCTGGAGTACATAGACCTGTACCAAAGGGCCCAGGAGGAAGGATGGTCTAAAGAGGAGCTTCTGCAGGAAGCGGCTCGTATCCCTGGTATCTATGTCCCCTCGCTTTATGAGGTAACTTACCATGAGGACGGACGGGTGGCAGCCATCACTCCAAAGGAGGGTGCCCCCGCCACCGTGACAAAACGGATCATCCAGGACATGGACAAAGCCTATTTCCCAGTAAAGACCATCATTCCCTCCACCGAGATCGTCCACGACCGGGTGATGCTGGAGCTGTTTCGGGGATGTATCCGGGGCTGCCGCTTCTGCCAGGCTGGATATGCCTATCGCCCTGTCCGAAGCCGCAGCCCAGAACTGCTGGCCAGATATGGGAAGGAAGCCTGCGAGGACTCCGGCTATCAGGAGATGACACTGTCCAGCCTGTCCTCCACGGATTATCCCTGTCTGCTGCAGTTGTGTGATGACCTGCTGGATTACTGCGCCCCACGGGATATTGGCCTGTCTCTGCCCTCCCTGCGGGCGGATACCTTCTCCATGAATCTGATGGAGCGGCTCCAGCGGGTCCGAAAGGGCGGATTGACTTTCGCTCCGGAGGCTGGGACCCAGCGCCTAAGAGACGCCATCAACAAAAATCTCCGGGAGGAGGACCTTCTCCAGTCCTGCCGCACCGCCTTTTCCGGCGGTTGGAGTGGAGTAAAGCTGTATTTTATGCTGGGACTGCCCACAGAAACAGATGAGGATGTCCTGGGCATCGCCGACCTAGCCCGTAAGGTCTATTTTACCTGGCGGGAGTGCACTCCAAACAAGGCCCGTGGAGTACGAATCACGGTATCCACCTCCTGGTTCGTTCCAAAGCCGCACACCGCCTTCCAGTGGGAGGCCCAAATCCCGGTAGAGGAGTACCAGCGCCGGGTGGATTTGTTGCGGGATGCGCTGAAGCGGGACAAGTCGATCACTTACAACTGGCACGACCCCCAGACCAGCTATCTGGAGGCCATTTTCTCCAGGGGAGACCGCCGTTTAGCGGATGTATTGGAATGGGCCTGGGAGCATGGAGCCAAATTTGACGCCTGGAGCGAATATTTCGATTACCAGCGATGGATGGACGCTCTGTCCGCCTGTGGGCTGGATGGGGACTTCTATGCCCACCGGGTCCGGGAAAAGGACGAGCTATTCCCCTGGGCAGTACCAAGCGTCGGGGTCAGTCGGGAATTCCTGTGGCGGGAGCGGGAGCTTTGCTACCAGTCTGTCACCACTCCAGACTGCCGGTCACGCTGCTCGGCCTGTGGGGCCAACAAAATGCTGACAGGAGGTAGGACCTGTGGCTGACCGCCTGCTATTTTCCAAGACAGGGAGAGCCAAATATATCTCCCATCTGGATCTGATGCGCACCTTTCAGCGTGCTTTCGCTCGCGCCAAGATCCCGATCAAGCATACAGAAGGGTTTAATCCACATCCCTTTGTTTCCATTGCGCTGCCCCTCTCGGTGGGCTACTCCAGCCAGTGTGAAATACTGGAGTTTGGACTGATGGAGGGGACCGGCAGGGAAGAGGTGCCGGGCAGATTGACCGCCGCCATGCCGGAGGGGATCGTGGTCCATCAGTGCTATCCAGCACAGCGAAAACTCAAGGAGTTGGCCTATGTCAACTACATCATGAATCTGGAATATCCGGCAGGCCGTCCCCAGGAGACAGAGTCTGCCATGCGGGAGCTGCTGGGCCGCGACAGTTTGATTATGCAAAAGAAATCTAACAAAGCCAAAAAGGGATATACAGAAGTGGATCTCATTCCTTTGATCCGCGGCTGGAATCTGGAATGTCAGAGCGACACTATGACGCTAGATGCGGTACTGTCAGCCCAGAATCCCGGCCTGAACCCCGAACTTATCCACAGCGCCTTTTGCCAGGAATATCCCCAATTCCGGCCAGACATGGTTACCTTCCACCGCCGAGAGGTACTGGACAAAGATGGAACTCCCTTCCGCTGAAGGGGCACAATACACAGGAGGAGAATACCCATGGAGGAGAAGAAGCAACATACACTGACCTGGACAGTCACAGACGATATGACCGCCAAGCGCATCGGAACCGCCGGCGCCAAGATCCTTTCCACCCCCAATATGCTGGCCCTGATGGAAGGGGCCGCTCTGGAATTGGCCCGTGAATTTTTGGACGATGGGATGACCACCGTAGGCGCGGAAGCGCACGTCAAGCATTTGGCCCCTACACCCGTTGGGATGAAGGTGTGGGCTACCGCCACCCTCCGGGAAATCGAGCGCCGGAAGATGTGGTTTGACATCGAAGTGTTTGACGAGAAGGGCAAATGTGGTGAGGGTTGGCATCTGCGTATCATGGTGCCTGACAAAGACCGGAGTCAGGTCCAGTGACGCTGGCATTGTATCCGAAAGGCCTTGGGATCTCCTGACTTCAATTACACCTATATTGTCTATGGAAAGTATTGCGAACTTTGAAAGCAATTGTACCAAAGGAGGTTAAACAATGAAAAATTGGGTATTTCTTTTAGGTATGATCACTTTATCCATTTCTATTATAATTTTTGGCGTTCTTTTGTCCCAAGCAATTGAACGGGCAGGATCTGGTTTGAATAGTTCGCTTTCTTATTTTGCAGAGTTGTTGCGTGGCACACTTCTTACCATTTCCGAAAGAAATTGACGGTGCAATTTCTGTAATCTATATAGATTGGACGATCCCCTGAGAAAACAGCTTGTCAAGGCCTATAAAGAGTGATATAATATTTGCGCTCATTACACAAGAAGGGAACGATATTACCATGTCCGGACATTCCAAGTGGCACAATATACAGAAGACCAAGGGTGCGGCCGACGCCAAGCGCTCCCAAATTTTTACCAAGATTGCCCGTGAAATGATCGTAGCAGTCAAGACCGGGGGCAGCGGTGATCCCGCCAACAACTCCCGTCTGGCCACCGTCATTGCCAAGGCCAAGGCGGCCAATATGCCCAACGATAATATCAAGCGGACCATCGACAAGGCGCTGGGCTCCGGCAATACCGACAGCTTTGAGAACGTGACCTATGAGGGCTACGGCCCCAATGGCGTCGCCGTGATCATCGAGGCGCTGACCGACAACCGCAACCGCACCGCCCCTGAGGTGCGCCACCTGCTGGACAAGTATGGCAAGGGCTTGGGCGCCACTGGTTGTGTATCCTGGTCCTTTGACCGCAAGGGTGTCATTGTCATCGAGTCGGAAGACCTAGACGAGGATACTGTTATGATGGATGCTCTGGAGGCCGGCGCCGACGATATGCAGGCTGACGACGAGGTATTTGAGGTCTATACTGATCCCGATGCCTTCGCCGCTGTGACCGAAACTCTGGAGAAGAAAGGCTATGTCTTCTTGGAGGCTGGAGTCCAGATGGTCCCCCAGAACTATGTCAAGCTCACCGCTGAGGACGATATCAAAAATATGGAGAAGCTGATCGATTTCCTGGAGGAAAATGATGATGTCCAGGCTGTGTATCACAACTGGGACCAGGACTGATTCTTCTCATAAGATAAGGGCCCTGGAGCGCAAAACCGCTCCAGGGCCCTTTTTTGTTACTCGTCATAGATGATAATGCAGAACTGACTGGTGCCAGTATAGGTATCATACTTTGTAACAGAAGATGAAATTTCCATAAAATAAACTCCTAATTTCTTGGTCCCAAAGTCTAATTCAAAAATGAACGTACATTGATTCATTGATAGGTTTTATGTAAGAATATCAATCAAATCATTTTTTTAGATTGGCTGGGTATTATCTGTTCATTCAAGTCCAATAAAATACTGTTCATCCATATGGACGCAAAAAATTCTGTGATGTTACATTTCATCATTAAATAATCCTTGAATGTAAAAAAGAATCGTATAACAGCTAAAGTTGCCTTCAGCTATTTCATGTTTCTGAGTATTTCTTATAGTATTCATACTATTATTCTCAGTTCCGACCAGGAATACTAAGACGAATTGGGATAAAAAAAATACAGCGTCCCTGCCCTCTGACTGGAACGCTGTATCGCAAGCAGGCCTGTAAGCCGGGTTCTGTCTTTTAAGACAGCCATCTATCTCGATGCGTCGTTGCCGACGCACTCAAGCCGCCTCCATGGAACGGCCGGGCCAGCCTGTTGTCCCTCCACGGCGTTGCTCCGGATAGAGTTTACAGCGATGGGCGCTTCCACGCCATCGGGTGAGCTCTTACCTCACCTTTCCACCCTTACCCCGTTCAAGGAGAACGAGGCGGTATATCTCTGTTGCACTTTTCCTAGGGTCGCCCCCGGCGGGTGTTACCCGTTATCCTTGCCCTGTGGAGCCCGGACTTTCCTCACAGATGGGCCTTTCGCCCCATCCGCGCGGCTGTCCAGCCTGCTTGACTGGTCTATCATACAGGAAAACGGAGTGTATGTCAAATGGTTTCCTGGACTGGAAACTTCCAAGCATATGGAGCCGCTCACAGTTTCGATTGAATTTTTTTACCCGGTATGTTAATATAAAGTGCTGGGAAAGAAAAACTTGGAAGGAGGACGTTTCAGTGTCCACCATTACTGAATATCTTGAGTCCCTCCATGGCTATTCCATCGCTGTCATTGGTATGGGAGTCAGCAATACCCCTCTGATTCGAATGTTCCTTCGGGCTGGTCTGAAGGTCACGGTCTGTGATAAGGCACCCCGGGAACGGGTGGAGGAGCAGGCCGCGGAATTGGAGAGCCTGGGGGCTAAACTTCATCTGGGACCTGCTTATCTGGATCGGTTGGCGCGGTTCGACCTTATTTTCCGAACGCCCGGCCTCAGTCCCAACACCCCTGAACTGCGGGAGGCGGCTGAGAGGGGGAGCATCGTTACCTCTGAAATGGAGCTCTTTTTTCAGCTGTGTCCCTGTAAGATCATCGGTGTCACTGGCAGCGACGGAAAGACCACGACCACAACGCTGATCAGTGAGTTTCTAAAAGAAGCTGGGTATAATGTCTATGTGGGGGGTAATATCGGCAAACCACTTCTCCCGGATGTCGCCGGTATGACCCCGGAGGATATGGTCGTGGTCGAGCTGTCCTCTTTTCAGCTGATGTCTATGGGGCAGAGCCCCAATGTGGCGGTCTTTACCAATCTTTCCCCCAACCATCTGGACTATCATCACACCATGGAGGAATATACCGCCGCTAAGATTAATATTTTCCGGTACCAGGAGCCGGGTGACCGTGCAATATTCAACTACGATAACGATATTACACGTGCCCTGTCCAAACAGGCCCCGGCCGCCGTCATGCTGTTTAGTAGAAAGCAGAGTTTGGAAGAAGGTGTCTATCTCCGGGATGGCGCTATCTGGCTGACCAATGAAATCGGCAGCCGTGAGGTGCTCCCCCTGGCTGACATCCAAATTCCTGGTGTCCACAATATCGAAAATTATATGGCGGCCATTGCGGCTGTGGATGGCTTAGTGCCAGACAAAAAGGTTCGTGCCGTGGCACAGCGATTCACCGGTGTCGAACATCGTATTGAGTTGGTCCGTGAATTGGATGGCGTAAAGTATTACAATGATTCTATCGGTACCAGCCCTACCCGCACCATGGCCTGCCTGGATTCCTTCAATCAAAAGCTCATTTTGATCGCGGGAGGATATGATAAGGGAGTCCCCTTTACGCAGCTAGGCGTGGAGATTATAAAGAAGGTAAAAACGTTGATTTTGACGGGTGATACCGCCCCTGCCATACGAAAGGCTGTGGAAGAAGCGGAGGGCTACAGGGACAGCGGGCTAAAACTGATTGAAACCGAGGATTTGTCCGCCGCTGTGGCTGCGGCTCAGGGGGCCGCAGTCGCGGGTGATGTGGTGGTTCTATCTCCCGCCTGTGCCGCGTTTGACCGATTTAAAAATTTTATGGAGCGCGGACGCATATTTAAAGAGCTTGTCAACGCGCTCTGATGCGGAGGAATAGGCTTGGATTATAGAATCATTTTGCCGCAGCTGTGTGCCCTAGCGGGCCCTAGCGGCTTTGAGCGGGCGGTAGCGGAGGCTACCGCCCAGCTTCTGGCCCCCTGGATGGACGCAGTACAGATCCAAAAAATGGGCAGTGTAGTAGGCGTCCGGCGGTGTGGAAAAGAAAATGCACCTAGACTTGTACTGGATGCCCACTTAGATGAGATCGGTTTTATCATTACCGGACATGAGGACGGTTTCCTCCGTTTTGCATCCTTGGGCGGTGTAGATCCTCGGATGCTTCCAGACCGGGAAGTCACCATTCTCACCGATCCTCCCATGCTGGGTGTGGTAGCCTGCCTGCCGCCCCATGTGCAGAGTAGAGAGGACATGGACAAGTCCCAGCCCATTCAGGAACTGTTTATCGACATCGGACAGAGTAAGGAAGATGCCAAAAAACTGGTCCCCGTTGGCACGCCAGCCGTATATCACACCAGCTGTGTGCCACTGGGGGAGGATCTGATATGCGGAAAATCACTGGATGACCGGGCCTGTTTTGCAATTTTGCTGGACACTGTCCAGCGTCTGGCGGGAGAAGATCTGGATGTGGACTTATATGTAGTAGGCTCCACCCAGGAGGAAACGCATAGTACCGGAGCTATTACCGCCGCTTATGGCATCATCCCTGATCTGTGTGTGGCAGTGGACGTGACACACGGAGACAGCCCGGATGCCTCTAAAGATAAGACGTTCCGGCTGGGAGGGGGCCCTGTCATTGGGCTTGGCCCAAACTGTGCCCGCTGGATGTCCCAGAGGCTGCGGGACAAGGCGCGGGAGCTGGATATAGACTTCCAGCTGGAAGTCATGGCTGGTCACAGCGGTACCAACGGATGGCCCCTCCAGGTGAGCCGGGAAGGTGTGGCTACCGCCGTCCTATCCCTACCACTGCGGTATATGCATACCCCAGTGGAAACTGTCAACTGCCGGGATCTAGAAGCGATGGCCGAGCTTCTGGCCGCCTTTATTCGGGGTATTGGGAGGGAGGTCCCCAGCTATGCTTGAGCTACTGAAGGAACTGTGCCGACTCAACGGCGTTTCTGGGGCAGAGGACCCGGTCCGAAACTTTATCCAGACACAGGCACAGCCATATGCCGACTCCCTGCGCAGCGACGCACTAGGAAATCTGATCGTTTTTAAGCGTGGAAAGAAGTCTACCGGAAATAAGCTCCTTCTCGCCGCCCACATGGATGAGGTGGGCGTGATTGTTACAAGGATTACGGAGGAAGGCTTTCTAAAATTTGATTTTGTTGGTGGTGTCGACCGCCGTGTGGCCATTGGTAAGCCGGTGGTCCTGGGCGAAAATGAGATTCCTGGACTGATTGGACTAAAGGCTATCCACCTGGTGAGCAGGGAGGAGGAGGAGAAGGTCCCAAAGACCGACGCCCTCTATATTGATATCGGAGCGAAGGATAGGGAAGAGGCAGAAAAGCTGGTCCCGCCTGGCACCTACGGCTCCTTTGTTGGCCCCCCCCAGGAGTTTGGACAGGGCTTCTTGAAGGCCAAGGCCATTGATGACCGGATTGGCTGTGCGATTATGCTGGAGCTGTTGAAGGAGGATCTGCCCCTGGATGTGACTTTTGCCTTCACTGCCCAGGAGGAGGTAGGCACCCGTGGAGCCTTTGGGACTGCCTTCTCGGTGTCGCCGGAGGTGGCGCTGGTGCTGGAAACCACGACCGCTGCCGATCTGCCTGGGGTAGGGGGAGCGCGCCGAGTATGTGCCCCAGGCAAGGGGCCTGTAATCTCCTATATGGACGGCGCTACCATCTATGACCGGGACCTTTTTGAGAATCTGCGCCGCTTGGCGGAGGAGCACGGGATTCCCTGGCAGACCAAGGAATATATTGCCGGAGGCAACGACGCCCGCACCATTCAGCGATCCAGATCCGGTGTCCGGGTAGCCGCTCTGTCCGCCGCGGTACGCTACCTTCATGCGCCGGCCACGGTCGGCAGTTTGGCCGACTTTGAAAATATGTGGAAGCTGACCCGACTGTTTCTGGCCAATCAGGCGGCACAGCTTTGATGGGAGGACAATAGGTAATTCATATGGAACTGTTTGAATTGATACAGACGTTAAGCTCTGCCCACGGCCCCTCTGGGGATGAGGCCGATATTAGGAATATCCTCTCCGAATTGGCTTCTCCCATGGCCGATGAGGTGGCCTGGGACACCATGGGAAATCTCATCGTTCACCGGAAGGGACCCGGCTCGAAGGTAATGCTTGCCGCCCATATGGACTCCATCGGTTTTATCGTAACTCACATCGAGAAGGAGGGATTCCTCCGAATGGGGAAGCTGGGGGGGATCAGCCCCAAGGAGGCTGTCTATACCCCCATTCGTTTCAAAAACGGTGTCCGGGGCGTGGTCGTACCAGAGGAAAAAGCCGATTTTGGCAAGCTGAAGCTAGATGAATGTTATATTGATATCGGAGCCAGAGACGAGGAGCAGGCGAAAAAACTGGTCCAGGTGGGAGATACGGCAGTGTATGACTCCCCCTGCTTTCTCCAGGGCAGCGGCGTAATCTCTCCCTATTTGGATAACCGCATCTCCTGCGCGGTCCTGCTAGCTGTGCTGGAGCGTATCCAGACCAGTGCTAACGACCTGTACTTCGTCTTTACCTCCCAGGAAGAGGTGGGGCTGCGGGGCGCTAAGACCGCCGCCTGGGCTGTTGATCCGGACTGGGCCATTGCCGTAGATGTCACTGATGTAGATGACACCCCTGGATCAGAGCGGTCAGGCACAGTTCAGTTGGGCCAGGGAGCGGCTGTCAAGGTAATGGACTCCTCTATCATCTGCCACCCAGAAGTGGTAGCGAAGCTGGAGGGACTCGCGCAGGTACAGGGGATCTCTGTCCAAAGGGATATTATGCGCGGCGGCGGTACTGACGCTGGCGCCATTCATACCACCCGCCTGGGGGTAAAAACCGGAGGGATCTCTGTGCCCTGTCGGTATATCCATACCCCTGTTGAGATGGCCGACCTTGGAGATGCGGAAGCCTGCATAAAACTGGTGGAAGCCTTCGCCCAGACTGCGTTGAATGTATAACAAGAGACAAAAAGATTGGACTGACAAATAAAATGCCTTTACAGTTAAGCGATAAAGTGCGTGCTCTGGGTGATCAGGCCCAGAGGGAGCTGGTTGATGAATTTTCCCGCATCGATATCATAGCCCAGGAAAATACCCAGCGGGTGCTGGCTGCCTTTCAAGACCACCGGGTGGCGGATAACTATTTTGCCGGCACCACCGGCTACGGCTATGATGACCTTGGCCGGGACAAGCTGGATGAGATCTATGCTGCTCTTTTTGGCACAGAGGCCGCTCTTGTCCGGATACAGTTCGTCAACGGTACCCATGCCATCGCCTCCGCTCTTTTTGGCGCTCTGAAGGCTGGTGATGTGCTGGTTTCCGCTGTCGGGGCCCCCTATGATACCCTTTTAGGTGTCATAGGTACAGCGGAAAAGGGTCATGGATCTCTAAAGGACTACGGCGTGGAATATCGTCAGGTGGAGCTGGTAGACGACGCCCCAGACTTGGAGGGGATTGCCCGGACGGCGGCCGATCCCAAGGTAAAAGCGGTGCTGATCCAGCGATCAAAAGGGTATTCTACTCGAGCCTCCCTTTCTGTGGCGGAGATTGGAGAGATATGTGCTATCATCAAAAGGGTGAATCCCAATGCCGCCATTTTGGTGGACAACTGCTATGGTGAATTTGTAGAAACTCTGGAGCCGACCCATGTAGGGGCCGACCTAGTAGTAGGCTCCCTGATTAAAAATCCCGGCGGCGGACTGGCACCCACTGGAGGCTATATCGCTGGCCGCCGCGATCTGGTAGAGGGGGCGGCCCAACGGCTTACAGTTCCAGGAATCGGTGGGGAGTGCGGCTGTACTCTGGGCCAGAACCGTCTGCTTTACCAGGGACTGTTTTTGGCCCCTCACACCGTGGCTCAGGCTGTTAAAACGGCTGTTTTTGGCGCAAAAGTAATGGAACTGCTGGGCTATGAAACAGAGCCACACTCCAGTGCCGTCCGTCACGATATCATCCAAATGATTCATATGCGGGAACCGGAAGCCCTCAAAAAATTTTGTAAGGGCATCCAGTTCGGCGCGCCTGTGGACTCCTATGTGACCCCGGAACCCTGGGATATGCCCGGTTATGACAGCCAAGTCATTATGGCTGCTGGCGCCTTTATTCAGGGAGCCTCCATCGAACTGTCCGCTGATGCCCCCATGCGTCCGCCCTATACGGTGTATCTCCAGGGCGGCCTGACCTTCGAGTCGGGCAGACTGGGGATCCTGCTGGCCGTCCAAGAGCTCCTTGGCTCAGATCAGCCGGTTCCCAGGGAATAGGCCAAGCCGGAAATTACATATCTTCTCCCTATGGGGGTGAGGATATGGTCATGGGTCCTTTACGGCGTGAATTATACCGAAAAATACACGGCGGCCTATTTTATAGATCGGCCGGCAGGGGAGTGGGACGGTCCTATTCATTTCCAGTTCACGTCCCGCGTTGGCTAGTCACACTTGGCGTCGCTTTGCTCCTATCTTTCTCAATCATCAGTTTCTTGGAGTCCAGGATAAAGCCCGTTATAGCGGCGGCGGCTACTACCCAGATTCAAAATCAATTGACAGGCCTGATCGAGCGATCTGTTGTAGAAGATCTGGCACAGCGCCAACTGGGATATGGCGATCTAGTTACGATACAGCGTGAGGAAAGCGGTGCGATTACCTCACTTTCCACGGATATGGCATCTATGAACCAGCTCAGGGCATATCTGGTTAATCAAATCCTAGAAGAATTAGATGGTATCGATGTTTCAACCATTCAGATCCCTATAGGGAGCCTCTTTGATTCTGAGCTACTCTGGGCGGCTGGACCCTCGCTTCATGTCAGGGCTATGTCCGTAGGAACTGTCCAAGCGGAGTTTGAGAGCGAATTTTCGGAGGCGGGAGTCAACCAGACTCGTCACCGGATCTGGCTCCATCTCTCCATTCCCGCCACAGTCCTGCTGGCAGGCAGTGCCATAGAAGTGCCGCTGGATACAGAGCTTTGTGTCGCGGAAACAGTGATCGTAGGACAGGTACCCAACACCTATCTCAGCTTGGATGGGATATCAGGCCATTAAACGGAGTTTTACAGATGAGTCTTTGGGAAACAATACAATGGTATTGGGGTAATATCTTGGATTACGGTCTGCAGATGCTTCCCTGTATGCTGATCGGAGTATTCGGATTTCTTCTGTTCCTGCCGTCCCGCAAAAGAAGACTGGCCAGTCTTGGGCTGTCAAGCAGCAGCAGGAGAGAGGCTGTTCTGCTCCTTTTTGTCATGTTTTGCGCTGGATTGGCCTCTGTAACTCTTTTTCCTGCTAATTTCTGGAGCTTGAATCGATGGTACTGGGTCCTGCATGGAATGGAGCCTCTATTTCCGCCTGTCGATTGGCAGATCCAGTGGGATACTTTACAGCTTACCCCCTTTCAAGAGATCATTCGGGCCTTTCGCGGGCCATGGGTCATGTTTTTAATGGTCGCGAATATCGGTATCTTCTGCCCTATTGGTTTTTTCCCTGCTCTGCTGTGGCGGGGCTGGCGGTGGTGGAAATCCGCTCTGGTTGGTCTTTGCACCTCTGTTTTTATTGAATTTGTCCAGTTTTTCATTGGGCGCAGTAGCGATGTGGATGATGTAATCCTCAATACGGCGGGCACTCTGGTGGGATTCTGGATCTTCTGGCTGATAAATGCCCTGCTGCCACAGCTGACCATTAAATTTCAGTGCACCACAAAGGAGTTACCTGGATATGGATGAATTGAAGGAGCTCGAGGTACTACGCCATGAGCTGATACAGGCCGGTTTGGAGTATTATGTGTATGATGCGCCAACCATGTCTGACTATGAATATGACCACAAATTGCGCCGTCTTGAGGAGCTGGAGGCAGTCCACCCAGAGGCAATAACTCCTGACTCCCCCACCCAGAGGGTGGGTGGGAAGGCATTGGAGGCGTTTTCTCAAGTAGAGCACCGGGTCCCCCTGGAGTCGCTCCAGGATGTCTTTGATTTTGAAGAACTGAAGGCTTTTGACATCCGGGTCCGAGGAGTGGTCCCGGATGCCCATTATGTAGTGGAGCCTAAGGTGGATGGACTTTCTGTCGCGCTGGAATATGAAAATGGTCTCTTTGTCCGTGGGGCAACACGGGGAGATGGCCGGGTAGGGGAGGATGTCACAGAAAATTTGAGGACGATCCGCTCTATCCCTATGCGTCTGCCGGATATGCCGGCTCACCTGATTGTCCGCGGTGAGGTATTCATGCCTAAACAGGTTTTTCATGCGCTCAATGAGGAACGTGAGCGCAGGGGAGAGCCTCTTTTTGCCAATCCAAGAAATGCCGCCGCTGGCTCGCTCCGCCAGTTAGACCCCAAAATTGCCGCATCTCGGAGGCTTGACATACTAGTATTTAACATCCAGTGGATTGAGGGGGCCGCTCTGTCCACACATCTGGAGACACTGGAATACTTGAAACGCAATAACTTCAAGGTGATTCCGCATTACAGCTGTCAACAGATGGAACAGGTGATGGACCATATCGCAGAGATTGGAGAGAACCGTGATTCCTTCCAGTTCGATATTGACGGAGCGGTCGTAAAGGTAAATAGCCTGTCAGATAGAGAACGCCTAGGTTCCACCGCAAAATTTCCCCGCTGGGCCGCTGCCTATAAGTACCCGCCTGAAGTCAAGCCCTCCAAAGTGACGGATATTTTAGTCCAGGTAGGGCGAACTGGGGTACTGACACCCAAAGCAGTACTGGAGCCGGTCCGGCTCGCCGGTACTACGGTGACCAGCGCGACTCTGCATAATCAGGATTTTATTTCGGAAAAGGATATTCGCATTGGCGACACAGTTCTGGTTCGGAAAGCAGGGGAGATCATACCAGAGGTTCTGTCTGTCGTTATGGAGCAGCGTCCGGAAGGAACACGCCCCTACTTTTTGCCATCTGTCTGTCCGGTGTGCGGGGCTCCGGTGGAACGAGATGAGGACGGGGCCCATATCCGTTGTACTGGATCCGAATGTCCAGCGCAGCTGCTTCGCAATCTAGCCCATTTTGCCAGCCGGGATGCCATGGATATCGATGGTATGGGTATCGCAGTGGTGGAGAACCTTGTTGGGGCTGGCCTAGTCAAGACCCCAGGTGATCTCTACTTTCTTCGTGAGGAAGATATCGCAAAGCTGGACCGGATGGGTAAAAAATCAGCTCAAAATCTTATTTCAGCGATTGAGAACTCTAAATCCCAGGACCTGTCCCGACTGATCTACGCCTTCGGTATCCGTCAGGTGGGCCAGAAGGCCGGAAAAGTATTGGCTGCCCACTTCAAGACCCTAGATGCTTTGGAAACGGCTACGTTAGAGGAGCTCACCGCCATTGATGATATTGGAGAGATTACAGCACACAGCTTGTTGGAGTGGATGTCCAGTCCTCAAAGCCGACATTTGATCTCTCGTCTGCGGGAGGCAGGCGTCAATATGACGGCAACTGATCGGGGAGATGACCAGCGCTTCGCTGGTATGATTTTTGTTTTGACAGGGGCGCTGGAACGCTTTACCCGGGATGAGGCCACTGAATTGATCGAGGCAAGAGGTGGAAAGGCCGCCAGTTCTGTATCTAAAAAGACCACCTATGTAGTAGCAGGGGAGTCCGCCGGATCAAAACTGCGCAAAGCACAGGAGCTAGGAATCCAGATCTTGACAGAGGATGATTTTTCAGCACTTCTGAAATAATACTTGGATGATTTAAAGGCCCTCAATACTGTTTGGGGGCCTTTCTTTCATTATTAGTTTTTTTGCTATTGTGCAGCTCCATTTTCTTTAGCATATGGTATAATTATTCTATCGAGAGGGGAGGATTCATTTGTGAAAACAGGATATCTGTATATTGCTATTGCGGTAGTCATGTTCAGCTCCTTTGAGGTGGTATTGAAATTTATTGCTGGAGAACTGAACTCTGTCCAGTTGACCTTTGCTCGTTTTGTTATTGGCTTTCTCTTCCTATTACCTTTGGCCCTGCATACACTTCGAAAGAGGAAAAAGAGGCTTGATACGAAAACTCTGGCTTATTTTGCCCTTTTAGGGTTCACTGGGATATCTCTGAGCATGACAATTCTCCATCTAGCTGTCGAGTATACCAGTTCCTCGGTCACTGCGGTCCTCTTTAGTTGTAATCCGGTATTCGTGACCTTCCTGGCCTTCTTTCTGCTCCATGAGCCCATTAAAAAACGTCATGTGGCAGCCCTTATTTTTGAAATCATCGGGACTCTGGCGATCATCAATCCATTCCACAGCAACCTGAATATGTTGGGGGTATCGTTGGCGCTGCTATCTACCCTGTTGTTTTCTCTGTACGGGGTTATGGGAAAGCGGAAGTGTGCTGAGTATGGCGGTGTGGTCGTGACCTGCTTTAGTTTCCTATTTGGAAGCCTCATCGTACTTCTTTTTATCGTCCTATCTCACATTCCGGCTGTGGCGGCGGCGATCACCTCGGCTGGTCTGCCAAATTTCGCCAACATTCCTATCCTGGCCGGTTATACCATAGAAAATCTCCCCTATGTGCTCTATGTTTCTGCCGGTGTAGCAGGTATCGGGTTCTGCTCCTACTTTTTGGCTATGGAATATCAGCCAGCTAGTGTAGTTTCCCTAGTATACTTTTTTAAGCCCGCTCTGTCACCGATACTGGCTTGGTGGCTCCATAGGGAAGATATCCCGGGAAATATGCTGTTTGGTATCCTTTTGATTGTCGTTGGCTCTCTGTGTTCCATCATCCCAGGTATTTTGGAAGCCAAACGCCCGACTGTATCACATTAAATAATAAAAAGGCCTCCAAGAAAAAACTTGGAGGTCTTTTTTATATTAGTTTGTTTCCATGTTCATCAAATCCATTTTTTAACAGCAAATCTACTAGAAAGGCGGACAAACAAAAAAATACCATCTGACCGGCCAGAAGCCACAAAATAAAATTGAGATACTGGTCCCGAAAAAACCACATCAGCAGAGCGGTCACCAACCCAAGTACGATGCCAAGACGAATCCAGAGCTTTGAGCAATGGCGATGTGCAAAGCTCCAAGTTTCTTCACTGCGTGTAGACAACGCTGTACGGTAGGCCAACCCCTTGCTGTCCATTTTGGGCGGGGATACTTTCCATATGATTCCCACACACAGAATAAGGATAGGGGGGAGCATGGTCAGAATAAAGCAGGCAGCGTACATGTATCAAACCTCTTTCTTTTGATTTTTCGTCTTTGTTCGAGATACTCGGCCAAGGGGATTGGCCCTGGCTGCGGTACGAAGATCATCACTATCTACATGGGTATAAATCTGGGTAGTATTGAGATTATCGTGCCCCAAAACTTCCTGGAGGGTACGTACATCTACACCGTTTTGAAGCATAAGGGTAGCCGCTGTATGGCGCAGTTTATGCGCTGAATACTGGCTACTGTCCAGCCCTGCAGCTAATAGATGCTTTTTGACCAGTTTATGGACTGCCGCTCTGGATATCCGACGCCTATTTTGCAACGTGACAAATAACGCCTTTTGATCGACTAACGTCAACATGCTTCGCTCAGTTATCCAATCCTGAAGCGCCTGTTGACAAGCTTCATTCAAATAGAGCATCCGCTCTTTATTTCCTTTTCCCAAAACACGCAGTTGATCGCCTCGAACATCTGTTACATTTAAGCCTACCAACTCAGAAATACGCAATCCACAGTTTAGGAACAAAGTAAGAATACAATAATCACGACTAGAGTTTTTTCCAGCCACTGAATCCAGAAGCTCTATGCTTTCATCAAGATTCAGATATCTTGGGAGTGATTTGCGTAGCCTAGGTGAGTCCAAATCTTGCACAGGATTCTCTCTTAACAGCTTGGCCTTATTAGTCAAGTATTTATAAAAGGAGCGGATTGTAGCGACTTTTCGAGCTCTTGACGTAGCTGTAAGTGAGCGATCTTGGGAGAGAAAACTCATAAAATCATAGACATCGCTTAATGTGATGCTGTGGACCAGAGATAGGTCGACATCATCAATCATGATACTGTCAAATGGAACATCCTTAGATATAAGATTTTTTTTCTGTTTAATATAGCGAAAGAAACTACGCAGATCCAGAAAATATTCATCTATTGTGCGACTGGAATGTCCTTGGATAGTTTCATGATAGACAAGAAAATCTCTGATTAGTGCGGGAGCTTCAGTTCGATAATCCATAGATTCCGGTTAAACTACCGATTCCCCTCCTTTTAGGTCAACAAAATTTTTATTTTGTTGACCTCTTATCTTAAAAAAATAAAGGACCAAGGAGGTCAACAAAATAGACGGTTATTGTTGGACCAAAAGTCTACCCTTTTAAGGTGAATCAGACTTTTTTTCCTTCCCTTCCGGATACTAACTTAATATAATCACAAAAAAGGAAGAAAGTCAAGCATTATTTTTTGTTTTCTTTAAAAGTATTATACTTAGTATGTTAGCTGGATTTAGTCATCCGATGAATTGACAGTTAATGTGTATTTATTCCTTGAAGGATTAGTCTAAAAATAATGATTGCTAAATAAGTAAACCAGGAGGGAACATCATTTCTGATGTCCCCTCCTTTATCATGCCTGTTTGTGTTGTTCAGACGCTTTCCACTCTGCAAACTCTTGTTTCCAGGTTATCAGCGGCCGTATTTTTGGCAGAGATACTGGATGGCGCGCCGGTAGCCCTCGAAGCCCAGTCCGATAAAGGACTCCTCGCAGGCCATGCCCGCATAGGAGATTTGCCGAAATGGTTCCCGGCTGTTCACATCGGAGAGATGGACCTCTACCGCCGGCAGCGCCACCGCCTTTAGGGCGTCCAAAATAGCTACGCTGGTATGGGTATAGGCGGCTGGGTTGATTACGATACCGTCCATTCTGCCATAGGCAGATTGAATTTTATCCACAATCGCTCCCTCATGATTGGATTGGAACAACTCCACAGACGCCCCACTCTCCTGGGCTACCGTCTGGATAAATCGTTCCAAGGCGGCAAAACTCTGGTCGCCGTAAATGTTCGGCTCCCGGATACCTAACAGATTCAAGTTTGGACCATTGATTACAAGTAGATTCATAACTCCAGCCTCCTGATGATCTCGTCCACTGTTTCCTCTACCGTACCTTGGTTGTCAACCGTAAGGTCAGCCAACTGACTATATAGAGGTGCGCGCTGCCGGTAGAGCTCCTCCAGAGAATGGAACTGGGATACCGGACGTCCATCCGTGGGGAGCAGTTCCAAGTCCCGGCGGAGATAAATAACTGTGGAATTTTGGCGGATAGGGTCCCAGTTCTCACGTTTGGTGACGATTCCGCCGCCGCAGGCAATGACTTTACCTGACTGCTTGGCCAGCTGACAGAGGGCCTGATGCTCCCTGCTTCGGAAGCCCTCCTCCCCTTCCCAGGAAAAGATCTCCGGAATAGAACAACCGCTGTTGGCAACGATATGCTGGTCAATATCTTCCAGGGGCCGACCCAGACGGCGGGCCAGCGCCTGCCCTATCGTAGTCTTTCCGCAGCCCGGCATCCCAATCAGAAGAAGATTGAGAGCCTGACGTTCAATACAGGCGGTGATTTCCGCCACCCTGCTGTCCTGAATCGTTTGGCCTAAAAACCGCTCCGCTGCCGTTTTGGCCTGGGCTACCAGCATTCCTAAGCCATTGGCCCAGAGTATTCCTCGTCTAGCACCATCCAACAGGAACCGGGTCCGGCTTGGGTTGTAAATGAGGTCAAAGACCTGGCCGCAATGTGGAAATTGCGCCAGGTCCACAGGAGAAGCCTCTACATTGGGATACATCCCCACTGGCGTAGCGTTCACAATCAGTTCCGCATCCTGGTGCCGCTCCAGATTTTCGTAATTGTCCGGTCCTTTGCGGGATATCCCTACGGCCTGCCCAACGCCTAAATCCGAAAGGACCGCATGGACAGTGAGCGAGGCTCCTCCACTTCCAAGTACAAGCGCTTTTTTTCCTCTTATCTGGGCCCCGGCTGAACGAAGCAGATACAAGAAACCGTCATAATCGGTATTATCCCCATACAGTGTCCCATCAGGTCCCTTGATAATGGTATTGACACTGCCGATCCGCTGGGCCGCAGGGGAAAGCTGGTCACAGAATCTCATCGCTGTTTTTTTGTAGGGAATCGTCACATTGAGTCCACGAAACTGCCCTTGACGCAGGAAGGGCCCCACCTGTTCTGGAGACAGCTCCACTAGTTGGTAATCATAGCCCCCCAACTGCCGGTGGATTGCTGGGGAGAAGCTGTGAGCAAGATGCTCCCCCAGTAGTCCAAATTCCAGATGACGCGGGACCATCAGCAGATGACCTCGTTATAGGTCCCAAGGTAGCGGAAGTACTCGCTCTCCTCATCCAGATCTTGGAACAGACGTTCCATCTCCGGGGCGTATACAGAGCACTCCAGATCGAAGTAGAACATGAACTCAAATTCCCGGTCCGGAAGCGGGCGGCTCTCCAGCTTGCGAAGGTTGATCCCCAGAGCATAAAATTTGGACAGTACATGGTAGAGCGAGCCTGGTCTATGGGGCAGGGTCATCATCAGCGAGGTACGGTCCGCTCCGGGATATATTTCAGGGATTTTTGAGATACAAATGAACCGGGTATAGTTGTTATCCTGGTCCTGAACATTGGTCTGAACCAGATTGAGACCATACTCCTCGCCACAGAAGCGAGAGGAGATGGCGGCAACATCGGTACGGTCAGATTGTGCCACCATACGGGCGGCCACCGCAGTATTTTCTACCATGGTCACTTTGATGTTCTTCATTCCAGCCAGATAGTCCGCGCACTGGCTGATCGCCTGCTCATGGGAGAACACCTCTCGAATGTCACCCAGCTTCGTCCCGTGCTTGGCAAGCAGATTGTGGCTGACCTTCAGGCGGACAGAGCGGACAATGGAAAAGTTGTGCTGGATCATCAGATCATATATCGCGTTGACAGAACCGGCGGTACTGTTTTCGATGGGCAGTATTCCATATTGGCACATGCCGCTCTCCACCGCTTTGAATACATGATCGAAGGTATCAAAATAGAGGATCGTAGGAGATTTAAAGATGCTGTCGCAGGCCATCTGGGAGTAGGCGCCCTCTATCCCCTGGCAGGCCACGGTGGCCCGCTGGGGAAAGAGCGCCGGGGTCTCAGCCAAGGCCGTCCGGATGGTTTCATAGATCTGGGACTTCACCCCGCCACACTGGTTCTGATAGGAGCGGCCCACGGCCAGGATGGCACGAAATACAGACTCTGTGTAATCGGCCAGCTCCTCACCAGCCTCCGCCCCTACCTTGGCCAGCAGCACCCGTTCTCTGTCGGCATCTAAGGTGGGCAGTCCGTTTTTCCTTTTGTATAGAGCTACATCTCTGGAGACAGCCATCCGCTGTTTCAGCAGGTCTACTAGTTGGCTGTCAATGTGGTCAATTCGCTCCCTTAAGTCATTCAGATTGTGCTCCATGGGAAATCTCCTCCTAAATTTTTATCCTAGATATGGTCGGTATTTTGATCCAGCAGGGCGTCCAGTACGACGGCGGCAGCGACAGCCTCTACCACTGGCACCGCCCGGGGTACGATACAAGGGTCATGGCGGCCGGTGATGTGAAGCTCCTCCTCTGTGTGGGTAGAAAGGCGGACCGTACGCTGAGACTGGGCGATAGAGGGGGTAGGTTTAAAGGCAACTCGGAACAGGATAGGCATCCCATTTGATATCCCACCCAGTATTCCACCGGCATGATTTGTTTCAGTCCGGATAGCCCCATCCTCCAAAATAAATGGGTCGTTGTTCTCTGATCCCCGCAGGTTGGCGCACTGAAAGCCGGTGCCAAACTCCACGCCCTTTACAGCCGGGATGGCGAACAGGGCCGCGGCCAGTTGGCTCTCCAGGCCCTGAAACATGGGAGAGCCTACCCCGGCCGGCAGCCCGGTGACCATGCACTCTACAACACCCCCTACCGAGTCCCCTTCCCTCTGCGCCTGGAGGATGACCGCACGCATCGGCTCCTCCACATTGGGGTCTAGGACTGGGAATGAGGCCGCCTGAACCCGCCGCAGCACTTCTGTCTGTTCTCCCAGTGGGTCAAATGGCTTATCTTCTATCTGTGCGATAAAACGAATATGGGCCCCAATGGCAATCCCGCGTCGGGACAGGAGCTGGGCGCAGATGCCGCCGGCGATACAAAGGGGGGCTGTGAGCCGCCCAGAAAAGTGTCCGCCGCCCCGCACATCCTGATGGCCACCATATTTGATCTGGGCAGTAAAGTCTGCATGTGCGGGGCGCGGCTTATCGCATAGGTCATTGTAATCCTGGGACCGAATATTGGTGTTCTCGATGATAGCGGTCAGAGGCGCTCCACAGGTCTCTCCCTCCAGCAAACCACACAGAATACGAGGGATATCTCCCTCCTTTCGAGCGGTAGCGGTAGTGTCCCATCCAGGGGCGCGACGATGGAGAAAGCGTTGGAGTCCCTCCAGATCCACGCTCTCGCCGGCTGGCAGTCCATCCACTGTCACGCCGATCACCTGGGAATGGGACTGCCCAAAGATAGAGATATGGATATGCTTACCGAAGTACGAGGCCATGTATATTCCCTCCTAACACTTGAAAATGCTCCCAGAAATTGGGATAGGACTTGTTTACGCACTCCGCACCTAAGATAGTTACTGGCTTCTGGCAAGTCTGGGCGGACACAGCGGCCATCATTGCAATGCGGTGATCGTTTTGGCTGTCAACCATTTCGCCTCCCATCAGGCTGTCCCGGCCCCGGATGGTAAGGCTGTCCTCCCCTTCCCTAATATCCGCTCCTAAAGCAATCAGAGCTGCCGTTACTGAATTGAGGCGGTCACTCTCCTTCATTCTAAGCCGCCCAGCGTTATTAAAGCGGCAGGTCCCTTTCCGTACCGCGGCCATTGCGGCCAGAGGGGGCACAAGATCAGGGTACTGGGACACGTCCAGATCCACATCACCTGGCCGCGCCAGTTTCCAGTAGAAGGAGGCCACAGCCTTGTCTCCCTGGGCGGAGGTGGGGTTCAACCCCTGAATCGTAATCTGTCCACCCAGAAAATTGGCGGCGTACCAAAAGGCTGCCTGGGACCAATCGGATTCCACAGTATAATCCATCGCCTTGTAAGCAGTCTTTCCTGTGATGTGAAAATACTTTATAGTATTGTGAAGCTCGGTCACTGTTACCCCTGCGCCTGCCAGGGTATCCAAAGTCATGGCGAGGTAATCCCGGCCCTCTATGTGGGTAGTAGGTACAATGCGTGATATCCCTGACACCAGAGGTAGAGCATAGAGAAGACCTGTAAAAAATTGGCTGGACACATTTCCGGGTAGCTCGTAGTCCCCTGCCTTCAGTTGTCCAAGGACTGTCAATGTATCCCCCTCCCTGTTCCAGGAGATCCCCTTTTCACGGAACAGGTGGATGTAAGGCTCCTGGGGCCGCTCCATCAGCCGGCCCCGGCCGGTAAATATCCCGCCTCCTGCTACCGCCAAGGCAATCGGGATGAGAAAGCGCAAGGTAGAGCCCGACTCTCCACAGTCAAAGTGTGGCAACTCCTTTCCCGGCTGGAAGATCCCCCCCATACCGGTCACCTCTAAGGTCCGCTCCCCCTTCCGCTCCCAATGTGCCCCCAGGGCACCGATACAACTCAGGGTAGCGAGGATATCCTGTGAAATGGCCACATTCTCCAGCCTGCTCCTGCCCCTGGCCAGGGCAGCGGCCAGAATGACCCGGTGTGTCTGACTCTTACTGGGTGGCGGCGTTACCCTGCCCTGGAGTTTGTTTGGAACAATGGTCACATCCATAAGCTCATCTCCCATACATACACTTCAGCAGTCCCAGCAGCTCATCCCGAGCCATCTTTCGGTGTACCGCCTGCCCCAGCTTTTCCAGGACGATGAGGGATATGTGGTCCCCGGCGTTCTTCTTATCTAGTCCTACCGCCTCTGTCATAGTCTCCCAGGGGCAGGGAATGTCCAAGGGTAAGTCAAATTTTTTCAGAAGCTCCTGAATGCACTCCACCGTTTCCGGTGGCGTGACGCCCAGCTCTACGCCAAGTTGGGCGGCCCAGTTCATGCCAGCGGCCACTCCCTGCCCGTGAGTCCAGGTTTCATAATGTCCGGCCAGCTCAAAGGCATGGCCGACAGTGTGTCCAAAGTTCAGTAGCTGGCGCAAGCCGGTGTCCCGCTCGTCCTCTACAACCACCCGGCGCTTCAAGTCGCAGCAGGTATAGACTACATCTACAATGCGCTCCATCACTCTCACCCGGCTCCCGCACCGATTCAGGAGTTCAAACAACTTCCGGTCCAAGATACAGCCGTATTTGATGACCTCGGCCATGCCGTCGGAGAAGGTCCTGTCAGGCAGGGTATCCAGGCAGCCGGGATCGATGATTACCAGGCTGGGCTGCCAGAAGGCTCCTGCTAGATTCTTGCCAGCCCGCAGATCAATGGCCACTTTTCCGCCTACGGAGGAATCGACCTGGGACAGCAGGGTGGTAGGGATCTGGACATAATCTACCCCGCGTAACAGGGTGGCTGCCGCAAAGCCCGCCAAGTCCCCCACTACGCCGCCCCCAAGAGCTACCACAGCATCCGTGCGGGTCATACCAAAGGCCATCATCTTTTCCCAAAGGATAACAAGCTGCTCCGCGCTTTTTGACGCCTCCCCAGCAGGGACGGTAAGGCATTGAATCTGAAAGCCCATCTGCTCCAGGCTGTCTGCCGTCCGCGCCAAATACAGGGGCAGAACTCTGCTGTCGGTGACGATTGTCAGCTTCCGGGCGTTGGGGATCGCCTGACGGCACAGTACACCAGCCTGGTCCAGAGATCCCCGCCCAATCTTGATCTCATAGGGCCGGGAGGTATTGACGGCCAATGTTTTCATAGTCAGACCTCCTGGGCCGCCGCCCGAATGGCATAGACGGCCTTGACCACATCCTCAAACTGCTCTGGACGAAGGGACTGGGCCCCGTCGCATAGAGCGCGTGGAGGGTCATTGTGGACCTCGATGATCAGGCCATCCGCCCCGCAGGCCGCCGCCGCCATAGCCATGGGTTTGACATAGCGGGCCACACCAGTTGCGTGGCTGGGATCCACGATGACAGGCAGGTGGGTCAGCTCATGGAGCACGGTCACGGCGGACAGATCCAGTGTGTTCCGGGTCGCTGTTTCGAAGGTCCGAATCCCCCGCTCACAAAGAATGATGTTTTCGTTGCCGCTAGCCATAATATATTCTGCGCTCATCAGTAGCTCCTTGATGGTATTGGCCAGACCGCGTTTGATGAGGATCGGCTTCTGGGTCTTTCCCAGTTCCTTGAGTAGCTCGAAATTCTGCATATTCCGAGCACCAACCTGAATCACGTCCACGTCCTCGAACAACGGCAGGTGGTTGGCGTTCATGATCTCGGTGACAATAGGCAATCCAGTCTCCCTCTTCGCTTCCAACAGCAATTCGATGCCATCCGCCTTCAATCCCTGGAAATCATAGGGAGAGGTCCGGGGTTTGAAGGCTCCACCCCGGAGCATGGTGGCCCCAGAGGCCTTGACGCTTTTAGCCACGGAAATGATTTGCTCCTCGCTCTCCACCGAGCAAGGGCCGGCGATCATAACAAAGTTGCCGTGCCCCACCTTGATGTGCTCCTGGCCTACTTGGATAATGGAGTCCAGGGGATGGAATTTCCGGTTGGCGCTTTTGAAGGGTTCCGACACACGCTTGACTCCCTCTACAATATCCAGCCCACTGACCAGGCCCTCGTCTAGCTTGCTGGTATCTCCAATCACACCGATAATTGTCGAGTAGTCCCCGGTAGAAACATGGGTTCGGAGGTCTTGGGCCTCGATCCACTGAATCAGATCCCGGATTCGCTCTTCCTTTGCGTTCTGCTTAATGATGATAACCATGATGCGCTTCCTTCCTTTCCTCTGCGCTCTCCACCGGGTCATAAAAAATGACCTGCGGTGAAGCGTTTGTTCACCGCAGGTCATTCAATGTTCCAACACTCCACCTAAATTGCGGAGGGGAGCCGTCTGTTTGCAGCAAAAAACACTTTTACCTTTTTTGCACGAAAGCCAAAAAAGTAAAAGTAGCTAAAGAAGTAAGCTGCAAACTGCTTCATAAAAGCGTGGCTCCTTTCCTCAAAATGTATATTGGTTATTTTTATGGTAGCACTGGTCATTCCGTCTGTCAATTCAAAAAATATATTATTTTTTACAAACAATTTTATTATACTGTCAAAAATATATTCAAATAATACAATTCAGAGTATCAAGACGATTGTATTGACCGATAGAATACTCAGGTCGCAGGATATCCGTTAGCAGTCGCCCGTCCTCCTGCTTTACTCTATTTTTACTGTCTATTCAACAATCACTCCTGAGCCTGACTGTGTTGGTGGCGATCTTCTGCCGGAACATCTGGTCGTGCTCTACAAAAAGCAAGGTAGGCTGAAAGTCCAGAAGCAGGTCCTCGATTTGAATGCGGGAAAACAGGTCGATATAGTTCAGCGGCTCGTCCCAGATATAGAGGTGGGCGCTTTGACACAGGCTGACCGCCAATAGCACCTTTTTCTTTTGACCCTCGCTGTATCCGGACATATCCCGTTCAAACAGAGCACGGGAGAAATCCAGTTTTCGTAAGACAGTGAAAAACCTCGTCAAATCTATCCCCTGTCTTTCCGCCCATTCTAAGGGGCTGCCCTTCAGATGGTCCGTTTTTTGGGAGACATAGGATATCTTCAATCCAGACGCCCGCCAGAGTGTTCCAATATGGGACAGATTCTCCCCCAGGACAGCCCTGAGCAGACTCGTCTTTCCGCTTCCGTTTCCCCCATCCAAACATATCCGATCACCACGTTTTAATGTAAAGCTAACTCCCTTGCAAGCAGGACTTTCCTCATAACAAACCGCAAAATTGCGCAGCTCCAGGATTCGCTCACTGTGATAGTCCAGCGGTGTTAGCTTCAAGCTGTCCGCACACTCTACATCCCGGAGCAGGGCAGACTTTTCCTGGATGGCGCTCCGCTGCCTGGCCTCAAGGGTTTTGGCCCGCTTCATCATTTTAGCTGATTTATGGCCGATAAATCCACGGTCTACCCGCAGTCCTGAATTCTTACTGTTAAATTTGCTCTGTTCCGTCCGCTCCGACCAATCGGATGCCCGGCGGGCTGCCTGTTCCAGTCGCCGGATATCCCCTTTCAGCTTCTCATTTCGCTCCTGCTCTCCCCTGTCCCGGGCCTCTTTTTCCTGAAACCAAGTAGAAAAATCTCCACGCATCAGTTCCGGGCCTGTCTGGTTCAGCGCCAGCACATGGTCGATACAGTGATCGAGGAAGGCTCGATCGTGGGAAACCAACAAAAAACCCCGGCGCGTATTTTTCAGATAAGCGGCTACCAGTTCCCTTCCCTGGACATCTAAATGGTTGGTGGGCTCGTCCAGCATGGGATAGCTGTCCTCGTCAAGGAAAATGGCGGCCAGAGCGGCTCGTGTCTGTTCTCCCCCGCTTAGACTGTGAAACGGCCGGTCCAGTAGATCTTCCCTCAGTCCAAGGCGTGAAAACTCCCTGATTAACCGCCACTCGTCCACATCCTCCATCCCATCTAACAAGACCTGCCGGGTAGGAAGGTCCATGTGGAGCACCGGTTTTGGATAGCGGCGGCATCGTCCAGGGAGAATGATCTGGCCCACGCCCTCCAATTCTCCCTCTAACAGGCGAAGCAGCGTGGTCTTGCCCCTGCCGTTGCGGCCTACCAGCCCCAGTCTCCAGTTGGTGTCTAGCTGCAGGTCCAACCCTTCAAATACCGGCGTATAGTCGCCCTCGTAGGTAAATCCAAGGTCTTGTATCATGATCTGTGACATAAGACATTCCTCCTGTCGTATCAAAAGTAAAAGCCGCAAGAGGGTATTCCTCTCGCGGCAGACAACGACAGAAAGACAGCCGGAAATTCCGATGTCATTCCTCCTGTTTGACCGAAAGCAGGTACGAATCCCTCTTACGCCGGGTACGACAGACCAGGGCCACAGAGGTGGCCCGAAGTTGTCATACCATATTCAGCAAGAGAGATTGCGCATTTTCCCGCCTCCGTTTCTTTCATATCGCGCCTATCATAGCACAGGAAAAAATTGATGTCAATAGAGTGGAAAAAGCTCCTTCTTTACATTTGGACTGATTGGTTTCCAACTCCGTCGATTTCACTATGCATTGAATAGAGCAGAAAAATATGAGAAAATAAATTTGAAACTGATATCAGTGGATAATAAATTTCATTGCAGAGGAGCATAGGATATGGATTATTGGGGAGCAATCTTGTTTGGCGTGTTTATATATGCTGTTCTGTGCCTTATTATCGCTGTTATACGGTCACTGCTTTCTCAAAGAAGCACTAAGAAACAGAAATTCAAAAAAACATTTTGGACTTGGTTCCTTGAAGCACTTAACCCATTCCATTGGTTTTGGTGATTATTGATTAGCTCCCTGTGGACAATATGCCTCTCTTTGTCTTTTCGACAAAGGGAGGCATTTATATCCTAAATCAGCCCGAAGGAAAAACGGGAGAAAAAAGCCAGGAACTAAACAGTTCCTGGCTTTCACGCTCTAGGGTGGGCTTTGAGATAGACATCTTTGAGCTTTTGGTTCAGCAGTTTGGAATATATCTGAGTGGATGAGATGTCGGCGTGGCCCAGCATCTCCTGGATGGAGCGCAGATCAGCGCCGTTCTCTAGCAGGTGTGCCGCAAAAGAGTGCCGCAGGGTATGCGGAGTGATGTCCTTTTGGATTCCAGCCTTCTCCTGGTAATATTTGATGAGTTTCCAGAAACCCTGACGGCTCATCCGTTCCCCGTTCATATTGACAAAAAGGGCGGTCTCTTCCACATCCTCCACCAACTGGGGACGGACATTATGTACATATTCGCTCAGTGCACGAATGGCGGTCTGGTACAGAGGGATGATTCGCTCCTTCCCCTTACTGTAGCATTTAAGTACCCCGCCCGGAAGATTGAGATCATCCAAATCCAGGTCGATCAGCTCACTGACCCGGATGCCGGTGGCATACAACAGCTCCAGCATAGCTCGGTCCCGGTAACCCTTCAAATCTGTACAATCAGGCTGCTCTAAAAACAGCTCGACTTCCTTTCCAGTCAGAACTTGGGGCAGTTTACGCTCCACCTTGGCCGGGGCCACCCCCTTGGCCGGATTACGGTCCACTTTCCCAAGGGCGATCAGACAGTTATAAAAAGATTTGATAGACGCCACAGAGCGGGTTACCGTGGCGGGAGACTTCCCTTTTCGTACCAAGGATTTGGTGAACCCCTCTACATCTTTGGGTAACACCTCAGTCAAGGACACACCGCTATCCTCCATAGACTGAGCGAATTGATGAACGTCACGGACATAGGAACTGACCGTGTTTGCCGAGGCGTGTTTTTCAGTTTTCAAATAGTCCTCATACACTGTCAAAAGCTCAGACACGTTCCTATGCTCCCCTACAATGATTTTACAACACAACACGGGCAGCTGCCCGAAGAAGAACTGGGATCACATGGTATTCTACTAGGCCACACAAAAGGATCAGGATGAAGCTGACTGTCAGCTTTCCCCAATAGACTGGCGCGAAGGGTAGTGCGTCGCGCCCATCACCAAGGCCACGCAAAAGCAGCTTGCGCGAACCATTCAGCCCTTGGACGCCAGAGAGAAAAAGAGCCGGTCCCCACAACAGCGCTGGCAAGCCAAACAAAAACAGGGCGGGCAGCAAGCCAGAAGATCCGAATACACGGCAGAAGCAGGCCACAGAAAAAGCGAAGAAAAAACCCCGCACCCCAAAAAGTAACGGCAGACCCACCACACCGATCCCAGTAAGGCCGAGCAAAAAAACAGCAAGCAGGTACCGAAGCTCCTCCCACAAGCCGGACCAAAAGTTATGAAAGAGGGCACCATCTCTGACCAGCCCCAGGTAATCCCGCAGATAGTCACACAGCTCCTGTCCACCCTGCCCGTCTGCCAGACTGGCAAAGATGGAACCGCAAAGTCCCCCCAATAAAAAGAAACCTGATAAAATAGCCAAGGGGACCCATTGTTCCGACGGCAAGTCCCATTTTTTTCGTTCCCTCTTTCCCATCGCTGTCACCTCAAGATAACCTTATGAGAAAGGGGAAAAAAATAGACATGGAAAGCTCAAAATAAGGCCCACCATTTTCTTTATTCTTAATATAGCCTCTTCTTCCGCTTCGCGCAAGTGTTTTCGGTCATATTTTCAAGAAATATTTTTTCTGCTCCAATTTTATGTAAATTGCGTTATGTAAATTTAGGGACCAAAAAACGAAGTGAGGCGCTAAAGTGGCGCCTCACTTCACAAAATGCAGTACATAAAACACGCCGCCGACACTATATGTTGAAATTCATTTAGATTCCACTAGACTGCACTCAATACAATCTGTATTATTACAATTCGTATTTCTTTTGCTTCCCATACCGGCTTCAATGGCGTTCAGAGCGATGGCACATTCCAGCCGCTTGCGTTCCATCTGGCAGGCTACATCATTCGATTTTGTTATGTCGCCATTGACAAGCAGGTTAGATGCGGAACAGCCGCCGCTGCAATAGAAACGGGCCCAGCACTCCCGGCAGGCCGGGCGGGTATAGATGTTCTGCTGTGCAAAGGTTCCGGAGATATCCATATCAAAGGAGCCATCGAACACGTTGCCCATACGGTACTCCTCCTTCCCTACGAACTGGTGGCAGGGATAGATATCTCCGTCAGGCGTAATGGCCACATACTCACAGCCAGCGCCACAGCCGCGCAGACGCTTAATCACGCAGGGCCCCTGGGCCAGATCTACATTGAAGTGGAAAAAGTTGATGTCTGGCCGTTCCATCAGCTGGCCGGCCAATTTCTCATATTCCGCTTCTACCTTTTCCAAGTCCTCCTCTTTAATGGCGAAAGGATCATCCAGCGGTCCGCTGGCGGGCTCTACCGATACATGGCGGAAACCCAAATCCCCCATGTGGAGAACATCCTGAGAAAAGTCCAAGTTATCCCGTGTAAAGGTCCCACGAACATAGTAATCCTTGGTTCCACGGCCGGCCACCAATTTTTGGAATTTTGGAACGATGACCTCATAGCTCCCCTTCCCGTTCACAGTAGGCCGCATCCGGTCGTTAACAGGCTGACGACCGTCCAGAGACAGGACAACATTGGACATCTCCCGGTTGATATATTCTATCGTCTCATCATTGAGCAGGACACCGTTGGTCGTAATCGTAAAGCGAAATACCTTGTTGTGCTCTTTTTCCAGGGAACGGGCGTATTCCACAGTGCGCTTCACCGTATCCATCGCCATGAGAGGCTCCCCGCCAAAGAAATCAATCTCGATATTTCTACGCTTTCCGGATTTTGCTACGACCCAGTCGATGGCCCTTTTGGCCGTTTCAAAGTCCATGGTCATCCGATGGCCAGTGCCGAAGTCGCCTGTCGAGGCAAAACAATATTTGCACCGCAGGTTACAGTCATGAGATACATGGAGACAAAGTGCCTTGACCACTGCCGACTTGGGCAGGGCCATAGCGGCCTCCGGATCGATGTATTCGTCATCAGAAAAGAGAAGGCCCTGGTCCTGAAGACCTCTCAGCTCCTCCCAAGCCTCGGATAGCTCCTGTGGATCATATTGGTCCAACTGCTCCGCCAGTTTTTGAGGCAGCCTCTCTCCCATTGGCCCTTCAATCAAAGAGAGCAGGTCAAAGCTCAACTTATCCAACACATGGACCGCGCCACTGTTCACATCAGCGGCCAGATACTGGCCGAGCGCCGTAAAGGTATGTACCATATCGAACTTCCTTCCTCGATTTCCCTATCGATATCATTTGGATGGAGAAATAGACATGAAAAAGGGCAGGCTGACGCCCACCCTTTTCAGGTATGTTGAGAACTTACTTATTCTCGCACTTCTGATTGGCAACAGTGCAGGAAGTCTTGCAGGCAGACTGGCAAGAAGTCTGGCACTCGCCGCAGCCGCCCTTGGCGGCACTGGCCTTCAAAGTGGCCCCGTTGAGGGTCTGGATATGCTTCATTGGTATCTCCTCCTGAATCGCTTAGTGCAACAATTATACCACAGTTTTTCTCTGGACGCAAGTCCGGCAGTTCCATTGGCGGAAAACTGAAGCTGGGCAATATCGCTGCTATCAAGTGGTATTGTAGCATAGCGAACCGGATATTTCAATCATCTTTTCCGCTTTTTCTTGGGCTTTCTTCCCAGTATACCGGCTATCGCTCCCCCACACAGGCAGGCGCAGAGTATGCCAGCTCCCCCCTGCTCTAACGATGCGGTATCATAGGCCAGAAGGCCTGCCGTCAGCAGAAGCAGGAACAGGATTGCTCCTACTCCTGTCCCCACTAGCAAAGATTTGGAGCGGATCCTTTTGATGCTGTATATCCCGCCAACAGCCCCGCCTAAGACACAGACCGCTAGTACCGCTCCCTGAGCCCACTGTTCCCGCAGGACTCCTGTTGAAATGAGCAAGGCGCACAGCAGAAGTGCTAGCACGGCCGAAAAACCGGCGAGCACCCCACCCTTGAGCAGTTCACACATACTGTTGACCCACTGTTCGCCCGATTCCTCTTGCCGTCTTTCCCTCTTTTTCATAACACAATGCCCTCCCCGCGGTCTTCTGTTTTCACGAAAACCTATGCGAGAAGGGCATATAGTATGTCTATTTTCTGTGATTACTTCTGCTCCGCAGCAGCGGCAGAGGAGTTCTTAGTGGAAACAGCCCACTTGGTGAACTCGATGCGGACGCGATCAGCCCCGGTCTCAATCACGATGGTATTCTCCTTCACAGAACAGATGGTGCCGATGATACCGCCGATGGTAGTAATCTCATCGCCGACAGTCAGCGAATTGCGGAGGTTCTGAGCCTCCTTCTTCCGCTTGTTCTCGGGGCGGATCATAAAGAAGTAGAGCATTGCGAACATTAAGGCCATCAGTATTAAGGTTTCCAAAATTCGTTCCCTCCAAAGTTGTTGTCAGCTGTTTCCAGTCAGACGCATTAGTGCTATTATAGCGGGTTTTTTTCCTGTTGGCAAGTCCTTTTGTCAAATTCGAGGACTATATTCCTGGGTCTGCTGCGGGTCTGTCCAGCTTTCCAGAAAATTTCTGTCGGAATGCCTCAAATCGTCCCTGATCCAGTGCCTCGCGGATGCGGAGCATCAATTCGTTATAGAAATGGAGATTGTGGAGCACTGCCAGACGCATAGCCAGCATCTCCCCGGCCGTCAGCAGGTGCCGGAGATAGGCTCGGGAAAAGGAGCGGCAGACCGGGCAGTTACAGGTGGGATCAATGGGACGGGAATCCAGCTTGTACTTCTCATTTTTGATATTTATGGTGCCCTCCCAGGTATACAGCTTTCCATGGCGGGCGTTTCGTGCCGGCATAACACAGTCAAAAAAATCCACGCCGCGGGCTACTCCCTCAATGATATTGGAGGGGGTTCCCACTCCCATCAGATACCTAGGTTTCTCTTTCGGCATATGGGGCTCCACCGCTTCGATAATATCATACATGGTCTGTGTGGGCTCCCCTACAGCCAGACCGCCGATGGCGTAACCGTCACAGTCCAGTTTGGCGATCTCATCCATGTGCCATTTCCGCAGGTCTGCATAGGTCCCACCCTGGTTGATGCCAAATAGCATTTGGCCGGGATTGACGCAGCCAGGCGCCTCATTGAGCTTTCTGTGCTCCACTGCACAGCGATCCAGCCATCGGGCTGTCCGCTCGCAGGAGGCCTTGACATAGTCGTAAGGCGCCGGGTTTTCCACACACTCATCAAAGGCCATGGCGATATCACTGCCCAGATTGGATTGGATCCGCATGGACTCCTCCGGTCCCATAAAGATCCGCTTTCCATCAATGTGGGAGGCGAAGGTAACGCCTTCCTCTGTGATCTTCCGCAGTCCGGACAGAGAGAACACCTGGAATCCTCCGCTGTCAGTGAGCATGGGGCCATCCCAATCCATAAATTTGTGGAGTCCACCCATCTGTCGGACTACATCGTCACCCGGACGCAGGTGGAGATGATAGGTATTAGACAACTCGATCTGACAGCCGATTTCTTTCAGGTCGTGGGCGGACACCGCCCCTTTGATCGCTCCGCAGGTGCCGACATTCATAAAAACAGGAGTCTGCACAGTTCCATGGGGGCAGGTAAATACTCCCCGGCGGGCCTTCACCTCGGTTTTTAGTAATTGAAACATAGATTTCTCCTTAAAGTGTGTGATACCAGCGACTTCATTCCGCCTTACGCGCTGGCTGCAGCTGGCTGTCTTGGGTCCCGGTCCTTCGCGCCGGTTAGCGCCTCCAACTGCTGGAGTCACGCTTCGGGATCCAAAACATTTCTGATTTTTTTGGAACACTCCTTCCGATCCCATCGCTCGAAGCTGCTCTGTAGCGGATATTACCGCCCCCTCTAGGCCGACCACGAGAGCCTGACCGATATTGGACAAGTCTATCAGCCATGACGCGCTTTCTAAGAAATGAACATGGCGTCTCCGAAGCTAAAAAAGCGGTATTTCTCTTTCACCGCCTCTTGATAGGCGTTCAGTACATGTTCGCGGCCCGCCAGAGCGGATACCAACATGATAAGGGTGGACTGAGGTAGGTGAAAATTTGTGACCAGCGCGTCCAACACCTTGAAGCGATACCCAGGATAGATAAAGATATTTGTCCATCCAGACCGCTGTGTCATGGTGCCGTCCTCCGCCGCAAAGCTCTCAATGGTGCGGCAGGAAGTGGTACCCACACAAATCACCCTGCCTCCATTTCTTTTGGTTTCATTGATGATGTCCGCGGTTTCCTGAGATATCATGCAAAACTCAGAATGCATCTCATGGTCGCGGATGTCCTCCGCTTTGACAGGCCGAAAGGTACCAAGGCCGACATGGAGCGTAACGTAGCATACCTTCACACCCATTTCCTGGATATTATCCAGCAGTTCCGGAGTAAAATGCAGTCCGGCGGTGGGCGCTGCGGCGGATCCTACGACTTTAGAATAGACCGTTTGATAACGCTCCTGGTTCTCCAGCTCGGCCTTGATATAGGGCGGCAGGGGCATTTTCCCCAATTCCTCTAATATTTCAAGAAAAATTCCCTGGTAGTGGAACTGGACCAGCCGCTTGCCGTCCTCCAGCTCCCGTTCAATCGTTGCAGTCAGCTGCCCTTGTCCAAATATTATCTGGGCGCCTGTCCTAAGTTTTTTTCCTGGACGGACTAAGCATTCCCAGCACCCCTCGCCCCGGTCCACCAGCAGCAATACCTCACAGGTCCCTCCCGTGGGTCGGTGCCCGATCAGACGAGCGGGCAGCACTCTGGAGTCATTGAGGACTAGGCAATCTCCGGGGCGCAGGAAGTCCGGCAGATCATAAAAGTGGTGATGTCCGACTGCTCCTGTGTTCTTGTCCAGTGTCAGCAGCCGGGAGGAATCACGCCGCTCTAGAGGAGTCTGAGCGATCAGCTCTTCTGGCAGTTCAAAATTGAAATCAGAGGTCTTCAAAACAGTTTACGCCTTTCTCTTCTTTTAATAGGTGCCCACTTGGACGCCAGGAAAATAAAATTTCAGTATCTCGTCATAGTCAAACCCTTCGCGGGCCATGGCGTTGGCACCAAATTGGCTCATTCCCAATTGGTGCCCCCAGCCCGCTCCGTCAAATACATAAGTATCTCCAGAGACGGTCACTGTGCCGCCTCCCACATTGGTCCCGGAGGCACCGGTATTCCCCTCCGCCAGCGAGCTAATCTTTCCAGAACCGGAGATCACATACAGATCGCTTCCAGCTCCAGATACCGAACCGGTACCAGAAATCACATATACATCGTCCGTACCACTCAGTGTACCGGAACCATTGACCGCATAGCTTCCAGATCCGTTTCCGGCTGGCTGGCTGGCCATCTTTCCATTTACTGTAAACCGGATCGACTTAACACCAAAATTTCCTCGGATACCCATATCTATGCCGCCAGAGGATGCACTTGGCTTGAACGTGTTGCTGTTCCCATTTTTCCAGTGTACCTGAAGTCGAATGACGTTTCCCATCTCAGAGTAGGTCAGTTCTAGGTAATCGATGGAAGTACCAACCCCAAAGCCGTTGCTCTGAAGTTTACTGGTCAGCTCCTCTGAGGTATAGGTAACCGTCCAGGGAGAATAGGGATTTAAGTCGTCTACTAGGGATTCGTAAGGATCTATCACACCCTTCAGGTAGGGATGGGTGTTGACTGTATCCGTCCCCCAGACATTCTTTGCGTCCTCTGTGGCTCCGCCCGCGCTGGAGGAATATACGGTCTCTGCCAATTTTCCGTTATAGAGAACCACCTGGCCCGCTGTTTCCTCTACCGCCTGGTCGCTTACCTCACTGGGGCCGGAGTTGGAACGTCCATCTCCGCAACCATGGTATGCCTGACATTCCGTACTGCCACATACGTCAAATCCGTAGCTCTGGTGCCGGCCCATGTTCCTCAGAACATAAGTCCTGGCACAGGTGGCTTGGGCCTTCAGGGCCTCCAAGGGCCAGGTGCGGCCCATCTCATAACAGACCACACCCTTTACATAGTCCTCCAGCTCCACCACATTGACTACCGAGATATTTCCTCCATTGAGGCGCTGATAAAGAAAGCCACCTCGGTATTTATAATTGGAGAACCAAGTCCTGACATCCTCTGCTCCGGTCACGTCTGGCAGGATCGCCAGGATACCACCTGTTCCCTGGTCAAATTGAAACAGGATATGATCCGTCCCTGTTTCCACAATACTCATTCCGTAGGAAGTAGTCCCTACAACGGTCCCTTCCCCTAAGGTATCGATTGCGTCCAGCGCCTCGCCCTTTGAGAGATAGGCTCCCACCCGAACCTGGTATTCTCCATCTATCCAGGCCACGAAGCCATCCTCATAGTCTTCCGCGTCCCGCCGTGCGTCCTCGTAGTCTCCATACCCGCTATCGATCAAAATATGATAGCAACCCACCGCGATATTGCTGGTAATGGAGGAGGAGTAGGTAGTCTTGCCCAACGAGGCGTCCCGTCCATAGTAGAGGTTTTGTGTCTTAAGCACCGCCACCTGGTCAATGTCCTTCTCCGTCCGTCCCAGCTCAACGAAATCCATATTCCCGTCGTAGTAGCCGAAGCGGAAACCGGCGCCATACCCTGTATTATTTTGGAGGTGAGCGGCCTCCAGCTCTCCCGTTTCTACGTACTGGTACGAGGATGCCAGCCCTACACGGATCATAACCTCACCGTCACTGTTGGTTCTTACGGCCCATCCGGTGGGGACTGCCAGGGTTATTGCAAGTACAGCGGCGGCAAGCCGCATCCAATTTCTCCTCATGGTCTGCTCCATTTCTCCACTTCTGCGGTTTTGTACTATTGACACCGACCTTCAAACGTGATAGGATAGGGTCAAATTCTGCAAGATAGAGGTGCGGCTACATCAGTAGACATGGCCAGGGAGCCGGTTCCCGCTGATCCATGTTCAAAGGGGACGCCGCCGAAGAGCTGCTCTTCCGGTCGAGAGTTTGCTCTGGTCGTCTGGTTAACAGCCAGCCGACTGTCATCAGGGTCAGGCTGATGGAGAGCTGTCTGCTTTTGTGAATATTTTGCCGGTCGAGCAATTTGCTCTTAGTCGACATTATAGTACAAAATCAGCCGCTTGAAAAGCCGCTGATTTATTTTTTTCTTTTCCCTGGTCGACTCATCTATGTTCAGACTTTGTCATACCCTTATATAAGAGAGATTTGGAGGTTGCTTTACATGGAAAAGTATAAAGTAGGTATCATTGGCGGAACCGGTATGGTTGGTCAGCGTTTCATCACACTGATGGAGGGTCATCCCTGGTTCCAGCTTACAGTCATCGCAGCCAGCCCCCGTTCTGCTGGAAAGACCTATGAGCAGGCTGTCTCCGGACGTTGGGCCATGGAGAAACCCATTCCTGAAGAGGCCAAGGGCTTGGTTGTCATGGATGCTCAGGCCGACGTGGAGAAAATCGCCGGTCTGGTGGACTTCGTATTCTGTGCTGTTGATATGAAGAAGGATGAAATCCGCGCTTTGGAGGAGCGGTACGCCAAAGCCGAGTGTCCCGTGGTCTCCAACAACTCCGCCCACCGTTGGACCGATGACGTGCCAATGGTGGTCCCCGAGATGAATCCTCAGCATATTGAGATCATCCCCGCACAACGCCGCCGCCTAGGCACCAAACGCGGCTTTATCGCCGTCAAGTCCAACTGCTCTATCCAGTCTTATGCTCCCGCCATCACCCCCCTGCTGAAGTACGGTGTGGAAAAGGTCCTGGTCTGTACCTATCAGGCCATCTCTGGCGCCGGCAAGACCTTTGAACGTTGGCCCGAAATGGTCGATAACCTGATCCCTTATATCGGTGGCGAGGAGGAAAAGAGCGAGCAGGAGCCGTTGAAGATCTGGGGACGCATCGAGAACGATAAATTTGTCAAGGCGGATGGCCCCTCCATCACCGCCCAGTGTCTGCGCGTCCCAGTATCCGACGGACACACCGCCGCCGTATTTATCAAGTTTTCCGGTGAAAAGCCCTCCATCGAGCAGATCAAGTTAGACTGGGCCAATTTCAAGGGCAGAGCCCAGGAGCTGGAGCTTCCCTCCGCGCCCAAGCAGTTTATCCATTACTTCGAGGAGCCAGACCGTCCCCAGGCCAAGCTGGACCGTGAGCTGGAAGGCGGAATGGCGGTTTCCATGGGGCGGCTCCGTGAGGACACACAGTATGACTATAAGTTCGTGGGCCTGTCCCACAATACCCTGCGGGGTGCTGCAGGCGGCGCTGTCCTGTTGGCCGAGCTGCTGTGCGCCGAGGGCTATATCGATCATAGGTGAGCCAGGAGGTCACCCTCCTTACTTCCCGCATTTGAAGAAAGGGTGTATTGTTTATGAGAAGTCCTGTTTTTACCGGTTCCTGTCCCGCGCTGGTCACTCCCTTTGACCAAAACGGCAGCATCAACTACGACGCCTTCGGAAAGCTGATCGACGACCAGATCGCCGCCGGCGTGGATGCGGTGTGTGTCTGCGGCACCACTGGTGAGTCCGCTACCATGTCTATTCGTGAGCACATTGCTGCCGTGGAATTTTGTGTCAAGCGGGTAGATCACCGTGTCAAGGTCATCGCTGGTTCCGGCAGCAACGACACCTCTGCCGCCGTCTACCTGTCCCAGCACGCACAGGATTCCGGTGCAGATGCCCTGCTCCACGTCACCCCCTATTATAACAAGGCAAGCCAGACCGGTCTGATCAAGCACTATGAGTATATTTCCGACCGGACTGACCTTCCCATCATCCTGTATAATGTTCCCAGCCGCACCGGCGTATCCTTTACTGCCGACACCTATAAGGTGCTGTCCGAAAATCCCAAGATCAACGGCGTCAAGGAGGCCAGTGGCAATTTCTCCCTCCTGGCCCATACCCGGTATCTGTGCCCTGACGACTTCTATATCTGGTCCGGCAATGATGACCAAGTGGTCCCTATGATGGCGCTGGGAGCCAAAGGCGTCATCTCTGTGGCCTCTAACATCATCCCTGAGGTCATGGTACAGATGAGCCACTGGTGCCTGGACAATGACTTCGAATCCGCGGCTAAACTCCAGATCGAATATATGGATCTAATCGACGCCCTGTTCTGTGAGGTCAATCCCATCCCCGTCAAGGCGGCTATGAATCTAATGGGGATGGAGGCTGGTTCACTTCGGCTGCCTCTGTGCGATATCTCTGACAAGAATCTGGCCGTACTCCGCACCTCGATGGAGCGGATGGGCCTGCTGAAGTAAGGAGCGTCCACACGTGCTAAAGATAATCATTTCCGGCTGTAATGGTCATATGGGCCGGGTGGTGACCTCTCTCTGTGAGGCAGATCCCCAGGTCCAGGTCGTCGCTGGCTTTGATGTACTAGGCGCCAGTGACCGAGAATTTCCGGTGTACTCCTCCCCTGCCCAATTTCATGGAGAAGCGGATGCTGTCATTGATTTTTCCTCTCCGGCCGCGCTGGATGGTCTGTTGTCCTTTGCCAGGGATACCCGAATTCCCATGATTTTGGCCACCACCGGATATACTCCTGAGCAAGTCGCTCAAATTGGTGCGGCCGCTCTAGAAGTTCCAATCTTCCGCTCGGCTAATATGTCCCTTGGCATCAATGTACTGCTTGAGTTGGTCAAGAAGGCTTCCACAGTATTGGGAGACAGCTATGATATCGAAATCATCGAGCGGCACCACCGCCGCAAGGTAGATGCCCCTTCGGGAACTGCCCTTATGATTGCGGACGCTGCCGCCTCCGCCTGTGGGCATGAAACCGAATACGTCTTTGACCGACACTCCGTCCGTCAACCACGGGATAAAAAGGAGATTGGCATCTCTGCTGTACGTGGAGGCACCATTGTGGGAGAGCATGAGATCATTTTTGCCGGCCACGATGAAGTAATGGAGATCCGTCATATCGCCCATTCCCGTGAGATTTTTGCCAAAGGGGCTCTTGAAGCCGCAAAATTCATGGCCACAGTGGATGCTCCGGGCCTGTACGATATGAGTATGCTAGTCAAATAAGTCCATCAAAAACGCTCGGACGCCGATGTGGCGATCCGAGCGTTTTTGATGGGGCAAGAAAAAGGACGCCCGATTGGGCGCCCTTTTTTCTTGGCAGATATCAGCCCTGCTGCTCACGCATCTTGGCGAAGCAGTCGCTGCAGTAAACAGGACGGTCAGACTTGGGCTCGAAAGGAACCTTAGCCTCACCACCACAGGCAGCGCACACCGCAGTAAAATACTCACGGGGGCCGCGAGCAGCGTTCTTGCGGGCATCACGGCAGGCCTTGCAGCGCTGGGGCTCGTTCTGGAAGCCGCGCTCGGCATAGAACTCCTGCTCACCAGCGGTGAAGGTGAACTCGTTGCCACACTCTTTACATACCAGGATCTTGTCTTCGTACATGGACTTTCCCTCTCTTTGACTCGTTGCCCAAATCAATTCGCTTGGGCGATTGTAATATGCGATCAGCTCACGCTGGATACGCCGGGGATAAAATCACCGCGCCATTTTGCGGCGAATGCGTTGGATGGCGTTGTCTACCGACTTTTGGGAGCGGTCTACCTGCTTTGCAATCTCTCCACAGGAGAGGCCGTTTAAATAGAGCGGCAAAATATTGGCTTCAAGCTCAGACAACTGGCCCTTCAGAGCATCTAGCCGCTCTTTCAGTTCCTCCCTGCCGATGATGACGTCCTCCGGGCTTTCCACGATGGAAAACAGTCGCGCGTTGGTCCCGTCAAAAAGAGGGGGTTCAAAAGAGATGCTGTGATTCAATGGGGAATGCTTGCCGCCTTGGGCGGCGCGGACAGCAGTAATCAGACGGCTTCGGATACAGATTTCAGCATAAGTGCGAAAAGCTGTGTCCCGCCGGAGATCAAAGCCACGGATGGCAGTCAGTAGGCCCAACATACCTTCCTGGATCAGGTCCTCGCTATCACCGCCTGCTAAGAACAGAGGGCGGGCACAAGCACGTACCAGCTGACCATATCGAAGGACCAATTCATCCTCCGCCTCACGGCAGCCATTGGAAATCTGCTGACATAATTCCTCATCGGACAAACTCTGGAATCGCGTTACTTCCATATCAATAGGATGGCTCTTAATCATAATAAACAAAATCAACGGATTTGTCAAGCCCTTGGCAGAAATATTTTGTCAAAACCTCCAAGCTCGACCATATCCGATTCATCTTTTATAGTTGGGGGATCAGATCTGCCAGCCGTTTGGCAGCCGCCTGGGCAATCTCCTCTGTCTTGGCCTCCACCATCACCCGCATCAGGGCCTCGGTTCCTGACGGGCGGACCAGCACCCGGCCCTCGCCGTTTAGGGCGCTCTCCTCCTGCTGGACAGCCTGGGCCAGTAACGGGCTCGCCATCGCCGACTTTTTTACATCGTTATCCGTGACCGGAACATTGATAAGCACCTGTGGGAAACGGGGACAGCATCCAAACAGCTCCGAAGCCCTTTTTCCACTCTCCTTCAGCAGGGCCAACATCTGTAACGCAGTCAACTGGCCGTCGCCAGTAGTTGCGTACTCCAGGAAAATCATGTGGCCAGACTGCTCGCCGCCTAGACGGTACCCCTTTTCCAGCATCCGCTCTAGAACATTCCGGTCGCCTACCGCAGTACATTCCAGGTCCATACCTTTTTCCTTGCTGTAAAGATGTAGGCCCAGATTGGACATGACAGTGGCCACGATGGCATTCCCAGGCAGCTTTCCCTTGGCTTTCATATCCAGTCCACAGGCGGCCATGATCTGATCCCCGTCGATGAGATTTCCCAGTTCATCGACCGCCAGACAGCGGTCCGCGTCCCCATCAAAGGCGATGCCAATGTCGTAGCCGCCTGCCTTGACCATAGCGGCCAATCCATCAATATGGGTAGAGCCGCACTTTTCGTTGATATTGATTCCATCCGGGTCGGCGTTGATGACGTCGGTACGCAGCTTAGAGAAGCGGTCAAACAGCCGCGCGGCAGTGGTAGAGGCCGCTCCGTTGGCACAGTCTACAAGGATACGCAGGCCACCCAGGGTGGAGTCTATAGTGCTCTCCAGGTGGTCGATGTAGTCCTCGCTGGCCTTGGGGGCCACATAGCTCACCTTGCCAATATCGCCACCTGTTTTCATAGGGACATTGTTGTGGCCAAAGAGGACAATATCCTCGATTTTTTCCTCCAGTTCATCGGACAGCTTGAAGCCCTGGCCGTTGAAGATCTTGATGCCGTTGTGCTCAAATGGATTGTGACTGGCGGAGATAACGATGCCAGCGTCCGCCCCCTCGTCCACAGTCACCCAGGCCACGCCTGGGGTGGGAAGAGTGCCCAAGTCCAGCACATCGGCCCCAGCAGTGCACAGCCCAGCGATGAGGGAGCCTTTCAGCAGATCCCCGGAGATCCGGGTATCCTTCCCGATGGTAACCAGAGGCTTCTCCCCCGGTTTTTTGTCCTTGGACAGCACAATAGCGGCAGCCAGTCCTACTTTATACGCCAAATCGGCATCAAGCCCGGCGTTGACTACGCCGCGGATTCCGTCAGTCCCAAATAATTTACCCATAAATTCGCACCTCTATCATACAAAATGTGTCAAGTCAGAATGTCAGTTGATCCAGCTGGTCCACGGCTGCCGCTCCCGCGACAGGCAGTCCTAAATGTCGATAGGCTTTTTCCGTGACGCACCGCCCTCTTGGGGTACGGGTGAGGAAGCCAAGCTGCATCAGATAGGGCTCATAAACGTCCTCTAGGGTAACAGCCTCCTCGTTGATGGTAGCGGCCAGAGTTTCTAACCCCACTGGTCCCCCCCGATAGTTTTCAATAATGGAGCGAAGCATCCGGTGATCGATGGAATCCAGCCCCAGGTAGTCGATCTCCAGGGCGGTGAGGGCTTCATCAGCCACCTTCTTGGTGATGACACCGCCAGCCCTCACCTGGGCGAAGTCCCGTACCCGGCGGAGCATTCGGTTGGCGATGCGGGGGGTTCCACGGCTGCGGCGCGCGATCTCCATGGCCCCGTCGGCTTCAATGGGCACCTCCAAGATGCCGGCGGATCGGGTAACGATCAACGCCAGTTCCGCCGGGGTATAGAGTTCAAGCCTTAAGGTCACGCCGAACCGGTCCCGCAACGGGGCAGACAGTTGGCCAGCCCTGGTAGTAGCCCCGATCAGGGTAAACTTGGGCAGGTCCAAGCGGATAGAGTTGGCCGATGGGCCCTTGCCGATGATGATGTCGATGGCGTAGTCCTCCATGGCCGGGTACAGAACCTCCTCCACCGAGCGGTTGAGGCGGTGGATCTCATCCACAAAGAGTATGTCGTTCTCATTCAGGTTGGTGAGCAGGGCAGCCAGGTCCCCAGCCTTTTCAATGGCGGGGCCAGAGGTAATGCGCACATTGACCCCCATCTCGTTGGCGATAATGCCGCTAAGGGTAGTCTTACCTAATCCGGGTGGTCCGTGGAGGAGCACATGGTCCAGGGGCTCATGGCGCATCTTGGCCGCCTGGATGAACACCTCCAGGTTTCCCTTGGCCTTCTCCTGGCCGATATACTCCCGGAGGGTTCTGGGCCGAAGGGAATACTCCCCCTCGTCCTCCCTGGTGAGAGAGGTGGTCACCAGCGGTTCATCCGGCTCCTCACGGTCAAATTCTATGTTGGAAAAATCGATTGCCATGGGTTCACTTCCTGTTTTATTTTAGAGCTTTTCCGCCAGATCCCGGAGGGTATCTAAAAAGGCCTCCTCCCCCCAGGTGTTGAGCTTAAAAAACATGGCCTGGCTGCCGCCAGAGGTGATGGCGGACAGGAACAGCTCATCCCCATCCCCTGCCAAAGTCATGGCCAGGGACACTCGGTTACCACCGCCGAAGCTGTACCGCTCGTACACCCGTACACAGCAGCGCACTCCGGCTGATTGGAAATAACTCTCATCCTCAAAACTTGCCGACATGCTGGCGTTTAAAATGCCCTCGTGGATATACCGTAAGGTGTCATCAAAGTCCCCATGAAGCCTTGCTTCATACTTGGCCATAGCGTTTCACCTCAACTTCTTTTTTGAAATCAGTCCGCCTATAAAATAGCACAAGCTATCTTTCGTCATATCGGGCCTTCACTACCTCGGAACTCAAGTCCGGCGCTCATCCCTTCATCATCTTTTTCAGGGCCTGCTTGATAATCTCCTCCAGCGCCAGGCTGTCCAAATCGATTCCCTTCAAAGCCAGATTGATCTCTCCCTGGGAATAGCCCAGTACCGCCAGAGCGGCGGACGCCTCTGACAGCTTATTCTCCGGGATGACGGTGATGCCCGTTCCGCCATAGGCCTCTCCCTTGGCAGAAATGGTCTGTCCTTTGGCCAGTTTATCTTTTAATTCCAAAATCACCCTCTGGGCAATTTTTTTGCCAATCCCTTGGGCGCAGGTAAGGGCCTTTTCGTCCCCAGTAATGATAGACAGCGCCAAATTGGCCGGTGTACTGGCAGACAGAATGGACAGCGCCGCCTTGGGCCCCACGCCGGACACAGAGATAAGATGCTGAAACAGGTTCAGCTCCTCCTGGGTGGCGAAGCCGTAGAGCTCCATGGCGTCCTCACGGACATTCAGGTATGTAAAAAGTTTTCCCTTGTTTCCTTTTTTCAGCGCTGACAAGGTGTAGCTGGTGGTACGGCAGGCAAACCCTACCCCGCCGCAATCAATCACGGCCAGGTAGGGCTCAATATGGGCCACCGTGCCGCTGAGATAGTAAAACATAAGTTCCTCCGCATACCGCCTTTTGGGCGGTGTTTATTCTTTTAGCAAATACCGTATTTCCCCGGTATAGTAGATCTCCAGTTTAAATTCTAATATGTGGTCCTGCAGATTCAGAAAACCGCTCAACATGGTCAGCCGAAAGCCATAGCTCTCGTCCATAATGTCCAGAGTACCGTCGGAATGCTCCAGCAGGAAGGTCTCCAGGGTCATTTTTTTGCCAGTAAAAGCTCCACAGTTGCCGCACAGGACGTCCTGGTACTCTATTATGTAGATGTAAGAGGAGTCCCAGTCCACCCCGGTGAGCTCCACATCCCCATCCACCTGTCCATAGGGGGCGGCGGTGCACACATAGCCGTACTGGGTCACCAGACGCAGGGTATCCTTCTCCGCCTGCAGTTCCATAATATGGGCGTCATGGAGGCTGTACTCCGGTTCTGAAGCGGGCTTTTTGACGATCATCCTCATCCCATTACCTCGTATCGTACTTTTTGGGGTCAAAGACCCGCTCAGTGTTCAGCAGAGATGTGGCCGCCCGGCTGTGGCAGATGGCGATGGCCAGTGCGTCGGCGGCATCGTCAGGCCGGGGAATCTCCTTCATGTTGAGAAGCCGCTGGGTCATGAGCATGACCTGCCGCTTGTCCGCCCCTCCGTAGCCAGCGACAGCTTGTTTCACCTGCATAGGGGTGTACTCAAAGACGGGCACGCCCAGCTTCTCCGCGGCCAGCAAAATAACTCCCCGTCCATGGGCTACGGCAATGCCAGTGGTAATATTTTTGGTAAAAAACAGTTCCTCCACGGCCATCTCGTCCGGATGAAAGGTGTGAATCAGCTCCTCCATATCGTCAGATATCTGACAAAGGCGGCGGGACAGAGGGAGCCCCGGCGGTGTGGTGATGACACCATATTGGAGCAGAGCGTTCCTGCCCCGATCAGCCCGAATGAGGCCAAAGCCAATGGTAGCGACCCCAGGGTCGATGCCTAAGACGACCATAATTCCCTCCGTGTCCATATCAATACATTGTAATGATAACATACTTTTGTTAGAATTGGAAGTTGGAAATAAACTTTGTTTTTATAGGTGGTCGTCACAGGACTTCAGGGGCTTGCGATCTATCCGTCTAAAAATATTTCTTAAGGCGGTGACATTTGGCCTTCCAGAGTTGAGTTATGGTAGAAAGACCAGCTATAAAAAGTCAAGTGAATAAGGCAAAAAATATAATGGCGGGAGAAGGATAAGTGAAGGGATGAGCAATAGCCCTGATCAAAAGAGCAGGGCCGGTTGTTTCTGGATGGCAATGAAAAACGGAGTGTCTAAATAAATGTAGAAAGCGAGATAGAAAATCATATCTCTTGGAGCGCGAATATTTTCAAGCGGGGCACCCAGGTATTCCAGGACGAGTTTTCTGGCGACCAAGGTATCCCAGCAGAGATTCGCCAAGCGTTCAATGCGCCTGGAGACAGTTTCTGGGGATGATGGTTTTCCGCGCCTGTTCTTCACAAGTTTAGCCACATCAGGATAGATATCGTCAGTCACATAGATATCGTCCATGGGAATTTTCTGAACAAACATGAGGTTCATGGCAGCATCCACAGCATACGCCAGGGGACGGATATCAGGCCTGGCGGCACCAAGGATTGAACGAATCACAGATTCTGTCTTTGTCATAGAGAACCACCTTTTTCCAAAAGATGATTCCATGATAAAGGGAGCGGTGAAAACTCGACGATGGGCGACTTAAACCGACAAATTATCCATTATTTTCCTTTTTGCGGCACGAATTGCCAGGGCCTGTCCTCTTTGAGAATGGTGTAGATGGTATTGCAGAGCTTCCTGGATACAGCGCCGATAGCGGTGAGGTGGTGCTTGCCTCTGGCCCTCAGACTTTGGTAGTACGCCGAGAGGATAGGGTCACAAAAGGCCGCCCTGGAGGCGGCCAACCAGATGGCCCGCCGGAGATACGGTGAACCGCGGGAGATCTTCTGCCGGGTGCCGGTGAACTCACCGGACTGGGATACCTTAACATCCAACCCGGCAAAGGCAACCAGTTTGTTGGGAGCGTCAAAGCGGTGGATATCACCGATCCCGGGAATGGTAGAGATATAGCTGCCGGTCTGTTTCAGCAGAGAGGAAATTTGCTCCTCCAGTTCCTCGACCTGTCCCTCCAGGAACTCCAGTTGCTCGATGAGCTGCCGGATCTGAAAGGCAAAGGCGTCTTTGGCAAAACTCACCCCAAAGGAACTGGACGCCGCAGCCTTCAACTGCTCCGCTTTCTCTGTTCCAAACCGGCCACGACTGGCTTTTGTCAGAAGATCAGAGAGCTTTCCTGTAGAGACAGTAAGCAGAGCCTCGGGCGTTGGGTACTTGGACAACACCTCCCTGGAGGTGACGCCGAAGGTATCTGAGAACAGGCTGTCATACTCTGGGAATACCTGGTCCAGCAGGGCGATGACCCGCCGCTTGCAGTCACCACAGGAGTCCACCAGAGCCAGACGGTACCGGCTGAGCTGCCTCATTGCGACAATGGTTTCCTCTGAGAGATTTGTAGCGGAGAACTGACCGAAGCGCATGATCTGGGCGATGATGAAACTGTCCCTGCTGTCATTTTTGGCCTGCCGGATGTACATCTTCCGGAACGCCTCGGACTGGATGGGATTGATGACCTTCACTTCAAAACCCTGCTCCAGAAGATATCCATGGACGCTCAACCAGTAATGTCCGGTGGCCTCCATACCGATGAGCAGGTCCTCCTTGGAGATGGACAGCCTCTCAAACAGCGCCAGCAGCTTCTCGCAGCCCTCCTTGCTGTTGTCGAATGAAATGCTGTCCAGCAGGGCTTTCCCACTTCCATCTATAACGGTAGCTTCATGCTTATATTTGGCGATGTCTATTCCGCAGTAGAACATGGTGAGACCTCCTCTTTTTGATTTCAGACAGAGTTCCCTCACACTTCTTTGCGGAACACAACCTCGTTAGATATGCAGCGCAACTTCGCTATCCAGCTCATTCGTGTCAACCCGCAAAGACAGAGGCGCAATTCTTTCTGTGGAAGCCGTACTTCAAGGAGGTGAACTACGCCCTCTGTCTGCTGGCCTTATTATCCCACATGGTTTGTGGAACAACAAGTGGGTTTTCCGCGGTTTCCCACCACAGCTAAACCGTAAATACATTATACGAGGAGGTTTTGCCGATGGACGCTAAACCACTGCGCACGGGCGGCCAAGTGGAGGATATCCTGGTCCGCTATCAAAATACGGTATACGGTCTGGCTCTGGCTAGGACCGGCAGCCGAGCAGACGCAGAGGATGTATTTCAGGAGGTCTTTCTCGCTTACTTCCAATCAAACAAAGCTTTTCGAGATGAGGAACATCAAAAGGCATGGCTGCTTCGGACCACGATCAATTTCTGCCGGCGGGTCACCTCCTCCAGTTGGAGGAAAAGGACGGTCCCTCTTTCCCAGCGGGAAGACAGGCCTCTTCCCTTCCAGTCCGCGGAAGAAAACTCCGTGTGGCAGGCTGTGATGGAGCTGGAGGAGTCCCTCCGTGTCCCCATCTACCTCTTTTATTTTCAGGGGCTGACCACACAGGAAATCGCCCGCGCTCTGTCTATCCGTCCCGGTGCGGTACGAATGCGGTTGTCCCGTGGTCGGGAGAGGCTGCGCCAGACTCTGAAAGGAGATTATTTCGATGAATAAGGATCTGTTTTGCTCCATGCAGAGAAAACTGATACCCAGCCAACAGGCAGTGGACCAACTGAAAGAGCGGCTTGTCCAATCCGCTCCCGCCGGACGGCAGCCCATCCCCTGGAAGTATGGGGCGCTGGCTGCCTGCGCCGCTTTATTGATCGCCGCGTATCCCATTTATCACACTCTCTCCCCCACACTTCATCCTGTGTTGGATGGTGGTCAGGGCGGATATGGCACCTATGAGATAGCCAACGAGGATGCCTATGGTGAAATCGGGACGGAGCTGCCCCGGCTTAACATCTGGGATACCCAGGCACCATCCCAAGCCAGCGCGCACAGCTACGCCGCTGGAGAGGGGGTAAACCGAGAGGTTACTCAGTCCGACTTGGAGACCCTGCTGGGCGGCTTTATTCCCCAGGTATTGGGGTGGGAGGGGTTTGACCAGCTCTCCGGTATGTTAGCCTTCGGACCGGGGCACGGCGACCCCTTGGACACGCTGTTTTATGGTCACTTCTATGCCGACTGCGACTGGGGTAAGCTGACCCTAATGGTAGGAGGTCTAGGCACCAAGGTCTCTCCTGATGCCATTGGCCGCCCGGAGGGCTATCCGGGGGATGCCCTCACAGTCATCGAGGGTATCGAGGTCTTGGCAGCCCGATTCACCGATCTGGACGGCACAAACTATGGAGAGGTGTCCTTTACCACTAGGGACGGTTACAGCGTTTTTTACGCGGTAAACACTCCATCCCCGGAGCAGACGGAGGAACTTCTCGCCCGGCTGGTTAAGCTTGCGGTGTTGGAGGACGGCCTATCCCCTGAGGCTCTGGCCCCCGACCCTGACGCCTATGCCCAGGGCAGAGGAGAAACCGACCCCATGGAATCCAAAGACGCGGCCGCGCCGCCTCCTCTAGCCGGGGTATCTGCCTGGCGGAGTCAGCCTTGGTTCGGTGGATACTATTATGACAATGACACTGGCCGGTACGTCATCGTGCAGGTAGAGGGTCAGCCGCTCCCTGACCTGGACTTCGGAAACGCCGTCTTTGTCCCTGGAAAATATTCTTACACCTGCCTCAGCGGGCTGATGGACCAGCTCAACGAGCTTGTCCGTACTGACCCAGTGTGCAAGGCTGTCATGTCTGGCTGGTGGATCAATGAAATCGACAACCGTATCGACCTGACCATCACAGAGGAAGATCCCCATCTGCTGGCCATTCTGGCCCAGCTGGACCCGGAGGGGGACGCTATCCAGGTCTCTCTGGGCGGTTTTGCTGCTACAGACGAGGATGTGTCCGTGTCCTATCAGGTCCTTCCCAGCGCCCTTCCAGGCAACCTACGAGACGGAGATCCGGCAGGCTGCCCCACTTCGGAGGAACCAATAGTCATCGAACCTACCGAGCCACAGGACGGTGGGGAAGTCAGTCAGCCGGCCCGTGAGGATTTAGCGCAGGAGCCCTTCTGTAATCAGACTGCCTCCTCCTACTCCGGCAGCATACCTTCAGGCGCACGGGCGGCGAATACCGGGTCCTATGAGCCCCAGGCTTGACAATCCCTTTCGGGCGAGATACCATGAATACAGCTTATGAAAAAGGAGCGTGTCGATATGGACGCCCAACAGTGTATTTTGACCCGGCGCAGCGTGCGCCAGTTTGCTGACCGGCCGGTCAGCCACGAGCTGCTGGAGAAAGTCGTTTCTCTGGCCTCCTATGCCCCAAGCTGGAAAAACACTCAGATCAGCCGCTATATCGCCATCGAGGATCCGGCCACACGGGAAACCATCGCTTCGGAGTACTGTCTGCCAGGGGCTAACAACCCCACCATTATCCGTGCTTGTCCCCTGCTTGTGGCCCAGACCTTCGTGAAGGCACGCAGCGGCTATGAGCGGGACGGCAGCTTTACCACAGACCGAGAGGCCGGTTGGCAGTATTACGACTGCGGTATCGCAGCCCAGACCTTCTGCTTGGCCGCTCATGAATTAGGGCTAGGTACCGTCATCATGGGAATCTTTGACCGGAAGAGGCTTCAAGCCTATCTAGAGGTGCCAGAGGATCAAGAGCTGATGGCCCTCATCGCGGTCGGCTGGCCAGGAGGGGCCGAGCTGACTGCTCCAAAGCGGAAGGACGTAGACATTCTGCTCTCCTATCGATAAATTGAGACAAAAAGCTCCCCAGTGCTAATTTAGCACCGGGGAGCTTTTTTTACCGTCTGCGATTTCCCAGGAAACGAAGGAGATATAAAAACAGGTTCAGGAAATCCAGATAAAGCTGCAAAGCGGAGAAGATAGACGCCTTGGCCAGCATGTCGGGATAGCTGGCATAATATTGATAGAAAGCCTTGATCTTCTGCGTGTCATAGGCGGTATAGGCCAGGAACACCGCGATGCCGAACAGGCAGGCCACCCGGTCGAACATTACCAGTCCAGGGATAAACATGGATAAAAGGCCAAAGGCGATGAGGAAAAGCAGCCCAAAAAACAGAAACGGCCGCAAATTGGACATGTCCCTGCGTGTCAAAAAGCCGTAGGCAGACAGGGCGCCAAAATAAAGCCCCGTGAGCAGGAAACTCCAAATGACTGACTCTATCTCATAGACAAACAGGTAGATGGACAGTGTAAAACCAAACAGGACGGAGAACAGAACGAATATCAGAACAGCCGTGCTGACCCGCATCCGCTCGATCCTTCGAGCCATGGTAAAAGATAAAATCATTGTAGCCACCAGAGCCAGCAGATGGAGATAGGGGACAGAAACCAAAGCATAGATGGTGAAATAGGACATCCGGCAGGCCAGCGCCGTACCAAAGGTGATTAATAGGCCCAGCATCACCCACAGGAAGGTCTTGGCTGTATACTGACCAAGGGGCTCAACATAACCGCTTGCGTAGCTGCGGTCAAATTCATTGGGATCAAAACTCAATAGAAACACTCCTTTCAGGTCTCATGATCGCTGACATGGAATTGTTTTAAGTTGCCGATCTTGGTGCTGCGGCGATCCAGCTCCTCCATGACCGCCTCCAACGGGATATCCTGTTGGACCATCATAACAGTCAGATGATAGAGAAGATCGGAAATCTCCCCCACCGTTTCCTCCTGCCTGCCGTTCTTGGCGGCAATAATGGTTTCCGAACACTCCTCCCCTACTTTTTTCAATATCTTATCCAGGCCCTTTTCTAACAAATAGCAGGTGTAAGAACCCTCTTGCGGTTGCGCTCTCCGGCTCTCTATCACCCGGTATAGCTGGGCCAAAGTATCATTCATCCTTATCGCTCCCATCCTAGGACAGTTTTCCCTCATTGAAAAAGGATACACTGTGTTTTTATTATATCTCGATTTCCCGGAAAAAGCAACTGTGTGCTCCGGTGTGGCAGGTAGGTCCATCTGGAATGCACAGGTAAAGCAGGGTATCGGTGTCACAGTCTGTCATAATGCGCTTCACATGGAGAAAGTTGCCGGAAGTGCTCCCCTTGTTCCAGAGCTCCTGCCGGCTTCGGCTCCAGAACCAAGCCGTCCCCGTTTCCAGTGTCAGCTCCACCGCTTTTCTATTCGTGAAACCCAGCATCAGGACATCCTTGGTGTCCACATGCTGAATAATCACCGGAATCAGCTCTGACTTTTGAAAAAGGAGGTCTAAATCAAACATATCCATCACCTCACCGGGATATTCTTGCCCCGGAGAAAATCCTTGACCTGGGGCACCGTCAGCTCGCCAAAATGAAACAGGGAAGCCGCCAGGGCCGCATCGCAGCCTGTTTCCTGGAAAACCTGAGCAAAATGCTCCAGAGTGCCGCAGCCGCCGGAGGCGATCACCGGGATCGATACCGCCTGAGTGACCGCACGGGTCATTTCCAGGTCAAAGCCGGCCTTGGTGCCGTCCGCATCCATGGATGTAAGGAGGATCTCCCCCGCGCCCAGAGCTTCCCCCTGTTGAGCCCACTCCACAGCGTCCAGGCCAGTCGGAGTCCGGCCTCCGGCGGTGACCACCTCAAAGGTGCCGTCGGTCCGCTTGCGGGCATCGATGGCCAAAACGACACATTGGGAGCCAAAGCGTTCCGCGGCTCTGGAGATCAGAGTCGGGTCCTGAACCGCAGCCGAATTCACAGATATCTTATCCGCTCCCGCCCGGAGCAGACGCTGAAAATCCTCCAGCGTGCGGATCCCGCCGCCAACGGTCAGCGGAACAAAGACCTGGCTGGCTGTGCGCTCCACCACATCAGCCACCGTATCCCTTTTGTCGCTGGTGGCAGTGATGTCCAAAAAGACGATCTCGTCCGCCCCCTGATCCGAGTAAAATTTGGCCAGCGCCACCGGATCGCCCGCGTCCCGGATGTTGACAAAGTTGACTCCCTTCACCACCCGTCCGTCACTGACATCGAGGCAGGGAATGATTCGTTTGGCTAACATGACAGTCCCTCCAAAAATCGATTGATGGCCCTCTGGTCGTTCAGAACCACCGTCTTGTGGGGATACCGCAAGGCAACCGCTCTATAAAAAGCTCGGTTCCGCCCCTTCCACAGCAGCCAGGCAAGGAATTCCGGGTCCAACTTTTCCAGGCAACCTTCCGCCATATCCTCCCGAGTACGGCCGTGGTAGATAACATATCTTTTGACCGACCTTACCAGACAGGAAAAGCGGTTCAAAAGTAGGATTATAACACAGTCCGCCTCTTCCAGTCTTCGTTCTTGGAGAAAGGCACTATAATTTCCATCTATAACCCAGCTCTCTTGGGACATAAACTGTTCCACCTGGGACAGGGCTTCTCCCCTGTCCCGTTCTATCCATCCAGCCTCAAACTGCACCTGGTCCAGATGAAGGACAGGACAGCCGTACCGCTTCCCCAACTCCCGGGATAACGTGGACTTTCCGGCCCCGCTGTATCCCAGGACCGCAATCTTCATTCCTGTGTGCCTCCGTCCGCCACCGCCCGCGCCAGATCAATCGTTCCGGCGTAGTACGCCTTGCCAATGATAGCGCCGTACAGTCCCATGGCGGCTAGTACACGGATATCTCCGTTATTCGATACGCCGCCGGAGGCCACGATATGGCAACCGACGGTCCTCTGCAGCTCCTCCAGTCTTCCAAAGTTGGGGCCGGACAGAGTCCCATCTGTCTCAATATCTGTAAAGATGATCGTCCTTACACCGAGCTTCTCCATGGACCGCGCAAATTCCAGGTAATCCAGGCCAGAGTCCTCTACCCAGCCGGCGGTCTTGACCCGTCCGTCTTTGGTATCGACGCCCACCGCGATCTTATCTCCCCATCGTTTCACAGCGTCGGATACCAGTTGGGGATGGGTGACAGCGGCGGAACCGATGACGGCCCGAGATACGCCCAGGTCAAAGACCTCCTCCAGATCCGACATAGAGCGGATTCCCCCGCCCAGTTCGACATGAAGCCCCACATCTGACACCGCTTGGACGATCTCTCCATTTTTTCTGGTTCCATCTCTGGCTCCATCCAAATCCACAATATGGACCCAGCGAGTTCCAGCGCGCAAAAAGGCCCGTGCCGTCTCCACCGGATCTCTTGCCACCTGGTGGACTGTATCAAAATCCCCCTTGTAGAGTCGGACAACCTTTCTGTCTTTCAAATCGATGGCGGGAAGTATCTGCATAGGACCGCTCCTCCTTTGATTCAGATAAAAGCGGGACGGGGCCACTGGTCCCGCCCCAGCTTATTTAGCCATTCCCAAACACATAGCCGTAAAAATCATTCTCTATGACCAACGCTGTGCTGTCCAGCTTATATTGTACTAGCTTCTTCATGGCGGACACATAGTCCTCCTGTTCCTCTGCGGTCATGGAGACTCCCGCAGCCGGGGTAAAGGTACTGGTATAGCGGTCATAGAACCCCCGATCTGACCTCCAGCACTTGGAGGAAAAGACCACCAATCCCTCGTTGTCTGACAGAATATCGCTTCCGTCCAGCATCCGTGAGTCGTACTCCAGCCCCAGAAGATTGGACACCGTAGGCAGGATATCCACCTGGCAGCACACCTTATCTACCTCTACAGGCTCCTCCATGCTGGCCGACCACAGGATCAGGGAATTTCTGTATACGTCAAAATTGATGTTGCCCTCCTTCAGATACTCCAGGTCCTCTGAGCTTCCAAAGGATTCACCCGCCAGCTCCTCCAGTGTCGCTACATCGAAGTAAGGGATATGGTCGGGGGCAGCAACAATCAAGGTAGAGTCCAGCTTGCCCGCCTCCTCCAGCCGCTGGACGAGATACTCCAAAGCCCGATCCACTTCAATCACGGTGGCCACATAGTTCTTGGTGGTATCGCTGTAAGGCAACGGGTCCACAAGATCTCTGTACTGATTGGCCACACGGTTGTTGGAGTATGGCATGTGGCCGCTGATGGTCAGATAGTACACATGGAAGGGCGCCTCGCTATTGAGATAGTTGTCGATGCTGGCTTGGATCATATACTTGTCCCGCTGGGGCCACAGCAGCTTGCCGCTTTCGGACAGCTCCAAATTGTCAAAGCCCATGCCGAACTGTCGCCAATCGTAGCCCAGGTTAGGATGAGACTTCTCCCGGTTATACATATTGGAGTTGGGGTGATAGCCCTGGACCAGGTATCCCTCCCGTCCCAACTGCTGGGCCAGGGAGAAGTACAGGTTGGTCCCCAGGTCCCCGGTCCGGGGCAGGGTGGCCGGATTCCCGTTTTTCGGGTATAGTCCTAGCAAGTTCTGACACTCGCCGCCGGAGGTGCTAGTAAAATGGAGGGCGGTATAGAAGTTGTTGAATACAAAGCCCTCGTGGGTCAGCTTATAGAGTGTAGGGGTCAGCTCCGGGTCAATAGCGTAGCCAGAGAAACCTTCCAGTGTCAGGAAAATCACGTTATAGCCCTCGAACATCCCGGTATATTCATTCTTTCTGGTGGGAGTCACGCTGTTGAAATAGTTGGCTAACCACTGGATGTCCTGATTCGTAGCCGTTTCCGCAATTTGGGACAGGTCCACATCCATCACGTTGGGTGATGTGTCGATGACCGGCTCCGGGTCCTCTAGATTCTGGGAGGAGCCGCCCTCTTCCGAGGAGGAACTGCCTCCCAAGTCGCCCAGACCACTAAAGTCCGCGTCTAATGTGTTGTCCGCCGGGAAAAAGAGGTGCTTCACATCCAGTCTCAGCGATGTCAACATACCGAGCTGCTCTACTTGGTCATCCATATTGGTGTCCATGCGGTACAGCTGCTTCGGAGTCAGATCCCCCTTCCAGGGCAGATGGACCACACCCAGGCCAAGCAGATGAAAAATTACCGCCCCGGCCAACACTACCCCGGAAAAACGGATATCAAATCGTCCAAAGCCCAGTAGGCGCCCCCCAAAGGCGATAATCAAAATCGCCGGAAGGAAAAGCAGCAAAATGATGGGAATGGAGCGCACTAGGGTAGATACGATCACGTCGGCGTAGTCAATGAGCCGATTTCCCGCCGCCATTTTCACCGCGCTGAACCCATAATAAGTGGTCAAAATCTTTTTTGCGATAATCTCCACCACATAAATCAGAGAAAACAGGAACGCCAGCACTTTGGTGATAATACAGTTGGCCAGCCGAGAGAACGGCAGGGTAAATGCGGCCACAAAAAGGCCTCCCGCCAGGCTGAACACCAGATAAATAGGCAAGTACCCTAAATAATTGCCCATATAAATATGAAGCACCAGCTCCAAATAGAGGATCTGGAGGGGAAAGAACATCACTCGCCCCAAAGTCTGCCCAGAGCCGGACCCTGTTCGGCTAGACCGGCGCTCCTGATAAATGCGTTTACCACTGTAAGGACGGGACATGGGAAATTACCCCCTGGAAATTCAATAGGTTCAGCGGGTTAAACCCGCAAAATTTTGTAGGATAGCCAGCCCGGTCTCTCCGCTCTTTTCCGGGTGGAACTGACAGCCAAAAAAGTTCCCGTTTTGGACGGCGGCAATCACAGGGACCCCATATTGGGACACAGCACTAACCTGGTCTGGATCTGTGTGCTGTGCGGAGAAGGAATGGACAAAATATACATAGCTGCCCTCATCTACCCCTTCAAACAACGGGGATCGATTAGGAAATGTCAGGCTGTTCCAGCCGATATGGGGCAGTTTTTCTTCCGTGGGGATTCTGGCACACACTCCTTTGATGACACCCAGACCTGGGCAGGGTCTGACCTCCTCTCCCCTGTCCAACAGCAGCTGCATTCCAAGGCAGATCCCCAGCACAGGCTTTTTACGGCCCTGTTTCACCACAGACTGATCCAAGCCTGTGGCCCTTAGTTTGTCTGCCGCATCCGGAAAGGCACCCACTCCAGGCAGGACGATGGCCTGAGCCAGCTCCAACTCGTCCGGGTCTCCGGTAATTTTCGTTTCTATTCCCAGATAGGCAAAGGCGTTGGATACGCTTTTCAGGTTGCCTACACCATAATCTACAACAGCGATATAGCTCATAACTAGTCTCTCTCCCGGCTTACAGCAGCCCCTTAGTGGACACCACCTGATCCCCTTCCACTCTGATGGCCTCTTTGACGGCCAGTCCCAAGGACTTGAACAGCCCTTCTGTGATATGGTGGGCATTGGACCCGTAATGGCACTTCTGGTGCAGTGTCAGCCCACCGTTCATCGCTAAGGCACGCATAAACTCGACCGTCAAACAGGAGTCGTAGCCACCGATCATCCCCTGGGGCATCTCCGCGTCAAAAACCAGGAAGGGCCGGTTAGAAAAATCCAGGGCAGTAAAGCACAGGGCCTCATCCATGGGCACAAAGGCAGAGCCAAAGCGCCGGATGCCCGTCTTCTCCCCAAGCGTCTGCTTCAGTGCCTGGCCCAAGACGATCCCCGTGTCCTCTACCGTGTGGTGTCCATCCACATGAAGGTCGCCCTCTACCTCCAGTTCCAAACCCCAGCCGGCATAGAAGGCCAGGGCGGTGAGCATATGATCAAAAAAGCCGATTCTTGTTTTTATTTCAATTTTTCCGCCTTCTAAGGTCAACTTGACCTGTATATTTGTCTCCTTTGTCACACGGGAAATTTCAGCCGTCCGCACAGCACGACCCCTCCCTCTATGTTCTATTCTGATTCGCTTCTCGGGACTTTGTCCCGGCAGTTTTTTAGTCAAGAAGATTAAGTGTAGTAGCGGATGTCTATCCACCGCGGTTTTACCCCCGCCTAATCTCAGGCTCCCCTTCCTCAAACCTCACACGGATCGAGTTGGCATGGGCGGTAAGCTTTTCTGTCTGGGCCAACGTCATGATCTCAGAAGAAATAGGTGCCAGACTGGACCGGTCAAACTGAATAACACTCATTGTTTTCAAAAAGCTGTCAACGCTCAGTGGGGAGAAGAACCTGGCCGTCCCACTGGTAGGAAGCACATGGTCAGGTCCCGCCAGATAATCACCCAGGGGCTCCGGACTGTAGGCCCCCAGGAATACGGCTCCAGCGTTTTTGACGCGGGGCAGCAGCTCCCGTGGCTGGCAGGTCATGATCTCCAGGTGCTCCGGCGCGATTTCATTGGCCAGCTCCACACACCAGTCCAGATTCGGGCAGACGATGGCGCAGCCGAAATCCCGCAGAGACGCCTCCATGATCTCAGACCGCTCCAGATAGCCGGTCTGGCGGATGATCTCTCGGTCCACGCTTCGAGCTAACTCCATGCTGTCCGTCAACAGTACCGCGGATGCTAGTTTATCATGTTCCGCCTGACTTAGCAAGTCCGCCGCCACATATTTCCCATCGGCAGAACCGTCAGCAATAATCAACACCTCAGAGGGGCCGGCCACCATATCGATATCCAGCGTACCATAGGCCATCCGCTTTGCCGCGGCGACAAAGGCATTGCCAGGGCCCACCAGTTTATCCACCTTGGGAATAAAGCCGGCGCCATAGGTCAAAGCGGCCACAGCCTGGGCCCCACCCACAGCGATAACCCGGTCCACTCCGGCAATCTTGGCAGCAGCCAGAACGCCGTCATTCAGATTATCTGTAGGAGGAGTCACCATAATAATCTCCTCCACACCAGCCACCTTGGCGGGAATGGCGTTCATCAGTACGGAGCTGGGGTAGGCGGCTGTTCCACCGGGAACATAGATTCCAACCCTGGTCAGTCCCCGGACGATCCTCCCAACAGTCCCACCGTCCGGAGAGGTCCACTCCACTGTTTTGGTCAATAATCGCTGATTATAGTCACGGATATTGTCCGCCGCATGTTCCAGGGCAGATATCAACTCCGGCGGGCAGCTCTGATAGGCCTGTTCCAGCCTCTCATTAGGTACCTCATAGGGCATCCGGTGGTCAAACTCCCTGGTATATCGCTCTACTGCCGGCAGGCCTTCTTCCTTTACATTCTCCATAATGGAGGAGACAGCCAGTTCTATCGCTTTGTTCTTTTGGGCAGCCCGGGCCCGCATGGCCTCCAACTGCTCACGCTCTCGCCGTCCATCCGCTTCGATAATAGTAATCATAGCTCTTTCTCCAATCCAGTCTCACATTTGGCAATCAAATCGTTGATCTGACCCTTATAGAGCTTCATACTGGCCGTGTTGATGATAAGGCGGGCGGATACATCAGCCACTGTCTCAATGGGCTCCAGGCCGTTTGCCTTTAAGGTAGCCCCGGTCTCCACGATGTCCACGATGGCGTCAGTTAGGTCCAGGAGCGGGGCCAGCTCCACACTGCCCTCAATCTTGATGATATCTACATCCATCCCTTTCTTCTCAAAAAAGGCCCGTGTCACCTCAGGATATTTGGAGGCCACCCGGCGGGTCTTATACGTCCCATAAAAATCGCTGCCTGACTTCACTGCCAAAGCAAAGCGGCACCGTCCAAAGCCCAGGTCCAGGACCTCATAAAAGCTGCCGCCCTTCTCCAGAATGGTATCCTTTCCCACGATGCCCAGATCGCATACCCCATGCTCCACATAGGTAATAACGTCTGGAGCCTTGGCCAGCACGGCATCCAGTGGATAGTTAGGCAGCGAGTGGATAAGCCGGCGGCCCGGGTCCCGGATGGGTCCGCAATCCAGCCCGACCCGTTCAAACAGTTCCACAGACTGGTCCAGAAGCCGCCCCTTTGTGATTGCGATTCGCAGCCGTTCGCTCATACCAGCACTCTCCTCTCTCCGTCCTTATCAAAGACTAGCACCATCTCCGCCCCCTTCTCCCGTGCCATATTTCTGCTGGACTCCAAGGTACGGCAGGGGGACAGCTCACAGGTGCCGGCGGGGCGCCCGTCCACAGCCTCCAATGCCTGGGATAGGTAGCCGGGCTCATAATGGACCACCGCCCGAAGCTGGGGCAGCGCGGTCTCCGGCAGGGTACGGGCCACGGCATCCACATCCACCGCAAAGCCAGTGGCCTGGGCCTCACGGCCAAATATCTCTACCAGCGCGTCATACCGGCCGCCTGACAGGACCGCGTCACCGGCCCCCTCTACATAGCCCCGAAAAACGACACCAGTATAGTAGTCGATCTGGTGGACCATCCCAAGGTCAAAACGGACATACTGTCCGTATCCAGCGGCGGACAGCTCGTCATAGAGGGCATGGAGATAGTCCACCGCCTCTGTTTTCCCCGCCAGCCTCTCCGCTTCGGCCAGGACCTCTGTCCCGCCGAAGAGTCGGGACAGCCGCTCCAGCGCGGCACAAGCCGGGTTACCTCTATAAGGAGATAAAAAGGCGTTCAGTGCCGCAAAATTTTTTCCCTCTACCAGGGTGCGTATCTCCTCCTCCTGGCCATCGTCCAGGTCCAGACGGGCGGCCAGGTCCCGGAAAAAGCCGGCGTGTCCCAACTCCACATGGAAGCGGGGCGCTCCACAAGACCGCAGGGAGTCAATGGCGGTAACGATGATTTCCAGATCAGCTTTCAACCCTTTGGCTCCAATAAGCTCAACACCACACTGGGGAATCTCCCGGCTGCTGCCGTTGTGGGCAGGGTTGGCCCGGTAAACCTTCTGGTCGTAGTACAGCCTCTGGGGCAGCGCCATAGAGCGGAGCTTTGTGGCAGCCACACGGGCGATTGGAGTGGTTGAGTCTGGCCGCATCACACAAATTTTTCCACTTGGATCCCCGACTTTTAACATCCGCTCCTGGGGAATCGCACTGCCAGACAGCGCAAATAGATCATAGTACTCTGTTTCCGGTGTAGAAACCTCTAAGTAGCCTCGCTGCCGAAACAGGCGAATCAGACGGCTCTGGACTTGGCGGCGCTCCTGGCACTCCGAGAAAAGACGGTCCCTCGTTCCCTCTGGCGTATTGACTGTCAGCTTCATGGTATCGCTCCCTCTGTCTGGTGAGAAGCTTCCTTCTCAAATTCTTTACCACGCTAATATACTACTATACTAAAAATATGTCAAGAAAAATAAAAAGTAGGGCGCTTAACGCGCCCTGCTGACACAGCCGGTTCAGCCCTTCCAAAAGGTATTCCAATATCCCATCACGAAAATGAACAGCACAATCAGCGGCAGGACATAGGTGACATAGAAGCGAGTAGCGGCCGGAAAACGCAGTCCGCTGCCGGCGTTGGCCTCGGCAAGGAAGGCGTCCCAGCCCCATCCCCGTTTGGAGACGCAGAACAATAGGTAGAGCAGCGAACCTAGGGGCAGAATGTTCTGGGACACTAAAAAGTCCTCTATACCAGAGATATCCATTCCAAGGGGCCGGAAAGCTGCCCACAGGTTAGAGCCCAGCACACAGGGCATGGACAGGATCAAGACCCAGATAAAATTGACCAGCACAGCTTTTTTCCGGCTCCATCCCTTGTCCATACAAAAGGAGATGATATTCTCAAAGACAGCAATGATGGTGGACAAAGCCGCAAAGGACAGGAATAGGAAAAAGAGAGCTCCCCACAGCCGCCCCATTGGCATATGGTCAAAAATATTGGGCAGGGTAACAAAAACCAGAGAGGGCCCCTCTCCGGTGGGGACTCCAAAGGCGGAGCAGGCCGGGAAGATGATTAGCCCGGCTACAAAAGCTACGCAGGTATCCAGTACGCCGATCCGCAGAGCCTCCCCGGTCAAGCGGTGCTCTTTGCCGATGTAACTCCCAAAAATGGCGATGGCGCCAATTCCAAGCGACAGGGTGAAGAATGCCTGCCCCATAGCGGCAAAGATCGCCTCACCCAAAATCCAATTTCCTTGGGCGTCATACATCAAATTCCGAAAATTGGGCTGAAGATAAAACTTCAGCCCCTCCCCCGCTCCCTCCAGAGTGATGGAGTTGACCGCCAGCACCAACATCAGCGCCAGCAGGCACAGCATCATGACCTTGTTAACTCGCTCCACTCCATTCCGCAGCCCCTGGGCACACACCAGCATTCCGATACATACCACGATCACCATATATATGGTCATAATGCCGGGGCGGGCCTGCATCTGGCTGAATTGCTCTGCCACGCCGGCGGCATCCAAACCCATAAAATCGCCCCGTAGCATTTTGAAAAAGTAGTAGAGCAACCACCCAGCTATGACCGTGTAGAACATCATCAGTAAATAGTTGCCCGCAAAACCGAGATAGCTGTACCAATGCCATTTGGAACCGGCCGGCTCCAGAACGTGGAAGGACAAGGCCATACTCCTCTGGCTGGCCCGGCCGACCGCCAGCTCCGTCACCATGACGGGCAGTCCAAGAATGACCAAAAACAGCAAATAGATCAGGACGAAGGCCGCACCTCCGTACTTTCCTGTGATGTAGGGGAATCTCCATACATTCCCTAGCCCAATCGCGCACCCGGCTGAAATCAAAATAAATCCCAGACGGGACGAAAAGCTTTCTCTCTCGTCCATGGCTCCTGCCTCCTAAAATTTGTCTGATTATCCATAACACAGTGACTACATTGTACCGAAACTCTCCAGCCAGGTCAACCCAATGACTTCTGTTTGCCCGATTTTTCTTTTCAGAAAAAGACCTTCTGTGAAAAATATCCATTCCCTCCCGCCTGATATTCTGATATACTTGATTCTATCCAGGGGGAAAAAGGAGGGATACCATGGCGAAAAAAACTTATACCGTCCAGGATCGGGAGGACATTCGGGAGCGGCTGCTGGATTTGGGGCAGCGTTCTTTTTCCCAAAAGGGATATCGTGAGGCCTCTCTAAAAGAGATCTATGAGGCAGTCGGGATATCCAAAGCGTTTTTCTATACCTTCTTTCCCTCTAAAGAGGCTCTAGCAATTCAAGTGCTTCTTCGTCAGCGGACCAAGATGCTGGAGCGGGCCCGGAAGGTGGCACAGGAGAGCGCCTCTTGGAGAGGCAGTCTGGAGGCTGTGTTTGACCTGTTCTTCCACGGCGACCGGCATGGCGTATTTGTATTGGAGTTAGATGATCTCCCCCATCTGTGCCGCCATATGTCCCAGCATGAATTGCAGGATTTCGAAATGGGACTTACTCAATTTTACCAGGCGCTTTTGGACCTTTGGAACATCCCAGTCACCGCTGGTCAGTGTCATCTGATCCAGAACATGGTCAATACGCTCTTACTCAGCTATCATTCCCATCTATACTCCTCCTTTCCCTTCCATCCTGGTGTCGATGAGGAAACGGTGTCCCTCCAGATTCGGCTGATCATCGACTATTTAGAGGGAATTTATCGAAACGCATAACTCGACTTCGGGCCCGGCAGAGTCGCTGGGCTTTGTCTTGACAAATAGACCTTCTGTTATTATACTGCATTTATAAATACTTTTTTATGAAAAAGTATTTATAAATCAAAGAATAGAAAGAGGTTTTCTCATGGGACTGTTTGGCAAGCTATTCAAAGGGCCTGAAGTTGATCAGGAGAAAAGTGAGAACAATAAGAAAAAGATGCGTGCTCTTTTTGACCAGGTAGTGGAAAACGGGGCACAGTATAAACTGCTGGCCTGCTACACGGAGGATGTACGCCGGTTCAATTATGGTCTGGTCCACGGCAGCAAAAGCACCATCGCCAGTCTGATCGTGGGATGGAAGGAGGAGGATCCAACTGTGGTCATCCTTCCCACTGTGCCGGACTTGTCCGGTTGCGGTGACCCTCTAGTCTATAAAAAGTCCGAAATTGAAAAGGCGTATCGGGAAAAAATGCTGGATAGCCTTGTGATCTATCCCGATAAAAAGGGGTATACGGCACTGAAAACATTCAGCTGGCTGGATGACGAAAATTTGTATATCTATGTAGACCAGGAACAGGAGGAAAAAGACTTCCGCGACTTCTTCCTCAACGTTTACGCTACCAAATAAGGTATGGAGCATCTGGTTTTATTTGGCGGCCTGTTAGCGGTCCTGCTTCTGATCCTTGTCGTGGGAAATCTCTGGTTCCATCTGGTAGAGGGGGCACTAGCACGAATCAAAGAGCTCTTCCTTCCGCAAAAGAGAGAAAACTGGCATACTTTTTCAGACCATGAAGAAAAGAAGTAAAAAGACCCGCCCCGCTTTCAGCGGGGCGGGTCTCTATTTTCCTTCTGGTCCCTTACAGTGTCAACGATGGGGCGGTATAGGTCCGGCCGGCCATCTCGCTGTTCAGCGCATACAGGCTTTTAGCATCGTCGCCAAAGAGCCTCATCTTCTTGATCATATCCTCAGCTGTCTTTTCTTCTTCGCCTTGCTCCTTAACAAACCAATCCAGGAACTGCATGGTCCGGAAATCCTTGGCGGAATAGGCAGCCTCATAAATCGTGTGGATCAGGCTCGTAACATATCTCTCATGCTCAAGCCCCAGTTCCAGCACCTGCAATTTGTCCTTCAACTCCTTGTCAGGCTTGGCAATAGCCTCCAGGGTGACCTTCTCACCATTATTCTGCAGGTACTGCAGCATCAGTATGGCGTGGTCTCTCTCTTCCTGGGCCTGGATCATATACCAGTTGGCGAAGCCGTCCAGCCCCACCTCCTCATAGTACACAGAGAAGTCCAGATACAGATAGGCGGAGTAAAACTCCTTATTGATCTGGTTATTGATGAGTTCCGCAACTTTTTTATCCAACATAAAAATGACCCTTTCTTTGCATGATTACCCCTTATGAGGCAGATGTATCCTATCACAGCAGGTAAACTTTTACAAGTCCCTTTCTTCCCCTTCCCTGGAAAAGAAGATCGGCCAGTCAAATGCTCTAACCAAATAGAGAAAACAGATCTATTTGGCTGGTTTCCGGCATATCTCCGAAGGCTCCGGCCTCCTTCAGCATCTCAATGTGTGTCTTGGACACTTTGGGGCAGGCCGCTGTCACCTCTTCAATGGAGATAAAATGCCGGTCCCTGGCCTGCTCCGCCAGAGAGATGGCCGCTGTTTCCCCCAGTCCAGCCACAGACACAAATGGAGGAATCAGAGTTCCCTTTTCCTCATCCATAGCGAAATGGATGGCCTGGGATTTATACAGGTCCAGCCGCTCGAAGTGGAAGCCCCGGAGATAGAATTCATAACAGACCTCCAGGGTGATAAGCATATCCTGCTCCACCGCTGTGGCCTCCTTATCCTTGGCGATGATCTCTCTCATCTTCTTTTGGCACACATCCATGCCCCGGCACATAAACTTCTCGTCAAAAGCCTTGGCCCGGATGGAGAAGAAGGCCGCGTAGAAAGCCAAAGGGCGGTGGGCCTTAAACCAGGCGATGCGAAACGCCATCATCACATAAGCTACTGCGTGAGCCTTCGGAAAGAGGTAAGCGATCTTTTTACAGGAGTTGATGTACCAATCAGGGACGCCCGCCGCCCGCATCTCCTCCTCCGCTCCTTCGGGCAGGCCCCGGCCCTTTCGGACCGACTCCATGATCTTGAACGAGCGCTTGGGCGGCATCCCCTTGGAGATAAGGAACAGCATAATGTCATCACGACAGCCTACGCACTCCGACACGCCGCCCGTACCGCTCATGATAATATCCCTGGCATTGCCCAGCCATACATCTGTACCGTGGGTAAAGCCGGAGATCCGAAGCAGCATATCAAATTGGGTAGGTTGCGTTTCCTCCAGCACCCCACGAGTAAATCTGGTGTTGAACTCCGGAACGGCTACGGCGCCAGTGGGCCCCAATACCTTGTCGTTCTCAAACCCAAGGACCTTGGATGAGGTAAACAGTGACATGGTGTCTGGATCATCCAGCGGGATCTCCCTGGCATTCACCCCCGTCAGATCCTCCAGCATACGCACCATCGTCGGGTCATCGTGTCCAAGCATATCCAGCTTGAGCAGGTTGGACTCCATGGAGTGGTATTCAAAGTGAGTCGTGATGATGTCACTGTTCGGGTCGTCCGCAGGATGCTGGACGGGACAGAAGTCATAGATCTCCTTATCCTGGGGAATGACCACCATTCCGCCCGGATGCTGTCCGGTGGTGCGTTTGACGCCGGTGCAGCCGATGGCCAGCCGGTTCTCTTCCGCCTTTGAAACACTCTTTCCTTTTTCCTCAAAATATTTTTTTACATAACCAAAAGCGGTCTTCTCCGCAACGGTCCCGATGGTGCCCGCCCGGAACACATGGGTCTGACCAAAGAGCTCAAAGGTATACTTGTGGGCGCTGGACTGGTACTCGCCGGAGAAATTCAGGTCGATATCTGGGACCTTGTCGCCGCCGAACCCCAGGAAGGTCTCGAAGGGGATGTTGAAGCCGTCCTTGACATATTTTGTCCCGCAAACGGGACAGACAGCGTCCGGCATGTCCACTCCGCAGCCATAGAGGTGAGCGGGATCCTGGGCATAATCAAAGTCAGAATGCTTGCACTTGGGGCAACGGTAGTGGGCTGGCAGGGAGTTGACCTCGGTAATACCGGACATGAAGGCGACCAGAGAGGAGCCCACCGATCCCCGTGAGCCTACCAGATAGCCATGCTCCAAGGAGTTTTGAACCAACTTTTGGGCGGACATATAGATGACGTCATACTTACACCGAATAATGTCTCCCAGCTCGGCGTTGATCCGGTCCACCACAATCTGGGGCGGCTCCTCTCCATAGAGCTCATGGGCCTTCCCCCAGACCAGACGGGTCAGCTCTCCATCAGAGTCCTCAAGCTTGGGGGCAAACAGCCCCTTTGGGAGCGGTTCGATAGGATCGCACCAGTTGGCGATCAGATTGGTGTTTTCCACCACCACCTGATGCGCCTTCTCCTTTCCAAGATAGGAAAACTCCTTCAGCATCTCGTCCGTAGTCTTGAAATAGATTGGCAGGGCCTCGTCGGCGTCCTCAAACCCCTTAGAGGCCAACAGGATGTGCCGATATATCTCGTCCTCTGGGTCCAGGAAGTGGACGTCGCCGGTGGCGCAGACTGGTTTCCCCAGCTCCTCCCCCAGCTTGACGATGGTACGGTTGAAGTCCCGCAGCTCCTCCTCGGTGCGGACCATCCCCTTACGGAGCATGAACATATTGTTGCAGATCGGCTGTATCTCCAGATAGTCATACCAGGAGGCAATACGCTTCAGCTCTTCCCAGCTCTTCCCGTCCACCACGGCCCGGAACAGCTCTCCCGCCTCGCAGGCCGAACCGATGATAAGCCCCTCCCGATTCTCCTCGATCAGAGATTTGGGTATGATAGGGACTCGCTTAAAGTGCTCTAAGTAGGACAGGGAGATCAGCTTGTATAGATTGCGAAGGCCGGTCTGATTCTTAGCTAGAACAATCAGGTGCTTTGGCTGGCGCTTGGCTCTGCCGCCCTTGCGCAGCTTGGGCATGTAGCCGTTGATCTGGTTAAGATTATCAAGGCCGGCTTCCTCCAGCATTTCAAAAAAGTGGGGCAGCATATAGGCCACCGTGGCTGCGTCATCGCTGGCCCGATGGTGGTTAAAGGCCGGGAGATGCAGATGCTCCGCCACAATATTCAGCTTGTGCTTGTTCAGCTCCGGCAACAGGTTCTGGGCCAGGATCAGGCTGTCAACGGAGGGATTGTGAAAGGGGATGCCATATCGCTGACACCCCTCCGCAAGAAAGCCCATGTCGAACTCGGCGTTGTGTGCAGCCAGAGGCCGATCACCGGCAAACTCCAAAAAGGCACGAAGTGCCTCCTCCTGGGATGGGGCTCCTACCAGCATTTCATCCGTGATTCCGGTCAGATTGATAATGTCGGCAGACAGGATACGGCCTGGTGAAACAAAGGTATTGAAGGTATCGGTGACCTCGCCGTTCTTCAGCACCACGGCACCAATCTCAATAATGACCTCATATTTTTTATGAAATCCGGTGGTTTCCAGGTCAAAGCATACGATCTCTTCCTCAAATCCCTGGTCCGGTGCCCCATGGATGGCCACCCGGTCGTCCACGTCGTTGACAAAATAGGCCTCTACGCCATAGAGCAGCTTGATCTTTTTGGCCGAATGCCAGGCGTCTGGGAAAGAGTGGGCCACACCGTGGTCGGTGATAGCGATGGCAGGATGTCCCCAGGCCTCAGCCCGTTTTACCACATTTTTGTCTGGCCCCAGCTTTGGTCCCACAGAGGTCAGCGCATCCATGGAGGACATGGTAGTATGCAGGTGGAGCTCCACCCGCTTCTCCGGTGCTGTATCCTCCTTCATTTTCTTTTCCACAGCGGTAACGGCCACAGGTTCCAGCACCATATCACCATAAAACCGGTCCATGTTCAGCCGGCCCTGGACCTTGACATGCAGCCCCTTTTTGATTCCATCCACCAGCGGTTTTCCCTCATCGCCTGGAAAAAATTTATTGACGCGGATAGAGCCGGTATAGTCGGTCATATCAAAGGCGACTACCCAGGCTCCCCGCTTTTTCAGCTCCCGGTTATCTACAGCAAAGACATCGCCTTCCACCACCACAGTACCCATGTCCAGTTCCAGGTCCCCCATAGGGGTGGGCGCTTTGGTGATAGCCTTGCCGAAGATCGCTTTGCCGGTGCTCTTCTTCTCCCCCTTAGGAGCACAAGGGCCTGAGGGCTTTACGCCGGCCCGCTTCAAGGCTGCCTGCCGAATGGCCTCGGTGCGTGCGAAGGGATCCTCGTCGCCGCGGGGTTCGCATCCTTCGCTTCCGGCTGTTGGCAAAAGCTCACTTACTTCGCCGCTCCTTTTCTCCAAACCGGACCCGCTTCTCTGGGCTCCAGTTTGGGATACGGAGTTGTCTGCCGGAGCTGCCGCCTCGATTTTCACACTGCCCAGGCCATAGGCTCTGCACACCGCCTCCTCCGCCTGGGCTATTAGGTTCGGCCCCGCGCCTTCCGCTCTCTCCACCAATATTTTAGCGCTTCGGCTGCCTTTGTCGATGGCGGCGGATACGATCAGCCAGCCCTCCACGCCGTTGGACAGCTCGGTCCACTGGCGCAGGGCGGCAAACATCTCTAAAAAAGGTATCTTCTGGGACATTGGTGCTCGATTCTCCTTGCGCTTCTTACCTGGAACGCCCTCACCGCGCCCAGTCCATCTGTTTTTATAGTGTATCGATCAGTGCAAACAGCTCGTCCACCAACTGATCCTGTGGGACCTTTTTGACGATCTGCCCCTTTTTGAAGAGCAGGCCTTCCCCCTGTCCTCCCGCAATCCCACAGTCGGCGGCGGAGGCTTCCCCAGGACCGTTGACTACGCAGCCCATGACCGCTACGGTGATTGGCTTATCCACCGCCTTCAGACGCTCCTCCACCTCCCCAGCCAGAGAGATCAAATCGATACGAGTACGACCGCAGGTGGGGCAGGAAACCAGTTCCGCTCCCTCTCTTCGGATGCCTGCCGCCTTCAGGATATCCCGTGCGGCCATGACCTCCTGTACCGGGTCGGCGGACAGGGACACCCGCATCGTATCACCGATGCCCAAAGCCAGCAGCCCACCTATTCCAATGGCCGACTTTAGAGTGCCCATACGGACCGTGCCCGCCTCAGTTACTCCAATATGTAAAGGGTAATCACTTTTCAGACTCATAAGCTGATAGGCTTTCATAGTAGTGGGGACACTGGAGGACTTCAGGGACACGCAGATATCATCAAAGTCAAATCGGTTCAGCAACCGAATATGGCCGAAGGCAGATTCCACCATCGCCTCTGGGCACACCTTGCCGTATTTGGCCAGAATATCCTTCTCCAGCGAGCCGCCGTTTACCCCGATGCGGATCGGGATGTTCCTCTGGCGGCAGGCATCGGCCACCGCCTTTACACGGTCCTCACTCCCGATATTTCCGGGATTGATCCGGACCTTGTCGGCGCCGGCCGCAATGGCTTCCAGAGCCAGCCTATAATCAAAGTGGATATCCACCACCACAGGCAGCGGACTGCGCTCCTTGATTTTTCCTACCGCATGGGCCGCCGCCTGGTCAGGGACAGCCACCCGGACGATATCGCACCCGGCGGTAGCCAGAGCCCGTATCTGGGAGAGAGTGGCATCCACATCATCTGTACGGGTATTGGTCATAGACTGGATGGAAACCGGAGCCCCGCCGCCTACAGGTACGCCTCCTACATGGATCTGTCTGGTCATGTCACAAATCCTCCCTTTCCGGACACTTCTTATCTTCCGAACAGCTTGCCCACATCACTTAGGGTAACCACCAGCATCAGGCACATCAGCGCAGCCAGACCGGCCATGTGGACGTATCCCTCGTACCTGGGATCTATTCTCTTTCGGAACAGTCTATAAAGCACGGTGTTAAGCAACAGGAAAAACACTCTCCCGCCGTCCAACGCTGGCAGCGGCAGAAGATTCATGACCGCGAGATTGACCGCGATGAGGGCCGCAAAATAGGTCAGGCTGTAAAAGGCCGCATAGGCAGACGTAGCCGAGCTCCCCACTTCCGTCATGGTATCCACGATGCCGACAGGTCCGGACAGGTCGCGGACTCCCACAGATCCTGAAATCAGGTCCCCCAGACTGATCCACACCAGGCGGACAAAGTCCAGGGACATATTCCAAGCGTATTGCACCTTTCCAAATCCGGACAGTGGCGCAGCCTCCGAAGCCACCAGGATTCCGCGGCGGTTTGTGGTCACTCCTTCCTCGTCGGTACGCTCCTGACGGGGCAGATAGAGGCCGTCCAGTCGCACCGTCTGCCCGTCGCGCTCCACTACGATGTCTAGCGTATCCCCCGCCCGCTCCAGATACATCTGGGCATTGCCGTAAACCAAGATTCGGTGACCGTCAATAGACAGAAACCGATCCCCTGGCAGGAGCCCGCATTCTTCAGTTCCATAGCCGGGGGTAGAACCTCCGTAGGTTTCCACAAGGACAGCCTGCTGTGGAACATAGAGAATCAGGATCAGAAGCAGTCCAGTGAGAAAATTCATCGCGGCGCCGGCACACAGAATAACCATTTTCTTCCAGCTTACCGCCTTTCCAAAGGCCCGAGGATCAACGGAGTCATCGTCCTCCCCCTCCATGGCACAGTATCCGCCAATAGGAAGGATACGGACGCTGTAAAGGGTGTCACCCCGCTGCTTTTTCCAGATAGCTGGGCCCATCCCCACAGAAAACTCGTTGACCTTTATCCCCAGCAGCTTTGCCGTGGCGAAATGGCCCAATTCATGGGTGGCGATCAGGACGCCGAAAATCAGAATTGCGACGATGATATAGAGCATAGAACCTCCAAAAAAGGTAAAATCAATCAATGGCCTCTCGCGCTGCCCGGTCAGCCTCCAGGACGTCGTCTAACCCAGGCTCCCGAACTACTGGTACCCGCTCCATGGCCAAGGCCACCTTCTCAGCGATCTCCAGGAATCCGATCTTCCCAGCCAGAAACTGGGACACCGCCTCCTCGTTAGCGCCGTTGAGGATGGCGCCGGCTGTTCCCCCTGTTTCGGCTGCCTCCATCGCCAGCTTTAGGCACCGGAAAGTATCTGTATCCGGTGTCCCGAAAGTCATTGACCCACAGTTCCACAGGTCCAGTGGGACAGCCGGACCGGGCGTCCGCTTAGGCCATGTCAGGGCATATTGGATGGGCAGACGCATATCTGGCGCGCCAAGCTGGGCAATCATGGCATTATCACAGTATTCCACCAGCGAGTGGATAATACTCTCCCGGTGGATCAGGACAGAAATTTTCTCCGGTGGCATCCGATATAGGTGCATAGCCTCAATAAATTCCAGCCCTTTATTCATCAGGGTGGCCGAATCCACAGTGATCTTCGCCCCCATTGACCAGTTCGGATGCTGTAAAGCATTTTCCCTGGTCATGCCTTTCAATTCAGCAGGTTTTTTGCCATAGAAAGGGCCACCGGAGCAGGTGAGGATCAGCCGTTTGACCTCTCCCCTGTCCCTGTTGCCCTCCAGACATTGGAATAGGGCGGAGTGCTCTGAATCCACAGGTATGATCTGGGCCCCATAGTCCCGGGCCTCCTCCAGTACAAGCTGGCCGGCACATACCAGCGTTTCTTTGTTGGCCAGAGCGATTCGCTTCCCCTCCCGAATCGCGGCCAGGGTGGGACGCAGACCGATCATTCCCACCACAGCGGTGATGACAGTATCAGCGCTGGAAAGGGAAGCTGCCTCCAGAATGCCCTCCATACCACCTAACACCCTGACGTTCGTATCGGCAAGTTTGACCCGCAGATCGCCGGCCGCTCTCTCGTCCATCAGAACAGCAAGCTCAGGCCGGTATCGGCGCGCCTGCTCCTCCAGCAGTTTCACACTGGAATTGGCTGTAAGCGCCACCGCCTCCATACCGCAGGCGGAAATCACCTCCAGAGACTGCCGCCCGATGGAGCCTGTGGAGCCTAAGATTGTGATTCGTTTACTCATATTAAAATACCCTCAAAATCAAAACGGCAAGGCACACAACAATCCCGGTCAGAAGGGAGGCAATCACTGTGTGCGGGTCCCACTGTTTCTTCTGTGCCGGGGTCTTATAGCACGCGGCAGCTCCAGAGAATATGGCAACGAAGATTGCCAGCCAAAGAAACCAGGGCAAACCGGCAAATTCCAAGTTTATCCTCCTTACAACGCCAAGTACACGAAGTTCGCCCGACCAAAATTTTCTTTACCTCTTTTCTTTTCTAAAAGAGAGGAAATTAGAAGGCCGGAATCAGCTCCACTAAAATCAACAGCATGGGTGCGGCGAAGATCATAGAGTCAAACCGGTCCAGCATCCCTCCATGTCCTGGAAGCAGAGTCCCATAATCCTTGATGCCGAACTGCCGCTTTACCAAAGAAAAAGACAGGTCACCCAACTCAGTAATAGCGCTTCCCAGTATCCCATAGAGCGCCATGATGTGAAGTTCCACAGACAAGCCTGCGAATTGCCGCAGAAGCAGGCCGTAACCCAGGAGGAACAGACCTCCGGTCAGCAGTCCTCCAATATAGCCTTCCACGGATTTATTAGGGCTGACCTTGGTGACACCCCGGTGTCTCCCAAGAAATACGCCCGCAAAATAGGCTCCGATGTCGGTAGTAAAGGCGCAGAGCACAGGCAGCAGCACTAAAAATCTGCCGTTCTCCATCATTTTGAGGGGTATCAGTGAGGACAGAAACAGGGGAACAGCGATGCCCCCAAAGAGGCAGACAACAATCTCACTGAATTTGATCTCTCGCTCTGTGCCGTACTGGCGGACAGCAAAGAAAAAGGCCACAGCCATCAATGCGAGAGAAACCGCCCGGATATACCAACCACCATAGCCCCACCGCCAGCATCCAAAGGGAATCATAGCCGCAGCGATGGCAGTAAAAATATACAGTCCATTATGGTGAGCTACCTGTGTCGCCCGCAGCAGTTCAAAAGAGGCAAGGGCCAAAATAAAGGCCAGCATCACGACTAAATAGATTGGCGGCAGGAAGAATAGCACGCTTAGAAAAAGGGGGGCCAGTACCACCCCGACACAAATACGTTTCAGCAAATCACACACCTCCAAACCGACGATCTCTATTCTGATACGCCGCAATAGCCTTGTGGAGCTCAACCTTAGAAAAGTCAGGCCAGAGTACATCAGTGAAGTAAAACTCCGAATAGGCAGACTGCCACAGGAGAAAATTGGACAGCCTCAGCTCCCCACTGGGGCGGATGACCAGATCCGGGTCCGGGACTCCTCTGGAAAAAAGGTATCGTCCAAACTGCTCTTGTGTCAGATGGTTCGGGTCCGCCTTTCCCTCCAGGCAATCTTTGGCATAGTTCATGGCCCCCCTAAGCAGCTCGTCTCGCCCCCCGTAATTCAGGCAGATATTGACCTGGCAGCCCTCGTAGTGGCGGGATATCTCTCTTGTCCGCTCACACAGCTGTCGAAGCTCAGGGGTCAGAGGGGAAAGATCTCCAAAAAATTCCATTTTTACTCTATCCCGCTCCATCTGCCCGATGGCCTCCAAAAGATATTTCTTCAACAGGCCCATGATGGCAGATACCTCATCCGGAGGCCGCTTCCAATTCTCTGTAGAAAAGGCATAAACTGTAAGGTATTCCAGTCCAATCTCCTTGCAGTAGGTGGCTATGGTACGGAAATTCTCTGCGCCGGCGGCGTGGCCGGCTGTACGCGGCATTCCTCGTTTTTTTGCCCAGCGACCATTTCCGTCCATGATAATCGCGATATGCCGGGGCAGCCGCTTCAGGTCCACCACTGGCGCTCTATCCGCTTTTGATCTGAAAAAATCCATAAATTGATATCCTATCCGCACAAATGCAGAATGCAGAAGAAAAAATCATTCCGCATTCTGCATTGTGCATTTTCAGTTCATTAAACTGCCATCAGTTCGGCTTCCTTTTTGGCTGTCAGGTCATCGATATCCTTGCATCGCTTATCTGTCAGGTCCTGCAGCTCCTTCTCCATGGATTTCTGGTCGTCCTCGGTGAGCTCGCCGTTCTTCTTCATCTTTTTGAAATCTTCCATGGCGTCCCGGCGAATATTACGGACGGCCACCTTGCCCTCCTCGCCGTACTTGCGGACCTGTTTACCCAGTTCTTTACGGCGCTCCTCCGTGAGCTGGGGAAAAGCCAATCGAATCACACGCCCGTCATTCTGGGGGTTAATGCCCAGGTCAGAGGTCTGAATTGCCTTTTCAATCGCCCTAAGCAGGGTGGCATCCCAAGGCTGAATCACCAGGGTCCGGGGATCGGGAGAGGACACGGCAGCCACCTGATTCAGCGGCGTGGGCGTTCCATAGTACTCTACCATGATCCGATCCAGCACGCCGGCATTGGCGCGGCCCGCCCGGACAGAGGCAAAATTGGACTTGACTACCTCGATGGTTTTGAGCATCTTATCATCGTATACCTTATTCTCTGGACTCATGGTCTTAACTTCCTTTCCTTGTTCCATTTCTCTGTTCAGGGCTCATCCGCCCACAATAGTACCAATCTTCTCCCCCATAACTACTCGGAGGATATTCTCCGGGTCCTTGAGTGCAAAGAGCAAAACAGGGATCTTATTGTCCATAGACAGAGATGTAGCAGTGGAGTCCATCACCTTCAGATGCTGGGCTAGCACATCGTCATAGGTGATGGCGTCATACTTGACCGCACTGGGGTCCACCTTGGGGTCTGCGGAATAGACGCCGTCGATATTCTTGGCCAGCAGGATGACATCGGCGTCGATCTCCGCGGCACGAAGGACCGCCGCAGTATCGGTAGAAAAGAAGGGATTTCCAGTGCCGCAGCCGAAGATGACCACTCTGCCCTTCTCCAAATGGCGGATGGCACGGGATCGGATATAGGGCTCTGCCACGGACCGCATCTCGATTGCCGTTTGGACCCGGACTGGCACCCCCTTTTGCTCCAGCACATCTGCGACCGCCAAGGCGTTGATGGTCGTAGCCAGCATACCCATATGATCAGCGCGGACCCGCTCCATCTGATCGCCGCCGTCTTTTACTCCGCGCCAGAAGTTTCCGCCGCCGACGACCACGCCTACCTGGACACCAAGCTCCACACACTTCTTCACTACATCACAGACACTGCCGATCACATGAAAATCCAGTCCGCGGGAAGCTTCGCCAGCCAGGGCCTCACCGCTGATTTTCAGCAGGACTCTTTTATATTTGGGCTGCTCCATAGGAACCACTCCTTGTGTTTCATTTTTTCTATTTTAATATAATTCTTTCCATTTGCATAGAGGGAAAGACAAAGTTTTTGAAAATATCTTTTTGTTCATGGCGGCCCCTAATCACGCTTGCAGCCCGGTCTCCTGCTCTGCTATAAAAATTCCTTGCCTTTTTCTTTGTCGCGCCCCATAATAAAGCTTGAGGTGACACCATGGAAAGTCTGTTTTGCTGTCCTCTCTGCTTAGGAAACTTGGAGCGAAGCGAGGGACGATACCACTGCTCTTCCGGACACAGCTTCGATGTGGCGTCGGCCGGCTATACTCATCTCTTGCCCGCCAACCGCAAGCACTCCAAGAATCCCGGTGACGACAAAGAGATGGTGGCCGCTCGTGCGGCCTTTTTGGAGCGCGGGCACTATGCCCCGCTGCTGTCTGCCCTGTGCGCCGCCGTGCTAGACCAGGTGACCGCCTCCTCCCCTGTCCTGCTGGACAGCGGCTGCGGCGAGGGCTATTATACCGCCGGACTGCACAATGCCCTTACTCACTCCGGGCGGCAGCCCAGAACAGCCGGCATCGATATCTCCAAATTCGCCCTGCGCCGTGCGGCCAAGCGGATTCCCCAGGGGGAGTTCGCCGTAGCTTCAGTCTACCGGCTTCCCCTTGCCGCCCGGAGCGTAGACCTAGTAACAAATATCTTCTCCCCGTTGGCGGCGGAGGAGTTTGCTCGGGTGCTTCGGCCTGGTGGACTATTCTGCTACGTGGTCCCCTCAGCCCGTCATCTTTGGGAAATGAAAGAGATCCTATACCCCGTCCCCTATGAAAATCCTGTAAAGCGGGAAGACTATCCAGGCTTTGATTGGGTTGGGGCGGAACAGGTTCGCTATGGTCTCCACTTGGATCGCCCTGAGGATATTATGGCACTGTTCCGCATGACTCCCTATGCCTGGAAAACACCCCGTGAGGGCATAGAACGGTTGAGCTCACTAAGCCAGATTGACACACAGATTGGATTTGACATCCACCTGTATCGCAGAGAGTAAAGGAGCGTTATATGTATCATCCTGTCCTATGGGCGGCCTTTGGCACCGGAATTACCTGTCTGTCCACGGTTCTTGGCTCCGCCACTGTTCTATTTGTCCGGGGTAAGACTACCCCCACCCTTCAGCGGATGTTTTTGGGCTTCGCGGCCGGGGTAATGGTGGCCGCCTCAGTATTCAGCCTGCTCCTGCCCGCTATCGAGGAGGCGGAGGCCGCTGGCGGGGTTGGGTGGCTCCCAGCAGCAGGAGGCTTTATTCTGGGGGTGCTGTTCCTGTGGGGACTAGACTCCCTTCTCCCCCACCTACATCCGGAGTCAGACGCTCCAGAGGGTCTCCCTTCCTCCTGGCGGCGGACCACCCTGATGGTGCTGGCTGTCACCCTCCACAACATCCCAGAGGGAATGGCGGTAGGCCTTTCCTTCGCCCTGGCCGCCCAGAGTGACGGCGGAAGCCTGTCTGCCGCCATGGCGTTGGCGGTGGGCATTGGCCTTCAGAATTTTCCGGAGGGCGCCGCTATCTCCCTCCCCCTTCGTCAGGAGGGGATCAGCACCGGCCGAGCCTTTCTGTATGGCGCTCTTTCCGGAGTGGTAGAACCTATTTTCGGCATTTCAGTGGTTTTGGCCGCGGGAACCATCACCCCCTTTATGCCCTGGCTGCTCTCCTTCGCCGCCGGCACCATGATGTATGTAGTCACAGAGGAGCTCATCCCGGAGGCGCATTTGGGAGAGCACTCCAATACCGGCACGATGAGCGTGATGTTTGGCTTTGTCGTAATGATGATCTTAGACATCGCACTGGGATAGAAAAGCTTATAATTCTTATATGTCAACGCCCGTCCATCTACTTTCGTCAGATGGGCGGGCGTCTCTGTTTCCTGGGGTAGATTGAACACTGTTACGTCGGCCCATTAGGGAACGTTTCAGAGGGGGCTCCCACTTCTGCCTTGTTCAGCTCAACTTCTCCAGCCCCAGCTTCAGCCGGCGAATCGTTTCCTCCCGACCGAGGATCTGGCAGATCTCTACCGCTCCTCCAGGTGTCACCGCCTTGCCGGCGGCGGCGATGCGAATGGGCCACATCAAGGTGGCGTTCTTGACCTGCAGCCCCTCCGCCAGACCGACCAGGCTGTCGTGGATCATCTCCTGGTTCCATACAGGGATAGCCTCAAGCATGGGGATAGCCGCGTGGAGCATATTCCGGCAGACACCGGGATCGGTTTTTGATTTCTTGTTGGTAAACAGCGCCACATCATACTCTGGCAGAGCATCAAAGAAGTCCACCTTTTCGGGAATGTCTATCAGTTTCTCGCATCTGGCCTGAAGCAGGGCCGCCACGGCTTCTGCCGAGATATCCGGGTTCTTCACCCCCTGGCGGATATAGGGCTCCGCCGCCCGAGCAAATGCTTCGGGGGACATGGCCCTGATATACAGGGCGTTGAAATGGGTCAGCTTCTCTATATCGAAGATGGCCGGGGACTTGGACATCCCCCCAAGATCAAAGGCCCGTGCCAGCTCTTCCAGGGAGAATACTTCCTGTTCGGCCAGTTCTCCTCTGGGCGACCAGCCTAACAGGGCCACATAGTTCAAAATGGCCTCGGTCAGGAACCCCTGGGCCTTCAAATCCTCATAGGAGGGGTCTCCGTGGCGCTTAGACATCTTGTTCTGGGCGTCCCGCATGACAGGTGAGCAGTGGACATAGGTGGGAATGTCCCAGCCAAAGCCCCGGTACAACAGGTCATATTTTGGGGCGGAGGACAGGTACTCGCTCCCACGGACCACATGAGTAATGCCCATTAGGTGGTCGTCGATGACATTGGCGAAGTTGTAGGTGGGCATCCCATCCCTCTTGATGAGCACCTGGTCGTCCAGCGTGTCGTTCTCTACGGTGATATCGCCAAAGATGGCATCGTGGAAGGTGGTGCTCCCACCATGAGGGATCTTCTGCCGGATGACATAGGGCTGCCCGGCGGCCACACGGGCCTCCGCCTCCTCTTTGCTCAAGGAGCGGCAGGGGTCATCGGACCGGTCAAAATCACCGGAGTCCTCCTCCGACTCGCACTTCTCGCAGAAGCAGTAGTAGGCGTGCCCCCGCTCCACCAGTAGCCTTGCATATTTTCCGTAGGTATCCCTTCGCTCTGACTGGATATAGGGAGCCACAGGGCCACCCACATCCGGGCCCTCGTCATGATCCAGCCCGCACTCGGCCAGAGTCTTATAAATGACCTCGGTGGCTCCATCCACCAAGCGGCCCTGATCGGTGTCCTCAATACGCAGGATGAAGGTTCCGCCGGCGTTCCGGGCAATCAGCCAGGTATAAAGGGCTGTTCGCAGATTACCCACATGCATATATCCTGTGGGAGAGGGGGCAAATCGGGTGCGTACCTTCCCTTTGGGGATTTTAGCCTCCATCTCCTCAAAATAGTTTCTATCCAGTTCCATATCTTGTTTCCCTCCGTCGCAGCGGTCATACCGCTTTCTCGCCAAGTGGTCTGCCGTTATTATATTGGATTTTTTTGCTCTTGGCAAGTGGTCAAGGACTCTGACGCACCAGATACTCCCGTTTTTCATAGAATGGAGAAAAAACGGAGGTATCTCTATGCCCATTATCTATCTCTCCCCCTCCACCCAGGAGTGGAATTACTTTGTCACTGGCGGCACGGAAGAGCAGTACATGAACCAACTGGCTGACCTGATGGTACCCTATCTGGATGCCTCAGGTATCCGGTATGTCCGCAATACCCCTGATATGACCGCCGCCTCGTCCATTGCCGCCTCTAATGCCGGAAATTTTGACCTGCACCTGGCTCTTCACTCCAATGCCGCGCCGGAAGGACAGTATGGCACCGCACGGGGCTCCCTAATCTTCTACTATCCCGGCAGTGTCCAGGGAGAAAAGGCGGCACAAATCGTGGCTGATGGTTTGAAAGCAATCTATCCGGTCCCTAATCTGGTGCAGACAGTTCCCACCACCTCCATTGGTGAGGTGCGCCGGGTCCGGGCTCCCTCTGTTTTCATTGAGCTGGCATTCCATGACAACCTGGAGGACGCAAACTGGATCATCGACAACCTGGGCGCCATCGCCCGCAATATTGTTCTCTCCCTCACTGAATATTTCCAGATTCCCTTTTTTGAATCAGAAAACCGCCATCCCGGCGTAGTAGATGTCACTTATGGTTACTTGAATATCCGCTCCCGTCCCACTACCCAGGCCCCTGTGATCGCCCAAGCGCCGGACGGAGCTCCCATCACCATCATCAATCAGTGGGATGGCTGGTATTTGGTCAACTATCAGGGTTCTATCGGTTACGCAAAGGACGATTTTGTAACACTGAATTAGCTTTTTCCTTAGAAAGGAGGCTTTCCTATGGATATCCATGTAGTCAAGTCCGGAGATACTCTCTATTCCATCGCCCTCCAGCATGGCGTGCCCATGTCACAGCTAATCCTTGATAATCAGCTGCCGGAGCCGGACCGCCTGGTCGTAGGGCAGGCCATCGTAATCCAATACCCGGAACAGACCTACACGGTCCAGGCGGGCGATACTCTTTTTTCCATCGCTGCCGCGCACCAGACTACTGTGCGCCAGTTGCTGCGCGATAACCCGGCGCTGGGCGGCGGGGACCGGATCTTCCCCGGTCAGGTCTTGATTCTCTCCTACCGTCAGACGAGGGAGGGAACCTTATCTGTCAACGGATACGCCTATCCCCATATCGACCGTGGACTGCTCCAGCGCACGCTCCCCTTCCTCTCCGATTTGACGCCCTTTACCTATCGATTTACAAACCAAGGGGCGCTCATCCAGCTAGACGACCAGTATATGATTGATGCTGCCCAGTATATGGGAGTTCGGCCTGTCTTTCATCTCTCCAACCTTGATGACACTGAGGGAGCTTTTTCCCAGGATCTGGCCCACATTGCCCTCACAGACCAGCAGGTCCAGACCAGGCTGATCCATGAAGTGCTGGGAACTTTGCACAGCCTTGGCTATCAGGGACTGGATGTGGACTTTGAAAATGTGGCCGCCCAAGACGCTCAGGCTTATGCCCAGTTCATCAGCCGCCTCCGTGAAGCCCTATCTCCGCACAACATCCCTGTCCTAGTGGCCCTCACAGCCAAGACCTCACGGGATCAGCCCGGTTCTCTCTACGAGGGCCATGATTACCGCCTGCTGGCCCAGGCGGCGGACTATGTTCTGCTGATGACCTATGAGTGGGGCTACTCTTATGGACCTCCTATGGCCATAGCGCCTATCCGAAACGTACGTCAGGTGATAGAATACGCGCTAACGGAGATGAAAGCAGAACAGATCTTTTTGGGTATCCCCAACTACGGCTACGATTGGCTGCTCCCCTATCAGCAGGGGCGGCGCGCGCCCTCCATTTCCAATCAGGAGGCAGTCCAACTGGCGATCCGCCATTACGCCGCCATCCGCTATGATCAGGAGGCTCAGTCCCCCTGGTTCCGGTATGTGGATGGAAGTGGGCAGGAACACGAGGTCTGGTTCGAGGACGCCAGGAGCATCAAGGCCAAGCTCGCCCTGGCTCAGGAATACGGTCTCTATGGAGTGGGGTATTGGAACCTGATGCGGCCCTTCCCGCAGAACTGGACGGTCCTCAATTCCCTGTACCACATCCGGGAAGAGCTTTCATCGGGGACTGGATTTTTTTCCTCCTCTGCTGTATAATAGGCATTGATTTATACAAAGGAGGACGTTTTCATGTCTGTCACGATTGGAATGAAAGGCAGTGCAGAGGCCCTTGTCTGTGAAAGCAACACAGCTCAGGCGGCTGGCTCCGGCACGCTGCCTGTCTTCGCCACCCCGTGGATGTGTGCTTTGATGGAACAGGCATCTTGGACCGCCGTGGCCCCCGGACTAGAGGAGGGGGAGAGTACCGTAGGAACTAAGCTGGACGTCTCCCATGACTCCGCCACGCCCTTAGGTCTGAAGGTGTGGGCTGAAAGCGAGGTCACTGAAGTGGACGGCAAGCGCATCCTTTTTCAGGTAACCGCCTACGATGAGAGAGGGCCCATTGGGAAGGGCACCCATGAGCGGTTCATTATCACGGACCGGCGTTTTCTGGATAAGGCCGCCCGGAAGCTGGAGGGCTGAGTCCATGTCTATCGAGAAGGTCAGAGCCTACTTCCGTCCCTTGGGGCGGGAACAGGATATCCTGGAGTTCCCGGTATCCAGCGCGACAGTGGAACTGGCCGCACAGGCGGTCGGTGTTATTCCCGCCCGGATCGCCAAGACGCTCTCTTTCCTGGTGGACGGAGCGTGTGTTCTGGTGGTCACCGCTGGAGACGCAAAAATCGACAACAGCAAATTCAAGGCTTTCTTCCATACCAAGGCCAAAATGCTGACTCCGGAGCAGGTGTCCCAGCTCACCGGACACACGGTCGGCGGCGTCTGCCCCTTCGCCAACCCTCCGGGGGTGAAAACTTATCTGGATATTTCTCTCCGCCGGTTTCAGAGCATCTTCCCTGCCGCCGGCAGCTCCAACTCCGCCATTGAGCTGACCTGCCCGGAGTTGGAGGAATATTCCGGCAGTCTGGAGTGGATCGATATCTGCAAGGGCTGGCAAGAGGAATCCTAAACCATTTCACTTCCCCACAGCATGAAAAAACAGCGGACCCGACGTTTGTCGGGTCCGCTGTTTTTATGTAACTGTTCCAAGGCTCAACCAAAGTAGGAGGCGCCGTTGATGTTGACGTCCTCACCAGAAATATAGGAGGCCTCGTCAGAAGCCAGCCACACAATGGTATTAGCCACCTCACGGGCAGTGCCGGCGCGGCCCATAGCCTGCTTGGCGCGGGACTCCTTCTCCGCCTCATCAGAGAGTTCAGCACGGATATCAGTGGCAATCAGACCGGGACACACACAGTTGACGGTGATCATATCCTTGTACCGCTTGCACAGTTCCATGGCTTGGGCACGGGCAAAGGCTATGATGCCAGCCTTCGCAGCGCAGTAGTGAGCGCCGCCGTACACACCGCCGCCGCACTTGGCGGAAACGGAGGAAGTATTGACAATACGGCCATAGCTGTTTTTGACCATGTAGGGCACGACTAGCTTGGAGCACAGGAAGGTACCCACCAGGTTAACGTTCATAATGCGAATAAAGTCATCCTTGGTCATATCAGCGATGGCGACGGGCTGGGTGATACCGGCGTTGTTGCATAGCACATCGATACGGCCGTACTTGGCAAACACAGCCTCAAACATAGCGGTAACAGAGTCAGCATCGGTAACGTTGACGCTGACGGCCATAGAATCACAGCCAAATTCCGTCTTCAGGTCGTCGGCGTTCTTCTGGGCACCCTCCAGATTCATATCAGCGACCACGACGTTACAACCCTTCTCGGTCAGAGCGCGGGTGATCTCCCGGCCAATCCCGTGTGGAGAGCCGGAGCCGGTAACAATGGCGACCTTACCTTCAAAATCCATGATGATTTCCTCCTGTTCAGCTTTTTTGATACTCCACAGTCCGAGCCCATGGAGCGGTTACACAGGGAATCTCTCCCCCGGTTCCCTTCAGCTCATGAGTATCATATCATTTAAATTATGAAATTTCAATCATTATATTTTAAAAATATTGAAATAATATTTCATTTATAATGCACAAAGAAATTTGTAGGTTGCCGCCGCCTCTCTGGGGACAATGGACCGATATGAGGCTGTCATCCTTGACTTTACATCGAAAAGCAGTATAATTTCACTATACTGACCATGTCTTGATAGAAATAAGCCGGATAACAGGAGTTTTATTCATGGAAGAATCCTTGCTTTATATCCAGCGCATCAAAGCTATGTATCAATCGCGGACCTTCTCCAAATCTGACCGCCTGATCGCCGACTATATCCTAGCGCATCCGACCTGTGTTGCCTCCACCACGGCTGCCGAGCTGGGAGAGGTCACCGGGACGAGCTCTGCAACGGTGGTCCGTTTCTGCCGGAAGCTGGGGTTTTCCGGTCTTGTTGATTTGAAAATGAGCATGGCCTATCGCTATGCCAACGGTGAAAACATCATCATGGACCTGGACCGAGGGGATAATGTCCATCAGATCAAGCAGAAGGTCATCAGCTTTACCAAAATGGTGGCAGACCATTTGATGGAAAGTCTGGATGATCAGGCCCTGGCCTGCGCGGCCCAGGAGATTCTCAGGGCAGAACAACTGGTTATCGTTGGCGAGGGGGGCTCTGGCACCATTTGTAGAGCTGCTTACGACATCTTTCTAAAGCTGGCGATCCAATGCCGCTATGTATCAGATCCCCTCTTTCAAGCCATGGAGATCGGGTCTATGAAGCAGACAGATGTACTGCTCCTAATCGTCAACTCTGGCCGTACAGCCAACATGGTCCAAAATGCCCAACTGGCCCATGCCTGCGGGATCAAGACCATCGGCATCGTCGGTTCCTCCAATTCTCCCATCTCACAGTATTTGGACATTGAGATCCGGACAAGCCTTTTCCGCAGCGACTACTTCAGCGATCTGGCTGCTGCCAGGACCTGCGAGTTGACCGCCATCTCCATTCTCCATTCTATCATCGCTCTGTCCTGTGACGAGGCGCGGCTGGCAAAAGGACAGCGGATCGCCGCTTTCATGGAGAAAAAAAGACTGCCAAATAGCTGACCCACCGCAGGATGCTACAAATATAATAAGGCGGCCGCCCCTGTGGGGCGG
>CABIXV010000002.1:485915-531024 GCA_902362775.1 Clostridiales bacterium | reverse complement strand
TTCTTGTCGGTGACGGTCAGCTCGTCCAGCTCATAGCCCTCGTCGGGCTTGACGGTGATGGTCACCGTCCGGCCGCTGGAGGCGCTCTTGGGGGAGACAGTCACGCTGCCGTTGTCAATGTTCTTGTCCACGCTGATGGAGTAGCTGCTGGAGCCGCCGCCTCCACCGCCGCCGGAGGTGTACCAACTGGCGGTAAAGGTCACATCGGCGGTAATGGTCACTGTCGCACCGGCGGTATGAACTGTGGTGCCGTCATACCAGCCCTGGAAGTTGTCCCCGGCAGGGGCAGCAGGCAGGGTGAAGGAACTGTTGTTGGCCACGGTTTGAATGTCAATGACCTGGCCGTTCACCACGACCTTGACGGTGTGGGAGCCTGCGGGTGCGGTGGTGACGATCTCGCCGGTGATGGCGCCCTTGTTGTCCAGAGTGCCACCGTTGATATCGATCTTGTCAACGGGCTTGCCGTCCTTATCCTTGTTGCCGCTGGCAGTGAGCTTGGAATTTTCGTCTACTGTCAAAGATCCGTCAGACTTCAATTCCACCACGGCGTTCATGTCGTTGCCCTGCCAGTCTTTGCAGGGCAATTCCTTGCCGCTGTTGGTCACAGAGATGGAGCCGCCGCCGGACACAGTTACATCCTGGGCGACCACGCCGGTCTTGTCTACATTCGTGACATTGACGGTAGAATTATCTACGGTGATATCCTGTACGCTTAGACCATAGTCGCCGCAGCCGTTTACGGTGACAGTGGAATGATCCTTGATATTCCACACGCCGCCGTTGGAGGCGTTGCCGTCGATATTCTGGATGGTCAGCTTGGAATTGATCATCTCGACACTGGCCAGATTTTCGGCGGACACCTGGAACACCATGCCGCGCTGCAGCCCAGTCAGTTCCACCTCGGCATTGTTCAGGATCAGCTTGCCGCCGTTGCCATTGGCGCTGTTATTCAGAATGAAGCCGGTGCCGTCGTAATTGCCGCCCTTTCCTTCGGTATCAGCAGTGCCCTTAACCGTCAGCTTCACGCCGTTCAAGGTCAGAGCGGCGTTCTCGGTGATCGTAAAGGCGCCGGTAGTAGGCTCGCCAGCCGTAGTTGCGCCGATGGACAAAGCACCTTCGGCGGTGGCAGTCTTCTGAATGGTGATATCCTTGCTGATGGTGAACTTAGCATCAGTAAGGGTTGCATCCTTTACCAGGTCTATGGTGCCGCCGGCAGAAGCCAGCTCCTCCAGAGCCTTAGACAGCTTGCCCGCCTTGAGCTCGCTTCCGGAAACCCAGACGGCCTCATCCTCGGGACCAATTACCACGGGCCCAAAGTCAGACAAGTGGTCGGTGGTCCAGGACAGGGTGCCGGCCTCATAGGTGGTGGTCATAGACTCCAACTGGCCATTTTCACCCACATAGTAAACCACGACACTCTGACCATCGGTCAGTTCCTGATTATAGGGCACAGAAACGGTGATCTCGCCCTTGCGGGTGTCGTCCTCAGCGGAGAACACGGGGTCGCCGCTGGCGTTAACGGCGGACACGGTCCAGCCGCCATTGTCCCTCTCCTCCACAGTCAGGGTCACGCTATCGCCGTTGGCGTTGTTGGTGATGGTGTTCCAGGCATCCTTGTTCAGGGTGACGGTGCCCACGTCGGTGGCGATGGCTACCTCGGATACGGCGCTGTCCTTTACAGATTCCAGAGAGATGGACTGAATGGTGACGGTGGTCTTGTCCACATTCTCGGCAGGCTGACCATCTACACCAGTGGTCACGCTGATTTCCAACTTGCCGCCGCTGGTTTCAACACCCTCGCCGTTTTCACCAGAGGTATTGAATTTACCGACAACTTCGGCGCTGACGGTATCGTCGGAAACGATGGTGTCGGCCTCCATGCCTAACTTTGCCTCAACGACCCATTTACCTTCGACTTCGTTGGCAGTATAGCCAGGAACAATGTATTTCTCGTCGGGCTTTTCAGAGAAGGTGCCGCCGGTAATATTCAGATGCACTCTATCATTGTCAGCTACATCAATGGTGCCATTGAAGGTACCGCCGGAAATATTAATCGCAGCCGTGGCGTCCGGATATGACCCCAGGTCTAGATCCGCTTTCAGCATGGGCTTATCTCCTGTAACGGTAAACGTTCCGCCGTATACATTGATCGTCCCGCCACTGCTAAAAATATAAAGACCATAATTTTCCGAGGTGAATTCGCCACTATAAATATTTACGATACCAGTTCCGTTGCTGGCAGAAGCAATCATACTATTCCAATCATAGTATCCTGTCTGTGAGATATTGCTGTTATAAATATTTACTGTGCCGCCGGCGGCTGTTACACCGCCGCCTGTGGTGGAGTTTAGCTGAGAATCCCTTAACTCAATAGTGCCTCCAGCAAAAGCTTTTATACTAGCCCCAAATGCAGTACTATTATTGAGGATCATGTCTTTTGCAACGATTGTAGACCCATCAGCCGCACCGAGTGTACAATAGGTACCATCTCCAGCGGTAATAGTACCGTTCATCAGAGTTAGTAAGCCGTCACCCTTCGCTTTGCTCCGAATTGCAATATTCTTATTATCTCCAGTAAATGTATTCTTAGCAAAATCTACTGTTACAGATTTAACTTCAGTGAGGTCTGTATTAGCAGTACAAGTTATACTGTCCAGCAGGTTCACAGTGTCGCCGTCTTGGGCGGCAGCGATGGCGTCGGCCAGCGTTTCATACTGATAACCGCCGACCTCAGCCGCAAAGGCCACCGAGTTATCACCATCAGGGCCATGCGTATATGTGGGAGAAGTGAGACCATAACCGTTTACGTATTGCGTACCGTCCGGTTTGGTCTCTATCTCAGCCTCCCAATTTACGCTGTCGTCTATGGTGATGTCACAGCCGGACATGCTGATGCCGTTGGTCTTGGCTTTATTGCTCCCGTCGTAACCAATTAGGACACCGCTGAAGCAGGCCTCTGGATCGGTGCCGTCGGCCTCCAGAACCACATGGCTGTTCGTCACGGAGCATTTATTTGCTACAAAGGAACCGCTTTGGGTAAAGCCGTGAAGCAGACCAACCTTGGTGTAGCCCCTCACAGTGCTGTCCACGACATTGACATTATTGTAAGTCAAAGTTCCGGTGTTGTTGGCCACGACCACAGCCAAAATGCTGGAGCCAGTGGAGTTTTCTGCGGTAGTCAGCGGGTTTGCATCGATCTCAGCACCGGAAAAAGTCAAGTCGTTGATGGTCAGCGTTCCCTTATTATTGGCAATCCAGCCAGTGTAATAGTCGCAGGAGCCGCCATCACCCGGAATTCCGGAGCCATTCGGTCCCATATAAGCTTTGTGCACCTTGAGATCGGAGATGGCATTCCCATTACCATTGATGACCAGAACGCGCCCTGATTCAATCTGGATGCCCTCCCAGTCTGTGTCACCCATCTCAATATCCTGGGCGATATTGATAGTGGACACGGAAGAATTGTTCAACGCGGCTTCCAATTCTTCACGGGTGGATACGGTGGCTTCGTCTGCCGCATCAGCTTGGCTGCTCTGGTCCTCGACGGCAAACACAGCCGAAGGAACGAGGGACAGAAGCATACACAAAGTCATGAATCCTGCCAAAAGTTTTTTCTTCACAAAATTTCCTCCTCTACGTAAAAAATAAGGAATAAACATATACTAATTTGACTGTCATCCTCCTTCGCTTGTTTCAAAATGTGTACCTACAAAAAGTTTTGAGAGCACACCTATACAATATTAAAATATAGCATTAACGGGGGAGAAAAGCAACCATTTGACAATAATTTTCATCTTATTTCTGAATTTGTAAATGTACACCTTTTCAAATTTGTGTCTGCCGCCTAAATGAGCGGGCCCCTCTTTTTATTCAAGCTGACTTTTTACATAAACCGCCCAGCTTTTGGCACACTAGGTCCAAAAGGGGGCGGTTTTTTGCGCGGTCAAACATGGAGATATCTGATTGCCGGCGGACTGGCCGGGGTCGCCAACGGCTTCTTTGGTGGCGGAGGGGGCTCGGTGTTCGTTCCGTTGCTCACCGGGTACTGCCGTCTGGACCAGCGGAGGGCTTTTGCCACCTCGGTGGCGGTCATCCTGCCCCTGTGCGCCCTGTCCGTGTGCGTCTACTTTCTGCGGGGCGGGCTGGACTTCTGGGCCGCGCTGCCATACCTGGTGGGAGGGACTGTCGGCGGCTGGGCGGGGGGAAAGTGGTTCAAAGGAGTACAGATGGTCTGGCTGAAGCGGGCCTTCGGCCTTCTGCTTATCTATGGGGGAGTGAGGAGCTTTTTATGAGCGAATGGGTTTTGCCCCTGGCAGTGGGGGCTGCCACAGGAGTGCTGTCCGGCTTCGGCGTGGGGGGAGGCACCCTCCTGCTGGTCTATATGACCGCCTTCGCCGGCGTGGACCAGCATCTGGCACAGGGCATCAACCTGCTCTATTTCCTGCCCGCTGGGCTGATGGCCCTGCCCGCCCATGTCAAAAACGGTTACATCGAGAAACCAGTGCTCCTCCCGGCCATCGGGGCAGGGCTGGTCTGCGCCGCCCTGGCGGCGTGGGCGGCCACCGCTATGGAGGTAGGGCTGCTGCGCAAATTCTTCGGAGCGTTTCTCATCGTGGTGGGGCTGATGGAGCTGTTTGGGCGTACAAAGGAGTAAAAATGCTTGCTCCCAGGCGTCGGATAGGATATGATAGGACCATATCCGCCCCTAAGGGCGGGATGGAAGGAGGGCCTGTCAATGTGGTTTGACGAAGCGGTCATCTATCAAATATATCCTCTGGGCCTGTGCGGCGCGCCGAAGGAAAACGACGGGGTGAGGACCCCCCGCATCCTGCGGCTGCTGGACTGGGTGGACCACATCAAGCGGCTGGGAGCGGACACGGTGCTGCTCAACCCGGTCTTTGACAGCGACCGCCACGGCTATGACACCCGGGACTATTTTACGGTGGACCCTCGGCTGGGGAGCGATGAAGATTTGGCCCAGGTGTGCCGGACGTTCCATCAGGCCGGCATCCGGGTGATGCTGGACGGGGTGTTCAACCATGTGGGACGGGGCTTCTGGGCGTTTCAGGAGGTACAGAAGAAAAAATGGGACAGTCCATACCGGGACTGGTTCCACCTGAGCTTTGACGGGGATACCGAGTATCATGACGGCTTCTGGTATGAGGGCTGGGAGGGCCACAACGAGCTGGTCAAGCTGAATCTGTGGAATCCGGCGGTGATAGAACACCAATTTAACGCCATCCGGTCCTGGGTGGAGCGGTTCGGCATCGACGGGCTGCGGCTGGACGTGGCCTACTGCTTACCCCCGGAGTACCTGAAGCGGTTGAGAGCCTTTGCCCAAGGGCTGAAACCGGACTTTGTGCTGATGGGAGAGACGCTGCACGGGGACTATAACCGATGGATGGGGCCGGAGCTGTGCCACTCAGTGACAAACTACGAGTGCTACAAGGGACTGTGGTCCAGCTTCAACTCCAGGAATATGTTTGAGATCGGCCACTCCCTTGCCCGGCAGTTCGGGCCGGAGCAGTGGACCTTATATAAGGGGGCCCACCTGCTGTCCTTCCTGGATAACCACGATGTGGACCGCATCGCCTCCCGCCTGACCGACCGAAACCATCTGGCTCCGTCCTATGGGCTGATGTTCGGGATGCCCGGAGTGCCCGCGGTATACTACGGCAGCGAGTGGGGCTTGGAGGGCCGGAAGGGACCGGACAGCGACGACGCCCTTCGGCCAGCTCTGGAGAGGACAGAGTGGAACGGGCTGACTGATCATATCGCCAAGCTGGCGGCGGCCAAGAGGAACAGTCCGGCCCTGTGTTATGGGAATTACCGGAATGTAGTGCTGACCAACCGCCAGATCATCTTCGAGCGGAACTGTGACCGGGAGCGGGTGCTGGTGGCGGTCAACGGGGACAGCCAGCCCTATACCGCCCATTTTGACGCAGGCTGCGGACTGGCCTGGGATCTGATCTCCGGGGAGCGTCACGACTTCGGTGGCGGAAGCGAGCTGCCGCCGTACAGCGTCCGGTTCTGGAAGATGGAGCGGTGAGGGCCGCCCGGAAAAAATAGAGAACGAAGCGGCCGCCAGTTTGGCGGCCGCTTCGTTATGGACTGGATGAGGATTATTCACCTTGAGAGGGAGAAAACAAGGCCGGCAGGGAGCGGGAATAGGGAGGGCGGCAGATGCCCCTCTCGGTGATGATGGCGGAGATCAGCGCGTGGGGAGTGATGTCGAAGGCGGGGTTATAGCACTTTACCCCGGAGGGGGCCATGGGTTCCTGGTACCACAGAGAGCGGATCTCCTCCCCGTCTCGCTCCTCGATAGGGATGTGATCCCCGTCAGGGCAGCTCAGGTCGATGGTGGAAGTAGGCCCCAATACATAGAAGGGGACCCCGTAGTGGCGGGCCAGGATGGCCACCCCGCTGGTGCCGATCTTATTGGCCGTGTCCCCGTTGGCAGCTACCCGGTCGCAGCCCACGAAACAGGCCTGGACCCAGCCGTTTTTCATGACGATGGAGGCCATATTATCGCAGATGAGGGTCACGTCTACCCCAGCCTGCTGAAGCTCCCAGGCGGTGAGCCGAGCTCCCTGGAGCAGAGGCCGGGTCTCGTCCGCGAATACCCGTAGAGAAATGCCGCGCTCCTGGGCCAGCAGGATAGGACCAAGGGCGGTGCCATAGCGGGAGGTAGCCAGAGGGCCGGCGTTGCAGTGGGTGAGTACCCCGTCTCCCGACTGTAAAAGGGACAAACCGTACTCCGAGATTTTGTGGCACATATCCTGGTCCTCCTGATGGATGGCCCGGCACTCCCTGCCCAGCGCCTCCGACATGTGCTCGCCAGCCGAGCCCCGGGCTGCGCGCAGCATCCGATCCACGGCCCAGGACAGGTTGACAGCGGTGGGCCTTGCCCCGGCCAGAGCGGCCCCCAGCCCCTCCAGTTCAGCCAGCAGGGCCGGGCCCTTCCACCCCCGCGCCTCCAGCTGACGGGACAGGGCATACAGGCAGTACCCGGCAAAGATTCCAATGGCAGGGGCGCCCCGGACCCGCAGGGAGCGGATGGCCTCTATCATCTCGGCCAGGGAACGAACCTGCCGTTCCTCCAGGCGGTTGGGCAGCTGGGTCTGATCCAGCAGGATAACGCTGTCTTCTCCTGGGCCCAGCCGGATATGGTCTGGATAAGGCTGCGTCATGTTCTTCCACCTCCCTGTTCCTCGTGGGGAGTTCTGGACCCGGACAGCGTCCGGTAGTGCCCCTCCAGCCCTCGGATAGCCTCTACCTGCTCTGGTGACAGTTCCACTCCGCCTCCAAGTTGGTGAACGAGGGCAAAGATCTTGGCGGTCTGCTCCACCTGCTCCATCCGGTCAAAGGCATTCCAGAGGTCTCTGCCCCAGGCGATGGCCCCATGGTTGGCCAGCAGGGCCCCATTGCAGCCGGCCACATAGGGGCGCAGGCTGTCGGGGACCTGACTGGTGGAGGGGAGGGCAAAGGGGGCCACAGGCACCTCCCCCAGCCCACTAATGGTTTCGGTCAGATAGTGCTGGGCCAGGGGGCGGCGGCAGATGGAAAAGGCGGTGGCCGCCGGCGGGTGAGCATGGACCACCGCGCCTACATCGGGGCGCTCCCGGTAGACAAGCAGATGCATAGCAGATTCAGAGGAGGGGTGGAGGTGTCCTGCCAACACCCGGCCCTCCAGGTCGCATACTACCAGCATATCAGGGGTCAGCCGGCCCTTGCTTACACCGGAAGGGGTGATGAGTACCTGGTCTTCCCCAATCCGAACGGAAACATTGCCGTCGTTGCTAACCACATAGCCCCGCTGATAGAGCAGCAGGCACACCTGACACAGAGTTTCCCGGTCCTGTTCCATTCCCCAATCTCCCATGTTCTTCAGATAAAGATCTTGCTCTCCGCCCGGCGGGCAGCGTACAGGTCCTCCAGCTCATGCTGGTGGTATAGGTAGCCCTCATGGTCGAAGTACTTGGCCCCCATGGGGCACTTCTTCACACAGGCGCAGCACTTGATGCACTTGCCCACCACCTGGCTCACATCGTTGGGATCGATGGCCCCCATGGGGCACAGCCGGGCGCACAGGCCGCACCGAACGCACTTGTCCAGGTCGGTGACGGGCTTGGCCTTCAGGAAGTCCTTGATGGGCTCGCCGTTCCGGTCTCGGGGGGTGTAGTAGGGGCGGATGGGGTCGCAGCCCTCCACCTGGACTGGCTCCTCGGGCAGGGCCGTCAGCCCCTTGACCTTCTCGGCGGTCTGCCGGGCCAGCTGGTCCACTAGAGCCATGTCCTCCCCGTCGGGGCGGCTGGCGCCCAGGATCTTGGAGAAGGAGTGCTCGCCCACGATGGCGGCCCCGGCGATGGGCAGGAAGCCGTTGGCCGTCATCACCTGCTTGAGCTCCATCAACCCGTCGTCGAAGTTCCGGTTTCCGTAGAGGACCACGGGGACGGACAGGGTGCCCTCGCCGTGGATGCTGTTCTGGACGAAGGGCAGCATCATGTTGGGGACTCGTCCGGCATAGACCGGAGTACCCAATACCACCAGTTCATCCGGACCGAACTGCAGCGCGTTTTCCCGGCCCTTGGGCTGGGTGTAGTCATGGGACTTGTACTGGGCTCCCAGTTGCCCGGCCAGGGACTTGGCAAGGTGGGTAGCTACCTTTTCTGTGGTGCCGGTGCCGCTAAAATAGACGGCCCAAACAGTTTTGATTTCCATATGTATTTCCTCCTTCACCATTTTCAACCTGAACCGCTTACGGCAGGTCGTAAGTTTCCAGAATCGTATCGGCCGCGTAGCGATCCTTGACCTCCTGGATCAGCGCCATATGAGGCTGGCCCATGTGGACCTTCTGGGTCTCCCGAGTGGTCCACTTCTCCAGCAGGAGCAGTTTGTCCGGGTCATCCACCGAGGTGAAATAGTCGTATTGCAGACAGCCCTCCTCCCTGCGCACCGCCGCCTGAGCGCCGCTGGCGGTCACTCCAGCCAGAAACTCCTCCCGCTTGCCGGGCTTCATGGTGTAGATCACATTGATACCGTACATATTTCTTTCCCCCTTATATCTGTTGAACTCCTATTGCTGAGTCATTCGTTTGAAATTCAGATAGCCCTCCAGAATCAGGGAGGCCGCCACGGCGTCCACTGTCTTTTTCCGCTTTTTGGCGTTCTGGCCCGCCGCGAAGAGGATACGGTGGGCGTCCACGGTGGTCCTCCGCTCGTCCCACAGGACGGGCTTCAGACCGGTGACCTCCTCCACCTGGCCGGCAAAGTCCCGGTATAGCTGGGCCCTAGGGCCCTCGGTGCCGTCCATATTCCGGGGAAAGCCCATGACCAGCTCCTCCACCCGGTAGGCATCCACCAGCTTCTTCAGCTCCTCCAGCACCACCTCGTTTTTCCGGCTGTGGATAGTAGTGGTGGTCCCGGCCAGAAGTCCGGTGGGGTCAGAGATGGCCACGCCGGTGTGGGCGTCGCCGTAGTCAATGGCCATAATACGCATAGACACTCCCTCCTCTCTCTCAAATGATACCGCAAATTCAGAGGGAATACAACGGTTATTTCAGCGCGTCCGACACCCGCATCAGAGTCTCCTCGTGGGTGCGGTCAATGAGATGGGTGTAGATGCGGCCGGTGGTGGCGGGGGTGGAGTGGCCCAGGGCTTTGCCGATATCGAAGAGGGACACGCCCTGGAAGGAGGCAATGGTGGCAAAGGAGTGGCGCAGGCCGTGGAGGGTGACCCGAGGCAGGTCATTTTTTCGCACGAAGCGGGTAAAGGCCAGGGACAGAGCGTTGGGCGAGTAGGGCAGCTCCTTGTGGTCCAGCACCACATGGCCAGGCTCCTCCCGCCCGCGGAAGAGTGCGTTCTGGCGCGCCCGCTCCTGGTTCAGCAGCCGGAAGATATCTTCGGGGAGATAGAGTGTGCGGACCGAGGCGCGGTTTTTGGTCTCCTTTTGGATGATGGTGGCGCCGAAGGCGGTGCGGGCCTCCCGAATATAGATGACCCGGAGCTGAAAGTTTACATTTTCCCACTTCAGACCGCACAGCTCCTCCCGCCGCAGACCCAGGCTGCCCGCCAGCTTGACAGGCAGTTCCAGCCGGTGGCCGGGGAGGAGGGCGTAGAGCCGTTTCAGCTCCTCCGGGGTGTAGAAGTCCGCCTCATAAAGCTTGGACCTGGGGGGCTCCACCCGGTCCATGGGAGAGACCAGCAGCATATCCTGCCGCACCGCCGTCCGCAGGGAGGAGGAAAGAAGGTCGTGGTGCCGCCGCATGGTGTTGGAGGAGAGGCTGTTATCCCGCTGTACCTGGGTATAGTATTGCTGGATGTCCTTAGGCGTCAGCTTCAGAAGGGGCATATCCCCCAGGGCTGGGCCAAGGTGATTGTCAATGATCTTTTGATAGGAATACACCGTGGTTTCCGCCCGATTGGGCCGCACGATGGTGTCCATCCAGTATTCCAGCCACTCGGACAGGGTGAGCTGATGCCGGGGGGTCTGGCGCTCCTGATCCCGATGGGCCAGGAAATCCCGCAGTCCCGCCCGGGCGGCGGTCAGGGTGGGAAAGGTACGGTACTGCTTGATCCGCCTGCCCTCCTCATCACGGCCCAGGTCCATACTGACGTAGTACAGATCCCGGGCGTCGTCGTATGAGATATTGCGCTCCACAGTTTTTCTTGCCATGATTTTCGTTGCCTCCATTTTCTTTGTATTCTGCTGACGGTCGGCCCCCCGGTACAAATGCGGCGATTTTCCTCGGCACGGGGGCATAAAAAGAGAATAAATGGGAAAAACTGCTTTTTTCAACATATTTCGACAAATTCTGGGAAAAAGACGAGGATTCGCTCTTCTGGGCAGAGCGGCGGGATGCGAGCTCCAGACGGAGGAAAAGGAGAAAAAGAGCGATCCAAAACTTCCGCTTTGCCGCCGGCTGTGATACAATACTCTGAAAAGAGGTGATTGAGATGATAAGGATCGGAGGGCTGGCCCTGCCAGTAGACGGGGACCTGGATCAGCTCAGAAAGCGCGCGGCCCGGACGCTGGGTGTGCGCCCTGGGGCACTAGGGGAGCTGGACATCGTCCGCCAGTCCATTGACGCGCGGAGGAAAGATGATGTCCACTATGTCTATACCGTGGAGCTGTCCATGGCCAACGAGGCTTCCGTGGTCCGTTCCGCCCCCGGTCGAAACATCTCTCTGACGGAGCGGAGACCCTACGCCTTCCCCGGTGTGGGACGGAAGTCGGCCCTGCCTCCGGTAGTGGTGGGCATGGGCCCGGCAGGACTCTTTGCCGCCTTGTTTCTGGCCCGCAATGGTATTCCCTCTGTCATTTTGGAGCGGGGGCGGGATGTGGACCGGAGGACCCTGGACGTGGGGGCTTTCTGGGACACTGGGATTTTGGACGAGGAGTCTAACGTACAGTTTGGCGAAGGGGGAGCCGGTACTTTCTCCGACGGGAAGCTGACCACTGGGACCCACGATCCCCGCATCTCCGCTGTGCTGGACGTGCTGGTGGAGGCGGGGGCCCCCGCCGATGTCAAGTATTCCCATAAACCCCACATCGGAACCGATATTTTGCGCCAGGTGGTGAAAAATATCCGCCGGGAGCTTATTTCCCTGGGCTGTGATGTCCGGTTTGGCCATCGGCTGGCTGAACTGACCGTCAGCGGCGGAGTCCTGACTGGCATACGGGTGGAGGGCCCGAAAGGGCCCTATCGCCTGCCTGCTGACGCCCTGGTCCTGGCCCCTGGCCACTCCGCACGGGATACCTTTACCATGCTAAAGGAGGCGGGGGTGCCCATGGAGAAAAAGAATTTTGCTATTGGGGTGCGCGTCGAACACGACCAGCAGGCGGTGAGCCGCCAGCAGTACGGCCCAGCCTTTTCCAAGCTGCCGCCCTCGGATTACAAACTTGCCTGCCACCTGCCCAGCGGCCGGTCGGCTTTCACCTTCTGTGTCTGCCCCGGTGGGCAGGTGGTGGCGGCCGCCTCCCGGCAGGGGGGCGTGGTCACTAATGGTATGAGCCTGCGGGCCCGGGATGGGGCCAATATCAACGGTGGACTGTTAGTGGGAGTAGGGCCGGAGGACTTTCCAGAGGCGGATGTGCTGGCTGGAGTCTGGTTCCAAGAGCGATGGGAGAAGGCGGCGTTCCAACTGGGGGGTGGAGGCTTCCGGGCCCCTGCCCAGCGAGTGGAGGATTTTCTGCACAAGCGGCCCTCACAAGGCCCCGGCGCCATTCTTCCCACATATCAGCCTGGAGTGACTTGGACTGATTTAGAGGGCTGTTTACCCGACTTTGTGTCGGATACCCTGCGGGATGCCTTGCCCCTGATGGACCGAAAGCTGCAGGGTTTCTCTGTACCAGATGGGGTGCTGACCGGGGTGGAGACACGCTCCTCCTCTCCTGTCCGCATTTTACGGGATGAGGGCTGTCAGTCCCCTCTCCATGGCCTGTACCCCTGTGGCGAGGGGGCGGGCTATGCGGGGGGCATTGTCAGTGCGGCGGTGGACGGTATTCGCGTGGCCGAAGCGGTGGCGCGGGGATGAGCCGCCCCCTCGCCGGGGCCCCATCGGGGATGGGGCGGCCGATAGGCCGTAAATTTGGAGCGAAGCGGAGAATTTCCGCAGGGCGGATATATTTCGCCCAAGGACAGAAAAGAAAAGGCCCCCCACAGGACTTCTTCTGTGTGGAGGGGCCAATCCAGATACCAGACAGGAGCTGGATTCTGATATTTTCAAAAGGAGAGCTTATATGGACCAGTTGGATGAATTTTTGACCCTTTTATCTGGAAGTTTTGATAACGCCCAGCAGTTCGAGGAAATGCGGCGTAAGGGGGACCTCCAATTTCCTTTTGCCCAGCATATCAATACCGTATGCAACAGCAAGATTAGGAACCTTCCGGAAAACTTTGAGGGCGTTTTCTTAGTGGAGGAGAGTTACTACACGGTAGAAGGAAAGACCCATGCCTCCCCTCACCTGTTCCTATTCACAGAGGAGGGCGATAGGGTCAAGCTGACTTCTTATGAACTGCCAGAGGGCTGCGAAAAGGAGCACTTCACCTATCAGGAGATGGATGAGATAGAGTACAGCAGCTTGAAGTGTTCAGACAAATTTAGTCCGGCCCTCTATGAGAAAAAGGGTGACATTTGGGAGGGCGGCAGTGTCAGTATGTTCACTCCTGTGCTTAAATTTACTTTGTTTGAACGCTTTTCTCCGGAGTGTTTAGCGGTATCTGAGACGATGGAAGTTAACGGAAAGCGGACATTTGGCTTTGACGTGCCTATCTTGTACCGCAGGATAGAGCAGCGAACTGAATAAAATCAAGAGGGGCACCCCGTAGGGCGCCCCTCTTGATTTTTGGACAGAAATGGCTGCCATCACTGCACATGAGTGTGGTCATTGATGTGCTTCATGCAGTAGCAGTAGTAGCCATTGCACTTGGAGCAGTAGCGGAACTCCATATTGGGATCGTCCGCGTCGGTCAGACCGCAGACGGCACATTTGTGGAGATATCCCTTCCGCTCTTTTACATCCTTTTGGGCCTTCTTGAAGTTGATGGTCTGGGGGGAAGTCCTGTAGCGGATTCGCTCGCTGCCCCGGCCCAGAACAGACATCAGGTCCTCCCAGAAGAAAATGAGGTAGTTCAGGATGGCAATAACGGGAAGAAGGGCCCGCAGGGGTGTGTGGCCAGTCAGGTAGCCAAAGATGTCGTAGGTAAAGAATATGGCGTCCAGCCAGGCCAGCCACTTGACCTTCAGCGGAATGATGCCATAGAGCAGCACCTGCATATCCGGGTACAGAGTGGCAAAGGAAAAGAACATGGAGAGATTCACATAATACATCGTGGCGGTTTCAAAATAATAGCCGCTCAGGTTGGAAGTTATGGGCATCAGCAGATAGGTGACGATGCCTACTACAATGTTCAGCAGCACGCCCAGGCCATAAAAGACTGTGAATCGGGTGGAGCCCCATTGACGCTCCAGAGAGGAGCCGATCCAGTAGTAAAAATAGGTGGTAACGGCAAAGAAGAAGGGGCCCCAGAACCCTCCGCCCACGCTCAGGGGGGAGAAAATAAAGGTAACGAGGCGCCACACCTGGCCCTGAAGGATGAGCTCGGGGTAAAACCGGATGAACATGGAGACCCATCCGTTGGTCAGCATATCTGCGATATAGACAAACACATTGCCCAAAGCGATGTACTTGATTAGATCGGGAATGCCCAGATTGGGATGGTTGTAGCAGAATCGGCTCAAGCCGCGGGATATGGCTCTCATGAAGAAGCCCTCCTCCTGTTGGATGTCAGATAAAAGACATTGTAACCGTTTTTAGAAGAAATGTCTACGTCCAAAGTGTAAACAAATAGCGGAAAAGAAAAATCTCCTTTTGCCGGGAATAAAAGTGTGATAGAATAGGCCGGAGAACAAGGATATGGAGGAAATGCCATGAGCATCGTGAAAGATATGTCCCTGGCCCCATCTGGCCATCAGAAGATCCGCTGGGTGCGGGATTTCATGCCTGCCCTGTCCGGCATCGAGGAGCGGTTCCGCCGGGAAAAGCCCTTTGCCGGGCTGACCATCGCTGTTTCTGTCCATCTGGAGGCCAAGACCGCCAACCTGGGCCTGGTCCTTCGGGAGGGGGGGGCCGACGTCCATCTCACCGGCTGTAACCCCCTGTCCACCCAGGACGATGTAGCCGCCGCCATGGCGGACCTGGGCGTGGACACCTATGGAGTCTATGGGGTGGACATGGCAGGGTATGAGAATCTGTTGGTGGAAACCCTGAAGTGCCGCCCCCACCTGATCGTGGACGACGGTGGCGACCTCATCAGTCTGCTGGGGGACAGGTGCAACCAGTATGGGGAGCGGCTGATCGGCGGTTGTGAGGAGACCACCACTGGCATCCACCGACTGTACGCCCGCCAGCGGGCCGGCATTCTGCCCTGCCCCATGATGGCGGTGAACGATGCCAAGGCCAAGCACTACTACGACAACAAATACGGCACCGGCCAGTCCACCATGGACGCCATCATGCACACCACCAACCTGATGGTGGCGGGCAAAACGGTAGTGGTGGCGGGCTACGGCTGGTGCGGCAAAGGCATCGCTATGCGGGCCAAGGGCATGGGGGCCAACGTCATCGTTTGTGAAGTGGACCCCTTCAAGGCGCTGGAGGCCACCATGGAAAACTTCCGGGTGATGCCAATGGATCAGGCAGCCCGGCTGGGTGACCTGTTTATTACCGCCACCGGCTGCAAGGACATCATCGTGAAGCGCCATTTCCAGGTCATGAAGGACAACGCCCTGTTGTGTAACTCCGGTCACTTTGACTGTGAGGTGGATGTGGCGGCCCTGGGGGAGATGGCGGCGGAGCGGTTTGACCGCCGGGCCAACATCCGGGGCTACCGCCTGCCCGACGGCCGCACGCTGAATGTGCTGGCCGAGGGGCGGCTGGTCAACCTGGCCGCCGGGAACGGCCATCCGGCGGAGATCATGGATATGTCCTTTGCCGTCCAAGCCCTGTCCCTGGAGTGGCTGGCGAAGCACAGGGGAGAGCTGGAAAAGAAGGTGTACAATGTCCCGGATGAGATCGACGACCAGATCGGCCGGGTAAAGCTGGCTGCCATGGGGCTGGCCATCGACGAGCTGACCCAGGAGCAGAGGGATTATCTGGCGGGCTGGGAGGCCTGAAACGGCAGGACATGGAACAGGGGGGCTATAGGTGAAGCAGATGTTAATGGGGATCTTTCTTCTGCTCCTTGGCGTATGGTGTTATCTGTTTGGAGTTGTGGATCAGGCGGCCCTGTTCGCGGTGCTGGGCGTTCTATTGCCCATCCCCGCTGTGCTCCTGACGCTGTATGGCTTTTTCAATAAAAATAAATAGGGGCTGTCACAGAGTACCCGAATCGGGAAGAAAAGAAGGGACCTGTCATGCATAATGAATTGACCAAAATGGATATCCAAAAAATGCGGGAGGAACTGGACTACCGCCGTGTCACGCTCCGGCCACAGCTTCTGGAGGAAGTAAAGGTGGCCCGCTCCTTCGGCGATTTGAGCGAGAACTTCGAGTATAAGGCGGCCAAGCGGGAGAAAAACAAAAATGAGAGCCGCATCCGATATCTGGAAAATATGATTAAGACGGCGCGTGTTATCGAGGACCGTTCCGCTCCAGACACGGTGGGGCTGTACGACAAGGTGACCATCTATCTGGAGGAGGACGGGGAGGAAGAGAGCTGGCAGGTGGTGACTACGGTCCGCCAGGACGTGCTCAACGGGCTTATCAGTAAGGAATCTCCCATGGGGGCGGCTCTGCTGGGCAAAAAAGTGGGGGAGCGGTTTTACGTCCAGGTCAATCAAGACTACGGATACTACGCCGTGGTCAGGGCCATACAGAAGGGGACGGACGACGGTTCGGCACAGTTGAACCGCTATTAAAAAAGAGCGAAAAAATCGGAAAAACGATTGGGATGGCTGTCAGCCATCCCAATCAATATTTTTAGGACAATATTTGCATATTTTATGGCCATTTATGCTAAGACTTGCGACAGTTGCTATGCTAAGATAGGGCCCGCAAGAACCTGGACCTCCCGTAATTGGAAGGGCGGGAGTAGTCCGGAACTGAAATACGGATGAAAAAGGAGTTTTTATATGGCAATCCAGAATATTTTTGTGGTGGGGGCTGGCCTGATGGGCAGCGGCATCGCCCAGACTGCTATGACCAGCGGTTATCATGTCATCCTCAATGACCAGCGGCAGGAGACGCTGGAGCGGGCCCAGATGGGCATTGAGAGCCGGCTGAAGCACATGGTGGAAAAGGGAACCATGAGTGAGGAGGAGTTTCAGGACTGCATGGGTCGGCTGAAGATCGATACCCGTCTGTCCGCCGCGCGGGAGGCCGACCTAGTGGTGGAGGCCATCTTTGAGAACCTGGAGGCCAAGCAGGCGGTCTTTCGCCAGCTGGAGGAGATATGCCCCGACCACACCATCTTTGCCTCTAACACCTCCTCCATCTCTCTGACCGCCCTGGCCGCCGCCACCAAGCGTCCCTCCCGGGTGGTGGGGATGCACTTCTTCTCCCCAGTGCCCAAGATGAAGCTGTGCGAGGTCATCTTCGGCCTGCTCACCGCCCAGGATGTGCTGGAGGACATCAAGGAGGTGGGCGAGAAAATGGGCAAGACCCTGATTCTGGCCGATGACAAGCCCGGCTTTATCGTCAACCGGGCCCTGCTGCCCATGCTCAACGAGGCCTGTGTCATTGTGGGCTCTTTTATCGGCTCGGTGGAGGACGTGGACAACGGCATGAAGCTGGGCTGTAACCACCCAATGGGTCCCCTGGAGCTGGCGGACATGATTGGATTGGACATCCTGCTCAACGTGATGAACGTGATGGACAAGGAAATCGGCGCCAAGTATCACCCCTCCCTGCTGCTTCGTAAGATGGTCACCGCCGGCTATCTGGGCCGCAAGAGCGGGGCCGGCTTCTACCTGTATGAGAACGGCAAAAAGCTGGGGGTCAACCCAGTGCTGACCCGCCGCCACTCCTTGGAGGGCTGATAGGTCAAGGGACCAGGCCTGTGGAGAAATTTGCGGAAACCAGTTGACAACGGGAGAAAAGTTGATATAATCAATCAGTAAAACTAAATAGCCTTATCAAGAGTGGTTGAGGGACCGGCCCTATGAAACCACGGCAACCTGCCTCTGGCAAGGTGCCAAATCCGGCGGTAGAGTATCGCAAGATGAGGATGCAAGCCAAACTGCAACGCTCCGCCTGCCGCGGGGCGTTTTTTCATCCTCCCAGGCCCTTGTACTCCAAGGGGAACGAAAGAAAGGAAAGAATATCATGGCAAAGCGACTGTTTACCTCTGAATCTGTAACCGAAGGACACCCCGATAAGATCTGTGACCAAATCTCCGACGCGGTGCTGGACGCCATGCTGGAGCGGGACCCTATGTCACGGGTGGCCTGTGAAACCACCGTGACCACGGGGCTGGTCCATGTGATGGGCGAGATTACCACCAACTGCTATGTGGATATCCCCAAGATCGCTCGTCAAGTAATCAAGGACATCGGCTATGACCGGGCCAAATTTGGCTTCGACTGCGACACCTGTGCCGTCATTACCTCCATTGACGAGCAGTCTCCGGACATTGCTATGGGGGTAAACAAGGGGCTGGAGGCCAAGGAGGGCACCATGGACGACGGGCTGGATAATGGCGCCGGCGACCAGGGGATGATGTTTGGCTACGCCTGTGATGAAACGCCTGAGCTGATGCCGCTGCCCATTTCCCTGGCCCAGAAGCTGGCCATGCAGCTGACAAAGGTTCGCAAGGAGGGGAAGGCGAGCTATCTGCGTCCAGATGGCAAGAGCCAGGTCACCGTGGAGTACGACGATGACAACCGGCCCGTCCGGGTGGACGCGGTGGTGGTGTCCACCCAGCACGGCCCTGAGGTCGAGCTGGAGCAGATCCGGCGGGATATGATCGAGCTGGTCATCAAACCCATTATCCCCGCCCAGCTTATGGATGAGAACACCAAGATCTATGTCAATCCCACCGGCCGCTTTGTGGTAGGAGGACCTCAGGGGGACTCCGGACTCACCGGTAGGAAAATCATTGTAGATACTTACGGCGGCTCCGCCCCCCACGGCGGCGGCGCCTTCTCCGGCAAGGACCCCACCAAGGTGGACCGCTCCGCCGCCTATGCCGCCCGGTGGGTGGCCAAAAACGTGGTGGCTGCCGGACTGGCGCGCCGCTGCCAGATCCAGCTGGCCTACGCCATCGGGGTAGCCCGTCCTGTTTCCGTCCGGGTGGACACCTTTGGCACCGGCACCCTCTCTGACGCCCGGCTGGAGGAGGCGGTAGGGCGGGTTTTCGACCTGCGCCCCGCCGCCATCATTCGGGACCTGGACCTGCGTAGGCCCATCTACCGGCAGATAGCCGCCTATGGTCACTTTGGCCGGAGCGACTTGGATCTGCCCTGGGAGAAGCTGGACCGGGTAGAGGAGCTGAAGGCCGCCCTCGGTGTGTGAGCCGCTGACACTGGAAACGGGGAATCCTCGGATAAGGTCGAATTAAGGCTGGACAAAATCGGGTATACTGGTATAGAATGGGACGGCGAGATATTTGTCCGGACCAAGTCCGATTTTTGTAAGGGAGAACATAACCGATGGAGCATCAGGAAATTTTGAACCGGGTGGACCATACCATCCTAACCACAACTGCCACTTGGGAACAGGTGAAGGCTGTCTGTGACGAGGGGCTGGCCTATTCCACCGCCTCTGTCTGTATCCCGCCCCGCTATGTAAAGAAGGCGGCGGACTACGTGGGGAACCGGCTGAAGATCTGCACTGTCATTGGCTTCCCAAACGGCTATTCCACCCCGGAGGTAAAGGTCTTTGAAACAGAGGACGCTATCCGCAACGGCGCTGACGAGATCGATATGGTCATTAATCTGGGGCAGGCCAAATCAGGAGATTGGGAGGGCGTGCTGTCTGAAATCAAGGCGGTAAAGGCCTCCTGCAAGGGCCGCATCCTGAAGGTTATCGTGGAAGCCTGCCAGTTGACCCAGGAGGAGAAGGTAGCCGCCTGCCGGGTGGTGTCCATGTCCGGAGCCGACTTTATTAAGACGTCCACAGGATTTTCCACTGGTGGAGCCACTGTGGAGGATGTGAAGCTGTTTAAGGAACATATCAGCCCTGACATCGGCGTCAAGGCGGCGGGCGGGATCCGCACCTTTGAGCAGGCTCAGGCCATGATCGAGGCCGGTGCCGACCGCATCGGAGCCAGTGCCCTTGTGGCCCTGGCCCGCCAGGAGGGCTGAAGAGTAAAAAAGCTGTCTGTCCCATATGGGACAGACAGCTTTTTTACCGCCTCATACCAGCTGGAACAAAAGTAAGATAAGGCCGTAAATGACACTGGCGGAGATACCAAAGACCAGCACGGGCCCGGCCACTACAAAGAGCTTGGCCGCTGTGCCGGTGATGAGTCCCTCGCTTTTGAATTCCAGGGCTGGGGAGACCATGGCGTTGGCAAAGCCGGTAATCGGGACCAGGGTACCGGCTCCGGCCCGTTTGGCCAGTTTGTCAAAGCAGCCCAGGCCAGTGAGCAGGGCGGCCGCAAAGATCAGGGTGACAGACACCGCCGTCCCCGCCTGGTCTTTGTCAAGCCCCCAGCTCTGATAGAGGTTGGAGAGCCCCTGCCCAATGGTACAAATGGCGCCCCCCACCAGAAAAGCCCATACCAGATTTTTTCCCATAGGAGATGGCTTGGAGCGGTCGTTTACCAGCTTGCCATAGTCCTGATTGGTCATGTCCATAAAAACACCCCGTGGAAAATAGATTTTCCCTAGTTTTACTCCAGAAAGAAAAAATATACCATCTAGAAGAATAAATCCTTCTTCTTCCGCATAAGGTGAAGCGGAGAGGTGATCCAGATGTTCTATGGCAAGCGCGCGTTGATCCTGACCTGCCTGCTGGCCATGCTGGCCGGGACTGGGCTGCATTTTCTGTATGAGTGGCTGCCTAACCCAGTGACGGCTCTGCTGTCTCCAATCAATGAGAGCCTGTGGGAGCATATCAAACTGATATACTGGCCCTATCTGGCTGCCGCCCTTTGGCTGAACCGTGGCAGGCCGGGTGGTATCAGACCGTGGCTGTTGGCGTTGCCGATCATGAGCGGACTCATGTTGCTGCTAGGCTATCTCTACCACATAGTCCTGGGGGGAGAAGCTATGGCGGTGGATATTGCAATTTTTGTGGCTGTGATGGTTTTCGGCTTCTGGTTTTCCACCCGATTTTCCGGACCTTTCCATGGCGCAAAGTGGATGGTGCCCATTCTGCTCGTGGTGGGAATGGGCGTCCTGATCGCCCTGTTTACACTGTGGCCCCCGGACCATATCCTATTCATAGATTTGTCCAAGACTGGGGCCTGGTACCAGATCCCCTGTTGATGCTGGGGTCCCCGTCAGCCCCCTTGCCTGCTTGAGAAGGACATGGTACAATGGCACAGAGGAGGCGGGTGGTCAGTGGAACTGTTTGGCATGGAGATCCAGAAGCGGCAGGACGCCTACCAGCTGTTGGCCCTGGCTCTCCGGGAGAGCCGGGGGCTGACGCGGATGCCGGAACTGGCCCGGAGACCTGGCGGAAAGCCCTATTTTCCTCATGAGGAGGGGCTGGAATTCAATCTGAGCCACAGCGGGCATCTGGCCCTCTGCGCTTTGGATAACGCCCCGGTCGGAGCAGACATCCAGATGGTCAGAGAGTGGCGGCCCGGACTGCCCGCCCGAGTCTGTGGTCCGGAAGAGTTGGCCTGGCTGGAAGGGCAGTCGGACTGGTGGAGGTCCTTTTCCCTGCTATGGTCACTGAAAGAGAGCCGGGTCAAAGAGAGCGGGCAGGGATTGAGGGGGACCATCCGGTCCATCCGGGTCCCGATGATGGGAGAAGGGGAAAACCGGCAGATGGATGGCCTCTGGTTCCGGACTTACGGGGGAGCGGGCTGGGTAGCCGCAGTGTGTGGGGAGGCCCAGCCGCCGGTGAAGATATGCTGGTGGCGTCGTCTGGAAAATGAAAAATAAAACAGGGGAAAATCCTCTTTACAAACGGGGAGGATTCTGATATAATAACGGAGCGCTGTTAAGAGATGCGTCCGTAGTTCAATTGGATAGAGCGTCAGATTCCGGTTCTGAATGTTGGGGGTTCGAGTCCCTTCGGGCGTGCCACGTCGGAGCAAGCGTTGTATCGCTTGCTCCGACTTATTTTATCAGTCAGAGCGCGCTTACGCCGCTGCTCCTCCTTTCCAAATCGAACTCACTGCGTTGGGCTTCGATTTGGGGCGCCCTGTGGGCGGCGCTTTTCACCATTATAAAAATATCGGTTTTAACCGTTATTTGTAAGTTAAAAGCTGCATTTCAGCCTTGAGATCAAGGCTGAAATGCAGCTTTTTCTATGATGAAACCTCCATGATATACTACTGGTCAGTGATATCATGGGGTTTTGCTATGTCTGAGTATATGATCGAAATTTCACAGGAGAAAGAAAAAGATACTATTTGGAGCAAGCAATTAAGGATCGCCGCTTATTGCCGGATCAGTACCGCTTATAATGAGCAACAGCGGTTCATCATAAAAAAGAAAAATTAGTTGAGATTTTTTGCAAGCGGGTGTATGATTACCCTAATACCTATCTGCTAGTAGGCCCCTTGTCACCGCCTGGCGGGGTGTGGACATGGGGAAAAGGAGGAAATAGAGGGACTGTATGAACTTTCATATTGTCAGTGACAGCTCCTGTGATTTAGGACGGGAGAGGCTCCAGCAGCTTGGTGTGGATATGGTGTCCTATTATGTGGCACTGGGGGATGAGGTCTATTACCGGGAGGAGCGGGATATCTCCACCCACGACTTTTACCAGAAGATGGCGGACAATCCCGGAGTATTTCCTAAAACCTCTATGCCTACTTTGGAGGACTATCTGGAGGCATTTCGTCCACAGGCCCAGGCAGGGATGCCGGTACTGTGTATTTGCCTGAACGAGTCGTTCAGCGGATCGGCCCAGTGCGCTAGAAATGCCAGGACAGTACTGCTGGAGGAATACCCGCGGGCCCGGATTTATGTAATGGACTCCCAGTCGGCCACTGTACTGCAGGGGCTGCTTGTAGAGGAAGCGGTGGTCCTTCGGGACCGGGGCAGCACGTTGGAGGAAGCCATAGATGCTCTGGAGAAGATACGGTCTACTGGCCGCATCTTTTTTACCACCAATGACCTGGAGTACCTCCGCCACGGCGGCCGCATCGGTAAGGCGGCCGCGGCTACTGGTACACTGTTGAAGGTTAAGCCCCTCATTGGCTATCAGGACCGGGAACTGGTGTCCGACGGAATTGCCCAAGGAAGAAAAAAATCCCTTCAGCGGGTGCGGGATCTGTTTTTCCGCTATGTGGACCGCAAGGAATTGGATTTGGCCGATTACAGAGTGGCCACTGGCTACGGACTGGATCGGGAGGAATATGACCTATTCACCCAGCAGATCCGCGAGGGTCTTGCGACACGGGGATTTGATATGCCTGATTTCCGCCCTTATCAGATTGGTGTGACCATCGGCGTCCATACCGGGCCAACCCCTATTGGAGTGGGTCTGATGCGCAGAGTGGTGAGGCCCTGAACCGGCGAGCCATGATTTCGATCCGGCAAATCTTATGGAGCCGCCCATGCTAGACACATGGGCGGCTTTTTCATAGCGCCCATTATTTAGAAAAGGGAGGAAGAGGGCCATTGGAGCAGCCGGAATCTGAACGCCCCGGCGAATAGGCGATACAGCATGTCCAGGTGGGCAAAAATGTAATTGGATTGTTACTTGTAATTTTGTAAAAACATGATATCCTGTTCTAGTGGAGAGGGGACATTCGATGGATTACGACAAGCTGCTCAATTTAGGCACCGAGCTGGGCTGCCGATTGATGGAGAGCGGGGCGGAGATATACCGTGTCGAGGAGTCTGTCCGCCGCCTGCTGACTGCCTACGGCGTAGAGCCACAGGTATTTGCCATCCCCAACTGCCTAATCGTCAGTGTCAACACTCCAGAGGGGCATCCATTGACTCGTATGTGCCGCATCCCTGCCCACGGAACGGATATTGAACTGCTGGAGCGGTGTAACCAGCTCTGCCGCTACCTGTGTAATCAGCCTGTCCCGGTCCTTGAGGCACAGGAGTTGGTAGCCGATTTGCCAAGGGGGCTCCGCGGCTTTTCCCCTAAAATCTTAGTATTGGCCTATGGGGCTACAGCGGCCTTCTTTGCCCTGTTTTTTGGCGGAGGGCTGTTGGAATGGCTGGCCGCAGCCTTGTGCGGTCTGGCCGCCGGTGTCTGTCTGCTCTACGGACAGCGTTTCATTGGCTCTAATACCTTTTTCCGTACGACCATCTGTGCCGCGCTCATTTCCGGACTGGCGCTTCTTTTGGTCACACTGGGGCTGGGAAAGGATCTGGAGGCCATCTCCATCGGCGCGCTGATGGTGCTGGTGCCTGGTATGGCCCTGACGAATGCTATGCGGGAAATTATGGCCGGTGATGTATTCTCCGGGCTGAACCGGACAGCAGAGGTCATTCTGGTGGCCACCGCCATCGCCCTGGGTACTGCTCTGCCCCTGCTGCTGGGTCAGGGCGCTCCAGGAGGTGGGGGCGGGCAAACAGAGGGGATCGATCTGCTGCCCTGCCTGTGGGCTATGCTGGCCTGTGTAGGCTTTGGGCTGGTGTTCAATATCCAGGGCTGGGGGGTGCTGATCTGCGGCTTTGGGGCCGGGCTGGGTTGGCTGGCCTATCTGGCGGCCATGGAGCTGTCTGCCAATGATATCCTTTCCGCGTTTCTGGCGGCTGTGGTGATTGGAGGATACTCTGAATGGATGGCTCGCCTGCGCCGCTGCCCAGTAACGGGGTACCTCCAGGTGGCACTATTGCCTCTGGTGCCGGGAGCGGGTATCTACCACGCCATGCAGTATTGTGTGAGTGGTTATACCCAGCTGTTTCTAACTACGCTGCTGCACACGTTTGGAATGGCCGCCGCCCTGTCGGTGGGGGCTATGCTTACATCTTCTGTTCTACGGGCGATCCTGCCCAGATTTGCCCCCCTGGGGCGATAGGTTGATTCTTGGAGGTGCGATATGTATAGAGGTCGTAGAAAATACCGGACCTATTGGACCATATTCCTGATTTTAGCGGCGGCTGTCGTTCTGGCCCTCGCGGTAGGGATGGGGCTGTCAGCCCCAAAGGATACCGGCGGAGACGCTTCCGGGGGGCGGAACGATACTTCGACCCAGCCGGGGACGGGGAGTGGGAGCGGCGCTGCATCAGAGGTGGACGATTCCTCCGCTATACCCCCTGACAGCTCCAACCCGTCAGGCGATCTGACAGAGGAGCCAGACCAACCGGAGGAGAAGGATGAGCCGGAAGCGGGCTATGACTTTTCCCAGCCTGCTCCCCAGTCTGATCCGGTGGATAACAGCTACTTTGATGACGCGGCCTTCGTGGGAGATTCCCGTACCGATGGGTTTATGATATACAGCGGTATAGGGACGGGCAAGAATCTGACCTCCAATGGCCTTTCTATCTTCAAGCTGGGGGAGAAGAAGGCTTTGACTATCAATGGGGAGAAGTATACTTTGCTGGAGGCGCTGGCGCTGGAACAGTACGGCAAGGTCTACCTTTCTCTTGGCGTCAACGAGCTGGGATATTTTAACGATCAGGGCTTTTACGACAGCTATTGCAGCGCCATCGACGAGATTCGGACGCTGCAGCCCAACGCTGTGATCTATATTCAGGGGCTGATTCCGCTGAATGAGGATGTCATCGCTCAGACTGGGGGCCGGGACTATTTGACCAACGAACACCTCCGAGTGTATAACGATCTGATGAAGAAGGCGGCGGAGGAGAAGCAGGTGGTATTTCTGGATCTGTACTCTGAGTTCGTCGATGAAAACGGGGAGCTGCCCGCAGATGCCAGCAAGGACGGCATTCATCTAAGTAAGGCTTACTGTCAGAAGTGGTTGGCCTATTTGCAGACCCACACTGTGGACTATGACACCCTATATCCGAAGGAGGAAGCGCGATGAAAAAATTTTTGACCGCCGCCCTAGCCCTGGTCTTGCTACTGACCCTGGCTGCCTGCGGCGGCAGGGAGGGCAAGGAGGACCCCTCTGGCAGCCCCGCCCTCTACGGCGTTAGCGAGGTCCAGAGTGTGGTGGATGCCGGCGCCTTCTCCGAGTCCCTGGAGGAGGTAGACGCCGACACCGCCTTCGCTCTGTATAAGCTGGCCGACTACGGCCTGGAGCGGGAGAATATGTACGATGCCTCCGTGATCCGCTCCGCCGGCGCTACCTGCGAGGAGATGGCGGTGCTTTGTTTTGACAGCGAGGAGCAGGCTTCCAAGGCGGTGGAGGCCCTGGAAGATTATGTGGCCGGTCAGATCACCGCTAACGAGGACTACCGCCCCGCCGAGATCCCCAAGCTGGAGAACGCGCTGGTGAAGCAGCTTCAACACACCGTCCTGCTGCTGGTGGCCAACGACTATGAGGCCGCCGCCATCGACGCTTACCATTCCAAATCGTGAAAAAACACCGGGTCCAATCTGGACCCGGTGTTTTTTACTTTTGGCAGAAGGCGCAGGGCTCCTCCACCGTGACGGTGTACTTCTCCAACAGGGCGATGGGGTGATAGGACAGCTTGCTGGTACGAAGGCCCAGATCACCGGCGTCATCCTCGCGGTTGATGAAGGCGATGCCTTCCGTAGCGAAATGCTGGGCGAACTGGGCGACCAGCATCTGGTAGCAGCCCTCGTAATCCCGGTCCGCCTTCTCGATGTGGGTAAACAGGGTGTCGCCAATGATCTCTCCCAGGGAGAACCCGGCGATTTGCCCATCCACCAGCAGCATACCGCCCAGCAGGTCATAGGTCTGGTAATTGTCCAGCACTTCATGAGTCTTGGCGATATCCTCATGGAAGGAGGCCGCAGATTTGTCTACCCGGCTGGCATAGCGGTCCAGAAAGCCCTTGACTGATGGGATATCCTCTGGGGCGATGGGGCGGAACAGCCAGCTGCCATAGGTCTTGAGAAATTTGTTTACATGGTTGCGCTGGCCACTGAGCTTTTTCCCCCGAAAATATTTCAGATCCTCCGCACGGTACAGATAGTCAAAATTGTCCCGCTCTGTGGCGGCGGTGCTGGCAGGGAAAAAGTCCTGAAGGCGCTCCAGCTCATCCTTGGAAACCGGATAAAACTGGATAGGCATTTCCCGTCGGCAGCAGTAGTCGGCAATCTGACGGTAGTGTTCCGTCCGGCCGCCGCCCAGGGGCAGGGTAAAGGTGGGGCCCAGTCCAGGGTAGTCCACTTTGAAATAGAGGGAGCCGTCATAGATAGCCCACTCGGTCTTGTACATATCCCGCCAGATAAAGACGGTGCCAGGGGTGGTGTCGCAGATACGGCTTCCGCTGTATCCGAAAAATGGGCGCAGTCTGGGGAAGTCTTCCAGCTGCAGGGGGTGGAAATCCAACATAGATCCAAATCCTTGTCTATTTATTTCTTTTTACAGTATATCCGATAACCGGCCATAATACCAGCCAGTACGTCCTTCTTTTTTGCACAAATATCCCTGTGAGGTGGAAGCTACAACGGTCAGCCGGTCGCCAGGGGATACAGGAAGCGCGTAGTCGGTGGAGTCCTCGCACCACAGGCCGTTGGGTCCACGGCGGAGGTAACGGTTCAGGATGGGCAACACCCGGCCTGTTTCCAGGTGGCGGCATAGGGAGGTGTCCTCTCCCTTCTCCAGCAGTTCCAGGCCGCTTCGGCCCCAGCGGACGTTGACTGAGTCGGAGGAGGGGGACTGCCCATCCAGAGCAACGGCGACGGGCAGTCCATCAAAGGCGTCCCAGCTGAATTCCTCCGAGTCCTCAGAGGGGAGGATCAGGGCATTGAGCTGGCCGTCCAGCTTCAGCACACAGCCGCCGTCGATAGAGGCGATTTTCCGATCCCGGAGCAGGATGGGGGCGGCGGAGGGAATGTTGGGGTCGTATAGCGTCACTGGCCAGTGGCCCACAATGACCCACTTGGGAAAAGACCGGCCCTGTCCCAGAAAATCGTCGTTTTTCATGCACCGCCAGCGGTCCAACTCCTCCATCCTTTCCAGGGAGGGAATACCCCCGTGGACAAAGACCAGATGCTCGGTTTCCAGAATGGTGGGCAGCGAAGCCAGCCAGGTCCGCTCCCGTGGAAAAGCCCGCCGCAGGTCCTCACGCAGCCGGGGCAGATCCTCCAGCTGTTCAAAGCCGCCCTCCCGAGCCATCTGCCGGAGAGTGGATTCGGGGTGCTGGGGCAGATAGACGGAAAAAAAGTGCTCATCCAGCTCGTCTGTTTCAAAGAAGCGGTGGACCAGACCGTCGCAGTTGCCGCACAGGGGATAGACGGTGTGGGTACGGGGCAGCTCCATAAGATGGCGCAGCAGAGCCAGACTGTCCTGCCCTTTTTCCAGCATATCCCCCACCAACACCAGGATATCCTCAGGGGACAGCCTGATTTGGTCCATTAGAGCCTGAAAAAAGGGCAGGTTGCCGTGAATATCGCTGACAGCGATGACCCTTCTATTGGAGGGAAATTGGGGACGAATGACAATGGCGCGGTCCATAGGAGGGGCTCCTTTCTGCGGAGGTTGGGGTTTAGCCCAGTTTAGACTCCAGAGCCACCCAGCCGTTTTTCTCCCGGCGGCGAGTGACGGTCAGTCCATTTTTTACAAGGGCCTCTTCCACCTCGTGGGCACGGGTGTCGATGATGCCGGAGCACAGGAACACCCCGTCCTCTTCCAACAGGCGGGGGACTTGGGCGGATAGGGGGATAATGACGTCGGCTACGATATTGGCCAGCACCAGATGGTACCGCTGCCGGGCCAACTCGCCGGCCAGGGAGCGGTCAGAGAGGACATCCCCGGCCCGGACGGTATACCGGTCCTTCCCGATGCCGTTGAGGGCGGCATTTTCATAGGCCACGTCCACCGCCTTGGGATCAATGTCCACGGCGACTGCGGTGCTGGCCCCCAGGCACAGAGCGGCGATGGAGAGGATGCCGCTGCCGCAGCCCAGGTCCAGCACTGGCCGTCCGGGGGCGGTGTGCTCCTCCACTCCCTCCAGGCATAACTGGGTGGAGGCGTGGGACCCGGTTCCAAAGGTGAGGCCGGGGTTGAGATACAGCGGGCTGCGGCCTTGGGGGATAGGCTCCTCCCGTTCCCACTGGGGAACCACATACAGCCGCTGGCCAATCGCAAGAGGCCTGTAGTATTTCTGCCAGCTATATGCCCAGTCGTCGTCCGTAAGGGGGGTGACAGTATACTCTTGATCTAGTCCACGGGTATAGCGGGCCAGTTGCTCCCGGCCGTCGGTGTCATCCGTGACATAGAATTTGATCCGGGTGACTCCCTTCATCCGGTCCAGCAGCTCCTGGTCCACATAGTCCCAGTATTGCCGGTTCTGCTCCAGAAACTGGAGAAAATCTCCTTCATCCTCGATGACCAGTCCATCCATACCAGCGGCAGTCAGCTTGGCGGATACCTGGTCCAGTTGGTCGGGGGTGGTATTGACGGTGATCTCCAGCCATTTGATATCGGCCATGTTGATCCTCCTGAATGTTCATTTTTCACCGCTCTGCGGCGTAGGGTGTGGTCAGCGCTCAGAACCTACATAAAACAGAGCCACCACGCCCGGACCAGTGTGGGCGCCGATCACAGGGCCCACATAGTTGATATAGATGGTCTGGACCCCAAAGCGGTCCCGCACCATCTGAGCCACCATTTCGGCGTCCTCCAAACAGTCGCCGTGGCTAATGAACACGGTCTGGTCGGCGGGGTCAACAGCGGTCAGCTCCATCTTATCCACCAGGGCCTTCAATGCGGCGGCACGGCCACGGGTCTTGCCGATGTTGATGAGATGACCCTCGTCGTCCACATGGATAATGGGCTTGATTTGAAGCATGGAGCCCACGACGGCGGTGGTGGCGGAGATACGGCCGCCCCGCTTCAGAAAGTGGAGGTCGTTCACCGTCACCTGGTGGCAGATAGATAGCTTATGGCTCACCACCCAGTCCCGGACCTCCTCGATGGAGCGGCCCTTCCGCTGTTCCTGAACGGCCAGCCACACCAACATGCCCTGTCCCAGGGAGGCACACAGGGTATCCACAGTATACACCTTGCGCTCAGGGTATTTTTCCCGCAATTCATCCACCGCGATGGCCGAGGAACTGAAGGTGGTGGACAGACCGGAGGAGAAGGCCAGGATCAGGATATCCTGTCCCGCCTGGAGTAAGGGCTCAATGAGCTCCGTATACTGGGCTACGTTGACCGCGGAAGTGGTGGCGGTATGGCCGTTCCGCAGCAGCTCGTAAAACTGGTGGGGGTCCATCTCCCGGTTGTCGGGGTAGTTATGGTAGATCTTTTCGTCCATCTCAAAGCTGAGCGGCAGGACCTGAACGCCCAGATCTAGAACCATATCGGCGCTGAGATCGGCAGAGGAGTCAGTAAGGATAACAAAGTCTGACATAATAAACACGCTCCTTGGGAAGAGGATAAGAAATGGGGAGAAGATGTCTTCAACAGGTCATTTCTTGGGCTTTTTGTGCTCCGCCGGTTCGAAGGACTGGAGGATATCCAGGATCCGGGCACAGGCCAGCTGGTTGGCATAGCTCCGCAGGGCCAGGTCCAGAGCGATGCGGGGCAGATCCTCTCGCTGGGCATCGGCATCAAAGCTCTGGGCAGTATCGGTCAAAGCTCGGTCCAGAGCGGAACAGAAGTAGTTGTACAGCGCCTCTGGGTCCTGCCCTTTGGCTTTACGGCCGGCGCTGATAAGAACGCCGGTATCCCGGACAGAGAGTACCTTTTTCAGGGCGCACACCGCGGTGAGGTAGCCCAGGTGGACCGGGCCGTACCGCTTGCCGTCCGCACGGGGGACCAACCCGTCCTTGATATAGTTGTTGACCATGGCGGAGGTCAGGGACTCCCCCTCGCCAAAGCGGATCAGCTGCCGGGGCATATAGGCGATGATCTGGTCCATATACAGGGCCAGGTCCGGCAACTCCTCCCAGGGGGTGGGACGCTCCCGCTCCATACGGTCCTTGAGATCCAGCAGTTCCTCCACAGAAATGGCCTCCTTTTTGATTATGATTATCATTATGCTATCATAAAGCGGAAAAAATTACAACGGAATATTTGCTACTGGCCCATGCGTCGGCGCAGCCGCTCCAGCGCCTCCTTGTACCGGGTGGAACGGAGCCCAGGGAAGGCCTTGAACAGCCGGTGCTGGCCAAAGCTGTCCCGGTCCAGCAGCTCCTGAATACTCTCCTTCCAATCCTGAAGCTGGCGGCGGTATTGCTCCCGGCGCTCCTCCAAATGATCCTGAAGGTCTTCCCTGAGATCGCCCAGGTCCTCCCGCAAGCCCTCCTGGCGCTGGGCAAGGCGGTCGGTGAGCTCCTCCAGTTCCTCCTTCCAGTCGGATCCTTTCTCAGCGGCATCCAGCACTCGCTCGGCCAGGTCCTCTCCAAAATCGTTGGAGGCGTCCTTGATTTTGGCAGCCAGCTGGTCCAACTGAGAGAGGCGGCGGTTGAGCTTGGCGATGGTACGGACCGTGGCGGCCAGGTCCACCGCCATGACAGCGGCCAGAAGGGCCAGCAGCGTCCAGCCAAGTCCCCTTGGTACCAGCCGGATGATCAGTAGGACTGAGGGGTGGAGGAGCTTGACTACGAACAAGCAGGCCAGACCCCAGGCAATAGAAAACCGGAGACAAATATAGCCGTTGAGGTTGAAGGGCTGGTCAGAGTAATCCCACCAGCGCTGGTGAAATATTTTTTCCAGCACAAAGCCAGTGGCCCATTCCAGAGCGGAGGTCAAGACAACGGAACCCAGGAACAGCAGCAGGAGGTTGCTCTTCAGAGGCTCCAGAAAGGCCAGCACGATGACCACTCCAAAGCCGTAGACAGGGCACCAGGGGCCGTTGAGAAATCCCCGGTTGACAAAGCGGCCCGTGACCAGGGCGGCATAGCTGACCTCGGTACACCAGCCCAGAAAGGCGTAGACGAAAAAGAAAAATAAAAATTGATACACAGGGGACCTCCTGCCAATGCGATCTATGGTAAGAACGACATAGTATACCGCATTTCTATGTAAAAGTCCAGAGAAAGTAGCCGGAAAGTGGAAAAAATGGGAAGGGAACTACCTTGACAGTGGACCGGGGACATTGTATGCTGGATAAAAATGAGAAGTGCGGAAGGCGGGACAGCCATAAAATGAGAAGGATCGTAATGGGGGTTTTGGCCCATGTGGACAGCGGCAAGACCACACTCTCCGAGGGGCTGCTGTATCTGAGCGGTGCCCTGCGGAAGCTGGGGCGAGTGGATCATCGGGACGCCTTTCTGGATACAGATACTCAGGAGCGGGAGAGAGGCATCACCATCTTTTCCAAGCAGGCGGAGTTCTCCTATGGGGGAACAGCCTTCACCCTGCTGGACACCCCAGGGCATGTTGATTTCTCCGCGGAGATGGAGCGATCTCTCCAGGTGCTGGACTGCGCCGTTTTGGTGGTCAGCGGCACTGATGGCATCCAGGGCCATACCCGCACGCTGTGGAAGCTGTTGGACAAGCACAAAATACCCACGTTTCTATTTATAAATAAGATGGACTTGGCGGGCAGCGACCGAGACGCCCTGCTGGCCCAGCTCCAGGCCAGACTGGACAGCGGCTGCCTGGATTTCTCTCAGGGGATCGGCTCAATTCAAGAGGATCTAGCCGCCTGCGACGAGGCGTTATTGGAACACTATCTGGAGGGAATGGAAGTCACAGAGGAGGATGCGGCCGATCTGGTGACCCGTCGGCTCATCTTTCCCTGCTTCTTTGGCTCCGCGCTCAAGCTGGAGGGGGTGGGGGAGCTGCTGGACGGCCTGGCTGCTTACGCCTCTGCTCCCCAGTATGGTCCGGAGTTTGGAGCGCGGGTGTTCAAGATCGCCAGGGACGGCAGCGACCGGCTGACCTATGTGAAGGTCACCGGCGGCACTCTCCGGGTCCGGACCGCTTTGGGAGGAGAGGGCTGGCAGGAGAAGGTCAACCAGATCCGGATTTACTCCGGACCCAAATATCAGACTGTGGACGAGGCGCCAGCTGGCACGGTGTGCGCCCTGACCGGCCTGACCCATACCCAGCCTGGGGATGGGCTTGGAGGGGAAGCCGGGCGGTGGGAGCCGGAGCTGGAGCCACCTCTCACCTACCAGGTGATCCTGCCCCATGGGTGTGATGTCCACGCCATACTGCGGAACCTTCGGCAGTTAGAGGAGGAGGACCCCCAGCTCCGGGTGGTGTGGAACGAGGCTCTGGGAGAGATACATCTCCGACTTATGGGCGAGATACAGCTGGAGGTGATGACCCGTCTAATCCGGGAGCGGTTCGGGGTGGAGGTGTCCTTCGGAACTGGATCCATCGTTTACCGGGAGACGATCTCTGGCCCAGTGGAGGGGGTAGGCCACTTCGAGCCCCTGCGCCACTATGCCGAGGTACACCTGCTGCTGGAGCCGGGGGAGCGGGGAAGCGGGCTGCGCTTTGCCTCCTCCTGCTCGGCGGACCAGCTGGGCCTGAACTGGCAGCGGTTGATTCTCACTCATCTCGAAGAGAAGGAGCACCTGGGAGTGCTCACCGGCTCCCCCATAACGGACATGAAGATTACACTGGTGGCCGGCCGGGCCCATCTGAAACACACCGAGGGGGGCGACTTCCGCCAGGCCACCTACCGAGCGGTGCGCCAGGGGCTGATGCAGGCGGAGAGTATTCTGCTGGAGCCCCATTACGAATTCCAACTGGAGCTGCCCCCGGACTGTGTAGGCCGGGCCATGACCGACCTCCAGGCCATGGGGGGCATTGTGGACGCCCCAGAACAGGAGGGAGAGCTGGTCCTCCTCTCCGGTCACGGGCCGGTGGCTGGCCTGCGGAACTACTGGCGGGAGGTGGCCTCCTACACCCGTGGCCGTGGCCGCTTAAACTGTGCGCTTCGGGGCTATGAGCCCTGTGCTGACCAGGAGAGCATCGTTGCCCAATTTAGCTACGACCCGGAGCGGGATGTGGAAAATACCCCCGACTCTGTGTTCTGTTCCCATGGGGCAGGTGTCAACGTGAAATGGAGCGAGGTACGGGACCATATGCACGTGGACAGCGGCCTGCGCCTAGGGCTGGAGCGCCCACGGCAGGCTGAGGCCCCTCCCGTCGGCAGACAGCGGACCTACTCTAGCGGAAGTCTGGAGCAGGACAAGGAACTCCAGGCCATTTTCGAGCGGACCTATGGCAAGGTGGAGCCGCGGGTCTTCCAACCCCAGAAAAAGCCGGCGCGGACCAGCCTCAGCGACGAGAAGTACGCCATCCGTGCCCAAAAGACTGGGCCGGAGTACCTGCTTGTGGACGGATACAACATCATTTTCGCCTGGGAGGAGCTGAAGCGGATAGCGCAGCAGGACGTGGCTGCCGCCCGTTCTACGCTGGCTGATATCCTGTCCAACTACCAGGGCTTTCGAAACTGTGTGGTCATTTTGGTCTTTGATGCCTATAAAGTGAAGGGGAACCCAGGCTCGGTGGAAAAGGTCAACGGTATCTATGTGGTGTACACCAAGGAGGCGGAAACTGCCGACGCCTATATTGAAAAAACGACCTATGACCTGGGGAGAGACCATCGGGTGCGGGTGGCCACCTCCGACGGGCTGGAGCAGATGATCATTCTGGGCCACGGGGCTCTGCGCCTGTCCGCCAGAGCCTTCAAGGCGGAGGTGGAGGAGAGCCAGGGGCAGATTGCCAAGCTGGTGGCCCAGCACAACCAGGGAAACCGGGAGTGGAACAAGCTGGGGCGCACTGCCCGTATTACTGGGAAAGACCTGTAAGCCCACAGGAATATTTGGATGGATGGTGAGGAGTGTATGCATTACAAACTGTTTGAAACGGCCCGGCTTGGGCCTCTCCACTTAAAAAATAGGACGGTCCGTTCAGCGACCAATGAGCACCTCTCGACCCTGGATGGGCAGATCACGCCAGCCTGGGTCCAGGTGCAGAGGGAGCTAGCCGAGCGAGAAGTAGGTCTTATTATTACTGGCCATATGACGGCAGACCGCTCTCAGCGCGCCGACGAGGGACAGGTGGTGTTGGACCGGCGGATTGACCACAGCCTGTTGCGCCAAGCCGCGGAGGAGGTACACCGGGCTGGCGGCCGGATTGTGGCCCAGATCAGTCACAGCGGACTGAAGGGAATGGAGAGAGTCAACGGATGCCGTCCAAAGGGACCGGATGATTTTACGGAGGAAGAGCTGGACCAACTGGTAGAGCAGTTCATTGACGGAGCACGGATATGTCAGGCGGCCGGACTGGACGGGGTGCAGGTCCACCATGCCCACGGCTATCTCCTGTCCAATTTTCTGAACCCCCAGGAGAATCACCGGACAGACAGCTATGGCGGCTGCCTGGAGAATCGCTTCCGCCTGCCGGCAAGAATTCTGGCTGGCGTGCGCGCGGCCTGTGGGCCGGAGTTCGCGTTGCTGGTCAAGGTGGACTCCAATGGATGCGGAGATCTGCGTGCTCTTCTGCGGCTCTGCCAGGGGGCCGGCGTAGACGGAATAGAGATCAGCGGACTTGATTTTGCCACCCGGGCAGGGGAGAAAAAGCCATTCTTTCTCCATGAGATCATGGAGGCCAGAGAGGGCGTTGAGGTGCCGCTGATTCCAGTAGGAGGAGTTTTCTCCCGTAAGACAGCGGAACAGGTGCTGGAAGCCGGGTTCCCCTTTGTGTCATTTAGCCGAAGCCTGATCTGCCAGCCTGATTTTATCTCCCGTATGAAGGAAAATCCAGAGGCGGAGAGCCGCTGCTTTGCCTGTAATGGGTGTTATAAAATTTATCGCCAGCGCCCTGTACGCTGCGTACAGCACACACAGCCGCTCAAACAACTGGAAATAGTATTCGGGCCGTACCACCAAAAGGACTAGGTAAATAAAATCTTATGTTAATAAACCTGGCATCACCCCGTGTGTGTACCTGTGTTTGGAGTCTCACTTGTCAGCCCCCCAGCGGGCCGGACATTGGAAAAGGGAACCGCTTCACCAGGAAGCGGCTCCCTTTTTGTATGGTCTATTTCTTGATTCAGGCTCAAATCACTCAATGATAAGATTGGTGCCCTCCAGGGTGACAGTCCTGCCCAGCATCTTGAAGATCTCGGCGGGCGCCCAGGTGGTGCCAGGGGCGACCACATAGGGGGCCTTGCCATAGTCCAGGGGGCCGGTGGCGCCTACGGCCCCTTCAATCTTAGTAACGCCGGTGATGATCTGCCGGTCCAGGTACAGGCTGACCCGGAACTGGTCGCTCTCCACGGTGACCAAAGCGCCCTCGTCTGTATTGGGGGTGTAAGTCACGTCCAGGCCCAGAGCCTGGGCGACGGCGGCCACGGGAACCATAGCCACGCCGCTCTCATAGCGGCCTACCATGTTGGGTACTTTGCCGTCCAGCTCCATAGTCAGCTGGGCGCCCTCCTCAGGCTTGGGCAGATCCTCGGCCTTAGCGGGCAGGAGCATGATATGGCTGGCGCCACTCTGACCGGGGTAGGAGGTGAGTACGATATCGTACCAGGCCATGATGCGGTCACCGGCCTGGATATCAGCCAGGGCGGGGGCGTCCCCCTCGTAGGCGGACAGGCCGGCATCTACGGATACGGAGAGAATGAGTCCTCCATTGTCCACAGAGAACTTCACAGAGCCATCCTCCTGGGACACCACATTATTTACGACGTGGTAGTGGGGCGCACCCATATCTTGGGGCACGTTAACGACCACGGCGAAGGCGGCGGACTGGGGAGGGAGAGAGCGGGTGGAGACGTGGCTGTGGTACACATACAGTCTGTCGCCCACCTTCACCGTGGAGGGATCAGCGGCGATTTTATTTCCAGCGTCTACCCATACGGTGTCTGGGGAGAGATTCATCACATACTGTCCATGGGCCTCAGACTCCATAGTCAAGCGGGAAATGGTTCCGTCCTCCTCCGTGGAGATGGCGGACACGGTTCCGTAGTAAAGCGCGCTGTCTGTCATGGCGATGTCCTCCACAGGGGCGGAGATTGGAATGATATCAGACTGGCCTGCCGGCTGTGCAGCCAGCGCGTGGGCGCCCATCAGCCAGACGACGGCACCGCTCAGTACGACCGCGGTTAGCTTCTTGTTCATTATAATCGCTCCTTTTCCTTTTTGTGGGGCGTTCCTGTCCCTTTGCTTTTAATAGACGTATTGGGGAGAGAAAAGTTCCCGCACAGTCCAAAAAATTTTTTGGCCGTCCATTTGCACAGAGGGGCGGCGCCTTTGTCCGTGAAACTTTGGATGCCAAAGAAGCCCAGGGAGAGCTATTTTTTATTTACTTTTTGAACATTTCTTGCTATACTAAAAAATTGGGGACAGATGTTCCCCATCTGATGAAATGATACACATGAAACGATAAGGAGTGTTCCAACATGAGTCGTATGGTCGGTACCGTTTCCCGCGGCCTGCGGGCCCCTATCATCCGCAGCGGTGATGACCTGGTGGAGATCGTCACCAATTCCGTGCTGGAGGCGGCCGCTGACGACGGCTTCGCCATCCGGGACCGTGACGTGGTTGCCATGACTGAGGCTATCGTGGCCCGCTCCCAGGGCAACTATGCCTCGGTGGACAATATCGCCGGCGATGTGAAGGCCAAGCTGGGCGGCCAGACTGTGGGCGTTGTCTTCCCCATTCTCAGCCGCAACCGCTTTGCCATCTGCCTAAGGGGCATCGCCAAGGGGGCCAAGAAGATCGTCCTGATGCTCAGTTATCCCTCGGACGAGGTGGGCAACCACTTGGTCAGTTTGGATGCCTTGGATGAGCGCGGCGTGGACCCCTATAAGGATGTCCTGTCTCTGGAGAAATACCGGGAACTGTTCGGCTATGAGAAGCACCCCTTCACCGGCGTGGACTATGTGGAATACTATCAGCAGCTGATTCGGGAGAGCGGCGCTGAGGTGGAGGTAATCTTTGCCAACGATCCGCGGGCTATCTTGGGATACACCAAGAATGTGCTGTGCTGTGACATCCACACTCGTCAGCGCACCAAGCGTCTGCTAAAGCAGGGCGGGGCGGAGAAGGTCTTTGGCCTGGACGAGATTATGACCGCCCCAGTTGACGGCAGCGGCTATAACGCCAAGTACGGCCTGCTGGGCTCCAACAAGGCTACGGAGGACCAGGTCAAGCTATTCCCCCGGGAGTGCCAGGATCTGGTGGAGGCCATTCAGAAGAAGCTGCTGGAAAAGACTGGGAAGCATGTGGAGGTCATGGTGTACGGAGACGGCGCCTTCAAGGATCCGGTGGGCAAGATCTGGGAGCTGGCCGACCCGGTAGTATCTCCCGCCTATACCGCCGGTCTGGAGGGGACCCCCAACGAGCTGAAGCTGAAGTATCTGGCGGATAACGACTTTGCTGACCTGTCCGGCGATGCCCTGAAGGAGGCCATTAAGGAACGCATTCACAAGAAGGACGGCGACCTGGTGGGCCAGATGGTGTCTGAGGGCACCACCCCCCGCCGCCTGACGGATCTGATCGGCTCCCTGTGCGACCTGACCTCCGGCTCCGGCGACAAGGGAACTCCTATCGTCTATATTCAGGGCTATTTTGACAACTATACCACGGAGTAAAATTGAGCAGTAAAAAAGCCCCGCCAGTCATGACTGGCGGGGCTTTTTTACTGCTGGATAAGTTCTTGGCGCAAAGTCAAATAATCATCTTCCAATGCGGTGAATCTGGATGACAGTTTGTCGCAGTGTTTGGAAAAGTCGATGGCCTGAGGAGAGCTTAGTCCATAGTCATCCGCCATTTTTCCAGTCCCTTTTGGGCAAGCCTGAGTTCGGAGCCGACACTCGAGAGCTTTTTGCCCAGGCGGACAAGTTGTTGCAACTTTTCGACGATACTCAACCCCTTTCACATTTTTTCAACATTATAAAGTGATATCACTTAGCTGTCAATAGACTGTATATATTTTTGTGTTATTACACTATTATATATTCGAAAATAGAAAGGGGCGGGCAATATGGCCACTATCAAACGAGTGTTTACGTTGCGTATGTCGGACGATGTATTTGATAGGATCGGGGTCCTGGCTACGGCTGAACACCGCTCTATGACGAATTATATTGAATATGTACTGCTGAAGCACCTTGACGAATACGAAAAAGAAAATGGCCCAATCGAGCGCGGAAAGAACATGTGACCCCTTCGAATGATTCGACCATGATAAAAAACACCCATCTGAGTAAAATCAGATGGGTGTTTTTGTTATCAGATTTCATCCGCAATGGCCTTTTGTCCTGCTGGCGGCTTCGGACCCGCAGGAGCAAAACCACAAATGCGGGCCGCCCTGGGCCATAAGAGGCCTCGGAAAGAGGACGGTTTCAGCGCAGAAAGAGGCGAAGCAGCTTCTCCTGAAGGGCGGTATATGGTGCATAGCGCACCGGCAGGTCCATCCAGGTGGACTTCTTCACAACGCTTTTCTGGTGGGAGAAGGTATCAAAGCTCAGTTTGCCGTGGTAGCTGCCCATGCCGCTGTCACCCACACCTCCAAAGCCCATCCGGCTGGTAGCCAGATGGATAATGGTGTCGTTGACGCAGCCCCCGCCAAAGGGGACTTGGCGGAGGAACCGCTCCTGGGCGGCCCGATCCTCGGAAAACAGATATAGGGCCAGGGGATGGGGGCGGCTGTTGATGAACTCCACCGCCCGGTCCAGGGTGTCATAGGTGAGGACAGGGAGCAGGGGGCCGAAAATCTCCTCCTGCATTACCGGGTCCTCCGGGGACACACCGTCCAAGATAGTGGGCTGTATTTTCAAGGTGTCCGGGTCCCCCCGGCCGCCATAGACCACCTTGGCCGGGTCAATGAGGCCCATCACCCGGTCATAGTGCTTGCGGTTTATCATCCGCACATAGCCCTGATTGTCCAGGGGATCCTGCTCATACATGGCGGTCATCCACTTTTTGACATGGGATAGAAATTGGTCCTTCACCCGGCCATCGATGAGCAGATAGTCAGGGGCCACGCAGGTCTGGCCGCAGTTGAGCAGCTTGCCGAATACCAGCCGCTTGGCAGCCAGGTCCAGCTTGGCGGTGGCGTCCACCACGCAGGGGCTTTTGCCCCCCAACTCCAGGGTGACGGGGGTGAGGTGGCGGGCCGCCTTGGACATGACCTCCCGCCCCACGGCCACCCCGCCGGTAAAAAAGATATAGTCAAATTTTTGGTCCAGCAGGGCCTGGTTTTCCGCCCGGCCTCCCTCTACCACACAGACGAATTCCGGGGGAAAGCACTCCGCCAGGATGGCGCGGATGAGGTTGGAGGTGGCGGGGGAGTAGGCTGAGGGCTTCACCACACAGCAGTTGCCCGCGGCGATGGCCCCGATGAGGGGCTCCAGGGTCAGCATAAAGGGGTAGTTCCAGGGGGACATGATAAGGACCACTCCATAGGGCTCGGCCACCGTGAAGCTTTTGGCGTGGAACTGGGCTAAGGGGGTGGCTGCCTTTCGGTCCCGCATCCAGCGGGCCAGGTGCTTCCTTACATAGTTCAGTTCGGCCAGGGTCATCCCCACCTCACACATATAGCTCTCGGTGGCGGACTTGTTCAGGTCGGCCGCCAGGGCGCTATTGATGTCCGCCTCATGGGCCAGAATGGCCTGACGCAGCTTGTCCAAAGCCCGCCGGCGGACAGCTAGGCTAAACGTCTGGCCAGTTTGGAAATGGGCCCGCTGGTCCTGGACGAGGGTTTGGATATCCATGGGGACGCCTCCTTTGCCATCAGCTTTTGATACATGACCTCCAACTCCTGACGATCCATGAGCCGGGGTACGGGATAGAGGGGATTGCACTCCTGGTCCGCATGGCGGGCCATAGCGGGGATATCTTCGGTCCGGAGCTCGGCAATCGTCTCCGGGATGCCCATGGTCCGATTGGCCTCTTTGATCCAGGCGATGAAGGCCAGGGCGCTCTGCTGGGCAGAGTCCCCCTCCTGGGCTAGCCCAGCCGCTTTGGCCAGCTTACCCAGTTTTTCCCAGCAGGCGGGGCCGTATTCCTCCAGAAAATAGGGCAGGATGACGGCGTTAGCCAGCCCGTGGGGGACGCCGTACTGGCCTCCCAGGGAGTGGGCCAGCCCGTGGACATAGCCCACATAGGATCGGGTAAAGGACACACCAGCGCAGTAGGCGGCCCGGAGCATGGCCCGGCGGGCCTCCAGATCCGTGCCATTGGCAAAGGACCGGGGCAGATTGTGGACGATGAGGCGAGCGGCCTCCTCGGACATAGCTTGGGTCAGCTTGGTAGTGGTCTGGCCGATGTAGGACTCAATGGCATGGGTCAGGGCGTCCATTCCTGTGGTAGCGGTAATAAAGGGGGGCAGGCCCAGGGTGATCTTCGGGTCCAGCACCGCGTAGTCGGGGATGAGGGCAAAGTCGTTGATGGGGTACTTGTGCTTTTTCTCCGGGTCAGTAATGACAGCGGCCAGGGTGGCCTCGCTTCCCGTACCGGCGGTGGTGGGAACAGCAATCGTCAAAGGGGTGGGCACAAGCACCCGCAGCAGGCCCTTCATTCTCCGCACCGGCTTATGGGGCCGAGCGATCCGGGCCCCCACGCCCTTGGCGCAGTCCATGACCGAGCCACCGCCCACGGCGATGATGGCCTGGGCTCCGCTGTCCAGATAGAGCTGCCGGCCCTCCTCCACATTTTGGATAGTGGGGTTGGGCACAGTGCCGTCATAGACAGCGCAGATGATGCCTTCCTCGGCCAAGGACTTCTCCAGAGGGGCCGTAAGGCCCAGGGAGCGGACGGAACGGTCGGTGACCAGCAGGACGGAGCCCACCCCACTCCTCTTGAGCAGCGGAGGGATGGAGTCCAGTCCGTCCAACTGTTTGGGCTCCCGGTAGGGGAGAAAGGGGAGCGCCAGCCGGAAGGCCAGCTGAAAAGTGCGGCAGGGAAGCTTTTTCAGAGGATGCATAGTGATATCAAATCCTACTTCTTCAAAATTGAACGGACTGATGATACCACTGTTCCAGGGGAGCGTCAATCAATTTAATTAAAAAAATTGAAATAATTTTTGATGAACAGGCTACCGGGGAAGGAAAAGGACAGGGGAGAACCTGGCCGGGAATAAGGCGGAACCAAAGAAACAGGCACACCGTCCAGTGGACGGTGTGCCTGTTATTCTTATTGAAGAGGACCGGATTCAGAAACCAGGGGAGGGATCAGGCGCGGGGATTCTTAATCGCGGCCTGGGCAGCGGCCAGACGGGCGATAGGCACCCGGAAGGGGGAGCAGGACACATAGTCCAGCCCGGTGTTGTGGCAGAACTCCACAGAGGAGGGGTCGCCGCCGTGCTCGCCGCAGATGCCCAGCTTCAGGTCGGGGCGGGTCTGACGGCCCAGCTTGCAGGCCATCTCCACCAAGCGGCCTACGCCGTTCTGGTCCAGGCGGGCGAAGGGGTCGCTCTCATAGATCTTGCTGGAGTAGTAGGACTCCAGGAACTTGCCGGCATCGTCACGGGAGAAGCCGAAGGTCATCTGGGTCAGGTCGTTGGTGCCGAAGGAGAAGAACTGGGCCTCTTTGGCGATTTCGTCGGCAGTGAGGGCGGCACGGGGAATCTCGATCATAGTGCCCACCAGGTACTTCATGTCGGAGCCGGCGTCAGCGATCAGCTGGTCGGCCACCTTGACCACCACGTTCTTGACGAAGGCCAGCTCCTTGACCTCGCCTACCAGGGGGATCATGATCTCGGGGACCATCTTCCAGTCGGGGTGCTTGGCCTGGACATTGAGGGCGGCCTTGATGACAGCCCGGGTCTGCATGGCGGCAATCTCAGGATAGGTGACCGCCAGACGGCAGCCGCGGTGGCCCATCATGGGGTTGAACTCGTGCAGGCTGGCGATGATGGCCTTGATGTCGGCCACGCTCTTGCCCATATCCTGGGCCAACTGGGCGATATCGGCCTCCTCGGTAGGAACAAACTCGTGCAGCGGGGGATCCAGGAAACGGATGGTCATGGGACGGCCCTCCAGAGCCTCGTACATGGCCTCAAAGTCGCCCTGCTGCATGGGCTCAAGCTTGGCCAGAGCCTTCTCACGTTGCTCCACGGTATCGGAGCAGATCATCTCCCGAATGGCGGGGATACGGTCGGCTTCAAAGAACATATGCTCGGTGCGGCACAGGCCGATGCCCTCGGCGCCGAACTTGACGGCCTGGGCGGTATCACGGGGGTTGTCGGCGTTGGTGCGGACCTTCAGCTGGCGGAACTTATCAGCCCAAGCCATGATACGGCCAAACTCGCCGGAAATAGAAGCGTCCACAGTGGGGATGGCCTCACCGTAGATGTTGCCGGTGGAGCCGTCCAGGCTGATCCAGTCGCCCTCACGGTAGGTGCGGCCGTCCAGCTCAAACTGCTTGTTGGCCTCGTCCATCTTGATGGCACCGCAGCCAGACACGCAGCAGGTGCCCATGCCGCGGGCTACCACGGCGGCGTGAGAAGTCATACCGCCACGGACAGTGAGGATGCCCTGGGAGGCGACCATGCCCTCGATATCCTCGGGGCTGGTCTCCAGACGGACCAGACACACCTTCTCACCCCGCTCGGCCCAAGCCTTGGCGTCGTCAGCGGTAAAGACGATCTTGCCGCAGGCGGCGCCGGGGGAGGCGGGCAGGGCGGTGGCCACGGGGGCGGCCTTCTTCAGAGCGGCGGGGTCGAACTGGGGATGGAGCAGGGTGTCCAGGTTGCGGGGGTCGATCATGGCAACAGCCTCCTGCTCGCTGATCATACCCTCATCCACCAGATCGCAGGCGATCTTCAGAGCGGCGGCGGCGGTGCGCTTGCCGTTACGAGTCTGAAGCATATAGAGCTTGCCGTTTTCTACGGTGAACTCCATGTCCTGCATATCCCGGTAATGGTTCTCCAGGCGCTGGCACACGTCCTGGAACTGGGCAAAGGCCTCGGGGAACTTGTCGGCCATCTCCTGGATGGGCATGGGGGTGCGAACGCCGGCCACAACGTCCTCGCCCTGGGCGTTGGTCAGGAACTCGCCCATCAGCTTCTTCTCGCCGGTGGCGGGGTTACGGGTAAAGGCAACGCCGGTACCGCAGTCGTCGCCCATGTTGCCGAAGGCCATGGACTGGACGTTGACGGCGGTGCCCCAGCTGCCGGGGATATCGTTCATGCGGCGGTACACGATGGCACGGGGATTGTTCCAGGAGCGGAAGACGGCCTTGATGGCGCCCATCAGCTGCTCCTTGGGGTCGCTGGGGAAGTCGGAGCCGATCTTGGACTTGTACTCTGCCTTGAACTGGCTGGCCAGCTCCTTCAGGTCGTCAGCGGTGAGCTCCACGTCCTGAGTGACGCCCCGCTGTTCCTTCATCTTGTCAATGAGCTCCTCAAAATACTTCTTACCCACTTCCATGACAACGTCGGAATACATCTGGATGAAGCGGCGATAGCAGTCCCAAGCCCAGCGGGGGTTATTGGACTTCTTGGCAATGACATCCACCACGTCCTCGTTCAGACCAAGGTTCAGGATGGTGTCCATCATACCGGGCATGGAGGCCCGGGCGCCGGAACGGACAGAAACCAGCAGGGGGTTGTCCAGATCGCCGAACTTCTTGCCGGTGATCTCCTCCATCTTGACGATATACTCCATGATCTGAGCCTGGATCTCGTCGTTGATCTTTTCGCCGTCCTCATAGTACTGGGTGCAGGCCTCGGTGGTGATGGTGAAGCCCTGGGGCACAGGCATACCAAGGCTGGTCATCTCGGCCAGGTTGGCGCCCTTGCCGCCCAACAGCTCCTTCATCTTGCCGTTGCCTTCGGAGAAGAGGTACACGAATTTCGTTGCCATTTGTAAACTTCATTCCTTTCTTCTTACGCGACGACGATCTGCTGCCGCCCGGACCTAGCCCGAACAGAACTGGCGCAACGCCGCCACCATTTCCTCCCAGATATCTTTTCCATGGGAGCGTACAATAATTTTGCTGACGAATCATTATACCATTTGCAGGAAATATTGCAACAGCTTTTTTGCTGAAAAAACATTAAAATGAGAAAAAAGAGCTAAAAGGACAAAAAAATATTTAGTTTTCTGTAAAACGGAATAAAAAGGATGGACATGATGACGAAGTAAACAAATAGAGAGAAATAAAATGGGAAAACATGGGTAAAGGGGAGGGGAATTAAAGCAAAGAAAATTAACATAAGAAGAATGGATGAAAAAGGATGATTAAGGTCTAGCTAAAAAGTAAAACAAGAGAAAAAATCTTGACCAAAGGGAAAATAATTTCCCGTGGGACAGCTCTGGCAGGGAGGAGGTCCAAAAGAGCTGGGGAGCCGCGGGAGAGCGGGTTGCAAAGGGAGAGAAAAAGAGGTACACTGTACCCCGATATAAGCCGACATGGCGAAAGAGAGGGGGAGAGCGATGGCCCCGGAGCTTGTACAGCTTGTGATCCTGTACCTGATGGCAGTCAACCTGGCTGCCTTCTTTCTGATGGGGGTGGACAAGAGAAGGGCGGTAGGGAAAAAATGGCGTATCTCGGAA
>CABIXV010000002.1:327361-485664 GCA_902362775.1 Clostridiales bacterium | reverse complement strand
CTCATGGATAAATCCCTGGAAGAAAAACTCGGCAGCCCCAGCCAGCCGGTAGCCCAGACGGGCATACATGAGATTGGCAGGGGTGTTGCCCTCCGGGGTATCTAACCGGATGACAGATTTTCCCTGGCGGCGGCTCTCCTCCTCACAGAAGGCGACCAGTTCCCGGCCCTTGCCCCGGCCAGACCAGTCCGGGTGGACCATCAGGGTGTGGATCACGGCCACCTGGTCCGGCGGAGCCTGAAACTGCCAGGGGATCTGGGCATACTCCGGAAGCTGGATGCCGTTGAGGATAAAGGTGCCGTAATACTTCCCATCCTCCCCGGCCAGCCAGAGGGTGTGCTCCTCCATGGCACGGCGGGCGTGGTCCAGAGTGGGATACTTGCCCCGCTGCCAGTTGGTGAAGGATACGGGGCGGGCCTCCTCCAGAGTCAGGATGGCGTCATAGATGGCGTCGACGGCGTCTAGGTCGTCAGCACAGGCCAGTCGGATCAAAAGGATCACCTCATTCGTTCAGATCAGGTCCCATCAGTAGCGGTGGACCCACCCGGACAGGAACCATACCGGGAACAGCCAGGTGAGCATGAAAACGAGCAGATTCAGAGGGGAAAGGGAGGAATAGGCGGATACAGAGGTGAGATAGGCGGCCAGCAGCAGACCCAGCAGGGAGCCGGCACAGCAGATAATGGCGCCCAGCCGGGTTGCCCACCGCAGTCGCTTGGCGGCCGTCACAGCCTCGGCAAAGGGAAACAGCCCCTCCCGGCACAACAGAGCGGTGAGGACATCGCTGTGGGGCTGCTCCGGATCGGACAGCTCCCGCCGCCGTTCCACCGGAGGAAAGTCCATTTTGTCCGCCGCCAGCTTGAAACGCTGGTGAAGCATGGCGGGGATCAGATTAAAATCACGGGTGGCCAGCACAGGGCCGATCTTCTCACGCATCAGCTCCTCCAGAGCGGGGAAAATGGTGTCGTGGAGGGAATAGCTCAAGGCAAAGATACCGGCCAGCTCCCCGTTGATGGCACAGAACACGGCGCTCTTTACGTTTAACCCCTGAGGGAGGGGAATATCCATCAGATTCATAAAGGCTGCGGAACCTACCAGCACTTGGTCTCCGCGGATATTGGCGGACAGGCCGCCCCCCTCGTAGCAGCACAGGTGGTCGGCATTCCGCATCAGGCCTCCCAGAGCGCGGAGATGGTCGTGGAACAGCTTGGTCAGGCCGCTGCCGGAGTCCCGGATGAGAGTGGCTGTATAGGCCACCACCCGCTCCATAGGGAAGTTGCCCAACACCTTCACTCCGTTGAGTTCTACATAGCCGGGGGGGAACAGATCGGTATCCGTGATGAGAACTCGGTCCCCCCTCCGGGAGCGGGAGATGCCTGGCCAGCCAGCCAGGGCGGCACCGCTTTGGGCCAGACGCCGGGCCAGCTTGTGGAAGGAGCGGCCGTAGATCAAGCTTCCTCCAAAGGCGGAGGTGGCGGTAAAGGTGGCGGACAGACACCATAACAGATGCTCAGGCTGGCCGATCCCCACCGAGGTCAACAGAGAAAGCAGCAGGCAGCCCAGCAGCAGCAGGGGGCAGAAGCGGCGAAAAATACGCTGGGCTCCATCGTCAGCCTGGATCTGGCTGCCAAATCCCTCCTGGGTGCCGGACCATTTGGTATAGGTGTCCAGGCCGTTCCATTTCCCCTCGTCCAGGGTGACCCGATAGGGAGTGGCGGAGGCGGCCGCGGTTCGGCAGGAGAGCCGCAGGCCGCACCGCTTGTGATAGGCTCCGTGGAGCAGGAAGAACAGGCCGGCCAGGGCCACCGCGCTGTATGGCAGCTGATTTCCACGAGAGGGGTGGAGAGCCAGCACAGCGCCGTCCGCCAGAGTGGCGGCGCAGGAGAGGGCCGCCAGAACATCCATCCCAAGCCTGCCATGGAAGGCCCGACCAATGGCGGACACCAGCGCGTCACCGGCCAGCAGTACGCCCGCAGCCAGCAGGCCTACGGCGATCCAACGCTGGATGGACAGGTCGTCCAGAGGGGGGAGCCATACAAGTCCCAGGGCGGGTACCAGCAGTTGGACCAGGGAGAGGGCAAAGAGAAGGAACACAGCCAGTACCCGCAGCCGGGCCCCGCCCAATCCCTTGTGATAGCTCCGGGCCAGCTCCTGGGGGTCCGTGTCCGGGGGAGGGGGGTCCTGGGGCCTGGGACGGCGGGACCGGGGGACCTCCTCCGGCTCCTCCTCCCGGTCCGTGCCTGGAATCAGCTTCTCCAGGCGGCGGACCTCGGAGTGGTCGATGGCCTCGTCCTCCTCAAACATATGGTCCGCATAGTCGTCGGCCTTTTTGCCCAGGTCCTTGAGAAAGGCGGATAGGACGCTCTCCTCCTCCGGAAAAGGAATCACTTCTTTGTCAGCCGCCGGGCCGTCCAACTGCTCCTCTGGCTCCTCACTGGGGAGAGAAGCCTCGTCGGGAGGCAGCTCCTCCTCGTCAGGCAGCTCCTCCTCGTCAGGCAGCTCCTCCTCATCAGGAGGCTGCTGTATCTGGCCCCCGGGAAAGGCAACTACCTTCCCCTCACGCCGGGAGGTGCGGGGAGCCTCCGGCCAGGGCAGGTCAGGTCCCTCCGGCTCCCGCTCCTTTTTGGGGGGAACAGGGACCGCACCCCGGCCCGGAACCTTGCCGGACCCGTATTCCGCCAAAATATCTTCCAGAGAGAAACCGCCTGTGTCCGTGTCCCCGATGAGGGAGCGGATCTCCGCCAGGTCGTCCTCGTTTCGTTTTTTATCGTCGCGGTCGCTCATGGGAGGCTCCTTGAAATTTGAAATTCAGTCACTGGTTACGATGGATGGCGCTCAAGAGGAATCCACCCATGGTGGCAATAGCAAATACTACGGCGCCCGCACCCGGGATGGCCAGCAGGCTCCCGACGAGGTACCCGACGACAGCCATTGCGATGGTGCAAATAGCGGCCTCCAACCCGTTAAAAGGCTTAATTGGCATCATAGAAAATTCCTCCTGCAAGTCTGACTAATTGCCTGTTCGCTGGCGGACAGCCTCATACAGCAGGACCGCGGCGGCAGCGGAGGCGTTCAGGGAATTGATCTTGCCGAACATAGGGATGGAAACGGTGAAGTCACAGCTCTCTCCCACCAGGCGGCCCATCCCCTCCCCCTCGCTGCCGATGACGATGGCGGCAGGGCCCTTCAGGTCGGCATGGTACAGGGAGGTGGACCCATCCATGGCGGTGCCGAATACCCAGACTCCCGCCTCCTTCAGTTCCTTCAGCACAGTGGGCAGATTGGCCACCCGGGCGACAGGAACGTGGGCCACAGCCCCGGCTGAGGTCTTAGCGACCACGGCGGTCAGACCGGCAGACCGGCGCTTGGGGATGATGACTCCGTGGGCGCCGGCGGCGTCGGCGGTACGGATGACCGCCCCCAGGTTGTGGGGGTCGGATAGCTCGTCACATACTACGATAAGGGGGGGCTCGTCCTTATCCCGGGCGGCGGCTAGGATGTCGTCCACAGAGGCGTACTCCCGAACGGCGGCCTGGGCGATGACTCCCTGGTGGGAGTGGGTTCGGCTCATATTGTCCAGCTTCCGCCGGTCGGCGTCTACCACTACGATGCCCTTCTCCCGGGCGGTGGAGGCGATATGCCCCAGGGCCGAGTCACGCTCGCCCTTGAGTAGAAATATTTTGTCGATGGCCACGCCGGCTCTCAGGGCCTCGATGACCGCGTTGCGGCCTTCAATGATGCCGTCGTTCTCCGTTTCCACAGGGGCGGAGCGGCGCAGAGGCGGTCTATTATTCATGGGGCAGTTCCCTCCGATGTCAAAATTTCCAACGATAAAAAACAGTATATCATATTTAGGCGAAAGGGGGAAGTCAAAAATACAGGACGGGGAAAAAACCGATTGGGGATCGAGGGGCTCCGCGGTCCGAGCAGACCCCCTTACCTTTTACAGAAAGTTTACACCCGCTTTTCTTGTTTTTAAAGTGCGGATGTGGTATGATACCATTTAGTCCTAAATGTGATTTGGACAGAAAAGAGAAAATCAAGCAGAAAATTGGAGGTATTCTCCTTTGAAACCAGATAAGGGAAACAACAAAAAGAACACGTTGGGCCTCATCAGCATTATTATGTGGGCCCTGGTACTGACCATGCTGTTCAAAAGCTGCACCTCATCCTATGCCAACGCCAACCAGGTCCAGGTGGATTACTCCATCTTCCGCCAGTGGGTGGTGGCAGAGCTGGTGGAGTCCGTGCGGATGGAGAGCGGCGAGTACGTCATCACCCTGAAGGAAGGGATGGAGGAAGAGGCTGAGGCCTATCTGCCCCAGGAAGAGGAGCGGGACCAAGGAATCTTTGCTGGAATGCAGATCCCACTCCGGGGCCAGAGCCAGGAGAAGGAATATGTCACAACCCCGCCCCCAGTATCCGACCTGAGCATCTACGACCTGCTGGATGAGCACGGGGTGACCAACTACGGCAGCGACCCGGTGGACAGCTCTGCCTATATTCTGTCCCTGCTCATCTCCACACTGCTTCCCATCCTGCTGTTGGTGGGCGCTATGATGTTCCTGTTCCGCGGGGTAGGCGGCAAGGGAGGAATGGGCGGCCTGGGCGGCGTGGGCAAGGCCAACGCCAAGGTGTATGTGGAGAAGAAGACCGGTGTTACCTTCCGGGATGTGGCCGGCCAGGATGAGGCCAAGGAGTCCCTCCAGGAGATCATCGATATTCTCCACAACCCCGGTAAGTACACTGAGATCGGCGCCAAGCTGCCCAAGGGCGCCCTGCTGGTGGGCCCTCCGGGTACTGGTAAGACCCTGCTGGCCAAGGCCGTGGCCGGCGAGGCCGGCGTCCCCTTCTTCTCTATCAGCGGCTCCGACTTTGTAGAGATGTTTGTGGGCGTGGGCGCCAGCCGTGTCCGTGACTTGTTCAAAGAGGCCAGCAAGATGGCCCCCTGTATCATCTTCATCGATGAGATCGACACCATCGGCAAGTCCCGCGACAACCGCATGGGGGGCAACGACGAGCGGGAGCAGACACTGAACCAGCTGCTGGCCGAGCTGGATGGCTTTGACCCCGGCAAGGGCGTCATCGTCCTGGGAGCTACCAACCGGCCCGAGGTGCTGGACAAGGCTTTGCTCCGCCCCGGCCGTTTCGACCGGCGCATCACCATCGACCGGCCTAATCTGGCCGGACGTCTGGCCACCCTCCAGGTCCACACGCGAAACATCCGTTTGAGCGAGGACGTGGACCTAAAGAAGATCGCCTTAGCTACCGCTGGCACTGTGGGCGCTGACCTGGCTAACTTGGTCAACGAGGCGGCCCTCCGGGCCGTCCGCCACGGCCGCCGCATGGTGACCCAGGAGGACCTGCTGGCCTCCTTCGAGTTTGTCATCGCCGGCAGTGAGAAGAAAAATTCTGTGCTCACCCAATTCGAGCGCAAGCTGGTGGCTTACCACGAGGTGGGCCACGCCATGGTGGCCTATAAGCAGAAGAACGCCGAGCCGGTGCAGAAGATCACCATTGTCCCCCACACCGAGGGATCCCTGGGCTATACCCTCTTGATGCCCGAGGAGGACAAGACCAACCTGCGGACTAAGGAAGAGCTTATGGCCAAGATATCTGTTTCCATGGGCGGCCGGGCCGCTGAACAGGTGGTGATGGATACCATGACCAACGGTGCCTCTCAGGATATCCAGGAGGCTACCAATATTGCCCGGAACATGGTGGCCATGTTCGGTATGAGCGAGGAGTTCGGCATGATGGCCCTGGGCTCGGTCCGTAACCAGTATCTGGACGGGGGCTACGGCCTGGACTGCGCCCAGGATACCGCGGCTGTGATGGATAAGGCGGTCAAAGCAATTTTGGACGTTTGCTACGAGGACGCTGTAAAGGTTATCCAGGAGAATCTGGAGGATATGCACAAGGTAGTGTCCTATCTGCTGGAGAAAGAGACCATCACTGGCGGCGAGATGGTGGCCATCATCGAGGGCCGGGATCCCGCTCTGGTGGAGGACGCCTACGCCTCTACCCGCAAGAGCGAAAAGGCGTTCCGCCCCTCCGTACCGGATGTGATCGAGGCGCCGGCCAAGCACATCCATATCGTCAGCGAGGAGGTCAAGCCTCCCGCTCTGGACGAAGGGGAGGCCAGCGGCCGTCAGCCTGAGGGGGAGGGCACAGAGGAGGACTCTGAACCCACCGCTCCCGCTGGTCAGGGACCGGCGGAACAACAGGAGCACGCCCCGTCTCAGGACGAGGATACCAAGGACCAGACCTGATGAACGGGACGCCTCGGAGAGCGTAAGCTCTCCGAGGCGTCTTACCTCTTTTGTATCAAGGGGGCAGGACCGTGAAATTAGTAGAGGACCGGCGACCCACATTGGCATCCTGGCCAAAGCGTATCTATCAGTGGTCGGAGCTGCCCCAGCTTTTCCGCCCGGCTCTGGAGGAATGGCGGGGAGAAGGGCTGCCTCCCGGCAACGTGACCTATATTCCCCAAGTACGGCAGGGAGTAGGGGAGGAGGAGCACGCCGTGTCCTGGTGGCGTGGCCAGGTCCTCCTACAGACCCTGTGGCGGGGAGGGGTAACCCGGCTGCTCATCCCCCAGGGGGCGGCTGCCATCCGCTATGAGGTCCAGCTGTTGAAATGTACCCTGACCATCTACTTAAAGAATGGCGATCAAGCCTCTTTCTCCTACAACAAGGTGAAGGAGGACCAACTGCGGCCGGTGCTGTCCCTGCTGCTGGGGCGGCCCTCCGGTCTGTCCTTTCCCACCGAGCACCCAGAGCCTGAGCGGCTGGGCTGGCTGCTGGAGGAGAGCTATGGGATGTACCACACCGCCTTGCTGTGCTACCGGCTGGGGGAGCGGCTGGAGGACTGCCTGTACCTTCGGGGAAAGACGGGCGGCCTGCTCTGGCTGATCCAGAGGACCCCGGACCCGGAGTATTTTCTGGGAGTCATGGACCGGGGCCTGGCTGCTATCAGCCACGACAGCTATTCCACCTGTGTCCTGTATGCCCCCTGGGAGAGCATGGACGGCGCGGAGCTGGTGCCGGAGAGGCGGGGATACTCCCTCCAGGTGCAAGCTGCGGGAGGGAAAATGACTATCCCGGTCCAAGGGGGACAGATAGAGAAGGTCCGAAATTTTTTGGACCACTTATCTCGGGAAAATGACCAGATATCCCAATTTCATTGACCGCATAGCCCACCTTCTGCTATCATTTTCGAAAAAGGGGGAGGGAACCTTATGGAAGGATTGGGACAGAAACGGCTGGGTGTAGGCCTGACCCTCTTGCTTCTGGTGGGGCCCCTGATTGTGTTTGTCCTCCTTTCTCTTGGTTTTCCACCAGTCATCGGCAATCTGATGGCCGCCCGCGCGATGAAGGAATATGCGGCCCAGGTCCATCCGGAGTGGAGGGCGCAGGGCCACTGGGCGGGCTATGATTTGGTGGGCGGCGGCTACTATCTCTCCTTCTCCGACGGCGGCGAGAAGCGGAGTCTGGGATATGGCGGGCTGGTCGTAGAGGATAAGGAACGGGAAGAGGCCCTGCGGAAGAAACTGTACATCGACAGTGTCATCCGCCGGACAGGGCTCTGGGTCCCGGACCAGAATATTACCATGTGGTCAGCCAGATGGAGCCCCCAGATGCCGGACGAGGCCGTCATATCCGTCGATGTGCAGTTCTATGGCGGCGCGGATGAGCCCATCCCCGATGAGGCAGTCATGCGGGAGAGAATGGCCGACCAGGCCATGTTGGCATATGAGGTCCTGGCTGCCCATTGTCCCATACACAGATTCTCTGTCCGATACCACCACAGGGGAACGGAGGGGAAACAGGGTGGAATGCTTTGGAACAGGATTACAGTGGACCTGCCCCAGGGAGAGACCATGACCAGAGACCACATCCTGACAGGCGAGCTGGTGACAAACTGAAGGTGGAGGGATTAGGGTGGCGCCTTGTGCCCCTCTAAACCACCCGTTGTATCTCACCATCCATGATTGTCGCGGTTCCGATGAGAGCAGTATTCCTCTTCAAAGGGGAAAGACAGTAAAAGAGCGGCCGTACAGCCGCTCTTTTACTGTCGTATTTTCTGGGCTCCCTGTACGCCAAAGGAGACAAAGAGGCAAAACACTGGGGAAAAACTGGGCTCTAGTCAAAGAGCCGCTGTTCCAGCCAGACTAGCAGGTCCTCCATGACCTCCTGGCGGTTGAGCTCGTTGAACATCTCATGGCGGCCTCCGTGGTACAGCTTGACAGTCACATCCCGGCACCCGGCGGAGCGGAACATCGCCTCCACCTTCCGTACCCCCCTGCCCATGGAGCCCACGGGGTCCCGGTCACCGGACAGAAAATAGATGGGGGTGTCCACGTCCATTTTGGATAGATTTTTTTTGCTGGCGATGAACTGCAGTCCTTCCATCATATCCCGGAACATGGATACCGTGGGCTGGAAGGCACACAGGGGGTCGTTTAAGTTGGCGTCTACCATGTCACGGTCCCTACTGAGCCAGTCGGCGCGGGTTCGGGCGGGCTGAAATTTCTTGTTGTAGGCGCCCAGAGAAAGCTCATAGATCAGTGGGCTGACATAGTCCGGGCCCTTGAGGGCGGCCAGCCCCCCGGCGAGAAGCCGACCGAAGGCCACTAAGGGCGCCTTTTCCTGGCCGGTGCCGGAGAGAACCGCTCCATCCACCGTTCCCGGCCAGCGAATCAGATAGGTCCGAGTGAGGAAGGAGCCCATGGAGTGGCCCAGCAGCACATGGGGCAGACCGGGGAACTTTTTTCCCTCTATCTCCCGTAGGCGGCGCACATCTTGGGTGACCAGGTCCCATCCTCCGCGGGGGGCGAAGTAACCGTATCGACCGTCGTTTGCTGTGAGGCCGTGGCCCAGGTGGTCCTCGCCGCACACAGCAAAGCCGTAGGTGGTGAGGAATTGGGCTAGGTGCTGGTACCGCCCCATATGCTCTGCCACTCCATGGACAATCTGAATCACAGCGATAGGGCTGCTTTGGGGCAGCCATTCCTGAGCGTGTATGGTATGGACACCATCAGAGGAAGGATAGGAGAACTCCTTGGTCTGGGTCATAAGACCGTGCTCCTTTCATCGGCATGTAGGGGATGGCGGGGATGTGTGCAATCTGACCCTGCCGCCCACCTTTCTCTCCAGTTTACCCCAAAGCTGAAAGAACAGTCAACCCATCTGTTCCAGCAGTGAGCGAATGGTAGCGGCGTGGAGGACCCCGTCTTGGGCCAGCTCCTGATATAATTCCTTGAGACAGGCATCCGAGGTGGTCTCAGCGGCCTGCTGATTGGCCCGCTCCCATCGCTGCTCCCAGACGAACTGATCCCGTAGGGCCAGGGGGAGAGAGGCGTTAATGACCACAGAGGGGGTCGGTGGGCGGTAACGCTGACCGGTGATGAGAAAGTAGGCGGCAGAGAGCTGGCGCAGGGCCCGCCGGTGGTCGGCAGCCAGACAGTTGAGTGACCTGGAGCAGCTTCCACCCCTGCGGACCAGGGCCTGGGCGATAAAGACTCCCTCTTTGGCCAGGTCCATGAGAGAGGTGAGAGTCTGTTCCTCCCCCTGGGACTGGCTGCCGAGGCAGAAAGGGGGTCCCTCCTCCGCTTTGCTGCGGGACGGGGGAGGGGGCGTAGGAGAAGGGGTGGGCTGTACTGGTGCCTCAGCTGGGACCGGTGCAAGCTCGCACTGATCTTGGGGGGTGGTTTCAGCGAGGGAGATCTCATCTACTTCCACTCGCCCTATGGCGATGGGGCTCTGCGCTTGATCGGGCATCACGCGGCGCCATACCCGGTCAAACGCCTCCTGGTCCACGCCCTGGGGAGTCAGGGCGGCAGGGTTCGAGTTTTTTTCCATGGCGATTCCTCCTTGGGTATGAGTTCTTACCAATCTATGCGTTTGGGGGAAAATCGGTGAAATTTTTCCCGTCAGCCTTGCCCCACAGATGTTTTTGTGATACACTTCCCCTGACAACGAGCAAAGGAGCGGTTCCATGACTGACCAGGAGAGGACCGATTTTATATTCCGCACAGTCAATACGCCGCACCAGTTTTCCTATGAGAACGGCATCACCGTGACCCATGTGGAGCCCGGTTATGCCAAGGGGGAGCTGGTGGTGGGACCTAACAGCATCAATCCCCATAAGAATGTCCACGGAGGGGCAATGGCCACCCTGGCCGATACGGTGGGGGGATGCTGCGCCTGTTCCAGGGGCGGCGTCTGCGTCACCGCGGGAAGCACTATGGAATTTTTGCGCCCCGCCTCTGGAAAGAAGATATTCTGTGTAGCCACGCCCAAGAAGATGGGCCGCACCCTGTCTGTGATCCAGGTGGTGCTCACCAACGACCAGGATGTAGTGGTGGCCACCGGCACTTTCACCTTTTTTATGATGGATTGATAGAAAATTGAAAAAGAAGGGGCTTTTTTTCGAAAGAGGCTTGACAATAGTGAAGGGCCGTGGTAGGATACTTGCAATTCCAAATGAATAGTGGATAGAGGCGCGGTACTCATGCGTACTGTGGGACAGGGTCAGGCAGCCGTCCCCAGGAGAGGGTGTACCGCCGAAGGCTGGCTTCTCTGCCTGGAGAGGCGAACCTGGGCCGCAGGAGAATATCCTGCGGACTGTCACGAACAAGTGGAGCGCTATCCGAAGGTCCCTGGGGTCCGCCTGGGGACGTCCGGCTTTGCCATGGGCGCTTGACGTGCCTGTGGCTTTTTTGTTTGCGCGGGGGGCTGCGGCCCCGGAGAGAGAATCATGTGGAGGGAAAAGAAATGAGAACGAGAAGATCCTGGCCTGTGCGCCTGATCATCATGGTGATGATGGTGCTGGCCCTGGCGACCACCAGCTTTGCCGTGCTGGCGGACGACCCCACCGAGGTATCGGGCACCAAGATGATCGAGTGTCCCGACTGCGGCCTTACGGGCGGGTGTTCCGTATGCCTGGGCACTGACGCTGAATGTGAGGCCTGCGGCGGCACCTTTGTGTGTCCCACCTGTGGGGGTGAGGGGTATATCCAGTCCCCCAGCAGCTCCTACAACACCGCCCTGTCCCTGCTGCCCCCGGTCATCGCCATCGCCCTGGCCCTGATTACCAAGGAGGTGTACTCCTCCCTGTTCATTGGAATCCTGGTGGGCGGCCTGCTGTACTCCAATTTCTCCTTTGAGGGGACGCTGAATCACGTGTTCAGCGGCGGTATCGTGGCCTCCCTGTCAGACAGCTACAATGTGGGCATTCTCATCTTCCTGGTCATTCTGGGCACTATGGTGTGTCTCATGAATAAGGCAGGCGGCTCGGCCGCCTTCGGCCGGTGGGCCAAGAAGAACATCAAGTCCCGGGTCGGTGCCCAACTGGCATCCATCCTGTTGGGCTGCCTGATCTTCATTGACGACTACTTCAACTGCTTAACCGTGGGCAGCGTCATGCGGCCCATCACCGACAAGCACAACGTGTCCCGGGCCAAGCTGGCCTATATCATCGATGCCACCGCCGCGCCGGTATGTATCATCGCGCCCATCTCCTCCTGGGCAGCCGCCGTGTCCGGCTTTGCCGAGGACGGCCAGGGCCTCAATCTGTTTATTCGGGCCATCCCCTATAACTTCTATGCCCTGCTCACCATTGTGATGATGCTGGGCCTGGTGCTGATGAAGGTAGACTTCGGCCCCATGGCCAAATTCGAGAAGAACGCCGTAGAGAGCGGCGACCTGTTCTCCGGCTCCAACCCCTATGCCATGATGGATGAGGAGATCGACGACACCAAGGGTACCGTCATGGATCTGGTGCTGCCCATCGTGGTGCTGGTGGTGTGCTGCGTCATCGGCATGATCTACTCCGGCGGATTCTTCTCCGGGGAGAATTTTGTGGACGCCTTCTCCAACTCTGATGCCTCTATCGGCCTGATGCTGGGCTCCGCCTTTGGCCTGCTGTTCGCCCTGATCTACTTCTTCGTCCGCCGCTCCATGACCTTCAAGGAGATGATGGGCTGTATTCCTGAGGGCTTCAAGGCCATGGTGCCCGCCATCCTCATTCTCACCTTTGCCTGGACCCTGAAGAGCATGACCGATTCACTGGGCGCCAAGTACTTTGTCCGTGACTTCGTCCGCAGCGCCCAGGGCCTGCAGATGCTGCTGCCCGTCATCGTATTCGTGGTGGGCTGTCTGCTGGCCTTTGCCACCGGCACCAGCTGGGGTACCTTCGGCATCCTGATCCCCATTGTCCAGAACGTATTTTCCATGGACAACCCTCTGGCCATCATCTGCATCTCCGCCTGTATGGCCGGCGCGGTGTGCGGAGACCACTGCTCCCCCATCTCCGACACCACCATCATGGCCTCCGCCGGTGCCCAGTGTGACCATGTCAACCATGTGTCCACCCAGTTGCCTTATGCAATCTCCTGCGCGGTTATTGCCGGCATTTCCTATGTGGTAGCCGGTGCGTTAGCTTACTTCGGCCTACCCGGTATCATCGCTCTGCCGGTTGGCATCGTCCTAATGCTGGGCTTCCTGTTTTTCGTAAAGAATGCTCGGAGGAGCGCCTGAGGTAAAACGGCGGGATATCCAGACCGAAAGCAGAAATAAAATAAACAAAGACGGAGCAGAAGCGTCGCTTCTGCTCCGTCTTTATTTAGATGCGGCAGGAGAAGAAAGATTCTCAATGATTTCAAATCCTGCTGGGGACGTTGTGCGTTCCCGATTTTGCCTTTCCCGATTCCTGTCCGGCCTTCACATCTGGGGAGCTAGACCTTTTCACACTCCAGCTTTTCCTGCAGTGCCTTGATGGCAAGGTCTAGAGCAGGGATAGACTTGGCGGTGGCATACTGCTTCATGTGCTCCAATTCCCGGATGGCTTCTTTAGTGGTCATAGCGGTCACACTCCCTCAATCATTTTTTACTATTATAGCATGGGAGGGAGAAAATGTAAATTACCGGCGCTTTCGCCAGCCGCCGCCAAGGAGGACAAGGCCGGTGGCCAGGGCAAAGAGGAGCCAGAACAGAAAACTTCCACTGGGGATGGTGTCCGTAAAGGCGAGCGCCACCAGGGTGACAGCTACGGCGCGGCCAGCCCAGATTAGGGGCATAATTTTTGGCATAGAGGTTCCTCCTTATCTCCGATGGGCCAGAGCGAAAGCTCCGGCCAGAGCCAGCAGCGCCAGGACCAGCACCCGCTCCACGGCGGTAGCGATCCAGGCGAAATGCAGGACAGACAGCGTAATGGATACCAGGCAGCCCGTCCATACCATCAGGACCCCGGTTTTCATATCAAAACTCCTTCTGTTCCATGATACGGCAGGAGATGAGGTAGGATAGCCCAAGTCCCAGGAGTGGGATCAGAGGGAGTAGGGAGCCCACGGCCAGAACAGTGCTCTCCGGCATCCGGTCCAGAGAGGAGAGGTCGATGCCCTCGAAGAGCCCCAACTTGTAGGCGCCGAAGAACAGGAGCAGGGGGGCGAAAATGACGATATACATATAGGGGCGGGCCCGTTCCACCCCCAATTTATAGCACAGGGGGAGGAGAATATCAGCGATGATGAGTCCCAGCCCCAGAGATACCATCAGGCTCAACAGGTTTTCGGCCATGGCGCTCTGCCCTTTCCCAATGGACAGGACCACGCAGGCCACCAGGGAGTAGAGGGTTGCGGCGGCGGCCATCACCAGGGTGAACAGGTAGCGCGCGCCCACCAGACTCCTCCGGCCAGTGGGGAAAGTGAGGGCGTATCGGTCCCACTTGGCCAGTTCGTCGAAGGAGAAGGCGGACAGGGGCAGCATCATGATAATGATTTGAGTGACGGCGGTGATGGTGGAGATGGGAAAGAGTCCAATCACGGCCAGCAGCAGGTAAAAGGCTAGAAACAGCACATAAGTCTTAAGGGTCTTTCGCATCACGAGCATATCTTTTAGAACCAGTCCGGTCATTGTGCTTCCCCCTTTGCGATGAATAGCATGATGTCTTCCAGCGTGGTCCGCTCCACCAGCAGTTCTGGATACCGGCGGCGGAAGGCGGCCCGGTCGGCCACCAGGCCCTCGCAGCCGTAGGAGCTGCGGCGTACCCGGATCAAATCGTCTGGGGCCACAGAGTTCAGCTGTGCGACGGTGCAGGCCAGACGACCGTAATTGTCCAGAATACGATCCTTGGCGTCGGACAGGACCACCTGCCCCTGGTGGATATAGGTGATGTAATCAGCTGCCTTCTCCAGGTCGCTGGTGATGTGGCTGGAGATGAGGATGGCATGGTCATCGTCCTGGATAAATCCGAGAAACTCGTCCAGAATTTCATCCCGGACAATGGGATCCAGACCGGAGGTGGCCTCATCCAAGATCAGCAGCTTGGGGCGGTGGGACAGGGCGGCAGCCAGGGACAGCTTCATCTTCATCCCGCGGGAGAATTCCTTGACGAATTTGCGCTCCGGCAGCTGGAATTTGGACAGATAACGCTGGTAGAGGGCGCTGTCCCAACCTTGATATATCCGGGAGAGAATCAAATCGATGTCCCGGGGGCGGAGGGAGTCGTGGAAAAAGCATTCGTCCAGCACCACGCCGATCTCCAGCTTGGCGGCCCGCTCCTCCCTCTGGTTGTCGTGGCCCAGGAGGGTGATGGTCCCCTCGTCCCGGCGGATCAGGTTCAAAATACATTTGATGGTAGTGGTCTTGCCTGCCCCATTCTCGCCAATGAGGCCCATGATGGCCCCTCCGGGAACGGTCAGGTTGATATCCCGCAGAGAAAAATCGCCATAGGACTTGCGGAGCCCTTGCACTTCAATACTATTTGTCATAATTCGTCACCTTTATACAGAATATCCAATAGCTCATGGAGCTCATCGAGAGAGAAGGCTCCCTTCCGGGCCTCCTCCACCGCCTGGGTAAGCTTCTCCTCCACCCGGCGGAGCTGGGCCTCCCGCAGCAGCTCCCGGTTTTGGGGCGCCACGAAGCAGCCCTTGCCTGGGACGTTCTCCAAAAAGCCATCTCGTTCCAGCTCCTCGTAGGCCCGCTTGGTGGTGATGACGGAGATACGGAGCTCCTTAGCCAGCAGGCGCATAGAGGGCAGGGCATCCCCCGCCGACAGGGTTCCGGCCATGATTTGCTCCTTCACCTGGTCGGTGATCTGCTCGTAAATGGGTTTGACGCTGGAATTACTTAGAATGATGTCCATCTCATGCCCCTTCTAACAGTGGAGAGAGGGGAGAGCTGCCGGCCGGTACCAGGTCCAGCGCCCGCCCTCTGACGCACTGTTATTTTGTGTTTTCTGTATATATACTACATATACAATATAACAATAGAAAGCTGTTGTCAATAGGGCGGGTAAAAAATTTTTTGGCAGTGGTATGGCGGAAGGCGGAGCATGGGAGACATCCGGCCTCCGCCATTAAGCATTTTGGCCAGTTTTCTGGAAAAAAAGCGGGAAATGCTATGGTTTTGCCTAATTTACAAGGAGAGAGGCCGGTGCTATAATTGCCAGCGCCTAGAGAAGACTTAGAAAAAGTGTGTGGAGAGGCGAAGAACGTGAAACTGGAAAATGATCTGGGCCGCGATCCCATCCGAAAGCTGGTCCTGAATATTGCGATTCCCAGTATGCTGGCCCAATTTGTCAGTGTGCTGTACAGCATTGTGGACCGCATCTACATCGGGAATATCCCGGAGATCGGCAACCTGGCCCTGGCGGGGGCCGGCGTCTGTGGTCCCGTGGTCACCATGATCGGCTCCGTGGCCTTTTTGGTAGGGGTCGGCGGTTCCCCCCTGATGTCCATTCGGATGGGCGAGGGTAACCTGGCCCAGGCCAGAAAGATACTGGCAAACTGCTTTCTCCTGCTTAACGTGCTGGCGGTGCTCCTGATGGCCGGTGCCCTGTTGACCAGGCGGCCTCTGCTCCTGCTTTTCGGAGCCAGTGAGACCACCCTGCCCTATGCTCTGGACTATTACACCTACTACCTGTTCGGCACGGTATTCGCCTTGCTGGCCAACGGAATGAACCAGTTTGTCATCTGCCAGGGCTTTGCCAAGAAGGGGATGCAGTCGGTGATGCTTGGGGCGGTGCTCAACATCGCCCTGGACCCAGTGTTCATCTTTGGGCTGAACATGGGGGTACGTGGAGCGGCCATCGCCACTGTAATCAGCCAACTGGGCAGTTGCCTGTTTGTCCTCCATTTTCTCTTTGGCCCTGTACCCCAGGTGCGCATCACCTTCGGGGGATACAGCCGGAAGATCATCTCCAGGGTCCTGCTCACTGGGCTGGCTCCCTTCCTCATCATTGCGCTGGACAATGTGATGATTATCGCGCTGAACGCTGTTCTCCAGAACTACGGCGGACCGGAGCAGGGAGATATGCTGGTAGCCGCCGCTACCATCGCCCAGTCCTTCATGCTTATTATCACCATGCCCATGGCGGGGATCACCGGCTCTACCGGCTCCATTCTGGGCTATAACTTTGGAGCTGGCCGCCCCGACCGCATTCTGGAGGCCCAGAAGTACATCCTGGCCCTCTGTCTGGCCTTTACCACCGTGCTGTTCCTGGTGGGCCAGTTCCTGTGCGCCCCCTTTACCCACATTTTCACTCCCGACCTCCAGGTGTCCGCTCTGGCGGTCCAGGCCATCAAGATATGCACCATTGGCCTCATCCCACTGGCCTTCCAGTACACCTTGATCGACGGGTTCACCGGCATGGGGATGATGCAGTGGTCTCTGCCCCTGTCTCTGCTCCGCAAGGGCGTGTACTTCACCGCCCTGTTCCTGCTGCCGGCAGTCTTCGGCGCTACCGCCGCTTTCTTCGCGGAGACGGTGTCCGACCTGTTTCCGCCCCTGGTCACCATGGTGGTCTACTGGAAGCGGCGGAACTGGATTATCCAGGAGGCGGCTAGCCACCGCCGTCTGGAGAGTGACGCCCAGACCGCAGTGCAGCAGCCAGCGGCATTGGGTCAGGCTCAGGCCATATAAAAAGAAGCTCTCTGTCAAACCTATCTGACAGAGAGCTTTTTTATGGATATCGTTATGGCCTCCGGCTCATGGCAAAGCCTAGGCAGGCCCCGCACAGCCCACCCACCACATGGGTGAGCTGGGATACGTTGTCCCGAAGGGTGATGGCGTCAACCACCTCGCCTCCCAAATAGAGGACGGCCACCAGAATAAGGGTCAGAGGGATAGCCCCCGCCCGCATACCGGACAGGGAGGAGAGCAGGATCAGCATAAATACGATGCCGCTGGCCCCAAGCAGAGCTGTCTTGGGAAAACACAAAAACTGGACCAGCCCGGAGATAAGGGCCGTGACCAGGATGCACAGGAGCAGGCGGCGGGAGCCGTACTTTTCCTCCAGGGGAGGGCCCACCACCAGCAGGAGCATCATGTTGCTCAAGTAGTGGGCATAGCCGGAATGGCCCAGCACATGGCCCACCAGACGCACATAGGTCAGGGGGTCAGACAGGGGAGAACGATAGACACAGAACAGATGCAGGGTGGTCCAGCCACCGGTGGCCCACCCCAGGGCCAGAGCGCCGAGGGAGAGGAGAGCAAAGGTGAGGACCACCGGGGAGTTGTATTGGATATGGGGCCGCATCAGTGGTTCAGCACCCGGACACGGATCATATTGGGGATGGCCCGCAGCTCATCCGCCACTTCGTCAGTCAGCCGGGTGTTCACATCTACGATGGTGTAGGCATAGTCCTTTCTGGACTTATTCGTCATATTTTCCACGTTGATGCGGTCGTCAGAAAGGGTGGACATGATCTGGGTCAGCATGGCGGGCACGTTCTTATGGATCAGGCACAGCCGGGCGATGCCGCTCCACTCCTGTGACACGTTGGGCAGGTTCACCGAGTTGGTGATGTTGCCGTTAACCAGATAATCCTGGAGTTGGCGGGCGGCCATGACAGCGCAGTTCTCCTCGCTCTCTGGGGTGGAAGCCCCCAGGTGGGGCAGGGCGATGACGTTCTTTACCGTGGTAATGCGCTCGTCCGGGAAGTCTGTGACATATTTGGCGACCCGGCCGGATTCCAGGGCGGCAATCATATCCTCGTCATTGACCAGGCCGCCGCGGGCCAGATTGAGGACGCGCACCTGGCCCTTCATTTTCGAAATGGCCTCGGCGTTGATAAAGTCCTTGGTGTTGTTGTTATAGGGGACGTGAATGGTGATGTAGTCAGACACCCGGTACAACTCATTCACGTCCTTGACCACATGGACATGGCGGTCCAGCCGGAGGGCCGCGTCCACAGATAGGAAGGGGTCATAGCCGTATACATCCATCCCCAGGTCCAGGGCGATGTTGCACACCAGGGCGCCGATGGCGCCCAAGCCGATAACGCCCAGGGTCTTGCGGTAGAGCTCTGGCCCCACAAAGGCGGATTTGCCCTTCTCCACAGCGGCGGCCACATCCACCTTAGGGGTGTGGGCCTGCTCCTGGACCCAGTCCGCCCCTCCCAGAATATCCCGGGAGGCGATGAGCATGGCGGCGATGACCAGCTCTTTCACCGCGTTGGCGTTTGCGCCGGGGGTGTTGAACACCACGATGCCGTTCTCGGAGCAGCGGTCGATGGGGATGTTATTGGTCCCGGCGCCCGCCCGGGCGATGGCCCGGAGGGCGGGGGGGAAGGAATAGTCCTGCATGGGGGCGGAGCGGACCAGGATGCCATCCTCGTTCTCCACTTCCGTTCCGATCTGGAAGCGGCTTTTGTCCAGCTGGTCCAGCCCGGCGGAAGAGATTTTGTTCAAAGTCTTAATACGGTACATACGATCACCTTATTTTATGTTATAGGAGCGGCCATGTCGGCCGCGTCGGTCCTTCCGGTCAAACGCCTGGATAAAATCGCACAGCTTTTCAACGCCCTCCACAGGCTTGGCGTTGTGGTTGGCGCAAAGTTCGCTTCGCTCGGGACGCTCTGGCAGGTATTCCTCGCTGCGATTCCTTGCGCCTCCTCTCCCCATGGGACCCACTGCGCGGGGCTCCTATGGGGGCCCCGTCAGTTCGCTTTATCGAAGGCCTTGATAAAGTCGCAGAGCTTTTCCACGCCTTCGACGGGCATAGCGTTATAGATAGAAGCCCGCATCCCGCCGGTCTTCCGGTGGCCCTTCAGATTGACAAAGCCGGCCTGGGCCGCCTGGGAAACGAACTTGGCGTCCAGTTCCTCGCTGCCGGTGCGGAAGGTGACGTTCATGCCGGAGCGGGAGCCCTTTTCCCCGTGACACCGGAACAGCTTGGAGTTGTCCAGCGTGTCATAGAGCATATTGGCCCGCTGCCACTTCAGCTTCTCCATACCAGCCAGTCCGCCGTTCTCCTCCACCCAGTCCAGAGTGAGGCCCAGCATATAGATGCACCAGCAGGGGGGTGTATTGTACATGGAATCCTTGTCGATCATGGTCTTGTAGTTCATGATAAGGGGGGTATAGGGCAACTCATGCCCGGCTAACTCCTCCTTGATGATGACCACAGTGAGGCCGGCAGGGGCCATGTTTTTCTGTGCCCCAGCATAGATAAGGCCGAATTTGGATACATCCACCGGCATGGACAGGATGTCGGAGGACATATCACACACCAGGGGCACGCTGCCGGTGTCAGGGACATATTGCCACTCGGTGCCATAAATGGTGTTGTTGGCGCAGTAGTAAAAATAGCTGGCCTCTGGGTCCAGCTTCAACTGGCTCTGGGCGGGGATGTAGCTGTGGTCCCGGTCCTCGCTGGAGGCGGCCAGATGGATCTGGCCGTACTTCTGGGCTTCCTTGTAAGCCAGGTTGGAGAAGTTGCCGGTGACGGCGTAGTCGGCCTTTCCCGTCTTTCCAATGAGGTTCAAGGGGATCATGGAGAACTGGCCGGAGGCGCCTGTCTGGAGAAACAGGATCTTATATCCCTGGGGGACGTTCATGATCCGGCGCAGTTTCTCCTGGGTCTCCTCAAAGATCTGGATGAAAACTTTTGACCGGTGACTCATCTCCATCACAGACATACCGGACCCCCGGTAGTTGGTGATTTCTGACCCGGCGCGCTCCAGTGCGGACAGTGGAAGCATAGACGGGCCGGCGGAGAAGTTGTAAACACGCTGGTCGCTCATTTGAAGAGCCCCTTTCCTATAAAAATTGCCCCGCTCCGCAGAAGGGACCGGGGCAACTTTTAATTATAGACAACTGAAAAGGGAGTGTCAATGGCTGAACAGGGAAAAGGGGCCAGGAAACGATCTCTTTTCTTAGATTTGCCGAATGGAGAAGTCATATCGGACATACTGCTCCTGGCCCGGCAGGGAAACCAGCTGGCCCTTGTGGCTGTCATACCCCTTCAATTCTAGCTCGAGGGTGAGCTGCCAGCCGTCCACAGTCCAGCTCTGGGTGCCGGGACGGGGTTCCTTCAGGGCGGACAGCACCGGTTTCAGGGAGGGGTGGGCCAGCAGTTCGCCGTGACCCAGCAGGGCGTTCACCGTGTGCCATACCTGAGTGGTGGAAAGGGAACGGACGCCGCCCTGCTCCCGGTTCTCCATGGAGAAGGACAGACCGGTGACCGCCCCCTGCCGGCTTTGGATGTCCATATCCAGAGGGCCGGAGCCAAACAGAAAGATGGGGAAGCTGTTTGGGTCCGTCTGGAGCCAGGAGCCGTCTGGCTGGAGCATATAGCCGGGCTCCTCGGGGGCGGAGGCAAAGGTGGCTAGATGGTTGTAGTTGGCGGCAAATTCCTCCGGGGTCAGGGCACCATGGTGCCGGGGGATAGCGGCAAACAGAGCGGCGCCCATAAGGAGGGCCACACAGAGCGCGTAGATGCCCGGATAGGCTGCCGCGCGGCGTCCGGAGCGGGGCTGATCCCAGAAGCCCTGAGTGCCGTCGGTACCGTCGGACCAGGCCTCGTCCTCCAGGGCCCAGGGCTGCTCCCGCCCCTTTTTGCAGCGGACGTAGCCCAGGATCAGAGTCACAAGAGGGATGAGGGCGAGAATGGAAAGCGTGATGGTCAGACCCAGCCCCATAATGATTACCGACAAGGTCCGCCGAAAGCCCTCCTGGAGGGAGAGATAGCTGCCGTCTGACCGGGTGAGCTTCAGCCGGAAAAGGGCCTTGCCTGGGGTGGTCCCCCAGCGGTGGAGGAACAGGGGCTCCAGCGCCGCCATAAGGGTCAGGGTGGCCGCCGTATCCAGCAGATTCCCCAAAGGGCCCCGCCAGAGGATGTTGATCCGAAAGACCAGAGCAAGCAGTACGCTCCACAGGGTGCCATACAGCAGCAGGTCCAGGGAACGTGCGAAGTACCGCCGCCAGGGGATGCGGAAGCGGATGTCGGCCACCTCATCCGCTGGGGTGGAAGGGGCCCAGGAGAGATAGCGGGCCGGGTCCATGGAGGACCAGTCCGCCCGGTCCTCCCGCAGCTTCTGGCATAGGGCCTTGGCCTGCTCCAGCTCGGCGTATCTGCCCTCCAGCTGGGCCAGCCTCTGCTCCAGGAGCTGATCCAGGGATCGTTCTCCCGCTTGGAGGGACCGGATGTCCTCCAGGGAGCAGTCCAGCTTCCGCAGCAGCTTGATTTTCAGCAGAGTCTGACAGTCCTCCTGGGAGTAGTCCCGATAACCGTTTTCCCCACGGCTTGGGGCGATCAGGCCCTGGGACTCATAGAACCGGATATTGGCCCGAGGCAGCCCGGTGCGGTCTTCTATTTCTTTGATGGTCATAGCTGTCTCCTTCCTGAAAATGAATGGCTTAGATGGGACCAGTGTAAAGTATGAAGTCCCTTTACAGTCAAGAGAAAAAGAAGAATATAATCAATTATATAAATATTTTCTGAAAACGACAAGAACTGCCGCCCAGAAAAGCCGGGCGGCAGTGTGAAAGGCGGCTATATAAAGCCTGGTCAGGCCATCTATTTTAGCACCCACTGGAGCATCAGCAGCAGGCCGAAGCCAGGTACGCCCAGCAGCCCCAGCACCAGGGCATTGACCAGGTTGACCCCCAAAGTCACGCCCAATGCCTGACCAACCTGGGAAAACAGGGCCAGGGCGGCCAGTCCCACTGAGGAGCGCAGAATCAGACGGATCAGCTGGGCCACAGGGCGGCGGAGGATCAACAGGGCGGTGCAGACCAGCAGTCCGGCCAGCCCCCAGGCTGCGAATCCCGGCAATCCTGTCATGAAACCCCCTCCAGCTGCTTGACCCGGCGCAGCAGGTAGTTGTACCGCGCCTGGAGGGCATTGATCTCAAAAACATAGGACTCGATGAGGTCCCCGTCGCTGGCTGTATTAAACCCCCCGTAGGCCTGATTGATGAGGGTGCGGGTGTGGGCCAAGGAGGCCACCAGCTCCTGCCGCTCCAACTCCTGTGCGCTATCACACCGGCGGCGGGACAGAGAAAACGCCATATAGCCACGCTCCTTTCATTTCTTCCTGTGGACCATTGTATGGATAGTTTGGACAAATATTCCAGCCTTTAACCACACAGGGAAAAAAGAGCACGGACCCGGCCGGAAAACCGGCCAGGTCCGTTATGGGAAAGGTCAAAGCTCCAGGAGATCCTGACAGAAGCGATACAGAGCCACAGCCAGTTCCGCACGGGTGACGCCCTGTCCGGGATGGAGGGAACCATCCTCATAACCGGACAGCAGATGATGGTCCACAGCCCAGCCCAGGGCCTCCCGTGCCCAGGAGGAGGTAGAGGGACCGTCGGTAAAGAGCGCCAAAGACTGCCCACCCTCCATCTGGAGCCCGGTCCTGCGGGCGTATTGGTACAGGATCAGAGCTAACTGCTCCCGGCTGAGTACCTGGTTCGGGCCAAACCGCTGGTCGCCTACACCGGACATGACTCCCTCCTGGGCGCACCAGCAGGCGGCGTCAAGGAACCAATCTCCGGAGGAAACGTCGGTGAAGGAAACTTCCCGCCCTTCTTCAGAGCCGCCCAAGCGCCACAGAATCTGGGCCAGTTGGGCCCGTGTGACCGTGCCCTGGGGGGAGAAGGAGTCCTCGCCGGTGCCGGAGAAAAAGCCCTGGGCCAGACCATATTCCACAGCCTCGTAGTACCAGGAGCCAACGGGCACATCGGAGGGGATGATCACCGACTGGAACAGCTGGAGGTAATAGTGGAGCGTCTGGGGCTCGCCCCCGCCGGCAGGAACATAGGAAAGGGAGAGCAGGTAGATCAGATGGTCCGGGTCCACATCCTCCTGACCTGCCGCCAGCCGGCCTTGGAGGACAGCCTGCCCCCGGCTGGCCAGCAAATCGGCGGGGAGGGCAAAGATCTGGCCCTCCTCCAGCCTGTGATCCACCCCGTCCCAGGCGGTCAGCCGGCCGTCGGCGGTGACTACGTCACAGATGGGATCATCCTGTCCGTCTAACAGTTCATAGACACCATCACTGTTCGCGTCGGTCAGGTAGTCCACTGTCACCTGTACCCCGTCAGCATGGAGCTGGATATAAAAGGTGGTGTTCCCTGCGGTGCGATTAAGGGGGAAACTTCCGACTACCTGGTCGGAGGGAACAAACGTCCCGGTTTGATCTCTCTGGTAGAGCTGGATATGCAGGGGGCGCTGGGGAAAGTCCATCTCATCCCCATCGATCAGGAAGGAGGCAAAGTCCGCTTCCGCGGCCTGAGCAGGCAGAGCCGGTCCGGCGAATAGAAGGAAGGCCAGAAACAGGCACAACCATCGGTTTTGTTTGATCATAGGAGACTCCTTTCATCCATGGAAAACACGTGAAAGAAATTATACCCAAAAGAGAATAGATTTACAAGGGCGGATGTTGTCGAAAGGCGAAATACGCAAATCGTCAACTGAAAATTTTTTTGGTTGACAGACTGCGGGGGGAGACGTATACTAAAAAATGAAAATGGTTTACAATCTGGGGGGATCAAAGTGAAAAAACTAGCTGAGGAGATTCGATCAGGCCGCCGCCTGAACCGGTCGGACGATCTGTCCCAACTCTTGACAGCGGACCTGGAAGAACTGCGGGCGGGAGCGGACACCATTCGGAGAGAGCTGTGCGGCGACCGCTTTGATTTTTGTACGATCATCAATGGCCGAAGCGGCCGGTGCGGGGAGGACTGCAAATTCTGCGCCCAATCCTGCCACCATAACACCCATGTGAAGGAGTACCCCTTCCTGCCGGAAGAGGATATTTTGGCCGAGGGAAAGCGAAACGAGGCTGCCGGCGTCCACTGGTACTCCATTGTGACGGCCGGCCGGGACCTCCACGGCCAGGAGCTGGAGCGCGGTCTGGCGGCCTACCGCCGGCTGCGGAAGGAGACGGGTCTGGCCCTGTGCGCCTCCCACGGTCTACAGACCCTGGAGGAGCTCAAGGCGCTGAAGGAGGCCGGTGTGACCCGCTTCCACGCCAATCTGGAGACCTCCCGTAGATATTTCCCCATGATATGCACCAGCCATACTTATCAGGATAAGATAGACAACATCCTCCGAGCCAAGGAGGCGGGACTTCAGGTGTGCTCCGGGGGGATCTTAGGAATGGGGGAGAGCTGGGAGGACCGCATCGATATGGCGTTGAGCCTGGCGGAGCTGGAGATAGACTCCATCCCGCTGAATCTGCTCACCCCCATCCCAGGTACTCCACTGGAGCAGGTCGAGCCGATTTCCCAGGAGGATGTGCTGCGGGCGGTGGCCCTGTTCCGGTACATAAATCCAACCGCCTGGATCCGTATGGCGGCCGGCCGGGGTCGATTTCCCGATGGGGGCGAGGCGCTGTTTCGCTCCGGGGCCAATGCCGCGATTACCGGGGATATGCTGACCACCACTGGCACCAGCGTGGCGGGAGATATGGAAATGGCTATCCGGCTTGGCTATCAATTAGAACGGTAGATAGGGAGAGAAAATATGGAAACCAAAACAAGGAATAAAGTTTATCCGCTGGCGATGACCGCGGTTATGGCTGCCGTCATCTGCGTCCTGGGCCCCCTTTCCATTCCCGTCGGGCCGGTGCCCATCTCCTTTACGAATTTTGCCATTTACATCACGCTGTATGTTCTGGGCTGGAAACGGGGTACCGTCAGCTATCTGGTCTATGTGCTCATCGGCATGGTGGGAATGCCTGTGTTCTCCGGGTACTCCGGCGGCCTGGCTAAACTGGCCGGCCCAACGGGCGGCTATATCGTCGGTTTCATCCCCATGGCGGTGATTGCCGGCCTTGTGATCGATAAATTTCGGAACCGGGGCGTACAGCTGGCCGGGATGATTGGAGCCACCGCCCTGTGCTATGCCTTTGGCACGGCCTGGTTCTGCTTCCAGGCGGAAAGCGATCTGCTGCCCGCCCTGACCATGTGCGTATTCCCCTTTATCCCCGGGGACCTGGTCAAGATGGTAGTGGCTATTGCGGTAGGACCGATGCTCCGGAACCGGCTGAAAAAAGCTGGGCTCCAGCCGGAGGGATAAAATAAAAATTGGCCAAGAGCCGCCGAAGCGGCTCTTGTTTTTTTTAGAAAAAAGGTTTAAACTCAAACGCTAGGTAGGTGTCAAAAAAACTTTTTCCACCGCGCAATAAAACGAGCGGCTTGTGCATTACTTGAATGACAGGAGAAATGGCCCATGCTGATGCTGCTTATGGCACAGACAACGAAAGGAACGGGCAAAGAGGACCGGGAGGCGCTGGACAGGCTGCTGATCGAGATAGCCGCCGGCAGCCGGGAGGCTCTGGCAGAGCTGTACCACCGTACCCGTACGGCGGTATATGGTATCACTTTGTCCTATGTGAAAAACGCCCATGACGCCCAGGATCTCACCCAGGACGCCTTTGTTCGGATCTGGGAGAAGGCGCCCCAATACCGCCCCCAGGGCTCGCCCATGGCGTGGATCCTGGCGGTGGCCCGGAACCTGGCGCTGATGGCTTTGCGGCAGAGAGAACGTCAGGCGGATCTGAGCGAGGAGGAGTGGGACGCCATTCCGGCCGAGGGTCCGGCCCTCTCCCCGGAGGAGCGGGAGCTGCTCCAGACGGCCCTGGCGGCGCTGGAGGAGCAGGAGCGGCGGATCGTGGTGCTCCACGCCGTCACTGGGCTGAAGCACCGGGAGATTGCGCAGCTGTTGGAGCTGCCTCTGGCCACGGTCCTGTCCAAATATCACAGAGCGCTGAAAAAGCTGAAAGTACGGCTGGAAGGAGATGACGCCCGATGACAGATAAGGAACTGGAACGCCGGCTGGAGCTGGCCCTGTCCGCTGCCGCCCCCGATGATCTGGAAGGGGTGCTCTCCCGCTGTGAGGCGCGGAAAGGAACCGTGATCCCTATGACGAAGAAACGTCCAAGCAGGACCATACGCAATCTGATGGCTGCCTGTCTGGCCCTGGCGCTGGTTGGCGGCGGAGGCGGCGCGTTTTATTATCAGGCAAACGCTGTGGCCTCTGTTGTTTCTCTGGATGTGAATCCAAGTATTGAGTTGAAGGTAAATAAAAGGGAGAAAGTCCTCTCCTGCACCCCCCTGAATGAGGAGGCCCGTACAGTCCTGTCCAGTATGGGGGGTGGGGCAGACCTGAAGGGGACAAAGCTGGACGTGGCGGTGAACGCCATCGTCGGTGCCCTGGTGAGCAACGGTTATCTGGACAGCATCTCCTCCGCCATCATGATTTCTGTGGAGGATAAGGACCAGGCACGGGCGGTCAAGCTCCAGCAGGAGCTGACAGGTGCCGTGGACGCAGTCCTCCAGGCCCAGGCATCCAATGCGTCTATCCTTAGCCAGACAGTGGACGCCAGTGTGGAGCTGGACCAGCAGGCGAAGGCAAATAACATCTCCACCGGAAAGGCCAGTCTGGTCAACCAGGTGATCGCGCTGAACAGCGATTTAAAGTTTGAAGAACTGGCCCAGCTCTCTGTGGAGGAGCTGAAGGACCTGGCCAAGATCGGCGCCCCCGCGATGCCGATTGGAAAAGAGGCGGCGTTCATCGCTGCGGAGGAATATGCGGGCACGATGGCGGTGAGCTCTGTGGTGGCCGATGTAGATCCTGAGTTGGACGACCGCGTACCCCACTATGAGGTGGAGCTTAAGACAGCCAGGGGAGAGTTTGAGTACCATATCGACGCTTGGACAGGAGAAGTTCTGAGCGGCCAGAAGGATATTCTGGCCAGCGGGCAGAGCGGCGATGCCGGGACGAAACCCAGCAGCGGCTCCAGTGATATTGGCCAGGAGAAGGCCAAGGAGGCGGCGCTGAAACATGCCGGCGTGTCTGAGAGCCAGGTCAGCGGGCTGCGGGTCCAGCAGGACTGGGATGATGGCCGGTTGGAATACGAAGTGGAGTTCTGGGTGGATACCACCGAGTACGACTATACTATTGCCGCCGCCGACGGCTCTGTACTGAAGCAGGAGCGGGAGACCCACCGGGCGCCGAATTACAGCGGTTCCGGCACTGGTGGCTCTGGCACCCAAGATGTGGGCGCAGAAGCGGCCAAGTCCGCCGCGCTGAAACACGCCGGTGTCAGCGAGTCCCAGGCCACCGATGTAAAGGTGAAGCAGGACTGGGACGATGGGCGGCTGGAATACGAGGTGGAGTTCTGGGTAGGCAGCACCGAATATGACTATACCATCGACGCTGTCGATGGCTCCGTGGTCGCCTATGATACGGAGAAGCACGCCAGTGCCTCCAGTACGGATATCGGCTCGGAAGCGGCTAAGTCTGCCGCCTTGGGGCACGCCGGCCTGTCCGAGAGCCAGGTCGCCGGCTTGCGGTCTGAGCGGGACTATGACGACGGCCGGCTGGAGTATGAGGTGGAATTTCGGTCCGGCGGCATGGAGTATGAGTACACCATCGACGGAGCCTCCGGAGCGATCCTGGAATACGAAAAGGACTGGGACGACTAAAAAAGAAAAGGCCCCGGCGCTCAACGAGCGCCGGGGCCTTTTGGCGGTTTAGAGCCGGGATGGCATGGAGGCGGAGTCGTCTACCAGACGGTTGCCGCCCAAACCTACCCGGTGGTAGTAGACCAGAGTAACCACACTGCACATCAGCCAGCCAGCCGGATAACTCATGGCGATAGGAAGGACGGTGTTGGAGATGAAGTTCGCTGTGACGTACAGATAGATCTGACGGAACACCACAAAGGAAAAGAGCATGATGTACATAGGGACCTGACTCTTGCCCGCCCCCCGAAGGGCGCCGGCATAGATCTGATTGACACAGCACAGCACATAGCAGGGACCCAGGGCCCGCAGGAAGAGGGTGCCGTAAGAGACCACTTCCGGCTTATCGTTGAAAAAGGCCACCAGAGCGGGCGCGGCGCAGAACGTCACAACAGAGAGGGCTACGGTGATGCCCAAAGAGAGACAAAAGGCGGTCCGGGTGCCCTCCTTGGCCCGGTCCAGTTGGCCGGTGCCCAGATTCTGGCCCACAAAGGTGGTGGCGGCCAGGGCCAGGGACTGCATGGGCAGGAACATGATCTGATCGATCTTCGTATAAGCGGTCCAGCCGGACATGCAGTCAGCCTGGAAGAAGTTGATATAGGACTGAACGAATACGTTGGAAAAGGCGGTTATGGCCATCTGCAGAGCAGCGGGGATGCCGACGCGGGCAATCTGCTTCAAAATAAAGGGGGTAGCCCGCAGGGCCCGCCAGTCCAGCTTGACGCAGGAGCTGGTGCGGACCAGGAGCAGCAGAGTGAGCAGGGCGGAAACGCCCTGGGAGATAATGGTGGCGTAGGCCACGCCCTCTACTCCCATATGGAACACAATGACCAGCAGTAGGTCCAGGCCGATGTTGAGCACGGCCGCCGCCACCAGAAAATAGAATGGGCGCTTGGAATCACCCACCGCCCGGAGGATGCCCGCTCCCATATTGTAGAGCATCAGGCCCATCACACCTGAGAAATAGATGGTGAGGTAGGCCGTGGCCTCTGGAAAGACATCCGCGGGCGTTTTCATCAGCCCCAGGAGGAAGGGGGTGAGCAGGATGCCGGCAGCCGTCATGATTACGCCCAGCACCAGAGTCATGACAAGGGAGGTGTGGACGGCCTGCTTGACCCGCTCCATCTGTTTGGCGCCGTAATATTGGGAGATGACCACGCCAGCCCCGCTGGCAAGGCCCATAAAGGAGCCGATGAGCATATTGACGATGGGGGTGACGGTACCAACGGCGGAGAAGGCCTCATTACTGACGAAGTTGCCCACTACCCATGTGTCTACGGTGTTGTAAAATTGCTGAAAGATGTTGCCCGCCAGAAGGGGGAGGGCGAACATGACTAAATGGTGGGCCACATTTCCCTGCGTCATGTCCACATCGCCCCTCCGCTTGGGACGGGTCCCGAGCCGATGCATTTTACTGTCACATCCTTCCAGACTGGTTTGGGGAATAGAAGGCCGCACAGAGGGAGGCTCTGTACGACCTTGTAAAAAGCAGTTGCGTTTTTTATTGTTATATTTTAGATTATAGCAATAGACATGGCAAAAGGCAAGATGGAATCGACCTTTTGCGCGAATAGATGGAAAAATAAGTATTTTTTATAGACGGGTAAAATGTTGTAACGAAAGGGCCTGACAAGGAACTAACGGTCAGAGAGAGGGAGGTGAAGGCCATGGCACACAGGGGGGAGGACCTGTACGAGCAGCACGCCCGGCAGGTGTTCCGATATCTGTTCTCCATCACCGGGGAGCAGGATACCGCGGAGGAACTGACCCAAGAGACCTTCTATCAGGCGCTGAAGAACCTGGATGCCTTTCGGGGGGACAGCACGCCCCAGGTCTGGCTGTGCGCCATCGCCAAGCGCCTGTGGTACAAGGAACTGGAGCGCCGGAAGAGGACGGCTCCGCTGGAGGAGGAGCGGCTGTCTACCCTGGCTGCCTCTGACGATCCAGTGGAGGAGACAGAGCGGAGGGAGGACCGTATGGCACTGTACCGGGCCATGCAGCGGCTGGACGGGGATACACGGGAGGTGATCCACCTTCGGCTGGCCGGCGATTTCTCCTTCCGTGAGATCGGGGACATTTTGGGAAAGAGCGAGGTGTGGGCCAGGGTGCGCTTTTACCGGGGTAAGGAGGAACTGGCCAAACTGATGGGAGGTGGATATGGTGGAAAACGGTCGCAATAATTTGGACTGCTGTGTGGTGCGGGACCTGCTGCCCGCCTATTTGGAGGGACTGACGGAGGAGGAAACTTCCGCTCAGGTGCGGGCGCACCTGGAGGGCTGTGAGAATTGCAGGGAGCTGGAGAAGGATATGCGGGCGCAGGTGCCGCTGGAGAAAGCGCCAAAGGGGACGCTGAAGTTCCTGAAACGGGTGAAGCGGACCAGGCTGCTGGCTGCCGCGCTGTCAGTGGTGGTGGCCCTGTGGTGTATGTGGTGGCTCTATGACCAGGAGTTCCACTATCCCAATACCGAGGCCGGCCGGCTGGCCGCTGTGGAGGATTATGTATCCCGTCCATCAGACAGCCGGGACACAAAGGGAGTCCAGGAGGGAACGCCGATCCATGTGGGCGGCTGGCAGGAAATAGAAGGACAACTGGCAATTTTTTTCAAGGCGGACAACGCTAATAATGTAAATGGGATCGTACTGCTCAAGCGGGGGATATTTGGCAAATACCGCCCGGTCAGCGCCTCCTATTCCCCCTCCCCTTACACCGCCGGAGTATATTGCGGTAGATTGGGGACGGACCGGACACAGTTTATGATTGCCGGGTATGGGTGCCGGGAGATATTGTCCGCCCAGCTGGAATTCTGGGGCGGAAGCTGGGACGGGATCCAGCGGTGGACCACCACCCGGACCTATGACCTGGAGGAGCCTGACTTCCTGTGGCTTTATGACCAGGAAGAATTGATCCGGGACTTGGGCTGGGAATTCGGGGATGGTCAGGATCAGGTGTTTTGGCTGGATGTCCGGGAAATACGCCTTCTGGACAGGGAAGGAAATGACATTACCGGCCGGTACCGGGACGGATCGGTGACAGAAAGCTGGGGCGGCGGTATCGGTACAGCAGAGCAGTTTTTGCTCTATGTGTATATGGGGATCATAGCCCTGCTGGGGCTGACCATGGTCCGGTATTTCCTGCGGAAGGATTAAAGAAAACGGGGCCTCTGTCATAGACAGAGGCCCCGTCCCAATTTGTCGAAAAAGTGGCATAGCCACTTTTTCGACAGTCCATTGTTGTCCCGTTTTCTGTCAGACCGCTCCGTCCTCATAGGGCAGGCCGGTGAGATACCGCCGGGCCAGATCGAAGGCGTGATGGGCGGTCTGGGTACGCAGCCGGGCCCGGACCGGGCGGCTGCCCAGCTTCAAGGGACGCACATGGGTGCCGTCCGGGGTGGCGATGGCCACGAACATGGTGCCCACCTCGTTGTCCCAATCGTCCTTGTCCGGCCCGGCAACTCCGGTGGTGGCAAGAGCGATGTCGCACCCCAGGGCCTTCCGGGCCCCCTCTGCCATGGCCAGCGCCACCTCGGGGGACACGGCCCCAAACTGGTCCAACAGGTGCTGGGGCACATGGAGCATCCCTGCCTTCACCTGGTTGGTGTAGGACACGATGCCACCCAGAAAGACTTGGGAGGCTCCAGCCACATCGGTCAGCCGTTTGGCCATCAGCCCGCCGGTGCAGCTCTCGGCCACGCCGATGGTCATTCCCTTCTCCCGCAGCAGCCCCTCGACCACCTCCTCCAAAGAGGACACATCCACCCCGTAGACCTTAGAGCCGAAGAGGGCCTTCACCTGTTCCACCGTAGGCTTCAGCAGGGCCTGTGCCTCGGCGTCGGTGGGGGCCTTGGCGGTGACCCGGAGCTCGCACTCCCCCTCCTTGGCGTAGGGGGCCAGGGTGGGGTTGGACATCGCGTTCATCTGATCCCGGAGCTGGGCCTCCATCGCTGACTCACCGATGCCAAACAGCTTCAGCGTGTGGGAGGCGATGACGCCCTCGGACAGGGATTGGAGATAGGGCTTTGCCCGGTATTGAAACATGGGGCGGCACTCGCTGGGGGGGCCAGGGAGCATGATGACATGGACCCCTTCGGCCTGAAAGGCGCAGCCGGGGGCAGTCCCCCAGTCGTTGGCCAGGACGGTGCAGCCCTCTGGCAGCATGGCCTGTTGCAGATTGTTCTCCGTCATGGGCCGTTTCGTCTTGGCAAAGTAGGAGCGGATGCGCTCCGCAGAGGGCTCGTCAAAGACGAGCTTTTTACCAAACGCCTCGGCCAGCACGTTCTTAGTCAAGTCGTCGCAGGTGGGGCCCAGCCCGCCGGTGGTGATGATGATATCCGCCCGCTTCTTGGCGATAGCCACCGCCTCCCGGGCCCGCTGAGGATTGTCGCCCACTACTGTGTGGTAGTAGACGTTAAGCCCTAACTCGCTTAACCCTTGAGAGAGCGTCTGGGCGTCGGTGTTGGCGATGTTGCCGAGAAGCAGCTCGGTGCCTACGGAAAGGATCTCGACAGTGTGAGACATGGGAAAGACCTCCAGTCATTGGTTTATGGTATGCGGGGAATGGGAGCCGGTCTATTTTCCCGCCTGATAGGTCAGCACAGCGGTCTGGGCGGGGGTGTCACAGGTCAGCTCCAGGGTGTTGCCATCATAGCGGACCACGTGGTCACACAGGGCCAGAAAATCCTCCAGCCGGGCGATGACATCAAAGCCAAAGGAGTCGGAGCGGTAATGCATAGGCACCACCACACGGGGCCTCAACGCGCGGACCAGTTCATGGGCCTGCTGGGCGTCGATGGTGTAATAGCCCCCCACAGGGAGGAGTAGAGCGTCCAGCCCCATCAGCCGGTCCATCTGCTCCGGAGTGGGGAAGCAGCCCAAATCACCTAGATGGGCCACCCGCAGTCCCTGGGAGGAGAGGATGTGGATGGTGTTTTTCCCCCGCTGGCTGCCTTGGGAATCGTCGTGGAAGGCGTCCAGCCGATCCACTTGAAAAGCGGCGGTGTGGCCGGTGAGCGCTACCGTCTCCCTGGCCCCGTGGTCCCGGTGTTCATGGCTGCACAGCACCAGGTCGGCCGTCAGAGACAGGGGGCTCAGACCGGGCACAGACCCGTCCTGATAGGGGTCTAGTACCAGGGTGCCATCCTCTGATTGAATGGTGAAACAGGAATGCCCGTTCCAGATAAGCTTCATAAATGCCGCCTCCTTTTGGGGAGCAGAGCTCCCGCAAGCATAGATTTGTGGAAAATGCCCATATCTTTTAGACCTGGCACCATTATAGCACGAGTTTGAAAGAAAGGGGAATAGGAGGAGCAAAAAAGAGCCAAAATTTTTAAGTGAGCGGCGGAAAAAACTGGGTATGGGGTTGGAAGAAGAAGGATAGGAACTGTATTAAAGAGAAAAACCGGGCATTAAGATGAGAGCAAGGACGGGAAAAGAATAGTTTAATAAGAAATAAAAAAATAGGAGCCCCGCTTTTTGGGGGCAGAATGAAAAATGGCCCTGTTTTTTGATTTTTTGCAATTTTTCGACCAAATTACAGTTGAAATTCCCGATAAAATGGAATACAATGATACCCGCGAAATCAAGGGGGGGCCTGCTGTGCTGAATATCGTGCTGGTAGAACCAGAGATCCCGCAGAATACCGGGAATATCGCACGGACCTGCGCCGCTACCCGCAGCCGCCTCCATCTGATCAAGCCTCTGGGTTTTGATATCAGTGAAAAAGCCGTGCGTCGGGCCGGGCTGGATTACTGGAATATGGTGGATCTTCAGGTCTATGAGGGGTTGGACCACTTCTTTGAAGTCAATCCTGCCCCGGATTTGTGGCTGGCCACGACGAAAGCGCCACGGGACTATACCCAGGCAGTCTTTCGAGATAATTGCTGGCTGTTCTTTGGGAAGGAAACTGCGGGGCTGCCGGAGGGATTTCGCCGGCAGTACCCGGACCGGTGTATCCGCATCCCGATGCGGCCGGACGCCAGAAGCCTGAATCTGGCCAATTCAGTGGCCGTCCTCACCTATGAGGCGCTGCGGCAGCTCGACTTTCCGGGGCTGTCGGGCGAAGGCGAGATGGCGGAGAAAGGGAGATCCCAAGTTCTATAACCCTTTTGTTTTAAGAAAGGAGCCAAGAGATGAACTACAATAAAAAGACGGTGAAGGACATCAATATCAAGGGGAAAAAGGTCCTGTTGCGCTGTGATTTCAATGTGCCGATGGCGAAGGACGGAAGCGGCGTTATCACCGATGACAAGCGCATCCGGGCCGCCCTGCCCACGATCCAGTATCTGCTGGACCAGGGGGCGGCGGTGATTGCCTGCTCCCACATGGGTAAGCCGGCGGCTACCTTTGATTCCTATGTGAAGAAGCAGACTGAGAAGGGGAAAGACCCCGCCTCTCTGACCGAGGAGAAGTGGAAAAAGTCCCTGGCAGAGCTGTCTCTGAAGCCGGTGGCCGCCCGCCTGAGCGAACTGCTGGGCAGGCCGGTGCTCATGGCGGAGGACGTAGTAGGGCCCGACGCCCAGGCTAAGGCCGCCGCGCTCCAGCCTGGCCAGGTGCTGCTGCTAGAGAACACCCGCTTTGAGAAGGGGGAGACCAAGAATGACCCCGCCCTGGCTAAAGCCATGGCCTCCCTGGCAGATGTCTATGTGTCCGACGCCTTTGGCGCCGTCCACCGGGCCCACGCCTCCACCGCCGGGGTGGCCGACTATCTGCCCGCCGTGTCCGGCTTTCTGATCCAGAAGGAGCTGGAGATCATTGGCGGCGCCCTGGCCAACCCCAAGCGGCCTCTGGTGGCTATTCTGGGCGGGTCTAAGGTGTCCTCCAAGATCGGCGTCATCAACAACCTGCTGGAGATCGCCGATACCATCATCATCGGCGGCGGCATGGCCTACACCTTCTCCGCCGCCCAGGGCGGTAAGGTGGGCGACTCCCTGCTGGAGGCCGACTGGATGGACTACTCCAAGGAGATGGTCCAGAAGGCAAAGGACAAGGGCGTTAAGCTGCTCCTCCCTGTGGACACAGTGTGCGCGGACAAATTTGCTCCAGACGCCAACACCCAGGTGGTGAAGGCCGGGGCGATCCCGGACGGCTGGCAGGGACTGGATATCGGCCCGGAAACGGTCAAGCTCTACTGTGACGCTGTAGCTGACGCGGGCACCGTCATCTGGAACGGGCCTATGGGCGTGTTTGAGTTCCCCGCTTTCGCTAAGGGAACCGAGGCGGTGGCCGAGGCCCTGTCCAAGACCAGCGCCATTACCATTATCGGTGGCGGCGACTCCGCGGCCGCAGTGCAGCAGCTGGGCTATGCCGACAAGATGACCCATATCAGCACCGGCGGCGGCGCCAGCCTGGAGTTTATGGAAGGGAAGGAACTTCCAGGAGTGGCCTGCCTGCTGGACAAGTAAGGCTTTGTCCCGTCCCACGACAGACCAGAGAGATCTGTCATAAAAAAGGGAGGCGGAGTCCTCCAAAGCGGCTTGCCCGCAGGTGACGCTGAACAAAGAGCGAAGTCAGGAGCGTGAACGGCGGAAAACAGAGAGACACAGGAGACGCCTGTACTTTTGTTTTCCTCGCTCTGTTGCTTTGCTCTATTACAAATATACAAAAGGAAAAGATAGGAGTAATCACCATGAATCGTCGTTATCGTAAGACTATCATCGCCGGCAACTGGAAGATGAACAACACCCTCTCCCAGACCAAAGCATTTGCTGAGGAAATCAAGCCGATTATGCCCAAGGGCAAGTGGTGTAACGTGGTGCTCTGTGTCCCCGCCACCAACATCCAGGCGGCTGTCCGTCTGTTCAAAGACTGCCATATCGCCATCGGCGCCGAGACCTGCCATTACGAGGACCACGGCGCCTATACCGGAGAGATCACCGCCGAGATGATTAAGGAGGCCGGCGCCAAGTATGTCATCATCGGCCACTCCGAGCGCCGCCAGTATTATAACGAAACTGACTTTACTGTGAACAAGAAGGTCCACGCCGCAATCAATGCCGGCCTTACCCCAATCATCTGCGTGGGCGAGAGCCTAGAGCAGCGGGAACTGGGCGTCACCATGGAGCTGATCGCCTATCAGGTCAAGTGCGCTCTGGCCAATGTGCCCGCTGAAAAGATGCGCCATGTGGTCATCGCCTACGAGCCCCTGTGGGCCATCGGCACTGGCAAGACCGCTACCGCCGAGCAGGCCGGTGAGGTCTGCCAGGCGATCCGTGCCGTCATCCGCAAGCTGTATGGCGCCCATGTGGCCCGGTCCGTCACCATCCAGTACGGCGGCTCTATGAACGCCAAGAACGCCGCCGAGCTGCTGGCCCAGCCCGACGTGGACGGCGGCCTGATCGGTGGAGCCTCTCTGAAGCCCGCCGATTTCGTGCAGATCATCAACGCGGCGAATCAGGAGTAATCTTGCGGCCGCTGCCCATACCGGACCAGCGTGAACGTGAGTGTAAGGCGGGCGGCAAAGCCGCCCCAGAATGGGAGGCCGCCAAAGGCGGTGTGACCATGAGTACCCTGAAAAGAAAGGTTTGTTATGAAAACACCTACGACTCTTATCATTATGGATGGCTTTGGTACCGGGGCCCAGTCCGCCGGCAACGCCATAGCCAATGCCCCTACCCCTAATCTGGACCGTATTTTTGCCGAGTGCCCCGGCTGCCGTCTGTCTGCCTCCGGGCTGGATGTAGGTCTGCCTGAGGGGCAGATGGGCAACAGTGAGGTGGGACATACCAACATCGGCGCGGGCCGGGTGGTATTCCAGGACCTGCCCCACATCAGCCGTGATATTCAGAGCGGCGAATTTTTTAAAAACACCGCCTATACAGAGGCGATGGAGAACTGCCGGGAATGGGGTTCTGCCCTGCACCTGATGGGCCTGCTGTCTGACGGCGGTGTCCACAGCCACATCACCCATCTTTTTGCCCTGCTCCAGATGGCCAGGGAGCAGGGAATTGAAAAGGTTTATGTCCACTGTTTTCTGGACGGACGGGACGTGCCTCCCACCTCCGGCAAGCACTTTGTCGAGCAGCTCCAGGCCAAGCTCCAGCAGCTGGGCGTGGGACAGATCGCCACGGTGATGGGCCGGTACTACGCCATGGACCGGGATAAGCGATGGGATCGGCTCCAGCGGGCCTATGACGCCATGGTCTGCGGGCAGGCTCCCTATGAGCCCGACCCCGCGGCTGCGGTTCAAAAGTCCTATGACGCCGGCGTCACAGATGAGTTCATGGAGCCCGTGGTTTGCGCCAAGGGGGCCCAGTTCCAGGACAATGATTCGGTGATCTTTTTCAATTTCCGCCCTGACCGGGCCAGGGAGATCACCCGCACTATGGTGGACGAGGACTTTACAGATGTCCAGCGTACGACCGGCTTTGTACCGGTCCACTTCGTCTGTACCACCGAGTATGATGCCACCATGCCCAATGTCACGGTGGCCTATCCCCGCCAGAAGCTGGAGAATATTTTTGGAGAGTATATCTCAAAGCTGGGACTGACCCAGCTGCGCATCGCGGAGACGGAGAAGTACGCCCATGTCACCTTCTTCTTCAATGGAGGTGTGGAGCAGGTATTCCCAGGGGAGGACCGGGTGCTCATCGCCTCTCCCAAGGTAGCCACCTATGACCTGAAGCCGGAGATGTCCGCCTACGAGGTGATGGAGGAGGCGGTGCGCCGAATCCTAAGCGGAGCCTATGACGTCATCATCCTCAACTTCGCCAACTGCGACATGGTGGGCCACACCGGGATTTATGAGGCCGCCTGCAAAGCGGTGACTACGGTGGATGAATGTGTGGCTAAGGTGGTGGAGGCCACCTCTAAAATGGGGGGCATTTCCCTGATCACCGCCGACCACGGAAACGCGGAGCGGATGATAGATACAGATGGTGAGCCCTTCACTGCCCACACCACTAACCCCGTGCCCTTCTATATCGTGGGTGCCAACGTGCGGCTGCGGGATGGACGGCTGGCCGATATCGCCCCCACTATGCTGGACCTCATGGGCCTGGAAAAGCCAGCAGAGATGGATGGGGAGACCCTGATTGTGACCTGATCCCGGGGAAGTTGAAGTTCCAAGCCAAAGGGGCTTTTCCAGGCCGGTTAAATTCTGAGCGGAGCGAGGAATTTCCGGAGGGGCAATTTATTTGCCCCGAGGACTCAAAATCAAAGGGCCCCCAAACGGGCCTGCCCGTTTGGGAAAGCTGGAAAAGCCGGCAGAGATGGATGGGGAGACCCTGATTGTGACCTGAGCGTATTCGGGCGGCCACAGGCCGCCCCTACGGATACCGGCGGCGTTCAATAGCAGGGGCGGCCTGTACCGCCCGGCGTGCCGCCGGAAAAATGAAAGGAGATAAAATCATATGAAGCAGATGATCGAAATTGTGGACGTAGTCGGCCGCGAGATCCTGGACAGCCGCGGTAACCCCACTGTTGAGGTAGAGGTGTATCTGGAGGACGGCACTATGGGCCGTGCCGCCGTGCCCTCCGGCGCATCTACCGGCATCTATGAGGCCTGTGAGCTCCGTGACGGCAACAAGGGCCGCTACATGGGCAAGGGCGTGGAGAACGCTGTGAAGAACGTGAATACTGAGATTGCCGAGGCCCTGATTGGCACCAACGTGCTGGACCAGGTGGCTATCGACAAAATGCTCATCGACCTGGACGGCACCCCCAACAAGAGCCGCTTGGGCGCAAACGCCATTCTTGGCGCCTCCCTGGCCTGCGCCAAGGCCGCCGCTGAGAGCCTGGGCACCAGCCTGTATAACTATATTGGTGGAGTGAACGCTAAACAGCTTCCTGTCCCCATGATGAACATTTTGAACGGCGGCGCCCACGCCACCAACAACGTGGAGATCCAGGAGTTCATGATTATGCCCGTCTCCGCCCCCTCTTTCCGTGAGGCCCTCCGCCGCTGTGCCGAGGTGTTCCACACCCTGAAGACCGTTCTGAAGGAGAATGGCACCCCCGCTGCCGGCGTGGGCGACGAGGGCGGCTACGCCCCCAATCTGAAGAAGGATGAGGACGCCCTGAAGGTCATTGTGGCCGCCATTGAGAAGGCTGGCTACAAGCCCGGCGAGGACTTCAAGATCGCCATCGACGCTGCCTCCTCCGAGTGGTGGGACGAGGAGCAGAAGTGCTATGTCCAGCCCAAGTCCGGCAAGAAGCTGACCCAGCAGCAGCTGGTCAATATGTGGAAGAAGTTTGCCGACACCTACCCCATTATTTCCCTGGAGGACGGTATGGCCGAGACAGACTGGGAGGGCTGGGCCATGCTCACCAAGGCCATCGGCGACCGGGTCCAGCTGGTGGGCGACGACCTGTTCGTCACCAACGTGGAGCGCCTGTCCACCGGCATTGAGAAGAAGGTGGGCAACGCCATCCTCATCAAGGTCAACCAGATCGGCACCCTGACCGAGACTTTGGACGCCATCCAGATGGCCAACCGGGCCGGCTACACCGCCATCGTGTCCCACCGCTCCGGCGAGACCGAGGATGCCACTATCGCCGACATCGCCGTGGCCCTCAACGCCGGCCAGATCAAGACCGGCGCCCCCAGCCGCACCGACCGCGTGGCCAAGTACAACCAGCTCCTGCGCATTGAGGAGGAGCTGGGCGACATCGCCGAGTACCCCGGCATGAAGGCCTTCTTCAATCTGAAGTAAGCTTCCAAGCTTCCGAGCAAAGCCGCCCAACGGGCGGCTTTGCTTTTCCCGTCGCCCAGCTCCTTGGGGCCCCATCGCAGATGGGGCGCGCGCAGCGCGTACAAGCGTTTTCGCAAAGGCGAAAACCTTGGCGCAGGCGGAATTCATTTCCGCCGAGCATTTTAAGCCTTCGGGTCCCCAATGTGCGCCGGGTGCATATTGGGTGCTGGGCGACATCGCCGAGTACCCCGGTATGAAGGCATTCTTCAACTTGAAGTAAGCAATTTTACGTTAAAAGGCAGGACCGCTGAAGCGGTCCTGCCTTTTTGTATACAAAAAGATCCACCGGCTATGCCGGTGTATCCTCGTGACCGTAAGCGGCCAGCACCCGATCTACCTGCTGCTGGTCAAGCTGGCAGAAAGGGAGGACAGGCTGGGGGTCCGCGTCGTAGGGAGCCAGACTCTTCTCAAACCACAGCACGTCTCGCCACTGACCAGCCTTGTAGCCGGTATTTTTATGTACGCCAATCAGCCGGAAGCCCAGGGATTTTTGGAGGGCCTCGCTGGCCGGGTTCGGAGAGGTCACAACCCCGTATACGGTACGGACGCCCTGAAGGGACAAAAGGTCCAGCAGAGCTTGGTACAGCCGTCTGCCATAGCCCTTTCCAACAGCGGCAGGGGCCAAATAGATGGACAGCTCCGCGTTCCACTGATAGGCCTTCCACTCACGCTCTGGATGGGCGTAGGTGTAGCCCAACAGCCTGCCCTGGTCCTCCAGCACCAGATAGGGGTATTGTTTCAACGCATCGGAAATGCGCCGGGTAAATTCCTCCAAGGTGGGCAGCTCATATTCAAAGGTAATGGGGGTCTGAATATACTGACGGTAAATCTCCAACAGAGCCAGAGCATCTCCAGGGACAGCAAGTCGGATTGTCATGGCTGACCGTGCTCCTTTCCCTCTTTCCATCAGACTTGGACGCGCTCAATGCCCTCCACCGCCGCCTGGACCATGGCGTCGACGTCCAGCTTTTCCTCCGCCGCCTCCACCTCGGTGAGAATGGGGCGGAGCCGGGGGTGCCGGGGAGTAAAAACGGTGCAGCAGTCCTCGTAGGGCAGGATGGAGGTCTCAAAGGTGCCGATCTTCCGGGCGATCTGGACAATCTCCTCCTTGTCCAGCCCCACGACTGGCCGCAGAACAGGCAGGGCGGCCACAGCCCCCGTGACGTTCATCGCCTCCATGGTCTGGCTGGCCACCTGGCCCAGACACTCACCAGTGACCAGGGCCTTGGCGCCGCACCGTTTGGCCACCTCCTGGGAGATGCGCATCATGAACCGGCGCATGATGATGGTGAACAGCTCCTCCGGGCAGGAGCGGCGCAGCTCCTCCTGGATGGCGGTGAAGGGGACCACATGGACCGTGAGCCGCCCGCACCAGGGAGTGAGCAGCCGGGCCAGCTCCAGCACCTTCTCCTTGGCCTCCGGGGAGGTATAGGGGTAGGAAAAGAAGTGGACCATCTCCAGTGCGACGCCCCGCTTGGCAATCATCCAGGAGGCCACTGGCGAGTCAATGCCGCCGGACAGCAGGGATACCGCTCTGCCGTTGATGCCCACCGGCAGGCCGCCCGCGCCTGGCTCCGGGTCGGCGTGGACGAAGGCGGCGTAGTCCCGAATCTCCACATAGACGGTCAGCTCCGGGTGATGGACGTCCACTTCCAGATTGTCATAGGCCTCATGGAGCTCACCGCCCACATACTGGCTTACCTGGATAGAGGTCATGGGAAAGGTCTTGTCCGCCCGCTTGGTCTCTACCTTAAAGGTTTTGGCGGAGTGAAGCTGGCTGTCCAGATACTCCCGGCAGGCGGCCAGGATGGCGTCCTTGTCCTTCTCACAGGAGCGGGCCCGGGACAGCCCCACGACTCCAAAGACTTTTTTCATGGCCTCCCAGGCCCCGTCCATGTCGCAGTCCGCATTCATGGGCTCCACATAGGTGGTGGATTGGCGGGTATATACCCGGAACTGGCCCAGGCCGTTTAAGCGGCGGTGGATGTTGGCCTGGAGCTTATCCTCAAAGCTGCGGCGGTTCAGACCCTTCAGGACCAGCTCGCCCAGCTTGAGCAAAATCATTTCATTCATATTTGGTCGGTTCCTTTCCTGTTGAACACTGGTGATTAAACCATCATAGCAGATTTTTTTCCGGGGGACAAGGGGGAGCATCGGTATGTAGGATCACCGCAGGCAGGCGTTTACGAATTTCATAGGTACGTCCATTCGGACAGCGACTTGGTCTGGCGTCATCCCACTGGCCAGAAAGCGCCTGCAGACCGCCTTCATATTTTCCCCGACCTCAATGATATGCCGGTCAGGGTCATAGAAGCGGACCACGCGCTGTCCCCACCTATGCTCCTTGACGGGGTGTACATAGTCCACCTGGAACCCCTTGAGCCGGTCAGCAAACTGGTCAAAATCATCTTCTTCAAAGTAGAGCTCGAAGTTGTTGCCGCCGAAGGAGATGGCCCTGTCTCCGATAAATTCCTGATAGGTTTCCGCGGTCTGGAGGGCCAGACCGCCTGTTAAGGTCTTATTCGCGCCAAAATCCATAATTACATGGAGCCCAAACACCCTGTTATAAAATTCCACAGACTGATCAATGTCCCTCACCACCAGCATGGGATTTTTTAATTTCATGGTATATTCCTCCATAAATTTCCAAGTAATCGGGGGAACACCCTGGTTTTACCTCACCGCCGCAGGTACTCCGGTGGGCGGAACTGCAGGGCCTCGGCCAAGTGTGGGGGCTGGATGGTCTCGCTTCTCTCCAGATCGGCGATGGTCCGGGCCACCCGCAGGATTCGGTCATAGCTCCGGGCGGTGAGCCCAAGGCGGTCGAAGGCTCCCCGCATCAGCTTTTGGCAGTCTTCATCCAGGGCACAGAAGCGGTCCAACTCCACCCGGCCCAGCTGGGAATTGCAGGGGGAGCCGCTTCGGCGGGTCTGTACCGCTCTGGCCCGGTCCACCCGGGCCTTGATCGCGGAGGATGGCTCTGCCTGCTCCCGCTGGGACAGCTCCTCAAAATTCAGGGCATCCACCTGAACAAAGAGGTCGATACGGTCCAGCAGGGGGCCGGACAGGCGGGAGAGATACTTTTTTACCTCGTGCTCCGTACACCGGCATCGGCCGGAGGGGTGGCCGTACCAGCCGCATTTGCAGGGGTTCATGGCGCATACCAGCATGAACCGGCTGGGATAGGTGACTGTGCCGGAGGCCCGGGAGATCTGGACCTGGCCGTCCTCCAGGGGCTGGCGCAGCACCTCCAGCACCTCCTTGGGGAACTCGGGCAGCTCGTCCAAAAAAAGCACGCCGTTGTGTGCAAGAGAAATTTCACCTGGCCGGGGATTGGAGCCGCCCCCCGCCATTCCCATAGGGGATACGGTGTGGTGAGGGGAGCGGAAGGGTCTGATATCGATCAGGGGCCGCTCTCTGGAGGTCAGGCCCATTACCGAGTGAATCTCAGTGGTCTCCAGCGCTTCCTGCCGGGACATGGCAGGCAGAATAGAGGGCAGTCGGCGGGCCAGCATGGACTTGCCGGAGCCTGGTGGGCCGGACATGAGTACATTGTGCCCCCCGGCAGCGGCAATCTCCAGAGCCCGCTTTACCAGGTCCTGCCCCTTCACCTCGGAGAAGTCGGGGCAGCAGTCGGATTCCGGGGAGGGGGACCACGGGGGCGCGGGGATGATGGCTTCCTCGCCGGACAGGTGGCGTACCAGCTGGGCCACATCCCGTACAGGGTAGACGGCGGGACCATCGGCCAGAGTGGCCTCGGCAGCGTTATCCTCTGGGACGAAGAGGGCGCGGATGCCCTCACGCTTGGCCTGTAGGGCCATAGGCAGCATCCCAGCGCAGGGCCGCAGCTCCCCTGAAAGGGAGAGCTCCCCCACAAAGGCGCAGTCCCGGTCCCGCAGCTTCAGTTGGCCGCCGGCGCACAGGATTCCCACCAAAATGGGGAGGTCGTAGAGAGTGCCGGACTTTTTCACATGGGCGGGCGCCAGATTGACGGTGATGCGGCTCACCGGGAAGGTGAAGCCGCAGTTTTTGATGGCCGCCCTTACCCGGTCTCTGGCCTCGTTGACAGCAGCGTCGGGGAGGCCCACCACATTGAAGGCGGGCAGTCCGCTGGACAGATCACATTCGGCGGAAACAGAATAGCCGGACACTCCATGGAGCCCCAGGGAACGGATGGTGAAGACCATGGGAAAACCTCCTGTTGCCGGGCCGAAGGCCCGGATGGGTTGCTTGATTTCTATTTTACTTGTTTCTCCCAAAAATTTCAATGGAAGGTATAGCTTTTTCTATATATGTCGAGGAAAAAAGCAAGAAAAATTTCATCCATTGGATTTACAAACGGGGGAAAAAATGATAAACTAGGAGCGGTCAAGAATACTGCTCCGCTCCCCTACTGCCGGGGGGCGGCACTGTCATGTGCTCCCATAAGAAAACACCTATAACTATCATAGGCGTTTTACAGGGCGGGGCATTGGCATGCTTAGGGCAGAAATGTCTGGAACATGGACGAGCGTTCCCCGCCCGTCCGCCAAAATATGAAGAAAGTAGGGAACTCTCATGGCAAGAAAATTCAAAACCATGGACGGCAACAATGCTGCGGCATATGTCAGCTACGCCTTCACCGAAGTGGCCGGCATCTACCCCATTACCCCGTCCAGTCCTATGGCCGACTATGTGGATCAGTGGGCGGCCCAGGGCCAGAAGAACATCTTTGGCACCACTGTCAAGGTGATCGAGATGCAGTCTGAGGCTGGTGCCGCCGGTACTGTCCACGGCTCTCTGAACGCGGGCGCCCTGACTACCACCTACACCGCCTCCCAGGGCCTGCTGCTGATGATCCCCAATATGTACAAGATCGCCGGCGAGCTGCTGCCCGCGGTGTTCCATGTATCCGCCCGTACCGTGGCCGCTCAGTCCCTGAATATCTTTGGCGACCACTCCGACGTTATGGCCTGCCGCCAGACCGGCTTCGCCATGCTGGCTGAGGGCAACGTGCAGGAGGTCATGGACCTGGCTCCTGTGGCCCACCTGTCCGCCATCAAGGGCCGCGTCCCCTTTATCAACTTCTTCGACGGCTTCCGTACTTCCCACGAGATCCAGAAGGTTGCCATCTGGGACTATGCCGACCTGGCTGAGATGGTGGACATGGACGCCGTGGCTGACTTCCGCAAGCGTGCGCTGAACCCTGAGCATCCCACCATGCGCGGCTCCCACGAGAACGGCGATATCTTCTTCCAGCACCGCGAGGCCTGCAACAAGTACTATGACGCTCTTCCTGAGATCGTTGAGGAGTACATGGGCAAGATCAACGCCAAGCTGGGCACCAACTACCAGCTGTTCAACTACTATGGCGCTCCCGATGCCGACCGGGTCATCATCGCCATGGGCTCCATCTGCGACGTGGCGGAGGAGGTCATTGACTACCTGAATGCCCACGGTGAGAAGGTTGGCCTGATCAAGGTCCGTCTGTACCGCCCCTTCAAGGCGGACAAGCTGATTGCCGCCATTCCCGCCACCGCCAAGAAGATCGCTGTTCTGGACCGCACCAAGGAGCCCGGAGCCCTGGGCGATCCCCTGTACCTGGATGTCATTACCGCTCTGGCTGGCGCCGGCATCACCGATAAGGTGGTCGTGGGCGGCCGCTACGGCTTGGGCTCCAAGGACACCCCGCCCAAGAGCGTCTTTGCTGTGTATGAGAACCTGTCTCAGGACAAGCCCAAGGACCACTTCACTATGGGCATCGTGGACGACGTGACCGGCAGCTCCCTGGAGGAGCACAAGGCGCCCAACACCGCCGCGGAAGGCACCATCGAGTGCAAGTTCTGGGGTCTGGGCGGCGACGGCACTGTGGGCGCCAACAAGAACTCCATCAAGATCATCGGCGACCACACCGACAAGTACGTGCAGGCTTATTTCCAGTATGACTCCAAGAAGACCGGTGGTGTGACCATCAGCCACCTGCGCTTCGGCGATAAGCCCATCCGCTCCCCCTACTATATCAATAAGGCCGACTTTGTGGCCTGCCACAACCCCTCCTATGTGACCAAGGACTTCCCCATGGTCCGTGACGTCAAGCCCGGCGGCGTGTTTATGATCAACTGCCAGTGGTCTGACGAGGAGCTGGCCCACCACCTGTCTGCCGAGGCCAAGCGGTATATTGCCGAGAACGATATCCAGCTGTATACCATCAACGCCATCGACCTGGCCCAGCAGATCGGCATGGGCAAGCGTACCAACACCATTCTCCAGTCCGCCTTCTTTACTCTGGCCAAGGTCATGCCCCAGGAGGAGGCCATCCAGTATATGAAGGATGCCGCCACCAAGTCCTACCTGAAGAAAGGCCAGGATATCGTGGACATGAACCACAAGGCCATCGACCTGGGCGCCACTGCTTTCAAGAAGTACGATGTGCCCGCCGACTGGAAGAACGCCAAGGACGAGGTCAAGGTCAGCAAGCACACTGGCCCCGCCAAGCTGGTGGACATGGTCAACAGCATTCTGGACCCCGTGGACCGCATGGATGGCGACAGCCTGCCTGTTTCCGCCTTCGTGCCCCATGCGGATGGCACCTTCGAGCTGGGCGCCGCCGCCTACGAGAAGCGCGGCGTGGCCGTCTCCGTGCCCACCTGGGACTCCTCTAAGTGTATCCAGTGTAACCAGTGCTCCTATGTCTGCCCCCACGCCACTATCCGTCCCTTTGCCCTGACTGAGGAGGAGGCCGCCAAGGCTCCCGCTTCCGCCAAGATCGTGGACGTGAAGGCCGGCAAGGGCAAGGGTCAGTACAAGTTCTCCATCGCCATCAGCCCCCTGGATTGTATGGGCTGCGGCGTGTGCGCTAACATCTGTCCCACCAGCGCCCTGACCATGGTGGGCCAGGAGGAGGAGCTGCCCCAGCAGGACGCCTTCAACTACATGGTGGCCAATGTTTCCGTCAAGGAGGATGTGGCTGACCTGACTGTTAAGGGCTCCCAGTTCAAGAAGCCTCTGCTGGAGTTCTCCGGCTCCTGCGCCGGCTGCGCCGAGACCGCCTATGCCCGCCTGATCACCCAGCTGTTCGGCGACCGGATGTATATCTCCAACGCCACCGGCTGTTCCTCCATCTGGGGCGGCCCCGCCGCTACCTCTCCCTATGCCACTACCGCTGAGGGCAAGGGTCCCGCCTGGGCCAACTCTCTGTTTGAGGACAACGCCGAGCATGGCCTGGGTATGTATCTGGGTCAGAAGGCCATCCGCAACCGGCTGGCCGCTAAGACCGAGGCTCTGATCGCGGTGGAGTGGGCCCGTCCCGAACTGAAGGAGGCCGCCCAGAAGTGGCTGGATACCATGGAGGACGGCACCGCTAACGGCGAGGCTGCCAAGGCCTATGTGGCCGCTCTGGAGGCCAGCCTGTGCACCGTGGACGAGCTGCTGGCTAACTCCAACCCTGAGATCCAGGCGTTTGGCAAGGAGCTGCAGGCCAAGGGTGAGAAGCTGTGTCAGTGCGACGCCTGCAAGCTGGTGGCGGAGATCCTCCAGGAGAAGGATTACCTGGCCAAGAAGTCCGTCTGGATCTTCGGCGGCGACGGCTGGGCTTACGACATCGGCTTCGGCGGCGTGGACCACGTCCTGGCCTCCGGCGAGGATGTCAATATCTTCGTCTTTGACACCGAGGTGTACTCCAACACCGGCGGACAGGCGTCCAAGGCCTCTAACATCGGCCAGGTGGCCCAGTTTGCCGCCGCCGGTAAGACCGTGGCCAAGAAGAGCCTGGCTGAGATCGCCATGACCTACGGCTACGTCTATGTGGCCCAGGTGGCCATGGGTGCCAACCCCAACCAGACACTGAAGGCCATTGCCGAGGCCGAGGCCTATCACGGCCCCTCCCTCATCATCGGCTATGCCCCCTGTGAGATGCACTCTATCAAGGGCGGTATGACCAACTGCCAGGCTGAGATGAAGAAGGCTGTGGAGTGCGGCTACTGGAACCTGTTCCGCTTCAACCCCGCTGCCAAGGCGGAGGGCAAGAATCCCTTTACCCTGGACAGCAAGGCGCCCGCCGGCGGCTATCAGGAGTTCCTGATGAACGAGGCCCGCTACTCCAGCCTGACCCGGTCCTTCCCCGACCGCGCCAAGGAGCTCTTCGCCCTGAACGAGGAGACCGCCAAGAAGCGCTACGAGAAGCTGACCCGTCTGCAGAAGATGTACGAGGAATAAAGATCCCCGGCACATCCTTGCCACAACAAAAAGAGCCTGTGTCCCACGGGACACAGGCTCTTTATATATCACTTATTGGTCTTCCGCTGTGAAGAACACGAAGAAGGTATCGCCCTCAGAGTTGTCGTCAAACTGCTCCAAATAGGAAATGGAAAAATCCCGGTTGCCGGCGGGTACCTCGTATACCAGCAGGCCGGTCACTTCCTCGTCCACCGACAGAGGGTAAGTACCGGGGAGCTGCTCGTCAGTCAGAGGAGGCAACTCCTCAAACGTCTCCGGGTCAGTAGTGATGGGATAGCAGAAGGCGTTCTCGTCATCGCTGTTCCACTGGACCTGGAAGTCAGTATCATACATTTCAATGCTGGAGGTGCTGGTATTTTTTACAGTCACCTCAGCCACCAAAAGCTCATTGCCTTCAGCGGGGAGATATCCCTCGTACTCCTTGGCCATGTGGGCGCTGTTGACCGTATAATCAAAGAAATAAGTGTGTACAGTGTCCGCGATCCGTCCCTCGCCATAGCCGTCTTCCGCGTGTACGTTGCCGCTGCTGTCAGCGGTCCCGCCAGTGGAGGGAGTGCCGCCTGTGCCACAGGCGGCCAGAGTGAGGGAGAGCGCCAGTGCCGCCGCGATAGAGATAAGTTTTTTCATGTTTTACAGTCCTTTCAATATCCTCTGATTTAAAATTAAAAAGGTGTGCTTTTATAAAGGGGATGGAAATGGAAAAATGTTGAAAAAAACTTGCCCAATCAGGTGCCTTGTGATATATTTAGGAACTGGAAAGGTGTGGAGCAAAAATTTGTAAAGGTACACCTTTTCAAAATATTTCTATCCGGAGAGAAACATACTGCTTATCTTTCCAACTATGATGCATACCCCTTCTGCCCTGGAGCGACCAGGACAGAAGGGTGTTTTTTTACAGTTTTCGCTGTAAATAGTGTAGTAGGCTGGACAGATCATCAAATTTTTTCCAGATCAGCGAATCCAACTCAGGGGAAGAGGGGATCAGGTCTGGTATCATCACAGCGGTCATCCCCGCACTGAGGGCGGAGCGGATACCGTTGGGGGAGTCCTCAACAGCAACCGCCTTGGCCGGAGAGACGCCCAGCCTCTGGCAGGCCACCCGATAGATCTCCGGGTCCGGCTTGCTCTTGGATACCTGGTCCCCGGTCACAACGGCCTGGAAGTATCGGCCCAGACCGGAGTGCTCCAACCGGTACATGGTCCGGTCGTAATAGGTGGAGGTTGCCAGCGCCAGGGGCATCTGCCGTGATTGAAGAAACTCCAGAACCTCACGGGCGCCCTCCTTGACCGGGACGCCCTCCCGCTCCATCCGCTCGGTGGCTAACCGGGAGCGGAGCTCCATAAAGGGCTCGTGAGGAAAGTCAGGCCCCAAGAGCCGGGGCAGAAGGGCCAGCACATCCCCGCGGCCCCGGCCCACTACCTCTGGATAGCAGTCTGCCGCCTGAGGGCAACCCATCTGCCGGCCGGCTTCCTCCCAGGCCCAGTAACCCAGACGCTCGGTGTCAAAGAGGGTGCCGTCGGCGTCAAATACTACGCCCTCCAATTCTTTCTTGTTCATACCTTCCCGATATCGGTGCGGAAGTGCATATCCCGGAAGGATATGGGCTTGGCCGCCTCATAGGCCCTAGAGATGGCCTCCTCCAGATTGGACCCGGTGGTGGTGACCCCCAGTACACGGCCGCCCGCGGTGAGGATCGAGCCGTCCTTGCCAATCTTTGTGCCGGCGTGGAATACGGTGGCCAGCCTGCCCGCCTCATCCAGTCCGGAGATAGGGTAACCGCTCTGGTATTTCACCGGGTAGCCTCCGGAGGCCAGCACCAGACAGCAGGCGGCGCCCTTCTTCCATTTGATTTCGCACCGGTCCAGGGTGCCGTCCACACAGGCCTCGAAGATGTCCAGCAGGTCGCTGTCCAGCATGGACAGGATGGGCTGGGTCTCCGGGTCGCCAAACCGGGCATTGTACTCTACCACTCTGGGGCCGTCCTTGGTGAGCATTAGGCCGAAGTAGATGACCCCCTTAAAGGGACGCCCTTCCGCCTTCATAGCAGCCACAGTGGGCAGAAAAATCTTGTCCATGCACTCCTTCGCAATCTCCGGGGTGTACTTGGGAGAGGGACAGAAGGCGCCCATGCCCCCGGTGTTGGGCCCCTGGTTTCCGTCATAGGCCCGTTTGTGGTCCTGGCTGGACAGCATGGGGACCAGGTGCTCCCCGTCACAGAAGGCCAGCACAGTGACCTCAGGGCCTACCATACACTCCTCGATGACCACAGTGGAGCCGGAGTCACCGAACTTTCTGCCCTCCATCATGTCTCGGACGGCGGCCTCGGCCTCCTCCACAGTGGCGGCCACCACTACCCCCTTACCCAGAGCCAGGCCGTCGGCCTTGACTACGATGGGAGCCCCCTGCGCCCGAATATAGGACAGGGCGTTGTCTAAGTCGGTAAAGGTCTCATATTTGGCGGTGGGGATGTGGTACTTCTTCATCAGCCCTTTGGAAAAGGCCTTGCTGGCCTCGATGATGGCGGCGTTGGCACGGGGGCCGAAGGCGCGGATGCCCGCCGCCTCCAGGGCGTCTACCATACCCAGGGCCAGAGGGTCATCCGGGGCTACCATGACAAAGTCCATGGCGTTCTCCCTGGCCCATTGGACCATGCCCTCCACATCGGTGGCTTTGATGGGGACACACTTGGCCACCTGGGCGATGCCACCGTTGCCGGGGGCGCAGTATAACTCCGTGACCCTAGGGCTCTGGGCCAGCTTCCAGCAGATGGCGTGCTCACGCCCGCCTCCGCCGACGACTAAAACTTTCATAATATGCTCCTTTCATACGGGCGGCCATAGACCATCCAGTTTAGCGGAGTTTCTACCAAAGGCAGAAAGGATATTAATGCTGTCCGAAGGCGAATTTATTTTGCCGCAGGACACTATGCCCCCTGGCCGTGCGGCGGTTAAAACGATATTTTTCATTGAAAAGGCGAGGGGGTATCGGCGGCGGCTCCCTTAAGAACCGACGCCGTATCCAGAGGGGTAAAGCCCCCACTGAAAACGCTTAATGGTGGAACAGTCTGATTCCGGTAAATGCCATGACCATGCCGTACTTGTCCGCCGTGGCGATGACCTGATCGTCCCGGATGGAACCGCCGGGCTGGGCAATGTACTGAACACCGGACTTCCTGGCCCGCTCCACGTTGTCCCCGAAGGGGAAGAAGGCGTCGGAGCCCACGGTGACGCCGGACATCTGGGCGATCCAATCTTTCTTTTCCTGCTCTGTCAACACATCGGGCTTCACTTTGAAGGTGTTCTGCCACACGCCTTCGGCCAGCACGTCGTCGTGCTCGTCGGAGATATAGATGTCGATGGCGTTATCCCGGTCAGGGCGGCGGATGTGGTCTACGAACTGCAGCCCCAAAACCTTGGGGTGCTGACGCAGCCACCAGATATCCGCCTTGTTGCCCGCCAGACGGGTGCAGTGGATGCGGCTCTGCTGGCCGGCACCTACACCGATGGTCATGCCATCCTTGACATAGCACACGGAGTTGGACTGGGTGTACTTCAAAGTGATGAGGGACAGGAGCATATCGTTTTTGGCCTGCTGGGACAGCTCCTTGTTTGCGGTGACCAGGTTAGAGAGCATCTCCTCGCTGATATCCAGGTCGTTATAGCCCTGCTCAAAGGTGATACCGAAAATGTTGCGGCGCTCAATAGGGGCGGGCTGGTACTCCGGGTCGATCTGAACCACATTATAGCCGCCCTTGCGTTTCATTTTCAGGAGCTCCAGGGCTTCATCAGTATAGCCGGGGGCGATGACGCCGTCGGACACCTCGGCGGCCAGGAAGCGGGCGGTGTCTCCGTCACACACATCAGACAGGGCGGCCCAGTCCCCGAAGGAGCACAGCCGGTCGGCACCTCGGGCCCGGATATAGGCGCAGGCGATAGGGGACAGGTCTCCTTCTGGAGCGAAATAGATGTGCCGCTCGGTATCGGACAGGGGCAGGCCCAGGGCGGCTCCGGCGGGAGAGACGTGCTTGAAGGAGGCGGCGGCGGGCAGGCCGGTGGCTTTCTTCAGAGCCTTCACCAACTGCCAGGAGTTGAGAGCATCCATAAAGTTGATATAGCCCGGCTTGCCATTGAGCACCTTGAGGGGCAGATCGCCCTGCTCCATAAAGATGCGGGCGGGCTTCTGGTTGGGGTTGCAGCCGTATTTCAGTTCCAGTTCATTCATGTGAGCGTACTTCCTTTCTGGCGGTGTTCAGCCATGCTTGTTGATGATGACGGTCTCCCTGGCGCCGCTGGCCAGGTCGATGTACTGGACGAACAGGGATACTTTATTGTCGTGGTTCAGGTTGGCCCAGAGCTCTTCCGCCCAGGTCTGAGCGTCCGGGGCCTCGATGGCCACCTTCCGGGGCTCGCCCTCGAAGGAGGGCAGAGGGTCCAGGTTCTCCTGATAGGTGTGGATGAAGTGGCCGGTGCCGGCCACAGGGGCGTCGTACTCATAGAAGTAGCGGTGGTTGCAGCTGGGATCACCGTCAGCCGACTTCAGGATGGATAGCTGATAACTGCCGTCGGCCTCCACCACACCAGAGATGCGGGGGGTGTAGTTGGGGGGATCGGGCTCAAAGCAGCGGGTGCGAAGGGCCTCGATATAGCTCTTGCCATCCAGAAGGAACCGCTGGATGGTGTCGGTCTGGTCCCCGTTAGTGACTACGGTGGCCCCGTTTACCACCCTCACAGGATGGTAGATAATGAGAGAGGGGTCCACCATCTTGCTCTCGTCAAATGCCTTGGTGCGGATGCCGTCCTCGGTTTCCTCAAAAACCCGGTTGCGGCTGTTCTCACTGCGGCCCATAATGAAATAGGCGATGGCGGCCTTGCTGTTGTCGGCGGTGCGGCCCAGGACGATGCCGCGGCCAGGATAGGGATGGTTGGAAAGGATCTCCTTCAGATCATGTGTCTTCACAGTATTCCTCCTTTGTTGTAAAAAAAGGGCGCACCAGTTCTGTGAATTGGTGCGCCCAGACGGTCGGCCTTGTATTACGCGATACTCCCCGTGGTCATTTCCACTTACCGTCAGTCATATCGCACAGTTACATTGTAGCAAAAAAGGGTAAGAAAAGCAAATTCATTCTGCGTTCCGCGTTCCGTGTTCTGGATGCTCCAAAACACGGACGGTCCGCCCCTCCACCTTTAGCCGGTCCTGACAGAACAGGGACACGGCTTGGGGGAGCAGCTGCCACTCGCACTGCTCCATGATGCGCCGCTGGAGTACCTCCGGCGTGTCGTCGGGGAGGACCTCCACCGCCTTTTGAGAGACGATGGGGCCGCCATCGCACTCCTCACTGACAAAGTGGACAGTGGCGCCGGACAGCTTGACCCCATACTCCAGGGCCTTCTCATGGACATGGAGGCCGTAGCACCCTGGGCCGGCGAAGGAAGGGATGAGGGCGGGATGGACATTGAGGATGGCGTTGGGGAAGGCGCGGACCATCTCGCCAGTCAGAATGACCATAAAGCCGGCCAATACCACCAGGTCGATATCCAATCCCTTCAGCTTGTTTACCAGGGCCGCAGTCATGGCCTGGCTGGAGGGGTAGTCCTTTCGGGCCGCCACATAGCCGGGGATGCCGGCGGCCTTGGCCCGCTCCAGGGCATAGGCGCTGGGGGTGGAGGAAATGACAGCGGTGATTCGACCGTTGATCAGCTCACCCCGCCCCTGGGCGTCGATGAGGGCTTGGAGATTGGTGCCGCCCCCGGATACCAAAACCGCGATATTTTTCATTTGACTAACTCCACACCGTCGCTGCCAGAGACCACAGAGCCGACCTGATAGGCATTCTCGCCCGCATCCGTCAGAGTGGAGAGAGCCCGCTCCGCCTGAACAGCGGGGATGGCCAGAATCATGCCCAGGCCCATGTTGAAGGTGTTGTACATATCCCGCTCCGGGATGTTTCCCTTCCGCTGGATTAGATCAAAGATGGGCAGCTTGGGGAAGGTCTTGAGATCAATGCGGGCGGTGAGGCCGTCCGTCATCATTCGGGGCACGTTCTCGTAGAACCCGCCGCCGGTAATATGACTGATGGCGTGAATATCTACTCCGGCCTTCAGCAGAGCCTTGACCGCCTTGACATAGATGCGGGTGGGGGCCAACAAAGTCTCGCCCAGGCTCCGGCCGCCCAGCTCCTCCATGGGGGAGGTCAGGTCAGTGTGCTCCACATCCAGCACCTTGCGGACCAGAGAGAACCCGTTGGAGTGGACGCCGGTGGAGCCAAGTCCGATGAGCACGTCGCCGGTGGACAGGCGCTTGCCGTCAATGATATTTTCCTCGTCCACGATGCCCACAGAGAAGCCGGCCAGGTCATAGTCCTCGTCGGGCATGACGCCGGGGTGTTCAGCGGTCTCGCCGCCCACCAGGGCGCACTCAGACTGGCGGCAGCCCTCGGCGATGCCGGCGACGATCTCGGCAATACGGGCGGGATCATTCCGGCCACAGGCGATGTAGTCCAGAAAAAACAGGGGAGAGGCGCCGCCGCAGATGATGTCGTTGACGCACATAGCCACGCAGTCGATGCCGATGGTGTCATGCTTGTTCAGCAGCATGGCCAGCCGCAGTTTGGTGCCCACGCCGTCGGTGCCAGACACCAGCACTGGTTTTTTCATGCCGGCCATGTCGGGGGCAAACATACCGCCGAAGCCGCCCAGAGTACCCATGACACCGGGAATATAAGTGGATTCCACCATAGGCTTGATGCGCTGAACAGCCTCATAGCCAGCGGTGACGTCTACGCCGGCGGCGGCATAGGAAGCGGAGTGGGAGTTTTTCATCTTCAGACCTCCAGATCAAATTAGAACTTAAAAGTCAGGAATTGTGGAGTGCGCCCCAGACGGAACAGTGGAGTTCAGCCCGGCAGGACCGGAGCCATTCTGACTTCACATTCCGGTTGGGATGGCGTGCTGACGCCTATTCTTTGCCGCTCCAGCAGTAAGTACACACCTTGTCCCGGTCCAGACCGATGGCCTCCAGCAGGCCATCCAGAGACTGGTAGCCGAGAGAGTCAAAACCGAGCTTCTCACAGATGGCCTTGAGCATGCACTGGCCTCGTTCAGTGCGGGCGTCAGAGTACTCCTCCAGGTGGAGCTGGCCCTCGTCCCCCTCCAGCTCCTGGACCGTACGGCGGGCCAACAGGTCCATGTCCGAGTTGCCACGGGAGAAGTTGAGGTATTTGCAGCTGTACATAATGGGGGGGCAGGCGGAGCGCATATGGACCTCCTCCGCCCCGGACTCATAGAGAAATTCCACCGTTTCCCGGAGCTGGGTTCCCCGGACGATGGAGTCGTCCACGAAGAGCAGTTTCTTGCCCTCAATGAGCTCGGGTACCGGAATCTGTTTCATCTTGGCCACCTGATTCCGGACGTCCTGGTTGGTGGGCATAAAGGAACGGGGCCAGGTGGGGGTATACTTGACAAAGGGGCGGGCAAATGGCTTGCCGCTGCGGTTGGCATAGCCGATGGCGTGGGGCACGCCGGAGTCGGGCACACCGGCCACATAGTCCACCTTTGGGAGAAGACCGTGGAGAACCTCATCCCGGGCCATAATCTCGCCATTCTGATAGCGCATGACCTCCACATTTTTCCCCTCATAGTTGGAGTTGGGGTAGCCGTAGTAGGTCCACAAAAAGGCGCAGATCTTCATCTCCTCGCCGGCGGGGGACAGGGTTTCATACCCGTCAGCCGTAATACGCACGATCTCTCTCGGCCCCAGCTCATAGGCGTCGGCATAACCCAGCTTATGGTAGGCGAAGGACTCGAAGGACACACAACAGCCCTCCTGGTTCTGGCCCACCAGGACCGGCAGCCGGCCCAACTTGTCCCGGGCGGCGATGATCTCCCCCTTGTCGGTGAGGACGAGCAGGGTCATGGAGCCCTTGATTTCGTCCTGGGCGTGGAGGATACCGGACACCAGATCATCTTTCTGATTGATGAGGGCCGCGGTCAGCTCAGTAGCGTTGACCTTGCCGGAGCTCATGGCCATAAACTGATGTCCGTGGTCGGAGAAATACTGCTGGATCAGCTCCTCGGCATTGTTGATGATGCCCACGGTGGTGATGGCGTACAGGCCTAAGTGGGATCGGACCAGCAGGGGCTGAGGATCGGTATCGCTGATGCAGCCGATGCCGCTGCAACCGTGGAAGTCAGACAGATCCTTCTCGAACTTGGTGCGGAAGGGGGTGTTCTCGATGGAGTGGATCTGGCGCTGGAATCCGTCCTGGGGGTCATGGATCAACATACCGCCCCGGCGGGTACCCAGATGGGAGTGGTAGTCCACTCCGAAAAAGATATCGAGGGTCACGTCCCGCTTGGAAACGGCCCCAAAAAAACCACCCATTTATTTGCTCCTTACTTTTTGCGTTTGTGCAGGAAAAACCAGGCAGCTCCAACCAGTCCCGCAAGGATCAGCAGCATGAAAGGCAACGCGATGGGGCTGCTGCTGATAAGAATGGCGGTGGGGCCGTCCTGCCCGCCAATGATACCGACGTCCACGATTTAGGCGAAGAACAGCTTGGACAGGGTCATGGGATCGATGTACTTGCCGTCCTTGTAGACCCGCATATTGCCGGAGGCCACCTCGTCGATGAGCATAACCTTGCCGTCCGCGTCGTAGCCGAACTCGAACTTGATGTCGTACAGGACCATGCCCTTCTCCTTCAGGTCGTCGGCCACGATCTGGGTGATCTTCTGAGTCTCCTCCTTGATGGCGTCGTACTGCTCCTCGGTCATGACACCCAGAGCGACCAGACCGTCCTTGGTGACCAGGGGATCGCCCAGGGCGTCATTCTTAAAGGTAGTTTCCACATAGGCGGGCAGGTCGGCACCCTCGGCGATGTACTCCCCATAGCGGCGGAGGAAGGAGCCCACTGCCTTGTGGCGGCAGATGACCTCCAGCCCGTGGCCAAACACCTTGGCAGGCTTGACCTCCATGGTGGTGTTCTTCAGGTCGGCGGACACATAGTGGGTGGGGATGCCGGCAGCGTTGATTTTTTCAAAGAAATAAATGGACATCCGAAGGTTCACGTCGCCCACGCCATCGATGGTCAGGCCCACAGAGTTTTCGCCGGGATCGAACACGCCGTCCTTGCCGGTGCAGTCGTCCTTGAACTTCAGCAGGTAGTTGCCGTTGTCCAGAGCAAACACGTCCTTGGTCTTACCAGTGTAAACAAGCTTCTTTTCCATGATGACATTCCTCCATGTATGAAATTGAAATGGATGCTGAGTGTATTTGGGATAAAAAATGGAACAGGCGAAAAGGAAAACGGGGATATAGACAAAAAAGGAGCACAACGAAACAAAGAGGAGGGCGAATCCGCCTCCACCGCCCAGAGAGGCCTCTGTCTGAAAGACGGCCCGGTAGATCTCATTCGGGGTGGGGAACAGCATTCCCCAGAGGGGGGTGGAGAGGATCCACAGGAGCAGTACCCCGCCATACCGTCCCCTCCCAAGGGGGAGATAGAGAGCGGCCATGGCCACGGCACAGACAGCCGTAAAGAGGGCGGCGAAGAAAATATCCATGCCCGCGGGGATGGACCACAGGGCGATGCAGCAGTAAAAGACCTTCTGCAGATGGGAGATCAGGGCGGACAGGGCGCCGAGAGCAGCGCCAATCAAGCAGATAGGAATCGACTTCTTCATGACGCGCCTCCACAGTGAGCGGGCTGCCTCTTACTACCCCAGCTCGGCCTGGAGCTTCTTCTCCTTTTCGGCGATCTGGGCGGCCATGCTCTCCCTCGCCTGGTCCAGCCGGGCGGCCAGCTCGTCGTCGGAGACAGACAAAATCTGGGCGGCCAGTACAGCGGCGTTCTTAGCCCCGTTGATGGCCACAGTGGCCACAGGAATGCCGCTGGGCATCTGGACGGTGGCGAGCAGGGCGTCCAGCCCGTCCATAGCGCCCCCCTTCATGGGGATGCCGATGACCGGCAGGGTGGAGTTGCCCGCAAAGGCCCCGGCCAGGTGGGCCGCCATGCCGGCGGCACAGATGAGGACACCGAAGCCGTTTTCACGGGCGCTTTTGGCAAAGTCGGCGGCAGCGGCGGGGGTGCGGTGGGCGCTGAGGATATGGGCCTCGAAGGGGATGCCAAAGCTCTGGAGCTGCTCACAGGCTCCCTTCACCACCGGCCAGTCGGAATCCGAGCCCATGATGACAGCGACTTTTTTCATCAAAACCTCTCCTTTGTCAAAAAAGATTCAGGCTATCTGCGGGTACAGATAGCCTGATAGAATGTTAGTGTTCGGCCTTGGGCAGATTGGGGCCGTAGCCAGTGACGAACCTAGGAGAAAACACCCGGATAAAGCCCATGACTAAGCCCCCTTCCATCCATTAGGGTTCCATTTTATCGAAAAAACGCGGGCTTTGCAAGAGAGGGAATGAATTTCGTAGGCTTGTACAAGGAATTGCGAAATACGGGACAAAAAAGTTGGCATCCTCTGCTCACAGCAGGCCGGCAGTGTCCAAAATACGGGATACCGCAGCGGCTCGGAGGGACCAGGCCGCCGCCGCGCCGTAGCTCTGGCGGCGCTGAGAGACGAAGCCGGGGGCCTCCTCCAAGGCGTGCTGACAGAGGGTGAGGAACTCCCGCTCGTCATGGGCTCCGTAGACCACGTCGGGGAAGATCTCTACCTGCTCGGGCCACAGCATAGACACGATGGGCTTCCCGGTAGACAGGTACTCATACAATCGACCAGAGATCACATCGCTGTCCGGCCGGTCCTCCCGCAGCAGCTCCAACAGCACATCGCAGCGGAACAGCCAGTCGGGTACCTCATTGAGAGGGCAGGGGCCGGCCAGCGCCACGTTGGGCTGCCGCCTGAGTCGAGGAAGGAGGGGATTGTCCTCCTGCCGGCCCAGCAGCAGGAAGGTCCAGCCAGGCCGCTCCCTGGCGGCGTAAAGGATGGGGGACAGATCGAGTTCCCGGTGGATGACCCCGGCCCAGCCCAGCACCGGGCCGTGGACCTGGGGCAGAGGGTCCGACTGAATAGAGCCCCCCTCGCCGGAGAACATGGGGTAGTTGACCCCGTTGGGCAGTTGAGCGATGTTAGAGCTGCAGGGGGACAGCCGGTCGGCCAGCAGGGGGGAGGCGGCGAAGACTATGTCGGCGTTGTTGGCCAGGGCGCCCTCCCACAGTGGGGGCAGCTCCTCCCAATCCCGGTCGCAGTCGTAGACAAGCCCGTCATATTCCAGGTGGTCCAGCAGGTGGACCTGCTCTGGACTGGTGGTCCACAGCAGGGGTGATTGGAAACGGTGGCGGGCGGCCTTGTCGGCGATGAATCGGCCTAGCTTCCTCTGGTTGCGCAGGAACAGCCGGGAATACTGCTCCGACACCGGGAATAGGGTGGGGGGAAGGGTGTAGACCGTCACGTTGGGGCGTACCTTCTGCCCCTTCTGCCGAAAGCTCCGGTCCCGTCTGCCGGCAGGGGGAGCGAAATATAAGATCTGTGTGTCCCGCAGCCGGGAGAGGAGCTGCTGGGTCCGGCCCGGAGAGGTGCTCCAGGGCTCATTGGATAGACATAGGATCTGCTTCAAAGAGGAGACCTCCCGGTAAAATGACATTGACTTATGAAACCTTTTTACCTATTATAGTATGGAGAGGGAGATACCGTCAAGCGGGCGGTTTTTCCTGCCCCCCCTCTGGCTGGCGGAGCCGGGGGTGGCAGGGGCTCCGTCTGGAAAGGAAACGAGAATGCTGGAAGCCTTATTGAATTTGGATGCCTCGCTGCTGCTGGCCATTCAGGACCTGCGCTTGGACTGGCTGGACCCCGTCGTGGCCTTCTACACCCAGCTTGGCAACGCCGGGCTGATGTGGATCGTACTGTCCCTTTCCATGCTGTGCTGGCGGCCTACCCGGCGGGCGGGGGCCCTGGCGCTGACAGCTATGGTGCTGGGACTGCTGGTTACCAATGTGACCATAAAGCCGCTGGTGGAGCGGACCCGCCCCTGGCTGGACCTGCCCATCCTTCCCCTGGTGGTGGAAAACGACCCCCATTCCTTCCCCTCCGGACATACCTGTGCCGCCTTTGCGGCCGGGGTGGCTTGGGCCAAGACCCTGCCCTGGCGCTGGGGACGGATCGGGGCTGTACTGCTGGCGGTCCTGATGGGGCTGTCCCGGCTGTATGTGGGAGTCCACTATCCCACGGATGTGCTGGCTGGGGCTTTGATCGGAACACTGTGCGCCTGGGTGGCACTGAAGCTGGACGGTTACAGGACGGATCGGTTGAAAGAAAATAGGAAAGGAGCCAAGTGATATGTGGAAGAACGTCGGTTATTACAACGGAGAAATTGGCCCTCTGGAGGAGATGAAGGTGCCCATGGGGGACCGGGCCCTCTACTTCGGCGACGGCATCTATGAGGCCGCCTGTGTGGCCAACCGCGTCCCCTTCGCGCTGGAGGACCATCTGGACCGGATGTATAACAGCCTCCGGCTGCTGGAGATCCCCTTCCGGATGGAGCGGGACCAGGTGCGGGCCGAGCTGCAGAAGGTCATCGAAGCGGCGGCGGAGGCCCCCTACCACTTCTTGTACTGGCAGGTGTCCCGGGGCGTAGCCCCCAGAGGGCACGCCTTCCCTCCGGCAGAGGTGGCCCCCACTCTGCTGGCCTATGTGCGGCCCCACAGGATGAAGGACCTGAATCAGCCCTATCGGCTTATCTCCCTAGAGGATAACCGGTACAAGCTGTGTCATATCAAGACACTGAATCTGATCCCAAGCGTACTGGCCAGCCAGCGGGCGGCGGAGCGGGGATGTGACGAAGCTGTACTCCATCGAGGCAGCCGAGTCACCGAGTGCGCCCACAGCAATATCTCCATGCTGAAGGACGGAGTGCTGCGCACCGCCCCCACAGACGAGCTCATCCTCCCCGGCATCGCCCGGAAGCATCTGATTGCCCTGGCGAAAGAGAACGGCGTCCCGGTGGTGGAGGAACCCTTCTCCATGGTGGAGCTGATGAACGCGGACGAGGCCATTGTCACCAGCTCCAGCGCCCTGTGCATGGGAGTGGAGTCCATCGACGGCATCCCTGTGGGTGGCAGGGATCGGGAACGATTCCATTTACTCCAGAGCGCCTGTATGGAGGAATTCCAGCGAGAAACCAAGGCCAGGTGAGATGGATATTAATAAAGAGCGCGGACAGAAACGCTGTCCGCGCTCTTTTTGGTTTATGAACAAAATCAGCGGGGGTGAATCGTCTGCCGCAGCCGGGTCCAGAGCCAATAGAGAAGGAAGGAGCCCAAATAGGCGGCAACTAGACGGCCAATTAGCAGCAGAGAGAGGGAGTGGACGCCCAGCTTCTGCAGGATAGCGGTGGCGTAGGTCAGCACCAGGCAGTGGACAAAGAACACAAAGAGAGAGGCCTGGTACAGCCAGTTGAGGAACCGCCGGAGCAGAGGGCCGCAGTTCTTCAAGGCGGCGCACAGCTCCATCAGCAGGTAAATGGACAGGAGGTTGGAGAGGGGCTTCATCAGCTCCAGGTTAAAGAATACCACCCCGGCGGAAAATTCCAGATAGCACAGGCCCAGATAGGTCAGCACCACCAGCCCTGAACCCAGGATGGCCCACAGCCGGCGGGCCGGGGCCGGGCGCTCCGGCCGGAGATAGCCGGCGTACAGACCGGCCACCCAATAGAACAGATAGGTAATGAACAGCTTGCCCTGATAGGGCGCGAACCAGGGAAGGGCCCGGGCGGCCGCGCCCTGGAGCCAGAGAGCGGCCAGCATGACCACCAGGGCGCCCGCACAGCCGGCCAGCCAGCCCACACGCCGGACCAGCTGCCGCCACAGGGGGCGCAGGAGATAGAGCTGCATGACCACCAGTACATAATAGAACTGGGCCGACAGGGAGCCGAACCATAAATAATTTGCCAGCTCTGCCAGACTGCCCCGCACATAGCCGATGGGCAGAAAGCAGAGATAGTAGAACAAAGTCCAAAAGAGGTAGGGGAAATAGACCTTTTTGGCCCGGCGCAGGATATAGGGCCCGTAGGGGGACAGGGTGTCCCTCGCCAGCTCCAGCCCCATCTTCATCCCGCCGCTGAACAGAAAGCCGGGGACAGCACACCGGCTGAGAAGCCAGGGGACAAAGACCACCGCCCCCTGCCAGGAGGTGGGGTCGGCGTCGGTGATGCCTAGAGACATGACGTGGATCATGATGACCAGCAGGCAGCACAGGGCATTGAAGTCATCTAAAACAGGCAGGCGGGAGGGGGGACGCTCCAGCCCGACGGACGGATGAGCGGTGTTGTGCAAGGCGGACACTTCTCTCTCTCCGGCCGAAGCCGGGTGATGGACGGCGTTCTTCGCCAGAATTCGTTTTTAGTATAAGGAACTGGCAAAATAAAGTCAAGAGCGCCCCCGCCTGGATTCAGGCAGGGGCGCAAGCGGCAGGATCAGGGGATGATGAGCCAGGCATCGAACTGGAAGCCCTCGGGAGAAACATCGTGGCTCCAGCATCCCAGGCACCAGATGTTCCAGGCGTCCTCCAGGAGATGGTGCCCCACAAGCAGGTCGCACCCGTCCGGGACGGGGACGGCGGGGTTGGGGAGATACATCTCGTCGCCGTTTTCGTCTGTTTTGGTGGAGTAGTAGGTGGCCTCAATAGGCTGTCCGTCCACCAGGATGGTGGAACTGCCCGCTGTGGCGGTGATGGTCACCCCGCGGTACCGAGCGGTGGCGGTCTGGCTGTCCTCGTCCCAGCGGTACTCCGCCCCCAGCCTCTCGCAGAGCTGGCGGAGGGACAGATGGCCCAGGCGCAGCCCCTCCAGGTCATAGACCGGGCTGGGCGGGTCCATCAGGAAGGGCCGCAGACGGGGGTCCAGTTCCGCCTCTCTGGCGGGGGAGCCGTCCACGGGGAACTCCCACTGGTCAAAGACGATGGAATCCACCTGGGTCAGGTCCACCACCTGTTCAAACTGCTGGTCCACTTCTCCCAACTGTGCCAGAGTCAGGGTGGAGCCGTCCTTCATCTTCAGATAGAACAGGTCGGTGGCAACGCCCAGGTCAGTGATAGAGTCGGCGTAGGAGGACCAGTCCCCGAGGCGTTCCAACTCGTAGGAGTAGGACACTGGGGTGAGGATAAACTCCTTCAACCGGCCCCGGAGCCCCAGAAACTCATTGGAGATGACCTCCAGGTCCGGGGTGATGCGGATGGGCTCCACCACAGAATCCATAGGCAGCCGTACGGCGTAATCCCGGCCCATAAAGGCCAGCCATACATTCAGAGGCTCCTCCAAAGGGCCGACATACTCGCCGAACTGAATGTCGATCTGCCAGGAACGGCTGGTGCCGCTGGGATTGGGGAGGTCATTGATTCCCATACTGCCCGAATGGGTGCGAAGATCGTAGGAGATCCCATCGGGGCCGGTGCTGCCGCTCTCCAGCAGCCTGCTTACCATATCCTCCCCCCAGAAGTCCCGGTGGGCCTCGGCAAAGGCCCGGTTGCTCATCAGGTCGTCGATAGCCTGCTGATTCAGCCCTTCCACAGTGAGAACAACAAAGACGTTTTGACCGTCATAGAGCATACTGTCCGCCGTCAGGCGGTAGTCCTCGTTTTCCACGCTTTTGATGGTGTCCTGTACATAGGGCTCCACCACACTGGCGTCCCCCCGTGTGAAAAACAGGTCCAGTACCCCCATCTGGTAGGCCGCCGCCAGGGCGGCCCCCGTGGTCAGTGCCAGGGTGGCGGCCAGCAGGACCGCCCATTTCATTTTTTTCTTCATACTGTTCTGCCTTGGACCTTCCGGCGGAGCGGAAGCCGCCTCTTCCTGCTCCAGCGCCGCCTCGACACGGGAGAGGATAGCTTCCGGGTCCAGCTCGGGGTACTCCTCGGGCAGACCTAAGTCGTTCCACAGCTCATGAATGTGACTGGACACAGGGCGTCCCTCCTTTCCCACACAGGGCCTCCCGCAGCTTATGCCGTCCCCGGGCCAGCCGGGTCCGGGCAGTGGCCTGGTTCAGCCCCAGCTCTTTGGCCACCTGGTGCAGCGGCTCCTCCTCAAAGTAATAGCGCCGGAACAGAGTCCGGTCCGGCTCCTCCATGCCGTCCACCAGCCGCCGGAGCTGACTGTGGAGCTGGTTCCGCTCCGCCAGCTCTTCGGGGCCCGGCCGGCTGTCGGGAAGATGGTCTGGAATGGCATCCGTTTCCCGCCGCCTTCTGACCCGGTCGATGGCCAGATTCCGGGCGGTCACCGCCAGCCATGGCCGGAGGGAGCGGACCGGGTCCAGCGATTCCCGGCTGCGCCACAGGGCGAGAAAGGTGTCGGAGACCACTTCCTCCAAATCCTCCCGCAGCGGCTCAGGGGCCAGGGCCCTGGCGGCTACCGCGGCCACATAATGGGTATACCGCCGGATGGTATCCTCCAGCGCGGCGCGGTCGCCCTGGGCCAGCGCCAGGACCAGACCTGTTTCGTCCAAGGAGCTTCCTCCTCTCTGTTTCAGTAGGGTGTAGACCATTCGTACGTTTGGTTCTGCTTATAGGTACGGCTGGGGGTGGGGCGGCGTTTCACAGTATCGAAAAAAATCTGCCGGCAGAGCAGCTGCCGGCAGAACAACGTCAATAGGTCCGTTCACAGATCGCCTGGATCTTGGCCTGGAGGCCCTTTAAATCCTCAAATGTTTCTGGCCGCCGCCGGGGGTCCCGGAGGATGGCCGCCGGGTGGAACAGGGCGGTCATATGGATACCGGCCTTTTCGAACCACTGGCCGTGCTCCTTTGAAATCTTAAAGTCCTCCTTGATCAGACGGATGGCGGCGACGCGCCCCAGACACACAATGATTTTGGGGCGAATCAGGGCGACCTGGTTGCGGAGATAGCCGATGCAGGCGTCCTGCTCCGAGTTGAGAGGGTCACGGTTCTGGGGCGGGCGGCATTTGACGATATTGGCGATGTATACGTTCCTCTTCCGGTCCAGGTCGATGAGCTCCAGCATATCGTCCAGCAGCTTCCCGCCCCGGCCTACGAAGGGCTCGCCCTGCAAGTCCTCGTTCTCTCCAGGGCCCTCCCCGATAAACATGACTTCCGCGTTTGGCACACCTGCCCCAAAGACCACGTTGTGCCTAGTGTCCGCCAGGGCGCATTTCTGACAGGACATACAGGCCTGTTCCAGAGGTCCCCAATCCAGCATCGCCACCGCTGATCACTCCTTTCTATATCTCAAAGCTCCTTGCTTTCAGTATAACACGATTTACCTGCCGCGCAAAGAAAAAGATTACTCCAGACCCTATAAAAACAGGATAGTTCCTGAATCAAACTCTGCAAATAAAGAGAACACATCCTAGAAAATCCCAGTCTTCACACAAAAATACAATTTTTCCTGCAAAAAACGGGAATACTTGTCAGATGAGGCATTGTCAAGCAACAGGATATTGTGGTATGATACCGATTGAAAAAGAATCTTATCTGTATCTTTCTAAGGAGGAAACTGGGATGCGAGGAGTGCATACCGTAGTCAACGACATTCGCCGCAAGGTTTTTACCGAGGTGGCGAGGATGTCCTTTGAGGGCGGCGACTATGGGGAGACGCTTAGACGCCTGCCCCATAAGATCATCCCTGGCGAGGTGGCCCGTTACCGCCAGAATATTTTGGTGGAGCGCGCCATCGTCAGCGAGCGGCTGCGCCTGGCCATCGGCCTGCCTCTGCGGGATCTGAATGAATACGCCCCTACCATCGACCATCTGGAGGACAGCGTGGTGGCGGAGAAGTACTATGAGCCCCCGCTGATCAACATTATTCCCTTTGCCTGCAACGCCTGCCCCCCAAAGCAGGTCCGGGTGAGCAATATGTGCCAGGGCTGTCTGGCCCATCCCTGTCGGGAAGTCTGTCCTAAGGATGCCATCAAGGTGGTCCAGGGTAAGAGCGTCATCGACCAGGAGAAGTGCATCAAGTGCGGCAAGTGCGTGGACCAGTGCCCCTATAACGCCATTATCAAGTTTGAGCGGCCTTGCGCCGAGGCCTGCGGCATGGATGCCATTAGCTCTGACGAGCTGGGCCGGGCCAAGATCGACTATGACAAGTGCGTATCCTGCGGAATGTGTCTGGTCAACTGCCCCTTCGGCGCCATCGCGGACAAGAGCCAGATCTTCCAGATGATCCAGGCCATCAAGCGGGGGGATCGAGTCGTCGCCGCTGTGGCCCCCGCCTTCGTCACCCAGTTCGGTGAGAATGTGTCCGCCGCCCAGATGCGGGAGGCTATGCTCCAGGTGGGCTTTGCCGATGTGCGGGAGGTGGCGGTGGGCGCCGACCTGTGCACCATCGAGGAGGCCAAGGACTTTTTGGAGAAGGTGCCGGACGAGCTCCCCTTCCTGGCCACCTCCTGCTGTCCCTCCTGGTCTGTGATGGCTAAAAAGCTGTACCCCCAGTTCAAGGACAACATCTCCATGGCCCTGACGCCCATGGTGCTTACGGCCCGGCTCATCAAAAAGGAGGACCCCGAGGCCCGTGTGGTATTCATTGGCCCCTGTGCCGCTAAGAAGCTGGAGGCCTCCCGGCGTACCATCCGAAGCTATGTGGACTTCGTCCTCACCTTTGAGGAGATGCAGGGCGTGTTCGACGCTAAGGGCGTGGACCCCAGCAAGATGCCCGGCGATCCCGAGAACGACTTTATGCGAGCCACTGGCGCTGGCCGTGGCTTCGCGGTGACGGGGGGAGTGGCCGCCGCGGTCAAGGCTGCCATCAAGGAGCTGGACCCCGAAAGAGAGGTTCTGGTGGAGCACGCCGATGGTCTGCGGGAGTGCCGGAAGATGCTGGCAATGGCTAAGGCCGGCAAGTATAATGGCTATCTATTGGAAGGGATGGGCTGTCCCGGCGGCTGTGTGGCCGGCGCGGGAACCATCACTCCGGTGAAGAAGAGCACCACCGCTGTGGCCGCCTATATGCAGACATCCTGTAGCCAGAGCGCGCTAGAGTCCCCCGTAGCCCAGCGATTGGAGGAGCTGGAGAGGCTGGAGGATGAGGCTGAAGTCAACTGAACCCCTGTTTGTCGGAGATGACAATGGATCCGCCCGCGCCCGTTCCGGGTGCGGACGGACTTTTTTTGTCAGAAAAGAAAAACGAGCACAACATATTGCGATGGAAAGAAGAGAGTGGCACAAGATATCAATGGGGCTGGACTGGTTGGAAGTTATTGTAAACTAAATAGAACAGATGTTTTTGTAAAGAAACCGCCGATTTCGAAGGAAAGCGGCGGTTTTTTCTATAAAAAACCATGAAAAAAAGACTTGCATTTTATGTCAACACCTTTTATACTAAAAGGCAAGGTGGAGTAAAGTGGAGTAAAATCCCTATATAAACCACTAAAGTGGGGGAGAGGTGAGGAACATGACCGGCACATACGAGCACAGCATCGATGCTAAGGGTCGGCTGTTCATCCCCGCCAAGCTCCGGGAGGAGCTGGGGGTCACCTTCTACCTGGCTATGGGCGTGGACGCCTGCCTGGCCATCTATCCCCAAGCCACCTGGGATCGCTTTACTGAAAAATTCGCTTCCCTGCCAATGAGCCAGTCCAAGGCCATGCGGCCGCTGTTCGCCAACGCCGCCAAGTGCGAGCTGGACAGCCAGGGGCGCATCGTCATCCCCCAGAAGCTGCGCAAATATGCCGGCCTGGAGAAGGATGTAGTCATCATCGGAGTCAATGACCGGGCGGAAATCTGGTCCGCCGATGCCTGGAATGCCCAGGAGGAGGAAGAAATGACGCCGGAGAAGATGGCTGCCTGTATGGCGGAGCTGGGATTCTGATATGAGTGAGTTTACCCACTACCCAGTTCTGCTCAATGAGTGCATTGAGGGGCTGAATATCCGCCCGGACGGCGTGTATCTGGACGGGACCTTGGGCCGGGCAGGCCACAGCCGGGAGATCGCAAAGAGATTGAATACCGGGCGGCTCATCTGTGTGGACCGGGACGAGGCGGCCTTGGAGTCTGCGGGTCGGCGGCTGGACGAATACATGGATAAGGTCACCCTGGTCCACAGCAACTTTGACCGGGTGGGCCAGATTGTAGAGGAGCTGGAGTTGTCCGGTGTGGATGGGATGCTCTTTGATTTAGGGGTGTCCTCCCCGCAGCTGGATGACAGCTCCCGTGGGTTCTCCTACATGGCTGACGCCCCCCTGGATATGCGGATGGACCGGTCTGAGGGGCTGACCGCCGCGGAGGTGGTCAACACCTGGAGCCAGGAGGAGCTGCGGCGCATCCTCTTTCAGTACGGTGAGGAACGCTGCGCGCCTCAGATTGCCGCTGCTATCGTCCGCCGCCGGGCGGAGAGGCCTATCCTCTCTACTCTGGAGCTGGTGGACATCATCAAAAGCGCTATGCCCGCCAAGGCGTTGAGAGAAAAACAGCACCCCGCGAAGCGGACCTTTCAGGCCATTCGGATTGCGGTCAACGACGAACTGTCTTCTGTGGACCGGATGCTCCAGGGGGCGGTCTCCCATCTCAACAGAGGGGGAAGGCTGGCGGTGATTACGTTCCACTCTCTGGAGGACCGCATTGTTAAGACCAGCCTGGCCGGTTTTGCCAGGGGATGTACCTGCCCGCCGGATTTTCCCGTCTGCGTCTGCGGCAAGACGCCGGACATCCGGCTGGTGAATAAAAAACCCATTCTCCCCTCTGCCCAGGAATTGGAGGAGAATCCCCGCTCCCGCAGCGCCAAGCTGCGGGTGGCGGAAAAATTGTAAAGGGCACGTCCGGCGTGCCCGCTTCCTACCAAAGAGAAGGAGTGAGCGCTATGGCCGCCCGCCGTCGCAGCACAACCGTATATAACACCTATGGCAGCGTGGCCTATGCCCCCGCCTATGACGGCTCTGCCGTCCGTGCCCCCAGAAGGGAGGAGGAGCTTCAGCGCCGTCCCCAGCCCAAGACACGGGAGCACGTCCGCCGCAAGCAGCTGACCCGCACCCAGGTCCAGGTCCGAGAGGCCGGTCAGGTGGCTCCCTTCGCGGTGGTGGGATTCATTGCGGTGGCAGTCTTTGCGGCCCTGCTCATTACCAGCTTTGCCCAGTTTACCGCCCTAAATGGGGAGGTGGTATCCCTCCAAAACCAGCTGACCACACTCCAGACAGAGAACGCTACCTTGTCCGCCCAGTACGAAAAGGTCTTTGATATGGAGACGATCCAGGCCGCGGTGGGAGAGAGCATGGTGCGGCCCACCAGCGACCAGGTAGAGTACATCGATTTGTCCGAGCCGGATACCGTGGTGGTCTACGGTGAGCAGGAGGCTTCCGGAGGCATCGTCGGCGCCCTGAAGGCAGCGGGCACAGTGTTGGGAGAAATGATTGAATATTTCCGCTGAACCGGCCATATAGATGAAAGACGAAAGATAGAGCAAGGGGCGCAAGAAAGGATATTTCTTGCGCCCTTCTACCGCAAAGGAGGGAAGCGTTATGCGGGAGGAATACGGGAGAAAAAGCCGCCAGAGCGCGGGCGGCGGGACCCGGGGCAGCCACTCCAAACGGTCTATATTCCGGCGCACGGTCTTCCTGATGGCGGTGTGCGGTGTGCTTATGTTCATCCCTCTGTTTTGGAAGCTGTGGAACATCGCCATTGTCAACCATGACTACTACCAGCAGCTGGCCACCAAGCAGCAGACGCTGGACCTGTCTGTATCCTCCAGCCGGGGGAACATTTACGACCGAAACGGCAACGTGCTGGCCATGTCAGCCACAGTATACAACCTGATCTTATCCCCCAACGACCTGGAAAAGAGCGTGTCCAAAAAGGACTTTACCGATGAGGAGGGCAATCTGGACCAGGCGGCTTACGAGGCGGCGGTGGCCGCCAAGCAGGACCAGATGGTCCGGGACCTGATGGCTCTCGTCCCCGGCCTGGACGAGGAGAGAGTAGATACCCAGGTGCACGCCACCAAGTATTCCTACCGTGAGATCAAGAAGAACATCGAGGAGGAGGAGGCCCAGGCCATCCGGGAATACATCACCGAGAACAAGACCTCCGCCTACCTATACCTTACTCCCGGGACCAAACGCTACTACCCCTACTCCGGCCTAGCTGCCCAGGCCCTAGGGTTTGTCAATGACGAGGGGGGCGCCTACGGTATCGAGGCGGCGTACAACGACGTGCTGGAGGGCACCGCCGGCCGGGTGGTCACCACCAAGACCGGAGCGGGCACCCAGATGTACAACGCATACTCTGATTTCGTGGACGCCATTGACGGCTATGACTTGACCCTGACTATCGACGCTACCATCCAGTCCTATCTGGAAAAAACCATTGAGGAGGGCATCCAGGACTATGACGTGCGCAACGGCGCCTTCGCCATTGCCATGGACCCCAACACTGGTGCTGTCCTGGGGATCGCCAGTTCCCCGGACTTTGATCCCAATAACTACTCAAAAATTCTGGATGATATGCTGAATGGAAAGATGGATGAGAACACTCAGGCCATCTACGAGCAGTTGAAGGCGGACAATCCGGAAAATCTGACCGACGCCGAGCTCATGGCACAGGCAGAGAGTCAGGCATACAGTCAGGCCGTGATGAGCCAGTGGCGGAGTAAGGCCATCGACGATACCTATGAGCCGGGCTCTACCTTCAAAGCCCTGGTGCTGGCCGCCGCCCTGGAGGAGGGGGTGGTGAGTGAGAGCGACACCTTTTACTGCTCCGGCAGCGTGAAGATCGCCGATCACACGATTCACTGTTCTAAGGTCACTGGCCACGGTTCCCAGACCCTGGCGGAGGCGGTGGGCAACTCCTGCAACCCCGCCTTCATCGCCATCGGTCAGCGGCTGGGCATCGATTTGTTCTACGACTATTTCGAGGCCTTCGGCATGAAGGAAAAAACAGGCATTGACCTGCCTGGAGAGGGCAAGGGCGTGGTCTGGGAGCGGGAAGACATGATTCCCACTGACCTGGCGGTAGCCTCCTTCGGCCAGCGATTCAACGTCACCCCCCTCCAGATGATTCGAGGCTTTGCGGCCGTCATCAATGGCGGTAACCTGGTAAAGCCCTATGTGGTCCAGTCTATCAGTACGAAGGATGGCACCGTGGTCCAGAACACGGAGACCGAGGTCGTCCGTCAAGTGGTCAGCCAGGAGACCAGCCAGCGGGCCACCGATATCCTGGAGCAGGTGGTGTCCAAGGGGACCGGCAGGAACGCCTATGTGGCGGGGTACCGCATCGGCGGTAAGACGGGCTCCTCGGAAACAGGGGAGACGGGGCGCACTATCGTGTCCTTTATGGGCTTCGCTCCGGCTGACGACCCTCAGGTCATCGTCCTGCTGGCCTACGACAAACCTCAGGAGAGCGCCACTAACCCCAAAGAATCCACCACAGGGGTGTACATCAGCGGCGGCAATATGGCCGCCCCAAAAGCTGGCCCCCTGATCGCCCAGATCTTGGACTATATGGGAGTGGAGAAGAAGTACAACGCCGATGAGTCCGCCGCCGTGGATGTAAATACCCCCAAAGTCACCGGTATGACAGTGGCCGATGCCAAAAAGGCGTTAGACAAGAAAAATCTGAAGTACCGCACAGTGGGCGAGGGAGAGAGCATTACCGCTCAACTCCCTGCCGCCGGGGCCAGCGTCCCAGGAGGTTCCACTGTGGTGCTATACCTAGGGGACGCGGTGCCCGAGGAGAGCGGTACTGTCCCAGATGTGGTGGGCATGAGCTATGAGGGCGCCAAGAAACGGCTGGAGGAGGCCGGGTTCTTTATGCGGGCCTCCGGCGTGTCTGTGTACTATAGTAATACCACGACTGCCAGTGACCAGAGCATCCTGGGCGGAGAAACAGCCGCCATGGGCACCGTGGTAGATGTTCAGTTCTCCAACATTGTGGAGGACGGCGCGGTAGACTCGAGATAGGGAGATCCCTCCGGCTCGCTAGACTGCTGCATCATTTTGGCAAAATTTATAGAGAATCAAACCCACCCTTGAGGGGTGACGACATGAAATTGCGCCAATTGTTGAACGGCGTCCCCCTCAAGGGGGGTAACATTGACCAGGAGATGGAAATAAATTCCATTTCTTATGACAGCCGGACCCTGGAGCCCGGCGCTCTCTTCGTGGCTCTGCCCGGAGATAAGACGGATGGTCACCGGTACATCGACACGGCTCTGGAGAGAGGCGCCGCGGCCGTCCTGTGCCAGCGGGCTCCGGATCGGCCGGGTCCCTGGCTGGTGACAGAGGATACCAGACTGGCTCTGGCCCTTCTCTCGGCCAACTGGTTTGGACATCCGGGGGACGCTATGACCTTGGTGGCGGTCACCGGGACCAACGGCAAGACCACCACCACCAGCCTCATCAAAGAATTGCTGGAGGGGACGCGCCGGGCCAAGGTGGGCCTGATCGGCACCAATCGGAACATGATAGGGCGGGAGGAGCTGCCTGCCCACCGCACCACCCCGGAGAGCTATGAGCTCCAAGCCCTTCTGCGCCAGATGCTGGACAATGGCTGTACCTATGTGGTAATGGAGGTATCCTCCCACGCCCTGGTCCAGCACCGGACGGCGGGATTGACCTTTGACCTGGGGCTGTTCACCAATCTGACCCAAGACCACCTGGATTATCACCACACCATGGAGGAATATCGAGCGGCCAAGGGACTGCTCTTTGACCAGTGCCGCCAGGCGGTGCTGAACCTGGACGACCCAGCGGGCCGCTGGTATCTGGAACGGGTCAGATGTCCGGTGTTTACCTATTCGGAAAACAGGACCCAGGCGAATTTGAGCGCCAAAAATATCCGCCTGTTCCCCAGCCACGTGGAGTTTGACGCACTCTCCACCGGCAGGTTAGTCCGCGTCCACCTGCCCATCCCCGGAGGGTTTTCCATCTACAACGCCCTGGCGGCCCTGTCCGCCGGACTGTGCCTGGGCCTGGGTCTGAAGGAGATGGCTCGGGTCATGCCCGCGGTCCACGGGGTAAAGGGCAGGGTGGAGGTGGTCCCTGTTCCTCCGGCCTATACCGTCATCATCGATTACGCCCACAGCCCCAACGCCCTGGAGAACATCCTGACCACCGCGCGGGACTTTACCGCCGGACGTCTCATCTGTCTGTTTGGCTGCGGGGGAGACCGGGATAAAACCAAACGGCCCATTATGGGGGCCATCGCCCAGGACCTGGCCGATGTGGTGGTGGTCACCTCGGATAATCCCCGGACGGAAGATCCCCAGGCCATTATCACCGATATCCTGTCCGGTATGGAGGGGGAGCTGGAGAAGGTCCATGTGGAGCCGGACCGGCCTGCGGCCATCGGCTGGGCCCTGTCCCAGGGACAGCTTGGCGATGTGATCGTGCTGGCGGGCAAGGGCCATGAGACCTATCAGGAGATCAACGGCGTGTTCCATCATCTGGACGAGCGGGAGATCGTAGCCGACTGGTTTGCCGCGCAAAAAACGCCTCCTAAGGCGGCCGCCCAAGCGCGGGCCGGCACGGCGCTGGCGGGGAGTGGGGCGGAGCCGTGAGAAAGGCGTGCCATTTCCGAGAAAAGGGACGGGAAAGTGTGTGCAAAGGCTTAAAACTCTGCCGGAACGACAAGAAAGGACTGGAAAAACTCCGGCGGGCATAGTATAATAATAGGCCGCATATGCGCGGTTTGACTTACTTGAGAGAAAGACGACCTGGAGGGGTTCCGACATGACATATATACTGAGCTTTATCGTGGCCTTTGGCGTGGCCGCTATCGCGGGCCAGATCCTGATCCCGCTGCTTCGCCGGCTGAAGGCGGGCCAGTCCATCCGGGAGGATGGACCCACCTGGCACATGGCCAAACAGGGGACCCCCACCATGGGCGGCATCATGTTTATCCTGGCCATCGGCGTAGCCGTGCTTACCGCCGGGTGGGAGGACCTGCTTCGGGGAAGCCGAAACCACCTGTATGTGTTTCTGTTTGCTCTGGTCTTTGGGATCATCGGCTTTATTGATGACTTTCAGAAGCTGCGCCACCACGCCAACGAGGGGCTGACTGCCGGTCAGAAGTTCCTGCTCCAGCTTGCGGCGGCTATCGTCTTCACTGTGCTGCTGCGCGGAAGCGGCTATCTGACCCCCAATTTGTATATCCCCTTCCTGAATGTAGAGCTGGCCCTTCCCTGGGTGGTGTACATGGTGTTCGCCGCTTTTGTCATGGTGGGCACTGTCAACGCCGTCAACCTGACCGACGGCATCGACGGGCTGGCCACCGGCGTCACCATCCCTGTGGCCCTGTTCTATGTGGGCGTATCCGCCTGGTACGGCCGGGATGACCTGACGGTACTCTCTGCTGCCCTGGCCGGCGGTCTGTCCGCCTTCCTGCTCTATAACTTCCATCCCGCCAAGGTCTTTATGGGGGACACAGGCTCCCTCTTTCTGGGCGGTATGGTGTGCGGGCTGGCCTTCGCCCTGAATATCCCCCTGGTCATCCCCATCATCGGCTTGGTCTATGTGGCTGAGGTGCTGTCCGATATTATCCAGGTAGTCTATTTCAAGAAAACAGGCGGAAAGCGGTTCTTTCGCATGGCGCCCCTCCACCACCATCTGGAGATGGGCGGCTGGAGCGAAACCAAGCTCTTTTGTGTCTTTTCCGGACTGACGTTGGTGCTGTGCGTCGTGGCCTTTCTGGGAGTAATGAACCGCTATCCGGTCTGACACCGGGAGAGAGCAGCCCCGCGCTTTTCCGGGTCCCTGTCCGAGTACGTCCCCATTTGATCAAAGGAGGTGGACATTATCGCCAGAAAAGCAAAACGTGACCTGACCATGGAGGAGCAGCTGGCCCGCGGCCCCATGGACCTGCCCTTCCTGATGCTGGTGCTCATGCTGGTGGGGATCGGGCTCATCATGATGTTTTCCGCTTCCTTTGCCTCGGCCTACTATGACTCGTCCCAAAATGTGCAGAACAACCCCATGTTTTATATCAGAAAACAGGCGGGTTTTGCCGCTGCGGGGCTGGCTGGTATGTATATTATCTCCCGGATCAACTATCAACGTTTCCGCTGGATGTCCGTCTTTTTGCTGGCCCTGTCCATTGGGCTGCTGGGGCTGGTACTCACCCCCATCGGTGTAGAGATCAACCAGGTGAAACGCTGGCTCTATCTTTTCCTGGTGGCCGGCCCCACCTTTCAGCCTTCCGAGATTGCCAAGGTGGCGGTGGTCCTGTTTTTCGCGGCCCGGCTGTCCAAGCGGGACACCGAGCGGAAAAAGAAGTTTACCAACCGGACGCTCACCGGGCGGACTCTGAATCGGCTGGAGCGCATCGGCTTTTTGGAACTGGTGCCTTACGGTGCGGTGCTTTCCCTGGTGCTGGTACTGGTGGTCATGGAGCCCCATATGTCGGGTACCATCCTCATCATGGTGGGGGCCGCCGCCGTCCTTTTCGCATCAGGCATCAATCTGGGATGGTTCGTAGGGCTGGGCTCCTTTGCTGTGGCCGCCCTTACCTTTGTGGTCTTTGCCACCGACTATATGACGCGGAAGATCAACCTGTGGCTGGACCCCTGGTCCGATCCCCAGGGCGCGGGCTATCAGCCCATCCAGTCCCTCTATGCCATCGGCTCTGGCGGCCTGTTGGGCCTGGGGCTGGGTAAGAGCCGCCAGAAGTTTCTCTACATCCCTGAGCCGGAAAATGACTTTATCTTTTCTATCGTAGTGGAGGAGCTGGGCTTCATTGGAGCGGCCATCGTCCTGATCCTGTTCGCCCTGCTTATCATGCGTGGTTATTGGCTGGCCCTCCACGCCAGAGACAAATTCGGCACCCTGACCATCGTGGGTATCATCACGCTGCTGGCCGCCCAGGTATTTCTAAACATCGGGGTGGTCACCAACTTGATCCCCAACACGGGCATCTCCCTGCCTTTCTTTAGCTACGGGGGTACCGCGCTGATGATACAACTGGCGGAGATGGGCATTATTTTGAGCATCTCCCGGCAGATTCCGGCGCCGAAAAAGGACTGATAGAAAGCGTGGAGAGCTAAGATAAGGCATCTGTTCTTCACGCTCACAGAAGAGGTGTTTTATGAACATTCTGTTTACCTGCGGCGGTACCGCCGGCCATGTGAATCCCGCGGTGGCTCTGGCCCATATCTTCCAGGAGCGGCACCCAGGCTGCCGGGTCCTCTTCGTGGGGGCCGATGGAGGGATGGAAAATAAGCTGGTGCCCAAGGAGGGCTACGAGATCCGCTCCGTCACCATCACCAATTTCCACCGCTCCTTTGCCCCTGCTGATATCGCCCACAACCTGGGCACCCTGATGAATATGCGGAAGTCCAAAAAGCAGGCTCAGGTTATTCTGGATGAGTTTAAGCCTGACCTGGTGGTGGGCACCGGCGGCTACGCCTCCTTCCCTGTGGTCAACGAGGCCGCCCGCCGGAAGATCCCCACCGCCGTCCATGAGTCAAACGCCGTCCCAGGCCTGACCACAAAGGCCCTGGCCAGAGTGGTGGACCGGGTGATGGTGGGCTTTGAGGAGAGCCGTTCCCACTACGACGACCCTTCCAAGGTGGTGGTCACCGGCACCCCGGTCCGGGGCGATTTTTTCAAGTATACCCGCCAGGAGGCGAGGGAGAAGTTGGGCCTCGCCGACGAGCGGCCCCTGCTGCTGTCCTACTGGGGCTCGCTGGGGGCAGAGGTCATGAACCAGAAGATGGTGGATTTCATCGCCAAGGAGTGCTATGAGGGCGCTCCCATCCGCCATATCCATGGCGCCGGCCGGGACTTCCCCTGGATGCGGGAGGAGCTTCTTCGCCGGGGGCTGAAGCTGGGGGACAACGGGGTGGAGGTCCGGGAGTATATCTATGATATGCCCCTGGTCATGGCCGCCGCCGACGTGGTCTTGTGCCGGGCGGGGGCCTCCACGATCTCGGAGATCACCGCCATCGCCAAGCCCTCGGTGCTGGTCCCATCCCCCAATGTCACTGCCAACCACCAGGAAAAGAACGCGCGGGTGCTGGCTGACCAGGGGGCGGCGATCCTCCTGCGGGAGCAGGACTGCGGGGAGCATACCCTCTACGATACTGTGGAGCTGCTGATGCAGGAGCGGGACCGGCGGGACGCCATGGTCCGGGCCCTCAACGCCATGGCTGTGCCCAACGCCGGGGAGAAGATATACCAGACCCTGCGGGAAATCATGCGAGACAAAGCATAAGAAGGGGCGGGACCGCCTCATAAACCAAATGGACTGTTTCCGCATAGGATAGCCTGAATCAAAGAAATTTGGAGGCTATCCCATGAGCTTTTATCGAATCGAGGGCGGACGGCCCCTATCGGGCAGCCTGTCCGTTCAGGGGGCCAAGAACAGTGTCCTGCCCATCCTGGCCGCCGCCGTGTTGGCCCCGGGTCAGAGTGTCATCCACAACTGTCCCGACCTGTCCGACGTATCTGCTACCCTGGACATCCTGCGCCTTCTGGGCTGCCGGACGGAGCGGGAGGGGGATACTGTCCTGGTGGATGCCTCTGCCCTGTGCCGTTCGGACATTCCGGACCGGCTGATGCGGGAGATGCGCTCCTCTGTGATCTTTCTGGGCGCGCTGCTAGCCCGGCTGGGGGAAGCGGAGCTGACCTATCCCGGCGGCTGTGAGCTGGGCCCCCGGCCCATCGACCTGCACTTGTCCGCTCTGCGCCGTCTGGGTGCGGAGATCCGGGAGGACCAGGGGTGCCTGCGCTGCCAGGGAGGCGGAGCCCTCCGGGGAAGGGAGCTTTGCCTGAATCTGCCCAGCGTGGGCGCGACGGAAAACGCCATGCTGGCCGCCTGCGGCTGTCCGGGGGTCACCTTGATCCAGGGCGCCGCCCGCGAGCCGGAAATTGTGGACCTGCAAGGGTTTCTGCGGGCTATGGGGGCGGAGGTGTCGGGGGCAGGGACCTCGGTTATCACCATCCGGGGCGGCGTGCCGCTCCATCCGGCGGAGCACTGCGTCATGGGGGACCGGATCGCGGCGGCTACATATCTATGCGCGGCGGCCGCCGCCGGAGGAGAGGTGGAGCTGACCCGGGCGGAGCCCCAGACGCTTACCGCGGTGCTCAGTGCGCTGGAGGAGGCGGGCTGCCGCCTGACTTCCGGACCGGACCACATTCTGCTGGAGAGCCGGGGGCCGCTTCAGAGCATCCCAACTGTGCGTACCGCGCCCTATCCCGGTTTCCCTACCGATGGGCAGGCCATCCTGATGGCCGCCCTGACTGGGGGGCAGGGGACCACCATGTTTGTGGAGAATATGTTTGATAGCCGGTACGGCCATGTAGACGAGCTGCGCCGCATGGGGGCGGATATCCGGGTAGACGGCCGGGTGGCGGTAGTCACCGGGGTAGGAAGGCTCCATGGAGCCGCCGTCCGAAGCACGGACCTGAGAGGCGGGGCCGCCTTGGTGGTAGCCGGACTAGGGGCGGAGGGGACCACGGAGGTGTCCGACCTGCACCATATTTGCCGGGGCTATGAGAAGCTGCCTCAGAACCTGCGGGCCCTGGGAGCGGATATTCAGGAGCTTCCGGATTGACCAGAGGGGGACCATTGGGAACACAGAGAACCAGCGGCGAAGCTGTGCAAACTTCCGGCAGGAACCGGATGGGAGCCCGGCGGAGCCAGGGAGGATCGTATGCCGAGAAAGAACCACAGCAGAACACGCAGGAAGAACAGAGGGCGCTTTGGCCCTCTGTTCAAGCTGCTCTGCGCCCTGGCTGTGGTCATCGCCCTGACCATAGGGGCCACAGTATTTTTCCAGGTGGAGACCATCGCTGTGACAGGAAACAGCCGCTATACACAGCAAGAGGTGATAGACGCCTCCGGCATCCAAATCGGCGACAATCTCTACCGAATGAATAAGTATCAGATCGGGAATCAGGTGCTGCGGCAGCTGCCCTATGTGGAGAAGATTCTGATCCGCCGCTCTCTGCCCAGCACCATCGTCATTACGGTGTCCGAGTGGGACGCTGTCGCCCAGATCCTGCCCCCGGAACCGGGTGCGGCGGTGACAGTGGAGGAACCGGAGCAGCCGGCGGAGGACCCAGAGGCCAGCTCCTCCGGCAGTCAGCCGGCCACCCTCCAGGCGGCTTCGGAGCCATGGCTCATCAGTGTGGGGGGCAAGCTGCTGGAGCCGGCGCCCGCCGACAGCGGAGCCATCGAGGTGACAGGGCTCACCGCCCTGTCACCAAAGGCGGGTACCATGCTGGAGATCCCAGAGGCGGAGCAGCCCAGACTGGATGCCCTGCTGGATCTGCTGGCCACTCTGGAGGAGATGGAGGCGGTGGACCGGGTGTCCTCCATCCAACTGAGTGACACCCAGGTCAAACTGCACTATCTGGAGCGGTTTGAGGTAAAAATGCCCCTTAACGCGGACTTTAGTTATAAGCTCCGAGTGCTGGAGCAGGCGGTGGCCAAGGCGGAGGAGGAGTTTGGCAGCCAGGCATCCGGCGCCATGGACTTGACACAGCAGGACTACGCCGCGGTGTATTCTCCCGATTGATGGGAAGTATTGGAAAATGACGGAAAGTTTCGTCGGAAGCGAGATTTTCTCTTGACCGGCAAAGGAAAGAGCGATACAATATAACAAAATGTAGACTTCACAAGCGGAAGCTATCCACAACAGGTTGTTTTGCGGCGATAGCTTCCACATTTACATAGGAGGAACGACAATGGCCTTCGGATTGGATATGGGTCCTGAAAGCGTAGTAAACATCAAGGTAGTGGGCGTCGGCGGCGGCGGCAATAACGTGGTCAACCGTATGGTCCGTACCGGCACCAAGGGCGTGGATTTCATCGCGGTCAACACCGACAAGCAGGCGCTGTCGCTCTCTGGCGCAGGCCAGAAGATACAGATCGGCGAGAAGCTGACCAACGGCCAGGGGGCGGGCTCCGACCCTGAGGTGGGCCGCAAGTCTGCCGAGGAGAACCGTAGCCAGATCTCCAAGGTCCTGGAGGACGCTGACATGGTCTTTATTACCGCCGGCATGGGCGGTGGCACCGGCACTGGCGCGGCCCCCATCGTGGCCGATATTGCCAAGGAGCTGGGGATACTTACCGTGGGTGTGGTCACCAAGCCCTTCCGGTTCGAGGGAATGCGCCGTATGAAGCAGGCGGAGAACGGGATTGCTGAACTGCGCAACAAGGTGGATTCACTGGTTATCATCCCCAACGAGCGGCTGAAGCTGGCCACGGACCAGAAGATCACCATGCTCAACGCCTTTGAGATTGCGGACGATGTCCTGCAGCAGGCCGTCCAGTCCATCTCTGACCTGATCAATAACACCGGCTTTATCAATCTGGACTTTGCCGATGTGTCCGCCGTCATGAAGGACGCGGGGTGCGCCCACATGGGCGTTGGCCGCGCCGCGGGCAAGAATAAGGCTGAGGAGGCTGCCAAGATGGCTATTTCCAGCCCCCTGCTGGAGACTTCTATCAACGGCGCCAAGGGCGTGCTGATCAATGTGACCGGCTCTATGGATATCGGCCTGGAGGAGGTAGAGACAGCGGCCAACCTGGTCCAAGAGGCCGCTCACCCCGACGCCAATATCATCTTCGGCGCTGCCTTTGATGAGTCCCTGGAGGACGAGATTCGGGTCACTGTCATCGCTACCGGGTTTGACCAGGCGCCCAACAGTGTTCCAACTGCCCCCAGCGCTGCTGGGGAGCGTCCCGCGGTACAGGCTCCGTCCCAGGAGGCTGGGCAGCCAGCTGGAGAGGGGCAGTCGGCCGCTTCTCCTGTTGCCGAACCGGAGAAGCCCAAGGTCAGTGACGACGACTGGGATATTTTGGAGCGTATTTTCAGCAAGAAACGCTAATTTATGATAAAAGACAAAGCAGCCCGTGCCGATGGCACGGGCTGCTTTTATGCGGATTAGAAAAACATGATGATGATGGAGGTCATGATGCCGCATACACATAGGGCGATAGAGCTCATAGCCCCCTGGAGAGCGCCAATCTCCATGGCCTTGGAGGTACCCAGAGCATGGCTGCACGCCCCGATGGCCACCCCTTCCGCCACCGGGTCTGTGACGTGGAACAGTTTGGCGAAAAGGGGGGCAAAGATAGCGCCTATTACTCCGGCCACCAGCACGGCGGTGACTGTGATGCCCTGAATACCACCGTTGCTGTCCGAGATGGCAACAGCGATAGCGGTTGTGACGCTTTTAGGCAGGAGGGAGGAGGCAATGACACTGTCCACAGACAGCAGTTTGCACAGCAGAAGGATGGACCCAAGACTAGTGAGACAGCCGGTGAAGCACCCCGCCAGGACAGGGAAAAAATACTCCTTTAGTAGCTGACGCTGGCGGTAGATATTCAGGGCCAGCACCGCGGTCACTGGGCCCAGGAGCAGGGAGAGGACATCGCCGCCCTGCTGGTAGTCCTCATACGGGACACGGAGGGCTGCCAATACCGACAGGATCAGAGCCACGGCCACGGCAAGGGGGTTGAGCAGGAAACAGCCGGTCCGTTTCTGGATCCACTGAGCCACGCTCCAGGCCGCGCAGGTCAGCACAATGCCAAAGAAGGGGGAGGAGAAAAGAATGTCTCTCACCGGCCTTTCCCCCCTTTCCGCCGAATGAGTAGCTGGATGGTCCAGGCGGTGACCAGATAGACCAGGGGGGTGGTGACTACGGCAATAAAAAGGAAGGGGAGCAGGTAGGGAAGAAGCTTCTCCCAATGCTCCATGATGGCTACACAGGGCGGGACGAAGAAGAAGGCCATATTGTCCACCAGGAAGCCGGAGACCCGGCCAATGTGCCGCTCCTTTACCACTCCAGAAAAGAGGAGCAGCAGGAGAAGCACCAGACTGATGACCCCGGCGGGAAAGGGGAAGGGCAGCAGAAAGGAGATGCCCTCGGAAATCAGACAGACGCCGAACACAACGGCGATCTCGCCCATGATGTTCAAAATACTAGCTCCTTTCCTCAGACCGGCCCACCAGGTAATCCAGGGTGACCTGGTAGAAGTCGGCCATCCGGACCAGGGTGGAGGCGTCCGGCTCCCGTTCTCCGGTTTCGTAACGGCGGTAGGTGATATAGACCATCTCCATGGCCTGGGCAGTTTCCGCCTGGGTCATGTGGCGCTCTTTCCGAAGAAGGCGGAGTCTTTCTGGTAATTTGGTCATTTATTATTTTACCTCTTGACAAATCCAAACGGATTTACTACAATAAAATAAATCCGTTTGGATGTATTTTTGGAGGGACAAAAATGACAGAAACGGTAAGAATCCTGTATGACTATGTCTTGGAATGCCGAAATGAAATGATGAAAGACCCGGACTATCGGGCTAGTGGTGAAATCGTGGATAAAAATTACAATCAGTTGAAGGGGCGGCTGAATGAGGAGGGGTGCCAGCTTTTGGACCAGCTGATGGACAGTCTGACGCACCAGCTGTGCCTGGACATGGAGTACAAATTCCAAACCGCCCTGGAAATGGGCGCGGAGTTGTATACAGCCCTCAGTCCCCGGCAGACGCCTTACTCCCAAATAGCGGTGGCGAAATAGTCTTCCGGCGTTTCGGCCCGACGGATCAGGCGGGTAGAGCCGTCCTCGCACAGCAGGACCTCGGCGGAACGGAGCCGTCCATTGTACTGATAGCCCATAGCGTGGCCATGGGCGCCGGTGTCATGGATGACCAACAGATCACCAATGTCTATCTCAGGCAGCATCCGGTCGATGGCGAATTTGTCGCTGTTCTCACACAGGGCGCCGGTGACGTCGTACTTGTGGTCACAGGGCAGGTCCTCCTTGCCCATCACAGTGATGTGGTGATAGGCCCCATAGATGGCCGGCCGCATCAGATTGGAGGCACAGGCGTCCACCCCAATATAATCCTTATAGGTGCGCTTCTCGTGGAGAACTTGGGTGACCAGGTGGCCGTGGGGAGCCAGCATGAACCGGCCCAGCTCGGTGCAGAGGGACACATCACCCATCCCCGCGGGGACCAGGATCTCCTCGTAGGCCCTCCGTACCCCTTCGCCGATGACCGCGATGTCATTGGCAGGCTGATCCGGACGGTAGGGGACGCCCACTCCGCCGGACAGGTTGATAAAGGTGATATGACAGCCGGTTTCTTCCTTCAACTCCACAGCGGTGCGGAAGAGAATGGCGGCCAGCGCAGGGTAATACTCGTTGGAAATGGTGTTGGAGGCCAGGAAAGCGTGGATGCCGAACTCCTCGGCGCCCAGCTCTTTCAGCCGGCGGAATGCCTGGGTCATCTGGGGCCGGGTCAGACCGTATTTGGCCTCCCCGGGGTTATCCATCACCTGAAAGCCCTCTTTGCTCTCGCCCAGGGTAAAGGTGCCGCCAGGGTTATAGCGGCAGGAGATCTTTTTGGGGATATAGCCGATGGTGTTCCGCAAAAAGTCGATGTGACTGATATCGTCCAGATTGATGGTGGCCCCCAATTCGGCGGCCAGCTGAAATTCCTCGGCGGGCGTATCATTGGAAGAAAACATGATCTCGTCCCCGGCAAAGCCACACCGCTGGCTCATCATCAGCTCGGTGAGGGAGGAGCAGTCCACGCCACAGCCCTCCTCCCGCAGGAGCTTCAGAATTTGGGGATTGGGGGTGGCCTTGACGGCAAAATACTCCTTAAAGCCTGGATTCCAGGAGAAGGCCCGGTACAGGCCGCGGGCGGTTTCACGGATGCCCTTCTCATCGTAAAGGTGGAAGGGGGTGGGGTACTGTTTGACGATTTCCTGGAGCTGCTCCAGGGTGACGAAGGGCCGCTTCATGGCAGATCGCTCCTTTATCTTTGGTATGGGGCGGGACAGAGAAAAGCCTTCCCAGCGGGAAGGCAAAAAACTCCCCAAGAGGGAAAAATCAAAACTAGTTTATCCCCCCAAGGGAAAAAAGTCAATGCGCGGAACGACCAACAAGCCGGCAGAGAAGAAAAAATCTTTTATCTTTCGAGAAAAAATCCCGAAAACATAACATTTTCTCTTGCGTCCTGTCGGAAATTCTGTTATGATACTTCGGAACGAGAAAGGGGGAGCGCGTCATGACCATGTATGAGCCTTTTAGCTGGCCTAAGTTTGACGGGGCCCTCATTTCTATCTGCCGCTGACAATCACAATGTGGTTGTCTTTTTTTGTGTGCCAAACGTGAAGGGAGAAATGTAAATGAATCACCACGAGCCTATCCGCGACGCCCGTCAGTTGGGCCTGCCCAAAATGCTGATCCTCGGCCTTCAGCATATGTTCGCCATGTTCGGCGCTACCGTGCTGGTCCCCATCCTGGTCCAGGGCTACGGGCTGCCCCTTTCCATCCAGACCACCCTGTTTTTCGCCGGTGTGGGCACCCTGTTCTTCCACGTATGTACCAAGCTGAAGGTGCCAGCGTTCCTGGGTTCCTCCTTTGCCTATCTGGGCGGCTTCAGCGCGGTGGCCCAGCTGGATTCCGGCATCTATGCCAATATGACCGGAGAGGAAAAGCTGCCCTACGCCCTGGGCGGCATCGTGATAGCTGGCCTGATGTATCTGGTGCTGGCCGCTCTGATCCGGCTGCTGGGCGTGCGCAAGGTCATGCGCTACCTGCCCCCCGTAGTCACCGGGCCCATCATCATCCTCATTGGCTTGTCCCTGGCCCCCAGCGCGATCAATAACGCCTCCACGAACTGGTGGCTGGCCCTTCTGTCCATCGCTGTTGTTATCGCGGCAAACATTTGGGGCAAGGGCATGATCAAGATCATTCCTATTCTGCTGGGCGTTGTGATCCCCTATGTGGTAGCGTTGGCTACCAACCAGGTGGACTTCTCCGGCATGGCCGCCGCGGAACTGGTCGGACTGCAGCCCTTTGTCTTGGCCAAGTTCGACCTTACCTCCATCCTGGTCATGGCCCCCATCGCCGTGGCGGCCATGATGGAGCATATCGGGGATATGTCTGCCATCTCCGCCACGGTGGGGGAGAACTTTATTGAGAATCCGGGCCTCCACCGCACCCTCATTGGCGACGGCATCGCCACCTCCCTGGCCGGAATGTTTGGCGGTCCCGCCAATACCACCTATGGCGAGAACACCGGTGTGCTGGAGCTGTCCCAGGTCTTTGATCCCAAGGTGGTCCGGCTGGCCGCTGTCTATGCGGTGGTGCTGTCCTTCTCTCCCAAGTTTGCCGCCGTCATCAACTCCATCCCCACCGCCATTATCGGCGGCGTGTCCTTCATCCTCTATGGCATGATCTCCGCTATCGGCGTGCGCAACGTGGTGGAGAACCGGGTGGATTTCACCAACTCCCGCAATCTTATTATTGCGGCCGTCATCATGGTGTGCGGCCTGGGCTTCAAGATCTGGGGCAACAACAACGAGTTCTCCGGACTGACCTTCCATGTGGGCGGCGCCTCCGTGACGCTGACCTCCCTGGCCATTGCGGCCATCGCTGGCATCGCCCTCAACGCCATCCTGCCCGGCAAGGACTATGAATTCGGCGCCGATGTGACCAAGGGCCGCTCCGGTGACTTTGGACGGTATTGAGCGATACATGTAGTTGGAAACGGGAGCCTCCGGAATGTCCGGAGGCTCCGTTTTTATTCCATTCCTGAAAGAAAGATATAGCAAAGATGAAAAAAACATTAAATCGGGGGCAAGGTCCTTGCGCGGGAAAACAAAATAGGATAAAATGAAGCCATCAAACGGGCGACCGTATGGAATGAAGGAGGCAACGATACCATGGGATTTTTTGATAATTTCAAGGAAAAGGCCACTGACTTGGCCCAGGCCGGTGTAGCCCAGTCCAAGCGGCTGGCGGAGATCGCCAAGCTAAAGACCGCCAACATGGGCGAGGAGGACACCATCAAAAAGGCGTACATCGAGCTGGGTAAGCTGTACTACGCGGAGAAGGGTGCCGCCCCTGAGGCAGCCTATGCCGCCTCCTGCGAGAAGATCACTGCGGCCAAGGCGGCGATCGAGGCCAACAACGACCGCATCGCCGAGCTGAAGAGTTCTGCCGACGATGAGGTGGAGGTGGTCGCGCGAGTGGAGCCTGTGGAGCGCGCAGCGGAGCCGTCTGCCCATCAGGAAGCGGAGGTTCAGGAAACAGAAGCCCAGGAGAATCCGCCCCAGGAATAACACCGCCGCTAGGGGCCTGCCATGATTTGACATGGCAGGCTCTTTTTCGTATGCTCTCCCCCTTTTTCGGGCAAGCTGTGGGAGAAGGAGGAGAGCTTATGGAGCAATATTACCGTCTGCCACAGGATGTGGTGGGCCACGACCCGGTGCTGCTGTCCTACTGGGACAAGATGCCCCCACGGGCCCGGCTGCGTCTGCTGGAGAGCGATATCAGTGTATCGACCCTGGGAGAGCTGCAAAAGCTGGGGGAGGAGCTGGGGCGGGATACGACCGTACCGCCCGAAATGAGGTAAAAAAGGATTTTCATTCCAACTATGATATTTTTCAGCAGAGAACTTCTGGCTGAAATGTTCTCTTTTGGTTGCGCCGCCCTGAGAAACATGATACCATAGGAAAAAAGGAGGCGGCGACCATGCTGTTTGTATGTTACCCCAAATGCACCACCTGCCAGCGGGCCAAAAAATTCCTGGACGACCGGGGCGTGTCCTACACCGAGAGACACATTAAGGAGAATAATCCTACGGCGGAAGAGCTGCGCGGATGGTGGCAGGCCAGCGGCTTGCCATTAAAAAAATTTTTTAATACCTCCGGCCTATTGTACAAGTCTTTGGAACTGAAGGACAAGCTCCCCACCATGACGGAGGAGGATCAGCTGGCACTGCTGGCCACCGACGGAATGCTGGTCAAACGGCCCATCCTGGTGGCGGATGACTTTGTGCTGGTGGGCTTCCGAGAGGCGGAGTGGTCCGCGCGGCTGTAAAAAGCGCCCAGCTTCAGGGAAAGGAAATGGATCGGACAGACTGGAGGGATTCCATTGGGGGTCCTCCAGTCTGTCTTTGCTAAAAAATATTCCTTTGCTGACATTAGGGTCCAGGGTGCTTTTTCCATTGTCCGTCCCAGATAGGACGAAGCTCGGACAGCTGGAAAGGGTGGAAGGTCTACCCTTGATTGAATCTCCCCCGACACGGTCATAATGAGAGGGCGGACGGCTTGAACGTGCCGTCCGCCCTTTCGTTTTTAAGGGGGTGGAACAAATGGAGAAAGGACCAAAACAGAAGGGCGGCCCCGGTATGGCCGGCGCTTTGGCGGGTGTGCTGGGGCTGTGTCTTCTAGCGGCTATCCTGTTGACCGGAGATGGGGGAAGGGCCTCGGAAGCGGCCGCGCCCGCCATGCTGACAATGCCTAGACTGTCCGCCGCCGCTTCCGTGGATACCGAGATTGGCGAACAGGTGATCCCCCTGGGCCGGGCAGTGGGTATCAAGCTTTTTTCTGACGGTGTGCTGGTGGTGGGCCTCTCACCGGTGGAAACAGAGCGGGGCGCCCAATACCCCGGGCGGGATTGCGGCTTGAAGGCGGGAGACGTGATTACCCATATCAATGGGGAAGAGGTGGACACCATCGAAGAAATACAGGAGATGGTGGCACAGCAGCAGGGAGAGCAGCTGACCATTCAGGCGGTCCGGGGCCAGCGGCAGTTGCAGCTGACTACCGCCCCTGTGGCCAACAGTCAGGGGAATTACCAACTGGGCGTCTGGCTGAGAGACTCAATGGCGGGCATCGGAACAGTGACCTTCTATGACCCGGAGACCGGTGTGTTCGCCGCCCTGGGCCATGGCATCAACGACGTGGATACCGCCATGCTTATGCCGCTGGAATCGGGCGCTATCATGGAGGCGACGGTGTCTGATGTGAAAAAAGGGGTCAGCGGCCAGCCCGGTGAGCTCCATGGGCAATTTGATTTGACCCGGGACTTGGGAACACTCTACGCCAACACCAATCTGGGTATCTTTGGCCAGTTGGACCAAAACGAGCTGACCCAGGGGCTGGAGCCGGTAGAAGTGGCTGACAGGGAGCAGATCCACACTGGAAAAGCCACGATCCTGTCCAATATCCGGGGGGACAAGGTGGAAGAGTTTGACATCGAGATTACCAAACTCTTTCTGGATGGGGATGGGACCCGTAACCTGATGGTCCAGGTGACCGATCAGGAGCTGCTGGAGACCACCGGCGGCATCGTCCAGGGAATGAGCGGCAGCCCGATCCTGCAGGACGGCAGGCTGGTGGGCGCTGTGACTCACGTCTTGGTCAGCGACCCCCAGCGGGGCTACGGCATCCTGGCGGAAAATATGATCCGACAGGCCGACAGCTGCCGCCAAGCCCAGATGTCTTGAGCCAGGGGCCTCAGGATACCACACCTGAGGCCCTTTTTCTTTCTAATACGACACAAACTTCCACAGATAACATCCAAAATATTCCAAAAATGTCGAAAATTAAAGAAAAGTTCATGGAAAAATATAGAAGAATTGGCTTGAATATGCTGTCTGATTATGCTAGATTATAGGTGGCCGGTCGAAACCCGTCCCAACTGTGGACGAGGACATATGAAGCAGTAGGAGTGATATCATGATGGAAGCAATCAAACGAATATTGATTGCAGACGCTGGAGAGGACTTCCGGCGGGGTCTGGTAGACAGCCTGTCCGGAGAGGCGGATATCCAAGTGGCCGGTCAGACAGGCGATGGGGCTGAGTTAGTCCGTATGGTGAGCGAGCTGATGCCGGACGCGGTGGTGATGGAGATTGTGCTGGCGGGCCTGGACGGCCTGGAGGTACTGGAACAGCTGAACAAGATGGAGAAACGCCCCAAGATCCTGGTGCTGTCCAATTATACCAGAGGCGGGATCGCGGATGCCGCTGCGGCAAAGGGGGCTGACTATTTTATGGTGAAGCCCTGTCGAAGCAGTGCCCTGTGTGAGCGGATTCGGGACCTCACCGGTGGGACAGCCATAGAAACAGAGGGTGATCGGGGCGTCGATCTGGAGAAGCAGGTCACGGCCATCATCCACGAGGTGGGAGTGCCCGCCCACATCAAAGGCTATCAGTATTTGAGGGAGGCCATCCTGATCGCGGTCCGGGATATGGACGTGATCAATGCGGTGACCAAGGTCCTCTATCCCGAAGTGGCCAAGCGGTTCAATACTACTGCCAGCCGGGTAGAACGGGCGATCCGTCATGCCATCGAGGTGGCGTGGGACCGGGGCGATTTAGAGACGCTGCAGAAATACTTTGGCTATACCGTTTCCAACGCCAAGGGAAAGCCCACCAACAGTGAGTTCATCGCCATGATCGCCGACCGGCTTCAACTGCAGAGAAAACACCAGGCATAACGGATACAGGAGAGAAATACTTGCCTTTTTCCTCCGATTTTGCTATGATAGCGGAGGAAATGGGGTGAACCATATGACGATTAGATACAGACCTAAGGGTGTCTGTTCCCATCTGTTTGAAATAGAGGTAGAGGAGGGACGCATCCTCTCAGTCCGGGTAGAGGGCGGCTGCAGCGGAAATCTGCAGGGCTTGTCCTCACTGCTGCGGGGGATGGAAGTCAAAGAAGCCATAGGGCGGCTGGAGGGCATCCGCTGCGGAGCTAAGAGCACCTCCTGTCCTGACCAGATGGCCCAGGCACTGAAAACTCTCATTTGAGCTGGGTGAGCTCGACATGATGACCATAGATAACAGGCGCGGAAGGGAGCTGTCCTCAGCCCAGCCGTGCCTGTTTTTTTATGTTGGAGCACATGACGTCGCACGGGCGCGAGGTCTGCGGAAAGGGGCGCCCTGACGGGTGGACCGGGACCTGGTCAAACTAGCTGACAGGTCCCGCTCTATCCCACTGGAGGAGAAGGTTATTTTCGAATGCCCCGATAATTGCTCCGGGAGCGGGCGCCGGTGCCGGAGCGATACCGCCGCTTCTTGCGGAAGACCAGCAGCCTCAGCAGGATAAAGGCGGCCAGCAGCAGAACGACAGCCAGGACGATCTGGACCCAGGTATCCTGGAAGAAGGAGATGAACTGCTCCTTTTTATACAACAGCTCGGACCGTTCCACGGAATTGACCGCTACCAGGTCCAGCTTGCCGTATACCTCGCCCTCATAGGACAGAGTCATAACGCCGAGCACCTGTCCCTCCTCCACCGGGGCCTCCACCTCCTGGGAAAAGAGGGCAATCTTGGTTTCAATGGCGTCCAAATCCATGTCCTTGGGGAGTGTACGGGTGATGGAGCCCTGGGGCTTGACATTGACCTCGTCCGCCTGGCGGGACATGGTGACCGCCACCTTGTCCACGGGCTCGGTCCCCTTGGTGATGGTGACGCGTTCAAAATTGTTGAAGCCGTATTCCAGCAGCCGTTTGCTCTCTACCAACTGTCCCTGGCGCAAGTCCTCATAGCCCTCCTGCTCCATGGGGCCGGAGCCCAGCACCACCGAAATGAGCAGAGTGTCCCCGTCCTCGGCGGCGGCGATGAGGCAGCGGCCAGCCTCGTCCGTGTTGCCTGTCTTGCCGCCGATACACTTGTCATAGACATAGCCGGAGTACCAGAGGTTGGAGATAAGTCCGTTGGTGTTGTAGAAATACCGCTCCGCCGACAGATTGGTGGCGGGTACAGTGTAAGCGGCAGTCTTGATGATGGTGCGGAACAGGTCGTATTCCAAGGCCGCCTGGAAGATCAGGGCCAGGTCATAGGCTGTGGAGTAGTGGTCCTCGCTGTGCATGCCGGCTGTGTTGGTGAAATGGGTGTTCTGACAACCCAGTTCCCCGGCCTTTCGGTTCATATGGGTTACGAAATCCTCGATGGTACCATCTACTTCTACCGCCAATACATTGGCGGCATCGGCGGCGGAGGGGAGCATGACACAGTAGAGCAGGTCCTCCACCGACATGACTTCGCCCTCCTTCAAGCTGGCCACCACATAGCCGGCGCCGGAGGGGATATCCTGCATCCGGGTAGGGCCGGCGGTGACCATGGTAGAGGGAGAGAGCTGACCGTTCTCAATGGCTTCCAGCACCAGAAGGGCGGTCATGACCTTGGTAGTGCTGGCGGGATAGGCCTTCTCATAGGCCCCCTTGTCGTACAGTACCTCGTTGTAATTGGCATCCAGCAGTACCGCGTTGGTGCAAAACAGGTCAGGCTCCTCCAGGGCAGCGGCTGGGGCGGTGAACAAAGTCAGTACCATGGGGAACAGCAGAAGTAGAGAGAGAAAGCGATATTTTTTCATAGGAAATTCTCCGTATGTATGATATACTAATTTTATATCCGTTCATCTGGCAAAGTCGGATAGCAGTATTATAGCAAAAGCAGCGGCAGTCCGCAAGCGGCAGGGGGGAGAAAGATGAGAGATATATCCCGCTTCGATAAGGTGATACTGCTGCTAACCGCGGGGTTTGTGCTGTTCACTGGGGGCTGGTTCCTGGCCCAGAGGAGTGCGGCCCAGCCCTATCAGGTGACTGCCACCCGGAACGACCGGGAGGAGCCCCAGGAGACGGAAAAGGGATCTTCCTCCTTCGGGGGGAGGCCGGACAGCCTTCTGCCCGGGGAGAAGATCAATCTCAATACCGCGGACCAGTATGATTTGCGGCGCCTGCCCGGCATTGGGGAGAAGCGGGCCCAGGACATTGTAGACTACCGAGAGGCGCACGGGCCCTTCCAGTCGGTGGACGAGCTGGACAATGTGTCCGGGATCGGACCAGGGATCCTGGATGGGCTGCGGGAGTATGCCTGTGTGGGCTAGGACAGGGAATAAGGAGTTTTTATCCATGGCGAAAATATTAGTAGTAGACGACGAGCAGGTACTGGTCAAGGGCATCAAATTCAACTTGGAGCACGAGGGCTACCAGGTGGAGGTGGGCTACGATGGGGAGCAGGCGGTTGAGCTGGCCCGGGAGGGGAGCTTTGACCTGATCCTGCTGGACCTGATGATGCCCAAGATTGATGGCCTTCAGGCTTGTATGCGTATCCGGGAGTTCTCCAATGTGCCCGTCATCATGCTGACGGCTAAGGGGGAGGACGCGGACAAGCTCATGGGATTTGAGAGCGGGGCGGACGACTACATCACCAAGCCCTTCAACATCCTGGAGCTGAAGGCGCGGGTGAGGGCGCTCCTCCGCCGTTCCGGCGCCGCCGGACAGAAGCAGTCGGGCGGCGTTCTGTCCATAGGCCACATTCGGCTGGATACCGGGGAGCGGGCAGCCTGGAAGGGGGACAAGATGGTGGAGCTCACCGCCAAGGAGTTCGACCTGATGGAGCTGCTCATGCGCAATCCAGGCCGGGTGTACAGTCGGGAAAATCTGCTCAATGTGGTCTGGGGCTATGAGTATATTGGAGATTACCGCACAGTGGATGTCCACGTCCGCCGGCTCCGGGAGAAGCTGGAGCTGGACCCGGCCAACCCGGAGTATATCCGTACCAAGTGGGGCGTGGGCTACTTTCTGTCTAACCGGCCGGAGGAGCGGGAGCGTTAAGCGACGGCCCCGAGTGGGTGTGGGCGGACAGACTAAGGAAGGAGGGAGACAAAATGGCGGGGCCGCAGCAGAAGAAGCCGGGCAAGACTGTGCCGTTTTTTGCCTCTCTCCAGGTCAAATACGCCATGAGCTACCTGGTCATTTTCGCCGTGGTGCTGGTGCTGCTGAATACCTATCCGGTCATCGCCTCCCAGGATCTCCTCTTTACCTCCAAACGGGACTCGCTGAAGAGCCAGACGGCGGTGATGGCCTCCGCTCTCATGGAGCTGGAGTCTCTCTCCGCCGACCAGGTGGCCAGGGTAATGAATATGCTGGACAACATGGGGCTGTCCCGTATCCTGGTTACTGATCCGGCAGGTCTGATCCTCTATGACAGCCTGGAGGCGGGGGAGAAGGACCAGGAGAACCAGGAGGAGCCAGAGGAACCACACTACCGGTATGCCCTCTACCAGGAGGTGGTGGGGGCGCTGCGGGGGAAGGATGTGTTCTACTCCCGCTATGAGAACGATGTGTTTACCTCAACCGCCGCCTCCCCCATCGTCTACCGAGGCATGATCATCGGTTCCATCTATATTCTGGAGGTAGACGCGGCCCAGGGGCAGCTTTTGAGCAGCCTACAGCAGAACCTGCGCACCATTTCACTGGTCATCGCCGCGGCCACCCTGGTCATGTCCACATTTTTCTCCAAGATGCTTACCGCCCGGATCGCCGCCCTCCTGCGGGCCATCCGCATTGTGGGCGAAGGGGAGTACGGCCACCGGCTTCAGATCGAGGGGCGGGACGAGATGGCCCAGATGGCTGAGGAGTTCAACCAGCTGACCGACCGGCTCCAGACCACGGAGGAGGTCCGCCGCCGTTTTGTGTCTGACGCCAGCCATGAATTGAAAACACCGCTGGCCTCCATCCGTCTACTGGCGGATTCCATCCTCCAGAACGACCAGATTGACCGTGACACAGCACGGGAGTTTGTCTCTGATATCGGCGCGGAGGCAGACCGACTGACCCGCATCACTGAGCATTTACTGGCATTGACCAGGTTGGACAGCCTGCCTGCTGGACAGACTGAGCCAGTGGACCTGTCCCAAGTGGCAGACCGGGCGGTGTCTATGCTCCTTCCTGTGGCTGACGCTGCCGGTGTGACCATCGAGAAGGACCTGAAGGCGGACTGTGTGGTCCGAAGCACAGGGGACGACCTGTATCAAATCTGTTTCAATCTGATCGAAAATGCCGTGAAATACAATTTCCCAGGCGGTAAGGTGTTTGTGTCAGTCTATCGGGACACAGATCAGGTCCTGCTTGAGGTGGGGGATACGGGGGTAGGTATCCCGGAGGAGGACCTGCCCAAGATATTCAACCGCTTCTACCGGGTGGATAAGGCCCGTTCCCGAGCGGCCGGCGGGACCGGACTGGGCCTGTCCATCGCGCGGGACACGGTCCGCCGTCACGGGGGCTGGATTACTGCCAGGCCCCGCCACCCAGAGGGGACTCTCTTTACCGTGGGATTCCCCCAGTATACCGCCCAGCCGGACCGGGACGAGGAGGGAGAAGGATGAGAAGGACCCTCGCTCTGGCTTTGGTACTCCTTCTTGCTTTGCGCCTGCTGCCGGGCTGCGGGAGCGGCGGGGAAGAGAAGGGAGAGTATGAGCTCTATTTCGCCGTGAGCAGTGGGGTAGGACACGGGCCGGCACTGGATACCCAGCCCCTGGACTGGCCGGAGGACCGTGGACGGCCCACCCCGGAAGACTTGCTTCTGGCTCTGCTGTCCGGTCCCTCACAGGAGGGACTGCGCTCCCCATTCCCCAGAGGAGTAGCTCTGCGCTCCTGGGAGCGGGAGGGTGAAACGGTCACTGTCTTTCTGTCAGAGCAATACGGGGGACTGACCGATATGGCCCTGACGCTTGCCGACTACTGCATCGTCCTTACCCTGTCACAATTAGAGGGCGTAGAGTGGGTAGAGATACGTTCAGAGGGTCACACCTCCAGCTACCGTAGCCACCAGCTCCTTCAGGCTGGGGAGGCGGTACTGACCGAAGAACTGATGGAGGGGGCCGATTCGGCTACTTGACAAATCGCGGACGGGAGGGTAAGCTTAACTATCCCCCAGATGTTGGGGCGGTCCTGTCCGCCATGCCCCATAAGAAAGAAGGAAATTTTATGAGTGATTATCAAATCAATACCAAGTGTGTCCAGGGCGGCTATACCCCCGGAAACGGAGAGCCCCGGCAGATCCCCATTGTCCAGTCTACTACTTTTAAGTACGCCACCAGCGAGGACATGGGCAAGCTCTTTGACCTGGAGGCCAGTGGTTATTTTTATACTCGGCTGCAAAACCCGACCAACGACTATGTTGCCGCCAAGATCTGTGAGCTGGAGGGGGGAACTGCCGCCATGCTCACCTCCTCTGGTCAGGCGGCCAACTTCTACGCCATCTTCAATATCGCCAACTGCGGCGACCATATCGTTGCCTCCTCCACCATCTATGGCGGTACCTATAACCTGTTCCACGTAACTATGCGGAAGATGGGCATTGACTTTACCTTTGTAGAGCCAGACTGCTCTGACGAGGAGTTGGAGGCCGCCTTCCGGCCCAATACCAAAGCAGTGTTCGGCGAGACCATCGCCAATCCCGCCCTCACCGTGCTGGACATCCAGCGGTTCGCCAAGGCGGCCCATGCCCACGGTGTGCCCCTCATCATGGATAACACCTTCGCCACTCCAGTCAACTGCCGCCCCTTCGAGTGGGGGTGTGACATCGTCACCCACTCTACCACCAAGTATATGGACGGCCACGGAGCGGCTGTGGGCGGCGCCATTGTGGACAGCGGCAATTTTGACTGGATGGCCCACGCTGAGAAGTTCCCTGGCCTGACCACCCCGGACGACAGCTACCACGGCATCACCTACGCCGAGAAGTTCGGGCAGGCAGGCGCGTTTATTACCAAGTGTACCGCCCAGCTGATGCGGGACTTTGGCTCCATCCAGTCCCCCCAGAACGCCTTCCTGCTGAATCTGGGATTGGAGAGCCTCCACGTCCGTATGGCCCGCCACTGTGAGAACGGTCTGGCTGTGGCCAGGTTTTTGAAGGACCACCCCAAGGTCAGCTTTGTCACCTACCCCGGCCTAGAGGGGGACAAGTATTATGAGGTCGCCAAAAAGTACATGCCCAACGGGACCTGCGGTGTGGTATCCTTCGGAGTCAAGGGCGGACGCAAGGCGGCTGAAACCTTTATGAAGCACCTGAAGCTGGCTGCCATCGAGACCCATGTGGCTGACGCCCGGACCTGCTGCCTCCATCCCGCCTCCGCCACCCACCGGCAGATGAACGACCAGGAGCTGGCCGCCGCTGGGATCACCCCGGACCTGGTGCGGATGTCCTGCGGCATCGAGGACGCGGCCGACCTGATCGCTGACATCGAGCAGGCCCTGGAGGCAGTCTGAATCAGAAACGACCCGGCGCGGCGAACCCCGTGCCGGCATGGAAAGGATTTTTGATATGAAGCGTGTAGGAAACGCAGGTACTATCCTGATGTACAACCTCTCCGGACCGGAGTTTTCTAAGCTGCGGCAGATTTTCGCCATGCTGCGGCTGCGGATGCGGGTAGTAGAGCCGGACCGTTACCACATAGCTCTGTCTGATCTGGCTGCTGGTAGAGGAGAGGGCGGAGAAATGAGTGAGGCGCTTCCAGAAGCTATGCTGGTTTTTTGCGGACTGAACAACGCTCTGCTCAACCAGGTGCTGGAGGTTATCCGTCTGGCAAAGCTGCCTCCGATCCCTCTGAAGGCTGTTCTGACTGCTTCCAATCAGGAGTGGGATACCCACCAGCTCTATGAGGAACTGAAGAAGGAGCGGGAGGCCATTGCTGCCCAGAAGGCGGAAAAGGACTAAAGTGGGAAAAATCCCGTTGACAAATCTCCGCTGGGACAGTATAATAATCAAGCGGTCGTTAGACCGCTCTTTGCGGCTGTGCTGGAATTGGTAGACTGGCAAGCTTGAGGTGCTTGTGTCCGTATGGGCGTACGGGTTCGACTCCCGTCAGCCGCACCACGTCGGAGCAAAGTCCGCTTTGCTCCGACGTCTTTTTATGCCCACGGCACAAAAAGACGTCATCCGCCCGCTCCCTTGCTTCTCCTTTCCAAATCGAACCCACTGCGTTGGGCTTTGATTTGGGGCCGCCCTATGGGCGGCTATTTTCGTTTCTGAAAAAATATCGGCTTTAACCGTCTTTTGTACTCTTTACGCCCCGGAATCCTTGCGTTGAAAGGACTCCGGGGTTTTGTTATTCTTCTGAAAACCATTTTGGGTATTCTTGCGTATTTTGCTTTCGCTATGAAATCAGAGACTCCACCACCGCTTATTTATTCAGTTCCGAATTTGCGATATAATCGTGCCATCAGCTAGGGATCTGCGCAGAGCTTCGGGCCAATGGAGCCGATAGAAAAAATTTTTCTTTTGGTGCAATAAAATGGAAGGGCCGTGCGTTATATAGATGAACAGCAAATCAGCCCCCCAAAAATTGCTGAAATAACAACTTGACGGAGGACATAAAAATGAAAAAGACATTCTCAAAGACTTTGGTGGGTTGCGCCGCCGCAGTAATGGTGACTGGGGCCCTGCTTACCCCCGTAATGGGTGCCAATGCATCCCGCCCCTGGCAGACTGCTGACACAGACTTTATCGGGAAATCCAGGGCGGAAGAAATCGCCCTTGACCACGCCGGGATAGAGGCATCCCAACTCTCCTGGATCCATGTCAAGCTGGACCATGACCATGGACGTGTAGAATATGACGTGGAATTCTTCTCTGGCAACAAGGAGTATGATTACGAGATCGACGCAACCAGTGGAGACATCCTGAGTTTTGACTATGATGTTGAATGGTACATGGGTGTTGGGACCCCGGCCCAGGCTAGCGGCGATATCGGCGCCGAAGAGGCCAAGGTGATCGCTCTGGACCATGCCGGTGTGAAGGCGAAGGACACGGTGTTCCTCTATGCGGAGCTGGACTATGACGACGGACTACGGGTCTATGATGTAGAGTTCTTCTCTGAAAATAAGGAGTACGACTACAAGATCGACGCGGCTACGGGGGAAATCCTGGGCTTTGACTATGATATTGAGTGGTACACCATCTCCACCACGGACAGCGATTACATCGGTGAGGCCAAGGCAAAGCAGATCGTGGAACAGGCTGCCGGTACCACAGGGGTTTACACTGACTTCAAGCTGGAGGTAGACGACGGGCGTGTGCTGTACGAAGGTGAGATGCGAAGCGGCTGGATGGAGTATGAGTTTGAAATTGATGCCGTAACCGGCGCGATCATTGACTGGGAAGCGGATTGGGACTGAAACACAAAGAGAATCCGCGCGAGGGGCAGCTGTCTGGTCAACCTGATATCGAAATAGGAAACGTCCCGGAACAATCACAGTTCCGGGACGTTTTTTGCATTATTCCTCTTCTAAGGAGCAGCCTCTTGGAAAAGAGGGATCGCCAGAAGGGATAGAGGAGATCTGCCCTCGGCGTAATGCGGCTCCCCGGAGGTGGTCTTCCAAAACAGTGCTGATAAAATTGATCAGCTCATCCGGAGTCTGATCGATCTCTCCCAATAGCCAGCTCTCCATGACGCTGGCCAAGGACACCACATAGAAGTGGGCCAGAAGAGCCACATGGTCTGAGGACGATGGGTCTTGCAGGTCGGGAAGAAAGCCTTCAATGGTCTGTGAGATGATGGTATGGAGCTGTTCCTCAAAAAAGCGGCGGATATGCCCACGGCCCAGAGAGCGCAGCGCGCAAAGGCAGACTGCACGATTGCTTTGTAAATAGTGAAAGAGCTCCAAAAGGCCCTCCCGCCACAGGAGAGCTCCTTCCCGTCGCTCCAGCAGAGATACGGCTTCATTCTGAAACATCCAGCGCATCAGGTCGTAGATGTCCTCAAAATGGTAGTAAAAATTTTGCCGCTTGATATGACATAGGTCGGTGAGCTCTGAGATCGTGATTTTCTCCAAAGGCTTCTGAGCCATCAATTTTTTTAACGCCGCAGCCAGAGCCCATTTTGTCTGCTGGGAAGCGACATAGCATTTTTTCTCCATAGAATGCCCTCCTGTGCCTGTTAGTATAGCACAAAGGGGCTGGAGGCTCAACTGATCTATGGGACAGAGGACCGATTTATGACACTGCCGCGGGATTGACCTTTGCTGGAGCCGCCTCTATTTGAATATAATAAAGTGTTATGATAATGGTGTATTGCGGGTAGTAAAGGAGCCGCCAAGAGATGAAAAAAGGAAACAAGGATCAGGAGAGTGTTATGGTGCGTCTTGCCACCTTTGTTGTGGACAAACGGAACCTGTTTTTCCTGCTGGTCATTATCGGTACCATATTCACGCTGTTTTCCAGGAACTGGGTGGAGGTAGAGAACGATCTCTCCTCCTATCTGCCCATCCACTCCACCACCCGCCAGGGACTGGATGTGATGGAGGAGCAGTTCACCACCTTCGGTACCGCGGATCTGATGGTGGCCAACATTTCTCTGGAGGAGGCCCGTCGGGTGAAGGCGGAGCTCCTGGAGCTGGACGGCGTGCAGAGCGTGGAATTCGATGACACAACAGACCACTATGCCCATGCCTCCGCCCTCTATTCGCTTACCTTTGACTATGACGAGGACGATGAGAGGTGCCTGGAGGCCCTGGACAGGGCCAGGGAGAGCCTCACTGGCTGGGATGTGTTCGTATCCACGGAGCTGGGCAACACCAAGGGGGATATCATTGACGCTGAAGTCAATGTCATCATGGTCTATGTGGCGGTGATCGTGCTAGTGGTGCTCTTGCTGACCTCACAGACTTACGCCGAGGTCCCTGTGCTTATCCTGACCTTTGTTACGGCCATGATTTTGAACCTGGGCAGCAATTTCCTGCTGGGAAAAATCTCCTTCGTGTCCAATTCCGTGACCAGCATCCTCCAGCTTGCCCTGTCCCTGGACTACGCCGTGATCTTCTGTAACCGCTTCAAAGAGGAGCATCAGATACTTCCCATCCGGGAGGCGACCATCATAGCTCTCAGCAAAGCCATTCCGGAGATCAGCGCCAGCTCACTGACCACCATCGGTGGGCTGGTGGCCATGATGTTCATGCAGTTCAAGCTGGGACCTGATATGGCGGTCTGCCTGATTAAAGCCATCCTGTTTGCCCTACTGGCTGTATTTGTGGTGATGCCGGGCCTGCTGATCCTGTTCGGTCCGCTGATGGACAAGACACAGCACCGCAGCTTTATCCCAAAGATCCCCTTTGTAGGAAAATTTGCCTATCTGTCCCGATTCGTGATACCGCCTGTATTTCTGGTCCTGGTGGTCCTGGGTATCCATTTCTCCTCGGACTGTCCCTATGTCTATGGGTACGGGAGTATCGAAACGCCGAAACTGAATGAGGTGCAGATTGCCTCCCAGATGATCGAGGAGAATTTTACATCGAAAAACCTTGTGGCGCTTATGGTGCCCACCGGCGACTACGAGAAGGAACGGATGATCCTGGACGAGTTGGAACAATATACGGAAGTGGACTACACCATGGGGTTGTCCAATGTGGAGGCGATGGACGGCTATATGCTGGCCGACCGGCTAACGCCCAGACAGTTTGCCGAACTGGCGGATCTGGATTATGAGTTGGCCAAGCTGGTCTATACAGCATACGCGGTCAAGAATGAGGACTATGGACGGATTATTGGCGGCATTTCCGCCTACCGGGTCCCGCTGATGGATATGTTTCTGTTTATCTGTGACCAGCTGGACGAGGGCTATGTCACCTTAGACAAGGAGCAGACCGACGATCTGGACGAGGCGCGGGAGCAGATTGAACATGCCAAGCTGCAGCTCCAAGGAAGCGAATATGACCGGATGCTGGTCTATCTGACCCTGCCTGAGGGGGGAGAGGAGACCTACGCCTTTCTGGATACGATCCAGGAAACTGCCCAGAAATATTACCCAGGAGAGAGTATTTACCTGGCTGGAAACTCCACCACAGAGGCTGATTTTAAGGCCGCGTTTGCCACGGACAACACGGTGGTCAGCGTGGTGTCCATCCTCATCGTCCTGGTGGTGCTGCTGTTCACCTTTCGATCTGCGGGGATGCCGGTACTGTTGATCCTGGTCATCCAGGGCAGTATCTGGATCAATTTCTCCATTCCGGCCTTCACCGGGACCCCGCTGTTTTTCCTCAGCTATCTGGTAGTCAGTTCTATCCAGATGGGGGCTAACATCGACTATGCCATCGTGATCGCTAGCCGCTACATGGAGCTGAAAGACCAAATGGACCACAGACAGGCCATCATTGAAACAATGAATTTTGCTTTTCCCACCATTGTTACATCGGGCAGTATTTTGACCGTGGCCGGCCTGCTCATCGGGCAGATGACGTCAGAGGCGGCCATCGTGGGTATCGGGCAAAGCCTTGGACGGGGAACGATTTTGTCCATTGTTCTGGTCATGTTTGTCCTGCCTCAGATTCTGTTGATTGGCGGCGCGGTGGTGGAAAAGACATCCTTTTCCGTGCCCAGCGCGGTGAAAAAACACAGGGCCAGCGGGCGGGTCCGAGTAGATGGGCTGGTGCGGGGAGAGATATCTGGCACCATCAGCGGAACCGTCCATGCCATCGTAGACGGAGATGTGGATCTGAACCTGATCTCAGGTTATGCGCAGGAGGAGGCAGAGCATGAAACGCAAGAGAACTGATTGGATCAGGAGAGCGGTCAGTGTCCTGCTCACCCTTATCCTGTGTGCCCAGGCAGCAGGCCCTATACTGGCGGTGGAAGACGGGGTGATCCGGATCACTTGCGCCGAGGACCTTCTGGAACTGTCCCGTAATTGTGCGCTGGACACCTGGTCCCAGGGCAAGCACGTGGCGCTGACAGCGGATATCTCTCTGGCGGGTACGGGATATACCCCGATCCCCACGTTCGGCGGTACCTTTGACGGTGGCGGCTATACTATCAGCGGGTTGGACCTGTCAAGCGGGCTGACCCCGGCGGGCGTGTTCGGCACCCTGCAGGAGGGCGCGGTGGTAAAGGACCTCCATGTGACCGGCAGTATTGAGCCGTCTGGCCATGGCTCGTCCATAGGGGGCATCGCGGGAGAGAACTATGGCGTGATCGCGGCCTGCTCCTTCTCCGGGACGATTACCGGGACAGACCGGGTGGGAGGCATTGCCGGACTGAACGGGCTGACAGGTAAGATCCAGGGTTGTTCTGCCGCCGGAGGTATCACTGGAAAGAGCATGACTGGCGGCATCGCTGGCGAAAACTGCGGTGTGCTGTCGGGATGCCGAAACAATAGCTATGTCAATATTACCAGCACAGACCCTGGGCTCGAGCTGACGAATTTGGATCTGGATGTGTCCAAGTCCCTGTTTACCCTGAGCGCGCTGGATACGGTGAATATCGCCACGGATACTGGAGGTATAGCAGGGTACTCATCTGGTTTGGTTCTCAGCTGCATCAATGCCGGTGTTGTCGGATATCCCCACATCGGCTACAACGTAGGCGGCATTGCGGGGCGAAGCTGCGGCCATGTGGCCTACTGCGTCAACCGCGGACAGGTATTCGGCCGCAAGGATATCGGCGGTATCGTTGGCCAGGCAGAGCCCTACATTGTGCTGAATTTATCAGAGGATATGCTGGATACCATTCAGAAGGAGCTGGACCGCCTGGGAGGGCTGGTAGACCGGGCGGCGGACCACGCCGATGGAGCCGCCGGCCGGATCTCAGACAATCTGGATGCCATCGGAGCCTCCGTTGATGACGCCACCGGACACGCCAAGGACTTGACAGATCGTCTGTCAGACTACGGGGACGAGGTGATTACAGAAATCAACCGGGGCAGCGACATCCTGGCTGACGCCCTAGATCAGATGGCGGACATCTCCAGCGATGCTACCGGCTTTGCGGAAGAACTGACGGACAGTTTGGACTTGATGGAGGATGCCCTGCGGGAGTTGGCCCGGATCGATGGCTCTCAGGCGGTAGATGAACTGGAGCGGGCGGCGGACAGCATCGAGAAGGCCGGCCGGCTGCTGAAAAGCGGCATAAGAAAGATCATCGACGGGTTGGAACAGCTGCGGAACTTCGTCCGCATTGAGGATGAGACTGGCAGCCGGGAGGCCCTGGAAAAGATTGAGGAGGGGGTTGGAGAGACCGCCCAGGCGGCAGAGGAGCTGGGAAGAGCCATGGATCTGGCGGCCCAGTCCGGCGTGGTGGAAGACGTGGCCGCCCAGAGCATGGAGGAGCTGGGGGGAGAGATGGGGCAGATTTCTGATGCCCTGACCCAGGTGGGCGGCGGCGCGGAAACCGTGCGTCTGAACATCTCTTTCGATTTGGAGGATATCCGGGAGGGCCTGCGGCAGATCCGGAGTGGTGTGAAAAACGTGGTGGACTCCTCCGGCGCGGCCATGAAGGCGGTGGACAGCCTGGGGGATGCCCTGGATGAGTTGAAGGCCGTGGGGCAGGAACTGAGTGACGGCCTGGACGCCCTGGCGGATGCCGTGAGCTCGTTTGAACAGGCGGGAGAAACTGGGACAGAAGTGTTTGCTGGGCTGGAGGATCTGTTCGGCTACTTGGCTGGGGTGGACCCTATCCAGATCGCCCACCCTGGGGAGGAGGTCAGCGCCGCCTCTGACGCCCTCTATGACACGATGGAACGGCTGAACGACCAGATGGGCCTCCTGAATGACACGGCTGCCGCCTCGGTAGGCGACTTGACCGGCGACATCCGGGCCATTAGTGCCCAGGTCGGGGTGGTGACAGATACTCTGATTGACGCCATCCGGGAGATCGAAAATTACGACCTGGAAGACAGTATCTCGGATACCTCAGAGGAGAATATCGACCAGGTGACCAGCGGCAGGCTCCTGTCCTGCTCCAACACGGCGGCCATCTCCGGGGATCTCAATGTAGGCGGAGTGGCTGGCTCCATGGCAGTGGAGTATGAGCTGGACCCTGAGGATGACCTGATTTCCAACAGCGCGCCTATCTACCGGAGAGCCTATGAGCTGAAGGCCATCCTCCAGCGGTGTACCAACACCGGAGCCGTAGTTGGCCGGCGGGACCATGTAGGCAGTGTCTGCGGTCGGATGGATTTGGGGCTTATCCTGGAGTGTGAGGCCTACGGCAGCGCGGAGAGCGAGAACGGAGACTATGTGGGCGGTGTCGCCGGCTATGCGGTGGGGACGATACGGGAGAGTTTTGCCAAATGCGCCCTGTCCGGAAAGCGTTATGTGGGCGGTATCGTGGGGGCCGCCGGAGCCAGGGACTCCGGGGGATCAGTCACCGGGTGCTGTTCCTTCGTCCTTATCCCAGAGTATGAGGAGTATGCCGGTGCGATATCCGGCACAGATCAGGGCCTATTCCAGAATAACCGATTTGTGTCAGACGATTTGGCTGGCCTAAACCGCGTCAGTGCCGCCGGCCGAGCGGAACCTATTTCCTACGAACAACTGCTCCAGATGGAGGATATCCCCACCCCTATGAAGCGGCTGGAGCTGCGCTTCTGGGCGGATGGCCGAGTGATCCAGACGGTCCCCTTTGACTATGGCGCTTCCTTTGACGATTCGATTTTGCCGGAGATCCCCCACCAGGAGGGATGCTTTGCGGTGTGGGACCGGGAGGATCTGACGGATCTGCGGTTTGACACAGATGTGACCGCGGTCTACACCGCATACCGCTCCGCGCTGTCCTCTGCCCAACTGCGGGACGACGGCCGGCCGGTCCTCTTTGTAGAGGGGGAGTTCGACCAGGGGGACAGTCTGGAAGCCAGGCTGCTGGAAACGGGGGAGGATTATCCTAGACAGCTCCAGACCCTGGCGGACCGCCGTAGGGTCTTAGAGCGGTGGAAGGTGACCATACCGGCGGATGGACAGTCTATTCATACGGTACGCTACCTATCTCCCAACGGAAAGACGGAGCGGACGGAGTTCTATGCTGTTTCCGAGGGTAGATGGACCCGTCTGGATACGGAAACGGCTGGCAGCTATCTGCTGGTCCGGCTGGAGGGGGATACCCCTGAGATCGCGGTAGTGACCCGGACTCCAATATGGTGGGTCTGGCCGATTGCGGCGGCCCTGGTGGCCGGACTCGTGTTTTGTGCGGTGGGCTGGGCGAAACACCGCAGGCTGCTCCAAAGGGCTGTAGCACAGGACAGGGAAACGCCGGCTGGATCAGCAGGCGGCGGAAAAAAGACCCGAAGGACTCGGCTGGCCGCCGCAGTGCTGGTGCTGGCCTGTTTGATAGGGGGAGCGACGTGGTTCTTTGTTTCTGGAGGCTGGAATACCGTCGCCGCTGTCCGTCTGCTGCACCGGTATGCCCAACAGCCCGATCTGACGATAGAGATGGATGCCCAGGCGGAGGCAGGCGGTCGGCGCTACCGCATCGATGCCCTGATCGACATCGTTCAGGTGGGGGAGCATCTTACCACGAGGCTAGAACGTGATGGAGCGGCGGTATATTACAGTGATGGGATGCTCTATTTAGGAGATGGAACCTCCGTCCGTGTGGATATGGGCTTCCCGGACTACGCGGCTCTTCTGGACACAGTGGCAGGGCTATACCGGGATGGGGATATTTCCGCCTTTTCCAACAGTGGAGAGAACATATACAGCGTTACAGTAAGCGGTGAGCGGGTCTCCTCCATTCTGAAAGCGCTCTTTCCTGATTCCGCATCGTATCTGGCCTCCCTGGAGAGCCTAAACTTAGACTTGGTCGCGAAGGGGAATGAGCTTTCTGCCCTCCGACTTTGGACGAAGGGAACAGCAGATACGACGGATCACGACTGTATATCCCTGGCCGTTGAGCTGAGAATACACACCGCGGAGGGGAAGGTGGACCTGCCCCAGCCTGTACGGGCCCGTATCCTGGCCGGGGACCAGAAGGAAACGGCCCCAGACCTGCTCCGGCTGCTCCTGGCTTGGCGGAAATTGAACGCGGAGGACCCACTGGTATCCAGACTGTCCTACCAGGCGGACTGTGGCCCACTGGTAGTGGACAGCGAACTGGAGCTGTTCCGGACCTATGTGGACGGCAGAGAGGTGGTCGGGCTGAGAAAAAGCGGCCAGACCCTGTATATGGTGGATGGAGGGGTCCTGGATGAGCAGGGAGGCTCCGTGTCTGGACAGGAGGAGCTGGTCAGCCTGCCGGGCGTGCTGCTCCATCTCTGGCTGGAGGGCGGCCTGGAATATGAGGAGCGGAACGGGACCGGTCTGTACACCCTTTCCCTCCGGCAGGAGGAGATCGAAGAGGTGATCCAGGCGCTTCTGCCGGAGGCGGAAGGGCTGGACACCAGCCTGACTGCCGGGAAGCTCCAGATCGAACTGACAGACCAGGGAATCGAACGTATCTCATTCCAGGTTCGTGGCAGTGTCCATGTCCTATCTATCAACGCCCCTGTGTCTATATCCGGAAGCTTTACCTTCCCTGAGGAAACGGAGGAGATTTCAATACCGGCGCCAGTGGAGGAGGCGGTCAAGAGAGAGGAGGGATGACCATGGTACATAAGATCATCTGCATTGGGCGCCAGTTTGGCAGCGGAGGCCATGAGATTGCGGTCAGAACGGGAGCGAAGCTGGGGATCAGGGTCTATGAGAGGGACATTCTGCATCTGGCCTGCAAATATGGGGAGCTGGCGGTCAAGACGCTGGAAAAGGCGGACGAAACAGCGACCAACCCATTCCTGTTTCAAGGAGTATATGAGGGAAACCAGCACATTGTCCGGGGACTGCCCACCTCAGAGGTGCTCTTTGCCCTTCAGAGCCATGAAATACGCCGCCTGGCAAGTGAGGAGGACTGTATCTTCGTAGGCCGCTGCGCCGGTTACGTTTTGCGGGACGCGGAGGTACGGCTGCTGAAGGTTTTTGTCCGTGCCCCTTTTGAATACCGGGTGCGGAGGAAGATGGCCCAAGAGGGGCTCTCTCCAGGCAAGGCGGTCCGGACGGTAAAACGGATGGATAAGCGGCGCCGCGCCTACTATGAGCACTATACAGGGCAGGAATGGGGAAGCGGCTGTGATCTTGAGCTGGACATGGGCGCACAGACTCCTGACGAAGCGGTGGAGAAAATTGAAAAACTCTATCTCGCGCTCTAAAGAGTGAAATGGCAAATGGGGAGAGGACGCATACCGGCGTCCTCTCTCCATTTATTAAAAAGAATAATTTTTCGTGGGATATCTCCTCCAATGGGTGTATAGTAAGGTAGAGAGAACAGAGAGGGGGGAACCCATGGACGACCTGGAGCTGCTCCGGCTGCTGCGGAGCCGGGATCAGCGGGGGCTGGATCAGCTGCTGGTCCGGCATGGCCCGCTGCTGCGCTATATCCTGTGCCCAATCCTGGACGACCCGCGAGAACGAGAGGAGTGTCTGTCTGATGTGGCCCTCCAGATATGGGAGAGGGCAGACCAGTTCGACCCGGAGCGGGGTTCTCTGACCGCCTGGCTGTCGGCCATTGCTCGGAATACAGCCCTAAACCGGCGGCGGGCCGCCCGCCGCGGGACCGGGGACTGTCAGCCGCTGGACGACAGTATGCTGGACCCTGCCCCCGGACCGGAGGAGGAGCTGCTGCGCAAGGAGCGTACCCAGCGCCTGTTGCTGGCGGTGCGTCGGATGAGTGAAATCGATTGTAGTCTGTTCTACCGGAAATACTATTACCTTCAGTCTGCTGCCCAGATGGCCGCCGAATTAGGGCTGACTGAGCGCGGCGTAGAGGGGCGCCTGCGCCGAATCCGCCTACGCCTGCGTAAGGAATTGGGAGGTGAGTGGAATGTCTGACGACCGGAGCTTTGACCAGATGGTAGAGGAGGGGATGTCCGCTGTACCGCCTCCGGCGGAGGTGCTGGATGAGATCACACCTTGGAAGCGGGCCCTTAGGCGTGTTGTCTGGGGCGTGGGGCTGACCACCATTTTAATCCATTTCCTGTGGCTGCAGTATCTGCTGCCCACCGCCGGCCTGATGCTGATGTGGCTGGGTTTCCGAACTTTGCGTCGAGAGAATGGGTGGTTTGCCCTGGGCTGGGCCATCAGTCTATACCGGGTTATGGGTCAATTTTTCCGGCTGCTGGCTAACGCCACCCTGTTGCGAATCGAGGGGACCCCCACCTGGATGTATCTGACCTTGCTTATTCCTCTGCTGCAGTATATCTGCCTGTGGCAGGGGATCAGGGCTGTCCAACGGAAAGCCGGGCAGGAACAAAGAGCCGGCGCCGCCGGCGCGCTGGTCGTGTTTTATCTGCTCCTGACCGGACTGGCCTTCCTGGATGCGGAGGGCTGGCCGATGATGCTGGTCCTGCTGGTCTGCTATATCGCCCTGCTCCGCAACCTGGCCAGGCTGGCCAATCTCCTGGACGGAGCCGGATATGAAGTGAAGGCGGCCCCTGTCCGCCTGTCTGACAGGACGGTGTGCCTGTCCTGGCTTGGGGCTCTGCTGGTCTGTCTGCCTCTGGCCACCCTCCTTTTTGGCCGGTTCCCTATGGAGTGGGTCCCGCGGCCTGCCGGGGAGCAGACGGGATGGGAGGAAACCGCAGCCCACCTTCTGGACCTGGGGGTGCCGGAGGACGTGACATCCGACCTGGCTCCGGAGGATCTGGCTGACTGTGCCGAAAGTATCCGGGCGGTGGTGGAGCAAAGGGAATTTCCCATGAATAAGGGCCGTGAGGTGCGGGAAACTGTGGGGAACAGCACCCACATCAGCCGGGTCTATGATGTGTATGAGCTGCGCCTTACCAGTGTGGCGCTGGAACTTCCTGATGGGCGGTGGAAGGTGATCCAGCACTTCCTCTGGCAGGAGGAGCCCAAGGTCCGGGGGACGGAGAGCATCCGCCTTCAAATCGCCGCAATTACGGCGGAAAGTCAGTATGCGGCTTGGGAGGAGTACCCCACAGAGTTCTCTGGACGGCTGCTCTATGACCGGGAGGGACAGACCTTTACGGGAGAGTACACCAGCCTGGGGTGGGAGTATACCTCAAGAGGCTTTTCCTTTGGGCCGAACCCACAGCGGGACATGTCTGCCCAGTTCTCCCTGCCCTTGTGGGGAGAGAACTGCCGGGGCTATGTGTCCTATGTGGGGGGCAAGGGGGAGGATAAGATATACTTCTTATCCCAGATGGACTACACCCACCAGAATAGCTGGCTGTGCTATCCCCTGCTGTCGGCCTGGGAGCACCGGCAGATCCATCTGTTTGACGATGAAACCTTTAAAACAGTGCAGATGGACCTCATGGCCGGACCGGAAGATTAGAGGTATCAGACCCTCGGCCATACTGTGGCTGAGGATTTGAATTGTGATTTATATACAAAAAATGAAGATATAAATTATGCGACTTCAACAAAAATCGTCCTTGACGTAGGCAAGTCCTTCCTGATACAATACGGGCGACCGCAGAAGGAGGCGGTCCGCTCGACGGCAAGAGCGACAGGAAACTGCCCCCTCCCTCCACGGGCCGACGGCATGGAGGTGAGGCACGACGGCCGCCCGCACCTTAAGAACGCGCGGGCGGATATCAAGGAGGTAATAGATATGATTTGTGAGATCGAGATCAAGAATGGTGCTCAGATCGAAAAAATAAACCGGCTGGCGGCCAAGGCCCCCTATGAGGTGTGGCTCAGTTCCGGCACTGTAATGCTGGATGCCCGCTCCCTGCTGGGGCTGTTCGCCCTGATCGGGAAGAAGGCCCATGTGGTAGCGGAGGACAACGTCGATCCCCGCGCCTTCAGCAAGCTGGTTTCCAAAATGGCCTGAAAAAACCGCCTCCGCATTTGTGCGGGGGCGGTTTTTATGTTTTTATAGCAGGTGGAAGTTGACGATCAGACCGGAGAACACGATGGACACGGTAGATACCAACTTGATCAGGATGTTCAGGGAGGGGCCGGAGGTGTCCTTGAAGGGATCGCCCACGGTGTCGCCGATGACAGCGGCCTTGTGCTGCTCCGAGCCCTTGCCGCCGTGGTGTCCAGACTCGATGTACTTCTTGGCGTTGTCCCAGGCGCCGCCGGCGTTGGACATGAATACCGCCACGGCAAAGCCAGAGACCGACACACCACCCAGCAGGCCCACCACACCTTCTACAGACAGGATCAGGCCGGTGAAGATGGGAACGATGATGGCCAGCAGGGAGGGCTTCACCATCTCACGCAGGGCCCCCTTGGTACAAAGGCCCACGCAGGAGGCGTAGTCAGGATCTGTGGTGCCCTCCATGATGCCGGCGATCTCCCGGAACTGGCGGCGGACCTCTACCACGATGGACTGGGCGGCCCGCTGGACAGCGCTCATGGTGAGAGCGGCAAAGACAAAGGTGAGCATAGCGCCGATGAACAGTCCCACCAGCACAGCTGGGTTGGTGAGGGAGAGGTCAGGGGCATAATCCATCTTGGCCTTCACGATATCTACATAGCTGACCAGCAGGGCCAGGGCGGTGAGGGCGGCGGAGCCGATGGCAAAGCCCTTTCCGGTGGCAGCGGTGGTGTTGCCCAGGGAGTCCAGGGCATCGGTGCGCTCACGGACCTCATCACCCAGGCCGGACATCTCGGCAATACCGCCGGCGTTGTCAGCCACAGGGCCGTAGGCGTCGGTCGCCAGGGTGATGCCCAGGGTGGACAGCATCCCGACGGCGGCAATGCCAATGCCGTAGAGGCCCTTGGAGAACAGCTCGGTATAGTTTTCAGCAGAGGTAGTGAGAGAGCCCCCGGCAGCTAGGAAGGAGATGATGACTGCCGCGCCCACAATGAGGATGGGGGCGATGGTGGACAGCATTCCCAGGGACAGGCCGCCGATGATGGTGGTGGCGGCGCCGGTTTCTGTGGAGTCGGCCAGCCCCTGGGTGGGCTTATAGGTGTCGGAGGTGTAGTATTCGGTGAAGTAGCCGATGGCACAGCCTCCGATCAGTCCGCAGAGGATGGCGATGTAAACGCCCCAACTGCCCAGGATGAAATAGGTTAAGGGGGCGGCGATGACAGCGGCCAGGACAGCGGCGGTATAGGTGCCTTTGCGCAGGGTGCCCAGCAGCTCACGCTGGCTGGCTCCCTCTTTGGTTCGGATCAGGAAGGAGCCAAAAATGGAGCACAGAATGCCCACCACAGCCAGAGCAATGGGGAGCAGCATAGCCTCCCAGCTGCTGCCGGGATAAGCGGCCACACCTAGAGCGAAGGTGGCCAGGATAGAACCCACATAGCTCTCATACAGGTCGGCGCCCATGCCGGCCACGTCACCCACATTGTCACCTACGTTGTCAGCGATGGTTGCGGGGTTGCGGGGATCGTCCTCCGGAATGCCAGCCTCTACCTTACCTACCAGGTCGGCGCCCACGTCGGCGGCTTTGGTGAAGATACCGCCTCCCACACGGGCGAACAGAGCCATGAAGGAGGCGCCCATGCCAAACATAACCATGGTCTGGGCAATTTTGGCGGCGTCATAGTGAGCCACATACTTCAAAATATGGAACCACACCGAGATATCCAGCAGACCTAATCCTACCACAGTGAAGCCCATGACTGCGCCGGAGGAAAAGGCTACATTCAACCCTTTGTTCAGGCTCTCGCTGGCCGCCTGGGCGGTGCGGGCGTTGGCAGAGGTGGCGATCTTCATCCCCACAAAGCCGGCTAGAGCGGAGTAGATGCCGCCGGTGAGGAAGGCAAAGGGAATAAACCAGTTATCCAGCATATGGAACCTTGCCAGAGCCAGCAGTATCAAAAACACCACGAAAAAGACCTTGGACACCGTGGCATACTGGTGCTTCAAATAGGCGTTTGCACCCTGCCGGATAGCGGCGGCGATCTTTTTCATGGTGTCGTTGCCCTCGGAGAAGGCCCGGACCCTGTTGCTTTGGAGCCAGGCGAACAACAGTGCCACCGTAGCTCCCACTAATCCGATCCAGAACAATCTATCCAAATCTTACACGCTCCTTTGATACGATAAGCAAATTCTAAATATAGAATAAGATTGCTTAGTCGTAAGGTTATAAAAGTATTTTACCACATAACAAAAAAATTGCAAGTCAAAATAACGGGAGATTCAAAAAAGATAGCAGTGACAGAAAGGGCGGAAGTAGCCGAAAAAGGCCCGGCCATTTCCAAGGAAATGGCCGGGCCGCTTGTAAAAATCAGGTGTGTCGCCAGGCTTGACGGCTGAAAAGGACCAGAATGGGGAAGATTTCCAGACGCCCGATAATCATACACAGTGACATGACTATCTTGGACAGATGGGAGAAGGCGGAAAAATTACCGGTGGGACCCACCAGCTCCAAACCAGGACCCACGTTGCTGATACAGGTAAGGGCGGAACTGAAAGATACGGAGAAGGGAAAATCGTCTAAAGAAATGATCAGGGTGGCAGCTAGTATGATGAAAAGATAGCTGCCGACAAAAACGCTAATAGAACGTAGTGTGTCCTCTTCCACCACCTTGCCGTCCAGCTTAACTACCTCGACAGACCGGGGATGAATAACCCGGTGGATCTCCCGCCGAATGGAACGGAGCAGAATCAATACCCGAGAGCACTTGATGCCTCCTCCGGTAGAGCCAGCACAGGCGCCGCAGAACATAAGGAGCACTAGAATTGTCTGGGAGAAATGGGGCCAGAGTACAAAATCCGCGGTAGCGAAGCCAGTGGTAGAGATGATAGAGGCTACCTGGAACACGGAATATCGGAGGCTCTCCCAAATACTGGTATAGAGGGGAGCGATGTCTATGGCAATCAGGATGGTGGCGCCTGTCACCACTAGCAGGAAAAACCGGAGCTCGTCGCTGGAGAGGGCTTCCCGCCATTTCCGGGTGAGCAGCAGGAAATAGACCGCGAAATTCAGTGAAAACAGAAGAATAAAGACGGTAATAATCAAGTCGATGGCCACACTGCCATAAGCGCCCACGCTGGCATTCCGGTTGGAAAAGCCCCCGGTACCGGCGGAGGAAAAAGCGTGAATAAAGGAATCATACAGCGGCATACCGGCCAGTTTCAGACACACAACCTCTGTCAGGGTGAGGACGCAATAGATACTGTACAGGATTTTAGAGGTCTGGGCCTGCTTGGGTACCAGCTTGGAGAAGACCGGACCGGGGCTCTCCGCCTGGGTCAGGTAGTGAGAGCGGATACCGAGAGAGGGTACGATAGCAGTGGCTAACACTAATACGCCCATACCGCCCAGCCAATGGGTGAGGGAGCGCCAGAAGAGGATGCCTTTGGAGCAGGCCTCAATATCAGCTAGGATTGTGGCACCAGTAGTGGTGAAGCCGGAGGCGGATTCAAACAGACAGTCTGTAAAGGAGGAAAACTCCCCAGAGAAGTAAAAGGGGAGCGCCCCGGCCACGCTGACCAGCAGCCAGATCAGGCCGACAGCAGCGAAGCCGTCCCGCAGAAAAAAGCCAGACCCAGTCCGCATTAGAGAGAGGGGAAGGCAGGTGCACAGGAGAACGGCGATGCTGGTCAAAAAGGGGAGAGGACTTTCGCCATAGAGCAGAGATACCCCCAGAGGAAGCAACATGGAGCCGGCAATTAGCAGCTCTACGCGGCCGAGGAGTTTCAGGATGAGCTTGACATTCATATAGGGCCTCCGGGAAAATAATATCGGGAAAAAAGATCAGATGTGCCGCCAAGCCTCACGGCTGAAAAGGACCAGGATGGGGAAGAGCTCCAGACGGCCGATGGCCATGCACAGAGACATGACCAGTTTGGACAGGTAGGAAGAGTGACCGGTAGGTTCTATCAGATCCAGCCCGGTCCAGACATTGCTCAAACTGGTCAAAGCGGAGGTGAGGGAGACTGGAAAGGAGTGCCCATCCAGAGAGATGATCAGGGAGGTCCCCAGTAGAAGGAGGGGAAAGCAACCGAAAGACGCCAAGGCAGGGGGAAGGACCGACTCCAACCCTTTTAGCTCCGCCTGCCCTAACAGTTTCAAAATAAGTTTAAGGCTCTCCAGGGTGGGGGAAGGGGCCATCGTCCTCGTAGATGTCGTTTAAGTCTAGGATGAGCCTGCCGCGGGAAATCAGAATGACGGAATCTCCCTCCTGAATAGAGGAGGAGCCCTCCGGGATGATGATGTCCCGCCCACGCATGATGACGGCGATCAGAATGCCGCTTTTCAAACGGAGATCCTTCAGGGGAACATTCAGATAACGGGTAGTAGAACGCACGGTAAACTCCATGGCCTCAGCCGCGCCGTCAGCGATGCGGTGGAGTGAATTCATCACGCTGCCTTGAGAGTTCTGCATCCCGCGGACCCGGTGAAGGATCTGGGCGGCAGTGATGGCCTTGGGAGAGATAACACTTTCCAGACCGATGGCCCGGGCAATGCCGGCATAATTCTGGCGGTTGGCCTTGGCGACTACCTTGGGTATGCCCTGCTGCATGGCATATAGGGAGATGATCAGATTGTCCTCGTCCCGGTCCGTGAGGGCTACAAAGGCGTCAGAAGCGGAAAAACGCTCCGACTCCAGCAGCTCCTGATCGGAACCATCGCCATGGATTACCATGGACTTGGGGAATTTTTCACTGATGAGACGACACTGGGCCTCGTCCAATTCCACGATTTTCAGCTTCATCCCCATCTTCTCCAGAATGCGTGCTAAGTAGACAGAGATCTTGCCGCCGCCCAGAATAAAGACATGGTGGACCTTCTGAGCGTATCGGCCCAGCAGGCGGAAAAACTGATCCAGACTTTCCGGACGTCCTACCAGATACAGCTTGTCCCCAATTTGAGGAACAAAGGAGCCATTGGGAATGACCACCGATTTTCCCCGTTCTACAGCACAGAACAGCAGGGACAGTTCCTTGACCTGGGGAGGCAAAGAGTAGAAGGGGGTGCCAACGAGAAAATCTCCATCCTGTAGGCGAAAGCCCATCAGCTCCACACGGCCCCGAAAGAACGTTTCAATGTTGGCGGCGGGAGGGAAACGGAGCAGGCGGGAAATCTCAATGGCGGTGGCGTTCTCTGGATTGATGACCATGTCGATCTTCAGATTCCGGCGCAACTCTACCAGGCTATTGGAGTACTCCAGGTCACGGATACGGGCGATGGTGTAGCCAGTGCCCATGTTTTTTGCGGTCAGGCAGCAGACCATATTGACCTCATCTGAATTGGTGGCCGCGACCAGCAGGTCGGCGGTATCCGCCCCGGCCTCCCGCAGAGTGGAGGTGGAGACACCGTTCCCGTGGATAACCATGACGTCCAGCATATCGGAGGCCCGGCGCAGAGACTCCTCCCGCAGATCCACGATGGTGACGTCGTGCTGCTCCCGGACCAGCTGTTCTGCCAGCGTGAAGCCGACTTTTCCGCTGCCTACAATGATGATTTTCATGTAAAATATCCTTTCGCGTATGATATCATACTCTGCTTTCACCAGAGCAGGAGGGAATGTTTTTCAGAACATATAGAGACAGAGAGGCGGACTTTAGATCGTCCACTCACCGTGTACTACACCTACCAGCAGCCAGCCAGACTCTCCCAGCTCGAATACCAGCTTTAAGGAGCACCAGTCTAACCCCTCGTTCACTGGGTCAATACTGGGGATACAAAAGTCTACGAATCGGCAACCGGGGTAAGCCGTAGTAATATTCTCCAGGGCGTTGCCGCTAATCATAATCTGGTCGATGCCGATCTCACTGGCCTGGGTGTAGTCCTGGTTGAATACATACCGGTCCACATATTGGGATATCGTCATCTGGATAGGGTTGCCTCGGCCATCTTCAAAGCCCCAGGTGTAGACCCGGGGGTCCTCTTCCAGCCCCTGGATTTGGGCCGCGGAAAGGGTCAGGTCTTGCTCAAGATTTACGGTAGAGTACGGGGTAAAGGTCACGCCCTTTTCGGGGTGGACAAATGAGGCCACCTGACCGTAATCCTCCTCTTTCAGGGCATGGAGAACAGCACAGGCGGTGTTGAGCAGGGGAAAGTTGTCCGGGGGCAGGGGGGTAGATGATTCTGTCTGGGTGGAGCTGTCTGTGACAGAAGAAGAGCCAGGGGCGGGAGCGTTGGACAGGGCGCTGGGGGTAGGAGGAAGGATCACAGTTTCCCGAAGGGACCAAGGAAAGGGAAAGATGCCACCTAATAAAAAACCAATCAGTAGACAGATTGCGGCCGCAGGGAATATAGAACGCTTCAAAATAGGACCTCCTTCATGGCGGTGTAAATAGAATGACAGGCCCATCCCTCCCTGAATGAATCAAGGAAGGGGTAAAATAGCACAATTATAGTAAGGCCAATTATAGTATAGTTCCACAGAAAGGTCAAGATTGACAGATAGGCTTTTAGGTGCCCGCCACAAATATATTGTTTCGAGTGGAAAGTCATGCTAAAATAAACCAGATATCAGGAAAAAGGAGGTCATTCCCATGAATGAGCAGGAGCGGGACATACAGTTCCATATCCAGTGCAGGCCGGGAGACGTGGGGGGATACTGTATTCTTCCGGGTGACCCGGGGCGGTGTGAGTCCATCGCCCGCTGTTTTGACCAGCCTGTCCATATAAGGACCAACCGGGAATATGTGGTCTATACCGGTACCCTGTTGGGAGAAAAAGTGTCGGTGTGTTCTACCGGCATTGGTGGACCCTCCGCGGCCATTGCGATGGAGGAGCTGGCGAACATCGGTGCCCATACCTTTGTCCGAGTGGGGACCTGTGGGGGAATCGATTTGGCTGTCCGAAGCAACGATGTGGTGGTGGCCACCGGTGCTGTCCGGATGGAGGGGACAAGCCGGGAGTACGCCCCCATCGAGTGGCCCGCAGTCCCTAACTTTGCGGTCACCTGTGCCTTGGTTCAGGCGTGCCGGACCTTGGGCTACCCCTGGCATGCCGGGGTGGTCCAGTGTAAGGACTCCTTCTATGGTCAGCATTCTCCAGGCAGGATGCCGGTGTCCTATGAGTTGGAGCAGAAATGGGAGGCATGGAAGCGCCTGGGGGTGCTGGCCTCTGAAATGGAGTCCGCGGCTCTCTTTGCTGTGGCGGCCAGCCGCCGGGTGCGGTGTGGATCTGTGTTCCATGTGATCTGGAACCAGGAGCGGGAGCAGGCGGGCTTGGATCAGGAGGAGTCCCACGACACCTCCTCCGCCATCCAAGTTGGGGTGGAGGCTGTTCGGCTGCTGATTGCCCAGGACCTCGCGAAATAGAAGCAAGAGCCGCCCGTGAGGGCGGCTCTTGCCATGTAGAAAACAGGTCAGGAGATGGGCTGGTAGTACTTTTCAGTGGCCTGGGCGAACAGCTGGTCAAATTGGGGTGATCCGCCCTGGTGGAGCTGGTGGAGATAGGCGTGGATGTCCGAACGGACTAGGGAGCCTTTCTCGGCCGCTTGGTGGATGACGCGGACGGCGGCATTGGAGCAATGGTCAGAGATGCGCTCCAGGTTAGTTAGCAGCTCCAGGAACTGGGTGCCCACCTCTACCGTACACTCTCCGGTTTTCAGCCGCTCCACATGGCGCTCCCGCAGAGCGGCGGTGATTAGGTCCACCACTTCCTCCAAAGGCTCTACCTGGAAGGCGGCGTAGGCGTCGTGGGCACGGTAGGCCTCCAGCACCTGGTTCAGGGCCTCTCCTACGGCGGCGCACAGGGAGTCAAGCTCGGCCTGTGCCTTGGGGGAGAAGGAGAGAGCGGCGTCGTTCAGCGCGGTAGCCGACTCGGACAGGTTGACTACATAATCACCGATGCGCTCGAAATCAGACAGGGCGTGAAGCAGATCGGATACTAGGTCGCTGCCTTTGTCATCTAAGGAGTGGCGGGAGAGCTGGACCAGATATTGGTCCAAAGAGCTCTCCATATGGTCCAGCGCCTCCTCCTGCTCGTTAAGCAGATCCAACTGCTTTTGATCGTAATGGGACAGAAGCTCCACCGCCAGATGGTAGTTGTTCTTGGCCAGTTCACCCATTTGGAGGACCACGGTGCGTGCCCGTTCCAGAGCTACTGACGGAGTGGACAAGAAGCGGGGGTCTAACACCGTGGCTACCGGATCAGCGGCACCGGAGTCTGGAATCGTCCATTCCACCAGGCTGACCAACTGCCGGTTAAAAGGAAGCAGAAGGGCAGTACAAGCGATATTGAAGAAGGAATGCAGGTTCGCGATGGAGCCATAGTCCATGGTATCCTGCCAGAAGGGCAGCCCTATCAGGGCGTTGAGACCGTACAACACCACCAGGAAGAACACGGTGCCGATCACATTGAAGTATAGGTGGACGGCAGCGGTCCGTTTAGCGTTCCGGCTGGCGCCGATGCTGGACAAGATGGCAGTGACGCAGGTGCCGATGTTCTGGCCCATGATGATGGGCAGGGCGGTGGAAAATGTGACCACGCCGGAAGCGGAAAGGGCCTGTAGAATAGCCACAGAGGCGGTGGAGCTCTGGATCAAAGCCGTGATAGCCGCACCCACAGCGATGCCCAGTACCGGGTTGGAGAAGCGGATGAACAGCTGCTGGAAGGCCTCCAGCTCAGTCAAGGGGGCTAGGGCGCTCTCCATGGATTTGATACCGATGAACAGCAGCCCAAGGCCGATCAGGATCTGACCTACTGTTTTTTTGCGGCCGCTGTTGAAGAAGGAGAAAAACAGAATCCCCACAAAGGCGGTCAGTGGTCCTAGCATCTCAGGCTTCAGGAGAGCCAAAAACAAATTTTCATCGGATAGGCCGCCCAGCCGCAGGATCTGGGCTGTAATGGTGGTGCCGATGTTGGCCCCCATGATGACGCCGACAGCCTGCCGTAGCTTAAGAATGCCAGCGTTGACAAACCCGATGCACATAACGGTAGTAGCCGCGGAGGAGTGGACCATACCAGCCACCACTGCGCCTAGCAGGACACCTTTAAAAATATTATCAGTCAGCTTCTCCAAAAGGGAAGCAAGTTTTCCACTAGTCAGTTTTTCCAGGCCGGAAGTCATGGTTGACATACCGAACAGGAAGATAGCCAGGGCGCCCAGCAGGGCAATGACACCACGAATCCCCAATTTTCTTTCCTCCCATGAGGACACCCTGTCCTCATCTCCAAAATTTTACACAAACTTAACATTATAAATTATATAAGAAGAAGTGGGGCAGGTAAAGGAGTTCTTGAAATTTTTCAAAAATTTTGAAGGAAACGGAGAAAAAGGAGAGGAAATCTCCAGGAATTTGTAGGGTATGAAGGGAGGAGAACTGAGATGGAGGCGGGATCCTCGGAGAGATTTGGCCTGTCCGACAGAACAGGAGAGATATTTGGGGAATGGGGACGGGCAGAGCGGGAATAGAGTGGGGCGGAGGTGTTATCGATTATGCTGTCGCCTGTGATCTATCTGATGATGAACGGACTTTTTTTTACCCTTCGGCTGTCCGGAGGTGGAGGTTCGTTTCCCCGTCCACTAAAAGCGGCGGAGGAGAGGGAATATCTGGAACGGTGCGCCCAAGGTGACCTGGAGGCCCGAAATCTGCTGGTGGAACACAACCTTCGCCTGGTAGCTCACATCGTGAAAAAATACTATGCCCAAACCGGGGACCAGGACGATCTGATTTCCATTGGGACTATCGGGCTTATCAAAGGGATATCTACATTTAAGGCGGACAAAAACGTAAAGTTGGCGACCTATGCCAGCCGATGTATAGAAAACGAGATACTGATGCACTTCCGCTCCCAACGCAAGCTCCAGGGCGAGGTCTCTCTGGCGGATACTCTGGAGTCTGCGGGAGAGGGCGGTTCCCTGTCCCTAATGGATGTAATCGCCGTAGACGATAATATGCTGGAGGAGTTGGATACCAGGGATGCCTGCGTAAGGGTCCGCCGCTGTGTGGATACCTGCCTGACACCCAGAGAGCGCACTGTCATTACCTTGAGATATGGACTGGATGACCGCCCGCCTCGCACCCAACGGGAAATCGCGTCTCTGTGCGGCATCAGCCGCTCCTATGTATAGCGCCGCCACTAATGTAAACGAAGCCCGGAAAGCCTGATGTAGACAGGTTTTCCGGGCTTCGTGCGTGACTGGGGTAGCACCGCGGTTATTGTAAACGGCAAAAAATTTAGGATGAGCGGCCATTTATTATTTTAAAGCATCAACCAATCAATCGAGAAATAACATATTGAGATACAACACTAATGTTAGTTAATTTATAAGCGTGTACTAATAGTAATTGTTGAAGATCTGCAATGCTGGTAAAATCATTACCAATAATTGAGATGATAGCGTCGATATCACCTTCGTAAATTCCCAAGTCTTTCAACATCTTTTTACTTGGTGAATTTAGATAATATAACATCTCAATATTTTTCATCAACCTCTCATACAGGGTGTTTATTAGCTCAGAAGACTCATTATCACATCGCATAAAGTAGCGAATAAGATCTACTTTGCCATAAAACTCGAATTCGACATAACTTGACTTGAATCGAATGGTTTTATTGATTACTTTGGAAACTTTTGTAGTTGGATATGAAGCCAGCGTAGCATCTACAACATCTCGTACCGATTGTCGATATTTATATGTGAGTCGATTGATAATAAAGGTATCTAACTTAAAATCATACTTTGGTGGTTCGATGATTTCTGATAGAATACGAACTAATTCCAATTTGCTCTGGTGAGAATTTGCATATTGTCTGTAAAGAATGTCTAAAAGCTTGGATTTTAACATATCGTATCTGCCGAGTAAATACTGAACTGTTGAAAAACGGTGCTTTCTGGCGATTTGAGTTTTATATTCGTCATAAGATATCCCTAACCGATTTAGTACCGCTATAAACTCTGGATGAGACGAGTAGTCACCAAAGTTTATATCCATATCAACACTAGTATCGGTTAGTTCAAATTCAATAGATTTCAAAGCTTGACTTTTTTCGTAAACCGGGTCAGTTGGTGATTTAATATAATGAGCAATACCTAAGTAATGTTGATAGAGTCTTCCAGTACGGCCTACCAAGTTATAGAAGTCAAATGCATCAAACTCTTTATTGTAGCCTCGGTGAGGTTTTGTAATAATTATATTCTTAGCAGTTGTATTGACACCCTCTAATAAAGTTGACGTGCATATTAAACGAGTGAAGTTTGAGCGATTACTGTTAAACAAAGCTAATTCAAGCATTCTAATGCCTAAAGGCAATTGTCCGTGATGTACTAGGAATCCGTTCTCTAAAGCTTTAACGATGGACCATTGAGGATGTATTTCTCTTTTTCCCCATAAAATAAATTCGTTTAACATTGAATTGGAAACTGTGTCTAGCGCATCATAGTACATGGTTGTATTCTCGATGAAAGAGTCTATTTCAACAACTGTTGGGAAATAAATGAGCGTATTATCTTTTGCGGAGATAGTTTGCAGTATTTTATCGGTATATAGTACACGCTCATCTTCGCTGAGAATATCATAAGTCTTTACATCATTTACGACAGGAGAGTAGTTAGTGGCATAGAAAGCTGGAATATCATCTAATTTTTCAAGATGTTCTACCCCACTGATAAACGGAGCCAGCAACACATATTTTTTGCTTAAACGAACCATATTATAATATGCAATATTCAATATGAGTACACGTTCATTAGTCGAATCTTTTTGCAACTTGTATACTTCGTCAATGACAAGAAAATCTATCGAATCAAAAATAGCAACGGTGTTTTCATCGATAACCCGATCATGAGTTACTATGAAAATATTACGCTGGCTAAAGTCATATTGCTTCTCTGGATCTATAGACAAATAAATATTGTAGTCATCAAATTTATCGCGGTATTGTTTGATGATTTTCTGCTTATATTCGTCAATTAGAGCAAGTGTTGGAACCACCATTACAACATTTTGAGGCCTTGCTCGACATATGTATTCAAATACAACAAAAGTTTTACCAAAACTAGTTGGTGCACTGAAAATCAACCCACGGTTTTTTTCGATGAGCTGCAATACCCTCCTCTGTTCCGGATGTAAAGCGACTTTATTATCCAAAGCTGATGATGCAAATGCGTTATAAACCAGTGAATCAAATGAGAAATTTTGTGAGTACATCGTAAGCCCAAGCGAATATAACGAATCAGCGTTGGTTTTAGCGAAATCGGTTTTGTCAGTACGTTGATCTAACTCTCGGATGTATTTTTCACGATGTACTTGAGCATCTTCAAATTGTGGAGATGGCATTTCTGTAGTCATTGTTCTTTTTCACCACCTTCTGCATGATAATGTCCATCATTTTAGCTTTATCGATTATTGGAAGAGAAATAAATATATATTCTGTATCTAATCCGAAAAATTGTTTACGATTAAGAGAAGTGTTCATCTTATAAAGAAAGCTCTCAGGTGTAGTGGCACTATCGCTATTTCCGTGTGCGAGAAACGCTGGAACGCAAATCTTTCCGATAGATGCAGCTTTAATAAAATCTTGAAAAGAGATACAGACTTCGGTGTGCTGCTGAAATGCATCTCTAAACTCCTGTGATAACTGAAAGACTTCATCATTGGAAAGAACGAGCTTGTATTCTTCAGCAATTTGCTCCTCGTAATCGTCAAAAGAACGATTTACTAAAGTGATTGCATTTTCGATACTGTTACAGACTTTGGACTCACCAAAATAAATAGTTCGTTGGTTAGGGTTAAAAAACAAAGCATCGATTCCAAAAACGCTCATGTTACGATCAGTGGTACATCGGAACTTTGGGATAATACAGTGTACTTTGTAATAGCCCGTTAAGAGCAGATGTAAGGCGTATTCGCCAATCTTACCGATTTTATCTTTTTGAACAAGAGTTTTACCATTAATGTCTATAAAGTGATATTCTTCCCCAAGGGCAGTACAAACTTCGTCAGATACATCGTCGAAAGCAAGTAGTTCAAGCTCGCTGTTTAAAAAAGATCCTAAAGTGTTATACAGTTTTTTATATATTGCAGGAGTTGGAGTGAATTCAATTGGCGTTAAGGTGTTTGCGTAGTTAAGAAGGTTACTTTCACTCAATAAATAATCTGACAATCCCTCCATAAAAAGATCAGGGTTATCAAAATGAGCGTACAAAAAAGAGCTTGCTACGTCGCATTTATATACTGTAAATTGTTCAAATGCTTCTTTTATAATCATAACTACTCCTCGCATTTATTTCATGCATTATACGATTGCATGCTATATGCCCAATGTCCGCCTTCACGATATTTGCTTAATTTTTCTTCTTCTACAAAACTTGCTAAAATTCGATTCGCCGTCGCAGCCGACACCCCACACAGCTCACGCACATCAGCGTTCATGATATAGTCGTGGGTTTTAAGATACTCCTCAATTTTCTTCCAGCGGAGAGTTGCCTTATCCATCTTTCCATCGCTCATTTCATCACTCGCACTAATCACATCCATGAGTGATGCTTTGATGGCTGAAAGCATGAACTCGATAAATACCGTGGACTCTCCGGCGTCATTGGAGGCGTTGATGGCGTTGTAATACTCCTGCTGGCGGTCGTGAATGATAGACTCCACCGGCAGCCAGGCAAAGGCTGGGTTCCATTTCGAAAGCAGCAGTGTATGCCACAGTCGCCCCACACGCCCATTTCCGTCGGCGAAAGGGTGAATCAGTTCCAGTTCATAGTGGAACACACAGCTACGAATCAGCATGTGCACCTCACTGGTCTTTGTCCAGTCCAGCAGCTCCATGACTAGATCGGGGACATACTGTGGAAGCGTGCCAAAATGCAGGACATGCCCTTCACTGTCTACCACGCCCACAGGGCGGCTGCGAAATACGCCAGACTCCTCCACCAGCCCCCGGGTCATGATGCCGTGGGCAGTCAACAGGTCATCCACCGAATAGGGGTCCAGTTCATCCAACCGCTCATAAATCTCATAGGCATTTTTGACTTCGGCAATATCCTTGGGCGGTGCCAGAACATGCTTGCCGTTCAGCACAGCAGTTACCTGCTCCAAGGAAAGGGTATTCTGCTCGATGGCCAGAGACCCGTGGATGGTTCTGATCCGATTGCTGCGCCGCAGCGTCGGATTGGTAGAAAGAGAAGATACTGCCGATAGTTTCCCCACCAGTTCCGCAATCTCTGCCACATAGTCAATCATTTGATTGGTAATTTCAAAAGGAGGCTTTTGGTTTCTCATGTAACACCTCACTGGGTCAATCATTGTTTTTATTATACCACACATCGCTCATTTCATCAATCAAAATGGCATCATATTTGAGCGATGCTTTCCTTTTCGATATGCAGAACTGCTATGATAAATTTTGAAAAGGAGGAATTTATCATGGCATCCATTGTGAAACGAAACAAAAGCTTTAGTGTGGTCTACACATCATACCAAGGCGGAAAAAAGAAGCAGCGTTGGGAGACCTATCATTCTTATGAAGCGGCGCTGCATCGAAAAGAGCAAGTTGAACTCATACAAATAAAACAAAAGGAGAGGTTACAAAATCATGCAGATAATCTAGCGGAACTGCTTGAGGAGTATGTAGAGCTTTATGGGCGGGTTCACTGGTCCTATTCCACGTATACCAATCAGGTGGCGCTGATTCAAAACCATATTCTCCCGGCTTTCGGAGACATGAAGCTGACGGAATTCAGCCCGAAAACAATTGCTGCGCTGTACAGCAGGATGAGAAACCAGCGTAAGATGACACCGCAGATATTGTCCTCTGTCCATAAATTGCTGCACAGCGCATTTGAGCAAGCAGTGCTTTGGGAATACGCAGACCGTAACCCATTTCATAAGGTCGTACTTCCAAAATCATTTCCCTGTCCAATGGAAATGCTATCCAATGAAGAAATCAGGAAGTTATTGCATCACAGTGGGTTTTCTCTGCTTGGGATTGCAGTTCATCTTGCCTTTGCCGGCTCTCTGCGAAAAGGTGAGATTCTGGCTTTGACATGGGGTGATGTAGATTTCAAAAGCGGCTCGATTTGCGTTAATAAAACGCTAAAACGAGTGCGGAAGGATGCAATTCAGGCGCTGGACCGGAACGACATTCTCTATCAATTTCCCGCTGTGTTTGATGAGGGGCGGACGGTGCTCGTCTTGAAACGCCCCAAAACCCGATCCAGCATCCGCACGGTTTACCTACCGCCTCATGTGATAGATCTGCTCCAAGACTGGAAAAAGGTACAGACTCCTTGTGGAAAGAATGTGCCGGATCTGATCCTCCGATACTCTTCCGGCAGACCGTTACAGGAAGAGGCACTCCCAAGAATGCTTGAAAAGCAGCTTCTTACATTAGGTCTTCCCAAAGTAACCTTTCACAGCCTGCGTCACAGCAGCATCACATATAAATTGATTCTGACCGGCGGAAATATCAAGGCAGTGCAAGGTGATTCCGGACACGCCCAGGCCGAAATGATTACCGAACGATATGGACATGTCATTGACTCCTGCCGAAAAGAGTGTGCTCAGAATTTTCAAAAAGAGTTTTATGAAGCTTTGTAGTTTCCCAATCAAATAATCAAGAGCGCCGAGAATTTTCCGGCGCTCTTGGTTTCAAGATTTCCTGATAAAATTTTTGCTAATCAGAATGGATTCGAACGACAGTCCTTCCGCTTAGGAGGCGGATGATCCATCCAACTTTGATTTTGGAGTTTATCATGAAAGGAAATCTTATATGGTACGAATAACTAGCTTTCAGGAGCTGACACAGTTCCTCCGAAAAATAGCATCTGCCTATTGTCAGGCAGATTATGTACAACTTTATCAAAAACTACAACTTCGATATGAACAGCAGATCTTCTCTACCTTCTTAGATGGACACCCTAGCTGGAGCATTTTGCAAGGGGAATCTGCATACGCACTGCTGTTGTATCATAACTGGAGTTTTTCCAGGGATCAGGCAGAAAATGCGCGACAGATGGCAGCGCTGGCGCAGGAGATCGAACAGCAGTACACAGATACAGATAAAATGCCGATTTCCACCGAAGATGCCGAAATAGTTATGCGAGCAGCAGAACGAGTTTATCGTTTCTCTTGGCACATTTGGAAAGAACACCACACGCTGATCTTTCTGCTCCCCGCAACCCATAAAACAGAGGATTCCTTTTGTCGCTGTTATCAGAGAGCAGACGGCAGGATGCAGGCAGATATTTACATGCTGGTTCCGCACAAAGATTTTTCAGCTACCCCACAAAGTATCCTGATCCATGAAGTCGGGCACATGATCAATCTGGCGTTGACTGGTACAATGGAAGTACAACCGGATGATTTTCAGGTTGTTTCTGCTCTGCTTCATCTAAACTTGGATGGTGTTGATAGTAAAGAATTCTTCGCACACTGTTTTGCCATGAGTTTGTTGATGGAACCAGAACTCACCTCGGCCGATCCATTCACCATGGTTCCAAAAACGGATAAAACGGTATTTCGAACCTATTTCACATATAAATTGAAAACCGCTGAGTGACTTGCCTAAAAAGCAGGTCACTTTTCTTTTGCAGAAGGACAGGCAAGAAGAAGCGGTTCCCTACATACGATGAACAAAAGGAGGGAAAACGTATGAAAAAAAGAGACTTGCCTGTTGTGCACTGTACTTACTGCAATACCGAAAAGAGTATATCTGAGATTTTGGAAGAATCTTTTCGGCTTTATCTTGGCCGCATCCTTGCTGCAATAGAGCACCCCATTGTACAATGTAAGCGATGAATGGCCGCTTATCTCAGGAGGTATGGTATGTACTTAGAGATAAGCAACCCCATGGACTACCATGTGGCTTTATACATCAGACTATCAAAGGAGGATGAAAACGAAGGACCATCCCAGAGTGTACAGAACCAGGAATCCCTGCTGCGGGAGTTTGTGCAGCAGCACCGGCTGTCCGTCTTCGACACTTATGTAGATGACGGATGGAGCGGCACCAGTTTTGACCGTCCCAGTTTCCAACGAATGATTGGTGACATTGAAACTAAAAAGGTCAATATGGTCATCACCAAAGACCTTTCCCGTTTGGGCCGTGATTACATCATGACCGGCCACTATATGGAGCGGTACTTCCCGGAGCACCGGGTGCGGTACATTTCCCTACTGGACGGCATTGATACCGGCGTAGACTCTACCGCCAACGACATCACCCCATTCCGTGCCATCATGAACGACATGTACGCCAAGGACATCTCCAAGAAGATCAAGAGCGTCAAGCGGGATAAGCAGCGGAAAGGACAGTTCATCGGCGGCAAGCCCATGTACGGATACAAAATGCACCCCACCGAGAAAAACAAGATCGTCATTGACGAGGAGGTAGCTCCAGTGGTGCGGCGGATCTTTGCTCTGGCTCTTTCGGGTATGAGCTGCCGCAAAATTGCGACTATGCTCAACGAGGAAGGCATTCCCACACCGGCTACCTATTGTGGCTGGAAAGTTGGTAATCCAGGGCCGTACACCGGCCTATGGAGCAGTGAGCGGATTTCCGAAATGCTGAAAAACGAAACCTACATCGGCAATATGGTGCAGGGACGCATGGTGAAGATCAGCTACAAATCCAAGAAATGTCTGAGGCAATCACCAGAAAACTGGGTCGTAGTGGAAGGAACGCATGAACCGATCATTGACCCGGAGACTTTTCAGAAGGTGCAGATGCTGGTAAATAGCCGCAAGCATACCCGAAGTCGGACCTATGACTTCTTACTGAAAGGGCTAATTTTCTGTCACGAGTGCGGCTACCCCATGGCGGTGCTCAACCGCAAGAATGCCGCCGGAGAGGATCGCCTGTTCTTTGTCTGTCGGACCTACCAGCGGTTTACCAAGGCGGGCGTTTGCACCTGTCATTCTATCAAGGAAGAAACAGTGAATGACGCCGTGCTTACCAAGGTACGGGAGGTCTGCCAGACCTATCTGAATCCTGACCAGCTACGCCCGATTGCAGAAGAAGCTGTGGAGAATGCCAGCAAGGAGTCCAGCTGTGAAGCGGAGATGCAAGCGCTGCAATCCAAAATCACCGCTCTGACCACCAATCTGGATCAGATGTACATGGACCGACTGAGTGGTCTTCTCTCCGAGGAGGACTTTCAGCGCATCTATCAGAAGGTCAAGATGGACCGCACGGTTCTGGAAGACCGGCTGAAGAGCCTTCAGGAACAGGCAAAACAGCCGGTGAACACCGAAGAAAAGGCCAAGACGCTGGTGAAACAGTTTCTGGACTCGGCACTCACCAGTCGGGAACTGCTGGTCAGCCTCATCGAACGAGTGGAGCTGACCGAGGAAAAAGAGATCATCATTAAATTCCGCTTCCATGAATTGGAGGCGATTTCTTAAAGGGCATCGTTTACAATAGGCGTGTCGCTATGTATCCCGCATTGAAAAGAGGGCTTTAGAAAAGCTGCAGGAGGGGATGGATGGCTGGATGCCATAAAAAAATATCCATAGAAATCATAGGCGTTTAGCTATGGAAATAATAAAGAAACAGGAAAAAATATAGGGAAATTAAGGAGTAAAAAGTAGATGTAATAAATAATTTTTTATACAAAATGTCAAGACAATTAGTGGAGGAGAGGGGGGAGGAAAAAATGATATTGCATTTTTGACATGAATGTAATATAATGGGACCGCAGTATAGGAAGCGGGTCTATGGACCAACCATGAAACGCCCTATAGGGCGTTTGCTCTTTCCAAGTGGAAAGAGCAAACGAAAAAATGGAATTGGAGGAAAGAGAACATGAAAAAGAAACTAGCACTTGCTCTGTCCATGGTCATGATCCTCAGTCTGGCACTGACCGGCTGTGGGAACAATGACAAGGGTAGCAACACCAGCTCCACTAGCGGTGGCAGCAATACCTCTGCCAGCACCTCTACTCCCAACAACGAAACTCCCTCTGGTGAGAAGGTGGATATCACCATCGCCACCGGCTCCACCAGCGCAAACTACTATGCTATCGGTAACGTAATGGCCACCGTCCTCAATCCCGTTCTGACCAAGGGGAACATCGGTGTTACCTCTACCGGCGCCTCCGCCGCTAACGTTCAGCTGCTCCAGGATAATGAGGTCAACTTCGCCATTATCCAGAACGACGTAGCTTACTATGCCGCTACTGGTACTGACCTGTTCGACGGCGAAGACCCCTATGAGGACTGGGGCGCCCTGTGTGCCCTGTATGACGAGGTGGTCCAGGTGTTCACCCTGAATCCCGACATCAAGACCTTCACTGACCTGAAGGGTAAGACCGTTTCTGTCGGCGCTTCCGGTTCCGGCGACAACTTCGCCGCTGGTCAGATTTTTGCTGAGTTTGGCATGACCTTTAACGACGTAAACCCCGTTTACCAGTCCTACTCTGACTCCGCCGAGGGCATGAAGGATGGCAAGATCGACGCCGCTTTCTGTGTGTCTGGCGCCCCCACCACCGCTCTGGTGGACTTGGCTGCGACTGCCAACAAGCCTCTGAATGTCATCACTCTGGAAGACGAGCACATTGAAAACCTGATGGCTGCTTACCCCTTCTATGCTAAGACCGTGATCCCCGCCGGCACCTATGACGGCCTGGACCGCGATACCACCACCGTCAGCATCCGCGCCATGCTGGTGTGCCGGAATGACGTGCCTGAGGATGTGGTGTATGAACTGATGACCGCTATGTTTGACAACCAGGCCAGCTTGGCTGACGGTCACGCCAAGTTTAAGGAGCTCTCCCTGGAAGGCGCTGTCGCTGGCGTCAGCATCCCCTATCATCCCGGCGCTGAGAAGTATCTGACCGAGCAGGGTGCCACTCTGAGCTGAGTGTCTGTTCTTAGACGCGACTGATAACGCTTTGTGAATAAGAACAAAGTTTTGGTAGCCGCGGCCGCGATAGTCTGTCTGGTTATCGCGGCCGCAGTGTTTATGCTCCGCCCGGAAGGCCATCTGGTCATTCGTGATGCGGAGACTGGGGAAACCTATATCTCTTATCCTTTGGAGCGGGGAGAGGAATTTTCCATCACCTTTATCCATTCCGTCAACAAGACGCCTGTGACGGATGTGTATGACGTGGATGAGAGGGGCATAATCATGCTGCGGAAGACCATCTACTATGGGTTTGGTGCCGGGGTGCCCTCTGACTTGGACCCTAAAATGGAGCTGACCTATGAAGAGGGAACAGGCGCCATGGTGGTCTCTAAGATTGATATGGAGCTTCCCAGCTTTTATCTTTTTGTGGGCACAGTATCCGATCACACGCTATCGATTGGTGGAGAGGAGATCAGTCTGCGGGATGTGTGCGGACGGAATACCAAGGTCCACATCAGCTACGAAAATTCGCGTATCTTTCCATAGCGTTTTGGAAGATCAAAGAAGCCCCCAGCTTTACGCTTTGTAAAAATTTGGTTGTGATCTCGGAGAGGGAATGGAAGACGCAGCCGAGTGCGGCCAAAGAGCGGACCTGAAGCAGAGTTTCTTTTATCAAAAGATACGATTTTTAGCAAAGGAGGCATCTCTGTGGAAGATCAGGATAAGAAAACTGTAAACACCGCACCGGCAGAAAATGGCACAAATGTGCAGGCCGATGTTGATGAGATTATGAAAAAATACGACCGTGAGTCAAACGTTCGTATTTGGGAAGGTGTGCCGAAGTATGTGGTCAGTGGCCTGCTGATCGCATTCAGCCTGTTCCTGATGTGGATGAATCTGGTATCCACCTGGAGCGAAACCAAGCGCCGTCCCCTGTTCCTGGGTCTGGTGATTCTGCTGGTATTCATTGTGTTCCCTATGCGCAAGGGCGCTGTTCAGCGAGTCAACCGTATCCCTTGGTACGATATTATTCTGGCCATCGTTGGGGCCAGCCCCTACCTTTATTTCTTCTTCAATGAGCAGGATCTGATGATTCGCGCTACCCGCATCAACCAGCTGGAGGTTGTGCTGGGCATTGTGGGAGCCTTGATCCTCTTTGAATGCTGCCGGCGTGTGGTAGGCCTGCCCATCCTGGTAGTGGCCACCTGTTTCATCGCCTACGCTTTCTATGATGGAAAGTCGCTGAAGCGCATCGTCTATGACCTGTTTTATACTACCAACGGCATCCACGGCACCCCCATCGGCGTGTGCTCTACTTACATCGCGCTGTTCATCATCTTCGGTGCTTTCCTGGAGGCTACCGGAATTAGTAATTTCTTTATTTCCTGCGCCAATGCTCTGGCTGGCTGGGCCACCGGTGGTCCCGCTAAGGTGGCCGTTATTTCCTCCGCACTGTGCGGCATGGTGTCGGGCTCCTCTGTGGGCAACACCGTGACTACTGGTTCTGTTACCATCCCCATGATGAAAAAGACCGGCTATCCCCCCGAATTCGCGGGCGCTGTTGAGGCGTCGGCCTCCACAGGCGGTCAGATCATGCCGCCCATTATGGGCGCTGCCGCCTTCCTGATGGCGGAGATGGTGGGTGTACCGTACAGCGATATTATCAGACGGGCCATCCTGCCTGCTATTTTGTACTTTACTGGCATCTTCCTCCAGGTGCATCTGCGCGCTAAACGTCTGGATCTGAAGGGTATTCCCAGAAATGAGCTGCCCAAGTGGGGTCAGCTGCTCCCGAAGATCTACCTGCTGATTCCTCTGGTGGTACTGGTGGTCATCATTATGAGCGGTTATACCATGGCCCGCTCCGCTATTATCGCGACCATCCTTTGTATCGTTATCAGCCTGGTGGATAAAGCGGTAGACACCTTCTTCTATCATCAGAAGAACGATACCAGCATCTTCACCTTCCTTCGGGCTTTAGAGAACGGCGCCCGTAACTGTCTGTCCATTGGCATTGCCTGCGGTGTGGCCGGCATCATTGCCGGTGTGGTCACCCTGACCGGCCTGGGCCAGATCTTCATCAGTGCCATCGTGGGTGTGGCCAATGGCCAGCTGATGATCGCCCTGTTCTTCACCATGATCACCTGTATCGTCCTGGGTATGGGCGTGCCTACCACAGCCAACTACATCATCATGGCTACCACTTGTGCCCCTATCCTAGTTACTGGTATGAACATGGACCCCATCGCTGCCAATATGTTCGTGTTCTACTTCGGCATTGTGGCGGACATTACGCCTCCTGTGGCTCTGGCAGCTTACGCTGGTTCTGCCATCGCCAAGGCGAACCCCATGAAGACGGCCTTCCAGGCGACCCGTCTGGCTATCGCCGCTTTCCTGATTCCCTATATCTTTGCTTTGAATCCCGCAATGCTGTTCATTAACTCCACTCCCTTCCAGGTTGTTCAGATCATTATCACCAGCTTTATCGGCATGGCGGGTGTGGCCGCTGGCCTTGAGGGCTATCTGATTAAGAACATGAACGTACTGGAGCGGATCATGGTAGCCGCAGGCGGTCTGGCTATGCTGATTCCCGGCACCGTTACCGACCTGATTGGTGTGGGCTTAGTAGTTGTGGTCATTGTATTCCAGCTCCTGCACAAAGATAAGAAGGCCGTAGCCTAAGCTATCAAGTGATCCCAAAACGCAAGAAAACACGTCTCGGCTAGGATAGTCCATTTGGAAAAGGCTTTTGACTATTTGTTACCACAAGTCAAAGGAACGCCGCCCATACGAAAGTATGGGCGGCGCCTTTTTATCCGCTATTTTTATTCGCAGGATTGTTTTTCTCTCCAGTTACATGTATAATAAACGGGTATTTTAATCTCACGCAGATCCTACCCGGTTGCGGGCAGAGAAACAGGAGGAGAGCGTTCATGGAAAAGCTGTTGGAACTGTTGGAACAGGACTGCACCATGCCGGTGGCCGCGCTGGCCGCGGCTGCCGGAGTGCCTGAGGCAGAGGCAAAGGCAGCCATTCAAACATACGAGGAAGACCGCACGATTTTGGGGTATCAAGCCATCATCGACTGGGACCGGGTACGCAGGGAGAATGTTACGGCTCTAATCGAGGTCAAGGTCACCCCACAGACCATCAGTGGTTTTGACCGTATTGCGGAGCGTATTTACCAATATGACGAAGTGGAGAGCATGTACCTCATGAGCGGCTCCTTCGACTTGACGGTTATCATTTCGGGCCGCACCCTGCGGGAGGTAGCCCAGTTTGTAGGCGAGCGGCTGGCCCCTATTGAGGGAGTCACCGGCACTGCGACTCACTTTATTTTGAAGAAATACAAAGAGAAGCACTTGGTGTTCCGGCCCCAGGATCCGGAGGAAAGGGAGTATATCTTTACATGAATTACGATCATATTCTGAATGAGAAGATCCAAGGGGTCAAGCCTTCTGGTATCCGCAAGTTTTTTGATATCCTGGAGGAGATGACAGACGCAATCTCTTTGGGCATCGGAGAGCCTGACTTTGTTACCCCGTGGCACATCCGGGACGCTGGTATCTACTCCCTGGAGCGGGGACACACCAAGTATACCTCGAACGCCGGTATGCTCCAGCTCCGGCGAGAGATCGCCGCCTATCTTAACCGCCGCTTTGATCTGCAATATGACTACACCGACCAGATTCTGGTCACTGTGGGCGGCAGCGAGGCCATTGACCTGGCCCTCCGGGTACTGGTCAACCCTGGCGACGAGGTCATCGTGCCTGTGCCCTCCTTTGTCTGTTATGGGCCGTTGACTGAAATGGCCGGGGGCGTGCCCAAGTATGTGGAACTAAAGGTAGAAAACAATTTCCGCCTGACCCCGGAGGAGCTGAAAGCGGCCATCACAGATAAGACCAAGGTTCTGGTACTGCCGTTTCCCTGTAACCCCACAGGCGGAATCATGGAGCGCAAGGATCTGGAGGCCATCGCTGAGGTCCTCCGCGGCAGCGATATCATGGTCATTTCTGACGAGATCTACGCGGAGTTGACCTATGGCCAGCGCCATGTGTCCCCCGCAAACCTGACCGATATGTATGAGCGGACCGTAGTGGTCAACGGCTTCTCCAAGAGCCACGCCATGACCGGCTGGCGTATGGGCTACGTCTGTGCCCCCAAGCCAATCATTGCAGCCATGACAAAGCTCCATCAATTCGGCATCATGTCCGCCCCCACCACTAGCCAGTATGCCGCGGTGGAGGCCATGCGCAACGGCGACGGAGACATCGAGCATATGCGGGAGGAGTACGACCGCCGCCGCAGATACCTGGTGGAAAACCTGAACCGGATCGGTCTGAGCTGCTTCGAGCCCAAGGGCGCCTTCTATGTGTTCCCCGATATCCGCTCCACCGGTCTGTCCAGCGAGGAGTTCTGTGAGCGATTCCTTATGGAAGAGAAGGTGGCAGTCATCCCCGGCAACGCCTTCGGGCCCGGCGGCGAGGGCTTTGTCAGGGCCTGCTACGCCGCGTCCATGAAGGACATCGCCGAGTCCATCTCCCGGCTGGACAACTTCCTGGTCAACCTGCGCCGCCGGCAGGGACATGTGGGGCAGTAAAGCCCGCTGACGGGGCCCTGGGTAGGTGGACAGATGAGAGCCCATGACTCCAGCGGCCTTCTGAAAAAATAAAAGAGAATGAGGAATCTGCCATGAATGTAGTATGTTTAGATATGGAGGGCGTCCTGGTTCCAGAGATCTGGATTGCCTTTGCCCAAGCCAGCGGAATCCCGGAGCTGAAGCGCACCACACGGGATGAGCCCGACTATGACAAGTTGATGACCTGGCGGTTGGGAGTCTTGAAGGAGCATGGTCTGGGCCTAAAGGAGATCCAGGAGGTCATCTCCACCATAGATCCCCTGCCTGGGGCCAAGGAATTTCTGGACAAGCTGAGGGCCCAGACCCAGGTGATCATTTTGAGCGATACCTTTGAGCAGTTTGCCAAGCCCCTGATGGCCAAGCTGGGCTGGCCCACTCTGTTCTGCAATACCCTGAAGGTGGGGCCGGATGGGGCCATCACCGGCTATCAGATGCGCTGTGAGAAATCCAAGCTTACCACAGTAAAGGCGTTGCAGTCCTGTGGCTTTGACACCATCGCTGCCGGCGACAGCTTCAACGACCTTGGGATGATACAGGCCAGTAAGGCCGGGTTCCTTTTCAAGTCCACGGATGCCATCAAGGCGGCCCACCCGGAGCTGCCCGCATTTGAGGAGTTTGACGGGCTGCTGTCCGCCATCGAGGCTGCCCTCTGATCCGAGGAAAGGAGCGTAGGGGGCGCCGCCCTCGCCGCCCCGCCGGAATGGTGGCCGCCTGTGGCGGCCCCTGCATGGGGAAGAGAGCGTGGACCTGTGTTTGCCAAGTGTGCCCTCGGCGTGCTCCTACTGCTGGCTGTGTTCAGCTGGGTTTTGAATTTAGGGAGATTCTGCTCATTTTCCTGGCGGCCGCAGCGGTGGCGCTGGCCATCTGGTATCTGAAAACAGATGTGATCGGCTGGAGGAAAAGCTGGACCTTCTGCTGAAAGAGATGAGAAAAGATGAAAAAGATTGATCTGCCCTTCCGCCCTGCCAACATCCTGCTGCCCAGAGACTGCGACATGACTCTGTGGTCGGTAGTGGCCTGTGATCAGTACACCTCCCAGCCCGAGTATTGGCAGCGGGTAGAGGAGCGGGTGGGAAAAGCCCCCTCGACCTTACGGCTCATCCTGCCGGAGAGCTGCTTGGAGGGGCCCAATGTGGAAACCGATATCATGGAGATCAACAATACCATGACCCGCTATCTTCGGGAAAACCAGTTTGTAGAATACCCTCACAGCATGATCTATGTGGAGCGTGCCATGACCAGCGGCAGGATCCGCCGGGGACTGGTAGGTATGGTGGACCTGGAGCAGTATGACTATGAGCCCGGCTCTGGGGCCATGGTCCGGGCTACGGAGGGGACCGTCCTCTCCCGTATCCCGCCCCGGGTAGCGGTGCGGAAGAACGCCCCCATCGAACTGCCTCACATTATGCTGTTGTCGGATGACCCGGAAAAGACCGTCATAGAGCCCTTGGCTGGCCAGACAGGTGGAATGGAGCTCCTCTACGACTTTGAATTGATGGAGGGCGGCGGCCATATCAGGGGCTGGAAGCTGACTCAGGAGCAGCTGGAGCAGGTGGAACAGGCTCTGGTTGCCCTGGCTGACCCAGTTGCGTTCCGGGAGAGATACGCCCTGAAGGATGCGCTTCCAGTTATGCTCTTTGCTGCCGGGGACGGCAACCACTCCCTGGCCACAGCCAAGGAGTGCTACGAGCGGCAGAAGAAGCTGGTCCCCCAGGATCAGTGGGACAGCCTGCCCTCACGGTATGCCCTGTGCGAGCTGGTCAATCTCCACGACGAGTCCCTGGAGTTTGAACCTATCCACCGAGTGGTGTTCGGCGCGGGACCGGAGGAGCTGCTGTCCGCCCTGGAGGGATTTTATCCCGGTGCGTTCAGAGGCGGGGAGGCGGATGGCTGTGCACATATCCTGCCCTATATCTGTGCCGATGGGCAGGGACAGGTGGTGGTCCCCCACCCAAGTGCCCAGCTGCCGGTGGCTACGCTTCAGACCTTCCTGGACCAGTACATAGCCGCCAGACCTGGGGTCAAGATCGACTATATCCATGGGGAGCAGGTGGCCAGGGAACTGGCCCGGAACCGGCGGGATGCCATCGCCTTCCTGCTGCCTCCCATGGCCAAGGAGTCCCTGTTCCCCACAGTCATCCACGACGGCGTGCTGCCCAGAAAGACTTTCTCCATGGGCGAGGCACAGGAAAAACGCTTCTATCTGGAGGCCAGAAAGATCCGCTGAAAAAAATGAGGGCGGCGGGAGCCGCCGGGGAGGAAACTATGGAGGTCCAGGCCAACGCAAAACTGAATCTTACCCTGGACGTGCTGGGAAAACGGCCCGACGGCTACCACGACATGAGGATGGTCATGCAGTCCATCACTCTCTCTGATGCCTTGACGGTAAAGGAGAATGGTGGCCGGGGGCTGCGGGTAGGGACCAACCTCCACTTCCTGCCCAACAACGAAAAAAATCTGGCCGCACAGGCAGCTCTCCGCTTCTGGGAGGCCAGGGGGATCGGGGTAAAGGGGCTGGATATCACCATCGAAAAGCGCATTCCTGTTTGTGCCGGTATGGCCGGAGGGAGCAGTGATGCCGCTGCTGTCCTCCGGGCCCTGAATCAGATGGAGGGAGAGCCCTTTTCTATTCTGGAACTGGCTAGGATCGGGGAGCGGGTGGGGTCCGATGTGCCCTACTGTGTGCTAGGGGGGACCGCTCTGGTAGAGGGCAGGGGAGAGGTCCTCACCCCTCTGCCCCCTCTGCCCCGCTGCTGGGTTGTGGTGTGTAAGCCGCCCTTTCCCATCTCCACTCCGGAGCTGTTCGCCCAGTTGGACCGGGTCAGGGTGACACGGCGCCCGGACACTCAGGGGGTGATGGACGCTCTGGCGGCGGAAGATCTGGAGGGGGTTGCTCGAAGAATGTACAATGTATTTGAGGATGTCTTGCCCGACCGGCAGCGAAGCCGGGTAGCGGACATCAAAAACACTCTGATCCACTGTGGGGCGCTGGGAGCGACCATGAGCGGGACCGGGCCCTCCGCCTTTGGCCTTTTTACCCAGCTTGAGAAGGCAAAGAGTGCCTGGGAGCTGCTGCGGGAGCAGTACCGGGAAACTTTTTTGGCGGAAACGGTTTAAGAACATCAGGGGCCGTCCATACTGTAAGCACTTACTTACAGTGTGGACGGCCTTTTAAGGCCCCAAGGAGGACCTATGGACAGAAAACTGAAGCGGTGGGAGATGGCCCTGATGCTGGGTCTGCTGTGTGCTCTGGTGGGAGGGAGCTGGCTGGGTCAGGAGCAGCAGGAGCTGGCGGACAGCGTTATCCGCTTTCATGTGATCGCAAACTCAGACAGCGCCAAGGACCAGGCGTTGAAGCTGGCAGTCCGGGACCGGGTGCTGGAGGAGGCACAAGCGGTCTACCCCTCCAACGCGACCCTGGAAAGTGCCCGGTCCGCGTTGGAGAGCAGTCTGACCCAACTGGCGGATGCCGGGCGACAGGTGGTGGAGGAGCAGGGCTATGACTACCCGGTGTCCGCCCAGTTGACCCAGTGCTGGTTCCCTACCAAGGAGTACGACGGCTTCGCCCTGCCCGCCGGGAACTATACGGCTCTCCGGGTGGTTATTGGGGAAGGCGAGGGGCAGAATTGGTGGTGTGTGGCCTTCCCGCCCCTGTGCCTGGGGGCGGCCAGCGAAACCGTAGATACCGCCGCACAGGCTGGCTATTTCAGTCAGGACCAGGTCAAACTAGTCACCGGCGAGAGCGAGGGCTATGTGCTAAAATTCAAGGGTATGGAGCTGCTGGGACAACTGGAAGCCTTTTTCAGCTAGTAAGAAACCACATTCTCGAAAAGGAAACGAAGTCCGGGCTGTAAACAGCCCGGACTTCGTTTATTCTTATAGTACCTTAGACAAAAAGAGCTGGGTGCGGGGATGCTGGGGATGGTCAAAAAAGGCCTTGGGCTCATTTTCCTCCAGGATCTGTCCACCGTCCATGAACAGCACCCGGCTGCCCACCTCACGGGCAAAGCCCATCTCATGGGTGACCACCACCATGGTCATACCATCCTGCGCCAGCTCCTTCATAACGTCCAGAACCTCGCCTACCATCTCCGGGTCCAGAGCGGAGGTGGGCTCGTCAAAAAGCATGACCTCCGGGTCCATACACAGTGCCCGGACAATGGCGATCCGCTGCTTCTGGCCACCGGAGAGCTGGCTGGGGTAGGCGCTGGCTCGGTCCGCCAGCCCTACCCGTTCCAGCAGGGTCATGGCCTGGGCCTCGGCCGCCTCCCTGCTCTTTTTCAGAAGCTGTGTAGGGGCCAGAGTCATATTTTTCAGGATGGTCATGTGAGGAAACAGGTTGAAATGCTGGAACACCATGCCCATTTTTTGACGGTACAGGTTGATGTCCGCCTTGGGGTTCGTGATATCGGCACCTTTGAAGAATATTTTACCTCCAGTGGGGAGCTCCAGGAGGTTTAAGCAGCGCAAGAAGGTGGACTTCCCTGACCCGGAGGGGCCGATGACCACGACTACCTCGCCCTTTTGTATTTGGGCGGAAACGCCGTCTAGGGCCTTGATCGCACCGCCGTTGAAGTACTTTTGCACCTTTTCGGCTTGGATGATCACATTATCGTTCACTGTTTCTCAACCTCCTCTCCAGCTTTCCTACCAGGAAGGTGAAGAACATGACCAGAGTTAGATAGACCAGCGCGGAGATGAGCAGGGGGAAGAGGTAGTCATAGGCGTTGCCGCCAATGATATTGCCCACATAGGTCAGATCATTCAGCCCCACATAGCCAGCCACGGCTGTTTCCTTCAACAGGACAATAAATTCGTTGGCCAGAGTCGGCAGTACATTCTTAAAGGCCTGGGGCAGGATGATGTGCCGCATGGTGGCCACATACCCAAAGCCAAGGGAGCGGCCCGCCTCCATCTGGCCGGGGTCGATGGACATGATGCCGCTGCGGATGATCTCTGCCACATAGGCGCCGGAGTTGATGCCGAAGGACAGGGCGCCCACCAGCAGCTTGTTCCGGCTGGAGGCAAAGACCACATAGTACAAAATGAGCAGCTGGACGATCACGGGGGTGCCGCGGATGACGGTCAAATAGACTTTGGCGGCGAAGTTGGCAATGGCCAGGACAATCCGCCGGGGCCCACGTATCTCCAGGCAGGTCTTATCCCAGGTGACCCGGATCAAGGCCACGACCACGCCCAGGATCACGCCCAGGATCAGGGCCATGGCAGTGAGCTTCAGTGTGTTGATCAGACCGTCCACAAACATCATGTAGCGGTCGTCAAAAATCAGGCTTTTATAGATGTCATAGCCCAGATCATTGAGCCATTCCGGGCCGTTCATGATCCAGTCCGGGGCTACAGTAGGCCACAACTTAGATGCCGATGGTCCCATTCTGCTCCTCTCCTCACTTGAAAAGCAAGGGGTCCAGTGTCCTGGGCCCCTTGCCGGTCTATGTATTTATCACGAAAATCAGTCGGCGGTGATGTACTTGTCGATGATGCTCTGGATGGTGCCGTCGTCCAGCAGCTCCTGCATCGCGGTATTCACAGCATCGTACAGGGCGGTATTCTCCTTATTCATGGCGGCGGCGTAGTCCTCGGTGATGTACTCAGTGTCCAGGATCTTCAGACCGTCGATCTCGGACACGAAGGCCTTAGCGGGCTCGTTGTCGATAATCACGCAGTCCACTTTGCCGGACACCAGGGCCTGCACGGTGTCAGAAGCCTTGCTGTACCGGTCGATGGTGCCCAGGCCGGCGTCCTCGATATCCTGAGTGGCGTAAATGTCGCCGGTGGTGTTGCGCTGTACGCCGACCACATAGTTGGCGCCCTCAGCGAACAGGTCGTCTACGCTGGTGATGGCGGAATCTTCCGTCACGATGACGACCTGAACACCGGTAGCATAGCTGACGGTGAAGTCCACTTCAGCGGCACGGTCGGGGGTGACGGTCATACCGGCCAGGCCGATGTCGGCCTTGCCGCCCTTGACAGCCTCAATAACAGCGTCGAACTCCATGTCCTCGATGACAGGCTCCAGGCCCAGCTTCTCGGCCACAGCGGTGATGATCTCGGCGTCGATGCCGGCTACCTGACCGCCCTCGATGTACTCATAGGGAGGGAAGGTGGCGTTGGTGGCCATGATCAGCTTGCCCTCCTCCACAGTGGTGAAGGAGGCGTCACCGGCGCTGCTGGCATCGCCGGTGGAGGTGCTGGCGTCAGACTGGGAGGTGGAGGCGCTGCCGTTGGAGCTGGCAGAGCCAGGGGCGCTCTGGTCACCGCTGTTGCCACAGGCGGCCAGAGACAGGGACATGGCCAAAGCCATGGTCAAAGCAAGCAGTTTTTTCATGTTTAAAAATCTCCTTTTCAATGGGGCCCCGGACTGATTCGGGACGTTGTGATGAGTATACCCCAGAGACTATTTTTCGTCAATAGATAAATATGCAAAATTGTGAATGAAACTTTTTAATTTTTGGGTAAAAAATTGATTATTAAGACACGATATATCAAAATTTCAAAAGAAGTAGACCGAGTGATGAGACAAAATGAATATTCAAAATCAAATGAATAAAAAATCTGCGGCCTCTGCGCAACATTTCGTTCTGGCCTGCGTCTATATACTTGGGCGCCTGAAGAAAAAATCTAAATTTTTTATGAAATTAGGAACAGAACCCTTGCATTTTCCCACGGGGGAGTTATGCTATAAAATAGCGGTTTTGAGGGCCGTTGGAGGAACATAATGAAAGCACTGCTGTACAAAGATACTTTTCCCCGTCTGCTGGCTGACATGAGGGAGCGGCCCGGCAAATGGCTGTCCCGGCTGGTATTTCTGCTGGGTCCCTGGGCCTGTCTGTGGATGGTGGAGATCCTGAATGAAAACGACATATTTTCCGATCTGGATGGCTGGCAGGTCCTGATGAACCTGGTGTGGTACTACGGCCTATTTTTCGTTCTGCGGCTTGTCCTGGGCAGAAACCGCCGGGCCGCCGCTCTGGGGGCCTGCCTGGCCTTCACTTTCGGGCTGGTCAACCACTATGTCCTACGGTTCCGGGGCCGTATCCTGTTTCCAGCGGATATCACCGGGTGGCGCACCGCCGCCAATGTGGCGGATGGCTTTGACTACTCTCCAGACCTCTATATTACCCAGGCGGCTATCCTGCTGGTGGCCTATCTGGCACTGGTGTTTTTCTGCGTTCCCCAGACAAGACGGGCCAAGATACGCCTGCCCTTCGCCCTGGTCCTGTGGACGGCCGTGCTGGGGTACAGTTATGCCTTTTTCTTCACTGGTATGCTCCCGGCCTTGGGAATCTATACCCAGCAGTGGGTCACTCAGCGCAACGGCTTTTTACTTAACTTCACCATCGCTCTGCGCTACTCCTCGGTGGACGAGCCGGAGGGATACTCGGAGGAAACTGTGCTCCAACTGATGAAGGAGTATCCAGGGACAGATGGGACATCACAGGGGGAGCGGCCGGTAAACATCATTGGCATCATGAACGAGTCCTTTGGTGACTTCTCCATCTTCGACGGCTTTGCGCCCTCGGAGGACCCTCTGCCCTTCCTCCATTCCATGGAAGAAAACACCATTCAAGGCTGGATGTACTCCCCGGTGACAGGCGGAGGGACCGCCACTGTGGAGTTTGAGTTCTTGACTGGCTTCACCAGCCTGTTCCAGCCTCCGCACACCGTGGCCTACCAGCTGTATGTGGAGGAGGACATGCCCTCCTTGGCTGCCCTGGCTGGGAGCCAGGGCTATGACACTACGGCTTTCCATCCCTATAAGTCCTCCGGGTGGAACCGAGTGCTGGCCTATGACTATCTGGACTTTGACAGCCAGCTCTATGAGGAGGACGTGGTCAAACCCTGCTATATCCGGCACTATGTTTCCGACCTGTCCGACTACCGGACCATTTTCCAGACCACGGAGGAGGAGGATAGGAGCTTTTTCTTCAACGTGACCATGCAGAACCACAGCGGATACGCCCAGGGATGGAACAATCTGGAGCGGACTATCCTCCTGCCGGACGAGCTGAAACAGGCGGACAGCACAGCGGAACAGTATATGGCTCTGGCCCGGGAGAGTGACAAGGCTCTGGAGGAGCTGATCGCTTATTATAGTCAGTGTGAGGAGCCCACATTAATCGTTTTCTTCGGTGACCACCAGCCCCCTTTGAAAAATGCCTTTTATGAGCAACTGTACGGCAAGAAGCTGTCAGAGCGGACCACCGAGGAGGTCATGCGGCAGTATGCTGTTCCCTTCTTCATCTGGGCCAACTACGATATCGAGGAGCGGAGAGACGTGGTCATCAGCCCCAACTATCTGGGAGTGCTGACTGCCCAGACCGCTGGACTGCCGCTGACGGGTTATATGGAGTTTTTGGCCGACTGCTACGAGGTGCTGCCGGCAGTCACTCCGGTAGGCTTTTGCACGGCGGGTGGAGAATTTTTGGAGGAAAAGGAATTGAACGAGGAGCAGCGGGAGTGGCTCCGAAAGTACGAGATATTGAATTACTGCGGCATGGTGGACCTGTTTGACGAAGCACGCCCCATGTTCTGCCTGAACTGACCAAGAGGGGGGCGCTGCAGCGCCCCCCCTCTCACCCTTCGCTCTGGTGGTACATAGGATGTACCAAAAAGGATAGAGGAGGGACCGCGATGAAGGAAAGGGGAGCGGGGCGGACAGAGCCCCAGGTCCTGTGGCATGAGGAGAAGGGGAGCCTGACCCTGGAGGGGGAGCCGGTGCTGGAATATACCCTGTCCTGGCCGGAGGTCCAAAACGCCGGCCTGAGCGGCCGGTGGATCAGTCGTTACTACGACCGGCTGGCCCGATCCTGGAAACAGCGGTGGCAGAGAGAGGTGTACCTAGCCGCCTGCCTCTCTTTCGCCCAGAAGCGGGAGCGGTCCCGTCCCTTCCAGTGCTGGGCGGGGCGGCTGGGAGGAGAGGTGACCGCCTTGGAGGGCGGGCTGCTGTCCATCCGGCTGGAGGGAGAGGAGATCCGTGGGGACGGAAAGCCCTGCCGGGTGACCTGGGGAGATGTGTGGAAGGTGAGAGAGGGGCGGCCAGAGCCCCTGAAACGCTTTTTTCCTGGGGAAAGGCGGTGGAAAGGCAGGCTGACCGCCGCCATTCGGGAGCAGGGAGAGGCCCGCCGGACGGGCGGAGACTGCTTTCTGGACCAGGGCTGGGAGAAATACATAGGAAAGCTGTTGCCCAGCCGTGACTTCTGGCTGCAGGATGGGGAGTTGGCATTTGCCTTTCCCCAGTGCGCCATCGCCCCGGCGGCCGAGGGAACCCCGGTGTTCCGTTTCCCACTGGCAGAACGGGAGGAGCGGCCGGAAGCATAAGCAGAGGGCCCAGGTCACTCGGACCTGGGCCCTCTGCGTTCCCTTTTTCTGGGCAGGAGCCGACGAAGCCAGGCGGGGAGCCTGTTCCGATTTGCCCTTGAGCTGCTGCTGTGGAGGGGAGGGAGGACAGGGGGAGAAACGGTTTCCTGCTGAAATACCTCCTGGCAGTTGACCGGCTCCTGTCCGTTTGCCTCACGGGGATGGTAGCCGCCGCCCGGCTTCAGTTCCCGGGCCTTGGCGTTGTCCCGCTGGAGCAGGTCAATGATGTGGAACAGCCGCCCTCGAACCCAGGGGTCCAGAACCGGACAGGCCAGCTCCACTCGGCGCTCTGTATTCCGGGTCATGAAGTCGGCAGAGGAGATGTACAGGTCTGCCTCCTCACCCCGGCCGAATTGATAGATGCGGCTGTGTTCTAGATACCGACCAACGATGGAAAAGACAGTGATCCGGTCAGTCAGTCCCGGTACCCCCGGCATCAGGCAGCAGATGCCCCGGACGTTCATGACGACCTCCACCCCGGCCTGGGAAGCCTGGGCCAGCTTGTCAATGAGCGTTCGGTCGGTGATAGAGTTGAGCTTGAAAAAGAGGTAGCCTTGGCTGCCCTTGGCGATCTCTCGGTCGATGAGGGCCATGACTCTGTCCCGAAGGCCAAGGGGAGAGGCCAGCAGGCGCTGGTATTCTCCATGGAAATTGCCGATAGCCATGTTCTGAAAGAAGGCGGCGGCGTCCGCCCCAATGACCGGATCAGCGGTTATGAGGGATAGGTCGGTATAGAGTTTGGCGGTCTTTTCGTTGTAGTTGCCCGTACCAACTTGGGTGATATATTGGACTCCGGCTTTGGTCCGGCGGGTGATGAGACAGATCTTGGAGTGGACCTTGAGCGCCTCGGAGCCGTAGAGGAGGGTGCAGCCTGCCTCCTCCATCCGCTCGGCCCAGCGAATGTTGTTCTGCTCGTCGAACCGAGCCCGCAGTTCCATGAGTACGGTGACATCCTTGCCGTTCTCCGCGGCGGCGGACAGATATTCAGCCAGTTTGGCTCGGGAGGCCAGACGGTAGATAGTGATTTTGATGGAGGCTACCTGGGGGTCAAAGGCAGCTTCCCGAATCAGGTGGAGAAAGGGGTCCATCTGCTCAAAGGGATAGAAAAGAAGGACGTCCCGTTCCAATACCTGGGGCAAGATGGGTCTCTGGGGGTCCAGGCAGGCGGGAAAGCGAGGGGAGAAGGGCGGGTCACACAGGGCGGCCGCGCTTTCAGCCGGCAGGAGGGCGGCCAGGGCATAGGCATACTCCAGGCGGATGGGACAGCGGGTCTTAAAGACCTGATCCCGGTTTAAGCCCAGGCGCTGGCAGAGAAATGGGATGAGCTTATCCCCCTTTCCCCCCTGGAACTCCAGCCGGACCGGAGAGAGGCGGGCCCGCTTTTTGACCAGCTTTCGCATGTGCTGGCGGAAATCCTCATCCACATCATAGCTCTCGTCCTCCGGGCTGATATCCGCGTTCCGGGTGACGGCCACCATGGCCTTTTCCGTGACTGTGAACTGGTCGAAGATCTGGTCAGCGTAGGAGAGAAGAAGATCCTCCAGAAGAATGTAGTGCAAGCCCCGCTCCTCCAACCGCAGAAAGGGGGGCAGGCTGGTGGGGACAGGGAGAAAGCCAAAGGAGTCCCGGCCGTCCCGCTTTAGGCATAGGGCCACCGCCAGCCCCTTGTTGGGCAGGTGGGGGAAGGGGTGGTGCAGGTCTACCACCAGTGGGGAGAGGATGGGGCGCACCTGGCTTTGAAACCAACTGTCCGCCTGCTTCCTGGCCTTGCTGTCCAGCTGTTCCATAGACAGCCGGCAGATGTTACAGGAGCGCAGCCGCAGGTCTAACTGGTCAAAGACCTTGTCCCGCTGCTTGTACAGGGGAGGGACCGCCTTGAAGATGGCCTCCAACTGCTGCTGGGGAGTGCGGCCGCTCTTATTGTCTATGTGCTCCTCTTTCACCAGGGCCATATCAGTAATAGAACCCACCCGAACCATGAAGAACTCGTCCAGGTTGCTGGTGAAAATGGCGGCGAATTTCAGCCGCTCCATCAGGGGAACGGACTCGTCCCTGGCCTCAGCCAGTACACGCTCATTAAATTTCAGCCAGGACAGCTCACGGTCCTGGGTATACCGGTAGTCCGTTGGAAGGCTCATCCCGCTTCCCCCTTTAGTACCCTGTGGTGGAGGTAGCCCTCCCGGACGCCACAGGAACTGACCAAAATCTCTTGAAGCTGGTAGGCCTGTGCCACTGTGTCCAGCACTAGAAGGCCGGGGATCAGCGTGTGGATGCGGTCAGGGGCGGCCTTGAGCAGCAGATGCAGGTGGTCGTGGTCCGGCTTTTTCAGAGTTTTCAGCAGGCGGCGAAGCTCCTGGGCGGACAGGGTATGGCAGTCCTGAGGGCGGCCAAACAGGCGGTTTGCCACCTTACAGGCCGCACGGGCCGTACCGCCCACCCCGCAGGCCTGGGGGATAGAGGGGGGAGCGGGGACAAAGTGGTCCAGCTGCTCCCTGATATGGGCCCGGATGGCCTTCCGCTCCTTCCCTGTGGGATGTAGGTGAGCGACATACTGGCTAAACAGGGATAGGGAACCCAGAGGGAGGGAGCAGGAGGACAAGATCTGTCCCTCCCGATAGTGGACTAGCTCGGTGGAGCCGCCGCCCAGGTCGATGAGCAGGCCGCTGTTAGGCCCAGTGGGGCTGACAGCCCCCAGGTAGGAGAGACGGGCCTCCTCCGCTCCAGACAACACATCCACGGACAGGCCGGTGTCCCGCTGGAGCTGGGCCACAGCGTCCTCGGTATTGGAGATGTTGCGCAGGGAGGCGGTGGCAAAGACATGAGGCTGGTCAAAGCCCAGGTTTTTCATCAGATCCTGATATTCCATCAGGATTTGGCTGGCAGTCTGAATGCCCTGGGGCGTCATGGTGCCCCCCTCTACATAGTCGGCCAGACCGGCGGTCACCTTGCGGTTCATCAGCAGCCTGGCGCTGCCCTCCTCGCACTGATAGATGGACAGTCGAACCGTATTGGAGCCAAGGTCTACTACGCCGTGTATCATGGAAGATACCCCTTTCCCATATGAAAGATCGATGGGTACAGTGTTCCCAGATCTGACAAAAATAAAGCGATCCTCTCTGCCAAACCGGGGCAGGCGGATAAATTTTATTATAGCATATCAGGGTGGGGTTTTCTTTGATGAAATGGTAAAATAGAGGTTAAATTTGTGTGCCGCAGCTCTGTCCACTGCCGCAGGGTGGCGAGAGCCTCAGGGGCCAGCATAAGGAGGGCGGCCAGATTAGGAAGGGCCATCAGGGCGTTGGACAGGTCCACCAGCAGCCAGATAGCGCCCGGCTCCCACAGAGCGCCGGCCAGAGTACAGGCCAGAAAAACCGTCCGATAGGCCGGGAGTAGGCGATCACTCCCTGAGAGATAGCGCAGGCACTGCTGTCCGTAGTAGCTCCAGCCTAGGATAGAGGAGAAGGCAAAGAGGAGGAGGGACAGGGCTACCACCCCCTCCCCGGCCCGGCCTAGTACAGAGCCGAAGGCGGCGGCGGTAAGCGGGGCACCCGTCAGCATGGATGGATTCGCCGGTTCCCACACGCCGCTGACCAGGATGGTAAGAGCGGTGACGGTACATACCACCAGCGTAGATAGAAATACCTCAAAGACACCCCACATCCCTTGTCGGGCAGGGTGGTCCACCTGGGCGGCCCCGTGGGCCATGGCAGAGGTGCCCAGCCCCGCCTCGTTAGTAAACACTCCGCGGGCCACCCCGTACCGCAGGGCGGAGGTCACCGTCCAACCGGCTCCGCCGCCCAGGGCGGCGGAAGGGGATAGGGCGCAGGTAAAGATGAGCTCCACAGCTTCAGGGATAGCCCGCCAGTTGCCGGCCAGTACAAGAGAGCCGCTGCCCAGATAGAGCAGAGCCATGGCTGGGACCAGGGCGGAGGATACCTTGGCGATGCGGCCGATGCCGCCCACCATCACCAGTCCTGCCAGCAGGGTGGTGACCACGCCTACCCAGACCCGCTCCAGGCCGAAGGCGGCCTCCAGGGAGAGGGCGATGGAGGAGGACTGAACTAAGTTGCCCCCGGCCAGGGTAGCGGGCAAACAGGCCAGAGCAAACCAACCTGCAAGCAGAGGAGAGCCCACGCCGTCCCGCAGGTAAAACATGGGCCCGCCCTGGAGTCCCCCGCCGGGAGCCAGCCGCTGATACTTTACGGCCAGCAGCTTCTCACCACAGCCTGTCATCATAGCCAGCAGGGCCGAGATCCACATCCAGAAAACGGCCCCAGGCCCGCCCAGGGTCAGGGCGGTGGCCACCCCGGCGATGGAGCCAGTTCCCATGGTGGAGGCCAAGGCGGTGGCCAGAGCTTGGAGGGAGGACAGGCCGTCCCCCGCTTTTTTCCTACCATGGAACAGGGAACCGAGCGTGGAGCACAGCCACAGGCGGAAACCGAAGATTTGAAAGAAACCGGAACCCAGAGAGTAGACCAGGCCGGTGAGAAGAAACAGCCCCAACAGCCAGGGCGACCAGATGAAGTCTGTCAGACGGGCTAGAAATTCCATATCGTATCACCTCGCTGTACCACAGATATGCCGGAAAAGAGGGGGACAGTCCTGTTTTTTACCCTTGTCTAGTTCTGACCTGCTGTGTTATAATAACCATATAATGGTTATAAAAACTTGATTTTGCCCTGCTCCTTCGTCGGGACCGCGAGAGATGGCGGAGAGAAAGACAATACCTGGGAGGTATGTGGTATGAAGTGTCCCTACTGTGCCTATTTGGAGAGCAAGGTCGTGGATTCCCGCCCCGCGGACGAGGGGGCCAGCATCCGCCGCCGCCGGGAGTGTCTATCTTGCCACAAGCGGTTCACCACCTATGAGACTATGGAGAGTCTGCCCCTGATGGTGGTGAAAAAGGACGGCAGCCGACAGAGCTTTGACCGGAACAAGGTACTCAGCGGCCTGATCCGGGCCTGTGAGAAGCGCCCAGTGCCCTACCATATGCTGGAGGAGATGGTCAATGAGATCGAGCAGGTCCTCCAGAACAAGATGGAGCGGGAGATCAGCTCCTCCGAAGTGGGCGAGCTGGTCATGGAGCGGCTGAAGAAAATCGACGAGGTGGCCTATGTCCGCTTCGCCTCGGTATACCGTCAATTCAAGGACATCAACACCTTCATGCATGAGCTGAACAAGCTGCTGGAGGACAAATAGGGATGTCCGCTACCCAGAAAAAAACGACAAGATGACCCATAAAAACCGGATAGTCGCAGGAAAGCGGAGCCCGGGGCGCAGAGGAAGAGCGCCTCGGGCTTTTTTGTTTGAATGTCCATGAATAGGAAGGATACAACAACGATATCCGCCCCCTCCGCACCTTTATCCACCCCATTCAGTACCACACTTTTCGTGGCTCATTATGACGGTTTTTGTTGGGACGGGAACAAGGGAAATAAGAGACCTCCCCGCCGGCGGCGGGGAGGTCTCTTCATGTTGCGGACAAGATCATACTTCGAAAAGGAGGTCACCGTAGGTGGGGACAGGCCACAGGTCCTTATCCACCAGAAGCTCCAGCTCATCCACCGGGTGGCGGAGGGCGGCCATAGCGGGCACAACAGCGTCGTGATAGGCGTGGGCCATCTCCTTGATGTCCTGGATGGTGTCCACACGGTCCATCAGAGGTTTGAGCTGGTCCAGGGCGGCGGAGGCGTCGGCCAGATAGGAGCTGACTTGGATGAGCAGCTTGCGCTGGACGGTGAGGTCGGCCTGGGGACAGCCGGAGGCCACAGCGGCTATGGACTGGCCCAGCCGGGTGGTATAGGCGATAGCGGTGGGGATGTAGTGCTTGGAGGCCATATGGATCATGGTGTTGGCTTCGATCTTGATCATCTTCACATAGGTTTCGTACATGATCTCCGCCCGGGCCTCCAGCTCGGTCTTGGTGTAGATGCCGAACTTGGAGTACAGCTCCTCGGCCTTGGGGGTGGTGAGGGCGGGGATGGCATCCACCATAGAGGGGAGGTTGGGCAGGCCCCGGCGGACAGCCTCGGCCACCCACTCATCAGAATAGCCGTCGTCGTTGAAGATGATGCGCTGATGCTGGCTCATCCAGTCGTGGATCAGCCTGGAGCATGCCCCGTGAAAGTCCTCGGCCCCCTCCAGGATATCGGCAGCCTGGCAGAAAGCCTCGGCCACGATGGCGTTCAGGGCCACATTGGCCTCAGCGATGGAGTCGGAGGAGCCCACCATGCGGAACTCAAACTTGTTGCCAGTGAAGGCGAAGGGGGAGGTGCGGTTCCGGTCGGTGCCGTCCTTGTCCAGGACAGGGATAGTGGATACGCCGGAGTCCAGCTTGCCGCTGGCCAGCAGCTTGATGGATTCAGAGTTGGACACGATCTGTGCCACCACGTCGTCCAACTGGTCCCCCAGGAAGATAGAGATGATGGCGGGCGGGGCTTCCTGAGCGCCCAGACGGCTCTCGTTACCCACGCAGGAGGCGGAGCAGCGCAGCAGGTCGGCGTGGTCGTCCACCGCCTTCATGATACAGGCCAGCACCAGCAGGAACTGGAGGTTTTCGTTGGGCGTGTCGCCTGGAGCCAGCAGGTTCTCCCCCTGATCGGTGGAGATGGACCAGTTGTTGTGCTTGCCAGAGCCGTTGACCCCCACGAAGGGCTTTTCGTGGAGCAGGCAGACCAGGCCGTGGCGAGTGGCCACCCGCTTCATGGTCTCCATGGTCAGTTGGTTCTGATCAACGGCCAGGTTACAGGTGGTATAGATGGGGGCCAGTTCATGCTGGGCGGGGGCGGCCTCGTTGTGCTGGGTGGTGGCGGGAATCCCCAATTTCCACAGCTCCCGGTTCAGGTCAGCCATAAATTCGCCCACCCGTGGGCGGATCACGCCGAAATACTGGTCGTCCATCTCCTGCCCCTTGGGGGCCGGAGCCCCGAAGAGCGTTCTGCCGGTATAGATCAAGTCACGGCGCTTGAGGTACTTGTCCCGGTCTACCAAGAAATACTCCTGCTCGGCCCCTACGGAGGGGGTAACTTTTTTTGCCTGGGTGTTGCCGAACAGCCGCAGGATGCGCAGAGCCTGGGTGTTGATGGCCTCCATGGACCGGAGGAGGGGGGTCTTCTTATCCAAGGCATCGCCGGTGTAGGACACGAAGATGGTGGGGATGCACAGGACGGTGCCGCAGGACATCTCCTTGACAAAGGCGGGGGAGGTCATGTCCCAGGCCGTGTAGCCCCGGGCGTAGTGGGTGGCCCGGAGGCCGCCGGAGGGGAAGGAGGAGGCGTCTGGCTCTCCCATGATCAGCTGCTTGCCGGTGAACTGAAGCAGGGTTCTGCTGTCCTGCGGCGGCGTGAGGAAGGAGTCGTGCTTCTCGGCGGTGATGCCGGTAAGGGGCTGGAACCAGTGGGCGTAGTGGGTAGCGCCCTTTTCCACGGCCCAGTCCTTCATGGCAGTGGCCACGATGTCAGCGGTGGCCATGGAGATGTTGCCGCCGTTATCCATCACATCTACCAATTCGGCGTATACCTTTTTGGGCAGGCGTTCCTGCATGACGGTTCTGCTGAATACGTTGGAAGCAAAAATTTCAGTGATACAGTCGCTCAAGCTGATCAGCCCCTTTCAAATTACTACCATAATAGCCTATCTCTCCCCCCTATGGCAAGAAAAAATCTTGCAAATATCCCGTCGGAGCCAAAAGAAGTTGTAGAGAAAATCCACAAAGGGGGCCACCCGGAGGGCGGCATGAGAGGAGAGGGGGACGCATAGGCTGGACCGGGGTGGCGGCACTTGCGCGCCTTCACCCCAGAAAGGGGCGAGAATATGCGTTTTACAAAGATGGAGGGGCTGGGCAACGACTATATTTATGTAAACTGCATGGAAGGGGAGCCGGAGGATTTACCGACTCTGGCAGTCCGGTTGTCTGACCGGCACTTCGGAGTGGGCGCGGACGGACTGATCTGTATCAAACCAGGGCGGACCGGAGATTTTACCATGGAAATGTACAATGCCGACGGTTCTCGGGGGGCCATGTGTGGGAACGGCATCCGCTGTGTGGGCAAGTACGTCTATGACAGGAAGCTGACCCGGAAGACCTGCCTGACTATTGACACCGATGCCGGCCCCCGTGGGCTAGAGCTGGCGGTGCGGGGAGGGAAGGCGGAACAGGTCACCGTAGACATGGGGCAGGCGATTCTCTATCCAGAGGTGGAGTTGGAGGCGATGGGGGAGCAGTACACGGTCCACCAGGTTGGAGTGGGGAACCCTCACGCCGTCATTTTCTGCCCAGACCCAGAGAGGGTCAGGCTGGAAGAACTGGGCCCGGTGCTGGAATGTCATCCCAATCTGCGGGAGCGGTCCAATGTGGAATTTGTGTCCTGTCAGGATGGGCATGATCTCCGCGTCCGGGTGTGGGAACGAGGGAGCGGGATCACCCTAGCCTGCGGCACCGGGGCCTGCGCCGCTTTTGAGGCGGCCAGACAGCAGGGATTGTGCGGAAGTCGGGCGGAGGCTCGTCTGCCCGGAGGGACGCTGGGATTGGAGTGGAGGGAGGGACGGATTTTTATGACCGGCCCAGCCCGGACGGTGTTCGAGGGAGAGATAGAGATGGGATGAAAATTTCAGTTTTCCATTGACAACCCCCTGTCCATCAGGGATAATATCAACCATTAAGACCTTAGAAACTGCCATACGAAGGAGTTGGTACCATGGTAAAGATCAATGAGAACTATCAGAAGCTGCCCGGCAGCTACCTGTTTTCTGAGGTAGCCCGGCGCATCTCTGTCTATTCCGCCGCCCACCCGGAGGCCAGGATTATCAAGCTGTCTATCGGGGATGTGACCCGGCCGCTGGCCCCAGCGGTCATCCAGGCCATGCAGAAGGCCGTGGAGGAGATGGGGACTTTTGCGGGGTTCCACGGCTATGGTCCGGAGCAGGGCTATGACTTCCTGCGGCAGGCCATCGCCCAGCATGATTATGCCGCCCGCGGGGTGGATATCAAGCCGGAGGAGATCTTTGTGTCCGACGGTGCCAAGAGTGACTGCGGCAACATCGGGGACATCTTTGGAGTAGACAACATTGTGGCCGTCTGTGACCCGGTCTACCCCGTCTATGTGGACACCAATGCCATGGCTGGCCGGGCCGGCAGCTATCAGGAGGAGTTAGGCAAGTGGGATCGGCTGGTCTACATGCCCTGTGTGGAGTCCAACGGTTTTTCCCCGGAGCCCCCCAAGGAGAAAGCGGATATCATTTATCTCTGCTTCCCCAATAATCCCACTGGCGCTGTGGCCAGCCGGGAGCAGTTGAAGGCCTGGGTGGACTACGCCAACAAAAACGGATCTGTCATCCTCTATGACTCGGCTTACGAGGCATTTATCACCGAGGAGGAGATTCCCCACACCATCTTTGAGATCGAAGGTGCCCGGACCTGTGCCATTGAGTTCAGGTCCTACTCCAAGACTGCCGGCTTTACCGGCAACCGCTGCGCCTACACCGTGGTGCCCATGGAACTGGAGCGCCAGGGTGTCAAGCTGAACAGCCTGTGGAACCGCCGTCAGTGCACCAAGTTCAACGGTGTCCCCTATGTGATCCAGCGGGGAGCCGCGGCCATCTATACCCCAGAGGGCAGAGAGCAGACCCGCGCCGCCATCGCCTATTACCAGAACAACGCCAAGGTCATCCGGGAGGGGCTGTCCGCCGCCGGGCTGGAGTGCTTTGGCGGAGTCAACGCCCCCTATATCTGGCTCAAGACGCCGGATGGCATGGGCTCCTGGGACTTCTTTGACCTGGTGTTAGACCGGGCCAATGTGGCCACTACCCCAGGCGCCGGGTTTGGTCCCAGCGGCGAGGGCTATATCCGTTTAACCGCCTTCGGAGACGCGGACGCCACCCAGGAAGCGGTGGACCGCATCCGAGCCATGCTGGACAAGTAAACGCACAGAGGGAGAACGCACGCGGGGGAGTCATCTTCCGCGCGCGTTTCCCTGTCCACGGCAATTTTTTCTTTACGGGACAGGTGACCGCGTACTATAATGCAGAGGACAGCTTGGAAAGGAGGGTGAACCATGACGGAAAAGGAGAAGATGCTCTCTGGCGCCCTGTATAACGCCGGAGACCTGGAGCTGGTCTGGGAAAGGGACAGGGCCAAGGCTTTGTGTGAGAAGCTCAACGTCCTGCCCAGCGGGGACGGTCCGGCCAGAGAGCGGGTACTTTCCCAACTCTTTGGACACACCGGAGGAAATATTGTGGTAAATTCGGTCTTCTGGTGCGACTACGGGTATAACATCCGAGTGGGAGATAATTTTTATGTCAACCATAATTGCGTCATTTTGGACTGTATGCCTGTCACCTTTGGGGACAACGTGATGATCGGCCCCAACTGCGGCTTTTACACGGCCAGCCACCCGATGGACGCGGAGCGGCGCCGGGCCGGCTGGGAGTATGCCGCCCCCATCACTGTGGGCAGCGATGTATGGTTCGGCGGCGGAGTGACGGTGCTGCCTGGAGTGACCATCGGGGACGGGGCGGTCATCGGCGCGGGAAGCGTGGTCACCCGGAACATCCCGCCCCATGTGCTGGCGGCAGGCAATCCCTGCCGTCCGGTTCGGCCTATCACCCAGGAGGACGGGACGATTCAATTTCCAAGGGAATCAAAGACTTGATATGAGAGCTGAATAGGCTTTTATATACCAAATGTCGCAGAAAGAAAGGAGGACTATGGGCTTGGGCCCATCAGAAGCGCCAGTGCCCCCGGCTGAACCGGGGGACGACGAGGAGAGGGGAAAATGGCTGGGAAGGACTGTTTCCTTCAATATCCGGCCATGATCGAAAGATTCGGCGGATGCCCCTCCGTGCGGGCTCCGGGTGCGTGACACAGTCAGAAATATGCGGGCGACCGCAAAACAGAGGGGCTGTGACCGGGGGACGAGGCAAATGGCTGCGAGTTTGTCCTCTTGAAGAAATCAAACGTGTGAAATCAGGAGGAAAACAGAATATGTGCGGAATTGTAGGCTATATTGGCAAGGAGCAAGCGGCTCCCATTCTTCTGGAAGGACTGTCCCGACTGGAGTACCGGGGCTATGACTCGGCAGGGATGGCGGTCTATGACCAGGATCGGGACACCCTTTCTGTCCACAAGGCTAAGGGCCGGCTGAAGGTGCTGGCCGACCAGCTCCAGAACGGGGCGGCGGTCAAGGGCACCGTGGGCATCGGTCACACCCGCTGGGCCACCCACGGGGCGCCCAGCGATGTCAATTCCCATCCCCAGGTGAGCCAAAGCGGCAAGATCGCCGTGGTCCACAACGGGATCATTGAAAACTATGGGGAATTGAAGTCCTTTTTGATGGGTAAGGGCGTTTCCTTCCTGTCCGATACGGATACGGAGGTGGTGGCCCAGCTCATTGAGTATTTCTATCAGGGGGATCTGCTGAAGGCGGTGGGGCAGGTGCTTCACCGGATCCAAGGGGCCTATGCCCTTGGCATCCTGTGTGCCGACTATCCGGACCAGATCATCGCTGTCCGAAAAGATAGCCCGCTGATCTTGGGGTATGGAGACGGATGCAATTTTCTGGCCAGCGACGTCACGGCCATCATCAAGCATACCCGGCGGGTGGGCTATATGGAGGATGGAGAGCTGGCCGTCCTGACCCGGGAGGGCATCCAGTGCTATGACCGGCTGTTGGAGCCTGTGGACAAAGAGATATCCTATGTGGACTGGGAGATCGACGCGGCGGAGAAGGGCGGTTATGAGCACTTCATGTTCAAGGAGATCATGGAGCAGCCCCAGGCTCTGCGTCGGGCTATCCTGCCCCGTATCCGGGAGGGAGAGGTCTGCTTTGAGGACTTTGGACTCAGTCAGGACTATGTCCGGGCGATGAGCAAGGTGTACATTGTGGCCTGTGGCTCCAGCTACCATGTGGGCATGGTGGGCAAATATGTGCTGGAGCGGCTGACCCGCAGGCCGGTGGAGGTGGCGCTGGCCTCTGAATTCCGGTATATGGATCCCATCGTAGACGGGAGTACGCTGGTGGTAGTCATCAGCCAGTCGGGAGAGACTCTGGACACTATGGCCGCCCTGCGGGAGGCCAAACGGCTTGGGGCCAAGGTTCTGTCCATCGTCAATGTGGTGGGCAGCTCCATCGCCCGAGAGTCTGACGAGGTGCTGTACACCTGGGCGGGTCCGGAGATTGCCGTGGCCACCACCAAGGGTTACTCCACCCAACTGGCGGTGCTGGACCTGCTGGCCCTGTGGTTTGCCAGAGTGCTGGGCACTGTCGCCCCAGAGGAGTACCACACGATCTTGGATGAGATGACCCGCCTGCCAGACAAGATGGAGCGGGTACTGGCTGAACGGGACAGCATCCAGTACTTTGCCTCCCACTGGTTTAACCACAACTCCATTTTCTTCATGGGCCGCAACCTGGACTATGCTCTAGGGCTGGAGGGGTCGCTGAAGCTGAAGGAGATCTCCTACATCCACTCGGAGGCCTACGCCTCCGGTGAGCTGAAACACGGTACCATCAGCCTGGTGGAGGAGGGGACCCTGGTGGTGGCACTGGGGACATACGACAGGCTTTTTGAAAAGGCTATGAGCAACGTGGTGGAGGTAAAGGCCCGTGGGGCCGACGTGTTGGCCCTCACCACCGAGAGCCACAGCGGGGAGATGGAAAAGACCGCCGACGGCGTCATGACCATCCCGGATACCCATGAGCTGCTCCTGCCTTCTCTGGGCGTGGTGCCCCTCCAGCTTTTCGCGTACTATGTGGCGTTGATGCGGGGCTGTGACATCGATAAGCCCCGGAATTTGGCTAAGAGCGTTACAGTGGAATAGGCTGCTGTTTGGACAACAGCGGGCTGATATTAAGTTAAAAGAGCTCCCCTGTGTAAAAACACAGGGGAGCTCTTTTGAATGTAAAAAGGAAAAAATGAAAATTTTGGGACATAAAAAATGAAGGGATTCTGTTAAAAAGGAACCATCTTGCAGGATAATTTTCAAGTTAGTTAAAAAATAAACGAAAAATATTGAGAGATGCATATGAAATGTGAATGATCCTACAAAGATTAAAAATGCAAGAAAACAATCATTGACTTGCAAAACAGAGAAGTGCTATAACGGTATCACACTAAAGCGCCAAAGAGCGGAGAAGGGGGACATGAGGAGCGGAGCTCTGCAAAAAATTTTTAGGAGGTAACGATATGGGCATCCGAAATGAGTATTTGAATGGTCTGATGGAGCGGGTGGTAAGCAATAACCCAGCCCAGCCAGAGTTTCACCAGGCGGTGCGGGAGGTGCTCTCCTCCCTGGCACCTGTGGTAAACGCCCGGCCGGAGCTGATTTCCCAGGGTGTGATGGACTGCCTGGTGGAGCCGGAGCGTACCATCTCCTTCCGGGTGCCCTGGGAGGATGAACAGGGGAAAATCCATGTAAACCGGGGTTACCGCATCCAGTTCAACAGTGCCATCGGCCCCTATAAGGGCGGGCTGCGGTTCCACCCCTCGGTCAATGAGAGCATCATCAAGTTCCTGGGCTTTGAACAGACCTTCAAAAACAGTCTGACCGGACTGCCCATCGGTGGCGGCAAGGGCGGCGCCAACTTTGACCCAAAAGGCAAGTCGGACCTGGAGATCATGCGGTTTTGCCAGTCCTTCATGAATGAGCTGTTCAAATACATCGGGCCGGACACCGATGTTCCGGCTGGAGATATCGGTGTAGGGGCCAGGGAGATCGGCTATCTCTTCGGACAGTATAAGAAGCTGCGCAATGAGTTTACCGGAGTTCTTACTGGCAAGGGGTTGACCTATGGCGGCTCCTTGGCCCGCAAGGAGGCCACCGGCTATGGACTGTGCTATTTTGCCGACAATATGCTGCGGGAGGCGGGGCGGTCCTTTGACGGGTCCACCGTGGTCATCTCCGGCTCGGGCAACGTGGCTATCTACGCCTGCAAAAAGGCCCGCCAGATGGGAGCCAAGGTGGTGGCCATGTCCGACTCCAACGGCTATATTTACGATCCGGAGGGCATCGACCTGGACTTGGTCAAGCAGCTCAAGGAGGTGGAGCACACCCGGATCCGAGAGTATGTTCAGCGCCGGCCTTCCGCGCGCTATCAGGAGGGCTGCTCCAACATTTGGCAGATCCCCTGTCACATTGCCCTGCCCTGCGCCACCCAAAATGAGCTCAACGGGGAGGCGGCCAAGGCACTGGTGGCCAACGGCTGCTTCGCCGTGGCAGAGGGGGCCAATATGCCCTGTACGCCTGAGGCGGTGGAAGTTATCCAGGGCTCCGGCCTGCTGTTCGCCCCCGCTAAGGCGGCCAACGCCGGCGGCGTGGCCGTGTCCGCCCTAGAGATGAGCCAAAATTCCATGCGTTTCTCTTGGACCTTTGAGGAGGTGGACCAGCGGCTCAAGACCATTATGGATGACCTGTACCGCAACGCCTCCAATGCCGCCGCCCAGTACGGCATGGCAGGCGACCTGGTGGCGGGGGCCAATATCGCGGGCTTCCTGAAGGTGGCCGACTCCATGCTGGCCTACGGCATCGTGTAAAGGAGGAATACGATGAATGAGTACGCTGTCCGGGTGGCCGCCCAGCTGCGGCGGCGCTACGCCCACGAGCCCGAGTACCTCCAGTGTGTTTTGACCTGGCTGGAGATGATCGATCCAGCCCTTGACGACCCCAGGTATGAGAAGCTGGACCTGCTCACCAGGATGGTGGAGCCGGAGCGGATGTTTACCTTTCTTGTCCCCTGGGTGGATGATAGGGGTGTGGCCCACACCAGCCACGGCTACCGCGCCCAGTTCAGCAGCGCCATCGGTCCTTATAAGGGCGGGCTGCGCTTCCATCCGGGGGTGACCTCCTCGGTGGTGAAATTCCTGGGCTTTGAGCAGACCTATAAAAACGCCCTTACTGGATTGCCCATTGGCGGCGCCGCGGGTGGCGCTGACTTTGACCCAAGGGGAAAGAGCGACCGAGAGATCATGCGTTTCTGCCAGTCCTTCATGAATGCGCTGTACCGCTATATCGGCGCGGACACCGACGTGCCCGCCGGGGATATTGGAGTGGGCAGCCGGGAGATCGGCTACCTCTATGGCCAGTATAAGCGCCTGATGGGAAAAGCGGAGAGCAGCGCCCTGACCGGCAAGGGACTGACTTACGGGGGCAGTAAGGTCCGCCAAGAGGCCGCCGGTTCCGGCACTATCTATTTTCTGGCCAGAATGCTGGAGCATCAGCGGGATACCCTGGAGGGCAAGACCATTGCGGCCTCCGGCTTTGGCAACATGACCTGGGGCGTCTGCCGTAAGGCGGCGCAACTGGGTGCTAAGGTGGTTACCCTGTCCGGACCGGACGGCTATATCTACGACCCGGAGGGTGTGTGTACCCAGGAGAAGCTGGATTTCCTGCTGGAGCTCCGGGCCAGCGGCCGGGACAAAGTGGCGCCCTATGCCCAGCGGTTCGGAGTAGAGTTTTTCCCAGGCAGAAAGCCCTGGGAGATAAAGACAGACATAGTCATCCCCTGCGCGACTCAGAACGAGCTGGATGTGGAGGATGCGGTACGCATCCTGGCCAACGACGTGGGCTTTTATGTAGAGGGGGCCAATATGCCCGCCACCGCCGAGGCGCTGAAGCTCCTCCGGCTCAGTCCCAAGATTTTGACAGCCGGGGCCAAGGCCTCGGGCTCTGGGGGCGTGGCCGTGTCCGCCCTGGAGATGGCCCAAAACTCCATACGGTACAACTGGGACCGGGAAGAGGTGGACAATAAGCTGCGAGAGATCATGAGCGGCATCTATGATGCCTCTGCCGCC
>CABIXV010000002.1:1678-327224 GCA_902362775.1 Clostridiales bacterium | reverse complement strand
AAACGAGGGACAGCAGCGCTGTCCCTCGTTTTTATGCGTGCTCCGAAAGCCGCTGGTAGGCGAGATAGAGAAAGACAAGGATCAAAGCCGACAGAATAAGAGCCGGAGGAAAGCGGCCGAAGAAGGTCATCCACAGCCCATACCAGAGGCTGTACAGGACATGGGGCGTGAACAGCAGGAAAAACCAGCGCCTCCAGTTTCTCCGCCAGGGGGGAGAAACGGTGATCAGATGCTCCCGCCGGACAAAAATGGTGGAGTAACTCAGGATTTCACACAGGATGCTGTACGAAATGAAGATGACAACAGCGGCTCCCTCCCAGCCGGGCTTAAACAGCCGGAGCCGGACGCCGCACAGCCAATAGAAGAGCTGCGATGCCAGGACGAGGAGCTGGACGAGCATAAGAAAATACTCCGGGCGAAGAAGTTTTCTCCCAGCTTTGTGGGTCTCCATACAGCACTGCCCCTTTTCTTCTATAATAGGGCTGATAACTATTTTTAATAATTTAATTTTACCATATTAACATAAAACTGTAAATATCGAACATAAAATCGTTGATATAAAAGTGAATTTTATATATATTTGTGAATTTTTGAAAGCAAATCACAGCACATTGACCAGGCTGGCCTGCTCCATCTCAGCCAACAGCTGGATCTGTGCCGCCAGGTCGGCGTTGGCTGCGGCATACTGGTCCAGCTCCTGGAGCTCCAGATATTGGAGGACAGATTGAAAGGTCCGTAAAATCTGATCGGTGTCCGAGTGGCGCATGACCACATGGAGATAAAAGTGGCTGTCCTGCCAGTCCTGGTAGACCTGCCGGGTCAGCTCCTCCGCCTGGTCCCACTGCTCCCGCTCCACCAAAGTCTGGGCCTGGTTCAGCCGGCCGGACAGGCTGTCTGCCAGCTGTTGGCAGTAGTAGGCGTTGACCAGGGTTGCCCCGCACATGGCCGCCAGCAGGGCGACGGCGATCCAGAGCCGCTTCATGGCGATCCCTCCTTATACGCTCATATCCTTCCGGGCCAGGTAGATGCTGCCCGTTTGATCCACCAGCAGCAGAAAGACGGCCTCAAGGCCGTAGCAGCCCCGCTCCTCCAGACGCTGGTCCAGCCACTTCCGGTCCCGGCCCAGAGCCCGCAGGTTATGCTCCAGCAGTCGGCCGTCGCTGATTACCACCAGGGGCAGGCCCGATTCCTCCGCCGACACCTGCAGCTGCTGGGCGGTGGGGGGCTTCTGGTTGGCATAGGGCAGGACGGACAACTGTCCATTGGTTTCCAGGATTGCGTATTTCACTGTGGCCGGATCGGTGTAACCCTTGGCCCGCAGCTCTTCCAAAAGTTCATCTATGGTCAGCCGGTTTCGGGCCATCTCCCGCTGGTCTACCAGCCCATCCCGGATGACGATGCTGGGTCGGCCGCACATGAGGGCCCGGAACCGGACGCTTTTCATAGTGAGGACGGACAGGATCATGGTCATGGCCAATAGGGCCAAAATGGGGAGGATGCCGGTGAGCAGAGGGATGCCGTAATCCTGCATAGGGACGGAAGCCAGGTCGGCGATGATGAGGGACAGGACCAGCTCGGAGGGCTCCAGCTCCCCAACCTGGCGCTTGCCCATCAGGCGGATTCCTATAATAATGAAGATGTATAGGATGATAGTGCGGATCAGTCCTGTAAACAAAAGATCACCTCGCGGTATCGATGTCCGCGCCCTTTGGGGAGGGCCGCGGGATATGGACGGCTCTTTCTTTCAGTCTTTCCCCGCCGGATGGAAAATATCCTGCAAATTGCCCAAAAGCTCCCCCGAAAATTCTGCTGAAAAAAGGAAAGATACATCTTGCCAACCAGACGATTTTTCGATAAAATAACTTGATTTAACCAAACAATAGAACTGGAACGGAAGGCGTGTGAGAATTCAATGAAAGCGACTTTGATCCTGGCCAACGGAAGCGTATTTTCCGGCACCAGCATCGGCAGCACCTCCGACCGGATCTGTGAGATGGTGTTTAACACCTCCATGGCCGGGTACCAGGAGATCCTGACCGACCCATCCTACGCGGGGCAGGGCGTGGTCATGTCCTATCCCCTCATTGGCAACTATGGTGTCAACAGCGAGGACAACGAGTCCAGCCGTCCCTGGGTGGAGGCTCTGGTGGTCCGGCATCTGTCCCCCCGCGGGAGCAACTTCCGCTGTGAGGACACCTTGGATGATTTTTTGAAGCAGCATAATATTTCCGGCATCCAGGGTGTGGACACTCGGGCGCTGACAAAGATACTCCGCAACCAGGGGAGCATGAATGGTATGCTCACCTGTGCGGAGCATTTTAATGTCGCTGAGGCCCTGGAAAAGCTGAAAGCCTATAAAGTGGAACATGCCGTGTCCAAAGTCACCCGGACTCAGCCACAGGTGTTCCCCGCCCAGGGAGAGGAGAAATGCCGCCTGGCGGTGATGGACTACGGCGTCACTCAGGGCGTGGTGGACAGCCTGACCCGCCGGGGCTGCGCGGTGACCGCTCTGCCCGCCTCCACCCCGGCCGAGGAGGTGCTGGCCGGCGGGTATGACGGAGTGCTGCTGTCCAACGGTCCGGGCGACCCGGCCGAAAACACCGCCCTCATCGCCCAGGTGAAGAAGCTGTATGACAGCTCCCTGCCCCTCTTTGGGCTGGGGCTGGGCCACCAGCTGCTGGCCCTGGCCACCGGGGCCAGGACCGAGAAGCTGCCCTACGGACACCGGGGAGGCAACGTGCCTGTCCGGGATCTGGAGCTGGGAAGGGTATTCATCACCAGCCAGAACCACGGCTATGCCGTGGTCCGGGACTCTGTGGACCCGGCGGTGGCCCAGGTGTCCCTGGAGAATGTGAACGACGGAAGCTGCGAGGGATTGAGATATGCCCGCCCCAACTGCTTCTCCACCCAGTTCCACCCCGAGGGCAATACCGGCCCCAAGGCTGTGGAGTATCTGTTTGACCGCTTTGTTGGATCCATGGGAGGTGCCAAGTAATGCCGAAATATACGGACATAAAGAAGGTACTGGTGCTGGGCTCCGGCCCCATCGTCATCGGTCAGGCCGCCGAGTTCGACTACGCCGGGACCCAGGCCTGCCGGGCCCTGAAGGAAGAGGGGCTGGAGGTGGTGCTGGTCAACTCTAATCCCGCCACCATCATGACGGACAAGGATATCGCCGACCATGTGTATATCGAGCCAATGAATATCCCCTCTATCACCCAGGTCATCGAGAAGGAGCGCCCTGATGCCCTGCTGCCTAACATGGGCGGCCAGACCGGCCTGAACATGGCTATGGCTCTCCATGAGAACGGGACTCTGGCGAAATATGGGGTACGCCTGCTGGGCACCAGCCCTGCCTCTATCCACAAGGCGGAGGACCGCCAGGGTTTTAAGGACTGCATGGAGTCCATCGGGCAGCCCTGCGTGGTGTCCAAAGTGGTCAACACCGTTCAGGACGCGGTGGACTTCACCAATGAGATCGGCTATCCCGTCATCGTCCGTCCCGCCTATACCCTGGGCGGAACCGGCGGCGGCATCGCCTATGACGAGGCATCCCTGCGGGAGATCTCTGAGCGCGGCATCGCCCTGTCCCGGGTGAACGAGGTGCTCATCGAGCGGTGCATCTCCGGCTGGAAGGAAATCGAGTTCGAGGTCATGCGGGACTCCGCCGGCAACGTCATCACCATCTGCTCCATGGAGAACATCGACCCCGTGGGCGTTCACACCGGCGACTCCATCGTGGTGGCCCCTACCCAGACCCTGGCCAACCGGGAGTTTCAAATGCTCCGCTCCGCCGCCTTGGACATCATCACCGCCCTGGAGATCGAGGGGGGATGTAATGTTCAGTTTGCCCTGAATCCGGACAGCTATGAGTACGCGGTCATCGAGGTCAACCCCCGTGTGTCCCGTTCCTCCGCCCTGGCCTCTAAGGCCACAGGCTACCCCATCGCCAAGGTGGCCGCCAAGGTGGCTCTGGGCTATACCCTGGATGAGATCCCCAACGCGGTGACCGGCACCACCATGGCCTGCTTTGAGCCCACCATTGACTACTGTGTGCTGAAGATTCCCCGCCTGCCCTTTGACAAGTTTACCACCGCCAGCCGCACTCTGGGTACCCAGATGAAGGCCACGGGCGAGGTCATGTCTATCGCCAACTCCTTCGAGGGCGCTCTGATGAAGGCCATCCGCTCCCTGGAGCTGAATGTTCGTGCCCTGAAGCTGGACAAGCTGGAAGGACTGTATACCGACGAGATCGAGGATATGCTGGTCCAGGTCACGGACGAACGCCTATTCGTGGTGGCCGAGGCCCTGCGCCGGGGCTTCTCTCCCCAGAAGATCAATCACATCACCAAGATGGATGTCTGGTTCCTGGACGGCTTCAAGCGCATCATCGACATGGAGGAGGAGCTGAAGGCCTGCAAGGGCGTTCCTGACGCCGACCTGCTGAAGCGGGCCAAGGAGATGTGTTTTGCCGACAGCTATATCGGCACCCTCTGCGGCATGAAGCAGGCGGAGGTCAAGGCCCTGCGGGAGAAGTACGGCATTATTCCGGCCTTTAAGAAGGTGGACACCTGCGCCGCCGAGTTCGACGCCGCCACCCCCTACTACTACTCCTCCTATGACGGGGAGAACGAGGCCGTGGACAACGGGGGGGACCGCAGGAAGGTGCTGGTGCTGGGCTCCGGCCCCATCCGCATCGGCCAGGGCATCGAGTTCGACTACTGCTCTGTCCACTCTGTTTGGGCCTTCAAGCGCCTGGGCTATGAAACCATCATTATCAACAACAACCCGGAGACCGTATCCACCGACTTCGACGTGGCGGACAAGCTCTACTTTGAGCCCCTGACCGCTGAGGACGTGCAGAACATTGTGGAGCAGGAGAAGCCCTGGGGAGCCGTGGTTCAGTTCGGCGGGCAGACCGCTATCAAGCTGGCTAAGGCCCTGACTGACATGGGAGTGCGCATCCTGGGCACCCCCGCCGACGGCGTGGACGCGGCCGAGGACCGGGAGCGGTTCGACGAGATCTTGCAGAAGTGCAACATTCCCAGAGCCAAGGGCCGCACCGTCTATACCACCGAGGAGGCTTTGGCCGCCGCCCATGAACTGGGCTATCCTGTCCTGGTCCGGCCCTCCTATGTGCTGGGTGGACAGGGGATGGAGATCGCCTACTCTGACCGCAACATCGAGGAATTCATGCGCATCATTAATATGACCGTCCAGGAGCACCCCATCCTCATCGACAAGTACCTGATGGGCCGGGAGCTGGAGGTGGACGGCGTATTCGACGGGGAGGATATCCTTATTCCCGGTATTATGGAACACGTGGAGCGGGCCGGCGTCCACTCGGGCGACTCCATCGCCGTGTATCCCCCCCTTCATCTGGAGCAGAAGCACCGGGATCTCATCCTCCAGCACACCCGGAACATGGCCCAGCACCTGGGTGTCATTGGCCTGATCAACGCCCAGTATATCCTCTATAACGACGACATCTACGTCATTGAGGTCAACCCCCGCTCCTCCCGCACCATCCCCTATATCTCTAAGGTCACCGGCGTGCCTATCATCGACCTGGCCACAAAGGTCATGCTGGGCCAGAAGCTGAAGGACCTGGGCTATGGCACGGGCGTCTATAAGGAGGCCAGCTACTTCGCCGTGAAGGCCCCCGTCTTTTCCTTTGAAAAGCTCACCGACGTGGACACCGGCCTTGGCCCTGAAATGAAGTCTACCGGTGAGGTGCTGGGACTGGCCGAGACCTTCCCCCAGGCGCTGCTCAAGGCGTTCAAGGGCTCCGGAATGCGGGCTCCCAAGAAGGGCGGCCGGGTCATCCTTACGGTCAAGGATGAGGACAAGAGCGAGGTGATCTCCATTGCCCGGGGCTTTGAGGACATGGGAGTGGAGCTCTATGCCACCTCTGGGACCTGTGACGCGCTGAACGAGGCTGGTATTGAGTGCAAGCGGGTGAACCGGGTATCCCAGGCCCACCCCAATATCCTGGATATGATTGCCTCCGGGACTGTGGACCTTGTCATCAACACCCCGACGCGGGGCCGGAAGCACGACTCTGACGGATTCCGGATCCGCCGCTCCGCCGTGGAGCATGGGGTGGGCTGTGTTACCGCCATCGACACCGCCCGGGCCCTTCTCACCGTCCGGCAGCAGAGCCGCAGTGAGGACCTGACACCCATAGACATCACCAAGATCTAAGCTCCCCGCGGGGGAGGGAAATTCCCTCCCCCGCTCATCTTTTTCAAAATCTTTTTCATCTGTCCGCAACTCCGCCCTATGATTTCCGTCTTATACAATAGAAAGGATTTGAGAGGCGTAAAGGATGAAAAACGCGGTCAAAAAATGGGGACCCTTCTGTGGGATGCTGGCTATCCTTCTGGGAGGGCTGGCGGCCTTTGCCTGGTTTACCTCCCGGCCCGTGTCCCTGCGGGCGGAGGAGCTGACCCCGGCAGAGACGATGGAAGCCTATTCTGGCGCGGAACTGACCCTGGAAACCACAGGGTATCAGCTGTATCTGACCTTTTCCAATTTCAGCGATGTGCGGCTGGAGTCGGGGGCCTCGGTGGACCGGGAGGGGAAGCTCTTGTTCGATGCCGGGCTGACTGCCCTGCTGGACGGACAGTGGTACTGGGTCCCCCATAAGGAATACGACACTGCCGGGGTGGGACTGGAAGCGGAGCCGGGGGATACTGTTCAGGGACAGGTATTTCTGTCGCCCTATGGAAAACTGCCCGACGGACAGTACCGGATCACCTTCGGCTATTGGCACAGGAGTTCCGACGGCCCCCTTCAAGAACAGGACTATTATGAGTCATATGCCCAGTTCCGCGTAGAGGGCGGGAGATACATCCCATAAAACAAAAAACCCACACCCTTCGGTGTGGCTTCTTGCACAGATCTGTTCGTGTTACCGCTCACTGGCGACGGTCTGCTGGTCCTCATAGATCAGATCCTCCAGATCAGAGCGGCTGTTCCAGTAAAAATCATTCATGGCATGACCTCCTTTCCTTGTGTTCTGCGTTTATCATAGCGCCGCTGGAGGTAAAAAGCAAGGCGGGGACGGTTAAATCTTTGTAAATTATTCCATTTTATGAAGCAAGGAAGGATGTTTCCATGTCCCATCAGACTGTCATCGTTCTGGACTTCGGCGGACAGTATAACCAACTCATCGCCCGCCGGGTCCGTGAATGCAATGTGTATTGCGAGGTAAAGCCGTACACGACCCCCTTGGCCGAGCTGAAGGCCATGGACCCCATCGGCATCATTTTCACCGGCGGTCCCAACTCTGTGTACCTGGATGATTCCCCCCATGTGGATCCGGACATTTTTACCTGGGACGTGCCCATCCTGGGCATCTGCTATGGCTGTCAGCTGATGGCCCACGCTCTGGGTGGACAGGTCACCGAGGCCCAGGACGACTCCGCCCGGGAATACGGCAAGACCCAGACCTACTACGATACGGCCTGCAAGCTGTTCCACGGACTGCCGGCCCAGGGTATTTCCTGGATGAGCCATGGGGATTATATGGCCAAAGTGCCAGAGGGCTTCGCCTTGGTAGCCCACAGCGACGCCTGCCCCAACGTGGCTATCGCCGATGAAACGCGGGGATTCTACGGCGTTCAGTTCCATCCGGAGGTGAATCACAGCGAAAATGGTGTGGCGATGATCCGCAATTTCCTCTACGAGGTGTGCGGAGCCAAGGGCGACTGGACCATGGAGGATTATAAAAACACGGCTATCTCCGCCGTCCGGGAAAAGGTGGGGCAGGGAAAGGTTTTGCTGGCCCTGTCCGGAGGGGTGGACTCCTCGGTGGTGGCCGCCCTGCTGGCTGAGGCGGTGGGAAAGCAGCTCACCTGTGTCTTTGTGGACCACGGACTGATGCGCCTGAATGAAGGCGACGAGGTGGAGGCCGCTTTCTCCAAGTGGGATATCAACTTCGTCCGGGTGGACGCCGAAAGCCGTTTCCTGCTGAAGCTGGCCGGAGTGGACGAGCCGGAGCGTAAGAGGAAGATCATCGGCGAGGAGTTTATCCGGGTTTTTGAGGAGGAGGCCAAAAAGGTGGGGGCCGTGGACTTCCTGGCCCAGGGTACTATCTACCCCGATGTCATCGAGTCGGGAGCGGGGGACGCCGCCGTCATCAAAAGCCACCACAATGTGGGTGGGCTGCCTGACTATGTGGACTTTCGGGAGATCATTGAGCCGCTGCGCCTGCTGTTTAAGGACGAGGTCCGCCAGCTTGGGCGTGAGCTGGGTCTGCCGGAATATCTGGTGTCCCGGCAGCCCTTCCCCGGCCCCGGCCTGGCCATCCGCATCATCGGGGATATTACCAAAGAGAAAGCCGATATGCTCCGAGAGGCGGACTTCATCTTCCGGGACGAGATTGCCAAAGCCGGTGAGGACAAGAACTTGAACCAGTATTTTGCCGTCCTTACCAATACCCGCTCTGTGGGAGTCATGGGAGACGGCCGGACCTACGACTACACCCTGGCGCTCCGCGCCGTGACCACCAGTGACTTTATGACCGCCGACTGGGCCAGAATCCCTTACGACGTGCTGGACAAGATCTCCACCCGAATTGTCAATGAGGTCAAGGGTATCAATCGCATCTGTTACGACATCACGTCCAAGCCCCCCGCCACCATCGAGTGGGAGTAATTGTGGCAAAAGTCAGCGATAGTGAAATTTTATCTAAATTTAGGAGGGAGCCGTTCCAGTTGGAACGGCTCCCTCCTTTGTGCTCCTTAATTAGAAGGCGGGCAGGGGGATAGATGGGCGCTGTTACTTCAACCTAGTCCAATCCTCCATGCCGTCGGACTTGGTATAGTTGTGGCTGTTGACAGCCTCCATGATCTGGTAGTAACCCCAGTAGCCCCCGGCCACGTCGGGGAACTGACGGAGGCTGTCGGCGTGGGTGTCCACATAGTCCTTGTCTGCCGCCCGAGCCAGCATATTGTTTACGATGGTGGTCACTTCCGCCCTGGTGATGGTGTTGTTGGGGCGGAAGGTGCCGTCACTGTACCCGCCGATCCATCCATATTGGGAGGCGCTCATCACATAGGGATAGAACCAGTCGCTCTCGGACACATCGGAGAAGCCGGCTTCTCCTTCGCTCACTCTGTGAGCGAAGCCCATGGCGATGGTAGTGAACTCCGCGCGGGTAATGGCCCGGTCTGGGTCAAACCGGCCGCCGCCTACGCCGTCCACCATACCCAGGGAAGCCAGGGTGTTCACCGCCTTGGCGTACCACGCCTCGGTGGGCACGTCGGAGAAGGATACGGTAAGCTTCACATCCTGGTTCAGAAGCAGGGCGTAGAACATCTGGGCCACCTCCGCCCGTGTCATGCTCCGGTTGGGGCCAAAGGTGCCGTCAGGGTAGCCGGTCAGATAGGCCATGTGGTCCTCCGCATTGAGCCAGTTGGATACGCCGGTGTGGTCAGGGTCAGCCACCGGCTTGACAGCCCGGAACTGGGCCTGAATGGTGTGCTTCTCCCGGACGTTCTCAAAGGTGTAGGAGCGAACGGCCCCCACGCTTTCTCCGTCCACCAGCACGTCGGCGATCTCATACCCGCTGTCCGCCCGGATGGTGAAGGTCTTGTCGCTGCCGCGGGCAACACGGACGGAACCGCTGGGGCTGATGGAGCCGCCATCCTCCGCACTGGCCGTGATGGTGTAACGGGTGGTGCCGCCGCCTCCACCGGAGCTGCCGCCGCTCTCCTTCGTCCAGGCTAGGGCGAAGGGGGAGAAGCTGCCGTTAGCAGCGTCCCCGCTCAGGGTGAATTTCACGCCCTTGTCTGTCTTGGCGGCGGAAATAGAAACCACGTTGGAGGCATCGATCAGATTTTCCATGTCCTCCGCTGTATCGATCTGGTACTCCCGGTGCAGACCCTCGAAGTGCAGGACGCTAAAGGTGTAGTCGTTGTAACTGCTCTTGACCGCTTCGGGGTAGGGCCAGAAGATGGTGATATCCTGGTCTGTGCTTACCCAGGCGTTGCCGTCGTGCTCGTTGATGAGGTCCAGATACTTGAACTCATACTGATTTTCTGTGAGGGCATGGCCCGTTTCAGCCGCGCGCTCTGCCAACAACGCTTGCGTGTCGGCCTGGGCCGCAGCGTCCCGTTCGAGAATATCGTCAAAGAGCAGGGCAATCTGTGGGTTGGCGTCGGGATCGGTTGTATCCGTGCCCAGCACGCCCAGGTCCTCCTGGCCGTTGGTATAGAAATGCGCGCCATCGGGAATCACGGCCACAGCGATTCCGTCGTCGGTATCCACGTCGTCCTCGCTGTGGACCACGGGCTGGGCAATGTCTACGGTGTTGTCCAGAACTTTGTCCGGATCGGATACGTTGCGCACGGTCAGGGTGCCGGGGTAGAAGTCGATATCTACCGGGTCCCCGTCCTTAGTTTCCACAGTAAGTTCGTTCAGGTTGGTGGCGACGATGTCGTACAGGCCGGCCTCACGGTCATCATCTGCGGTATCGAAGCCGTCGTCTGACAGAGCGTTTGCCTCTGCCTTTGGGACAAAGCCCTCCTCCAGCCAGGGCAGAAGGACGATTTCTCCCTCCTCAATGTCAGACAGGGCATACTCTACGCCCGCTTCGCCCGCTTTGTCAGTGACAACGATTTCACCCAAGGTGACGTTTTCCGCACCCGTCACCTTGTAGCGGGCCGTGGGGAAGGAGTCGTCGTTGATGGAGTCGCCGCCGGTATAGGCCGTAATGTCCTGGGATTCAATCGTGATGGTCTTGGGCTCTATGACCGTCACCTGGAAAACGTAAGAATTGGTTACTGTCGCCTCGTAATCGTTGTCGCTTCCGAAGTCGATAAAATTATAATGTGATTTATAGAAGAGTTCTGGCTCTCCACCATTCCTGACGATATAGCCGTAAATCTCTACCATGTACTGGTTGGGGCTGATTCTCTCATGGTCTTTACTCTCAATGGGAATTTCTGAACGTTCTGTCTTTACACGATTCAGGATGCCGCTTCCCTCGCTGTTAGAGAAGATATCTGGCTCCGCAATGCTGCGCGGGCCATTTGGGGTCTGGTCGTACTCGTCCCACCAGCAGTATTGGAAGTAGACATATTCATCTTCCGTGCTGCCCTGTTTTTCCAGAAGCAGCGGATGGGACACCAGTACCCCGGCGGTATGTTCCTGGTCATCTAGCTCTACGGTCAGGTTCCCGTTTGCCTGAGCGACGCCGTCCACCGAAAACTGGACTGTGGGGTTTTGCAGGGAATAGGACACCTTGGCCTGGGGGTTTGTCAGATTGGTATCCACTTTCCCCGTGTTTGTCAATGCGCTGCCGCCCAACATCCATTGTATATCGTAGCCAGGCTTTTCATCCGGTGTATTATCCAGAGTGGGGAGTGTATATGTTGTATCCTTCTCCCAAAAGTCAGTACCCTCAATCCGGGTATACTGAATAGACTGATAGTTCAGCTTTTCCTGCTGAATACCTGTGTCGCCAAATCGAATCGTCAGGGGATGGGTCATGGCATTTCTGGAAGTGCTTGTGGGACTGCAGTTGAGTTTGTAATCCTGATAGCTCTTGTCGTCATTAAAGATGATCAGCAGGCTGCTGTTTCCGGTATGGAACGCTTTGCTGTTATAACCGGTGTAGTTCGAGTCCCAGCCGTCTCCCTGCCGTTTTACCACGATCTGGGAGATGCGTCCGCTGTAGAATGCCTCGCTGCCGATGGTCCCCACAGATTCTGGGATAACGACCTTCACATCCATTCCGGCGGAAAAGGCATCTTTGAAAGTCTGCTTTCCGATGGCTTTCAGGCTGTCCGGCAGTTCAAAGACCGTACTCTCCTCGCTGTTCGCCGTGCGGACAAACTCCAGCCCTGAACACCTATTGAAAACACTGCCGCTGCTGCCGTCAGCCGCCCCCAGGACCTCAAGGGTATCGGGCAGGATCACGCCGGTCAGGCCTGTACACCCGCTGAAGGCGCTCTTTTCTATCGTCTGTACCTTTGTATTGGACAGATCCAGCACGCCGGTGAGGGGCGCACCCATCGCCGCCTGACTTTTGATGGTGGTCAAATTGGCGGCTTCGGAGAAGTCAATGGTGACTACGTTGTAGTGCGCCCAGTCAGTTTTCCGACTGCCGCTATAATAGGTGGCGGCGCCATTGTTTTCTTTCTCTGAACTCCATGAATCCCGGAACCCATCAGCAATGACAGTGGTAACTTTTTCAGGCAATGGAATAGAAAAATACATGGTGTCTTTGTTAGGGTTGATGCCTTTAAACCATTCGTAGGAAATACCGTAGTAGGTCCCGCCCTTGATGACCATGCCCTCCTCCGGCACCGCCATCGGATCATCCGGCGAGAGCCCGCTCCCGCCTGCCGCCCAGACTGACACTGGACCCAGGGAGAGGACCAGCGCCAGAGTGAGCAGGATCGCTGTCAATCGTTTCTTCATGTACTCATTTCCTCCTTGCGTTTTAGGGTGTTTCATAGGTTCAAATGCGGCCTATACCGCTGTTTGACTGATTGGCCGCCCAGGCGGCTGGGGCGGGGGCCCGCCGGCTTCGGGCTTTGCCCGCGCAGACGGGACAGCCGCTGTGCTGCTCTCCCGTCCGGGAGTAGATGGCCGCCTTCCACACGTGGCCATAGGGGCACTCCCACCATACCTTCCGCCGGCTCCCGGCCGTCACCTGCTCCGGCGTTAGGCTGCCGTTGAGCGTCCAGTACCACTGGGCCGCCACCTCCGGCGCCAGAGTAGCCAAGTCGTTGAAGCCCGCCAGCGCCTTCCGCCCTGCACAGTAGGGGCAGCCGCTTCCACCCATGGTCCGGGCCGCCGCCACCGCCTGGTAGTCGTGGCCCTTTTCACACCGCCACCACACCTTCCGGTTGCTGTACGGCGACACCTGAGTTGGGGCCAGAGCGCCGTTCCGCATTGGGTGCCACTGGGCGGCTACCTCCGGGTAGAGGCTGGCCAGGTCGTTCTCCCCAGGGATTACCCGCTTGCCCGCGCAGTAGGGGCAGCCTGTGCCCCCAAAGGATCGAGACAGGACTCTGGCTTGCCACTCATGCCCCCGACAGCATTTCCACCATACCCTTCGGCGGCTCCCAGCCGTCACTTCCTGGGGCGTCAGCGACCCGTTCCTCGTGGGGTGCCATTGGGCGGCTAGCTCCGGGTGGGTGACAGCCAGATCGTTCTCCCCAGGGGCAGTTACCCGGTTGCTGCACACCGGACAGCCGCTGCCGGCTGTCCGGGACTTGACCACGGCCTGCCACTCGTGCCCTTTTTTGCATAGCCACCAGACCAGCCTGTGGCTGCCGGGGAGCACCTGGTCCGGGGTGAGAGGGGCGTTTTTCGTGGGGTGCCATTGGAAAGCCACCTCCGGAAAGCGGGATGCCAAGTCGGTCTGGCCGGGGACGGCCAGCTTCCCAGAGCAATAGGGGCACCCGGCCCCCGCGCTCACCCGGGCGTACACGGCGCTCTGCCACTCATGCCCCTTCCCGCACCGCCACCAGACCCGGCGGCTGCTCCCGCCACTTACTGTGTCCGGCGTCAGCGGCAAGTTTTTCGTGGGGTGCCACTGATCCAGTAGTTCCTCACGGCCCGTTTGCCGACACAACTGATGCATCGTTTTCCGAATATCCTCATCCCCTTTCCGCACGGGACAAAAAGGCCCAGCCTACAAGGGCTTCTTGACCTTCGGGACAGAATCAGCCTTCTGTTCTGGATAAGGTCGGGGAGAGCGGCCCTTTTGTCCTCAATAGCCGCTTCATGGGGCGGAAAAAATAAAAAAGCCGCTCTGGAGAGCGACTTTTTGTCAAATCATGGGCATGGAAACACAGGCCGGCGAAAAAATGGATTCGTCGGTCCTGATTTTCATGCCTTGGAAGGCAAAAACACTTGCTTTTTCGGCCTTCCCCTGATATGATTATTGTTATGTAATGGATGTATCAGCCTTTTCCTCTCAATTTTTTGGGACAGAAGGCTGATTTTGTCATCCTTCCAAGTGTTAATGGACAAGGCAGCATTTTTAACACCTTATCCTATTATGACAGAAGGCTGATTCTGTCTATAAGGCTAGGACACCAGCCTCAACCGCTCCAAGGCGCGGGCGTGCTCGGCGCCAGTAGAGATGAGGTAGATACGGGTCGTTTCAATGGAGGAGTGGCCCAACACATCGGCCAGCTTGGCCACGTCCCGGCATGCCCGGTAGAAGGTTCGGGCGAATAGGTGGCGCAGATTATGGGGAAAGACCTTGGAGGAGGCTACCCCAGCTTTCTGGCAGAGCCCCTTCATCTCCGCCCAGATCTGTTTCCTGGATAAGCTCTTTCCGCCTCTGGTGAGGAATATCTCACCGGAGGCGATTTTTTGTTTCCTGGCGTATTTCAGCAGCTTGCGGCACAGCTTGCCAGGGATGAGAATGGCACGGATCTTGCCCTTGAGAGATATCTCTGCTCTGCCCCGCTGGGCGGCCTCCACAGTGAGATATCTTACCTCGGACACCCGGACCCCGGTGGCACAGACGCTCTCCAGCAGCAGCTCCAGCCGCTCCTTTCCGGCCGCGCCCGCCGCCGCTACAAGACGGCCGTACTCCTCCCGTGTCAGCTCCCGGTCCGAGTCCCGGAACAGCCGCCGCTGCAGCTTCAGGTGACGCACCCGGCAGTCCGCCCAGCCGGCAAAGGCCAGAAAGCGGTCCAGCGCCGTCAGCTTGCCGTTCACCGTAGAGGGAGACTGGCCCTCCTCTAGCAAGCGCTCCTTCCACCGGGCAACGGAGGCCTTGGTTACTACGCCGCCCGCCAGAAAGGACGCGAACTGCGCCACATCCCGCAGGTATTTCTCTACCGTCGCCGCGCTTCGCTCCTCATCTTCCAGCCGCTTCCGAAACCGGATCAGATGCTCTCCGCTGATACTCCTGTTTTTCATGTCCCGCTCCTTTCCATGTTTCCTCTTAGTGTAACCGTTCAGGGTCGGTTCGTATCCTCTTTTGCAGGGCTTATGTTGCAAATTGATACCAAACTTACCAAAGGGACAGGAACCTTGTGCCCTGGAACGACAAAACGCTCTCTTACATGAAAAGATGTTTCCATGTGAGAGGGCATTTCATCCATCGTGTATTGCTCAGGAGAAAATAGAGCCTGGGCTATTGCTGGCAGGAAAAAAGATCGCTCCTTTTGAAGCTGTTTCTGAGGCGGGAGCCTTCGAATACCCGGTCCAAGTGCCCTAAGAAGGCGGCATGGCATAATATGGAGTGGCGGCGTAGGCCAATTTTCAGCCGCCAATTTTAACAGGGAGATGTATTTCAAATGCCAGCCACCATCACCGGGGTCGTCTATGACGACCTGGACCGAAATGGTCAGTTTGACGGGGGCGAACCGGGGATCCCCGGCGTTTCCATGACATTATACAGGGCCGTAGGCAGCTGTACTACTGTGCAGACCGATGCCTTTGGCCGCTATTCCTTCTCTGTGGCGGCCGCCGGCAGTTATACGATATATGAGCCGGTGGTCCAACCCACCTCATGTCCGCCCTCAGCTTTTCCACAGCCGGCGGGCTATCTCCACTCCAATACTCCGCGCAAAGCGGATGTTACCGTGACTGCCGCTCAAGTGGAATCCAATGCGGAGATCTCCGGACAGAACTTCGGACACGACGCCCTGAGCGCACCGCTGCCCTGCTCCAGCCGGATGATTCAGTTTGTAGGGCGGCCCACCAACTGGTACGACATCGATTTGGTCACGGGGCAGTCGGTGCTGCGCGGGGCGGTAGACCCAGCCCACGATGTAAACGCCATTGGGTACAGTCCCCTGGACAACTATCTCTATGGCTATGACCAGACGACCAACAACCTGGTGCGTGTAGATGGGGACGGGACCCTGACCCAACTGACTCGCCCTAACGGACTGCCGGCTGCCGGCTACAACACCGGGACCTTTGACGCGGCCGGATTCTTTTACCTGTATATCAATGACGCGGCCCGCTACTACACAGTGGATCTGCGTCCCGGTTCGGCCACCTATTTGAAGCTGGCAGACCCCAGAGCGGGCTATGTGGAGCAGACGGCAAACTATGGCACGCCCCTGTCCTCCGCGGTCAACATCAGTGACTGGGCCTACGACCCGGCGGACGGAAACCTGTACGGTGTGCAGCGCAACGGGGTGCTCACTCGAATCGTCCCCACCACTGGCCAGGTCACGGCCCTGTCCACCACCGCCCCCAATCCAAATGCGTCTTTCGGCGCGGTGGTCATAGACAGCACCGGGACTGTCTACGCCATCGCCAACAACGACGGAACGGTATACCGCTATACCCACAGTGGCAACACTGCCGTAGGAGTGCCCTTCTCCACCACCTTTTTTGCCTCCTTTAACGACGGGGCCATCTGCCCCCGGGCGGTGGTGGAGCCCACAGCGGACTTGCAGATGACCAAGACGGCGGACCCCAATCCCGCTACTGCGGGGGGACCGCTGACGTACAGCATCAAAAACTATAACAATGGCCCCGACCCGGCACAGGATGCCCAACTCACTGACACAGTTCCCCCAGAGATGCTGTCCCCCCAGTTCTCCCTGGATGGGGGAAGCACCTGGCAGCCCTGGGCCGGCTCGACCCCTCTGGGTGACATCCCGTCAGGGGACAGCGTCACAGTGTTGATCCGTGGGACCGTGGACCCAGCGGCCACGGGGAGCATCGTCAATACCGCCGTAGTCAGTTCTCCTACCTTTGACCCGGACCTGTCCAATAACACAGACACCGTAGAGGTGCCGGTGGGGGAGGAGGCGGACCTGTCTCTGCTGAAGCTGGGCGCGCCCAAACCAGCCCGTCCGGGGGACCTGGTGACCTATACTTTCGCGGTGGGCAACGCCGGCCCCTCCAGCGCGGTAGATGTCACCTTAGAGGATCAGCAGCCCGCTGGCCTGGACGGCCTGGAGTGGTCGCTGGACAACGGAGCCACTTGGCAGCCGTGGAGCCCAACTCTCCCCCTGGGGACTTTGATACCAGGGGTGGCCAGAGTGGTGCTGCTGCGGGGCGTAGTCAGCCCTGCGGCCGGCCAGACCATTGTCAACACGGCTGCCGTGACCAGTCCCACCCCGGACCCGGACCCCAGTAACAATACCTCCACGGATATTACACCCGTTGACCTGGCCGCCGACCTGGCGGTTACCAAGACCGGGGCGCCCAGTCCGGTATCTGCGGGCGGGGTACTGACCTATACCGTGGAAGTTTCCAATCTGGGGCCGGCGGACGGACAGAACGTCCGCCTTACCGACCCACTACCTGACCAGCTGTCCAACGGGGAGTATTCTCTGGATGGTGTGACCTTCCGATCCTGGACCGGGTCTCTGTCCCTGGGCACCCTGCCGGCGGGCGGCGCACGGACCGTTGTCCTCCGGGGGACGGTGAGAGCGGATGCCGCTGAGACCATCCAGAACACCGTGACCATTACCAGCGACACTCCAGACCCAGATCCCACCAACAACACAGCCACGGAGCTGACCCCAGTAAACACTGCCGCCGACTTGGCAGTAACTAAGATCGCTTCCCCGAATCCGGCTATCCATGGTCAGTTGCTGACTTATTCTATCCTGGTCCAAAATCTGGGCCCGGACCCGGCGGTGGATGGCCAGATCACCGATATGCTGCCCGCCCTTCTGCTGGGGCAGGAGTTCTCTCTGGACAACGGGGCCAGCTGGCAGCCGTGGACGGGAAGCTATGCCCTGGGGACCATCGCCAATGGGCGGCAGATACAGGTGCTCATCCGGGGGACGGTGAGCATGGACGCGGAGGGCCTGGTGGAAAACACCGCGACCGTGTCCAGCAGCACCCCGGACCCGGACCCCGGCAACAACAGTGACACGGTACGGATCCCGGTAGACGTTTCCGCTGACCTGGCGGTGGTCAAGACGGGGCTGCCGGTGGCGGTTCGGGCGGGGGAGCCCCTGGTCTATACCATGATAGTGACCAATGCGGGCCCCTCCGCTGCCCAGGACGTGGAACTGGCGGACCAGACGCCGGGTGCCCTTCTGGGGCCCGAGCTCTCCATGGACGGAGGGATCACTTGGGCACCCTGGTCCAGCCCCTATCCGCTGCATACCCTGCTGCCGGGGGACAACAGGACAGTCCTTATCCGAGGGACTGTGTCCCCCTCGGCCCAGGCTGGCCCCTTGTCCAACACCGCGGTAGTATCCAGCACTACACCGGACCCAAATCCGGACAACAACACGGATACCGCACCGGTGGAGGTGGAGCAGTCCGCCAATCTGAGTGTGGTAAAGGAGGGCGGGACCTCTCCCGCGGTGCCCGGCCAGCAGTTCCAGTACACCATCACGGTGGGAAACAGCGGCCCCTCGGACGGACAGAATGTGATTCTGACCGACTCGGTTCCGGCCGCCCTGCTGGGACAGGAGTTCTCGTTGGATAACGGGGCCACCTGGGCACCCTGGTCCAGCCCCTATGGGTTGGGCATCCTGCCCGCCGGACAGAGCCGCTCGGTCCTGCTGCGGGGCACTGTAAGCACAACTGCGGGAGATACCCTGGTCAACACAGCGGTGGTGGCCTCTACTACCCCGGACCCGGACCCCAGCAACAACAGTTCCACTGATGTGACTCCGGTGCTCCAGACGGCTGACCTGGCGGTGGTCAAGACGGGGCCCGTGGACCCGGTCCAGCCCGGTCAGAGCTTGACCTATACTATCTTGGTGACCAACCGGGGGCCGAGCACTGCCCAAGGGGTAATATTGGCGGATATCACTCCGCCGGAGCTGTCCAATGTAGAGTTCTCCTTGGATGGCGGAGCCACCTGGGGCCCCTGGAGCGGGAGCTATCCTATTGGAGAATTGCCGGAGGGTGGGGCGCGGTCCTTCCTGATCCAGGGTGGATTGGCGGTGGAGGCCCGAACCAGTGTCACCAACACGGCCGTCGTGTCCAGCACTACGCCGGATCCAGATCCCACAAATAACTCATCCACCAGCATGGTACCCATCGCGGGCGGCACGGATCTACAGTTGAGCAAGTGGGCGCCAGGTTACGTCCAGCCTTGTCAGACGCTGGTCTATGTGCTTCAGGTGACCAACCTGGGGCCAGAAACGGCGCTGCAAGCGGTAGTGACAGACCAACTGCCGGCGGAGTTGAATGGGGTGATGGTGTCACCCGACGGCGGCGGCACCTGGCAGCCCTGGATTGGCAGCTACGAGCTGGGGGATATCCCCTCCGGGCAATCCCGGTCCTTGCTGCTGGCCGGGCAGGTGGATGCCTGTGCCCAGGGCGTCCTTGTCAACCGGGCGGCGGTAACTGCTCTGTCCCTGGAGTTGAGGCCCGAGGACAACGAGGCATCGGCGGCCACGGTGGTGTGGAGGCCCTGGTGCCAGGGCCCGATGCCCCGGCACCGCCAACTGCCCTGCTGAAAAGAGAGATGCCGGAAGGATATCCTTCCGGCATCTTCTAAAATTAAAACAGAGTCCTGGAGCCGCGCAAGCTGTTTACGAAAAGAGAAGATCAGGGCTGGCCCACCTGGGCCAGCCCTGATGCTCACATATTGGCCAAAATGTCCTCCAGTTCCTCCCTGGAGTAGCGGTACACTTTGTCGCAAAACTGGCAGGACAGCTCCGCCTGGCCCTGCTCGGCGATCAGTCCGGACAGCTCTTGCCGCCCCATGCTGATGAGGGCGCGGGTCACCCGGTCTCGGGAGCAGTAGCACCGGTACTCCACCGGATGCTTCTCCAGGATCTCCAGCTCAAAGTCCTTTAGTACCGCTTTCAGCAATCCCTCGCCGTCCAGTCCATCGGCTAGAGCGTGGCTGACCGAGCCCATGGCATGGACCCCGGCCTCTATCTTGGATATCATCTCCTCGTCGGCGCCAGGCAGAAGCTGGATGAGATAGCCGCCAGCAGCGGTGACAGACTGGTCCAGCCCTACCAGTACACCCAGGGCACAGGCGGTTGGGATCTGCTCGCTCTCCACAAAGTACATGGCCAAGTCGTCAGCGATCTCACCGGAAAACAGACCGATAGACCCCACATAGGGCTCCTTCAGTCCGATGTCCTTGATGACGGTAAGGGTGCCGTCGGTCCCCACCGCGGCCCCCACGTCCAGCTTGCCCCGGTACTTCTCCATCAGGTCCACCTGGGGGTGCTGGACATAGCCCCGGACGTTGCCCTCATAGTCGGACACCGCCAAAATGGTGCCCAGGGGGCCGCCCCCCTTGATTTGAAGGGTGAGGGAGCCCTGCTCCTCCTTGAGCATGTCGCCCATCATAGAGGCCCCCAGCAGAGCCCGCCCCAGGGCGGCGGTGGACATGGGCAGCAGCTTGTGGATGTTTCGAGCCCGCTCCACCACGTCCCGTCCGGTGACAGCGACAGCTTTGACCAGGCCGTCGCCGGTTATTGCTCTTACGATTTCGTCGCGCATAGATATTACTTGTCCTTTCTCGCAGTGAAAAAAACGCGCTGTTCCCCGTCCACGGGGGGACGCATTTTCAATTCTCCGAATATCCTGATTTGGGAAAAACCCGCCTGCCGGAGCATGGCCGTCAGCTCCTCCGTGGTGTAGGCCCGCTCCCGGTGGAGCTCCTCCCCCCGCGCCCACTGGCCGGTCCTTTCGTCCAACTGGAAAATATCCATGAAATAGGAACAGATGCGGCCGCGCCGGGAGTACTCCGCCCGCCAGACGCAGTAGGCGTCCTCAGTTTCATCTAAAAAGACCTGACCATCCAGCCCCTCCAGTTTTTCCACCGTGTTTACGTCAAAGAGAAACAGACCCCCAGGCATGAGAAACAGGTGGACCCGCTCAAAGGCCCGCTGGAGCTTTTTCGGGTCGGTAACATAGTTGACGCTGTCCAGGCAACACACGCAGGCGTCGATGGTGCCGTACAGGTCCAGCCTCTCCATGGTCTGGCACAGGAAGATGGGCTCAATGGGGGCGGCGCCCCGGTTTTTCTCCGCCGCCTCGGCCAGCATCTCCGGCGACTGGTCCACTCCGATCATCTCATAGCCCCGCAAGGCCAGCTCCCGGGTGAGGGAGCCCGTGCCGCAGGCCAGGTCCAGCACCGTCCTGCCTGGCAGGGGCTGGCGGCGGAAGTGCTTTTCGATATAGTCGGCCCAGGCGGGATAGCGGACATCATAGGTCAGCTGGTCATAGCAGCCGGCCAGAAAGCGGTAGCTGTTCATCACCGCCGCTCCTTCAGGCGGGGGATGACCCGCTGATAGCCCTCCGCCCCGTAGTGGAGGCACCGGTTCACCCGGCTGATGGTAGCGCTGGAGGCCCCAGTCTTTTCCAGAATGTCGCTGTAAATCAGGCCCTCATCCAGCAGCATGGCCACTTCCATCCGCTGCTCCATGGCCTTCAGCTCGGACACGGTACACAGGTCCTGGAGAAAGCGGCGGCACTCGTCCTCGTCCTTCAGGGTCAAAATGGCGCGATACAGGGTATCGCTGGCCTCTTTATCCAAAAATTTTGACATAACAGGCTCCTTTCTCCCGATGATTCCAAGGGTGGGGGATATCTCCACACTTCTATATTTTAACAGGCTACCATGTGAAAGTAAACAAAAAAATACAGCTAGGGGACCGGCACCCGAGGTCCGCCCCTCGTAGCTTTTTTCACCGGCCCATGATAAAATAAAAAATCAATCCGATGTCATATCGCGCGTTCTTTTACGTCTAGAAGGATGAATAGGATTTTGGAAGGAGGTGCGGCCGTGGAGGACACAGACATCATCCAGCTGTATTGGGCCCGGGACGAGGGGGCCATTGCGGCCACCGACGAAAAATACGGCACGCTGTGCCGCTCTCTGTCCCACAATATCCTGGCCAGCCGGGAGGACGCGGAGGAGTGTGTCAACGACACCTGGCACCGGGCCTGGAATACCATGCCGCCCCAGCGGCCTGCCTCCCTGCGGGCCTATCTGGTCCGATTGGTCCGCAATTTGTCCATCGACCGCTGGCGGGCCCGAAAGAGCCAGAAGCGGGGAGAAGGGCTGGAGGCGCTGGTACTGGAGCTGGAGGACTGTGTGCCAGCCGTCCCCAGCGCCGAGGAGGAGACAGAGGCGCGGGAGCTCTCCCGGACCATTGACCGCTGGCTGGACGGTCTGCCGAGAGAGGACAGAGTTCTGTTTGTCCGCCGGTACTGGTACGGACAGCGGCTGGATGAGCTGTCCGGTCAGCTGGGCTGGTCCCCAAACCGGGTGAGCCAGCGGCTGCTCCGCCTGCGGACGGGTCTGAAGCGGTATCTGGAGCGAGAGGGGGTAGTGATGTGAGTGACAAGAGTGAGAGGATCTTTCAATCTCTGAGCGACATTTCAGACCAGAAGGTAGATGAGGCGGCCCGGAGACCGGCCGGAAAACGGCCCGCCCCTCACTGGAGGCGGTGGACCGCCCTGGCCGCCTGTCTGTGCCTGGTGGCGGGGGCGGCAGTGTGGTATCTGCCCCGGATGGGGGGGAACTCCTCCAACAACGGCCTGGGCGGGAGCGGAGTGGACGGGGTGACCAATTTCATGTCCTATGCAGGCCCGGTGTTTCCCCTGACCTTGGCGGAGGAAAACGGGGCTGTCACCGCCCAGCGGGAGATCACTCTGGACTTTCAACCCTGGGTACCCCGGTGGATCTCTAGTGAGGAGATGGCCGCCGAAGAAGCGGCCTGGGGGGAGGAGAGCTACGATAAGATCCTAAGTGATCTCCGGGAGAGCTTCCCCGATGGGGGTTACTCCAGCCGGTCCACGGACCTTCTGATTCGCGACCGCTATGTACTGACCAATCACTCCGACCAGGAGCAGACACTCCAGGTGCTCTATCCCTTTGTCAGCTCCCTGAGGGACCTGACGAAGCGGATGCCAACCCTGTCTGCGGACGGCGAAGAACTGGAAACTGTCCTTCACCCCGGCGGATACTCCGGCGGCTTTCAGGACACCGAGGGACAGACAGATGGGGAGCGGCTGAACCTGCGGGGGCTGGACTCCTGGGAGGCGTACCGGGATCTTCTGTCCGACGGCTCCTATCTGGAGGGAGCCCTGGGGGATTACCCGGACCTGACAGGCGTGCCGGTGACGGTCTATCGATTCACTGATCCCTGGGGGCCGGAGCAGGACGAGAAGGCCGACCTTCCAAACCCCACCCTCCGGGTGGAATTCGAGCTGGACTATGACAGGACCACTGTTCTCTCCTACGGCTTCCATGGCGGCTTCTACGATCGGGAGGCGGGGATCATGGGCCAGAGCTTCTCCATTCCTCAGGAATGGGAACGGGATCACGACCGACCCTATTATTTAATTGTCCTGGGGGACGACGTGGCCAATATGACCACCCAGGGCTATAACACCGGGGGCTGGGACACGGACAAAAAGATAGAGGCCGGGGTGGATATCCAGCGGTATGAGAGCGATCTGGATACCGCCCTTCGGGAGGTGGCCGCCCTGCTCTATGAGACGGATATGGAGCGGTGGAGCGAGGACCTGTGGGGCCTGCACCACCCCGTCCAGGCCACGGTGGACTTTGAGATGTACTACGGCCTGCTGTGCGGCTATCTGATGAGCTACGGCCTGCTGTCAGAGGACCCGGCGGAGCGGTATGAAACCGGCTGGCTGGAAGAGGTGGACTTTGAAGTGGCAGACCGTGTATGTTATCTGGAGGGGGAAGTGACTATCCCCGCTGGCGGGACAGTGGAAGTGACTGCCCAACTGGTCAAGAATGCCAGCTTCGATTTCTATTGTACTCACACCGAAAACGAGGGCGTATACGGCTATGACCTGGTGACCAGGCTGGGCTCCGCCCTCACCTTTACCGGCCAGAGCGCCGTTCTGGAGGACCGGGAGCAGATTGAGATTGTCCGGCAAAACTTTGGGTTTGAGCCGGAGAGCGGGATACGGACCGTGGAGCTGAATCCGGAGGAGGAGCACTACTATCTGGCGGTCCGGCGGGTGGAGACAGAGGAATAGGAAAAGACAGCGGACTGCGACCAGTCCGCTGTCTTTTTATCCCGCAAGCCCCCAGCCGTCCGGCTCGCTGGGGAAGTCAAAGCTGGTGCTGAACCAGGTGATTTCATCCCCCTCTACTCGGGAAGCGGGGAGAGAGGGGATGACTATCTGCCGGCCGTACTGGTCGGTGACCAGGGCGGCGAAGACCAGCTCATCCCCCTCCTGGAGATCCAGCTCTACGGAGGGAAGGTGGAACCACTGCTCCGCCTCCTCAAAGCCGTGATGATTGTCTGGACGTCCGCATGGCTCCAGCCAAAAGAGCAGTGCTCGGTTTCGGAACAGGCCTAGCTGGACCTGCTTGACTTGGGATTGACCAATATCCTCGTTGACCGCAGAGGCGGAGGCGGACAGCCCTGTGAGGAAGCCATAATTCTCTCTCACATGGAACAGGCCGTCCTCTCCACGGGGAATATTTAACAGGGCACTCTCCAAAAGAGAGATATCTACCGCTGGTAGACTGCTGCCGTAGAGAGAGGAATAGTTACCCAGTAGTTGAGTCTGGCGTGTTCCCTGGTCCACCAGGACTGCGGATAAGGTGATGCTGTCTGTCAGAGGGCAGGTGATCTGGCCGGAGAACTCCTGCCCCGGTCCAGGAACGGCGGGAACGTCCACCAACCCATCCCCGGTATCAGCATGGAGAAGGATCTCCAGCCCCTCAGTATAGGTCTTGGGCACCACACTGACCGAAAAGGTGACAGTATTGGACGCCAGGTCGGCGGACTGGATATTGGTAGCGTAGTCGGCCACCAGACTGTTCTGGGATTTTAGGATCTCCTCCACCCTGCTGGTAATGGAGCCGATTTGACTATTGACCGAGTAGGTAATATTGCCCACGGAATTGGCCAGGTCGGTGTATTGGCGGTCCAGCTCCTTCAACCGGGCGAATAGGGAGCGCCCGGCCAGAAGGACAAGCAGCAGGGCCAGACAGGCGGCGCCGTAGCGCAAGCGCCTGTGGCGGGGGGAGCGGCTTTCCCGAACCTTCTGCTCCACCAATTCCGACACCCGCTCCTGCTGTTCCGCGGTGAGCTGGCTGGACTGCTGATAGCGGGACAGGATCTCCTCGACCAGTTTCAACTGGGCAGGGGAAAGATCGTTGGAGATGTGCTCCTCCTGGTCCTCCTCCACACCGAGCAGCCAGCCGACGGATACATGGAACAGGCGGCTGAGAGCCACCAGTTTGTCCACATCGGGCAGACTGGAATCAGATTCCCATTTATAAATAGACTGTCGGGATACGCCGAGAGCCTCGCCCAGCCCCTCCTGGGACAGATCCAGCTCCCGGCGCTTGGCGGCGATACGTTGTCCGGTCGTCATGGTCATCGGCCTCCTTTGCATTCACCCTAGCAAAAAGGGGAGAAAAAGACCACCTCCTCGCGGTTTGAATCCTGCTAACCGGCGGTTTACATTCTCCGGAATCCATTGGGGCGCAAGGAGTTTAGAGGACCTCAGTCCACCAAAATAGCATTGGGATAGATGCGCTCCATGCGGCTGTCTGGGAAACGGCGGTCCAGAAGCTGTCCCAGCGCGGTGTCGGGCGGAGCGTCCATAGTCTGACGCTGGGTGTACCGTCCCATGGCCAGACAGGACACGGCGATGTTGACCACCATAAAGAGGATGAGGACCCAGGAGAGGACCCGGCCGATCCGGAGAGGGAGCCGCTCGATCCACTGGGAGAGCCGGGGGTAGATGGACTTGAGCCACACGACAGCGGCGATGCCCCAGAAAAAACAGTATAACAGATTGATGCGTCCGCCCAGATTGAAGGGCAGGTGGCTGTAATCCCAAAACACCGTGCCGAAGACCAACTCGGTAAAAACGGAGCAGAGATACTCATAGACGCCGCCCACCACGGTTCCAACAAGAAAGACGTAGCTGTCGCTCTTGTGCCGGTACTTGTACAGAACAGCGGTGAGCAGGACGGCCCCCAGCCCCCAGACAATGGAGAAGGGGCCGTAGACCACGCTGCTTCGGCTCATCCACACCCCGGCCGTGATACGGCAGAAGATGGTTTCAATCATGTCGCCCAGAAAGGCGCCGATCAAAAACAGCCACAACAGCTTGTAAAAGCAGCAGCCCTGGGCAAAGACTCCGGACGTTCCTTTTTTGGCGGCTCTGCGGCGGGCCTGTTCCTCCAGCCGCTCCCGCCGTAGGCCGTAGGCCCTGGCCATACGGCGCTGGATATACCGGGTGACGGCGTTATCCAGATGGTCGGTGAGACGACGGAGCCGGAGGGAGAGCTCACTGGGCTCCTTCAGACTGGTATTGAGCTGGAGCAGGGCGGCCAGAGAGGTAAGCAGGTCGCCGGCCAGCAGACAGAACAGGACCAGCAGGATGAGCTGACCGACAGAGCGGGGAATCAGTCCGGCCAGCCTGACCAGCAGGGGGTTGCCAAAATAGAGGCACAAAAGGGCCATCCCGCCCCAGAGAAGGGAGTATCCCAAACAGATGTGACCCTCGAATTGAAAGCGGTATCTGGAGTAGTCCCACCACTTCTGGCCGGAGAGATGTTCCAGTAGGATGCCGGTGAACAGTTCAAGGCCGGTGGCAATAATCAGGCCAAAGAGAAAGAGAAAAAAGGGCGTATTTTTCAGTTCGGGCAGAAAGATGGCGAACAACACAGCCGCCAGGCCGTAAACCGGGGAGAAGGGGACATTCAAAAACCCCCGATTGATAAGCCGCCGCCGTTTGGCGGCCGCCAGAGCGGTTTCACCCAGCCACCCCAAAAAGGAGTAGGCCAGAAAGAACCAGAGAAGCTGATATACTGTATATTCCATAGAAACTCCTTATCCAGCGGCGGAAAAGAATGCCTGGATAGCCCCATGGTCCGCCTGGACCGAGCCCTGGACAAAGCCGGGCTTGCCGCCACCACGGCCGTTGAGGCTTTGGTTCATCTCCTTGGCAAAGGTACGCAGGTCGCCCTCCAGTTGGCCAACGGCGTACTTGTAGCCCTGACCATCCACGCCGGAGAAGCAGGCACACCGCCCGCCACAAGTCTGGAGGACGGCGTCGCACAGGCGGCGCAGACTATCAGGGGTCAGGCCCTCCTCAAAGAGAAGCACATCTCCTGCCCCAGTGAGCTGACGGGCCAGGGAAGCAAAGCGATCCTCCTCCATGGATAGAAGCCGGGACTTCAGAGCGGCGTTCTCCTCGGTCAGCCGCTGGACCGCTGCCCCAGTTTCAAAGGCCTTGGCAGACAGAAGGGTAGACACCTGGTGGTTCTGCGCTAAAATGCTGTTTACATAACGCAAGGCCCGACTGCCGCACACCAGTTCGATGCGTACCCCCTCACGAAACTTCTGAACGGACAGGAGCTTCACAAAGCCCACCTGGCCGGAGGAGGCCACATGGGTGCCGCAGCAGGCGCAGGTATCAGCGCCGGGGAAAGAAACGATTCTTACCCGGCCAGTCAGCGCCTTTTTGCTCCGGTATTCCAGTGTTGCCAGCTGTTCCGGAGAAGGGAAGGTGATGGAGATGGGGTGGTCTTCCCAGATATAGCGGTTGGCCGCCTCCTCCAGCTCCTGGAGCTGGTCTCCGTCCAGCAGTACGTTTAAATCGATGGTAATGAAGTCGCTCCCCATATGAAAACCAACATTGTCGCACCCCCACTTAGCGTGGGCGATGCCGGACACGATATGCTCGCCGGAGTGGTGCTGCATCAAATCGAAGCGGCGTTCCCAGTCAATCTGCCCCTCCACCTGAGCGCCGGGCTCCAAAGGGCCGTCACAGGTGTGGACTACCCGGCCCTCACGCTCGTGGACCTCCAATACCTGGACCGGCCCAAGGACGCCCAGGTCATAGGGCTGACCGCCCCCCTCGGGGTAGAAAGTGGTCTGGTCCAGTATTACGTCATAGCCTCGCTTGCCCTGTATGCAGGACTCCACATGGGCGGAGAATCGGGTCAGAAATGGGTCTTGTTCGTAGAGCTTTTCCATGGTCATGTCCTCTCTCTATTTTTTGTATCATAGCACACTGGGGTTGGAAAGGCAAATTGGAAAGATGTTTCGTTTGAGAATATGATTTCAGGTGGGCGGCAGGAAAGTTTAATGCGGATTTAATGCGGCGGCATTTTGCTTAATCCCATTTTTTTATGAAATGGAATAGGATAGGCTCATCCGAAAGGGCAGGATTCGGATAATAAAGTACAGAGGTGAGTCGTTATGATAGCTGATTATATGTTGCTTCGACTGGTGATTGCCACTATCGTTATTTTAGTAGCGTCTGTTCTGGCTCTGTCCGTGAAGCTGGTATCTAGGATAGTCCGGTCTGCCGCCCATAAGAAGTCTGTAAAGGCATATTCCTGGGACAGGAGTAAGACTGTTGCTCGTTAAAGAAGCGGCCTCCACATTTGTTTTCCCCATTTGGTCAGAGAGCCGGGACACAAGCCTGTGTTCCGGCTCTCTGTATTTGTGAGTGGGGAGAGCGTTCAACCAATACTGCCGAAGACAGCCCCCAAAACCAGAACCAGCAGGGTAACGCCGCAGAACAGATATTTTGCCATTGGATAGAACCAGGACCCAAGAGGCTTGTGGCGGGCCAGGTTTACCTGCTTGAGTACATAGTCCTTGCCGCATATCCAGAAGAACATGACCGCGGCCAGCAGGGCGCCGATGGGGCAGATATAGATGGAGCACACGTCCATCCACTGGGAGACGATAGGGGCGATGAGCAGGCCCACTCCAATGCCGATGGCCCCGATGATGCCGACGGCAGCGGGCCTTGGCAGGTGGAACAGCTCCTGGAGGGTGGCGGTGGGGGCCTCAAACAGATTGACCAGAGAGGTCAGAGCAGCGAAAACCACCGCGACAAAGAATACCACCAGGATGACTGGCCCGCCGGGGATTCCGCGGATCACATTGGGGAGGTAGATGAACATTAGGCCCGGACCGCTCTCGTTGAGCTGCTGGCCCGCCACCGCCATTGCGGGAATGATGACCAGAGCGGCCAACAGGGCGGCACAGGTGTCAAAGAGGGCCACCATCTTGGCGTCAGAGGGGATGTCGGAGTCAGGGCTCAAGTAGGAGCCGTAGATCAGTGTTCCATTGCCGGCAATGGACAAGGAGAAAAATGCCTGGCCCAGGGCATAGACCCATACCCAGGGGTCCAGGAGCCCTTCAGGGCGGAGGACGAAGATGTACTGATAGCCGGCGGAGGAGCCGGGCAGAGTGACCAGGTAGACGGCCAGACCGATAAACAGTAGAAAGAACAGGGGCGTCATGACTTTATTGGCCTTCTCGATGCCCCGGCCCACGCCGAAGGCCATGATGGCGATGGTGACCGCCATGCCGGCGATCTGCCAGCCCAGGTTTCCAGAGGCGGTGGCGCCAAAATTGGCGCTGAAGGCGTCTACTCCGTCCAGGGCGGACAGAGCGCCGGTGATGGACTGGGCGGTGTACTTGAAGATCCAGCCGGTGACCACAGAGTAACCGATGGCCAGGGCCAGGGATCCCAGGACCGGGATAAGGCCCAGCAGCTTGCCAGGCTTATCGGTGCCGAAGCGCAGCTTGGTGGCCTCGCCAAAGGCGTGGACAGGACCGGACCGGGTGGCCCGGCCGAAGGCCATCTCCCCGATGACGCCGGTGGAGCCGATGATAACCACAAAGATCAGATAGGGGATCAGGAAGGTGGCTCCGCCGTATTTTGACACCCGAGCCGGAAAGAGCCAGATGTTGCCCATGCCGACCGCGGAGCCGATACAGGCCAGAATGAAGCCCCACTTAGAGCCCCAGGAATCTCGTTTCTTCTCATGTTTCATGGATGTTCGATCACGCCTCTCTCTTTTTGACAGGGAAGGTCCTGCGCAGATGTAAGCATACCATATTATAGGAAAAAAACAAAGGGGTGAATTTTCGTTGACAGAGGGGAGGGATTGGGATAGGATGGAAGTAAAAGGTGCCCAAATTGAGAGAACGGAGGATGGAGCGGTGAACGACCTCTCGGTGGACCTGTTTTTTATGAAACAGCCTGAGCTGCTGCCCCTCTATTTGGAGATTGAGAGGGCTGTCCGGGATAGGCTGGGTGACTTTGAAGTGGTGGTACAGAAGAGCCAGATTACCTGGAAAGGCCCAGGCTCTTTCGCCGCCCTATGGCTGCCCCGGTGGAAAAGGCCGGACGGGCGGATCTATGTGGGGCTGTCTTTTTTTCTGGAATTTCAGGTGGAAAGCCCCCGCATTCCCTACTCGACAGAGCCCTACCCCAACCGCTGGACCCACCACACCTCGGTGGCCGATCTTGGCGAGCTGGATGAGGAGCTAATGGGCTGGCTCTATCTGTCCAAGGAATTTTCCGGGCGCAGGCGGCGGAGAAAGAGCTGAAAATCTTGCAATACCGGGCAACCTATTGTAAAATGATTCGAACGCCCTACGATAGACCCCATAAGGAAGGTGAGCATCCATGAGCATGACGGCTGTGAAGTCAGTAGACCCTAGAAGTCCGGCCCACCGGGCGGGTATCCGGGTGGGCGAAACGCTGACCCACATCAACGGCCACATGATCGTGGACGTGCTGGACTATAAATTTTACAGCTATGATCCCAGGCTGGAAGTGACCCTCCGGGAGCGAGACGGCTCCACCCGCACCCTGCGGATCCGCAAGGGGGAGGGGGAGGACCTGGGGCTGGAATTTGAGACCTATCTGATGGACCGGGCCCGCTCCTGTGCCAACAACTGTATCTTCTGCTTTGTGGACCAGATGCCCCCTGGGATGCGACCCTCTCTCTATTTTAAGGACGACGATGCCCGGCTGTCCTTCCTGATGGGCAATTACCTCACCTTAACGAACCTGTCCCCTCGGGAGGTGCAGCGGATTATCGACCTGCGGATCTCCCCTATCAACGTGTCCGTCCACACCACAGACCGGGCGCTCCGGGCGGAGATGCTGAAGAACCGGCGGGCGGGGGAGAGCATCGATATCATGGAGCGGTTTGCCCAAAACCACATCACCATGAACTGCCAGATCGTATCCTGCCCCGGCATCAACGACGGCCCCGCTCTGGATAAGACATTGCATGACCTGGCGGGGATGTATCCGGCGGTGAACAGCATCTCGGTGGTCCCCGTAGGCGTGACGAAATACCGGGAGGGGCTGTATCCCCTGACCATTTACAACACAGAGACCGCCGGAGCGGTCATCGACCAGGTGGAGGGCTTTGCCGCCCGCCATCTGGAGAGGGCGGGGACCAGGCTGGCGTGGTGCTCGGATGAGTTTTATCTCCTGGCCGGCCGGGAGCTCCCGCCGGAGGAGTATTTTGAGGAGTTTACCCAGCTGGACAACGGGGTGGGGATGCTCACCCTGCTCTCCCGGGAGTTTGACCGGGCGCTGGACCTGATGGAGCCGGAGGAGATGGCGGGCGCCACCCCGTTTTCCATCGCCACCGGGGTGTCCGCCGCCCCATATTTGGAGAGATTGATTTCCCAGGCCAGGGAGAAATGTGGTAAAATAGAGGGCAGGGTCTATCCCATCGTCAACCACTTCTTTGGAGAGACCATCACGGTGGCCGGACTGGTCACCGGAGGCGATCTGATCCATCAGCTCAAGGGGCGGGAGCTGGGAGAGCGCCTGCTGATTCCGGCCAATATGCTCCGCTCCGGGGAGCGGGTCTTTCTGGACGACGTGTCGGTGGACGATGTGGAGCGGGAACTTGGTGTTCCTGTGACGGCAGTGGAGCAGGACGGCTATGAGCTGTGCGACGCAATCTGCGGACTGGAGATTACCCCTATGGCCCAACGCCAGAGCCAGGAAGAAACAGAATACTATCAATATAATCAAAGAGTGTAGCGGGGAGCCGAATGTGGAAAGGCCGGCATATTTCAGGCCGCCCCTCGCCGCCGCGAAGGCCGCTTCTCTCATAACGACGTCTGGGCATTTTTTGCTGCATTCCCTTGCGCCTCCTCCCCACATCAAACCCGCTTTGCTGGGCTTTGATAAGGGCATATGAAAGGATGATTACATGAAACCTCTTGTTGCTATTGTAGGCAGACCAAATGTCGGTAAGTCCATGCTCTTTAACAAGCTGTGCGGCCAGCGGCTGTCTATCGTGGAGGACACCCCCGGCGTCACCCGGGACCGGCTGTACGCCCAGTGTGAGTGGAGAAATCGTACCTTTGATATTGTGGATACCGGCGGCATCGAGCCGGGCACCGACGACCAGATCCTGGCCTTCATGCGGGAGCAGGCGGAGATCGCCATCTCCACCGCCACGGTCATTGTCTTTGTGTGCGACATCAAGACCGGAATGACCGCCTCCGATCAGGAGGTGGCCAATATGCTCCTCCGATCGGGCAAGCCGGTGATCTTGGCAGTCAATAAGGCAGACCAGACCGGGCGGGAGAACCCGGATATCTATGAATTTTATAACCTTGGGCTGGGCGATCCCATTGCCGTGTCCGCCCTCCATGGCCACGGCACCGGCGATCTGCTGGACGCCTGCTTCCAGTTCTTCCCCGAGGAGGAGGACGAGGAGGAGGAGGAGGAGGACGACGTCATCAAGGTGGCAGTTATCGGAAAGCCCAACGTGGGAAAATCCTCTCTGGTCAACCGCATTTTGGGAGAGGAGCGGGTCATTGTATCCAACGTGGCAGGCACCACCCGGGATGCTGTGGACAGTGCGTTTGAGAACCAGCACGGCAAATATCTGTTTATCGACACCGCCGGGATGCGGAAGAAGTCAAGGGTGGATGACCGGATCGAGAAGTTCTCCGTCCTGCGCTCCACTATGGCCATCGAGCGCAGCGATGTGTGCCTGATCATGATCGACGCCCAGGAGGGAGTCACTGAGCAGGATACCAAGGTGGCCGGACTGGCCCACGAGGCGGGTAAGGCGTGCATTATTGTGGTCAACAAGTGGGACGCCATCGAGAAGGACGGCAAGACCATGGACAAGATGCGTCAGGAGGTCATGCGGGATCTGTCTTATATGACCTACGCCCCTGTTGTCTTTATTTCCGCATTGACCGGCCAGCGGGTGGACCGGCTCTTTGAGCTTATTAACTATGTCACCGACCAGTCCGCCATGCGCATCACCACCGGAATGCTCAACTCGGTCCTGGCCGACGCCACCGCCCGGGTCCAGCCGCCCACAGACAAGGGGCGGAGGTTGAAGATCTATTATATGACACAGGTGGGCATCCGTCCGCCCCACTTCGTCTGCTTCTGCAACGACGCCCGGCTGTTCCACTTCTCCTATCAGCGATATCTGGAAAATCAGATCCGCTCCACCTTCGGCCTGGAGGGTACCCCTGTCCGGCTGACCGTGCGGCAGCGCAGCGATAAGGAGGAGTGATAATGGGTTCCGCGATTTTATTTTTCCTCACCCGGATGGATTTTTGGATCGTGGCAGTCATCTCTTATTTCTGCGGCTGCTTCAATGGGGCGGTGATCGTATCCAAATATATCCTGCGGGACGACGTGCGAAACCACGGAAGCGGCAACGCGGGGCTGACCAATTTCTACCGTACCTTCGGCGGCCCATTGACCTTTGTGGTTATTCTCACCGATGTGCTAAAGGCAGTGGTGGCCATTCTGATCGCGGTTAAAATTGGCGGCGGATATGACCCGCGCATCATGCCGGACTTCCCTTTGGATGGTGCTACGGTCGCCTATTATGTAGTCCTGTTCAAGTATTGGGCGGGCCTGTTCTGCCTGTTGGGCCATATGTTTCCCTGTATGTTCCACTTCAAGGGGGGTAAGGGCATCCTGTCCGGGGGGACCATCGCCATCATGATCGACTGGCGGATCGCTCTGGTCGTGTGGGGCGGCTTTCTCATCCTGGCCGTCCTCACTCGATATGTGTCCCTGGGTTCGGTGTGGGCTGGGGCCTCCTTCCCTGTGGCCACTTGGTTTGTTTACCAAGACTGGGTCATCACCCTGTTGGGGCTGCTGCTCGGCGGGCTGGTGGTCTATATGCACCGGGCCAATATCAAGCGGCTGCTCTCCGGAACGGAAAATAAGTTTTCTCTGCGTAAAAAGAAATGATATGACCGCGGGGGCGGCCCCATGGAGCTGCCCGCCCGGGGGCGCATCGTGCTGTGCCCCTACGAAATGAGACCGTGAACTGGAGGGCCGTCGTGGACACTGGCCCCTACAATATTACATTGGGAGGTAAACTCTGATGAAGATCACCGTAGTAGGCAGCGGCGCCTGGGGGACTGCCCTGGCCCTGCTGTTACTGGAAAACGGAAACGATGTCACTCTCTGGTCTTATCACCAGGAGGAGTCTAACCGGATGCGGGACACCCATGAGAACCCCATGCTCAAGGGAGTGCCTCTGCCGGAGGAACTGAAACTGACCACCGACCTATCCTCGGTCAAGGGATGTGGTCTGGTGGTGCTGGCGACGCCCTCCTTCGCCGTTCGAGCCACCGCAGCCCAGCTGCGGGAGCTGGTGGACCCAGGGACCATTGTTGTATCAGTGTCCAAGGGGATTGAAAAGGATACCTCGCTCCGTCTGAGTCAGGTCATCGAGGAGGAGCTTCAGGGCAAATGCCCTGTGGTGGTGCTGTCTGGGCCCTCCCACGCGGAGGAGGTGGGGCGCCGTATCCCTACCGGCGTGGTGGCGGCGGCGGACGAGCTGTCTGTAGCCCAAAAGGTCCAGGACCTGTTCATGAACCCCCGCTTCCGTGTCTATACCAGCGATGATAAGGTGGGCACCGAAATCTGCGCCGCCCTGAAGAACGTCATCGCCCTGTGCGCTGGCTGCTGTGACGGGATGGGCTATGGGGACAACACCAAGGCCCTGCTTATGACAAGGGGACTGGCCGAGATGGCCCGGCTGGGCGTGGCCCTGGGGGGCAGAAAGGAGACGTTTACCGGCCTGGCTGGCGTAGGCGATCTCATCGTCACCTGTACCTCCATGCACTCCAGGAACCGCCGGTGCGGTATCCTGTTGGGCCAGGGCAAAGAGATTCATGAGGCCATGCAGGAGGTGGGCGCCGTGGTGGAGGGCTACTACGCTGCTGCTAATGCCCAGGCCCTGGCGGAAAAGGCCGGAGTGGAGATGCCGATTGCCCAAGCCGCCTATGAGGTGCTCTACCAGGGCCGAGATGTCCACGCGGTCATCACGGACCTGATGGGCCGCGCCAAGCGGTCCGAACTGGATGAGAGCTGGAGCTAAGATCAAAAGCTAAAAGCCGCCTGTTTTTATAACAGGCGGCTTTTTTTACCACCCCGAAGCACAACGACCTGTACGCCGACATAGTATGGGGAAAACAGAAGCGGGCAGAACCCGCGGACAGGAGGGCGCATATGGACGATATTGGTACATTGATTATCAGGGTTTATACCTCGCGGGCACAGATTCCAATTAGCGGAGCCACCGTGGTGGTCACCCATGAGGGGAAGGGGGGCAGGCGGGAGCTGCTCTCCCTCCAGGTCACGGACAGCAGCGGAGCCATTCTTCCGCTCCAGATATCGACTCCGCTGCTGGGAGAGAGTACCGCCCCGCATACAGATGGCCCCGTTCCATTTGCCATATGCAGCGTGTGGGCGGAGCATCCCGGATACGCTATGCTCCAGGTAGATGGAGTCCAGATATTCCCAGGGGTGGAAACGACCCAGGACATGGAGCTGATTCCGCTGGCCGAGGGCCAGTCCAGCCTCCAGGTAAGGGACCAGCGGGAGATCACCGCCCAGAGCCTGTGAGGTGGAACAATGCCGGTCATCATCACTCCTTATATCCCAACCAACATTACGGTCCATCTGGGGCTGCCCAGTCAGTGGGCGGAAAACATCACGGTCAGCTTCCCGGACTATGTGAAAAATGTGGCCTCCAGCGAGATATACCCTACCTGGGAGCTGTCGGCCATCCGGGCCAATGTGTTGGCAATCATCTCCTTTGCTCTCAACCGGGTGTACACGGAGTACTACCGCAGCCGGGGCTATGAGTTTGATATTACCTCCACCACCCAGTACGACCAGAAATTCATCCGGGGGCGCAACTTCTTTGACAGCATCAGCCGGGTAGTGGATGAGATCTTTAACGACTATATCCGCCGTCGGGGGTTTGTAGAGCCTTTGGCCGCCAAATTTTGCAATGGGACCACCAGCACCTGCGACGGACTGTCCCAATGGGGCAGCCAGGACATGGCGAAGCAGGGAGCAAACTCTATGGAGATCCTCTACCGCTACTACGGCGACGATATCGAGCTGGTGGTGGAAGCACCGATCCAGGATATGACTCGCTCCTATCCCGGCTACCCCCTGCGGTTGGGGTCAGCGGGGGAGGAGGTCGTAGCGATCCAGACCATGATTAACCGCATCTCGCAAAATTATCCCGCGATTCCCAAAATTAGGCCGGTTACCGGCGCTTTTAATGAGAAGACAGAGGAGGCCGTCAGAAAATTCCAGCGGATATTCAATTTAACCGCGGACGGAATCGTGGGAAAGGCAACCTGGTATAAAATGGTCTCTCTCTATGTGGGTGTCACCAAACTGGCTGAACTTATCAGCGAGGGCCAGACCTTTTATGGGATCGAGTTCCAGTTCCCTGGGACTCTGCGGGAGGGGGATACTGGTCCTGAGGTCCGAGTCCTGCAATATATGCTGGCCGTGATGGCGCAGTTCGACGAGGCGTTGCTGCCCATCGAGGTAGACGGGGACTTTGGACACAACACAACCCAGGCTGTCCGGCAATACCAGGGCCTGGTTGGGCTTACGATTGATGGGGTGGTTGGGGAGGTCACTTGGAACTCCATCTATGGCCACTTTGCTCTGGCGGACCAGTTCATGCGCCGGGATATGGTCCGTTTCCCCAGAACAGCCACTGAGATTATGCCGGCCTCGGTTATCAATGTAGGCTCGGATGCTAGCAGCTATGCCGACACCCCACGGGTCGGGCAATTTCCAGGGGAAACTGTGCGGTTTGGCCAGACGGACCGGAGAGGAGAGGTGTTAGTATGACACGGGATGAACTGGAGCGGGAATTGCTGGCACAGCCGGTCAGAAGTCTGCAGTATATGCTGCGGAGGCTGTCGCTGCAATATCCCTTCCTGCCTGAGATTGTGGCGGATGGTGTGTTTGGCGAACGGACTCTGGAGGCGGTGATGCTCTTTCAACGGGAACTCCATCCTCCAGTGACCGGCATGGTGGACGAGGAAACTTGGAACGACATCCGGGAGCGGTGGATCCTTCTCGAGCGGAAGCTGGCAGAGCCCCGGCCAGTGCGCCTGTTCCCCGGACAGGAAGCCCGGGTCTATCCAGGAAATGAGCAGGAGTTCCTAATCATTCCACAGGCGATGCTCCGGATACTGGCCCGATATTTCGATGGGATTACGGCAGATCAGGCAGACGGGCTTCATGGGCCTGCTTCAGTGGCCAATACCCGCTGGCTCCAGAGGGCGGCGGGGCTAGAGGAGAGCGGGATTATGGACCGGCAGACCTGGGAATTGCTGGGCCGCCTGTACGAGATGTTTGTGGTCAAAGAGAGAAAACAGCAGGACAGCAGCCGCTATCAGGGCAGGGGGTGAGCTCCCTGCCCCAAAAATAAAATGAAAAAAGTTGAAAAAGGGGCTTGCTTTTTTTTCTCCGGTATGCTAATATATACAAGCTGTCTGACTGATAAAAATTCTGGCAGCTCTTTCCGGGTGTGGCGAAGTTTGGTATCGCGCTTGAATGGGGTTCAAGAGGCCCCGAGTTCGAATCTCGGCACTCGGACCAAACAATGATGATCCGAACTACATTATCCAGGCGGGTAATGTGTTCGGATTTATCATTTCTTTCGACAATGTAATATGACAAGCAAGGGCAGGAGAAACATTCCTGCCCTTGCTTTTTATTTTCCCTGCTGTTATCATATTTTTATAGAACAAATCGGAAGTTGCAGGGGTGGGTTATTATATGAAAAAAGTTTTTCTAAAGATAACGCTGGGGGTTGTTCTCGTTTGCATTTTGTTTGTTGGATTTCTCTATGTCAACAATGATATTGGGGTGGCTTCAACCAATTTAGAAGCGGATATTCGTTCGTCGCAGAAGATTAAGGATGATTGGACAGTCGAGGGAAATGTTTCCGGCACAATGGCTGCGTATATTTCTTATCCCCAGGATATGAGTGACCACACTTTTTCTGTCTATGTTAATCGTCCAGGGCTCTCCTTTGGATATTTCTTTCGTGGCGGTGGGAGCCTTTCAGGAGTTGAAAGGGAAATTGTAGAGTTCACAGTAGAGGAATATAAAGAACGAGCATTTATTTCTATGAATCAGTAGCAGGTAACACAACTACAAATAGATGATGGTAACTCCATTCAGGGGATTTATATTGATAGCAATAAACCTTTTGCGATTGTCTTGCCTATAAATGCTGGTACCATTACTTTTTATGATGTGAACGGAAATATCGTGGAATACTGGAACAATCCTCTTTGACAAATTCCAGTTTGTCGAGGCGTTGAGAAAAGGCGGGAACATCATTTCAGATGTTCCCGCCTTATGTATTAGTTCTGTTTCTTTTTGTCCTGCCCCTGTTGTGCTTTCTACTCGGCAAACTCCCGCTGTCCTTCCTCGCTCTCGAAAAACGCCTGTATCTCCGGGAGCAGGACACGGGCCAGGGCTTCCACCTCGTGATAGGGTATCCCTGTACCGTAGTGGTTGAACTTCTTTTTCCTTGCCACAGGAGCCGCCCCCCAGTCTTAAAGCTGACCCTCGTCAAACAAATAGCCCTGGAATACAGTGCCGTTCCCGGTGATGAAACGGCCCCTTGCGTCCTTGGGGATCTGATTGGCGGCGCTGGTGTTGTCCAGAATGATCTGAGAGAGTACATTGTCCGCTCTGCCGCACACACGGAAGTCCAGGTTATTCTTGATTTGTCCTGGGATGATGTTGGCATCTGGGCGCTGGGTGGCAAGAATGAGGTGGACACCAAAGGCCCGCCCCAGCCACGCTATAGTGGCGAGCCTACTTTCAATCTGCGCCAGCAGTTCCGTTGCCTGTATCTGCTGGGTAAACTGCGAAAGCATACGGCCCCACCCAAGAAACGGCGGTATAATATGGCGGAGGTTATTAAATTTGACCGCTACGTGGTGCAGGCCAAGCTGCTGATGAAGTACAAAGTGGGCATCTGGGAGGGGTTGCACACACTGACCGGGGCGATACAGGGGGAAATAGAGAGAGACCTTCCGGCCAGCGGAAAGGACTCTACCGCCAAAAGCGGCGAGAGCTCCAAAACGAAACCCTCTCTCTGCGTTCAATCCATCAATCAATCCAAACGTACAGGTGGGAGTTACGGATATGCGCCCGGATTGAAGTAGAGGCCCCCAACATCCGGCTAAAAATTCACAAGTTATTGCCCACTCCCAAAAAGGAGAAAAACCTCCCCACACACCGCTGTGCCAAACCACTCCAGCGGTGAGGGCGTTTCCTTCTGTGAGAGGTACGCATCCACCTAACCTCGCACAATGGTGCCGTAGCAGAAACAGGGTCGAACAGTCAGGGCCCCACCATACGGCGGGGCCCTGGTACATTAAAAATAAATCTCATGGTGATATACGCCCAATAAAGTAGACAAGTAAAAAAGTAGAGCGAAAGGGGGCCGCATAAGGGGAAACTGCCAGTAGAAAAGAAAATTTGAGTAGTTGAAAATATTATGCGAGGAGAAAGCAATAGCTACTGTGTATCGAAAGTGTATTGTCTCTCAAATTAATTGAATGCGACTGTATGAGATGTACAGGGGAGAGGGGCTATATCCTATGTAAAAGAACAAAAAATATCCAGTACAGGTAAAACTACAGGCAGTAAAGGAATATCTGAACGGGGACATTAGTTATACGGATCTATGCTTGAAATACAAAATTGTAAGCCCCTCTGTTCCCTGCGGATAGATCAAATGCTATAATGACCATAGAGAATTCAAAGACCTCTTAAAAGCCGGAGGGATTCAAATGGCCAAACGGGATACAATGTTGGACGAATGGGTCGAAATTGTTAGAGCTTGTCTGGCGGAAGGAAAGAGCTATCAAGAAATCGCAGAGCGGGAAAAGAAGGAGCTGGAAAGGGGAGGAAAAGAGGTTGAGCCGAGTCTGGCAGGAAAGAGAATATCTTGTTATTCAGGTGATCCATCACGAAAAGAAATATCCAATTGCGGAACTATGCGGAATTCTGAAATTAAATCGTTCTTCGTATTACAAATCGCTTCAGAGAGATGTATCCAAGCAGGAACAGTTCCATAAAATCCCTATCAATTCCTTACAGACCTTCCTATGTTGAACATTACATCCACCTGAAGATGAATCTACTATTTAGTATGGACAAGCTGCCTATAATCATGTAAATTTAATTTAAACTTTATGTGCTGTAGAAAAGTGAAGTATATATTAACGAATGTTCATGTGAGGAGTGCGGAGAAAATGACTATTGCACAACTGAAATATATATTAGAGATTGCAAAAACATCTTCAATTAATAAAGCAGCACAAAATTTGTTTATCCCACACTCAGCTTTGTCAAATGCAATTCAAAATTTGGAGAGGGAATTAGGAAATGAAATATTTATTAGAACGCCTAAAGGTGTTAAGTTAACACCCTTTGGACATCGCGTTGTAGCATATCTAAAACCCCTGCAAATTCAGTTAGATCAATTGGATATGTTTTTTGAAGAAAACAAGCGTAATGAAGTTTGCTTTTCTGTAGCAAGTATGGGTTTCCCTTTTGTGTCTGCTCTATGTGGGAAGCTGCTGGAAAAGTATAAAAATGAATGTGTATGTATCCAGCAGTATGAAGAGTATGAACCTGATGTTCCTACTTTGGTGGCAGATAGGATTGCGGAGATAGGAGTATATCGTACTTGGAGCTGCTATTTGCCTGCTGAAGAACAGAAGTTTAAAGCCCAAAAGATACAATTCTATTCTCTGGCCAGCTTAGAAGTTGGTATTACTGTGGGGCGTTCGAATCCTTTGTTTCATCAAGAACAAAGCAGTGTTTCTCCTGATGCTTTAGCAGGGTATCCTGTTATTCTTTATTCAGGACAGGCATCCGGACCGTACTCTGATATCTTCCGAAAATTGGGAATTCCACGTGCGCGGCAACGGATTGCTACAACATCCCGATCAGCTATTTTTGAACACCTGAATACAACACATGGCTACTATTTAAACTCTATTTATAGTGATAATATTTATCAATCCTCACCAGAAACAGCCACTAATCGTAGAACGCTCCGTTTAGAAAACTGTAATATTCGCTCAGAAATTGGCTGGATGAAGCACCAGGACTATATTTTGTCAGACATCGCTAAAGAATTTGTTCGTGGTTTGAAGGAATACTTTCCCGGGTCTGAGACATAAATTATATTCCTTAGTTTAAAAAAGGAGAAGCTGCCTTCTGATGGTTCCCATAGGTACATTTTCTGAACCGGGTGAATTGTCAGGCACAGAGGCGGACGGCGGAAGCCGTCCGCCTCTGTGTTTTCATGCCAGCAACCGCATGATTGCTTCTTTCTCTGTGAGTTCTTTTGCCATGTGCGGTGCGTGGTCGCCCTCCCGCATGGGCGTATCCAGTGCGCCGATGTCCCGGTACACGATTCGGACGCTCTGACCAGCGGAACGGGAGTGTTTCTTCGACCGCTCCCCGATCTCGATGCGCTGGATGAACAGCCGCAGCAGCTGAGGAGTCAGCTCGTCGATGGCGGTGTACTGCTTGGCCTTCTCGATGAAGGCGTCCACATTGGCGACCGAGGCTTTCAGCCTCTCCAGCTGTTCCTCCTTCGTGGGGATAGCCAACTCCAGCTCTTTCTGCTCTCCGTTGTAGTCAGCGGAGAGCATCCGGAACTGTTCGTTGGTCACCCGTCCCAGCACGTTGTCCTCGTAGAGCCGTTTGAACAGGACGCTCAGTTCTCCGTTTCTGCGACGCATGGCGTCCAGCTCCTTCTGCACACGGTTGATCTCCCGCCGCAACTCCAGCGTGTTTTTCTGGTTGATGTACTCCGCGAACTGCCGCTCCTTCATCCGGGCGAAATGGGTCACCCTGCGCAGATCGTCCAATACAATGGCTTTCAGGTCTACCTCACGGATTTGGTGCGGTGTGCAGGCGTCCTTTCCCCGCTTGCCGTAGGTGGAGCACCGGAAGTAGTACTGATCCTCCCGCATCTTCTCCGTCCGGCACAACACCAAGTATTTTCCGCAGTCGGAGCAGTAGACCAGGCCGGAGAATAGATTAGGTCCCTCCATGTATTTGGGCGGTCGGCGCTTGTGCTGGCGAACCTCCTGAACGATCTCCCAGAGTTCCTGCGATACCAGCGGAGCATGGGTGTTCTTCACCAGGATCTGCTCGCTCTCCGGCCTGCGGATCTGCTTCTTGTTTTTGTAGGAGAGCGTCGTGTGTTTCATGCTGAGCGTGTGGCCAAGATAGGCAATATTCTCCAGGATATTTGCCACTGTCTTGCCGCACCAGCTATACGGGCGGGTCGTGTCCAGGTGGTTGCAGGCTGTCCCGGTAGCCTGGTAGTACTGGTTGGTCGGGTTCAGGATTTGCTCTCTGGTCAGGATCCTGGTGATCTGGTTGGGCCCTTTCCCGGCGGCGCACAGTTCGAAGATCCGGCATACCACAGGGGCAGTCGCCTCGTCCGGTATGATTTCTTTGGATTGTGCGTCCTTTTTCCGGTAGCCGTAGGGCGGTTTGGAGCCAAGTCGTTCCCCGCGTTCCGCCTGCATCTTTTTGATGGAACGTACCTTTTTGCTGGTGTCCTTGGCGTGGAGCTCGTTGGCCCAGTTTCGGATAGGGTTGAAGTCGTTGCTGCTCTCCACCAGGGAGTCTACACCGTCATTGACCGCGATAAACCGGACGCCCTTCTCCGGGAAGTAGAGCTCCGTCAGCTGGCCCACCTGCAGGTATTCGCACCCCAAGCGGCTGAGATCCTTGACGATCAGGGTTTCCACCTCGCCGTTCTCAATCATCTCCATGATCTTCTTCCACGCGGGCCGGTCGAAGTTGGTCCCGGAGTAACCGTCGTCGGCCAGAAACAGAGTGTTGTCAAATCCATTTTCAGCTGCATATCGCTCGAGAAAGAGCTTCTGAGAAGTGATTTGTCAAGGGCAAATTCACCATCCAACATTAAAATTATGAGTAACGAGGCTCAGGCATATTTGTCTGAGCCTCGTTATGTTATAGTTCCCTCATGATTTCTACAAACTGCTCAAGTTTATAGGCTCCATCAATGCCAAAATCTTTATTCTTAAATACCATAAAATAGCGATAGTTTGGCCCCGCCTGTGCCTGCCACTGACGGCCAAGTTCCAGCTTCATCTTGCTGTCACTGTTATCACGATCATCGCCCTTGAATTCAATCAGCACCAGCTTCCCGGCCTTTGTCATGACCATAAAATCAGGATAATGGTTGATATTCCCGTTGAGCCGGAATCCCTTGCGCTCAATGATCCGGTGCCACCACCTGATATTGCCCAGCCCTACTACAATGTCGATCAGGTTCCGCTCCTCCTGGTTCATGTCATCTTTCTCGGCATCGTATAAAGAATACGGGATAGTATCAATCGTTTCAGCGGGCGTAATAACCTGCGGCAGGGCATAGGACTCCCTGCATACCACTCTCCCGCTGTCCAGCCACTTCTTGAATTGGGCCGTCCGGTAGGCCCGCTCCAGCCCATCAATTTTTTCCTGGATTTTTCGCGCATAGGTGGGAATCGCCGTCTCCATCGCCGCCAACTCGTCCTCCGTCATGTTCTCCACGACGCGATGGACATATGCGCTGATCTCCTGGGCGGCGTAGCGGTCGTTCCGGTTCAGGTTTCCGCAAATTAAAGAAACACATTGCTGAACCTTCTTCTCCGGCGGCAGCTTCGCCAATCGTTCCCGGATATACTCGCTTTCCTCCTTGGAGGCCCGCATATACTTGGGGATCGCCTCTCCCTTCTCCTGGAGGTCCACCCGGTACATCTCGCCGGTGGCCAACTCAAAGTTGATCTGCGCGTCCTGGCCACTGAGAGAAAACCCCTCCGACAGATTTTCCGCTTCCAGCAGTTCATACTCCCCACCGAACAAATCAGGTGTACCTTTAAGGAAAAACTGCGGAATACGCAAAGCGGAGGCTTCCTCCATAAACTGAGACTGTATGGCGTTTTGGTTCAACATCTCTCCCAGCTCCCCTCCCCAAAAGCCTGCGCTGCCGCTCTCCTTCATTTCCGTATCGTAGCTGTCCGCCTGACGCTGTGCATCCTGAAGCATCTCTCTGAGGGGAGAATCAGGCTGTTCACTTCCGCCCGCCAGCGCCTGTTTTACTGCCTCCGTATCAATATCATCAAACGGATCTGCCTCTGCATCGGGAGCGGTTCCGCCGAATTCCATCTGTTCCGCTTCATCCGGCTTAGGCGCAGGAGCCAGGTCGGGGGCTTCGCCCACCCGGAAGTCCTTCCGGCTGAATCCCGCCATATTCAAGCCGCTCACAATGCTGTCCAGAGTATTTCTGAAATCATTGGAGCAGGTCAGCACATAGGAGGTATTCAGCAGCGGAGAGCGGTGCCGCTTTGCGTAGGGCTGGCGGAGGATACGTCCCAAAATCTGCTCTACATCCACCTTGGAGGTCTTATTCGCTAATGATGCCAGAATGTACGCAAAAGGGCAATCCCACCCTTCTTTGAGAGCGTTGACCGTGATAATGTACCGAATAGGGCAATCCCGGCTCATGAGGTCCGTTTTCCCCAGCTCGTCCACTTTGGAGGTTTTGATCGCGATTTCCTCCTTCGGAATCCCCATATCCACCAGCATAGCCTTGATCTTATCAAAGGTTTCGCTGTCCTCGTTGATCTTGGGTTGGGCCTGGAACAGAACAATAGGCCGGATGTACGCCCCGCCTGCCTCTTCCTCTGCTAATGCCTGCTGCTCAATGCTGCTCCGGAGCTGGATGGCGTCTTGGATCACGCTCTGACGGGAGGTGCGGTTATACACCACCACCGGGAGCTTCACCATGTTCTCTTTTTTCAGCTCCCGGGCGTCCACATAGGAGAGGATATTGCTGTTCTTCCTGGGGGTGGCAGTCAAATCCAGCACAAAGGACGGATTCAGGTTGTTCAGCATTTCCACGCTCAAATCCGACCCGGCGTTGTGGCTCTCGTCCACCACTACCACAGGGGACAACTGCCGCAGCACCTGGATCAACGCTGTATCCGGCGTATCGGCCAGCAGTACGGAATCATCCTTGAAATACTGGGCGAATTTCAGCAGGTTTCCATTCTCCTGGTAGACCTTGCGCACGTCCTTTTTCTTGCTGTCAATGCGCAGGGAGGCGTAGCTCAGCACACAGACCGTAAGCATCTCCCGGACGGTATCGGGGGAAAACTGCTGGCCGCTCAGGAGCATTTCCTTTGTATACACGCCCACCCGTCCGGCAAAGTCCGAATTGAGCCGCAGGCGGTATTCGTGATCCGGGTTGGACAGGTTCCGGATGGTCTGTGTGAGAATGGAGTCCGACGGCACAAGCCACACCACCACTTGGGGTTTGTCCATGGGCATGGTGTCAAAAATGCGTTTGAGGGCGGCACAGGCCATAAAGGTCTTTCCACCGCCGGTGGGGACTTTTGTGCAGACATGGGGAACACCGGGAATGGCAGACTTGTAGGCCGGGACGCCGCCCAGCCCTACGGGGATATCCTTATCCATCCAGTAACCCTTCCAGGCGGTGAACAGTTCACGGTCCCGGTTCAGATGGCCCAGGTAGGCGGACAGATCGTCCATGACCTGCTTCTGATAGGTTTTCAGCTCCATAACGCCGCCTCCTTACAGCTTTGAAATGTCCCGCGGGATTTTTTTGAAGGTGATGTGCCACCGCTCCAACTCCGCTTGGCTCAGGGTGCATTGATCGGCGTAAATGGTGTATCGGCCCGCCTTGGTTTTGACGCCCCCCAAAAAGTCGCGGTTCAGGGTGGTGAGGCTGTCCCGCTCATAATAGAAATAATAGGCGCTGTCCAGATGAACGCCCATGTAGTAGGGTTCGTCCGCTTTATCCGGCTCAATGGAGGACTTCGTCTCCATGAAATAGACGTACTCCCGGATTTTTGCCGCGCCCACGTCCTCGTTCAGATTGCCGTTGGGCAGGAGCAGAACGGGGCCAAGGTCATAAAAGGTGAAATCACCGCCTGTACCCTCCACAGCGTTTTTCCCTTCGCCGTAGCCGTCAATGACCCGCTTGACCCGTTCGGCGGTAATGCTCTCAGCGTAGTCCATCATCTCTACCAGGATGAATTTGCGGTGTCCGCCGTCGGCTTTATTCATGTTGAGAACCGCGTGGGCGGTGGTGCCGGAACCGGCGAAGGAGTCGAGAATTATATCGTCATCTTCCGAACAAATTTGAATCATTCGCTCAACCAACTCGTGAGGTTTAGGGGTTGTAAAGGGAATCGTTTCAGGGAAAATTCTTTTTAGTTCGTTTTTAGCCTGCTCATTTGTTGAAACATCATCTGCAAACCAGATTGTTTCTGGTGTTAAGCCCCTGTCTTTTTCAAAAAGATATGTCTTTTTTCTTGGTACATTGTTGCCATCCGCCCCCAGCCAAATTCGTCCTTCAGCTATAGCTTTTATCATGTTTTCCTTTGTATAAAGCCAACACCGCCCCGCCGGAAGTGTGTGAGATTTGCCGTTCGGTAGCTGTAATACATAGAATTGCTCTTGCGTAGCATGTCCAGCTTGAGCAGTGGCAGGGTCAGATTTCCATGGGCCGCGGGGGTCATTATCTGGGTTAGAATATCTATCTAAAGCCTCCCCAGACATCGGAAGTTGTTTTAAAACTCGACGCTCACTTGTCCTGTTCTTGGCATAGCAAAGGACATAATCGTGACGAGATGATACTGCTTTCCGATTTTCACGGTTCAATCGCTTTTCCCATATAAATATCGCGATAAAATTCCTTGCTCCAAAAATCTCATCACACATCAAACGTAAATTTGATAATTCATTATCATCAATACTTATGAATATTGAACCAGATTCATGTAATAGCCTTTGTAATAACTTTAGCCGTGGGTACATCATACATAACCACTTATCATGTCTTGATAAGTCCTCATCCTCTTTTCCCACTATTTCGCCTAGCCATTTTTGCATTTGAGGGTCAGCTACATTGTCATTATAAATCCAGCTTTCTTCCCCTGTGTTGTAGGGCGGATCAATATAGACGCACTTGACCCTCCCCTCATACCGGGGTAGCAGAGCCTTGAGCGCCTCCAGATTGTCTCCACGGATAATCATGTTTTCGCTATGGTCTGCGTTGTATGTATACTGTTCCTCCAGCACCCGGTAGGGGACCTCCAGATGGTGGTTGACTACCTTGTCTTTTCCAATCCATTCAAGTGTGGGCATACCTATTTCCCCTATTTTCTAAATTGCAATTTTTTATTTGCCTCAACTTCAATTTCGGCATATATTTTCTCAAATACATCTCGTTTCATATTAAATAACCTTTGATATTCAGCATCGTGTGCCAGAGGGATTCTTTTATTTATTTCAGTTGCCCTGTCGAGATGTTTTAGCAACTCTTCATTGGGAATGGTTCCTCCGTGCTCTAGAGCTAAAGTTTGTAGAGTCAGGTATTCGTCTAATAATTCATCTCCAATTTTGCAAAAATGCATAATTGAATTATATATTTCTTCTATTAAAACTTCAATTTTGCGATATTCAATTGGATTAATATAGCATTTGATATTATTTAATGATGTTTTTGCAGTAGCTTCATATTGTAGCAGATTGGAAATTATGATATGTAAGTTTTCTGTAATAGCGCCATTTAATGCTTTAAAATTACACATCTTCAAAGGAGAAATATCGATTAGCATTTGTGTAACACTTAAATCTACTTTTTCCCATTTTGTACGGTTAAGTTCTAAAAATCGGTCCCGTTGTATCTGCTTTTTTGTAAAAATGATCGTAATGACAAGAGCCAATATTGTAGAGACTGAACCCAATAGAGAACCATAGTAGGAAAGCACATCTGCCGCATCCCATTTTGTCACATAAACCACGCCGTGCTTATATGATTCATTGATTGCAATCGGGATTACGACCACCGATAATAGAAATGCAGAAATAATTATTGCAAAAAATTTAGATTTTCTCATACCAACATTCCTCTGCTCATTTTATTTAACAGATTGACTTTAGTTGCTGTTCATTTAACTGTTGCATGCGTTGCACCTCGTTGAATACCAATGTATATTTTTGTAGAGTTTATGGCGAATGTTCCCAGGAACCACTTTTTTGTAGTATTGTATCAGTTTTAAGAAAAAATTTCAATTCCCATAAAGCGTTTATATTCACTTTGCTTATGGCTTTAACAATGCGGTAGCCGTAATAGTCCCTTGCTTTTCGTATCTTCAGGCATATTCCACTAAATCCCACGCATTGCTGACTAAATGCTGCACATAGGCAATCAGATATTCGTTGTGAGCCACCCATATACCGGTTAGCCAGGGCAATAGCGGCACATTTCGGAACAGTCTCCATCCCTGACGGGTTGAATGTTCCATCAAAACCAGGCTGTGTTGGAGTAGGGCGGTCATACGGATGATAGGCAGCAGCAAAGTAAGCGTCACCTCCGGGTGGCGCTTCTTTGCTGCCTTGATGCACTTTGCCGCCAGTGCATCAAAGCGGCCATATCTACCTACAACGAACTCTGTCACGCCATATTCAGTGATATGCCGCTCAATTTCAGCAGATAATTGAGGTAGGAGACTATCCAAAGCCTCGCGGTGTCCGATGAAAAAGCAGGTACTCATAACTATTGCCTCCAATATAGTGATATATCACTTGGAGGGGGCGCAATATGAATACTCGTGAAGCAATTGCGGCCCGAATTTTGCAGTTATGCAGAGAACACGGAATTACGCCCAACAGATTGAGCAACATTCCCGCCGTTTCGCAAGCGACGATTAAAAGCATTCTTAACGGAGAAAGCCAGAATCCCGGTACAGTGACTATTAAAAACTCTGCGATGGCTTTGAAATAATATTGGGCGAGGTTTTCTCTACACCAGAATTTGACGCACTTGAGCAAGAAATTTGTTGATGGAATGATCGCAGGCCAGGAGCATCACCGCTCCTGGCCGAGTTCCTTTTCGTGACTTTGCTTCGTCTGCTGGATCTGCAACTGTTGTAGCTTCTGACGGATAGATACCGGCTCCGCTGTTTCATTCAACATTTCAGCAACATCCATTCGGCTCTGTGCCAGTGTCCTGGAATCAAACTTTTTGACATAAGCGGCTTGCAGCCGCTGGGCCGTTTCCCGCTCCTTATCGGGCCGGATAGCGTGACAGGCGGTATCCAGTTCTAGTGCATCCATATCTGCCGCCTCCTGTTGCAGCTCGGTATACTGTGCCAGTACCGACTCCAGTTCACTGGCGCACTTTATCTCCTGCTGATCCAGCTTGTTCAAAGAGTTTTCCATGGATGCAATGCGTTGCTTAACCTCCGCTATACCATGATTGTCTGCACAGTTAAGCTGATTGAGCAACAGAGCCTTCTCACTTTTCAATTTCTCAATATCTTCCGTCAGACCAGCAATTTTCTGCGCCAGCTCTCGATACCGAAATACTTGAATTGCCGGGGTAGCTCTTTTCTCATCCAGCAATGTCCGGCGCTCCTTGATCTTAGCCTTGAACTGTTTAACTATATTCTCATACCGCTTGATGTCCGGCTTAACAATTTGGAGGGTGTATGCAAGCTTCTCCTTTTCGGTCCCAATATGCAAAAGCTGATACCGGAAGATAGTCATTTTTTGGCGTACAGTTTCCATTGCCTCTGCAATAGCGGGAACAGTATTCTTTACTGCATCCATCAATTGCTTAACCAGCGATTTCAATTCCCGCAGCAGGGCATTGTCCGCCCTAATCTGCAGGTTCAGTTCACAGCGGTCAGAGACAACGCCCTTTTTCTCCAGCGCACGGGCGGCCACACCCTCATGGATAGTGGGCTGTTCGTCCAACTCTCGCTCGGCATGACTGCGGTGGTCGATACGTTCTTCTAGCCCGGAGCGTTCCAGAAACGCATTGACGGTATCTGCCCACGCCGCCCGCCAGAGGACAAGCTGGTTCTCGCTGTTCCATCGGGCGGTGATGGGATTCTGCCGCCCGTACCGGGTGCTTTTGGGGTGCTTGTCAACACGGACATAGCCCTGAGCTTCGGCGGCGGAGGGAGCCATATAGACCTTCTTTTTACCCACCTTGTAGGGGTACTGCTTCTCCCAGCCGTCGCTCTGCGCCGTCCTGAACTCGGCGGCGGTGAAGCCCCGTTCCTCACCGCCTTTGACGCAGAGATATTCCTTCTCAGTCTTGTACTGCCACTTGCCCTGCTCGTCCAGGGGTCGCATGGTCAGCATGATGTGGGCGTGGGGATTATGACCGTCCGTGTTGTGGATGGCAACGTCGGCACACATCCCATCTGAAACAAACTGCTCTTGTATGAACTTGGTCAGTAGCATTTGCCATTCATCGCGGCCCAACTCTACGGGTAGGGCCACAATGAACTCACGGGCCAAGCGGCTGTCTTTCGATGTTTCAGCTTTCTCCACGGCGTTCCAGAGTGTTTCCCGGTCTTGCCACTCAGCAGGGGCCATAGAGGGGAGAAAAATATGCTCCCACACAAGGCCCTGTTTCCGGGTATAGTCGTGCTGAATGCCGTCGTAATCGTTGTAGATACGGGAACAGCTCATATAGGCGGCAGCACCGCAGGCGGTGCGCCCAACGCCCCGTGAAATAACCTTCGCTTCCAAATGATAGATTGCCATCTATCGACCTCCTCCGTCCCGGCCTGTTGGCCGGTGCTTTTGCTTCTTTTCACGAAAAGAAGATGGGCGGCGGATGCTGCCCATAAGGGATAAAGCCAGCCAGTGGCTGGCTTTATCCGGCAACAGCGGAAGCACGATGCTGTGTGCTGCCGCCTGTTGCGCCGCCGATGCCGTGGCATCGGCGGGCGCTTTCCGCGGAAAGCGCAATCCCCCTCGGAGAGCGCACGGTTGCCGCAGGCCATACCACCGCCCGCTTGCGGGTGGTGAGTAAGTGCGCCCTTCGGGCCGGAAAAAGCGGAGCGCCCCGGCGAACCGGGACGCTCCTGCGTTGTGTACTCAATTTGCAAGTTCGTGGAGATATGTTTCCAACTCGTTCAAATCCATGCTCAACGTCTGCGGAAGAGCCTTCTCCAGAACAGCTCCCTCCTGGATCAGCCGCCGTGTTCGGGCCTTGCGCTGTTTCACCCGGTCACGGGCCTGGGCTTCCTCCAAACGATGTCTGGCCTGGATCAGCTTCTTTTCATTATCCGTCATACGAACTCCTTTCCGGCCTCAATCGGCCTGTTGGCACTGAAAGCACTTGATTTTGATACCAAGATTCGGTAAGCTGGTATCAGCGAGAGCAAAAAACAGCACCAGGTACAGATTCCCCGCGCAAATGCAAGAAATCTGGTATCTGGTGCTTGTGGTTTTGGTGCTAATTCAATTCATTATGGTATCAAAACGGCCCGCTGTGGTATCAAAAACTGTCCACAAAATCCAATGCCGCATCGTCCGCCTCCTGCTGGTCTTCTTGTGCCGCTTCGACCTGGGCAGGCTGGCGTTGGACACTTTGCAACATCTGAAGCAATATGTCCGCTGTATTGACGGGATTGTTTTGGCTTAACCCAGCCCGGATGGTTTCCAGCACCCGCAGGAGGAAAGCCTCCTCCTTCTCACGGGTTTCCAGATATGGATCAGCGGCCAGCCGCCCCCGGCGCTCAAAATAGTCGTTGACGGCGGCAATCACTGCCCTGCTGTAAGAGCGGTGCTGCTTCTTGTCCCTCTGCTGTAGGTATTCCCAGGCCGTTCGGTCCGCCTCTTTCTCCAGGTTGAAGCGGATATTGGTGCTGACAATCCGCCTGCTCATACCATACCGCCCTTCTTGGCGCGAAGGCGAGTCAGGTATTCATACCCTTTGGCGGTAGCGCAGATGTCCTCGTTGATGACTACCCGGCCAGCGTCAAACGCTCCAAAATTCTTGATTAGGCAGCCACCGCCGCCGACCACATACAGCTTCATCAGCTCCGGGTCATACTCATGCTCCCGCAGACGGCGGAAGATGCCAGCCACATAGTCTTTGGCGGTTGTCTGGATCGCGGACAGATACCGTTCACTGATACTTGCTGTGCCATGCCGGAGCACCTGGTCGATGACCGTCTCGTCAGCGGCGGAGCCGTAGAGCTTTAGCAGGTTTTCCCGGACCGCCAGCATACATTGATGCGTCCCATACTTCTCTGTGAAACACTTTTTCTCCTGGGGGCGGCGGTCGTTGATATACATGACATTCATCGTGCCATTGCCGATGTCGGCCAGCATATTCACCCCACGAAAGTCCCGCAGGTGGTCAGACACAGCGGCAAAGCCCTGGGGGAAAATATTCGCGCCAACGAAATCAACGTGATAATCTACGCCCCGGAAATTGAAGTCCGCGCTGTCCTTTTGCAGCAGGTAGCTCTTGAATGCCTCCTTCTGCTCACTGACCCAGGTGAGAGGCAGGCCCGCCGCCAGATGGACACGGGCCGAGGTCTGCTTGCGGATGTTCAGCTCCCGCCCGATAGCGGCGAGGGTCAGGATATAGTAGTCGCTGTCCGCCATCTTGTCGGCGGTAAACTCCTTGTGGTCCTCTCCAATCAGATAATAGCGTCCCTCATAGACCAGCAAATTGCTCCTGAAGGTCGGTTCCTTATCGAAGGAGGAGACGCCGGTTTTGAAACAGCAGTTAGCCGTCTTAATATTGCCATAGCCGTGGTCGATGCCAATGATGATAGGTGCATTGTGGTTCAAAATATTCATAAAAATCCTTTCCGCTGTATAAACAGCAAAAGGGCGGTCCGCAGACCGCCCCTCCAAAATTGATAATATTTGCGTTACAGATAAATCAAGTAGTCATTTTGCACACTTGATTTATCTGTAACATGACTGCGATCCCGTTACGGATGAACGCAGTGGAAAATTATTCTACTACCTCTATCCGTAACACCTTGGATCATATCTTGTTACGATTCAAGCAAGTGGTCATCGTGACCACTTGTTTTATCCGTAACACTCTGACGATACGCCCGCTGACGGCAGGCATTGCTGCAATAGAGCGCGTCTGACCGCTTGGGCGTGAATGTGTTCCCGCACACTTTGCAGACCTGGGTGCGAGGAGTCTCGGCTAAACGCCGCTGTCTCAACTGCTTGCGGTAGCCGATGTTGCCGCATTTTTTGTAGTAGCAGTATTTCTTGGACCAGATTCGCGTATAGAAAACACATCCGCATCCCTCGCAAATGATTTTTCGGACGGGATCGTTCTTCCCATAGGGCCTGCCAGCCATCTTGCGCTCATAGCAATTCTTCAAAACATCCTGGTTCTGGTACTCCCAATCGCAGTTCCACATGGATTTTCAACCTCCTTTGTGATGGAAAAGAGCGGCCCGCAGCATTGCGGACCGCCCCGGAACAAATTTATGATACTTTTGACTTCGCTTCTCTCGCCATACGGCGATAGTTCTTTTCCCTGCAAGCCGGACAGCAGTATTTCGCGTTTGGCCGCAGAGCGGAGAAGGTCTTGCCGCAGGCCGCGCAGATCCGCTCAAACGGCGGGCTCAAATTCTCTCCCGCCTTCAACCGGCGATACCGCTCCCGGCTACGGATACGCTCCTTCTGCAATCGCTCCTGTTCCGCGATCTCCTCCGGGGTAGGTTCCGGCATGGGGGCGTCAAACTTGCCGATGAACTTCAGATAGATGTCTACCTCCTGCACCCGGTCCCCCGTGGACTTGTCCGGGGCGTGAACAACGATCTTCTCAACGAACTCGTTGATCATTGGTGTGGTCAGCTCTGAGAAATTTGTGTATTTCCTCGTGAGATTGAGAAAATGTTCTACATTGGCGGTGTCCCGCTCAAAGCTGCCTAACGCGGATTCACCCTCTGCGATGGACTGCCGGAGTGCAGCCTGCTCCTGTTCGTATCCGGCGAGAAGGGTGTCAAAGCGTTCCTCTCCAATGCGGCCCACCGCATAGGATTCGTACAGCTTCTTGATGATGGTGTCCAGTTCGTCAAAGCGCCGTTTGTCCTTGTTCAGCTTACGCTTCAAGTCCTTCGCCGCCTGCGCCTGCTGAACCTCGGACGCTGCCCGGACCTTTTGAATGAACTCACTCTCATTGGAGATGGCATAGGCGCTGGTGACCTTGATAGTTTCCAAAATCAACGCCCGTAGCGCCTTGGTGGAGATGTGGTGGTTGCCGCAAACAGCAGCCCTTCTTTGCCCTCCCAGCTTATATGAGGAGCACTCGTAGGCGTCCGATGGATACGGTTTTGTCTCGCTGCCCCGTGTCCGCTGGTTATACATCTTTGCTCCGCAGTCCGCGCAGAACACCAGCCCGGTCAAGGGATTCGCCTCGCCCAACGTATCCACGCGGCGGGGCGTTCCCCGCAGCTTTTGCACAAGCTCCCATGTGGCGCGGTCTATGATGGCCTCGTGGGTGTTCTCAAAAATCAGCCAGTCCTCCTGGGCATGGTAAACTGGCTGCTTATCCTTATAGGATTCCTTGTGGGAACGGAAGTTGACCGTATGGCCCATGTACTCAGGTTTTGACAGGATCTGTCCCACGACAAAGTCGCTCCAGGCGTAGGGGCGGTCAATATTCTCCCTGCTCTTCCAAGGGCCGCGCCCCTGTCTTGCCAGGTAGGCCGCCGGGGACTCTACCTTATCCCGGTACAAAATGTTCGCGATATCGCTCAGGCCGTGTCCCTCAACGGCCAACTGATAGATGCGCCGTACAACTGCCGCCGCTTCTTCGTCAATCAGCCAGTGGTGCTTGTCCTCCGGGTCCTTCCGATACCCGTAGATAGCGCAGTTGGTGGTCGGCTTGCCGGATTCCCCTTTGACCCTGATGGCAGTGCGCTGCTTCCGGCTCAGATCCCGCAAGTACCACTCGGACATAATATTGACAAAAGGGGCAAACTCACCAGAGCTGGGATCGCTGCTGTCAATGCTGTTCCCAATGGCAACGAAGTGGATGCCATAGCGTTTGAAAACGACCTCTGTGTAAAAGCCCGTCTGGAGATAATCTCTCCCCACCCGGCTGAGGTCCTTGACCAGCAGATGTTCTACCTTCCCGGCCTCAATGTCGGCAATCAGCTGCTTCCATGCGGGACGGTCAAAATTGCCGCCGGACCAGCCGTCATCCGTGTAATGGACGATGTTGCCATAACCATGGTCAGCGGCATAGCCCTCCAGGTATCGTTTTTGATTGATGATCGAATTGCTGTCCCCTGAAGATTCATCGTCACGGGACAGGCGCTCATATAGAGCAGTGATTTTCTCCGCCTGTCTGGCGCTCATGACGCGCTCCTTTCAGACTGACGGTTCATTTGTGGCACATTTATCATACCACAATCTTCCGGTGATGCCAACCCTTCACGCTGGATCAGCCGCATGATTTTGTCCTCTATGGTTTCGCTGCTATCTCTTTTTGTAAAAATATTCACTTTGAAAACTGTGCTTCCGATTCGCCGGGTCATTGTGGTGCTGGTGTTTTCCGTCATTGTACCTCTCTTTCCTTATTTGTAGGGGGATTCCCCGCCGGTGGTCCGTTGTCCGTATTTAGATGTAAGTGCGAAAATGCCGCCCCGACAACTCAGGAACGGCACTTCCGCAGGTATTCGCTATAACATCCAATGCTCCTTTCCGTGTGGATTGAGGCTTTTGTCCCTCTGATACCAATATACGGAGAAAATGGTACGGATCGAACAAATATGGCGCTATTGCAATTTCAAGGCTGGCCAGCTCAAAAAATTGCAAAAACGCAAGAGGCGGATTTCGACGCAACTTTTTCCAAAAATGCAGTACACTTGGAGATAAGCGGGGAGGTTGTCGAATATGGAGCGGACATATTTGCCGGGAACTGTCCGGCAGAGAATACAGGATCAGATAAAAGAGCGGAAAATCACCCAGGCGGATTTGGCAGCGGCCATGGGTATGGCTGAAAGCACACTCAGCCGGTTCCTGAGCGGAAAAACAGATAAAATTGGCGACGAATATATTATCAAAATTGCGGACTTCCTGGGGGTGTCCACAGACTTTATCCTGGGGCAGACAGACTTCCCGGAGCGGCGCAGCTATGATATAGAGGAACTGGGCCTGTCCTACAAGGCGGCAATGGCACTATACACAAGAGACGTAGACACCGATGTGGTCAACCGAATTTTAGAAAATCCGAAATTCCCTGAGATCACACGGATGATCTCTCGCTATTTCAAGGATGCCATTGCCGAGAGTCTTGCTGGTCAAAATGCTATGTGGGATACTTTGCAACAGCTTACCGACACGGTAGACACCAGCCGTCTGGCAAACCCGCAGGAGGGGACAGAGGCCGCCGCACAGATCCTCGGCATGATGAAAGCTGCCCCTCATGAAAAGGATATTGAGAGCATCCAAAGCGCGCTCATGAGTATGCTCCGGGACATCAAAGCAGGTATCCAGACGCGGACACCTACAACCGAATTGGCAACGGCACAGCTCACCAAGACTATGATGAAAAATATGGTGAAGGGCAGCGGCGAACAACCGTTGACGCCGCAGATCACTTTTGAGCAGCTTGCCGGGGCCTATTCTACACTACCGGGCGCGACGCCTGAATTGGGAGAACAGTTTTCCGGGCTTGTTGAGAATTTCATCAGAGGCTACATAGATATTGCGCAAAAGCAGGGGTTAACAAATGGAAGCCCGGACAAATGAACAGCTTTGCGCATTGGCACAGGCTGGAGACGAACAGGCTGTGTCCCGGCTTATTGAGGACAATCTTCGCTTTATTCGGCAGACGGCCAATCAGATCATTGGTGGTCCCATAAGAAAAAGGTATCTTTTCTCCTGTGGAATCGAGACTGACGATCTCATACAAGCGGGCTCTATCGGTCTTTGGAAAGCAGTATCTGGCTGTGATCTTTCCAGCGGCACCAAATTTCTGACCTATGCCGCACCTGCAATTAAACGGGCTATGATTGATCTGATCCGTCAGTACAGCCGGGATGCGGTATGGCAGTTGAGGCACGACAAAACAAACGCATGGAAGATCATATATTTGGACGAAGATTTAGATGATACAGAGGATGATACCGTTGAAACCCTGATTCCTTCTCCCGGTGTCAAATTGCCAGAGCAGATTTATATTGAGCAGGAGACGGTGGCTGAACTTCACGAGGCCATGGATGCGCTGCCGAATCGAGAAAATGTTTATGTTCAGTACCGCTTTGGCTTTGCGGTCGGCAAAGACCACCCGCTCACCGAAACGGCGCAGTATTTCCATTTGACGGAGAGCCGTGCGAAAAGCGTAGAGCGTTCTGCGTTGAAATTGTTGCGGCATGAGCTGTTTTTTGAAATACCGGAGCGGGCCTATGCCAGAGCGGAGGACAAGCTGACAAGGGTGCTGGCTGCGGCGGGCGAGCTTCATGCGGTGGAACTCCGGCTAAAGTCACAGAAGAAGCGGGGCAAAAAAATAACCGCCGCAGTCTACGAATATTTCGCGGACTGCGACGGCGCTTTGGGTGAACTCTGCTATGATTTCAAAGACGGCACAGCGGAGATCATGCTGCTGGCCGAGTGGGATACGATAGGCAGCCATCAGTTTGCGATGCGGGTGGTTGAGCATCTTCAAAAGGCTCCTATATCAAAACTGCCGGAGAAATTTATGCTGACATTCATAGGACCTGAGCAGCTGCCTGTTCGAGCGACAAATTGCCGCTTGAGAACAGCCGGTCTAAATATGCGGAAACAAAACAAAAACGGGGAGCGGTCCACTTTATGAACCGCTCCCCATTTTTATGCGTATACCAGTTCGTGGAGTATAATTTCCTCAGCCCGGCTTCGGATATTGTTCATCCGTCCTACCCATTCCATTTGGTCGGAGGCTTTCAGGGCTTCGGTCACGCCTTCCCACTTCGCCATGGCCGGGATCAGGAGGTCCATACGCTCACGGCAGGCGGCGTCAATTTCAGCCAGATGCTTCCACAGTTCTCCAAAGAGAAGCATCCGGCTGTAAGTGCCAGGATGATATTCCTCTAAAAAACGCTGGCGCATCCGGCCATATATGCCGATTTCGTATTCAGTGTCATCGTCAAGGACAAGGACCGGGATATAGTAGTCTCCTGCTTTTGTATAGGTCAGTTCCATAGCTGTTTCCTTTCATCCGTGGTAAAAATGTTGTTTACAGTTGCTGAAAATGCTCTTTTTAGGCGTTCTCATCTCCTTTTCACAACTGCAATGTACCATTCTGCCACAAATGAACCGCAGTCACTTGTATTAGGTGGTGACTCCACCCTTTACATAGTAACTCTTGGTTATGGATGGAGTTGGATTCACCCGGCCGCTCGTCCTCCTGACTGAGCCTTCCGTATAAGATATTGTATTTTGGGCTTGCCATATTCTGTAACCTCCTTTTTCAGGGGCAAGCCGGTATGGGGTACGGACAGTATACCCCACCGGCTTCCCCAAGTCCACTAAAACATCAGGCGCTGTGGCCCTGGCCGGAAAGCTCCGCGTCGATCAGGGAGAGCAGTTTGTCCGTGGGCGTCGCTATGGCCTCAGAGGGAAACGCAGAGGTCACATAGAATACTTTCCCCCGGATGAGCATCTTCCGCTGACTCTCCAGGTAATCCTCCTGTTGCTGATAATTAGTGTCCCGGAATGTGGTTAGGACCTCGCCACCACGCTGCTCCCGCAGTACGGCCATCTCAGGGTGATAACTACCCAGAACGCCGGTGTCCCGATATGCTTCGTAATCTTTTTTCATATTCGCCTTTCTTCCCATATCAGGGAACGGTTGGCCTCAGCCCAGAGACTGCTGCCAGGTTGGTTCTTCTTCATGGTCGTCCTCCTTATGACCGAGGGCGATCTTCTTTTCCTGCTCTCTGCGCAGGGTCTTGCGGTCGGAGCGGTGGGGCATGGTGGTCCCGTCCATCACGGGATCAGCGTCCGCACCGCGTTCCAGACTGCGGCCAAGCCGGACCAGATTGTCCGCAAGACCACCATGCCCACCATGGTCCCCAGCAGGAGCAGCGCCAACCATGCCAGTACGGACAGCGCCGTATCCAAACCGGGCGGCGAGATAGAGATTTCTTTCTTCCTCCCAGCCTGTCTCACTTCCGCCCGCAGTTGGGCCACCTCCCGCGCCAGTTCCTCCATCTGCTCCTGAGTGGGTAGCTGCCCCACCTGTCGGCTCAACGCCCGAAGCGGGGCCTCCTGTGCGCTGACGCCGGCTTCCAGGCGCTCCAGCCGTGCCAGCAGTTCGCTCCACTCCTGCTGGGTCGGATGCGCTGGGAGCATAGGGGCTGACTGCGGCGGCAGGTTCAGCCGTTTCAGTTCTTCCACGGACAATCTCTGCCCGGATTCGGAACTCATCTTCCATGACCTCCTTGGTGTACTTTGTATCGTGGAGCCGGTCGTCCCGGCACTTCATGCCTGTGGGCGTGGTGTAGGTGATGTTCTTCCGACCCTCTGTCCATCGTACCTGATACCCCTCGCTCTCCATCAGGGAGAGAAACTCCTCTTTGGTAGAGGCGTACCGCATACACTGGTCGATGGTGTTCATCAGCCGGAACTTCCAGCTCTCGCCCTTGGCGGCGGAGCGGTACTCTCTGGTACTCATCCGCTTTTGCTTGACCTGCTTTTCCGGCGGAGGCAGGATTGCCAGACCGTGGGCAGCGCAGATCTCATCGTTGACTGTCCGGTGGGCCTGAAGGTCGGCGGCGCTCTGGTGGAGTTTTTTTCCGTCCCGGAAGCTGACGCTGTTGACGATCAAGTGACTGTGCAGATGGTCTGTGTCAATGTGGGTGGCTACCAGCACCTCGAAGTTGGGGAACTCCCGCTGGGCCAGTTCCAGCGCAATGGTGTGGGCCTCCTGAGGCGTCAGGTCATCCGTCTCCGCGAAGGACTGGACGAAGTGGTAGTACTGCCGCCCGTCGATTTTGCGGTATCGCTCCTTTGTGAGCTGCATCTCTGAGAGAGCAGATTGGGCGGTGCAGTTTCATCCGGACACCAGCCGCTGTCTTTCCCACAGCGTCTTTTCGTCCTGCTGGGTGTAACGTAGCACTCCGCCCAGCGCGCCCCGGCCTCCGCCCCAATTCTTGACAGCAGTGAAAGTAGCCACCTCGTCGACACCTCCTCCATATCATTCGCCTCCAGCCTGAGAGGCTGAAGGCTCGTTTATTCCGGGGCGTCTCCTCTCCCTACAAAGGGTCATGCCCTTTGTGGGGGCCCGTTGCTTACCTCCCGCAGGAGCTGACGGATCTGCTCGCTTATCTGCTGGTAACTCTCCGCCAGCTTGTCACCGTACACCACGCTGACCTTTCCCATATTGGCCAGCGTGGTGAGCTGATTCAGGTTCCGCCCCTGGGCTTTCAGTTCAGTGAGCACCTGCTCCAGCCCGTTCACCCGGACGATCTCTTTTCCCAGTCCGCTGTAGCACAGGTAATCGGTGACCGTCAGGCCAGCGGCTTTTGCCTGCTCCTGAATGATTTTCTTGATACGGGGCGTCACCCGCAGGGTGATGATCTCGCTCTTTTTTACGCTCTGCATGGCTCCTCCTTTTCCCCCGCAGGGGCCGGGTTCGGGGCAGCGCCCCGGAACGGTGGCCGGCGTATAGCCGGACGCGATGCTTGCCCTCCCGAAAGGGAGGAATCCCCGTTATCGGCACCTACTCAGCGTCTTACTGAAACAGCTCCAGAAACTCGTCTACGGAGCTGACCGCTCCAGCCTGTTTCCAGTAGTGGTAGCGGAGCAGATCGCAGAGCGTGCGGAAATTTACTTCTGCCTGTTCCAACAGGCTGTCCATTGCAAGGGCCTGCTGAAAGGCAGTCAAATCCGTCGGCTGTTCCGGGTGTTGGATGAAGGATCTCACTGTCTCCGCTGGGGGAATTTCCTCGTCATCCATGGACTGTTCCATCGTCTCCATAACGGAGTGCATGGTCTCAGCGGTACAGCGGTCCGCCAAGGAATCTAAAATTAATTTCAAATCTTTCTCCAGTTTGTTCATTTGTCCGCGCTCCCTTCGTTAGAAGTGTCTGTTGGATTTGGTGACAGCTGTGACGGCTGTGACAACAAATCCGGCACTGGCTCCGTATCGTTTTTCCCGTCACTGCCGTCATTGCCGTCACAGGTACGTGTCAACGTCAGCTCTCGCCGATCACGAGTCCGCCTGCTCTGGAGGGCGATTCCCATGCGGAATAGCTCCTCTTGGCGGCGGAGCAGGTGCTTCATCAGCACATTGGGACGTATTTTTTCTCTGCAATAGGGCTCCAGCGCCTCTGCCAGCTCTGTGGCGGTGCCGGTAAATTCCCGGCGCTCCGCGAGGAAAGCAGAGAGAGAGAAACCAGGATTTTGTCCTGTTCTTCTGTGGATTCTCCGCTGGACACCAGCTTCCATACATGGGCGTCTTGGTCGAACTCCAGGACCAGCTCTTGGTACTCGATGTCCCGCCCGGTGCAGTAGAGGGTGGCGGCGTTGCCGCTCCTTTTTCCTTTCTTCAGCACCAGGTTGGAGTCCGTGGCTCCGCTGAGGCCAGTGGTGCCGGAGATCATGTTCATGGGGTCGTCGTCGTTCATCTTCCGCAGGTGGTGAATGAGCAGGACGGCGAGGCGGTGCTGGTCTGCCAATGCCTTGAGCACGCCGATGTCCCGGTAGTCGCTGGCGTAGGGATTGCTTTCATTCCCGGCCGCACGGATGCGCTGGAGGGTATCGATAACCACCAGCACAGTATCTGGGTGTGCGCCAAGAAATCCCTCGATCTGCTCCACCAGCCCGCTATGCAGTTTCTCGGACATGGTGGCGAAGCACAGATTTGCTGGGGCGTCGTCTGTGATATCCAGCAGGCGGTTTTGGATGCGGGAGTAGCTGTCCTCCAGACAGAGATAGAGGACACCACCCCGGCGAGTGGAGAAATTCCAGACCGGTTCTCCCTTGGCAACACACAGGCAGAGCCACAGGGCCAGCCAGGATTTTCCCACCTTCGGCGCTCCCGCCAGGATGTGCAGTCCCTGGGGGAGTAGTTTGTCTACGACAAAGCGGATGGGCGGCAGGACGGTGCTTATCAGAGTTTCGCCGTCCAGATAGGTCAACGGGGTTGGATTCATGTTCGCCCTTCTTTCTTTTCTGAGTTTGTTTTAGGGCAATCCCAACTGCGGCCATCAGCTGGCCTTCTGATTCGAAAAATTTGCCCTTCACCCATTAGGACACTTGGAAGCGGTTTGTAAACCAGAAAACGAAAAATCTTTGAAAAAATTTTGCTCCCATCCAGTATGGACGGAAGCGGAGCTTGTGAATAGCAATCCCAGAGAAAGAAAAAAGCCGGGGAGCCCTGTCATGTGACAGAGCTCCTCAGCTTTTCGTGGAGCTTTCTCAGCCGCTTTGATACCGCCATTTTCGATACGCCGCAGAGCCTCCCGATTTCCTCCATGGTCAGCTCCTGACCATAGCGCAGGGCGATCAAGTTTTGCTCCTGGGTATCTAATTTTTGGACAGCCTTTCGCAGAGTTTCAAGCCGGAGGGCCTGGATTGCAGTTTCTTCCACAGGAGGGTCGGTGTTTCCAAGACAGGACAGCACCGTTTCAAACTCACTTCTACTCAGATGCCTCTCGTCCCGCTTGTCCTGCGCCTGCTCCCGCTTCCGCTCCTGCTCCAGAAATTCCGCGACCTCCTTTGGCACCGATACTGGCTCCCCATTGTAGAGAATAACGACAGAGTTGTCCATTCGTGTCCTTTCCGCTCTCCACGGAAAGGCACACACCCGCGCTGCCGGTACAGCGCCAAATACTGAAGACCTTCATGGATGTTCCCTTCGTTCAGGGTGGTTGTGGTGCCCTACGAGGCCCATGAATGCCTGAGGTTCACAGGGGTGTGAACCTCACCGGAAAGCTACGAGTTTCGGCTTTCGCCTGTATTTAGTATAGAACAATTGTTCTTTTTGTCAATAAGAATACGATGGAATCTACAATATAAATGGACAAATTGGCTTTGTGCCCCGAATGAAATTCTCCTATAGGATGATAAAAATATAAAGGTAGAATGGAAAAAGATGATTCAATACTCGTGCGGTCCTTGACAATGCATACAAGTTAGCATATACTAACTATAAAATGTGATGATTTGCCATTGCTCTTAATTAGCAGAAAGAAAACTTGTCCCGGCAGACAAAGAACAGGAGGGGGTTGGAATGAAACTGGCAGTAGCTTGGGGGCTACTCGTCCCGCTTCTCGGCACCTCCCTGGGCGCCGCCTGCGTCTTTTTTCTGAAGAAGGGCCTGGGGGGACCGGGTGCAGCGGGGGCTCACCGGCTTCGCCTCCGGCGTCATGGTGGCCGCATCCATCTGGAGCCTGCTGATCCCTGCTATGGAGCAGTCCACCGGTGCGGGGACCTGGGCCTTTTTGCCGGCTGTAATCGGCTTCTGGGCCGGTATCCTCTTCCTGTTGGGGCTAGATCACCTGATCTCCCATCTCCACCAGCGGAGCCAGCAGGCAGAGGGACCCCGCACCCGGCTGGGGCGCTCCACTATGATGGTGCTGGCGGTCACCCTCCACAACATCCCCGAGGGGATGGCGGTGGGGGTGGTCTACGCGGGTTTCCTGGCGGGAGAGGGACAGATCACGATGACAGCTGCACTGACCCCGTCCCTGGGCATCGCCATCCAGAACTTCCCCGAGGGGGCCATCATCTCCATGCCCCTGCGCTCAGAGGGGGTGGGCAAGGCCCGGGCCTTTGCGGGGGGCGTGCTCTCCGGCGCGGTGGAGCCCCTGGGCGCGCTACTGACCATTCTGGCCGCCGGGCTGGTGATCCCGGCCCTGCCCTATCTGCTGAGCTTCACCGCCGGGGCCATGCTCTAGGTGGTGGTGGAAGAGCTGATCCCGGAGATGTCCCAGGGGGAGCACTCCAATGTGGGGACGCTGACCTTCGCCCTGGGCTTCACCCTGATGATGACCCTGGATGTGGCGCTGGGCTGAGTGGGCATCTAAAATGTCCACTTTTTGATATTTGCAAGTTAGCGCTATCTAACTATTTGAACAAACAGGAGGAACAGATGATGTGGAAGTATACAGTCCAGGTGGACGGTATGATGTGCTCCATGTGCGAGAGCCATGTGAACGACGCGGTGCGCAAGGCCCTTCCGGTGAAGAAGGTCACCTCGTCCCGGAGCAGGAACGAGACCACGGTGATTGCGGAGGCGGAGCTGGACGAGGCCGCCCTGCGCGCGGCCATCTCCGCCTCCGGCTATGACGTGGGAAAAATCCGGAAGGCACCCTGGGAGAAGAAGGGGCTGTTCAGTCGGTAAGGAGCCGGGATACAGGCAGATGGAAAGGGGAGCAGAATTTTGCTGGCGGAATTTCTGACGGACCGGGGGGGCTGGACCCAGGTGATGCCCGGCGCACGGGCCTGTCTTTTCTCCTTGCGCGAGGGGCCGCTTTCCCTGCCTCTCCGTCTGGAGCCCCTCCACTTCGAGGCCCTGTTCTGCCTGGTCGGGTCAATGACTCTGACCCGGCGGGACGGCTCGACCCTGACGGCAGGGGCCCGGCAGGTGCTGCTCCTCACCGACCTCTCCAGCTTGACCGCCGTAAGAGTGGCCAGCCTGCTGGAGGGCATCCTGGTGGCGGTGGATGCCCGGAACGCCCGGGAGAGTTTGCAAACCATCTGCGGTCTGCTGGGAAACCTCTCTCTGGACACAGGGCAGGTGCGGCGGTGGATGGCCGGCCGGGGCGGTTGCACCGTGGAGGGCCCCACTCACTGGAGCCGGGCGGCCTTTGCCGACCTGGACCACTTGCCGCACAGCGAACAGGCCCGCTGGTGCGTGTGGAAGTCGGTGGAGCTACTCTATCTGCTCTGCAATCCGAAGGGGCAGGAGAATGTAGCTCCAGCATTGGAACGTGAGACGGCGCGGAGGCTGGCAGATATCCGCCGATATATGGAGGAGCACTTGGACGAGCCCCTTACCATCTCCACCCTGAGCCGCCGGGCCTGCCTCTCCGCCACCACCTTCAAGGAGAGCTTCCGCCGCCTGTACGGCCTGCCGGTCCACGCCTGGCTACGGCAACAGCGGATGGAACGGGCGGCGGAGTTGTTGCGCAGTTCCTCCCTCAGTGTGCTGGGGGTGGCACAGTCGGTGGGGTTCAGTAGCGCCAGCCAGTTTACCGCCGCCTTCCGGCGGCAGTACGGCGTAACGCCGGCCCAATACCGAAAAAATGTCTGAACCGGCACAACTCCGTCCAATTTGGCGATACACAGAGTTCTTCCTCTGCTATAATACTTCAATACGCAAAGAGATATGTTTGTTTTCCAACAGGAGGAGATCTTGATGAAACAGCATCGCTTCTGGGCCTGGGGCGCCGTGATCTGCATGGTCATGGTGATGATCACAGGCTACAAACACAAATAAGTACATAGCAGAAAGGAAGAAACCCCCATGATGAAACACTATGTCAGACTGGCCTGCTTCGTGGGCGGCGCCCTGTTTGGCTCCGCCGGCGTAAAGCTGCTCACCAGCAAAGACGCCAAGAAGGCCTACACTCACATTACCGCCGCCGGCCTGCGGATGAAGGACAGCGTAATGGAGACCGTTACCTCTGTTCAGGAGAACGCCGCCGACATTCTGGCTGCCGCCAAGGACATCAACGAGGCCCGGGCCGCCAAGGAAGCCGAGGCTCAGGTAGAGGGCCAGGAGGCCTGAAAAACTGCGGAAGGGAGCCGGTAAGCGGCTCCCTTTTTCCATGAGGAGAGATTTTTGATGCGAGCAACCATCGTACATGAGAGCCGGGGCCGGATGCGCTTGCGGCTGAGGCAGAAAAATATGACTCTCCGGCAGGCTGACCTGCTGGAGACCTGGCTGAAGGGCCAGCCCTGGACAAAAGAGGTCGTTGTCCATGAGCGCACTGGCTGCGTCATCGTGACCTATACGGGAGATTGTGCGGCGGTGCTCTCCGCCATTGGCGGCTTCACCTGGGCCGGAGCGGAGGAAACGGTCACCCTGCCCGGCCACAGCACCCGGGCCCTGAACCGGGAATTTCAGGAGAAGCTGGTGGGCAAAGTGCTGATGAAGGGGGCGGCCACCCTGTTCCTGCCCGCTCCCTTGCGGGCTGCCCGTGTGCTCTGGCATATGATTCCCTTCCTCCGCAAGGGGCTTCGGTGCCTGGGACGGCGGAAAATCAAAGTGGAACTATTGGATGCCCTGTCCATCGGCATCTCTGTGGGCCGCCGAGACTTCGGCACAGCTGGTATGGTGATGTTCCTGCTGGAGATTGGGGAACTGCTGGAGGACTGGACGCGAAAGAAGTCCGTGGCCGACCTGGCGGAGAGCCTGTCCCTCCATGTGGACCGGGTTTGGCTGAAAACGGAGGCCGGCGAGGTGCTCACCCCCATCGGCCAAATCCAGCCCGGCGACCGGGTAGTGGTCCGGGCCGGGGGTGTCATCCCCCTGGACGGCATAGTGGCGGAGGGGGAGGTCACCGTCAATCAGGCCTCCCTTACCGGCGAATCCGTCCCCGTAGCCAAGCGGCCCGGCGGCGCGGTGTATGCTGGCACCGTGGTGGAAGAGGGCGAGTGTGTCCTGGAGGTGAAACAGGCATCCGGCCAGGGCCGCTACGACCAGATCGTGGAGATGATCCAGCGGTCGGAGCAGATGAAGTCCGCCGCCGAGGCCAAGGCGTCCAATTTGGCAGACAAGTTGGTGCCCTACACCTTCGCCGGAAGCCTGCTGAGTTTGGTCCTTACCCGGAATGTGACCCGGGCGCTGTCGGTGCTCATGGTGGACTTCTCCTGCGCCCTGAAACTGGCCATGCCCCTGGCGGTGCTCTCCGCCATGCGGGAGGCGGGACGGGAGCACATTACCGTCAAGGGCGGCAAATTCCTGGAGGCAGTGGCCAAGGCGGACACCATCGTCTTTGATAAGACCGGCACCCTCACCCACGCTTGCCCTCGGGTAGCAAAGATTTTCCCCTTCAACGGGAAAGAAGAGAATGAAATGCTCCGGCTGGCTGCTTGTCTGGAAGAGCACTTCCCCCACTCCATGGCTAACGCCGTGGTGGAAGGGGCCCGCCGCCGGGGTCTAAACCATGAGGAGCGCCACGCCAAGGTAGAATACCTGGTGGCCCATGGCATCGCCAGTTCGGTGGACGGAGAGCAGGTGCGCATCGGCAGCGCCCACTTCATCTTTGAGGACGAGAAGTGCGTAGTCCCGGAGGGGGAGCAGGCTAAGTTCGACGCCCTGCCCCCGGAGTATTCCCAGCTCTATCTCGCCATCGACGGGGTTCTCTCTGCCGTGATCTGCATCTCCGATCCCCTGCGGGAGGAGGCGAAGGACGTGCTCTCTGCCCTGCGGGATTTGGGCGTGAAAAACGCCGTTATGCTCACCGGGGACAGCCCCCGCACCGCCGCTGCCATTGCAGAGCAGCTGGGGGTGGACGACTTCCGGGCCGGCGTGCTCCCGGCAGACAAGGCGGAGTATGTGGCTGCTCTGCGGCGGGAAGGGCACACTGTTCTCATGGTGGGGGACGGCATCAACGACTCCCCGGCCCTCTCCGAGGCAGACGCGGGCATCGCTATCAGCGACGGGGCGGCCATCGCCCGGGAGATCGCCGACATAACCATCGCCGCCGACAGCCTGTGGGAGCTGGTGCGGCTGCGGCAGCTGGCCATGGCCCTGATGCACCGCATCCAGAACAACTACCGCTTTGTTATCGGCTTCAATGGGGCGCTCATCGGCCTTGGTGTGGCTGGTATCCTGCCCCCCGCCACTTCCGCCATGCTCCATAACCTATCCACGCTTGGAGTGAGCCTCCACAGCATGAGCACCCTGCCCCTGCCCAAAACAAAATAACGTCCCCCGCGATAGAGTCCGGCGCGAACGCGCCGGGCTTTTTCCATTTCCCCTTGACAAATTCTCCTGTCAGCTGTATTATAACAGCGTTATATAACACTGTTATAAGGAGGGCGTTCCATGGAGGATAACTCCACCGCCACCCTGGAAAAGATCCAGGAGGCCGCTCTGGCGGAGTTTCTGGACAAGGGCTTTCAGGGGGCTTCCCTGCGGCAGATCGTGAAGAACGCCGGGGTGACCACCGGGGCCTTCTATGGCTATTTCTCCAGCAAGGAGGCCCTGTTCAACGCCCTGGTGGAGCCCCACGCCGCCGCCCTCATGGGCAAGTTCATGGAGGCCCAGACCTCCTTTGCCGAGCTACCCGAGGAGCAGCAACCGGAGCACATGGGGGTGGAGTCCTCCCACTGCGTCCACTGGATGGTGGACTACATCTGCCAGCACCGGGAGCCGGTGAAGTTGCTTCTCACCCGCGCGGAGGGCACCGGTTATGAGCACTTCGTCCACAACATGGTGGAGGTAGAGGTGGAGTACACCCTCCAGTACATGGAGGTGCTCCGCCGCCTGGGCCGGGATATCCCGGAACTGAGTCAGTCCTTGTGCCACATCATCGCCAGCGGGATGTTCAATGGCATCTTCGAGATCGTGATCCACGATATGCCCCGGGAGCAGGCCCTGCAGGACGTGGATCAGCTCCGGGACTTCTACACCGCCGGATGGCTGAAATTGATGGGGGCGTAGTTTCGCTTCGAAAAAGTGGCTGTGCCACTTTTTCGAGAAGGATTGCACGCAAGATGGGCTTCGATTCCTTGCGGAAAAGTCGGCCCATCTTGCGTGAGAAGTGTCCTTTCCGACGCACACCCCCCAGGGGGCCTTCTCTTGCCCCTGCGGGGCAATTCACCTTGTGTCGCCGGAAAGGACGGATTTCAATTTGATTCCGCCGCCTGCCTGCGCCCGCAGGCGCGTTTCGAGGCCAACCGCCGCTTGCGGCGGCTCTTAGGCCGAGATGGGCGGCGGAACTCTGCGAGGCTTTCTTTTTTGTCCATAAGTTAGTATATACTAACCATTTTAAGGAGGAATCACTTTGAAGCAAACAAAACCAAGTAGCCTTGCCCGCATCCTAAGCTATGCGGGCGGGCACAAGAACCTGACCATCCTGGGCTGTATCCTGTCCGCCCTGTCGGCGGTGCTGGGGCTGGCGCCGTACCTGTGCGTCTGGCTGGTGGCCAGGAGTATCCTGGCCGCCTGGCCCAGCCTGGGCGGGGCCGGGGATCTGGGCCGCTTCGGCTGGATGGCAGTGTGGACTGCCGTTGGCAGTATCCTGCTGTACTTTGCCGCCCTCATGTCCACCCACATCGCGGCCTTCCGCACCGCCCGGAACATCCGGCGCGCCGCCATGGCCCATGTGCTGAAGCTTCCCCTGGGCTTTTTCACCGGGAATCAGTCGGGGCGGCTGCGCAAGCTCATCGACGACAATGCCGGGCTGACCGAGGATCTGCTGGCTCACAAGCTCCCAGACCTGGCCGCTACAGCAGTGACGCCCATCGCCGCCATCGTCGTGCTGTTCCTCTTTGACTGGCGGATGGGCCTTTTGTGCCTGCTCACCATGGCGCTGGCTCTGCTGTCCATGTGCCTGATGATGGGCGGCAAGAACGCCGGCTTCTTCCACCGCTATCAAAAGGAAATCGAGCGTATGAGCGGCGAGGCGGTGGAGTATGTCCGGGGCATTCCGGTGGTAAAGATGTTCCAGCAGACGGTCTACTCCTTCAAGGCCTTCTACGCCGCCATTCAGGATTACAGCAACCTGGCCAGCCAGTACGCCATGAGCTGTCGGACAGGCCAGACCTGCTTCCTCACCTTCATCAACGGGGCCTTCGCCCTGCTGATCCCGGCAGCGCTGCTCATCGCCTCCGGCGGGGACGTGCGTACGGCGCTGGTGAACCTGATCTTCTACGCCCTGTTCGCCCCCGCCTGCGGTCAGATGATCAACCGCATCATGTATATGAGCGAGGCGGTGATGGAGGCCGACGAGGCCATCGGCCGGCTGGACGAAATCCTGAGCCAGCGGCCCATGGGGGAGCCGAAGGACCAAAAGAGGCCGGCGGGCGACGCCGTGACCTTTGACCATGTGACCTTCACCTACCCCGGTGCGGACCGGCCCGCGCTGGAGGATGTGAGTTTTTCCGTCCAGCCCGGCCAGGTGGTAGCCCTGGTGGGACCCTCTGGCGGGGGCAAGACCACCGCCGCCAGCCTGATTCCCCGGTTCTGGGATGTGGACAGCGGCAGCGTCACCGTGGGCGGCGCGGACGTGCGGGAGCTGGAGGGCGCCGCCCTTATGGGACAGGTGGCCTTTGTGTTCCAGGATACCCGGCTGTTCAAGGAGAGCCTGCTGGAAAACATCCGGGCCGCCCGGCCGGACGCCTCCCGGAAGGAGGTGCTGGCCGCCGCCCACGCTGCCCAGTGCGACGACATCCTGGAAAAGCTGCCCCAGGGGCTGGACACGGTGGTGGGCGCCAGAGGCGTCTACCTCTCCGGCGGGGAGCAGCAGCGCATCGCCCTGGCCCGGGCCATTTTGAAGGACGCCCCTATCGTGGTGCTGGACGAGGCCACCGCCTTCGCCGACCCGGAAAACGAGCATCAGATCCAAAAGGCCTTTGAGACCCTGACCCGGAATAAGACGGTGCTGATGATCGCCCACCGGCTGTCCACAGTGCAGAACGCGGACAACATCATCGTCCTCAGCGAGGGAAAGATCGCGGAGCAGGGCAGCCACAGCGCCCTGCTGGAGAAAAGCGGTGTCTACGCCGCCATGTGGGCGGACTATCAGCGTAGCGCCCAATGGAAGGTTGGAAAGGAGGCAGCGGTATGACAAAGAAATTACAGCACATCTTCGCTCTCAGCGAGAAGGGGGCCAGAGATCTGGTGAAGGCCGTGATTTGGTGCTTTGTGTGCAATCTGGCCCTCATGTTCCCCGTGGGGGCGGTCCTGTTCACGGTCCAGCATCTTCTGGGCTGCCTGGAGAGCAGCGGCAGTCCCATGGACGGGTTCTGGCTCTATGTGGGCTTTGCCCTGGCGGTGCTCCTCCTGCTGTTCGTCCTCCACTGGTTCCAGTACGCCTCCCTTTACATCGCCACCTACCGGGAGAGCGCCAACCGCCGGGTGAGCCTGGCGGAGACGCTGCGGAGACTCCCCCTGTCCTTCTTCGGCAACCGGGATCTCAGCGACCTGACCTCCACCATGATTGCCGACTGCTCCAGCCTGGATCAGATGTTCTCCCACTATGTGCCGCAGCTGTTCGCCTCTATCGGCTCCACGCTGGTGATCGGGGCGTGTATGTTCGTGTGCGATTGGCGCATGGCCTTGGCGGTGCTGTGGGTGGTGCCCGTGGCGGTGGCGTTGACAGCGGGAAGTAAGAAGATCCAGGACGCCTTTGGGACGAAAAACATCCTGAATAAGCGGGCGGTGGCCGACTGCATCCAGGAGGGGTTGGAGACCATCCGGGACATCAAGGCCTGCCACCGGCAGGAGCGGTATCTCGACGACCTGGAGGCAAAACTGTCCGCCATGGAGGGCAGCTCCATCCGCTCCGAGCTGGCCACCGGCGTGTTTGTGTGCTCCGCTCAGGCTTTCCTGCGGCTGGGGCTTGCCACCACGGTGCTCACCGGCGGGGCGCTGCTGCTGGCCGGGGAGCTCTCCTTCCTCTATTTCCTGGGCTTCCTCTTTGCCGCCGCCCGGCTGTACGATCCCCTGGGGGTGGTGCTCCAGAACATCGCCGCCACCTTCAACACCAAGCTGCAGATTGAACGGATGCGCTCCATTCTGGAGCAGCCGGTGCAGACGGGGACAGAGGACTTCTGCCCATCCAGTTACGACATCACCTTCGACCACGTCTCCTTTGCCTACCGGGAGGGCGCGGGGGTGCTGGAGGATGTGAGCTTTACCGCCCGCCAGGGGGAGGTCACCGCTCTCATCGGCCCCTCCGGCGGCGGGAAGTCCACCGCCTGCAAGTTGGCCGCCCGGTTCTGGGATGTCACCGGCGGGAAGGTGTCCCTGGGCGGAACGGACGTGTCCACGGTGGACCCGGAGGCCCTCCTGCGCTCCTACTCCATGGTGTTCCAGGACGTGGTGCTGTTCCGGGACACGGTGATGGAGAACATCCGCCTGGGCCGCCGGAGCGCCACCGACGAGGAGGTGCTGGAGGCGGCCAAGGCCGCCCAATGCGACGAGTTCATCCGCAAGCTGCCCCAGGGCTACCAGACGGTGATCGGGGAGAACGGCTCCACCCTCTCCGGCGGGGAGCGGCAGCGGATCTCCATCGCCCGGGCACTTCTAAAGGACGCGCCGGTGGTGCTGCTGGACGAGGCCACCGCCAGCCTGGACGTGGAGAACGAGAGTGCCGTCCAGGCCGCCCTCTCCCGCCTGCTTCAGGGCAAGACGGTGTTGGTTATCGCACATCGGATGCGTACTGTGGCAGGGGCCGACCACATCGTGGTGCTGGAGGACGGCCATGTGGCACAGCAGGGCAGCCCGGCGGCGCTGATGGAGCAGGGCGGTCTCTACCGCCGCATGATGGAGCTCCAGAACGAGAGCGCCCAGTGGCGGCTGTCAGGTAAGGAATAAAGCAGAACGACTGACGGGCGGCGGCTCCATATCATGAGCGCCGCCCGCCGGCCTACTTTTAATGATTTGCCCCATACATAGCATAAGCCCCATAGGTTCACATTGTGTACCTATGGGGCTTATGCCTTGAGCTTCTCCTTTTTTATTAAACAGTTGTCGCTTTTTCATACTACCTGTAAAAGGCGGAGAGATTATATAATATTCACATAAAAGGATGTGGCCGCACCTTTAGATTCAATGCGATTATTACAAGAAGGAGTGAGAGGAACAGATGAGTGGAATTGATTATATTGTAATCCTGGTTTATTTGGTTAGCGTCGTATTAGTGGGCCTTAAATGTAAAGAGAAAACTAAGTCATCTGCAGACTACATGGTAGCAGACCGCAAGCTAGGTATTTCCATCTTTATGGGAACCTATTTGGCAACTGCTATTGGCGGAGGTGTGCTTAATGGTTGGGTGGGAAATGTATATGAGTCAGGTTTGACTATCCTTCCCTCCATGATTGCGATTTACATTGCCACAATTGTGACAGGATTATTTTTGGCAACGAAGCTTCGCAACTTTGGTGGATTTACTGCGCCAGATGTATTAGGTCGGATGTACGGAAAACCGGCACAGGCATATGGTGGATTGTGCAGTTTCCTGTATCTGATGGGAACTGGTCCTGCCATGCAGACTGTGACCTTTGGTACTGTAATCAATGTTGTCACTGGAATTCCTTTTGTTTACGGAGCTATCATCAGCACAGTCGTCATTCTCCTCTTTACTTATTTTAGTGGCTTTTGGGGCGTAGCGGTAACGGATTATGTCCAATTCATTATTATGGGATTCGGCGTTGCGTTTGCTGCATGGCTCTGCTTTGAGAATGTAGGGGGCTGGGAAGGGATTGTCGCTGCTGTTCCCCAAAGTCACCTAACTGTTCCCAATGATATCACCGCCATTATACGTTTGATTTTTACGACATCTTTAACCACGCTAATTGATGGAAACCGATATCAGAGATTTTTTGCCTGTAAGGACGCAAAAACGGCCAAAAAAGGCACTTTGCTTTCCCTGATTCCTTTGCATACCTTTTATATGGTAATCCTACTGCTGGGTACCTGCGCCTATATTTTGATTCCTAACATTAAGCCGGATGCAGCATTTTCCAGCCTGCTTCTGTATGAACTGCCCCCTGTCCTACGGGGACTGGTTTTTGCGGCATTATTGGCCGCCATTCTGTCTACATCAGACTCCTATTTGTTGGTTGCTGCAACCAATTATTCCAACGATATTTATAAAAATGTGATTAACCCGGAGTGCGATGATCAGAAAATGCTGAAGATTACCAAGCGCACCACACTGGTATTGGGATTAGGCGGTTTGGTTGTTGCCATTTGGATGCAGAGTATTATGAGTATCTGGAACTTGGCTTCTGCGGCCTATGTTGGTGGATGTTTCATTCCCATGCTGTATGCCTTGTTCTTTAATAACTGTAAAAAGTCTGCCTTGGCCGCAAATTGTGCTATGGTCGTTGGTTCTGTGACAGCGGTGGTATTTGAGGTAACAGGGATTACCTTCTTGGGTTTGCCGGGAGCCGCGGTTGGGACACTGGCTAACTTTATAGTGTTTTCCCTGATTACTCTTCTTGATCCTAAGGCGACAGTGAAGAGCCTGTGATGGGTAAGAGTGGAAAGGAGAAAATTGTATGGAAATTTTGATTTATTTGCACATTTTTGCGCTTATTTTCTTTATGGTTTGGATGATTTGGATCTTTTTTGACGAGAAGAAAAAAGATAGGGGAAAATAATGCTGGATTTAGCGGAAAACCGATTTGTATAGATGTTATCAAGAGTGAGTAATTGTGGACACAAAAGGAGTTTGAACATGAATACGCAAGAGGAAATCAAAGCACAATTTCAGTTTAACTGCTTTGGAAAGTTGTATGCCTACCTGTCCTCGTCACTGATACATTGGGGAGGGGTAAAGGGAGAACGTCTTGTGCGGCAGTCTGTTGTGCAGTATGCTCAGGAAAAGGGAGAGCGGATCCGGCGGCATCAGGTAGAGGCTGGCATATCTATTAACCTGAAAAACCTGTTTGCTGAAGAGCCCTGCTGCGGAGCGGACCCTAGATTTTACCGGGTGACTCTCCGAGATACAAAACAAGCACAGTTACAAGAGGTATACAGTTGTCCCCTGGCAAAACAGTGGTCAGCGCTGGATGAGACGTTTGCCGGGTCATTGTATTGCGAAGAATATGCCCATGCGCTTATTCAGGGCTACACATCAGGGAAAGGACAGGCCAATGTATCCAATTCTTTGACTTGTCCTAGAGATAATCGTTGTGTGCTGGCATTTTATTACCGAACAGCTAACATGACGCCCCAGCAACAGGAAGCATTCGAAAATGGGACAGAGGCATCGCCGGCGTGGAGCACCGGACGCAACCTCCTTCATCTTTATGATGCCTTTTATCAAAATGTAAAGAATCAGGGAGTGGATGGGGTTGCCGCTTTAGCCCGCGGACTTAGGGCATTTGCAAAAGACATAATATGTGCCGTTCCAGACCAGGCGAACCGTGCGGGGTGGGCGCTTGACACGGTATTTATGAATGCGTTTCTTCCAATGCCCTACAACCAAAAAACTTTTACCAGTGCAACTTCTTTTTTAGAAGACGCAGAAAAGGAAATTTTTTGGATTAATGTAGTAGAACAAATCCAAGCGACTTTTGCGCTGTAGAAATGAGGGCAGGTCTATGTATACGCGAGAAGAAATGGAGATCATGAACTTAGCCGATAGTTACACATTGCTGTACTCTTTTTTAGCTGGTCCGCTGTTGGCACAGTTTGGCGTGGAGGGAGAGCGAGCACTGAGAGAAGGAACGCGAAAATTTGGTCGCGATCGGGCAGAAAGCTTGCGGGAAAGGCATCTGAAAGCCAACGTGAAAATCAATATGCACAGTTTGTTTGCAGTAGGACCCGATTTGCCGCCTGATCCCCGCTTTCGTCGGGAACTGCAGACTCTGAATGCACAGGAGAGGGTATCTCATACGCTGTTTTGCCCTATGGCTGATATTTGGAAGCGATATGGCGTACTTGAACTTGGAAGGATTTATTGTGAAGAGTTTCATAATGCTAGTTATAGTCATTATGCATATGGCTATTCAAAGGTAAACCTCGCCAAAACACAGACTCAACCCGAAGATGAGTATTGTGCATTCAATGTCATTCTGCGCCCAGAGAATCTCCCGGAAGACTTAAAGCCTGTTTGCTTTGAGGAGTATGATCCCTGTTATACCGGACCTACGAGTGAACTGAAGCAGGCATATGGAAAGGCCGGATTTGGTACGCTATTCATTAAACTCTATTCTCATATTGCCACTACAGCACTTGCACAACTGGGAGAGCAGGCTATGGATGCCATACGTGAGGGCTTACAAAATATGGAAAAAGATGCAGCGGAACGGTTGAAACAGTCTGCAAAAGAGCAAGGCCAACCGCTCACAATTGATTTCTTTTCCAGAAATTACCCGCTGGAAGCAGATTCTTCTAAGGAGCCTATGTGGGATATTTATGGAAAAAATGGGCTGAAAGAAGCTATGGACTGTTTCTTTTACCAACCGCTATTCCAAGAGCTAGGACTCGCCCCCCAATGCAATTAACATACAACCAGCGTGAAGATGATTAGAATCGGGAGACCATGACGAGCATCCGTGCGGAGATAAGTTTTTTCTGATTCCTCTGCACGGATGCTCTTATTTTCTTATGTATGATATCGAAAGAATCAAATTGAAGGAGGGGTTGATGTGGATAGGCAAGATGCAATTTATCAAGAATATGTAGAGATACTAACCCGTGAATTGGTTCCCTCTCTAGGATGCACGGAGCCAATTGCCATTGCGTACTGTTCAGCCGTTGCACGCTCGGTATTGGGGCATGTACCGGATAGAATTCATGTAGAGGCCAGCGGCAATATTATAAAAAATGTGAAAAGTGTAGTGGTCCCCAATACTGGAGGCCTGAAAGGAATCGAAACAGCTGCGGCTATTGGTGCACTAGCAGGCGACGAAAACGCAGGGTTGGAGGTTATCTCTAATATTGGCGAGGAAAACATTTTGAAAAAAACGGGATATCTTGACAACACTAAGATTACCGTTTCACCAGCTGCTTCCGATCTGGTACTGGATATTATTGTAACTGCCTTTTATAAAAAGGAATGGGCAAAAGTTCGTATTGCACAGACTCACACAAACATTGTGCTGAAAGAGAAAAACGGAACAGTTCTGTTTTCTGCACCTATTGTTTCTGAAGAAGCACATGAATCTAATCTAACAGTATTAAACATCAAAGATATATATAAATTTGTAGAGATTTGTGATCTAAACGATGTACAGGAAGTGTTGGAACGGCAAATTCAAATGAATACCAATATCTCCCAAGAGGGATTGCAGAGAAACTATGGTGCCAATATTGGAAAAGTATTGCTGAAAGCTCATGGAAATGATGTACGAACTCGGGCAAAAGCCAGGGCAGCTGCTGGCTCAGATGCCAGAATGAATGGATGCGAGCTGCCCGTTGTAATCAATTCGGGCAGTGGGAACCAAGGGCTTGCTGTTTCACTGCCTGTTATTGAATATGCGGAGAACTTGGGTGTGGGTAAGGAGAAGCTTTATCGTGCTCTCCTGTTAGCTAATTTAGTTACATTGCATGAAAAGGCTGGGATTGGCCGCTTGTCGGCATACTGCGGTGCTGTCAGCGCAGGGGCGGGAGCGGGAGCGGGAATTGCCTATCTGCATGGAGGTACCTATGATTGTATAGTGCACACAATCGTTAATGCGTTGGCTATTGCGTCTGGAATGGTATGCGATGGAGCAAAAGCTTCCTGTGCGGCAAAAATTGCAACGGCAGTAGAGGCGGGCATTTTAGGCTTTGAAATGTACCAACAGGGACAGCAATTTTATAACGGTGAAGGGCTAGTTGCTAAAGGAGTAGAAAATACCATTGACAATATCAGTCGTCTTGGCCGAGTTGGCATGAAGGAAACTGACCGAGTAATCATTCGTATGATGGTGGAGGCTGATTATGAGTAATACCTGCACTGGAGTCATGGATTGGGCGGTTGCTGCTTATCCAGAGTTATGTTCGGTAAGAGAGTACTTGCACCGGCATCCAGAATTGGGGCATCAGGAACAACAAACCACATCTTTTATTTGTGAAATGTTGAGATCTTATGATATTCCGATTTTAGACCTGGGCCTGTCGACAGGTGTGGCAGCAAAAATAAGCGGGGACCATCCCGGAAAGTTGTTGGCTATACGGGAGGATATCGATGCGCTGCCAATTCAAGAAGCTACAGGATTGTCATTTTCCTCCCAAGCTACTGGAATTAGTCATGCCTGCGGTCATGATATCCATACTACGGCGCTGTTAGGCTGCGCGCAGTACCTTGCGCAACAGCGGCACCAATTGCATGGCGAAGTCCTTCTTATTTTTCAATGTGCTGAAGAAACTTGCGATGGCGCACAGAGCATGTTGAAAAAAGGAATCTTTTCCCCAATTCCGGATGGTATTATTGGCTTTCACTGCGCACCAGCGCTTCCTCTTGGAACGATAGGGATTTTACCAGGTATCTGTAATGCAAGCTGTGATACTATTACAATAACAGTGAGTGGGACAGGGGGACATGGAGCACATCCAGAGGATTGTGTGGATCCTATTGTGATGAGCGCAGGACTGTTAATGCAACTGCAGACTGTGATTAGCCGTAATAATTGTGCAACAGATCCCTCAGTTCTAACTTTTGGTACGATTAGTGGAGGAACAGCTCCAAATATCATTCCAAATACGGTCACATTGTGTGGCACGCTTCGGACCTTTGATGATTCTGTCCGTCACGCTCATCTAAATCGTATCTGTCAACTAAGTCGAGACTTTTGTGTGGCAATGGGTGGACAGTGTACAGTAGCTATAGAGAAAGGGATGCCACCTTTAATCAATGAACCCAAGATTTGCGAACAGTTGGAGTCATCCGTAAAGCGTGTGTTGGGAGCAAAAAAAATAAATAAAAATTTAAAACCATCAATGGGCTCCGACGACTTTTCCTGTCTGTTGAATGCCTGTAACAATCATGGGGCACAATTTCTGCTTGGAACAGCTATAGAGAGCAAGCCTAATACATCACTCGGACTGCATGTGGCTGAAAATATATTTCCTTCTGAGACGTTGCCATATGGAGTTTCTGCTCTGGCGCAATTCGCGGTTGATTTCCTTTCGTTATGAGTAAAATTGTCTTTTTCCATTACAGAGGCAGCCGCATTTCTGCAACTCGTTCATCTTGACCCGTACATTCATGGCTTCCTGAGTGCATTCCACCGTGCATTTTCACCATCGGGATTTTATAGACCTCCAGCGTATCATCCGTACCCCCACCGCTGAGACACTTTCCTCGATGTGGACCGTTAGGGTGGACTTCCGCCTACTTCTCTACTAATGTGTCTTTGCGCTTGCGCCATGCCCGACGTGGTCTTAGAATAGGCGTTTCCGGGCGTTACCCCGTCATTCCACTTGTCGGAATATCAGTTCTATGAAACTGATTTATCTGTAAAGCTCCTTCCTATTCTTTATTAGATTTCAGCTTAACGCCTAACCTTTTCAGTTAGGAACGTGTCGCATATTCACAAACGCTGCTGACCAATCTTAAAAAACTTATTTACTAGCCACTCCTTACTGGCGGGGAGTGTACTGCTCACGGCCCGGGCTGACCGTTGGGCTGGCGCCGGTGCCGCATGGTCATCTCCGTGCTCATGAGTCTGCGGCTCAGCAGACGGATGTTTGGCCTATCGAGCGGGAGCGCCAGCACATTGGGAAGGTGGTGCAGGACAATCGGGCTGTGTACGTCTGTCGGGTTTGGGACGACGAACTGGGGGGAGCTGGCCTGGCACTTCAACAGTATGGCGGTCACCCTGAAGGAGACCAACAGGCGATGATCGAAAATCAACAGGAGCTGAACCAGGCCTAGATTCGGATGCTCCAGGCCTAGCTCAACTCCTACTTCTTGTGTAGCACTCTGGACACTATGAAGTGAATCAGCAAAACCAACCAGGTGCCCTCACGTCCACGGACCTGGTGGGCATCCTGCGCTTTTGTATCTCCCCGGACGAGTTCGTTCCCCTGAGGTATCTGAGCCACACGTTTAAAAAGAAGAGGGACTACACCGTTTTAAGTTACCTGACACGTTGCTGTATCCTCATGGTCAAGTAGTTGCTGCGTGACGTGTACGTCAAAGTGTACGAGGTGGCCGAGCTGGTGAGTTGCAGGAACATCACCCACTTCTCCGCCACCTTCAATCGGGTGGTGGGCGTCCCCCTCTGGGGATACCCAGGATACCTGCCGGCTAGGGCGACGAGACTGCCAAGCCCGTAGCGACGGAGCATATGGACTTTATCTGATCCGTGCCTCCGGGCGTTGCGAAATTTTTTAGCAGAGGCTCGATTCGAAAGAGCGTATACTGATGATCTAAGTAATTTTGTTTAGCCTGGACGGGGTGCTTGTGGGCACGGATATCCTCCATCATTTCCGCACTTAGCAGGAACTGGTCCGCCAGCTAGGGACCCCCGTCCCCCGGGAGCAGGGGGAGCGATGCCGGGGGTGTGCCAGCTGGACAGCCTGGACATTTTGATGGCGGGGGCGGACCGGCCCTTTTCCCTGACGGAGAAGTTGGCCTTGGCCTTGGGTAACAGGAACGTCGGCCGATTTTGGTACGCCCTATATCATGGACAACGCTGTCCTGGACCTGTACAGGCGGTTTTCCGCCCACCGCCGCATAGAGGATGCGACGTACGCGCAGGGCACAGAGAGACACAAAATACCCCACAGCCTCGGCTGTGGGGTATTTTATGAGAGACTCTACAGAAAAATGCCCCGGCATCGATGTGTCCCGGGCGGATACCGGCTGCGCAAGGAAGGGACGGATCAGCCGCCGCCTTTGTAGAGCCGTTCCAAAAGCGCATAATCGGCAGAAAAACGGGCCTGGAGGCCGGCGTATTCCACCTTGCGGGAGGAGTCAGGGGTCAAGCGGCTACGCACCTGATTCCATTGAGCGGCATCTTCCCGGCGGAGAAGGCCACAGGCCATGCCTCCCAGGAGGGCGCTGCCGATAGTCTCTGTTTCCACCTGCTCTGGAAGTAGCAGCTCCCGCCCCAGCACGTCACAGAGAATTTGACTCCAAACGAGACTTTTTGCCCCGCCGCCGCCCAGATACACAGGGTCTTCACACAGACCGCCGCATTGAGCGAGTAAAGCCTGATTTTCTCCCAGGGACAGGGCGACCCCCTCCATCACGGCCCGGATCAGGTGGCCCGGCGTGTGGTAGGCCTCCAGCCCCAGAAAGGTGCCCCGCACAGCCTCACTCCAGTGGGGGCAGCTAGCTCCGTTGAGGAACGGGAAAAAACGCAGCCCCTCGCTGCCGGGAGGTACCTGTTCCGCCAAGCGGTTGAGCTGGTCGTAGCTGACGTCCTGGATGTCCCTGCCGGAAAGAAGGAGGCTGCGGACCCATTTCAAAGCGGTGCCCGCATTGTTGACCGGAGTCATGCTTATTTTTTGGCGTCCGTCCCAGGAGAGCGTGTTTAAAAAGCGGCAGTCCCATTGGGACACTGCGGCGGCGAACCGCCCCACGCTTCCCATGATGAGGACATCGCCCGGAGTCCCGCCAGAGAGTCCTAGCATGGCGCAAATAGTGTCGATTCCGCCTGTTGCCACAGGGATACCCTGGGGCAGGCCGCAGCCATCGAGGGTATGCCCCAGCAGAGCGTGGGGGGGAAGCAGGGCAGGCTGCTCTACTTCAAGCAGGCCGAAGTACCGCCAGAGCTCACCATCCCAGACCCCGGTCTCTGGACAATACAATAGCGTGGTGGCCGCACGAGTTATGTCCATGGTATATTTTCCGGTAAGACGCGCCGCTAGGTAACTGGTGGGATTACACAGGCGCTTGGCCTGTGCTAGGCGTTCACCCTCGTACGTCTGGAGCCATTTCAGCGTTGGCCCCCACTGATAGCCAGGGGCGTTTCGGTTGCCCGTTCTGGAGAACAGCCAGTCGTCACCCAGTTCCCGCCCTACCTGGGCGACCATCTCCGCCCCGCGCTTGTCAAGCTGCATAATGGCCGGAAATACGGCGGAAAAGTGTTCATCAGTGAGAACCATGGCATTGGCGCTGCTGATACCCAGACAGGCAACCTGTTTCAACTCAAACTGGGCGGACAGCTCCTTAAAACAGCTTTGTAGACTCTGCCACCAAATCATAGGGTTCAGAGTGGCCTGCCCGTTTGGTCCATAGTCGATGGCATATTCACGATAGGCGTAGCCCACTCGGCGGCCATCAGGAACATAGAGGGCAACCTTCAGCCCGGTGGAGCCCACGTCAACGCCCGCTAAAAGTATCATGGTTCGTCCTCCTCATGAAACAGTACACGGGTGGCCTGATACGCCTTTTGGAATCGCCGGTAGTGCCGCCCGTAAACGGAACCCAGCGCCGGGTCCGGGTGGTAAAGAACCTCCTCCGTGTCCCTGGGCGGCTTGGGCGCCGGGACCCCGGCGGCCTCCATGGCCACATAAGCGGAGCCCAGCACGGCCGCGTCGAAGGTGGTTTTTCTGGCACAGATGGTCCGTCCCAGCACGTCCGCCTTGATTTGAGACCAGAGCGCGCTGTTGTAACCTCCGCCGGTTCCCAGAATAACGTCAGACTGCTTTTGATCCGCTGGAAACTCCTCCAAAATTGTGCGCAGGGCGTAGGCGGTCCCCTCCAGGATGGCGCGCAGCAGGTCCTTCTTCCCGGTGGCGCTGGAAAAGCCCAGACACACGCCCCGCAGGCGGCTGTCCCACAAAGGGGCCCGCTCCCCGTTGAGATAAGGCAGAAACAGCACGCCGCCCGCGCCCGGTGGGGATTCCTGAGCCAGACGGCTGTAGGTTTGAAAGCACTCCGGGTCCGCCAGCCGGTCCACCTGATCCCGGTACCACTTCAGGGAGCCTCCCGAGCAGGAGGTGCTCCCCTTTAAAAACCACTTGTCCTCCCGAACGTGCTTCATAAGCGACAGGTTGGGACAAAACCGGGGGTTGGAGAGAATCACCCCGATGCCCGAGGAGGTGCCGGACATCTCAAAGACGTCCCCATCGGCTGACAGGCCCAACCCAAGCGGGGCGGCCGACCCGTCCACACAGCCGGCGGCCACTATGGTCCGGGGCGGAAGCCCCCACAGCCGGGCGATCTCGGGACGTATGACGCCCGCCGCCGTGCCGCAGGCGACCACCGGCGGCATCTTATCCAGATCGAGGTCCAGCCGGTTAAAGATGCCCCGGTCCCAGTTGAGGGTGTAGACGTTCAAAAGCTGCGTCAGGTTGGCGTTGGTTACATCCATCAGCCGGCTTCCCGTCAGCTGATAAACGAGCCAGCCGTTGATCGAAAGGTAGCTGTCCGTCCGGGTGTAGTCCTGGGGATGATACTGCTTCTGCCACACCAGTTTGGAGAGCATATAGTAGGGGTCGATCCGATTGCAGGAGTAATGATGGACATATTCCGCATGCTCCCGTAGCACCCTGCGGCACACCGGTTCCGCTTGACGGTCCATCCAGATCAGGCCGCGCCCCACCGGATGCCCGTGGCGGTCCACCCCAAACAGGGTGGGGGCCTGACAGCTCACGGAGACGGCCTGCACCGCCCGGGCGAGATGGGGCGCCTGCTTGACCAGCGCCTGCACCGCCCGGGTGGCCGCGTTCCACCAGTCGAAGGCATCCTGCTCTGCCTGTCCGTCCGGGCCGTAGAAGGTGGGGTACTCGGCCGAGGTCTGCAGCAGACCCCGGCCGTCGGAAGAGACGAAGCCGGCCTTGACGCTGCTGGTCCCCACGTCGATGCCCAGGAAGGTCGGCTCACTGGATGACATGGATCGGTTTCCCCGTTTCAAAGTAGGCCGTTACGTCCTCCATCACGATTCGGGTCTGCTGGGCAATGATATCCCGGGAGGCCCCGCCGATGTGGGGGGTCAGGATGATGTTGTCCAGGGTCAGGAACTTAGAGTCGTGGAACATAGGCTCATGGACCTGGGCGTCCAGGGCGGCGCAGGCAATTTGGCCGCCGGCGAGAGCCTCATACAAGGCATCCTCGTCCACCAGGGCGCCCCGGGCTGTATTGATGAAAATACTGGTAGGTTTCATGTGCTGCAGGGCGGCCCGGTTTACCATCCCTCGTGTGGTATCGGACAGCTTACAGTGCAGACTGACCACATCGGCGGTGGAGAACAGCTTCTCCCAGTCGACACTGGTCACGCCCTCTGGCCACTGAGTGAGGAAGGGGTCATAAGCAATGAGCTTCACGTCGAAGCCGGACAAAAGCTTAGCCACCCGGCGGGCGATGGCCCCATAACCCACCAGACCTATGGTTTTGCCGCACAGCTCGTATCCGTCGAAGGTTTTGAAGGACGTGTTGCCGGCGATATCCCAGGGAACCTTGTCCCACTGCTGGGACATAATATAGTGATGGGTTTTGGGGATATGACGCAAAGCGGAGATCATCAGGCCAACCGTCAGCTCCGCCACCGCATTGGCGTTCCGGCCCGGAGCGCTGGTGACCCAGACGCTGTGGCGCCGGACGGCCTGCCGATCGATGTTCTCCACGCCCCCGCGAGAGCAGGCGATCAGCTTCAGGTTGGGCATATGATCCAGGACATAATCGTTGATCTCCTCGTAGCATATGACCATGATCTCGCAGTCGGAGGCGGCCTTCACCAGTTCCTCCGGTGTCAGCTTTTTTCCGGTATGCCCCCATCCCCCCAGTTTGATCTGGGCGTACTGGGCGAGCTGATCCAGCCCCTCCTGAGTCAGCTGTGCAGAAACGAATGCTTTCACAGATTATACTCTCCTTTTCCCCGGCTTAGGCCCAGGGATCCATTATAGTTTTTACGCCGACGTAGTTGGCCTTCATTTCAAATGCGGTGCGCCACTCCTCTAGGGGGAAGCAGCCGGAGATCATCCCGTCGGTGCTCACCTTACCGGAGGATAGCAGCCGGAACACCTCGGCCTGATTGATGGCAGAGGAGGAGGAAGACCCGGTGAGTATGATCTCCTTGTAGTGGATGGTGTTAGGGTCGATGGTGATCTTGCTGCCTACGGGCATACCAGCAAAGATGACCACCCGCCCCCCCTTCTTGACGTAATCCAGGGACTGCTCCAGGGCGCTGGTTACTCCCACATCCACGATGACGGCGTCGGCACCCTGCCCACCAGTCTGTTCAAAGATGACCGCCTTGGCGTCTTGGACGGCAGGGTCGATAACAAAGTCCGCCCCCATCTCCAGCGCCATTTTGCGCTTTTCCGGAATAGGTTCAATGACAATCCGGCGGGCCAGATCCACACTCCTGGACAACTGGGTGTGGAACAGGCCTATAGGACCTGCGCCGATGATGACAAACGTCTCTCCATCCCGCAGACCGGCCTGCTGCATCCCATGATAGGCGGCGGCGATGGGCTCCGAGATGGCGGCGATTTCGTCCGAGACGTTGTCCGGGATGGGCACCACATTTCCGCACTCAATGGCCCGCTTGGGGATTTTGACATACTGAGCAAAGCCGCCATCGATCTCATAGCCGATGGTGGTGCGGTTGACGCAGATATTTGTTCTGCCCTCCCGGCAGCAGTAGCAGTGGCCACAGTAAAGCATGGGATATACGCTGACACGCTGCCCCAGCTGATAGCCCTTCACATGGCTGCCCAGCCGCTCAATGGTTCCGGAAAACTCGTGCCCGGTGATCCGCGGCGCGGCAATTACCTTCGTTCCCTGATAGATTCGGTTGTCCGTGCCGCATACGCCGGCAAAGCGGACTCTGACAAGCATCTCGTCTGCACCACATTGGGGGATGGGGACCTCCTTCACCTCAAATTGCCTAGGACCTTGAAAAACCAGGGCCTTCATAAAGTTCGGCTCCATGCCGCTGCCTCCTTTTAAATAAACGTGTTTCAATTATAGGGCGATTTTCTTCAGCAGATGCGCTACGTTCTCCTCCGAGAGGATATGCAGCCTGCCTGCGCCTAGGGCGAGCAGAATGGCGTTGTTCTCTACCTCATTGGCCATAGACACAGCCGCCTCCATATCCTTTCCAACCGCAACCACGCCATGGTTGGCTAGCAGGACGGCGTTGGAGCGCTGGAGCCCCTCCTCCACAAAGCGGCCCAGCTGCTCTGAGCCAGGGTGGGCATAGCCCTTGACCTCCACCAGGCCCACTTTGGCTGCCACACTGGGGGTGCAGATAGGCATTACGGTGCCCGGCTCCACGGTGCTGGCATAGGCCACTGCGTAGACGGAGTGAGTGTGGCACACGGCGTGCACATTAGGCCGGGTTCGGTAGACTGCCAAATGGAGCGGGACTTCCTTGGTAGGCTTGTTGCCGCTGAGCAGGTTGCCCTGCATGTCACACCGGCTGATACACTCCGGCGTCATATGGCCCAAGAAAAATCCGGTGGGGGTAAGCAGCACTGTACCGTCTGAAAGCCGGATGGACAGATTCCCCCCGCTCCCTTTGACCAGGCCCTGATCATAGAGCTCTTTGCCCCATTGGACCAGGGAGAGACGGGCCAGATGTTCTTCTTGATACAATACTTGTTCACTCATAATAAACGCTCCTTTATCAATACCGGACCGCTGATGCGGGTATGGGCGTCAGAACGGGCCGTTTGGGATGATTACGCCAGCAGTCCAGGTACGAACAACACCAAGGACGGGAACAGGGTCACGAGCAGCAGGCAGGCCAGCAGCGGGATATAGAAGGGCAGCACCGATTTAATCATCTGCTCCAACGGCAGGTTGGCAACCCTGGATACAGTGAACAGGCACATGCCAACAGGAGGCGTCAGCAGGCCAATCATTAAGTTCAGCACCATCACGAGGCCCAGGTGGGTGGGATCGATGCCGACTGCCGTAATCAGAGGCCAGATGGCCGGGGTCAGGATTAAAATGGCCGCGTTTGCATCCATGAAGCAGCCAATGATAAGAAAAATCACGTTTAAGATCAACAAGACTACTACGGGGCTGGTGGTAAAGCCGGACACCGCTTTGACCAGCAGAGCGGGGATTTGGGCCCGGGTAAGCAGATAGCCGTACATATTTGAGATACAGACGATAAACAGGATACCGGCTGACTCCCGGGCCGTCTCTATGATGATGCCCCATAGCTGGGAAAGCTTCACCTCCCGGTAGATGAACACCGTCAGAATAAAGGCGTAGACAGCAGATACAACGGCGGCCTCGGTGGCGGTAAACACGCCGGAGAGCATCCCGCCAATCAGGATGACTGGAGTTAACAGAGAGAGCACCGCCTTGCGAAAATCATCCCAGATCTGACGCAACGTGGGGAAAGGCATCTTTGGATAGTGTCGCCGTACGGAGATGATGTAGACGGCTATGCTCAGTCCGATGGCCATCAAAATACCCGGTACAATTCCAGCAATCAGCAGATTGGATACAGACACGTTGCTGGCCACGCAGGCGTAAACGATAAGGGGAATGCTGGGCGGGATGATGGGTCCGATGGTAGAGGAGGCGGCGGTAACAGCGGCGGAAAAGCCTTTGTCAAACCCGGCGTCCTCCATGGCCTTGATCTCAATGCTGCCAAGCCCGGCTGCGTCCGCCACGGCGGAGCCGCTCATGCCAGCGAATACCACGCTGGCCAGTACATTGGCATGGCCCAGCCCGCCGGGAATCCAGCCGATGACGGTGTTGCAGAAGCGAAAGATGCGGTTGGTGATTCCGCCGGTGTTCATGAGCTTTCCAGCCAGCAGGAAAAAGGGGATCGCCATGAGCACAAAGCTGTTTCCCGAATTGACCACCTTTTGAGCCAAGGTGTGGAATGGGAAGTCGGCGAAGCCGTTGTTCATTACCAGCACGACCATGCATACCGTACCAATGGCGTAGGGCACGCCGAACCCCAGACAGAACAGCAGGATCAACAGCACGACAAAGACAAAAAGTTTTAACGCCATAGCTCAGCCGGCAACTCCTTTCTTGGGAAACATCGTATGATAGAACTCAATGTTCTGGACGACAAGATAAAAGATCATTACGGGGGCCGCAAGGATGAGAGGAATGTACAAAAGCTGGTAATTCCAGATGGGCACAGTGGAAAAGGTCATCATTTTCACTGTGTTCCAGGACTGAATGCAGCCGACGAACAGGCACAGGTTAAACAGAATTTCGACTGCATGGATGACTGTGAGCAGTATAAACCGGGGAGTATTTCTCATGCGCTGGATAAAAATGGTGGTGGATACTTGGCCGCCCTCACACTCCACGATGGCAGAACCCAAAAAAATAATCCACACAAAGCAAAGCCGGGCCATCTCCTCGGTCCAGGGCACACTGATGTTGATAACAAACCGACAGAAGATCTGGGTTACCACCAGAGCCACCATGATCAGCATAACTAAAAAGACGCCCAGTCTAATGGGCTTAATCAACTGTTTGGATAGCTTGTCTAACATAATTTTATCCTCATTCATGTCCGGAAGAGGGCCCCTGCCCGCATACCGTGAGAGACATCGGCAGACAGGGACCCCCAATTATCGCAATCAGCCTTCCAGCAGGGAGTAGACGTAATCCTTGGCGGTGTCATTCAGCGGCTCGGCCGCAAGCTGGATGCCGGGGATGGCGGCCTGCTGCCAAGCGTCAAAGTCCACGTCCACGATTGTCATCCCGCCGGCGGCCAGCTCCTGCTCATAGTAGGCGGTTTTTTCCTCCGCAATTTCAGCACAGTAATCAGAGCACTCATCGGCCGTTGACTGGATAAGGTCCCGGTAGCTCTGAGGCAGGCTCTGCCAGAAGTCTTCGTTGAAGCACCAATAGAAATACTGGTATACATGGTTTGTCTTCATCATATAGGAGTTGACTTCCTGGATGTTGGCGGTGTAAGCGGTAGCCGCTGGATTCTCCTGGCCGTCCACAACGCCGTTTTGCAGGGCGGTGTAGGTCTCGTTCCAGTTGATCGCGGTGCAGTTAGCGCCCAGGGATTTCCATACTGTGAGCCAGGAGGTGGTCTCGGGCAGACGTAGCTTGAAGCCATTTAGCTGGGAGGGCTCGGAAATCTCATAGTCGGCGGACAGACAGCGGCTACCTCGTGTCAGCAGATCAATCATGCGGATGTTGGAGGTGGAGATGGACAGCTCCTGCATCTCATCCCAGTATTTATACCAGTACGCCTCTACATCCTCCATGCTTTTGAACAGGAAGGGAATGGCGGTGGCATCCCACTCGGCAAGGATATTGCCAGAGTACAGGGTGGACAAAATGGCGCATTCAATTTCACCGGTGCTCAGCTGGGTCACATTTTCCGCTTCGGTGCCCAAGGTGCCGTTCTCAAAGACATTGACGGTAATTGCGCTGCCGCTGGCCTCTTCAATCTTGGTCTTGAACAGCTTGACAGCCTCGTCGTGAATTCCGTCAGCCGTATGCAGGGCGATATTGATTTCCACGTCCTGGTCAAACTCGCTGGCAGTACCGGGGTTGGAGGTAGAGGCGCTGGAAGCTGAGCCGGGCTGCTCGGATTTTAAGTCGGAGCCTGAGGGCTCCTTGGGGCTGCAGGCCGTCAAAGACAGTGCCAGGGACAGTGCCAATACAAGTGCGGTCATTCTTTTCATCTTTTTTACTCCTTTTCTTTTTCCTTGTGATGCATCTTCCAGAATTGAATTTCTGCGTATCTTAATTAATCATAGCATGGAACAGTCGGGCACTCCTATGTCCGGTAGCTCAAAAGAATACCCAAAACCTTGTGCCAGTAGCACAAGGTTTTGGGTATTCTTTCTATTATAACCAGTTTTAAAAGAATAAATTTGGGCAATTAAACAATGCGGTATTACTGGCACTGTTGGAGATAGTAGAGAAGATTGTTAACAAAATCACGATCTTTTGGATTTTTTACAGGATTTATATTGAGAGATGTTTTAATTTTATCCAACCGGAAGGCGGTTGTGTTTTTGTGGATAAACAGCTTCTGACTAGCTTGAATAAAGTTATAATTACACGACTCCAGAGTGCCAATCAGATCGGGGAAATACTCCAGCGTATTGGCGTCGATCAGCTCTGCGTAGGTCTGGAATACGCTGCGGTGTACCTCGTTGGGGACAAGGCTGCGCAGATATTGGTCCGTGAAATCATAAAACCAATTCAGCTCCTCCCGACACTTTGCGGATGTCACCAGCCATACCGCGTGCTGGTAGGCCTCCCGGTAACGGATCAGCTTGTCCTGAATGGTCCCAATGTTGAACTGCACCCGGACCCCCATATCCATCAGCTCCCTGCGCCACCACTTTAAGTATTCCTCCACCATATAGCGGTAATTAGCCAAAAGGCCCTTGTCACGCTCCAAGTGTTTAAAGACCGCAATTCGGTTGCTACGGCTGATGGCCACGATATCCTGCTCACTGGCTAGGGGGTTGGATGCACTGCGCTGGACGAGTTGGGTAAAATCACTTTTGGGCTCCGTAACAATAAAAATAGAAATCCGCAGACAGTCGGCCTGTATGCCCAGCTTCTCTGCCCGGGAGATCAGCACCTCCTTGGAGATGTGTTCACCATACATGAGCGCCTGGCAAAAAATGTCCCGGCTGTTGTTGTACTTTTGAAAGCTTTCGTACTGGGACTCGTACGCCAGCATTGTCTCCAGCGTGAGCTTTACTACTTCAGCGACGGAGTGTATGCTGTCGGGGGGACCGGAAACACCCACGGCACCCACCCGCGCACCGTTTTCTTTTACGACAAAAATGACACCCTGTGGTATTCCAAGGGTATCCAGACTTTTTTCCACGTTGACAAAATCCCGATTGCCCTTGATTAGATCGTAGGCTATTTTATGAAAGGAACCCACGCATTTGTGGTTTAGACTGGCCTGAATCACGCCCTTTTGGTCTATGACATCCACAAACAGATTGGTGCCCTCACGCAACTTTGCCACAAGCTGTTCTGCTACTTTCCGGCTTATCATATCAAACCCTCGTTTTTTCTGTACACAGTAAAATGGCGGATTCCGCTCGACATCATAAATATAAGCTGTCAAAGCCGCTTTGTCAAACCGTGAAGGGCTGGTAAAAGTTTCATGGCCTGTGACGACTCAGTCAACCATGGCGCAAGCTTTTCCGCAGACGGGGGAGTGCTTTTACTTGTTGCTTAATATATCTTACATTGTCGCGTTTGAAAAAATTATAGAAGATTTTGATGATGATAATATATTTTGATTGATAACTGACATAATCAGGGCGGGGACATCGTTATAGATGTCCCCGCCTTGTGCGTTAGTCCTTTTTCGCTTTGTCCTGTTCCTGCTGCGCTTTCCACTCGACAGACTTCCGCCGTGCTTACTTACTCTCAAAAAACTTATATCTCTGGGAATAGCGGCAATCCTCTCCTAAAAGAGCCATTTCCCTGGTGGAAATACAGAAGGGAGGCCCCATGGTCAGTGGGAAAGGTCAGACAAACCAATCAGTCCATAGGCGGATTTCGCCGTCTGGACAGCTCGAAGGATCGCCATCTCCATGGCCTGAGCGGCCAGGGCGCCCACCAGATTGACGTCACCCGGAACAGAGCCCACGGAGAGAGCATAGATGCTGTCTCCGTCAGCGGTGGTGTGAACCGGGCGAATGGCCCTGGCATAGCCGTTGTGGGCCATACCGGCAATCTTGGTCAGAGGGGTTTTGGAAAATTGTGCGTTGGTGACGATAATGCCTAACGTAGTATTGCCAGTAAACAGATTCCCGGTTGGAGAAGCATCGGAAAACAGCTCATCCAAGGTGCAGGACAGCCCTGATTTCTTCTTATCAAGCAGCCCGGCGACCACTTTTCCGTCGAGGCTATACACATCACCCAGCGCATTCACCGCCACCAGGGCGCCCACCTTAACAGGGCCGGCCTGAAGGGCAAAGGTGCCGAAACCTGATTTCATCGCCCTGTCCATTCCACGGTACTTTCCAATGGAGCAGCCGGTGCCGGCACCCACATTCCCAAGGGCGGGGGCGGATCGGCTGGCGTTCTCACAGGCCTGATAGGCCATGTCCGCAGTGGGCCGCACCTCCTTGCTGCCAACACCCAGGTCAAACAGGCAAGACTGACTTACCAGGGGGACTTTGGCCACCCCTGTGTCAAAGCCGATGCCTCGCTCCTCCAGATACCGCTGGACTCCGCCGGCGGCATCCAGACCAAAGGCGCTGCCACCGGACAGCAGTACCGCGTTGATCCCCTCGGCGGCAGCCACAGGATTCAATATTTGGGACTCGCGGGAGGCCGGGCCGCCGCCCCGGACATCTAGTCCGGCGGGACTCATCCGGTCACAGAGGATGACAGTGCATCCAGTGGCTCCCTCCAAATCTTGGGCGTGACCGACCTGAAAGCCGCCCACATCCATAATCCCGATCTCTTGCATGACCTCTCCCCCTTCACTGTTTCAGCACGACGTGCAGAGCCTTACAGACAGATCCGCTGATGACGCAGCCCAGCGCGGCTTCGATCAGGGCCTGGACACCCACATAAGCGGCCACAAATAACAGGATGTTATCCTGGAACTTAGACATCAGCTCCTCGCCCAGAAGATCTTGGAGGGTGGGGGCGTTCAAAAAGATCAGGACCAGCACCGTCATGTAGAAAAGGGTGTTCAGCAGCGGAGCCGCAATGCCGCCGATGTAATAGGAAATCGTGTTTCCCCGGTCCAGTCTGCTGGCGGCCCGGTATACCCAGCCCACGCAGATACCCATCAGGATGCGAGGAATGATAGTATTGATGAAGCTGAGAACTACCACTATACCGCCGGTGTAGCCCGCAAGGAACAGGGTGCTGAACCCAGTTTTGATGGCGGTATAGAAGCTGATACAGCCCATCACACCGCCCAGAACTCCCCCAGCTAAAGGCCCAAGCATCATCGCGCCCACAGCCACTGGTACAGTCATGATCGACGCGTACTGTCCAGGTAGAGGGATCATCGCCAGTCCTGTAATGTTCATCATCAGCAGGATCCCGACGAGCAGGGCCAATTCGATCAGGTACGTGAGATTGGTTTTTGCCTTTTCCATATTCAGTTCCTCCTGCTGCCGCTCCGCCATATTGCGGATGCAGCGCAATTTTTTGGGCGTTCTTCATATCAAGAAGAACGCTGGAATGCCAAGGGCAGTATACCCTACTTTGTACTCTTTTGCAAGAGGCGAGGGACGTTTTTACGATTTACTCTTGCGGGAAGGGACGCGGCATGATAGGATATTTGAGAGAGAAAAATAAGGAGGCATTTGCCAATGAAACAGGATATGATCGTCATTCTGGATCTGGGCAGTGAGGAAAATCCTAGACTGGCCCGTGAAATCCGTGCCCTTGGCGTGTACAGTGAGATACACCCCCACGACATCACGCTGGCCGAGCTGAGAGCCCTGCCCAATGTCAAGGGTATCATCCTGAACGGGGGCCCCAACCGGGTGGTGGATGGTGTGGAGATTGACGTGTCCCAGGACATCTACAACTGTGATATCCCTGCGCTGCTGGTAGACCACAAGGGAGATTCCCCTTGGCCGGAGAATGCAGAGGAACGCAAGCAGGCTCTGTCCAACTTTATTTTTACCATCTGTGGGGCAGAAGCCAACTGGAATATGGAGAACTTTATTGCCGACCAGGTGGAGCTCATCCGCCAGCAGGTGGGCGGTAAAAAGGTGCTGCTGGCCCTGTCCGGAGGAGTGGACTCCTCTGTGGTGGCCGCTCTGCTCATTAAGGCCATCGGCAAACAGCTCACCTGTGTGCATGTGAACCACGGCCTGCTGCGTAAGGGGGAGCCCGAACAGGTGGTCAAGGTCTTCCGTGAGGAGCTGGGCGCCAATCTGGTCTACGTGGACGCAGTGGACCGTTTCCTGGACAAGCTGGCCGGGGTAGCTGATCCGGAACAGAAGCGTAAGATCATTGGAGCGGAGTTCATCCGCGTCTTTGAGGAGGAGGCCCGAAAGCTGGAGGGTATCCAATTCCTGGGTCAGGGGACCATCTACCCTGATATCATCGAGAGCGGAACCAAAACCGTCAAGGCGGTCAAGAGCCACCACAACGTGGGCGGTCTGCCGGAGGATCTGAACTTTGCGCTGGTAGAGCCGCTAAAGATGCTGTTCAAGGATGAGGTGCGGGCCTGTGGTAAGGCTCTGGGCCTACCCGATTCCATGGTGTACCGCCAGCCCTTCCCCGGTCCTGGCCTGGGAGTGCGCTGCCTGGGCGCGATTACTCGAGATCGCCTGGAGGCTGTCCGGGAGTCGGATGCCATTCTTCGGGAGGAGTTCGCCAAAAACGGCTTGGAGGGGAAGGTATGGCAGTACTTTACCGCCATTCCCGACCTGAAGAGCGTGGGCGTCCGGGAGAACAAGCGGGCCGACGAGTGGTGCGTCATTATCCGGGCTGTCAATACCGTGGACGCCATGACCGCCACAGTGGAGAATGTGCCCTTCGACCTGCTCCAGCATATCACGGCCCGCATTACCAGCGAGGTAAAGGGAGTCAATCGAGTGCTGTTTGACCTGACACCAAAGCCTACTGGTACCATAGAGTGGGAATGAACCATAAGGACCGCAAGTCTCCTTTATTGGGACTTGCGGTCTCCTTTGTGCCGGAGCAGATAGCGGCGGCGGTGGAGGCCGACAGACAGCGGGAACAGGCGGAGAAAGGCCGCAAGCGGCCCCGGCGTTCTCTTGACCGTGGTGGGCGGTGATTTCAAAAATTTCTGATTTTACTGTTGACAAAAGCCAACTTGCCGCATACAATAATCACATCAAAATAATTTGATGTGAGGTGAAACATGGAGACAGCGTATCAGGAGCAGGCCAAGGTGTTTAAGGCTCTCTGCGATCCAAAGCGCCTTGCGATTTTGGAACAGTTAAGGAGCGGTGAAAAGTGTGCCTGTGTCCTGCAAGAGCCGTTAGGTTTGACCCAATCTGGCCTTTCCTACCACATGAAAATCCTCTGTGACTCTGGCATTGTTACCAGCCGTCAGGAGGGTAAATGGACGCATTATCGCCTAAGTTCTTCGGGACGGGATTATGCGGTGGAACTGCTGAAGGAGTTGACAACTCCAAACATAGAGCAGGAGGTATCCTGTTCTCGGTGTGGATAGAAACGCCATCTAAGAAGATGGCGTTTCTATCGGCACGACGCATCAAAAATTTTTGATATATTTTCTATCTATGGAAAGTGAGGTTTTTGTATGGGCGTGTGGGATTTCATTCAAGACCAGGTGCTTGGCATGAAATGGCTGAATGAACTTCTTGGCGTTGGGCTGTCGGCGCTGGGCTTGGATGTAAATGGACGCATAGGCGGCAGTATTCAGTTTTTCATCTATGATGTTTTGAAAATCACGGTGCTGCTCTGTGTGCTGATTTTTACGATTTCCTATATCCAAAGTTATTTCCCTCCAGAACGGAGCAAACGCATTTTAGGGCGTTTCCGTGGGATTTGGGCAAATATCATTTCCGCTCTGTTGGGAACCGTAACGCCTTTTTGTTCATGCTCATCTATTCCGCTGTTTATTGGTTTCACAAGTGCGGGGCTTCCTTTGGGCGTGACATTTTCTTTTCTGATTTCGTCTCCAATGGTCGATTTAGGAAGTCTGGTCCTGCTCATGAGCATTTTCGGCGCAAAAGTGGCTGTTGTCTATGTGATCCTTGGGCTCGTGATTGCGGTGATCGGCGGTACCATGATTGAAAAGCTGCGTATGGGAAAGTATGTTGAAAGTTTTGTACTTTCGGCTGGCAGTGTTGATATTGAGTCTCCAGAACTGAGGATCCGGGAACGGCTTACCTACGCAAAGGAACAAATGCTTGGTACGTTTAAGAAAGTGTTCCCCTATATTTTAATCGGTGTCGGGATTGGCTCTGTGATCCACAACTGGATACCGGAAAGTTGGATCGAAACGGTGCTTGGCAGCAGCAATCCCTTTGGTGTGATCCTGGCTACTATCGTTGGTATTCCGATGTATGCGGATATTTTCGGCACAATTCCTGTTGCGGAGGCCCTGCTTTCTAAGGGAGCACAACTCGGCACCGTCTTATCCTTTATGATGGCTGTTACCGCCTTATCTCTGCCATCGCTTATCATGCTCCGCAAAGCCGTCAAGCCGAAACTGCTGGCGTTGTTTATTGCCATCTGCACCATCGGTATCATCATCGTAGGCTATCTATTCAATGTATTCCAATTCATTTTGATTTAATTTTAGGAGGTAATGAAACATGGGACTGTTCAGCAAGAAGAAAGAAGAACCTGTGTCCTGCTGCTGTGGCGGCAACTGCACCCCCGAAACGATGGCCCAGGCGGAGGCGGTCAAGTCCTCCGGTGGCGTTAAGGTGCTTGGCTCCGGGTGTGCCAAGTGCAACGCTTTGGAGGAGGCCACTCGTGAGGCGCTGGCCGAGTTGGAGATGGACACCGCCATCGATCATGTAACGGATTTCACACAGATCGCCGCCTATGGCGTAATGACGACCCCGGCGCTGGTGGTAGATGGCAAGGTGGTGTCCTATGGTAAAGTGATAAAAAAAGAACAGGTTAAAGCGCTTATTCAGAAAGTTAGAAAGTAGGCTTTGGGAAAATAGAGTACAACACCAATAGAAATCACGGTAGAAGCCATCGATTAGAAACTATAAGATTCTAACCGATGACACAATCTTCGTTTGGATAAGTGGTGCTTTTGGACCGAAAAAACAAAAGCGATGTATAAATTCTGAAGAGAAAATATCAAATTATATCATGTTTTCTAACTTTTTAATAGAAAAAGCCTGTGACAAAAGTCACAGGCTCTATATTTATTCCAAAAAACACAGGCGGCAGGGCCTGTCTTCAGACCTTGTAACAGCCGCCGCCGATAAACTCCCGCATCAGGGAGGTCTTCGGCACATCGTCGGAGGGAATAGGTAAAAAGTAGTTCAGGAACTTCAAAAGACGTTTGGCTTCTGTGTACTCGTCACAGTCTTTGGGCACGGCAAAGAGCAAAGACTCGATATATGGCTTCAGCAGAGCCGTTTCATAGATCAGGGCAGAATTAAAGATCACATCCGCGCTGTCCTGATAGGGAAAGATATAACGCTCCTCCCCCCGTCTGACAGACGGCCACATCTGGATCGTGGCTCTTGCGCTGTACCCCCGAGTCCTGGCGTCCCGCTCGATCCGGCGGAGGAGGCGGGCGTCCGTGGTAGGGATGCGGTTGTGGTCATCGATATTCAGTGTAGTCAGACAGCTAATATAGATTTTATACTTGCTTGCCGTGGGGAGCGAATAGGAAAACTGGTCATTCAGGCAGTGGATGCCCTCGATGACGAGAATATCCTGGGGGCCGAGGGTGAGGTAGTCACCATTATATTCCCGCGCCCCCTTTTTGAAGTTGAATTGAGGAATCTCAACGCTCTCCCCCCGCAGAAGCCTGGTCATATCCTGATTAAACAGTTCGACATCCATGGCCCCCAGACTTTCAAAATCATACTGCCCATTCTCGTCGCGGGGAGTATCTGCGCGGTTTTTAAAATAGTTGTCTGTAGCGATGGGGTGGGGGCGCATCCCACAGGCCAGCAGCTGTGTGGACAGGCGGTGAGAGAAGGTAGTCTTACCAGAGGAGGAGGGGCCGGCGATCATGATAAACCGGACGTCTTTCCGTCGGGAGATCTCTTCGGCGATGTCGCCAATCTGCTTCTCCATCATGGCCTCCTGGGTCAGGATCATCTGGGTGGCGCCGCCGCTGGCAATCGTCTCATTCATCTCCGCCACGTTGGAAATGCCAAGCTTCTCGGACCTAAGCGTGGCATCATAAAGGGCCTGAAAGACCTTGACAGAGGGGTGGAATTCCGCCAGCGCATGGGGGTTTTTCTGGCTGGGCAGAAGAAGGACAAAGCCTTCCTGGAACAGTTGAAGATCAAACCATTTGAGATAGCTGGTGTCCGGGACCATGTATCCATAAAAATAGTCTGAAAAGCCGTCTAGAGAATAGATATTGACATGGGAATTGATCCGGAATTCAAACAAACGGGACTTGTCGTACATCCGATTTTTCTGAAACAGCTCCACAGCGTCGTCCGTGCTGATAGAGTGTTTTTGAATGGGGATTGCCTGGTTTACAAGCAGCCGCATCCGCTCGCCGACCTGATCCAAGAGGGACTGGTTGAGGACAAAGCTGCCCTTGGCCCGAATAAACAGCCCTGGGCCAATAGAGTATTCCACAGAAATTCGCTCCACGTTTTCGCTGCCTGCCACATCATAAAAGGCCTTGAGCATCAGAAAGACCGCGCTTCGCTCGTAGGTTTGGATGCCGGGCTTGTCCTTTGCTGTGATTATGTCCAGGGTGCAGTCCCGGTCCAATGTTTTATTCAGCTCACAGAGCTTCCCGTTTCGGCTGACCAGCAGAATGTCGTTTTCATATTGCTCCTGAAAGTCAGCGGCAATGGTTTGATAAGTGGTCCCATAGGGGTAGGCGCGCGCAGTCTCGCCCACAGTTACGGCGCACAGCTTGGTCTGTTCCATAAAAACTCCTTCCTCAGGTCAACGCGGCCGGATGGATTGAAAGACGACGGTCAAATATCATTGTATCACCGGGGGCATGGGAAATCAACCAGTCAGCGGAACAGAAAAAACCATCCTCCCGCTGGTAAGGCGGGAGGATGATTCATGTGCGCGGGATTAGACGCGAATCAATTCGTATTTCCGGCTCCCCAGACCGATCTTCTCGGCGTGTTCCAGGCAGGTGCGCCACTCGGACTCAGGGGAGGAGTTGGTGAAGTGATCGTGGTGGTCGTGGAAGCCGGGGTCGGCCAGATGGTCGGACAACTGGCTGTTGGGCATGGGGGCAGCAGCCAGACAGGCGTCTACGCAGGCCTGGTCCAACGCCAGGGGATCAAAGGAGGCAAACATCCCCAGGTCGGGCAGGATGGGGGCGTCATTCTCACAATGGCAGTCGCAGTTGGGAGAAACATCCACCACCAAAGAGATGTGGAAGGAGGGACGGCCGTCCACCACGGCTTTGGTGTACTCCGCCATGCGGCAGTTGAGGACTTCGTTGGCGTTGTCGTTGTCAAAGGAGATAGCGTCAAAGTTACAGGCTCCCAGACAGCGCCCGCAGCCTACACAGTGGTCGTGGTCCACATGCATCTTCCGTGTCTGCTGGTCAAAGACCAGTCCGCCGTTGGCGCACTCCCGCTGGCAGCGCAGGCAGCCCCGGCACCAATCAGGGGAGATGCTGGGCTTTCCACTGCTGTGCTGCTCGGTTTTACCGGCCCGGGAGCCGCAGCCCATGCCGATGTTCTTAATGGCCCCGCCGAAGCCGGTCATCTCATGTCCCTTGAAGTGGGTCAGGCTGATGAAAACGTCGGCGTCCATCACAGCACGGCCAATCTTCGCCTCCTTCACATACTCACCGCCCACCACGGGGACAGCCACATCGTCAGTCCCCTTCAGTCCATCGCCGATAATAACAGGGCAGCCCACAGAGAGGGGCGTGAAACCATTTTCCCAAGCGCACTCCAGGTGCTCCAGAGCGTTTTTACGGCTGCCGGGGTACATAGTGTTGCAGTCGGTAAGGAAGGGCTTGCCGCCCAGCTCCTTTACTACGTCGGCTACCGCCTTGGCGTAATTGGGGCGGAGATAGCTGATGTTGCCCAGCTCTCCGAAGTGCATCTTAATGGCCACAAACTTGCCATCCATGTCGATTTGGCCGATGCCGGCCTTGCGGATGAGTTTCTTCAGTTTGATAGGCAGGCTATCGCCAAAGGCGATCGTGCGAAAATCGGTAAAATAGACCTTGGACTCTGCCATGATCGGTTCCCTCCTGAACAATATGATTCTCAAAAACTACTTTCACTTGTCCTATTATAAAGGTTGGAGTACACTCCATGTCAAGAGGAGATTTGAACGCGGGCCACAGGTGGGGTAAGAGGAGCGCCCTCCGGCCTTTTGGGACCGCTATGTATAAAGACGGATAATATCCTCCGCAACGGATCTTTTGGACACACAGCGGTCCATCGCCTGATGCTCGATATAGTGGTGGGCATCCGGCTCGGTCATCTTCAATTCACTGATGAGTAACCATTTGGCCCGGTTGACTAGGCGGATCTCCTCCATCTTCTCTTCCAGAGGCAGGACGCGCTTTTCCAGCCTCCGGAGCCGCTCCCGGGTGCTGACCATCCAGCTGACCGCCCGGAGGAGCATGGTCCGGGAAAAGGGCTTGGGCAAGGTGAATACTCCGTGCTCTGCCACTCGGTCATAGACCTCGTCATGGAGGTCGCTGGGGACAAGTAAAAGGATGACAGTCCCCCTCAGACGGCAACTGTCAACGGCGAACCGAACGCCGGAGTCATCCGGAAGGGGAGAGTTGATGAAGATAAAATCAAAGGACCGCTGGGTTAGGGTCTGCTCGGCGGCGCTTACGCTAGACACTGTGACCACCGGCTCACAGGGAGTTTCCTGAAGGACGGCGGAAAAGCCGATGTTGAACCGCTCCGCCGATGATACAAAAAGAACGCTGTATACCTGCTCCTTCAGGCTCATGGCTTCCCACTCCTTTCCCTGTTATGCAGACGGGCTTCAGGCCCGCTTGCGGTATTCCGCCAGGATGGCTTCCGGGATATAGGTCTGGATAAAGGGGCTGTCTGCGGCGGTGGCGCAGGCGGACTGGAGGTTCTGAGGCAGCCGACGGAATTTTACCAGCGTCTCTGCGTCCGCCTGGTAGAGGTCCACCTCGGCGGGATGAGGCATCTCCAGATGCCGCTCAATGCCGTACAGGCCGGCATAGATCATCAGTGCGAAGGCCAGGTATGGGTTGGCCATAGGATCGGGAGAGCGCAGCTCCGCTCGACGGTACTCACCAGCCGCCGCTGGGATCCGGATCAGCTGGGAACGGTTCCCCTTGGACCAGGAGATGTAATCTGGGGCCTTATAGCCGCCCAGACGGGAATAGGACTCTCGGGTAGGGTTCAAAAAGGCGGTCATCTCCCCCACCTTGTCCAGCACACCGGCTACCATCTCGGGCAGGTGGTCCAGTCCATCCGTTGACTTCACTGACATATTGATGTGGAAGCCGTTGCCCGGTTTCCCCTCCAGGGGCTTGGGGCTGAAGTCCGCGCACAGTCCATTCCGCTCGGCAATGATTTTCACGATGGCCTGTAAAGTCATGGCATTGTCGGCGGCAGTGAGAGGGTCGGAGTAGCGGAAGTCGATCTCGTTCTGGCCGGGCCCCTCCTCGTGGTGGGCACACTCAGGCCAGATGCCCATTTGCTCCAGAGTGAGGCAGATCTCACGGCGGATGTTTTCCCCCTTGTCCTCTGGGGCCGTATCCATATAGTTGGCCCTGTCGTGGGGGATCTTGGTGGGCTCACCGTTTTCATCCCGCCGGAACAGGTAGAATTCCTGCTCCGCGCCAAAGAGAAACTGAAGCCCCCTCTCCTCAGCGCGGGCCACAGCCTGCTTGAGCAGGGCCCGGCAATCACAGGGGAAGGGCTGGCCGTCGGGATAGATAATGGAGCAGAACATCCGCACCACCCGCCCATGCTCCGGGCGCCAGGGGAGGAGCATCAGCGTCTCTGGGTCAGGCCGGAGGAGCAGGTCGGAATGGGCTACGTCCCCAAAGCCGGCGATGGCGGAGGCGTCAATGGCGATGCCGTACTCAAAGGCCCGGGGCAGCTCGGTGGCCACGATGGAGATGTTTTTCTGTCGGCCGAATACGTCACAAAAGGCGAGGCGGATGAACTTGATCTCCTCCTCCTGAACATACTGCATGACCTCGCGCTTGGAATATTTCACGGTCACACCAACTTTCATGGATATTTTGCGTCGCCGGGCATATGCGAAGGCCGCAAAGCCGGCTGGCAGCCTGGTGGAACGGGATCCGCTGCTATTATAGCACCCGTAAAAATGGATTTTCCAGTGTTGTCTCCTATGGGAAAAAATTTTGGCGGTCCAGACAGAAACAGGAAAAATAGGGCGAAATGTTTTTGGAAACTGTTACAGAATGTACTAAACAGTCCAAAATCTCATTGACAAACGGCTGCCACGGGGCTATAATGCGGCACATAAAGGCAAAGGCGTCTTTAAGGATTTTCCTTAGAGGCGCCTTCGCCTTTTTTGCATTTTTTTAGAAGTAGAAAGGGTGAAAGACAATGGCAGCTGTTCCGGAGTATTTTGGAAGCATGGTGTTCGACGACAGGGTGATGAAGGCAAATTTATCCGCTGAGGTATACCAGTCTTTAAAGAAGACCATCGACGAGGGGGCTAAATTGAATTTGGGTGTGGCCAACGCTGTGGCAGCCGCCATGAAGGACTGGGCCGTAGCCCAGGGGGCCACCCACTTTACCCACTGGTTCCAGCCACTCACCGGCATCACCGCCGAGAAGCACGACAGCTTTATCACCCCCTCTCCAGATGGAGGGGTTATCATGGAATTCTCAGGCAGGGAGCTGATCCGAGGGGAGCCGGACGCCTCCTCGTTTCCCTCCGGGGGGCTGCGGGCTACCTTTGAAGCAAGAGGCTACACTGCCTGGGACCCCACCTCCTATGCCTTTATCAAGGGGAAAACGCTGTGCATCCCCACGGCCTTTTGCTCTTACAGCGGCGAGGCGCTGGACAAAAAGACCCCCTTGCTGCGCTCCATGGAGGCCCTGAACCGACAAGCCCTCCGCATCCTGCGGCTGTTTGGAAATGACACGGTGAAACGGGTGTCCACCGCGGTGGGTCCAGAACAGGAGTATTTCCTGGTGGATGCCAAAATGTATGAGCGGCGCCGGGATCTGCGGTTTACCGGCCGAACTCTGTTCGGCGCCAAGCCCCCCAAGGGACAGGAGATGGATGACCACTATTTCGGCGTGATTAAACCCAGGGTGGCCGCCTTTATGGAGGACCTGAATGAGGAGCTGTGGAAGCTGGGTGTCCTGGCCAAGACCCAGCATAACGAGGTGGCCCCGGCCCAGCACGAGCTGGCCCCTATCTATACCACCACCAACATTGCCACTGACCACAACCAACTGACCATGGAGATCATGCAGAAGGTGGCCGCCCGGCACGGGCTGGTCTGTCTGCTCCATGAGAAGCCCTTTGTAGGAGTGAACGGATCGGGTAAGCACAACAACTGGTCTATCTCCACCGACGCTGGCGTCAACCTGCTCTCTCCCGGTGATACGCCCTATGAGAACGCCCAGTTCCTGCTGTTTCTGTGCGCCGTCATCAAGGCGGTGGACGACTATCAGGACCTGCTGCGCATCTCGGTGGCCACGGCCGGCAACGACCACCGCCTAGGAGCCAACGAGGCGCCTCCCGCTGTGGTATCCATCTTCCTGGGAGATGAGCTGAACGGTGTGCTGGAGGCCATTGACCATGAGACCCCCTATCAGGGAGCTGCCCGGACCAAGATGAAGCTTGGGGTGGATATCCTGCCCAAATTCAGCAAGGATACCACCGACCGGAACCGCACCTCCCCCTTCGCATTCACTGGCAACAAGTTTGAGTTCCGCATGGTGGGCTCCTCCGACTCCATCGCCTGCGCCAACATCATGATCAACACCGCTGTGGCTGAGAGCCTCAAGCTCTATGCCGACCGCCTGGAGGGGGCCGAGAACTTCCCCGCCGCCCTGCAGGAGCTGCTCCGGCAGACTATCCGGGAGCACAAGCGCATCATCTTCAACGGAAACGGCTACGATGATGCCTGGATCACTGAGGCCACAGAGAAGCGGGGCCTGCTCAACTACCGCACCACCCCGGACTGCGTCCCCCATCTGCTGGATGAGAAGAATGTCAGGCTCCTCACCTCCCACGGCGTGCTGACCTTGGAGGAACTTACCTCCCGGTATGAGGTCATGATGGAGAACTACTGCAAAACCATTCTGATCGAGGCCAACACCATGGTGGATATGGCCAGAACGGAGATCCTGCCAGCCGTGGAGTCCTTTGCGCTGGACACCGCCAGAGGGGCGGCCGCCAAGCGGGAACTGGTCCCTGGCTGCCCCTGCGGGTATGAGTCCGAGCTGGTAAAAAAGCTGTCTGCTCTTACGGATCAGATGGCGGCCAAAACCACGGAGCTGGAGCAGGCGGTGCTGGAGGTGTCCTCCGCCGGGGATATCGCCCAGGAGGCCGCCGCTGTCCGGGATGTGATCCTGTGTAAAATGGGGCAGCTGCGCCTGGCCTGCGACGAGGCGGAGACCCTGACCCCCAAAAAGTATTGGCCGTTTCCCACTTACGGCGACCTGCTGTTTGGCGTGCGGTAACGACCAGATCCCTTCTGGCCCCGGCCTCCATTCGGACCGGGGCCCAATAGAGATTGGAGGAGCGTTTATGTGTTCCATTATGGGATATTGCGGCCCAGTGTTCGACCTGGAGGCATTTCAGGCCGGCTTTCAGCGCACGGTCAGTCGGGGGCCGGATGACAGCCGGATCGTTGACACAGGAAAGGGCCTGCTGGGATTCCACCGGCTGTCCATTATGGGCCTGACTTCTGCCGGGATGCAGCCCTTTGCGCTGGACGGCAGCTTCGTGGTGTGCAACGGCGAGATATACGGCTTTGAAAAGCTAAAAAAGCGACTGGAAGAAAAATATACCTTTGCCAGCGACTCTGACTGTGAGCTGCTGCTCCCTCTGTACCGGGAATACGGGGTGGAGATGTTCCGGATGCTGGATGCGGAATTCGCCTGCATCCTCTATGACGGTGAGAGACAGGAGTACATCGCCGCCCGTGATCCCATCGGCATCCGCCCCCTCTATTACGGATATGACAGCCAAGGAGTTATCCTCTTTGCCAGCGAGCCCCAGAACCTGCTGGGCCTGGCGGCGGGAGAAATACTGCCCTTCCCCCCTGGACATTACTATAAGGACGGCAGATTTATCTGTTACCGGGATATGACCCAGGTGGAGCGGATCTGCCGGGATGACCTGGAAACGGTATGCCGGAACATCCGGGAAAAGCTGATCGCCGGGGTGGAAAAGCGGCTGGTGGCCGACGCCAAGGTGGGCTTCCTGCTGTCCGGAGGGCTTGACTCCTCCTTGGTGTGCGCCATCGCCGCCCGGCGGAGCAAGACCCCGATTCGGACCTTTGCCATCGGCATGAGCGGCGACGCCATCGATTTGAAATACGCCAGGGAGGTGGCGGAATACATCGGCAGCCGCCACACGGAGGTGATCATCACACGGGAGGATGTGATCTCCAACCTGGAGCGGGTGATTCACCTGCTGGGCACGTACGACATTACCACCATTCGGGCCAGCGTGGGAATGTACTTGGTCTGTAAGGCCATTCACGAGCAGACCGATATTCGGGTGCTGCTCACTGGCGAGATATCCGACGAGCTGTTCGGCTATAAGTATACAGACTACGCCCCTTCTGCCCAAGCGTTTCAGGAGGAGTCGGAAAAACGGGTCCGAGAGCTGCATATGTACGATGTGCTCCGGGCAGACCGGTGTATCTCGGTCAACTCCCTGGAGGCACGAGTCCCCTTCGGAGACCTGGAGTTCGTGCGTTATGTCATGTCGGTGGACCCGGAGCGGAAGCGGAACCGATATGGAAAGGGCAAGTATCTGCTCCGCCACGCCTTCGAGGAGGGCGGCTGGCTGCCCCAGGATATCCTGTGGCGGGAGAAGGCGGCCTTCTCCGACGCTGTGGGCCACTCACTGGTGGACGACCTGAAGGAATACGCGGAACAGTGTTACACCGATGACGATTTCCAGAAGCTGAGGCAGAAGTATGTCCATGCCCGCCCCTTTACCAAGGAGTCATTGCTCTATCGTGAGATATTTGAGAAATACTATCCGGGGCAGAGCGGGATGGTCCTGGATTTCTGGATGCCCAACCGGGAGTGGGAGGGCTGCGACGTGGATGACCCCTCCGCCCGTGTGCTGGCCAACTACGGCCAGAGCGGAGTTTAAGACCATCACATAGGAAGCGAGTGAGCAGTTTGAAAGCGACTTTGATCTTGGAAAACGGAAGCGTCCTCTCCGGTACCAGCATCGGGAGCACAGAGACACGGGTGTGCGAGCTGGTGTTCAACACCTCCATGACTGGCTACCAGGAGATCCTGACCGATCCCTCCTATGCCGGACAGGGCGTGGTCATGTCCTATCCCCTCATCGGCAACTACGGGGTGAACAGCGAGGACAACGAGTCCAGCCGCCCCTGGGTGGAGATGCTGGTGGTTCGCCATCTGTCCCCCAGGGGGAGCAACTTCCGCCGAGAGATGGACCTGGGGGATTATATGAAGGAGCATGACATCCCCGGCATCGAGGGGGTGGATACCCGTGCCCTGACCAAGATGCTCCGCAGCCAGGGGAGCATGAACGCCATGCTGACCTGTGCCCAGCAGTTTGATGTGGGGCAGGTATTGGAGCGGCTGCACGCCTATAAGGTCCGGGATACGATCCAGAAGGTTACCCGCTCCGCCCCGGAGGAGTTTCCCGCCATAGGGGAGGAGCGGTACCATGTGGCCATGATGGACTACGGGGTCAAGCAGAATATGATAGACTGTCTCCGCCGCCGGGGATGCAGCGTCACGGCGCTGCCCGCCTCCACCCCGGCCGAGACAGTCCTCTCCGGCGGCTATGATGGGGTGCTGTTGTCCAACGGCCCTGGGGACCCGGCGGAGAACACAGACATGATCCGGGAGATAAAAAAGCTCTATGACAGCGGCCTGCCCCTGTATGGCATCTGTCTGGGCCACCAGATGCTGGCACTGGCCACCGGGGCCAGGACGGGAAAGATGGACTATGGCCACCGGGGCGGGAACCACCCGGTCCGGGATGTAGAGAGGGGCCGGGTGTTTATCACCAGTCAAAACCACGGCTATATGGTACTGGCCGATACCGTGGACCCGGTGGTGGCCCAGGTGTCCCACATCAATGCCAACGACGGAACCTGCGAGGGACTGCGCTACCGCCGCCCCAACTGCTTTTCCACACAGTTCCATCCAGAGGCCAACCCCGGCCCCAGGGATATGGAGTATCTGTTTGACCGATTTGTAGCGTCTATGGGAGGGAAAACAAATGAGTGAAATGCCTCAAAAGCGGGAGTTGCTCTACGAGGGCAAGGCGAAAAAGGTGTACGCCACAGATGACCCGGAGCTGCTGATTGTATCCTATAAGGATGACGCCACCGCCTTCAATGGGCTGAAAAAGGGCACCATCGTCGGTAAGGGCGTCATCAACAACCGGATGAGCGATTTGCTGATGGCCCGGCTGGAGCGGGAGGGAATCCCCACCCACCTGGTCCGGGAGCTCAACGACCGGGATACCCTGGTAAAGAGGGTGGCCATCGTCCCCCTGGAGGTCATCGTGCGCAACATTGCCGCCGGCTCCTTTTCCAAGCGGTACGGGGTGGCCGAAGGAGCGGCCTTTTACCGGCCGACCCTGGAGTTTTCCTATAAGAATGATGAGCTGGGGGACCCTCTGCTCAACGACGACCATGTGCTCGCCCTGGGGCTGGCTTCCCCGGAGGAGGTAGCGGTCATCCGGCGCTATGCCCTGGAGGTCAACAGGCTGCTCCGGGAGATCTGGAAGCAGTGCGGCGTCACACTGGTGGACTTCAAGCTGGAGTTTGGCCGGCTGCCAGACGGTACCATAATCCTGGCCGATGAGATCAGCCCCGACACCTGCCGCCTGTGGGACAGTCAGACTGGGGACAAACTGGACAAGGACCGCTTCCGCCGGGATCTGGGCGGCGTGGAGGCGGCCTACCGCCAGGTCATGGACCGGCTCAACCAACAATTGTAAACGGAGGGAACAATATGTCAAACTGCGCCATCGTGGGCATCAACTGGGGGGACGAGGGCAAGGGAAGGATGGTGGACCTGCTCACCCAGGACTATGACCTTGTGGTCCGCTACCAGGGGGGCGGCAACGCCGGACACACCGTCATCAACCAGTATGGAAAATTTGCCCTCCATCTTCTTCCCTCGGGTATTTTCCGCCCGGGGGTCGTCAATGTCCTGGGGAACGGGGTGGCTCTGGACCCGGAGAACCTGTGGCCAGAGATAGAGGATGTGATGTCCAGAGGAGTGGAGATCAGCCCGGAGAATCTGAAGATCAGCGACCGGGCCTCGCTTCTGCTGCCCTGGCACCGGGAGCTGGACGAGCTGGAGGAGAAGCGGCTGAAGGACCACAAGTATGGCTCAACCAAGCAGGGGATTGCCCCCTTCTACTCCGATAAGTACCAGAAAAAGACCATTATGGCCGGAGAGCTGTTCTATCCGGAGGAATTACGGGACCATCTGGCCCAGCTTCTGGAGTGGAAGAACCTAACCTTGACTAAGGTGTATGGGGCAGAGCCCTTCACCATGGAGAGGGTGGAGGAGTGGCTGGCCAACAGCTGCGAAAAAATCAAGCCCTATCTCTGTGACAGCGGGGCCTATTTGAAGCAGGCCCAGAGCCGGGGAAAGAGCATCCTCTTCGAAGCCCAGCTGGGTTCCCTTCGGGACCTGGACTTCGGCATCTACCCCTACACCACCTCATCCAACACCACGGCGGCCTACGCCCCTATCGGTTCCGGCCTGCCCTCCGCCAAAATTGACCGGGTGGTAGGTGTGGTAAAGGCATACTCCACCTGTGTAGGGGAGGGGCCCTTTGTCTGTGAGATGTTCGGTCCGGAGGCGGAGAAACTGAGGAAGGCGGGAGCGGAATACGGCGCCAAGACCGGCCGGCCGCGGCGGGTAGGCCCCATCGACCTGGTGGCCACCCGGTACGGGGTGGAAATCCAGGGGGCCACAGAGATCGCGCTGACCAAACTGGATGTACTCAGCTATCTGGACCGAATCCCTGTGTGCGTCCGCTACCGGCTGGACGGCCAGCCTACAGAGAGCTTTCCCTTCCCCACGGCCCTGGGCAAAGCCCTGCCGGAGATCGAGTATCTGCCGGGCTGGAAGCAGGACATCTCCTCGGCCCGTAGGTGGGAGGATCTGCCCCGCCAGGCCCAGGAGTATGTGGGCCATGTGGAGCGGGCCATCGGCTGTCCTATCGCCTATATCTCGGTGGGGCCGGAGCGGGACAGCGTCATCAGAGTATAAGGAGGACGACAAATGACTGACCGATATGAATCCCCGCTGTCTACCCGTTACGCCTCCCCCTATATGCTCCAGCTTTTTTCCGCCGATACCCGCTATCAGACCTGGCGGCGGCTGTGGGTTTCCCTGGCACGGGCGGAGATGGAACTGGGCCTGCCCATTACCCAGGGGCAGGTAGAGGAGCTGGAGGCCCACATCACCGAGATCGATTATGACTGTGTCAGGCGGCGGGAGAAAGAGGTGCGCCACGACGTGATGGCCCATGTCTACGCCTTTGGACAGGCGGCCCCCTCTGCCGCCGGCATCATCCATCTGGGGGCCACCAGCTGCTATGTCACAGACAACGCCGATCTGATCCTTTACCGGGATGGGCTGCGCTATCTCCGCCAGCAGCTGCTTCAGGTGATGGCCAATCTGGCCGACTTTGCCCAGCAATATCGGGCCCTGCCTACCCTGGGCTACACTCACTATCAGCCCGCCCAGCTGGTCACGGTAGGTAAGCGGGCGGCGCTCTGGCTCCAGGACTTGGAGTCCGACCTGTCCGAACTGGACTTCACCCTGAAGAACGTCAAGTTCCTGGGCTGCCGTGGGACTACCGGCACTGAAGCCAGCTTCCTGGACCTGTTTGACGGGGACCAGGAGAAGATCAGTCAAATGAACCAGAAGATCTCCTCTGACTTCGGATTTGAGGAGTGCTTCCCGGTGTGCGGCCAGACCTACCCCAGAAAGCTGGACAGCCGCATTTTGAATTGCCTCTCCTCTATCGCCCAGAGCTGTTACCGTATGGCCAATGATATCCGCCTGCTCCAGCACGACAGGCAGGTGGAGGAGCCCTTTGAAAAGGACCAGATCGGCTCCTCCGCCATGGCCTATAAGCGCAACCCTATGCGCTGTGAGCGAATCTGCTCCCTGGCCCGCTATCTGATGGCCGACGCTATGAATGCCCCTATGACCGCCTCGACCCAGTGGCTGGAGCGGACGCTGGACGACTCAGCCAACCGGCGCATTGCCCTGCCCGAGGGCTTCTTGTGCGCTGACGCTATCCTGCGTCTGGCCCAGAATGTAACAAACGGGCTCCATGTCAATGAAAGAGTGATTGAGAAAACGGTAAAGGAGTACCTGCCCTTCATCGCCACGGAAAATCTGATGATGGAGGCGGTAAAGCGGGGGGGAGACCGGCAGGAGCTCCATGAAATCATCCGCCGCTGCTCCATGGCAGCCACCGCCCGGATGAAAGATGGGGGGGACTGCGACCTGTTGGACCGGCTGGCCGGGGAGCCGTCCTTCGGCCTGTCACGAGGGGATATGGAGCGGCTGCTGAACCCGGAGCTGTATACCGGCCGGTGTGCCCAGCAGGTGGAGGACTTTGTCCAGAGCATCCGTCCGCTGTTTGCGGATCTGGAGCGGGAGACTGCCCGGATCGAGCTGTGAGAACAGGCTGCGGCCAGTGAAGGGAGAGAAGGGGCTATGACAAACTATATCTTTGTGACTGGAGGCGTGGTGTCCGGCCTGGGCAAGGGGATCACAGCGGCGTCCTTGGGCCGGCTCCTGAAGCAGAGGGGGCTGAAGGTAAAAGTCCAGAAGCTGGACCCATATCTCAACGTGGACCCAGGGACCATGTCCCCCTATCAGCACGGGGAGGTCTTTGTCACCGATGATGGGGCGGAAACTGACCTGGACCTGGGCCACTATGAGCGTTTCATCGATGAGAATCTGACAGTAAACTCCTCGGTATCAGCGGGCCGGATATACTGGAACGTACTGAATCGGGAGCGGAAAGGGGACTATTTGGGTGGAACGGTCCAAATCATCCCCCATATTACCGACGAGATCAAGCGGTGTATTTATACCTTGGAGGGGCCTGAAACCGATATAGCCATTGTAGAGATCGGTGGTACGGTAGGCGATATCGAATCCCAGCCGTTCCTGGAGGCCATCCGCCAGGTGGCCGCCGAGCGGGGGAGAAAAAACGTCATGTTTCTCCATGTATCCCTCATCGTATCCATCCCAGGGACCGGGGAGCTGAAATCAAAGCCCACCCAGCACTCGGCCAAGGAGCTGCTCTCGCTGGGCATCCAGCCCGATGTTATCCTGTGCCGTAGTGATGAGGCGGTGCCCCAGGAGATCCTGGAAAAGATATCTTTGTTCTGCAATATCCCGGTGGAAAACGCCATCCCAAATCTGACCGCCGGCCTGCTCTACGAGGTCCCGCTGATGCTGGAGAAGGCGGGACTGGCTCAGGTGGTGGTGAAGCATCTGGGGCTGGAGTGCCACGCTCCGGACCTGACCGAGTGGGATACTATGGTTCAGCGGGCCAAGCACCCAAAAGGAGAAGTGGAGGTCGCACTGGTGGGTAAGTATGTGGCCCTCCATGACGCCTACCTCTCTGTGGTGGAGGCGCTGACCCACGGAGGGATCGAGAACGGGGTAAAGGTACACATCCGCTGGGTAGACAGCGAAGCGGTCACAGAGGGCAACGTGGAGATGCTCCTTGCCGGAGTGGACGGCGTCCTGGTACCCGGCGGCTTTGGCAGCCGGGGGATCGAGGGCAAGATCTCCGCCATCCGCTATGCCAGGGAGCATAAAATACCGTTTCTGGGCATCTGTCTGGGAATGCAGATGGCGGTGGTGGAGTTTGCCCGCCATGTGTGCGGCATGAAGGGGGCTCACTCCAGCGAGCTGGACCCGGACACACCTTATCCCGTCATCGACCTGATGGAGGGCCAGCGGGGCGTGACCGACAAGGGAGGCACCATGCGCCTGGGCGCCTTCCCGTGCCGCATTGACCGGGAAGACACAGCGGCGTTCCAAGCTTACAGAACGTCGGACATCTCGGAGCGGCACCGGCACCGCTATGAGTTCAACAACGAATATCGCCAGCGGTTGACCCAAGCTGGGCTGCGCCTGTCTGGTTTGTCGCCGGACGGCCGGCTGGTGGAGATAGTAGAGCTGCCCTCCCATCCCTGGTTTGTAGGCGTCCAATTCCACCCGGAGCTGAAAAGCCGGCCCAACCGGGCACATCCGCTGTTTCGGGAATTTATATTCGCGGCGAAGGAGAAAAGCGGAGCGTAAGAGCGTGCGCGGGCCGGCTTTTTGCCAGCTCCGGCGGTTTCCGCGGCAGCGGAGAGCCGGAGGGCATTGAAACACCGGGACAAACACGGGGGGAGCCCGTGTTTGCGCCCGGCCCAACCGGGCACATCCGCTGTTTCGGGAATTTATATTCGCGGCGAAGGAGAAAAACAGGGAATAGGGAATAAGGAAGCGCGCGGGCCGGCGCCAGCTTCAGAGCGGGAGGAATAGAAATGAGCATCCATGAGGAGTGCGGTGTATTCGGCGTCATCAGCCAAGCCCCAATCCAGGCGGCTAGCCTGGCCTATTACGGACTGTATGCCCTCCAGCACCGGGGACAGGAGAGCTGCGGCATCGTGGTCAACGACGACGGTGTATTCTTCTCAAGAAAGGATCTGGGGCTGTTGAGCCAGGTCTTTTCTCAGGAGGAGCTGGCCCGATTTCCCAAGGGAGCCATGGCGGTGGGCCATGTGAGGTACGGCACTACCGGGGCCGCAAATCGCGGCAACTGCCAACCCATTGAGGTCAACCATGTGAAGGGGCACATGGCCATCGCTCACAACGGAAACCTCAGCAACGCCGCCCAACTGCGGGGGCAACTGGAGCTGAAGGGAGCCATCTTTCATACCACCAGCGATACAGAGATTATTGCCTATACCATTACAAGAAAGCGGCTGACCTGCCCCTCCATTGAGGAAGCTCTGAGCAAGGCCATGGATGAGCTGGAGGGGGCTTACTCTCTGGTACTCATGTCTCCCAGAAAGCTGATCTGCGCCCGAGATCCCTATGGGTTCCGTCCCCTGTGTTATGGGGAACTGCCTGGCGGGGGCTATGTGGCAGCCTCAGAGAGCTGTGCTCTGACTGCCGTAGGAGCGCGGTTCGTCCGTGATGTAGAGCCAGGAGAGATCCTGGTATTCAGTCCGGAAGGAATGGTCGCCCGGAGGGAGCACTGTGGAAAAGCCGCGAGGCGGCCTTGTATTTTTGAGTACATCTATTTTGCCCGTCCGGACTCGGTCATCGACGGGGTATCTGTCCACGCCGCCCGACTCCGGGCCGGAAGGATCCTGGCACAGGAGCACCCGGCTCAGGCGGACGTGGTGGTAGGGGTGCCGGACTCAGGGCTGGACGCCGCCCTTGGATTCAGCCAGGCCTCCGGTATCCCATACGGAATTGGACTGCTCAAAAACAAGTATATTGGGCGCACCTTTATCTCGCCGGGACAGGAGCAGCGTCTGGACAAGGTGAAGATCAAGTTAAGCGCCATCGGAGAGACTGTCCGGGGAAAGCGAGTAGTCCTCATTGATGACTCCATTGTCCGGGGTACTACCAGCGGCCGTATCGTCAGCCTTCTACGAGAGGCGGGAGCCTGTGAGATCCATGTGCGTGTTTCGGCGCCACCCTTTTTGAATCCCTGCTACTATGGCACAGATATCGACTCGAAGGAAAATCTGATTGCCTGCAGCCACACGCCAGAGGAAATATCAGACATGATAGGGGCGGATTCGCTGGGGTATCTTCCACTGTCCAAGCTGGGGGAACTTATCGGGGGAGGGAACTGCTGTGACGCCTGTTTCAGCGGCAGATATCCCACCGCAATACCCTCGGATACCAGGAAGGACCGCTTTGAACGGAAGCTATCCCGGTAGATGGTGCCAGCAGCGGACAGTAAATCGAGGGATGTCACCTCCTAAGATTGGAAGGAAAAGAATTAGATATTTAAACAGAGAGGAAAATCTCCCATTTCAATGATTGAAATGGGAGATTTTTAGATTAGAGAGATGAAATCGCTCCCCTTATAAGATCCTGCCTGTACCGGACAGGTTCAGCGTATTTTTCTCTTGGAAGGACGGATGATCAGGAATAACACGCCTGCAAGGAGAAGAACACATTGGGTCACAATGGCGCCCACGGGCAAGGAAAAGGCCGGATCTAGCACGCCCAGGGCCAGAGGACGGCTTACAAAGATACTGCCATTTAACAGTCCAAGGGATTCAGGTAGGGGCAGCGCCGTCAGAAGAATGGGAAGGAGCATCCACGGGAAGATCAGCCAGGGCCGTACTCTCCCTAACTGCCAGCCACTTCCCAGGGCAAACACCAAAGGAGGGGCCAGGGTAGTTAGGGCTGGGAGGACCAGCTCCCCCCAGCGGTACCAGCCGAAGTATCGACCGTAAAACACCGCCGCTTCGCCCAGGCAGGCCAAGGCCAGCAGCCCCGTCCCCACCAGAGCGGCGGCGCACCGGGCCAGGGCGTATCGATAGGGCTCCGCCGGGGCGGCATCGGTGAGCACCGCTGCCCGCCGGGCCTTTCCCGAAGTAAAGAAGGTCAGAAAAAACAGGGCCCCGATCCACATCAGGGGGAGCAGCCGGCACAGGTAGTCCCCAAAGCTCCATGGGGAGAAGGGGGCAGTGTGGGACACCCCCAGGATGGTCACCCGATCCAGGACCTGCCACCCGTAAAACAGCAGGACTGCCAACAGGCCCAGGAAAAACTTGTTCCACAGCAGCCGCCTGCACTCATATCCGAAAATCTTAGCCAAGATCCAACGCCTCCTCCGTCAGCCCGCAGGCATCCAAAAACTCCTGATAGGTGAGATAGGGATACATGGGGTCCAGCTCTCGGGTAAACAGGCCGCACAGAACCTGGTCCATGGCCTCTTCCCCGCCGACCAGTTTCTCCGCCTTTAAGATCTTCAAGGGCATCTCGTGGTACTGACGTATGAAGGACAGGCTGTTGCTGATCGCTAATTGCTCCTCCTGGGGCAACTTGGCCAAGAACTCTGGATTGCGGACATAGAAATCTAGGTAGTAGTCCTCCACCTCCCGCTTCCACTGGTCTACATAGTGTGTTTGGGCGTAATCTTCGCCGTAGAGCTCCTTTACGATACGGTAGGTGGTGTACACGGTCAAGCCCTCGGCAGACCAGGGAGAGGCAGGGGCCGCCAAATCAAACATATTGCCCAGGCCCCACCACTGGTGGACCAATTCGTGTATCATTACCTCACCGGGGGCGGCGCCCTTGCCTCCATCGCTGAGATTGGCGGCGGTGAAGTCCGCCTCATCCAGCAGGCTGGCCCCGTCTGCGGCATAGCCGCCGCCAGACACTCGGCTCTGGACAAGCTTCAGGGTTTTCCCGGCACCAAAAAATAGGGGACCGTAATGCTCTGTGCAGTAGTCCACCACCGCCTTTACCGCATCTGCCGCGCCAGCCTCCGCCATCACAGCCTGGTGCTTACGGCCGTAATAGAACTGGATGGTCATACCCCCGGCCTGAATGTCCTCCCGGATATAGTCCCCAGCATAGACGATTCCGCCGGTGCTGCTGAATTGATAGCGCCAGGTGGCGGTGCCGTCGTCGTGCTGGGCTACCACTTCCGCCTCACTGGAGCCGAAGGGGATGACCGTCATGGAGGAGGGCAGGGTGAGCTCCATGGTGGTGGGATAACCCGCCTCGCCTGGCAGCACATTCATCAGCCGGGGAGACAGGGTTGCGTTTTCTAGACACAGGTATTCCCCGCTGATCTCCGCGCTGCCCTGCATCGTGGACATGACGTTGCTCTCTTGGGGAAAGCCGCTGTACTCCATGATTAGCTCCACCTGCTCATCAGCGGGGAGAGTTACCTCCAGCAGGGCTTCGTTATATTCCTGGTAGTCGCTTACAGAGAAAGGAGCCTCCACACCGTTGGCCCGCACATTAGAGATTGTGTAGCCAGGGGTCACGCCAAAGGACGCTGTTCGTTCCTGTTGGGAGGTATTTTCAAACTGATAGCTGGCCCGACCGAAAACTGTTCCAGAGGCGGTATCTGGAAACACCTGAGCGGAGCGGCCGGTGCACACCACCCCCTCGGCATAGGGAATTTCGTAAAAGGTCATGGCCATCAGGTCCGGGTTGCTGTGGTCTACGAAGGGCTGGGCGGCATAGGCGGCGCCGGAGCCAATCAGGAGCAGCAGGGCCACAGCGGGGCGGTAGGCCCGCCGGGCATTCTGGGCCAGAGAACCCAGGAGCCCCTTTTCATACCGCCGGACGCACAGGTAGGAAACAGCCCATATCCCAGCCAGGGCTGCCAGCCAGGTCAGGCGCATATAAGCCACGGACCGGAAGATACGAAGGTTAGAAAAGTCATCGGACAGGGCCCACACACAGGGGTTGAGCCAGCACAACTGCCAGTCCCCGGCCCACACCGTAAGACTTAAAGCGGAAAAGGAGGTAAAGAGAACCAGGGATAGGTCCACCCGCCGGGTGAACTGATAGGCGGATGCTGCCGCCAAAATGGACAGCCACAGGGCTAGCCCCATGAGCAGCCCGTAGGCCAACAGGTAGTCGGCTCCATCAAAGACAGAGCCGATGAGTTGCCGGCTCACCGGGAACCACACTACAACAGTAAGGCCCAGTCCCAGTGCCGCTGTTGCCATTAGAGCGGGCAGGCGCACCAGGGCCATCATCAGGGGAGAGACCGCCCCGTCCACCAGCAGGCTGACCCGGCCGCGCTCCGTCCGGTCCAGCTCGTACACTGCCAGAAGGCCGAACAGGACACCGCCCACAACGCCGCCGGCCAGAGCTGGGTTGGCCAGATAGGTGGACAGCATGGTGCTGGCGGCGGCAGGCCGGTAGAGCACCAACCCGGCGGCAGGAGAGAGGACGGTCAACAGCAGGACCAGCCAGGTCAGACGGCTTTTCAGTAGCCGCCCAAGCTCCAGAGAAAACAGACGCGGGGGCTTCATTGGACCGCCTCCTGGGAAATGAGATAGAGGTAGGCGTCCTCCAGGGTGGGGTCCGACGGCTGGGCGAAGGGAGGGAGCACGTCAGCCACCGCCCGGCAGCGGACTCCCTGGCCGGTATTTACTCGGGCGGTGATGTGAAGTCCATCCTCCTGGGCAGCATCCTTCTCCCAAAAGATACCCACATGACCGGTGGCGGTCTGGATCAACGCCTCTGGGGTGCCAGAAAACAGGACCTGGCCCCGGTTAATGACCACAAGCTGCCCACACACGGACTGTATGTCCTCGATAATGTGGGTGGACAGCAGCACCAGCCGGTCTTGGGCGGCCTGGGAAAAGAGATTGCGGAAATGAATACGCTCTTCTGGGTCCAGGCCCACTGTGGGCTCGTCCAGAATCAGTAGCTCCGGATCCCCCAAAAGAGCTTGGGCGATGCCCACCCGCTGGCGCTGCCCGCCGGACAGGGTGCGGATTTTGGCCCTTGCCTTTTCCTCCAGATTGACGGAGCGGATTACCTGCCGTATGACGGCTCTGGAGCCCCGCAATCCCTTGAGGGCTGCCATGTAGTCCAGAAACTGTTCCACAGTGAGTTCGTCGAACAGTCCGAAGTCCTGGGGCAGATAGCCCAGCCGGGCCTTCAGTTGCCGCTCCACCCTGGTCAGAGGCTGTCCATCCACCAGAATGGAGCCGGTGGTGGGGAGCAGGGCGGCCACCAGCAGCTTCATCAGGGTCGATTTGCCCGCCCCGTTGGGGCCCAGCAGACCCACCAGGCTGGGGGAGCGCAAATCCAGAGAGAGGCCCTTAAGAGCCTGCTTTCCGTTGGGATAGGTCATGCCGACGGTTTGAATGTTGATCTCCATATGTGTCAGGTTCCTTTCTGCTTGGGATGCGGCTAGGATACCAGCGCCATATGGAGACGGTTTGGAGCGGGTGTGTGTTTTGTGTGGAGATTCAGAGGGAATATGGATTTGGTATACAAAGCGTGATATGCTTCCGCCAACGGTAGATTGGGGAGATGAGGCCTGACGAATGGTGGTTTCCTGATTTTGCGGCCTGCTTTCTCCCGCTGTCTTCGCTGAACAGAGGGACGATTAACGTGCGGCTCAATTCTCGCGCTGGGAAAAGGCCGCATATTGTGTCTATCAGCGTTCCAATGTGTGGATTTTTCTAGCGGTGTTTTTTACAATCGAAATCACCGGCACAGCCAGTGGTTATGATTCGGGGGCAAAAGTGGGGGAGAAGGGAATGGTTTTCTCATGATACCTCTTCTAAAAAGCGGACAGACGCCCGTACTCCCTCTGGGGTGTTTTCAATGGTGCAGGTGGCTCCGTGCCGCTCCAGGATCATTTTCACCAGATAGAGCCCCAGGCCGCTGCCGCCGGTGCTCCGGTTCCGGGAGGCTTCCGCCCGGTAAAAGGCCTCGAACAGGTGGGGGAGAGCCTCCTCCCCAATATGGGCCCCGGTATTTTCCACCGTCAGGGCGGGGCAGCCATCCAGGAGGCCACACCACACCCGAATCTCGGCCCCCTCGGGGGAGTAGAGGGCGGCGTTGGAGAGAAGATTGCCCACCGCCTTACCCAGCAGAGAGGGGTCCCCCACTACCGTGATTTCGGTGGTCAGACAGGCGGAGAGCCGCTGCCCCCGCTGTTCCAGCAGCCCAGCATCTTGGGAAAGTTGTTTCTCCAACAGGGCTGCCAGGCCCACGGCTTCCCTCTCCACGGTTACTATCCCCTGTTCCACACGGGAAATGTTCAGCATCTCCTGAATCAGGCTCTCCATCCGTCCAGTGACCTGGAGGGAGCGGAGCAGATATTTGTCCCGGTCCCGGTACACGTCCACCCCCTCCAGCATCCCGGTCAACTGTCCCTTCAGAATGGTGACCGGGGTCTTCAGTTCGTGGGAGGCGGCGGAAAAGAAGGCCGTCCGCTGCCGCTGGCGCTCTCGCTCCCGTTCGATCTCTCCGCGCAGGGTCTGGTTGGCTGCCTCCAGTTCAGCCAGGGAGGCGGACAGCCGATGGGACATCTGGTCCAGGCTGCGTCCCAGCTGCCCGATTTCGTCCCGGCGCCGCTCTCCGCACTCCCAGTGGAAGTCCAGCCCGGCCATTTTTTGGGCGATGCCGCTGAGTCGGATGATAGGTCGGGTGATATAGCGAGAGTATCCAAAGGCGCACAGAAGGGAAAAGACCAGCAGCACCAGCAACAGCCACGGGGCCATCTGGACCAGCGCCCGCACCGCCAGATTTTCTGCCTCCACCCGCGGGATGACATAGAGAGAATAGGGATCCTCTCCATCAGAAAACCGTACTTCGGTGACAATGGTGTCCTGTTCGGACATGGTGACGGAAACCATATCACCGGCCACAGAGGTACTCTCTGCCCGGGCGATGGCGGCGTCCACCTCTCCCAAGTTGCCGGATGCCGTGATTACCATGGTGCTGTCCTCATACAGCGGTTGGACGGCCAACTGGGCACCAGTGTCGGCGATCGCTCCGTCCGGACCGACCAGCATAGCCTGGGCTCCGGACGCACGGATGAAATCGTCCAACAGAGGCCCACAGTCCATATATGAGGACTGCTCCAGCTTGACCGCGAGGGCCTTCACCTGCCGTGTCAGGTCATCGTTGACAACAGCGGTATAGGTGCTGGGGGTGGCCCAGGCAATCAGACCGAAGGTCACTGCCCCCGCACCGAATAGAATTAGGACAGTAATGAGGAAAACACGGACAGTCAGGCTTTCAGCGAGCCGTTTTCCCAGCACGATAGCCCACCCCCCTTACCGTTTCGATGTAGCCGGCCCCCAGCTTGTGGCGTAGGTTTTTGATGTGGCTGTCCACCACCCGTTCATCCCCGTAAAAGTCATAACCCCACAGCTTGGCCAGCAACATTTCCCGGGTAAACACTCTTCCGGGGGCGGCGGCAAAGGTGTGTAGCAGCTCAAATTCCCGTGCGGTCAGCTCCAGCGGTCGGCCGTTCAGAAGGGCCTCGCGGGCGTCTGGGTCTATCACCAGCTCCCGGTAGTGCAGCCGGCTGTCACTCTCCACAACGTCAAAACGGCGGAGGATTACCCGAATCTTCTCCAGAAGGATGGGCATGGAGAAGGGCTTGGTCACATAGTCGTCCACATCTAGACCAAAGCCCCGTAACTGCTCCTCCTCACCATCCAGGGCGGTGAGCATCAGGATGGGCACATCAGACTCTCGCCGGATCAATTCACATACGCCGAAGCCGTCGATTTTTGGCAGCATCAAGTCCAGGAGGATCAAATCAAAGGTCCCCCTTTGAAAGCGGTCCAGAGCCGCAACCCCATCTCCCACGATCTCTACGTCATATCCAGTGTCTCTGAGATAAGCGCCCAGGAGCTCTTGGATGTCCGGCTCGTCCTCTACGACCAAGATTTTTTTCATGTGAGATCACCTCTATACTAGTATAGTACAGGTTTATGAATTTCGTATGAAGAAGCCTATCTTCCATATCAATTTGAACGACCCATAAAATGACAGACTTTAGGTGGCCCCCCCATGACATTTACAAAGGCATCCCAGGGATAATAGGGGCAGACAAACTCCAGGCCCTCTATCGACAAAACATAGGAAGGATGCTATACTGTGGTCAAATAGAAGGATGGGCAGAAATTTGATTTTGATAGAAATGAAGGAGGCGCCTCTATGCCCCTGCGCATTGTGCAAAATGATATTACGACGCTGAAGGTGGATGCCATCGTCAATGCCGCGAACCAGAGCCTGCTGGGGGGCGGAGGTGTGGACGGCGCCATCCACCGTGCCGCCGGGCCTCAACTGCTGGCCGAGTGCCGCGCCTTGGGCGGCTGTAAGACGGGAGAGGCAAAAATCACGAATGGATACCGGCTGCCTGCAAAATATGTGATCCACACGGTGGGACCAATTTGGCGGGGCGGTCGCCACGGGGAGCGGGAACTGCTTGAATCTGCCTACCGTTCTTCCCTGGAATTGGCCTTGGCTCATGGCTGCCAGACGGTGGCCTTCCCGCTTATCTCCGCTGGAGTGTACGGCTACCCCAAGGAGCAGGCGCTGAAGGTGGCTGTGGACATCATCGGGCACTTTGTGCTGGACCACGACGTGACGGTCTATCTGGTGATCTTTGACCGGACGGCCTTTTCTATCGCCAGGAAGCTTTTTGCGGACCTTGCCGATGATACTGAAGACCATTGTCTTGTTGCGGAAAATAAATGAGCGAGGCCCCAATACGACAAAAAAGACTAACAGCGATTCCAAGTTTTGCCCAGACTCTGCGCGGATTCAATATCTTCATAAAATTATTTTTTCATACTCCGGAATTACAATTTCTATGCAAGCAACATGGCCCTGTCCATTTTTGGTCAGAGCTTGCTGAGAGGCTGGGGCCGGGGAAGGAGTGAAACAGCCCCGCTGCGAATCCGAACGCACATGAATATGAAAGCCTGTACCGAGCTAATAAAACAGGACGGCCCGTTAGGGAAGGAAAACCCTAACGGACCGTTTTTCGCTGTCTGTTTCCGAGATAATGGGCAATTTATAAGAGGGATAATCAGGCGGTTTTGTGTGCGCCATTTTGCGCGCTGGCACACACAAAGATCCCCTCAGATCAGCGTCCTCCCCCTGAGGCATATTCCCCCATGTTGATATCCAGTACCCCTCTGGGCGGCTGGATCAGGGCATCCTCATACTGACACTTCCACTGGATCTCCCGGCTCACTCTCCCGTCTACTACGCCGTCTACGGTTTCCCCGTTGCTAATAGGATTATCGTTCCCCAGAATATATGACGCTACATTGTAGGCATGATTGACCACCCAGTTGGGGTCCATGCCGTGGAAGTGGTACTGGAGATCCGGCAGGAACAAAGTGCTCATGCCCACCGTATCGATGAGCATATCCTCGGTGCCCTCGATGTTGAAAAAGCGGACATTGACCCCGAAACGGATGAAACGGTCCGGCCCCTCGATCTGGTGGGAACGCACATCTTCCGCCAGAAACAGCTTGCCACAGTTCTGGAAATAGAACGCCTCGCAGGTGGGATACAGCTCTGCCAGAGCCTCCAAAAAGTTGGCGTCCAGGTTGGCCCGCTCCAGCGCCGGAAGCGCCGCAGCCAGCATATCGGTGGCCACGACCTGATACTGACACTCCCGGAAGATCCGCTCTCGGTCCTCCTGGCAGTCCCACATCTGGCTCATCAGGAAGGCGTCAAAGCCCTTGCCCTTGAACTTGTCGCATTTCATCACCATCAACTGTACCGGGCACTTACCGTCCTGAAATTCCGCAATATGATCCAGGGCGGCATAGCCGGCCATCTTTTTGTCGCGGCAGAAACACTCTACAGCGCCGATGTGCTTTTCCATCACAGCGGTCATTTTTTCTTTGTCCGGCATGAGCACCGGCTCTTTGAACAGCATCTGAATGAGATAGGACCCGCCGGGTTGGGGGCCTTTTTTGTCATCCAGGTTCTGCTGGAACACTTTATTGCTCATTTGGTCTCCTCCTTCTTATGAGGGAACAGCTTCCACCGGAACTCCAGCTCTTTCCGGACAAACTCTTTCGGCAGACCGCGGGGGTTGGCGATGAGATACCAGACCCGAAAGGTGCGTTTCTCCGGGTCTGTCTCCTGCCGGTAGAGCTGATAGCCCGCCTCATCCTCCTGCGACCACTGTCCTGTCTGCCGCTTGGCCTGCACAAAGGGGTCCGCCACCTGGTCCAGCTCCGCTCTGGTGCGGCTTGAGGCCCAGGCGTGATCCACATCATCGGAGTGGGAGAGGTGGAACAACATCGAGCCCATCCAGTTCTTTGCCTTGTGCTCCGGCGTTCCGCGCAGTTCCGCCTGATGGCGGTACTCCGCCAGCTGTTCCGCCGTTCCGTACCGTTCCACCATCTGCTCATTCACATGGATGCACCAGATGTAGTCCTCCGGCTGGATAAAGGGGGCGCAGACCGGCTGGAGCGCCTCTGCCGGGTCCGCCTCAAAGCGGTCGATAAAATCGAGGTAGTGGGCTTTGATCAGGGGCAGGAAGGTGTCCAGCAGCCCGGTGTCCAGCCGCAGATCCTCTGTCAGCATCCGGAAGAACGAACCGCCTGTTGTGGATTCTATTTTAAAAGAATAGAGGCGGTCATCCCCCAGCTTAATGATGCAGGTGAAGCCTACCTCCACATTTCCATGACCGATCTCATAGTCCAGGTAGTTGTATCGGCTCCTATCAAACCAGATCTGATAGGTCATCCCGTTTTTCATTTTCTTTTTGAAGTCGCCCTTTTTCAGCCGCTTCCAGCCCTTTTCCTCCAAGCCCAGCCCATTCCACAGGTAGTCCAGGGCCTCCGCAAAGATGTCCGCAGGGCGTTTTTGTTCCATAGTACCCACCTCCAGGCAATGTTCATCCATTATTTGAAAATCAAATACAGGGCAAGGAAAAAGAGAATCAGACCACCCCATTGCTTTGTAAGAAGCAACATTATCAGTATCGCGAACAATAAAACGCCCACCAAAAGGATGATCCCATTCATCCATCGCTTCTCCTTCTTATCAATTTTCTGTTTTCAACTATGGTCTTTACTCCTCTCCATTGTTTGGCTAATCTGTTTCAGAGCCATGTCTATGTAGAGATATACCCCATCCCGGTCGCAGTGGTACAGGTTGGAATAGCTTGTACTCTCATTGGGTCGGATGGGATTGGGCTCCACTACCTCAGTGGCTTCCAGCAGGCCAGCACCCAGCTCCACGGCGGCGGTGAGGGCCTTTTTCAGCACCGCAAGCTGCCCATCGCTCCAAAGCCTCTCCATATCTTCGAGAACCTTCGGCCCCTGCTTCATATCCCGGAGAAGCTGTGCGGCTTGATTCGGAGACAGGTATACACCGGAGCAGTAGTTTTCGATGATCCGATTTTTTGCTGGATTGGGAAAGAAGGTTGGTACCACCTGTGTCCATGGGGTGAAGTACCGGGCATATTCCGGCTTTTGCTCCACCAAGAAAGAAAAGGCACTGCCTCTGGTGTAATAGTAATCCCGGAAAAAGCCCTGGATTACCGCAATATAAAAGCCGTGGCTCTTATCAAACAATTCATCCGGCTCTGTCCCCGCCCCGACCCGCAGGGTATCCAGATACTTTTCCGCATAGAAATCCTCCATTCCATGCCGTGCGGCAAGGGCCAGTACCTTTTCCTCCTGTCCCTGCTGTATCCAAGTAAGGGGAGTAAAATACCATTCCCGCATTTCTTCCGGCGAAATCGGGTGAAAACTCACGTCGTATCCCATAAAAACCTCCCTAAAAATCCAGTAAAATGGGAACCTGCTGTTCCTCGGCAAATCGCATGGCCCGCCAAAACATAGAGAAGGCGAACTTGGCCAGGGATTGGGTGTCATACTGGGTGTGTTCCGGGATGTCCGCCTTGCTGTACTGCCCATCTGCGTCTATGGTTCCGTCTACCGGGTATCCCTCCGTATCCGCCCAATCAAGGATGGTATCCTCATCGGCCTGCCACGCCAGCTGGTTCAGCTTCTCCAGCTCTTTTCGAAGCCCTCCTACCGTACCAATTGTGGCTGTATCGTTGGTAGGAAGCGGTCCTTGGAACAGGAAGCTGGCCGACAAAGGAATCCACCATGTAGCACCGCGAAACAATGACCAAACCCGTTCTTTATCTGCCGAAAGACGGGCGATAATAGGGTTCCCCATGAAGTCCCAGTCTTTCTCCACAGTAGATGGCACCGGTTCCTCGTATGTACGACAGGCGGCCACCAGCAGCATAGCGCCGAAGGAATCCCAATCCGGCTTGTCCGTGTAATAGGGCTTCTCATTATCCTCCGGCCAGGGGGTGTAGGGGGGCTGGTCCGGCTGAGAAATGGCGCTCAAGATCTGATCCCGCCAGTTCTCCACCGCCGCCTGGACCTCGGCCGGGGACAGATCCTCCTCGTTGTCAGCGGGTTCTCCATCCGGCGTGATCCGGTTAAAGGCGTATCCGTTTTCCTCCGCCCACTGCTGAACAACGGTTTTCCAGTTGTGAGAATAGTACCGGGTCAATGTTCCGGCGTAGATATCAAGTCCCATGGCAATGCCTCCGTTTCTGTTCAATCAAAACCTTTCCAGGGTACAGTCGTGCCCGGAATGGTCCGTATCCAAAATGATTTCTACAATGGTGTCCATAGTCTCTTTCCCGAGATTACGGACACTTTTTTCATAGGCCAGCCACTGGATATGGATGGGCTGTCCATACTCATGCCGCCCAAAACCGCCCCGGAGAATATCGTTGAAAGCGTTCAGGTTCCGACCAATCTTCTGGTCCAAACCAAAGGTAAACACCCTCTCCACCTCGTCATAAAAACCGGCCATGCTGGAAAAGCGGCGACCGTCAATGGTGAACACCTCTCTCATGTCCATATAAATGGCTCCTTTAAGTGGTATTTCTCCATAATCTTATTTTCCAGAGCTTCATAGGCATCCATATCCTCTGGCTGCGCTGGGATGCCCTTTTGCCAATAACCGTTCCCATAGTAGAAAAACATAGCCCAGTAATAAGGCAGGTCATGGCTGAATATCGCCACTCCCAAGGCATCGGCCACTGGCTCTGCCAGCGGTGAGTGTTCCACTATCTGGGAGGCTTCCTCATAGGAGATCCCTACCAGCTCCACCAGCAGGTGCTTCACCAGTTCACAGAAGCTGTACTGGTTGAATATGACCTGACCATCCTCATCTTTGAACACAAGTCCATCTCTCACCATGGTATTTCTCTCCGTTTCTTAACCTGCATCCTTGGTATGGGTATAGTCCCGTCAAATCATCTCATACAGCAGGGCGACGTCGCCCCGCGCCAGCTCCAGATGGGAGCGCAGCGTTTCAAGTCCGCTTTGCACCGCCTCGGTGGGCAGATCCCAGTCTGGGGCAATTTCGGCGGCCAGCTCCGGGAGGTCCTGCTCCCGAAATGCTGCCAGCAGTTTAGATGCCAGCTCTCTCTCCAGCAGAGCGCAGTCCAGGGTGTCCTCCGTCTGGGGAGCAGGAAAACGGACATCCAGATCAAGCTCGCTCTCACACCAGTCCCAGATGGCCATATAGACCGCACCGGAGCAGTTACCGTTGGGTAATTCCTGCCGCTGGCCGCCTTTGAGAAGATAAAAAGATGCAATCTGTGACATGGCAGTTCCTCCTAAATGTTATTCTTTTTCCATCAGCCCTTCGGCCTGCATCCGAATCACATAGAAGGCTCGCACCCAGTCCAGTTCGTGCTCCATGGATTCCTCCAAAGCCAGCAGGCGGCGCTTTCCCAGCCTGCGGTCCAGAAGGGCAAAGATGCGGACAAGGGGATTCTCGCTGACAAGGCTTTTCTCAATGCTCTGGTTATCAAAGATACCAAACGCCTCATAGAACACCTTTTGGTCAAAGGTGCCCTGCTCCAGCGCAAAGGCATGAGCCTGGTTGATGGCCTCTTTTGCGGAGTCGTAATCCTTCAGCGTTGTGGACCGCAAATGATGAAATTTCGTCCACACATTCTCAAAATAGGTGTAGTAGTTGCTCCGCAGCACTTCCACGCCGTCCACACGAATGGCTGCCCGGCCCTCATGGTCAGCACTTTTGCTGTAACTGGTGGCAAAATACTGGATGTGGCCCCGGAGCGCCGGACACAGATAGTCACTTTCCAGTTTGTTCCGCATTCCGCTCCAAGTTGACATAGTGACCGCCTCCTTTCTGCTGCCGCTGCGGGTAAGGTAGATTCCCAATAAATTGAAATTTGAAGATTACATATAATCCTCGATATATGATCGTTCTATAAATTCTTTTACTGCAAATATATCTGCAAACTCCTCATACCGGGGAAATCCGTCCGCATTTTGTGCCGAATAAGTCAAATGAAACAGATAGTAAATGTCTCTTCCTATTCCGTTTCTGAGAACATATAACACATCATCATTGGATTCGCACTTCGCAACCGCCCAGATTTTTTTGCCGTATAAGAAGTGGTCTTGTCCTATTTCTTTGTTTAGTTCAGCAACAAATGCCCCGTCCGCCTGTGTGAAGGGAATCATATACCAGTTAAAATCCTTACTATATTTATCATAAAGATCACAGAACATTTCTTCTAATGTCATTTCCATTCTTCCTTCGCTGATTTACAGTTCGGCCCTCAATCACCGCGCTGTTTTTATTGCTCATTGAAATACCTCGCCAGTTTCTTCTCCAGCAGTTCTGTCATATCATTGCAGAGGCGCTTTACCTTGTCCTGCTCATGGGCGTAGTACCAGATAGTCTCCTCTCCGGGGCGGAGCAGGAGCTGGTCGCCGTCCGCTTCTTTCCAGAACTCGCCCAGCACGCAATACCGCTCTCTATGAATGGTCAGATCAAACAGGCCGGACAAATCAATGGTCACGCCTGCGGACGCCTGGATGCCAGCGGTCAGCAGGAAGAACTCCCGCACCTGGGACGGGAGCGTGAAGTCCAGCACGCTTTCTTGATTCCCAATCTGCACCTCCGTGGCGGCAGGCTGGATCTCATCAGAGGAGTCCAGCACCTTTGCCAGCGCCTTGGAGAACTTGGGGTATCGGCCAAACAACTCCGGGTTGTTGGTCTTGAATTCCTTTTGCTTTTCCCGCTGCACTCGCTCCTGCTCCTTGCAGAAAGCGTCCAACTCAGCCAGATACCGATCCTGGTAGAGATCGCTGGCCTCAAATGCTGTGCCGCTCTTTTCCAGAATGGTGATGGCTCCCTTTTGGCTGCCAAACACCGGGACCCACTGAAAACCATGCCGGCAGGGTTTCAGTTTCAGGAATTCACCCCGATTGAGCAGGGTTTCCAGTTCAGACTCATGCTCGTCCCACCAGCCTCGCCAGCTTTCGGGCGTTTCCCGCCCCTCGACCAAGTCCAGGAGTTTTGTCGTCAATGTTTCTTTGTTCATAGGCGTATACTTCTCTTTCTCAGCCGTCACGATACTTGTGATTCTTTGACTTCGCCATCATTGTTGATATAAGTATAATGAATAAAATCCTCATCCACAAGCAGCAGGCAGGGGCTGAAAACCGCCCATTCATCATAATCGCGCAGGATGTCATCATATTTTCCGAATATGAAGATTTGAAACAGTGCCTCTGTTCCCATCAAAAAGCACAGGTAAACATTTTCGTGGGGGTACGGGCAAACTTCTTGGATTGACAGTTGTCCCGGCTGCGCGAAATCGAGTTTTGAGATGAATTTTCCAAGTTTGACCGCTTCCGCTTCATCTGCGTACCGGCATTTTTGAGAAAAATGTTGGATGCTTTTTGCAAAATGGTCTTTGTATTGCTGAATCTCTTCTCTTTGCTGTTTTACTTTAAGCTGTGCCTTTTTCTGTGCCAAAAGTTCTTTTCTCTCATGATCCATCGTTCATCCCTCCGTTTCAGAGGGGGCAGGAATAGATGCTCATGGCCCCATAATCGGTGTGCAGGACAAGTCCGCTCTTGGTAAAGGAAAAACTCACCTGCCGCACCACAAAGGGGTCGTCAATGGTGGCCAGCAGCTGGCCGCTGCCGGTATCCCACACCTCTATGGGGGAACTGCCACGCTCCTGCTGAACGGCCATCAGGCTGCCACTTGTCCGCACCGTGCAGGTATCTGAAAAACTCAGCCCTTGCCGGACAGAAAACGGGAAAGGATTGGTCATCTCCTCTCCGGTCTGGGTCAGATAGAACCTGCCGCCCACCGAGAAGCACTGGTCATCCGGGGAGAAGAAGGGATGCCAGCCCTCATTGGGGATCACTACTTTTTGGCCGGACTTCAAATCGACCAGCACATACTCACCCTCGGTGACACAGTAGGCCGCTTTGCTTTGACGGGGCGAGAGCATTCCGAAGCAGTAATAGGCAAAATTCGGATTCTTCGACTTCTTGCATTTTACCGTTTCCCGCCACACCTCTGTGTTGCTGCCAAAGTCAAAGACCACGATTTCCTCGCCTGTGCACCACAGGGCCAGGTCGCCGCTCTGGTCCAACATGGCCTTCATGCTGTTTTTCTTGCTGGCAAAGGGCGTGACCGCATGGGTGCGGAGGGAGAACTGCTCCAAAAGATAGCTGTTGTTCAGCAGAAGAGTATCATTGGGGCAGAGGACCTGCTCATAGGTCATCCGCTTGGCACCCAGAGAGACCGTTTCAAGTATCTCTCCGCTGCCGTCGAAGTGATAGAGGGTTTCGTCCTCAAAATCTCCCACCACCCTCGTCAGGAAGAAGTCATCCCGTGTGAGGGCGGCGGCCAGAGGCATGAAGCCGTTGCTGTCCTTTCCGACAAACCGATGGCACCGCGCCTGCCCAACAGCGGCGTCCGGATTCTGATAGACGAATCCTTTCCGCATCTGGCCCATCATGGCGCTGGCCGCCTTGCTCTTGACCTGGAAGGCGGAGTCACACAGGATCTCCTTGACCTTCCCGCCATTGGGGCAGGTTCGGATGGTATGGCCGTCAATTTCAATCCGCCACTGCTTATTTGTAGCGGGGTTGAGGAAGGTTTTTTCCATCATGGCTTTGACCGTTCCTCCTTTCGGATCAGGATGCTTTTTCCCTCGGCGTTGATGCTATACAGGTCATCCAGATGGATGTGGAATCCATCCTCACGAATGGTTTCCGCCATACCAAGAGCGGCTTTCGCCAATAGGAGCAGCCCAGCCCGGTTTCCTGTTAGCTCCAACTCATTTCCGTCATCATGGGTGGCAAAGGAGAGGTGGGCTTCCGGCTCTAACGGAAGGATGGGCAGTTGTTCCTCATTCCATTGAATAGTCAGTGTTTTGGTTGTCATCGCTTGTATCCCACCTTTTGAAAACTTCTCAATCAAAATCCATCCAGACCAGGTGCTTTCCGCAGTGGAGGCACTGGAACAGATAGCATTGCAGATGCCCGCCGTTTACGGATTCCTGAATCAGTTCCTTCTGTTCCTCGTCCCACATGGTGTCGTCCAGCACCCCCTCCAGCACACCCAGTGCCCGCAGCTCTCTGGCTCCCACATGGCCCAGATAGGCGCAGTAGTCACCGCAGTGGGCGCGCCAATATTCCTGCTGCCAGCCGGAGTAGCCGGGGGTGCGGTGGATCAGCTCGTCCAGCTTCTCCGGATCGTCTACACCATCATCCACAGAGTAATCGTCCTGAAAGCTGCCGTCATATTTCCGGGCCGCCTCGCCACTGGCGATACACGCCGGACACAGATACGCAACTTCCTCCACAGAAAAGAACGGATTGGTATAGAAAATGCGGGTCGTCTTGCCGCAGCAGTCGCAGACAACGCCATCTGCGGACTCCTCAAAAGCGCCGGTTTCCAGAGGGTCCGGATGATACCGGAAGGTGGGCAGGCCCAGCTGGGCCCGCCGCTCCTTCTCCTTCTGCTTTTCCTCCGGTGTTTTGGGCTTGGGGATGGCATAGTGGTTGCCCCAGCTCTCCACATAGTCCTTCAAGACGCCCAGCCGCTTGAGGGTCTTTTTATCGGAGCGCTTGCCGATTTGGCAGAGCAGTTCATAGGCATCCTTCTTGAAGTCCAGCAGATCATACACATCTACCAGCACTTCCTTGGCCTGCCGGTCCTCGGTCTGCTCCAGTTCCTCCTTAAAGGCATAGAGAGCGCGGACACTGTCCGGACCGCCGTCGGTTGCGGAAAACTGCTTTTTTAGTTCGATGTAGGTTTTCTGATATTCTGTCATCGGGCGTACCTCTCATCAATCCCACCAGAAGCACCAAACCGTAGACCACTCTCTGGAAACATGAGTCCGCCCGTCATGTTTGTGGGGGCAGCTCCACCTGGTCCAGAGGGGTCTCGTTCCATACACTTACTTTGAACGGTCTGTTCTCCAAATCGAAATAGATCGTGATACTGTTGTTGTACTGGTTCAAATCATTTTCGATGGTATATTCTGTGGAAATCCCAAACTCTGGATGATCGCTGTATGTGTTGGGAAGATGAGTCCAACCATCACTGGAAGGATACCTCTCAATCAAATAATCCTGGGTTACATGGTTCAGTTCCTGATTATCCAATTTGATGCTGGTGTGTTTCTCATCATAAAAAACCACCATAGAATCTACCACACCATCTTCGATTTTTTGAGGTGGCGTATCCGACCCTGTGGACACCTGGTTTGTAATGGTCACCTCTAACAACACCCCGTCTTTTTCCAGGAGCCGGATGATGGACCCACCCGGCAAAATCCCCTGCCCATCCTCTGTCAGGGACCAATCTGCCCGCATTTCGTAATACTCTTCACCCACAAACGGCTCCAGGAAATAGGGTGTCTGCCCGCTGATTTTCCACCCATCCTCGGTTAACTGCTTCAAAGAAACCGGAATCGGATAATAGACGTCGTTCACTGTGATCCCCAATTCCATATTTTCCGGCATGGCTTCACTCTCCTGTTCATCCGGCATTTGCGTGATACTCTCTGTGATCTCCTCTGAAGCAACAGGGGTTTGGGCCGTGCCGCCGCCGCCCTCCCGCCCGCAGGCAGTCAGCAGTACCAGGAAACAGCACGTTATCAGTATCTGCAAGTTTTTCATAACGTTCCTCCTATCGTTGCTATTCTGTCATTCCGATACAGCCCATCAATCCCACCAGAAGTACCAGACGGTGGACTGCCGCAGGACATCCGCCAGATTGCCCACAGTGGGGTCATCCTGCTCCTGGTCCACGATGTCCGGGCAGAAGCCGTACTGCTCTGCGGCAACTTCCATAGCCTGTTCCTGGGAAACAGGGGCCGGGAGCAGGAACTCCAGTTCATCGTGGCTCATGGCGGCTGGGATGGCACCATGCTGCTCGAACCAGTATTTCGCCACTGCCATCAGGTCCGGGGTGTCAGGACACTCATTCCAGTTTCCAAAGGGCAGGTAGGCGAAGATCTCCCAGGGGTTCTTCACCGGGATCTTGGCCAGAATGAGAGGATAGGTCATGTGGCTGTCCGAATCCCAATAGCAGGAGAAGCGGTCATTGTCATAGCCGCCCTCCATCTCGCCCAGGACTTCCTCATCCCAGTCCATATCGTCATCCTCGGCCTCCGCTTTACGCTGGCCGACCAGTTCCTCCAGAACTGCCTTGCTGTCCTTGATGGGGGCGGAGAGCATCTTTTTACGGTACTCCTCCACGGTTTTGAGGTCAAATTCATAGCAATCCGCATCATGCTCCGGGTCAGCGTTCATCACCAGGCACTCCAACAGCGTTTCGTCATCCGCCCGGATGAGCACGGGCACAAAGCCCTCTTTGACACTTTTCCGTTTGGCATAACTGTATGCCGACATGATGGGGTCGTCGTCCGACATGGAGGGGAAATAGGTGCATTCACAGTCCAGATACTCCATCAAAGCATCAGCCACCTCGGAGGGCTCCAGCGTGTTCTGGTCGAAGTCCTGTCCCTGCCAGTTGGTAAAGCGTTCTTCGATCACCTCTGCCATAGCCTGATAGTAGTCCTCATCAAAGGGGATGAACAGGTAGGCTTCATCCCGGAACTCATCGGAGTGATACCGCTCCGGGCCGAAGAAGCGGTGGGCATTGTCGTCAACATCGGCGGGATAGTAGGGGCTGTCGCCCTCTCCGTAGTAATAGCCCGCAAAGGCGCGGCCTTGCTGATTGAATAGCACAGAGAACAGACAGCCGTCCAGCTCATCCCGGATAAACGCCCGCAGATCCACGCTAGCAGGGTCGGCTTTGACCTGTTTGGCCACTTCGCTGTATTCTTTCAGAAAGTCCTCGCCCATCAGGTCGTGCTCCATGCACCAGCGCAAGTAGATGGCCATGTGGTTATAAGCATTGATGGGGTCAATGGGCAGTTCCTTCTCCTCAATGCTCTCGAGGTGATAGGAAGCGTCGTCCATCTCACCGTCAAAATCATCATTGGAAAGGGCACCACGAGTGACAGCATCCTGGCGGGTGGGGTTTACCACAAAACTGATCCCCCTCATCTTGTTCAGCAGAGCGTCTGCATCATGTTCCAGTTTATAGTCCAATTCATCCGCATAAAGCGGGATGACCTGATAGAAGTTGATCTCCTCGCCGCCTGGGAGGGTGCAGACCTCGCAGCCATCCTCCGTACCCTGGGGACCGATCAGGGTAGCAGTACACAGCTTGGTGTTGTCTGCAAATGGTTCCCGGTTCTCCACCGTATGACCATGCCCCAACCAGCTGTCACAGTTGATGGGCAGACGGGCCAGGGATTTTAACAGACGGATGGGCCAGTACCACTTTTCGTCTTTCATGGACTCCTGATCCAGTTTCCAGTCCGCAGGCAGTGCGATGGCCAGCTCCGCCCGCTCCAGCTTGTATTCCGCCAGTTCCTCCGGCACATTCATCCGGTGGGCGCCCATGCCCATCGTCACCAGGGTGTAGTAGTCCCGCTCCTCAGAGGGCGGCACCACGCAGATGTCCACATGGATGTCCGGGGAAACGATCTCGTGGAATACATTCTCAAACTTGCCGAAATACTGCTGGATGTGCCCCTCGACGGCCTCCATCTCCTCCTCGGTGTAGACCTCGGGCTGGCTGCCTTCTTCCGAGGACCAGAGGGTGTCTGTCTGCTCCGTGCCATCTGGATTGATGAAAATTTGGAAGTATTCCTCCTGATCCGTCAACTTGTAAAGAAGACCGATGCGGCAGTCCAGCCCAACCAATACTGTGTCCAGGCGGGCAACCCTGCCGTCCGGGTGTTTTCGCTCCAGCCAGTCCCCGCTATCCAGCCAACCTTTTAGTTTCCACAGCCATTCTGGGCTCAGTTTGGACATGCCGCCCTCGTTCATCTGGAATACCAGAGCCATATTCCTGTAAGGGAAATGGGTGAAGGGATTATTTGGTTCGTATTCCTCCGGCTTAGGGCCGAATATCTTCCAGAAGTCCTCCAGCCCCTTCTGACTGACCGTGATGCAGGAAATGGAGCGCTGCTTGTCATCAGCATCCTCATCCAACCCCATCTGGAGTTTCCGATCCAGATTCGGGTTGATCCAGTGATACTCCATCTGTTCCAGGGTGGCACCGGTTTCGATCTCTTCCCGTAAGACGGTAAATTCGTGGTCTCCGGGCTCTATGGCAAGGCCCCGCTCCACCGCCTCCAGAGCCCCGGCTTTATCTCCAAAGTGGGCCCGCAGCTTGCCCACCTGAAGCCACACCCAGGGGTAGTCTGGTTCCTCCCGAGCGCCTTTTTCGGCATATTCCATGGCCTCATTCAGTTTCCCGCAGTACATGAGGGCCACAGAGTAGCGGTAGTACCAAGCAGCGCAGCCTTTGGCGTTCTGTTCCGAGTCCTTCATCCACTCCGCTGCCTTGCAGTAGCAGCGGTAGGAGTCCAGATTGTTGTAAGCGAAGGAGTACCACAGGGCGATTTGAAGATCCTGACGGGCCTGTTGTTCTGTAAATCTTCCTTCCTGAATGCCTTGTTTAATAAAGTTATCCAGCCACTGAATCATTTTCCCGAAATAGCCCGATGCACCGTCATCAAAGGACTCCAGGACTTCGATATCCTGCGCTGAAAGGAGGGAACCTGTCTCGGGCTGGCCGGGCTCCTCATCCTGAGGTCCTTCACCCTCCGGACCGTCCCCGCCGTCATCATCCGGGCCGTCATCCAGCGGCTCCCAGCTGATTTTCAGGGTCATCTGCTCCTCCGGCAGAGAGACTCCGGGGCTGCGGGTGATGGTGTGCTTATCATCCGCGGAAAAGCCGATGGTTTCGCCATCCTTCAGCGTGACATCACACGCCAGCACATAGGAGGCAAGGCTGGCCAAAAAGTCCCGCAGATCCTCCGGCTCGGCGTCGGCGTTCAGCACCTCCATCTCCTCCTTGCCGAACACATCCATGCCGTAGGTGTAGCCGTTCAAGCCACCCTCGCTCCGGTACAGGCCGAACCAAACCCAGTTGAAGATGGGCAGTTCGTTCTCTTTGAGCATATCGGCAAAACCCTCATAGAACCGGGGCTCAAATACCACGCCGCTGGTGTAGATGCCGGTGGCGTATTTCTGGCGGCAGCAGGCGGCCACCATCTTGGTGAACAGCTTGCCCTTTTCCAGAACTTTCTCCTCCTTGCCCAGCACCGCCACCATGATGTGGTTGCGGTGCTCTCTGGCGATTTTCACCGCATCCGGCCACATATAGTTGTTCTCGGCATTCAGTTCCGCTTCGCCGTTGGGGATGGGATAGTTATTCAGGCTGACGACAGCGAGCATATCGCCTACTTCGAACACCAGGGCGTCGTCGTCCTTCTCCTCGCTGGCGTCGTATTCATCCACGGTGATGTCCCACTTTTCCTTCATGTCCCGGATGAACTGCTCCTTGTCCCATTCTCCCTTGGACAGCAGCACAAAGCCGGTGAAGACGCCTGTGTGGCTGTTTTCCTCCCCGTCAGCGTCATCTTCCTCGTCGAGATCGTCTGTATCTTCTTCATCCGGATCATACAGGGATTCATGTTCCAGTCCCCGGATGAACTCCTCGAAGCTGTCTGCCAGATGGGTAATCTTGTAGTCGTTTTCCTGATCCACATGGACCACCGCAGGCTCTCCCTGGGGGCCGCAGGCCCGGTAGTCCAGGAATATCATATCGTGCCCGGCGCTGGGACAGTCGCAGATGGCCACGCCGATGGCGGGATACTCCCACTCGTCGATCATAAACTGGCTGCCCAATTCCCCGCAGAGGGAGCAGCTCTTTTCCCGCCCAATTCCAAAAATGCCGGTGATGGCCACATGGTCCTCCGCCCAGCAGGTGGGCTCATCGCAGGGATAGCAGGTGTTCACCGGAATGCCGCCGTTGTGCTGCTTCATCAGCCAGATGTAGGCGGCGGGCAGCTTGTAGCCCAGTTCCTCCTCCACGCTGGCAATCAGCTCATCGGAAGGCGGATCGCTGACATACTCCTTCAGCGCATACCAATTATCATCCCAGAAGTTGGTGAGGTCGAAGCCCTCGAACGGGGTGTTGCCAGGTACGAATTTGGCCTTCTTGTTCCGGCTGCGCTGGCGTTTCCGGATCTCCGCCCTGCACTCCCGAATCACCGCCGGGGCATTTTCGTCCTCCGGGTCCAGCTCCGCCCACCGCCGGGCGTAGGGGATGGCCTTTTCCTCCTGCCCGTGGAGATACTGATAGCCGTAGGCCATCCGCATATTCCACTCCGCCTTGTCCCGGCCCTCCTCCCGGACGGACTCCAGTGCCTCAATGGCCCGCAGCAGGGCCTTGTCCCCCTTGTAGTTGGGGGTGCCCTCGTCGTGGTCCCCGATGATGGCATAGTTCTCCAGCGCCCGTGCCAGGGCGTAGGCGGTGCGGTAGTTCCGCCAGTCCTCCGGGATGGCGTTCAATGCCTGGATGCAGCGGGTGTACTCGTCCTCGTCGTTCCACTGCTCCAGTTGCTGGAAGAATGCTTCTTCGTTCTGCGGGGTGTAAGGGATATAGTCCATGCCTGTCAGCGTTTCGTCCAGCTCGGGGGCCTGCTCCTCATCGTCCGGTTCCTCCTGGGGCGGTGTTTTCAGGTTCACTGTGCCCGCTTCACGGCGGAAGGTGTGGAAGCTGGCCCAGGGGATGTCGCTGTCCTCAAAGAACGCTTTCGCCATGTTCAGTGCCTCTCGGATGTCCCAGGCGATGAAGTCCACATAGCCGCAGTAGAGGCCGGTGGCTCCGCCAGTGAGGGTGAGCACCTCCGGGCCGTCCCCGGCGGTGAGCACTTCCTCCAGCTTGTCCCGGAAGTCGAAGATCTTCTCCGTTCCTTCCTCCTCCCGCAGGGTATCCAGAGGATAGCAGAAGAAGCCCGCTACTGTGCCGTCGGCATGGAGATCGTCCATGAAATCATTGTCGGCATCCAGATAGCCGTTGATCAGGGGCACACAGCAGGTGGAACCGGCCATTACATCCAGCCGCCAGTCAGCGTCCGGGTCCTGTTTGGGTTTCATTTCGTAGCCAAGATAGCTCTCCAGATAGGCTTCCGGATCAGTGGAGAGCTCCAGGCCCTGCTCCCGCAGTTTGTCGGGCAGCTGGGACAGGAGGAAGGACGGCTCTGCCTTGGGTTCCTCCAGCACATCAAAGCTGTCTATGTATCTCATGTGGGGGATCTCGCCCAGCACCTGATCGGTGAGGGTAGTGAGCATCCACCAGGCCCGGCCTTCCGCCTCACGGAGCATGGGCAGCAGCTTTTCACAGTAGACGGAGATGGCGAAGCTGTTCTCTCCCTGCTCCTCCAGCCAGAGCTGCACATCCTCTCCGGAAATCTCCCAGCCATCCTCGGTGCGAAGGCCGATGTTCTGGAGGGGCTGACGGCCCACAAGGATATTCCAGTGCTCCAGCACCTCCTTGGGGGCGTGCTTCTGGAAATAGACCAGCTCAAACAGCTTGACCTTGTCACCCTCCGGGGTGAGGATCAGCTCATGCTTTTCGCCGTTGAAGCCCATCTCGAAGGAAATCTCGTCAAAAACCAAATTCAGGGTTTCCTCCATTTGGGCCACGATCTCCGCACCTCGGGTGTGGTCTTTGTCCTCATCCATCATTTGGCGCAATTCTGCTTCCATCTCGGCAAAGGTTTCCCACCAGTCCTCTGTCCGCTCCCGGAAGCACTCCGAGAACTGAGGCAGGGAAATGCCCTTCTTGCACCATTCGATAAACTCTTTGGTGTCCTCATCACCGGGGCGGGCTTCCAATGCCTTTTCAAAATATCGCAGAGCCCGGCCCTCCTGATCCAGATAAAAGTAAGAGTAACCCATGCGGAAGTTCCAGCAGTGGTCGCCCTCGAAATATTCCGCGTGGGGCTTTAGCAGGGCGATGGCCTTCTTGAGCATATCCTTGCCACCTGGCTTATATGGGTCTGCCAAATTGTTATAAGCCCGGGCCAGCTCGCTGTCCTCCTCAGGGGTGCGCTCCTGGGCGGGGATGGCCTCCAGCGCGTCAATGATCTTCTGATATTCGTCGTTTTCATTCCACTTCTGGCACTGCTTCAAAATGTCCATATCAGGCTCCTCCTCGTCCTGTTCCGGTTTCCAGTCTTTGATCTGCTGGAACACACCATGCTCATCCCGCTCAAAGGCGCAGGGAGCGGGGGTGTTCAGCAGAGGGATGATGTCGGGATCGTCGTTGCAGATCGTATTCAGCTTGTAGATCCCGGCGTTGTTTGGGTCGTCCATATATTCGTCGCTCTCATCACCGGCGGTGAAGCGCCAACCGCTGTCCCAGCCGCCGTCCGGCTCCTCCCGGTAGCAGTAGCCCACCTTGCAGCCCTCCACCGTGATGCGGTTGGTGGCGATGCAGCCATCGGCGCCTTCCCAGTCGGGAAGCAGATGTTTTACATCTTCCGCTTTCACATGGTAGCTGCGGTTGCGGCCGGCGGACTCATACAGCTCCTTCCGCAGGGCCTCCACATCCCGAGCCATCTCCTGGATCTCCTCGTCGTCCATCATCTCACTGAGGTCATATTCCAGCGGGTTCTGGGCGAAATCTGCTAGAACTTTGTCCATAGCGTCGTGTTCCTCTGGTGTGGCGGTGATGCGGATACGGCGGGGAGGGGTGTTGTACTCGTCCAGATCGTGGAGGTTTACCCCGCCGCTGACGCCGCACTCCAAAAGAATGGCGGCCAGATCGGTGACCACATCAATAGCGAAGTGAAAGTCCATCTCTACGCCATTAGAGTGGGTGAACTCCAGATACTCCACGGTCTGGCGGAAGTCCCAGTTCTGTTTGTCCAGACCGATCTTCGCAAAAATCTCGCTGAGGGGGATCTCCTCCTTTTTCTGGTCCTCTAAAAATGCCACAAGGTTCAGGCTGTCATCCGAGCCGCCAATAAAGTTGCCCCAGTATTTTTTGATATACATTCGTCATACCTCCTTTTATTCCGGCCACTCATCACCGTCACAACGGCTGATGAAGTCATAATGCAAACTCTCAAAATGGTCGTTGGGATAGGCTTCACCGTCCTGATGAAGCTCCAGCCCCTCCAGATCCATCATCTCATTGATATATGCAAGGGTATTGTGGATACCCGCAATATGTTCGTCCTGAAGCATCTCGGCTATTATACCTTTCTGTTCTGGGGTCAGTGTGGCTAAAAAATTGTTTTTCGCCTTGTTGTCCTCCGTCTTGGGAAAACCATCCCCCTTGACCCACCGGGCCGTTATGCTATCCTTCCGCTCCACAAGACCGTCGATAAATGCTTTATATAGTTCAAGTTCCTTACTCATGTTAAATCCTCCATTCCCAAGTAATTTACTTTCGGATTAAACTCCCGTCATCAATGATTGCGGCCTCCCGGATGCGCCGGAGGGATTCCGGTTCCAGCAAGAACTCCCGCAGGTTCGGGTCCTCAAAGAAAGACATAGGACGCACCTGGGTCGGCCCGGCAACCGCCCACAGCCGCGATGTTGCCAACCGCTCCGCTGTCTGGACCGCCTTCTCCCGTTCGCCCAGATAGAGATAGCGGGCGATTGCGTCCCGATAGGAGGAGTCAGCCAGGGGCACGCCCTGAATCTCCTCAAAGAGATCTACGGCATCCCTGGCGGTTCCGAACATACAGCAGTAGTTATAGAGCTTCCGCCTGGCATCGGGATCGTCCGGCGAGAGCTTTTTATGCTGCTCCGCCAGCTTTGCCCAGAGCTGCTCCTTTGTCTGTGGTTCCTCCGGTTCATGGTAGGGGTAGTTCTTGTCGTTGTCTGCAAAGGGCATAACGCCCCGCTTGAGGTAATCCATCAGGATGTCACAGAACCGATCCCGCTGGGGAAGGCCGTTCTCAGCCCGGATGCGAGCCTGTTCCTTTGTCAGCGCCTCAATCAGCTCCGGCTCACGGTGGAGCTGGATGGCGGCCACTGTCATGGCGATCATGTGTTCATCGCTCACATTGCTGTAATACCACTCCTCCAGCCAGGGAAGGATGGTCAAATCCAAAGCCAGCGCCTTTTCATAGTCCATGTTGAAATAGGCGACCTCGGCCTTGACCGCCGCTATCTGATGGGGGTATTTATCCGCAAAGGATTCCAGAGTGTCCAAGGCCCCTTCTTTGCCATCCATGATCTCATAGCAGACCATGCGGACTTTCTTGGGAAGTTTCACGACATCCATGTTGATACCTCCTTCAGTCTTTTTTCTGTAAGTAGTAGGTTCCACATCGGCCCCACAGCCGGGTGTCCAGGTTTTCCGTTCTGATGTCTGCCACCTGCCGAAAGACCGGCGCACCCCGGATACAGGCTCCCACAAAGTAGAGGGCTCCGCAGCTGCGGCACTGCATATAGTGGCAGGCGGTATAGTGCTGTTCAGCGTCCAGCACCGCGCCGGTATCCTCCAGTGGGCAGTCACCGGCGAACAGTTCCATGTCACCTTGCCGCTCCAGTTCCATGAGTTTCTGGAGAAGCTGGTCATATTGGCGGTGGGAGATGCTGCCGTCCTCCTTCATCTGTGCCGCCAACTGACCACAGGAGGGGCAAACAAGATTCTCTTTTTCCATTCGTATCACTCCGGTCTATCCATCAAACTCCACCCGGATAATGGGCCGATAAAAGTCATAATCTCCGTTCAGTTCCTTGTCCTCCTGCACTTCCGGCTTACAGTGGGGAGAACAGGGCAGGAAACCGAGAAAGATTCCCAGTCCGCCGCAGATGCTGCGCCCGCCATCACCGCCGCAGGTGGTAAGTCTATCAGCCTGCACCACTTCCCGCATATAGGGATCGTAGGCGATGGACAGGCCGAAGAAGTTGGGTTCCTCCATATCGAAGGGTTTGTCCTCATCCTCTGGGCTTTCAAAGTGGTGCAGGTGCATGGAGTAGTCCATTCCATCCCCCCAGGGGAACAGGGTGCGGCACCCGCCGCCACACAGGTAGGCCCACTCGTCCGCCGTGGGCAGCGAAAGCCCCTGCTGTTCCAGCCCGGCAAGAAGCGCATCGTAGTCTGTGCGGCTATAGATCCAGGTCTGAAATCCATCTTCTGTCCGTTCTATGCGAGCCGACTGGTGCAAGGTAAGACTGTCAAGGTCGCTCCAGGCAAAATCACGGAACTTCTCCAGCCAGTCAGGGTGGGCAGTCAGCCTGGGATCGTCTATCTTGACCGGCTCCCAGCAGAGTTCCTCCAGCTCCCGGCCCACCAGCATGGGGCCAATGGCCGCCTGCCGAACGGGAGCCATGCTTTCCCGGACCATCTCCTCCGGGTTCTGCGGTTCCATCTCCCACTCCTGAAACAGGTACTCCAACTCCTCCCGGCTCTCCTGATTCAGCCCCACGGCAAACTGCTCCCAGCCCAGGGTGATGGTATCGCCTGGGACAAAGACGAACTCCCGGCCATCTTTCTCGAAGATACCGGTGGTGCAGCTCTGGCCCCAGCGGTCAAAAGTATGTAGACCGAGAAAGGTCATAGTATAACGAGCAGCCAGGCGTTCCATCAGTGCCTGCTTCTCGGTGGTTTCCATTTGATTGAATTGGGGACGGGACAGTTTTTCGTTCATGGCAAGTCCTCCTTCGATTCGTTTTGCGTGTTCCAGCAGATAGCTCCGACCATCCTGCTTGGCCCGCTCCAAGTATTGTGGAAGCAGGTCGGAATGGATGGCGTCCAGCGAAATCAGAACAGCGATCCGCTGGTATTCCTGAAGTTCAGGAGAGTAACAGTTGCGCTCCCAAAACAGCGGAGCAAATTGTTCCACACAATCGGGACGCAGAGCGGGCATCGCCAAAAGTGCCCGACGGCTCACATATTCATTGGGGTCCTTTGCGAAATCCATAATTATATCCCTGACTTTCTGACTACATGAGCATTCCGGCAGATAGGCGGCAAACTGCCACTTGGCCTCACTCTCATTGGAGGCTGCGGCCCTGCGGCAGAGGCACTCGAACCATTTGGGATGGAAAGTGGTCTCCTGTATAAACCCCTCCGCTTCGTTGGCCCTGGCGATCAGATAGACCATCTCATCCAGCAGGACGCTGTCTGCCGTTTCTGCATCCGTTTGGGTCAACACATGGCAAAAGGCGCTGTAAGTGTCATTCCAGTATGGATAATCGACTTCCCACGCACCGCCAATCTCCTCGGCGGTTTTTCCGGGATAAGTGATTTCCTGCCACTGATGAAATTTTCTTGCCTGCTCCAGCAGGCACTCCCTGATGTCTTTTGCCATACGCTTACCTCACGATTCTTTGCGCCATTTCTCCACTTTGTCATTTTGAGATGCCCGTTCTACACTGTGAGCCGCCTCTGTCAACAGCGCAGGAAGTTGATCCCTATCTGCCGCTTCATACCGCTTGACTGGATGCGTCCAATCAAAATTATGAATGATGGAAATGATGTATCTGTCCTGATACCAGCCCATATCCAACAAAAATCCGTTTGGATATTCCACTTGCAGCATATCTTCTTTTTGTGTGTCATCCAAAAAGGTAACTGTTCCAGTGCCAAAATTCACCTTGCGCCACGCTTGAACCATCGTTTGTCCTCCTACATCCGATTCAGATTCTCTTGCAAATCGCCCTGCATCAAGTGCTGGGCAATGGCTTGGTTCAGCTCTTTACGGGGGTGATAAGATGCTTGTTCGGCATCATGGACACATTCTTTCATCAACGCTTCTGGAGAAATGCCTTCCCGTTTGCCATAAAGATGGCCGAAGGCATAGCACACGGACTTGAGAAAGTCGAAAATATAGTCATGATTTCCACGCATACTGGGCAGGTCGTTGAAGGAACCCATGCCGCCGTATGCCTGAAGATGGTGGGCGACCTCCCGCCGCTGGGTCCAGTCCTCAATATCCCGCTCCAGCCAGTCAATCCAGTTTTTGAATTCCGGGTGGTCCGTCTGTAAAATCGACCGCAGACAGATTAGAGCCTCGGTATAAATATCGGTCTGTTTCATCCAATTTCTCCCGTCCCCTTTAATTCTTCATTGTAGGTGTGATTCTGCCAGATAGCCTCAAATTCCGCTTTCTCTATGACGCAGGCGTGGAACTCCTCGCCCCAGACATGGGTGTTCAATTCCTCCACGGTGGGAATCGGCGTGATCTCGATAGCACCGTCGTAAAGGTCAGGGATGTTGCGGGTGCTGCCATCCGCAAAGATGTCAATGGAACGGAGGACCAGCCGCTCATTTTCTGTATCCACTTCATAGAGGATGACCGGCGGTTCTTCCCCCGGTGCGCCCTCCCAAAAGAGCTTGATGTATTCAATCATCTTGATGCCCTCATCCTATCATTTGAAATAGTAATACCAATTCCCGCCAAATTCCCGGTCACATTCCTCCTGAGAGGCAAAGGTGCAGTCCTTGATTCCCTCAATGGGGTAATGACGCTTTATCAGTTGCTCTCTGTGATAGGAATTGATCTGTTCCGTCAGACCGCTCTGCTGTGCCGCTTTTAATTGTGCGTCAGTGGCAAAAATATAGGACACAAAGTAGTTGTCCGACTGGATGTACCAGCCAAATTCGACGGCCTGCTGGATGTCATCGAAGTGGTGTTTCACATCCTCCATGCAGGCTTCTATTACTTTTCGCCATGCCATCTCCTGCTCCTCATTTCTCATGTTCGACCTCACCTATACCCAGATAAGTCCCCATCGTTTTTTCATTGTCACAGGCCGCCCGGATCATCTTGGACAGCAGCATCAAATCGTCGATGTACAAGGAGTACACGCAGAACACATCTTCGTCGGAGTCGAAGTGAAACAGATCCACGCCGCTGTTATTTTCCTCAAACTCTCGGATCACGCCCCGGACCAGCCGCTCCCAGTCCCCGCTGCTGCCAGTCAGTCCCAGCCGCCGGAATGCCTCTGTTCGGAATCCGTCGCTGATCTTCAGCAGAAGGGAAATCGCATAGGGGTGGTGGGGAATGAGAAAGAATGGCGCGATCTGCTCTGGTTTCACCCAAATTTTGAATGGCGGGCGCGGATCAGGTATCCAGGGCAGGATTTCCCATTCATTATCCTGCCTATTTCCGTATTGGCAAAGGTCTTTCATGGTGTTCTCCTTTTCCGGCATATCAGGAACCGATCTGCCCCCCGTTTGTCGGGCGGAAGATCCTGCGGCCCGCCAGCAGCTCCTCCAGCTTTTTGGCCAGCGCCTCCACAATGGCGTGGCAGGGATTTTCGTATCCCACGATCTCCAGCTTTTGCAGCTCGATACAGTGGAGCGTTCCGTAGAAGCCCAGCATAAACTCCGTCAATTCAGCGATCATCTGGTAGCCTTCCATGTTGTCCACATCCGTCTGGCCCTCTTTGGCGGTCGTCAGACCGATGATCCCCACCGCCACGGTAAAAGCGCCGCAGCAGGACTGCTCAGTCTGCATCCCAAGGCCCATGACGGAGAACATCTTCCGGGTTTCCTCGGATAAATTCAGATGGTAATATTCATTGCAAGCCAGAAACATCGCCTCGGCACAGGTCAGGTCTGTGCCGATGTGGTAGTGGTTGACCAGTTCATAGAGTTTCATTGTTCCCATACTGTACTCCAATCGCAAAGCATTTCATTCTGCGTCACCCGGCGCAGTTCGTCCCGTACCTCTATCAGCGCAAAGCCCAGCAGGTTCTGTCCACGCCACTTCATGGGGTCCTGGACCTCCGGGGAGCTGGCCGAGAGCCGGATGCCCCAGATGGCATCGTAGGGGCTGGCCTCCACCAGCACGCTGTCCCCGGTGGAAAGGAGAAACTCCCGCAGTTCGCGGTTCTGGCTGAATTTGTACCAGTTGCCAAGCAGCACAATGGCGTATTTGAACCTGTCCCACACCTTCTGGTCAAAGCTTCGCACCTTGCGGCCCAGGGCCTTGATCTGTTTAGGATCGCTGCATTTCAAAATCTGCTCCCGGATTTCACTATCCCCAAATAGCCCGGCTTTGCCTGCCATCATATACTGCTCCATACAGAGGTAGGTGTCGGCAACAGACCAGAAGTCCTCCATCCACCACTGGCTGAGGCAGCTTTTTGTCAACTGTCCATCTTCGGAAGGCTGGTGGCCCCAGAACAGGCACAGTTCCCGCGTTCTCCCGGCGGCAAACTCCTGCTGGAGCCACTGCCGGGTGTACTTGGGCTGGCCCTCCGGCTGCCACACCTCCACAAAGAAGCCGCCATGCTCCAGCACCTCGCTGCTGTCCTCGTTATCCCACCAGCCCTTCCAGGTCATCGGTTCGGGGAAGAGGGCGCGGTATTCCGCCCGCTCCTCCGGCGAGAGAGTGTCCAGCCAATCGCCAAATCGGTATATGTAATCCTCCCCATAGCCCATGCGCCAGCCAATGGAGTATCGCTCGATCTCCCGGTGGGCCAGCCAGGGGGGAGGCATTATTTTCTTATCTTGTAGCGCCATAGGGTTTGTCCTTTCTACCGTAATTCTTCTTTCACATCCAGTGGAGCGCCGTCCAGGGATGTGATCTGTGCCAGCTCTGTTTCCGTCAGATTTTTCAGGAAAATGCAGTATTCGTCCGGGTGGCCTCCCACAAACTCCATTTTAGGCATTTCAATTTGCTCTGGATCTGTGATCCACAGGCAGGGCTCTCCCGTTGCCCAAAAGTGAGTCAGAGTAAGAATTTGGCCGTTGTAAATTACTTTCTGTTCCATCCTCATTCCTCCTGCATTTTCTTCAGCAGCTTCACGATCCGCTCCCGGTTCTTTGCGGTTTTCATGAAGGTGGGGAGATGGTCGGCCTGGGTCTTTTTCGGACTTCCAAACGGCTTTTCCCGCAGGCCGGCGCTGAGATAGTCGATCAGATAGGCAAGGTGCTCCCGGTTGAGGGCCCAGACCGGCTTACCCTGGAATGAGGTCAAAAACCACAGCTCCAGGCCAAAATAAGGCTCTCGTCCGTTCTGAATATCAGCAATGTAGGAGAAAGCCTCCGCTGTTTTATGAACTTCTCCCGACATGGTTGTCCCACAATAGGGACAGGCCACATGGAGAACGGAAAAGTGCTGTTTTACAGTATCTTCAATATCCACCCGGTAGTACCTGCCGCAGTTTTTGCACTGGTTATGGACATCATAGCGGTAGATCGTCCGGTCACGGATTTCCTGATGACCGCAGCTCAGGCAGAGGAAATAGGCGTTGTCATCATCCACTGTCACCACACCCGCACCGTGGCACTTGGGGCATTTCACTTGAATGCCGGTGGTGAGGGCGTTGTAGGCACTGTATGTAAAGTAGGGCTCATCAATGATTCGGCTCATGCGCCCACACATTCCTTTCAATTCAAGGCTCGGCGGACAGCGCTTTTTTCATGCCCGCTAAGTCTTTTTCATCTAAACCGTATGCCTGCTCAATCAGATTCGCATACCGATCTCCATACTGCGAGAACGCTACTTCACAGTGCAACTCATACAGCAGCAGGCAGCCGTTGTGGAATACAACGGGATCAGGTTCTGCCTTTTCTTCCTCGACCACTGCAAGACGAAGCACCTCATCGGCAATGGTAAGCCGCTCCGACTGGTCTTTGAGTTTAGACAATGCCATTCGAGCATAAGCGGCAATCTCATCCTGTTCCATTAGGGCAATCGCTGTCAGTTCTTTCAGAACTAAGAGGAGGGCTTTTTCGTCCCACATCTCTGTGCTGTGCAGAAGATCTACTACCAGCATCCTTCTGTGAAGATCCCGATTTTGCCAAGAGTCCAGCTCCAGCAGCAAATCCTTTTGTTTGATCTGATCTGGTTCGTGGGCCCAATCAAACAGCTTTGCCCGAAAAACCTGATAGGCTGACATCAACTCTATCCATGCTGTGCTATGATCCTTGCCGAACTCTATCATGAAATGCCGCCTCCTTAAAAATCACGAAGTTCCTCAAACTTCTCAATCAGGGCTTCTTTTTGAAGCGTGCTGTCTGGCAGAGCATCCAGAATATCCCGCAGGGCCATGTAGATCTCGTCCCGCTCCACGGTTTCGATAAAGCCCATCTTGTTGAAGGTCCGGGTGTAGGCTGCAACCGCATCCAGCGCCTGGGCCTGGGCGTCCTCGCCCGGCTCAGCGGCCAGCTTCATCAGCTGGGAACGGGTCTTGCGGTATTGATTGGCTGCTTTTTTCGCGGCGGCGGCAGGGATATGCTCCGCGCCGTCCCAGCCTCGGAAGGGATTGTCCAGATTTTGCGCCAGCCACTCCGGTTTCCGGGGTTTGGTAATCCGCAGATCCATTCCCGGCTCGCTTTTCCAGAGTTGCTTTGCCGCTTTTGCCGCCGTCTCCGGCAGGCTGGTCATCCAGAACCAGCGAAGCTCCGGCATCTGCTCCGGGGTGGGGATGTCGTCCGCCCCGAAGCCGAACAGGTCAAAGGTGGAGAGGTTCGTCAGTTCCCGGAACCCTCCCACGGCGGAGAAGTTTTGCAGATTTCCCGGCGCGCCCCAGAGCCGCAGTTCCTTTAAGTGGGGATGGACAGCAGCCAGTCCACTCAGATCAAAGTCCTTCAGCTGGATGCCATGCAGCCCCCAAAGGTTTGGCAGTTCCGTGTGCGGGCGGTATTCCCCGATAAATTGGAGGGTCAGACCGCCGCCATCTTCGGGGGCATGGATGGCACAGGCGTCCGGCCCCTTGTTCTGGAACAGGAGCTGCTCTGTATCCTCACCCAGCCACAGCTCCTCCAGCCCGGTCATGTCCAGCATCAGCTTTCTGATGCTGGTGCCCCGCAGATCAAGTGCCCTCTGACCGTGGTTCAGCAAAGTCAGTTCATCAACGAAGGGGTTTCTCCGCAAAAACTCCAGCAGATCCGGGTGCCACCGCTGGCAGATGAGGTCGGAGAGGCAGGGCAGCGCCTTTAGTTCCAGCGCCGAATCGAATGGTGCGTACTGATCCATCACCCGATGGCTGCTGACTTTCAGCGGGATGCCGCCGATCTCCGTTACCCCGTCGCTCCCCATAGCCTCCTTAAAGGCCCGCCGCCGCTTTTCCGGGATGGCCTGCCACCGGATCTGGAGGTACACCTCATAGCCGTTGTCCCAGCCGCCGTAGGAGCGGCAGGGCTGGTCGGTGAAGGGCGGAAGTGTGCCCACCAACTTATATTGGGGCGGGACCTCCATCGGCACCCGCAGCAGGTGAAGGTCACGGGACCAGTACATGAAGTCCTTGTAGAGCGGACGGAGATGGGGCAGTTCCTCTGCGGTCAGAGGCGCGTCCCCCACCCAGTCCAGAGAGAGGACCACCGCCCAGGGTTCCTTGCTCACCGAGTCCGGCGGCGCAATATAGGCCACCTGGCAGGCGGTGTAGCGTTTCAGATACTGGTTGTAAACGGTATAGACCTCTCCGGCATTGGCTTTCATGGGTTCCCGCTCCTCTCATCCGTCTTTCTCTAAATAAAATCCCCACACGCAGTTGGAGAACTCTCCGGCGGCAAAGCGGTAGATCTGCCCGCCGAGCTCTACCTGCCAGACCTCGAAAGTGTGGTTTTGGTGATAGATCGGGGCTTGTACTTTTACCCGCTTTCCGGTGGTTTGCCAGTCGTAGTCAAAGATGTTCACACCGAACAATTTGCATTGACCGTCCGGGCCAAAGGTTTCATATTCCCAAGCTATGTGATGCCTCACAATCCTGTGCGCTGCCAGCCGTCCAGCCGCTCCTGCACCGCGTCGATCATCCAGCCCCCGCCCACACGCTTCATGAGAAAGCGGCGGTCAAAGCCGGTGTTTTTCTCTCTGGTATAGATATAGAGCTTGTTCTTGGTGATCTGCTCTGCGTCCAGGAACTGCTCGCCCTTGTAGGTGCCCTGGGCACTGTATGAGAGATCCAGAGGCAGATAGCCCGGACGGGGCTTTTCGCTCACATACTTCTCCCAGATCGTCAGCAGGCGGGGCACAGCCTCGGGATCTTCAAACCCAGCCTGCTCCATGTACTGCTCCCATTCCGTCATCTCGGCAAAGAACGCAGACAACACCCTGCGGCATTCCTCCACCGCCTGCTCATCCAGCTGGGCGGGCTTTTTGGCCTTTTCCCGCTGGAGCTGGGAGAAGTGTTCCATCTGCTCTTTGGTGAATTGCTTATGGGCCACCGGATGGATGTAGTTGTTGCCGGCGATGGCCAGCAGGCCCTCGTATGTCACAGCGGTATGGTCGATCTGGATGTGGGAGAGCTTGGGGATGGAGGACGCCTGGAGCAGTCCAACGTCGTCCAGCCCGGTGTGGTTGAGGGTGAGAAGATCCAGCTTACAGCTTTGCAGGGCGGACAGGCCGCTGCCGTGGATGGCGGCATTTCCATCCAGCAGCAGATAGCGCAGCTTGGGCATGGCGGAAAAGACGGGGAAACAAGCGTCGGTAAGCGCGCCCTTCTCCACGCCGAAGTTGACCATGCTTTTATGCCCGGCAAAGGGGGCAAGCAGTTCATCCGTCACCGGGAATCCCTTTGTGTGGAAACCCGCCAGGGTATAACCGGCCAGCCGCCCTATGATCTCGGCGGTCAGCTCCGGGATCTCAAACTGCTTCTCTCCATCCAAGGTCAGGACACCGTTTTCCCAGTCCGCTGTCCGCGCCCGTTTTGGCCATTCCATAGCGTGCCTCCTTATTCCTGCTCTCTATAACAGGCTTCAATGTCGATGAAGCGCACATACACGGCGCAGACGTCTCCCTTGGCGTCATAGCCGAAGTAGACGGGATAGTAACCGTCACCCCAGCCAGAGGAGAAGATGGGCAGGTTGCAGTCCGTGTCCGGTACTGTCCAGTTGAGCCAGTCGCCGCAGTCTCCCTGATATTTGGGGTGGGCTTGGGCGTTTTCCTCCAGTAAGTCGCAGAACAAGTCGTTGTAGGGGTCGATGTCCGGGTCCTCCTCCAGCCGCTTGGCCCAGTATGTCTTGAAGGCCGCCTGGGTCTGGATGTCCGCGATACACCCCATCCCGGCATCCACGCCGAAACCGAAGTAGTCGTCATCTCCCAGCGCCGCGTCCAACTCCTCGTTGCCCGTCATGCCCAGCTCATAGCGGACAGGCTTTTCCTGGCTGACCTCCACCTTGACGCAGGCGTAGCGGTCGCCGTATTGTTCGCTGGGCACCACGCAGATTTTCACCGGATAAGTTCCGGCGGGGATCGTTTGAAGGAACGGCAGAGTGTCCTCCAGCTCCACCAGCGGATCACAGGCGAAGATCTGCCCGGTGGTGAAATGGACTGCGCCGATGTCCAGTACATCCACGCCCATGTTCCCAATCACTTTCTCTGTGAAGTGGGCCTCCAAGTCATCTTTACAGGTCAGTTTATCCTTGATGGATTCGTATTTGTTCAGCCATTCAGTTGTAGGCATATCAGTTTCCTCCTGTTGATTCTGTTTCTTGATGTACACACTCTTTGAGCCGTCCCAGCAGCAGTTCACACACCGGCCATTCTGGAAATGATGGTCACAATTCGGGTAGCCATATAGAATATGGGCACATTCCGGGCACAGCCCTATCATCTGTGATGAGCCTTTGAAAAACAGACTGCCGCACTCATCACAAACGGCCAGTTCTTTTTCTGCCATAGGGATCACCAGTCCCGTTCCCGGATGGCTTCCTCAGTGTCAATGGGGATGTTGAACCACGCCAGAATGTAGGCCACAGTTGCCGCGATACACTCCCGTGCCACCGTTTCGAGTTCGCTGTCGTGCTCGTCAAACTCCTCCTGGAGATCGTTGATGCCGCAGACCGCCTCGTCCAGCGTTTCCTGCACCGTTTCGGTGTCGGTTTCGCCGCTCTCCAGCAGGTCGATGACCTTCTGAAGCTCGTCCTTTACCTTGTCTACCAGAAAAGCAGGATAGTAATCGTCCTGATACATCTCGTCCAGCAGTTTGTAATTGGGGTCAAATGCTTTCATAGGGATTGTTCCTTTCTCATTCAAACATCAGACCGTATGATTCGGTCAGGCTACCGTCGTCCTCATGGAAGATACACTGATACAGAGGCTCACGCTGGGTTGCGTTGCGGAACCGCTCCAGAACCGGAGCCAGCGGCTCACCAGTAGGGATGCCGAGGGTATCAGACACCCGCCGTAAGCTGTCCACATCCATATCTTCCAAGTTACAGTTGCGCTGCCTCTGCCCATACTCCTCCAATGTTTTGGAATCCACATACAGCTTTGTGTCACAGCAGTCGTGCCAGCAAATACAGCTCACAAGCAGGGAAAAAAGGTCATCCATGCTCTCAGCCAGACGGCCTGCCTCGCCTTCGCTGCTGTAATAGCCGATGGAGCCATCTTCCAACAGGTGGTATTCTCCGCCGGAGCCATCCCTGGCAAACACCATGCCGGGCAGGGAAAAGGTGCATCGGCCTTCTGCGTCATCCCGCGGGGACAACTCATCCAGCAGGAAGAAGTCAAACAGCGAATCAAATTCCTCTGCCAAATCAGGGTTTTCATGCAGTATCTTCAAATAGTCCATAGCCGTTTTCCCTCCGTTTACTGTTCTTGTATTAACTCGTGCAGCCTTTCCCGCCACAGCGTTTCTTCAATTACCTCATCGTTTTGGTAAAAATGTTCCTTGTCACGGGCCAGATGATCGGCAAGCGGAGCTGCGTCCATAGGAGTGTAGACTGTGAAACTGTCCCGATCCGCTCCCTTGAGTTCCCGGTTGAGATAATACACCCGCTTGACATCGCGGGAATACCAGTGCCCAAGCAGTTCCCAGGAAGTCAGCTCTACATTGGGAAGCTGCTTGCCGTAGGCATAGATCCGTTTCTCATCCCTGGCAAAATAGGTATCGCCCAACGAGCGGAAAGAGGAAACTTCCGCCCCCTTGATGATCTTCACCTTTCCGTCCCCATTATGGAAGTAGACCTGCCGGCTGTCCTTTGCATATCCCTGGGGCGCGCCTGAATCGTTCTGGCCCTTGTCCAACACCTGGAAGGCTGCCAGATCTGCATCTGGGATTCTCCCGCTGGTGGTGTAGACGGCTGTTTTATCCATTGCGTAGGCATAGTTTAACACCCGAAACGATGCCGGGTCTGCTCCACGCAGGCGAATCCCGCCGAGAAAGCAGGCCGTAGAGGATTTGCCCCAGTAATGCCAACAGCAGAAGTCTTTGGGCGAAACACCCTTCAACAAGCCGTTTTCATATAGGCCAGAGAAATAGACGACTCCATCCCGAAGGAAAAATTCGTTGTCCACCGGCTCTGTGTTGGTGATCGGCTGCAGCAGTTCTTCGTGATGATCTGTTAAGCTCAGTTCGATTTCGTCGTCGCTATACACTAAGTAGAGCCCATGAGGGGCCTTTCTATCGAAATGCAGTTCAATGTCATGATATTTGAGGATCAAAGGTTTCCCGCCGCTTCCCATGGTGGAAACATCATCGGGATTCCCAAAAATTTCTATGACCTCATCCTGTAACATTCCGAATTTCAGCGGTGAAATGTCCCACGGATTCTGCAATATTTGATTGCGCCAAGTAGTAAAGTTCTGTTTCATAGTTTTCCGTCCAGTGCCCCAACGGTTTTCATAGCGGCGGAATCAAATTTGCACTGCCGCAGTTCCCGTTCAATCAGGGCAAACACATCGGGAAAGCACTCGATCTCGTCCTGATACTCATATTTTGCATACAGTTTCCCGTACTCCGAGATCCAAACCTCTGCCGGGTAGTAATAGCCGATGTGACCGATGGGCTGGCACTTCTGACCAGCTGCCTGCTCGATCTCCGCCAGCTCACAGCCGGACATATCCCGAAAAAAGGCTTCTTCCAAATGATTTTTGATCCCATTGACCAGGTAAGGGAACAGAGCGAATTGGAAGTCGGCCGCCCAGTTCAGCTTTTTCTGCGCCAGGTACCACTCACAGCACAGGCCGAAATACTTACGGTAAAATCGCTGGGTGGTCTTCATCATCGGGATGCCATGAGCGGCGTAATACTGCTCCGCAATGGAAATATCCACACTGCGGCCTTCCTGCCATCCGGCGTACTCCATCAGCTGCTTGACCTTGCTTTTGAGATCGCCGGAGATGGGGATGCGTTCTTTGATCATTCAATTCATCTCCTGTCTGCTGTGAATCAAAGTTCATTTGGATACCCAATCTTGCCCAGGCCCGCCTTGATTTCTTCCCATTCATTGCGCTTAGGGTTCAACGCAGTGACCAGTTCTTTTGTCACCGGCACCCCGTCCGCAAGCTGGCGCACAGCTTCCAAAGGCAGATCGGCCGGATAAAACCACTTCCCGTACTCCGCATAGCTCAACGGATTGCCATCAATCGTGGAGAGCAGATCCATGGATGCGTCCTCGCCGTCCATGGGATTGCAGTGCCAGGTGGTGCCATCTTCCGTCCAGACGCAGAAGGTGCTTTTCATCTTTTTGACTTCACGGCTGCCCATAAGTTTTTGCAAAGCAGGGGGCATCCCATCTGTCAGGTCTTCGATACGGGGAAGTTTTTCCTCCCAGTCATAGAGTTCAGAGTCCACACCGTTGATTACACAGCCTTCCGGCGCAAACATGACGATCATGCTCTGGTCACTGCCATCAGTGGCAAAGAATGCCTCTTTGCCTTTGCGCCATGCGGGGTTGTATGTATAGTGGCGGATGAAGCTCCATTCCTCCTCCACCATGATGATGTCCAGAGCTGCCAGCCCTTTGCAGAAGTTTTTCAGGCGCTCCGCATTGGGAAGGCCGGATAAATCTTTTGTGGAAATCATGTGGTTATCCTCCTGTCTTTCGTCACCACAGTCGGTCGATCTGGGTATATATCTTATTAGGCTCTCTGTCCGTAAAACTGGTCAATGAGTCAGTGGGTTCTGTAAGCGGCATCACATTCAAAATATCCAGTACATAATACCAGATTCCTGTATCCCAGTCCCGGAACCGCCCATTGCAGACAGCGCTTCCATACTCACCGGGAGCCAAATCCAGTGCCAGTTCATTGAGGGGCTGTTTTTGCCCGGCCTTATCGTAGGTATATCGTTCTGGTATCGCACCAATATGCCAATCATAGCGGTAACGCACCTGGATTCCGGACTCCTGCTGAATCAGTTCAAAAGGGTGAAGCCGCATTGTGCCATTGGGCTTCCATTCCATCAGCCTACGACAGTCCCTATCGCTCTGAAATCCATCGGGCCTCTGTAAGATTGATACAAAGTGTGTAGGCAGGCCAAAGGAATAGTAAGAGAAGAAGTCTTTCGGCAGCCGCATGGCTTTGGGATACTGGTTCCGCTGTGCGGCCGCGTTTCCGCCCCGGCAGTCTTTATACCATTGCAGGCGGATCTGCTGAACCAGAAGTGTGGGCAGATATTTGCGCCGTTTGCTATTCTGTTTCATTGCCGCGCCCCCTTCCTGGCTTGATTCTTTCAATGATTATCCATATTTCAGACATTTACAACTCTGCCGCAAACTCATAGGAAACCGCAATGATGTTGTAAACATCATCGTATGTAAACAGCCGGTAGTGCCGATAGATGCCTTTGTCAAAGTCCTCCCGCACCGGCAAAGACTTCAGCCAGGTGCTATCCTCAATTAAATCAAAAGAGCTGCCATCCAGACGCCCCGTCCCAGCCAGACTTTCATAGGTGTCCAATTCACAGGCAAAATAGGTCAGCACCCGCCGGAAGGTGAGTGTGTAGGGAAACCAGTCTTTTTCGTCACTGTGCTGGGAGATTAGATGGCCATTGATGTCCCCCATAAAGGTCAGATTGTTCAGATCATCTTGTTTCACCTGATCCAGATAGATGCAGTCCCGTCCCTTCAAAACACCTAAGCAGGTGTTAACAGCAGCCGCTTTTTCCATAGGTAACGCTCTTTCCTCAGCTCTCATGAGTAATACAAAAAATCTCCTTGTTCAAATCAAAGTAGACCACCATCAGCTCGTCGGTAATTTCCGGGTTGAAGGACAGATCCATAATGAAAACTTGTTGATTCATCTCGCTATCCACCAGGCTGCCAAACCGCTTGAGCTTCAAAAAGTCCACCATCTCGGCAAAGGACAGCTTGGATGGGTCGGTTCCCGGAAAAAGTTCCGCCGCAATATCCGGGCCTACCTCGTCCCGGTGGAACTCCATGAAAAATGTCACAATGCTATGGTAGCGGCTGTCCTCGTCCGCCAGCGCCGCTTTGATGGCGGCTTTGGCCTTTTCCGCCAATTTCTCCGCCTCATCCAGCATTTCTCCCACCGCATCCATAGCAGCAGGATCAGCAGTCAGTTCTTCCTCCACATCGAAGAGAAAGGGCAGTCCCGATTCTTCGGGAAAGTTGAAGATTTCCTCGCCGGGGGTATATGGTAAATCAATGCGTTTACAGTTCAGCTTCATCTCTGCGCCTCCTTATCCCTCAATGTTGGCAGCTTTAAGGCCCTTTTTCAAGGAGCCATAGACCGTCACCGCATGGTCGGTGAACATCTCGTCGCAGTCAAACCAGGCGGTGAAGCTGCCGCCGGAGGTGACGGACAGGCTGGTCATGCTGATCCGCCGGGTAAGTTCTTCCTCCGTGATGGGGTCTGTTTCCGAATCGCGGGGGTTATCCTCATCCTGGGAGAGCCAGTCGTTGGCCAGCCCAGTCAGGTTCTTGGCCGCAAGCTCCCGCATGGCCTTGTCCCAGGTTTCACAGTCGGCCAGCAGCTTCTTGGCGGCACTGCGGGCGCGGGTCCAGGAGGGCTTGCTCTCCGCATTGACCTCAAGGGAAAGGTGCACATCCTTTCCGCACCACTGGATCTCGCCCTCAAAGGTATCATGGTCCTTGTCCAGTGTCAGTTCTCCCAGCACCTGGTCCTGGATCACCGCCGGCTTGTGGTACTCGTCCAGAACGGCCTGAAGCTCCGGGCAGTCCTCATGGGCCTTGACTATCTCGGAGATACACCAGGGCCACGCCACCAGATCCTTTGCCCATTCTTCTTTCATCCGGCGAATCTTCAGGCGGCAGATCTGCTCGCGGCCAAAGCGTCCCCAGCCCTTATCACTGTTTCGTTCCTCATCGGTGACTGGCCACTCCAGCCGCTCCTCTTTGGTGGTGACCTTGCCGGTGTCACAGAACACCACGCCCAGTGTCACGACGGTCATTTGCCAAAAGTTGCCCCTATTGTTGTATCCGCCCCCGATGCAGTTGCGGATTAAAGCCACCACTTCCTGCTCCTCGGGCTCGTACATCTCATAAAATTCTTCAAACATGGGTGCAGCCTCCCTTACAGCCCTTCCAGAACTGCCGCGATCTTGGGGGTAAACTCCGGAGGAATCTCCTGCTCCAGTGCGCCCTGGTAGGCCAGCACCGCCTGCCAGGAGTAGTAATAGAAGCTGTAAAACAGGTCATCTGGGAAGACCTCGTCCTCCTCGTAGCGCATCTCATCTTCTTCCTCGTCGTATTCCTCCGACCACAGGTATTCTTCCTTCAGCAGATCGGAGAAGTGGGGCAGGGGAGAGGCGTGCTCCAACTCATCTCCATCGTGGAAGCACTGGAGGATGCAGGCAAAGAAGTCCAGCAGCTCCCCGGCCAGAAAATGGGCCACGGAGTTTTGTCCGCTCTCCGCGAGGGCCTTCCCCAGAATCCGGCTCAGAAACACCATGCCGAAAGGGGTGGCGTGCCAAAGGGTACTCTGGTGCTCCATGTTGGTGGTGAGCTCATAGAGGGACTCTTTGACGGACGCCAAGTCACACATCTGCTCCAGTACCGTCAGGTGTGCGGGAAACTCCGTCCCCCGGCCATAGGCGGTGGTGAGCCGGTGCCACGGGACATCCGTGACCTTGAGTTGAGTAATATAGGTTCTGTTTTCTTCTGTCATCATGTTATTGCCCTCCTTATCCCGCCGCCTGATTGCAGTATTCCTTCTCCAGTGCGGTGTACCACCGTTTCAGCATGGTTTCCAGACTGGTTTTCCCGCTGCGATCTGTAAAAACAAGAAACTTCTGCAGCAGTCTGGGGAACAGAACTTTGCCCGCTTCTGTCAAATCCTGATTGAGATAGACCATCCGAAGGATACGGCCCTGCCGGTCCAGAGGGTTCTTTTTCAGCAATTCTTTTTCAAAGCAGAAGTGCAGGAATACCACATTCTCGTCGTAGAAGTCCTCCACCACAGCCGCGCCAATGCTGGTGTAGGTAATGTCGTACACCAAACGGCTCCAGTCAAATTTTTCGGCATAGAGCAGTTTCAGCGCTTTCTCCCAGTGTTCCTCCGGAATCACCAGCATCCTGTGCTGGGCGGTGCTGGAGTAGCCGCGGTAGACGGGTTCCGGGTGTCCCAGCAGTTCGCTCACACTGTCGGCATGGACGAAGCACAACTCCTCGTCAAACAGGCCGCCGATAAAGTTGCCGTTGCAGTACAGCATATAGTTTTTGGACTTGGCCGGAGAGTAAGAGAGGCTGTATTCCTGGGAATCCAGGATGTTATGTACCTTGTTCAGAAAGTCTATCGATGTCATGACCTTACTCCTTATGCTTCAAACTCGCCCTCAATCATCCCGTTCAGATACCTGCCGGGGTCTGCAATGAAGTCATCCCATTTGGCCAGGGGGTGGAACTCCTCATGCTCAATGTCCAGATACCACAGCTTTTTGTCCCTGGGGCTCCAAAGCAGCAGGTAGTCGCTGTAGTTGTCCATCTGCACCATCAGGGAGAGCAGCTTCTTCCGTTTCCAGGTCATCTCCTGTACATCCATGTAGGAGTAGAGCTCTGCCCACTTCACCCACTCCTGCTCCGGGAATTCCAGCCGCAAGGGGCCGGTTTTCAGATATTCCACCAGCTTGGCGGGCAGCTTATAGGGCATGAGCTGCCGGACCTTTTCCTGCTCGTTGTGCCAGTCCTCCGGTTCCAGGGCCTTCAGGTAGTCAGCCAGCTCCTGATTTTTGTTCTGCACCGCCACGGTGTAAGGCCGGTCGCCGTATTTGTCGGCAATGGTGATGTCAGCTCCTTGCTCAATGAGCCAGCGCACCATGGGGAGATTTTTGTGTCGGACAGCTTCAGTGACAGGGGTGGAGGCGTTCGGAAACACCATGTCCGGCTTGTGGTAATTGATATCTGCCCCTTTTTCCAGAAGCAGGCGGGCAAGTTTGGTATTGCCCTCGGACACAGCGGCCCGGAATGCCTCTCCGCCAAACTTGCCCACCGTGATCCCGGCTTGCTCCAGCACCGGGATATTCTCCGCTCGCTGACCCCAGCGCACTTCCTGGAAGGCTCGCTCTTTCTGCTTCGGGCTGAATTTTGCGGCCTGTCCAGCAAAGAGAGCGACTACCTCCGGCCCGCAGCAGCGGACAGCGGTGAGCAGAAGGGGCTGTTCCTCTGCCAGATTGGGATCAGCTCCATGCTCCAGCAGGAAGTGGATCATGGGCACATCATTCCGAAAAACCGCGATCTCCAATGGCATAAGCTTGACGTATTCACTGAGTTGGATGGGAACATCTAAATCCAGACCGCCCTGGAGCAACGCCTCCAGCGCGGGAATATTATGGTCACAGATGGCGGCAGCCGTTTCCGGAAGAGTTTCCCAACGGCCAATATATGCAATTTGGTACATAAGGCACCTACTTTCGTTGTTGTTTCACTTGATAGGGTATCGTCCGGCCCAGTACCCGGCCCTTGCCAACAGCGTTGGCTCCCTCATAGATCAAAAATTCCGCATTATTTTCCAGCGGAGCGTAGTCAATAGTATCCGGATAGAGGGGTTGGGCATTTCCCAAAGCCGGTTCATCAAATGAACACTCAGTTCCGTCCAGAAAGCATACTCCCAGATATTCCGTGGTCCCTGTGACTGCAAAATGAGGACAATATTTTCCGCTGACCAGGCTGGGGGGTGTTTTCCGCTTGCCTCTCCAGAAGATGACCTCCACATGGAGCACCGCCCGGTTTTCATCTGTCCCGATCATGCTGTATCACTCCTATCCCACAATGGTGGTTTCCTGGACGGCCAGATTGTTGAAATCCATAGCAATCAGCTTCTTGGCGGCCTCTGGGGTACACATGAACCAGGTGCTCACGCCCCAGGCGTCCATCCTTGTAACGGTGAAAAAGTCGGTTTGGGCAGAAGTAGGTTCTCTTGCGTCAATATAGTGGTCGGAGTAGAGATACACCAGATCCACCTCCCGCTCCGGCAGCCACTTGGCCCGGTGCGCACGCGGTTTTCCATTTTTCAGAGTCTTTTCCCTGGGGTTCTCAAACCACGCCAGTTCCTTGAGCTTCAGACCGGTGAAGGTATCCATGAGCCGCTGGGCGATCTCCCGGTGGGTAAATACCCCGCAGTCCCAGGAGCCCATCAGCCATGTCTGTATAAAATCGCCCACCTTGCTGCCGGGAGCAGGAGGTCCGTAGACGCTCTCATCCGCCCACATGACTTCCATCTTTTCGCACTGATCCGGTCGGGGGCAGGATTGCTTGTTGCCATAACGATACATGATATTCACATAGCCGAAGTCCTTTCCGGTCCGGTCATGGCCGACGGCTTCAACTTTATAGGCGGTTATGGACATTGCGGTTCCACCTCCTGGGTCAGTGTAAAGTGATTGGAGTTAATCCTCCTCAAGTTGTTCCTGCGCCTCTTTGGGCAGGTCGTTCCATAAAATATCATATGTAAACTCCCGAATCTCCGGGTAACACTCCCGCGCGGTCTGTTCCGCAATATCCCGGTTCAAATAGTGCATCTCCTGATGGAAGAACCAGTTGAGCTTTTCCATCAGCCGGTAGAGGCGGATCTGTTCTTCTTGGTTCATGGGGCGCCTCCTCGGATTATCAAAGGATAGAATAGCTGTACTTACGCCAGCTCTGCGTCCAGAATCTGAACCTGTTTTCCACTCTCGTTCACATAGTAAAGGGCGATATAGTCGATGCCGTCCCGCTTGACCTGCTCCCAGGGCATACGCCCGCCGTTGATCAGTTCCACGGTATCCGCCTCATCCGGTTCGAAGTCCTCTTTTTCATCCTCGTAGTCCACGCTGTACCCCAGCTCCAGCACCAGCTTGGAGGCGGGGATCTCATACCGCTTGAGGGGGCGGTGTTCCAATTCAGATGGATCGTGTTCATCGCAGAACATATTGTCGTAGCCATGCCGCCCGCCGTCGAAGATGACAAACTCCTCGCCGCTCTCCGGATCGCGGGCCGCCACCAGTCCGGGGGCCTCGTCCCCATCTACAATATAGGATTGAGGCTCTCCCTTCACCGTGAGCAGATCTCCGTAATACCAAACCTCCAGCAGTTCACTGCCGGTGGTAGAACAGAGCGTCACGGTGGGCAGACGATTCTCCGCCCATCCTTTCACATGTCCGATGAGCCAGGTAGGATATTTTTCAGTCATCACAGTCTTTCTCCTCCTACTTCAATTTCAGCACAAATCCCCAGATGCTCACTACGATCAGGAGGACGCCCAGCAGGAAGAACACCACCCGCCGGTATCCTCTGCTGTGGCGGTGGGCATCCCGTGTGCCGGTGGGGTCGCAGAGCCAATTCCAGTTGCGGATCGCCCCAATTAAAATCACGGCCCCGATGAGCACCGAGGCAATGTACCAATGCTCCTGCAAAAATGCTGTGATCTGCTCGCTGTTCATTTACATATAACCCTCTTTCCATCATCAGGAGTTTCCTTTCGGATGATCTCCTCCCGCTCTTTCCAATCCATCTCCAAGGCTTTTTCTTCTTCTAAATATTTCTCGCAGTCCCGGACCAGTTTTTGGGCATCCGGGTCATCCGGGGCCAGGGCAAGCCAGCGTTTTGCGTATGTATAGGCGGTGGCTGCGGAGCGGTATGCCATCAGGCAGGAATAGCCCATCCGGGCGTTCCAGTAGGGATCGTCCTCTCCCTGGGTGCGGACGGATTCCAGCAGATCAATGGCGTGTCGGATGAGATCCCCGTCCACTTCACCGTCGGTCCCATGCACTCCATGATTTCCCAGGACCGCCAGATTGCTGTAAGCCCGGCTCAGTTTAACGGTCAGCAAATAACCTCGCTCCTGCTCCGGGATGGCTTCGATAGCCTCAATACATCGGGAGAACTCGTCCGCATCATTCCACTGCTCAATATACTCCAGCAGTTTTGTTTCTTCTGTCTGATTCATCGTTTCACCGCCTTTTCTGTGTCATCCTTTGCCTTTTTTGAAGTGTCCGCTGCCCCGCCAGGTGTTGACTACACAGGTGAAAATCTGGCCACAGTGCTTGCACCGGATCATGTGAGCCATAATTTCGTCTGCCCATCCATCCTCAGTCTTTACCTTCTCCAGCGGACAGGTGGACTCCTCTGTCATCAGTTCAAATTGGCCTTGTCCCACCAACTGCTGAATATAAGCAATGCAGGCCAGGTAGTCCTTTGGGGCGTCAAATTTTCTCCATGTTTGAATGTTTCGGCAGTGCTCGCACATGATAGAACCCTCCTTACGAAAATACTTGCTGGTATTTCCCTTTCAGTTCCTTCGGCGCCGACTTGATGACCTTGCTGCCGCCGTTTTCGGAGGACGGGCCCCAGATGGCCCAGAGTAGACTCTGCCAAGCGATGGCCCGGAATTTCGGGTCTTTGTTTTCTTCCGGCAGGAGATAAGCGGAAAAGCGGCGCTTGACTGCCAGCAGCGCATCCAGGCTTTCCGCATTGGCAATCAGGCTGCGGAATTCCCTGGCAGGCTCCAGCCACTGCATAGACAATGCGCCCCGCACCAATACCCCCAGCGTCCATGGTTGAAAACCAAACTTCCGGATCAAGGCATGAAGGAATTTCTCTTGCAGGGAGGAGTGCTCATCGTCACAGAGATCCAGATACTCCGTCACCAGCGGTGCCCACTGTTCTCCCTCTAGCCCCAGAGCAAACACGGCGAAGGTACCGGGCATGGCGCAGGCTTCATCGGGGAGGTTGTTGTACCACTCAAACTCCCGCATAGCCAGACGAGCGTATCGCTCCATAGCCGGATGCAGATTGGGGTGCTGCACAGCACAGGCAAAGAGCTGATTGACTCCCTTCTTGGGCAGGCCGGGAATGGGCAGATAGAGTTTTTCCTTCCCACGGAACTCCACCGAGTAACTGCGGGGAAATTCCTCCAGCTCCAGCACCGCGCACAGGTAGTCCAGGATTTCAGCATAGCATTCCTCGGTGGAGTCCCTGGTGGTAATGCGGATGGTGGCGAAAGCATCATTGGCCGATGCGATGAAATGCTCCGTCTTACGCCGCTGGATGTCCTTCGGCAGCTTGCCGCTGCCATTGGTTTTCAGTTCCTTTACCATGTTGGGACGGAGCTGGGAAACCAGACCGAGGATGTGTTCGGTTTTAAGAGATTCAAAGCTCTGCCCATACATCGTGCAGCAGACCGCCACATAGCAGGCAAAGCGCAGCAGCCCTTCGTCCACATCCTCCGGCCGCAACTCCGGCCACACCGTACAGGGCGGAAAGACTGTAAACCCATCGTCCCGCTCTCCCACAAGGAAGAATCGCTCCTGCACCTGCTGTTCTATATACTTCTCCAATGTATAGTGGATCTCTTCCCAGCCAACCAGCCGCCGCAGGGCATCGCAGAAGATAACAGCTTCCTCATAGGGGAATCCCTGCAAAGGCAGTTTGGACAGATACCGCTCCAGCAGCTGGCTGGGAAGAAAGGGTGTTCCGCTTTGGGTCCGAACCACCACCGGATAGCTGGAATGGTTTTCTTTTGCAGTTCCATCCAACACATCCTGGATGCACTGATTGGCGTGTTCCAGCACCTCGGGGTTCGTATCCGGTTTATGGATCAGGTAGTAGCGGCCATGCACGCCGTCACGCTTTGGCAAGCTCATAGCAGGCCACCACTTTCTTCCAGGTTCTCCATTATCGGAATAAAAATCTGTCGGTATAGTTCTTTCAGTTCCTCTGAAGCTGATTCCACCACTTTCTGACCACCCTTGGCGCTGGCTTTGCCCCAGATCACATAGCAGACCGTTTCCCATGCGTATTGCAGCACTTCCTCCGGGCTGGCTTCTGTTTCCTCGGTGGGTTCTTCGTCCTCGTCATCGTCGTCCTCGTCGGAGGAGAAACCGCTTGGAACGATCTCAGACAGGTGGATTTTTGCCTCCCGCAGAGCGTCCAGGCTCTCTGAGTTTGCCATCCATGCGGCATAGTCCTTGGAATACTTCATGTTCTGCATGGACAGCACCCCACGGACAAATACAGGGACGGTATCGGCGGTAAATCCGAACTGTTTTACATACTCTCTGAGGAATTTTTCCTGTAAGTGGGAGTGCTCATCATCACAAAGGTCGAGATAATCCCAGATAAGCTGCCGCCACTCTTGCCCCAGCATTCCCAGGGCAAACACGGCAAAACTTCCCGGGAGAGCGCACTGCTCATCACTGAGATTGGTGTACTGCTCATACTGCCGCATGGCAAGCCGGGCGTACCGTTCCATCAGGGGATGGAGGCCGGGGTACTGTACGGCACAGGCAAAGAACTGGTTTACTCCCTTTTTGGGCAGTCCTGTGATGGGAAGATAACTCTTTTCCGGTCCTTTGAACTCCACCGCATAGCTGCGGGGAAAATCATCCTGCTCCAGAAGCTCACACAGGTAGTTCAGCACTTCGGCATAGCATTCCTCTGTACTGTCCCTGGCAGTAATACGGATCACGGCAAAGGCATCGTTGGCCGATGCGGTGAAGTGCTCTGTTTTCCGCTTTTGCAGAGAGCGCGGCAGCCTGCCGGTCCCATGTTCCCGGAGCTTTTTCACCATATCCGGACGGACTTTCTCCACCAATCCAAAGAGGTAATTGGTGTCCAGATACTGAAAGTCCATACCATATACCTTATAGCTCACCGCCACATAGCAGGCAAAACGCAGCAGCGTCTCCGGGACCTCCTCTGCACGAATGCCTGGTTTCAGGGAATACTCCCGATCCCAGAAGTGATCATCTTCATTGCCTGTTGCAACAAAATACTTCTCTTGCAGCTCCCGTTTCAGCATATCAAGTAGATGGTGGTCAATTTCACCCCACCGGCTCTGGCGGCGCAGGTTTTCGCTGAAGGCGATGGCCTTTTCCGCATCCAGGGTCTCGGCCCGCTGTATTTCGGTCCACGCCCTAAGCAGTTGCCACACCTCAAAGGGCGCGCCTTCGCTGCTGACCACTACCGGCGGCCAGAGGGAATCAAGCCGCGTGATTCTCCCGTCAATGGCATCCTGGATGCACTGGTCAAAGAGCGGCTGCAGTTCCTCCTGTACCTCGGGCTTCATCCAGTAACAGCGCCCGTCCGCACTGTTGAACTTTGGCAAATTCATAGCGATTTCCTCCTATCAGGTCTGCTGGTGCTGCATGGATACGATTTGGCAGTCAGGGCAGAACTCGATGTAGAGTGTGCCCTCTGTGCCGTCCATCAAAGTATCCCACTGGATCTGGGCCAGATATTTCATGGGCTTTCCGCAGTGGGGGCAGGCGGTGTATTCCCAGTCCTGAACCCAGTTGGCAAAGCCGCCGACGGTGTTCACATCGTCACAGGCGGCGCCATAGAACAGGGGCACAGTCGCACCGCCCAGCACGAAGGGATTTTCGGTAAGGGACCTGTAGTCCTCCGGCCGGACATAGCAGTCCATCTTTCCCGCCCCGTCAAAGAGCTCTGAGGGAAAGACCTCTACGCCGCCGTCCAGAGTAAAGCGGTTGAAAGCGGGGCCTTTCAGAAAGCCCACGCAGTTGGGACAGCAGGTGGCGGTCAGAATGCCGTCCAGCCCCAGAAACTTCAGCCGCTCGCCCCGGCCGTCCAGCACCAGCATGTCCGCCATCCGCCCGCCGCAGTGGGGACAGGTGTCCTCCCGTGCCCGCCCGATGCGAACGGGGGACACTTCACCGGGGGCTCCCTTGACGAAGGAAAAGCAGGTATCGAAGTTGAGTTCGATTCGTTGTCCCTCCTTGTTAAAGGTCCAGCCGCCAATCTGTGCATAGCTGGATGGGTCCACATAGAGGCCCTTACGCCAGGGCCGGGGATTTCGCTCCAGCTCCAGCAGAGTCTCCATTGCCTTGTCATCTCCCTGCATGGCAAGGCAGCACATCAGGTTGGACGCTTCACTGGAATCCTCTGTGGACAGCAGCGCGTGGATCAGGCCCTCCCCCACATCAGCGGGAGCGTGATAATAGATCTCACAGGGCCAGAACACCCCTGCGGCCAGCGCCGCCCGCTGGATTTCCGGGGTGATGGCGTCCCGGTAGCCCAGAAGCTGCCAGAAGTCGGTACATTCGGGGTCCTCCATATCAGCAAGCCGATGGATGTTCTGGATTAGGTTTCTCTGCTTCTCGGCAATCTGTTCCGGTGTCCAGGCCAATGCGGTTTTTCGCTCCTGCTCACACTTGCATTTCCAGCACAATCCGTCATAGCCCAAAGGGGTCCCACAGCCGGGGCAGGTATATTTCAGGCTCATATTTTTCGACTCCTTTCCGATGATAGAAAAACGCCCCGCGACGCTCTGTCACTTGGACAGGCTGACGCGGGGCGTGAAAAGGCCGCGAGGGAAACACCACATCCACCGGCGGATGTGGTTTCTTCTTGGGAGAAAATCAGTTTTTTATATAGAAACGAGGCCGTTATTGGATGATTCATACGCATTTTCCAAAGGTTCCAGATGTATTACTCCAGATTCTATACATACAGTGTACACTCTGATTATGTCAATGCTTGTACGGCTGGAGGATTCGTTCAAAGGAAATGATATGCTGGAATCGTTTATTTTCATCATACCGAATTACGAGAAAATAATCAACCAAAATTTACATTAATCTTAACAGGAAAAAGCTTTTACCTTCCGGTTCGTATCATGTCCCCCTGATCCTGTACAATAGCGATATCTGGACACCAAAGGAGATACCGCTATGGAACCAAAATGCCACAAATTCACCCCCGGCCTGCTCCGCCGCTATGCCCTCCATCTGCGGGAGGAGGAGCGGGCGGACAGCACCATTGAAAAGTACGTCCGGGACCTGGAGGCCCTGGGCCGCCATCTGGCGGGGCGGCCCGTCACCAAGGCCGCCCTGATCGGCTGGAAGGAGGAACTGACCGCCGCCCACGCCCCGGCTACAGTCAACAGCATGATCGCCGCCGTCAACGGCTTTCTGCGCTTCATGGGCTGGCGGGAGTGCGCCGTGAAGCTGCTGAACATTCAAAAGTCTCCGTTCTGTGACGAGGGCCGGGAGCTGACCCGGAGCGAGTACGTCCGGCTGGTCCGGGCGGCGGAGCTGGACGGGAACCGGCGCCTCGCTCTGGTCCTGCAAACCATCTGCGCCACCGGCGTCCGGGTGAGCGAGCTGAAATGTATCACCGTGGAGGCCGTGGAGACGGGCCGGGCGGAGATCGCCAACAAGGGCAAGCGGCGTACCGTCTTTCTCCCGGACAAGCTGCGCCGCCTGCTGCGAACATACCTCCAGGCACAAAAAAAGACCGCCCAACCGGCGGACGTCAAAAATCCTGTATTCACCACCCGGACGGGAAAGCCCCTGGATCGCTCTAACATCTGGCGGGACATGAAAAAGCTCTGCGACAGCGCCGGGGTGGAGCCGGGAAAAGTCTTTCCCCACAACCTGCGCCACCTGTTCGCCCGGACCTATTACACACTGGAAAAGGACCTGTCCCGGCTGGCGGACATTTTGGGGCACTCCTCCGTCAACACCACCCGCGTCTACACCATGGAGAGCGGGGCCGTCCACGCCCGGCAGATGGAGCGCATGGGCCTTGTCTTGACCACATAGTTTCCGTTCTGTTGTAGTCTTGCCAATTTATGTAGCATTACATAAGTGGATTATAGCGTTAAAGTGGGAAAATAGCAAGTGATTTTCCGATTTTCGGCGTGCCAATCAGACGGGGCAGGTGGTTTGTTCTGCGCCGTCTGATTGGGTGTGGAAAAATTTAGTTTTGACTGGTGCTTTTTGTCGAAATGGGGTATAATGGGCCTGTCCCAAAGGGTATTTGGGCCTTTATCCTAAAATGGACTACAACAGAACGGAAATTCTGTTGTGGTCTTTTTTTCTGCCCAAAACGACAGAACGGAAAGAATGTTGTTGCGGACGTTCTTTCCACAGAAAAGACGGGCGGGAGCCTGTCAGAAGAACTGGGGGCGTTGCCGGGACAGTCAAGTGACCTTGCGTTTTCCCGGCCTGTGGGGGCAGGCGCAAATAATTTTTACATAGATAGAGAGGAGAAAGAAATAGAATGAAGAAACGTATCCTTTCCAGGACCATAGCCTGCGCTCTGGCAGCCAGTCTGTGTATTGCACAAGCAAGTGCCACTTACTATGCGTCACCAAAGGTAGATGCAGAAAACCCATTTGGATTGTTTGTTTTTTCGGAAACAATCACAAGAAATGGAAAGGTCAGATACCCGACCGGATTTGAAAAACTGGTGAGTTACACTCATAGAGCAGGAAGTTTGGTGGATATATCTTCTACGTATAACACATTTGAAGATTTATATAGTGCTTTTTCTGCCCCGGAAGAAAATGAAAAACTTGCCGCTTTAAAGCATTACAAATCGTTGGAAGACGAAGGAACGGCTGTTTTCACTAATAAAAGCCATCTTGCCATGATGATTGGAGCCAACCCCTCTGGCGACATCACCTTAGAAAATCAACTTGTAGTCAGCGGTCGTAAAGCACAGCTCGGCATTGATGATGTAAATGAAAAAATCACGCTGAATTTGCAGGGCGGCATCAAAGTGACCGACGATGGCACACTGGTCATCATGAACGATCAAACTGCTCAGGATTTGCGGAACATGAACCTTGAGATCGTGTTGGGTGACAGCATCGTGGTCGAGGATGGTGGAAGCCTGCTCTTGCAGTCGGTAGATACGCTCTATTCGGTTAACGAAGGGGTAGGCGGAATGCCCACAGCGCGTAACACGATTGTCGCACCGGAAGGTAAACCGGCTATCGTGGTCGATGACGGTACTGTGAATGTGAGCCATCAGACCTTCGAGCGCGCCGATGGTGATACCTCCAATGAACCGCTGATCCAAGTCAAGAGTGGTGAGGTCAGCTTTGAACCCAGTGCTCCTCAGTCATCTGAAACCGGTCTTCCAGAGTTTAGCAACGGTCACAGTGGTCTGGTGTCTGAGCAGTTCAACTTCGAGTTGGATAATGGAGACAGCACGGCTCCTGCCATCAGTGTAGAGGAAGATGCCTCTGTCACCATCAAGACCGGCGACTTCTCCAGCGAAAATGGTACGATCTTCGATCTGGCTGACGGCGCGACCCTTAATCTGGAGGGCGGCACCATCAGCAATACTGGCGACAAGCCCGCTATCCATGCGGACAGCGGTGCGACTGTTATCCTCCCAGAGGATCCCAATGCCATCCAGATAACCACCAGCAACGAAAACGGACAGGCCATTGATCTGGCCGGTGGCTCCAAGGTGCAGAAGGGCGATACCACCATCACCGTGGGCGCAGACGGTGACAGCTATGTGGACAACGACGGCAGCATCATCCTGGGCGCCGGCAGCTCCGTCACCGATCCCAACGGCACCACCGAGCTGCCCAACGGCGGCAGCGTGGACCAGGACGGCGATGTAACGCAAAACGCCCTCCCCGCCGAAAGCATTTCTCTGAACCAGACCAGCGTGACCCTGTACAGCAATACCACGCCGAACACCGTCCAACTGATTGCAGACGTAACACCGGACAATACCACCGATTCCGTCGCATGGTCCTCCGATAACGAAGCCGTCGCCACTGTGAATGAGAGCGGCCTGGTCACCGCTGTATCCAACGGCTCTGCAACGATTACTGCAACCGCCGGAAATGTAAGCGCCGCCTGTACGGTCACTGTGACCACCTATACCTCCGGCGGTGGTTCTTCCGATGATGACAGCGACCCCACTTACAGCGTCACCCTGCCCAAGAACGTGAAGGGCGGCGAGGTCAAGACCAGCCACCGCTACGCCGAGCAGGGCAACACCGTCACCATCACCGTCGATCCCGACAAGGGCTATGAGCTGGACGAGCTGACCGTGACCGACAGCAAGGGCAAGGAGCTTGACCTGACCGACAAGGGGAACGGCAAGTACACCTTCAAGATGCCCGGTACCCGTGTAGAGGTGGAGGTCAGCTTCAAGCTGATCGAGACTGAACCGGAAGCCCCTGCCTTTGCGGACGTGCCCGCCAGCGCCTACTACGCCGATGCCGTGGCCTGGGCCGTGGAGCAGGGCATTACCTCCGGCACCTCCGCCACCACGTTCAGCCCGGACATGAGCTGCACCCGTGCCCAGATCGTCACCTTCCTGTGGCGGGCCAACGGCTCCCCCAAGGCTGATGGGGCCAACCCCTTCACCGACGTGAGCGCCGACGCTTATTACTATGATGCGGTGCTGTGGGCCGTGAAGGAGGGCATCACCAGCGGCACCAGCGCCACCACGTTCAGCCCGGATGCCACTGTGACCCGCGGCCAGACCGTCACCTTCCTGTACCGCGCGGCCGGCGCTCCGGCTGTCAGCGGCGGCGGCTTTGCCGACGTGGCCGCTGACGCCTACTACGCCGACGCTGTGGCCTGGGCCGTGAAGGAGGGCATCACCTCCGGCACCGGCGCCACCACGTTCAGCCCGGATGCAGCCTGCACCCGTGGGCAGATCGTGACCTTTATGTATCGGGGCGTACAATGATGTCACCTCCTCGCTCAACGGGACCTGCCAAACAACGTCTGCGCCGAATAAACAATAAAAAGAGGCCCGTTGCAAAACGGAACCTCAAAAAATAGACTAAATAAAGAGTTGCCAAGAACTGCCTGTTATTGCGGTTCTTGGCAACTTTTTTAGCGCATAAATTTCGTGTCCAAGGCTGGAAACCGTATTTTGCGACAGCCCTTTTTACTTGAATATGAAAGGACAAAATTAGGTACACCATCCTTATCAAGCTCGGTGTATTTATCTTTCAGAGCCTCACAGACATTTTATTTGCTCGACCCAAAGCCGCAAGAGCCTCTTTCCTCTGCTTTTTTGCCATAATATATCTCCAATCGCTCAGATCCAAAGATTCTCAAATATTGTAACATCGAAGAATGAAAAAGTCTATTGCCAGTGCCGTTAGGGATGGGTTAGGAATTTGGCGGTTTCGGCGGCCATTCTCTCTCATGCTCCCGCCGCTTTTCTGCGCCTGAAACCACCGCTGAACAGCAATCGTCTAAACTGAAAAGTAGAACAAAAAACGCGGAAAAACTGCCTTTTCAGGCGGTTTTTCTGCAAAACATGGTCTGAGTGTAATTATAGGACTTGGAAGAATCCAGTCGTATCAATGGTTTTAGAGTAGCGAGCAAGAGGTTTTTATCCTATTCTTGTCAAAAGCGGTTGGCAAGTTGTGATAAAAGGTTTTCCCGAATGATGTAACAATTATATCGTTCTGTTCTTCTTGATTCTCCATCATTTTAATCCAGACATTACCGCCAAGTCAATTTTGATTTTGCAACAGCCCCAATGAGATTAAACGATCTACTTAATATAATTCCCGATTTTGGATTTTCAGTCCGTTATTGTTGGTAGCTTCAAATAAAATCTGATAGTCACTTATAAACATACGACGGTTGGCTTCCGATAGCTCACAAAATTTTTCCCAAGAAATTGCATCTTTGATATAAGCGGCATAAAAGCTACCCAAAACTTGAAATTGAATTTGCTCTACCTGCTTACCCAAGATTATAAGAACTCGACCAAGCTCTTTTTCTGCTTCTTTGGGATTTGCTTCAAGTTTTTCTCTATGTTCATCCAGCTTTTCTTGTGATATGCTACCCGAATTAAACTCCGTGATAAATGCAAGGGTTTGTTTTATGAGGTTACGCTCATGTAGATTATATCCTACTTTGCAAAGTGAGGAGAACCGGGTGACCTTTCTAAATGTCCACGAGCCTATCATTGACCGGCCAACTTGGGAAAAGGTGCAGGCGTTAAAAGCCGGGACACGGCGCAAGCGCCCCACCGTTACCCAAGCGCCCAGCGTCTTTTCCGGCTATCTGAAATGCCCGGAGTGCGGCGGCAATTTGAATTTCCATTTTAACCAAGGCAACCACGATATTAAATTCTTTAGCTGCCAGAACCACAATTCCGGGCTCCGCAAGTGCTCGTCTACCCACTATATCCGGCTGGACTTCTTGGAGCAGGTCGTGCTCTACGAGATCCACCGGCTGGCCTGTTTCGCCAATGAATACGAAAACGACTTCATCAAGGCCATGGTGGGCCGTTCCGCCAAGGTAGCGGAAAATGACCGAGTACGCAAGAAGCGGGAGCTGGACGGACTGCTGGCCCAGGACAAAGAACTGGATATGCTTTTTGAGCGGCTCTATGAGGACAATGTTTCCGGCAAGATCGACGATGCCCGGTTTGCCAAAATGTCTAAGCGGTATGAGCAAGAGCAGGGCGAAAACACTAAGAAAATCAAGGCGCTGCGGCTGGCGCAGACCCCCACCACCGGAACCCTGCGGCCCTGTAAAGCAGAGAGCAAAAACTGGGACGACACCCAGAACCTCTACATTGAGGGCGATAACCTGGAGGTACTCAAGCTGCTGCAGAAGAACTACCACGGGAAGATCAAGATGATTTTTATTGATCCGCCATATAACACCGGTAGCGATTTTGTCTATCCAGATAATTTTGCTGATAGTATCGAAAACTACAAGCAAATCACGGGACAAGTAGATGACAAAGGAAAATCTATAAGCGCTAACAGTGAGCTTAGTGGCCGTTTTCATACAGACTGGCTAAATATGATGTATCCTCGCTTGCGATTGGCACGAAATTTACTGCGGGATGACGGTGTCATTTTTATAAGTCTGGATGATACAGAAATCGATAACTTGAAGAAAATGTGCAATGAAGTATTTGGTGAGCACAACTTTGTTGCTTGGATTATATGGCAGCATAGCATCCAACCCAAAGGGTATACTGATACATTTTCGTTGTACCATAATCACATACTTTGCTAAGACAGCGCCGTCATGGGCGGCGCTGTCCTGTACCGGGGCCCTGTCACCGCCCAGGATGGGGGCGGCGCTTTGCTGTGGGCTTTTTTACTTTCCCGGTCTGCCAGCGGTGTTCCTCCATGATGGCGCGGGCCAGTTCCGCCTCGCTGTCCGGCTCGTAACAGATGCGGCTGATCCCGCCGTGCTCCGGGAGAATGGTGGAGATGGACCGCATATCCTCCGGGGCCGGCATGGTGACGGTGTGGCCATCCTCGTACTGGACGATGATACGGGCGGTGGGGAGCGTGCGGGCCTGCACCCGCCGCGCCTGCACCGGGTAGTCCAGCGGGACGATCCGCCCCATGATGTGCCCGTCCCTCTGGTCTTCGACGGTGACGCGGTATGCCCTGATCCCATCCGGCGTGTCCGCGTAGTGGGTCCAGATGGAGTGGGCGCTGGTGCCGCGGAGAAATACCTCCCGTTCCTTTACGCACCAGGTCCCGGCAGGCCGACTCATCCAGTAGAAAACCCGGTCCTCCATGTTGGTTTCCCAGATGGCTTTGGTCAGGGTGGCCGCGTCATATACGAAGTCGGAGCGGTAGGCGTGGGTATTCTCCTGGACCACCCGGCCCAGGAAGGCCAAAATATCAGTCTGTTTTTCCATATCGTTCCGCCTGGGGATCATAGTTTGGGGACAGATACTTTTCCTCAAATTCGGCGGGGGTGTACTCCCCGGCCTCAATGTCCAGGAACAGATCGCCCGGCTCGATCTCCCGCTGGCCGTCCGACGTCAGGTGGGTCTTCACCGGGGAGAGCACCGTGCCCAGGAATTTCTCACCAGCGTCCGCGGTGAGGTGTCGGGGGCTGTCCGGGAACACGGGGCCGGACATGATCTCATAGTGGTGCAGGCCGGGGTAAACGTCCTTTTCCTTGATACGGTTGGGGGAAAACAGGGCGGGGATGCCAAAAATCTCAATCTCCCGCATCCGTTCATGGCTGCTGCGTTCCATAGTTTCAGTCACTCCTTTATCGTGTCGGGCCCGTCTTGGGCTTTCGTTTGGGCTGGATTTTCAGGGGATCGGAACCGTCCGAGGGCTGGATGGCCTGGACGCGGCTGGCGGAATAGATGGCGTTGTCGGTGAGTTGCCTCTGCCATGCGCCCTCGCTCCGGGCCCAGCGGAAACCCCGCTCCTTCAGCTCCTGGCGCAGCTCCGGGCTGGGGATCTCGTCAAAGAAAATTTGCAGGCGGTTGTTCTCCGCGTTGGCGACTACCCTGCCGCCCTCAAATTCCCAGCCCTGGTAGCCCAATTCCCGCGCCTCGGTGAGCTGCTTGATCCGCTCCTTTAAGCGACGGATCTCCTGGTTGTTGTTGGACAGGGCGTAGGCGGGGTAGGGGGCCTTCTCCCAGGAATAGCCGTTGCGCACCCTATCGTCCAGTTTTTCTGCCTGTTCATCAGATAGACCGTGAAAGCCTTGGCAGGTGCCGTGCTTTCGGTAGTAGGCGTTGATCTGTTTCATCCGGGTCTGGGCCATTTGCAGGCCCTCCAGCTTTTCCGTGAGTTTGGCCAGGGCCTCCGGGTCATCCGCGAAGATGGCGGTGTTGCGCTCCGCGGCCTCCGCCTTGTGCTCGTAGTAGGCCGCCTTTTCCGAGGCGGCGATGGACTGTTCCATCTTCCGGTCTGACCGCTCCAGCAGCCTGCGGTGGCCCCGTTCCGAGTGGTGTCCCACCAGAATGGGCTGGCCTGGCGGGATGTGCTCCAGCATGGATATGGATTCCTGGGAGAGCTGTCGGCTTTCCTGCCGCGCCTGCTCTGCACGCTCCCGGTAGCGGTCTATCCGGGCCTGTTTTCGTTCTTCATAGTCGCTCAATGACACGCCTCCTTTGTGGATGAGGTAAAATTTGGAAGTCAATTTGACTTATCTCCTGGGACCTTTCTGCTGGGGCGGCTCCGGGCCACGTCTGGGCCGGGGCTCCACCTTCAGGGTCTCTACCTCACTGCCGTGTACGGCCAGAAGGATCTCCGCCTGGTGGTATTTCGCCTGGTAGCGCGCTATCTGCTCCGGCGTCAGGGAGCAGAAGGAGTCCTCGCTCAATCCGCACACAAAGAACGGGCCGAAGATCCCGCCGTATCCGCCCTCCACACTCCGGTTGAAGGGCATTTTGAGCCAGATGCTCTCATCGTTGCTCACCAGGGCAACAGGTTCCTTAAAGGGGTAACTGGCGGTGATCGACCCGCCCACCGCCGCCTGCATTTCGGCCAGGCCGTTGATCTCCTTTTCATAGGGGGCCATTCCAGGCTCCACCATGAGGACTCGCATGGTTGATCCGCTCCTTTCTGAAAATGAGTACAAAAAAAGCACCATTCGGTGCTACTTGGTACGATGATTTCGCTTTTTTCGCTTTTGTTTCTCCAGCCGCCTGGCGTGTTCCTCCAAACTCTGCGGCGGTTTCCCGTCAAAAGAGATGAGGATGTTCTGCGGCGGGGCCCCTCTTAGCAGCTGTTTGACATCTTCTGCGGGGTCATTTTTCTTACTTGTCACAGTTACGCCTCCTCGCGTTCTTTCACCACCCTGTTCGATATGCGGCAGGGCGCGGACCCGTCCAGGTCAGTGGGTAGGGCCGCCTTTCTTGAAAATGTTTTCCTTCTGTTTCAGCTTTTCCTGACGCTGGCGGCGCTCCTCCAGAGCGTCGTAGATACTCTCCTCGATCTCGCGGGGCGTCATGGAAACATCGGGGAAATACTTACGCAGGCGGTCCCCTGTGAGGATGATTTTGGTATATTCGGGGCGTTCCTGCTCCCCTTTGCTCTCATCCTGCTCCTTGGCAGGCAACTGGGCGGTGCCCTCCTTGGGCGTCTCCCCAGCGGGAGGCATTTGAGCGGGCAGATCTCCGGCAGGAGGTGTCTGGGTGGCCGGTTCTCCGGCGGCGGGGCTTGGGCAGAGGGTGTTGGTACAGGCTGCCCGCCCGCGGGGGACTTCATATCCGGGGAGGGTGGCAGGGGCGGTTCGCCGGGAGCGGCGGGGCTTTGTCCGGGCTGTTCCGCTGTGGGTTGGGGTGTGGGGATGGTTTTTGGAGGGTCGAGCACATTCTCACCCTCCAGCACCAGACGCATAGATTTCTCATCCAGCTTGCCCGCTTTCTCCACCTTCTTCAGATACTCCACCCGTTCCGTGGAGACGCGGTAGCCCAGGTCCATGAGGTGGAGCACCTCGTCCTGGTGGTCCGGCTTCAGGAAGGAGACGGCGGAGGCGATGGACAGGGCCAGGGTGCCATCGTCCACCCGGTCGCACACATCCTTGGTGGCCTCGGACAGACGGATGATGCGGTTGAGTTTACTGACCGACATCCCCATCTCCTGGGCCAGTTTCTCGTCTCTGTTCAGTTCATCAGCCGTGGGTGCGCCTTTTTTCTTCCGGCCAGCCTTCTGCTTCATGCCCTCCATCTTGCCGCGCAGGGCTATGGCGAGGTCATGGGTGGAGATATGGGGGCGGTGCAGGTTGCCGTCATTGACCAGGATCATTACGTCCGCGTCATCGAGTTTCTGGATGATGGCGGGGATGGGATAGTTCAGCTCCTTGGCGATCATGTGGCGGCGCTGGCCGGATACGATCTCCAAACCGCCGCCTTCCGGGTTAATGCGGGTCAAAACTGGGTCTTTCACGCCATTGAGTTCAATGGATTTTTTCAATTCACGGTAGTCATCGCTGTTTGGGTCCACCGTGATCTTGTTAAATTTGGACTTTTCCAGATAGCCGGGGTGGAGGACAATGAAGTAGGATTCGCCCTCCTTGGGGCTGGGCAGGTCATTCAGTGCCTTTTTGTCCGGGGGTGCCAGCCTGTCCTGGAATACCTAGGTGATCTGGGTCCCGGCAGGGCCCTTGGCGTCGGGGGCGGCAGCGACGGGCTTTCCCACTCCCTTGCCCTCGGCGGGCTGCTCCTTGAGGCTGGAGCCAGCTGCGGCGGGAGCGGCCTGCGGCTCCTTGCCCTCCTTGGGGGCGGATCTGCCCTTGGAGGGGGTGGTCTCCTTGGGAGCCTCGGCAGGGGCCTTGCCGCCAGGCTTGCCCTCGGTCTTAGCCTCGGCGGGCTGCTCCTTGGGCTTGGGGCCAGCGGCGGTAGGAGCGGCCTGCTGCTCCTTGCCCTCCTTGGGGGCGGGAGCATCCTTGCTGGGAGTGGTCTCCTTGGGAGCCTCGGCGGGGGTCTTGCCGTCAGGCTTGCCCTCGGTCTTAGCCTCGGCGGGCTGCTCCTTGGGCTTGGGGCCAGCGGCGGTGGGAGCGGCCTGCGGCTCCTTGCCCTCCTTGGGGCGGGAGCATCCTTGCTGGGAGTGGTCTCCTTGGGAGCCTCGGCAGGGGCCTTGCCGTCAGGCTTGCCCTCGGTCTTAGCCTCGGCGGGTTGCTCCTTGGGCTTGGGGCCAGCGGTGGTGGGAGCGGCCTGCGGCTTCTTGTCCTCCTTGGAGGCAGGGCCGTCCTTGATGGGGATTTCCTTAGCAGGGGCGGCAATCAGTTTTCCAGGGATTGGCATATCGGGGTTGCTCTGCACCCGCCGGTGGTAGTCCACCGCCTGCTGCAGCGTCATATCGTACACATAGGCCGGGATGTCCTGCTTTCGGGCCAGTTCGCTCCCGCGCCGCCGGCGATACCCGGTTACAAGCTGGTACTCGCCATCCTCCCGCAGACGGAGAATGACGGGCACCTTCACGCCGCTGGCCTGGATACTGCTCACCAGGCCGCCGTAACTCTTGTCCGGCTGTTTCTGGATAAACACGCCGGGCAGGTCGTGGATCTTTGCCAGGGGGATGATTTGCGGGGATGGGGTTTCCGCAGGGGTGCCAGGGGTCTTGCTGGGGTCGTCTGCCATATACGTTCCTCCTTCAAAATATTGCTCAAAATTGTGTCTCACGGTGAGATTTAATTTCGCTCCGGCGCAAAAAATCATCTTTCCCGGTTTTGTGTCTCACCGTGAGATTCAATTTCAGCCAAAATCATGCCGCACGGCGGCGGAATAGTAAGGGCCTATCGTCACCGGCGCGTTATAAAGCGCCGTGAGCAGATAGGCACGGATGTTGTTGATTTTCGTGGTGGTCTGGTTGAGGGATTCGATCACATACTTGATGTGGGAGCTGTCCAGTTCCAAAAATCGCCGTTTGACCGTTTCGGCTGGCAATACCTCCTTGCCGATGCGGATGGTGACAGCCGTGCTGGACACCACATCCACAATCAATTCCAGCAGGCTTTCCACATCATCGTATGGATGCTCCAGGAGCAGGTAGCTGTAATCAATATTTTCTTTGATCCGCTCTCTCTGCTCGTATCGCTCCATCGCCAATCTGTCTCCTTTCACACTGTTTGGCTGCGGGGGGCTGGGGATAGGTGGATGGATCAGGATGGTTAAAATCAGGATGATTTATCTTAGTATAATTAGGGTCGGTTTTCTCGACGCCTGCAAGTCGGCTTTTCCGACTTGCTGACGTCGGAAAATCCGACTTCTGCACGCCGGGAAAATCGACGTCTGTTGAGGGTATAAAAGGAGGCGGCTCCGGCTGGGGCTACTGCGGGGGGACGGCTCCGGTGGTAAAGCGCCGCACATAGAGCTTGGTGGGCTTGCCCTGGCCCTGCTTGACGCGGTTGATCAGCCCCACGCCTTTCCGGGTGTCCAGGTCTGCCAGCATTTTCATGGCCTTGTCCCGGCCGCAGTTCATATCCGCGCAGATCTCCTCCACGGTGTAGTAGATATACACGCGCCCGTCCTCATCGTACCAGCCGTTCTTCACTGACAGGCTCATGCGGTCTAAAAGCATACCGTACAGCAGTTTCGCGTCTGTGGACAGGTGCTTGAAACGCGGGTCTGTGATCAACTGGCGGGGGATGCGGAAATAGATAAACTGTTCCGCCTCATCTCCGTAAAAATATTTCGATATACCGGTCTCTGCCATATTCTGCACCTCCTTGGGGCAAAGAAAAAAGCACGATTGTCAAATCGTGCTTTTTTCTGAATGTTCAATTTTGTCACAAGTGTTCGATTTAACGGTGACTGCCTTGTTTTTTCTGTCTTTCAGTCTTGGTGTTTATGAATGATTGTCCGATCTCAGGCATACTTTCGCTACTAATGCCCTGGCTTATGGAATGGACATTAAGACGCTGTCCACGATTTTGGGCCATGTATCCAGTGCGACCACCCTAAACACCTACTCCCATGTCACCGATGAAATGCGGCAGAGAGCGGCGGTGAAGATCGACCGAGGCATCGCCAAGGCAGAGGTGCAGGAGGATGCGGTCGCTGCCCAGCCTGAACGCACCATGACCACCTTTAAAGCCAGAAAACGCTGGAGTCGAGAGGCCAGCTAAGACAATGCTACCGGCCCATCAGGGGGCACCCCTGATGGATCGGTTTTCGCTGTCTGTGGGCAAACATGTGGTCAAGCGGCGCATAAAATGAGCCTGCAGTCCAAATGTAGGACAAGAACACCGCTGTTTGCGGGATATTTGGATACTTTCAAGGAAGATTAGTGGGAAAAGTTGCGGTGGCTATTGGTTGAACTGGGAGATACAAAGAATACAGGCCGGCGAAACAGCCCCGTTACTCCTCGTCCGATTCCAGTCCGATCTCGTCATGGGGGAAGGGGTTACAGTCCAGCAGTTCCAAGAGCTTCCGCTATAACTCCTTTTCACCCAGGCGGCCGCATGCGTTCAGGATCGCCTCCTGAGGCCGATCCACATAGGCGCTCTGGAACAACTGGCGGGCCAGGCGGTCATCCCACTTCAGTTCCTCCACCAGTAGCGGCAGAATGTCATCGCTGGCCAGCAGGTCATACAGATCCCAGCCCAGCAGTTGATTAGCTACCTCCTCGTTCTGGAGATGTTCCTCTGCCATGTTGAGCAGCAGTTTCGCCATCTCAAGGGAAGTCTGGGGGTCGCGCCGGCCGGTTTCCACCAGGAGGTCCATGGTGTGCATCTCCGTCAGTTCCTCCTGGGACCAGCGGCTGGCCGCCTGGGGAAAGGCGGCGATGAGCAGATCCCGGCAGGCCCACTCGTTTTCGTCAAAGTCTTACCGGCGCACCATATCCTCCAGCTCCGCCCGGGAAAACCTGCGAGGCGTCTCTTCCGCAGAGGAATTCGTCACCGTGACAGTAATCTGAACGGTGGGCGTAGCCGCCCCCATCAGCTTGGCCTTTTCCGAGGGATGGAGCGAAGAGATGCTGACGAAATCGCCGCAATAGCCGCACTCCCACCGACTGCCCCGGATTTTCATGGGACTGCCGCAGTGCAGGCATCGAATGGTCGCCATAGAGAATGCCTCCCTTTCTGCTGCCATTGTACCCAGGAGCCGCCTGTTTGGCAAGACCTATCGGCTCAGTAGCCAGGTGATGCCGGCGGCGGTGCGCTCCGCCGCGTGGTCGTAGTGGTTGCCAGGGTTCAACTGAAACACCGTGTCGATCCCCTTGTCCTGATAGAACGCTTGGGTCTCCTCTGTATTCTGCCGGACATTCCGCAGGACTGGGTTCCGGGTCTTGTTCTCCTTGTCTCCCAGGGAGAAGTACATGCAGTCCGGCTGGCGCTTGGGTTTGTGGGAAAAGATGTACTCCTTCATGCCGGGAAACCAGAGAGAACCGGACATGCTGCCTACACGGGAAAACAGATCCGTCTGGTAGATGGCATATAGAGCGAACAGACCGGTCAGAGAATACCCGGCGATCCCCCGCCAACAGGAGTGCTGGTAATTTCCTCCTCTGCCGTGGGGATAATCTCCTGGGTTAGTAGCCGCAGATAGTCATCCGCGCCGCCAGTGCAGGGCTCGGAATTTTTGAAGGCAGGCGGACTGTCCCAGGGCACCATATCGTGGTTCCAGTTCAGATCACTGATGGCCACCAGCGAGAACGGCGGGCAGCCAGTGGTCTGCGTAGCCTCATATACCTTCCGGCCCTCGTCAGAGAAGGTGTTGAGGTAGATGATGGGCGCATCTGGTTTGATACTTAGAAAAATAGATATACTTTTGTCGCCTATTCCCAAGGTTTGCATATAGGTTCATCCACTTCCTTTCTGTATCCGCCATTCTTTGAAATCCAGATTGTTTCCTTCATTGTACAGCAAAGAGATTATGGGTACAACAGATATAAGGCGCGGAATGCATATAAAACTCTGCGACAAAGAAAGTAAAAATCGTGAGAACACATGATTTCCTTGCGTATTTCTGTCGAATATGCTATCATTATACACAACGCTGTCAGGTGTTGGAAATGACCTTGGCGGCATGACCGCATAGATCAAATGCTCTGCCGCCCGGCAGAGCATTTGGCTTATCAGTACAGAGGAATCTTCTTATGACAGTCAGTTATAAAAAACTTTGGAAGTTGCTTATTGACAAAGACATGAAGAAGAAAGACCTATGCGCAAAGGCAGGAATCAGTCCCGCTTCTGTTACTAAGATGGGACGAAACGGGCATGTAACCACAGAAATTCTGCTAAAAATTTGCACTGTATTGGATTGCCGGATCGAAGATGTTCTGGAAATTTCTCCAGATAGGATGGATTAAAGTCCGTTTTTTAAGACATTAAATTTGGCAAAATTAATTGCAAATCAAAACATTGATCATCTGATCCCACTCGCTAATACTTTAAGCGTATTGAAGCAAATAAGGAGTGAAATCCAATGAAAATACTGGATATGCCGCCTTTTGCGCCCGTATTAATGGAATCGACTCGTGCGATGGGATATAGTTTAGAGTCTGCAATCGCAGATATTATAGATAATAGCATAGCAGCAAATGCAAGTAATGTAGATATCCAATTCTCTCCTTACGATGCCGTACCATTTATTTCTATATTAGATAATGGGGATGGTATGGCAAAAGAGCAAATTAATGATGCCATGCGGTATGGCAGTCAAAGTTCTCTAAACATACGGGACAGTAAGGATTTAGGCAGATTTGGCCTTGGGTTGAAAACTGCGTCTCTTTCTCAGTGCAGGTGTCTGACGGTGATTACAAAGCAAGGAAGGCGGATAGAAGCGAGGCGCTGGGATCTTGATGAAATATATGAAAAAGGAACTTGGGCACTTTTAAGTTTGAACTCAGAAGAAATCCATGCTATTCCTCAATTTCAAACACAACTAAAATCATTGAAATCAGGTACATTGGTACTCTGGGAAAAACTTGACCGCATGCTTAATGGGGCAAAAGCTACTGATAAATTGATGAGCAGACAAATGGAATATGTGCGTGAGCATTTAGCCCTTGTATTTCATAGGTATTTAACTGGAGAACCCGGAATTACAAAACTTACTATCCAGATGAATGGGCTGAAGATTGAACCCAAGGATCCTTTTTTGATTGGACGTAGCACAGTTTTTCAAGCGGATGAAAAGTTTATGATTGAAGGTTATCCAGTGGAAGTGTCTTCTTTTATGCTTCCGTATGTCAGTAATCTGACTAAAAAGGAAAAGGCGGCTCTTGGAGGTACAGAAGGGCTGACGAAGGATCAGGGGTTTTACATATACCGAAATAAACGGCTGCTCGTATGGGGGACCTGGTTCCGGATGCATAGAAAAGATGAACTTTCAAAGCTGGCCAGAATCCGGGTAGATGTTCCCAACGCTCTTGACCACTTATGGACCCTGGATATAAGAAAGTCTACTGCTGTTCCGCCTGATGTGATTAAAAGCAACTTGGCTCGAATTGTAGATAGAATTTCTGAGGGAAGCAAACGTGCATGGACATTTAGAGGGAAACGAGAAATAAGCGACGACGGTAGCCATTTGTGGAGCAAAACTAAAATTCGAGATGGTGTGGCCTATAATTTAAACCGTGAACATGTCCTGCTTCAGCTTTTAGAAGAAACTCTGAACCAAGAGCAGAAGAAACTTTTGGAGAATTACCTTAGATTGGCAGAAGGAAACTTGCCGCTTAATCAGTTATATGTTGACCTAAATAATGAGGAGCAGGTAAATGTAAGGAAAGAAAAAGAGGCTGAGCGTGAAGCAATAGAAACTGTTGAGACTATTTTGGCAAATATTTCTGATAGCCCCATCCGGGATGCACAGATATGTCTCATAATGCAGACGGATCCGTTCTGCAATTACAGAAACATCGTAGATATGCTGGCAAAGGAGTTGGATTCCTAATATGGCAGATTTAGCATTGTTCGAAAAATTTGTCCGTACACAGATTAGTTCTGTTGCTGTCAACCGAGCTCCCACGGAAGAAGAACTTACAGCAGCATGCAATATGGTTCGTTTGATGATGCCCATTACAGATGAAGAAGTCGAAATTATAATTAAAAAGCTGCAGGCAGCCCTTGATGTTGCTATGGATACCGGTATTGTAATAGAAAAAGAATATGAGCCATGGCTCAAAGCAAAAAAAGACTCAATAGACTTTTTTTACTGGACTCGGTATGCACTCTATCTGGAACAAGATGCTATGAGAACATCAGGTGTTATCGCGGCAATAGATGAAGTGTCGGATAAAATCGTTGATCTTGCAGGAGATCCAAATGTAGCCGGATCTCTGCATAGAAGAGGTCTGCTCCTTGGAGACATCCAGTCGGGCAAGACGAGCAACTACATTGCTGTGATGAATAAAGCGGCAGATGTCGGATATAAAGTGATTATTCTGCTTACCGGTACCATCGAAAGCCTGCGCCGGCAGACGCAGGAACGTGTTGATGAAGGGTTTATTGGCCGCAGCAGCAAGGCATACCTGCAGAGAAATAGTCAGACCATTAAAAAGGGCGTTGGCAGCAAGGATTCTCGAAGATTTGCAACGGGATTTACGACTGAATCCAGTGACTTTAAAACTGCTGCCGTACGAAGCATGAACGCAAGTCTGCGGAACATGACAAATGAACCTGTCGTTTTTGTCCTGAAGAAGAATGCCAAAACGCTGCAGAATCTGATCGGATGGCTGGAAGACTATAATGTAAACAGCCGGGGTGTTATCGACCTTCCTCTGCTGCTGATTGATGATGAGGCAGACAATGCATCAATCAATACGCGGGAAGACAATGACCCAACGACCATCAATAAGCATATACGAAGAATATTGGGACTATTTACAAAAAGCTCCTACATTGGCGTAACTGCAACACCGTTTGCAAATATTTTTATTCTTCCTGAGAAAACGGAAGACATGGAAAATGATGACCTTTTCCCTTCGGATTACATTTATGCGCTGGATCCGCCGACAAACTACATCGGTGGAAATGAAATTTTCGGAGATGATGCAGCATACAGCGGTTCACTGCTTCCTATTGATGACGCACAAGAGTTTTTCCCGTATAAGCACAAGCAGGACATTGTGCTGCAGGGACTTCCTGAGAGCCTTTACAGCGCTTTGAGATACTTCTTGCTGGCAAATGCTGTGCGGGATATTAACGGGGATCTGACCGCCCATCGTTCTATGCTGGTCAATGTCAGTAGGTTCACAAAAGTCCAGGAACAGATATCTAAGCTGATTGTAGAGTGGCTCTATGAAGTGCAAAGAGATGTAAGAAACTATTGTAAACTGGATGAAGAACACGCCTGCAGAAACAGTAGCCTTGCTGCATTGAGAGATACATGGAATAGTTCTGAGTATCCATTTTCAAAGTTTGGAATCGAATGGGAAGATGTCCAGCAAAAATATCTGCTGAGCGCAATTAGTTCCATTGAAGTGCGGACAATCAACCAGCGGAGTGCAAGCAAGCTGGATTATACTGAGTATAGTGACACTGGACTGCGCGTAATTGCCGTTGGAGGACTTGCACTGTCGAGAGGCCTTACCCTCGAAGGACTGATGGTCAGTTATTTTCACCGTAATACACAGATGTACGATACACTCATGCAGATGGGCCGCTGGTTTGGGTACCGTGAAGGCTACAAGGATCTGTTCCGTATTTGGATGCCAGATGATTCTATCGGATGGTATGCACATATTACCCGGGCTTCCAATGAACTGAGAGAAGACATTTCTCGTATGAACCGCATGGGAGCTACACCAAAAGAATTTGGACTTCGTGTGAGAGCACATCCGACCTCACTGATCGTCACTGCCCGCAACAAGATGAAGCACGCAGAACGTCAGGAATGCTGGATTACACTTGACGGTGAATTCTTTGAGACCCCGAGATTTAAGAACGATATTGCTGCAATTCGGGCAAACCGCAGCAAGGCGGATAAGCTGATCGCAAAAATTATTGAGAATTGCGGAAAGCCCGTAGGATCCGGCAGGCAGCCTCTGTTTTGGAAACATGTTCCTTCTGAACCGATCAGCGGATTTGTTCGCACATATGAAAACCACCCGCTGAATATGGAGTCTGATGGTACCGCCTTGGAATCTTACATCAGGAAAAATACCCGCTTTGCCAAATGGGATGTCTTGGTTGTAACCAGCAGAGAAGAAGATGGAGTTGAAATTGAAGGAACAGATCTCATGATTCGTCCAACAGTCAGACCGTTCTCGGCAAAAAACAGTATGCTGAGCGTCTACGGAACCAAAATGCGTATTGGTACTATGGGCCTTACAAAACACGGCCTTTCGGATGCAGAGCGAGAAAACGCAGAAGAAAGGTTCAGGGAAAGCAAGCGCAGAGAATATGAGTCAAAGTACGGGGACGCTGCAGAACAGAAACTTCGGAGTATGAGTATTTCTGATAGGGCTTATTTAATTGAAAATCGGGACCCGATTATTATTATTCATTATTTAAGGCCTAAAGCAGGAAGCGATCTGCCTAAAGGCTATGATACCAGTAAAGATTTGATTGTCGGCTACGGAATTGGTTTCCCCAAACTATCTGGTTCTAAGCCATTCTATGCGGTTTACTATGTTAATACGGTGGAGCAACATCAGAGTTTTGAAGATGAAATTGAGGAGGATCAGCTGGATGATATCGATGAATGAACTCAGCGATGCCTGGAAGGAGATTATTCCGCAAGCGGGGCAAAGCGTGGGGCGTAGAGCTGACAAAAATCATCCTCTGGATTTTTTCATCACTTATGATGAAAACCGAAATATGCAGATGATGCTGATATCGGAATTTCTTCCGACGATACCTCCCTCCAGTCAGCAGATATCTGTCCGCGCCAATTTTAGGCATGACGGGAAGTACGCTGTGTGCTTTTCTTTAACAGATGACAGCCTGCAGGAGCAATTTGTATCGCTTTGCTGGGATATCATGCACTGCACAATTGGTACGCACAGCAAAGCATCTGGTGTAAAGGCGGCGGTCAAAAGATTCTGTATGTGGCAGAAACTATTTGCAGAAGAAAGAAATAAGAAGTTATCAGATGCTGAGGTAAAGGGATTATTAGGGGAATTGTACGCATTAAGAAATGTCATTTTGATGCGTTATTCTCCTCAAACAGCTGTTGCCGGCTGGATAGGTCCTATTGGTGCAGACCGTGATTTTGAGTTCTCAGATACATGGTATGAAGCTAAAACTGTGACCCTAAGCAAAGACATCGTAACTATATCATCCGCAGATCAGCTCGACATAGGCGCAGAGGGAACTCTTCTCGTTTTGAGGATCGAAAAGGTATCCCAGAATACTCCAGGAGCTTTTACTTTGAATTCTTTGGCTGACGAAGTCAGAAACAGCATTCAAGATCCTGAAGCGCGGATAATATTTGAATCGAGGCTGTCATCAAGCAAATATGATCCAGCAGATTCTCAAGCAGACGAGCTATATTTTCTGCACCAAATAGAGTATTACCGTGTAAATGATGATTTCCCAAGAATCCGGAGATCTAATCTTCCGGCAGCAATTTCTAATTGTACATATTCTTTAAGCATTTCGGGCCTTCAAAGCTGGAGGCAGGAACAATAACCGCAGGGGGACTTGGCTATGCAGAGTTTTGAAGAGTACAGGAAAGTATTCCTGGAAGATACCCTGGCAACAGAAGAGAGCGAGGCCAACGGAACCGTTGCAAGTTTCGTAAAAATCTGCACTCAGAAACTATTTGAAGGGGATGTTATGCCTGAATACACCCCTTGTTATTATCAAGGAACCGGGTATCGCAATGCTGCAGTCAGAGTGGATGGCTATTCCTATGATGACCACGACGGCACATTCTATATGCTTTCAGCCCTTTATTCCGGCTCTTCTGAAAATGAAACCTTAATCGGCAGCGATGCACGAACAGCATTGGATCGCTGTCGGATGTTTGCAGCAAATTCAATAGAGCATGATTTGGCGTCTAAAATTGAGATCAGCACTGAAGCGTACGACCTGGCCTCATTGATCAAAGACCAGGCAAGATTTATTTCACGCTTTGTGGTTGTTCTTTTAACCGACATGTCCTTAAGCGAAAGAGCCAATCTGTCCGAAACAGATGTGTCGGTAAAAGGAAGAAAAAAGAAACCAAAATCTAAACGGACTTGGGTCCTGGATGCAGAGCCTATCGGTGATATTGACATTGAATACCGCATTTGGGATATGCCCCGTTTTTATCGAGTTTTCGGTGTAGGAGACGGCCATGAAGAGATTGCTATTGACTTTAACTCTTATTTGGAGAGCGGCATCCCTTGCCTGTCTGCTGATTATTCCAGCGAAACATCTCATTGCAGAAGTTTCTTGTGTATAATCCCTGGAAATGTTTTGGCTGATCTGTACGACGAGTATGGAAGCCGAATGCTGGAAGGAAATGTGCGCTCTTTTTTAGGAAAACGCGGCGTAAATAAAGAAATGCGGAATACTGTCCTAAATGAACCGGATATGTTTTTTGTCTATAACAATGGCCTATCTGCAACAGCTACTGAAGTTGAGGTTCAAAATGGGAAACTTCTCTTTGCTCGGGATCTCCAAATTGTAAATGGAGGCCAGACCACCGCCACCCTATCCGCTACAAGACATACAAACGGAGCGGATCTGTCAAAAATCTCTGTGCTTATGAAATTGACTCAGGTGCCGCCCGAAACGGCGGCTACAATTGTTCCCATTATATCCAAAAGCGCAAATAGTCAGAATAAGATCAATGCGGCAGATTTCTTTTCAACGCATGAATTTCATGTGCGGTTGGAGCAAATTTCCAGAAGAAAGTTTGCTCCAGCAAAAGATGGCGCACAGCATGAAACTCACTGGTTTTATGAACGCGCACGCGGCCAATATATTCAGGCTACCATGCACATGACTAAGGTACAGGAACGAAAATTTGTAACGCAGAATCCGAAGGATCAGGTTATTACAAAAACTGATTTAGCAAAAGTTCTAAGTGCATGGGATGAGTATCCGCATATTGTAAGCAAAGGCGCTGAATCCAACTTCAGTGAATTTGCAAAGCGGACAGAAGCAGAATGGGAAAAACGAAAAGACGATTTCAATGACAACTATTTTCAAGAAGCAGTTGCATTGGTAATTGTATATCGTTCAATCGATAAGATGGTTCCCAAACAGCCTTGGTATGAAGGCGGCTATAAAGCCAACATTGTTGCATATACAACTGCATTGTTGCATTACTTAATCAAACAATGGTATCCGGGACAATCTTTAAACCTTCAGAGAATTTGGCAAAAACAAAAATCCCCGGATATTCTCATGCAACAGTTGACAATCCTTGCTGAAAAAGTGTATGTTGCTATTACCTCCCCATCTCGGCCAGTTCAGAATGTTACGCAGTGGTGCAAGCAAGCGGCATGCTGGGAAAACGTAAAGCAGATTTCATGTGATCCCGTAAGCAATTTGGAAACTTTGCTTCAGGGGCATGACGAACTCTCGATTGTTAAGCGAGGGGCTCGGAAGGAACGCAAACTGGATGATGAAATCGACAACATGAAATTTGTATTTGAACTTGGGGAGGAATATTGGAAACAGATGGAGCTATGGCTGAGAAGCCATAGAATTGCAACGGCGGCCGAAAGCAAAGCGCTGACATATGTTACAAAGATCTCATCTGGCTTTTTCCCCGATGAAAAGCAAAGCAAGAGTCTGATGAGACTTAGAGAGAAAGCGATTGCTGAAGGATTTCCGCCGAAATAATCGGCAAGGGTGAATAGTGATGAACAAATATACAGCAGTGGATCTTTTCGCGGGGGCGGGCGGCCTAAGCTTGGGATTCATGCAGACACAAAAATATGATATAAAAGTAGCATTTGAAAACAGTCCGTACATGCAGGAAACTTACCGCCGAAATCACCCTGGCGTTGAAGTTCAAGGAGATGTCTGTGCAGCGGACTATACAGACATTATGAGCAGGTATGGTAAGATTGATGTTGTCATAGGCGGTCCTCCGTGCCAAGGCTTTTCGAATGCAAACCGCCAAAAAAATCATGCAATCAGCCAGAATAATATGCTTGTAAAGCAATATCTCAGGGCAATTTTGGAATTGCAGCCTAAAGCATTTGTAATGGAAAATGTCAGTATGCTACGCTCAGAAGTGCACAGATTTTACATGGAAAAAGGTGATGAAACCTCTGTTAAACATTGCCATATTTCCGTAAAAGATACTTACCTGCATTTATTAGATAATAAATTTATATTTGCGGATGCATTAGACATCGTACAGTCTGAAACAGAAATTGCGAAATATCTCTGGCCGGAAGATGATTATTTTGAACTGAATGTAGTTTATAAAGCATCCAAAAATGTTGCGAAAATGCGCAAGGCTTTAGATAAGCATAAAAAGAAACTGCTGAAGATTTCCAACACATATTTAACGCTTCCTGCTGATAATCATATTTTCGGAGAAGCAAGGAGAGCTTTTACCGCTCTCCGCGAATATTATTCCGGGGCAATGATCGCCGAGAATATTAAAGCGAATATCGAACCATCTATTATGATCCAGCGTATGCTCAGTAAGGCAAGAGAGATATTTGCCAATAATATTGCAGTGGATGAATATATTCGAAACAACGATGGACTGTCTGCAAAAATACAATCATTTGCGGTATATGATTATCTTAAAGGTATTCTTGAAGCACCTGAAAATGACTATGTAATCTATAGTGATGTCTTGTGTGCAGCTGACTATGGAGCGCCTCAAAAACGGATGCGTTTCGTAGTAATCGGGATTAAACGAAGTATTTCTGCAAAAATAGCCCTGCCCAACGGCAGGTTTGATGCTGATGAATATCGAACCGTGCGGGATGCTATCAGCGATTTAGAAGATGTTGAACCTGTTGTTGATCTCGACAGCGATCAAGACGGAATTAAGCTTCAACCTAAGGAAGGGCTAAGTGAATTGGCAAAGTCTCTCCGCAATTCTGCTGTTCTCAGGAATCATATAATTACGAAGACAACTGGTACAGCGATGGAGCGATTCCGTGCACTTAAACAAGGAGAGAACTTTCATTCACTCAAAGAGTCTCTCAAAACAAATACTTATACCGATGCAACTCGCACTCAGAACACAATTTATCTTAGGCTGAATTATGATGAGCCAAGCGGAACAGTGGTAAATGTCAGAAAGTCCATGTGGATACATCCCACATTGGATCGTGCAATCAGTATCAGAGAAGCAGCCCGACTTCAAACTTTTCCAGACAGTTTCGTGTTTTGCGGCTCAAAAGACAAACAGTATCAGCAGGTGGGTAATGCTGTGCCTCCCATTATGGCAAAATCTATTGCAAAAAAACTTGCTCAGATTTTAACTAAAAATCTGTATCCAGAAGTGACCTCAAATGGCTGACAATCATTCAAAAGAAGTCCGAAGCATGAATATGTCGCATATCCGGAGTACCAACAGCAGGCCAGAGGAGATTGTTCGGAAATATCTTTTTTCTAAAGGATTCCGTTATCGAAAAAATGTCCGGAGTTTACCAGGTACTCCTGATATTGTATTACCCAAATATAAGACCGTAATTTTTGTGAATGGCTGTTTCTGGCATAGACATGACTGCTCACGCTTTGTTTGGCCATCATCAAATCAGGAGTATTGGATACCTAAACTTCAGCATAATGTTGAGCGAGACAAGAAAAACATAGAAGCACTGAACATTCTTGGCTGGACTGTGATCACCGTCTGGGAGTGTGAACTCAAGAAAAAAGTTCGGGAAAAGAGATTGGAACAGCTATGTGCTGAAATTAAAGGAGATTGCGTTAATCACACAGATTAACCTTAAAGATATTCAGAGAATTGAAAAGAACAGGAACATCGTTCATGAAAAGGTACACGCCACCTATACTGTTTTTCAATCAGATGGCGAAAAGTATGTCCAGTTAGATACATATGGACATACCGGAAGAGAGAACCCTGAAAAACTCAGTCAATCAATTCAACTGGATTCGGAAACAGCAAGTTTTTTAGTTGATATTTTGAGACATGAATTTAATATAGACTAAATAGGTGAAATTATGTCTGCAATTTCTTATCATAAACTGGTGCGTGATCGTATTCCGGAGATCATCGAAGCAGATGGGAAGGTCTGCATTTGTGAAACGCTCTCTGATGAGGACTACATATATCTTCTGGATCAAAAATTGAACGAAGAACTGGCAGAGTACCAAGATAGCAAATCTCTCGAGGAACTGGCTGACCTTCTGGAGGTTGTGCAGGCTGTCGTAAAAGCCCGCGGCTGGACTCTTAAAGAACTGGAGCAGGTACGAGCAGATAAGTCATCCAAACGGGGAGGATTTGAGAAAAAGATTCTGCTGAAAGAAGTATTGGAGAACTAAAATGCCGAATACAAACTGGTCAGAACTATCCCATCTCCAGTTAGGACGATATGCAGAGTACTATGCCAAGATGGAGTTTGCTTCCTACGGATACGATGTTTATACCTCGGAAGTGGATGATCATGGCGTAGATTTTGTAGCGAGGAATCCGGATGATGGTCAATACTATGAAATTCAAGTCAAGGCTGTCCGTAATCTGGACTATGTTTATATCCGAAAAGAAAAAATGGTGCTTTCTCCTACTCGACTGGTGTTTCTGCTGCTATTTTCAAATGGTGCTCTGCCAAACTGTTATGTGATTCCATCTCAAACTTGGAATAATCCTAATGCATTGTTTGTAAATCGAAACTACGATAAACCAGGGCAGAAAAGTGCCCCGGAATGGGGGATTAATCTCTCTAAAAAGAACTTGCCTCTTCTTGAACTGTACAGAGAAGAACAATATTTTCGTTCCACAAAGTTGAGGTGACCTCCATGCCTACCTACCGCTCCGCCTCCGGCAGCAGTGCCGAGGATCTGTTCATCGAACTCTTCTCCGACACTTTCGGTGCCGAGAAGGCAGGCTATCTCTACTCCCAGTATCCCTTTTCCGACATCTACCAGAACAGCCGGTTTGCCGACTTCCTGATTGAAAATGGCGGGCGGAAGGTGGCCATTGAGATCGATGACGAGGCCTCCCACAACCCTAAGCTGGTTTCCCAGAACAAATTTTACGACGACCTGCTCAAGCAGAACAGCATGATCTACCTGGGCTGGGATGTGTATCGCTGGGCGGTGCGGCAGATGCAGTAGCAGCCGGAAACTGTAAAGGACGAGCTCCGGGTATTTCTGGGACAGCACCCCAGCTTCAAGGAAATCGAGGACTACCTCCCCACCCAGCGGGGCAAGTCCCTGGACGGCTCCAAACTGGAACTGAAGGAGCACCAAAAGCAGGCCCTAGCAACTCTGGAGGAGATGCGCTGCAACTTTGAAACCATTGCCCTGCTCTACCACGCCACTGGCACCGGCAAAACGGTGACCGCCGTCATGGATGCCAAGCGGTTCGGCAAGCGCACGCTGTTCCTGGCCCACACAGTGGAACTGGTGGATCAGGCCACCAAAACCTTCCGGGAGCTGTGGCCCCGGGCCACGGTGAGCCGCTATGTGGAGAGCATGAAGCAGGGTAACGCTTTTGTGGTCTGCGGCAGCATCCAGAGCGTGGCGCTGAACCTGGAGCGGTTCAAGCCCGATGACTTCGGCTACATCATCGTGGACGAAGCCCACCACGCCTCCGCCGATACATACCAGGAGGTCCTGTCCTACTTCACGCCGGAATTTACCCTGGGCCTGACCGCTACACCGGAGCGGGCCGACGACAAGAACATCCTGGAGATTTTTAAGAATACCGCCCACAAGCTGGACATCCAGACCGCCGTGGAGATCGGCGAGCTGGTGCCGGTGCGGTGTATCCGCATCCACACCAACATCGATTTGACCCGCGTGCGGTTCAACAGCGTCCAGTACAGCATCCGGGATCTGGAGAGCAAGATCTATGTGCTGGAGCGCAACCAACTCATTGTAGACACCTGGCTCCAGTATGTGAGGGACAAGCGGACGGTCATCTTCTGCGCCTCCGTCAAGCACGCCCAGGAGATTGCCGGGCGACTCCATGACGCTGGTGTGTCCGCTGAGGCCGTGTCCGGTGAGATTAAGGCCAGCAACCGCCGGGAGGTGCTGGCCCGGTTTGAAAAGGGCGAGATTAAGGTGCTGTGCGCCTGCGACCTGCTCAACGAGGGCTGGGACTGTCCGGCCACGGAAGTGCTGTTCATGGCCCGGCCCACAATGTCCAAGGTGCTCTACACCCAGCAGCTGGGCCGGGGCATGCGGCTGTCCCCCGGCAAGGAGAGCCTGATGGTCTTTGACTTCGTGAACAATGCCAGCCAGTACAACATGCTCTACTCCATGCACCGGCTGTTTCGTTTGAAGGAGTACAAACCCGGCGCTCTGGTGCTGGGCACCAAGGGGCAAAAGGCGGCCGAACAGGGGCTTTATGACAAGGGCGAACGCCCGGACGCCCTCATCGACTGGCCGGTGGACGCACTGGACTACGAGCTGGTGGACATCTTCAACTGGCAGGAGGAGGCCGCCGGCATGATCTCCCAGATGGAGTTCGTCCGCCGGGTGGATATGCAGACGGAGACCATTGAGCGGTATGTCCGGGATGGCCTGCTGGTACCGGATCTGGTTGTGCCCATGAGCGAGCACCGGACTTTCAAGTATTTCAAAGAGGAGACGCTCCAGAAGTATGCCCGGCAGTATGGCTGGACACTGATTGACGACTCCAACCGGAAAGAGCTGTTCTTGGACATGGTGCGGCAGATGGACATGAGCTATTCCTACAAGCCGGTGCTGCTGTTTGCCGACGACAAGGGCCGGGTGAAACTTAGCGATATCGTCACCTACTTCCGAGAATTTTATGAGGCCCGCAGAGCGGCTGGGCTGGTGGCGGAAAAGGCCAACAGTATTTTCGCCAAGGGCAGCTATACCGACGCTCAGGCCCAGCGGAATATCCTGTCCAACCCCTTCAAGCGGTTCGAGGATATGCAGATGCTCCACCATACCAAGACCTTGGGCGTGATCCAAGTGGACGAGTCCGTCTGGAAGAAGCTGACCCGAGAGGAAAACAGGAGATCGAGCGGGTGTGCGATGAGAAACTGGAAGACTACTATCGGCGGTTCAGACCCGGGGCAACGGGATAACTTATGTTGGGAGGGCGCACGATGGAGAGCAAAGAGCATTTGATCCTGATTAACGGTCAGGACAAGACCGACTCCGTTGCCAGCTTCCGCTTTCAGGACGGTATGTGCGAGGTGGTCTTTGCCGGCTCCCCCAAGGTCTACCGCTACCACAGTGACAAGGTGCAGGTGCTGGCGGTGCAGCGGCGAATCGACCCAGCCGAGCTGGTGGTCGTGGTGCGGGGCGAGGTCTTTTCGCAGATAGAGGAAATTCTGGACTTCGGCCCCTACTATCGCCTCCTCCGCCCGGAGAAGAAGCCCCTTACTTACCCCAAAGACCAGGTGGAGCTCCAACAGAACTGCCTGTCCGACAAAAAGCAGAAGGGAATCTTTGACTACTTCAGGGAGACGGCGACGGCGGTCAGCCTGGTGGCGGAAAACGGCCAGAACATTTTGCAGATGCAGTATGAGCGCTGCAAAACGGTCCGTGAGACTACCGTGCTGTCCTGCTATCTGAACCGGGATAAAAAACCGGTGGAGTGTACCCCGCCGGAGACCATCATCTACCCCTTCGGCCTGAACCAGAGCCAGAAAACAGCGGTGGAGAACGCCCTGTCCGCTCAGGTCAGCATCATTCAGGGGCCGCCGGGCACCGGTAAGACCCAGACCATCCTGAACATCATCGCCAATGTGGTCCGAGCGAGCCAGACGGTGGCGGTGGTCTCCAACAACAACTCTGCCACCCTCAATGTGGCGGAGAAGCTGGAGAAGAAGGGCTTGGGATTCCTGACGGCCTTTCTGGGGAGCCAGACCAATAAGGAACGCTTTCTGGAGGGGCAGACCGGCCAGTATCCCGATATGGGGGCATGGGAGCTGGAGCCGGAGGAACAGGCGGCGCTGGATCAGCAGGTCACGGCCTTGTCCAAAGAGCTCAGTGAGATGCTCAACGCCAAAAACCGTATCGCCGCCATCGAGCAGGAGCTGCTGGAGCTGAGGCCGGAGCAGCACTATTTCGGCGAATACTACGCCACATATGGGCAAATGCCCTTGGAGCCGCTGAAGGGTCTCTCCAGCCGGAAGATCTTATCCCTCTGGCTGGAGTATGAGCAACACACGGAGCGGAAGCGCAGGTTGGGCCTGCTGCAAAAGCTCTCCATCCTGTTCCGTTTCAAGCGGGCCGCACTGGAGCTGTTCCTCCAGCGGCCAGAGCTGGTGATTCCCTATCTCCAGCAGCAGTTTTACGAGGTCCGGCGGCAGGAACTGATCCAGGAGCGCACACATCTGGAGCAGAAGCTGACCAACTACGCCTTCGATGACAAAATGGCGGAACTGACAGAGCAGTCCCTGCGGCTGTTCCGAGGCGAGGCAAGCCGGGCCTATCCCTGGCGGAAGGCCCGCCGCCACTTTACGCTGAAGGACTTCCGGGGCTGCCCTGCGGACTTCAACCGGGAGTACCCGGTGGTTCTCAGCACCACCTATTCCATCAAGGGCACCCTGAGCCTGGACCATGTCTACGACTATCTCATCGTGGACGAGGCCTCCCAGGTGGATCTGGCCACAGGGGTACTAGCCTCTTCCTGCGCCAAGAACATCGTCATTGTGGGCGACCTCCAGCAGCTCCCCAATGTGCTGGACGGCGATGATTTCCGAACCAGCGAGGCGGTCTGGGCCCGGTACGATCTGCCGGAGGTCTACCACTTCTCCGCCCACAGCCTGCTGTCCTCTGCCCTGGCCGCATGGCCGGAGGTCCCCACCGTCCTCCTGCGGGAACACTACCGCTGCCATCCCAAGATCATCGATTTCTGCAACCAGAAATTCTACGGCGGCAAGCTCATCGTCATGACGGAGGACAGCGGAGAGCCGGATGTTCTGACCATGATCCAGACCGCCCCGGGCAACCACGTCCGAGGGCACCTGAACCAGCGGGAGATCGACGTCATCCGGGCAGAGGTCCTGCCCCGCCTTCGGGACAAGGGCTATGAGAGTGTGGGCATCATCACGCCATACAAGGACCAGGTGGCGGCAATCCAACAGCAGTTGGGCGGCCTGGAGGTGGCCACCGTCCACAAGTTCCAGGGCCGGGAGAAGGACGCCATCGTCCTGACCTCGGTGGACAATGTGATTGGGGAATTTGTGGACGACCCCCGGATGTTGAATGTGGCGGTGTCCCGGGCGGTGAAGTCCCTGACCGTGGTTACCTCCCAGGCCCCCCGCAACGACGGGACCAACTACGGGGACCTGGCCCGGTACATCCAGTACAACAACTGCGCCGTGGTGGAGAGCGCGGTCTACTCGGTTTTCGACCTGCTCTACCAGGGCTACGGCCAGCAGCGGCGGGAATTCCTGCAAAAGCACCGGCGGATCTCGGAGTACGACTCGGAGAATCTCCTCTACACCGTCATCGAGGAGGTCCTCCAGATTCCGGAGTTTTTCTCTGTGGCCTGCGCGGCCCATGTGGCGCTGGTCAACCTGGTGAAGGACTATACTGGCCTCATCCCGGAGGAGGCCGCCTACGCCCGGAACCCGCTGACCCATGTAGACTTCCTGTTCTTCCGTCGGATGGACAAGTCGCCCCTGCTGGCGGTGGAGGTGGACGGTACCGCATTCCACGCCCCGGGCTCCCGGCAGGCGGAGAGGGACCAGAAAAAGGACCGGATTTTCCAGGCCTGCGGCATCCCCCTCCTGCGCCTGCGGACGGACGGGAGCGGGGAGAAGGCCAAAATCCAGCAGGGGCTGCGGGCGGCGCTGTCGCCGGGTGATTGAAGAATACGCAGAGAGGAGGAAACCCATGATGAGCCTATCTTCCTCCGACCGGAACCGGGACACACTGGGCATGGACGAGTTCTTTGCCTTCGATGGCGACCCCGACCGAGTGGAGCGGGTGACGGTGGACTATCACCATGCGTGCCGGACCAGGGCAAAAGCCCCCAATTCGGACGATGTGGTACACAGGGACTGGTCCCTGACGGAGCGGCTGGTGGTGGACCGGGCCTCCCGCACAGCGGAGTACCTTCAGGACAGCAGTGCCGGCTTTACCTTCTCCCAGAAGCTGCAATCGGGAGATGTGGCCGAGTTGCTGGACGCCCTGGAGCCGGATGTGATCTTCGGCGAGATCGAGGGGAACCCGGAGGATGTGGTGGATGACCCCTTGGATACCCGGGGCTATACCATCACCGTGGACTTCAGGCACCGGCCGCAGCGCATCCTCCGGGGGAGCTATGACAAAAAGGCCCTGCCGGGGAGCTGGGGAGAATTTGTAAGTGAGCTGTCATTTCTATTTGAAATCCATGGAATGGGGGAACTGTTAGACCCCGCCGTCTACGGAAGGGCACGGCGCCGCACCTCGGATCTGATGTACTGCGCTGTGGAATTTGAGGAGGACGGCAGGCGGTATCACTACATCTCCGATGATGAAGAGATCGCCGTGGGCGACTTTGTTTTGGTCCCGGCGGGGAAGGAAAACCGCCGCTCGGTGGCAAAGGTGGTGGAGATAGGGTTTTACCCGGAGGATCAGGTGTCCTTCCCCGTGGAGAGGACCAAATATATCCTGGAGAAGCTCTCTGAGCCGGAGGATTGGGATGAGGGGCGGCTGGATGAGGGGACGAAGCGCTCCCGTCACAGCAGGAGCAGAAGGGAGTTGGCTTCTGACGCCCTGATCCCTCGGGCTCTCCTGGAGAGCGTAGACTACGAAAACTCGGCCATAGAACTGGACACGCCCTTTGGGAAGATCCGGGTCAAACTGGACGGCAAACCGATTTGCTTTCCCTATGAGGTGCATGAACCGAGCGAGGGGCCCTTCCCCGATGTAGATGGCACATATCGCATAGGAGTGGAAGTGCAGCAGGATGGGAAATACCACTCTCTGAAACTGGAGCTGTCAGGGGAGGGTGCGCCAGGGGAACTTGAACCGGGTGAGATGCTGGAGGCACTGTCGTTTTACCGCAATGGCGGGAAGATCACCCTGGGCTGCTATGCGGCTTTTGGCGAGATGGAAGAGTACGGGCTTGACTTTGATGGACAGTGGGACGATAACGGAATTGAAGTCTTAATTTTCCCATCTACAAGGACCCATACCTACCGGTTTGGCGTCTGCTGGATCAATACATGCACGGAGGAAACAGATGTCCAGACCTGGTTTGGAGCAGACCCATCTATCTGAGGTTTGCTGCGGGATAACAGATTAGAATATGGAAGGAGAGGAGCTCCTGTGAACATCATCTGCTTCGGCGACTCCAACACCTACGGCTACGACCCGCGGAGCTACCTCGGCGGGCGGTACGATGCGGACAATCGCTGGCCTGACTCTGGCGCGGGACAGGGTGCTGCTCATTGACCCGCCGCCCATGGCCCTGGGTGCCTGGGTGCCAGAGGAACGACTCATCGAAAACTCCCGTACCTTCGCCCAGCTCTGCAAAGAACTGGCGGAGCGCATGGGCGTCCGCTTTGCCGACGCCGGGGCATGGGGCGTCTCCCTGGCCTATGACGGCGTCCACTTCACCGAGGCGGGCCACCGGGCCTTCGCCGCCGGGCTTCTGGAGGTGCTGAGATGAAACGAATTTCCCCTTTTGTGCTTTCGTTCATACTGCTGACCGGCTACGGCGGAGGTGAAAGCGACACCTCCTACCAGCAAATCGACCAGGAGACCGCCAAGGAGATAATGGACACGCAAGAGGTCATCGTCCTGGACGTGTGAGAGCAGGACGAGTATGACAGCGGCCACATCCCCGGAGCGGTGTTGCTGCCGGTGGGCTCGATTGATGAGGACACCACCGCCGCGGTCATTCCGGAAAAAGACGATACGGTCCTGGTCTACTGCCGTAGCGGAAACCGGAGCAGGACGGCTTCCGAGGCTCTGGTGGACCTGGGCTATACCGGCATCTACGAGTTCGGCGGCATAACACTTGGCCCTACGACACGGAGCCGTGAGTGCTTCAAAACTATATCGCCATAGTCAAAGAGGTAAGAAAAGGTTTTTTATATAATTTCCGTTTGTTTTGTGCCGTTTCCGCTCCGTTTCGTTTGCTTTCCGTCACTCTCTAAAGCCACTGTTTCCATGTATTCCACACCGCACTGTGGCTAAAACTGTGGTCAAAAACACCCTGCGCCCTTTACAGGTACCGCATGGGAACGACAAAGGGCGGGGGCGTTTTGCCTCAACCCACGGATCAGAATTTGCGGAACATGAAACAAAAAAACAATCGGAACTGCCTCAAGTATGAAAAAGGCATCCCACATAGCTGGTCATGGGGAAACAGGCATGGTATAATGACGGTGAAAATCCACATACCCAGAGGTGAGCTCATGTACCGCATCGCCGTTTGCGAAGATGACCCGCGCACCGCAGAACAAAATAAAACAGCCGCCTGCCATGTGCTGGAGGGAAAAGGCCGTGCCCAGGGGCGGGACTACGACATAGACGTGTTCCATGCCGCCCAGCCGCTCATGGAGCGGCTGGCGAAGGATCCGGGCGCTTATCAGCTCCTGCTGCTGGACATCCAGCTGGAGGGGGATAACGGCGTGGAACTGGCCCGCTTTCTCCGGGAGCATCAGGTCAAAGCCTCCATCATCTACATCACGGACCACCCCGGCTTTGCGCTGGACAGCTTTCCCACCTATCCGCTGGAATACCTGCTCAAGCCGGTGGATGAGGCGCGCCTGTCCGCCGCTCTGGACTGGGACTGGCAGCAGCGGCAGGAGCGGAAAAAGCGCCCGGTGCTGCGCGTGGGCGGCCGGGCCATCTCCCTGGACGAGATCGCTTATCTGGAGACCTCCGGGCGAAAGACCGCGGTCCATACCAGAGGGGAGCGGATCGAGCACGCCGTCCCTTTATCCAAGCTGAAAGAGGACTTTCAAAAGCAGGGCTTCTGCCTGAGTCATTTCAGCTATCTGGTGAATCTTTCCCATGTGACGCGGGTGGATCGGGATACCCTGACCTTGGACACAGGAGAGTCCATCCCGGTCAGCCGCCGGTATTACCAAGACTTCATGGCCCGCTATGTGGAATCCCTGAAATAAAAACTCCGCTGTTCTCTGAGTGGAACAGCGGAGTTTTTCTATGCTTCCGTTTTGGGGAGCCGCAGGGCGGTGCTGGCGGAAAAGGCGTCATCGGCGGCCTTCAGGACCAGTTCGCTGTGGTACTTCCGGGCGGTGGCCCGGGCGGACTTGAGTCCCATACCGTGGAGGGTGTCGGGCTTGGTGGAACGGTACAGCCCCTCCTCCGGGTCGAAGTCCACCGGGGCGAACCGGGCGTTCTCCACCCCTACATACAGGTACTCGCCCCGGATATGCATGGTCACCCGGAGCCACTTGTCCGCCCACTCCGGGGCTTTTTCGTTGGCCTCCAGGGCATTTTCCAGCAGGTTCATCAGCAGGGGGCACAGGTCGCTGTTGGGGATCGGAAGCTCAGGCGGCAGTTCCACCTTTGCCTCGGTACGGACCCCCGCCTCGGAACCACGGGCCAGCATAGCTGTCAGAACAGCGTCCACCGCCGGATGGACAGTATAGCCGCTGACGTGGTTCAGCTCGGGCCGCTGGGAGAGGGACTCCAGGTACCTCTGAATTTCCTCCATATCTCCCTCCCGGCACAGGCCCTGGAGGGCGGTGACATGGTGTCGCAGGTCGTGGCGAAGGGTCTGGACCTCCTTATTATGCTTCCGAAGATTTTCATAGTTTTCCCTGATCAGCTCCCCGCGCTGGAGGAGGAGCCGCTCCTCCGCACGGCGCTGGGCCTCCCGCCGGAACAGGTCAATGAATGCGGCCAGGATGCCGGCGGCCATGGTCAGCGCGGACCACGGCCACAGCAGGAAGCGGGGCAGACCGTTTTGGAAGTTGGTTCGGAGATGGACCATCAGTTCGCGTCCCCACTGGGGATCGGCCAGAGCATGGACGCCGCAAGTCGCAAGCCCCAGCCCCAGTGCGGCCAAAAGCAGCGGCGTGAACAGGCGATAGAAGCGGTTTCCCCGCCGCATCCAGACCACGGCCAGGACTGCGGCGGCCAGCAGGCCCAGCAGACCCGCATACTCCGACCCGGTAGTCAGCAGAGACGCTGCGGCGGAGCGTCCCAGCAGGGCGGTCAGGCCGTGGAGCGCCGCCGCGCACCACAGCGCCCAGCGCAGCCGTCCAACGCCCCGGCTCCCCAGGAAGACCAGCAGGGCGGTCAGACACAGGGCCCGGCTCAGGGCGTTCAGATCCGCGTTTGGATATGGAAGATAGCGGCTGAAAAAGCTGACGCCGCCCAGGGGGACCAGCATGAGGAAGAAGGCGGCGAAAGAGAAAATGAGAAGTCCAATGTCCCAACGGCCGCGAAAGCCCTGCCACAAAAAGGCGGCGGAGAGCAGAAGCCCCAGCACAAAGCAGAGGGCCGCGGGGATGGCGGTCTTGAAACTCTCCGCAATAATGCCGCTCTCATAGGCGTAGCCGCAGCTCATCGTCACTGCGCAGGGGTAGACGGTGGGTTCCATCTCCGGGATCTGCTTTTCCCCCAGGCCGGTGGACTGTGCGATGGTCAGGGTCCTGCCCAGATAGTCCGGGGGCAGGGAGATCTCCACCGGCTTCATCCGGTCCCAGCCCAGCATGGGGAGCGTCAGCTCTCCCACCCCGCCGGACTGCTCCGGGCAGTCGGTGTAAAGGCGCTTCCCGTCCAGAAACACCGCCACACTGCGGTTGACTGTGTCCAGAGACAAAACGGGGCTGTCCACCTCCTCGGTCAACATCCGGGAAAAGTAAAAAGTCTGCCCCGGCGCGGAGAGACCCGTATAGCCGATGTCCCCGTCCGGCAGAAGCGCCGCGCGGGTCTCGCCCTCCTGGGTAAAGACCTCCCACTGGACGGTCCCCACGGACAGGTCATAGGTCTGCTCTGTCATGGGCCGGGTGTAAAACAGCAGAGCGGCAGCGAACACGCCGCACAGGAGCAGGACGGCGGCGGCAGCGCCCCCTCTCAAAAGCCATCGTTTCATTCGGATCGACCTCCGATGCAAAATCCGTTCTATTTTAAGAGTAACGGGGAATTTTCCTCCCGTCAAGCCCTCGAGCTTACCAAGTTTACGCCATTTTGAACCACCTTTGCGTTTGCTATTGAAAAGGTAAAAATTTTCATTATAGTGGTAGGCGTAAGGTTCTGTGCGCCGCGCCGGGCGGAGGGAAAAACACCTTTGGCCGCGGGGCGCGCAAAGAAGAATTGCAAGGGGGTACCCCCTTGCAGTGGATGGGTTCCCATCCACTGTGAGGTCCTCCTGGCAAAGAGAGGGGAAGGATTTATGAGAAGAAAATGGAAACGCTGGCTGGCGGGAGTTATGACGGCTGTCATGCTCATCGCCGCCCTGCCCACGGCGGCCTATGCGGCCCTGTGGGACAACACGCCCGACCAGAACAAGGAGATCCTGCAAAGGCTGACCGAGTTCTGGGGAGACGAAAAGACCGCTAAGGAGGCCATGGAGCTGCTGCGGCAATACGGCCTCATCGACGAGGACGGCAACGTGCTCACCGACTGGAGCGGTGAAATCACCATTCAGGAGGAGAGCCGCCCCCTGACCATCGCGGAGGCCCGGGCGCTGTCCGGCGGCGATGTGACGGTGAACAGCCGCCCCTGCGACCTGGCAGAGCTGAAACAGGCGCTGGACGGCCTGGAAACGCTGGGCCTGCTGGCAGACAATACCCCTGTTACCCACTGGCAGCTCCAGGTGGACGGTCAGGACGTGGCCCCGGCGGAGCTGGCGGCGGCCCTGGACAGCTGGCAAGCCCCAGAGATCCCGGAGGAGGAGACCCCCGCGGAGCCGGAGGACCAGGAGGAGCCGGAACAGCCCCAGGAGCCGGAGAGCTCCGAGGAGACCGAGACCCCGGAGGAGCCGGAGTCTGAGACCCCGGAACTGCCCCAGGGCGGCGGGGCCGGGACACCGGAGCAGTCCGGCGGGCTTCTTGCGTCCGTCGGGCGCTTCTTCGGCGTGGGCGCGTCCGCCCAGGCGTCCGCCGCCCCGGTGGTGACGGTGCTGGGGCAGACGGTGGACAGCGGCGAGGTGTTGGAGACCGTCGCCTTTCTGGACCAATACGGCCTGTTGACCGATACCGGCTGCGCCGCCGGCTGGGGCCTGACCCTGCCCGGCGGGGAGCGCAGGACCGACCTGACCGAGCTGCTGTCCATGCTGGAGAGCGGGAACTACGACCCCGACATGGTCATCCGGGTGGACGGGACCCCCGTCACCATGGCCGACTTCAAGACCATGATGGACATTCAGAAGGAAGTGGAGCGCATCCAGTCCACCTATTTCCCCGAGGGGGGCGTGGAGTGGACGGAGGAGGAGCTGGGCAGCCTGTACGACCTGTACCAGCAGCTCCAGGCCAACGGCATCCAGCTCTATAACACCCAGGGCGCGGACAACCTGACCTTCCCCTCCGGGATGAACCAGAGCCAGCGGGTCGTTGTACCCGACGCCATTACGATGAAGCCCAACGAGCCCACGAAGCTGTCCGTTTCCCTGAACCATGCGGTGCCCGAAGGCAAGAAAGTCACGCTGGAGTGGCGCATTGAGAACGGTACCGCCGACGGCGATGGCAACCAGGCGGCTCTGGGCGGCCAGACCAGCGGCACTCTGACCTTTGCCGCGGGCGAGACCAGTAAGACCCTGGAGCTTACCTATAACAGCGACGAACGGTGGAACGGGACCCGGACGTTTGTGGTGGAATTCGACAATGTACAGGGTGCGCTGTTTGACAACGAGGCAGCCGGCGCCCACACCACCGTCTATGTGAACAATCAGTACACGTATACGGCGCTGACCGAAGAGAATATAGAGAAGCTGATTTCTGACGAGGGATTGGATATTCCATGGGTTTATGGGGACTACGGAGATCTTTTCGAGGATCGTATCGAAAAGGAATATCCACAAAGCGAAGTCGAGGAAAGAATCACAGAAATCAAGAATTTGGACTATTTTGTGACATATAAACCATTTTATGAACCCACTGAGGACTATCGGCTGCTCTCCGACAGTATGTTGGTTGCGGGAAAATGGGATCAATATTTTGACAGGCCCAGATATATTAAATTTACGGGACAGACGTCTGAAATTGAACTGGACCAGGATACTAAACGTGGGGCAGAATATTCTATATATGCTGGAAGCAATCTTGAGATCGAGGTGTCGGCATGGGAGCCTGGTATGCTTGCTAATATGCATTTCGAGCGTCATGTTTTGACCTTTGACTATATGTATCGCGATGACTTCAGCCCATTAACAGAGGACGGAATTGCCGATCGAATTGGCTTTCCGGCTACTTTGACTGGCGATGATATGCTGGACAATATGTTCATTAACGGGGCCGAGGCGCCAAACCCCGGTCGGCCATATTGGGCACATATGGCGAACACAAATCGGCTTGACCATTTTAATCTTAGGATAGAACATTATTGGAATGATGGTAGTCTCAAACTGCATATTCCATTTATGCTGGATACGTTAGCGCCCAGCGTGGAAGAGATCGTTGTTCCGGGCAGCAACTACCGTTATGGCCAGGTGGTGCCCATCACGGTGGAGTTCTCCGAGCCGGTGTACAGCAAGGACTTGGTCATTACGACCGCCGACAACCAGACCCTGCGCCCCGTGGATACGGGCGACGGCTCCTTCGGCTACCGCCAGACCTTCCTCTACGAAGTGCCCAAGAGCGGCAGTCAGAAGCTGGTGCTGACGGAGATCTCCGGCGGCGTGGACCTCTGCGGCAAAAAGATGGAGCCCCATTCCCTCGGCAATCAGGAGATCACGCTGGATGTGCCCGAGCTGCTCTCCGCAGTGAACACCCCCACGCCCTCCGCCAAAGTGGTGGACCTGAAATACTCCAAGGATGAGTCCACCGGCGAGGAAAAGACCACCGCCGTGGTGGAGATCACCCTGGCTCTGCCCGAGGAGAAGGACCTGCGGGACCTGATCATCGGCACCTATACCCTGGACAACGGCTCCTTTGCCAACTCCAAGCTGGCCGCCACCATGGACAACGGCCAGCACCTCCTTCCGCTGGTCTATGACAATGGAGACGCACCGGCAAAAATGACCGCCACCGTGGAGATCGACGTGGAAGAGCTTCTGGGGCTGGGCATGGAGGAGAAGGCCAAGACCTTTACCGTGGAGTTCTACCTGACGGACGAGGTGCGGGAGAACGGCGCGGTGGTAGGCGTCACGCCGAAAGAGGACGGCCTGCTCTTTGGCCGGTACGCGGCCTTCTCGGTGAACAAGCCCATCCCCCTTACCGGAGACGACCTGACGGTCAGCACGCCGGGGGGCTGGCTGGACACCATCTACGTCAACGACCCGCCGGAGGACGACAAGCTGACCCTGCACGGTGAAGTGACCGGCAGCGGCTATACCTGGAGCCAGATCCGGTGGGTATCCGAAAAGCCTGAAATTGCCACCATCGACCCGGCCACCGGCGTGATCCATCCCCTGGCCAAGGGAACGGTGGAATTCTGGCTGGAGGCCGTCAACGGCGGCCTGGAGGAATACAAGGGAGAGGAGTACCAGTCCGAACATATCAAGCTCACCATCCAGGAGGGCGCGAATCCCTACCTCCGCATCCCGGAGCAGGAGATCACCCTCCGCTCCGGCGACCCGCTGACCCTGCGCTGGGCCTCCAACCTGGCCCAGAAGAACAGCGAGTACGGCACGGATGCGGAGAGCAAAAAGACCACCTTTACCATCAGCGTCTATTCCGGAACGGATACCAGCGGCACGCCGGTCAAGACCTATGACGTCACCTACGATCCCGCCACCCCGGACGGAACCATCACCATGGGGGACAACAGCACTACCCTCCCCATGTGGACCAGGGACGAGAGCGGCGCGCTCACCCCCAACCAGTCCTTTATCATCCCCGGACTGACTGACACCGGGAATGGCTACACCGTCACCATCACCGCCCAGGCGGGTGAGAACGTACCCAGCGTGGATCAGGGGAAAAACCCGGACGGTCTCTTTACCGCCCAGACCCGCGTGACCGTGACCGCCCGGCCCGTGTCCGTGTCCCTCACCCGGCCCGATGCCCTTTTTAAGGTCAACGAGGGCAGCCTGACCATCCCTTACGCCCTCACGGACTTTGACCCCTCGGAAGCGGGCGGAGGCGGCGCGGAATTCAAGCTGGTGGTCACCGACAACTCCACCGGCGAGAAGGTGCTGGAGACCACCGAATATACGCAGTATGGCGATAACACAGGCGGACAGTTCACCATCGACCTCTTCGATGCGAACATCACCGACGGCTTCCGCACCATCTATGACGTGACACTCCAGGCCAAGAACACCACCGCCGGACAGGACTGGAGCCGGGACAGCTTTACCCTCTACATCTACGACAAGAACGCCCTGGACATCCTGGTCCAGCCGGTGGAGGATGGACGGGTAATAGTCAGCGAGGGCGGCAACGCCGTCACCATGTCCAATGAAGATTGGATCGCCTCGCTGTCCCAGGAGGAGATCCTGGCCCTGAACCGGGACATCGACCTCCAGACCGCCATCTCCATCAACTACGGCGACCACGCCTGGGGCGAGGCCAGCGACCGCATCCGCTGGGCGGTGGACAACAGTGAGACCGCCGCCGTCAACTACCCCCAGGGGGCCTACTACGAGAACATTGAGGGCCTGCCCTATTCCTCCTACGCCCCGGCCACCGAATTCCTGCTCTCCGGCAAGAACAGCGGCAAGACCGTGGTGCAGGCCATCCACGACCTGGCGGGGGACGCCCTCAGCTCCAGCGTGGAGGTCACGGTGGAGACATTGAAGGATAAGCTCTACCTGTTCCAGTTCTACCCCGCCGCAGCGGGCCTCACCATGACCTACACCAACGGAGACGGGCAGATCCGGACGGCCACCAGCGACAGCCAGGGCCGCTTCGCCATCTATGAGGCCAGCGGTATCGCCTCGGACGTGTACGTTCAGGGCGAAGTAGGCGGCGAGCTGTACCTGGGCACTGTTTATAAGAGCCGCCTGGTCAGCCAGGAGAAGGACGCGGTGAGTCTGGAGCTGTATCCCCTCAACTCCCTGGAGCTGCGCAAGGCTGCCACCCTGCCCCTCTATCTGAAAGCGCCGGATGGCTCGGACTACTATGGCGATACCACCGTCCGGGTGGGCGTCTACCGCAACGGCGTCTACTGCCCGGACGCAATGTACGCGCTGAAATCCGGGGAGGAGGCCACGATCCCCGGCACAAAGGATCAGAAAGTGGAGTTCGTCCACGGCAAGGCCACCTTCTACTTCGACGTGACCCAGTTCAACACCAAGGAAGGGGCCGATCCCATCACCGCCGCGGATGACATCGAGTTCGTGGTGGAGATCCGCACCCCCGTCATCCGGGAGGGCGCCGACACGCCCGATGGACAGGAGAAGAAAAACGGCCTCCCCCTGCAATACTACCCCATCCTGTTCTCCGCCATGGGCACCACCAACGAGGAGGACGCCATCAAGCTGGGCGAGCGGGTCATCAACCTGCAGCAGGCCCCCAACAAGACGGTGCCCTATACCGACCCGAGCAATCCCGATCAGGAGGAAAAGGACAAGGACACCATCGAGATCCTGGATGAGTCCCCCTTCATCGCCCGCTCCCTCCTCTACTTCACCGGCCAGGAGAGCGGCCTGTCCGCCGATGTGCGGGGCAAAAAGGGGAAGATCGGCCCCAACGCCGACTACCCGGATCAGCTGCTCTCCACCTGTGTCTTCTGGTGGGGCGACAGCGGCAAGGTGGACGATCCCGACAATGTCCGCCGTCCCTACTACATTGATGACCGGGGCAATGGGCTGACCGGGCAGGTCTATGATAACGACCGCTATCCCTTCACCTCCATCCCGGTCTCCAAGGTCACCGTTCCCATGAACAAGGCCCAGCTGGACCACCTGGGCCTGAAGGACCTCCAGGGCCGCGGCATCAAACTGCAGTATGCGGACCACAACAATGCCGTCATGAAGGAAGAGACCATGCCCTGGTCCTTCATGAATGCGCTCAATCTGGAAAAGGCCACCGATTCGGACAGCCTGGAGCAGCTTCTGGACAACCTGGTCGATATTTCCACTAGCGCAAGTAACGACGACGGTTTTGACGCTTTTATCAACGATTTTGTAGGCATTGGTATCTCTCTGGCCACCAAGAGCGGCATCGACCTGCCTTTCCTGAAAATGCAGCTGGCCCCCACCGGAGACCCCACCGTGTTCCGCGGGCTGGTATATATCGGCCTGAACAACATCGAGGGCGACAACGTCAGCGGCGTCGCGGCGGATACCAGCCGCGGGTACGACGTGGACTATTTCCCCGGCCTCGAGGAGATCAAGGGCCTGTACAGCCAGGGCGCCGAATATGGCAAAACCGTGGGCGGCCGGCTCGGTTCGGCGGCCAAGATCCTGGGCAGCCATATCTCGCAAGGCAGCGGAAGGAGCAAATTCCGTGACGGCAAGATCTTCTACGCCCTGAACGGCGGCTTTGAGACGGAGGTCTATTACGACTTCACCGACCAGGAGTGGAAGATGGTGGTCGTCAACGGCAACTTTGAGGCCGGCGGCGGCTACGGCATGGAGTGGACCTGGAACTACCAGGTGGGCCCCGTCCCCATGCTGGTGCAGCTGGAACTGGGCGCGTCGGCCGTCATGCATTTCGACGCCGCGGTCAACCGCCAGGTCATGGACAACGACTATCTGACCCAGTTGAGCATCTATGCGTACTTCCAGGCGTTCGGCGGAATCGGCTTCGACTATGCGGTGATCGCCCTCAAGCTGGGATTGTTCGGACGGATCGGTCTGGACGCGCAGCTCAAGTGGCTCAACGCCATTGGTCAGGATGCGAAATTCGGCTATAATGTGGGCGTGGAGGGTGAAATTGGAGTCAAGTTCCAGGTGGAGGTGCTCTTTATCTCCTATGAGCAGATCCTCTGGTCCCAGCCCATCGCCAGCTATAACTGGCAGAGCAGCAACTGGGAAGATATCGATGCTTACTGGGAAAAGGTCAGCAAGGGCGATTCTGGCGCGGCCATCATCACGCCGGACAATGCCCAGGTCAGGCGTCTCATGACAACGGGCGACATGGGCGTCTACGCCGCGGAACTGGAGCCCAAGCTGATCGACCGCGACTACCTCAGCCAGTATGAGCGCACTTACGACAGCTCCGGCCCGGAGGGCGGCTTCAACCTGTTCAACGCCATCGGCGATCTCTTCACCGGCGGTGAAAAAGACAGCGCCATCAGCACCGAGGTCATCGGCAACTCCTATCCCCAGGCGGCCCCTGTCCTCTCCGACGACGGCGCATGGCTGTTCTATCTGGACGACATGAGCAACGCCAGCGACGCCACCAAGGTCCGTGTCAAGGCGGCAGCCCGGAGCGGCGAGGGCTACCCGGCGAAGGGCACCCCGGCCCTGAGCGACGAGGGCTACGGCGACAGCGGCCTGCAGGCCGCCGGTTCCGAGGACCGTGCTGTTGCCGTGTGGAGCCGTGTCACCGAGCGCCCCGCCACCACCGAGGCGGGCAGCTCCATCACCGCCGACGTGCAGGCGGGCATGATGAACAGCTCCGAGATCGTGGTGGCCGTCCGCAGCGGAGATAGTTGGAATGTGTCCTATCTCACCGGCATCAAGCAGGAAGACGGCAGCGTGACCTCCGACGGCCTGGCCGACCTGTCCCCCGTGGTGGCCACCAACGGCGAGCGCATCCTGGTGGCCTGGCGGCAGGTGGCGTCTTCTGAGGCCAAAGAGATCACCACCTTTGACGCCAAGGACTATATCATGTACGCCGTGTCCGAGGACCAGGGCAAAACCTGGACCGAGCCCCAGCCCGTCTACAACGGCACCTCCGGCGCGGTCAAGGGCATCGAGGCCGCTATGCTGGACTCCGGCGAGGCGGCGGTGGTGTTCACCCTCCAGACCGACGAGCACAACACCCGTTCCGGCGACTTCAAGCAGGAGGTGGCCTATGCCATCATCGATAAGCCCGCTTCGGAAGAAGCTGAACTGCTGGCCGACGGAACAACGGCGGAGTATCAGGTCAAGAGATATGTCCAGATGACCGACGACGACGCCATGGACGAAAATCCCCAGATCGCCGCCGTGAAGCTGAACAAAGGCGATGGGACCGAGTCCTTTGTCATCGGCTGGAGCAGCACCAGTGGAACCGGCATGGAGCAGGAAAACGACATCAAGCTGGCCGCCGTGGACGCCGATGGCAACCGGGTCACCGGCTTTGTGGACTCCCTCTCCAGCCTGATCGCCAACACCGGCGTCCGGGTCAACGCGGACTTCCGCTTCTCCCGCAATGCCGATACCCTGAACGACCTCTCCATCCTCTGGAAAGAGAGCGCCGTGAGCGAGGAGGAGATAACGAAGGAGACGACGGCGGAGAGCAGTGTGCCGGCCAACTACGACTATCTCAGCGGCCTGCGCTTCCGGACAGATGGCGGAAATATCTCCGTCACCGCCGCCCAGCGCATCGCCCAGATGGAAGAGTCGACGGTCATCGACAACTTCGACGCCTATGTGAAAGACGGCAAGCTGATCTCCGTCCTCCAGGGCACTTACTACGATTATAGCGAGCCGGAAAAAATTATAATCGAGGGGACAGAGCCTTACGAAGTGTATCTGCCCACGGAAAAAACCAGCATCTACCTGGGCTCCGGCGCCTACACCGATACCCTGCGGGTGGACTCCGTGATCCCCGACTACAAGAACATCAACAAGGGAATATCCATCCCCGTTCAGATCAGCGTCACCAACCTGGGCACCCAGCCCATGAACAGTGTCACCGTGGAAATCGGCAATGAAAGCAAAACCTTCACCGCCGGTACGGACGGCTTTGTGGCTGTCGCCCCCGGCGAGACCCGCGCTCTGACCGTGTTACACACAGTCACCGATACCAACGGACAGATCGACGATCCCACATACACCATTACCGGCACCTTCCAGAGCGGCAGCAGCTCCAAGGCAAAGGGTACCCTGACCCTCAACATCCCCGACCTGGGCATTGCCGGAAGCGAGACCCTGCTGCAAGCCCAGGACGGCCAGCGCGTCCTCCAGTTCACTCTGTATAACAATAGCGACGCGGCTCTGGCTGGCTCTGACCGCAGCGTAAAATTCAACATTTACAGCGACCCCGAATGTACCCAGCCCATCCCCGCTGAGTATTTCCAGGAGATCGTCACTTATGCCAACGGTGAGGAGGCACTGAAGACCATCAAGGGTGACGAACTCGCCAAGATCGACGAGGGCTACTACACCGTGCAGTACCGTTTTAACCTGGCCGGGTACATCCAGCAGACAGACGAAAACAGTAAGAAGATCTACGCGGATGAGAACGGCGAGGTCCGGGACGGCGGCATCACCCTCTACGCCAAGGCGTGGGTGGAGGTGACAGACAACGGCGAGACCGGCGAGATGCTGGAGTGCATCGACACCAACAACATTGTCCCCATCCATCTGGAGAGTCTGCTCAAGCAGGCCGACGGCGAGCACGTGACCATCAGCCAGGGACTGGCGAAGAACGGAAACAGCACCACAGTGGATGTGACCCTGAACAACAACTCCATCGTGGACAGTAAGACCGGCAACGTGGTGGTCTGGCTGTACGATGAGAATGGCAATGTGGTAGACGTCCAGCAAAGCTACACTACGACGGCTGACCTGATCACCCTGGCGCCGGAAGAGCGCAAGATGATGTCCTTCACCTTTGATAAGCCCGGCGTCCGCGCCGAGGTCGCCTATGGAGATCTGGTACAGAATGAGGGCGATGCGACCCTCGAAAGCCTGTTGTTCACTGGTCTGGCCACCTTGTCCGACTTCGAAAAGCAGGAGGACGGGAACTATGCGGCCTCTGTGGATGTCTCCCAGGTGTCCTCTACCACAGTTACAGCTGTGGCTGCTGACCCTAATGCAACGATTAAAGTCAATGGGCAGCCCTTGTCCCTGGAAGGCATGACGCTCGACCTGAGCCGCGGCGAAAACGTGCTGACAGTGGAGGTCACTTCCGGCGGCGAAGAACTGACCTATACGCTGACCGTCCAGAACGACTGGCCCTCCAGCGGCGACAGCTCCAATGTCAGCCACACGGTCACCGTGCCGGAGGACACGGAGCACGGCACAGTCACGGTTAGCCCGGAAAAGGCCAAGAGCGGCCAGACTGTGACCATCACCGCCAAGCCCGACAAGGGCTATCAGGTAGGCGAGATCACGGTCACCGACAAGAACGGCAACGCAATCAAGGTCACCGACAAAGGCAGCGGCAAGTACACCTTCACCATGCCCAACGGCAATGTGAGCGTGGATGTGACCTTTGTACCGGAAGGACAGTGGACCAACCCGTTCGTGGATGTGGCGGAGGACGCCTGGTACTACGACGCGGTGCGGTATGTCAACGAGAGCGGCCTCATGGCCGGCACCAGCGCCAATACCTTCGCGCCCGACCTGACCACCACCCGCGGTATGATTGTGACCATCCTGTACCGCTTGGAGGGTTCCCCCAATATCGAGGACGAGATCTGGGGCTATCCCTTTAAGGACGTAGATGCCGACGCCTGGTACGCGACGGCGGTCTACTGGGCGCGGATGAACGGCATCGTGGCCGGATACAGCGACGAGCTGTTCGGGCCGGATGATACCATCACCCGCGAACAGATGGCCACTATCCTGTACCGCTATGCCCAGTACAAGGGCTATGACACCACAGCCAAGGCGGACCTGAGCAAATACACCGACGCCGCCCAGGTCGGCTCCTATGCTGTGGATGCCATCCGCTGGGCCAATGCGGAGGGCCTGGTCTCCGGCACCAGCGCCACCACGCTGACCCCCAAGGGCAGCGCGACCCGGGCGCAGGTTGCGATGATCCTGACCCGGTTCTGCCAGAATATCGTAAAGTAACCCGCGCAGGAACTGCGCCGCATAAACAATGAAAAGACAGGCAGGAGAGCTCGCTCTCCTGCCTGCCTTTTTTCTGAGGATGATAGTTTGAAATCCCCGAAACGGTCCGCATGCCGTATCACCACGGATCCCTCTGGACCCCGCTTAAATCCGGCTGCGCATTTTATGATTAACAGGAATCGTGGATCGGCAAAATCACTTACTCAAGGCATTCTCTTCTGTGCAAAACTCCAAATTATGTTTTCGAGACGGCTCACTCCTCTGTTTTGCTGCCTGTATATTATGAGGGCGTATTATTTTTTTCCTATTTTCATTTGTGAAGTGGCCTGCTTATTGCCTGTATATAGTGAGAGGCTTTTTGCTTCTCAGATTCAAGGAGGTGTTGGCCATGAAAGAATCAGGCTGCAAAAGCTATGAGGACCTGCCGCTGTTCCTGAACGCGGCAACGGTGGCAAACGTGCTGGGCGTATCACCGTCCAGCGGCTACGAGCTGATGCACGAGCCGGGCTTCCCGGTGCTGAAGATCGGCAGCAGGATGGTAGTGCCCAAGGAACAATTCATCCGCTGGGTGGAGGAGCATACGGGAGGCGGCACATGAAGTATAGGATCGGAAACTATTTCTCTCTTCCCAACGAGATCTTCCTGCTGGGTCTGAGCAGCGGCGAGCTGGCGGTGTACAGTTACCTCAAACGCTGCGAGAACCGCAAGACGCATCAGTGCTGGCCCAGTTACAAGACCATCGGGCAGGCGGTTGGCATGAGCGAGAACACGGTACGCAAGTACACACTGTGCCTTGAGGAGCGCGGGCTCATCTCCACCGAGCCAACTGAAATCACCACCAGGGCTGGTCAGAAACGCAATGGGAACCTGCTGTACACGCTCCGTCCGATTCAGGAGGTGATAGATGAACACTACGACCGGCAACTGGATCAGCTGGAGCTCATTGCGGCGTGTCAGCGGACGACAGTGGCCCGGGCCGGCATGTGACCGCCTGTGAGCCGCTGTGTGCGGCGATTGCGGCATGGGCAGGAACAGACACTCCCGTACCACAAAGCGCGGTGTGGGGGCTGTGTGCCGCGGGCACCAGGATCGCCCGGAAGCCAAAATGAGCGGGTGAACCGAGGGGACGAAAATCGTGCAGGATAAAGGCCGGGGATCGCAAGCATCCCCGGCCAGGCCACACCGCCCCGCAACGCGGGGCGGGACAAGGGATTGCGGGATTTGGCGCGGGGATGAATCGGTGGCTGTGCGGGAAAGACCGTACACTGCCTGAGATGTCCAATGAGCAGAAAATGCCTGTATTGCAAGGATTTCCGGGCCGTCCCCTATGGATTTGAAGGAGGTATCGCAAATGAGTCAGGAGAAAAAAGAGCGGGTGGGTATTTTGATGTCGCCCAGCCAGGTGGCGGAGATCGACGCCCTCTACCCGCTGCACGGACACGCCAGCCGGAGCGACTTCGTCTGCAAGGCGGTGGAGTTCTATACCGGCTTTCTCCAGCAGAACAGCAGTGAGCTTTATATGAACAAGACCACCCTCGCATTTTTGGAGGAACAGCTGGGCAAGCTGGAGAACCGCATCTGCCGCCAGCTTTTTCGGATATGTGTGGAGCAGGAGATGGCCTGTCACATGTTCGCCAGCCAGTGCCTGGGCGAACCAAATGAGACACTGGAAGAACTGCGGAAGACCTGCGTCCGGGCCGTGAGGCGGACAACAGGTAGCATCCGTTACGACAGGATCTACGCCTACCAGCGGGGCGGCTTGGAGCCAGAGGAGGATGAAGATGGAGAGGAAAACTGAGAAGATCACCGTGTCCCTGCCCCCGGAAGTTATTCGTCTGGCGGATCAAAACTGGGAGAAGTTCGACTTCAAAAACCGCTCTGAGCTGATCGATGCCGCGATCCGGGAGTACATCAGCCGCGATCTTCTGAAGGAGTTCACCGGAGAACTGTCCCGGTTCTATCAGAAAATCGAGCGGAGCGAGATCAAGCATCTGGAGGAATACCTGGCCAAGCTGTCCTATAAGATCGCGGTGGAGATCGCGCAGATGCACCTGCTGATGGCCTCTATTACAGATATCTCTAAGCAGGATGCTCGTGACCTGAGGGCCAAGGCGGTGGCTCTTGTGAACGAGAGCAAGGGGTACATCTCTCTGGAGACTACCCGAAAGCACAAGGTGCCACTCCAGTTGGAGGACGATATGGAAGCGGAAGATGATGGCTGGTAAGCGCAAAAATTGCGCCGCAAAGCAAAGAGAAAAGCCTCCCGCCGCGGCGGGAGGCCAGATGATCACGTCATGTGAAATTCAATTCCTTGATGCTTCGGCGTGTCATTTGGGGAGAGCTTCATGGTGCGCGCCCAAGTCTTGACTGTCTGCGCTTCCAAGAAACGGACCAAAGCATCCAGAGACTCCTGTTCATCATACTGCTGGAGTGCGTCGTAGTATGCCTTTTTATCTTCCTCATAAATGATCATAGGGGGATAGTCGTTGATCATCAGCCAGTAGTTCAATAATGTCCGTCCGACGCGGCCGTTCCCATCGGCGAAGGGGTGAATATTCTCAAAACGAGCATGGAGATACGCTCCGGCCTTCAGCGGATCTTTCGGTCCTACGGAGTTGACTTCACCGACCAGTTCCTCCAGATCGCGCTCAACCTCTTCCGGGTAGGAACCGACCTCATGGACACCAGTCACATAGTCATGTTTTTTGAATGTCCCGGGCCGCTTTCCGTTGACCAGATAACGGCGCTCATCGTAAGTCCCCTCCGTCAGTGCGCGATGGATCTCCAGGATCAGCGGAATGGAAAGCGGCTCTTTGCCAGGGATCTTCTCTCGGAGGAAGTCATAGCAGACCTTCTGGTTCTGCAGTTCAAACAGTGTGCGGGGATCGCCGGTATAACCGACCACCCGGCCATTCTCAAAAATCTCCCGGGTGTCGTGGTAAGAGATCTCCGCATTTTCGATCTTCCCGGAGTTGTATGCGAAGAGAATGCGGAAGCTGTCCAGGCGCAGGTCCAGGTCTTCGCCTGAACGGACAGACCACATTTGCCATTGTTTTTTCACCTGCTCGTACAGATCCATGCGGCCACCTCCGATGCTTTATAAAAAATAGTATACCATATATCCTGACTCTTTTGGAAAAAACTTTTGGAAGCGTAGAAAAGGCGGCCGCTGCAGTTCGGCGTCCAAATGATAACTTTTTGATAACTATGGCCAAATAGAGTGGCTATTGGATTTGAGTTGCGGTATTGTGTGTTGCTGACGAAGGAGGCGGCGACACATATGAGAGATACGCTGGAGATGATATACAACAGCCTCGCAGAACAGAGAGAACGATTACTGAAGGCCCAGCCTGCGCTGAGCCGCACGACGGAACTGACCGTGTGGTGCGAAGAAAAACTGGATGCACTGCTGGATGGGAAAGCCAAAGAACAGTTTCAGAGATTTCTTGATGAAGAGGATGAACGCGTCGATGCGGCCGTCATGGAACACTTCATCCTGGGCTTCCGCCTTGGAATGCGGCTGGCGGTGGAGGGCCTTGACTGGAGAGAGGAGGAATAGCTTATGGCAAAACGCAGGCCGTCCGGGGACGGCATGGTACGGAAAAAGGAAGACGGCCGCTGGGAGGGGCGGATCGTGGTGGGCCACAAGGCAAATGGCGATCCCATCTTCCGGTATGTGTACGGCCGCACGCAGAAGGAGTTGCTGAGTAAACTCCACCAGAGCATCGAAACTTATCAGGATGTAGAACTGACCGAGGACAGCCGCATGACGTTGGGCGAGTGGCTGGACCGATGGCTGGACGACTACAAAGCAGGGACGATCCGCCCCAGTACCATGTATGGCTACCGTCAGTATGCCAAGCACTACATCAAGCCGATCCTGGGCAATAAGGTGATCTCCCGCATTACCTCGACGGACATCCAGCGGATGTACACCAAGCTGAAACGGGAGGGGCGCGTCCACGAACACCCGGAGTACGGCCATCAGCTCTCGGACTCCATGCTCTCCCGCATCCACGCCATGCTCCACCACGCCATGAAGGATGCCCAAAGCGCGCACCTGATCGCCAAGAATCCGACGGAGGGCACAGTGGTCCCCAAGCCCAACTACCGGCCCAAGCAGATCCTGAACGAGGAACAGCTGGACATCTTTTTGGAGGCCATCGAGCAGGATGAGGTGTGGCGGGACTTCTTCTACACCGAACTGACCACCGGCCTGCGACGAGGTGAGATCTGCGGCCTCCAGTGGGAGGACTTCGACGAGTCAGATGGAACCCTGAAGATCGTCCGGTCGGTCAGTTCCCGCAAAGCCGGTGCGCTGGAGATCGGAGAGACCAAAACTAACAAGGGCAGACGCACCATATCCCTGCCGGACAGTACAGCCAAGCGTCTGCGGGAGCGGAAGAAAGCCGCCATCAGCGATTGGATATTTCCCAATCCCCTGCATCCGGAAGAACCAGTCAATCCCGGTTATGCCTACAACCGGATGAAAACGATCCTGAAAAATACTGGCCTGCCCAGTATCAGATTCCATGATCTGCGGCATACCTTCGCCACCCACGCCCTCGCCGGCGGCGTGGACGCCAAGACCCTCTCGGGCATTCTGGGCCACACCAACGCCAGCTTCACCCTGGACACCTACACCCATGTGACCGGCGACATGCAGAAACAGGCGGCGAACATCGTAGGAGATTTTATGGCAGACATCTTGGGAGAGGAGTGGAAACCGTGGCAAGAAAGCGAAAGAACGGCGAGGGAACCGTAAGGCTTCGCAAGGACGGCCGTTGGGAGGGCCGGGTGGTCATCGGCTACGATGAAAAGAACCTTCCCAAAACCAAGAATGTCTTGTCCAAGACAAAGAGCGAATGCGTTGAGAAGCTGAAGCAGCTGCAGGAGCAGTACGCTCCGCCCAAGTCAGACAAGGTCAAGCCTGATATGCCCTTTGGGGAGTGGATGGACTTCTGGTATCAGAATTACTCCAGGCCGAAACTTCGCCCCACCACCCGTTCTGGCTATGAGGGTAGGATCTACCAGCACATTATTCCGGAACTGGGCAGCATCCCTCTGGATCAACTGACGCAGAACGACCTGCAGCAGTTTTATGCCCGCCTGAAAAAGAGCGGACGGCTCCTCCACACGGAACATTACGGCAAGGGGCTGTCCGACCGTATGGTGCGGGCCTGCCACATGAACTGCCGGTCCGCGCTGGAAAAGGCAGTGCAGGAGGGTCTGATCCGCGTGAACCCCGCCGTCGGCTGCAAACTGCCGCCCAAGAAGGCCCGGGAGATGCAGGTTCTGACCCGTGAGGAGATCCAGCGGTTCCTGATCCAGGCCAAGGCGGAGGGATACTTCGAGTTGTTCCTACTGGAGCTGACCACTGGCCTACGCCGAGGAGAACTGCTGGCCCTCCAGTGGGATGACCTGAATCTGGAGACCGGAGAACTACAAGTCACCAAGCAGGTCTACCGGACAAAGGAGGACGGGCTCCTGATCTCCCAGCCCAAAACGAAGTCCTCCATCCGCACGGTCAGCCTGCCTCCGCCGCTTCTGAACATTCTGAAAGAGTACAGGGAGAGCGTAAACTCCCGGTGGATGTTCCCCTCGCCGGTCAAAGAGGACTCCCCTCTGGACCCGGCCTACATCAGAACGCGGCTGCACCTCATTCTGGAACACGCCCAGTGTAAGCAAATTCGTTTCCATGATTTAAGGCACACATTTGCCACCATCGCTCTGGGAAACGGGATGGATGTGAAGACCCTCTCCGCCATGCTGGGCCATGTTTCGGCGGCCACCACGCTGGACATCTACACCCACATCACCAACCCGATGCGGTCCGAAGCGGAGGCAAAGATCGACCGGAGAATCGGAAAAGCGGCTCCGCAGGCGATTCCTGCGGAGCCGCAAGGAAAACGGACAATGACCACATTCCAGCCCTATGTCGGAAAGAAACGGAAGCCCGGCACCGGATGTATCACCCAAATCAGCGAACACTGCTGGGAGGGGCGCTACTCTCCGGTGTGGCCGGACGGCAAGAAGCACTCCCGCAATGTGTACGCCAAAACACGGGAGGAATGCGAGGCCCTTCTGCCTAGGCTGATCGAGCAGATGGAGGCGGAGATCAAGGCCATCAAGGAGAGCGGGAACCTGGATGCCATCCCGGACGGGGTCAGCGAGAAGAAGAAAGCCATCGCCGCCTATATGCGGGAGCATCCAGAGGTCACCAGCAAGAGCGCCATCGCTAAAGCGGTAGGAACGGATCGAAGTACGGTCAGGAAATATTACAATGAGATTCGAAGTGAATTGGGGCTGAAGTAAGCAGAGAGATTGCGTCGCATAAAATAGGTAAGGCCCTCTAGAACTCATTCCAGAGGGCCTTTGGTTCGAGCTGAATTATAAGCCTCAAAAAATCTTAAAAGATCAATGGTCTGTGGCTAAACAACAAGAAGTTTTTTAGCAAGCAGAAATTATAGATTCAAGGAGACTTACTTGGACTTAAAAGCTTAAGATTTCATCATCTGGGGCTGGGTAACATAGGCGGTAATCCCAAAATTGATTTATCGCTTATTTTTCTCCATATTTATAAATGATGTAATAGGATTATCGACAGGTTCATCATTATCCAGTAGTTGACGTGCTTGGGCTGATACAGCTGCTTGGTAGCTTTCAATTTGAGGAACAAACGCATATATACTGCTATCGTCAATTTTAATCGTTCTAAAACTATGGATATCGAAGGGAATTGAATCACAACTACGGATTAAATGTATAACAGGTTTTCCGAGGGAGTGTCTAAATGATAACTCATAAAATACATTGGGATTATGGAAAGATAAATCGGCAATTACCAATTTGGCTTTGAATAGATGTTCGATAATTTGTGAAGTAATCATGCCAGCGGAATTTATTGTATCGGACCGGACAACTTTGAGTCCTAATTTACTCAATGCTGGTTCAACAATGCTTCCCATGAATAAGTCTGCATGTTTCCGCTGCTCTGAACCGTCTTCGCCAATCGGAGTAATATAAAAGCAAGTACAGTCCCAACTGTTGTCTGTCAAGTTTTTTTCATCAAGCAAAGGTAACGAAGGAGTTTGATAAGCAGAAGGCATCTCACTGACATGAGATTGAGATTCTAAAGAATTGTTTGCCCCCATATCTTCGAGCAAATGCTCAATAGATATTATTCTCTCTGTGCCAGACATAACTTTAATAAGGCCAATAGCTTTGGCATTTACCAAGAAAAGATCAACACATCTCTGCTGATTGTCACCGTCAAGCCCTCTCTCTTGCAGAAAGTCCATAAGGACTTGTTGAGAAGGAACTTTCATTTCTTTATATTGTTCATAAAGAGCATAAAGATATTCGTTACTTTTTATTGCTAATTCGAAGTTCGCCTTGGCTCTATCTGATTCAGACGATTCTGGATTGGTAGCTATTGCTCCGTCCGGTGTCAACTCAATGTACTCTGCTTGGGTAGATCCCTCAATTAGCCCATACTTATTGGAGGCGGTAATTAAGGTCCGGCTTGATCCACTTTCAGGAGATTTCCCAATCTGATCAAACAAAGTTAAGCGCCTAATACGCTGACCAGAAGCAAATTCCCAAATGGCATTGCAAAGAGAAAGGCATTCCTCATAAGTAAGTGCAGGGAAAAGTCTGGTTATTCTCTTGCGTTTTGGTTTACTTGGACTATGAGGACTATCCAGTTCATGAGTCTCCTCTTGCCTGCTCTCATCATTTCTCTCTAATTCGGCTGCGCTATTGTTCATGGCTCCACCTCCATAACGTGTATTTTTGTTAATTATACCCCATCCTTAACGTAATTACAATATGAAGTTGCAAAGAGTCGCGTTATAAAGTAAAATTCTAACGCCGCCAAACGGGACAAATCATAGATTCATAGAATTTTATGTTAGGATAAGAGGTGCCTCCTTACAGACTCTAACCATCACATGATTCGCCTAAGCGAAATGTAGCAGAAATAACCTCAGAAATTGCGCCGCAGTAAACAAAGCAAAAGCCCTCTGGAGTTTTCTCTCCAGAGGGCTTTTGGTCCGAGTGGAGCGATTCGAACGCTCGGCCCCGTGAACCCAAATCACGTGCGCTACCAACTGCGCTACACCCGGATATTCAGTTTTTCTGCATGATACCACGCGAGGAAGGAAAAAGCAAGTTTCCCGTGTCTGTGGGCGGCGCTGTGGTCAAGCCTAATTTTGCGGGAGTTTTTCAACTGAGGGATTTCCGCCGCAAGCTACTGTCCTAAGGACTTCCGAAATCTTGCTTTCAAAGGAATGGATAGGTCATCTATCCACTCAAATCAAGCGCAATACTACCTTCACTATATCCAGATATTCGATGTTTCATTTTACATTTGATATATACCAACAAACCGGCATATTGTTTGCTCACAGACTGACAATCAGCTAACAAAATATAGTATAGTATATTTTGAAAAAGATTGCAAGTATTCCTATCAATATGATAAGATATTTTTGTAACAAACCTGAGAGGTGACATCCCTATGAGAATGAGAAAAAAGCCCAATCTAATTCCCCGAATGGAGCGGTGTGCCCGTTTTTTGATTCGCGAACCGTCCTCCTACCGGGGACATTGGAGACAGTTAAAGCCGGACGCCAAGGAAATTAGGCTAGAGATCGGCTGTGGAAAGGGGCGGTTTTCTGCGGAGACCGCTCAACGGAACCCAGATGTCTTATATATCGCTTTAGAGCGGGTGCCTGACGCCATGGTCATTGCTATGGAGCGAAGCATGGAAAAGGGACTGGATAATATTCTTTTTATTGATGGTGACGCAGCCAAGCTCCGGGATTATTTTGCGCCGGGAGAGGTGGATCTGCTGTATATCAATTTTTGCGATCCATGGCCAGGGTTGAAACACGCCCGCCGCAGATTGACCCACGAGCAATTCCTGGTTCTGTATCGTGGGATCCTTAGAGAGGGGGGGCAAATCCACTTCAAGAGCGACAACCGGGATCTGTTTGAGTGGTCCCTTTTCCAATTTCCAAAGGCTGGATTCATACTATCTGAAGTTACTCGTGATCTCCACGGACAGGGTATCAACGGGGTAATGACGGATTATGAAGAAAAATTCTATCAAATGGGGACACCTATCAACCGCTGCGTAGGAACGAAGGAAGCGATGAATCCGGAGCCGGAATATAAGCCCATCGTAGGACCTGACCAGAGCCGCAGGACAAAGACGGATGCGGAGACGGGATAGAAGGAGAGCGGTATCATGCGCTTTTACCGCCTAATGGGAAGCGACTTTCAGATTTTGGACGGAGAGAAAATCACGCATGTGCCCCTGCCGGGACCACTGGCGCCCGGCGTGTATGCCCACTTAGTGGGCGGAGAGCGCTATGCGGCCATAGGGAATTCCCGAGCCACTGCCGAAGGGCTGAGATATGTGCCTGAGGAGGCCCACGGCCTTTGGCTTTATGACCAGCAGGAAGGACAGCTGCTCACGGTTCCCATCAAGGTTACAAAAGAGGACTGCTTTACCGCGGATTCGATTATGGGACCGGGGAATACGCTGTATTTTAGCGACGGGAATAGCTTTTGGCGTTGGAAGCTGGGAGAGCGGCAGGGGGAGAAGCTGGTTCGCTTTCAACAGGCCAAAGGGGCCCCTATGGGACTGGGGATCAGTCCGGAGGGTCGGTACCTGTCTTACTATAAATACCGCTCCGGAAACAAGGTGCTGCACCTATATGATCTGGATACCGGAGAGGTTCGGGATACGAAATGCTCCATCTTTCATTACCATTGGCTGGATGAAACAAGCGTGGTATATACCAAGTCAAGTGGGGTGAAGGCACTGGATATAAAAACCGGCAGATGCACCACGATACTTCGAGGTTACAGAGATATCCTGCGGTGGGGAAGCGCCCCGGATATCCTGGCTCCCTTTGAGCGGGAGAAGGAGGTGTGGGAAGAGATGGACCTGCTGGGGATCAGCGGGGGGCGTCTGTGGTTTAGTCTGAGGCTGTGCTGCCCTCGGGAGGCAGCTTTAAGGTCTGGTTCTGTCCACCACGGGATATGGTCCTCGGCTGTGAATGGGAGCCAGCCGAGATTCCACTTTGAGTGCCCACAGATATTCAGCAGCTCCAGCGGGCAAGTGTGGACCGGAGACTGTTTGACTTGGTCGGACAGCGCTGGCGCTTATCTATATGATGGCCGCCAGCTGCGGGAATTTTTCGGCTGGAAGCCCCTGGTGGGGTATCCTGATTTCTGACATAAAAACGCCGCCTGGGAAAAACGAGGCGGCGTTTTTGAGCGTTTATGCTGTCGGAGGTGTCGGTTCTAGTCGAGAGTCCCGGCTATATAGGATCTTCAAAAAGATGGGGGTGATGATAGCAGACACCAAGATCAAGATGATAACACTGGTGAAGAACATGGAATTGAGAAGGCCCAGCAGTAGCCCCTTTTGGGCCACAATCAAGGCCACTTCGCCCCGGTTCATCATACCGACACCGATCTTGAGGGAGTCTCTGCCGGAGAAGTGGCATAGACGGGCCATTCCGCCGCAGCCGACCACTTTAGACAGCAGACCGACCACAAGGAAGGCGAGGGTAAACAGAAGGAGCTTAGGATTCATCTCGCCCACATCGGTACTTAAGCCGATGGAAGCAAAGAACAGGGGGCCAAAAATGATATACGAGTTAATGTCCATCTTGCGCTCGATATAGGGGGCGTCTTGCAGATTGGATAACACCAATCCGGCTACATAGGCGCCGGTGATATCGGCAATTCCAAAATACTCCTCGGCAATATAGGACATTGCCAAGCAGAAGGACAGAGCAAGGATGGGTAACCGCCTGGTCTGTGGGTGACGAGCATCCATTCCATCAAAGAACTGATAAATCAGATAACCTACCACGGCAGAGAAAAGGAAGAACATCAAAGTTCCCCAGGCTACCATGAACAAAGAGGAATCGGGATCTTTCAGGCCGCTGATGAGGGTCAAGACGATAATGCCGAGTACATCGTCGATGATAGCGGCTGACAGGATAGTGGTGCCGACCTGCTCTTTTAGATGGCCAAGCTCCCGCAGAGCCTGCACGGTAATAGATACAGAGGTTGCGGTCAGGATACAGCCAATGAACAGCGCTTCATAGAACAGATTTCTCTCTGAGTTGTCCCCGCCATAAAACAGCAGGAAAAGGCCCGTACCTGCAACTAGGGGAAGCAGAACGCCGGAAGTGGCGATAGCAAGGGCCTTGGGGCCGCTGCGCAGAAGTTCTTGGGTATCAGACTCCAGACCGGCCGAGAACATGAGGAGCACAACGCCGATCTCGGCCATTTGGGTCAAGAAATCGGAGGGCTGGACCAGACCAAAGACACAGGGCCCAACCAAAAGACCAGCTACGATCTCACCTACCACACTGGGGACTTTCAGCCTTCGCGCGCACAGGCCGCAAAATTTGCCAGCCACCAGAATGATGGCGATATCTTTGAAAATTGTATAAGAGTCCATAAAATACCTCCTGTGCAAAGAGGCGGGCCACAACTATCATATCCGACGGACCGTCTTTACCGCCGTAAGGCCGTTACCTGTTTTGCAGACAAATCATAGGCTTAACTTTCGAAAAAGTCAAGGGAGCAAGCGTTCAGATTTCGTTCATTTTTTAATTTAAAAATGTGAAGTTTGCCATAGGGGATATCGATTTTGACTTGCATACCCATTGACATTTTATCGAGTGTTGTGTATCATTGTCTAGTATCAGTTTCTTATATGCGGGCATGATGGAATTGGTAGACATGTGAGATTTAGGTTCTCATGGAGCGATCCGTCGGGGTTCGAGTCCCCGTGCCCGCACCACGTCGGAGCAAACGTCATATCGTTTGCTCCGACTTTTTATAAAAGTCAGAGCGCACTCATTTTGTTGCTCCTCCTTTCCAAACCGGACCCGCTTCGTTGGGCTCCGGTTTGGGGCCGCCCTGCGGGCGGCTTTTTCATTTTATTCCAAAGGTCACCGCGCGCATTCTGCTGCTCCTCGCTTCCGAACCAGACCCGCTGTCGCTGGGCTCCGATTTGGTGCTGCCCTATGGACGGTTGTTTTTCGTTTCTGTCCTAAATATCGATTTTGCCCATCCTTTGCACGTGGGAGCACACTTATTTTGTTGCTCCCCCTCTCCAAATTACAACCGCTGCGCTGGGGCGTGATTTGGTGTCGCCGCTTCGTGGCGCTTTTATTGGGTACATGGAGATATCGAGTTTAACCGTCCTTTACGCATCGGGGCAAGCTGTATATAGCTTGCTCCAACTTTCCTGAGAAAAATCAGAGCGTACGCACATTGATAGATAAGATGGTCAAAACAATAAATTTCAAAAAGTCTTAGATATGGAGTTTCACCCGTTGCAAAAGTTTACAAAAATTTTATGGACGATATCGTCTATAAATGCTATAATCTAAACTTGCGGACGATGCCGTCTATAAATCTCAAGAACAAAAGGGGATACCGCCAATGGAACTTCTGCTGGATGTATTGAGGCTGCTTGTTTCGATATTGATTGCGTTTTTAGCTGGAAATCTGATCGCAAAGGGAAAACTGCCTTCTATTTTGGGCTGGTTAATTGCTGGGATGTTACTTGGACCTTACGCTCTGGGTTTACTGGGAAACGGTATCCTGGATGCGCGGTGGTTTGAGATGTTAAAGAGTGTTTTTGAGTGTACCTTTGGCCTGATGATCGGCACAGAGCTCATCTGGAAAAAGATGAGAAAAGCTGGCTCTCAGATTGTTATTACTACAGTGACTGAATCTCTTGGTACTTTCCTGGTGGTCAGTTTGGTATTTGGAGTTATTTTTTTGGTGGTGGATATCCCGCTGTATTTGGCGTTTGTGTTCGGCGGGATCGCGTTAGCTACAGCTCCAGCCCCCTCTTTATCTGTTGTGCGGGACATGAAGGCGGATGGACCTGTGACTAGGACACTGATTCCTATGGCAGCTCTAGATGATCTGGTGGGTGCCTTAGTTTTCTTTCTAGTCATCGCTTTTGTGTCTGCCCATATTTCCACCCAGGGGATTCCAGTGCCCGTGGTACTCTTTTTAGTGTTCCTCCCAGTGCTGCTTGGAATGATTACCGGGTTTATCACTGGAGAGCTGTTGAGAATGACCCACACTCAGAACAGCACGTTGTCTGTCGTAATCCTGATGCTCCTGGTCTCTGTGGGGATAGGGGCTGCCTTAAACAGCCTGCTGCCAGCCCCGGTGATTAACTTTATGCTGATCGGAATGTCTTTTTCCACTGTTTTCGCCAATATGGTCTCGGAGGAAAAGCTGAAAGGGATCATGAAGGTGATGGATCCTATCATCGGGGTTGCCATGATAGTGGTCATTCTGAGTTTGGGCGCACCTCTGGACTGCCATTTGATTTTCGGCGCCGGAATTTATACAGCGGTCTATATTGTGGCCCGTGCCATCGGAAAGTATCTCGGCGCCTATTTTGGCGCTTCGGTCACCCATGCCCCCAAACCGGTGAGAAAATACCTGGGCTTTACACTGTTGCCGCACTCTGGAGTGTCACTGGTGTTTACTGGTATCGCAGTGTCTGTGTTGGCAGGACCGGCACCAGATTGCGCGGCTATTGTGCAGGGGACTATTGCGGCCGCGGCGGTTATCAATGAACTGATTGCGGTGTTTATGGCCAAAAAAGGCTTTGAGTGGGCAGGTGAGTTGGGCAGAGCGAAGAAAACGGTGTCTCCAGTGGAAGGGGGAGCTGGAGCATGACTCAAAAGGAAAGGCAAGAACGGAGTAGGCGGGAAATACTCCGTGCGGCACGAGAAGAATTTGGGAGCCATGACTACGGTCAGGTGACCATGGAAGGTATTTGCTCTAGACATGGGATATCCAAGGGGATGATGTATCACTACTACGCAAACAAAGACGAATTGTTTCTGCTTTGTGTCCAGGATACATTTTTATCGCTGAGAGCCTATGTAGAACAAGAGGCTGAGAAATTGGCCGGACAGAAAAATTTTGACGCGATAAAAAAATATTTTATGATCCGGGAATACTTTTTTCAACTGGAGCCCAAGCACAAGCGCGTTTTTGAAAACGCCATGCTTCGTCCACCGGAACAGCTTAGAGAACAAATACAGATTCTACATAGACCGCTGGAGGAGATGAATCGGCGTTTTTTGAGAGTAGTCGTGTCTGGGATGAGGCGGCGCCCAGAACTGAAGGAGGAGCAGGTAAATCGTTATCTGGAGAGTATCGTCTATACCTTCAGTGATATGCTGCTGCGAGGCCGCACTTTGGAGGATATCCATGCTATGCTGGAAGCCACAGAGGAGCTGCTGGATATGATCTTATTTGGTGTGTTTCAGCAGGCGGATGCCCCAAGCAGGGAGCAAAAGACAGAGCAATGATACGCGGTTAAATGGGAACCGGTTTATATATAGATAGGGGGGCGACAGAGTAGGTCTGTCGCCCCTTAGGATGTCAATGGAAAAAGATTATAATAGCCCTAAACCTTTAAAGTCGTTTAGGAGTGCATTATATACCAGGAGCAGCTCTTTCTGTGGACTATCAGCAAGGTATGAAAGCTGGGCTAGAGCGATAGGGTGGAATATACTGGTTTGTACCTCTTGAGTGTCCAAAGAAATAGTATTGCAAATCAAATCCAGTTGATTTTCTCCCTCTGTAGGTTGGAGGAAAAGAAAAAAGTAGTCATATACTAAATTTCCGTTGACAATCAGAGATTCTGCCGGCATAGTAACATCTACTGTACAGCCCTCCCATCTATCTAAAATAGGAAGGTCAGACAACTCATGGAAGGCTGATCCATCAAAAGAAATAGCAGTAATAGAACTCAAGCTGCCATGGGTAACATGAAGGCGTAGGGAGGGTGCGGGAATGGACATGGCGACTCCCTCTTGTTGAATATCATATTGATAATGTGTGTTGACAGCTTCTAAAGTGTAAGAAAGTGGTTCTGCACGGCGAGATCGATCGTCTTCATTTTGAGAAAGGCGAAGTTGGCTCCAGGTAAATACAAGACCGAGAATTGTCCCTAAAATAGCCACATAGGTCTCTAATATAGTGATATAAGTCCTATGCTTTGAAGCTGCCCTTGAATCTGACGATATAGGTGTCTCCTTGATACTCATATACGCAAATACTCCTCCATCTTTTCCCGAAGATCATTGTAAATAAAATGAGTGTGGTCATAGTCCCAGCGGAGATAGGATTGGATTTCCTCTATGGTATCCCCATGAATCAGGCCATAGGCCATAAGGCGGGTATCAGGACCTAGGTGTGCCAAATAGTCATGGAAACAGACACTGTTTTGGAAGTCGCCATGGCGGGAATGCTGCAATTCAATGAGGGGAGTAGGGATATCATACCGTGCCGGTTGGTCTGCAGAGGTATATTTATAGCGCCAAATATTGGTATACTTTTGTTCTTTTGCAAGCGCGTCCCAGATGATATGATAGGCCCGCATCCATCCAGGGGAATTGGTATGGGAAAAGGAAAGAGGTCGTTCCTGGTAGGCGGAGAGAAAGGCGACCCAAGCGCACTGATACAAATCTTTGTTTTGATGAGGGAGATGGAAGAAATCGAAGATCTTCCAGATGAAACCGTCGATGAATCGATATCCACGGAGAGAAAAACTCTTTTTTTTACGTTTCATACTTTCCTCCTAGTTTTAGAGGCTCTTGGAGGGGGACTTAGTTTAGAAATGGATGGGGGTTGAGGTAACTCATCACAGTAGCCAACCCAGGCTTGCTGCTCGGTGTTCCACTCTAACGTATACAAAACAGGTAGTGATAGACCGAGCTGCTCCAGATGCTCAACGAGAGCTGGCTGCATGATGTGCCCACCTTTAGGAGAAAAACGGATATTAGGCGATTCGTTGGGATAAAGCGCAAACAGACAGCCATCAGGGCTAAGTTTCGCCCGAAACGCTCTCTGTTCTCCTACTGCTTTTTTCAGAGCTCCGTTCATAGAAACGCTTCCTTTTGCGGAGATGGAGATTCGCGGGGTGTCATAATAGGGGTGGGATATTGGTATATCCCGCAGGGTCGTGAAATCAAAGCTTGAGAAGTTCATAAATATTCACCTCTAAGAAAGAATATAAAGATGATATACCTCTTTTAAACGGATTTAAAGTGTGAAAAATGAAGAATATTTTTTAGAAAAACGGCGAAAATGTATCATAATTGGAAGTTTAATTAGACAAAAAAGAGGTATATAATAAAGCTTTATTTATGAATAAAATGGATAAAAATGGATAAAAATGGATGGAAGAAGGCGCATTCAAATCATGGAGCGTAAGTGCGGCTCTGTACGGCCAGACAGAGTCCAAATGGACCGTATAACAGATGGAGACATAGATTGACAATTTCTAGTTGCCATGTTATTCAACAAAAATGCTGAATAAAGGAAAGACTACCTTTTATTTTGGTGCTGGCTGCTTACTGGAATTTTGATTGCCCCGCACACTCTCTGCTTATTGATAAGAGGTACCATGGATACGCAGTGGTAAGGTATCAAAGAGTGTTTTATCTTTGTCTCGATGATGGGTACAGAGATCATCTGGAAACAGACGAAAAAAACGGCCTCTCAAATTATGGTTACTACGGTAACGGAGTCCCTTGGCACTTTCCTGATGGTCAGCCTGACATTATTAGTTTTTGACGGCGGATGCCTAACAAGGATTCCCGGAATAACAGAGCGTCTTCGACAAAAAGTATGACATTTCTGTAAAAACGGAGGTTTTCCCCTTGCGGGATATATGGTTTGTTGATATAGTACTGTCTACATCCCAGGAGAAAGATAGTAGCTTAAAGTGGCTTGGAGAAAGGAACTAGTATGGTGAAAAGCTCCGTATTGCGTTGTTGTCTAAAAGCGCTTCCGTTTCTGCTGATTCTGCTGTATATACTGGCCGTGGTGGTGCCGTACATAGAGCATAAGGAGGTTTCACCAGAGTATCGAGCTGCTTTTGAAGACCGCCGATTTTATGGGACAGGCGTCGGCCCGGAGCGGGCGGCCTATATTGACAACAATAAGGATGCACTGTTCTGCCGGATGAATCTGATTGGAAACGCGGAGGAGGAGATCATCCTCTCGACCTTCGATTTCAATGGGGACAGCAGCGGGACAGACATGGTCTCGGCCCTTTTCTGTGCCGCGGAAAGAGGAGTTCAGGTCCGTGTGCTGGTGGACGGCGCCAGCGGTTTTTTGGATGTGAAGAAGGATCCGGTATTCAAGGCGCTGGCCGGCCACAAAAACGTGGAACTGAAAATTTATAATCCGATTGACTTGCTCCAGCCCTGGAAGCTGCAGGCGCGGCTCCACGATAAATATTTGATCGTAGATCGAAAGGTCTACCTTCTGGGCGGCAGAAATACAACGGATCTGTTTTTGGGAGAGCAGCCCTCTGTCAAGCCGAACATCGACCGGGAGCTTCTTGTGATGCGGTCTGGACAGGATCCAGAGGCCTCGCTGTATCAGCTGGTGAACTATTTTGAGTCGGTTTGGGCGCTTCCGGACAGCAGACTGTTTCAGGGCCGCCTTGGAGAAGAAGACCGGCAGCGAGAGGAGGAGTCGTTACGCAGTCGGGAGCGGGCCATGAGGGCGGCAGAGCCAGAATTATTTGTCCCCATGGACTGGAGGGAGCGTACATTTGAAACCGGGCGGATCAGCCTTTTGACAAATCCGATCCAGGCGGAAAATAAGGAGCCCTGGATGTGGTATTCTCTCAACCGGCTGATGTCTCAGGGGAAACAGGTGATCGTTTATACCCCTTATATTATTTGTGGGCGGGAGATGTATCATGATCTGGAGCGGCTGACCTCGGGGGGCACAGAGATTCAGATTATTACAAACGATGTAGCCAGTGGCGCAAATCCCTGGGGATGTACCGACTATCTGAACCAACGGCGGAAAATCTGGGATACGGGCGTACAGGTCTATGAGTATATGGGGGAACATTCCTGCCATACAAAGGCTATGGTAATTGACGACAGACTCAGCGTAGTCGGGTCGTACAATATGGATATGAGAAGCACCTATCAGGATACGGAGCTGATGCTGGTGGTGGATTCTCCCAAATTGAACCGGATGATTCGGGAAGAGGCCGAGCGCGATCAGACGTACAGTAAGACAATGAGAGAGGACGGAGAGTATCAGTATGGGGAAAAGTATGTGCCGAAGGAGTTGAGCTTTGGGAAAAAGGCGTTCTATCTGGTCCTGCGGGTACTTACCATCCCGTTGCGGAGATTTTTGTAAAATAATAGTCTGGGCAAAGAGGCAGAACGGAATTCGGATTGACAAGGACGGAACATCATTTTATAATGACAAAAAAAGCATCATGACCTCGTGTCTGCTTTGGGCAGAGGCGGGGATGAGGGAATCCGGTGAGAACCCGGAGCAATACCCGTTGCCGTATGCGGGGGAGGCTGTCGTTCATGGCGTGAGCCGGTCATTGGGAGCGATCCTGAGAAGGCGGAGCGACAGGCGCGGAGCGGTGCTCCACACCCCACAAGCCGGAAGACCTATGGTGTTTATATGACAGGGCATTGGTATGCCCAAATGCACCGCGGGAAAAGTCGGCCGCGGCAGGCCTGTTATGGTCTGCCGCGGCCGTTTTTTATATTATTTGAGTTTTGAATGAGAGAAATGGAGGAGATTTGATGAGGAAAATAAGGACAAGGGCCTTGAGCCTGCTACTCACCCTGGTCATGGCGCTGGGCCTGCTGCCGGGGACGGCGTGGGCGGCAGAAAATGCTGTGGACGATCCTGTAAACATTAGTTCTGCGGAGGAGCTAAAAGCGTTCCGGGATCGGGTCAATGGCGGGGAGCGAACTCTCTCCGCTGTGCTGACGGCTGACATTGATTTGGAAAATGAGGAATGGATACCGTTTAATCCGCAAAATGGCTATGTCACCAGCGCCTACGCCGGTACCTTTGACGGAGCTGGACACACTATCAGCGGACTGTCCATCAACGACAGCAGCACGAACGGCGTTGGACTGTTCGGCACCGTGAACAGCGCGACGATTAAAAATCTGAAGGTTGAAGGAACGGTGTCAGCAACCAAGAGTGGTTATGTTGGCGGCATTGTTGGCAAGACCAGCGGCACTGTCACCATCGAGCGATGCTCCTTTTCTGGTAGCGTCCAGTCTTCCAAGACCGGAGTAAATGCGGGGGCCGGCGGCATCATTGGGCGGGTCAACAGCGGATCTGTGTGCGTCTCAGGCTGTGCCAACACCGCAGACATCAGAGGCGGCGCGGCGGCGGGCATTCTAGGCTATTGCTCCGCCAATGGGACAAGCATTGAAAATTGCTATAGCACCGGCACAATCTCCGGTTCCAACAGGGCCGGGGGTATCGTCGGGCAGGTATATTCAACTACCCCGATTCGCAACTGCTTTACCACATCGGATGCCATCAGCGGCTTCAACGGCGAACTGTTCAACTGCTTTGACAACTCTGATCTTCCAATCGACGCTTCTCTGCTGGGCGATGCCTTCACCACCGATGCAGAGGGTAATGTAATCCTCGTCTGGCAGGCTGGGAATACTCCCAAGCCCCCCGAGCCCAGTATTTCCATCCGCTCTACCAACGGCGATACAATTTGGGTACAGACGGGCGGCGGCGACAAAAATGATACCATTCTCTATGTAGACTATCAGAATATGGGGGACGAGACCCCAGAGGTCCAGTGGAGCTTTTCCGCCAGCAATGAAGGGGCGGCCGCATGGGTGGAAACCACCCAGGACAGCGATGTGAAAGGCTATGTGGTCACCGCCGGCAAGGGCGGCGTGGTGAATGTAACAGCCACGGTGACCTACGATGGGGAGGAGTACACAGATGACTATACCCTGACGGTGATCCCGCATTTTACAACTGTCACCATTCAAAATATAAGTCAGCCCGGCGCGGTGGCCGTAGGGCAGACGGTAGAAGCTGCCCTTAACATCGAGGGCGGCGGCACCTATTCCCCGGAACAGTATCCCGGACTGGAGATAAAATATCAGTGGTACAAGTATGAGCCTATGGCCGCATATCCCACCTCTCATCCAATCGCCGGGGCCACGGAAGCCACCTATACCATTTCGGAAGATGATTTTGGAGCAGAAGACCAGAAATATAAAATCGGGGTTGAGATCACCTGCGGCGGCAGGGTGATTCACAGCTGCCAGGATCACCAGGCAACCGTCCGTACTGCCGACCACGGCAAGCTGTACCCGGTGGCCTATCAGGAAAATAGACTGCCTGACGAGATCAAAGAGGATACCAAGCTGGAGTTTCCCGCTGTGGTCACAGAAAACGGGATTACTGCCCAGATCCAGTGGGGCGGGTTTAATGATGTGATCGCGGCAGACGGTACCGTCATCCGCCCAACTCAGGGGACGGTGACTGTAACTCTGTCTGCAAAATATACATACAACGATGCTTTCTACAATACGTTGTACAAAATTGTAGTTTGGTCCGACACCGCCGCAGATGAGGACAAACAAAATGAACTGCAGCACGCCATTACCGCCCTGAGCGACGATTACAGGCTCTGCCCGGTCTACGACACGGACACCAACCTCAACCGCATGGTGTTGGCCGATTTGGCGGAGAAGGGCTTTGATGACATCACCGTCTCCGTCGCGTCTGTCACCGAAGTCTACGGAGGGGCAGGTATTGGCGATAACGGCGACATCACTTATTTTTATAAGGACCCCAATACGGTTCCGGCCGTCAAATTTGGAAGCTGCAAGGTGGCCTTTACGCTGGAGAAGGATGGGGCGGCCGCCACGCTCTCCGATGTGCCGGTTATCCTTTACTGGGATGCAGCCAAGGTCAGGGCGGCTATGAGCGAGGAGATCATGAGCCAGGTCACCCTTTCCTCCATCGGAGGCGGAGACGGCTTGGCTGTCACCGAAAACCTCACCCTGCCCAAGGTGGTGGACAAGAAATACTGGACCCAGATATCCTGGGAGTCTGACAACGAGGAAGCTATCTCCATCAGCAGAGAAAACCAGAATACTGCCGACACGCTCTTTAACCCCTATGTAGGTGTGGTACGCCGCGGGGAGGAAGATCAGACCGTTATCCTCACGGCCAAATTTACGTTCCAGTATACCAACGATGTCATTGGCGAGGAAGCCCCCATTGAACTTGTCAATACATTTGAAGTGACCGTTCCAGCTATGGACGGGGATCAGTATGCCGAAATCGAACAGGAGCTGCTAACCAAACTGGACCAGGGCTTCGCGGCTAAGGGCCTCTCCGACGCCCTGACCGGCGAGAGGCTGGTTCCGGACGAGGATGGCGTCTACACAGCCATCAACGATATCCAGCTGCCCACCACACGGGACTTCGGCGTAGACGGAAAGTATATGCCTGTCACCCTGTCCAGCGATCACGAGGAGGTCATCCAGTCTCCGGGTGTGAACAATGCCGCCCGGCTCTGGGTGTACCGCCCCGGAGTGGGGGAGGAGCCGGCGAAGGTCATCATAACGGTCACTCTGCACGACGACGAAACCAGCGTCACCGCCGCCCGGTCCTTTACCATCGAGGTCCCCGCCCTGACACAGAAGGAGATCGATGACGAGCTGGCGCTGATGGAGAAGGTCAAGGCCAACTACTTCAACGGCATACGGGGAGAGAACGAGGCCATCGACAACATTACCACCGACCTGTCCCCCTTCCAGGAGGTCTATGAGGAGAACGGCGAGTTGGTCTGGGTCCGGGATATGAAGGACATGAAGGGCTATGGCATCGTCCCCACCCCCATCGAGGGGTGGGAGGAACTGGAGGCCTGGCGGCTGTTCAAATCCAGCAACCCCAATGTCATCAGCCACGAGAACCTGTTGGTTACCCGGCAGGAAGAACCCAAGAACGTCGTCATCACCAGCTATCTGTCCAGCGAAGCGCTGGGTAAATATGGTGAACTCTACCAGATTGATACCGTGAAATATGCGAAGTATTCTGAACTGGCCGACCTGTATTACCAGGAGGTCACCGCAGATACCTCCCAGGCCGTCGCCGCGTTTGCCGCCAGAGCGGCGGTAAATGAGGCCGTCCTGCCCGGCCTGAAGCTGCTGGTTCGGGGCACCGCGGACCCCACCAGCACCACAGCAGTGGTGGACACCATCGACAACGTCACTTTCTCCCTGTCCGGCTTGGATGGCGAGGAGTGGATCGGAACTACTGCCCTGAGTGGACTGAGCGAGACCTACACAGTCTACGATGTGTTCACCGAGATGCTGGATGAGTACGGCTACACGGCGGAGCGAAGCCGCGGCACCTACATCGTGTCCATCTCCGGCCCTCGGGGTTCCCTGCGGGAGAAGGAGCATGGCGAGGACTCCGGCTGGATGTACCTGGTAAACGGAGAATTTCCCGACGTGTACATGGGGAGCTGCTCCCTCCACAGCGGGGATGAGATCCAGGTGTTTTACACCGAGGACGCCAGCAAAGTGGACCCGGATTACCACCGCCCCTCAAGCGGCGGAGCTTCCGGCGGGAAGGGGGAATCGGGCCAGACTTCCGTTGAGGTGGAGGAAAATAAGTCTGACGGCACCTACACCGTCACCCTCCCCGAAGACAGCGAGGGCCTCCAGAGGGTGGTCATTGATCAGGCGGAGGAAAACAAGCTGGTGGTCATCGTCCACGCTGACGGCAGGGAGGAAGTGGTGAAGAAGTCCCTGGTCAGCGATGGAAAGGCCGTCTTCCTGTTGGAGGAGGGGGCCACTGTGAAGCTGGTGGACTATGAGAGCGCCTTCTCCGACGTGGCGGACGGAGTTTGGTACAGCTCGGCGGTGGACTTCGTGGCGGGCCGTGGGCTGTTCTCCGGCGTGAGCGAGGACCAGTTCGCCCCTGGGCAGACCTTGAGCCGGGGGATGCTGGCCACGGTCCTCTTCCAGTTGGAGGAGCCAGAGAAAAAAACAGCGGACCTTCCCTTTGCCGATGTGGCGGAGGGAGCCTGGTACGCCCAAGGCATCTCCTGGGCCGCTGGGGAGAACATCATTTCCGGTTATGGCGACGGCCGTTTCGGACCGGACGACCCCGTTACCCGAGAACAGCTCGCCCTGATGCTGTTCCGTTATGCTGAAACACTGGATATGGTCACCAGCGGGCGGGATACGCTGACCAGTTTTACGGACAGCGGCTCCGTGTCCGCTTGGGCACGGGAGGCGGTGGCCTGGGCAGTGGACAGCGGCATCCTAAGCGGACGTCCGGACGGGACACTGGCCCCTGGAGGCACCGCCACCAGAGCCGAGGCGGCTGTGATGCTCCGTCAACTGGTTGCCCTGATGCTGCGGTGACGTGAACAGAAAAGAACCGGCCGGGCAGGAGATTTTATCCTGCCCGGCCATTTTCGTATAAAGAAGAGGGAGGTCAGCGGGGAGTAGCCACGATAATGCGGATGCGCTCTCCGGCGGGACAGCCCAGGTTGTCGTACCAGCCGGTGAGCCGGTAACCTTCGCCGTTGATCTGGGACAGGGATGTCTGATAGTATTTTGAGCCGTCCCGAAGCAGGACCTGAACATCCTCTGCCAGGGCATATTCCTGATTGCCGGCCATGGCGGACAGGGAGGACACGCTGTCCAACGTTTCAGAGGACAACTGCCGCATGGAGCTCACCTGGCCGTCCTCATAGATCATGGCCGCGCCGCCGCTCTTGACGCTGTAAAGCTTACTGCTGTTCAGCGTCTGGGTCTGCCCATCCTGGACATAGGTGTAGGAGGCGGAGATATTCATGTCAGAGGAGTTGTTTACTACACTGCTCACATAGACATACTCCCAGGTATCTCCAGTGACCTCATGGAGGACCAGGCGGTCGATATCTCCATTGGCGTCCAGGCTGTAGTAGCGCACGTCGTCACCAGACAGTTTGGCGCTCGCCAGGCGGGAGGGGTAGATACGGGCGTAGCCGCCATTTTCGTCGGTGTCCAGGATCTGGACTCCGTCCGCGAAGTCGTGGCCAGCGAAGCTGCTGCCGTCCTTGCTCACGCTCCCCTCCAACTTTTTGTTGGACAGAGAAGTCACCTTGGTCCCGGATTGAGTGACTGACACCGTGACCAGACGGCCTGTATTTAAAGCGGAGCCACTATGGTAGAAGGTGCGCACGACTCCGTCGGTACAGGCTACCTGGGTGGTCACCTGGGCGCTGGTGGTGGAGGAGCTACTGGTGGAGGAGCTGGAGGCCCCCTTGACACTGGATACCACACTGCCATAATAGGTCGCTTCGCTCTCCTGGGCGTCCAGCACAGATATGATCTCGCCGTTCATGCCCAACAGGAGGGTGACCAGATCGCCCTCCTGGAAGGAGCCCTGGCTGGAGAGCTGATAAGTGGCCTCGGAAGTGCCGATGTCGTAGCTCACCCCGGCCACGGTGGCGGAGGTGGGGGCGCTCTTGCTGGGGGAGACGCCGGTGAGCGTTCCGGTTACCCGGTCGTGGTAGATCCAGACAGTTCTCATATTGGCGTTATAGTAGTATACGTCATACTGCTGGACTGAGGAGAGAGAGGAGAGAGCCCCGTTGTAGTATACGGACGAGGGGGTAAAAGAGAGGGAGAGAGCACCGCTCTCCGCCACATAGGGGCCCTTGGTATCTGCGGTCACCAGGGCCGAGTAGTCCACCTGTCCATTGGTGACAGTATAGCCCAGTGTGGTGCCGTAGATCGTCCCGGCGCTGTTCTGGGCGGTGAGTGCATTGTAGAACAGGTCTACGCAGTCCTGCCGGGTGAGCTGCTGACCTTGGACAGCGCCTACGTCGTCCAGCAGCCCCAGAGCACTGGCCTTGGACAACTGAGCCGTGGGGTAGGCCCCGGTTAGTGTGCTGGAATCATAGCCCAGCAGGCGCAGAAGGGCTGTGCAGCCCTCCTCCAAGGTGATGCCCTGGTCCGGGCGGAAGGTGCCGTCCACATAACCGGACATCCAACCCTGCTCCACCGCCACTTTCACATAGGGGCTGGCCCAGTGGTCCCCCTTCAGGTCTTTAAACAGGGAGCTGCCGTAACTTCCCACCGCATCCTTATAGCTGGAGGCGGCCACCATCATAGTGACGAACTGGGCCCGGGTGACAGAACTGGACAGATTCAGATTGCCAGAGCCGTCCCCGGACAGGATGCCCAACACCTGGATGGTCTCTAGTTTCGCACTGTCGCTGACCGCGAGGGAGCCGGTGCACAGCAGAGACATGGAGAGGCAGGCGGCCAGCAGAGTGGAGAGAAGGCGAGTTAATTTCATGGTAAAAACTCCTTTTGATGAGAGTGGAGAGTGAAGAGACTCCATATACAAGCTGTTTCCATACTGTTCTTCACGCTCCACCCTGGTTTAGTCGTAGTGCAGAGCGTCAATGGGGTTGAGGCGGGCGGCCTTCTTGGCCGGGAGGTAACCGAACAAAACGCCGATACCAGCGGAGATGCCGAAGGCCGCCAATACCGCCGTGGGGGTGGGGGACACGGTGAGGGCCTCGCCCATCAGCCGGACCACCGCCACCGTGGCTCCCGCGGACAGGAGATAGCCTAGAACGATGCCGATGACGCCTCCCAGAGCGGAGGTGGCCGCCGCCTCGATGACGAACTGCTCCATAATATACCGCTCCTTGGCCCCCAGAGATTTTCGTACGCCAATCTCACGGGTGCGCTCGGTCACGGATACCAGCATAATATTCATAATGCCGATGCCTCCCACCACCAGGGAGATGGCGGCGATCCCAGCCAGCACACCCACTAAAATATTGATCATACTGGTCATGGAGTCCAGCAGCTCGGACATGGTAACGACTGTGTAATAGTCATCACTGCCGAAAAAGCTGCGCAGGGCCGATTCCAGGGCAGACTGGCTGGCGTCCATCAGATTCTCGTCCACCATGGTGATGACATAGCTGGAAACCCGTCCACCCCCCAGACGGGCGGCGGTGGAGTAGGGGAGGAAGAGGCAGTCGTCGCTTCCTCCCTCCTCCATGGTTTCCGCCTGCTGGTCCAGAACTCCCACGATGGTCAGCGCCTGTCCGCCGACCCGCAGGGTCTGGCCCACGGCGCTGCCCCCGAAGTAGGCTTGGTTGACATAAGCTCCGACTACGCAGACCTTGGAGCGGGAAGCGATGTCGCTGTACTGTAACCCCCGGCCCTGGGAGAGCGTGTAGCCCTTGATGCTGAAATAGTCCTCACTGACCCCGGTGGCGGAGGTAGAGGTGAGATCCGTGCCGATCTTGACCCCCATCATGGACACGGTAGGGGAGCACAGGTCCAGATAGTCGGGATTTTGGTCCACGATCTGGTACATATCCTCTACCTCCATAGTCCGGGTGGCTCCGCGGGACTGGACAGATACGGTGAGGGTGTTGGTCCCCATGTCCGCAAAGCTGTCGGCCACATAGCCCTCCAGGCCGTTTCCCAGGCCCACGATGACAATGACCGCCGCCACACCGATGATGATGCCCAGCATGGTGAGGAGGGTCCGGGTCTTACTGGACACGATATTTTTCAGCGCTAGGGAGAGAGATTCGGTGATTCTCATTGGGGCTGTCCCCCTTTCCTTGCTCCGGCGGCCCGGGGGGTGACTACCGCCTCCGGATCGTCGGAGGGGCCGTCATATACCACATGTCCGTCCTCCAGACGGATGATTCGCTGGGCCTGGACAGCAATGGAGTTGTCGTGGGTGATGAGCACTACGGTGTGACCCTGTTCATGGAGGTCCTGGAGCATGGCCAGCACTTCCCGCCCAGTGCGGGAGTCTAACGCTCCGGTGGGCTCATCGGCCAGAATGACAGAGGGATGGCCGACCAAAGCGCGGGCGATAGATACCCGCTGCTGCTGGCCGCCGGACAGTTCCATAGGCTTATGGCGCCACTTGTCGTCCAGCCCCACCTGGGCCAGCGCTTGGTGGGCCCGCTCCCGGCGCTCCCCCTTAGCCACCCCGGCGTACATCAGCGGGACCTCTACATTTTCCAGCAGATTCAGCTTGGGCAGGAGATTGTACTGCTGGAAGATGAAGCCAAGCATCTCGTTCCGAATCTCTGCCAGCTCATTTTTGTTCATCTGGCCCACATCCCGGCCCTGGAGGAGGTAGGTGCCCTCCGAGGGTACATCCAGGCAGCCGATGATATTCATACATGTGGACTTGCCAGAACCGGAGGAACCTACGATGGCCACGAATTCCCCCTTGCAGATCTCAAAGGAGATGTGGTCGGCGGCCTTTACCGTGGCGTCCCCCATATGGTAATACTTGCAGACGTTCTGAAAGGTGATCAGTGCGCTCATATCAGAACCCTCCAGGCCCGCCGCCCATACCGCCTCCGGGCCCGCCGCTGATGGTAACGCTGCCCATGCCTCCGCCAGGTATCATCATCATGCTGCCCATCTCGAAGCTGCCCGAGGAGGTGGTTGGGATATAGGCCACGGTGTCCCCCTCCTGCAGGCCGGAGATGATTTCAATGTAGCTGTCGTCGCTGACGCCTACTTCCACAGGGACGGAATAATACTGTTCGCCGTCCCCGCCGATGCCCTCCATCAGAGTGCCATTGGCGGCGCTGGGGGAGTCGGCGGTGACCAGAACGGTGTTCCCCCGGTTAAGGGCGGCGCTGGGAATGGCCAGTACGCCGCCGGCGCTGTCCAGTGTGATGGTGGCATCCACATTCATGCCGGGGAGAAGACCGTCTGTCTCATCAATGCGGATGGTGACCGGATAGGTGGTGGTCCCGCTGGAGGAGGTGCCGGCCACACTGACCTTGGTGACTACTCCTGTGTAGGTCCGGCCCTCCACCGCTTCGGCGGTGATAAGCACCTGCTGCCCCACCTGGATATTGGAGATGTCCAGCTCATCCACATTAAGCGTCAGGGTAAGATAGGACAGGTCGTAGATGGAGCACAGGGTCTGACCAGTCTCGATGTTTTCCCCCGCGTTGTAGTTCTTGTCGATGACAGTGCCGGAGATGGGGGAGGTGATGGTGTAGTTATCCAGCTGGTCATACCGGCTCTCCAGAGAAAGCTCCGCATTTCTCAAAGCCTCGGCGGCGCTTTGGAGCTCATCCTCCAGATTATCGCTGGTCAGCGTGAGGATAGCTCCCCCCTGGGAGAGACGGTCGCCCTCGCTGACGTGGATGCTGGCGACAGTGCCAGAGACCTCGGCAGTTACTGACCGCTCTGCCAGATAGGAGAAGCTGCCTCCGCTGGCGCTGGCGCAGCCGTCCACTGTGGCAGAGCCTGTCTGGCTGGTGGACAAACCGCCAGGATTGCTGACTTGTATGGTCACATCCCGGACAATGACGTTGCCTGTCAGCACCTGATCCACGCCAGATACCTCCGTGACTGTGCCATTCAGCACTTCAAAGGTGCTGTCCAGGGTGACCTGGGCGCTCTGGCCCACATAGAAACCGGCTGCCTCATCGGCCAGGAAAGGGACCTTCAAAGTCATAGTGTCTGAGTCCCGGATGGTGGCGACGGTCTGCCCCGCGCTCACATCGTCCCCTGCCTCCACGGCGATATCCACCACCTGTCCTGCTTTGGGAGCGATGACGGTCAGGTCAGCCAGGTCCTTCAACTTATTGTTGTAGCTGCGCTGGGCCTGACTCAGAGAGATCTCACTCTGCTCCAGAGAGCTGGCCATGTCAGAGCTGTCGATATCGTAGAGAACAGTGTCCTCGTTCACTTGATCCCCCTCCTCAAAATAGTCAGCGAGGATGGTGCCATCCACCAGGGAGGTGACGGAATAGGAGTTGGCCGCCTCCAGAGACCCACTTCCGGTGATCTCGGAGGTGATATCCCGCCGCTCCACCGCTGCGGTGGTATAGGTCAAGTCGGCGGCCAGGGCGGTCTGGCCGCCCCCGAAAAAGTGTATCCCCAGAGAGAGGGCCACCACACAGGCCACTGCGGGGATCAGTACCCTTTTCCTCAGCAGTCTCTTTTTCCACGGACTGGAGCCCGACTTGGGAGGGGTATCCTCCAGTGACGGGACTTCTCGCTTCAATAAAACCGGTAACTTCATCATGGGACACTGTCCTTTCCAACATAAGGTAGGTCCAGTGTATCTAACAAATTTGAACGGGGGGAGGAGAAAATCACAACAAAAGATAAACAGGACTCAAACAATTTCAAACGCCGCCGAGAAGCGATAGACTTCTCAGCGGCGTTTTATCAGTTATTGCCGGTTTAGGCGGTAGCCTGCGCCCCATACGGTTTCGATGAGTGTGGGGTGAGCTGGGTCGTCCTCCACCTTGTCCCGGATGCGGCCGATGTGGACGGTGACAGTGGCGCTGTCCCCCAGATAGTCACAGCCCCAGATGGCCTCAAACAGCTTTTCCTTGGAGAAGACCACATTGGGGTGCTCCGCCAGAAATTTCAGCAGAGCGAACTCCCGGTTGGGCATCTTGACCTCCCGCTCCCCTTTAAAGACCTTCCAGCTCTGGGGCAGGATGCGGAGATCCCCAACCGTGAGGGCCTCCTGTTCCTCCTGGCCGCCGGTAAGCCGGGCATAGCGGGCCAGATGGGATTTGACACGGGCCACCAGCTCCGCCGGGTCAAAAGGCTTGGCGATGTAGTCGTCCGCCCCAAGACCCAGCCCCCGGACCTTGTCTACTGACTCGGTACGGGCAGTCACCATCAGGATGGGAATGTCTATTTTGTCCCGAATGAGACGGCAAACGTCGTACCCATTGCAGCCAGGAAGCATCAGATCCAACAGGATCAGGTCATACTCCCCCTTCAGTGCCTCTGTGATGGCGGCCTGTCCGTTGTCTACCGCCGTGATCTCATAGCCCTCCATCTCCAGATAGTCCCGCTCCAGCATAGAGATAGCCTGGTCGTCCTCAGCCAGCAGAAGTTTAGCCATGGCAGTCGTCCTCCCTTCGGGGCAGGGCGATCTCAAAGACCAGCCCCCCGTCGTTTTTAACCCGGATAGTCCCTCCGTGGGCCTCGATGATGCATTTGGCGATATACAGCCCCAGGCCGCTGCCCTCGCCGTTCTGGCTGCTCCGGGCCTGGTCCTCCCGCCAAAACCGTTCAAACAGGCGGGGCAGACACTCCTGCGCTACCCCGTGACCATTGTCAGCGAAGCGGACGCATTCCATGTCGCCCTGCCGCCATACGGTCAGGGTGAGGATTAGCGGATTGGCCCCGGCGTACCGAAGGGCGTTGTCCTTCAGATTGTTCAGTACCCGGTAGATCTGCTCTGAGTCCATAGACACCGGGTGAGCGGAGGGGATCATGTGGAGCTCCACCCGGCCGCCCTCCTGTTCCAACTCCTGGCCAGCCTCCTGGACAAAGTGGGATACAAAGTCCCCCAGATCGGCGGGCTCGGGAAAGAGGGGGAGGTTCCCTGTCTCCAGGCGGGAGAAATCAAATAGCCGTTGGAGCAGTATGTCCATATCACAGGCCTTGCGGTAGGCGATATCCAGATACTGGAGCTGGCGCTCGGGAGTTTGGGCCACCCCGTCCCGCAGTCCCTTGATATATCCTTTGACCGAGGTGAGGGGGGTGCGGAGGTCGTGGGAGATACCAGATACCAGATCGGTGCGGGCCCGCTCATAGGCCGCGGACTTCTCCCGCTCGGCCAACAGGTGCTCCTGCATCTGGTTAAAGGCGGTACACACCGAGGAGAACTCATCCTGTCCGCCGTAGTCCACCGGCTGGGAGAAGTCCCCCTCCTCCACACGCCGGGCAGCCCGGGCGAGGGCGTCCACCGGTGCCAGCAGCCTTCTGACCTGCCGGCGGGTAAACAGCAGATTGAGCGCCACGATAACGACAATGGCAGCCATTCCGCTAAGGACCATGGAAAGGACGGCAATCTCAGCCGGGGGCCTCTTGCTGCCCAGAAACATGGGCATGGCGGGGGTGGAGACTGATACAACCGAGTAGTTGTCGCTGATTGTGCCTACCATGACCATATCAGCACTCTGGATAGTGATAGGGGTGGCCTCCACCCAGTTCGCTTCCTGGCCCACCTCATGGTATAGCCGGTCCTGGGCCGGATCCAAAGAGGAGAATACAGGATCCCCCTCCTGTGTGGTGACGGTCAGTGCATATCCCCGTGTCCGAAGCTGATGGTCCAGGGCGGGCCAGTCTTTTCGTATGATTTCCTCCCCTTGGAGCAGTTCCTGCACCTCAATGGTAGCAGTCACGTCCATGGATGCCATACTCTGCCGCCGGTAGTTTTCTGCGGTAAAGTGGGTGGTTACCCCGCTGACCAGCAACATGACCACCAGAGCCGTAAACACCGATATAGTATTATAGAAAAATAGGTGTCGCTTGATGCTCATACAGACACCTCCCATAATAATGATTTTATTATAGTGCCTGTTTGTAAAAAAAGAAGGGGGAAAATCTAAACTTTTTACAAATTCGGACAGATACGCTGCCGGGCGGCGGGGTGGACTGGTATAGGGCAGCGTCCTAGGTGTCCCTTGTACCCTGTGGCGGGCTGTGGTAAAATGACAGAAACGAGGGGAGAACCGGCGGGACAAGCGGGGCTGACCTCCCTTCCTAAACATTGGAGGAGCGGAACGATGGCCCATGTGATCGAGATAACGGACTGGAGGGTGCCAGAGCTGGATCTCTTTGCCCGACTAACAGAGGGGCAGCTGCGTAGCCGGAGAGAGCCGGAAAAGGGGATCTTTATCGCGGAGAGCGCCAAAGTGATTGGACATGCTCTGGACAGCGGCTGTCAGCCCATCGCCCTGCTGATGGGACACAAACATTTGGAGGGAGCGGGGCGGGCTCTTATAGAGCGGTGCGGGGAGGTGCCGGTCTACACCGCGGACGACCAGATTTTGACGGCGCTGACCGGCTATCACCTCACCAGGGGGATGCTGTGTGCCATGGGACGTCCGGTACTGCCCAGGGTGGAGAAGGTGTGCGCCGGCGCCCGCCGAATCGCTGTCCTGGAGGGGATCGTGGACGCGACCAATGTGGGGGCGATCTTCCGTTCGGCGGCGGCGCTGGACCTGGACGGCGTGTTGGTCACCCCTACCTGCTGCGACCCGCTCCATCGCAGGGCGGTCCGGGTAAGTATGGGTACTGTCTTCCAAATCCCGTGGACCTGGATTGGGAGCGACGCCTCCCAGTGGCCCAGGCCTGGACTGGAACGGCTGAAAGAGCTGGGCTTCCGGACAGCGGCCCTGGCTTTGGACAGCAGGGCGATCAGCATTGAGGACCCGCGCCTGATGGCGGAGGACAAGCTGGCCCTGGTCTTGGGAACAGAGGGGGATGGCCTGGCTCCTGCCACAGTGGCCGGGTGTGACGATACGGTATGCATCCCTATGGGACACGGGGTGGACTCTCTCAACGTGGCAGCAGCCAGCGCGGTGGCCTTTTGGCAGCTGCGGGTGAAAAAGAAGGGGTAAATATGGCGGATATTATCACCTTCCGCGGTGGCAGAGAGGCCCCGGAAGGCCTGGACCGGAGGGCGCTCCTGGCCTGGCTGGACCGGGTGAGGGATCAGATAGACCGGTTAGACGGACAGGAACCAGAGCATATGGGTACAGAGGAACACGAACGCTGGGGAGAGCTCCATGAGGAGCTGGAGGACCTGGTGGACGAGCTGCAGGACCGCCTGGATGAGCTGGGGCAGGACTAAAAAACATTCTGACGTATTTAAACCTCCATGCGAAAGGGCAGCTGCCGACAATTCGGCAGAGCTCAAGTCAAACGTCCAGCTGATCCTGAGAGCTGGGAAGGTATGAGAAGGGCATACGGATATATCTGCTATTTGCTTTGGTACCATCAAAGCAAACAGGGCCAGTGAATGTATCGCTGGCCCTGTTTGCTTCCATATAATGAAATTATATTTTTCCTTGTCACCGTTTAAGTGTAACGTTTTTGCGTTTCGAGATTCTATCTGTAAGATAATCCTAATTTTGGAGATGCGGGGAGGCCGGGTTAAGATTATATGCTGCTGAGTATTCTGTTGAATCTGTCAATGAAACTATCATCGCTCAACTGTCCCAGTATCTGATATGAGAAGATTAAGCCTTTGCTCCCTTTCTTTTCTTGACCTGCTTGCTCACTACACCGTAAACAAAGAGATATACGATGCTGAGAATAAGGAGAGGAAAATTGCACAGAATATACATAAGATGGTAGAATAGCCGATTTATTCCAACACCAACAGGCGAAAAAATAGTGTTGATCAGTAAAAAACCCCTGAAAGTGCTTTTTAGCACTTTCAGGGGTTCTAGCTTGTAAAGGACGGTAAAACAGGCGTTTTCTCATCATAAGACCAAACCGCTGTAAAGCGATGGACCCAGATCGAAGCCCAGTGACAGCGGGTTCGGTTTGGAAAAGAGGAGGAACAAAATGAGTGCGCTCTGAATTTTAAATAGAAAAGTCGGAGCAAACGACATAACGTTTGCTCCGACGTGGCAGCGGGAGAAGGATTCGAACCCTCACAAACAGAGTCAGAGTCTGTCGTGCTACCCTTACACAATCCCGCTATTTGCGCCTGCTGTCGCAAGCACGAATGTTATTATAGCAGAGGATAGAAAATTGTCAATAGAATTTTTTTGTTTTTTTATTTTGAAAGCAAAAAAGAAAGATGGTCCTGTCTTGCCTTCTATCTGAAAGTAAGGTATACTACCTTTTAAGAGGTGATGGATATGGAGTTTCAGCATGAGCGGGAGCGCATTTTTGCCTTGGATGAACAGGGAAAGCTGGTGGCAGAGGTCACATTCCCCATTTCAGAGGGGGTGGCTGACATTGACCACACCTTTGTAGACCAGTCCCTGCGGGGACAGGGGGTGGCCGGCCAGCTGCTGGATGCTGCCGTGCGGCAGATCCGGATGGAGGGCCTGCGTGCCAAGGCAACCTGTAGCTACGCGGCAAAGTGGTTCAAGGAGCACCCTGATCAGTCTGATCTGCTTTAATTCCCCTGCACGAAGGACGACCTGTTCAAGGCCGTCTTTTTTATTGCTTCAATTTGTGGTGTAAGGCAGGAGAAATGAGGGGTATACTGTAAGGGTAAAAGGGCTGGGTTCGTCTTTTTTCGGAAAATTTTTCTCTTGTTTGCTCACGAAACCAAGTTTTTTTATAGAAGTTCGTAGTTTTTTCTATCGTTTTTGCGGCGAGAAACGATTAGAATAAGGACGCTGAAAGAAACGTCGGTTTTTTCAGCGAGTCTACGTAAGACGCCAACTGAACGAAACAGGAGGAATAACAATGAAAAAGAAGCTTGCACTTGCTCTGGCCGCTGTCATGATGATCGGCCTGTTTGCCGGATGTGGCAGCAAGGACAACAACAGCTCGAACAGCAACGCCGGCAGCTCTGCTGGCAGCGCCGCCGGCAGCACCTCTCAGGGGACCGCCACTCCCGCCAGCGATATGCGGGTAGACGTGTTCTACTATGACTTCTCCGATATCTATATCTCCAGCGTCCGCGCGTCTATGGACGAGCAGCTGAAGGCCCTGGGCATTGAGCCCAACAACTGGGACGGCGCCGGCTCTCAGCCCACCCAGACTGACCAGGTCAACACCGCCATCACCGCCGGTTCCGATCTTCTGATCGTCAACATCGTGGAGACCTCCACTTCCGATCCCGCCAAGGATATCGTTGAGGCCGCCCGCTCCGCTGACATCCCCGTCATCTTCTTCAACCGCGAGGTCGCCGACAATGAGGTGATCAACAGCTATGAGAAGTGCGCCTTCGTAGGTACCAACGCCCCCGACGCCGGCCATATGCAGGGTGAGATGATCGGCAACTACCTGATGGCCAACTACGACGCCGTGGACCTGAACGGCGACGGCACCATCTCCTATGTGATGTTCAAGGGCCAGGAGGCCAACGCTGAGGCTGAGGCCCGCACCCAGTTCGCCGTTGAGGACGCCAACGCCATCCTGACTGACGGCGGCAAGCCCGAGCTGGCTTACTACGATGCCTCCGCTTCCACCAAGTACCTGGTTGACCAGGCCGGCAAGTGGTCCGCTCAGGCTGCCAACGACTACATGGTGTCTCTGCTGGGCTCCTATAACGAGGGCAACAACAACATGATCGAGCTGGTCATCTGCAACAACGACGGTATGGCCGAGGGCGCTATCGCCGCTCTGCAGAACGTGGGCTATAACAACGGCGAGGGCACCACCATCATCCCCGTGTTCGGCGTTGACGCCACCGACTCCGCCAAGGCTCTGATTAAGGCTGGCAACATGACCGGCTCCATCAAGCAGGACGCCGTGGGCATGGCCTCCACCATCGTCACCCTGGTCAAGAACGTTCAGGACGGCGCTGAACTGATGGCCAATACCGATTCCTTCACCATTGACGCTGATGTGGCTAAGATCCGAGTGCCTTACGCCATGTATGACGCTACTACCCAGGACTAAGGACTGGTGGCAAAGCTGAATCGGCCCCAATAGAAACGACCCAAAGCGAGCGGGGCTGCCGGATGGCAGCCCCGCTCTCCAAGTGAAGCTCCCGCTTGAGACGCGGCCTGTACCGGGCGCGTATGAAGCGGAAGCTTCACCAAGAGAGAGGAGGAACAATATGGAGCAGCCAGCACTGCTGGAGATGCGCGGCATCTGCAAGGAATTCCCGGGCGTCAAGGCGCTGGACGGCGTCAACCTTACTGTCCGTCCTGGCACAGTCCATGCCTTGATGGGGGAGAACGGAGCCGGCAAGTCCACCCTGATGAAGTGCCTGTTCGGCATCTATCACAGAGACGCGGGTACCATCACGCTGGACGGCAAGGAGATCAATTTCAGAAGCTCAAAAGAGGCCCTGGAGAATGGTGTGGCCATGGTGCACCAGGAGCTGAACCAGGCCCTGACCCGCACGGTGAAGGACAACCTGTGGCTGGGCCGGTATCCTAAAGTAGCCGGATTTGTGGTCAGCGAGCGCATAATGGACCAGCGCACAAAGGAGATTTTTGAGACCTTAGAGGTAGAGGTGGACCCCAATGCTGTGATGTCCACGCTGCCCGTTTCCCAGCGCCAGATGGTGGAGATCGCCAAGGCAGTATCCTATAATTCCAAGATTATCGTCTTTGACGAGCCCACCTCCTCCCTGACAGAGACTGAAGTGGAGCACCTGTTCCGGATTATCAATATGCTGCGGGACCGGGGCTGCGGCATCATCTATATCAGCCACAAGATGGAGGAGATCCTGCGGATCAGCGATGATGTCACCATTATGCGGGACGGCACCTGGGTGGCTACCAAACCGGCCAAGGAGCTGACCATGGACGAGATCATCCGGCTGATGGTGGGCCGTGAGCTGACCAACCGCTTCCCGCCCAAGACCAACAAGCCGGGAGAGGTGATCCTGGACGTCCAGCATATTGCGGGAAAATATACCCGGCTGAAGGACGCTACTTTCCAGCTGAAAAAGGGTGAGGTGCTGGGTATCGCCGGTCTGGACGGCTCCGGCCGGACCGAGGTGCTGGAAAATCTGTTCGGCGCCATGACCCGACAGGGGGGAACTATTACCCTCCACGGTAAGCAGATCCAGAACCGGACCCCCAGAGAATCCATCAAAAACGGCTTTGCCCTCCTTACCGAGGAGCGCCGGGCCACCGGCATCTTCGGCATTCGGGATATCAAGGAGAACACCGTCATCTCCAATATCAAAAATTACCTGGTGGGCTTTGGCCGTCTGGCCTATCTTAGCGACAAGAAGATGAAAGAGGACACCGACTGGGCCATCCAGGCCATGCACATCAAAACGCCCAGCCAGAGGACCCAGATCCGTTCTCTATCCGGTGGCAATCAGCAAAAGGTCATCATCGGCCGCTGGCTGCTGACCAAGCCGGAGATTCTTCTGCTGGACGAGCCCACTCGTGGCATCGACGTGGGAGCCAAATACGAGATCTATCAACTCATCATCGACCTGGCCAACGAGGGCAAGGGGGTCATTATGGTATCTTCCGAGATGCCTGAGCTGCTGGGTGTATGCGACCGCATCATCGTCATGTCCGGCGGTCAGGTAGCCGGTGAGGTAGACGCGAAGAACACCAGCCAGGAGGAGATCCTCACCCTGGCGGCGAAGTATGTGTAAAGAGGAGGAAACGATTCATGAGTAACGAATCCAAGCAGCTCGCCGCCAAGGCGAAAGGCATTGACGCCAAGCAGGTCGGCAACGCCCTGCTGAACAATGCCCTGATCATCATTATGCTGGCGGTGGCCGCCTATGTGGCGATCACCCAGCCTTCTTTCCTGGCCCCCCGCTCTCTGGTCAACCTGCTGTCCCTGACCGCGGCCTATCTGCCTGTGGCGCTGGGCATCGCCGGCTGCATCGTGCTGACCGGCACCGACCTGTCCGCCGGTCGGGCCGTGGGCATCACCGCCTGTGTGGCCGCCTCCCTGCTCCAGGCCAGCGATGCCGCCAACAAGATGTGGCCCAATATCGGCACCCTGCCCATCCCCCTGGTCATCCTGATCGTGGTGGGCATCGGCGCTCTGATTGGCGCCTTTAACGGTTTCTTTGTGGCTAAGTTCAAGCTGCACCCCTTCATCGTCACCCTGGCGACCCAGCTGATCCTGTACACTATCCTTCTGCTATATGTTCAGCAGGGCAACAACAACGGCATGGCCATCTCCGGTCTGGATCAGGGCTACCGCAACTTCGTGGTGGGCAATCCCCCTCTGCTGACCTTCGGATCCATTCAGATCCCCAACTATGTGATCTACGCTGTGCTGCTGACCGTTCTGATGTGGTTCATCTGGAACAAGACGACCTTCGGAAAGAACATGTTTGCCCTGGGCGCCAATGAGGAGGCCGCCCGTGTGTCCGGCGTCAACGTGTTTGCCACCACCATCGCCGTCTTTGCCCTGGCTGGCGCCATGTACGGCTGGGCCGGCTTCGTGGAGTCCGCCCGTATCGCCTCCAATACCGCCAACACCGGCGTCAACTACGAGCTGGACGCCATCGCGGCCTGCGTCATCGGCGGCGTGTCCTTTGTAGGCGGCATCGGTAAGATCAGCGGCATCGTCATCGGTGTTATCATGCTGCGCCTAATTTTCGTGGCCCTGCCTCTGGTGGGCATGGACCAGAATCTGCAGTATGCCATCAAGGGCGGGATCATCCTCTTTGCCTGCGCTCTGGATATGCGCAAATATCTGGTGAAAAAGTAATTTCTACCGCACGTTCCTCTGGCCTTTTGGGCGCCCATCCACCACACGGCGGACGGGCGCCTTTCTTCTGTGGGAAAGAAGGGAGGCCCTTGAATAGCTTGGCAGACCTGTGCTATACTCTTTCCAAAGGAGGGGTCACTATGGAGCCCTACCGTGTGCTGCTGGCCGACGACGAGGAGGAGATCCGCGCCGGCATCAGCCGCAAGATCGACTGGAGCAGTCTGGGCTTCGCCCTGGTGGGCGAGGCAGAGAACGGCCAGGAGGCCCTGGAGCTGGCCGAGCAGCTCAGGCCGGACGTGGTCCTCACTGATATCAAAATGCCATTTATGGATGGCTTGGAGCTGTGCCGCCGCTTGAAACAGTCCCTTCCGGCGGCTAAACTAGTAGTATTCTCCGGTTTTGACGATTTTGAATACGCCCGCCAGGCCATCGGTATGGACGTATCCGAATATATCCTGAAGCCCATCAACGCCCCTGAGCTGATGGATGTGCTGAACAAGCTGAAGGACCAGCTGGACCGGCAGCGGCTGGAGCGGCGGGATATGGAGACCCTCCGCCGCCGGTATGAGGAGAGCCTGCCCGTGCTGCGTGAAATGTTCTACGCCCGGCTGCTGGATGGACAGATACGGGCTGATCTGATTCAGGAGCGGGCGGGCCGATACGAGATTGAACTGCCTCAGGGGACTTGGGCGGCGGCGCTAGTCCAGGTGGACTGCCTCAACGAAGCGGGAAAGCCGGAGCGGGATGAACTGCTCCTCCTGTCCGTCCGGGCGTTTTTGGAGGAGCATTTTGCCTTGGAGGGCTGTACCATCCGGGCCATCCTGTATAATGATACAGTGGCTCTGCTGGCCCATATGGGAGATCAGGGGATATATCCCCTGATCGAGGAGCTGGGGCGGCTGTGTGCCCTGGCTTACAGCTATCTGGGGATGTCGCTGACCGTGGGGGTGGGCTTGCCCTGCGATGGGCCGGAGGAGCTCCATTCCTCGGCCGAGGGGGCCCGTTCCGCCCTGGATTACCGTGTGCTGAAGGGGAGCGTACAGGTCATCTATATCGGCGATATGGAGCCGGACCACACGGTCCGGCTGGCCTTCGAGGAGGAGGACCAGCGCCAACTGACAGCGGCGATCAAGCTGGGAAGCCAAGAAGAGGTGGAGCGGACCATTCGTACACTGATGGACCGGGTCCGCGAGGCGGGGCTCTCTTTGCCCCAGTGCCACCTGTTTTTCCTGGAAACCATGACCTGTCTGATCAAACTAGCCAGAGGAGGCGGGGTGGAGCTGGAGCGGGTGTTTGGGTCCGGCTTTACCGGGGCGATCTCCATCACGGATTTTTCCTCGCTGGATGAACTGGAGCGGTGGCTGGTAAAGGGCGGCCTGAAGCTGCGGGAGCTGCTGGGGCAGCAGCGGACAGACTCCACCTGGAAGACGGTGGAGCGGGCCAAGGATTTTATTGCCCGGAACTATGGGGATGGGGATTTGAGCGTAGAAACCCTTTGCTCCTATCTCCACCTGTCGCCCACCTATTTTTCCACCCTCTTCAAACGGGAGGTGGGGATGAGCTTCATCGCCTATCTGACTGAGGTGCGGATGGAGCGGGCCGCCCAGCTCCTGCGGGAAACAGAGGAAAAGACCTACCTTATCGCGGAGCAAACAGGTTATACTGACCCCAACTATTTCAGCTATGTGTTCAAGCGCCGGTTCGGTGTGTCCCCCTCCAAATTCAGGGCGGGACAGACGGGCTGACACCATCCGCCGGATGGGCATAACAGCGGGCCATGGCCCGCTGCCCCTTTCCCAGGAAAGGGGACCTGGTCAACGAAAAGAGAGGAGGGGGAGAGTGACCTCTATATTAAAGCGGTTTACCAGCCGCTGGGCCCAGCGATACCAGAAAATGAGCATCCAAATGGTTATCTCCCTCTCCTTTACCACGGTGGCGGTGGTGGGGATGATCTTTATGGGCCTGAGCCTGTTTTGGCGCTTTTCTTCCGCCACCGGGGAACTGGTGGCGGAGAACAGCCAGCGGGTGCTGGCTCAGGTCAATTTGAATCTGGACAGCTATCTCCGCTCTATGATGCGGGTGTCCGACACCATGTACTACCGGGTTATCAAGAGCGCGGACCTGGGGCGGGACAGCCTGACCGCACCCATGGAGCTGTTATATGAGGACGACCGGGACTCCCTGGTGTCCATCGCCCTCTTTGACCTGCGGGGAGGGTTGGTGTCCGCCGTTCCGTTAAGCGCCCTGAAACAGCCAGCGGACCTGACGCAGACGGGCTGGTTCCTCTCGGCGCTTCAGAAGAAGGAGAACCTCCATTTCTCTACGCCACATGTCCAGGATCTCTTCGAGGACCCGGACTACCACTACCAGTGGGTGGTTTCCCTCAGCCGCTATGTCCAGCTGACCCGGGACGGAGCCACAGAGGGGGGTGTCCTGCTGGTGGATATGGGCTTTGCTGGCATTGAACAGGTGTGCCGCAACGTGGAGCTGCCCAATGGGGGCTACCTGTATCTCATTGACGGCAGCGGCGAGCTGATCTACCATCCCCGGCAGCAGCTCATCTATTCCGGGCTGCAGGAGGAGAACAACCAGGCAGCGGCACGCTACCGGGATGGCACCCACAGCGAGGAGTTCCAGGGCCAACGCCGCCAGGTGACCGTAAAGACCGTGGGCTATACCGGCTGGAAGCTGGTGGGAGTCGTGCCGGTGGAGGGAGGGTTTGTCTCCGACTCCCGGCAGATATTCCTTTTTGGGCTGTCCCTGCTGTTGTTCTCTATCTTCCTCATGGCCTTTTTGAATTTCCGGATATCTGCCCATATCTCGGATCCTATCCGCCGTCTGGAGCAGTCCATCAAGGAGCTGGAGGCGGGCAGGGAGGAGGTGGAGATCGAGGAGGGAGGTTGCTATGAGGTGCAGCGCCTGGGCCACTCGATCCGGTCCATGGTGTCCACCATGCGGCACCTGATGGACGACATCATCGAGCAGGAGGGGCAGAAGCGCCGAAGTGAGCTGGAGGTCCTCCAGTCCCAGATCAATCCCCACTTCCTCTATAACACTCTGGATTCCGTCATTTGGATGACCGAGGCGGGCCGCTATGAGGAGGCCATCCAAATGGTCACCTCCCTGGCCCGGCTGTTCCGCATCTCTCTCAGCCGAGGAAAGAGCATCATCCCCCTGGCGGACGAGTTGGAGCATGCCCGCCACTATATGAATATCCAGCAAATACGCTATAAAAACAAATTTACCACGCAAATCAATGCCCTGCCTGGGACCGATGGCCTATATACCATGAAGCTTATTGTACAGCCTATCTTGGAGAACGCCATCTACCACGGGATGGCCTCAGCGGAGGACGACGGCCTCATCACCGTCACAGCCCGGCGGGAGGGGGAGGACCTGGTCATTGATGTAGCGGACAACGGGCTGGGGATGCGTCCAGAGGTGGCCGCCTCTCTGCTGGATGAGGACAGGCCCGAAATCCGCACCAGCGGATCGGGGATTGGAGTGCGGAATGTCCACCGGCGGATTAGGCTGACCTTCGGAGACAGATATGGGCTTACCATATTCAGCGAACCCGACGAGGGGACCACTGTGCGGATCCGCCTCCCCGCTCTGGATCAGGACGGGGCGGCTCAGTACCAGCGGGAGGACGTGCCATGAAAAAGAGAAGAAGCGCGCTGATCCAGCTGGCCATCCTGACAGCTCTGGGAGCCGCTGTGGCCCTCACCCTTCTGCTGCCTCAGATGTCTGGACTGCACAGGCGTCCACAGCCGCTGGAGCTATCGGTCATCATTCGGGAGCAGGACAGCTCCCTCTGGACCAACACCCGTATGGGGATGGAGCAGGCGGCCGGGGAGCTGGGGGCTGAACTGCGGTTTTTGACCCTGGCCACCGCCAACGACGGCAGGGAGCAGTGGGAGCTGTTACAGCGGGAGATCGAGCAGGGCGCGGACGCTCTGGTGGTCGCCCCCGCGGACCCGGCGGCGCTGGAGAAAAGCCTGGGGGAGTTGGACAGGGACGTTCCGGTGGTCACATTGGAATCCCCGCTGGAGGGGGCTGATTTGAGCGTGGTAGTCCCCAATGCTGAGATGGGGGCCAGTCTGGCCCAGGCGGCACTGGAGGATTGGAAGGGTGGAACGGTGCTTTTGCTTGACACCGCTCCCCACTGTACCGCTGTGGCCCAGCGCCTGGCGGCGGCCAAAGATCTCTTGGCCGGGGCTGGGGTGGAGACACAGGTTGAGACAGTCTCTGTAGACAGCCTGGCGAGCCGGCTGCCCGAGCTGCTTAGGCAGTTGAGCCCTGCCCAGATGATGACGTTTGAGCCGGCGGCCACGGAAGCGGCCGCCAGTGTGAAAAGCCTGGAGGGGCTTTCGGCGGATCTCTACGGCGTAGGCGCGACCGCCGCCGTTGTAGCGGCCCTGGATCAGGGCGCCCTGTCCGCCGTGGCCGCCTGGAGCGACTACGCCGCGGGCTATCTGGCGGTGGACGGAGCCGCCAAACTGGCCAGGGGGGAGCGGAGCGAAATGAAGCCGCCGCCCTTTTTCCTGATCCGAGGGGAGGACATCTATGAGCCGGACAACCAAAAATTACTCTTCCCAGTCACATCTTAAAGGAGTTGCCGTCCTGCTGCTGGCCCTGCTAGCCATAGCGCCTCTGTCTGGCTGCGGCCCAGAAAAGGGAGCGGAAACAGAGACCTTGCGGGTGGGGCTGGCGCTCTATACCCAAGACGACACGTTCATCTCCACCATTGTACAGGACCTGGAGCGGATCGCCCAGGAGGAGGAACTGGCCAGGGACATCAAGATCAACCTCTCTGTGGCTGATGGAAGGAGCAATCAGACGACCCAGCTGGAACAGGTGGACCGGCTGATTACCTGGGGCTGCGATGTGCTGTGTGTCAATATCGTGGACCGCACCGCGGCGGCGGTTCTCATTGACAAGGCGGAGGAGGCCGGGGTGCCCCTGATCTTCTTCAACCGCCAGCCGGTGGCGGAGGATATGGAGCGATGGGATCAGCTCTACTATGTGGGCGCCAGAGCGGAGGAGGGAGGCATCCTTCAGGGGCAACTGGTGCTGAAGGCATGGCTGTCCGACCGGGAGCGGCTGGATAAAAACGGAGACGGTATCCTCCAGTATGTGATGCTGGAGGGAGAGCCGGGCCACCAGGACGCCCTGCTGCGTACCGAGTATTCCATCCAGGTGTTGTCAGAGGCTGGGGTGGAGCTGGAGAAACTGGGAAGCGACACCGGAAACTGGAAGAGGGGGCCGGCCGCCACAAAAATGGGCCAGTGGCTGGAGGAATTTGGGGACCAGATCGAGGCGGTCATCGCCAACAATGACGACATGGCGCTGGGCGCGATAGACGCCTATGGACAGACGGACTGGGAGCTGCCTCTGGTGGTGGGGGTAGACGCCACCGCCCCGGCGCTTCAGGCCGTAGCGGAGGGAACGCTGTACGGCACGGTCCTCAACGACGCCGAGGGGATCGCACGGGCGATGCTGGACCTCACACTGGCACTGAGCGGTGTGAAGGACTCTGGGGACACTGTGGAGCTGACCGGGGACCACTACGTCTGGCTCTCCTACCAGAAAGTGACCAAAGAGAATCTGGCGGACTTTCAAATGGAATAGGTCTTTGGCGGGACGGGGCGTGGTTCCTGTCCCGCTGATATTTTGTTCCCGCGGGGATATACTATGGGGGAATGGATCTTAAACAGAGTAAAAGGTGGAGAGAGCATGGAATACTACCATGGTCCGGGCCGGCGTGGGGCCTATTTTGAGGGCTGGTATCTAAAGCATCAGGGCCCGGAGGGGGAGTTGGCCCTGATCCCGGCGATTCACCAGCGGCGCGGCGGGGAACGCTCTGCCACCATCCAGGTGATCACTGCGGACCAGACTAGAATATTCTCTTTCCCAGAACGGGCGTTTCAGGCATGGGCGGACCAGTTTAAGGTTCGAGTCAGCGGAAACTGGTTTTCCCAGGACGGAGTCTATGTGGATTTGGAGGAAGGGGATTTTTCCCTGAAAGGAGAGCTGCGTTACGGCCCGTTTACCAGGCTGGAGTCAGACATTATGGGCCCCTTTCGACGGGTGCCGGCCATGGAGTGCGTCCACACGGTGCTGAGTATGGCCCACCCGTTGGAGGGGCTGCTCTGCCTGAACGGGCGGTATTTGGATTTCTCCCATGGAACGGGATATATCGAGGGGGACAGGGGGAGGTCGTTCCCCAGGACCTACCTGTGGACGCAGTGCTGCTGGCAAGAGCGCCAGAAGGGGAGCATCATGCTCTCTATTGCCCACATCCCTATTCTGGTGGGAGGGTTTACCGGCTGTATCTGTCAGATATGGTTCGGAGGCAGATCTTACCGGATGGCCACCTACCAGGGAGTAAAAGTAGTCCAGTGGGGTAAAGAGGGGGCGCGTCTAAGACAGGGAGATTTGGAATTATCAGTGGATCTGGTCCGGGAGAGCGGACAGCCCCTCCGGGCCCCTGTTTCCGGACAGATGGAGCGGACCATCCACGAGAGCCTCTGCGCCACCGTCCGCTACCGCCTGTGGGAGCGGGGAAAGTTGATGTTCGACCGGACAGATGAGCTGGCCAGCTATGAGTACGCGGACGAGGGAAAAAAGCGCCGGGGGAGGGGCCGGTATTCATAAGGAAACATGGACTCCAACAAGATACAGACAGGAGAGGGATGGCCTTGTTCCCAGCCGGCCGGTCACAAAGCTTGATTTTTCTCAGAAAATGTAGTTAAATCAATCTGATATCAAGATGCCTGTGCCGCGAACGGCGCTTTAGCCCTTTCCGGAGCGGAGAAGGCTTTTTGGAGGCAGGCGGAAATGGGGAGGGACAAGCATGGAGCGGGGAATGGTCCACCTTTACTGGGGAACGGGAAAAGGAAAAACGACAGCGGCTATGGGGCTGGCCCTCCGGGCCCTTGGAAAAGGTATGGGAGTCACCGTAGTCCAGTTCTTAAAAGGGGGAATGAGCGGGGAACTGTCCCCTTTAGAGCGGTTGGGGGCCAGGATATACTCTGGGGCGGCTGGAGATCGGTTCTTCTTCCAGATGTCGGAGGCAGAGCGAAAAGAACTGGCGCAGGCACAGACCGGACTGCTTCATCAGGCTCTCCAGGTCCCCTGTGACCTGCTGATCCTGGACGAGGCCTGTGCGGCCTGGCAGCTTGGCGCGGTAGACCGGGAAATGCTCCGTCAGGCTGTATTGGGCCGGCCGGAGCATTGTGAGGTAGTGCTTACTGGCCGGGAGCCCGCGGATTGGATGAAGGAGGCGGCCCACTACTCAACAGAGATGGTCTGCCACAGCCACCCCTTTGACCGCGGGGCACAGGCTCGCCCTGGGATCGAATTTTAAGGGGGTAAGAAATGGATCATCTGCGCTATCATCTGACCGTGAGGCTCTACCGGCAGGACAAGAGCTTTGGCCCCGGCCCCATGCGGCTGCTCCGCGGTGTGGAGGAGGGCGGTTCTCTTCACCAGGCGGCGGAGGCCATGGGGATGTCTTACTCCAAAGCGTGGACCCTGCTGCGTAAGCTGGAAAAGGAGTGGGGCTTTACCCTGCTGGACCGCCAGCCCGGCGGCCCCAAAGGAGGAGGCTCCGTACTTACCCCGGAAGGCAGGGATCTGCTGGAGCGGTATGAGGCCATGTGCGCCCAAGTGGAGCAGGCGGCCCAAAAGGCGTTTGCACAATATTTTCAGTAGCTGAGAGCACCCCTGCCCGGCGGGCAGGGGTGTTTTTGACAAAGGGATATTCTTGTGTTAGAATAACGCTCGGCATTTGCCGACCAGAAATCGACAAAAGATAAAGAGGGATAGAGAGATGAAGATAAACTTCCAAAAGCGGCTGCTGGCACTGGCCATTGCAGCTGTGATGACCCTTTCCTTGGCTGCCTGTGGCCAGAAGAACGGCCCTGCGGCTTCCAGTGGGAGCCAGGGGGCGGCCGCTGGCTCCGCTGAGGTCCAAAGCGGCGGGCAGGAGGGGATAGTCGCCTTTACGGACCAGGCCGGGCGGCAGGTAGAACTGGAGGGTCCGGCCCAGACGGTGGTAAGCTGCTATTATGTGACCACTTACGCGGCGATTGCTCTGGGCGTAGCCGACCGGGTGGTAGGTCTGGAAAAAAAGGCGGATACCCGTCCAATCTATCATATGGCGGCCTCTGCCTTGCTGGAGAAGCCCCAGGTGGGCACCATGAAAGAACTGGATGTAGAGGCGGTGGCCGCTCTGGCTCCGGATCTGGTGGTCATGCCAAAGAAGCTGATGGACTATGCGGATACTCTGGAGGAGCTGGGCCTTCCGGTGATGGTCGTGGAGCCTGAAACCCATGAAGGACTAGTGACTATGCTGGAGCTGCTGGGGCAGGCCTGCGGGGTCGAGGACCGGGCGGCCCAGCTGACAAACTACTATGAGGAACAGCTGGACCGGATGGCCCAGCTCACCGAGGGGACGGAGAGGCCGCTGGTCTATCTGGCGGGGAACTCCTCCTACCTTACCGCCGCCCCGGACGCTATGTATCAGAGCTCTCTGATCGAGGGCGCCGGAGGGACCAATGTGGCCGCTGGCCTGGAGGGGGACTACTGGGCCGAAGTATCCTATGAGAGCGTCTTGGCCATGGCGCCGGAGGTGGTCATTATCCCAGCGGGAGCGGAGTATACGGCTGAGGATATTCTAGGGGATCCCCAGTTGGCCTCCCTTCCAGCGGTCCAGAGCGGCGCGGTCTACGCCATGCCCAGCGGCATTGAGGAGTGGGACTCTCCCATCCCCTCCGGCATTCTGGGCACAATGTGGCTGACCAGCGTCCTCCATGAGGACGTTTATCCCTTTGCGGACTTTGTGGCCGACGCGCAGGACTTCTATCAGACCTTCTACGGCTTTCAACTGGATGGGAGCCTGATCACCAAGTAACGAAAGGAGGGGGATGCGGCCTGTGAAACGGTTTGGTCGGAGTGGGAAGGCCCTGGGGATAGCAGCCGTCCTAATGGCGGCTCTGGTCCTAGTTTCGGTACAGGTGGGCAGCTTCCCCCTTTCTTCCAATGAAATATGGGACATCCTCGCTGGGGGACGGAAGGGGACCACCCAGGCCCAGGTGCTGTGGACACTCCGTCTGCCGCGGGTGTGGATGGGGCTGCTGGCCGGCGGGGCCCTGGGTCTGGCTGGCGGAGTCTATCAGACGCTGTTCGGCAATCCTCTGGCCTCCCCGGACCTGACAGGGGTAGCCTCAGGGGCTTCCTTGGGAGCGGCCTGCGCTATTGTGCTGGGGGCCGGAACCTCCGCCCAGATCATGGGAGGCGCCTTCCTGATGGGAATGGCCTCGCTGGTCCTGGTCCTGGCCCTGGTGCGCTGGGCCGGGTTGGAGCGGACGGGGACCTATATCTTGGCGGGGGTCATCATCTCCTCGGCGGCGGATGCCGGGTTGATGGTGCTGAAGACTGTGGCTGACCCGGAGGGAGAGCTGGCCGCCATTGAGTTTTGGACCATGGGCAGCCTGGCCGCTATGACGGCGGATAAGGTGTGGCCTGCGGCGGCTGCCATCCTTATCCCGGCCCTTCTCATCTTTCTGTTCCGGCAGCGGTTGCTCATCCTCTCCATGGGGGAGGAGAGCGCTCGGACCATGGGCCTTGCCCCTGGACTGTGGCGGAGCCTGCTGCTTGGTCTGACCACGCTGATGGTGGCGGCGGTGGTGTCAGTGGCCGGAGTGGTGGCCTTTGTGGGGCTGATTGCCCCCCACATCGCCTTCCTTCTCCTGGGCCGGCGGGGCGGCCCCTATCTGCCGCTGTGCGCCTTGGTGGGAGGAGATATCCTGCTGGCCGCCGATCTGTTGGCCCGAAGCCTAGCTGGTGGGGGAGAGCTGCCTTTGAGCATCTGGACAGTATGTTTTGGTGTGCCGGTACTGCTGGCCCTGCTGGTGGGGCAGAGAGGAGGCCGGGATGGATAAGCTGCTGGAGGTACGGGATCTCAGCGCAGGCTATCAAAGGCCGGTGGTCCAGAACATCTCTTTCTCTATCCGCAAGGGGGAGCTGGCCGCTGTCCTAGGGAGAAATGGGTGTGGAAAAACCACTCTGCTCCGAGGCCTGACTGGCGGGGCCAAGGTGATGGAGGGGACTGTACTCCTAGATGGACAGGACTGTGCCGGCTGGGACCCGAGGCGGAAGGCCCGGAAGGTGGCGCTGCTCCCCCAGAGGGCACGGCTGCTTCCCGGTCTGTTGGTGGGGGAGGTTATCGCCATGGGCCGTTACCCTTGGACGGGTCCCCTCTCCGGGGGAGACAGAGAGGAGCGGGAACGAGTTCGGGCGGCGGCGGCCCGGTTTGAAGTGGATCACCTGTTGGACCGGGACTGTGCCCAACTCAGCGAGGGACAACGCCAGCTAGTCCAGTTGGCACGATTGGCAGCCCAGGACGCCCCAATTCTGCTGTTGGACGAGCCCAACACTGCACTGGACTTTGACAATACCGCCCTGCTCTTTGACCGGATCACTCAGATGGTGGAGGGGGAAAAGTGCGCCCTGATGGTCCTCCATGACCCGGCTCTGGCCTTGGACCGCTGTCACCGGCTGCTCCTGCTGGACGGAGGAAGGCTGGTGGACGATATTATAGTGGCCGAACGGAGGGAGGAGGAACTCCAGGCGGCATTGAGAAGGCTGTATCCCTCCATCCGTGTCCGCCGGGAGGCGGAGGGCAGGTTTTACTGTCTGCCCGATTGAACGGGAAGCGGCGCCCTTTAATAGGGCGTCGTTTTTTGTTTGTCAAAGGAGAAAAAGGATGGTATAATAGCCGCTGAATGATGATGCCGCCAGGCAAGAGCCAATTTGGCTGTGCCGCTGCGGCATCCCGTGGATTATGACGGACATCTGTGCCGATCAAGATATGGAGGGGAACGCTTTGCTGACCATCGACCGGTATGTCAAGGCCCAAAGTCTGAAGGAGGCCTATGAGCTGTGTCAGAAGCGCAATAACGTGGTGCTGGGGGGAATGCTCTGGCTGAAGATGCAGGACAGAAAGGTGGGCGCCGCCATTGATCTGTGCGGCCTAGGGCTGGACCAGATCACGGAGAGGGAGGACGCCTTTGAGATAGGGGCCATGGTGTCCCTGCGGGAGCTGGAGAAACACCCTGGGCTCAACGAACTGACAGGGGGGGCCATCTCTAACAGCGTGGAGCATATCGTGGGGGTACAGTTCCGGAACTGTGCCACTGTGGGAGGAAGCGTCTTTGGACGCTTCGGCTTTTCCGATGTCCTGACCATTCTGATGGCCCTGGGGGCCCGCGTGGAGCTGTATCACGCCGGAGTGATGCCGCTGGCTGACTTCTGTGAGAGTCATATTTCCAGGGACATCCTTACCAAAGTCATTGTCCCCAAAGGTGTGACAGGGGCGGTATACCTGTCCCAGCGAAACAGCGCCACTGATTTTCCTCTCCTCGCCTGCGCCATTGTCCGCCGGGAGGAGGAATACCGGGTGGCGGTGGGCGCCCGTCCTATGGTGGCCCGGACCTATAGCGATGAGAGAGGCCTGCTGGCCGGAGGTATTACCCGGGAAATCGCCCAGGCATTCGCCCTTGAACTGTCCCAGCGAGTGAAGCTAGGGGGAAACGCCCTGGGCAGCGAAGAGAGCCGAAGGGCGCTCTGTCCGGTTTTGGTCCGCCGGGGACTGCTGAAGCTGGAAGGGGTGGAGTGACATATGGAGATCAACCTGAATCTAAATGGAAGGGCTGTCAGCGCTTCGGTGCGGCCGGATACGCTGCTGCTGGATTTTTTGCGGGACCAGGGCTGCTACAGTGTGAAGCGGGGATGCGAGACCAGCAACTGCGGCGCCTGTACAGTGTTGCTGGACGGCAGACCGGTTTTGTCCTGCAGCGTACTGGCGGCCAGAGCGGATGGCCGGACGGTCCAGACCCTGGAGGGCCTTCAGAGGGAGGCGGAGGCGTTTGTCACCTACATTGCCGACCAGGGCGCCGAGCAGTGCGGCTTCTGCAATCCCGGCTTTGTTGTCAATACCATTGCCCTGCTCCGGGAGAATCCGGACCCCACGGACCAGGAGATACGGACATTTTTGGCGGGCAACCTGTGCCGCTGTTCCGGCTATGAGGGGCAACTGCGGGGCATCCGGGCCTATCTGGACAGCAGAAAGGGAGGGAAGGCGTGATGGACCAGCAGGAGCTTAAGATCGTGGGCAAGGGGGTCAGGAAAAAGGACGCCATGGCCCTCCTCCTGGGCAAGCCCGCCTATGTGGACGACGTGACGCCACGGAACTGTCTGGTGGTCAAGGTGCTGCGCAGCCCCCACGCCCACGCTCTAATTGAGGAGATCGACACGGAAAACGCCGAGAGCATTCCCGGCGTGGCTGCCATCTTTACCTATAAGGATGTGCCCCAAAAGCGGTTCACGATGGCCGGACAGACCTATCCAGAGCCCTCCCCCTACGACCGTCTCATTTTGGACCGGCGGGTGCGCTTTGTGGGAGACGCTGTGGCCATCGTGGCCGGGGAGGACGAAGGGGCGGTGGACCGGGCGCTGAAGCGCATTCGGGTTCGCTACCAGGTCCTCCAGCCTGTACTGGACTACCACACCGCCAAGGACAACATGATCCTGGTCCACCCTGAGGAGGACTGGCGGTCCCTGTGCCCTGTGGGGGCGGACAACCGCCGCAACCTGTGCGCCAGCGAGAGCTGCCAGGACGGGGATGTGGACCAGGTGCTCGCCCAGTGTGATATCGTGGTAGAGGGGACCTATCACACCAAAGCCTGCCAGCAGGCCATGATGGAGACCTTCCGCACCTATACGGAGATGGACCCATATGGCCGGCTCCATGTGGTCAGCTCCACTCAGATCGTATTCCATGTCAGGCGTATTCTGGCCAACGCTCTGGATATCCCAAAGTCCAAGATCCATGTGGAGAAGCCCCGCATCGGCGGCGGCTTCGGGGCCAAGCAGACGGTGGTGGCCGAGGTATACCCCGCTCTGGTCACCTGGAAGACGGGCCGGCCGGCCAAGATGATCTATACCCGGCAGGAGTGCCAGACTGCCGGCTCTCCCCGCCACGAGATGGAGATCAAGGTGCGCTTGGGAGCCAGCCTGGATGGGACCATCCGGGCCCTGGATGTGTATACCTTATCCAATACCGGGGCCTACGGTGAGCATGGCCCTACCACAGTGGGGTTGTCCGGCCACAAATCCATTCCCCTGTATACCAACAGCCTGGAGGCCTTCCGCTTCGCTTATGACGTGGTGTACACCAATGTCCAGTCTGCCGGGGCCTACCGGGGTTATGGGGCCACTCAGGGCATCTTTGCTGTGGAGTCGGCGGTGAACGAGCTGGCCGACCGGCTTGGGGTGGACCCGGTGGCCCTGCGGGAGAAGAATATGGTCCGCCAGGGGCAGGTCATGCCCGCCTATTATAACGAGCGGGCGGACGCCTGCGCCCTGGACCGGTGCATGACCCGCTGTAAGGAGCTGTTCCACTGGGAGGAGAAGTACCCCGTCCGGGATTTGGGCGGCGGAAAGATTCGGGCGGCAGGCGTAGCCATGGCCATGCAGGGGTCCGGAATCTCTGGGGTGGACGTGGGCTCCGCCACTATCAAGCTGAGTGATGAGGGATTTTTTAACCTGACCATCGGCGCCGCGGACATGGGGACTGGGTGCGATACTATATTGGCCCAGATGGCCGCCGAGTGCATGGAGTGCGAGGTGGATGAAGTAGCTGTCTTTGGCGCTGACTCCGACGCCTCCCCCTATGATTCCGGCTCCTATGCCTCCAGCACCACCTATGTCACCGGAAAGGCTGTGGAGAAAGCCTGTGCCGAGTTAAAAGAGCGGCTTTGCGCCATTGGGGCGGAGCTGCTGGACTGCCCCAGAGAGGAAGTGGAGTACGCCAGGAAGGCGGTGCGTCGGTTGGACGGATCCGCCCAGGTATCCCTCTTTGATATCGCTACCAAGTCCATGTGCGGAAACGGAACAGCGGTCCAGACCACGGTTTCCCACTCCTCCCCCATCTCGCCGCCGCCCTTTATGGTAGGCATGGCCGAGGTGGAGGTGGACAAAGAAACTGGATCTGTAAAGGTTTTAAACTATACGGCCGTGGTGGACTGCGGCACGCCCATCAACCCCAATCTGGCCAGAGTCCAGACCGAGGGGGGCATTGTTCAGGGGATTGGCATGGCACTGTTTGAGGATGTGACCTACAACAGGGAGGGGCGTATCCGGGAGGATTCCCTCATGCGCTATAAGATCCCAACCCGTCTGGATATGGGCAGGCTTCAGGTGGAATTTGAATCCAGCTATGAGCAGACTGGCCCCTTTGGCGCAAAGTCAATTGGGGAGATCGTCATCAATACGCCGGCCCCAGCTATCGCCCATGCCGTGTACCGGGCCACCGGCCTGCGGCACCACTCCCTGCCCATCACGCCGGAAAAGGTGCTCCTTGGCCGGGATGAGTAAGCACATCCTCTATCTGGCCGCAGGCAGCGGCCTCCGGTTTGGAAGCAACAAGCTGCTCTACAACTGGAAAGGAAAATCACTTTATAGATATGGCCTGGATATGCTGGCTGATTTGGTCCAAAGGCGGGAAGACTGTACCTTGACCGTGGTCTCCAGTTATCTGGAGATTCGGGAGATGGCCGCCGCGTTAGGTGCCAGGGTTGTGGATAGCCCTGAAAGTGACAAGGGATTATCCTTTACAATAAAGAGCGCTATCCAAGCTTTGGATGGATTTGCTCCAGAGGATTTTTTGCTGTTTGCCGTGGCGGACCAGCCCTGGCTGGGGGCGGGGACTGTGTCCCGACTGCTGGATGCGGCCCGGCCCGGACTGCTGGCCGCCACCGCCGCCTGGGGAGATAGGGTAGGCAATCCCACCCTCTTTTCTGCGGAGCTGATACCCCGATTATTGGATCTCACCGGCGACCGGGGTGGGCGGGCTGTCCTGGAGGCCTGTGGGGAACGGTGTCAGCGAATCCAAGTGGACACCCCACGGGAACTTGAGGATGTGGATACTAGACAGGCTCTGGAAGAAAATGGATCAGAAGCCTGAAACATTGTCCAAGTACGGCAAAGGAAAGGAAGAAAAAACATGCGTGTAATCTCCGGCTCGGCTAGAGGCAGAAGACTGAAGGAGCTTCAGGGGATGGATACCCGCCCCACCACAGATAAGGTCAAGGAGTCCCTATTCAATATTATCCAGTTCGAGATTGAGGGCAGAAGGGTGCTGGATCTCTTTGGCGGAACTGGTCAGCTGGGCATCGAGGCCCTGTCAAGGGGTGCGGACCACTGTACCTTTGTGGACATGAGAAAGGAGGCCGCCGCCCTGATTCGGGAGAACCTGAGGCTGACCGGCCTGAGTGAGCGGTCTCGGGTAGTCCAAGGGGACGCCCTGTCCTTCCTTTCCTCCTGCGGGGAAAAATTTGATGTGATCCTGTTGGACCCGCCTTACCGCACGGAGCTGCTGGAAAAGAGCGTGAAGCGGATCACAGAGTTTGACATTCTTCGGGAACATGGTATAATGATTTGTGAAAGCGCGGCGGAACGGGAGCTGCCCGCCCTGCCGCCCCCCTATGAACGGGGGAGAGAGTATCGCTACGGCAAGATCAGGCTGACAGTCTGCCGCCGGGCGGGGAGTGATAGACGATGAGTACTGCCATCTATCCCGGCAGTTTTGATCCAGTGACTCTGGGGCACCTGAATATCATCAAGCGGGCTGCCGCCTGCTTTGACAAGCTGATCGTGTGCGTCATGGTCAATTCCAAAAAACAGGGGATGTTCACCCCGGAGGAGCGGGTGGAATTGCTGCGCCGCTCCACCGCCCGTTTCCCCAATGTAGAGGTGGATTCCTCCAACGAGCTGTTGGCGGAATACGCCAAGCGCCGTCGGGCTCATGTGGTGGTCAAGGGCCTGCGGGCGGTATCGGATTTTGAGCAGGAGGTCCAGATGGCGGTCATTAACCGCAAGCTGAATCCCAAGTTGGAGACCATGTTTTTGGCCTCCAGTGAAAAATATACTTACCTCAGCTCTACCATCGTGAAGGAGATGGCCCGCTACGGAGCCAATCTGGCGGACTTCGTCCCCAGAGAGATCGTCAACGATGTGAACCAGCGCATGGGGCAGATGGAAAGAAAGGAAGGGTAATGGCATGGCAAGCGGAGTAGAAGAATTGCTGGATATGCTCTTTGAGATGATTGACGAGGCGAAGAACGTCCCTCTCTCCGGTGATAAGTGTATGATCGAACGGGACCGGGCGCTGGATCTAATCGACGATATCCGAAGCCAGTTCCCGGTAGAGCTGTCTGAGGCCAGAAAGATGATGGCCAACCGGGCTGAATTGGTCGCCTCCGCAAAACGCGAGGCCGACTCCATCCGCAAGGCGGCGGAGGATAAGGCGCGCCAGCTGCTGGCGGAGGATGTCATCACCCTCCAGGCCAAGCAGAAGGCCAACGATCTGAAGCGGGAGACTGAGGAGCGAAGCCGGGATCTGAAGCGGTCGGCCAACGAATACTGCGAAGATGTGCTGCGTCGTACGGAGGAGGCAGTGGCTGCCGCCTATGATGAGATCAAGAAGTCTCGGGCCAGCTTCCGGGCTGCCGCTGGAGCGTCTGCTGTGCCCCAGGCGGGGAGCACCGGCTCCCGGCCTATCTATGACGCCGCGGCTGACGAGGATTGAGAACAAAATGAAACAGCGCCGCTGGAAGGAAGCTTCCAGCGGCGCTGCTTTGTCTGAGTCAGGGGATCACGGCGAAGTGGGGGCGAATGGAGACTTAGCTTCACCAGGGCAGCCAGCCGTCCTCCCGGTCAGCCAGCACATCTATGGCCCCGTCCAGCATCTCGGCCGCCTCGGCCCGGGTCAGCTGATTGGATAGAGCTGCGGCGCCGGTGCTCTCCATTCGGATGACGCCGGAGGAGGCTAGGTTGGCCGCGGCCTGGGAGGCCCAGTGACCCTGGCTGTCAGAAGAAAATACCTCTACGGGCACATCAGTCACGTCCAGCAGGTTGTTTAGCATCACTGTGGCCTCGGCACGAGTGATCGGGGTATCCGCCCCAAAGACGGGGGCGCCGCTCTCATCTTTGGAGCCCTGGATGGTGCCGGCCTTCAGAGCCGCGGAAACAGAGCCCTTGGCCCAGGTGGGGATGGCGCTGTCGTCAGAGAAGCCGGTGAGTGTTACGCCCTCCATGGCTTCCAGACCAGACACGGCCATGGCCATGGTCAAGAACTGGGCCCGGCTGACGGGCTGCTTGGGGTCGAAGAAGTAGTGGCCGTTCATATACTGGCCCACATAGATGCCCTCCTCGGCCAGGTGAATCGCAGCCTTATGGGCGGGATTCCCCTCCATGTCGGCATAAGTCACCTTGGTGTCGGCCTTTTCGATGTGGACAGTGATCTTGGCCTCCGCGGAGGTGTTGCCAGCGGGGTCTACGGCTACATAAGTGAAGGAATCGCTCCCTGTCTTGTTCTCATAGGGGGTATACACGAACTGGCTGGAGCCGTCCTCTGCCAGAGTCACAGCGCCCCGGGCGGGGGTGGAGGTGAGCTGGAAGGACAGGGCGTCCCCCTCGCTGTCCACGGCGTCGAAATATCCGGTGATGGCCACGTTTTTATAGGTGGACAGCTCCATATTCCGAGCGATTGGGGCCTGATTTTCCTGGTCCAGAAGGTACAAGGTGACGGTAACGGGCCCGCAGTCCTGCGTGGGGGCGAGGCTGGGGGTGAAGGTAAAGGTGGTGGTGGTCACGGTGGGGACAGGAGAGCTCTGGAACCGGAGCCCGTCCAGAGCGGTACAGTCTACCACAGTGCCTACCTGGAGGGGCTGGCCGCCGATGACTAGTGTGCCAGCGCCGGGGTCAGGCAGGCTCTCGATGGTGATGGCAGTCAGCTGGGTCTTCTTATCTCCGGTGACCGCGAAGTCCTCCAGAGAGAAGGAGATGATGGTGCCGATAAGCCCGTTTTTGGAGAAGTCGTTGACAGCGGCGCTCTCCTTTTTATTCCAGAAGAAAGCGGAGGCGGGAAGGGACAGGGTAAAGGCCAGAGCCAGGGCTAGGATGGGAGCCATGACCCGGCGGAACGGATGAAAGCGATTCATGGGATACCTCCTTCAAAATTAGGTGTATCCCTATTCTTTTGCCATTGGAGCCAAATTATGCGAACACAGAAATTACCAGAAAAGATTCTGCCTTTCAGACAAAGCTCCCCGCATCCAGCAACGGATGCGGGGAGCTCCGGTCAGTCTGCAAACATGGGGGAGGAGAGATATCGGTCCCCAGAGTCGGGCAGGAGGACCACGATGGTCTTCCCGCGGTTCTCCTCCAGTCGGGCCAGCTCTCCCGCCGCCCACAGGGCGGCGCCGGAGGAGATGCCGGCCAGCACTCCCTCGGTCCGGACAAGCTCCCGCCCAGCTTGGAAGGCGTCCTGATCCCTTACACGGATAACCTGGTCGTAGACAGAGCGATCCAGGGTCTGGGGAATAAAATTGGCCCCAATGCCCTGTATGCCGTGAGGGCCGGCTTGGCCCCCGGACAGCAGGGGAGAGGCGTCAGGTTCCACCGCTACTACCTTGATATTGGAATCTTGCTCCTTCAAATACCGGCCAGTACCGGACAAAGTCCCACCCGTCCCAACAGTGGCTACAAAAATATCCACGTTTCCATCTGTGTCACGCCAGATCTCCGGCCCGGTGGTCTGGTAGTGGGCATGGGGATTGGCTGGATTTTCAAACTGGCCGGGGATAAAGCTGCCGGGGATCGAGTCGGCCAGCTCCTGGGCTTTTCCCACCGCTCCCTGCATCCCTTGGGCGCCAGGAGTGAGGACGAGCTGGGCACCATAGGCCGCCAGCATGGACCGCCGCTCTGCGCTCATGGTATCCGGCATGGTTAAAATGACCTTGTATCCCCGTGCGGCAGCGATACAGGCTAGACCAATGCCAGTGTTGCCAGAGGTGGGTTCGATAATGGTGGCGCCTGGCTTGAGCAGACCCCGTTCCTCCGCGTCCAGAATGAGGGACAGCCCCACCCGGTCCTTAGCAGAGCCGGCTGGGTTAAGGTATTCCAATTTCGCCAGAACAGTGGCGGTGAAGTGGTGGGCTTTTCCGTAGCGTGTCAGTGCCAGGAGAGGTGTTCCTCCCACCAGCGGCTCGATTCCAGTATAGATACGGGCCATGATGACCAACCTTTCTCCATTCAAAATGATACAAAGCAGCCGAGGATAGGCACTGCCTGTCCCAGTTGCCTGATATTAAAAATCATACCCCCGGCAGAGTTTTTTGTCAATGCGATTGCAAAGGACGGGAGATAGGGGGTATAATGCTCTTATCTCTTAGTATGTCAAGAAAGGAAAACCTATGAAAACAGGACTGGTCCTGGAGGGCGGGGCCCTCCGTGCCATTTTTTCCAGCGGGGTGTGCGACGGCCTGCTGGAGGGCGGTATCATGACAGACTATTTCATCGGGGTGTCGGCAGGGGCGGCCTACGGCGTCAGCTATCTGTCCCGGCAGCCCCGCAGAAATCTGGAGGTGGTCACTCGCTTTGCCCCTGACCGGCGCTACATGGGGATGCGTAATCTGGCAGATAAGAAGAATCAGAGTTATTTCGGTCTGGAGTTTTCCTATCAGACTATCCCAAACGAGCTGGTCCCCTTTGACTACGACGCCTTTCAGGCCTATCCCGGAAAGGCGGAGGCGGTGGTCACCAACCTGAACACCGGCGGGGCGGACTATCTGGAGATCCCCCGGCAGGACCGGGAGTCCCTGGTGCTCCAGGCTACCTGCGCCATGCCCCTGATGTTTCCCATCTATCATATCAATGGTCAGCCCTATCTGGACGGCGGTGTTGGAGACGCTATCCCATGGCGGAGGGCGCTGGAGCAGGGCTGCGACCGTGTTCTGGTGGTGCTGACCAGGCCCAGGGAATACCGGCGCAGGCCAGATAAGCTGCTGCCCCTGGTGCGGAAGAAGTACCGGGAATATCCCAATTTTGTGGCGGCTATGGAACAGCGGGCCCAGGCCTATAACCAGGACCGGGAGGAGCTCTTCCGCGCGGAGCGGGAGGGCCGGCTTCTGGTCATCGCGCCCCGTTCCACCCTGGGCGTCTCACGGACAGAGCGGAACACGGAGAAGCTGCGGCTGCTGTGGGCGGCCGGCTATCAGGACGCTGTGGACCGGCTGGAGGAGATCCAGGACTTTTTCAGCCGATGAGGTGCCGCCTCCCGTCCGCTGGGCAGTCCGACTCCTTGGCCGGCAGGGAGCAGAGCCCCTGATACCGCTCTACAAGGTCGGGCTGGAGGGCGAAAAGGGCCAGGATATCTCCCAGCACGGTAAAAAAAGCGGACATACGGCCTAACTGGCCGCTGTCCTGGTCCTGGGCCAGGAGTAGGGCCAGTATGACGGCTATGGCCAGCAGTTCCTGGCTGCCGCCGCGGAAAAGTTGACCCAATACAACCACCCCCGGTCATTCTATGCGCTGGCCGCCGGGGTGGTTTTTCGCGCCGCCTTGTCGAAGGCGCGGGACGGGTGAACCATGGATATCCATTGACGTTTCCAGGAGGATGTGGTATGGTCGTATACAGAAGATACAGGCAGGTGACAGGATGATCATTTTGGACCTGGAGTGGAACCAGGGATATGACAAGACCGTTTTAGACGAGGTCCTCCAGATCGGCGCGGTGCGGGTAGACCGGCTGGGTGGCCCCATTACAGATATCTTTTGCGCCTTTATCCGGCCCCGCGTCCACAAGAAGATGAAACAGATGGCCAGGTATCTGCCGGAGCTGCGGCGGTCCCTGGATTCGGAGACCACCTTTCCAGAGGCCATGGGAGCCTTCCTGGATTGGTGCGGCGACGAGCGGGAATTTGGCGCCTGGGGCAGCGGCGATATGGAGGTGCTGGCCCAGAACTGCCGGTACTGGAAGATGGAGGCCGACCTGTCAAAAAAGGTGTGGGACCTCCAGCGCGCGTTCTCCATCACTGTGGGCACAGGCCAGAGCGTGGCTCTGTACCGGGCGGTGGAATACTGCGGCGTTCCAGCGCCCTTTGAATTTCACAACGCGCTGAACGACTGCGTCTATACGGCGGTGGTCAGCCAGTGGATCTCCCCGGCGGCTATCGACGAGCTGTCGTCGCCCGCTTGGGTAAAAAAATTTACCTGGACCTCTGAACCGGAGGGGAGCAGCCGCGAGATCGGGCCATTTCAAACGGCCAGGAGCGGACTGAATAGCCGGACCAGCCGTCTGATGAGCTGCCCGCTGTGCGGGGAGAAAGGTTGGGTCATCCAGTGGCGCTCCAGACGGGAGGGAGTCTATTTCGGTACCTTCCCCTGCCGCGAACACGGCAGATTCTTGGTTCGGTTTGTGATGAGCCCTGGGGAGGACGGGCTGTTCCGGGGCAGGCTGTCCCTCCCACCTCTGACGGATGCCACCATCCAGGCATACTCCGAGGCCATGAAGGGTCAACTCCATTCCTGCAAGGCGCTGGGCGGCCGGCGGCGGAGGCGCGGCGGAAGAAGACGATCCGGGGACGAAGCGAGGGAGAAGGCGTCTTAAAAAAGAACAGCAGGGGGTGGACTGGCTTTGCTGGTCCGCCCCCTGTTCTGCTCAATTTAAGCACTTCTTAATATTTTCCCACTTGCAACTTAAACTCTGTATGTTATCCTTAGAGCAACAAGCACGGAAAGCGGGAGGAGAGGGACCATGTATACTATCCTGATCTGCGATGATGACAGGGACATTGTGTCGGCGCTGGATATCTATTTGACCAGTGAGGGCTATCAGACGGTCAAGGCCTATAATGGGAGAGAGGCGCTCAAGGCTGTGGAGCAGAGGGAGATCCATCTGATCCTGATGGACATCATGATGCCGGAGCTGGACGGGATTCGAGCCACAGCCAAGCTGCGGGAGGAGAACAATGTGCCCATTATTCTGCTGACGGCCAAGAGCGAGGACACAGATAAGATACTGGGGTTAAACATCGGGGCGGACGACTATATCACAAAGCCCTTTAACCCCCTGGAGGTCATAGCCCGGGTCAAGAGTCAGCTGCGGCGCTATACCAGCCTGGGAGGTTCAGAAAAGAGCACTGGCCTCATCACCGTTGGCCCGGTGTCCATGGATGACAGTGCCAAACGGGTCACAGTGGATGGAGAGCCCGTGGCGCTGACGCCCATTGAATACAACATTTTAAAGCTGCTGATCTCCCACCCCGGCCAGGTATTCTCCTCCGCCCAAATCTATGAGCAGGTATGGAACGATCCGGCCTACGGATCGGAGAACACGGTAGCCGTCCATATCCGCCATCTGAGGGAGAAGATCGAGATCGACCCGGCGGACCCCCGCTGGCTGAAGGTGGTGTGGGGGCTGGGCTACAAGATGGAGAAGGGAGGGGCCTGAATGGAAGCGGTACGGAAGAGCCCATGGGCTAAACTGACGGCTGCCTTTCTGATGCTGGCCCTTGCTTTTTCTAGTAGCTGGTTCGGATACAGGGCACTGACCGCTCTGTCCTGCGTGGGTGCCGAGAACTGGCAGCAGACAGGTATCTACTATGTTTTGCTGCGAGACCGAGAGGGCCAGCTGGCCGGCGGGGTGGCGGATGCCATCCAGCTGGAACGAAATGGGGAGAGCCTGTCTTATCTGGCTGTCCAGTCTATCCAGGAGAGCTTGGAGGAGCTGGAGGAGCGGATGGACGCTGAAAGCACCTGGTTTCGGTTTCAGGTCAAGACCGCCGACGGCGGCCAGGTCCTGGCCACCAATCTGAAGGAGGGGGAGACTCTCTCTGCAACGGTGTCCTCCGTGTGGTACTCCACCTTTGTGGTGGGCGAGCATTTTACACAGGAAGAATACGACCTCTATAACAGTGAAAATGATTATGTATTCTCAATCGGCGTGTCGGGACAGGGGAGCGAGCAGGTGCCGGGTGAGGCGGAGCTTGAGGGCAAGAGCGCCGTGGAACAGATGGTCATTGAGTGCGGGCTCCCACTGAACGTGGATGAGAGCCGGGCAGACGAATTTTACCAGCTATCCACCAGCTTTGACCAGGCCCTAGAGAGCTTCCGCCCCCGGTGTACCGCCGCTCTGTCCCTGATGGCGGCCAGTCTGCTGTGCCTGCTATTTCTGCTGTGGTCGGCGGGACATAAGGAGGGAAAAGAGGAGATCATACTCTCCTGGCAGGATAAGATATTCCTGGAGTTCCATTGGTTTTTCCTGTTGACTGTGGGGACCGCCCTGGCCGCCGGAGGCCTCTATTTTGGGGACTACCTGTACCAATTCATCGTGCAAGTCCATTTCTATTCCCAGGAGGAGCAGTGGGTGCTCTGGGTCATATATTTGGCCCTCTCCCTGCTCACAGCGGCGCTGGTCGGGGTCATCTGTCTGGCGCTGCGTACCCTGGTGGTCCGAGTTAAGGCCGGGGCGTTGGCGCGGACCACCCTGCTGTGCAGGGTGGTCGGGTGGACAGTGCGCACTGTCCACGAGCTGATTGTCAACCTGCCCTTCATCTGGAAGGTGCTCCTGGGCTTTTTGATCTATTTCTTTGCCAATGTCATGCTGTTTACCTCGGCCCGCTACAACGGCCTGGCGGGGCTGCTGTGGTTTGGCCTCAACGGTGTGGTGTTCCTCTTTCTGGCCTGGTGGGCCATCGGGTTCCACCGCCTGCGAAAAGGGAGCCGGGCTATCGCCGCAGGGGACTTGGAGCATCAGATCGACACCAACAGGATGTTCCATGACCTGCGTCTCCAGGCCGAGGACCTGAATAACATCTCGGTGGGCCTGTCCAGTGCTGTGGATGAGAAGATGAAAAGCGAGCGATTTAAGGCGGAGCTGATTACCAACGTGTCCCACGACTTGAAGACGCCGCTCACCTCCATTATAAATTATGTCAACCTGTTAAAAACTACGGAGCAGACCGACCCCAAGGCCCAGGAATACATTGAGGTGCTGGACCGCAAATCCCAGCGGCTGAAGAAGCTGACGGAGGATCTGGTGGAGGCGTCCAAGGCGTCTACCGGCGTGCTGTCCGTCAGCCGGGAGAAGATCGGTATGGTCCAGTTGATTGACCAGGCCCTAGGGGAGTGGGAGGAGAAGCTGGCCGCCCGCCATCTGACCGTGGTAAGGAATCTTCAGGATGGGGAAACCTGGGTCTATGCTGACGGACGTCATCTGTGGCGGGTCATCGATAATCTGCTGTCCAACTGTGCCAAATATGCCATGGAGGGCACCCGAATCTACCTGGACCTGGAGCGGGGGCACGGACAGGTGGTCCTATCGGTGAAGAATATCTCCCGAGAGGCGCTGAACGTGGCGCCGGAGCGTCTGATGGAGCGGTTTGTCCGGGGGGATGAGTCCCGCACCACCGAGGGTTCCGGCTTGGGACTGTCCATCGCCCGAAGCCTGACTGAGCTTCAGGGGGGCATTTTCCAGCTGAAGGTGGATGGGGACCTGTTCAAAGCGTGTATCACCTTGCCCCAGGCGAATTGAGGGTAAACTGACAGACCGCCCGCATCTCGCGGGCGGTCTGCTTTTATATCCATACCGGCTGCATTAAGAGGGAAGCCGTACCCGAGAGCGAGTTCCCAAGGACATCCGCCGCTGCCAGCTTAGAAAACCAATAAATAAAAAAGTATATCCTTTTTACCGGGTTTGTGGTATGATGATAAATAGGATTTTTATGGGAAGCGGCAGAAGGCTGAAATGAGAGGAGAGTGGAGGGCATGAGGAGAAAATGGTATAAGATACTCTTTCCGGCGGCGCTGATGACGCTGCTGCTGTCCGGCTGCCTGTTCCAGTCTCCCCAGGACCTCTACCGCCAGCCGGAGAAGTCAGCCGGCTATGAGAAGCTGAACGCAGTCATTCAGGAGGTGCGCACCGCCCTGGAAATGGAGTTTGACGCCAGTGCGGAAACAGCAGTCATCCTGGCAGGCGACAATACTGCCACCATCCAGCTCCAGGATTTGGACGGGGATGGGACCCGGGAGAGCGCGATCACCTTCCTGCGTATCCCCAGTATTGAGAAGTCCATTAAAATATTTATCTTTACCCAGATAGGAGAGGAATACCGGGTGTCCGCTGTGGTAGAGGGGGACGGCTCGGCCATCTATTCCATAGACTATGTGGACCTGAACGGCAGCGGATATAAGGAGCTGGTGGTCAACTGGCAGATCAGCACTGGCGTATATCAGCTGGGTGTCTATACTCTGGACGAGCTGATGCTTCCAGTGTCCGGAGGAACGGAGGCTGCGGAGGCCGGCCCCACGGTATGGGGCGCGGCTCCTGCCGAACGGGCGGAGCTGCTGGCTACTGAACTGCTGCTGACTCGGTGCAGTGCCGCTACGGAGGGCTCCTCCTTCTCCAGTGGTTACCGTCTGCTGGATATTGACCGGGACACCAGGAGCGAGGTAGCAGTGGTCCGTATTGACTCCGCTGGCGTGGGCAGCCATGTGGAGGTCTACGGATGGAGAGATGGAGCCATGGTCAGCTTGGGCAGCGTGCCATTGTCTGCCGGCATCGTGTCCCTGACCCGTATCCGAGCCAATTACCTGGGAGGAGAGTTCTATCCACCGGCTCTCTATGTGACCAGCACCCTTTCCGACGGCCGGCGGGTGATCGATGTGCTCTCCTATCAGAATGGGCGGCTGACCAATCTAACAATGGATCCGCTGACCGGGGTAAGCCGGGAAGTCATGCTGGGCTATACTGAGGTGGACCCCACTGACATCAACGGCGACTATGTGATAGAGCTGCCCTCTCCCAGCCGCCTGCCGGTATACGGAGACAATGCCGCCACCAATTTCTGGCTGATCGACTGGTATCAGTATCAGGAAACAGGGGAGCGGGACCATGTGATGACCACCTATCACAATGTGACTGATTCTTGGTATCTGGTCATCCCACAGGAGTGGGAGGGCAAGATTACCATTTCCCGCAATGACCAGGTCATCGGCCAGCGTGAGGTTATCTTCTCTCTTTGGCAGGGCGAGGATAAGGAGCCTGTGCCCTTCCTAAGCATTTACCGGCTGACCGGGCTGAACCGGGCGGCCCGATCCACACGAGAGGGCCGGTTCGTTCTCCGGGAGGAGGAGAATGTGATTTATTCCGCTGCCTTCTATGACAGCGACTGGGACTGCGGCTTGGACGAGACCAGCCTGCTGGAGTATTTCAGGACGATCCAGGCAGACTGGTATAGCCAGTGACAGACGACGGAGGAAAACAGAGATGAGAAAAATTTTGGTCCTGGAGGACGAGGAGAATATTCGCAGCTTCGTGGTCATCAACTTGAAGCGGGCGGGCTACCAGACGATAGAGGCCGGAACCGGCGAGGAGGCGTTGGCCGCACTGAAGGCCAATCCAGGGATTAAGGTGGCCCTGCTGGATATCATGCTGCCTGACATTGACGGGTTTGAGGTCTGCCGCCGTATCCGGGCCATGGACAACAAAATCGGCATTATCATGCTTACTGCCCGGACCCAGGAGATGGACAAGGTAACCGGGCTTATGACCGGAGCGGATGACTATGTGACCAAGCCCTTCTCCCCGGCGGAGCTTACCGCGCGTGTGGACGCCCTATTTCGCCGTACAGGCGGGGATGAGACGGCGGCCAGCCCTGATGAGATTAGCGATCCCCCCTTTCTGCTCAACACTAGGAACCGGACACTGGAAAAGGATGGGCAGAAGGTAAAGCTGACCCAGGTGGAGTATTCCATCGTCAAGCTGTTTATGGAGAACCCAGGAAAGGCCCTGTCCCGTGAAGAGATCCTGGATACTGTGTGGGGAAAAGACTACTTTGGGGAGCTGAAGATTGTGGACGTGAACATCCGCCGCCTGCGGATCAAGATTGAGGATAACGCCCAAAAACCGGTGTTTGTCAATACGGTCTGGGGCTACGGCTATAAGTGGGGCAGTTAAGCCTGACGGCGTTTGGGCGTTGTCCTCCCCGCTCGACGGGTCCGGCCATAAATTCTTAGGCCCAGGGGGCTGGAGAATTTCCGAAGGCGGAATTTACTTCTGGGTACCTGCTCTATGGGAAAGCAACGCCCCAAAGCCGGTGTTTGTCAATACGGTCTGGGGCTGCGGCTATTCGTAAGGAAGCTGATGCTGAAAAAGAACTGTTGCCACCGCTCCATAAGGGGACAGAAAACGGGAAAGGAGGTGCTCCAGTGGCAAAAAAGATGGAACTTCACGATAAGGGTAAGATAAGAGGCATTCGTCGGCGCTGGCTGCTGAACAGCGTCGGCGTAGTGCTGTTGATTTTAGCTCTGGCCCTGGGCACCTTCATTGCCAGCCTGCGGAGTTACTATTATACAGGCACTACCGACGATCTGATGAGCCGGGCCAGTTCCACGGCGTACAGCTTCCGCAACTATACCAGCAGTGAGTATAGTACCGTGGCCCAGCGCACAGTCAGCGAATACGAGGAAAAGGGGCTGCTGGAGCTCCAGTTCCTGGACGAGACGGGGGCCGTTCTTTATTCAGGAAATGACTTGGCGGCCGGAACTACGCCGGATACGCCGGATATCCAGGGGGCGCTGGAGGATCAGGAGACGACACCGTGGATTGGGCGGGACCCGAGTACGGGGGAGCGCATCGCTGCCGCCTGCAGCCCAGTGGTCTATCAGGGCCATACCGAGGGGCTGATCCGCTATGTCACCTCCATGTCAGGTATCGACCGCCAGTTCATCCTGACAGTGTCCCTCATCACGGTGGTCGCTCTGGCCATTTTTGCCATGGTCTATTTCTCCAACCTCTATTTTGTGCGCTCCATTGTGGAGCCTCTGGCCAGCATCACGGAAACGGCCAGGCTCATTGCGGACGGAAGCTATGGAGTCCAGATCGAGAAGAAATTTGACGACGAGATCGGGGAGCTGACCGACACCATCAACGATATGTCCCTGAAGATACGCCAGTCGGAAAAGACCCAGAGTGAGTTCATCTCCTCGGTGTCCCATGAGCTGCGTACCCCCCTGACCGCCATCACCGGCTGGGCTGAAACCATGCAGAGCGGCGAGCTGCGGGACCCGGAGGATATGAAGAAAGGAATGGAGATCATCCTGTCCGAAGCCAGGCGGCTGACCAATATGGTGGAGGAGCTGCTGGAGTTTTCCCGTATTTCTGACGGCCGCTTTACCCTGTCGGTGGAGCCCCTGGATCTGAAGGCAGAGCTGGAGGACGCGGTGTATACCTATACCGAGTTCTTCCGTAGAGAGGGGATCGCACTGGAGTACACGGACTGCCCGGAGGAAATGCTGCCGATTTCCGGTGACCCCCACCGGCTGCGCCAAGTGTTCTGTAATCTGCTGGACAACGCCGCCAAGCATGGAGGTTCTGGAAAGCGCATTGATGTGTCTATCGCCCGGGAGGGGGAGGAAGCCGTCATCCGCATCCGGGACTATGGACCCGGTATCCCGGAGGGAGAGCTGCCATTTATTAAAAATAAATTCTATAAAGGCAGCTCTAAAGCACGGGGTTCCGGTATCGGTCTGGCGGTGTGTGAGGAGATTGTGGTTCGGCATGAGGGACAGCTGTTCATTGGAAATGCCGAAGGGGGAGGGTGCCTGGTGGTCATCCGGCTCCCATTGGACAAATGAGAACATAAGTTCTATTTTGCCTTGCTATTTTCGTTCAACTCTGGTACAATATCGGGGAGAATATTCAGAATGGGACGGTGAGACCTCTGGAGGACAGGGGGCGAAACTGCCGGGAGCTCCCCGGACATAGTTGGATATACCTATTCTATCAGTGCCAACATAAGGAGAATCAAATGTCGATTCAGACAGAACAAGAAAGACAAGGGGCTTGCCAAAAGGGTTTTAAGACCATGTGCGGTGGACAGGCTCTGATTGAGGGCATTATGATGCGGGGCCCAAAAAAGCAGTCTGTGGTGGTCCGCCGGCCGGACGGAGAGCTGGAGATACAGGAGAAAGATATTAAGCTAATCCGGGACCGATATCCCATCCTGGGGCTGCCCCTGATCCGCGGCGTGGTCACCTTCTGCGACTCCATGTACAACGGAGTGACTGCCCTGATGTTTTCGGCGGATTTCTACCCTGAGGACGGGGAGGAAGAAGAGCCCTCCAGATTTGAAAATTGGCTCAACAACAGGCTGGGCAGCGAGAAGGCCACCGCGTTCTTCACTACCTTGGCCGTGATTTTGGGCATCGGGATGTCCATTGCCCTGTTTTTTCTGCTGCCCACCCTGCTGGGTACAGCGGTCCGGTTTTTTACCCCGTCTATGCTGGTTCGGAACGTGGCGGAGAGTCTGTTGAAGATCGTAATTTTTGTGGGCTATCTGGCCCTGTGCTCCCGGATGAAGGAGATGAAACGGGTATTCTCCTACCACGGGGCGGAGCACAAGACTATCTTCTGCTATGAGGCTGGGCTGCCCCTTACGGTGGAGAACGTGAGAAAACAGCCGCGGCACCACCCGCGCTGCGGTACCAGCTTCCTGTTTATGGTCATCGCGGTCTCCATTTTAGTGTCCACAGTAGTTTTTGCCATCTGGCCGGTGGAGAATGCCTTTTTACGCTTTCTTGCCCACTTGGCCATGCTGCCCCTTATCGTGGGCATCAGCTATGAGTTTAATCGTTGGGCAGGCCGCCATGACGGACCTGTGACCAAGCTCCTTACCGCCCCCGGCCTGTGGCTTCAGAACTTCACTACCTTCGAGCCGGATGACTCCATGATCGAGGTGGGCATCCGGGCCCTGGAGCTGGTCCTGCCGGAGAAGCAGGGGGAGGACGCCTGGTAGCGCCAAAGGAAAGCGGGCTCCGTTTTGATAGGCCGTCTCCGGCCGTTAACGGGAGCCCTGTGCGCCTATGTCCGTATACAAATAAACGGGGAAGGTGATAGTATGGCCACCACCTATAACAATCTGTTTCTGGATACTAGGGCCCGGCTGAAAAAGGCCGGAGTGGAGGGGGCCCAGCTGGAGGCCAGAGAAATCCTGTGCTACGCCTCAGACAAGAGCCGTGAGCAGCTGTACCGAGATATGTCCCTCTATGTGTCCGCCGAGCTGGAGCGCCGGGTAGAGGAGCTGGTCCAGCGCCGTCTGGCCGGGGAGCCGGTGGCCTATATCATCGGCGAGTGGGAGTTCTATGGCCTGCCGCTCAATATCTCCCAGGATGTCCTTATCCCCCGGATGGACACCGAGGTGCTGGCCGAGCGGGGGATTTTGAAGGCACGGGAGGCCGGCGAGGGTGCCAGAGTGCTGGACCTATGCGCCGGGAGCGGCTGTGTGGGGCTGGCGGTGGCCGCCAATGCGCCCAACTGCCGGGTGGTGCTGGCGGAGCTGTCCGAGGGAGCCCTGCGGCTGTGCAAGCAGAATGTCCGCCGCAACGACCTGAACTCCAGAGTCACCTGCTTATCCGTCAACGCGATGGAGCCGCCCAGCTCCGCACTCTGGGATTTTGACGCCATCGTCTGTAACCCCCCCTACATACCTACCGCGGACATTCTGGGTCTGGAACACTCTGTCCGGGACTACGAGCCCCATATGGCTCTGGACGGCGGCGAAGACGGGCTAGACTTTTACCGCTTCATTTCCGCCAAATGGAAATCCGCCCTCCGGCTGGGAGGCACCCTGCTCTTCGAGGTGGGGATCGGCCAGGCGCCCGAGGTGGAGGAGATTCTGGCCCGAAACGGCTTTGAGGACATTAAGACCACAGCCGATACCCAGGGGATCTGGCGGGTGGTGGAGGGGACCATCAACAGCTGAGGTAGAACAGGGGGCCGCCCCCCACAAAAAGTACCGTTTATCGGATAGATAAAAGGGTAATATATGGGACAGACAGAGGCCGGCGGCTGAGAGCCGCCGGCGAGAAAGGAAAGATGTACATGGCTGCTAAAAAACCCGTGGTGGAGTCGGCAACTCCCGCGTCTGACAAGAAAAAGGCATTAGAGACCGCTATGGCCCAGATCGAGCGGGCTTATGGCAAGGGCTCTATCATGCGCCTGGGAGAGAATACCGATATTGTGGTGGACTCCATCCCTACCGGCTCCCTGTCCCTGGATATAGCTTTGGGCATCGGCGGCGTGCCTAAGGGCCGCATCATTGAGATATACGGGCCCGAGTCCTCCGGCAAGACTACCCTGGCCCTCCACATTGTCGCCGAGGCCCAGAAGCGGCGGGGCGAGGTGGCCTTCATCGACGCGGAGCACGCCTTGGATCCTGGCTATGCCCGGGCCCTGGGAGTGGATATCGACTCTATGCTTATCTCCCAGCCCGACACCGGTGAGCAGGGACTGGAGATCTGCGAGGCCCTGGTCCGCTCCGGTGCCGTCGATGTGGTGGTGGTGGACTCTGTGGCTGCCCTGACTCCCCGCGCGGAGATCGAGGGGGACATGGGGGACAGCCATGTGGGGTTGCTGGCCCGGCTGATGAGCCAGGCCCTGCGCAAGCTGGCCGGCTCTATTGCAAAGACCAACTGCATTGTCATCTTCATCAATCAGCTCCGGGAAAAGGTGGGGGTCATGTACGGCAACCCCGAGGTGACTACCGGCGGCCGGGCACTGAAATTTTACTCCTCCGTGCGTATCGATGTGCGGCGGGTGGAGGCTCTGAAGAACGGTTCTGAGATCATCGGCAACCGCACCAGAGCCAAGATCGTGAAGAATAAAGTCGCGCCCCCCTTCCGGGAGGCGGAGTTTGACATCCTCTACGGCGAGGGCATCTCCAAGTGGGGCGAGCTGGTGGACCTGGCGGTCAAGCTGGATATCGTCCAGAAGTCCGGCTCCTGGTTCGCCATGGGTGAGCTGCGCCTGGGGCAAGGCCGGGACGCGGTGAAGCAGTATCTCCAGGACCACCCGGAGCTGGCCGAGGACATTGAGGCCCAGGTACGGGCCAACGCCTTCAAGCTGATGAGCAAGCAGGCCCAGATTGCCGCCAGGGCCGCCGGGCGGGCGGTGGACGTGGCTGCGGACGATTTCGAGGATGGAGAGGACTAAGTGGTCATCCAGGAGTTGAAGCCCTCCAAGCGGGTCCAGGGCCGGTGGCTGGCTGTGCTGGAGGACGGCTCCATCCTGCGTCTGGGGGAGAACGAAATCATTGATTTTGCCCTCTGCGCCGGGAAGGAGCTGACCGAAGAGGAGGCCGAGGGACTGATGGCCTCTCTCCACCGGAGCGGCCTGAAGGAGAAGGCACTGTCCCTGCTGGCAAGAAAGCCCCAGTCCCGAAAGGAACTGGAGCGAAAGCTGTCCCAGTGGGAGGCCACCCAGGAGGAGGCCGCCGCCATCTGTGAACGGATGGCGGAGCTGGGCTACCTGGACGACGCGGCTTACGCTGCCCAAGTAGTCCGCTACTACTCCGCTAAGGGATACGGGGAGCGGAAGCTGCGGGACGAGCTGTATTGCCGGGGCGTCCCAAGGGAGCTGTGGGAGGATGCCCTCGACCAGGCGCAGGACTCCTCCACGGCCATCGACGCCTTCCTGACCAAAAAGCTGGGGGGCAGGACGCCTGACCGTCAGGAGCTGAAGAAGCTGTCTGACGCCCTGGCCCGCCGGGGCTACCACTGGAGCGAGATCAACGAGGCCCTGGGGCGCTGCGGGGCGGAGGTGGAGCTGGACTAGCTGCCGCAGTCCTCCAGCATGGAGAGCATCAGCTGGGCCCCGGTCTGAAAGCCGTCCCGGTAGCTCTTTAGCTCCGTGCGGGTGAGGACCAGCCGAAGCTGCCGCAGGAACTCTTGGTTGAACTGCTCGCCCATAGCCGGAGCGATGCCCTCCAACTGCTTCTTCAGGCTGGCGGTATGTTCTCAAGGGGGTTGACCGGGGGATCCCGCAGGCTTTCGCCCAGGCAGAGCGCGGAGATATAATCGTACATAAATAAAACACCCTTTCTTACCTTTTAGTAGATTATAGTCTACTAAAAGGTAAATGTCAAGGAGCATTTATGACAAATTCAAATGTGTTCGGCAGCCGTTTGCTTGCATTGAGAAAACGGGCGGGCCTGAATCAAAAGGAACTGGGAGAAGCGATTGGGCTCTCACACAAAGCAATCAGTACGATAGAGAGCGGAGCGCGGGGAACGACCATTGATAAATTGGTTGCTCTTTCCTGCTATTTTCATGTCTCCACAGATTATCTTCTGGGAATTACAGATGACCCTGCCTGGCGGGGGAAATAAATGATAAACGGAGCGATCCTATGACTTATAAAGTAGCGTTTGTGTCTCTGGGCTGCGCCAAGAATCTGGTGAATACCGAGCAGATGATGGCCCTGTGCCGCCAGGCGGGCCACATCGTCACCGGCGACCCAGAGGGGGCCGATGTGGCCGTCCTCAATACCTGCGGCTTCATCGAGTCTGCCAAGAGCGAGGCCATTGACAACATCCTGGAGCTGGCTCAACTGAAGGACCAGGGTAAGCTGAAGAAGCTGTTAGTGGCGGGCTGTCTGAGTCAGCGGTACCCCGACGATATCCGTGCCGAGCTGCCCGAAGTGGATGGGATGCTGGGCACCGGCAGCTACAGCGACGTGGTGGCCGCCGTAGAGGAACTGATGGAGGGGGAGAAGGCGGAGCACTTCGGCAACATCCACCGCACTTATGAGGACGGCGAGCGCATTGTCACTACGCCCCCCTACACCGCCTATCTAAAGATCGCCGAGGGGTGCAGCAATGGCTGTGCCTTCTGTATCATCCCGAAACTCCGTGGTCGCTATCGCAGCCGTACCGTAGCGTCGTTGGTGGCTGAGGCCAAAAAGCTGGCCGCCTCCGGGGTGAAGGAGCTCATCGTCATTGCCCAGGACATTACCCGGTATGGCCTGGACCTGGAGGAGAAAGCCACTTTGGCCCAGCTGTTGAAGGAGCTGTGCCGGCTGGACTTCCACTGGATCCGACTCCACTACCTCTATCCTGAGGCCGTCACCGATGAGCTTATCCAGGTCATCGCCTCTGAACCCAAGATACTCCACTATCTGGACATCCCCATCCAGCACTGCAACGACAACATTTTGAAGGCCATGCGCCGCCGAAACACCAAGGCGGAGATACGGGCCCTCTTCGCCAAGCTGCGGGCGGCGATGCCGGACGTGGTCATCCGTACTTCCCTGATCTGCGGCCTGCCTGGAGAGGGGGAGGAGGAGTTCGAGGAGCTGTGTGCTTTCCTGCGGGAGGAAAAGATCCAGCGGGCCGGTGTGTTTCAGTTCTCCCCCGAGGAAGGCACTCTGGCCGCCGCCATGGAGGACCAGGTGGATGGAGAGGTAGCCGCCCGCCGGGTAGAGCTGGTGGTGGACCTCCAGTCCCGGATCATGGACTCGTACAACGAAGAACGCCTGGGAACAGTGATGGAAGTGCTGTGCGAGGGCTTTGACAGTCAGGCCGGCTGTTACGTCGGGCGCACCTATGCCGACTCGGTGGATATCGACGGCCATGTGTATTTTACCGCCGCCGGGCTGGTGCCCGCGGGGGAATTTGTCAAGGTGCGTATCACCGGCGTGTCTGATGGAGATTTGACCGGCGAAATTGAGGACTGATACAAACGCGGCGCTGGATGAAGCGTGATTTTGGCTGACGCAGAATAAAGTGAGATTTTATGTTGAATCCAGCTTTGTCCAGTGCTGATAATGTGCACATATATGTGATCTGGGTGTCCTTGCTCGATAATAAGCTGTTCCAGCTCTTGAAACAAAAGGGCCTGAAAAAATATGTCATTAGAGAGGATAAAGCGGCTGAGGTGTCTGATCTGGAGACTATACACACGGAAAAAGGTCTATGTGGAATCCCGCGTCATTGAATACCTCTGCGCTTACCTGGATGATCAATTCGAGGACATTGATAGAGTATGTTCCGGAAAAAGAGGAGAAACGATAAGATGAATACCGCCAACAAGCTGACTTTGCTGCGGGTCGTTATGATCCCGCTGTTCCTGCTGGTCCTCTATCTGGATGTGCCTGGGGCGAACTATTGGGCCTTGGCCATTTTTGTGATTGCCAGCCTCACCGATACCCTGGACGGCTATATCGCTCGCCACTATAACCAGACCACTGACTTTGGAAAGTTTATGGACCCTCTGGCGGACAAATGTCTGGTCACCGCCGCCATGCTCTGGTTTGTAGAGATTGGCCAGATGCCCGGCTGGGCGCTGCTGGTGGTCATCATCCGGGAGTTCGGGGTGTCTGGCCTGCGTATGGTGGCCGCTGACAAAGGCAGAGTCATCGCCGCCGGCTGGTCCGGCAAGGTAAAGACCGCCTCCACTATGGTGTGCATCGTGCTGATGCTGTTGCCCATCGCCCCCTGGGTCAACAATATCTGTGTGGCTGTCATCGTGCTGGCTACCATCTATTCCGGCGTGGAATACTTTATGAAGAACCTGGACGTATTGGCCGATGTGAAATAGACCAGTAATATGGAGGAAGCGGCTATGTCGGAAAAAGCGGTGCGGTCCCCTGTCAGAGATATCCTGTTCCGCCTGGTCCTGGTGACGCTGGCGTCGCTTATCATCGCCGTCAATATGAAAAGCTTTGTCCAGGCCGGCGACCTGTTTCCCGGCGGCTTTACGGGGCTTGCCCGTCTGACCCAGCGCGCGGCTTGGGAGTTTTGGGGAGTAGACATCCCCTTCTCGCCAGTATATCTGCTGCTCAATGCGGTGCCCGCCGCTATTAGCTTCAGGTTTGTGGGAAAGAAGTTTACCCTCTATTCCTGTCAGTGTATTGTCCTGGTCAGCATTTTCACTGACCTGGTGCCTACCATCCCCATTACAGAGGACCTGCTGCTGATCTGTGTGTTCGGCGGCTTGATCACCGGTTTCGCGGTCAGCCTCTGCCTGCGGGCCAGAGCCACCAGCGGAGGTACTGATTTTATTGCTATCGCCCTGTCCGAACGGAAGAATATCGATGCCTGGAACTATATTCTGGCGGGCAATGCGGTGATGCTGACGGTGGCCGGACTGCTTTTCGGATGGGAGCGGGCCCTGTATTCCATCATTTTCCAGTTTACCAGCACTCAGACCATCCGTCTGCTGGACCCGGACAGCGGCCGGGCCACCCTGTTTATCGTCACGGGACGGGAAACGGTGGGGGGCGTGTGTGCCCAGATACAGGATACCCACCATACCGCTACTTTGATCGAGGGGGTTGGCCTGTACAATGGGGAGCCCTGCGTCATGATCTATACGGTGGTCAGCGTGGGAGAAAGCAAGGGCCTGGTCCGTAAGGTACGTCAGGCCGACCCCAAAGCCTTTGTCAATGTCATCCGGACTGAGCGGGTCCACGGGAAGTTCTATCGAAGGCCAAGGGATTGAAAAAGAAAGGGCGCTGTGTGCCGCGGCACACAGCGCCCTTTGGTATATCCGGTCAAAATAGACAAAAGGAAGAGAAGAAGCTGATTTGCAGATGTTGACCCGTAGTGGGGGCCTCATCTGGGAAAATCGGGAAAAAAAGGGGCCTGTCCCTATCTATGCTTCAGATTTTCACGGAGCAGGATCTGATCGCTGCTCTGATACTCCTTGGCATACCGGCCGGGCGTGACCCCGGTGAGATGGCCAAAGGTGCGGATGAAATGAGAGTTGTCTGAGAAGCCGGACAACTCGCCGGCCTGCTGGACGCTGGTGCCCTCCTGGAGAAGCTGGCGGGCCCGCAGTACCCGGCTGTAGATGATATATTCCATTACGGAGAAGCCAGTGGCCGCCTTGAAGACGCGGCATAGATAGTGTTTGCTGATGAAAAACTGGCTGGCGATCTGATCCAGGGACAGGGGCTCGGACAGGTTGTCCCGGATATAATCTAGAATGGGGGCCACCCGGAGGAAGTCCTTGTTGTGGATGGCCTCTCCGGCAGTGGCGGCATTCAAGGTAGGAGCTACCCGAATCAGCAGATTGAGCAGGGCCACCATTTGATGGATGTCGCTGCCGAAGGAACCGTCGTTTTTATTGCGCTCCAGGGCCTGGAACAGCTCGATGATCTCGGTCATCTGCATACCGTTCAGGTTAGCCCGGCGGAAGGAGTCGTGGGTGAGCTGGGTGAAATCGGTTTGAACGGTGGACAGTTGCATCAGGGATTTACGGCTGATGTGGAGGACATACCTGGCGTGCGCCCCGGTGGCCATGGTCCGGTGGAGGGTGTTCTCCCCAATGAGGTACAGGGTGCCCCGGCGAAGGGGGTACACCTGGTCGTTGACAAAGATGTTGCCGGGGCTGGTCAGAGGGAGGAGGAGTTCGAAGTGGTCATGAAAATGGAGCCGGCTCATGTTCCAGGTGTCGTTGTGGTTGAGCTGCAGATGAAACTCCACATTGGTCATACGGCAAACCTCCGTTTGTATGGCTCATTTCTCAGGGCAAAGCGCCCCTGGAAGGCCCCCCGGCCGGCGTGGGGGAGAGGGCCAGGAGCATTATAGCACAGCAGGCGAAGATATGCAAACTTTTTGATAAATTAAAGATAGACCTCTTGTGTCAGTTGTGTTAAAATAATAGCCGATATAGAGCGCATATCAGTACCTTGAAAATTTGAGAAAAAGAAGCGAATGAAAAAATCTTTTGTAATGGGGGTTTTACCATGAACAAAGTGTATTCCTTGCATGACGCCGTGGCGAAATTCGTCGAGAACGGAGATTGTATCTGCTTCGGCGGCTTCACCACCAACCGCAAGCCCTATGCCGCTGTGAGTGAGATCCTGCGCCAGGGTCAGAAGGACTTTACTGTCTGGGCCGGCCCCGCCGGCGGTGATTGGGATATGATGATTGGCGAGGGCCGCGTCAAAGCGTACATCAACTGCTACACCGCCAACTCCGGCTATACCAATGTCTCCCGTCGTTTCCGTGCTGCCATCGAGAAGGGCGAACTGACCTATGAGGACTATTCCCAGGACGTCCTGATGCTCCAGCTCCACGCCGCCTCCCTGGGCCTGCCCTTCCTGCCTGTCCGTCTGATGCAGGGCTCCGGCCTGATGAAATACTGGGGCATCAGCGAGGAGCAGCGCAAGACCATGGACAAGGTAGACGACCTGAAGTGCGTCGAGATCGAAAATCCCTTCAAGCCTGGCGAGAAGGTGGTGGCCGTCCCTGTGCCCAAGCTGGACACCGCCATCATCCACGTGCAGAAGGCCAGCCCCGACGGCACCTGTATCGTCGAGGGCGACGAGTTCCACGATGTGGATATCGCCGTGGCTGCCCGCAAGGTCATTGTCACCTGTGAGGAGCTGGTCAGCGACGAGTATATCCGCCGCGACCCCACTCTGACCCGTATCTTCGGTGAATGTGTCTCCGCCGTAGTCCACGCCCCTTATGGAGCCTGGCCCTCTCAGTGCTATAACTACTATGACAACGACTCCCATGCTTTGAAGGAGTATGACAAGGCATCTAAGTACCAGGATGCCGAGGACGCCAAGGTCCAACTGGCCAAGGCCGCCGCCAAGGCTGAGAAGGCCGCCGCCGCCAAGCCTGAGGATGAGAAGCTGGCCGAGGCTGCCGCCAAGGCCAAGAAGGCCGCTGACGATGCCGCCGCCGGCATCGCCATCCCTGAGACCTTTAAGGACTATGTAGACAAGTGGGTTTACTCCGTCAAGGACCACGATGAGTTGCTGGATAAGGTGGGCGGTTCCCGTTTGATGCGGTTGAAGAACGAGCCCCATCTGGGCTACTCCACCAGACACTAAGAACAGGGAGGTACATAGACATGGCTGATTATACCAAGTATACCAAGCAGGAGATGCAGGCTTACGCCATCGCCAAGAACATCAAAGAGAACCAGATCGTCATTGTGGGCACCGGTCTTCCACTGATCGGCGCCTCCCTTGCCAAGCGGGTGGTATGCCCCTCCTGCCACCCCATCGTGGAGAGCGGGCTGATGGACTGTTCCCCTGTGGAGGTCCCCCGCTCTGTGGGTGACAACCGCTTTATGGCTCACTGCGCTGTCCAGTGGCCCAACGTGCGCTTCATCGGGTTTGAGGCCAACGAGTGGCTCCACGACGAGGACCGGCTCATCGCCTTTATCGGCGGCGCCCAGATCGACCCCTATGGCAATGTGAACTCCACCTGTATCTACGGCAAGGGTGACTACATCAAGCCCCAGACCCGGTTTACCGGCTCCGGCGGCGCCAACGGCATCGCCACCTACTGCAACACCATCATTATGATGCAGCACCAGAAGCGCCGCTTTATGGAGAAGATCGACTACATTACCTCCTGCGGCTGGATGGATGGCCCCGGCGGCCGCGAGCGCGCCGGCCTGCCTGGCAACCGCGGCCCCCAGATGGTGGTCACCGACCTGGGCATTATGAAGTTCGATGAGGAGACCAAGCGGATGTACCTGGCCTACTACTATCCCTTCTCCTCCCCTGAGATGGTTCAGGAGAACACCGGCTTCGAGGTGGATGTGTCCCGCGCCCAGCTCTTTGAGGGCCCCTCTCCCGAGATCATCAAGGTCATCCGCGAGGAGATCGATCCCGGTCAGGCCTTTATTAAAGTTCCCAAGGAGTAAAAAAATAAGTTGCTGATGGGAAGAAATGCTTTCTTTCGGACCGTGTTCCCCTGCCCGTACTGCCGCCGACACAAGTGTTGATCGGGGGCGTCGGCGACCCAATACAATTTATGGTCGCCTGGGTGGCACGGCGCGCATCAGAGATGATACGATATAAAAGGAGGAAATTACATTGGGTAACTATTCCATGCCCCGCTATTTCCAGAACATGCCTGTGGTGGGCAAGCCTGTTAAGGTCAACGCCGAGAACGTGGCCGAGCTGAGGGCCATCGAGGACGACATCCACGCCCATATTGTAGACGCCCTGTCTGCCGGCAAGGCGGACGAGGACATGAACGCCAAGGGACAGCTCACCGCTATGCAGCGTGTCGCGCTGCTGGTGGACGCCGGCACCTGGTGCCCCCTGAACAGCCTGTACAACCCCGAGCACAACAAAAACGGCTCTACCTCCATCGTAAAGGGCCTGGGCCGGGTCAACGGCAAGTGGTGCTGCATCATCGCTTCCGATAACAAGAAGCACGCCGGTACCTGGGTTCCCGGTCAGGCGGATAACCTGCTCCGTGGCTCTGATACTGCCAAGCGGCTGCGCATCCCTCTGATCTATCTGCTGGAGTGCGCTGGTGTGGAGCTGGACAAGCAGGAGAAGGTGTACCCCAACCGCCGGGGCGGCGGCACCCCCTTCTACCGCAACTCTGAGCTGAACCAGATGGGTATTCCCGTTATCGTAGGCATTCACGGCACCAACCCCGCCGGCGGCGGCTACCACTCCATCTCTCCCACCGTGTTGATCGCCCATGAGAAGGCCAATATGGCCGTAGGCGGCGCCGGTATCGTAGGCGGCATGAATCCCAAGCCCCATGTGGATATGGAGGCCGCTCTGGCCCAGATCGAGGCCACCAAGGGCCTGCGTGCCGATCCTCCCGGATCCGTCTCCATCCACTACGGTCAGACCGGCTTCTTCCGCGAGGTGTACGCCGATCAGGAGGGTGTCATCGCCGGTATCAAGAAGTATGTGGATATGCTGCCCACCTTCGACCTGGAGTTCTTCCGTGTGGACGCGCCCCAGTCCCCCGCCATGTCCGATATCGAGCTGTACGACCTGGTGCTGAACAACAAGAACCGTCCCTATGATATGTACTCTGTCATCGGCCGCCTGTTTGACGGCAGCCAGTTCATGGAGTACAAGAAGGGCTACGGCCCCGAGATGATCACCGGCATCGCCAAGGTGGACGGCCTGCTGGTGGGCGTGGTGGCCAATCAGCAGGGCGTGTTCCCCAACTACCCTGAGTATAAAGTGGCCAAATACGGCCAGTCTATGGGCGCGGGCGGCAAGCTGTACCGCCAGGGGCTGATCAAGATGAACGAGTTTGTCACCCTGTGTGCCCGTGACCGCCTGCCTATGATCTGGATTCAGGATACCACCGGCATCGACGTGGGTGACGACGCCGAGGTGGCCGAGCTGCTGGGCCTGGGCCAGTCCCTGATCTACTCCATCCAGAGCAGCAAGCTGCCCATGATGGAGATTACCCTGCGCCGCGGCACCGCCGCCGCCCACTATGTCCTGGGTGGGCCCCAGGGCAACGACAACAACGCCTTCTCCCTGGGCACCGCCGCCACCGAGATCAACGTCATGAACGGCAAGACCGCCGCCAACGCCATGTACACCGGCCGTCTGGCCAAGGACCAGAAGGCGGGCAAGGATCTGCAGCCCACCATCGACAAGATGAACGCCTTGATCGACGACTACGATGTCAAGTCCAAGCCCCTGTTCTGCGCCCAGGCCGGTCTGGTGGACGAGGTGGTGGACCTGCCCATGATGCGCAACTACATCGTGGCCTTCACCGACTCCTGCTATCAGAATCCTGAGAGCATTTGCCCCTTCCACCAGATGCTGCTGCCCCGGACCATCAAGGACTACGACGAGGGCCACCGGTGATCTGACACCTGCGCTATCATCCGGCCGGGGAGCTGCCCAGCCGGCAGGTCCCCGGATGCGGGTGTGGATGGGATCGATGGGGGAGCGGCCTTTTTGCCGCGCTGCGATCCGGCCGATCTAAGCAATACAAGGAGAAATTGACCGTATGAGTATCTATACCCTTGGGATCGATATCGGTTCCACCGCTTCCAAATGCATTATGCTGGCCGATGGCAAGGACATCGTCGCCAAGTCCCTGATTCCCGTGGGTGCCGGCACCAGCGGGCCCCAGCGGGCTATCTCCCAGGTGCTGGAGAACGCGGGCAAGGCACGGGAGGAGATGAGCTATATCCTGGCTACCGGCTATGGCCGCAACTCCCTGGAGGAGTTTGCCGATCAACAGATGAGCGAGTTGAGCTGCCACGCCAAAGGGGCCTCCTTCCTTTTCCCTGAGGTCCGCACGGTTATCGACATCGGCGGCCAGGATGTAAAGGTCCTCCAGATTGAGAACGGCGTGATGACCAACTTCGTTATGAATGACAAGTGCGCCGCTGGCACCGGCCGGTTCCTGGACGTCATGGCCCGAGTGCTGGAGGTGAAGGTGGAGGATTTGGGCACTCTGGGCGCCCAGTCCACCAAAAACGTGGGCATCAGCTCCACCTGCACGGTTTTCGCCGAGAGTGAGGTCATCAGCCAACTGGCTCAGGACACGGATAAGCGGGATATCATCAACGGCATCCACCACTCTGTGGCCAACCGGGTGGCCGGTTTGGCCCACCGGGTGGGCATTAGGGACCAGGTAGTTATGACCGGAGGCGTGGCCCAGAACATCGGCATCGTCAGTGCTCTGGAGGAGCAGCTGGGCCACACCATCCATACCTCGCCTCTGACCCAGTATAACGGCGCCCTGGGCGCCGCCCTGTTTGCCTATCAGAAGTATCTGAAGGAGCAGAAGGGATGAAACAGATCTTCTTTGGAATCGCGCTGATTTTGTTTGCGCTGGTCTTACTGCTGTCGGAGATATGGCTCCCAATTGTGGGAGACCTGATGAGCAGGGGAGAGTTTGCGGTTTTGATAGCGGTCATCGGTCTGGTGATTGCCGGAATTGGCGCATTCAAAGAGAAGTAACGCAGTATGGCCGCTGTCTCGGCGGCCGATTGCAAAATTGATTTTCCGGTAAGGAGGAATTTACAATGGCTAAAGAAGTAAGTCCTGGCGTAAAGGCTCTGCGTAAGGTCGTTGAGGACGTCTACGCCGACGCCCGTGTGGCCAAGAAAGAGGGCAAGCTGGTGGGCTGGTCCAGCTCCAAGTTCCCCTGTGAGCTGGCCGCCGCCTTTGACCTGAACGTAATGTACCCTGAAAACCAGGCCGCCGGTATTGCCGCCAACCGGGACGGCGAGATCATGTGTCAGGCCGCCGAGGACCTGGGCTTTGACAACGACATCTGCGGCTACGCCCGTATCAGCCTGGCCTATGCCGCCGGTAAGCGCGCCAGCCGCAAATTTGACCCTGAAACGCTGGAGTTTGTCATCAACCCCAACAGCGGAAAGCCCCTGAAGGACGAGAACGGCAAGGTGGTCATCGACCCTGAGACTGGCAAGCCCAAGAAGGATCCCAAGACCATGCAGCCTTACACCGTGCTGGATGACATCTATGAGATCGAGGCTCTGCCTGAAACCACCGAGAAGGAGATCGCCTATAAGAACTTCCGCCGGGAGGCCATCAAGCCTTACCGCCAGATGCGCATGCCTCAGCCCGACTTTGTGCTGTGCTGCAACAACATCTGCAACTGCATGACCAAGTGGTATGAGAATATTGCCCGTATGTGCGATATCCCACTGATCATGATCGATATCCCCTATAACAATACGGTAGAAGTAGACGATACCTATGTGGCCTATATCCGCGGCCAGTTTGACAACGCTATTCATGACCTGGAGAAGCTGACCGGCAAAAAGTTTGACGAGAAGAAGTTTGACGAAGCCTGCGCCAACGCCAATCGGACCGCCAAGGCCTGGCTGAAGGTGTGCGACTATCTGCAGTACAAGCCCGCTCCTTACTCCGGCTTCGACCTGTTCAACCACATGGCCGACGTTGTGACCGCCCGCGGCCGTGTGGAGGCTGCCGAGGCTTTTGAGCAGCTCTCCCGCGATTTGGATGAGGCCATCAAGGAGGGTAAGTCTACAACGCCCTTCCCGGAGCAGTACCGCGTCATGTTCGAGGGCATCCCCTGCTGGCCCAAGCTGCCCTCCCTGTTCAAGCCCTTGAAGGAGCATGGCGTCAACGTCACCGCCGTTGTGTACGCCCCCGCTTTCGGCTTCGTGTACAATAACATGGACGAGATGGTCCGCGCCTACTGCAAGGCCCCCAACTCCGTGTGTATCGAGCAGGGCGTGGATTGGCGTGAGGGCATCTGCCGGGACAACAAGGTGGACGGCGTGCTGGTCCACTATAACCGTTCCTGCAAGCCCTGGTCCGGTTACATGGCCGAGATGCAGCGCCGCTTTACTAAGGATCTGGGTGTGCCCTGCGCCGGCTTTGACGGCGACCAGGCCGATCCCCGTAACTTCAACGAGGCCCAGTATGAGACCCGTGTCCAGGGCCTGGTAGAGGCCATGGAGGCTAACAAAGCTGCGAAGGAGGCTGCTGAGAAATGAGCATCGAGGTACTGCTGAATCAGTTTAAGGAGGCCTCCGACCACCCCTATCGTCGGATCAAGGCCTATAAGGAGCAGGGTAAGAAGGTCATCGGCGTCCTGCCCTATTACGCCCCTGAGGAGCTGGTCTATGCCGCTGGGATGGTGCCCATGGGCATCTGGGGCAGCAACAGCAAGACCATCGCCCAGGCCAAGGAGTATTGTGCCACCTTCTACTGCACCATCGCCCAGTTGGCGCTGGAGATGCTGCTGGATGGCACACTGGACGACCTGGACGGCCTGATTACCCCCACCATTTGTGACACCCTGCGCCCCATGAGCCAGAACTTCCGGGTGGCTATGGAGGGCAAGCTGCCCTGCATTTTCCTGGCCCACCCTCAGCACCGCAAGCCCGCTTTCGGTCTGCAGTTCTGCGTGGACCAGTACACTCATGTGAAGAACGAGTTAGAGAAGATCTCCGGCGCTCCTATTACGGACGAGGCGTTGCCGAATGCTATCAAGGTGTATAACCGCAGCCGGGCCGCCCGCAGGGAGTTTGCCAAGCTGGCCGGCCAGCACCCTGATGTAATCTCCGCTGTCAACCGTTCCGCAGTCTTCCGCTCTTCTTGGTTCATGCTGAAGGATGAGCACACCGATCTGCTGGAGCGGCTGAACGCGGAGCTGTCCAAGCTGCCCGCCTGCAACTGGAAGGGTAAGAAGGTGGTCACCTCCGGCATCATCTGCGACAACCCCAAGCTGTTGCAAATCTTTGACGACAATAAGATCGCCATTGTCGCCGACGATGTGGCCCATGAGAGCCGTCCCTGTCTGGTGGACGCTGCTGAGACCGGCGACCCCATGATGGCGCTGGCCCAGCAGTTCGCTGATCAGGACTACGACGTGCTGCTGTACGATGAGCACTCTAACCAGAACCGCCGTGGCGAGTTTGTGGTCAAGCTGGTCAAGGACTCCGGCGCTCAGGGTCTGGTCCTGTTCATGCAGCAGTTCTGCGACCCCGAGGAGATGGAGTATCCCTACCTGAAGAAAGCTCTGGATGGGGCGGGCATCCCCCACATCAAGCTGGGTGTGGACCAGCAGATGCGGGACTTTGGCCAGGCCAGCACCGCGATCCAGGCATTTGCCGACGTGCTGTAAAGTTTCTATATAGATATTTTTATCTCATTTACCCGGACCTTGACATAAGACGGATAAAACTGGTATAATATCCACGATTTTAAGTTCTCTCCCGCCTCTAAAACAGGCGGGAGAGAACCATAAGCCGTGAATACTGGAGTAGAAATACCCGTGTCAGTATTTAAGCGGCCGATTAATAAATTGTAAAGGGGAAAACAAGCTATGAACTACAACGTTACAGTGAACGGCAAGGTTTACAGCGTGACCGTGGAGAAAACTGGCGCCGCCGCTCCCGCGGCCGTTGCTCCTGCCGCCGCCCCTGTGGCTGCCGCTCCCGTGGCCGCCCCTGTGGCTGCTCCTGCCGCCGCTCCCGCTCCCGCCCCAGCGCCTGCTCCCGCTGCGGCTCCTGCCGCCACCGTGGCCGCCGGTGAGACGGCAGTCAAGAGCCCCATGCCTGGCAACATTTTTAAGGTGGAGTGCTCTGTGGGCCAGTCCGTGAAGGCAGGCGATGTCTTGGTGGTTCTAGAGGCCATGAAGATGGAAATTGAGGTTTCCGCACCTGTGGATGGTACGGTCAAGGCTGTTTCTGCTGTGGTAGGCACCGCTGTCAATACGGACGATCTGCTGGTCACTCTGGGTTAAGGGAGGACTATGATCTATGCCTAATGCAGATATCGCAATCCTGAATCCATTTGAACCGCTTTCAGTCCCGGAGGCGCTAATGGTCGCCGTTTGTGGTCTGCTTGTGGTATTCCTGATGCTGGCCATCCTGATGCTGGTTATCATGGTTATTTCCAAGATCGTGAACGCCATCGAGGGAAAGTCTGCCGCTCCCGCTCCGCAAAAGAAAGCCGCCCCCGCGCCCGCCCCTGCGGCTGCGCCTGCCGCACCGGCTGTGGATGAGGGTGAGCTGGTTGCGGTTATGATGGCTGCGGTTGCTGAGGAGTCCGGGATGGCGCCCAACTCCTTCCGCATCACCAATATTGCCGCCGCCCCTGCGGCTCCTGCCGCGGCTGCCCCTGTGGCTGCCGCCCCTGCTCCCGCCGCTACGCCTGCTCCGGCCGCGGTTCCGACCGCAGCCGCCCCCGTTGCGGTGGCGGCTGGTGAGACAGCGGTCAAGAGCCCTATGCCCGGCAACATCTTTAAGGTAGAGTGCTCCGTAGGCCAGTCCGTAAAGGCAGGCGATGTCCTGGTGGTTCTGGAGGCCATGAAGATGGAAATCGAAGTTTCCGCCCCTGCGGACGGCACCGTCAAGTCCGTTTCCGCTGTGGTGGGTACCGCTGTCAATACCGATGACCTGTTGGTCACCATCGGTTGAAAGGAGGGGTAAAGTATGAATTTTGTAACGGAAGTTTTGACTAAGATCATGCAGGGTTCTGGCTTTGCCGCTCTGGATTGGAAAACCGCGCTCATGCTGTTTATTGCCTGTGTCCTGCTATATATGGGCATTGGCAAGGGCTTCGAGCCTTTGTTGCTGGTTCCCATCGCCTTTGGTATGCTGCTGGCTAACCTGCCGGTCACCGGGCTGTTCAACGAGCCCGTCTATGATGCCGCCACCCACAGCGGAACGGTGGGCTTTATGTGGGTGCTCTATCAGGGCGTCCAATACGCCATATACCCATCCATTATCTTTATGGGTATTGGCGCTATGACGGATTTTGGCCCTCTGCTGGCCAACCCCGTATCTCTGATGCTGGGCGCCGCCGCCCAGTTGGGTATCTTTGCGGCCTTCCTGATGGCTTTGGCTCTGGGTCCCATTACCAACGGCCTGATCAGCTTTACTCCCGCTGACGCGGCCGCTATCGGCGTGATCGGCGGTGCTGATGGCCCGACGGCCATTCTGACGGCATCGAAGCTGTCTGTGAATCTACTGCCGGCGATTGCCATTGCGGCTTATTCCTACATGGCTCTGATACCTCTGATCCAGCCTCCGCTGATGAAGCTGATGACCACCAAGAAGATGCGTCAGGTCAAGATGAGCCAGCTTCGTGTGGTTTCCAAGACGGAGAAGATTATCTTCCCCATCGCTGTAACCATCTTCGTGGTGCTGTTGATCCCCGATACAGCTCCTCTGATCGGTATGCTGATGCTGGGTAACTTGTTCCGTGAGTGCGGCGTCACCGAGCGCCTGTCCGATACTGCTCAGAATGCTCTGATCAACATCGTGACCATTCCTCTGGGACTGTCTGTGGGCTTTAAAGCCACTGCTGATCAGTTCCTGACTCCCCAGACTCTGGGTATCGTTGCTCTGGGCTTGACTGCCTTCCTGCTGTCTACCGCTGGCGGTCTGTTGCTGGGAGACTTGATGTATGTCCTGACTGGCGGTAAAGTCAACCCCTTGATTGGCTCCGCTGGTGTATCTGCGGTGCCTATGGCCGCCCGTGTTTCCCAGGTCGTCGGCCAGAAGGAGAATCCCACGAACTTCCTGCTCATGCACGCTATGGGCCCCAACGTGGCCGGTGTTATCGGCTCCGCTTGCGCTGCTGGCTTTATGATCAAGGTATTCGGTGGCTGATCCTCTGTTTGATAAGCAGGGCGGCCCCACGGCAAACGCCGTGGGGCCGCTTTATTTTAAAAATAATTCCGAAGGCCAAGGTAATTTGGAAGAAAAAATTATGAGTGTAAAGAAAAAAAGAAATTAGTCAAAAAATTTGAATAAAATGGTTGCATTTTAAATCTGACTGTGCTATAATAACCAAGCTGTCAAGAGGAAATCCTCTTTGCGGTATGCGGCTGTAGCTCAGTTGGATAGAGTGACTGGCTACGAACCAGTAGGTCGGGGGTTCGAATCCCTTCAGCCGTACCACGTCGGAGCAAGCTATAATGGCTTGCTCCGACTTTTTTTAAAGTCAAAGCGCACCTAAATAGTTGCTTCTCATCTTCAGATAGAACTCTTGGTTGTTGAGGTGCTTTAGGGCCGCCGATTTGTGGCGCTCTTATTTTATTGAGCAGCAATATCAATTTTAACTATTTTTTACGTCGAAGTAAGTAAGTCTTGCTTCGGCGTCTTTTTTATTGCATCTAAAAATTTTATTCAACTATTGTATGGACTACTTCTTAGGTTTTTCTGTGTTTCCGCCGGAAGGGCGGTTTGTACTTTTGGAGCATTAAATACTCAGAAATAGGTTGAGCCAATCTGAGTAAGTTATCTTTTTTGCATTTAGCATTCGAACCACACACTAGATTAAGATTTTGCTTTCTTAAACTATAAAGAGTGCGGTTTCTTTCAATTAATTGTTTGGTTTTCATTCAAAAGAGTTTATATGAAATAGATCTGTTGAATATAAAACTTCTTATCAGCCACTGAGTGAGTCTGTCAAAAAAGGACCATAAAAATTGTATAAAATAAACAAAATTTTAATGAAAAGAATACAGCATTTCTAAAAAGAGGTTATTGCCATACAACTTTATAAAAATTTGTTTTAAATCTGTTGATTCAAAAAATCCACCATGATATATTGAGGACAACAGGTGTGGTGGTCACACACCCCAATTCTGGAAAATTTGTGAAAAAGGAGAATGAATCATGAAAAAGCGTTTACTTAGCTTATCTCTTGCTCTTGCAATGGCCGTTGGTCTGCTGGCTGGCTGCGGCGACAGTGGAAAAAACACCGGAACCAATGACGGAAGCTCTAGCAATTCTAGTACAAGCACCAGCACCCCCTCCACTACTGTCAAGAAGTCCAGCTGGAAGGTGACCTGCCCCTGGGCCCCCTCCGGTGTAGCGGCTATGGTGAGCCAGAAGGCCGCCTCTAAGTCCACTGAGTATTCCGACGCGATCACTCTGGTCGCCGAGGCAATTAAGGGCGATGCCGCCACTGTCAATACCTGGGTCATGGACACCAAGGCCAATGATCCCGAGCTGGTATTTGTGGGCGAGGGCCTGCTGTCTATTACCTCCATCATCGATCCTGCCAAAATGAAGTTTACCGCTGAGGACTTTGCCTATGTGGAAAACCTCTACTCCTCCATCTTTGTGCTCTCCGCCTCCGCTGATTTGAATATCAAGACCATCGCCGACCTGGAGGCCTATGTAGCCGCCGGCAATGAGATTAGTGTGGCTGTCAACGGCGCCACCAGCTCTGAGGCATTCCTGGCCGCAGCCCTGTTCGGAAAGATGGGCGCCGGTGACAAGCTGAAGCTGACTCCCTATCAGTCCGCCGCCGAGGCCGCTCAGGCTGTGGCCAAGGGCGAGACCCAGTTTGCCGTCTCCCACCAGTCCCAAATTCTGGAGACCTATCAGCAGGGCGGCGTGACCATCCCCTGCGCCTTTGATGAGAAGGCTCTGGAGCATGGACCCTTCGCGGGCGTGGAGGGCGTCGGTGAGAAGGGCTATCCCTACTTCCGCAACCGCTGCTTCATCATGGCCCGTGCTGGTACGGACGAGGCCACTGTAGCTGCTCTGAAGGAGCTGTATGGCAAGATCCTGGCCGATGAGGAAGTTGCCGCCTGGCTGCAGGATACCATGCTGCTGGAGGTTGACCCCATGTCCCAGGAGGATGTGGACGCCCATGTGGAGAATGTAAAGAACATCGTCAACGAGTACAAGGATATCGTTGCCGGCTGATCCTGACCAACCACAATAACTGGGGAATGGGATGGGGAAATATCCCACCCATTCCCCGGTTTTATGTGTGTGCAGACTGAGGAGGTTTTTATTCGGATGAAAAACTGGATCAATCGATTCCATGCCCGTCTGGACGCATGGGGAGAAAAGCTCTGTGAAAAAGAGATCCGCATCCCTGTGGACTTGACGGTGGGAATTCTCTTTTTTCTCTTTGCGCTGGCAATCCTGTTCGTTATGCCCCAGCAGGTGATCGTGTCGGAAAAGGACGTAGTGAATGGCCGCGCCTTCCCCACCCTGCTGATGGTCGTGATGATGATTTGCTGCGGGATGCTGATTGTCAAGGAGCTGTATAAGCTCTTTACCAAGCAGCCCCTCAACTGGAAGGTGATCAACCTCCAGACCGAGCTGAAAGCATTGGCTATCCTGACCATTCTGGTTATCACCTATCTGCTGTGCCGCTTCACCGACTTGTTTGTGGTGGGCGCTGTGTTCTGCTGTCTGGGCTTTTTGGTCTATTTCCGCTGCAAAAAGCCCTCTTATTATGTGATCACCATCACCTTGGCTGTGGTCATTTGGGCGTGCTTCCGTTTCGTCCTGAATGTGGAATTTTAGAAGGAGGCTGAACGTTTTATGATGCAATATATCGTTCCCGCTACCGGCCTTCTTTTCACGCTGGAAAATATCCTGTGGATCAATATCGGCGTGTTCGTCGGATCGGTCTTTGCCGCTATTCCCGGACTGAGCGTGATCCTGTGCGTCATCCTGTTCCTGCCCGTCACCTATACCATGACCGCCATCCCGGGCATGATGTTCCTGCTGGGCATCTACTGCGCCGGCGGTTATGGCGGCAGCGTATCCGCCATCCTGATCAATACGCCGGGTACGCCACACGCCGCGGCCACCATGCTGGACGGCCATCCTCTGTCTGAGCAGGGGCGGACCAAGGCGGCCCTGAAGATTGCCCTGTACGCCTCTACCTTTGGCGGCGTGTTCTCCGCCCTGATGCTGCTGTTTCTGGGGCCCCAGGTGGCCAAGGTGGCCGCCCAGCTGGGCACTGCGGAGTACTTTATGGTCTGTGTCTTCGGTCTGACCATCATCGCGGGTGTCTCCGGCAAGAGTATCATCAGGGGCCTGATTTCCGCCTGCTTGGGCCTGCTCATCTCCTGCGTGGGCACGGACCCCATGACCAGCTATGACCGCTTCACCTTCGGCATCTCCCGGCTGTATCTCGGGCTGGATCTGGCCATCTGCCTGATCGGCCTGTTCGCCCTGGTGGAGATCCTGGCCAAGGCGGAAAAGCGGCTGGGCAGCCTAAATCTGGACACCACCAAGATCAAGGACGACGGCAAGATCACCAGGGAGGAGTATAAACGCATGGCCCGCCCGGTGATCATGTCCTCTATTATCGGGGTGATGGTAGGCATCATCCCCGGCACCGGCGCCTCCGAGGCGTCCTGGTTCAGCTACAACACTGCCAAGAACCTGTCCAGGCATCCAGAGGAGTTCGGCCACGGCTCCGTGGAGGGTATCGCCGCCGCCGAATCGGCCAACAACGCCGTTACCGGCGCAACTCTGATCCCCCTGCTCACCCTGGGCATCCCCGGCGATGGCACGGTGGCCATCATGCTCTCCGCCCTGATGATTAACGGCCTGAACCCCGGCCTTTCTCTGTTCACTACAGATGGCGATATCATGTATGCCATCATGCTGGGACTCATCCTGGTCAACCTCTTTATGCTGCTCCAGGGCAAGTTCCTTACCACCCTGTTTGCCAAGGTGGTCTCCATCCCCCAGGAGATTCTTACCCCCATCATTGTGATCTTCTGCTTTGCCGGCGCCTACTCCGTCAACGAAAACTACTTTGATGTGGGCGTGGCCCTCATCTTCGGCGTGCTGGCCTGGGTCTTGCGCAAGCTGGACCTGCCTCCCGTGCCCATCCTGCTGGGCCTGGTGCTGGGCAGCATGACCGAGACCAACTTCCGCCGTGCCCTGCTCATCTCCGACGGCAGCCCCAGCATTTTCTTCCAGAGTATCTACTGCAAGATATTCCTGGCGCTGATCGTCGTGGCACTGGCCGCCATCATTCGCGGCAAGCTGAAAGAGGCCAAGGCTGCCAAGGCCGCCGTCCAGAAGGAGGACAACTGATATGCCCAATAATATTATCTTTTACTTCACCGACCAGCAGCGCTGGGATACCTGCGGCTGTTTCGGCCAGCCTCTGGACATCACCCCCAATCTGGACAAACTGGCCCAGGAAGGCGTGAAGTTTGACAACGCCTTTTCCCCCCAGCCGGTGTGCGGCCCCTGCCGCGCCCTGTTCCAGACCGGAAAATATCCCACCGAGACGGGCTGCTTCCGCAACAACATCATGCTGCCCGCTGGCGTCAAGACTCTGGCAAACTACATCGAGGAGGCGGGATATGAGACCGCCTACATCGGCAAGTGGCACCTGGCCAGTGACGGCGAGCTGGAGAAGCCCCCCACGATTGACCACACCATCACTGCCATTCCCAAGGAGCTTCGGGGTGGATATACCGGATACTGGAGGGCCGCCGACGTGTTGGAGTTTACCTCCCACGGCTATGACGGCTATGTGTTCGACGAGAACAACAACCGCGTCGACTTCAAGGGCTACCGGGCCGACTGCATCAACAACATGGCGCTGGAGTTCTTTGACACCTATGACCGGAAAAAGCCCTTCTTTATGACCATCTCCCAGATCGAGCCCCACCACCAGAATGACCGCAAGCACTACGAGGGACCCGAGGGCTCCAAGGAGAAGTACAGGAACTTCGTCCTGCCCCACGATCTGGAGGTGCTCAAAGGCAACGCCGCGGAGGAGTACCCTGACTACCTGGGCCAGTGCGCCAGCCTGGACGAGAACCTGGGACGGCTGGTGGAGCGGCTGAAAAAGGAGGGGCTGTACGATAATACCGTCATCATCTTTGCCTCCGACCACGGCTCCCACTTCAAAACCCGAAACACCGACGGCCATCTCAACGGCTACGATGACTACAAGCGATCCTGCCATGACGGCGCCCTCCATGTGCCCCTGGTCATCGCCGGCGGCCCCTTCAAGGGCGGTGTAGCGGTGGAGGAACTGGTGTCCACCGAAAGCCTGCCCAAGACCATTCTGGCCCTAGCTGGTGTAGACGTGGGCGATGAGATGATCGGAGAGAACCTCCTTGACGTAGTGGAGAAAAAGGACGATAATAGACCTAACCAGGTGTTCGCCCAGATTTCGGAGAGCCGGGTGGGCCGCTGCGTCCGTACGGCCAATTATCTCTACTCTGTCTATGCCCCCGGTGTCAACGGCGGCGAGGCGGCAGCCTCTGACCTCTACGCGGACGACTTCCTCTATGATCTGAAGGTCGATCCCTGGCAGTTGAACAACGTGGTAGCCGATCCCTCCTATGCCCAGGTGAAGGAGGATATGCGTGCCCGCCTGGCGGACTGGATCGAGCGGGCGGAGGGGACCCGGCCGGCCATTGTTGACTGAGGAGGGAATTTCCTTGGCAGGCGCCGATAAAAAGTCGGAGCAGGTCTACCGCTGGTTGCTGGCCTATATTGATGAAAACAAGTTTTCCGGCAATTTGAAGCTTCCCTCGGAGAACGCCCTGTGCCGCCGGCTGGACATCAGCCGGGAGACGGCCAGGTCCGCCCTGGCCCGTATGGACCAGGAGGGACTGATCCGCCGGGTAAAGGGCAGTGGTACTTACATCAATAAGGAGGCCGCCCTGTCAAGAGAACTGGATGTGGGATCCACCGCCCAAAAGATTGGACTGATTCTTCAGGGGCAGGATTCCAACGCCAATTCCGGTCTGCTGGAAGGGGTAAAGAGCGTGCTCCCCGCTGACCGGGTGGATCTGCGGGTGTTCTTTACAGACAACAAGTTTTCCACGGAACGGCGCTGCTTACAGACAGTGGTGCACCAGCATTTTGATGGCTTTATTATCGACGGTGTAAAGGCCAGTCTGCTCAACCCAAATCTGGACTGCTATCAGGAAATTTATCGCCGGCGCATCCCGGTCATCTTCTATAACAACTATTATAAAAATCTGCACTATCCCCGGGTCATCGTCAACGACATGGAGTGCGCTGACCGGCTGATTGGGCTTTTGGTACAGGCGGGACACCGGCAGATTGCGGGTATTTTCGTCTATGACAACTATCAGAGCATTGAGAAATTCCAGGGAACCACCGCCGCCCTGATCAAGCGGGGGGTGGATTACCAGGACGACTATATCAAGTGGTGCGTGTCTAACGAGGCCCACGATCCCCGTTTTGCCCGCTCCATTGACCGCTTTCTGCGGAGCCTGCCCAAGTATACTGCGGTGGTATGCTGCAACTATATGATCTACCGCCTGGTGCGCCAGGTGTTGGAGGAGCAGGGAAGGCGGGTTCCTGAGGACTGTTCCTTGGTCTGCTTTGACTACTCTGGGAATGACTGGGAAGCAGAGGGGATCACCTGCTCTGTCCATCAGGGTAGGAAGGTGGGCCAACTGGTGGCTACCCGCCTGATGACCATGATCGAGCGCCGGGACTGTGACGACAAAAATTATACCTATGTGATGAAACCCAAAATCTACATCGGCACCTCCATTCGGGAACTTTGAAACAAAAAAGCCCTGAGCAGTCCAGACAGGACCGCTCAGGGCTTTTTTGTTTATTTAGATAGAATGGCTCCCGCGGCCTGCCGAAGCCGGGGGAGGGCGTAGTCCAGGAAGGCGTGGAAGGCAGGGCAGTAGTAGTTTGCTCTGTCCAGTCCAAGTCCAGTCCAATCCCGGGGACACCCGCCCCGGCAGAGGGAGAGGTGGGGACAGCCAAGGCAGTCTCGGGGCCGGCGGCGGCCCTCATCCAGAAAGGCCAGGGCTCTCGGACTCTGGACGGCCTCTTCTACAGACATTTGGTGGATATTGCCCAGATACCACTGGTCCAGCACAAAGAAGTCGCAGGGATAGAGGCCGCCGTCCCCCTCCACGACCAAGTAGCTTCCGCAGGCACCAGAGGAGGCACAGGTGCTGGGGGGCATCCCGGCCAGGATGCGGAGATAGTCGTCAAAGAGACGGATGCTCACATAGTGGCCTCGCTGCAAATCCAGATACCAGCAGTCAAACAGGTCTCGAAGAAACTGACTGTACCGCTGGGGGGTCAGAGACCAGGGCATACACCCACGTTCCCCCTCTAGGGGGTCCAGGCAGGGGATGAACTGAAGGGCATGGCTGCCCAGCTTGTTCAGAGAATGATACACCTTTTGGGCGCTGCGGGCCAGAGGACCTGTAATGACGCACAGAAGGTTGGTTTCCACACCGGCCTTGTCCAAAAGGGCCAGGGAACGGGTCGCCCGGTCCCAGCTTCCCCGGCCCTGGGCGTCCACCCGGAAGCGGTCGTGGATCTCCCGGCTTCCATCCAGAGACAGGCCTACCAGAAACCGATTTTCCTGAAAAAACCGGACCCAGTCTCCATCCAGCGCCATTCCGTTGGTCTGGATGGAGTGGCTGATTTGGATTGTAGAAGGGCAGAGCTCCCGTTCCAAAGCGATAAAACTTTGGAAAAAGTCCAGACCAGCCAGCGTGGGTTCGCCGCCCTGGAAGGTGATTTGGAGGGAGCCATGAGGACCTGCCGCCTGTATGCCAGACTCCAGGAGCCGGTGCGCGGTTTCCAGTGACATAACGCCCATGCTCTTGACGGACCGAAGGGCAGAAATGTCCTCATAAAAGCAGTAGCGGCATCGCATCCCGCACAGGCTGGAGGCGGGCTTGACTAAGAAAGTGAGATTTCCCATGCTCACCCCCCAATCAGGTTGCGGGCGATATTGAACAGGGCAATGGCCAGCACCAGGAGCTGAACGCAGTTGAAGGCCCGCTCGACTCCCGCCTCGGAGAACCGCTTGCTCAAGCTGGCGCCGAGAAAGCCGCCGGCGATGGCGCCCACCACCATGACCGGAGCGACAGACAGGTCATATACCAGAAACCCGGTAGAAAGGGCCACCGTGACCAGCTTGGAGATTTGGGCAAAAAGAATGGTCATCAGAGAGCAGACAGTGGCCATTTTCGTGCTGACAGAGTATAGGTAGATGATAAGGGCTACGTTGATCGGGCCGCCGCCGATCCCTAGAAAAGAGGAACAGATGCCGAGAAAGCAGCCGGCCGCCAGGGATACCGGGACCCCGGAGAGCTGGAGCCCCCGGATATTCGCCTTATGCTTCATATAGAGGTAGACACACAGGATGAGGACGGCCAGCAGTCCGTTCTGGACTACGGTGACCAAGCCCTGGGCCTGAACGCCGGATACGATGGCGCTCAACATCCACTGTCCGATGTAGCCGCCCACCACAGAACCAAGAGAGAGGGGAATGGCAATTTGAAAGGGAATCTGTACCTTGGCCAGCATCTGCTTTCCAATGGAAACAGCGGACATGGAGAAGACCGTGATGGAGGACAAGACACCGATGGTCTCCACATCGAAGTGGTGCATCACATCCATCAGCGGCTTGATGATAACTCCGCCTCCCATCCCCGTGAGGGAGCCCACTGTGGTAGCGCCGATGGCGATCAAAAAATATAGTATGTACTGCATAGAAATTACCTCCCGGTCCGCTTCCATCTCCAGAAGAGAACGTGCTTTGCTCTCATTATAGCATATTCCAGAGGAAATGGACAAAAGAATTCCGTGGGAGGCCGGAGGGCGATTAATAAAATACAGGGGAAAGCGCCCGGTCAATAAGCCGGGCGCCTTTTATGGACAGTTTTACATCTGGCGCTCCGTATGGAGTCGCTGGAGCAGGCGCTCCTGGGACATCAGCCCCTGCTCATAACGCTGGATTTTGTCATTCAGCCGGTCCAGCGAGGCCTGCATATCCGCCATGCGGGCCACCAGCCGATCCCGCTGGTCCATCAGCAGAGCCTTTCGGGCATCCAGAGTGGCGTCTCCCTGCTGAAATAGGTCCACATACTTGATAAGAGCCTCGATCTGTACCCCGGCCGAACGCATACACTTCATCAGCTCGATCCAGCCGCAGGACTCCTGGTCATAGTCACGGATGCCGCCCTTGTTCCGGGGGACCGGAGGAATGAGTCCGATACGCTCGTAGTACCGCAGGGTATCGGCAGAGATACCATATTGTCTGCTCACTTCGGCAATGGTCATGGAACAGTCCTCCTTACAGTCCAAACAGAGCGGCGGCGTCCGCCATATTTCGGATGATAGGGACGCCAAAGGGACAGCGATTCTCACAGGCGCCGCAGGCGATACACGCCCCAGCGTGGCTGGGGAGGCCCATATAATGCTCCCGCACCGTTTCCGGAATCTGGCCCTGCGCCTTGGCAAGATTGAAAAACTTGGTGACGGAGGCCACGTCAATCCCCTTAGGGCAGGGAGCGCAGTGACCGCAGTACATACAGTGTCCCTTCCAACTGATCTTAGGCAGGGAGGCAAAGGCGGCGGCATAGTCCTTTTCCTCTTCACTGGCCTGCTCATAGTCCAAACAAACACGCAGTTCCTCCAGAGTTCGGGCCCCTGACATGACTGAGGCCACACCGGGGCGGGTCAGGGCATAGTGGAGGCACTGAAAGGGGGTAAGAGCCTTTCCGGCAGGGGAATACTGACTGAGCAGGTCGCCGCCCCCAAAAGCCTTCATCACGGTGATGCCCACTCCCTGCCTCTGGCAGCTCTCATAGAGGGCCTGGCGCTGTGGGTCCATGTTGACTAGGTCTTTTTCATAGTTTTTCTCCGCCCACAACTCCTCTACATCCTCGCTGGCGGGCTGCAGATCGTAGCAGGGATTGACACTGAACATGAGCACGTCGATAAGACCGCTGCCCACTGCCGCCTGGGCTACTTGGGGGTTGTGGCTGGACAGACCGATGCAGCCGATGCGGCCCGCCGCCTTCAGCTGCTGGGCATAGGCCATGACCGGCCCAGACTGGACCGCCTCCCAGTCAGAGAGAGAATCCACATAGTGGACCATGCCGATCTCCACATGGTCCGTTTCCAGGCGGTGGAGCTGATCCTCAAAGCTCTCGCGCACCTCGTCGATGTTCCTGGTCCGCTTGTATTGACCGTTCTTCCAGATGGTGCACAGGTGGGCCTGAAGGACAAACTTGTTGCGGCGCCCCCGGAGGGCGCGGCCCAGGTTAGACCTCATATCCGGGTCAGGGGAGTAGAGGTCGATGCAGTTGATGCCGCTCTCCTCCATCTGGTCAATAAATTCCTTCACGGTTGTATAGGGCTTGTCTACCAGCCCCTCGCAGCCCATGCCAATCTCACTGACCCGAAGGCCAGTGCGGCCCAGTATGCGGTATTTCATGTTGTAGTTCTCCTGTTCTTTTATTTTGTAGCTGCCTGATTAATGCAGGTAAGGGCGTTGAGACTCCTAGGATAGCCAATATAGGGCAGACATTGGGAGATCACCCGGATTAGAAGGGGCTTATCATTTCCCAGCCGCAGATTAGCGGCGGCGTGGCTAGTGAGCTGAGGTTCACAGCCACCTTGGGCGGCCAGAAAGCAGAAGGTGATAAGCTCTCGGTCCCGGTAATCCAGCCCGCCGCGGGTATAATAATCGCCAAAGCAGTTGCCGGCCAGCCAGCGGTTGATGTGGCGGCTTTCCTGGGGCCCGCTATTTTGAAAGCCACGCATATGTGTCCCAAAAATATCCACTTGGGCCTGATTGCCTGCTTCCAGACGGCTGTCGGGATCAGTGGTGCCCTGCTCCTCCAGGGGCAGAGGGACACCGGCAGCGGTGAGAGCCTCATTGACGGCCTTCAAAAAAGGGAGCACCCGCCCCAGACCCAGATAGGCGGTTCCCTGGTAGACTAGTTCTTTCAGTTCCACTGGAGAGAGGCCGGAACGAAGAGCGGCAGGGGCCATGGCCTGAAAACAGTCTAGTCCCTGGCACCCCATGAGGGCAGCCAGAACAGTCAAAAAGTGGGTCCGGTCGTCTGGCTTTGTCTGGCTTGGTACCTCATCCAGCGCAAAATCCAGAAACAGACGGGTAAATTCTGGGTCGGAGTCAGCCAGGGGAGGCGGAAAATCTCCAAACATCCGAGTATAATTTTTTTGGGCGGTTTCAGACAGCGGCATAGGTGATCTCCTCCTTGTATTGCCATGAAGAACTGATTGTCAGGGCAGCAGGTCATACTGGCTCTGATCCACCGGCTCCAACCACTGATTGTAGGTATCCTGTCCAGGAACTTCTACCGCCAAGTGGACGAACCAACTGTTTTTGGCTGCGCCATGCCAGTGCTTGACGCCTGCGGGGATATGGACCACATCACCAGCATGGAGTTCTCTGGGTTCCTGGCCCCACTCCTGATACCAGCCCCGGCCTCCGGTACATAGCAGGATCTGACCACCACTCTGGGATGCTTGGTGGATGTGCCAGTTATTGCGGCAGCCTGGTTCAAAGGTGACGTTGCCGATGACTACGCCTTGGAGAGACAGTATGTTCAGATAGCTTCGTCCAACAAAATACTGGGCAAAGTCGGTGTTTTCCTCTCCGCGTGCGAAGATTACAGAATTAGACAAACCATGTTTCATTTGGCAGACCTCACAGTGTAGTTTGATCGCTCCTACTGTATACACTGGAGTATACTCCAAGTCAAGCGTTTTTTTAAAATATCCTAAAAAAGAGATTGACAATAGTCTGAATTCAGACTATACTAGAAAAGTCTGAATTCGGACCTTTGGAGGGAACTATGAAAGAGTTGACGTTTAGCCAATTCAATCGAGAGCTCAATCGTATGTATAAGGAATGTAACGAGTTTTATCACGCCTTGGCTAAACACTTCGGGCTGTCGGACAGCGCGTTCTGGATCCTCTATACATTGCGTGAGGAGGGACGGCCCCTGTCTGCCACTGATCTGGGGGGTGCGCTGTTTTTAAGCAAGCAGACCATACATTCCGGGGTGAGAAGTCTGGAGGAGCGGGGCTTGCTTAAGCTGAGAAGCTCGTCAGAGGATAAGCGCAACAAGGAGATCTGCTTAACAGAAAAGGGAGAGGCGTTTTCACAGGAAAGTGTGGACCAGGTAGTTGCCTTTGAGGAAAAGGCATTCCTGGACTTGGGAGCTGGAGAGCGCCTGTCCAGAATCAAAGCCGAGCGGCATTACCTGGACGCCCTGTGGGAAGCCGCACGCCCCCTTTTTAAACGGGAAAGCCCAGAGGGAATATGGGAAAGATGAAGATCAAGTTGTCGGATCATTTCACATATGGAAAGTTGCTGCGCTTTACATTCCCTTCCGTAGTGATGATGGTATTCACATCTCTTTACAGTGTGGTGGACGGTCTATTCGTTGCCAATTTGGTGGGGGATTTGGCCCTGTCGGCGGTTAATATCATCTTTCCAGTGGCGATGATTATTGGGGCCTTTGGCTTCATGCTGGGAACGGGTGGCAGCGCCATTGTGGCCAGGACGCTTGGGGAGAAGAAAAAGGAGCTGGCCGACCGCTACTTTTCTATGTTTATCCTCTGTGTGGCTATATTGGGGGCGGCCCTCTCAGTTGTGTGCGTGATATTGGTGGAGCCAATCTCACGGCTGGCCGGGGCCAGCGACCTTTTGATCGGGGACTGCGTCATTTATGGCCGCATCCTGCTGGCGGGCAGTGTACCCTTTATGCTCCAGACTAGCTTTCAGAGTTTTCTTGTAGTAGCGGAGAAACCCCATGTGGGCCTGATGTTCTCAATAGCCTCCGGGCTGACCAACATCGTGTTGGACTATGTATTTATTGCGCTGTTTGATATGGGGATAGCCGGAGCGGGGCTTGCCACCGTGCTGGGATACTGTGTAGGTGGGCTGCTCCCCGTTGCCTGTTTCCTGAGGGGTGGAGAGAAGGAGCTCCGCCTGGTCCCTACCGCCCTCTATCCTAAAGCTCTGTGGGATGCTTGCATTAACGGATCCTCTGAGCTGATGAGCAATATATCTGCATCGGTAGTAGGGATTCTCTATAATATCCAGCTTATGCGCCTGGTAGGGGAGATGGGAGTGGCCGCTTACTCCGTGATGATGTATGTGGATTTCATATTTATTGCTGTTTTTCTGGGATACTCCATCGGCTGTGCCCCCGTCGTGAGTTACCACTTTGGCGCCGGAGATTCCGTAGAGCTGAAGGGAATCTGCCGAAGGAATCTAATGATGATTGGAATCACGTCGGCTGCGATGGTGGCAGTGTCTGAGCTGGCCAGCGCGCCCCTTGCCGCCGCCTTTGTGGGCTTCGATGCGGAGCTGTATAAGATGACAGTGCATGGATTCCGTCTGTTTGCGCTGTGTTATATTTTCTGCGGGCTGAATATCTACGCCTCCGCCTTTTTCACAGCCCTGTGCAACGGAGCGGTCTCCGCGTTTATCTCCTTTATGCGGTCCTTCCTCCTACGGGGAGGTATGGTATTGGTGATGCCATTGATCTTCGGTATCGACGGTATCTGGAGCGCTGTTGTGGCGGCGGAAGGCATAGGAGCGGTCATCTCCGTGACCCTGTTGCTGGCAAAGCGAAAGAGCTATGGGTATTGAATCAAAAAGAGGTGTGGATACCAAAAGATATCCACACCTCTTTTGATTATTACTATGGTTCGCGGAGCATCAGCAGAAAGGCAAGGGACAGGGGGAGACAGGCCAACAGGATCGAGCGTCCAGCCAACAGGTCGGTGCACAGGCCACCCACAAGAGCGCCCAACACAAAGAGGAGGATGACAGAGTAATAATCCTGGGCTCCACGGCCTGCCCGTTCCTCTCGAAGGAACAGGCAGCGATACAACTTCTCTGTGCCGCTGCGCAAGTTTCCAGTGCACATGGTGGTGGAAAATGGGTTGCCCTCAAATTTGCGGAAGCTCTCGATCTGCATGGCGCTGACAAAGGAGACAATCACGTTGGCCAGCCAATCCAGCGGTCCCACAGGCAAAAGGGAGACCAGAAGTAGCCCGCCGCACTCCACAACCAGCACCAACTGCCGCCAGTGGGGAAGGCCGGGCAGGGGAGTGAAGTGAGAGCGGAGCCACTCGGTCAGCAGGACGCCCAGGGCAAAGGACATGATAGGCCAGAGATAGTAGAGGGCGCGTCCCCAATTACGCTGTGCTAGCTGAATGCCCAGCAGTACCAGATTGCCTGTTTCCGCGTTGGCAAAGACCTGCCCCCGGCACAAGTAGGTGTAAGCGTCCATCATTCCACCGGCGAAGGCCAATAGTAGACCATTGGCAAGGGATTCAGAGGGTTGAATGTGCTTCATCGTTGACTCCCTTCTCTAGAGCAGGAAAATCGCGCCCCCTGACAGGGGCGCGATTTTAGTCCGCGGAGTGCTTACTCGGCCTTGGGGCCGGCGGCTACCAGGGCCTTGCCGGCCTCGTTGGTGGTGTATTTGGTGAAGTTCTTCACGAAGCGGGAAGCCAGATCCTTGGCCTTGGTCTCCCACTCGCTGGGATCGGAATAGGTGTCCCGAGGATCCAGAATAGCGGGGTCCACGCCAGGCAGGGAGGTGGGCACCTCGAAGTTGAAATAGGGGATGGTCTTGGTATCGGCCTTCAGAATAGAGCCGTCCAAAATGGCGTCGATGATACCGCGGGTGTCCTTGATGGAGATACGCTTGCCAGTGCCATTCCAGCCAGTGTTGACCAGGTAGGCCTTGGCGCCGGACTTCTTCATTTTCTTCACCAGCTCCTCACCGTACTTGGTGGGGTGAAGCTCCAGGAAGGCCTGGCCGAAGCAGGCGGAGAAGGTGGGAGTGGGTTCGGTGATGCCCCGCTCTGTGCCGGCCAGCTTGGAGGTGAAGCCGGACAGGAAGTAATACTGGGTCTGCTCCGGGGTCAGGATGGACACGGGGGGCAGCACACCGAAGGCGTCGGCGGACAGGAAGATGACGTTCTTGGCGTCGGGGCCCTTGGACTTGGGACGCACGATCTTCTCAATGTGGTCGATGGGGTAGGACACGCGGGTATTTTCGGTGACGGACTTATCCGCAAAGTCGATTTTGCCGTCCTTGTCAACGGTGACGTTCTCCAACAGGGCGTTGCGCTTGATGGCGTTGTAGATGTCAGGCTCGGCGTCCTTGTCCAGATTGATGACCTTGGCGTAGCAGCCGCCCTCGAAGTTGAACACACCTTCGTCGTCCCAGCCGTGCTCGTCATCGCCGATGAGCAGGCGCTTGGGATCGGTGGACAGAGTAGTCTTGCCAGTGCCGGACAGGCCGAAGAACAGGGCGGTATTTTCGCCGTTCATGTCGGTGTTGGCGGAGCAGTGCATGGAGGCCATGCCGTTGAGGGGCAGGTAATAGTTCATCATGGAGAACATGCCCTTCTTCATCTCGCCGCCGTACCAGGTGTTCAGGATGACCTGCTCGCGCTCAGTGAGGTTGAAAATGGCGGCAGTCTCAGAGTTCAGGCCCAGCTCCTTATAGTTCTCCACCTTGGCCTTAGCGGCGTTATAGGAGATAAAATCAGGCTCAAAGTTCTCCAGCTCCTCAGCGGTGGGGGCGATGAACATGTTTTTAACAAAATGGGCCTGCCAGGCTACCTCCATGATGAAGCGGATGGCCATGCGGGAGTCGTGGTTGGTACCGCAGAACACGTCCATGACATACAGCTTCTTGTTGGACAGCTGCTGGATGGCCAGACGCTTGCACTCGTCCCAGGCCTCCTTGGAGGCGGGCTTGTTGTCGTTCTTGAACTCGTCAGAGGTCCACCACACGGTATCCCTGGAAACATCGTCCATAACGATGAACTTGTCCTTGGGGGAGCGGCCAGTGTAGATGCCAGTCATGACGTTAACGGCGTCCAGCTCAGTCAACTGGCCCACGTCATAGCCCTCCAGCCCGGGCTTCATCTCTTCCTCGAATAAGGTTTCATAGGAGGGATTGTGGAGGATCTCAGTGGTGCCGGTGATGCCATATTTGCTCAGATCAATAGTTGCCATGTTTGTGACCTCTTTTCTGAAATGATCTTCCTGCACAGGGCGGCAGGGAATAGCTTAAAATCGATATAATCATACACGCTGAAAGGGATAAAGTCAATGTTATTGGTGACGACAATTTAGTTATAGGTCTTATTGCTTTTTGGAAAATAAAGGAGCTCTTGCCCAAGCTAAGGCCTGATATCCCGCTGCCTTAGGGCCTTTGACAGGGCTGCGAACTGGGGAATGGACAGCCGTTCTCCCCGGATATCAGCGGGGAGATTGCAGCTTAAGATGGCGCTTAATAGCTGTTCTTTGGAAAAATTAGAACGGAAGGTGCCGCTTAACCCATTTAGCAGGGTTTTTCTCCGCTGGGAGAAGGCGGCCTTTACCACGCGGAAGAAGTGGTCCGGGTCATCCACCTCATCGGGCGGATCCTTGGGAGTGAGACGGAGGACGGAGGAGGTCACCTTGGGTGCGGGGAGGAAACAGTCCGGGGGGACATCAAAAAGCAGTTCCGTCTCGGCGTGATACTGACAATAGACGGAAAAGGCGCCGTAATCTCCACTGCCCGGAGTGGCACAGATGCGCCGAGCCACCTCCCGCTGAATCATGATAGTAATCGAGGAGAAGCAGCCCGCATCCAGAAGGGCGGTGATGGCAGGAGTGGTAATGTTATAGGGCAGGTTGGCACAGGCGATGGGCTCCAGCCCCTGGAATCGCTCCCGGACCAGGGACGGGATGTCCAGCTTCAGGATATCACCGGAGACAATCTCCACATTGTCCCTGTCCCCCAGAGTTTCTGTCAGGATAGGGAGAAGGGAGCGGTCCAACTCCACGGAAACCACCTGGTCGGCCAGCAGGGACAACTCCCGGGTGAGAGGGCCGATGCCTGGACCGATTTCCAGCACCCCTTTACCGGAGCCGGCGCCAGAAGAACAGGCGATATCCCGCGGTACCCACGACTGGATCAAAAAATTTTGTCCCATGGATTTGGAAAAACGGAAGCCGTGCCGGGCCAGCAGGGCTTTGATCTGGTCGATGTCGCACAGACTCATGATGTGCTCCTTCCTGGATCGATATTCTGAATTCCAATAAAAATATAAAAGGAAAGAGAGCCATAGTCAAGAGGCACAGGGGCTTGGAATAGAGACGTTTTTTGATCTGGAGCTCTATCCGAGAAAAAACGAGAAAAATTTTCGAAAAGGGGTTGACGGAACGAAAAAAACTGGTATAATACAATACGCTGTCGTTGTGACTGTCGACAGCAGGGAATGTAGTAGATTTCCTTTTCAGCTATGGAGTAGTATCGAAGTGGTCATAACGAGCACGACTGGAAATCGTGTAGCCGCTAACACGGCTCGAGGGTTCGAATCCCTCCTACTCCGCCAAAATGAATGACCCTACCCAATCTGAACGATTTGTTGTCATTGTTCGGATTAGGTAGGGTCAATTTTTACCTAGAATCCTGTTGTATCAAAGGGTTCAGGCTTCTTATGTATATTGAGAACCTCTGTCACTATGAAAAATAAGCTTGGCTTCTGGACTGCGTCGTTCCCAGAACATAATTGAACACCTTACGAATCAAAGCATACTGTATAAAGTCAGAAAGCGATGAAACTTTTATATAGCTATGATTTGATGAATGGAGACACATCGAAGCAAAGCGGGAGTCTGCAGAATATTTCCATAACAAGTTTTCTGGCACAAAATGAGGCAGTACACAAGGGCGGGGCAGGAAAAAACGCAGGCGTTTTGCCTGCGTTTTTCAAACAGATGAGAATCAGATAAAGTCTGCGGCATCATGCCAGAGAGAGGGTGGAGCCGCGTACCTCATCCATTGTAGGGATAGAGGGAGCGGCACCTGGACGGGAGACAGCAATGGCGGCGGCACGGGAGGCGAGGTTCAGACAGGACGGCGCATCCATACCGGCAGCTAAACAGGCTACAAAGTACCCCGTGAAGGTATCTCCGGCAGCTGTGGTGTCTACAGCCTTGGTGCGGTAAACGCCTTGGGTGATTCGCTGTGTGCCGTCATCATATATGCATCCACGGCTCCCTAGCGTGAGCAGCAGCTGGCAGGAGGGCCAGCGGCTGCGCAGTATATCCAGAATCTGCCCCTCCTCGCTGGTGCCGGCTAGGGCGGCCCCCTCAATTTCGTTGAAAACCAGAAGCGAGACAAGATGCAGGGGGAGGGTGGAGATATGTTCGTCAATGGGGGAGGGGTTGAATACGATGGACAGGCCCTTTTTGGCGCCCTGTTCCATGATGTAATCCAGGCAGTTGATTTCGTTTTGCACAATCAGGTAGTCACCTGGACCAAAGCCTTCCAGCGCCAGGTCCACCTCCTGGTGTGTGATCTCCTGATTGCTGCCGCCATATAGCAGGATACAATTTTGCCCCTGGGAATCCACTTGGATAATAGTGTGGCCGCTGGGGCCGCTGCTGAGTGAGATGAGGGAGGTGTCGACACCGCTGGAAGCCAGTGTGTCGGCCAAAAGCTGTCCATCCGGCCCAATTTTTCCAGCGTGACAGACGGTGGCCCCTGCCCGGGCAGATGCGATTGACTGGTTAAGTCCTTTCCCGCCGCAGTTGACATCCCGGCTGCAGGAGGCGAGGGTCTCTCCTGGAGCAACGAAGTGGGGGACATGATAGACATAATCCAGATTTAGGGAGCCGTAACTGAGGATACGAGACATAAGCGACCATCCTTTCAGAATTCAAAGGTACAGATCGACCAGACCACATCCGGCCATTCAGTTGGAGGCCAACTGAATGGCGGGAAATAGGTGGGCGCACTGGGTCAGTGTGTTGCAGGCCCTGGCCAGTAGGTCGGAGTATTGATCTACTACTTCGGGTGTGATAGAGATGGCGGGGCCGGAAATACTGATGGCACCCGCCACGTCTCCACGTCCGGTGCGGATGGCCATGGCTACGCACTTTACACCCATGGTTTCCTCCTCATTATCCAGTGCATATCCCTTACGGCGGTATGTGGCAAGTGCCTCCATCAGTTGGTCGTGGTCGGTGATGGTGTTCTGTGTGATGGGAGGCAGGCCATGCTTGCGAATGATGGCTTCCACCTGTTCGGTGGGCATTTGACTGAGCATGGCCTTCCCGCAGCCGGTACAGTGCATGGGGAGTGTTTTGCCGGAGACGGAGTATGAGATGGAGCGCCGGCTGGGATAGACGCACTCCATATAGAACACCTTGCCGTCAATATGGGAGGTAAGGTAGATGATGTCTCCGGTGGCGGACTGCAGGTCCTCCATCACAGGGATGGCATACTGGGCCACAGGACTGCCTGCCTGGGCGCAGTAGCTGAGCTGCATGACCTTGTACCCAAGGCGGTAGGCCTGGCCGTCCCGGATACGCAGCAGATAGCCGGCTTCCTCCAGCGTGCGAATCTGGTTGAGCAGTGTGCTTTTGGGCATGGATAGCAGCCGGCTGATCTGGGCCAATGTCAGTTCAGTCCTGGCAGGAGAAAAACAGTCTAGAATCCGCAGCGCTTTGGCGGTAGACGTGACTCTACTGCTGACAGTAGAGGCGGGTTCCATCTCAGCGGAATCCTCTTTTAAAAGAATCATGGTGCAACATCCTTTGCAATCCATATTGAAGAAAAATGCCCGCGATTGGTCCAAATAAAATACAGATGCAGAGGCATTTACATCTGCTATCGTATATTATCCTAACCTCCATTGACGTATTTGTCAAATGGAAAGTGAAAAAGAGAACAAATATTCCAAAAATAATAAAACTATATTGACAATGATAACTAGCCGTGCTAAAATCCAAATAAAGTGTGAAATAACTGAATAAACATTCAGTAATACTGAACACAAAAGCATTTTATCCTATTGTTGGGAGGAGAGAAACTTGAAGAAACTATATGGTGTCATCACCGCCATGACTACCCCTTTTACCGCAGACGGGAAGGTAGATACGGCGGCGCTGGAGGAGCAGACAGAATACCTGATTGAAAAGGGCATTCAGTGTCTGTATCCCTGCGGAACGACGGGGGAGATGTACCTCATGTCCGCGGAGGAGCGAGAACTGGTGGCCGAGACCGTTGTGAAAAAGGCTGCGGGACGAGTTACAGTGTTCATCCACGTGGGTGCAATGACGGTGGACGAGACCATTCGCCTGGCCCAGCACGCCCACAAAATTGGTGCCGACGGCGTGGGCGTCGTTACCCCCAGCTACTTTACGGTAAACGATCGGGCCATGGTGGAGTACTACAAGACCGTGTGCGCCGCCCTGCCTGATGACTTCCCGGTATATGTGTACGTCATTCCCCAGCTGGCGCATAACGACATCAGCGCTGCCACGATGGAGCGGATTGCGGCTGCCTGCAAGAATGTGGTGGGCGTCAAGTACAGCTTCGCCGATATGCGTCGCATCAACGAATATCTGCAAGTGCGAAATGGAAACTTCTCTGTGGTGCCCGGCGCGGACGACCTGTTCCTGCCTGCTCTGGTGTGCGGCTGCGACGGCGTTGTCTCCGGCTGCTCCGGCCCATTCCCCGAAGCCTTTGTAGCGGTCTACAATGCATTCCAGAGCGGCGATCTGGAGGGAGCCCGCAAGGCGCAGGTGGCCGCTACCGAGTTGGTCAAGCTGATGCAGTTTGGCGGAGACATGTCCATCTTTAAAAACATCCTCACCTTCCGCGGTGTGACAGGAGGACATATGCGCAAGCCTCTGCTGGACCTGACCGACGAGCAGGTCGCCCAGCTGAAGCAGCAAGTTGCTCCCTACATTTAATTCTTACCTTGTATTCCACTGCGTAAGCGTGTGAAATAACTATGATCTAGAAAAGGAGCAGAAAAATGAAAAAGATTCTTTCACTTGCCTTGGCAGCGGCGATGGCCCTGTCACTGGCCGCCTGTGGTAACAACGGTAGCCAGACCTCTCAGAGCAGCAATTCCGGCAGCGCTTCCAACTCTGGAAACACCAGCCAGCAGGAAGAGGTCAATTTCCCCAACGGAAAGCAGATCTCTCTGATCGTTCCCTACGCTGCTGGCGGCGCCTCTGACACCGTGGCCCGTATTTACGCCTCTGAGCTGGAACAGTCCCTTGACACCAGCGTCATCGTCTCCAATGTTGAGGGAGCTTCTGGCGCCATCGGCCTGGAGCAGGTCCGCAACGCCGATCCCGACGGCTATACCATGGCCTATATGCCCGTTGAGTCCACCATGCTTAGCGCCTTGGGCTTCACTGACCTGTCTACCAACGACTTCAAGTTTGTGGGCCGTGCTATGACTATCCCTGCCGCCGTCACTGTCCGTGCTGACGCTCCCTGGGATACCTTTGAGGACTTCCTGGCTTATGCCAAAGAGCATCCCGGTGAGGTCCAGGTCGGCAACTCCGGCACTGGTTCCATCTGGCATATTGCTGCAGCTTCCATTGAGAAGGAGTGCGGCGTAGAGTTTACCCATGTGCCCTTCGACGGCGCGGCTCCCGCTGTGGCCGCTCTGTTGGGCAAGAATATCCAGGCTGTTACCGTCAGCCCCTCTGAGGTAAAGAACAACGTGGACTCCGGTGACTTCAAGGTGTTGTGTATCCTGGGCGAGAGTCGTTCCTCCGTAGTGCCTGAGGTTGAGACAGCGCAGGAGATGGGCTACGACATTACCATCCAAGGCTGGGGCGGCTTCGCTGTTCCCAAGGATACCCCTCAGGCTATCGTGGACATCCTGGAGGAAGCTTCCGAGGTCGCTATCAACTCCGACTCCGTTAAGCAGACTCTGGCCGACCGCGGCTATGAGCATGCCTATCTGAACGGCGCCGACATGGACGCTAAGGCCGCGGAGGAGCTGGCCTACTACAGCGAACTGATTCCTGAACTGGGCATTGCCTAACCTATAACCGTTGCAAGCCGCGCTCAGGCCTTCGGGCGTGAGCGCGGCTTTTCCTCGCTGATAAAAAAAGGAGGGTTCCCATGCATAAGGGCGATACAATTCCCGGCCTGATTACCGCCATTTTTGGATACTCGGTGGCGATTTATACGCTTTTGGAGGATACCATGCGAGTCAACGCCCAGTCCTCCGACGGTGTGCCCGGTGCGGGCTTCTTCCCAGTGCTGCTGGGCTTTGCTGTGGGCATTCTAGGTACCATCTTGTTTGTGCGCGGAATCCTGCAAAAAGGATCCGTGCAGTATTTCCAAGTCGACCCCGAAATCAAGTTCAACCTCAAGCGCCTGGGCCTGACTGCTGTGTCCATTGTAATCTTTTTCATCCTGTGGCAGACCACAAAGCGGTTTATTGTCTGTGTGCCCATTTTGTGCTTTGCCCTGAACGCCATTTTCGGCCGAAAGCTGAAGTACAACATCATTTATACCGTGGTCTTTACCGCGTTTATCTACCTGGCCTTTGTTGTCGGCTTCTCCATCCAGTTCAACCGATAAGGCAGTAGAGCAGTAAAAGGAGATGAACCCGAATGTCTGCTGAAGTTTGGCTCGGCGCACTACAGCTGTGCCTGCAGCCCTCTGTTATCCTGTTTTTGTGTATCGGCGTTTGTATTGGAACGGTCATCGGTGCTCTGCCCGGCCTGTCTGCCACCATGGGCATTGCCATCATGACGCCCATCACCTTCTGGTTTGAGCCGGCGGACGGCTTCGCCATGCTGATGGGCCTATGGAACGCTGCCATCTTTGCCGGCGGTATTTCCGCGATTCTGGTCAACACCCCCGGCACCCCTGCGTCCATTACCCAGTCCTTTGACGGCTATTCCCTCTACCGTCAGGGTAAAGGTGGTCTGGCGCTGGGCATCAACGTCATTTACTCCTTCATTGGAGGCATTTTCTCCACCTTTTGCCTCATTCTGTTTTCTACCCCCATTGCCAACTTTACCATTTCCTTTAATGCGCCCGAATACTGTATGCTGGCCCTGTTTGGCCTGTCGATGATGGTGGCTGTCTCAGAGGGCAGCGTGCTCAAGGGTCTGATCCTGGGTATGGCCGGCATTCTGCTTTCCTGTGTAGGCCTGGACCCCATCCTGTCCATCAAACGGTTCACCTTCGGCCAGACTGCTCTGCTGGGCGGTATCTCCTTCATCCCAGTCATGATTGGTATGTTCGGCATCGGTGAGGTGTTCTATCAGATTTACACCTTCCGCAAGGCCGACCAGGAGAAGGAGTTGGAGGCTCGGAAAGTCAACTTGGCCCTTGGCCGCGTCCTGCCCACAGCCAAGCAGGCTAAGGAGCTTGCAGTTCCTACCCTGATTGCGGCAGTTGAGGGCACCATTATTGGCGCCATCCCCGCGGCGGGCGGCGACATCGCCTCCATTATCTCCTGGGGCAACGCCAAGAAAATGAGTAAGCACCCCGAGGAGTACGGCAAGGGCTCGCTGGAGGGCTTGGCCGTCAGCTCCACCGCCAACAATGCCGTCATCGGCGGCGCCATGACCACCATGATGACCCTGGGTATTCCAGGCGATGCGGTGACCGCCATCCTGATTGGTTCTTTGACCATGTACGGAATGCAGCCCGGCATCAAGATGTTCACTGAGAACGCCTCCTTTACTGCCCAGATCATGCTGATGATGCTGCTGGCCAACGTGGTATTCCTCATCTTCGGCCTGGCTACTGCTAAGATCTCGGCCAAGGTGCTCAATGTCTCCCAGCCCACCGTCTGGACCGCCGTGTGTATCCTGTGCGTGGTGGGGTCTTTCGCCCTGAACAACACCTTCTTTGATGTGGCTATTATGTTTGCCGCCGCCGTTCTGGGCTTCTTCCTGAAGGTATTCAAATTCCCCAATGGCCCCTTCGTTCTCGGCTTGCTGCTGGGTTCCATGCTGGAGTCCAATATGCGCCGCGCCCTGGTCATGAGCCACGGCAGCTGGGCCACCTTTGTGACCCGTCCGGTGTCCTGTGTGCTTTTCATCGCCATCATCCTCACCTTGTGCTGGCCCGTTTTGAAGGCTGTCCTGCGCAAGCGCAAGGAGGCCAGCGCTCAGAAGGCTGGCTGAGTTAAATCGAATGTATGTGGTCCGTGATGAGCTGCCCGCGGCAGCTCATCACGGCCATTGGAAAGGAATTTTCTTCATATGGATGCAATAAAAATCATCAAGGAGCACGGGGTCGTTCCCGTTCTGGGCCTGAAGGACCCGGACACCGCGCCCCAAGTCGCCGCCGCCCTGCGCCGCGGCGGACTGCCTCTCATCGAGGTCACCATGCGGGCGGAAAAGGCCATGGACTGTCTGCGGGCCATCAAGTCAACTGACTCCCAGATGCTGGCTGGCGCCGGTACTATCCTGCGCTGCGAGCAGGTGGACCAGGCCAAGGAGGCCGGAGCGGACTTCGTTGTCACACCAGGCTTCAATCCCAAGGTGGTAGCCCGCTGCCTGGAGCTGGAGATGCCTGTAGTTCCGGGCTGCATCACCCCAACTGAGATTGAAGCGGGGCTGGAGATGGGTCTGACCACCTTTAAGTTCTTCCCCTCCGAGCCCATGAACGGCATGGCCACTATTAAGCAGTTGTGCGGCCCTTACGGCAGCATCCAGTTCATTCCCACCGCCGGCATCAACCTGAGTAATATGGAGGAGTATCTCTCCAGCGACAAGATCGCCGCGGTGGGTGGCAGCTTCATGGCTCCCGCCGCCATGGTGGAAGCCCAGGACTGGGAAGGAATCACCGCCCTGTGCCAGAAGTCAGTGGAGAAATCCCTGGGCTTCTCCCTGGCCCACATCGGCATCAACGGGGATAGCAAGGAGGAGGGGCTGGCCACCGCGCGTTGGTTCGCCGAGCGCTTCGGCTTCCAGGTCAAGGAGGGCGGCCGCTCCAACTTCGCCGGTACCTATGTGGAGTGCTGCAACCAGCAGTTCCCGGGCAAGTTCGGACACATCGGCATCTTTACCTATTCCCCCGATCGGGCCTTGGCTTATTTCAAGGCCAAGGGTATCCCTACGCGGGAGGAGTTTAAGAACGTGGACGCCAAGGGCAACCTGGTGGCGGTCTACCTGGAGGAAGAAGTCGGCGGCTTTGCCGTCCACATTGTAAAAAAAGCTTGAAGGAGGTCTGTTCCATGAAAAAGATCATCAACGATCCCGCCCAGTACACCGACGATATGCTCAAGGGTATCTACCGTGCCCACAGCGACCAGGTGGGATATGTCAATAACGATCTGCGCTGCTACTGCACAAAGAAAAAGGTTCCCGGTAAGGTTTCCATCATCACTGGTGGCGGCACTGGCCACCTGCCCCTGTTCCTGGGCTATGTGGGGGAGAACCTGTTGGACGGCTGCGCTGTGGGCAGCGTGTTCCAGTCACCCAGCGCCGAGCAGATTTTTGAGATCAGCAAAGAGGTCAACAACGGCGGCGGCATCCTGTACCTCTATGGCAACTATACCGGTGATATCATGAATTTTGACATGGCCGGCGAGATGTGCGACCTGGAGGATATCAAGACTGCTTCCATTGTGGGCGCGGACGACGTCAACTCCAACGCCGATCCGGCCGCCCGCCGGGGTGTGGCCGGCATCTTCTTTATGTACAAGTGCGCCGGCGCCAAGGCCGCCCAGATGGGCACTCTGGACGAGGTGCTGGCTGCGGCCCAGAAGGCCAAGGACAACACCCGTACTGTGGGCTTTGCCCTGACCCCCTGTGTCATTCCTGAGGTGGGTCACTCCAACTTCACCCTGGGCGAGAACGAGATGGCCATGGGCATGGGTATCCACGGAGAGCCCGGCGTGTGGAACGGCCCCATCAAGACGGCCGACGAGCTGGCCGCTGAATCTCTGGACACCATGCTGAAGGATATGCCCCTTGCCTCCGGCGATGAGGTCGCCCTGCTCATCAACGGCCTGGGCGCCACCTCTATTGAGGAGCTGTACATTCTGTCCAACAGCGTTTCCCAGCAGCTGGAGGACAAAGGCATCTCCATCTACCGCACCTTTGTGGGCGAGTTCGCTACCTCCATGGAGATGATGGGGGCGTCCATCTCCATCATGAAGGTGGACAGCGAGACTAAGGCCATGCTGGATATGCCCGTCAGCACCCCCTTCTACTGCCAGAAGTAAGGAGCGTTGACCATGAAAGTCATTCAAGCGAAAGATTGGACCGCTGTTATGGAGGCGGTAGCTCAGATAATGACCGAGCAGGCAGACCACCTGTGCGAGATGGACGCCCGCATGGGCGACGGGGACCTGGGCCTGACCATGAAGAAAGGCTATTGTGCCCTGCCGGAGATTTATGCTGGCTTGGAGGAAGCAGACATGGGCAAGCGCTTGTCCAAGGCCGGCATGAAGATGTCCAGCGTAGTTCCTTCTACCATGGGTACACTGATGTCCTCCGGATGGATGGAGGGCGGTAAGCGCCTGATAGGGAAGGAAGATGTGGACGCCTCCGCCTTTGCGGCATTCCTGCGTGGCTTCGCGGATGGAATTGCCAAGCGGGGCAAGTGTGTCCCCGGAGAGCGCACTGTGCTGGACGCCATCTTCCCGGCTGCCGACGCGGCGGAGCAGGCGGCCGCATCTGGAAGCGGATTGGAGGACACCGCCGCTGCGGCCCTGGAGGGGGCAAAGCGGGGCCTGGAGTCCACCAAAGAGATGACGCCCAAATACGGCAAGGCCGCCGTCTTTGCGGCCAAGGCCCTGGGAACTGAGGACCAGGGCGCCACTGCCGGGATGCTGCTCGTTCAGGGCCTGTATAACGGTATCCAGAAATAAGGAGAGATCACAATGAAGAAAATGGTAGGCTTCGGAGATTATCTGCTCCGTCTCAATCCAGAGGGGTATCTGCACTTTATCCAGGCGGACCACTTCCAGATCAATTATACTGGTGCGGAGGCCAACGTGTGCGTCTCCCTGGCGATGATGGGGATGGACACGGAATTCGTGACTCGGCTGCCTGACAACGATATTGCCGCCTGCGGTGTGGCGGAGTTGCGCAAGTTCAATGTGGGGACCAGCCATATCGCCTACGGCGGGGAGCGGATGGGTGTGTTTTATGCGGAGAAGGGGGCATCCCAACGCCCCTCCAAGATCGTCTATGACCGCAAATATACCTCTATCGCCACCTGCGCCTATGAGGATTTTGACTGGGAAGATATTTTTGCCGGGGCCACCCATTTCCACATGACGGGCATCACCCCCGCCTTGAGTAAAACCATCCCCTCGGTGTGTATCAAGGCGTGCAGAAAGGCCAAGGAGATGGGACTGACCGTCAGCTGTGACCTGAATTACCGCAAAAATCTGTGGACTGAGGCTGAGGCCAATGCGTGCATGGTCCAGCTGATGCCCTACATCGACGTGCTGGTGGCCAACGAGGAGGATGCAGAGAAGGTGTTGGGCATTAAGGCCCGTGATACTGATGTGACCCAGGGTAAGCTCAACCGGGAGGGCTACATAGATGTGGCGGAGCAGATCTGCCAGACCTACGGAACCAAGATGGTAGCCGTCACCCTGCGGCGCAGCATCAGTGCCTCGGACAATGAGTGGAGCGCAATGCTGTATACAAACGGTAAGCCCTACTTCTCCAAGCAGTACATGATCCACCTAGTAGACCGGGTGGGGGGCGGAGATTCCTTCACCGCTGGTCTGCTCTACGGAATTATGAACGACTACGGCCCCCAGGAGACTATTGAATATGCCGCCGCCGCATCCTGTCTCAAGCAGACCATTGAGCTGGACTTCAACCTGTCCACCGCTGACGAGGTCAAGCGCCTGGTGGGCGGAGACGGCTCCGGACGTGTACAACGGTAAACTGCGAATGAACACCCCCATCCGATCTGAACAAATGCTTGTCATGGTTTCGATCAGTTGGGGGTGTTTTATGCCAGAACCTCTTTCGGCAAGGGGTTCTGGCATTCTTATGCGGAGTGCCACTCTTACCAATCATATAAATCGAGTAAAATAAAAACGCAAAACGTCTAAATGGCGAGATTTGAACCCCCGTTATGTCAGCAAGCTGCTCTCTTTATTTGTCGCTCATGAACGTATCTTCCATCTGACAGGGCGTTCGGTTTTTCAATGTGCGATGCGGCCTCTGTGTGTTGTAAAACTCGATGAGAGATTTAAAAGGTCTTACTGATCCACATACCACATAGAGAGGAACATAGATGACATTAATGATGTAACTTATATGGTAATTCTTATACCAAGTTATGTAACAGAGTATTTTACTTTTAAAAAAATCGTGATAAAATAAAAAACAAGGTGGGCAAACTGAATTCGATGGAGGTGAAGTCATGGAAACAAAGCCTGGAATGATGCCATTGCTGGATGGAACCGAGATGCCGCGGTATGGGTTTGGATGTTATGCCTCCTATGGACATGAGATATCCCAGGCTGTTGCCTGGGCGCTGGAGTGCGGCTATCGCTATATCGACTCCGCCGCTATGTATGCCAATGAGAAAGACGTGGGCGAAGGACTCAGATTGGCGGGGTTAGACCGGAAGAAGGTCTACATACTCTCCAAGGTTTGGCCTAAGGACTATGAGGTGGCCGCCAACTCGGCCCAACAGTCCCTCAGGGATCTGGGCGTGGATTATCTGGATTGCTGCCTGCTCCATTGGCCTGGAATGGAGGAGAAGCGACGTCTGTCCGCCTATGAGCAGCTTCTCAGGTTGAAAGACCAGGGATTGATCCGATCGGTGGCCGTGTCCAACTTTCAGGTAGATCAGTTGGAACGAATAAAGGAAGTCTTTGGGGCTTATCCCCCTATCAACGAGATCGAGTTACACCCCGCCTTTCAGCAGCGGGAGCTGCGCCAGTTCTGTCTGGATCGGGGTATCGCCCTGGTGGCTTACAGTCCCATCAAGCGTGGGGCCTTTATGGGGGATCCCCGCATATTGTCCATTGGGGAAAAATACGGGAAAACGGCCAATCAGGTAGTGCTGCGGTGGCACTTGGAACGCCAGCAGATCCCCATCCCCAAATCCAGCCACTACGACCGCATCCGAGAGAACTTTGATGTGTTCGATTTCTCCCTAACGCCAGAGGAAACACAGCTCATTAACTCCTTAGAGTGCGGCGGCCGACGGGGAAACGATCCGTTGACTTACAACGGCTGATCAACGAGCATCGATCAATTCAATTTTTATAGAAAAGGAATGAGTGAAATATGAGACTGGCAACTATCAAGTGGAACGATACGGAGATGGCCGGCATCGTAGCCAAGAACGGCATTCTTCCCATCCGCGCCCTGAACGCGGCTAAGGGCACCGCGTGGAGGACCGATATGCTGTCCCTGATCCAGGAGCAGCAGATCCCCGGCCTGACCGCCTGGTAT
>CABIXV010000002.1:0-1469 GCA_902362775.1 Clostridiales bacterium | reverse complement strand
GAGGCGGAGCTGGGGATCATTATGGGCAAGGACTGCTGCGATGTGTCCGAGGAGAACTGGCAGGACGCCATCGTGGGCTATACCACCATCCTGGACATGACCGAGGAGTCCATTCTGAAGGGCAACGACTATGTCAGCGGCAACCCCCGCTACCTGTGTATCGTGAAAAACTTCCCCACCTTTTTCTCCTTCGGTCCCCAGCTGGTCACACCAGATGAGGTGCCTGACGTGCTGAAGCTGGAGGTCCAGTCCGTGCGCAACGGCGAGGTATACGCCAAAAATCTGGTGAGCAACATGACCCACCGTCCGGCCCGGCTGGTGTCCCTGCACAGCAGCATCCAGGGCTGGTACGCCGGCGACATTCTGTCCACCGGCACCCCCCGCGCCTTTGAGATCAACGACGGGGACATGGCCGAGTGCCGGATCTACGGTCCCGACGGCTTTGAGATGGAACCCCTGGTGAACCCCGTTGTAGACTTGAAGAAGCACCCTGAGAAAGCCTGAATCTGTACTTAAGTATTGCCAATTCTGTAAGGAGGATGAAACCCATGAAAGCCACCTTTGTTTTAACTCCCGCTGAGGCCCGCCGTCTGATCGCCAAGACGGTCATCCAGATGCCTGAATTCCAGAAGGCATGGAAGGAAGCCTATGTGCTGCTGGCCGGCGGCACCACCAACGCCTTCATCGCCCAGGAACTGCTGGGCGATAAGTCCATCGAGCCCGGACTGTGCACGGTGGGCAACAGCACCGATGGAATGCTCTGCGTCACTGAGCCCTCCAGCCGCAAGAGCTTCCCCAATGTATTCTATAAGGGACAGCCTGTGGATAAGAAGATCGACGAGGCCCTTCAGGACTACCACGCCGACACCGTCATCATCAAGGGCGCCAACGCCTTTGACCAGGATGGCCATGTGGGCATCATTACCTCCGGCTTCAATGGCGGCACCGTGCCCAACTTCATCGGCTATATGACCAGCAAGGGCCTGAAGTGGATCTGCCCTGTGGGCTATGAGAAGATGGTGCCCAGCGTGCCCGCCGCCAGCCGCGCTCTGGGCGGCGCCAACCATATCGACATCTCCATGGGTGCCGACCCCGGCCTGTACTGCCTGTCCAGCGCCGACATCGTCACCGAGGTGGAGGCCATCAAGATGATGTTCAACTGCGAGGCCAAGGTGGTTTGCGCCGGCGGCATCGGCGGAAACGAGGGCGCCCACTACTGGGCTGTGGACGGCGATGAGGCGGACATCAAGGCTCTGGTGGACTATTTGGAGAAGGAGATCAAGGGCGAGCCCCCTGTCAAGGGCAACAAGGGCAACTGCTCTAATTGCCGGTATCCTGGCTGCCGCTACAATGGCCTGCAGCCTGACCAACTGCCTGACTGGATGAAGAAGCGGGGCATCAAGAAGTAATATCGCTGACTTTTAGGGCCGCCTCGGTCGTCACACGCGACGGCCGGGCGGCCCGCCCCT
>CABIXV010000001.1:388653-664532 GCA_902362775.1 Clostridiales bacterium | reverse complement strand
AACGCATGGGGAAGATGAGCAATTTCATCAGCATCAATGGAGGTGTTCAGCTGGACTTGATGGGACAGGAGAACGCCGAATCGGCAGGCAGCAGGCAGCTGTCCGGCATAGGCGGCCAGATGGACTTTCTGGAGGGCGCCTTCCGCTCCAGGGGCGGACGGGGCTATATCTGCATCAATTCCTCCAGAAGGGACAAGGAGGGCAATCTGAGATCCAACATTGTTCCCACCATTCCGGGGGGCAGCACCATATCTGTCCCCCGCACCATGGTTGAGTGTGTGGCTACTGAGTACGGCGTGGCCCATCTGCATGGCCTGTCTTTAGGCGAGAGAGCCGCTGCCATGGCCGCTATTGCTCACCCTGACTTCCAGGAGGAACTGCTTCAATACGCTAAAGATAACTTCCATTGATAGAGAAGAACTATCGTGATCTCTAGGGGCAGCATCATAGCGTTTCGCATACTCCATGCATTTGTCGTCTTGATGCGGTCAAGATGCACATACCATGGAGGAGCTTGGTATTGCTGAAATGGAGAGGATATAAGTTATGTTTAGTGATAAAAATGGATGCCAACTGACTTGAGAAAGAAAACGTAAAATATGGCCTTCACGCCCTCCGATGTGGCCCTTGCCCCACCGGAGGGCGTGATACTGTTTCTGCGCCCTAAAGTATATATGTCACGCATATCAAAGTCCCTGTTCCTTATGTCTTGGAGAGCAGATGCTCATCTATGTACTGCGCTTTTTCTAACCTTTGGAAACTGTGGGATCACGACAGAGAAAGTGACTTGGCCGTTTTCACAGCGGTTGGTAATCCGGCCGCGGTGCCGGGACACGATTGCCCTCGCAGTGGACAGGCCGATCCCATAGCCGCCGGTAGCGCGGGCGCGGGAGGAGTCCGCCCGGTAAAAGCGGTCGAACCAGCGGGGCAACTGGGCGGTATCCGCCCCCGCGCAGGGGTTGGAGACAGAGAGATATATATTCCGTCCCCGCTGGCCCAGGGAGAGACGGATCGTTCCCCCTGGATCACAGTATTTGACCGCGTTGTCCAGCAGAATGGAAAACAGACGAAACATATTTTCCTGCACCCCACGGAGCTCGACAGCGGGTGGGATGTGGGCCTCCAGGCGTTTGCCCTCCGCCTCTGCCAGCGGCTGAAAGCCTTCTGCGCTGGCCTGAGCCACCTCGCTGAGAGAAAAGGAGGTAACGGCGCTGTCCTCTATGGTTTCCTCTGTCCGGGCCAATTCCACCAAGTTTTTAATCAGCTTGTCCATCCGGGTAATCTGTGCCTGGGCGCTGTCGATCCACTTTTGTTCGGTATTCGGCTGACGCAGCAGCTCCACGTCCGCCGCCAGAATAGCCAGCGGCGTTTTCAGCTCATGGGAGGCGTCGGTGACAAACCGTTTCTGCCGCTCCAGATTCTCCACGAAGGGTCTCACCGCTCGTTTGGACAGTAGCATCAGCAGCAGAAAGACGATTACGGCGCAGGAGATGGCCACGATGACAGTGATACGGAGGGCGTTATAGGCGAACTGGAGCTGGAGAAAGCAGTCCAGCACGACAATAGTGCTTCCTCCATCCTCATGATGAAATATGCCATAGCGGTAGTAGTTGGCATAGCCCCGAGGCCGGTCAGAGGAGAGGATCTCATTGATGCTCTCTACTACGGCCTGTCGGTCGACGGCGGCGATATGGTCGATATCGACGCCCCGTACTTCCTGGTCGGCGGTCAATTCCACGATGAAATAGCGGGTCTCGAAGGGAGTCTCCTGGGTAATGTGGAACCCAAAGGCCGCAGCCGGGTCGTGAGTCTCCGCCGGGGCAGGGAATACGCCGTCGTTCTCATAAAGCAGTGTGATGGCGCGGTCCGCCCGGCTCGTGGCGGTGTAGTGGGCGCCAAGGCCAATGGCAGTGCACAGGACGGCCAGCGTCCCCAGCAGAGAGAGCATGGCGATGAGGAGGAACCTCCGGCGCAAAGAGCGGATCATGAGATCTCCTCCAGCAGGTATCCCTGCCCACGGCGGGCTACGATGCGGACATTAGCGCCCAGAGACTCCAGCTTCCGCCGAAGATAGGAGATATAGGCCCAGACCACATTGATCTCCGCCTCGCTGTCATAGCCCCAAATCCGCTCCATGAACCGCTCTGTGGAGATGGGGCAACCGATATGACACATCAGAAGCTCAAGCATCTGGAATTCCTTGCTGCCCAGACGGATGGAGGAGGGACCGCGGCGCAGCTCGAAGGTGGTGCGGTCCAGGGTGATGTTCCCAGCGGAGAGCAGGTCGGGGGTGTACTCCGTGCCCCGGCGGGTCAGAGCCCGCACCCTGGCCGTAAACTCGCCGGGGTGAAAGGGCTTGGGGAGATAGTCGTCCGCACCGCTGTCCAATCCGGCGATCCGGTCGGCCACTTGACTTTTCGCGGTAAGTAGGAGTACAGGAGTTGAGATGCCCCGGTCCCGGAGTGCCCGGAGGACCTGGAGCCCATCCAGCTTCGGCATCATGATATCCAGGACCAGACAGTCGTAATTCCCGGTCAGCCCATAGTCCAAGGCGTCCTGCCCGTCATGGACGATATCCACCGCATAGTGCTCCCGACTCAAGAGAGCCTCCAGAACGTCTGTCATCTCTGTTTCATCATCGGCGACCAAGATCCGCATTCAGATCCCTCCTTTTGGGCAGAAAAGCCCAAAGTGATACGCTCCCCGGCTAAATTACCTCGATACGGAGCGGCCATCCCCCTGCGCATACTGTCCAGTCAGGCGATGTCCCGGCCCAGGTCCAGATCACATTGGATGGAGCCATCGTCACAGAGGACAAAGAGCAGATCAACCGCTTCCGTGTCCTCTTTGACCACCACATACCCCGCCCCCTCCTGATCGGTAGAGGCGTCAATGACAGTGCCCTCGGAGAAGGAGATGGTGATGGTACCCAGAGGACCCGACTCCTTATCCAGAACGGTCACCTCCAGAGTCATTTTCCGCGGAAGGCCGGAAACCCGCAGCTCCCCCCACTCATCCAGGGGATATTCCGCGCTTTTGTCACCCGCGGAGAGCCGGATGGACTGCTCGGTCAGGGGACTGCCGTCCTCCCGCTGAAAGCTGGCGAGGATGGTAAGGCTTCCTTCCCCGGTGTCGCCGGAGGAAGCGAGGGGAGGCGCGGAGGATGAGGAGGAATGGTCTGCCTCTACTGTATCAGTACACCCTCCGGAAAACAAGAGCAAAAATGTGAACAACAAGACATATGCCGTGCGATAGATCGATTTCAATTTTTCATACCTCCTGTCAGCCCGCCGTGTAGGCGGGTTTCTGCCTGCCATTGTAAAAGTCAAACTCAAAATCTACTTAAAAAAGGTGGCGGACCTTTTTTAACTTGGTTTTAAGTTCTGTCTTTATAATGGCTCCATTGAAAGAAAAGGAGGAAACGTCCTTGATCGAGATCGAACATCTCACCAAACGATATGGGGATATCACCGCGGTTTCTGATCTAAGCATTAGGATCGAGAGCGGACAGATCTATGGATTCCTGGGGCCCAACGGAGCGGGGAAGTCTACTACGATGAACATTATGACCGGCTGTCTGTCAGCGACGGAGGGTCATGTGAGAATCGGAGGATACGACATTTTTGAGCAGCCGAATCAGGCCAAACGGCTCATTGGCTATCTGCCGGAGCAGCCGCCTCTGTATATGAACGAAACCCCGGAGGAGTACCTGCGTTTCGTGGGGGAGGCCAAAGGGCTGCATGGTCTGGAGCTGAAGAACCAAATAGAGGAGGTCATGGGGCAGACTGGAATAGAGCAGATGAGGGGCCGCCGGATCTCCGCTCTGTCCAAGGGCTACCGGCAACGGGTGGGTATTGCCCAGGCGCTGCTGGGAAACCCGCAGGTCATTGTTCTGGATGAGCCCACGGTGGGGCTGGATCCGCTCCAAATCATTGAGATCCGCGACCTGATCCGTGAGCTGGGACGGACCCACACGGTGATCTTCAGCTCTCACATCCTTTCCGAGGTCCAGACCATCTGTGACCAGATCATCATGATCGCCCACGGAAAGCTGGTGGCCTTCGACACTCCGGAACACCTGGAGCGTACTCTGATGACACCAAACGAGATCACCATCACGGCGGAGGCGCCCGAGGACGAGGTCAAGGCCGCCCTGTCTGGGGTTCCCGGAATTACGGACATCGACTGGAGAGAGGGAGAGCAGGGCTTGGTCACAGCCTGCATCCACACCGGGCTGGAGCGCATCCACGAGGCATCTAGGGCTATCTTTTTTGCCTTTGCCGACAGGAGAATCCCCCTGCTGGAGATGAGCCTGAAAAAAGCCAGCCTAGAGGACGTGTTCCTGGAGCTAACGGAGGCATCTCCTCATGATGAAAATGGAGCGGAAGGGGAGGTGGAGCAGGGATGATAGCAGTATGGAAACATGAGCTGAAGAACTATTTTCACTCGCTGACAGCCTATATCTTCGGCGCTTTTCTGTTGGCCTTTATTGGGTTGGGCGCTCTGCGCTACAACATTCAGGCCGCGGTCAGCAATTTTGAGTTCGTACTCAGCTATGGCTGCCTGATCTTCGTGGTCATCGTGCCTATCCTGACCATGCGGGTCATCGCGGAGGAGCGCAGACAAAAGACGGATCAGCTGCTTTACTCCCTGCCCATTACCACGGTGCAGGTGGTCCTGGGCAAGTATCTGGCTCTGCTGGTGGTCTATGCCGTCCCCCTGTGTCTGATCTCCCTGTACCCGCTGATCTTCTCCCAATACGGGGACGTATACCTGCCCACCTCCTACGGCTCTATCCTGGCCTTTTTGGTCCTGGGGGCCGCGCTGATCGCGCTGGGGATGTTCCTCTCCTCCCTTACGGATAACCAGGGCTTTGCCGCCGGCATCGGCATTGCGGTCATCCTGTTCAACTATTATAGCGTAAGCCTGTCTGAGTATGTGTCCTCCACCGCATTCGGGTCTATGGTGGCCATTTGTGTACTGATCCTGGCCCTGTGGGGGATCATAAGATACCTCACCAAAAATGAGACGCTGGCTTACGGCGTCAGCTTTCTCCTTCTGGCGGTCACCGTGGTCGCCTATCAGATGGATGCGGCCTCCTTTGAGGGGCTGCTCCCCAAGATCATGACACAGCTGTCACTGTTCGAACGCTTCTATGTCTTTGTCAACGGAGTTTTCGATATGACAGCCATTGTCTACTATGCTGCTGTGATCGTATTTTTCCTGTTCCTGTCGGTCCAGTCCCTGGAGAAGAGGAGGTATAACTGATGCGCAAGCCAAAACTTTTCCAATCGGCCCCACAGAGAGAGGGAAACCAGAACGCCTTTCGGGGCGGCGCCTATTCCATTGTCGTCACCGCGGTGGTGCTGGCCATTCTGGTGGCAGTCAATGTCTTTGTCTCCGCCCTCCCCTCCAACCTGACCAAGTACGACATGAGCGCCACCAAGCTCTACTCCATCACCAGCAACACCAAGGTGGTGGTCAACGCGCTGGAGGAGGATGTAACGATCTACTGGGTGGTCCAGTCGGGGAAAGAGGACGACGTAATCGAAAACCTGCTCAATAAGTACGAAAGCCTCTCTGACCATATCCAGGTCGTGAAAAAGAACCCGGACGTATTCCCCACCTTCGCCCAGCAGTACACCGACGAGACGGTGACTAACAACAGCCTGATCGTGGAGTGTGGGGATCGGAGCCGCTATATCAGCTACAACGATATCTATATCCAGGAGGCGGACATATACTCTTACTCCTACAATACCTCCTTTGACGGTGAGGGGGCCATCACCTCCGCCATCGACTATGTGACCGCGGAGGAGCTGCCCCAGCTCTATCTACTGGAGGGACACGGGGAGGCGGAGCTGCCCGCCACCTTCCAGGAACAGCTGGAGAAAGAAAACATCCAAGTCGATCCTCTCTCCCTGCTCACCGTGGACGCAGTGCCGGAGGATGCCGGCTGTGTCATGATCTACGGCCCGGATAGCGACCTGTCCCAGAAGGAGGTGGAGATGCTGGACGAGTATACCAGCGGCGGCGGCAAGCTGCTGGTCATGGCGGGCCCCACCCAGGAAGACCCTCTGGATGAGCTGTACGGGCTGATTGCCAGCTACGGTGTGACACCCAATGAGGGCGTAGTGGTGGAGGGCGACCGGGAGCACTACGCCTTCCAGGTCCCCTATATCCTGCTGCCCGACATGAACAGCCATGCGATTACCGATTCGCTGATCGAGGAGAATTACCTGGCCATCATGCCCATCGCCCAGGGACTGACGGTGTCGGCTGACGGGGAGGGGAGCGGAGTGACCTCCCTGCTCACCACCTCGGCCGCCTCCTTCAGCAAGGCCGCCGGTTATGACCTGGACACCTACGAGAAGGAGGAGGGGGATATCGACGGCCCCTTTGCTCTGGCGGTGTCCATCGACTGTGGGAATGGAGGTCAGATTATCTGGTTTTCCTCCTCCGCGTTCCTGGATGATATGTACAACGCCTATTCCTCCGGGGCCAACGGGGACCTGGCGATGAACGCGGTGTCCTCTCTGATTGGAGAGAGCGAGGCCATGGCCATCCGGAGCAAATCCCTGAATTACAATTATCTGACTATCAACGACGCTGTGTCCTCTCTGCTTCAGGTGGTGATGATCGGCGTGTTCCCCCTGCTGTATCTGGGCATCGGGATCTGGGTGGTCTTGAAGAGGAGGCGTGCGCAAAATGTACCGGTCTAAACGGATCGTGATTTTACTAGCTATCCTGGCGGTGTGCTGCGTTGCGGCATTTGCCGCCCTCCAGGTACAAGAGCGCCAGGAGCGGATTGAAACCAGCGGAGAGGTCGTCCTGGAGATCGACAGTGACGCGGTCCAGACCCTCTCCTGGACCTATGAGGGGGAGACACTGTCGTTTCACCGGGATGGGGACTGGCTCTATGATGGAGATGAGACGTTCCCCGTGGACGGAGAAAAGGTAGGCGAGCTGCTGGAGACGTTCCAATCCTTCGCGGCGGCCTTCGTCATTGAGGAGGTGGAGGATCCGAGCCAGTACGGCCTGGATGACCCAGTATGCACCATTACGCTGGGTACAGGTGAGAACAACTACGAGATACTGCTCGGCGACTTCAGCGCCATGGATTCCCAGCGATATGTGTCCATTGGGGATGGAAAGGTGTATCTGGCCGCCAGCGACCCCCTGGACCAGTTTGACGCGGGGCTCCGCGACATGATAGACCACGACGACATCCCGGAGCTGGATCAGGTGACCCGGCTGCGGTTTGACGGGGTGGAGAACTATACAGTCACCTATGAGGAGGACAACTCCGCAAGCTGGTGCGAGGAGGACATTTACTTTACCCAGCGGGATGGAAAGACGCTCCCGCTGGACACTGGGCGGGTAGAGGATTACCTGCATAATATCAGCTACTTGTCCCCCAACAACTATGTGACCTATCATGCTACTGAGGAGGAACTGGCCAGTTATGGCCTGGATGAGCCGGAGCTGACGGTGACCGTGGACTATACAGCCGAGGACAGGGCAGAGGAAAAGGCCTCCGGTACTCTTATACTCCACATCAGCCGGGACCCGGAGGAGCGCTTGGCCGCCCAGGAGGCGGCAGATACCGGGGAAACGGAGGAAGAGGAGACGATTACCGCCTATCTGCGAGTGGGAGATTCCCAGATCGTCTATCAAATTACGTCGGAGGATTACCAGGAGCTGATGGCCGCTTCCTACAATGACTTGCGGCACCAGGAGGTGCTGTCCGCCGACTTTGGGGATATCTGGCAGATCGAAGTTACTCTGGAGGGGGCCAGCCATACCCTTACCACCCAGGGCGAGGGCGAGGACCGGACCTGGCTCTACCAGGGGGAGGAAGTGGATATCTCCGCGTTCCAGGAGGCGCTGGAGAGCCTGAGTGCCGACAGCTTTACTGACGAGCGGCCTTCCCAGCGGCAGGAGATTGCCCTGACCGTCTATCTGGACAACGACGCATTCCCGCAGGTGGCGGTGGAGCTGTACCGCTGGGACGGCGAGCACTGTCTGGCGGTGGTGGACGGGGAGCCGGTCTCCCTGGTGGCCCGTTCCGGGGCCGTGGACCTCATCGAGGCGGTCCAGGCCATCGTGCTGAACTGAAGCCCCGTCCGCCGGACAGACCGCGCCCCATGGGGCAAAAGGCATAAAACAGGGCCGCCGTTCTGAAAAACGGCGGCCCTGTTTTTCTGTATGCCAGTGATCAATAGGCCACGCCCCAGAGGATGGAGTGCTTGGCGGGCTTGCCGCAGCAGACGCATACGTCGCCCACCTTCTCCTGCTTCAAGGGCATACACCGGGAGCTGACCCCGGCCTGTTCCTTCATCTTCAGCTCGCAGTCCAGCTCGCCGCACCACATGGTTTTGGCGAAGCCGCCCTCAGACTCCATAAAGGCCTTGACATCCTCCAGGGTGTGGCACACCTTGGTGTGGTCCTCCAGGTTCTTCTGGGCCCGGGCAAATAGTCCGTCGTGGACCGAGTCCAGCAGCTCCTTCACCTGGTCCTCCAACTGAGCCAAGGGGACAAAGACCTTCTCCCCAGAGTCCCGGCGGCAGACGCAGCATTGGTCCTTCTCCATATCCTTGGGACCGATTTCCACCCGCAGGGGCACGCCCTTCATCTCGTACTGGGCGGCCTTCCAGCCCATGGACTGGTCACTGTCGTCCAGGCCTGCCCGGATGCCGGCGGCCTTCAGCCGGTCCAGCAGGGCGTTGGCCGCCTCCAGCACGCCCTCCTTATGCTGGGCTACGGGGATGACCATCGCCTGGATGGGGGCGACGCGGGGGGGCAGGACCAAACCGTTGTTGTCGCCATGGGTCATGATGATGCCGCCGATCATCCGGGTGGACACGCCCCAACTGGTCTGGTGGGGGTAGTGGAGCTGGTTGTCCTTGCCGGTGAAGGTGATGTCAAAGGCACGGGCGAAGCCGTCGCCGAAGTAATGGCTGGTGCCCGCCTGAAGGGCCTTTCGGTCGTGCATCATGCACTCCACAGTGTAGGTCTCCTCGGCGCCGTTGAATTTCTCCTTGTCCGTCTTACGGCCCCGGACCACAGGCATGGCCAGCACATTCTCCATAAAGTCGGCGTATACGTTGAGCATCCGCATGGTCTCTTCCCGGGCTTCTTCCGGGGTGGCGTGCATGGTGTGGCCCTCCTGCCACAGGAACTCCCGGTGGCGCAGGAAGGGGCGGCTGGTCTTCTCCCAGCGTAGGACGGAGCACCACTGGTTATACAGCTTGGGCAGGTCCCGGTGGGAGTGGATGACATTTTTGTAGTGCTCACAGAACAGTGTTTCGGAGGTGGGACGGATGCAGTAGCGCTCCTCCAGCTTCTCGCTTCCCCCCATGGTCACCCAGGCGCACTCAGGAGCGAAGCCCTCCACATGGTCCTTCTCCTTCTGGAGCAGGGATTCGGGGATGAGCATGGGAAGATATACGTTTTCGTGCCCGGTCTCCTTGAAGCGCCGGTCCATCTCTCGCTGGATGTTCTCCCAGATGGCGTAGCCGTAGGGGCGGTAGATGAACATGCCCTTGATGGATGAGTAGTCGATCAGCTCCGCCTTTTTACACACGTCAGTGTACCACTGGGCGAAGTCTACCTCCATGTCGGTGATCTGTTCCACCTGCTTTTTGTTGGGGTTCTGAGCCATGTCGTTTCAGTCCTTTTATATCGTGATATGAGATTGGAAGACTTATCTTGTCCATTGTATGGATTCCAAGCGGAAAAGTCAAGGTTTCCCGGAAAGTTCCCGGAAAAATCTGTGTCTGTGCCGTTGCGTACCTCTCCTCTCAGTGATATACTTACTGCATATGACAAGACAGGGGAGGGAGGGCTATGGACGCCCAGGAGAGAAGACAGGCCATTGCCCGGCGGCTGGAGCGGGCCCGGAGCCCGGTCAGCGCCACTGCTCTGGCCAGAGAGTTTTCGGTCAGCCGTCAGATCATTGTAGGGGATGTGGCCATCTTGCGGGCCGGGGGCCAGGGAATCACCGCCACCCCAAGAGGCTATATGGTACAGAACGCGCCTTCCGGCCTGGTGCGGCAGATCGCTGTGAAGCACGACGGACAGGCCATGGAGGCGGAATTGAACGCCATGGTAGACCAGGGCTGCACGGTGCTGGACGTCATCGTGGACCATCCGATCTACGGTCAGCTCACCGGACCGCTCCAGCTATCCGACCGGTATCAGGTGGGGCAGTTCATCGCCCGGTGCCGGAGTCAGGCCGCTGCCCCCCTTTCCCAGCTCACCGAGGGGATCCACCTTCACACCCTGGCCTGCCCGGACCAGGGGGCCTATGAGCGGGTACGAGAGGCGCTGGCTCGGCAGGGCATCCTGCTGGAGCGGTGAGCTCCATCCAAAAGATACCATTGGCAGAGCCTGGCTCTGCCGTAGTATACTGAGACTGTCGAAAAGTGGTATAGTCACTTTTTTGAGAAAAGCCGCGCGCAGGGTGGGCCCCGAATCATTCCCAGCCTAACCCCCGCAAAAAGTGTTATTTCCAATGCGTATGTGGCCGGAAATGACGGCCTCAAAATTTATTCCGCCGCCTGCGGGCACCGGAATTCCTTGCGGGAGGGCTCTTTCGACAAGCTGAGTATACTGCACCTAACCCAACACTCACCACACTCTACGACAGACAGAAAGGAACGCTATGAAACACAAGACTCTGAGATCCCTTGCCGCCGGCCTGCTGGCCGTGGCTATGACCCTGCCTCTGCCCGCCTCGGCAGCCGGGACGAAGCTCTCCGACGTGCCCGAGAACTCCTGGTACACCGCCGCGGTGGAGTACTGCTGGGAGAAGGGGATGATGGAGGCCACCGATGCGCTGGAGTTCCTGCCGGAGGCTCCTCTAACCCGTGCCATGGTGGCCGCCGCCCTCTATCAGATCTATGACCGGCCCCAGGTGTCCCTGGAGCGGGAGGAGTTCGAGAGCGGGACGGAGGAGGACGAGGACCTGGACCAACAGGACCAGGCACTGACCAGTCCCTTCTCCGATGTGGACCTGGACGACCCCGATGCCGACGCCATCCTCTGGGCCTGGCAGGAGGGGCTAGTCACCGGCTATGATGACGGACGGTTCGGTCCCGACGACAAGGTGACCCGGGAGCAGCTGGCTGTGATCCTTTGGCATACCTTGGGGGAGCCGTTGTCCCAGGTGGCCGCCCCCTTCGCGGACCGGAAATCCATCGCCAGCTGGTCCATCGACGCGGTAGAGTGGGCCTGGTCCGTGGGTCTCATCTCCGGCAAGCCGGGCAACCTGTTTGACCCCACCGGCACCGCTACCCGGGCCCAGGGGGCGGTCATCCTGATGAATTACGACCTGTCCTTCATCCATGTACCGGAAACGGAGCCTGGCCCCATTCCAAGCAACGACTATGACAGCGGCAGATTTGTGGTCAAGAACGGCTTTTTGACCTATACGGGGGACGCCCCCAGCTACATTGGGGTGGATGTGTCCTCTCACCAGAAGCAGATCGATTGGACCCAGGTGGCCGGTGCCGGGGTGGACTTCGCCATGATCCGGGCGGGTTACCGGGGCTATACTGTGGGCAGCATCAACAAGGACGCCTATTTTGACTACAACATCCAAAATGCCCTGAGGAACGGCCTGGAAGTGGGCGTTTACTTCTTCTCCCAGGCTACCACGGAGGAGGAGGCACGGGAGGAGGCCCTCCAGCTTCTGGAGTGGATCGAGGGCTATGATATCACCTACCCCGTGGTCTTCGACTGGGAGGAGGTCAGTGACTCCGACTCCCGGACAAAGGACACCGACGGAGAAACGGTGACCAAATGCGCCAAAGTCTTCTGTGACATCATCGAGGAGGCCGGCTATATCCCCATGACCTACGGCAGCCCCTCCAAGATCTATGCTGGCGGCCTGGACCTGGCCCAGCTCCAGGACTGGCCCTTCTGGCTGGCCCACTACACCACCGGCTGGGTGCCCACCAGCTTCCGCTACCACTACCATATGTGGCAGTATTCTAGCAGCGGCACGGTCCCCGGCATCCCGGTAAAGGTGGATCTGAACCTGTGCCTCACTGATTGGTCGGACTGGGGAAAGAACTGAAGCCTGGATCCCCAGCCGAAGGAATTTTCTTGACAAACTGAGTTCACGCGCTATAATGGGCTGTACAGGTGTCTTGACACCTGTACAGCTTTTTTATTTTGTGTGGGAAAGGCGCGTTACGAATGAGAGAGTTTCTAAAACGGAAAAACATCGAGATATCCGCCAAACGGTACGGTATCGACGCCCTGGGGGCCATGGCCCAGGGCCTGTTCTGCTCCCTGCTCATCGGCACCATTATCAAGACCCTGGGCCAGCAGTTGTCCCTCTCCTTTTTGGTGGATGTGGGACAGTTTGCCTTTGATATGTCCGGTCCCGCTATGGCGGTGGCCATCGGTTACGCCCTGAAAGCCGATCCGATGGTCCTCTTTTCCCTGACTGCTGTGGGCTGGTCTGCCAACAAACTGGGTGGCGCGGGCGGCCCCCTGGCTGTTCTGTTCATTGCCATCATCGCCGCTGAGATTGGCAAAATGGTATCCAAAGAAACCAAGGTGGATATCCTGGTCACCCCCGCCGTCACCGTATTCATAGGCGCGGGCCTGTCCCTGCTCATCGCCCCGCCCATCGGCGCCGCGGCCAAAGCTTTTGGTCAACTCATCCAGGACGCTACTGTTCTCCAGCCCTTCTGGATGGGGATTGTCGTAGCCGTACTGGTGGGGATTGCCCTCACTCTGCCCATCTCTTCCGCCGCTATTTGCGCCGCCTTTACCCTCACCGGCCTGGCCGGAGGCGCGGCAGTGGCCGGCTGCTGTGCCCAGATGGTGGGCTTTGCCGTCATGTCCTTTAAAGAGAACCGCTGGGGCGGTTTGATCAGCCAGGGCATCGGTACCTCTATGCTCCAGATGCCCAACATCGTGAAGAATCCCCGAATCTGGATTCCCCCCACGCTGGCCTCCGCCATCACCGGCCCCATCGCCACCTGTGTATTTCACCTCCAGATGAACGACCCCGCTGGCGGCGTGGCCTCTGGCATGGGGACCTGCGGTTTCGTGGGACAGATCGGCGTATGGTCGGGCTGGGTCAACGATGTGGCTCTCGGAGTTAAGGCGGCCATCACCCCCTTTGACTGGCTGGGTATGGCTCTGATCTGCTTTATTCTCCCTGCCGTCCTGTCCTGGTTCTTCTGTGAGATGCTGCGGAAGATCGGCTGGATCCGCGAGGGAGACCTGGTATTGCCTCAGTGATGGCAAAAAAAGAGGGCAGGCCCCACCGGGGCCTGCCCTCTTTTTTTAAAATGTAGCTGGCAGCCAGCCCAGTTCCTTCAGCTGGCCCAGCGTATCCACTGGGAGATTGGAGGCAGTGCCACGCTCCAGGCGGAAGCACCAATAGGCCCGTGAGCGGGCAGGATAGCTCTCCTGAATGTCAGAACAGAGGAATAGTACCGTGTCTCCATCCCTTAATCCATGGAACAGGTTCCCGGTTCTAGAGCGGTCTCCCAAAATGATGGGATCACCGTGCCGGTCAATCATAATATGAGAACCGTCACCAGCTTGGAGATACTGACCCCATATCAGGTTCCAACCTGTGGCCTGCAAAACGCCAACCGCGGCAATCCCCAGACAGGCCAGTACCAGCAGGGAAGCCAGCAAACCTTTCAGCGCCCTTTTCAATGTTCTTTCCTCCTCTACGCAGGAATACCCTCTACTTTATTAGACGAAAATAGAAGGGTTTTGTTTCACGCTAAGAAAAATTTTTCCATTAAAATGCCGCGTGACTGTTGGGACTCCCTTAGTTGGGATAACTTCTTAGGTATCTGGAGCCCCGACAGATATTACATCAGAAGTATCTACAAGGTTTTTCCGTCTATGCGGGTTCTGCTATGCTTTGTGTCTCATCTGGCACTTATCTTATCCAGGATATACACGACCGGATGTGATGGGCCGTGCAGTCCTTGCGTCTGTCCGTATCCACATTGTCATGAATGGCGGTGTATCGGACGCCGAATAGGGAGACCTTTCCCCAATGTTCAGTGGGTTTCAGCCCAGGCGGTTAAACGAATCTGGAGTATCCATCATCCACACAGAACTTCGGATTGGGTAAGTAGCGTTCAGCGGCGTACTGCTCCAGTATTTTCTTTTGGAATACAGGTTTTCAGCTTGCCCTTCGGAGCTTTGTGGGCCTAGGTGGAAACGCAGACGCTACCCGGATGACTCTGTTGTGGGACATTTGTGCCTCAGTGAGTTGGATTCCTGCGTTGACGTTTTGCGTTCAAGATGATTCGATTTGCAAATGGATCCTCCTTCTGAACATTTAATAAACCTTAATACAGAAAGAGGACTTTCGGCAACATTGCCGAAAGTCCTCTTTTTCCTCAGACGGAGATGGAGAGCGCCATCTTTCCGTGACTCGTCGAAAAAATCTGCCCGCAGGCGGCATAGGGGTCAGAATATCAAGTGTTGAGCGCGCAATTTTGAATGATATAATCGCGCACCTTCTGGGCGGCAGGAGAGATGGGATGGATCTTAGGATAGGTAAGGTAAATGGTACGCACGAACTCCTTCTCCTGATCGGAAATAGGAACGATATAGACCTTATCCGTATCCATGGCCGGTACCTGCGGCAATACGGACACGCCAAATCCCAACCCGACATACTGCAACGCGGCATTGCACTCCCGCACTTCAAACACAATATTAGGAATGATCCCATGCTGAGAAAAGACCTGATCCATATTGGACCGCAGGTTGCTGCTGTGTTCCAGCATAATCTGCGGCTCGTGAGCAAAATCATCAAAGGAAACAAAACTGTGGCCGGACAGAGGATGGTTGGCGGGGACTGCCAGATAAAGTGGCTGACGGATAACCCCTACCGACTCCGCCCACTCGGCCTGATGAAGGCTGAATCCCAGATCCAGTGCGCCAGAACGGATCTGGTTCAGGATATCATAGGAAGCGCTTTCTGTAAAATGAAAGCGAATCTGGCGGTTTTCCTCCTGCTGATAAAATCCGTCCACCAGAGCGGGGATCATGGAGGCGGAAACGCTGTGAAAATATCCTAATCGGACAATCTGGGGGGCGTTGTTGGCCATCTGCCGCAGCACATTAGAACCGTCCTGCAGAAGAGTAAGAGCTTGCTCCACATAGGGAAGAAACTGCTGTCCATAGACTGTCTGAGTAACCTTCCGGTTTTCCTTCTGGAACAGCTTGACCCCCAATTCCTTCTCCAACTCATTGATGGCGTAACTCAAGCTGGGCTGAGAAATACACAACTGCTCAGCAGTGCGTGTATAGTGCAGGTTGTGTGACAAAACCTGAAAATATTGCAGCTGGAGCAGCGTCATAGTAACCCACCTTTCTATAAAAAGAATCTATTAATACATAAAGAATATTGGATAGATGGGAAATTGTCAAGCTTGGATCAGGCAAAGAGTAGTTAAAGATCACTGGTGTTGGGACTGCTCCTGACAGGCAGAGGTGAAATAATTATAGATTTTTCTCTATAAATCCAATTCAAAACAAGTATTAGACATAAGGTTGTGCTAAATGTTAAATTTAGGTTAGATAAAAGAGCTATTTACAGCAAAATTATCAAAGGAGTGTTGAATACTATGGCAAAAGAGATCACTACAGAACAGATTGAAATGTTGGAAGAAATGGTTGCCAGAGCCCGTAAGGCTGCGGCAATCATTGAGACTTACGATCAGGACAGAGTAGATCACCTGTGCCAGGCAGTTGCGGCGGCTCTTTATGATCTGAAGGTCTGGGCGCAGCTCAGCGATGAGGCCGTGGATGAGACCAACTTGGGCGATAAGGTGACGAAGCGCAACAAACGCAACAAGCTGAAGCTGATTCTGCGCGACTGTATGCGGAGCAAAAGCGTCGGCGCTATTGAAGAAATCCCGGAGAAGGGGCTGGTCAAATATGCCAAGCCAGTGGGGGTAATTGCCTCTCTGGTACCTACTACCAATCCTTGTCTGACACCTGCCGGCCAGGTAATCTACGCTATCAAGGCACGAGACGTTATCATCTGCAGCCCTCATCCACGGGCCAAAGTGGTGACCAACAAGTGCATTGACATCATTCGTGAAGTCCTGCTCCGTGAGGGCGCCCCTGCCGACATCATCCAGGGTATTCAGCAGCCCTCTATCGCTCTGACTCAGGAGCTGATGAAACGCTGCGATTTGGTTATCGCCACCGGTGGCCGGCCCATGGTCAAGTCCGCTTACTCCTCCGGCACGCCCGCCTATGGATCCGGTGCGGGCAATGCTACTGTGATTATCGATAATACTGCTGATACTCCTGAGCGCCAGCGTGAGGCAGCGCAGAACACCCGCATCTCCAAGACCTCTGATTTCGGTTCCGGTTGTTCCTGTGACGGAAACCTGGTCATCCACGAATCTATCTATGACAAAATGGTAGACGCACTTAAGGCCGAGGGCGGCTATCTAGCTAACGAAGAAGAGGCGGAGAAGCTCAAGAGTGTCATGTGGGACGAGATGGGGCACCGACTTCCCGGCACTGTGGCCATCAGCCCTCAGAAGCTGGCTGAGGCTGCCGGGTTTGAGATCCCCGAGGACCGGAAATTTATTATGGTCACGGGTGGTGGTATTGATCAGATTGGCAAAGAATACTTCTTCTCCTCTGAGAAGCTGACCACTCTGCTGGCTTTGTTCAAGTATGAGGGAGAGTTTGAAAATGCCCTGGACATGATGCGGGCCATCTTCGAAGTAGGCGGCAAGGGCCACTCCTGCGGTATTTACTCTTGGGATGACGGCCACATTGACCGTCTGGGCAAGGCGGCCCCTGTCTCCCGCATCATGGTGCGCCAGCCCAATAACAAAGGTAATGCCGGATCCGCCACCAACGGTATGCCTCCCACGTCCTCCATGGGCTGCGGGACCTGGGGCGGCAACATCGTTTCCGAGAACATTGCCCTGAAACACTATATGAATACCACTTGGGTGGCCCGTCCTATCCCCGAGGATATGCCCTCTCTTCAGGAGCTGTTCGGTAAATTTTATAAAGATGGCATGGATGAGGAGTGATTTTTCCTTAGCCAAACAAATCACATTTTCTTCAAGTCGGACCGTCTATCCCCGATTTCAAGGATAGGAGGGAAGGAACGGACGGACCTACCACAGGATATACTGTTGTTATTGGGAGGTATGATGCGTTATGGACACCTTTCGCTATTATATGCCCACTGAGGTTTTTTTTGGAAAAGGGATTGCGAAAAAAAAGAAGATGCTCTTTAGCCAACTTGGTAGACGGGCCTATATCATCACTTATACTATTCCGGGGCGTCATTACGCTCTGGAGGATGTAAAAGAGATTCTGGAGGAGTTCTCCATCCCGTATGTGGTGGAAACAGGGATTGAGGAGAATCCATCCACTGAAACGGTGGAACGGGCCGTCGCCTCTGTCCAAGATTTTGCCCCGGATTTTATCATTGGGATTGGCGGCGGATCTCCCATCGATGCCGCCAAGGCCATCGGAGTACTGCTGGCAAACCCGGGTAAGCGGGCGGAACAACTATTTGATGACAGCGGGCTCCAGTCTCTTCCTATTATTGGTATTCCTACCACGGCAGGGACCGGAGCGGAGGTAACCCATTTCTCAGTCCTTACCAGGACATCCCAGAATACCAAGCAGGCCATCGCCCCTCGCATTTTCCCACGGTATGCCCTGTTGGATGCGGGCTATCTTATGGAGATGCCATTGCGCCTGAGTTGCGCTACCTCCATCGATGCGCTGTGCCACTGCTTGGAGTCTTATATCTCCACGGCGGCCAGTGACCTTTCCAGGTCCATCTGCGAGATTGGCTTTTCATATTTCTCTCAGTGCGTGGACACCATGCGGCAGGTCTTGGGAAACCCAGATCTGGCTGAGAGCGTGACCCCTTACCCCTATGAAGTTCGGGAAAAGCACATGATGGTTTCTCTCATTGGCGGCATTGCGAATACCCAGACCGGGACCTGTTTGCCTCACGGAATGAGCTACGCTTTGACTCAGAGCAAGCACATCCCCCATGGGTTGGCATGCGGCCTGCTCATTGGAGAGTACTTGAAAATTTTTAAAGATCCGGTAAATATAGCCCGCGTGGAGCGAGCTGTCCATCTGTGCGGCTTTCGGGATGTGGATGATTTTTCTGACTTTATCGACCGTATGCTCCTGCTGAAGGATGATATCACACCTACTTTGGAGGAAATCAAGTCTTATGCCGAAGAGTTTTTCCAGCAGAAGCACCGGTTTGCCCGTCACCCAGAGTCGGCGGGCAAGGAGGAGGTCCTGCGCATCTATACCAACAGCCTTTTGAAAAAGAAGCACTGAGCCCCTGTCCCCCTTTTATGCAGGAACATAGGAAAAATATAGGATACTTCCTATACTAATAGGGAAGGAATTATATATTATGACATTCAGCAGCTTATTTAATGATTTGATAGTACTGTTTGCCTTTCTTTTAATCGGCTTTGTGATTCGTGAGATCTTCAAGCCCCTCCAGCGCATTTATATTCCAGCCTCCATCATTGGCGGTGTAATTGCGCTGATTGTTGGTCCGCAGGTATTGGGCCTAGTGTCCATTCCAGAATCCTTTAGTTCCATGGCCTCGGTAATGATTACTTTGGTACTTACCTGCTCAGTCATCGGCGTGGATATGGATAAGTCCAAAGCCAACGCCTACTTTACTCATCTGTGTATCATGGTGTCTATTTATGGTATGCAAATGTTCCTGGGCTGCGGCCTGGGAGCCCTAATGGAGAAGGGCTGGTCTGCCTTACCGTTTGGATGGGGCTCCGAAGCTGTGTTCTCCTTCTGGGGTGGACACGGAACTGCGGCCAGCGCCGGCGCCGCCTGGGAGGAATATGGGATTATCGGCAATACCTCTGTGGGCATGATCATGTCGACCTTGGGTGTAGTTTCATGTTTCGTGGTGGGTATGGTTATAATCAATATCGGTGTGCGCAGAGGTTGGGCAACCCAGGCCTCCAACGATTTTAAGAACAATCCCAGTTTTTTTGGCGGACTATTGGGCAAGGATCAGCAGACCCCAATCGGCATAGCTAAGGTCCCAAGCACCGGTATTGACAACTTTGCGCTCCAGCTGGCTATTGTCTTGTCCTGCATGGCCTTCGGTAACTGGTTTATGGACCTGTTCAAGAGTGCCGTAGCTGGAGTTCCCTATCTGGGCGCCCTTTCCAAACTTCCCTCCCTGATTAATGGCATCCTGGCCGGTATGCTAGTGTGGAATGTGATTAAACGCACTCGTCTGAAGGGCTTTGTGGACCGCAAAACTATCAATTCTATTTCTGGCCTTGGACTGGAGATTACCATTGTGTCCGCTGTAGCTACCATGGACCTGGAACTGGTTTCCGTCCTCATCGTCCCTATTCTAGCCTTAAGCGCCGTGATTGTTGTGCTTACTGCTGCGTTCTGTCTGATCCTGTGCAAGATGTGGCACCGTTCCAACTGGTTTGAAAAGTGTGTCGGCTCCTTCGGTGCCGCCACAGGATCTGTCCCAACTGGTCTGGCGCTTATTCGATGCGTGGACCCGGACGGAAAGACAGATGCCGCTGATACCCTGGCCATCGGCAACTCCCTGTGGGCTCCGGTTTATGGTTCTATGCCGGCCCTGCTTCCCCTGTTCGCCGTATCCATCGGCATTTTTCTCCCCATCTGGCTTGGTTTTGCCTTTATGGTGGTCCCTCTTGTCATCGGAATAGTTTTCTTCCGGAAGAAGGAGTAACATGTTTCTGCCGTGGTGGAATAGTATGAAAACCGTTCCGCTGCGGCACTATTTTTGATCGTAAGAGGTGTCTGTATCATGTCCATGGAGTTAGTCCAAAATGTGATTCTGTGCGAGGTCGGTCCGCGGGACGGCCTGCAGAATGAAAAAAAGCTCCTCACTGTGGAGGAGAAGGTGGAGTTGATCGAAGGGGTGGCTAAGGCGGGCTTCCCGGTAATCGAGGTGGGTTCTTTTGTCCACCCCAAGGCAGTGCCACAAATGGCAGATACCGATGAGGTATTTCAAAATTTGAAGCGCAAAGAAGGTGTGGAGTACCGCGCGTTGGTCGCTAATTTAAAAGGTGTGGAGCGGGCCGCCGCCTGCGGTTGCAAAAAGGTCAAGCTGAATGTCTCCGCCAGTAAAGCGCACAATCTGGCCAACCTAAATCGGACTCCGGCGGAGACAGTGGAGGGTTTCTACGGCTGTATGGACGCGGCAAGGTCTGTGGGAATTGAGGTCTCCGGCTCGATCTCTATGGCCTTCGGCTCCCCTTGGGACCGGGAGATCCCTCTGTCCGACGTAAAGGAAATTGTGGACGCCTATCTGGCCGTGGGCGTGACGGAGATTTCCCTGTCCGACGCCTCTGGTCAGGCTTACCCCACACAGGTATATCAAATCTGTACCGATATGGCAAAGACCTATCCCCAGGTAGCCTGGTGGCTCCACTTCCACAATACCCGGGGGCTGGGGATTGCGAACATCATGGCTGGAATGCAGGCGGGCTTCACCCGGTACGATTCCGCTTTTGCAGGCGTGGGCGGCTGCCCCTTTGTGCCGGGTGCAGCAGGCAACGTGGCTACGGAAGACGTGGTCCACATGTGCGATGAAATAGGGATTAAAACCGGCGTGGATTTGGATCAGGCTATGAAGGTCAGCCGCCAGCTCGTCCAACTGCTGAACCATGGAACCGACAGCTATCTGCTGCGGGCCGGAAAGTCCAGTGATCTGATTTCTGAACTGCCCACTGGACAGCTTAGAAATCAGACATTAAAATAAAACAAAAGTGTTCCGGCTGAGACAGAATGCTTTTGGGTTATTCAAGCGAAAGGGAACGATATGAGAAAGCGATTTTATCGGAAAAGCCCCTCTCCTGCCGCGCAAGCCATTGCAGGCTGTACAGTGAGTGTAGCAGGCATTTGCGCCGGGTTGTTCTATTTTATCCCTATCCATGAGGGTATAGGTACTTTGTGGACTATGTTCTGCGCGGTAATTGTGGGTATCTATTATGCGCACTATACTCGGATTTGGAAAAGCACTTCGAAGAAAAAAGAGTAATATACAGATCGACACCAACCCCTAAGTGTTCTTATCTGCTCTATATGACAGACAAAATATTTAAAAGAGGGTTGAATTTCTACTAGAAGAATGAGATCAGTAGTTTGAATTCCCACATTAATAATCAGATATTTAAAAAGGGTCATCTGCCTTGATATCAAGGCAGATGACCCTTTTTAAATACACTCTGATGGAATATCCTGTTGCCCTTACCAGGGGTATCCCTCAAGTTCCACGGCGTTATATCAGCTTTTTTCCTGGAAACTGGCTCCGCATCCCCGGCAGGTGACTGTGATCTTCCCCTTGCCTCGGGGGACCCGGAGCTGCTGTCCACAGTTGGGACATTTGAAATACCGATGCTCCTTATCACGGGCGATGGTCCTGCGCAGGCGAAGCCACTGGATGGTTGGACCGGCCAGCTTCAAAAACCGCGCGTTTTCCTCCCGCCTCCGGGGCAGGTTCCGGGAGAGAAGGCGGAACAGGGAGAATACTATCAGCACACAGCAAACCCAATAGAGAATCTCGAACCTGGTGAGCAGGAACAAAAGGTATAGGACAAGATATGTGCCAATCAAAAAGACGTTCAGCTGGTCGTTACCATACCGGCCATACATAAACCGTTGGATCGCGTTGCGGATCATAAATGTGTGCCCCCTTAGGAAACAGGAGGCAGGCGTGTCCGCCTGCCAATGTACGATATTATGATAGTCTTTCTCCATGTAATCGTCAAGGCACCATTCGTAAACAAAATGTAAATTCCGTAGCCCTTTGCCACCCTCCGGCGCCTTTTTGCGCCTGACGACCCAGTATCAGGCCGAAGACTCTTGCGTCCGGGCGAAAAATAGGATATACTGTCACCATCCAAACAGAGGACAGGGGGACCTCGTATGAAGCGCATCGATAAGGAAAATTATTATCTGGACATTGCCGAGACCGTGCTGGAGCGGTCCACCTGCCTGCGCCGGTGTTACGGCGCTATCATCGTGAAAAATGACGAGATCGTGTCCACGGGCTACAATGGGGCTCCCCGTGGGAGGAAGAACTGTATGGACTTGGGCTACTGTACCCGGGAGGCCATGAATATCCCATCTGGTCAGCGGTATGAGCTGTGCCGCTCCGTCCATGCGGAGATGAACGCCATCATCTCCGCTGCCCGGCGGGACACCCTGGGTTCCACCCTCTACCTGGCGGGGCGGGAGGCGTCTACCGGCGAGCTGCTCCATGACGCCACTTCCTGCTCCATGTGCCGCCGGACCATCATCAACGCGGGTATCGACCGGGTGGTTATCCGCAACACAGATAAGGATTACTCCGTGGTCCATGTGGAGGACTGGATTCGGGAGGATGATTCTCTCCCGGAAAAGCAGGGCTGATCCCCTTTGCCCCATTGTTTGTAGGGAAATGCCGCCTATGGAACATGAAGGCGGCATTTTTATGGACAAAATTTGTATTTTGTCTTGACATTTACACGGCAGCGTGTATAATAATTAGGTCTGCCGATGTCGTCAGACAACATCCTTGCCCCTGGCATAAGACTTCAGGGGCCATATGTCCATAAGGAGGTGCAAAACATGGCAAAAATCAACGCGAACTACGAGGCGGTCTATATCCTGCAGCCCGACCTGAGCGAGGAGCAGATCGCCGCCCTGGTGGCAAAGTTCAAGGCCGTGGTCGAGGCCAATGGTACCGTGTCCGAGATCGACGAGTGGGGCAAGCGCCGTCTGGCCTATCCCATCAACGATTTGATGGAGGGCTACTACGTCCTGATGACCTTTACTGCCGCCGCCGCTATCCCCGCTGAACTGGACCGTATTTTCCGGATCACCGATGGTGTGATGCGCTCCATGATTGTCTGCAAAGACCAGTAAGGGGGAGCGGATATGCTCAACAAAATCTTCATCATGGGTCGTCTGACCCGTGACCCCGAGCTTCGGCGCACCCAGACTGGCACGCCCGTGGCCTCCTTCTCCCTGGCCGTAGACCGGGATTTCAAGGACAAGTCCACCGGCGAGCGGACCACTGACTTTATCGACGTGGTGGCCTGGCGTCAGACTGGCGAGTTCGTCAGCCGCTACTTCACCAAGGGCCGTATGGCCGTGGTGGAAGGCCGTTTGCAGATCCGTGACTGGACGGATAAGGACGGCAATAAGCGCCGCTCCGCCGAGGTGGTGGCCGACCAGGTCTACTTCGGCGACTCCAAGCGGGATGGGGACGGAGGGGGCTTCTCCTCCGGGTATAGCCAGGGCGGCTCTGCCGCCGGCGGCTGGTCCGCTCCCGCTTCCAACTCCGGCTATGGCGCTCCGCCCGCGGACGGGGACCAGTTTGCCGATCTCTCTGATGATGACGGCCGGTTGCCGTTCTAACTTTGACCATGTATGGTCGTAAAAAGGAGGTCAATCCCATGGCTATGGAACGTGATAACAGAGCTCCCCGCGGCCGCAAGCGCCGCAAGGTCTGCGCTTTCTGCGTGGACAAGGTGGAGTGCATCGATTACAAGGACGCCGCCAAGCTGCGCCGGTTCACTTCCGAGCGGGCCAAGATCCTGCCCCGCCGCACCACCGGCACCTGCGCTATGCATCAGCGTCAGCTGACCGAGGCCATCAAGCGGGCCCGTCAGATTGCTCTGCTGCCCTATGTGACCGATTGATCGTGTCTATTAAAAAGCCGCCCATGGTTCATCCATGGGCGGCTTTTTGTTGTAGCTGTATGATACACGCGGCCCGGTCAAATTCCCGCCTTTATCCTGAGAAGAAAAATAGCAAAGGCAGATACAAGAGCCAGGATTATCACGATTTTTAGGAGCTGTTGGGAGCGTTTCACATACTCAGGCGGAATATCATCCGACCGGCTGGAGCGGAGCTTATACCAGCAATACAGCGCAGGTACACCAAGAAGGATGAGCAGTATCAACAGATACCAAGAGATGGAGGAAAGAATATGCTCTAATGCGCTCGCTCCAAGCAGGGGAGCCGCAGAGTGAAAGGAAATCAGAAGTAAATAGAGGCTCAGACCCCAGTTTCCAAGACATAGAAGCTTATAATACAACTTTTTCATGCCAATTCCCCCTGAATAAAGGCTATACTCCACTGAGCCTGCGTGATGCTCTCTGCTGTGAAGGGGAGAGATAGGAACGACCGCTGTGCGGAAGCGCGATTGCCTGACGGTCATTCTATAGGGAAATGGGGGGCAAGGACATCATAAATTTTCTCCGGATCAATGGCCTGGTAGGTTCCGGAGGAGGTCTGGACCTGGAGGGTCACCTTGTCCTCCGTGCAATACAGGTCCAGGAAAAAATGCTCCCTCTCTCCCGTCATGGCCACAAAACAGTAGGACGCCTCTTCTGGAGGGGTATAGGGGCCAGAAAACAGCCTGCGGCGGAATTTGGTTTCAGACAAGGCCCGGTACAGAAGGGCCGTTTCCTCCGCACTGGACTGATAGCTTATTCCCCCGTCAGATACGTTCCATTGGGGGAAATACAGAACGTCCACGCCTAAAATGCCGTTCTGACCGTCTGCAATTTCAACGGGGCGGAAGAATAGAAACCCCAATACTCCGATGAAAAGGGCGCAACCAGCCAGCAGAAGAAGGATCCCCATTCTGGGCCTTTTTGCGATTTATTTCATTGATGACCGACTTCCTATTCCAATCGAACTGGCATTTCTTACAAACACCAATTTCCCTATCTGTCCATCCAGCCTGTCCCAAATGCCATCCCCAATTCCAGTACCCACAGGGATGAGAGAAAAAACAGGCAGGTCAGTCCGTATCCAAAGAGCGTCCCGGTCACCAGCCTGCGCCCATTGCCGCTCTCATAAGGGGTCAGCGCCTGAAGTCCGCCGTCCAGCACCAGTGGGACAAGCAAGAGCAGGGCGGGCTTCCAGCCAGGGTGCCAGAGGGCAAAGGTGAGTCCACTAGCCAGGATGCCTGCAAGCTCACCGGTACACCGGGCACAGATTGGGAACTGTCTTCCGTGGAAGTGAAAGGAGCGGTCTGCCCGTTGGTGGCAGCCAAACAGAATTGGCAGCCACTTGTCAAACCAGTCCAGCATTTCAACTGCCCAGGACGATCCCGATCCCAAGCATGAATATCAGCACATAGTACAGCGCGCCAAGGCCCACAGCGACCAGTGCTCCAATGCCGGCGGCCTTGGCTGTCCGGGGCTTCTGGTCCTTCCAGACCAGCCACAGCACCAGGCCGACAATGGGGATACAGCAGCCCAGGATCCCCCATCCAAGGCCGCCATTGTCTACCACCGGGGGAAGGGAGGACTGAGAGGCACCGCACTGGGGGCAGGTGATGGTTCCATCCGCTATGGGAGCGCCGCAATGTCTGCAATATGCCATTTGGATTCCTCCTTTTTCAAACTGCATAATACGGATATTTCAAAGTCATTGTAGACGATTCTTCCTGAAAAGGCAAGAAAAAGCGCTCATTTTCTCAACCATGACACCCGGATCCGGAATGCTGCCCGGCTTCCAACCCCATCTCGTCCATGGCGTGAGCCATGTGGATGGCCATGGCGTGCTCCGCCCCTACTCCGTCCCTTCGGGCAAAAAACTCCAGCAGCAGGGCGTGGTCCCGCAGAGTGGCCTGGGCCAGATTCTCCTGGCCTTCTCCGGCGGATCCGATGGCCGTTTCCACTGCCTGGCTGATGATGGGCAGCAGGCGCATCATAAAAGCGTTGTGGGTGGCACGGACGATGGCCCCGTGGAATTCCAGGTCGGCCTGGGTCCGATCCTCGCCCGCCTGAATGCGGGCAGCCACCCGCTCTCCCTGGGTCAAAATTTCAGCCAGCTCCTGCTCCGTGGCCCGGACGCAGGCCAGACGGGCGGCCTGGGGCTCAAAGATAGCCCGCAGCTCGAACAGGTCCCGCAGTCGGCCCCTGATTTCTTCCAGGCGGCCAAAGCCAAAATCCTCAATCTCAGCCACCTGCCGGGACACAAAGGTACCGCGGCCCCGCTGGACCTCCAACACCCCTTGGACGGTGAGCGCCCGGATGGCTTCCCGCAGGGTGGCCCGGCTGACCCCCAGCTCATGGGACAGGTCTACCTCGTTGGGCAGCTTGTCTCCTGGGGACAGCCGCCCCTCGGCCACGATCTGGTTATAGAGCCGTTCTGCAGTCTGCTGGGATAAATTTGAGCCCATTGTGTCCGCCTCCTCTTGACATCCTTTCCCCCATGATATACTATATGGTCAGACAATTCAATAGTTATCAGACAACTGATGGCTTGATTTTTAAGGAGGCTTACTGTATGCGCTCTGATGTTGTAAAAAAAGGCGTGCCTGCCGCGCCGAACCGCTCTCTGCTCTATGCCCTGGGCTATACTAAGGAGGAGCTGGAGCGGCCCCTGATCGGCGTAGTCTGCTCCTACAATGAGATTGTCCCCGGCCACATGAACCTGGATAAGATCGCCGAGGCTGTGAAGGCCGGAATCCGGGCCGCCGGGGGCACTCCAGTGGAGTTTCCAGCCATTGCCGTGTGTGACGGCATCGCCATGGGCCATGTGGGCATGAAATACTCCCTGGTCACCCGGGACCTCATCGCTGACTCTACCGAGGCCATGGCTATGGCCCACCAGTTTGACGGCTTGGTGATGATCCCCAACTGCGACAAGAACGTGCCCGGCCTGCTTATGGCCGCCGCCCGGGTAAATATCCCCACCATCTTCGTGTCCGGCGGCCCCATGCTGGCCGGAACTCTGAATGACGGACGCCGCACCTGCCTGTCCCATATGTTCGAGGCGGTGGGCGCCTACTACGCCGGCAAGCTGGACGAGGCCGGGGTGGAGGAGTATGAGAACAACGCCTGTCCCACCTGTGGCTCCTGCTCTGGCATGTATACCGCCAACTCCATGAACTGTCTGACCGAGGCCATCGGCATGGGACTGCGGGGCAACGGTACCATTCCAGCTGTTTGGTCCGCCCGTCTGCGGCTGGCCAAGCACGCCGGAATGCAGATCATGGACCTGGTAGCCAAGGACATTCGCCCACGGGATATTATGACCGAGGCGGCTTTCCACAATGCCGAGACCATCGACATGGCCTTGGGCTGCTCCACCAACACCATGCTCCACCTGCCCGCTATCGCACACGAGTGCGGTATTGAGCTGTCCTTTGACATGGCCAACGAGATCAGTTCCAAGACCCCCAACCTGTGCCATCTGGCTCCCGCCGGGGACACCTATATGGAGGATCTGGAGCGGGCAGGGGGCGTCTACGCCGTGATGGCGGAGCTGGCCGGAGCCGGTCTGTTGGACACCAGCCTGATGACCTGCACCGGCAAGACAGTGGCGGAAAATCTGGCGGGTGTGGTCAACCGGAATACCGAAATCATCCGGCCTGTTGACAATCCCTACTCCAAGACCGGCGGCATCGCCGTCTTGAAGGGCAACCTGGCCCCCGACGGCTGTGTGGTGAAGCAGTCCGCCGTGGCCCCTGAGATGATGGTTCATGAAGGCCCCGCTCGGGTGTTTGACTGTGAGGACGATGCCATCCAGGCCATCTATGATGGCAAGATCGCGGCCGGGGACGTGGTGGTCATCCGCTATGAGGGACCCAAGGGCGGACCTGGTATGCGTGAGATGCTCAACCCCACGTCCGCCATCGCCGGAATGGGACTGGACAAGGACGTGGCTCTCATCACCGACGGCCGCTTCTCCGGCGCCACCCGGGGCGCCTCCATCGGCCATGTGTCCCCGGAGGCGGCCAGCGGTGGTCCCATCGGACTGGTGGAGGAGGGGGATCGAATTGCCATTGATATCCCCAACCACTCCATCACTCTGAAGGTGCCTGACCAGGAGCTGGCTGCCCGGAAGGCCAAGTGGTCCTGCCCCGAACCCAAGATCAGGACCGGCTATCTAGCCCGGTACGCCAAGCTGGTGTCGTCCGCTGACAGGGGCGCTATTTTGGAATAAACAGTGCGTCTGCTAGAAACAAAGAGGGGGCTCCCACCTATATGGGAGCCCCAGTGTTTTGTTAAAAAGTCGCCTTGCATATCATTTTGGGAAATCACGTGAAACCGTCCCACTGCGGACGGTTTTCGGCGCTTCATGAAAGGGATCGTCACAAGATGGATTACCCAGAACAGGCTCAGACAATGGAACCTGAAGGACTTCAACAAAGACAACACAGAGATTGAAACAGCCCCGGTGGTGAGCAGCTGCTGCTCGCCTAAACAGGGCAAAAATAAGCTCTCCGGCTTGGCCGGAGAGCTTAAATAAAATAGGGAAGATTAGGTTAGGGACAGGGCCTCTTTCACCTTGGCGATAATGTGAGCGCCGATGTCACGGGAGGCGTCCACTGTCTGGGCACCCAGGTGGGGGGTGACGATAAAGTTATCACACTCAAACAGGGGGGAGTCAAAGCCGGCACCCTCAGTCAAACCGCCAGCAGCCAGCTCGTTCTCCATGACATCCGAGCCGTAGCCACCCAGCTTACCGGACTTCAGCGCCTCATACATATCCTTCTCGTTGACGATGCCGCCGCGAGCCATATTCAGAACCACAGCGCCGTCCTTCATCTCGGCGATGGACTTAGCATTGAACAGATTTTTGGTTTCGTCGGTGAGAGGCATATGAATCGTTACATAATCAGACACCTTCAACACCTCATCGATGGTCATGCTGGTGGCCTTCTGCTCCTCAAACACATGGGCGGGCAGATAGGGATCATAAGCGACCACGTTCATCAGGAAGGCACGGCCCAGTTCACCCACGCGCTGACCAATGCGGCCGAAGCCCAGCACGCCCAGAGTCTTGCCACGCAGCTCAGAGCCTACGAACTTATACTTGTCCCAGTTCTTGTTTACCTTCACGTCATAGCAGGCAGGGATGGTATGACGCGCGATATCCAGCATTTTGGCAATGGTCAGCTCGGCAACGGCGTTTCCGTTCAAGCCGGGGGCGTTGATGACCTGGATGCCCTTCTCCTTCGCCGTGTCCATATCAATGTGGTTCAGACCCACGGAGCAGACTCCGATGACCTTTAGATTCTTGGCAGCGTCCAAAATCTCCTTGTTAATGGCGGGGTCCACCCGCATGATGAGTACGTCATAGTCAGGGATCAGAGCGACCAGCTCCTCCTGGGTGGGGAGCATCTTCGTATCGACCTGCATGTACTTGCCGAGCTCCTCGGCAATAGAGCTATGGACTGCGTCAATGATGAGGCACTTCATAAATGATCAATCCTTCCTTAAAAATATGTTTGGACATACCTTTTGTTGATTTCCTTTTTCACTATCCCTATTATGCCACAAAATCTTTGCCAAGAATATCACTTTTTTGGTTATGGTTGCCACAACTGTTTGACTGTGATAAAATAGTTGCATACCACAAAAAAAGTGAAGGAACTCCGTCAAAGTCAAGGAGGCTAAGTATGAATTTTCTGCATCTAAAATATTTTTTGATGGTAGCTGAAGAACTAAACATTACTCGGGCCGCAGAGCGGCTGTATATCTCCCAACAGTCCTTGTCCAATCACATCAGCAATATGGAGCGGGAACTGGATGTTAAGCTCTTTACCCGCTCCCCCAAACTGTCTCTGACTTATGCCGGCGGTCTGCTGGTGGAAACGGCTACCCAGATCCTAGACCTGTACAGCCAATATCAGACCAAAGTAGGAGATATCAACCGCCACTACTTAGGAATGCTGAGGGTCGGGATCTCCCATACCTGCGGTCTGGCGCTTATGCCGGATATCCTGCCAAAATTTCGACAGGAGTTCCCTTTGGTGGAATTTTCTCTTTTTGAGGGAAACTCTACCCAGTTGGAGGACGAGCTGTCCCACGGCCGAGTGGACCTGATTATCTGCTTTCAGCCCATCATGATGGATGGTGTGCGAACCGAACCTCTGACGGAGCAAAGATTAGTCATGGTGGTGCCCAGAGCCTTCACCGACGAGTTATTTGGCGAGCGAGCGGAGGAGGTCCGGGCCCAGTTTGCACAGGGAGCGGATATCGGAGCGTTCCAGCAGGTGCCTTTTATCCTCATTAAGCGGGGAAACCGGACACGGAATATTATTGATCAGTATTTCAGCCGGTATTACTTCAAGCCAAAGCTGATTTTGGAAACAGAAAATACGGTTACCACCTTAGCGATGGCGCAATCTGGCATCGGGATTACCATTTGTCCGGAGCTGTTTCTACGGGCCATTCCATCCCCCACGGCATCGGCGGGTGGGGTAGACCTGTTTCCCCTCACGGACCCCTCCACCTTCAGCAAGCTGGTAGCTGGATTTCGTCAGGACCGATATTTGTCCCATTTTGGCGAGCGGTTTATAGAGATTACAAAGGAAGTGCTGCAGTAAAAACCGCGGCCCCGAAACACCGGGGCCGCGGTTTGCCTTTTCTGTTGCAGGCGGATTTGGGCTGGGTCTCAAAAGCGGCTGATAGCCTATTTCCGGTTAGCTTTGAAGCTGATCCAGCTCCTCCATCCAGAGGGAGTTCACCGCATCGCTGGGCATCCGCCAGTCTCCACGGGGAGACAGAGTCAGGGAGCCCACCTTGGGCCCGTCGGGCAGGCAGGAGCGTTTGAACTGCTGGGCAAAGAAGCGGCGGTAGAAATTTTGGAGCCACTTCAGGATGGCCGCCCGGTCATAGTAGTTCCCCAGGGCGTACAAGGCCAGCCGGAACACCTTGCGGGGGGAGAAGCCCCAGCGGACGGCGTAGTAAAGGAAAAAGTCGTGCAGCTCGTAGGGTCCAACCAGATCCTCGGTCCGTTGGGCGATCTCCCCCTCCTTGGGGGGGAGCAGCTCTGGAGAGACGGGAGTGTCCAGGATATCCCGCAGAACGGCGGCCAGTTCGGGGTCGGAGGGCTCCACCGTATCTGCGGAGTAGGCCACCAGATGGCGTACCAGAGTTTTAGGAATAGAGCCGTTCACGCCATACATGGACATATGGTCTCCGTTGTAGGTGGCCCAGCCCAGAGCCAGCTCGGAGAGGTCGCCTGTACCGATGACCAGCCCACCCTGGTGGTTGGCTACATCCATCAGAACCTGGGTACGCTCCCGGGCCTGGCCATTTTCAAAGGTGACGGATAGGTCGTCCATAGACTGGCCGATATCCCGGAAGTGGACTCGCACCGCCTCGCCGATATCGATGGTCTGGAATGTGGTCCCGATTCGCTCGGCCAGCAGCTGGGCGTTAGACTTGGTACGGCTGGTGGTGCCAAAGCAGGGCATGGTGACAGCGGTGATGTCCGTGCGGGGCCGGCCTAGCAAATCCATGGCCCTGGCGGTGATGAGCAGGGCCAAGGTAGAGTCCAGCCCACCGGACAGCCCCACCACGGCGCTTTTGGCCCCAGTATGAGCCAGCCGCTTTTTTAAGCCTAGAGCGGCGATATGCAGGATCTCCCGGCAGCGCCGGTCCCGGTCACCGCTGTCGTCGGGGACAAAGGGATTTGTCCCAATGGGGCGTGTGAGGGAGGTTTCCACCGGCTCCAGCGAGAATTCGGACCAGTCCATCCGCTCCTGTCTGGCGGGGGGGAAGGTAGTGATGCGGCGGCGCTCGAAGGCGATCCGGGCCACATCCACCTCGCTGACAGTCAGTCCATCCGCAAAGCGGCGCTCCGCCAGGACGGTCCCGTTTTCCGCAATCAGATTGTGGCCGGCAAAGACCAGATCGGTGGTGGACTCCCCCTCGCCGGCGTCGGCATAGACATAGCCGCACATCAGACGCCCGGACTGACCGGCAACCAGAGCCCGTCGATAGTCCGCCTTGCCCACCGTCTCGTTGGAAGCCGACAGATTTAGGATCAGAGTGGCGCCGGACTGGGCCAGAAAAACGGAGGGGGGGGCGGAGGACCACAGATCCTCGCAGATCTCCACGCCGACCACCAGATCGGGCAGAGTGTCGCACCGGAACAGGTGGCGCTTGCCCAGAAAGACCTCCTGTCCGCACAGGGTCAGAGAGAGAAATTCCTCCTCCGGCCCGGGCTCAAACCACCGCTTCTCATAAAATTCCCCGTAGTTGGGCAGGCAGGTTTTAGGCACCAGCCCCAGCAGCTCCCCCCGGCAGAGCACAGCGGCGCAGTTGTAAAGCTTGCCCTCCGCCCGCACCGGAAGCCCCAGGGCCACCAGCATATCCACGGGACGGGTGGCCTCCAGCATCTGCCCCAGCGCATCTTCGGCGCCGCGGAGCAGGGTGTCCTGGAAAAACAGGTCGCCACAGGTATAGCCGGTCAGACATAATTCCGGAAGGGCCAGGACTTTGACGCCCTGCCCCTGAGCTTCCCGGATCAGGGCGATGCACTGTCGGGCGTTATAGGCACAGTCGGCCACCCGGATCTCCGGGGTACCGGCGGCCACTTTGATAAATCCGTCCCGCATGATAAAAAACCTCCTATGGAGTGAATCTCGTTGACAAGAGCGGCCCCGCCGCCCAGTTTCTTTTGTTATCTTACCGTAATTTATGGGAAATTTCAAGAGGCCGGCGGCTTTCTGCCGCCGGCCTCACGCACTGTCGTTGGGGTGCTATTCCACCCCGCCCCGCTCCAGGGCGTGGGCGGCGCTGGTGGAAAAGGCGCTCCGCATTTCTTCATCCCAACTGCCAAAGGGCGGAGAGCACTTGTGCAGAAAGGTACCCCAGCGGAGGACGGAGCCATCCCCTCCACGCTCTGCCGCCAGATAAGCGTTAAGTCCGGTATGATAGCGAAGCTGGCTGTCTACCCAGGAGCTGTCCGCCCATGGGGCATTGAATAGGTCATCCACCACAAAGCCCAGGTCATAACCGTACAGCGCCACGCTGTCCCCCAGTGGTTCCGGAGGTTCCAGCAGGGAGAGGGCAGTGAGTTGAGCGTCTAGATAGGACGCCCTGTATTCGCCGCCGTGGTCCGGCGTATTCCACAGGGCCAGGGTATCTGTCAGCACCTGATCCATTACCTCCAGGATGGCAGGGTCTGTGACGGCGATGTGCTGGGTGCTGTCTGAGGCGGAACGGATCAAGTAATACAGCTCCGGGCATTCTTGCAGATGGACGGTCTCCGAGATGCTGACCTGATCCTCTGCCCGCCCTGCGTAGAGGGAAAGGCGGCTGCCGTCTTTGAGATAGAGGTTCAGTGTCCAAAGCCCATAGTCCAGAAAGCCCTCGTCACTGTGCGTGACAGCCTCTGGAACCTGAGGCTGTCCGGCGGCCTGACGGATCATACGGGCCAGCTTATCCCGGTCCAACCCCTCCGCCCAGCCGACGGTCACTGGGCCGCCGGAGAAGGAGATATCCGCAATATCCCCGCCCTGAAGGTCCGACATGGCCTTCAGCGCGTCAGAGGGAGGCAACGGAAGGTAGGCCCCCGGCGAGGGCCTCGCCTCAATTTGAGTAACCGTGCCGTCCACTACCGTGAGGGTATATCCATAGGCCAAATCGTCCCCCTCCAGCTCTGCCCAGGCCTGGGCGGCCTCCGCTGACACCGGCAGGGTATATTGAGTGTGGTCGCTGTCAGCGCCCTGTCTGCTCTGCGGGTCGATGGTTACACTATCCCCGCCGTCGTAGAAAAAGATGCTGCCCGGCTCCACAGGAATGGAGGAGAGAAGGGCGGCCCCCGGCCCCGGAAGCTCTATCCGGCCGCACCAGCCAGTAAAGTCCAGGCTGGCCCCGTCCAAAGCCAAATGGGCGCTGTCAGAGAGCTGGACCCGGACCGCCCGCCCCGCTCCGTCCAGCACCACCTCGCCGGGGACACCGGCCTGGGACATGCCAACGGTGTGCTGAATGGTAACGGGGTTGAGGGAGTAGGCCTCCCCCTCCCAAGTGTGGAGCAGAGACGCCCCCTCCGCCAGCTCCGCTGTGCGCTCACGGGACAGGAGATTTCCGGAAAATACCTCATCCCACAGGGCGTCGGGGTCGGACAGCTGCTCCCGGGTCAGGGGGACATAGGCGACTGTGCCCGCCTCCGGGTCCAGGGCGGTGATCCAGGCTCCATCCCCCTCCGGCCTATCTGCCTCGGCCTGACAGCCAACCAGGCTGCCTGCCAGCACAGCGGCGGCCATCGCCGCCGCCATCGCCGCCCGGCCCCGGCGCTTGGGGGAGCTGTCCATGATGGCCCGGAAGCGGGCAAAGACCTCCCTCTTGTCCCCGGAAAAGCCGGTGGTCAGCCGGGACAGGCCATGCTCCCCGGCGGTCATCTGGTCCAGAAGGGTCCGGCCATAGGCCCGGCGGCCCGCCTCGTCCCGGACCTTCAGCAGCTCGTAGTCACAGCACAGTTCCACGTCCTGCCGCGCCCGGCGGGCCATGAGCCATACCAGAGGGTTAAACCAGTGGAGACTTCGGACCAGAGAAATCAGAAGCAGATAGCCGGTGTCCCGGTGCTTCAGGTGGGTCAGCTCGTGAGCCAGGGCGGTCCCCAGACTGCCGCCGGTCTGGCCCTGGGGCAGCAGAATGACCGGGTGGAGAAATCCCATGAGCAGCGGAGTGTGGACCAGGGTGCAGCGGTACAGTTCCAGCGGGCGGTCACAGCCCACCACCCTCCTCTGCTCCGCCAGGGCGGCCAGATCCTCCTCCCCGACGGGGATGCTCTGCCGGAGAGCCCGGCGGCGGAACAGCCCATAGCGGACCAGCCCCCCGAAAAAGAGGGCGGCGGCGGTCAGCCAGTAAACAAGATAGGCCATTCCAGTCCAGTGGACGGTATAGGTGGTGGTGCCGTCTATGGTGACCGTGCGCAGGTAGTCGTTGTCCCGGATCAGCACATCCCGGCCCGCGGCATCCTCATAGTGGACATGGTGTCGGAACCAGATATTTTCTCCATCAATGGTCGCCATAGCTCCGCCGCCCCCGCCGCTCCCGGCCTCCACGATCCGCTCGTGGTCCCGCGAATAGCCGTTCACCCGGTCGTAAGCCCCCTCCACCACCGCCTGGGGGGTGGCCACATCAACGAGGGAGGGTACCCAGACGGCCAGAAAGGACCGGGCGGGCAGGTACAGGAACATGACCACCATCAGCCAGGTCCACACCTGCCGCCACCAGGTTGGGGCAAACCGCCCCTCCAGCCGCCGGCGCAGGAACAGAAGCAGGGCGATCAGGGCCCCAAAGCCCAGGCTGGTGGCCAGAAGATGGGTCAGATTTTCTGCCATATCAGCGACCTCCTTTTTCCAGCAGCGCCTCCAGCGCGGCCACGTCCTCCTGGGTCAGCTTGGCGTCGGGCAGCAGGGCGGCCACCAGACTGGGCAGCGAGCCGCCGTGGAGCCGGTCCAGAAAGGAGCGGCTCTCGGCCTTCAGATAGTCCTTTTGGGCGACCAGCGGGGTATACAGGTTCGCTCTGCCGGCCTTCTCCCCTCGGACGAAGCCCCGTTCCTCCAACCGGGAGAGCAGCTTGAGCAGGGTGGGGGCCTTCCAGTCCCGCTCCAGCCGGGCGGCGATGTCCGCCGTGTGAGCAGGGTAGGTGTCCAGGGCCCACAGGGCCTGCATCACCTCAAGCTCCGCGTCGGGAAGTCGGGTCAGCGCGTCGGTCATATCGGCACCTCCTTATTAGACGTTTGTCTATCTATATTTTACAACTGTCTAATTGGAATGTCAAGAAAAACTGGGGCCCAGCGGGCCCCAGCTTTCAATGAATATCAGCCGACCGAGACATAGTCCTTGGATATGTAGCCGATTTTGCCTCCGCCGTAGTCAAATTTGCACCAGCCGTTGGTTTCCTCCAAGACGGTGATCTTGGCGCCGTTGGAAGCACTGGCCACCACGTCGTACTCCTTGCCTGGGCCGGAGCGGATATTCAAACCGTTCTCAGCGTTTACAATGGTGGCGGGCGTGTTAGGGGCGATGGTGCCGGTAGTTCCAGTGCTCCCACCGGTAGAGCCAGTATTTCCACTCTGGCCGCCGGTGCTGCCGCTGGAGGAGGTGCCAGAACCCCTGCAGTAAACAGTACACTGGGCGGTCTTGTCTCCGGCGGTGGCGGTGACCGTGACCTTGACCAGATCACCGGTGGTATTCACATTGGTGATCATACCGTCCTGGGTGACGGTCAGGGCCGACTCATCGCTGCTGGACCAGGCAACTGTGGCGTCGGCGGGGTCCACCTTGACCACAAATTCAAATGTTTCATTGGCCTGGAGGGTGATGTCGGACTTATTCAGCGTCAGGCTGGACACAGCCACAGGTTCGGGGTCGGGCTGGGGATCCGGCTGCTCTGACTGGTCTCCGCCACTCTGGCTGGAATTGGGGGAGCTGCCGTCAGGGGAGCTTGTAGAGGTGGAGCCGCCGATGGAGGTGCTCTGGCTGGTACCCGCCGAGGAGGAGCCACCGTCCTTGTCCTGGGTAAACAGGGGGAGCAGTTTGGTAAAGACGATAAACAGCGCGGCGATGATCAAGACCAGAGAGATGACCAGAGCTACCACCTGGACCGGATTCACCGGTCCTCCGTAGCCGCCGCCTCGGGTATTGGCCACACGCCGTCCACTGCCTCCGCCCCGTCCAGGGCGCTCGTCACAGAAGGGACAGCGTTTATAAGTAGTTGCGTAGTACTCGCCGCATTTGTCACAGCGTATCACATCGTTGCGCCGGGGAGCATTCTGGGTGCTGGCTCCGCCGCGGCGGGAGGGGGCCTGTTTTTCTGCCATGATCGAGTTCCTCCACAAGCTAGGATATCCTTGCGTCAACAAGGGGATATAGTCCATTGTACAAGGATTTTATAGTGTCGTCAACGAAAAATGTCGAAATAACAAAATGTTCATAATCTTATGTCGGAATTTCGTGAGAAGGAGAGAAAGGGAGGCGTGTATCCTTGACCGCCGCCCCCCTTTCTTTTATAATAAAAGGAACAAAGCCCCCGTGCCGCTGGCGCGGGAAGAGAGGGGTGCGCGATGAAGGGGACTATGACCGCCGGCGAGGTGCATAAGCAGTACAACGAAATCGTCACCGCCTTCCGCAAATTGATTCCGGACCCGGCTCTGCGCCTGACGTTCAGCCGTCAGGTGGACGGCTATATGCGCCAATATGCCCTGGGGGTGTGGCAGGCGGACAACGCCAGCGCCATCACTCCCCGACATGTGGAATTTTATAATGCGGTCTATTCTGCCGGGAATCCGGTGCCCTCCGCCCTGTACTGGGAGGTGGCCACAGGGGTGGCCGGCTTTGACCTGTTTCAGCCCCCCGCCTTTTTCCAGGACCTGCTCCGGTACGACCGGATGAAGGGAACCACTCTGGCCCGGCGATTTGCTGACCAGCTTACCCTGGTCCTACTCCTGCTGGCCGCTGTGGACGATGTGGTGAGCGAGAGCGAGGCGGGGTTTGTCAACTCCTGTAACGACACTCTCCTCCACCTGTGCGACCAGGAGGGGCTGCGTGCTGACCGTCCCGCCTTGAAGGCGGACGACTTCATCGCCCGACGGCCTGTCCCGCCTCCGCCCCCTGCCCAGCCGCAGAGGGAGGAGCCCACGGAAAAGAAAGAGGAAGGGCCTGCCGCTGAACGTCCCAAGTTGGAGGAGCTGCTGGCCGAGCTGGACGGGCTATGCGGCCTGGACAAGGTGAAGTCCGATGTGAAGAGCCTCATCAATCTGGTGAAGGTGCGCAGGCTTCGGGAGGAGGCGGGCCTGCCCGTCCCGCCCATGTCCCTCCACCTGGTATTCATGGGAAATCCGGGGACTGGCAAGACCACGGTAGCCCGGCTGCTGGCCAAGATATACCAGGCGATAGGGGTGCTGTCCACCGGGCAGATGGTGGAGGTGGACCGGTCCGGACTGGTGGCCGGTTTTGTGGGCCAGACTGCCCTGAAAACCCAGGAGGCGGTACAGAAGGCGGTGGGCGGCGTGCTGTTTATCGATGAGGCCTACGCCCTGGCCAGCTCGGACAGCGCCAACGACTTCGGACATGAGGCCATCGAGGTGCTGCTGAAAAACATGGAGGACCACCGAAAGGACCTGATCGTCATCGTGGCCGGTTACACGGACCGGATGGAGCGATTCATCCACGCCAATCCGGGACTGGAGTCCCGATTCAACAAGTATTTCTTCTTTGAGGACTACGACGCCGCCCAGCTTATGGATATTTTCGTGTCCATGTGCCGTAAGAACGGCTATGCCCTGTCCGGAGAGGGGGAGGGGCTGGCTCGAAGGGAACTGGAGGAGCTGTACCGGAACCGGGACGAGAACTTTGGCAACGCCAGAGAGGTACGCAACCTCTTTGAGAAGGCGGTGGCTCGTCAGGCGGACCGGGTGGCCCAGCTGGACGGCCCCACCAGGGAGCAGCTGATGGAGCTGCTGCCCCAGGATATCAAGCCGTAAGAACTGCTCTCCCCTGAAAGACAGAGGGAAAGAGCGCAACATAAGGAGGAAAAATTATGCTCATAGAGTTTGAAAAGCTGCAGGAGAACCTGGTCCCCAAGCCTCGAGGCGGGGAGGGGGAGATGTACACCCGGACCTTCCAGGACGAAAATAACAAGATCATGCAGATCCGCCTGACCCCCGGCAGCCACCTGGGGATGCACACCCATGAGGTGGACAGCGAGGCGTTCTATATCCTGTCCGGGACCGGAAAGGTACTGTGTGACGGAGTGGACGAGCCGCTGGCTCCCGGCAGCTTTCATTACTGCCCCAAGGGCCATGGCCACCGCCTGATGAATGACGGCACCGAGGACCTGGTCCTGGTGGCCATCATTCCCAACCACGGCGCATGAGAATCGCCTTTTACACCCTTGGATGCAAGGTCAACCAGTACGAGACACAGGCCCTGGAGCAGATCGTGACTGCCCGTGGCCATCTTCTGGTGCCCTTTGAGGGAGAGGCAGACGCCTACATCATCAACACCTGCACGGTCACCGCAGTAAGTGACAAGAAGTCCAGACAGGTGATCCGCCGGGCCAGAAAGCGCGCCCCGGACGCCGTCATTGCCGTGTGCGGCTGCTATCCCCAGACGCATCCGGCGGAGCTGGAGGGGCTGTCCATTGACCTGGTGTCCGGCACCGGGGACCGGGCCGGCTTTGTAGACCTGCTGGAGCGGACCTGGCGGGAGCGCCAGCCCATCACCGCCCTGGACGACGCGCTGAAAAGGCGGGCCTTTGAGGTCCTGCCCGCCGGCGGGCTGGAGGGCCGCACCAGGGCCATGCTGAAGGTGGAGGACGGCTGCGTCAACTTCTGTACTTACTGTATCATCCCATACGCCAGAGGCCCCATCCGGTCCCTGCCTTTGGAAAAAGCGAAGGAACAGGCCGCCCAACTGGCGGCGGAGGGCTACCAGGAACTGGTCCTCACCGGCATCGAAATTTCCTCATGGGGACAGGAGCGAAAGGATGGCACTGCTCTCATCGACCTGGTCGAAGGGGTGTGTCAGGCGGTCCCCGGCTGCCGGGTCCGGCTGGGCTCTCTGGAGCCCCGGACTGTCACCAGGGAGTTCTGTACCAGGGCGGCCCGGCTGGACAACCTGTGTCCCCACTTCCACCTGTCCATGCAGAGCGGCTGTGACGCCACCCTGAAGCGGATGAACCGGAAATATGACACAGAGCGGTTTTATGAGAGCGTGGCCCTGCTGCGGGACCACTTCGAGGACCCGGCCATCACTACGGATATGATCGTGGGCTTTCCGGGGGAGACGGAGGCGGAATTTGGGCAGACAATGGACTTTATCCAGCGGTGCGCATTTTCCGCCATGCACATTTTCCCCTACTCCAGGCGGCCGGGCACTCCGGCGGCCCAGATGGCGGGCCAGGTGCCTAAGGCCATCAAGGAGGAGCGGGCTCGGCGGGGAGCGGCCGTGGCCGCCCAGATGGAGCGGGAATACCTGGAGCGGTTTGTGGGGCGGACCCTGCCTGTCCTCTTTGAGGAGGAGCGGGACGGCCTGTGGCGGGGCCACACCACCCGGTATACAGAGGTTGCCCTCCAAAGCGGGGAGAACCTGCACAATCAGATCAGACAGGTAACTTTCACCGCTGTGGAGGGCAGCGTCCTGCTGGGGCGGGAGGCGGAGTGAAAAAAATGTGGCTCTCGAAGGCCGCCGGTGTTATAATAGGAGCCGCTGCTGGGCGATAATGTTTAGGGCATCACGCTGCCCGTTGAGAGGAGCGCTTCACAAATGAGCGAAGAGATGAACTTTACCCCCAATCCGGGGAAAAACCTGATCCGCGCGGTGGATGGGGTGGACTATATGCGTATCCCGGTCAAGACACACTTGATCACAAAGGATGACGATATGGCGGACGTGGTGAAAAAATATCCCCAGGATCTGATGAGGGAGGGAGATATTCTCTTCATTTCGGAGAAGGCAGTGGCCTGTACCCAGTGCCGTGCCATCCCCATGGAGGATATTAAGCCCCGTAAGCTGGCCGTCACCTTGAGCCGCTATGTCACTAAGACCCCGGCGGGCATTGGCCTGGGGATTCCGGAGACTATGGAGATGGCCCTTCAGGAGTGCGGTACCTTGCGCATCCTCTTCGCCGCCTTCTGCTCGGTCATCGGCAAGCTGCTGGGAAAGAAGGGGTGGTTCTACATTGTGGCCGGACCGAAAGCCAGAGGCATCGACGGCCCTACGGAGGGCACCATTCCGCCCTATGACCACTATGTGGTCCTCACTCCGGCCGACCCCATGGGGACGGCCAAGAGTCTGGCGAAGGCCCTTGGACACCCGGTGGCCATCGTGGACATCAACGACTTGGGGGCCAATATTTTAGGTTTCTCGGAAAAACAGCCCTCTATGGACCAGATCGCCAAGATCCTGGGGGATAACCCCCTGGGCCAGGGAGAGGAATGTACGCCCATGGGCATCATCCGCCGGGCATAACAGGAAAACAAAAGCCTCCGGCCCGTTAGCAAGGGGCCGGAGGCTTTTTCATGCCTGATCCTCCATACGGGGGTCGGGCAGATCCACATAGATGGGGCTGTGGCCGGTGGACTCCACAAATCTCAGCAGATCCTCCCGCTTCAACTGGAGGGTAGAGGTGGAGCGGCCAGGGTGGCCACTGATGAATTCGTCGGCCAGCAGATCCCGGTCAATGACCAACTGGACCTGATGTTGGGCGTCAAAGAGCAGCTCCAGAGCGGATACGGAGCCGGGAACGGTCTGAAGGAAGTCTCGCATATGGCCGTCATCGGCGAAGGACAACCGGGCGCACCCCAGTTGGGCGGACAGGAATTTGGTTTTAAAGGGCTTGTCGCCCGGCATCATCAACAGATAGAACTCCGTCTGCTGGCGGTTGCAGAGAAACAGATTTTTGCAGATCTTAGAGCCCAGGACCGCCTCTACCTCCTGGCAGAACTCAATGGTGTCGGCGTGGTCATGGTCAACCCGGACAAAGGGAATGGACAGCTCCTCCAGCCGGTCATAGATGGCAAATTCCTGGGGGATGCGGTCGTCAGTGGGGCGGGTGGTATAGCGGTTTTTATCTATGTACATATCGGTCCCTCGTAATTTAGATGGTAGTGGAACGTGAAAAGAGAGCGCCTGCCCCTCCGTGGGGCGGGCGCTGTCCGCTTTAAAACTGGAATATAGCGCCGATCACGGCGGCAGCGGCGATAAAGACAATGGGATGGAGCTTCTTCAGCTTCTTGGTCTGCATACACAGGAAGATAGCTACGGCCAGGGCGATAGAAGGCCAGTGGAGGGCAAAGGTGTGCTCCGCGGTGCCGCCCACCAGCAGGAATACCGAAACAGCCACGCTCAACCCAGCGGAGGCAATCAGCCCGGTAGAGGCGGGGCGCAGGCCGTAAAAGACGACGTCCACCGCCTTGGACTGGCGGAATTTCTGGAGGAAGCCGGCGATGATGATGATAACTACGATGGAGGGGAAGATGAGCCCCAGAGTGGCAACCACAGCGCCGGGTAGACCGAGGATCTCAAAGCCCACATAGGTGGCCATGTTGACGCCCATGGGACCGGGGGTGGACTCGGACACGGCGATCATGGTGGTCAGCTCCACGTCGGTGAACCAGCCAGTGCGGGTCCCCATGTCCTGGAGGAAGGGGATGGTGGCCAGTCCACCGCCCACGGCAAAGAGGCCCACCTTGGCAAATTCAAAAAACAGGCGCAGTAAGATCATTGGTCAGCCCCTCCCTTCTTCATACCGGCTATCATACGGGCCACATAGCCAACCACGCCGGAGCACACAATAAGAATGACGGGGGACAGGTCCACAAAGAAGGCCAGCAGCAGGACGGCCAGGAAAATACATACAGACAGGGCGTCCTTCAAGTTGGACTTGCCCAGCTTGACCACACTGGCGGCAATCAGGGCCACCACAGCGGCGTTGATGCCCGCCAACGCATGCTGGACCACAGGGATATCCGCAAAGTTGGACAGGAAGGCGGCGATCAAGGTGATGATGACAAGGGAGGGAAAGACCAGGCCCAGGGTGGCCAGCACACCGCCAGGGATTCCCCTGTACTTGTATCCGATGAAAGTGGCGGTATTTACCGCGATAATACCGGGGGTGCACTGTCCCACGGCGAAGTAGTCGGTGAGCTCCTCCTCGGTGGCCCAGCCCTTTTTCTCCACCACCTCCCGCTGAAGGATGGGAAGCATGGCATAGCCGCCGCCAAAGGTGCATACCCCCACCTTGGCGAAGGTGACGAACAGATCGACCATAATATTCATGTAGCAGCTACCTCTCAGCGATCAATATTCAGATATAGAGCCCAGACAGAACGGCGGCCCCCGCCTTCAACGCCGCGTGTCGGTGGGGCGCGGGGTGCTCCTGGCTAGGCGGACAGGTCCTATACATTAAATCGGAAGAGGATGATATCGCCGTCCTGGACGACATACTCCTTGCCCTCAGAGCGGATCAGGCCCTTCTCCCTGGCGGCGGCCATGGTGCCGCAGGCCATCAGGTCCTCGTAAGAGACCACTTCAGCCCGGATGAAACCCCGTTCAAAATCGGAGTGTATCTTGCCAGCGGCCTGGGGGGCCTTGGTCCCCTTCGCGATGGTCCAGGCCCGGCACTCGTCCTCGCCGGAGGTCAAGTAGGAGATCAGGCCCAGCAGGGTGTAGCTGGCCTTCACCAGCCGGTCCAGGCCGGACTCGGCTACCCCCAGGTCGTCCAGAAACATCTTCTTCTCCTCGCCGTCCAGCTGGGCGATCTCCGCCTCCAGCTTGGCGCACACAGGGATGACCTGGGCCCCCTGAGCGGCGGCGCGCTCCTCCACCTGCTGGTAGTAGGGGACGGAGTGGGGATCTGAGAATCCCTCCTCGTCCAAATTGGCGGCGTAGATGACGGGCTTTAAGGACAGCAACTCACAGTCGGGATATTCGGCGGCGATATCCACCGCTTCATAGGAGCGGGCGGATTTGCCGTCGTTGAGCCAGTCCCGCAGACCCTCAAAGTCGGCCGCCTCCTGAAGGAACTTCTTGTCCCCCTTGGCCATCTTTTTGGCCTTGTCAATGCGCCGCTCTACCATCTCCAAATCAGCCATTACCAGTTCCAGGTCGATGGTGTCCATGTCCCGGACGGGATCAGTGGACCCCTCCACATGGATGACGTTGTCGTCATCAAAGCACCGGACTACATGGACAATGGCGTCGGTCATGCGGATGTTGCCCAGGAATTTGTTGCCCAGGCCCTCTCCCTTGCTGGCTCCCTTCACCAGACCGGCGATGTCCACAAATTCGATGACCGCTGGTGTGGTCTTCTTGGGGTGGTACATCTCGGACAGCTTATCCAGCCGGTAGTCAGGGACAGCCACCATGCCCACGTTGGGGTCGATGGTGCAGAAGGGGTAGTTGGCGCTCTCGGCGCCAGCGTTGGTGATGGCGTTGAACAGGGTGCTCTTTCCAACGTTTGGAAGCCCCACGATGCCCAATTTCAAGGCGATCCCTCTTTCTAAATGGTATTTTTATGAATCAGCCCAAATATTATATCTGTTTTAAGCCGGGGATGCAAGGGGTGACAGGCAGAAATCCGACGGGGAGGCTTGGATTTTCCCTGTGGAGTGGCCCAAAAGGCCGGTCCAGCGGATAAAAAAACGGGGCGATTTTTAGAGAAATATGGTATAATAGTTCTATGAAAGAATCTAACCGCCTTGTCCCTTCCCTCACCGCCAGAAGCCAATTTCAGGCGGGAGCGTACCTGGGCGGTTTGAAACATAGAGTAGAGGAGGAAAAACGATGTACTACCGGACCAGCTATGATTCACCCGTCGGCCCTCTTATGCTGGCCAGCGATGGGACCAGTCTGACAGGCCTGTGGATGGAGGGCCAGAAATATTTTGGCGGCGCCATCCGGGAGGAACTGGTCCAAAGGGATGACCTGCCCGTCTTTGCTATGACCCGAACATGGCTGGAGCGGTACTTTGCAAGGGAGAGGCCTGACCCGTCGGAGCTCCCCTTGGCGCCGCGGGGCGGAGAGTTCCGCCAAGCGGTGTGGGAGCTGCTGTGCCAGATTCCATATGGAGAGCTGACGACCTATGGTCACCTGGCGAAAGAGATGGCGGCTCGCCTGGGCAGAGCCTCCATGTCGGCCCAGGCAGTGGGCGGCGCGGTGGGGCATAATCCCATCTCCATCATCATTCCCTGCCACCGGGTGGTGGGGAGCGACAGCAGCTTGACCGGCTATGCCGGAGGATTGGAAAAGAAAAGGTATCTCCTCTCTTTGGAGGGGATTGATGTGACAACACTCAGCACCCCTACACGGGGAACGGCGCTGTGAGGAGGGGGAGCATGGACTGGCCAGATAGAAAGACAAGGTGCCCGTGGGCTAACCCCAACAACCCCCGGTACCTCCAATACCACGATAAGGAGTGGGGGGTCCCCGTCCACGACGACCAAAAGCTCTTTGAAATGCTGATCCTGGAGAATTTTCAGGCTGGACTGTCCTGGGAGTGTGTCCTCAATAAGTGGGAGGCTTTTTCCAGGGCCTTTGACGGCTTCAACCTGGAGAAAGTGTGCTCCTATGGACCGGAGGAGCAGGCCCGCTTGAAAAGTGACCCAGGCATCATCCGCAACGGGAGGAAGATCGCTGCCGCCGTCCAGAACGCCCGGGTGTTCCGAGAGATTCAGAGGGAATGGGGCAGCTTCGACCGCTATCTGTGGCACTGGACGGAGGGCCAGGTGGTCTGTGAGCAGGGGAAGGCCAGCTCCCCGCTGTCCGACCGGGTATCCAAGGATCTGAAAAAACGGGGAATGACTTTTGTGGGGACAGTCATCATCTACGCCTACCTCCAGGCCGTAGGGGTCATTTGGTCCCATGAGGAGGGCTGCTTTCTGGAGCACCGTCCCGGACCCGGCCTATGAGAGCCCGAGGATGGCCGTACCGGCTCTGTTAAAATTAAGAAAATGAAAATAAGGTGGATAATATGAAAGAGATGCGGAAAAGGCGGGCGGTAGCTACTGTATATACAGGGAGAAAGGATGTGAAAGATCGACTTTAAAGGAGGAATGATTTGAAATGGACCGAATCCCGGATCCCAATGTGTTGTTCCCCAATGCGTATGGGACTACCTGCTTTTTGAAAAATGTGATTACTGCCCCTAACATCTCTGTGGGGGATTATACTTACTACGACGACCCTGTGGACCCCACGTCCTTTGAGAAAAATAATGTCCTGTTCAACTGGCCGGAGTTTGGGGACAGGCTGATCATCGGTAGATTTTGCGCCATTGCCAGCGGCGTGCAGTTTATTATGGGCTCGGCCAATCACCGGATCAGTAGCGTCAGCACCTATCCCTTCCATGTCTTTGGGGGAGCTTGGGCAGAAAATACCCCGCCCCACCTGGAGCAACTGCCCTTCAAAGGGGACACGGTAGTGGGAAATGACGTTTGGATAGGGCGGAATAGCGTCATCCTGCCGGGGGTGAGCATTGGCGACGGGGCTATTATCGCTGCCTGCTCTGTGGTGGCGAAGGATGTACCGCCTTATACTGTCTATGGGGGGAACCCAGCCCGCTTTCTGAAGCGGCGCTTTGATGAGAGTTTGACTGAATTACTCCTCCGGTTCCGGTGGTGGGAACTGGAGGGAGAGGCGCTGGTATCTGTCTTGCCGCTGCTCTGCGACCCGGACCTAGAAAAGGTGCGCCAGAGCTTGGAACACTTGCTGGCGAAAGAATAGAGAGAAATCAGAAAGCCGCCTGTGCATTTCTGCACAGGCGGCCGTTTTTATGTCTCCCGACGGTACCTCTGGTATAACTGAGTATATTGTATCTAGTAGGAGCACACCGTCCTGTTATTCGCCAAGCTCCTCCGGCAAAGGCCGCCTCCGGTGCTCCACTGGTCCCCACTCCGGCAAGGGAAGGCGCTGCATGGCGCCGAAGGCGCGGGCTTTCAGCCCAGGGTAGCGTCCCTGAAGTTCGTAGATGAGCTCCTTGATCTCCTGCCGTTTGGTGTTCCCATTGGCTGGACAGGGATTTTTGACTACGGGCAATCCCAGCCTCTGAGCCGTGTGCTGAATCAGATTTTCGCCACAATAGAGGAGAGGGCGAATCTGGGTGATGCCGGTCCGATCTAAGAAGGTGACAGGCTGAAAACATGACAGCCGCCCCTCAAAGATCAAAGACATGAAAAAGGTCTCAATGGCGTCATCATAGTGGTGGCCCAGGGCTATTTTGGTGATGCCCCGGTCCAGAATGGCCTGGTGAAGAGCCCCACGGCGCATTTTCGCGCACATGGAGCAAGGGTTCTTCTCCCGGCGGATATCGAAAATGATGTGATGGATCTCACTGCTCAGTATGGTGTAGGGAACACCTAGTTCTCCGCACAGACGGGTGATGGGGGAGAAGTCCATCCCGTCCCTCCCATCGGAATGACCCATATCCAGGGTAAAAGCCTCTACCGTGAAGGGGATAGGGTAAAACTCACGCAGCTTGGCCAGCGCCATCAACAGGACCAAGGAGTCCTTTCCGCCGGATACACCGACGGCTACCCGGTCGCCGGGCTGTATCATATGATAGTCCTCTACACACCGGCGAGTCAGGGATAGAATCTTGTTCATGGGGGATCTCCTCCATTTGAGTAAAACTGTTACAAAAACTGAAGTTTTGACTGAATAAAAACAAAAATTAAAAATGAGATATCAAGAGATATCGGAAGAATATAAGAGAAAATAAAAGATATCTAATCTTTTGCTAAAAAAACATGAAATATCAGTTGACACCCGCTTACTCCCGTACTATAATACAAAACGCTCCGCTTGTACAGAGTTGGGCAAAATGTTTTTATCATTGACCAAATGGTTGAGATAAGTAGAGGAAAATGGAGGTTTCACCTATGTCCACTTTTATGGCAAACAAGGGGAACATCGTGCGCAGCTGGTACGTCCTGGACGCTGCTGGCAAGCCTCTGGGCAAGACAGCCGCTCTGGCCGCTGATCTGCTGCGCGGTAAGCGCAAGCCCGAGTTTACCCCCAACGCCGACTGCGGCGATTTCGTTATCGTCATCAATGCTGAGAAGGCTGTTCTGACCGGCAAGAAGCTGGACCAGAAGTATTACCGCTCCCACTCCGGCTGGGTGGGCGGCCTGAAGGAAGTGAAGTACCGCACCCTGATGCAGACTAAGCCCGAGCTGGCCATGAAGCTGGCCATCCGCGGGATGCTGCCCAAGAACATCATCGCCAAGGACTCCCTGACTCGCCTGCACATTTACCGCGGCGGCGAGCATGAGCACGCTGCCCAGAAGCCCCAGGTCTGGGACGCTGAGTAAGAGGAGGATTTAGATCATGTATAAGAGCAAGAAGCCTTATTTCTACGGCACCGGCCGCCGGAAGTCCTCCGTGGCCCGCGTGCACCTGTTCGAGAACGGCACCGGAGCCATCACCATCAATGGCCGTGACATCGACGACTACTTTGGTCTGGAGACCCTGAAGCTCATTGTCCGTCAGCCCCTGGTCACCACGGAGACTGTGGGTAAGGTGGACATCGTGGCCACCGTTACCGGCGGCGGCGTCACCGGCCAGGCTGGCGCCATCCGTCACGGTATTGCCCGCGCTCTGCTGCTGGTCAACGAGGAGTACCGCCCTGCTCTGAAGGCCGCCGGGTTCCTGACCCGCGACCCCAGAATGAAGGAGCGCAAGAAATACGGCCTCAAAGCCGCCCGTCGTGCGCCTCAGTTCAGCAAACGCTGATTTTATATCAAAAACGTTCAAAAGCCCCGGAAAATTGCGATTTTCCGGGGCTGCTTTTTTGTTACAGTTATTAGAGACTGATTCCTTGGGGACAGGCAAAAACATAAGTGGGTTACAGCCTCGTTGCGTGACTGTGGAGGAACGCGGCGGAGTTTGCTCTGTAAGATAGCCAGTCGTGGGATTGTTAGACTTGCATTTACAAAAAGAAAACGATCATCTGCTCTAATGGTAGAACGGCGCTTTCGCCGGTATCAGGATCGGCGCCACTCCAGACAGGATCGGTCATGGGTTTGAGCCAACAGTGCCAGAGAAATCAAGGAGTCCGCCCCCACCGCTGTCACGGCGGACAGGCTGACCGGCCCTGGGATGGCCTGAACCAATGGCGCTAGAGCCGGATGAACCCAGTAGATCAGAGGCAGAGCTAGAACACCCCAAGCCAGAGAAAAGGGCATACATATCCTGCCGTGGATGCTGCCTGGCAATCCTCGGTAGTCCCAGAAGGAAACCTTAAGGGCTTTTTCATAAAAGAGACTGACCCCATATTCTACCGCTGTGGCCGCTAGTCCGCCCAACAGAAAGACGGCCGGAGGAAAGCCTTTGACTGGAGCCAATAGCAAAATGGCGCAGGCACCCAACCCATAGACGGGGCATAGAGGCAGCACCAACAGACATTTGCGTTCCGGATATCCCCCGGTGATCCGGGCATAGGACACCTCTAACAAAAAGCCAAAAAAGCTGTATATCAAAAAATACCAAAACCAGACCAAATGAGACCCTCCATTCACATTTGTTAGGGTGTGGAAATGGATGATTTTCATGCGGGGAAATTTTTGTGATTTATTGGTGTGCTCCTGAGTTAAAAAATAGGAAAAGTTGTTCTGCCACCTTGCGGAGCGGGGTGGTTTGTGGTAGGATAGCTGGAAGAAAAAAGATGAGGAGTGAGGGACGATGCGGCACCTGATCGATTTTGGCGACCTGTCCCGCCAGGAGTGGGATCAGCTATATGCCAGGGCCAGTCAGATCATAGACGCCCCGGAGAAGTTCATTGATGTATGTCGGGGCAAGGTGGCGGCCAATTTGTTTTACGAACCCTCTACCCGAACTAACTTTTCCTTCCAGACCGCCATGCTTCGGCTGGGTGGGACGGTATTTGGGTTCGCGGACCCCAATTCCTCCTCTGTGGCCAAGGGAGAGACGCTAAAGGATACCATTAAAATGGTGTCCAGCTACGCCGACGTTATTGTCATGCGTACACCTTGGGAGGGGGCGGCCAAGGCGGCCTCCCTCTACTCCCATGTTCCGGTGGTCAACGCCGGGGACGGCGGCCATATGCATCCCACTCAGACCATGGCTGACCTGACGACCATGACCAAGTTGCTGGGCGGCGTGGATGGACTGGCTATCGGACTGTGCGGCGACTTGAAGAATGGGCGCACGGTCCACTCCCTCATCAAGGCCATGGCCAAATTTGAACATATCCGCTTTTTCCTGATCTCGCCCCGCGAGCTGGCCGTCCCCGACTATGTGCGGGCTTTCATGCTGGAAAATGAGATGAAATTTACGGAAGTCACGGGGCTGGAGGCGGTCATTCCACAACTGGATGTGCTGTATATGACCCGGATCCAGCGTGAGCGGTTTGTAGATCCCCTGGAATATGAGCGGAACAAAGGAATCTATATTCTCACGCGGCGGAAGCTGGACCGGGCCAAGGAGAAGATGCTGGTCATGCACCCCCTGCCCAGGGTGGATGAGATCACTGTGGATGTGGATGACGATCCCAGGGCGGCCTATTTTCAGCAGGCTCGGTACGGGATGTTTGCACGGATGGCCCTGTTGTCCGACCTGGCGAACCAGCCCCGGCTGGAACGGACGGAGGCGGTGGAGATCGGGACCAAGCCGGTGTGCTCCAACCCCAGGTGCATCACCCAGACACAACCGTATCTGCCGCCTCTGGTGAAAAAGAACGGTGGGGTGGATTGCTGCGCCTTCTGTGACACGGCTCTGCGCTGAACGAACGGAGCGCCTGTCAATAAAGCGTTAAGGTTGCGGGGAATGCCTTGACGTGAGAGCCGCCTTTGGATATGATAATGTTGGCCGGTGCCACAGCGGCGCCGGAAGCCTGTGTAAAAAGGAGCCCCTCGATTCTTATGGATCCTGACCGAGACGGTCCCTGTCACTTACAAATCGATAACAGATGAAAAAAGGCATAGCCTGTTTCGCTTTGCGCGGAGCGGGCCATGCCTTTTGCATATGTCAGCACAGGCGGAAGAAATCAAAGGAGGAACTGATTTGATGACCATAGCGCTCCAACTGCTGCTCCAGGTGGTACTGATCGTGATAAATGCCTTTTTTGCGGCGACAGAGATTGCCGTGATCTCTCTAAACGCCAATAAGCTGCGCAAGTTGGAGGAGGAGGGGGACAAGCTGGCCCCCAGGCTGCTAAAGATGGTGGAGGAGCCAGCCGGATTTTTGTCCACCATCCAAATCGGAATCACATTGGCTGGCTTTCTGGCCTCGGCTTTTGCCGCCGACAGCTTCTCGGAGTACTTGGTGCGTTGGTTCTGCGAGGATCTGGGTATCACGATGTTGCCCATATCGGTGGTGGATACCCTGTCTGTGATTTTCATTACCTTGATCCTATCCTACTTTACACTGGTATTCGGAGAGCTGGTACCTAAGCGGATCGCCATGCAGAAGCCTATGGAGATGGCTCGCTTTTCCTGTCGAGTGGTATCCGCCATAGCAGTGCTGGCCCGGCCTGTGATCTTTCTGCTCTCCTGTTCCACCAATGGGGTGCTGCGGCTGATTGGGGTGCCCGTGGAGGTGGAGGAGGAGCAGGTCACCGAGGATGAGATCCGCATGATGATTGACCTGGGGAATGAAAATGGCGCTATTGACGCGGAGGAAAAGGAACTGCTACATAATGTATTTGACTTTTCTGAGCAGGCTGTGGGCGATGTGATGACCCGGGCAGCAGATGTAATTACCCTGTGGGAAGACGCGGATCGGGAGGAGGTGCTGGATGTAATTCAAAGCAGTGGGCTGTCCCGCTTTCCTGTATGTGGAGAGGACGACGACGATGTGGTGGGTGTGCTCTATGCCCGGGACTTCCTGCTGGACTGGACGGGCCGGGGCGGCCATACGGTGCGGGAGCTGATGCGCCCGGCCTACCTGGTACCAGACAGCCTGTCCGCCGGCGACCTGCTGCGGGATATGCAGCGAAAGAAGATACATCTGGCTGTGGTGATGGATGAATATGGAAGTTTGGCAGGTGTTATCACGGTGGAAGACCTGCTGGAGGAGATCGTGGGCAATATTTATGATGAGTACGACCCTGCGGAGCCGCCGGAACTGGAACAGATAGGCGAAGGCCTGTGGAGAGCCAGCGGCGCGTTGAGCGTGGGGGAACTGGCCGAAACTCTGGGGATCGAGTTGTCCGGCGACCTGGACTATGACACGGTGGGTGGAATGGTACTCAGCTGCCTGCGTACCATTCCAGAGGACGGCAGCCGGCCGGCGGTTCAAGTCAACGGACTGGATATCCAGGTGGAAAAAGTGGCGGACCACCGGATCCAATCGGCTCTGGTCCGGAAAGCGGCTACATAAGGAACACGCGGGAGAGGGGCAGCCCCCCTCCCCGCGGTTTTGACCGGAATCCCTGCCGGAGAGAGAAATATTTTATGAATTGCTGTAAACAGAAGAAAAGGGATTGACAAACCGGGTCTTGGTGTGCTACAATTTCAAGGCTGACGTGGAAGGACCGCGCCTTCTATGCGGGTGTAGTTCAATGGTAGAATCCCAGCCTTCCAAGCTGGTCGCGTGGGTTCGATTCCCATCACCCGCTCCATACGCGCCTGTAGCTCAGGTGGATAGAGCAACTGCCTTCTAAGCAGTGGGTCAGGGGTTCGAGTCCCTTCAGGCGTGCCATGTCGGAGCAATTTTGTTCTGGACATTGTGGCGTAGTCCGCCCCTGTATTCTCCCCTTATCCTCTCAAGTTGGATGGTCCTCTGACAGGGCGAAGGCCCCCGGTTTTGGGAGCCAATCTGTGAACAGTCAGCGATATGGTGGGTGTAGCTCAGTTGGTTAGAGCACCGGATTGTGGTTCCGGGTGTCGAGGGTTCGAGTCCCTTTACCCACCCCAGACCAATAAGGCGTAAGGGCCGGGAGCTTCGGCTCCGGCCCTTGCCTTTTCTTCGCGGCAGATACAGGGGTGTAGCCAAGTGGTAAGGCAAGGGACTTTGACTCCCTCATTCGCTGGTTCGAGTCCAGCCATCCCTGCCAAATCTGATGGAGACATCAGCCTCTGGCGACTTCTTATGGACTTGTGCCGGAGCCAATATTTCAAAAAAGAATATATATGACCCAGTAGCTCAGTCGGTAGAGCAACTGCCTTTTAAGCCGTGGGTCCGGGGTTCGAGTCCCCGCTGGGTCACCACGTCGGAGCAAAGTTTCTCTTTGCTCCGACGCTTTTTTATGTGTGTGCAAAAAGCGTTATCCCCCCGCCCACTTGCTCATCCTCTCCAAATCGCAACCGCTTGCTCCGACTTTTTTATAATTGGAACTCACCGGCTGGACCGGTGGTGATGATTCAAAAGGTAAAATACATATGTATTGCTGCACTGGGCTGCAATTTGATTTGGAATCAAAATGGGCTTTGCTGCGTATGGCTCGGAAATGTCCGACAAAACGGCAGGACATCCCTTCAGATGTCCTGCCGTAGTTTTGCCGTCTATTCATTCTGATACTGGCGCAGCCTCTCGTTGAGCCGTTGGGTATCCCGCCGGAGAGCCACATGGTCAGCGAACCACATGGAAGCCAGACCGAACTCCAGAAAAAGAGCCAACAGCGCGGCACCCCACAGAGGAACGCCATCAAACCAGCCGCACAGGGCTGCCCCTCCTACGAATCCCAGATTGGATGCCAGTGCCCACAGGGCGGTGCGGCGTATCAGGGCCTCGCCCTCCCATACCTCTCTCCGGGGAAAGATCCAGGACTCAAGGACAGCCACCCCCATAGATACCAGCAGCATCTCCCCCAGGACCAGGATGGGGATGGATTGCCGCCCCATAAGCCATTGGGCAATACAGTCAGTGAAAACAAGGGCCGCGGTATAGACGCCCATGTGGTACTTCATGGTGACGCCCCAGCTGTAATAGTGGATAAATTCTTCTCTGAACATAGATAACACTCCTTTCTCTCACAGTCCCAGCCGCTCCCGCAGCAGGGGCGCATAGTGGCGGGAGACCACCAGCCTCTCCTCTGTTTCCAAAGTGACCTCGATCCTCCCGCCAGGCTGACTTTTCAGGGCGCGGACACGGTGAAGATTGACGATGGACGACTTGCCTGTGCGGAAAAGGCCAAGGCTTCCATACCGCCCCTCTAGCTCCGCCAAGCTAAGAGCAGTCTGATAGACTGCCGCGGAGGTATAGAGGAAGGTGTGGTCATCCACACTCTCACAGTACACTACCTCACTGGGAGAGAGGAGGGTGACCTCGCGTCGCTCATCCCACGCACACAATTTTTGCAGGCCGGAGCGGAGAATGGACAGCACCCAGAGCATCTCCTGGTCCAAGTTGGAACAGCGCAGGATGACCTCGTTTTCCTCTAAAGGGGCGTGTTCTACTGAGATCTTCAAGAGGGACCCCTCCTTTCAACGACAGCATATCAGGCTTTGCGCCAAAGGGCAAGGGGAATACCGCTGACCTGCCTTTTTTGGGGGGCAGGAGGAAGAAGGGAGGAGTCCCCCCCATACCGACGTGAATGAAGGAGAGACAGGGGGGCCATCCACTTGCATTTTTGAGGGGATGGGAGTATGATAAAAGACACGCTTGATGAAGAAGAGAGGGGTAGCCTATGGCGGTATTCGACACCCACGCCCACTATGACTCCGGGGCCTTCAACGCCGACCGGCTGGAGGTGCTGGCCTCCATGCCGGGATGCGGGGTGGAGCTGATTTTAAATCCCGGCTGTGATTTGGAGAGCTCAAAGACGGCCCTGGAGCTGGCAGACCGCTTTCCCTATGTCTACGCGGCAGTAGGGGTCCACCCCTCCGACTGTGGAGACTGGGAAGACGGGGCTCTACTGGAGCTGCGGGCGTTGGCCGCCCACCCGAAGGTCCGGGCCATTGGAGAGATCGGACTGGACTACTACTGGAAGGATAACCCGCCTCGGGCCTTACAGCAGAATGTCTTTCGCCGCCAGCTGGAGCTGGCCCAGTCCCTCCATCTGCCCGTTATCGTCCATGACCGGGAAGCCCATCAGGACTGCCTGACCATTGTCCGGGAGTATCCCCAGGTTACCGGGGTGTACCACTGTTATTCCGGCAGCCTGGAGGACGCCAAGGTGCTGGTCAAGCTGGGATGGATGCTGTCCTTCACCGGCGTCATTACCTACAAAAACGCCAGGAAGGCCCTGGAGGTCATCGACTGGCTGCCCATGGACCGGATTATGATTGAGACTGACTCCCCCTACCTGACGCCGGAACCCTTCCGGGGAAAGCGGAACGACTCCAGCCATGTTCATCTGGTGGCGGAAGCCATCGCCCGGGTGAAGGGGCTGACTCCGGATGAGGTGGCCCGTATCACCCTGGAGAACGGGAAACGGTTTTTTGGCATCGAAGGGGGAGAGCCTAATGAGGCGCCGTAGTATCTGGTACTGGCGCTGGGACTTACTGCTGACTGTGCTGCTGTCGGCTGGGATCGCCTTTGGAGCGCAATACCTGTACGAACAGACACTGGAGGAGGGGTACCAGGCGTATTTGGAGAAGAACGCCGCGGAAGAAGGCTCAGTCGGTGCGGTGGCCAGTGAAGATATCCCTCTGGCTGAGACCTTGGCTGATATGGAGAACAACGAGTATTTTACGATGGAGATGGACTCCATTACTCTGAATAGCAACAGCCCCGGCGGCTATATCGACGGACTATTCTGGCATATTTTCCAGTTGGAAGACGGCACACGGATCGCCGCCAAAGTCAACTCGGACAGCGTGGTATACCGGGAGGAGGGGGAGACCCCTATGACAGCCAGCTATGCCCGCCTGCCCATCGGCACTCTGGCGCGGGAGTCCCTGACGGACGACCAGCTGGAGGAGCTGAACAAGTACCATGGAGTTACCGTGGATACCTGCTATATTGACATGGAGGGGGGCCACGCCACGGCTAGCCAGGAGGATTATGTGGAATACCACGGCCTGTTGGCCTGGGCCGCGGCCTTCGCGGCTGCCTGGATCATCATTCGGTTTGTGGGGGTGCGCACAGGTGTCTTTCCACCTATGCTGCCCAAGAAGAAAAAGGAGAGGACGGATCTACCATGACCATTACCTATGAATATGAGGACGCGCTGTATGTGAACCTGACCAACAAATGCAACTGCAACTGCGAATTCTGCCTGCGCCACGGCAGGGCGCAGGGGTCCATCTATACCGAGGACTCCCTGTGGCTGGAGCGGGAGCCTACCCGCCAGGAGGCTCTGGACAGCTTTTTGAGCCGGGATGTGTGCTCCTACCGGGAGATCGTATTCTGTGGCTATGGTGAGCCCACCTACCGCCTGGATGATATCTTGTGGCTGGTGGACGAGCTGAAGGGGCGTTTCGGGGATAAGCTGCCCCCAGTGCGTATCAACACCAATGGACACGCCAATCTGATTCTGGGCCGGGATGTGTGCCCAGAGCTAAAGGGACGCATCGATACCCTGTCTATTTCTCTCAACTCGGACAACGCGGCGGACTACACCGCCCTGTGCCACCCCGTTCAGGGGGAGGCGGCCTATCAGGCCATGCTGGATTTTGCCGGAGAGGCCAAGCGCTATGTGCCCCATGTGGTGCTGACTATTGTGGACAAGGACAAGACGCAAGAGGAGATCCAGAACTGCCGGGACATCGCTGACCGGTTGGGAGTGAAGCTGCGTATCCGCAGCTTTATCGACTCCTGAACGGAGAACACCGGGGCAGCCAATAAGAAAAGGGGGCGCCCCTGTAGCGCACCCCCAAGTTGAATTTACGCGGTGAGAGCCAGTTCCTCTCTGGCCTCCCGCTCGTTATCGGCAGAGAAGCAGAACCGCCCTGCCCAGTCGTAGACCTCCACATGTCCCCGTACCCAAACGATGCTGTAATCCATAATGTTCTGCTCCTTTCTTGTCTGATCGACAACCTAAGTATAGGAAAAGAGCAGTCCCATAAAACGGACTTTTTACAGGGCGTTGAGGAGTGAGTAGACATGATCATCATAAGCGCTCTTTATTTAGTCAGCCTCTATGGGACCCAGGCCGTTTTACTGGGACCCATTCTGCTGTCGGACGGGAGTGGAGACCTGGATATCCCATGGGGACTGCTGCCGCCGGCGGTGATCGCCAACCTGATTCTTGCCGTGGTAGCCATCATCTTTCTGATCAAGCGGGTGAGGCGAGTCCAGGCAGACCTTTCCGCCCGGAGAAGGCTGAATCACTTGGCCTTGGCCATGAAGCTGCTGACCATCCCCTTTTTTATCACGCACCTGCAGATCTGGTCAATGATGTTAGCCGCCTTTCTCGTGATTCCAGGTCTGCAGATCTTGCTGCCCTTCGGATTTCTTGGCGTAGCCTTTGCCTATTCCGTGGTGCTGGCCACCTCGGCCTACTCCATCAGCGGGCTGTATGTGCAGTACCGGCTGGGCAACCTGACGGGGAAAAAGTTTGCCCGAAATGTGATTTTTCAACTGATCTTTGTGCTGGATGTAATCAGTTATCTCGTATTTTATTTCCAGATCCGCCGGTCCTGTAAGGAGCAGACGGGATGTGAGAAAGGAGAGAGCTGAAATTGGACCCGATTTTTTACACAGTTCAGAGAGTCAACGGAGATTACGCCGACCTGCTGTCTGATGGGGGGCGGGAGCACTCTATTACCATGTTCCTGCTGCCGGAGGGGACCACGGTGGGCAGCCGGTTGAAGTGGGAGGACTTTCAGTGGGAGCTGATTTGAAAAATCCCTGTGCCTTTTGGACACAGGGATTTTTTATTAGCAAGCTTTTTACTTGTTGCTGCGCCGCCAGATGCCCATTTTCTCCGCGTCCTTGATGAGCTGTTCACGGAAATCAGGGTGGGCGATGGAGATGGCTGCCTCAGCGCGCTGCCAAGTGGACAGGCCCTTCATACATACCATTCCGTACTCAGTCACGATGTAGTGGGTGCAGGACCGGGGGTCGGTGCAGATGGAGCCGGGAGTCAGAGTGGGGACGATGCGGCTCTTGACCGTGCCATCCTTGCCGGTGACGGTGGAGGACATACAGATGAAGCTCTTGCCCCCCTTGGACAGGTAAGCGCCCATGGCGAAGTCCAACTGTCCGCCAGTGCCGGAGATGTGCTTGATGCCGGCAGACTCAGCGTTGACCTGGCCGAACAGGTCCATGTCAATGGCGTTGTTGATGGAGATGAAATTGTCGATCTGTGCCATGACATGGACGTCATTGGTATAGTCCACAGGGGCAGCCATCACGTCGGGATTGCGGTCCACGTAGTCATACAGCTTCTGGGTGCCAGCCGCAAAGGCAAAGACCTGGCGGCCTTTATCCAGCGCCTTGTGCCGTCCGGTGATTTTGCCGGCGGCGGCCATGTCCACGAAGGCGTCCACATACATCTCGGTATGGACAGACAGATCCTTTAGATCGGACTGAGCAATCATGGCGCCGATAGCGTTGGGCATACCACCGATGCCAAGCTGCAGGCAGGCACCGTTGGGAATCTGGGGCACCACCAGGTTGGCCACCGCTTTGTCCACCTCAGTAGCAGGGCCGCCGGCGCCAAGCTGGGCGATGGGGGGATTATCTCCTTCCACCACATATGTCACGTCCTGAATGTTGATTTCTGTACCAGTCAGGCCATAGACCCAGGGAAGATTTTGATTGACCTCTACGATGACGCACTTCGCCCGGGCCAGCATATCCGCCAGGTGGGAGCAGGCCAGACCAAAATTAAAGTTGCCATGCTTATCCATGGGGGTGACCTGGAGCATTACCACATCTACGGGATCCAGGTGTTCCCGGTAGAACCGGGGCAACTCGGAGTAGCGCATGGGGCTGAAATAACCCATTCCCTTGGCGATGATCTTCCGGTCAATTCCGCTGCAGTGCCAGGAGTGCCAGGCGAAGTGCTCCCCGGCGTCCTCGGCCTTGGCGATCTCGGGCATCCACATGGTGACGCCGCCCCGGACCTTGACATCGGTTAGCTCATTCTGCCGGGCGGCCAGGGCCTTGTCCAAGGCAATGGGGTGGTTGGTACACCAGGTGTAATCTACCCAGTCACCGGACTTGACCACCTTGACCGCCTCGTCGGCGGTGGTCAGCTTCTGCTGATAGAGGGCCTGATAATCCATACTGTTTTCCTCCATATTCTGTATATTAAATAGTATTTTGTAAGACAAATTGACTGGGAGCGGACATGGAAGCGGGAGAGAGCCCCTCTGCTCCGTCCACCGGGATCATCTGCCAATATCCAAGTAATAGGGCTTCATCAGGCTATGCTGCTCGGTGGAGTCCTTAGGCTGACCATTCCGGCGGGGTTCCAGTGGCTGGGAATGGCGCCTGTCGGGGCGGGAGGTCCGCTTCTTGCCGCCGGACTTCTTTTCCAGCGGGCCTTTGGGCGCAGCCCCCTTGGACTCGGACTGCTGCCCGGCGCGGGACTTGGCCTTCTGCCGGTGCGCCTGACCGGGCTGGGGGGCCGGCTGGCCCTCTCTGCTGCCATGTCCCTTGCCGGCACGGCTCTCCTTTCGGTCACTCCCGCCGCGAGAGGGAACCAGGGGGGAGCGCCGGGGCGCCAGAAGCCGGGCGGTGGCGTCCATGATGACATCGCTGTCCAGAGGGTTGGGCCGGTGGAAATCGGTGCGTGGCATGGCGTCGCCGGTGTCCATCAGCGTGCCGGGACGTACTCCTCGCTTGGGTGGTTCGGAGCGGCGGATGGGACTCTCGTAATCCTGGAGGGCGGCGGGTGCGGTGCCGGGGGGTACCCCTTCAGACTGACCGGCCTTTTTCTTCCGGCGGCGGGAGCGGGAACGCTTTTCCTCCTGCTCTCCTGCCTCCTGGCCCTTCTGCTGGGCCTGGGCCGCCTTGCGCTGGAGGGTCTCCTTCTGGCTCTGGTCCCGCATCCGGCGCAGCTCTTTGGCAGCGGCCCGGGCCTCGGCGTCCTCAGCGTTGATGGGCTTGCCGTTTTTGTCCCGCTTGGGGGCCTCAAAGACCTCCATAGGCCAGGGGTGGTCCTCCACCACAGGTACCTTTCGTCCCATAAGCTTCTCAATATCCTTCAACAGGGGTTTTTCCGAGAAATCGCACAGGGCCACGGCCACGCCCTCACGGCCCGCTCGGCCGGTGCGGCCGATGCGGTGGACATAGGTTTCCGGGACTTCGGGCAGATTGTAGTTAAAGACGTGGGACAACTCCTCGATGTCCAGCCCACGGGCGGCGATATCAGTGGCCACCAGGCATTGGATCCGGCCAGCCTTAAAGTCAGACAGGGCCTGCTGCCGGGCGGTCTGGCTCTTATTGCCGTGGATGGCGGCGGCAGGGATCCCCGCTTTGACCAAGTCCCGGGCCACCTTGTTGGCCCCATGCTTGGTCCGGGTAAAGACCAGCGCGTTCTTCACCTTCAACTGTTCCACCAGAAGCGCCAGAAGCTGGGTCTTATTGCCCCGGTCTACGAAGTATACGGTCTGGTGGATGGCATCCACCGGGGAGGATACCGGATCTACCGCGACCTTGACCGGATCCTTCAGCAGAGAGTTTACCAGCTCGGTAATCTCCGGGGGCATGGTAGCAGAGAAAAAGAGCGTCTGCTTCTTTTGGGGCAGCCACTTGAGTATTTTTTTCACGTCGTGGATAAAGCCCATATCCAGCATCCGGTCGGCTTCGTCCAGGACAAACATTTCCAGATGATTGGCGGAGATCAGCCCCTGGTCGTGGAGATCAATGAGCCGGCCCGGAGTGGCTACCAGGATATCCACCCCCCGCTTCAGCGCCTCGGCCTGGGGGGCTTGACCCACGCCGCCGAAAATGACGGTGTGGCGCAGCTTCAGATACTTGCCGTAGGCCGCAAAGCTCTCTCCGATCTGGATGGCCAGCTCGCGGGTAGGGGTGAGGATCAGGGCACGGATCGGACGGCCGGCGGCGGGAGAGGCGGCCAGCCGCTGGAGAATGGGGGCGGCAAAGGCGCAGGTTTTGCCCGTGCCAGTCTGGGCACAGCCCAGTACGTCCCGGCCCTTCAAGGCAGGGGGAATGGCCTTCTCCTGGATGGGAGAGGGCTTGGCATAGCCCTGCTCCTCCAGGGCACGCAGGATGGAGGCGTTGAGCCCCAAATCACGAAATGTCATTGGATCCTTCCTTTTCTGATTCAGAACGGAGCCGGATCGCTGCCGTCTGGCCCACATTGACCCCGTGGGCTGGGGCAGAGAGGTCCTGGGACAGACAGTCCAGAACCGCACCCGTAGTCTGGGCAAGAGTCTGACCAGGCAGGCAATCGACGATGAGATCGGCATATTTTTCATAAAGGGGGCCTCGATAGGCCATTAAATCCGCCAGGCCCTGTCCCGGAGCCATGGCAATGCCCCGGGTGGCCAGATCCTGGATGCGGCGGTCCAGCTCCTCCAGAGGGACGCGGAGATAGATGACCCGTCCCAGTTCCTTCAAATACAGCGCGCCTTTTTCCCGGCATACCGCGCTTCCCCCTGGGGCAATGACCGCGTTCTGACACTGAAGGGAGAGGACAGCTTCCTCCTCCGCGTCCAGAAAAGCCTCGGCCCCCTGAGTATCCAGGATCTCTTGAAGAAGGGCCCCCTCCCGCCGCTGGATGACCAGATCTACATCGACAAAGCTCAACCCCAGGGCCTTGGCCAGCAGAACCCCCACAGTGCTTTTGCCAGAACCAGGCATACCGATGAGTACGAGGTTGTCCAAAAAGATTCCGCCTTTCCCTATTATAATATGCTCCAGTATGCCAAGGGCATAGGAACGATTCCAGGGAGAGGGAGGCGCACAACAAAATGGTCGGACAGCGGCCCGGCCCCGAAAAATAGTATTGTCCCATATGCTCTGAGAATTTATTATACCATACCTTTTTTGGAAAAGAAAGGGGGGACAGGACGAAAAGGAAATGGTGGGCCATGCTGAAAAACCGGATGACACTGGAGCGAAAAAATGCTATAATGGCGGCAAACAGGAGGGACACAACGGGACTGACAGCCCTGAGGAGGGGACCGAGCGGACCGACGGCATGGCACGATTGTAGTATTGCGGGATGAAAAAGTGTCCCATCTCGGGCGGAGAGGGATAAAAGGGGAGAAAAAAGTGGATCTTTTTGCGGCGTTTGGGGTGTTCCTGGCTTGTGTGGCCTGCTGTATGGTCATGGGGCTGCCCCAGTTTTTGGCCCTGCTGGTGGGGCTGGTGTGCTTTTTCCTGGTCGGGCTGCACCGGGGACACCGGGCGGCTGACCTGGTCCAAATGACCCTGACTGGAATGAAGACCTCAGTAAAGGTGCTGCGTATCCTGGTCCTGATCGGGCTGCTCACCGCCCTGTGGCGGGCGGGGGGGACGGTGGCCTTCTTCGTCTGGGGAGGCGCACAACTCATCACACCCAGGACCTTCATCCTGGTGGCCTTTTTGCTGCCAGCCCTGTTCAGCTTGGCCTTTGGCAGTTCCTTCGGTGTAGTGGGCACCGCGGGAGTGATCCTGATGGCCATCGCCCGCAGCGGCGGGGCCGATCTAACCGTCACCGCCGGGGCTATCATATCCGGGATCTATGTGGGAGAGCGGCTGTCCCCCGCTTCCTCCTCCGCGGCGCTGACAGCGGCGGTGTCAGGGGCGGAGCAGAGGGCCTTTCAGCACGAGATGTGGCGCACTACCCCTCTGCCCATGGCTTTGTCGCTGGCTGTCTACGGTGTCCTATCCATCCTGTGTCCCATCCGGCAGGTAGACAGCCACATCATCGAGGCTTTAGAGAGCGGCTTTCAGTTGAGCTGGGTGACACTTCTTCCAGCCGCCGCCGTGCTCCTTCTGCCCTGGCTCAAAATAAGCGCGTTCTTGTCCATCGCTGTCAGCTGTGTCCTGGCCGCCATCTGCGCCCTGTTCGTCCAAGGGATGGATCTGGGTGAACTGCTGCTGGCCTGTCTGGTGGGCTACCAGACAGCTCAACCGGGTCTGGCGGACATTATGGCCGGCGGAGGCCTGAGTTCCATGATCAACGTCGTGCTGACTGTGGTCCTGTCCTGCGCCTATTCTGGTATCTTCAACGGGACCGGGCTGCTGGATCCGGTGACTGACCGGGTGGGGCATCTGGTAGACCGGGTAGGTCTGTTCCCCGTCCACATCCTGCTGTCCTTTGGCTGCTGCGGCCTGTTCTGTAACCAGGCTGTGGGCATTGTGATGGGGGCCCAACTGATGGAGGGGGAGTACCGTCGGCGGGGCCTGGATTCCATGGAACTGGCGGTCAATCTCGGAAATTCTGTGCTTAATCTAGCCGGTCTGGTGCCCTGGGCCATCTCCGCCAGCGTCCCGCTGACCACCCTTGGGGTGGGAGCGTCAGCGCTGCCCCTGGCGGTCTACCTCTATCTGGTGTCCCTGTGCTGGTGGGCTTGCCTGGTCTGGAAGGAAAAGAAGAGAAAGAAGGCGGCGGCATTATGAGAGATATCATAAGCGTTGGAGAGGTCCTCATCGACCTGACCCAGACGGGAACAACAGATCAGGGAATCCCAGCCTTTGCCGCCAATCCAGGAGGAGCCCCCGCCAATGTGGCGGTAGCGGCGGCGCGGCTGGGGGCGGAGACCGCCTTTTTTGGAAAAGTGGGCCGGGACAGCTTTGGCGCCTACCTGCGCCGGGTGCTGGAGGAAAATGGCGTGGACTGCTCCGGCCTGCGGACGGGCAGCCAGCCCACCACCCTGGCTGTGGTGTCGGTAGACTCGCGGGGAGAGCGGGACTTTCAGTTCATCCGGGGGGCCGACTGCACTTTAAGCCCGGAGGAGGTGGATGAGGAGGCTCTGGGCCGCACCAAATTTCTCCATTTTGGCTCGGTGAGCCTGACGGCGGGACTGGAGCGAAACGCTACCATTTTCGCTGCCCGCCACGCCCACCGAGCAGGCGTCCTGGTCAGCTATGACCCCAACTATCGGGCGCCCCTGTGGAAGAATCCAGAGGAGGCCGCCCAGTGGATGGCCATACCTCTGCCCCTGGTGGATGTGATCAAGCTGTCAGAGGAGGAGCTCCCCCTCCTCACCGGCACGCGGGACCCAGAGGAGGGCAGCCGCCTGTTGGAAGAGCGGGGCATTTCCCTGATCTTGGTCACGCTGGGGGAGCGGGGGGCCTTCTGCCGCTGGCGGGGAGAGAGCTTTTCTGTCCCCGGTGCCTCGGTCCAGGTCGCTGACACCAACGGAGCCGGAGATACCTTCCTGGGGGCTGTGCTGGCCCGGCTGTGCAGCCGGGGAAGGGAGCCGATGGCGGGGCTGACGGCAGAGGAGCTGCGGGACATTCTGACCTATGCCAACCGAGCGGCTGCCATCACCTGCTCCAGAAGCGGAGCGATCCCGGCTATGCCCAGGGCGGAGGAACTGTGAGTCTTGAGGGAAAAGGAGAGAGTGACCAGGTGAAGCAGTTTCCGTACACGGTAAAGGACCCGCTGGGCCTCCATGCCCGGCCTGCCGGCCTATTGGTCCAGACAGCCAGAGGCCTGGACAGCACGGTTGCCATAATCAAAGGAGGGACAGCGGTGGAGGCTACCCGGATCATCGCCTTGATGACATTGGGCGTGCGCCAGGGGGATCAGATCACCGTGACCGTCCAAGGGGGAGATGAGGAGAGGTCCATAGCGGTCCTGGAGCGTTTTTTCCGGGAGAACCTGTAAAGGAGGCTGGTTTCATGGAGGCGATCAGGGGGACATGGAGCATCGGCGGAATTGCCTTAGGTCCCATCCGCATCTGTCCCCGAATGGGCCGAACTGATACAGCCGGGCCGACATTGTCCCCGGAGGAGGAGCTGAACCGCTTTGAGGCCGCCCGGCGCGGCGCCATGGACCAGCTGGAGGACCTCTATGGACGGGCCTTGGACCAGGCGGGGATGGAGGCGGCTGCCATTTTCCGCATCCACCAGATGCTGCTGGAGGACCCGGATTACCAGGAGGCGGTGCACACCTCCATTCGCCGGGGAGAGGGAGCTTGCCAAGCGGTTCAGAGGGCGGGAGCGCGGTTCACCGCCCTCTTTTCCGCTATGGAGGACGAGTATATGCAGGCCAGGGCCGACGACATGAGGGACATTACGCGCCGGGTGGCGGACCTGCTTACCGGAGTCCGGGAGGAGGACTTGCTGGGCGGGGAGCCGTCCATTCTGGCGGCAGAGGAATTGTCCCCCAGCCAGTTGATCGGACTGGACCGGGACAAGCTGTTGGGGCTGGTTACCCGAGATGTGGGGGCCAGCAGCCATACCGCGATCCTGGCCCGGGCCATGGGCGTCCCGGCTGTGATGGGGGTAGAAATCCAGGAGGACTGGCAGGGAAGAACAGCCATGCTGGATGGAGACCGGGGCTGGCTGTACCTTGACCCCACAGAGCAGATAGTGGAGGAGGGGGAGCAGATGGCCCGTAAGGGCAGGGAGGAGCGGCTGCGGTTAAACCAGTGGAGAGACCGGGATACAGTTACTTTGGATGGCCGGGAGATGCCGCTGCTGGCCAATATTGGCAGCGGCGCTGAGGGGGAGCTGGCCCGGCAGAAGGGCGCCCAGGGCGTGGGGCTGTTCCGAAGTGAGTTCCTCTTCCTGGACCGGGATACCTGTCCGGATGAGGAGGAACAGTTTGCCGCCTATTCCCAGGTGGTGCGGGCGATGGCTGGCCGGCCGGTGGTCATCCGGACCTTGGATGTGGGGGGAGACAAACAGGCCCCCTGTCTGGGGCTTGAGGGGGACAGCTCCCCCTTGGGATGCCGGGGTATCCGGCTGTCCCTAGCCCGTCCCGACCTGTTTCGCCCACAGCTCCGGGCTATTCTCCGGTCTGGTGCTCTGGGACCAGTTTCCCTGATGCTGCCCATGGTGACAGCCCCGTGGGAGGTCCGGAGGGCAAGGGAGATCCTGGAGGAGTGCCGAAGTGAGTTGCAGAGCCAGGGCTGGGAGCCGGGAGAAGTGAGAGTGGGGATCATGGTGGAAACGCCTGCCGCCGTTGTGCTGGCGGATGAGCTGGCCTTAGAGGCGGACTTTTTTTCCCTGGGGACCAACGATTTGACCCAGTATACTCTGGCGGCAGATCGATGCCGCGCCGGCGGCGCTTACGATCCCCGGCACCCAGCCGTTTTGCGGATGATCCGCCACACCGTGGAGGAGGGACACCGGCACGGGCTCCGGGTGTCGATCTGTGGAGATCTGGGGGCAGATCCTGATTTGACGGAGACCTTCCTCCGGATGGGGGTGGACAGCTTGTCCATATCCCCAGAGTTCATTCTGCCCTTAAGAGAATTGATTAGCGGTCTGGATTTATCCGAAGACCGTCCAGCGGAGTAACAGACTAAGGAGCCGCGCGGTGTACAGCCGTGCGGCTCTTTTGATAAGATCCGGAAAAACGCCCATACTATCCTCTTGACAAAGCTGAGATGTCAGGGTATGATATATACACCCCACCCAGGGGGGGTATAAATAAGCCGGCGATACCTTGGAAAGCGATATCTTTGAGCGGCAAAGCTGGAGGATATGGTGGAGCGAGGACAGGAAGCAGGAATTCAATCAAACAGGCAGCGCCTGCTCCGTTTCCCATTCAGACCGTTCTATTTGAATGGTGGCACGCGCACTGTAATCTCTAAGGCAGCAGAGCCGCCCCCGAAAATCCTCCGCTCCGAATTTGTGCCGCCTCCGCAGTGTGGAGCGCGGCGCACCCCATATGGGCGGAGGGGGACAGCGCAACGAGGTGATACGATGAAGCAAAAATTCAATATCACAGGCATGACCTGTTCCGCCTGCTCCGCCCATGTGGAGAAGGCGGTCAGCAAGATGGAGGGCGTCAGAAGTGCCGCGGTCAGTCTGATGACCAACTCCATGGTAGCGGAGTACGACGAAGGTGTCGTCACGGCACAGGATATCATTCAGGCGGTCACCGCCTCTGGCTATGGCGCCTCCCTGCCCCAGGAAAAAGGAAAGGCGGCTGCCCCGCAAAAAGATGACACCATGGAGCGGGAGCTGGCCTCTATGAAGCGTCGGCTGATCTGGTCCTTCGTCTTTCTCATTCCCCTATTCTATATCTCAATGGGCCACATGATGGGCGCTCCCCTGCCTGCCTTCCTGCTGGGACATGAGAACGCCGTAGCCTTCGGGCTGACCCAGCTGCTCCTTACTCTGCCTATCATGTATCTCAACGATAAGTATTACAAGGTGGGCTTTAAAACGCTCTGGCATCGGGCACCCAACATGGACTCCCTGATCGCCGTGGGCTCCATCGCCGCGGTTATCTATGGCGTGTTCGCCATTTACCAGATGGGCTATGGACTGGGCCATGGGGATATGGAGCGGGTGGCCCGCTACCACATGGACCTGTATTTCGAGTCTGCTGGAATGATCCTGACCCTGATTACCCTGGGGAAATTTTTGGAGACCCGCTCTAAGGGCAAGACCAGCCAGGCTATCACCCGCCTGATGGACCTGGCGCCCAAGACGGCCTCTGTCCTTCGGGGCGGGGTGGAGGTGGAGATTCCCGTGGAAGAGGTCCAGGTGGGGGACCGAGTGGTGGTCCGGCCGGGCCAGTCCATCCCAGTGGACGGCGTGATCGTAGAGGGCCAATCCGCTGTGGATGAGTCTGCCCTCACCGGGGAGTCTCTCCCTGTGGACAAATCTGTGGGGGATAAGGTGGCCGCCGCTTCCATCAACAAATCCGGTTTCTTTACCTTTGAGGCCAGCCGGGTGGGGGAGGATACCACTCTGGCTCAGATGATCCGACTGGTGGAGGAGGCTTCTGCCTCCAAGGCTCCCATCGCCAAGCTGGCGGATAAGGTAGCCGGCGTCTTTGTCCCGGTGGTAATGCTGATTGCCGCGGTCACCGCCGTCGTTTGGCTGGTTGTCACCGGCGGGGACGTGACAAAAGCTCTCACTGCCGGCGTGGCGGTGCTGGTCATTTCCTGCCCCTGTGCCTTGGGGCTGGCCACCCCCGTGGCCATTATGGTGGGGACCGGAAAGGGAGCGGAAAACGGCATCCTCATCAAATCCGCTGAGGCGCTGGAGACCCTCCACACCATTGATACGGTGGTACTGGACAAGACCGGCACCCTGACCCAGGGAAAGCCGGTGGTGACCGATATCCTGCCGGCGGCTGATCTGGAGGAGGACGGCCTGCTGACCTTGGCAGCCTGTTTGGAGGGGCCGTCGGAACATCCCCTGGCTGCCGCCATCGTAGAGGAGAGCAGGAGCAGGAAATTGCCCATCACTTCGGTGGGCAACTTTGAGGCCGTCCATGGCCGAGGGGTGCGGGCAACCATCAGAGACCGATACTTCCTGGGGGGAAACCGGGCGATGATGGAGGAGGCTGGAGTGGACCTGGCCGAATTTGGGGTCCAGGCGGACACTCTGGCCGCCCAGGGAAAGACGCCTCTGTACTTTGCGGACGGGGAGCGGGTGCTGGGCCTTATCGCGGTAGCGGACACCCCCAAACCCTCCAGCGCGGCCGCCGTGGCAGCTTTCCGGACGCTGGGGCTGGACGTGGTTATGCTCACCGGCGACAACCGGCGCACTGCCGACGCCATTGGCAAGGAACTGGGGGTGACCCAGGTGATGGCCGAGGTCCTGCCTCAGGACAAGGAGCGGAAGGTGAAGGAGCTCCAGGATCAGGGCAGGAAAGTGGCCATGGTGGGCGACGGCATCAACGACGCCCCCGCCCTGGCCAGGGCGGACGTGGGACTGGCCATCGGAGCCGGGACTGACGTGGCCATCGAAAGCGCGGACATCGTGCTGATGAAGTCTGACCTGCTGGACGCGGCCTCCGCGGTGGAGCTGTCCCGGGCCACCATCCGAAACATCAAAGAAAACCTGTTCTGGGCATTTTTCTATAACTCGCTGGGTATTCCTCTGGCTGCCGGTGTATTTTATACCACCCTCCATTGGCAGCTCAATCCCATGTTTGCCGCTGCCGCCATGAGCCTAAGCTCGGTCTGCGTAGTGACAAATGCCCTGCGCCTGCGCTTTTTCAAAAGCAAATTCAAATCCCCGCCCACAGAGGAGCGGAGCGCCCGGGAGGGAGCCTGCCCCCTGGAGATAAAGGAAACAGAGCAAGGAGGAACAGAAACGATGAACAAGACCATGATAATCGAGGGCATGATGTGCGGCCACTGCACCGGACGGGTGGAGAAGGCCCTGTCCGCCATTGACGGAGTGGACAAGGTAGAGATGAGTCTGGAGGATAAGTCCGCCGTTTTGTCCCTATCTAAGGAAGTGGATGACAAGGTGCTCACCGACGCCGTCACCGAGGCAGGCTATGAGGTGGTGTCTGTCAAGTGAAGGCAGACCACGCCCAGGTGAACCGGCTGCTAAAGACCGCCCGCGGGCAGATCGACGGCATTTTGAAGATGGTGGAGGAGGACCGCTACTGCCTGGATGTATCCAGCCAGATCATGGCCGCCCAGTCCATCCTGAAAAAGGCCAACCGGATGGTGCTCAGGGCCCATATGGACTGCTGCGTCCGGGAGGCGGCCGCCTCCGGCGACCCGGACGCCAAGCTGGAAGAGCTGGCTGCCCTGCTGGATAAGCTGACGGACTGAAGCGAATATTTGAGTAGACTGCGGCGGCGGGTCCTACAAATAGGGGCCCGCCGCCCATCCCGTTTCTTACCTTAACTTATAAAAAATAAAAAATAGCTTGACGAATAGCGGGAAAGATGATATAGTATCCCATACCTGTGAAAAGGGGCTTTTTTGTCGTGCGCATTTTTACGGTGTTTGACGTCCGACCCCCTTGGCCATACTTGGAACACAGGGAGGCAACAGAGCCGGATCCCACCGTAGACCATGGCGTATTGCGCCCTTGTGTCGCTGGATCTGGCAATATGGCCGGGTCCGGCGTTTTCTGTTTTAGGAACGCTTTTTCTCCCGTCCGACTCAACGCGGGCCGCTGCGGCGGTCCCTGTAAATTCAAAAGGAGGTGCCGAACAAATGGCAAGCAAAGCCGGCGCGCGCATTAAGATCACCCTGCGGTGCTCTGAGTGCAAGCAGAGAAACTACAACACCATGAAGAACAAGAAGAATACCCCTGACCGCCTGGAGCTGAACAAATACTGCCCCTTCTGCAGAAAGCACACCGTCCACAATGAGACCAAGTAATTGGAGCCTCACAGGCTGAAAGGAAAGAAGGGTAGCAACATGGCTGAGAACGAGAAGCTGGAGCAGACTGCCCAGACTGCTTCTGACAAGGCCGACAAGGCCAAGAAGGACAAGAAGTCCGAGAAAAAGTCCAAGCCCGGCGTCTTTGCCCGCATTGGCAAGTGGCTCAAGGATATGAAGAGCGAGCTGAAGAAAGTCCAGTGGCCCACCCGCAAGCAGACGGTCAACAACACCCTGATCGTCATCGCCTGTGTGGTCGTGGTTGGCATCTTTATCTGGCTGTTTGACCTGGTGGCCAACAAGGGGATCGGCCTGATCCTTTCCCTGCTGGGCTGAGGGCGCGGACTATGGCTGACAACGCGAACTGGTATGTGGTACACACCTATTCCGGGTATGAGAATACGGTGAAGGCCACCATCGAGAAGTATGTGGAGAACCGCAACATGAGAGATCTGATCCACGAGATCAGCATCCCCATGGAAACGGTTACCGAGATTACCGACAACGGTCCCAAGGACGTGGAGCGGAAGGTCTTTCCCGGCTATGTCCTGGTCAAGATGGTGATGAACGACGAGACCTGGCACGTGGTGCGCAATATCCGCGGCGTCACCGGATTTTTGGGCGAGGGCAATAAGGCCATCCCCCTGTCTGAAGACGACGTGGCTGCCCTTGGGGTGGAGAAGCGCGAGATCGTAGTCAGCTATCAGCTGGGCGACACGGTCAAGATCACCGAGGGCGCCCTGGAGTCCTTCCTGGGCACCGTGGAAGAAATTGACCTGGAGCGCGGCAAGGTTAGGGTGGTAGTGTCCATGTTTGGACGCGAGACCCCCGTGGAGCTGGAGCTGGACCAGGTGGAGCCCGCAAATTCCTGACAATGACCGACTGGACGCAGGATGCGGCGGCTATGGCGCGCCGCATGCTTCAGGTTGGGTCATAAATGGCGCACCAGGGTCGCCGCGCCCTACAAAAGCGGCCCGCACAAGTGGGAGGAGCGATTACCGCTCCGCCAAACGACCACATTTTTCAAATGGAGGTGCTCTTTCGTGGCACAGAAAGTAACTGGATATGTAAAACTTCAGATCCCCGCCGGCAAGGCGACTCCCGCCCCCCCTGTTGGCCCCGCTCTGGGCCAGCACGGCGTGAATATCGCCGCCTTTACCAAGGAGTTCAACGAGCGAACCAAGAACGACGTGGGTATGATCATCCCCGTTATCATCACCGTATACGCCGATCGCTCCTTTACCTTTATCACCAAGACTCCTCCCGCCCCCGTGCTGATCAAGAAGGCCTGTAATCTGGAGAAGGCCTCCGGCGTGCCCAATAAGAACAAAGTGGCCACCATCAGCAAGGAAGACGTCCGCAAGATCGCCGAGATCAAGATGCCCGACCTGAACGCCGCCTCCATCGAGGCCGCTATGAGCATGATCGCCGGCACCGCCCGTTCCATGGGCATCCTGGTGGGCGAGTAAGGAGGGTTAGAGATGTTTAGAGGTAAGAAATATCAGGAGAGCGCCAAGAAGATCGACCGCAACGCTCTGTACGATACCGCCGACGCCATGAAGCTGGTCGTCGATACCGCCACCGCTAAGTTCGATGAGACCGTGGAGCTCCACGTGAAACTGGGTGTCGACTCCCGCCACGCTGACCAGCAGGTCCGCGGCGCCATCGTTCTGCCCCACGGCACCGGCAAGACCCAGCGCGTGCTGGTCTTTGCCAAGGCCGCCAAGGCGGACGAGGCCAAGGCTGCTGGCGCTGACTACGTAGGTGAGATGGACCTGGTGGAGAAGATCCAGAAGGAAAACTGGTTCGACTTCGACGTGGTAGTGGCTACCCCCGACATGATGGGCGTGGTAGGCCGTCTGGGTAAGGTGCTGGGCCCCAAGGGCCTGATGCCCTCTCCCAAGGCCGGCACCGTCACCATGGACGTGACCAAGGCCGTCAACGAGATCAAGGCCGGTAAGGTGGAGTACCGTCTGGACAAGACCAATATCATCCACTGCCCCATCGGCAAGGTTTCCTTTGGTCCTGAGAAGCTGGCTGAGAACTTCAACGCCATCATGGGCGCCATTGTTAAGGCCAAGCCCGCCGCCGCCAAGGGCCAGTATATCAAGAGCTGCACCGTGGTATCCACCATGGGTCCCGGTGTGAAAGTCAACGGCGCCAAGCTGATGTAAGACGCGCGCGTACCGCTGGGAGGACCTGGTCCTCGATCTGGCGGCTGCGCTGTGCCCCAATTTTGTTTGTCATGCCCGGACAGGTTTTGCTTGACAAGGCCTGTCCGGGATGATAAAATATCATTCGCGTTCAAAGACAGCAGGTTCCGGCCCGCCGGAGTAAGTCCTGCCGAGAGTGCTTTCAAAAGAATACCTTTTGATGGTACTGTCCTCCTGTCTTTTGACCGGAGGTTTTTTGTTGCGCGGAAACAATTTCTGGAGGTGAATCCAAAATGCCTAACGCAAAGGTCCTTTCTGAGAAGCAGGCTGTTGTGGCCGCTCTGACGGAGCAGCTGAAGGGCGCCGCCAGCGGCGTGCTGGTGGATTACAAGGGTATCACCGTTGCCGAGGACACCGCTCTGCGCGTCGAGCTGCGCCAGAACGAGGTGCAGTATGGCGTGGTGAAGAATACTCTGGCCCGGTTCGCCCTGAACAATGTGGGCCTGGAAAGCCTGGATGAGGTGCTCAACGGCACCACTTCCCTGGCGACCAGCGCCGGCGACCCAATCGCTCCCATGCGTGTGGTCAACAAGTACGCCAAGCAGCTGGGCGATCGCTTCAACATCAAGGGCGGCTTCATGGATGGCAAGGTGCTGTCCCTGGAGGAGATCCTGGCTCTGGCCGAATTGCCCGCTAAGGATGTTCTGCAGGCTCAGGCTCTGGGCATGATGCTGGCTCCTATCACCAGTCTGGCTATCGTGTTGAAGGCCATCGCCGAGAAGGGCGGCGAAGCCGCCCCTGCTACCGAGGAGGCCGCTGCCCCCGCTGAGGAAGCCCCTGCCGCCGAGTAAGTCGGCGTACCTTTCCCCGCTCCCCGGTGGGGAGAAAAAATTTAGATTTTGATTACACAATTAGGAGGTAAATTATCATGGCAAGTGAGAAGATTACTGCTCTGATCGAGGAAGTCAAGGCTCTGACCGTGCTGGAGCTGTCCGAGCTGGTCAAGGCTCTGGAGGAGGAGTTCGGCGTGTCCGCCGCCGCTATGGCCGCTCCCGCTGCTGGCGGCGCTGCTGCTCCCGCCGCTGAGGAGAAGACCGAGTTTGACGTGGTTCTGGCCAGCTTTGACGCTGCTGCCAAGATCAAGGTCATCAAGGCCGTCCGCGAGATCACCGGCCAGGGTCTGGCCGAGGCTAAGGCTACCGTCGAGGGCGCTCCCAAGGCTCTGAAGGAGGGCGTGTCCAAGGACGAGGCCGAGGAGCTGAAGAAGAAGCTGGAAGAGGCCGGTGCCAAGGTCGAGCTGAAGTAAGCTGTCCCCATGCATTTAAAAGGACTGCCGCTTTTTGCGGCAGTCCTTTTTTCGTTTACCACTTGACCCGCAGTGTATCCCGCAGGCTGACTCCCTGGGCATGAAGAGCGGCCAGGTAGAGGACCAGAGCGAAGGCTAGACTGCCCAGCCCAGCCCAAAGGGGAGGAAGCCCGCTGGCCTTTAGATACCGGAGCAGAAGATTGGTGTTCAATGCGGCCAGGAGAGAGGCCAGCCCAGGGGCAGTCATCCAGCGGAAGAGCTGGGGCCGCAGACCTGTGTGCCGTAGAACAAGAGACAGGCACAGGACAAGCTCCAGCGCGGTGGATACCAGAGCTCCGGCCACATAGCCTTTCATTCCAAGGCCAGGCAGGGGGATCAGAACCAGAGTGCAGGCCAGCTGCACCCCGCCACCTAGCAGGGAAACAGCGGCCACCTCCTTCTGGCGGCCAACTCCGTTGAGGACGGCGGCCAACACGGAGCAGTAGCAGCTCATGGCGGTGGTAACAGCCAGAGGGATCAGGTGCTCTCCTACGCCATCCTGCTTGAACATGAGCCGGCCCAGGTCAGGGCCCAGCACCACCATCAGAGCCATGGCAGGCAGAGTGAGGACAGAGACGGCAGCCATGGCTCGGGAGGACAGCCGCCGCACCTCACCCGGCCAGTTTAAGGCGCAGGCCCGAGCCAGACGGGGGACCAGGACCAGATTGAGGGCGCCCAGAAAGACAATGGGAAGGGAGAGCATGGGCATGGTCATGCCACAGACCACACCGAATTCGGAGATGGCCGCCGACCGCTCCATCCCTCCCTCTACCAGCTTCTGGGGAATTAAAGTGGCGTTGGCCGCTCCCATCAGGTTGCCCAGCAGGGCGTTGGCCCCTACAGGCAGGGCAATGGAGAGCACTCGCTTCCGGCGGATTCGGGCGGTTTCCCCCGGCCCGTTCAGCCCTAAGCGGCCTAACCGACGGCGGTACAGGACGGACAGGGTGCAGGCGGAGAATACCTCGCAGATCACCATCCCCAGGACGATAAGCCCGACCACCCGCTCCGGATACTGAGGCAGAAAGAAGAGCAGCAGTCCAAGCACCGCTGCCGTCCGGATGAACTGCTCCACTAGTTCGACGATGGCCGGCGGCCGAACCAGCCCCGCCCCATAAAAGAAGTGCTTGTGTAGATTTTCCACACCGGTAAGGGCAACACAGGGGACCAGCAGAATAAGACCTAGCTGGGTCCTGGCGTCCCCCAACAGCTCCACAGAGATGGGGTCGGACAGCCAGATGACCAGCGCGCCTAGAGGGAGCAGAAGGAGAAAAAAGGCCCGCAGGCAGGTGCCCATTGTCTGGGACAGCCCCCTACGGTTGCCCAGGGCCAGATACTGGGAGGTAAGGTTAGACATGGCGGAGGTCAGGCCAATGGCGGTCAGAGAGAGAAGGACCGAATACACTGGCATGATAAGCTGGTATAGCCCCATGACTTCCGCCCCTACGGCCCGAGACAGGGCCACACGGTAGCCGAAGCCCAGTATCTGGGATACCGCGCCTACAGCGGTGAGGAAGAGCGCCCCCTTGCCCGTCGACAACATTTTTTCGCCCAACGATGATCACCCCTCCCTGTCACTCTATTCGCGGGGAGGGCGCTTCATGACCAAAGGAAAAAAGGAGGCGCGCCGTCTGGCGCGCCTCCTCGGTCACTTTTTGAACGGGAGAGAGGGGAAGGGGGTTACTCCTCCTCGTCAGCCTCCACCACATCGTCGCTCAGGTCCAAAGAGAACTTGGACTGACAGTTGGGGCACTGTATAAAGCCCTCCGCCAGAGCCTCGTCGTCGATGATGAGAGGCTCCTCACAGGTGGGGCACTCCACCTCAAACCAGTCGTCGTCGTAGTCCTCCTCGTCGTTCTCATCCTCGTCAAAGACCACGGACTCCACATCAGCCAGGTCATCGGACAGCACATCGATTTCCTCTCCCAGAGCCAGAGCGTTCTCCTCCAGGTCCTCGATGGACAGGCCGACCTCCTCCAGAATGCCGATCATTACAGAGATGAGCTTTCCCTCCTTGGACTTCTCGGTATCCAAATTCAGGCCCTCGGCCAAACCTTTGAGATAGGCGACTTTTTCGGAAATAGTCATAATCGTTCTCCTTTTCAGGCGGCGGGGACAAACCCCGGCCTACGGTTGTTAGGTGGGACTCACGACGGCTGGGACGCTTAACCCTTGCAACGCTCCAGATACTCGCCGGTGCGGGTGTCAATCTTGATTTTGTCGCCAGGATTGATGAACAAGGGGACCTTGATCTCGGCGCCGGTCTCCAGAGTAGCGGGCTTGGTCACATTGGTAGCGGTGTCACCCTTGAAGCCGGGATCGGTTTCGGTGACCACCAGCTCAACAAAGTTGGGGGGTTCCACGCCAAAGACGCTGCCCTTATAGGACATGACCTTGCAGGGGGTATTCTCCATAACAAACCGGAAGGAGTCGCCCAGCAAATCCTTGCTGATGGGCAGCATATCAAAGGTCTCCATGTCCATGAAATAGTACAGGTCGCCGTCGTTGTAGCTATACTCCATGTCCTTGCGCTCCACGAAGGCCTGCTCAAATTTAGCGGTGGGATTGAAAGAAGTTTCGGTGACACCGCCGGTGATAATATTCTTCATCTTGGTGCGGACGAAGGCGGCGCCTTTGCCGGGCTTCACGTGTTGAAACTCGACTACCTGCATGACCTTTCCGTCCATTTCAAAAGTCACGCCATTGCGGAAGTCGCTGGCAGAAATCATTGCCATAGGAATCATCCTCCATTATCGTTGAAATAAGCTGATTTATTTTACCCTATTTTCCCTGCTTTGACAAGGGGTTTCCTGGGATTTGATGAAGCGGGCCGGTAAATTTCTCCCATTACAGCAGGATGACGCCGGCCTCCTCGGCGGCCTTGAGGTTGGGCTCATCCCAGAGAGAGCTCTGGACCTCTCCGATATGGGCCTTGCCTAACAGGGCCATAGACACCCGGGACTGCCCGATGCCGCCGCCCATAGTCAGAGGCAGCTCGCCGTTCAGCAGCATTTTGTGGAAGGGCAGGCCGCGCCGGTCGTCACAGCCGGCCAGAGCGAGCTGCCGGTCCAGCGCCTCAGGGTCTACCCGGATGCCCATGGAGGACAGCTCCAGAGACTGACCGTTGACGCTGTCCCACACCAGCAGGTCGCCGTTAAGGGACCAGTCGTCATAGTCGGGCGCCCGACCGTCGTGGGGCTGGCCGGAGCGGAGCTTGCCCCCGATGCCAATGAGAAAGGTGACGGGATGCTCCTGGGTGAAGGCGTGCTCCCTCTCCTTGGGGGTCAACTGGGGGTACAGGTCCTCCAGCTCCTGGGAGGTGATAAAGGTCACTTCACGGGTCAGCTTGGGCAGGACGGACAGCTGGGGAAACACGGTGTGGAGGAAGGACTGGGTCTCGGCCAGGGCGCCCACGATGGAGCGGACGGTCTGCTTCAAGAAATCCAGGTTCCGGTCCTCTCTGGAGATGATTTTCTCCCAGTCCCACTGGTCTACATAGGCGGAGTGGAGGGCGTCCAGTGCCTCGTCTCGACGAATGGCGTTCATGTCGGTGTACAGCCCCTCACCCACCTGGAACTGGTAGCGTTTCAGGGCCAGGCGCTTCCACTTGGCCAGGGAGTGGACCACCACCGCGGTTTCCTGACAGCCATTGATGTCAAAGGACACGGGCCGCTCTACGCCATTCAGGTCGTCATTCAGCCCGGAGGTGGAGGAGACGAACAGGGGGGCGGACACCCGGTGGAGGCGGAGAGCACCGGACAGCTTATCCTCAAAGAGCCGGTTGAGTAGACCGATGGCCTTCTGTGTTTCATAGATGGACAGCAGGGAAGTATAACCCTGGGGGATGTGGATCTGAGGCATGGTGGCAGGGTCCTCCTTTTTCAATCGAATCTCCCTTATTATAACGAATTATTTGCGGGAGCGCAACGGCGTTTTTTACAGTTTTATTACGATTTTGTTTCTGAACTTGCCTTTTCCACTCACTTTACAGTATAATGGCGGTGCTGCGGCCGCGGCGACGACAAAAATAGAAAATGAGGAAACCAAGATGAATTATCATTATGATTCGGAGCTTGTGGGTTAAACCGGGAGGTTTGCGCCCAAACGCTTCGCGCGCCTCCCAAAAGAACACATGATATCTTTTAGGAGGAAATATCCCCATGAATCGGGAAAATAAACGGAAAATATTTGAAAAAGGCTACTATAAGACACATCCCTGCCGAGATAGCTTTACCTGTAAGGTGTGCGGCTGGCTGGTGACGCCGGAGGCGGCGGGCAGCGATCACCGCAACCACTGCCCCAACTGCCTGTCCAGCCTGCATATGGATGAGGAGCCTGGGGACCGGGCCGCCGAGTGTGGTGGCGTGATGGACCCCATCGGGGTCTGGGTCCGGAAAAACGGAGAGTGGGCGGTCATCCACCGGTGCCGCCGGTGCGGTAAGCTAAGTTCCAACCGGTCAGCAGCGGACGACAACCCTGTGAAGCTTATGTCCATCGCGCTGAAGCCCCTTGCTATGCCTCCGTTCCCACTGGAGCGTATAGAAGCGATTACCACCCTCATGGGCGGAGAGGGCAGGCTTTTGTAACGGCCCATTTCAGAGCGTCCGCTTCGGCGGGCGCTTTATTTCATCTCTTGCCAAACCAGACCGCCATGGCTATAATGATAACCATAAAAAATGACAAGGAGGATCCCGCCATGAAACTGGCAGAGGCCCTGCAGGAACGGGCGGACCTGAACCGTCGCATCGAGCAGCTCCGAAATCGGCTGGAGAACAGCGCCCTCGTCCAGGAAGGAGAGCGCCCTGCGGAAGCTCCCGAGGTGCTTCTGGAGGAACTGGAGCACTGCGCCGCTAGGCTGGAGGAACTGATGGTCCGCATCAATCTTACCAACAGCAGAACAATGGTGGATGGTCTCACCCTTACGGAACTGATTGCGAAAAAGGACTGCCTGTCCCTGAAAATCAGCGTGTACCGGGATCTTCTTCAACAGGCGGGGCAGACCACCCGCCGGGCAACCCGCTCTGAGATTAAGATTCTCAGCACAGTAGACGTGGCCCAGTTGCAAAAGGACACTGATCGGATGGCCCAGCAGCTGCGCCTTTTGGATAACAAGCTGCAGCAGACCAACTGGTCCACAGAACTGTCATAAGCTGACAAAGGATAGTTTCCGGAGCGAGTGCGATCTCTTTGGCTGAGAATGAGCCAACCATTGGTATGCGTCCTTGGGCGGACGCGGGGGTTCGATTCCCCGGCTTATCGTAATGCCCCGACTGCGCATGACCGCATTGTGATTTGGCATCACGCACAACCCAGCACTGACCGGAGACGAGGGTGGGTACGGGGATTTTTGAACAACAGAGGAGCAAACAATGAAATTTATATCCTGGAATGTGAACGGGCTGCGGGCCTGTATGAAAAAAGGCTTTTTGGACTTTTATCAGGAGCGGCGGCCGGATTTCCTATGTCTGCAGGAGACCAAGATGGAACAGGGACAGGCGGATGTCCCCATTGGGGAGGGTCTCCTGGAATACTGGAACTCCGCGGAGAAGAAAGGGTACTCCGGAACCGCCGTGTTTACCCCCCATACCCCCATCTCTGTGGCCTACGGTATGGACAAGGACCTCCACGACCACGAGGGGCGGCTCATTACACTAGAGTATGAGGGGTTCTATCTGGTGTGCTGCTACACCCCAAACTCCCAGGATGGCCTGAAGCGGCTAGACTACCGGATGGAGTGGGAGGACGACCTGCGGGATTACCTTAGCTCTCTGGACAGGCAAAAGCCGGTCATCTACTGCGGGGACTTGAACGTGGCCCACCAGGAGATCGACCTGAAAAATCCAAAGACCAACCGGATGAACGCGGGGTTCTCCGACCAGGAGCGGGAGAAGATGACGATTCTGCTCTCCTCCGGCTTTACTGACACGTTCCGATTCCTCTATCCCGACACCACCGGGGCCTACTCCTGGTGGTCCTATCGGTTCAATGCCCGGAAGAACAACGCAGGATGGCGTATCGACTACTTTATCGTATCCGACCGCCTGCGGGATAAGATCCGCCGGGCGGAGATTCTCGCTGACGTAGAAGGCAGCGACCACTGTCCGGTGCTGCTGGAGCTGGACGTATGATATTAAGACGGAGAGGGAAACGCCATGCGATTTGAATACTGCCCACACTGTGGGACGAGAGCCGTCCAAAAGGAGATCGGGGACGAGGGGCTGATGCCATGGTGCGACCGCTGTAAGCGGCCTCTATTTGACATATTCTCCACCTGTATCATCGCTCTGGCGGTGGACGAAGAGGGGAATGTGGCCCTTCTGCGCCAGGGGTATATCTCCACCCAGCACTATGTGCTGGTGTCCGGATATATAAAGCCGGGAGAGAGCGCCGAGGAGTGCGCGGCCCGGGAGATTGGGGAAGAGCTGGGCCTTGCGGTCCGGGGGCTCCACTTCACCGGGACCTACTGGCTGGGAAAAAAGGATATGCTGATGATCGGCTTTGTGGCAAACGTCCACCGGGAGGAGTTCCACCTCTCCCAGGAGGTGGACCAGGCGGTCTGGGTCACTCCAGAGGAGGCCCTGACTATGGTAAACGCCCATCCGGCCATTTCCCACCAGGTGGTGGAATATTACGTGGACCATCGGGAGAGCCTGACGCCCTCTGTTTTGGCCTAGTGCACATCAACAGAAAGGAAGAGAATTTCCATGAAGTTAGCAGAATTATTTGGGAAGGGGCGCACGGTTTTCTCCTGTGAGGTGTTTCCCCCTAAAAAGACTAGCCCAGTAGATAGCATCTACAAGACGTTGGACGGCCTGCGGGACATCCACCCAGACTTTATTAGCGTCACCTTCGGGGCGGGAGGGTCCCAGGTGAACCAGTCTACACGGGAGATCGCCGGACTGATCCAAAACCAGTACCACATCCCGGCCATGGCCCACTTGACCTGTGTGGCGGCTGGCAGGGAGGACGTGGACCGGCTGCTGGAGGAGCTGAAGGCCGAAGGGGTGGAGAACATCCTGGCGCTCCGGGGGGATGTGAATCCGGATATCCCACCCAAGACAGACTTTGCCCACGCCAGCGATCTGGTGTCCTATATCCGTGCCCACAGCGACTTCGGAGTGTCTGCCGCCTGCTACCCCGAGGGACACCTGGAGAGCCCTGACCTGGTCAGCGATATTCGCCACCTGAAGGAAAAGGTGGATGCCGGGGCCCAGCATCTGGTCAGCCAGCTGTTCTTTGACAATGAGGATTTCTTTCGTTTCCTGGAGCGGGCCAGGATTGCCGGCATTGATGTGCCCATTGAGGCCGGCATCATGCCCGTGCTGTCCAGGTCCTCCATCCAGCGGATGGTGTCCATGTGCGGCGCCAGCCTGCCCAGCAAGCTGACCCGTATCCTAGCCCGGTATGGCGACCATCCGGCTGCCCTGCGGGAGGCTGGCATCGCCTATGCTATTGACCAGATCTCCGATCTCATTGCTGGAGGAGTAGAGGGCATCCACCTGTACACCATGAATGACCCCGCGGTAGCCCAGCAAATTGCCGGCAGCCTGACCTCCATCCGGTCGGTGTAGGATTTTAACAATTTTTAAGGAAAACTACCAGATATCCTAATTTTCCTGTGGTAGGATGAGGAAAACCACAGGAGAAGGCGGTCGTCATGAAGAAGAAAAAGCAGAGTTTGATCCTGGTCCTCGCCCTGCTGCTCCTTTTGGGAGGAGGGCTGTTCCTGTACCGAAGCGGCTTTTTCCAGGCAGCAACCTCAGCAGAAGGGCTGCAGGAGTATATCCGCCGGTTCGCTCCTTATTCACACCTGATTTTTTTCCTGCTCCAGTTCCTGTCAGTGGTACTGGCTCCGATTCCCAGCAATATCAGCGCCGCGGCCGGGGGTGTGCTCTTTGGTACCTGGCCTTCCTTCTGGCTCACTTTTGGGGCAGTGATGGCCGGCTCCCTCCTGGTCTTTTGGCTGGCCCGAGTGCTGGGCAGAGATTTTGCTGACCGGCTGGTCAGCCGAAGGCTGTCAGACCGCTACCAGGACGTGATTCGAGCGAAAACGGATATCTTTCTGCTGCTGGCTTTCCTGTTTCCCTTCTTTCCGGACGATGTGCTGTGCATCCTGGCAGGCCTGACAGAGATCCCGTTTCGCAGGTTCGCGCTCATTGCGCTGTGCGCCCGCCCTTGGGGCCTGCTGTTCGCCAGCGCATTAGGTGGCGCCTCCCTCCGGCTGCCGCTGTGGGCTATGGCCCCTATCGGACTGGGCGGCCTGGCTCTCTTTCTGCTGGGGATGAAGTACGGGGACCGGGTGGAAGCAGAGATTTTGCGCCGGCTAAAGCGGGGAGGATAAGAGATAAAAAATTTTTGGGACTGGGTCTTTACAAACTCAGTCCCATATGTTATGATTAAATAGCAAACGATAATTACTATTGTTAGGGGGGGCGGATATGGAACGGTCCATTCGATACAGTAAAAAGAGAGAGGCCATCCTGGCCGCCATTCAGGGCACCAGCTGCCATCCCTCCGCCGAGTGGATCTACCAGCAGTTGAAACCCAGCCATCCCGACCTGAGCCTGGGCACCGTGTACCGCAATCTCATCTTCTTTCAGGAGAGAGGCGATATTCGGAGCGTAGGAGTCATTCAGGGACAGGAGCGTTTTGACGCCGTTGTCACCCCCCATAGCCACTTTGTTTGCGAATACTGCGGCGCGGTCATCGATTTGCCCCATCTTACTTTGGACAGTGAGATGGACCATGCCGTCAGTCAGCAATATGGGCTGATGGTCTACCGCCATGAGCTCACCCTGCATGGACTTTGTCCCGACTGTATAAAACAGAAAAAAAGTAAGGAGGAAACACGATCATGAAAAAGTTTGTTTGTACCATTTGCGGTTATGTCCACGAGGGCGACGTTGCCCCTGAATTCTGCCCCATCTGCAAGGCTCCTGCCGAGAAGTTCAAGGAGCAGGCTGGTGAGAAGACTTGGGCCGCCGAGCACGTTGTGGGCGTGGCTCAGGGCGTGGACGAGGAGATTATCAAGGGCCTGCGTATGAATTTTGAGGGCGAGTGCTCTGAGGTCGGTATGTATCTGGCCATGGCCCGTGTGGCTCATCGGGAGGGGTATCCTGAAATCGGCCTGTACTGGGAGAAGGCCGCCTATGAGGAGGCTGAACACGCCGCCAAGTTTGCCGAGCTGCTGGGCGAGGTGCTGACCGACTCCACCAAGAAGAACCTGGAGATGCGTGTGGACGCTGAGAACGGCGCCACCGCCGGCAAGTTCGAGCTGGCCAAGAAGGCCAAGGAGCTGGGGCTGGACGCCATCCACGACACCGTGCATGAGATGGCCCGCGACGAGGCCCGCCACGGCAAGGCTTTTGAGGGCCTGCTGAAGCGCTACTTCGGCTAATTAAGAAAAGAGTGACAGAGGGTGGAGTGTTGTGCTCCACTCTCTGTTTTATTTCGTACCGGTAAAGTGAGCTAATAACCCCTTACAGCCAGCTAAAACGTCCCGGAAGGTGCTCTCAAAGTCGCCTGTATACCAGGGGTCCGCGATGCCCTCTCCAGAACGACCCGCAAACTCCAGCAGCAGGTGGAGTTTTTCCTCTGGGTCGCCGCCTAAGATATAGGACATATTGCGGAGATTGGTGCGGTCCATGCCAATGAGAAGATCATATTGGCTATAATCTTCCTGTGTCAGCTGCCGGGCCGTCTTGCCGGCACAGCTGATGCCATGTTCCGCCAGCTTGCGCCGGGCAGGAGGATAGACTGGATTTCCCAGCTCTTCCCTGCTGGTGGCGGCAGAGTCAATATGAAACTTCCCACCAAGACCAGCATGTGTGACCAGATCCCTCATAATAAATTCCGCCATGGGGCTACGGCAGATGTTGCCGTGGCATACGAACAGGATACGATACATGGTTTGTCCTTTCCTGGAGAGAGAACAAGAAAGTGCTTGATTTCTCCCCAATAGTTTGATATCCTATCACATAGACTTAAATGTGAATCCAAATGGAGACGTATCGAAGTGGTCATAACGGGGCTGACTCGAAATCAGTTTGCGGGCAACCGCACGTGGGTTCGAATCCCACCGTCTCCGCCAGCTCGTCGCAAGCGTCATATCGCTTGCGATGAGCTTTTTCCTTCCAGGACAAAGCTCATCGCGCGCTCATTCTGCTGCTTCTCGCTTCCAAAGCGCAACCGCTTGCGCTGGGTTGCGCTTTGGGGCTGCCGCACGGCAGTTTTGTTTTATCAGGGAAAAAATATCGATTTTAACCGCCCTTTCCAAGTCGGAGCAAACGTTATATCGTTTGCTCCGACGTCTTTTTATGCCTGTGGCAAAAGAGACGTCATTTGTCCGCTCTCCTATGCCAACGGTTTCAAAAGTCAGGGGGGCTCATAGTTCACCTTACCACCCAGCTATTATTCTGGCGGGAAATACCGTTTGACACTGGTATGAGCAGTTCCTATTTTACCAGGAAGGACTATGGTGTCAATAGGAACAGAAGATAGGGGCAGCGACGACAACAAGAGAGAGCCGTCCACATGAGTACGTGGACGGCCTTCGCATACCTCTTTCCAATGAGGAAAAAAGGAGGTATAATAGGCTCTGGAAGACAACAAAACCAGGAGGGAAATGACCATGATCACATTGGCACAGCGAATCGAGGAGTTGAGGACCCAGCGGGGAATGAGCCGGCCTGGCCTTTCCGCAGCTCTGGGCCTTCCTAAGAACGCCATTGAGAAGTTTGAAACGGGCCGCCAAACACCCAACCAGGAGCAGCAGGAGAAGCTGGCCGCCTACTTTGGCGTGTCCATATTTTACCTCCGGGGAGAGAGCGACGACCGTACCCGTCAAGAAAGCTGGCTAGAAGGCGCGTACCAGGAGGACCCGGTCCAATCTCCCCCTCCCAGGCGGGAGCCTCGGAGTTCCGCTCAGTCTGTGGGAGGAGAGGGAACTGTGTTCGATTCCTTCCTGCGAAGTGCTCCCTTTCAGGAGCTGGTGCGGACGATGGTACTAGAAGTGCTCCGCTCTCCCGAAGGGCAGGAGCTCTTGTCTCGGACTGTCCGTCGGGAGCTGGACAGACAGAACTGAAGGCGCTCTGATTTCGGCGGAGCAAGGGCGTTTCCTCCTGATACTGGAGGAAACGCCCTTTTCTCTTCCTCCGGCGAAGCTCACGCTGCCCCTCCCTTCTGCGCCCGCTGGAGGGACTGGAGCAGTTGGTTATCGTCTGGGGCAGACAGAAGCTCCACTGCCAGGGCTAGGTCCTGCTCCGCTTGAGCGGACTCCAGCAGGGTGTTTTGGAGCTGCTGGTAGAACTGGGTAAGCGCCTGCCCCGTCAGCTGGTTCGCTGCTGCCTGTTGGAGCAGAGAATCCTTCCGACCACGGAGCTGGTCCCGGCGTGCCTCCAGATGCCCCTTTTGCTGGGTCAAAAAGGCGCGTAGGGAGGAGGCCAGCCGCCCCAGTGCGGGGGAAAGGGGGACGGCGGAACGGGACGGAAGTTCAGAGGGAGAGGGGGCTCCATCCGAGGGCGGAGCAGGAACAGGAGCTGGGGCGGAGCCCGCCTGTACCTCTGGCCTGGGTGTAGGGAAACAGTCAAAGGGCCGCAGAGGGGCGGGGGTGGACTTGGTCTTGGCGGCGGGTTCCATCTGCCAGCAGCTGCCGGCCATGGCAGGGCGCTTCATCACTTCCCTGACTTTATCCAGAGTGAGCGTGTCGGCCCGGTCTGGGCAGTCGGTCCGGCCGCCAGGGACCTGGGCCGCATAGTAGCGCTGATTCCGGTCCTTCAGCGTGTAAAGTGTATCCATCTAAAAAACCTCCATTCAAATCAAATCATCACCGGGTGTGGGATTCAGGCTACGGGGCACAGGGGTCTGCCCCAGGCCTTAAGATTGGCCTGATCCCGGGATACACCGCTGATCTGGAATAGGATCTGGTCACCCGCTGCCGCCTGCCAGCCATCCGGGCGGGGGGAGATGGCATTGAAGCCGGGAAAGATCTGGAAGAAAATAGAGGCGTTCCGAGTGCCCACGACACGTGCCGGGAAGATCAGGCCGGGCTCCAGCTCCTCCAGGAAGGGATAGTTGAGGTAGTTCTCATCCTGAGGGGAGCGGAACCAGAGCCGCTGATGGGGAGAGGAGTTGGCGAAACAGACAGGGAGCAGGTCGCCCACGGAGACCTCCTGCCCCTCTGTGGGGCGGTAAAACTCCCGGAGGAGGATGGCGGGCTGATCCTCCACCATCAGAAAGAAGCCCTGCGGGGAGATGCCCATTACCCGGCCCTGGTAGACTTGGCGGCGGTCGGGATGAAGGAAGAGGCGGTCATAGATCAGCTCCTGGGCCCGTCGGCGGGAGGCCGTCAGGCTGCCGTCTTCCTCAAGCCCGCGGAGGACCACCCGGAAGCCCGGCTGCAGGTCCCGGATGGACACGGGCTTATTCAACCGGTCCACCTGATTGGCGGGGACGGAGCACATCAGGGGCTCCGAAAAGCCGGGCACATCCACCAGGGCCAACAGAGAAGGGAGATGCTCCTCGGAGCGTAGGTACTTGAACAGCTTGGCGGGCAGCATTGCCTCCTGACTGATCAGAGTTTGGAGCTGGAGCTTCTGCTCCTGGGTGTAGTTTCTCATCATAAAACTCCTTTCTGTATACAAAAAATGAGGATAGAGGGATAGAATCAAGCGGTGTGGAGCTGTTCAGGGACCAACTGAGGTAAAAGCTCATACTCCACAGAGCAGGAGAGGAGTGTCTGCCAGCGATGGAAGCCGTCCTGGGGGGAGAAATCGGAGCGGAGGAGGGGGGTGTCCCCAAGCAGCAGCTTCAGCTGGGACAGCATCTGAGGGGGCAGAACAGCCCCCACAAGGTCGGCCATAGGCAGCAGAGGGAGCAGGTCAGCTACATCCCGGATGGGGAGGGGGTACTGGAGGACCGTCACTGGCCCGCAGTCGACCTGGAGAGCGTCCAGGGCCGGCTGGGAGAGCTGGTGGCGGGACAGCCAGAGAAAGACACGGCCAGACGCGGGGGGAAGGGAGAGCTGGGCGGCGGGAAGCTCCTCCACGTCGCAGCGGAGCAGCCTGCGCCAGCCCACAAACCGCTTTTCGTACTCGTCTTCCGGCAGCCCGCTGCAGTAGCCGGGGACTTTGCGCCCGGTGGCGATCCTCTGGGAGGCCCGGAACAGGACCGGAAAGCGGCCGGCGGCGGTGCGGAAGACCTGGGCGGCCTTGGGCAGAGGCAGATTGACTACCAGAGATTCCACCCGGCTGCCCCGCAGATGGAGCTGCTCCTCCAGCGATTCCGGCTCCATAGGCCGGATGAGAAGAGGCGCTCCGGACCGCTGGCAGAGGTCCTGGTACTCCTCCTGGTGGATGGGAGAATGAGAGATCCAAAAAATTTCTTTCATATCTATAACCTCCTTAATGTATCATATTGGGACGGAATGGGGGAAGTCAGGCGGCGGCTCCTCCAGAGGCCGGCATTGACTAGGGGAGGGGGTCCAGAAAGGAGAGGGAAAGAACGTCCCACTGGGCCAGGTCCATAGCCTGGAGGGCGGTCCGCAGGCAGCGGTAAAAGCCCTCCGTCAGCCTGGGGTCCAGGTCGTGGGTCTGGTTATAGTCCAGTAACTGCTGGAGCTGCTCCTGCCGGCGGTCCAGCTCCCGATGGGCCTGAACACTCTCGCGCCGAACCATGGCGGCGATGGAATGGGACAGAGGAGAATGGTCCATAGCGACCTCCTTTCTTTCGACGGATGCCGGGCCGCTGTGACTTACAAGGTACTGTCCGGCTCCGGGAGCGGGAGAGAAGGGAAACAGAAAAATTATTTTTCCCACCGCTTCCGGTGCCCAGGGTACTGTCCGGACGGAAATGAGGGAGAGAAGCGAGCTGGGAAAAAAGTTACCGCACTACCACGGCGTGCTGCCGGACCAGGTACAGAGGCTCCAGCACAGAGGCGTCCTGCCAGTAAAAGTAGTCCTGCCCCTGACACTTCACGTTATAGGGGTCGGCTACATTGTACTGGTCGGTCTGGCTGTCATAGCCGCACAGAAGGACTGCGTGGTTGTTTCGCAGCAAGGTCTCCTCATGGTCCCCCATGCGGTAAGTGCGGTAGTAGGGCTCCGCCCACCAGAGAGTGACATAAACCACGACCGGGTTGCCTGACAGCAGCTCTCTCTGGAGCTCCTCCACAGACCGTCCGGAGAAATCTGCCACGTCTCCATACTGGCGCCCGTACTCCGCCAGCTTGGCGGGGTAGATGGTGGTGCGTTTGCTCTGGTCGGGCTGATAAGGGGAGCCGGCAAAGCCCTGGGCGGGGTCGTACTCATGCTTGGGCATGGCGTCCAGGAAGGAGCGCAGGTCTACCTCCTGGGCATAGCCCTTGGCCTTTAGCCCCATGAGCAGGGAGGTGGGCTCGCAGCCTACCGGGGCGTACACCGGGGTCACCTGGCTGATGTAAGGGGTGTCGATCACCCGACGGTCGGGCAGGGCGGGGGCCGCGGGTTCCACCGGCTGGGCTTCCTCCGGCTCGGAGGGTTGCTGCATCAGGGCCAGCAGAGGGTTGGGCCCCAAAAGGGTGCCCAGCAGATGGAGGAAGGAGGACGCGCCGTCCACCCCCGCATAGGAGAGGAGTGGGACGACCGAAGAAGCGGTACTCTGGCCCGCCGCCTCACCGGCGGCGAAGGCGGCGGGGAGTGAGGTCGTGATCAGACTGATGGCCAGGAGGAGGGCCGGGACACGGGAGTTTTTCATCATAAATCCTTCCTTTCTAACAGCGGCCTGGGGCCGCTGGGGATATCCGGCAGGCGCTGGACCGTACAGTTACCCTATCCGGAGAAGGATCAGTCAGAGAAGTGAAGCAGGAAACTTTTTTTCATAGAGAAATGCCCCGGCTGTTCAAAAAGAACAGCCGGGGCATTTTCCTTTGAAATATAGTTCATAGCATCTTGGCATTGGCCTTTTCCTGGAGCTGGCGCAGAAGGTCCTCTGTGACCTGGGGGGATGGGGACTCCGGCGGCTGGGGGAGTGGAGCGCCGCTGGCGGCCTTGACCTCGCGGCCCAAGTGCTCCAGCCGGCCTACAGACTCCAGGAAGAAGGAGGCCAGCTCCTGGGTGGTGAGACGGCCCAGGTTGGCATGGTAGCCCAGCCGGTTCAGGGCGTGCATCTTGCCCCGGTTGCTGGAGTCGCCCAAGGCGTGGTTGATCTGGTTGCGCATCAGGTTGACATACTGGTTGTCCAGGGCCAGGCGGACAAAGACCGCCACCGACGCACCGGGACGGAGCCGGAGCTTCCGGCGGTCCAGCAGGTCCAGCACCACCTGGCGGTAAGGGGCGGCGGACAGCGGGGTGAGGAGAATCCGGCGCAGACGGTCGCCATTGTGTCCGGGATCGGCCAGCCGCTCCAGTACATCGGCCATCTGGCTATCCTTTTTCCAGTCCTTTTGAAGCACTGGCAGAGCCAGATCCAACTGGTCCTGCTGGGCCAGATAAGACAAGCTGCCCTCTCGGGTCCGCCGCTGTCCAGGGGACTGGAACAGGGCCCGGAGAAGGTGGACCAAAGCCTGACTATCCGCGGGCAGGCAGGGCAGGGCGGGGGGAACGGCCTGTCCCTCCACCGGGTCGGCGGCCGCCTCTACCATCAGGGCCACCCGCGTCTCCGGCTGGGACAGGGCCCGCTGGAGGGCCTGCCGTCGCTCTGCTCCGGCGAGCTTGGGGAAGGGGGCGTTTCCGTTGGAAAGGGCCCAGCGCTCCAGCTCGCCCACCAGATGGTAGGAGAAGCTCTGGAAGCAGTCGGAGTCGGTGACCTCTCTCTGGGATTTGGCGTAGAAGGGTTCACGGGACAGCAGCTCCCTGGCATCAGGGGATACCAGAAGATAGGGGGTCTCCCCCTGGATCATGGCGTGGGCCAGATGCTCATTATAGATGGTCATAGCCTGCTGGATCATCCGGTTTTGGGCGCACCAGCGGACCAGGCCGGTGATGGTAAGCTTCCGGTCGCCAAAGCCCAGCTCCTGCCGAAAGACAGGGAGGAGAGCAGATAACAGGGGGTGGCTGCCCTGGAGTGCTCCACACCGGTCCAGGTCGCGGTTCAGGTCGGCAAGCATCTGCTCCAGAAGGTCCAGGTCCGCCCGACACAGGCGGATGGCCTCGGTAAAGGCCTGGAGGTCACGGATCAGGTCCTGTACCTGAGGTGCGGGGTCCTGGGCCAGCACCCGTACCAGAGTGTCGGCGCTGCCAAAGGAGGTGAACTCATGGAGACCGTTGATGATGTCAAAGAGCTGGGGCACATTGGCCAGCTCCACCACCGCGTTCTGGCCGTTGACGATGCTGCTGTATACCACCTGCTCCACCGAGCAGTTTTTATAGGACAGAGCACGGGTGAGGAGCAGCATAAGAAAGCTGACGTTCCGGGGGCCGCCTGTCACATCCAAATAAATTCGGTCCCTGGGCTGGATGTCGGTCAGCAGGGCCCGGAGGGCCTGCTCCATGTTCGGATTGGCCGGGTCGTAGTCTCGGGGCGTCATCTGGGGCTGGGGCAGCTCCCGGTCTTGGCAGAAGCGGGCCACCCGCTTCTGGAGGTACTCCTCAGCAGTGAGAGATCCCTCGCGGCCGCAGTCCACCTGGTCCTCCCTTACTTGGCGGGTGCGCAGGTACAGGATCTCATCCACCGGGGCAAAGGTGGTCAGCAAATAGTAGAGCGGAGCCTCGTTCGTGTGAGCTCCAGACAGGGGCGGCCGGCCCTGCTGGTCGGGATAGCGGTATAAACGTTCGGTCAGGCCAGGGCGCAGATCGCTGAAAAAGCTGATGATCCGTGTGGACATGGGGACACTCCCTTTTAGCTTCCGCCGGAAAATAATCATAATTATTATAGCATCCCAACATCTTTGGAACAAGGGAATCCCGCTTCTCTGGTAAAAAAATGTCCGGATAGGGGAGAAGAAGGGCCGGATAGGTCTGTCAAACGGAGAGGATGTGTGCTACAATATGTAAAAATGGCCCGTTATGGCTCCGTAATTGGAGCCAGGAGGAAAGATCAAACAGAAAGGACCGCGTTCCCATGAAGAAGTTTATTTGTGTCATCCCCAGGCAGAAGGCCGGGGACCTGAGCAACGTACGCTACCAGGCCCAGGGGAACCGGGCGCTGGACTATCCTGGGGCCACCCGGTTCCCGGTGATCCCGCTGATTTGGGGCTATGGCCAGGAGGGAGAGGAGATCCGTGTTATTGCCCTGTCGGCCGACTATGACAACTGCCGCTGCAATCTGGAGCTGCTCAAAGAGGAATTGGAGGCCCTCTGCAAAGACAGGGGACTCTCCTGTCCCAAGGGGGTGGAGGTGGTGGAGGTCCCCTTTGACGAGAGCCTGGACAGCCATATCGCCACCTTTCAAAAGCTGATCGACCGGACGGAGGAGGGGGACGATCTATATGCCTGTCTTACCTTCGGAAGCAAGCCCACCCCGCTGGTGGAGGTGATGGCCATGCAGTATGCCTACCGGATCCACAGGGATGTGACCATCACCTGCGCGGTGTACGGCCAGATGGACCACAGCGTCCAGCCCCCGGCGGCAAAGCTCTATGACATCACCGCCCTTATCACGCTGGACGACATCGTGCGCCGCCTGGCGGAGCAGCGGGTATCCGACCCCAAGGCGGTACTGGACCGCATCCTGAACCTGTGAGGGGAGGGAAGCGGGATGGAAGAGAGGACAACAGGACCGGCGTTCACCCGACAGGAGCAGCGGGTCAACCAGCTGGCCGCCCAGTATGTAGAGCTGGTGAACAGAGGCCAGGACCGGAACAGCGAGCGGCTGACCGCTCTGTCCACCCAGATCTGGCTGGGCACGGTGGAGGCTATGGAACGGACCTTGGGGGGCCGAGCTCTGGACCAGGAGCGCCGAATCGCCAACAGCGGGCGGGATTATGAGGAACAGGACCTAAAGATGGAGCTGCTCACCGAGCTGATCATGAACGGCCTGACTGGTCGGCCAGGACAGGAGGGGGAGGGTGTTCCTCGCTTTGACCCGGAGCGGGCCCCCTGGCTGGTATATATCGCCAAGGGGATGAAATGGAAGCAGTCTGACTTCATCCGCAGGGAGCGGGACGGTGTGCCTGAATTGACCCATGGGGAGCGCCAACGCATCCGGGAGGCGGACCCGGACCGCAGGGACGAGGTGCGCCGGGCGGTCTACCGCGGCATCAGCGCCCTCTCGCTGGATGTACCGATGGGGGAGGAGGAGACCACGCTGGGCGACATGGTCCAGGACCCGGAAGGGCTGAAGACCCTGGAGCGGGTGGAGGAGGACAGTGTGTTCGCCTCCATGGCCTGTGAGCTGGCGGCCAAGGTGTTCCTGCTCCAGCAGGAGCGGGGCCGGTCGGTCAGGAAAGACGTGGTCATTGCCTATTACCAGCTGTTTTTTACTGATAATGTGACCCAGATGGCCAGAGAGGGCTGGCTCCGCCAGGTGCGCCACCCCAGGGAGCTGTTTCGCAGTATGGACTTGGATTTTCTGGACCACTGCATGACTTGTGTGTGCCGCACACTGACGGAGCTGGGCCGGACGGCCCTGAAGGCATACCGGCTTCTGGTCCCAAAGCGGGACAGCGGAGCGGAGCCCCCTCTGCCCCTGCCCACAGACGTATATCAGGCATATGTGGCTCTGGCCTGGGGGAAGGAGGTCACCACCCGCAGCATCGACCTCCACCGGCAGAATTACAGGAAAACAATGGCTATGGCCATCCGATAAAAGGCTTCTAGCGGAGAGGAGGTCACCCATGGGGGAGCGGTACGGCTTGTTTTTTGAGGAATTTCCGGCAGATTACCCGGAAAAAAGCCGGGCGCTGCTTACCGGGTTTGCCCTGTCCGGCATCCAGGGCTATCTTTTTGGCAGGATAAACGGGGAGTGGACCCCGGCCAGGGTGCGGCGGGCCTCCCGCTATGTGTCCCTGGCGACGAAGGCGGTGGGGGACTATCTGGTCCGGGCCATGGGGGGATACCGTCCCCACCCGCTGATGATGAGCAGCGGCAAGGGCTGGCTCCTCACGGCCCCCGGAACGCCCCTGGAAAAGCTGGAGAGGGAGCTGGTCCGGCTGAAGAGGGGGCTGTTTCTGGCCTCCGGCGGCCGGCTGGAGCTGGAGGCGGGCACGGTCCCTGTTGTACTGGTCCGGCCTGGGGGCAGACGCCTGATGGGCGGGCCCTGGCCGGACGGGATGGCCCAGGTCCACCGGGCCATGGAGCGGGATAAGTTCCAGAGCCGGGCCCTGTTCGGGCTGGATCGGGCGAGGGACCGGATGCCCTGGCTGGAGCCTGCCGCCCTGCTAAAAGGGGAAGGAGAGCTCCTACCGCCTCCCTGGGCACGGCCTGGCCTGCTGAAGCTGGACTTGGACAACCTGGGCCTGTTCTTCTCCGCCTTCGGCACCGTGGACCAGAGGGAGGCGGCGGGACAGGCTCTGGACCGGGCCATCCTGGGGGCTGTCACCCACCTGGAGGAGCTATATCCCCTCTTTGCCGGAGGGGATGACCTGCTGCTCCTGTGCCCACCGGAGCGGGCGCTGTCCGTGGCCGCCGCCCTGCGGCGGGAGCTGGCGCGGCAAATTGAGGGGGAGGGGGCGCTGAGAGCGTACCGCCCTCGCTTCGGCCTGTCCTGCGGCTGCCTGCCCTCCTTCGACCCCAGGCTGCCCGCCCTGTACTATTTGGATCGGGCGGAGGGACAACTGGAGCTGGCCAAGGCCCAGGGAAAAGACCGGCTGGCGATGGGGGGCAGGACCTTGAGCTGGGTACAGGCGGAGGAGCTGGGCCGGCTGCTGGAGGAGAATGAATACCTGTTCCGGCATCTGAGCCGGAGCGCCCATCACTATGGAGCTCCCCAGCTGCTCCTCCAGGATATCTTGGACCACAGCGGCCGGGACAGCGACCGGGCACAGGCCCGTGAGCTGTTGGCTCTGTTTGGCAGAGAGGAGGTCCCATATGGCTGACAAGGCGCTCCGCCTGAAGATGGAGCGGGGCCAGTGCATGGATCTGTTTCCGGTACCGGCCTCCGCCGTGGCCCAAGCTCTGGCCCCCTTTGGGCTGGAGGAGAGAGACGCCCTCAGCGATCTGCTGCCTGAAGGGACATTTTATAGTCCTCTGGGGCCATCCGGTGTCCAGAGCGGGGATCAGGGGGATGCTGCTAGCTATACGCTGGGTAAGAAGCTGAAGAAAAGCCAGTATGTAGCCCGGGCCCCGGGCCTGCTCCGGATGCTGTTTCAACCCTGGTTCTCTCAGGAGGCATTGGACCGGCTGGCCGCTGGCCGCTGGCGCTGTGAGAACGGGATATTGGCTCCGGCGGAGCTGGGGGAGGTGCGTCTTCCCCTCCCACGGCCCCAGGCCCGACTGGACCGGGGCGGGCTGGTCCACCGGATGGTGTGGGAGGCGGACCAGGATCTGACGCTGGAGGTGTTCCTGCCCCGGGAGCTGGCGTTGGCGCCGGGGCGTGAGCTGGAGATGGCCGGCGCTGTGCTGACTGTGGAGGGGCAGATGGATGTCCCCCCGGCGGCCGGGGAACGCTGGCTGCTGCTGTCCGCCGGTATACCCGCCAGACCGGAGGAACTGCCCTCAGAGGATGGGGCTGGCAGCTGGCGGCTCTGTCTGGCGGAGGGGGGCCCCGCCTTAAAGCCAGGGAGCTGGCTGCGGTGGCCGGGCGTGCTGCCCACAGACTTTTGGGTGGGGCGGCCGCCCTACCTGTTCCGACTTTAGCCAGAGGAGAGGTGAACGGGGTTGATCCATAAAAAGAAAAACGGACAATACAGATACCGGGATGGAAGCCGATACGGAGATTGGATCTCGGCAGGCGGCGGTATGGTTTCTTTGATATGGGTCTTTCTTGCCATTGGGATATGGTTGTTTTTGTGTGATGTTCTTTACGACATCATAATAGAGTCAGGGCCGATTGGGACCGGACTGCTTTTTCTGGCCGCGGAGAGAGTCAGTGCCTGTATCAGCAGCCGGAGCCTGGTGTTTCTCCAGGAACACAGGCATGGAATATTGCTGCGGACGCTGACTGTCCGGCTGCTGCTGTGTCTGACGGCAGGCTTCCTGCTGTGGAGGCTGATCGAGTATGTAAAATTCTTTCTGCCTCTGATTCCTGCTGGACTATGGATCTTTCGGGAAAAAATAGGGGCCTTGCTCCGCTGGGCCGATGGAGGCGCTGCCTGGCTGGAGGAGAGGGGCAGAGCCTCTGTGGGGACCGGAAAGGCGGCCAATGGAATCCGGATTGGCGGAGAAGCTCCGGAAAGGACCATACAGGCCGAACGCGATCTGGGATACCCTCTGGGCAATCCTCCGGCCCGCCAGACAGGGGTGCAGGTGGCTGGCTGTCCAACTGGGCTGACACCTCCTGTGGACGGGCGGCAGGCGGCCACCCTACGGGCGGAGCTGGCCGAGGGCCTGGACCTGACCGGCCCCACTCCGCTGTTCTTTCCGTCGGAGCAGATGGAGCGGAGGACCATCCCCAACGGGGAGCTGGAGCGGCTGGTCAAAGAGGAGCTGGCTCTGAACGACTACTTGTGGATTCAGCCAGGAAAGATTACGGAGCAATATGCCCAATACCTCCTCTATTCCGCTAACTGTGTCTTTGAGCTGCAGTGGAAAAAATTTGTTTCCAGCGGCAACTACTACGCTACCATCCATTTCCGGCACAGAAAGACCACCCTGGATACGGTGAATATGTTAGGTCGGACTGCCCGCTTCCGGCACAACAAAAAAATATCGCTGGCCAGGAAGGGGCAGTCCGGCGTGGAGCTGGCCTATGTGGAGCAGTTCATTAGCCGGGTGGACAGCTACTTCTGCCTGTTGGGCCAGGTGGAGTTGGAACGGGAGGAGGAACAGCGGCCCGAAGAGGAGCAGCAGAAACGGGTGGATTACTGTACCCTTCACTGTGACCTGATCGACGCCGAGGCGGCTTTGGAGCAGGAGAAGGCCATCCAACTGTCCTACCGGGGCATCGAGAGCACAGACCAGTTCAACGCCGAGGGCGGCACTTACTGTTTCCTGCTGGCCGAGCCTTCTCCCCAGGGCGGTCAGGAGCTGGAGGGACAGGGCGTGGTGCTGTGCGGCCTGGGTGAGGAGCCGGGAGAGAACAGCCGGCGCACTGGGACCATCGTCCGGTATGAAAGTCAGCGCCCAGCGGTATGGGTCAAGCTGCCCCAGCGGCGGGAGTGTACCCTGGACGCCCTGCCGAAGGAGGGCACTTTGTTCAGCCGGCCCAATATCGGCTACGCCATCCAGAAGAGCGCCTTCCAGACTCTGGCGGAGGATAAGGCGGTGAACCGCTCTATTCTGGACATCCTGCTGGAGGGGCGGTATGCCCCCATGGGGCCGGTGGAGCAAGTGGCCAGAAAAGGAAACCCCGCCCAAAAACGGGCGGTAGACCTGGCAGTGGCCACTAAGGATTTCCTGCTGGTCCAGGGACCGCCCGGCACAGGAAAGACCACCATCATTATCGAGATGGTCCGCCTGTTTGTAGACCGGGGGATGCGGGTGCTGATCAGTTCCAAGAACAATCTAGCGGTGGACAATGTGTTGGAAAAGCTGGTGGAGAAGCAGGTAGACTGCGTCCGCCTGACCACTGACGAGGAGAAAATCCAAGTCCCCGTAGTCCGAGAGGTATGGACTAACCGGAAGCTGCTGACCATGCAGCGAAACGTGCTCCGAAACAGCGGTCGCCAGCGGGCCAGGCTGGAGGAGGAGCTGACAGAGCTTGCCCCCCAGATCTCCGCCCTCCAGGACTGTGCCCAGAGCGCCGGACGCTATCAGGAGCTGCTGGAGGAGCGCCGAAGGCTGATGGGACAGCGCCTGTGGATGAAGCTGCTGGCCCTGTTCCGCTCCAAACGGACGAAGGAGTGGGAGCAGGAACTGGAGCATACCGAGGAGCGGCTGGCCTTTGCCCGAGAGCTGCTGGCCCGGTACTGTGTGGAGCACGGCATGGGGAGCCGGGATGTGGATGTGGGCCAGTTGGCGACCGATATCCTCCGGGAGTTGGCTGATCTCCAGGCCAAGGAGCGGACCTGGAGAGCCCGTCTCCAACTGTTGAGCCAGTGGGAGCGGGAGCTGCAAAACCGTTGCGAGGAACTGGAGGACGCCCTGTTTGCCCAGGTGAAGGTCATCGGGGCCACCTGTATTTCCAGCGAAACGGACCGGAACTTTAAAAAGCTGGAGTACGACGTTGCCATCGTGGATGAGTCGGGCCAGATTACCCTCCACGACGTAATCGTCCCCATGGCCAAGGCCAGGAAGGTCATCCTCATCGGAGACCACCTTCAGTTGCCCCCTGTGTCAGACAGCGACCTGATCCGGCGCATGGAGGAGGACGAACGCTTCCAGCAGGAGGAGGGCCTGGACCGATACTATTCCGTCAGCCTCTTTGAGGAACTGTTCGAGCGGGCGCCGGAGGCAAATAAAGTCATGCTGGATACCCAGTTCCGGATGCACAGCTCCATCGCGCGGTACATCTCGGACCAGTTCTATCACGGGACCTACCAAACCGGGTGCCTGGATGAGTACCGTGTCCTGCCCCTTCGGGGGGGCGAAGCCCCCATCCGCTTTCTGGATACCATCGGCCTGCCCGACAAGGGGGAGACCATGGCGGAGGGAGGCGAGGGAGTGTATAACGACTGTGAAGCTAGGATCCTGGTGGATGAAACCGTCAAGATACTCAAACAGCTGCCCTATGTGGTCAAGGATTTTGACGGCAGCCGGGAGTTTGACGTGGAGCTGAACTACCGCTCGGTGGGTATCATCACTCCCTATAAGAAGCAGATTGGCCGCATCCGCAAATTCTTACTCCCTGCCCTCGCCCGGGAGCTGTGCGAAGGTGACAAGCTCCACGCCCAGGAGATCCTGGACCGGATCGACATAGCCACGGTGGACTCCTTTCAGGGGAGAGACAAGGAGATCATCTTCTACTGCTTTGTCCGCTCCTCTCCCCAGCACGGCATTGGCTTTGAGAGCGAGGTCCGCCGCTTAAACGTGACCATGACCCGTGCCAAGCGGCTGCTGGTCATGGTGGGGGACAGCGAGACCCTGACCCAGACCCGGGCCAAAAAGCCCCCCTTCCAGGGGAGCCGCTACCCCCGGGAGTATTTCTCCGCTCTGCTGGACTACTGCCGGCAGAACGGCGTCTATCAGCGGCTGGAGGTGTCCCATGGCAAGGAAGAATAACCGGCCCCGCCGGGTCAATGAGATATTGAGCGGTCTGGCCGCCGTACGGCCGGTGGCCTGCTTCGCCAAGGTGTACCACCCGGTCTATGGACTGCCTTTGGAGCTGGTAGAGGAGTTGGAGAGCGATTGGTCTGTGCTGGAGGAGTTTATGGACCGGGCGGTGATGGAGTGCGCCCCCAGCCAGCGGTTGAAGGACCGGGACGATTTGCTCCGCCTGCTTGGGCTGGAGGGAGTGGAGATGGCCAAGAGTTTCTACTCCGCGCTGATAACACAGGGGCACATCGTGGAAGGACCCCAGGGGTTGGAATACACCCAGCTGTGCGCCAAGTCCATCCAAAGAGGTAGGAAGATATACCCGGCCCGGTCGCTGCGGCGGCTCTATGTGGACGCCCTGGGGCTGATTCCCCTGACGCGGGAGTATCAGCCCGGTACCCGGCTGATCCCTTATAACAGCCAGGACCTCTACATTTCCCTCCACCAGGAGGAGGGAGCCAAGGTACCCTTCCGGGACGGACTGCCACTGGACATGTTCGACGAGCGGGTGGTATTGGAGGAGGAGGCTCTGAAGCGGCGCATCCTGGATCCCTGGTCCGGCCAGGAGCGGATCGAGCGCAATCTGCCCCAGCGGGTGAGCCGGGTGGTCCTCAATAGTGGAGAGCCTTTGGAGCAGTATTTTACTCCCTACTACTTCGTATGCTGGCAGGGGGGCGAGACGGAGGCGCTGGACTACTACACCGGGGAGCCCTCTGAGATTTTTTCTCCCCTGCTCCACCGGAGACCTGACCTGCGCAAACAGATCCTTGGCCTGCTGGAGAATAGCCGGGATTGGACGGCACAGCAGCTGGCGGAGGGCAGGGGAGACCGGCTCTATATCCCGCTGAGAGGTTTTCCCCGCTCTCTGGGCCAATGTGCCCAAACCGGCTATCTGGACGACCAGGGCAATCTCCATTTCCGGGTGACCGACCAGGATATAGAGATCCTGCTGGCCCAGGCCGGCGAGGGCCGGGGAATAGACGCCCTCCATGAGCTGTACCGCAACCCCTGGCTGGCCAACACACAGCCGCAGACTATGGGGAGCGTCTGCCACCCCGTGTTGGACGAAGGGCAGCTGGACCGGCTCCAGCAGACACTTTTAGAACACCGTCCCGGACCGGAGGGGGAGGAAGAGGACCAGCGGTACCTGGATAGGCTGACGGTCCGCCGTCGGCCCGCCGACAGCCCCCAGGAGCTGGCCCGTACGGAGAGAGAGGAGGTATAAGCCATGGAGATACACGGACTGCAAAAAATGACGCTGCTGGACTATCCCGGCAAAGTGGCCTGCACCGTCTTTTTGAGCGGCTGCGATTTCCGCTGCCCCTTCTGTCATAACGGCGAGCTGGTTACCGGCACCTGTCCCCCAGAAACAGACGACCAGGGGCTTCTGGCCTTCCTGAACAGACGAAAGGGCCTGTTGGACGGGGTGTGCGTCACAGGGGGGGAGCCCTTGCTGCGCCCCGACCTGCCCCTACTGCTGGGCGAGATCAAGGAGCTGGGCTTTCAGGTCAAGGTGGATACCAACGGCACCCATCCGGACCGGCTGCGCCGGCTGGTGGAGGAGGGGCTGGTGGACTATGTGGCCATGGACGTGAAGAACAGCCCGGAGCGGTACGGGGAAACAGCGGGGGTGTACGGCCTGGAGCTGGCGCCTGTCCGGGACAGCGTGTCCTATCTGCTGTCTGGGGCGGTGGACTATGAATTTCGGACCACCGTGGTACGGGAGTTTCACAACCGGGACTCCTTCCGGGCCATCGGCCCCTGGCTGTCCGGCGCCAGGAGGTATTTCCTCCAGTCCTTCGCGGACCGGGACACCGTGCTCCGGCCGGGTCTCCACCCCTGCTCCCGAGAGGAGCTGGAGGGCTTCGCCGCCCTGGTTCGCCCTTATGTGGACGAGGTGAGCCTGCGGGGGCTGGAGTGAGAGGGCTTTGGCGAGGGTGACCAAAAGTTGCCCTCGCCTTTTTGTATATAGCAACAAGATATTGTGTTTGTTGAAAATATTTGAAACTATATATTGACGGCCGCTCCAGCCGGTGGTATAGTAAAAAGGCGCTGAAACGCCGGGAGAGGCCGGCTTTGTCATAGAAAGAAATGTGGAGGGACTTCTGATGTACCAGGTGACAAAACGGGACGGCACCGCCGCCAGCTTTGAGCTCAACAAGATATCCGCCGCCATTACCAAAGCCTTTGAGGCCATGGAGAAGCAGTATCACCCCAGTGTGATCGATATGCTGGCCCTGCGGGTCACCGCCGATTTTGAGCCCAAGATCAAGGACGGCCGGATCGCCGTAGAGGATATCCAGGACAGTGTGGAGCGGGTGCTGTCTGAGGCGGGCTACGCCGATGTGGCCAAGGCCTATATTCTGTACCGCAAGCAGCGGGAGAAGGTGCGCAATGTCAACTCCGCCCTGCTGAACTACAAGGACCTGGTGGACGACTATCTGCAGATCAACGACTGGCGGGTGAAGGAGAATTCCACCGTCACCTACTCCGTGGGCGGTCTGATTCTGTCCAACTCCGGGGCTATTACGGCAAACTACTGGCTCAGTGAGATCTATGACCAGGAGATCGCTGACGCCCACCGGAACGCCGAGATCCACATCCACGACCTGTCCATGCTCACCGGCTACTGCGCCGGTTGGTCTCTGAAGCAGCTCATCCAGGAGGGGCTGGGCGGTATTCCGGGTAAGATCACCTCCTCCCCCGCTAGCCACCTGTCTACCCTGTGCAACCAGATGGTCAACTTCCTGGGCATCATGCAGAATGAGTGGGCTGGGGCCCAGGCATTTTCCTCCTTCGACACCTATCTGGCCCCCTTTGTCAAGGTGGACAACCTGACCCAGAAGGAGGTCAAGCAGTGCATCCAGTCCTTTGTCTACGGCGTGAACACCCCATCCCGCTGGGGGACTCAGGCCCCCTTCTCCAACATCACCCTGGACTGGACGGTGCCCAAGGACCTGGAGAACCTGCCCGCCATCGTGGGTGGGAAGGAGATGGACTTTACTTACGGCGACTGTAAAAAAGAGATGAATATGGTCAACAAGGCCTTCATCGAGATCATGATCGAAGGGGACGCCAATGGCCGGGGCTTCCAGTATCCCATCCCCACCTACTCCATCACCCGTGACTTTGACTGGAGCGAAACGGAGAACAACAAGCTTCTCTTTGAGATGACCGCCAAGTACGGCACCCCCTATTTCTCCAATTACATCAACTCCGATATGGAGCCCTCCGACGTGCGCTCCATGTGCTGCCGCCTGCGGCTGGACCTGCGGGAGCTGCGGAAAAAGTCCGGCGGCTTCTTCGGCTCCGGCGAGTCCACCGGCTCTGTGGGCGTGGTCACCATCAACCTGCCCCGCATCGCCTATCTGGCGGAGAGTGAAGAGGATTTCTACAAGCGACTGGACCACCTGATGGACGTGGCGGCCAGATCGCTGAAGACCAAGCGCACCGTTATCACTAAGCTGCTGGATGCGGGGCTGTATCCCTATACAAAGCGTTATCTTGGAAGCTTTGATAACCATTTCTCCACCATTGGCCTGATTGGCATGAACGAGGTGGGGCTCAACGCCAAGTGGCTCCAGGCTGACCTGACCCACAAGGAGACCCAGGCCTTTGCCAAGGACGTGCTCAACCATATGAGGGAGCGTTTAAGCGACTATCAGGAGAAGTACGGCGACCTCTATAACCTGGAGGCCACCCCCGCCGAGTCCACCACCTACCGCTTCGCCAAGCACGACAAGGCCCAGTTCCCCGACATCATCACCGCCAATGAGAACGGGACCCCCTACTACACCAACTCCTCCCATCTGCCCGTGGGCTACACCGAGGATATCTTCTCCGCCCTGGATGTCCAGGACGAGCTCCAGACCCTCTATACCTCAGGTACTGTGTTCCACGCCTTCCTGGGGGAGAAGCTGCCCGACTGGAAGGCGGCTGCCGCCCTGGTGCGGAAGATTGCGGAGAATTATAAGCTGCCCTATTACACCATGTCCCCCACCTACTCGGTCTGCGCCGACCACGGCTATCTGGCAGGGGAGCAGCACGTCTGTCCCCACTGTGGCAAGGAGGCCGAGGTGTACAGCCGTATTACTGGCTACTACCGCCCGGTGAAGAACTGGAACGACGGCAAGAGTCAGGAGTTCAAGGACCGAAAGGTGTACGACATTAGCCGCTCCTCTCTGCGCCGGGCGGGCATCGCCGGCAGCCAGGTGACGGTGGAGGACCATGCGGCCCGGCCTGTTCCCGCGGAGGAACTGATGCTCTTCGCCACACGGACCTGCCCCAACTGCCGCCAGGCGGAGGAACAGTTACAGAAGGCGGGCATCCCCTACCGGAAGGTGCTGGCAGAGGAAAATCCCGACCTGACCACTCGATACAGCGTCCGCCAGGCCCCAACCCTAGTCTTTGAGGGACAGGACGGCCCGGCCAAGGTGGTTGGCCTGGGGCCCATCCGCCAGTTTATCCAGGAGAATCGGCCCGCCAGTGTAGGATGACCCTTGCGCTGGAGGACAAACTCGTGTATCATAAAAACAGCCCCGGATTCCGGGGCTGTTTTTCCTTCCACGACCTGACAGGAAGAGGTGCTTTGATATGTATGATATTATCGTTGTGGGCAGCGGGCCCGCTGGTCTGACTGCCGCCCTGTATGCTGCCCGGGCGGGCAAGTCGGTCCTGGTCCTGGAGCAGGAGACTTTGGGCGGTCAGATCGCCTATGCCCCCCTGGTGGAGAACTATCCGGGACTGCCCGGCATGAGGGGCGGCGACTTTGCCGACCAATTGGCCCGGCAGGTCCGGGAGCAGGGGGCGCAGCTGCGGATGGAGGGCGTGTCCGCCATGCGCACCAGAGGAGAGGTTATTGAGCTGACAACGGACGGAGGAACGGAGGAGTGTCTGGCCCTGGTGCTGGCCACTGGGGTGAGCCACCGGAAGCTGGGACTGGCCGGGGAGGCCGACCTGGTGGGAGCTGGCCTGTCTTACTGCGCGGTGTGTGACGGGGCCTTTTACCAGGGACGTCCGGTGGCGGTGGTGGGCGGCGGTGACGCGGCCCTCCAGGAGGCCCTCTTTCTGTCCCAGCGGTGCGCCCAAGTGACGGTCATCCACCGAAGGGACCTGTTCCGGGGGGAACAGCGGCTGGTGGACCAGCTCCGCGGCCGTGACAATGTGGACTTCCGCCTGTCCAGCCAGGTGACCAGCCTGTTACAAGCCAACGGGGAGCTGACCGGCCTGCGGCTGGCTGACCGGAAGAGGGGGACAGAGGAGGAGCTGAAGGTTGACGGCCTTTTTGTGGCCGTGGGTCAGGAGCCCCGGAACGAGATATTTGCCAACCTGGTCATGACGGACGACAGAGGCTATTTTGTGGTCCATGAGGACTGCGCTACAAGCCTGCCTGGGGTTTTCGCCGCCGGTGACTGTCGGGCGAAGGAGGTCCGCCAGCTGACTACTGCCGTGGGCGACGGGGCTGTGGCTGGTCTGGCTGCCTGCCGCTATGTGGACCAGCGCAAGAATTAAATGAGGATGGTCCCGGACCTGTCATGAGAAGCGTGTTTTTCCGTCTATACCAGTAGAAATGTACCGCCGGGAGTGGCGGGAACATGGATGATTGGGAGGGAAATGACATGAGAAAAAAGACGCTGATCAGATTGGCCTGCCTGCTTCTGATGTTGTCCGCCATGGCTCTGCCCGTCTACGGGGACACGGGGCCCAAGCCGTCGGTGAATGTAACGATCGAGGGACTGGAGGGGCGGGCTTGTTGGGCCACCCTGCTGTCTGCCCGTTCCTCCACCGGCCCACACAGCTCTCTGTGGCGGGAAAGTGAGAGGGGGCAGTGGGTAAAAAACCAGCATATCGTGCCACGGTATACCCAGCTTGATCCGGAGTATCCCGCATGGGCTGCCTTCGCCGAGTATGAGGAGGAGAGGAGGGACTGGTTTTTCCTTCAGGAGGTGTGGGACGCCTCCGATGGAGCGTTTGCCTGGACCTACTACCCGCCGGACCAGTTCCAGATAGCGCTGTGGTTTCCGGGGGAGAATGCCGTCGTTCTTAGCCAGACCTGCGAGCAGTACGCCTTTGACAGCTACTACCATCTGGATCTGTCCGGGGCGGAGTTGGAGCCTGGCGGGGCGGTCCGGCTCCCAACGGCGGCTCGGAGCTATGACTACACCAAGGAGCTGGTTTCCTTGGCCGTCCGGGTGGTGCTGACGGTTGGGGCGGAGTTGGGGGTGGCCTGGCTGTTCCATCTGCGGAGCAGGGGGCAGATGGCGCTGATTCTGGTTGTCAACCTGCTTACCCAGGGCGCGCTGAACCTGGGACTAAACTGGTACGCCTATAAGAATGGCACCATGTTCCTGTTCTTGCCCTATCTGTTGATGGAGCTGGGGGTGGTGCTGGCAGAAGGAGGGGCCTATCTCGGCCTCATGCCCGGTGGGAAGGGGCGGGGGAAACAACTCGCCGCCTATGCGCTGGCTGCCAACGGCCTGTCGCTGGCCTTGGGTTGGGTGCTGGCCCTGTTCGTCCCCGGAATATTTTAATGAAAAGGAAGGCTGTCCGCTTACTGGCGGACAGCCTTCCTTTACAAACAGAGGAAACTGCGATATACTAAATCAGTTCCGGATACCCTATGCGCCGCAGGCGCGGCTTGGGGATTCAATTTTTTCAAAAGAGGTTTCCATGAAAAAGATTATTTTAGCTTTCCTGCTGCTGGCCTTGCTCCTGCCCGCAGTTGGATGTGCGGCCCAGGAAGAAAAGGAAAGAGTGACTGTGGTGGCCACCACATATCCCATCTATCTGTTTGCGCGGGCGGTGACCGATGGGACGGAGGGGGTAGTGGTAGAGCGGCTGGACACAGGAAGCGCCAGCTGCCTCCACGATTACACCCTGTCCATGGCGGACATGAAAAAGCTGGAGAGAGCCGACCTGATTGCCCTGAACGGGGCGGGGCTGGAGGACTTTTTGTCCGATGCCCTAGCCACCTCGGACGCGGAGGTGGTGGACTGCTCCGCTGGAGCAGAACTGCTGGAAAATCTCTCCCACGACCACAAGGAGGGGGACGAGGACCATGATCACGGCCACTATGACCCCCACTACTGGATGGACCCTGCCAGCGTGCCCACCATGTTGGACAATCTAGTGGAGGGACTTGTTCAAATTATGCCGGAGTGGGAGCCTCTGCTCCGGACCAATACTGGGCTGGCCGCTGACTTGGTGGAGAGAGAGCTGCTGGATACATACCAGGGGCGGGACGGTGGTGGGTTGACCCACCGAGAACTGATTACCTTCCACGACGGGTTCCAATATTTTGCCAGGGCCTTTGACCTGGAGCTGCTGGCTGCCATCGAGGAGGAGGCGGGCAGCGAGGCCTCCGCCAAGGAGATTGTGGAGATCTCCCAGCTGGTGCGGGAGCATGATATTCCGGCAATCTTTACCGAGGTCAACGGCTCTGACGCCACCGCCAACGCTATCGGACGGGAGACGGGCTGTCAGGTCTGGATGCTGGATATGTTGATGAGCGGTGACGACGTGCCCCAGGACTGGGGACTGGAGAAGATCATGGAGCAATACATCTCCCGGATGAAGGGAGATCTAGAGACGGTGAGGGAGGCTCTGGGATGAGAAAGTTCAAGCATGGAAAATTATCCGGTGGCTGCGCCGACTCCTGCTGCCTGAAACTGGAGGGCCTGTCCGTCAGCATGGAGGGGGACCAGATCCTGGAGGATGTGTCCTTCCACCTCCACTGTGGGGAGATCGTGGCTTTGATTGGACCAAATGGCGCTGGCAAATCCACCCTTTTTCGAAGCATTTTAGGGCAGACCCCCTATAAAGGGAGTATTACCTTCTCCCCGGCGGGCGGCCCCGCCATCCGGCTGGCCGACGGAGCGGCGGCTGGGGGCACCCGGCCACTGGTGGGCTATGTGCCCCAGTCTCCCAGCTTTGACCGGGGGGACCCGGTGTCAGTTTTAGACTTCTTTACCGCCGCAACCTCTAAGTGGCCGGTTTTTCTCCCTATCCCGCGGGAATACCGGGACCGGGCGGCGGCCATCTTGGCCCGTGTCCATGGGGAGGACTTACTGGACCGGCCCATGGGGGCCCTGTCCGGTGGCCAGCTCCAGCGGGTGCTGCTGGCCCTGGCCCTGGAGCCAGTGCCTCACATTCTGATTCTGGACGAGCCCCTGTCCGGCGTGGATATTGAGGGGGAGCACCAATTGCTGGAGATGCTGGATGAGCTAAGAACCCAATATGATCTGTCCATCTTCCTGTCCACCCATGACTTCGCCACCCTTGGCCAGTTCGCGGACAAGGTCATTTTGCTGAATAAGAGAATGCTGCGGGCGGGTCCGCCGGACGAGGTGCTGTCCTCTCCGGAATTTTATGACACCTTCCATCTGCGGATGGGGAGAGGGGGAGAGCGCTGATGGAGCTTTGGTATTCTCTCCTGTCGGTCCTGCCCTTTGACTGGGCCCAGCCTGGGCAGATGTATTTTATGAAGCACGCACTGCTGGCCGTGCTGGTCATCACGCCCCTGTTTGGCATCCTGTCCACCATGGTGGTCCACAGCCGGATGTCCTTTTTCTCCGACGCCCTGGGCCATTCCGCCTTCACCGGCATGGCCATCGGAGCCATTTGTGGCTTCGACCGCCCCACGCTGGCGGCGGTGATCTTTGCGGTGGTTTTCGCCCTGCTGTTCAACCTGGTCCGCCGCCGGTCCGCTCTGGCCAGCGATACGGTCATCGGGGTGTTCTCTTCCACCGCCGTGGCGCTGGGTATCTTCCTGTCCACAATGAACGGCCGGTCCTTCACCAAGTTCAACAGCCTGCTTATCGGCGACATCCTGTCGGTGGAGCCGGCCATGATCGGGGTTCTGGCGGGTATTCTGCTGCTGGTGCTGGCCCTGTGGCTGCTGTCCTTCAACAAGCTGATGCTGTCCGCTGTTCACCCGGCCCTGGCAGACAGCCGGGGGATTCAGGTGTTCTGGCAGGAGACGGTGTTTTCCGTAGCCATCGCCGTGGTGGTCACCCTGTCCATGACCTGGGTGGGCCTGCTGGTCATCAATTCTCTGCTGGTGCTGCCCGCGGCGGCGGCCCGGAACCTGGCCCGGAACATGAGGCAGTACCATCTGTTTTCTCTGCTGGGAGCGGTGCTGGCCGGCGTGGCCGGTCTGATGACTTCCTATCATCTGGGTCCCTCCGCTGGGGCGTCTATCACTCTCTATCTGGCGGTGTGGTTTGCGCTGTCGTTTTTGCTCCGGAAAAAGGGATAAAATAGGCGCGCCCCCAGCAGATAACTGGGGGCGCGCCTGCTTTTCTTGAAAAAAGGAAATACTTCTCAGGTGAAATGGCCGTTGATTTGGCCAGTATATCCATACCTTACGGTCTAGTTGAATCAAAAGGGCGGATCAGCTATCAATATCCACTAAAATGTTGTCTGTGCCGTGTTCCTCAAATTCGGCGATATAGGCGTCGATGCGGCTGGTCAGTTCGGCGTAGTTGCTCTCATCGATGGGGGCGTCATCCATGTCCCGGCGGGCCAGGTCCTCGGCCAGAATATCAAAAAAGACGTTGTTTTCATATTCAATGATGGCCTCGTGGATGCCTCCCTCCACAAAGGCCCTGGAGGGAACAACCTCCCCCTGGTACAGCTCGGCCAGATCAGGCATCCCCTCTAAAGCGGCCCGGCCGAACAGCAGGCTCTCCACCTGGTCATAGTCGGCGAAACGCTGGTCTCCACGGGTGGAGTTCAGGATCCAGTTGCCGATGTATACCAGGTCCAGCAGACGGCGAAATTGCTTCTTACTCAATTCCAAGTTCATCGTCAGGACCTCCTTCCTTGGAATGGGTATCTATATTATAATCAAGTCTGAGGGATTGTCAAATAGGGGAACGGAGAAAAAACGGGTATTTTCCATGGAAATTTCCCCTTGTCTTTCCAGAGAAGATAACATAAAATAAAAAATACCTAGCTTCGCCCCCTCTGCCCTTTACAACCAGGGCGGGGAAGGGTATAATACCCCCTGCCCGGTGGCGGTCCGCCTCCGCGGCGCGAGAATGAATACCCTGGAGGGACTCATGGAAAAGGATGTCATCATCTCCATCAAAGGGACGCAGAAATACGACGGAGGGGAGCCCGGCGCTGTCGAGTTGGTCACCGCCGGGCGGCTGGCCCAGGACGAGGCTGGCTACACCCTCTCCTATCAGGAGAGTGAGCTCACCGGCCTGGAGGGGACGATGACCACCATCCAGGTGGAGGGGGAGCAGGTCACCCTGATGCGGGTGGGCGAGTTCAATACCCAGATGGTGTTCCGGGAGGGGCGGCGCCACCTCTCCATGTACAATACACCTTATGGCGCAATGGCCATCGGGGTGAATACCCGGCACCTGCTGGCCGAGCTGGACGACCACGGCGGGAACATCGAGATCGACTACTGTATCGAGGTGGACCACGCGGTAGCCAGCAGGAATATTTTTTGTATCCAATTTAAGGAGGCGGAGGGTTCCGGGAGCCTGAAGCAGTAGAGAAATATACAGACGCGGGACGGGCGATGGAGAGAAAGTCCGCGTGAGAAATGAGGATGTGATCGCTATGACAAATATGATCCAAGGCGCCAAGGCACAGGTGGCCAAACTGACCCAGGCGGCCTATGAGAAGGCCGCCGCCGAGGGCTTACTCCCCGCTGGAGCCGAGGTGAGGGCCACAGTGGAGATCCCCAAGGACACCTCCCATGGGGACTACGCCTCCTCCTTCGCTATGGCCGGTGCCAAGGCCCTCCATATGGCCCCCCGGCAGATCGCCCAGATTATCGTGGACCACCTGGAACTGGAGGGGAGCTACTTCCAGAAGGTGGAGATCGCCGGCCCCGGCTTTTTGAACTTCACTCTGGGCCCCAAGTGGTACGGCGAGGTGCTGTCCGCCGTGGAGACTGAGGGGGACCGCTACGGCTCCGGCGAGGAGGGCCGGGGCAAGCGGGTCATGGTGGAGTTCGTCTCCGCCAACCCCACTGGCCCCATGCACATGGGCAACGCCCGGGGGGGCGTGCTGGGGGACACCCTGGCCAATGTGCTGGCCCGGGACGGCTGGGACACCTGGAAGGAGTTCTACGTCAACGACGCCGGCAACCAGATCCACAAGTTCGCCGTGTCCATCAACGCCCGGTATATGCAGCTCCTTCTGGGGGAGGACAATTTCCCCTTCCCCGAGGAGGGATACCATGGGGATGACATCCGGGAGCTGGCCAAGGCCATCTATGAGGCCCACGGGGAAAGCTGGGGGAACCTGCCCGAGGAGGAGCGGCTGGACAAGCTGGCCGAATACGGCTTGTCGGTCAACATCCCCAAGATGCGGGAGGACCTGAAGAAATACGGCATCGTCTATGACCAGTGGTTTTTCGAGTCTGAGCTGCACAACAGCGGCTATGTGGAAAAAACGGTACAGATGCTCACCGAAAAGGGCTGGACCTATGAGAAGGACGGGGCCCTATGGCTGAACACCACTCAGTTGCTCAAGGAGAAATTTATGCGGGAGGGCAAGAGCCAGGAGCAGGTGGACAAGCTAGATCTGAAGGATGATGTGCTCCGCCGGGCCAACGGCTTCTACACCTACTTTGCCGCTGACATCGCTTACCACCGGAACAAGCTGGAGGTGCGAGGCTTTGATCTGGCCATCAACATCTGGGGCGCCGACCACCACGGCCATGTGGCCCGGCTCCAGGCTGCCCTGGACGCGCTGGGGCTGGACGGCTCCCACCGGCTGGTCATTGTGCTGATGCAGCTGGTCAACCTGATGCAGGACGGCAAGCCTGTCCGAATGTCCAAGCGGTCGGGCAAGGCCATCGCCCTCCACGACCTGCTGGACGAGGTAAGCGTGGACGCTGCCCGGTACTTTTTCAATTCCCGGACGGCCACCAGCCCGGTGGACTTTGACCTGGACCTGGCGGTTCGCCAGGACAGCGACAACCCTGTGTACTATGTCCAGTACGCCCACGCCCGCATCTGCTCCCTGGTGAGCCGCCTGGCGGAGGAGGGAGCCAAGGTGCCCGCCGCCGCGGAGGTGGACGCCAGCCTGATGGCGGCGGCAGAGGAGTTGGCCCTGGTAAAGTCCTTGGCCCAATACCCCGAGGAGCTCCATCTGGCGGCTCGTGATTATGACCCCAGCCGCATCAACCGGTATCTGTCCGCCCTGGCTGGGGACTTCCATCGGTTCTATAATGCCTGCCGCATCAAGGGAGAGGAGTCCGCTGTGCTGTCCGCTCGGCTGAAGCTGGCGGACACAGTGCGTGCCGTTCTGGCTAACGGCCTGAAGCTGCTGGGCGTGTCCGCCCCAGAAAAGATGTAAAGAACGGGAAAACACGCCCCGACGGGGCGTGTTTTTCCAAAGGAGGATGAGCCATGGCAAAGCGTGAATGGTTCCCACGCCAGAGGGACGCCCTTCAGCGCCACCGCAATCTGATCACTTACCTGCTGGTGGTGCTGGGCCTGCTGGGCGCTCTAGTGGGCTGGGGGCTGCTGCCTGATATGGTGACCATCAGGCCCCCAACGGCGGCGAACCACCACTATGTCCCCAAGGGGCAGGGCTTGCTGCTCAATCTGGCAATGACGGAGATCTTTGCCGCCCTGTTTTGGCGCTGGCCAAGAGAGTGGGTCTATCTGGCTGGCTCCCTCATTGGGCTGCTGTTCACCTTTGCCCTGCTGTACAACAACCTGGTGTGAGGTGGCTATGGAACTGGATGCGCTGACTCGCCTGCTGGCCCGCCGCCAGCCCGGCCTGATGGACGCCACGGGGAGATATGCGGTACTGGTCCCCATGGTGGAGGGAGAGGAGGGCCTGTCCCTGCTGTACGAGGTCCGGGCCCATACACTCCGCCGCCAGCCGGGGGAGGTGTGCTTTCCCGGCGGCCGGATCGAGGGGGCAGAGTCACCGGAGGAATGTGCCCTGCGAGAAACGGAGGAGGAGCTGTCCATCCCCCGATCCGCGGTCCGGGTGCTGGGACGGCTGGACTTTATCGCCCACCGGGCCAACTTCATCATGTACCCTGTCCTGGCCCTGGTGGACAGGAGGGCGGTAGAGAAAATGTGCCCAAACTCGGCGGAGGTGGAGGAGACCTTCCTGGTGCCCCTCTGCCACCTGCTGGCCACCCAGCCCCTGGAGTATGACTATCAGCTGATTCCCCAGACGGGGGAGAACTTCCCCTATGAGCTGGTGGGCATCCCGCGGGACTACCGCTGGCAGCCGGGAGGAGAGAACGTCCCCATCTACCCCTGGAAGGGGCGGGCCATCTGGGGACTCACCGCCCGGATCACCCGCCATCTGGTGGCGCTGGTCCGCTCCCTGGAGAGGAACTGAAAACGGCCTGGCCGCATAGGCGGCCGGGCCGTTTTGCCTATGTCTGGTCAGGGGTGGTAGCCGATCTCAATGGCGGGATTGGCGGCAGCGAGGAGGGCCAGGGCCTCCTTCCCCTTCTCCTTGGACAGCACCTGCCCTCGGCGCAGCTGGCCGTCGGTCCCACGGACCATGAGGAAAAACTGGTCAAAATTGGCCCGGCCACAGCACAAATTGGCGTTGACCTCCTCCTGACGTAGATAGGCGTTCACGATCTGGCTGTATGGGAGATAGGTAGTGCCGGAAAATTTGGGAAAGAACAGACAGCTTTCCCCCAGACGCACCCGCCCCGCCTCCCAAGCGGCGGAAAATTCCCGGTCCAGAAGCTGCCGCTCCAGGACGGCGGTGGACAATTCGGGCTTGAATTTCATGGGGAACGCCTCCTCTCAATGGTATTGGATGAGAAGAATATAGCACAGAACAAATATTAACGCAAGTGATTCTTATTAATTGGATGGTATATTCCACCTTTGGAGGAAAGAGGCCAAAAAAGGTGGAAACAGGAGAAAAAATCTCCGTTTTCTATTGACAACCTTCTGCTCTGCTGATAAACTATCATAGCCGCATTGAACAGGAAAAGCACCAGATTTCCAGTCAGGGGAGTGAACGACCCGGCCGCAAGGGGACCCAGGTGTGACAAGCGGGGAACGGCCCCCTCCTGCGAGAGCGAGCCCGTAATGAAGGAGTTGAAACAAATGCAGGCAATCATCGTGACCGGCGGCAAGCAGTACAAAGTGAACGAAGGGGACACCCTGTTTATCGAGAAGCTGGAGGCCGAGGCCGGACAGACCATCACCTTTGACCAGGTGCTGGCCATCCTGGATGGGGACAAGGCTACCTTCGGCGCTCCCGTGGTGGAGGGTGCCTCTGTGGCTGCCACTGTCGTGAAGAACGGCAAGGGCAAGAAGGTCCGTATCTTCAAGTACACCCCCAAGAAGGGTTATCGGAAGCGTCAGGGCCACCGCCAGCCCTATACCAAGGTGCAGATCGGCGCTATTAAGGCCTGATGACCACCGTAACCTTTCAGACTGAGGGCAGCCGGATCGTGGGCTTCGAGGTGAAGGGCCACAGCGGTTATGCCCCGGAGGGAGAGGACATCGTCTGCGCCGCCATCACCAGCGCCGTGCGCCTGACCGAGTGCGCCGTCAACGACGTACTGGGGCTGGAGGCCGCTGTAAAGGTGAAGCAAAAGGACGCATCCATCTCCCTCAAGCTCCCCAGCGCTCTGGGCCAGACCAACGAGAGCACCTGCCAGACCCTTCTGGCGGCGCTGATGGTCCACTGTGTCCAGTTGGCGGAGGAGTACCCAGAAAATATTTCCGTCATGGAGGTGTAAGTTATGCTGAATATCGGTTTGCAGTTTTTCGCCCACAAAAAGGGCGTTGGTTCCACCCGGAACGGCCGTGACTCCGAGGCCAAGCGCCTGGGCGTCAAGCGGGGCGACGGACAGTTTGTGCTGGCCGGCAATATCCTGGTCCGTCAGCGCGGCACCCACATCCATCCCGGCGTCAATGTGGGTAAGGGTAGCGACGACACCCTGTTTGCTCTGAAGGACGGCAGGGTCAAGTTTGAGCGCCTGGGCAAGGATCGCAAGCAGGTTTCCATTGTGGAGATCGCCCAGTAATTTCGTTGCTTAACAGAAGGCCGCAAACGGACTCCGTTTGCGGCCTTTTTCCAGTCCCGGAATGTGACGCCCCGCCTTGGACAAGGATATGGGACAGAAAACGGGGAATATTGTGAAGGAGGATAAAATATGGACTACCGCAAATTTGAACAGGGCTATGTGCTTCGCCTGGACCCCGGCGAGGAAATCGTGGGCAGCCTGACCCGGCTGGTGGAGCAGGAGAGTATCCAACTGGCCAGCGTATCCGCTCTTGGGGCGGCCAACGACGTGACCATTGGTATTTTCAACACAGTGGAGAAGAAATACTACTCCCAGCGATACCAGGGGGACTATGAAATTTCCGCTCTGGTGGGGAATGTCACCCGTAAGGAGGGCGAGCCCTATCTCCACCTCCACATTACCATCGGCAATCCGGTCACCGGCCAGGTCCATGCCGGCCACCTGTCCTCCGCCACCATCAGCGCCACGCTGGAGCTGTTCCTCCAGGTGTGGGACGGCCAGGTGGGGCGGAAGTTCAGCGATACAGTGGGGCTGAACCTGCTGGAATTTTGATTTGAGAGTGAGGAGGTGCCCCAGATGGCAGCGCCTTTTGTAGATACCGCAAAGATCACCGTCCGCTCTGGCAACGGGGGAAACGGTGTGGTCTCCTTCCACCGGGAGAAATATGTGGCGGCCGGCGGCCCCGACGGGGGCGACGGCGGCCGGGGCGGAAATATTGTGGTAGAGGTCAACGACCATATGTCCACCCTGATGGATTTCCGCTATAAGAGGAAGTATGTGGCGGGAAATGGGGGCGACGGCAGCGGCAAGCGATGTACCGGCAGGGACGGGGAGGACCTGGTCCTCAAGGTCCCCAGGGGCACTATCATCCGGGACGCCGAGACCAGGGAGATCATCAGGGACATGTCCGACGACAGGCCCTTCATCCTGTGTAAAGGGGGGCGGGGCGGCTGGGGCAACAAGCACTTTGCCACCCCAACCCGGCAGGTGCCCCGGTTCGCAAAGGCGGGCCTGCCCGGAGAGAGCCGGGATGTGGTGCTGGAGCTGAAGCTGCTGGCCGACGTGGGGCTGGTGGGTTTCCCCAACGTGGGCAAGTCCACCCTGCTGTCGGTGGTCAGCCGGGCCCAGCCCAAAATCGCAAACTACCATTTTACCACCCTGTTTCCCAACCTGGGGGTGGTCTATGTGGAGGATGGGGTGTCCTTCGTCATGGCTGACATCCCCGGCATCATCGAAGGGGCGGCGGAGGGTGCCGGCCTGGGCCACGATTTCCTGCGGCATATCGACCGCTGCCGGCTGCTGGTCCATGTGGTGGACGTGTCGGGCAGCGAGGGCCGGGACCCAGTGGCCGACTTTGAGGCCATCAATGAGGAGCTGGCCCAATACTCCCCCGAACTGGTCGGGCGGAAGATGCTGGTGGTGGCCAACAAGGTGGATATCATGGAGGACCCCGCCCTGCTGGACAAGCTGCGGGCCCATGTGGAGGGAAAGGGACTGGAGCTCTTTGAGATGTCCGCCGCCGCCTACCAGGGCACCCAGGAGCTGATAAAGCGATGCGCCCAGGAGCTGGCCCAGCTGCCTCCCGTGGTGGTGTACGAGCCCACCTATGTGGAGCGGCCCCCGGAGGTGGATACCGAGGGAGAGGTCAATATCCAGGAGTTTGACGGCACCTGGGTGGTGGACGCCCCCTGGCTCCAGCGGCTTATCGCCAACGTCAATTTCTCCGACTATGAGAGCCGCAACTGGTTCGACCAGAAGCTGCGCCAGTCCGGTCTGTTCGACAAGCTGGAGGAGATGGGCATCAAGGACGGGGATATCGTGTCCATGTACGACCTGGAGTTCGAATACCAAAGGTAATTTTATCTATAAAAACACCGTTCCGTAATTGCGGAACGGTGCTTTTTGTGTGGGAAAGGGAAAACGGATCAAAACGGCCTCATGATGATAAGCTCCTTTTAGGGGAAATGTCACGATTTGCGGGTAGAGCGCGGCGACCTCGGCGCGCCGCTCTCTCTGGACTGTGCTTTGGGCGTGCCCGGTGGTCATGCCCTACCTGCCGTGGGCCTCCTGCTGACAGCACCTATTATGAAAAGGGGCAAAAAGAAGATAGAAGAAAAGATCACAGCATAGAAAACTCTTGATAAGTAGCTAACTACAAGCATATAATGTAGTTAGCCACAAAGGAGGTGAATATGTGGCTGATAAAAGCAGGGCAGAGTACTTCAGAGAGCGGCGGAAGAACATGAAGCAGCTTGTATTCATGGTCGACCGGGAAAAGGCGGAACAGCTGGACCAGAAGCTGGCAAAAAAGGGGATCGGAAGAACAGAATGGTTCCGTGAAAAGCTGGATGAGGAACTTTACCAAGAAAAATAGAAACAGCCCGCCACCCTCAAAAAGTCACGGACTGTTCCTAAAACACCATTCCCAAAGGTCTGGTAAATCTATGATACCACACCTCCGGGGGAAACACAAGGAGGACACGATGGCAGGCAGATAGGAGAACAAAAAAATAATACTTGACTTTCTGCTCGTACAATAATATAATTATTGCAGGAGCAAAAAGTGAGGTGAGAAGATGTCTCCACGGACTGGCCGTCCGCCCAAAGAGATTACCAAAAGTGTGAACCTCGGTGTGAGATTGACGCCGGAAACCGCTGATAAATTGAAAATGTGTGCGGAGAAGCTTCAAATATCTCGGACCGAGGTCATCGAAAAGGGAATTGATTTGGTGGAAAAGAGCCTTAAAAAATGAGAGTAGCCGCTCACCCGACAAGTGTCAACGACTACTCCCTCACCATCCCCGAAGGTCTGGTAAATCTATGATACCACACCTCCAGGGAAAATACAAGGAGGACACGATGGCAGGCAGATAGGAGAACAGAAAAATAATACTTGACTTTTGTATCACCAAAATAATTTTAATATATGGTGATACAAAAAGGAGGCGAAAAATTTGTCACTAAGGGGAAGGCCGACATCGGAGCCAAAGAATCACGAAACAAGAATCCGTATGTCAGACGAGGATATCCGGTTGCTGGAGATCTGTTGCCAGAAAACCGGCATGACAAAGGCGGATGTGATTCGTCAAGGGATTCGTGAGGTCTATGAGAAAATAAAATAGGGTGTTGGCCCACCTGACAAGCACACCAACACCCCACAAACACCATCCCAGAAGGTCTGGCAAATCTATGATACCACACCTCCGGGGGAAACACAAGGAGGTTTTCAGATGGAACTGCATAAGGTCCTCTTTGAGATGGAGGACCCGATGAACCGCCTGCGGGACGGCATTTGCGCCCTCTGGGTCATGTCGTTGGCGGTGGACCGGGAGGACAGCGATCTGTCCAGCGGATTTCATGCCCTCTGGGACTACCTGGACCAGATGTACGACAGGCTCCACACCCAATTTTATGCCTGCATAGAGCTGTGTCAGGCGGAGCACAAGGGGAGCGCCCCCGCCCAGGACTAAGGGGAACGGGCGAAGGGCATCAGGCGGCTGTCCATCGGGCGGCCGCCTCCCTTGTGCCGGGGAGAGGGTCAGCCCACCTCCGCCCTCCCCAGGCCGCCGGTGTACCGGCGGATCAGAAGGACGACCGCCAGGGCCACTACCCCCTCGGTCACCGGCATAGCCAGCCATACCGCCTCCGGCCCCAGAAGGGCGGGGAGGGCGAGGATCAGCCCGCCGCTGATGACCAGCCCCCGGGCCACCGACACAAAGAAGGCGGCGGCGGGGCGCAGGAGGGACTGGAAGTAGTAGGTGGAAAAGATATTCAGCGGGAGGAGCAGGAAGGACAGGCCGTAGGTCCGGAGGATGGCCGGGGCAATGGCGTAGATATCCGGCCCGGCGTCCATGAAGATACGGACAAACCCATTGGGGGCCGCCCAGATCAGGGCGGTCCAGGCCAGACTGAAAAAGGCGGCGGCCCACAGGGCATATCGGAGCGTCTGGCGGAGGCGGTCCCATTGGTGGGCGCCGAAGTTGATGGACAGGATCGGCTGGGCGGACTGGCCCACGCTGTAAGCGCAGCACTGAACAATGGTGCTTACGTTGACGATGATGCCGTATACCGCCAGGGCGTCTGTTCCCAGGCAGGACATGATCTGCCGGTTGAACAGGGTGGTGAGGATGCCCATGGCGATGTCGATGAAAAAGGTGGAGAAGCCGGTGACCAGGATGGCGCGGAGCTTTTGGGGCAGGCGGCTGGGCCACAGGAAGCGCAGCGTGTTTTTTGGGGACAGGAAGTGAGTCAGGGCTACCAGCAGGGAAATCACCGAGCCAATAGCGGTGGCCAGCCCGGCCCCAAAGATACCCATATCCAGCACAAAGACAAAAAAGTAGTCCCCAAAGATGTTGAAGATACCCCCGGACAGGACGGCCGCCGCCGCCCGGCCGGGGTCTCCGTCATTGCGGAGAAAGGCGGCCAGCATCTGGTTAAACAGAAAGACAGGCACTACCCACTTGACCGGAAGGAGATAGGCCTGGGCCAGGGGGAGCAGTGCCTGGTCAGCCCCGAACAGGGTGAGAAGGGGGGCGTCCAGCAGGAAGATGACCAGCCAGCTTATAATAGCCAGCCCGGACACGCCCAGCAGGGCGGCGGAAAAATATTCCCGCTCCCGCCGGCTCTGGCCCTGGCCGCGGGCTGTGCTGAACAGCACGGAGCCGCCGATGCCAGCCAGCAGGCCCAGGCTGTATATGATATTCCACACCGGGGCCACCACCGCCATTGCCGCCGCCCCCTGAGGGCCGTGGTACTGGCCTACCATGGCGGTGTCCACCAGCCCATAGATGGAGGAGATGATGGCGCTGCCAAAGGCGGCGCCGAGATACCGGAAATAGAGCTTTTTTACATTTCCTGTCAGCAGGTCCACAGAAGATCACTCCCAGTTGTGAGATCGGTCCGAAGGACAACAAAAAAGCCGGATAAGCCAACGGGCATTTCAGCCCGTCACCTTATCCAGCGTACCATTTCTTCTGTCGAATGGCGTACCCTCCGAGTGACCGAAAGGATTATACCGAGAGAAAAGCGGTTTGTCAAGGGGGGGGTCAAGGGGCCAGTCTGGACGGGAGAAAACAGTGGTAATTCCGCCCCTGGTGTGATATGCTCTTTCTTGAGAGAGTGATCTCTATGCTGTTGGCCCGCCGGCTGAAGATCATGATGGGGCCGGGAGCTCGATCCTGCTGCCTCCCCATGGGCGGTGGCGGAGGGCCTGGGGCGAGGACTGCGCGCTGTTTTACCCTGATTTTCATGAAATCGAGGAAATGACCATGAGTTTTGACCGAGAGCGGTTCCTGCCGGTGAGCATCCAGGATATGGAGCGCCGGGGCTGGGACTTTTATGACTTTCTGCTGATCACCGGGGACGCCTATGTGGACCACCCCTCCTTCGGTCCGGCTATCATCGGCCGGGTGCTGGAGGCCGAGGGCTATCGGGTGGCCATGCTGGCCCAGCCCGACTGGAGGGACCCGGAAGCCTTTGCCGCCCTGGGGCGGCCCCGGCTGGGGGTGCTCCTCTCCGCGGGCAATATCGACTCCATGGTGGCCCACTACACTGCCGCCAAAAAGCGCCGCCATGACGACGCCTACTCCCCCGGACGGCGGGCGGGCCTGCGCCCCGACCACGCCACCATTGTCTACTCCAACCGGGTGCGGGAGGTCTTTGGGGACATCCCCCTGGTCATCGGCGGACTGGAGGCCAGCCTGCGCCGCTTCGCCCACTACGACTACTGGGAGGACAAGGTCCGCCGCTCCATTCTCTTCGACGCCCAAGCGGACCTGCTGACCTACGGCATGGGGGAGAGGGCCACCATCGAGATCGCCGCCCGGCTGGCCAGCGGCACTCCGGTGGGGGAGATCACCGATGTGCGGGGTACCTGTGCGGCGGTGAAGTACCCGGATGTGTGCACATACCCCAGGGTGGAGGTGCCCTCCTTCGAGGAGGTGTCCGCCTCTAAGGAGGCCTACGCCCGGGCCAATATGGTGGAGTATCAGGAGCATGACGCTGTGGTGGGCAGGGCCATCCTGCAAAAACACGGCCGACAGTTCCTGCTGGTCAATCCTCCGGCCTTCCCCCTGACCACAGAGGAAATGGACCGGGTGGCCGAGCTGCCCTATGTCCGGGAGCCCCACCCCATGTACGACGAGATGGGAGGTGTGCCCGCCATCGAGGAGGTGCGCTTCTCCGTCACCCACAACAGGGGATGCTTTGGGGCGTGCAACTTCTGCTCCCTGGCCTTTCACCAGGGACGTACCATCTCCTGCCGAAGCCACCAGTCGGTCATCCGTGAGGTGAAGGCCCTGACGGAGCACCCCGGCTTCAAGGGCTATATCCACGATGTGGGCGGCCCCTCGGCCACCTTCCGCCGGCCCTCCTGCCAGAAGCAGCTCAAGCACGGGATGTGCAAAAACCGGGCCTGCCTGGCCCCGGAGCCCTGTCCTAACCTGGATGCGGACCACACCGACTATATGCTGCTGCTGCGCAAGCTGCGGGAGATCCCAAAGGTGAAAAAGGTGTTCATCCGATCCGGCATCCGGTTTGACTATCTGATGAAGGACCCCAGCGGGGAGTTTTTTACCGACCTGGTCCAGCACCACATCTCTGGCCAGCTCAAGGTGGCGCCGGAGCACTGTGTGGCCCATACTCTGGACTACATGGGAAAGCCCCACATTGAGGTATATGAAAAATTCCGAGAAAAGTATTTTAAGCTCAACCGGCGGTATGGCAAGGACCAGTATCTGGTGCCCTACCTCATCTCCTCCCATCCGGGCTGCACTCTGGAGGACGCGGTAAAGCTGGCCGAGTGGCTGAACAGGCAGGGCCATATGCCTGAACAGGTGCAGGACTTCTATCCCACACCGGGCACCCTGGCCACCTGCATGTGGTACACCGGACTGGACCCCCGGACTATGGAGCCGGTGTTCGTCCCCAAGACGCCCCACGACAAGGCCCTCCAGCGGGCGCTGATGCAGTGGCGCAAGCCCCAAAACCGTAAGCTGGTGCTGGAGGCCCTCCACCGGACGGGCCGGGAGGACCTGATCGGCTACGGCAAGCACTGTCTGGTCCGGCCGGACAGAGGAGCGCGGTCCTCGGACGGACCGGGGGAGCGGGCTCCGGCCGCCAAGGGAAAGGGCGGCGGCCAATCAGCCGGCAAGAAAGGCGTCGGCCCCACCCGGCGGGAGAGCGTCCACAGCCGGCAGAGGGTGGAGAAGAAGGAGGACCGTCCGGCCCGCAAGGCGGGCTGGGCTAAGGCCAAGCCCAAAAAGGGAGGCCGCAAGAAATGAGGCCCCGGACCGGCCTGAAAAAAGACGTGAATAGAATGAAAAGGGGCCCGGCAAACTGGTTTTGCCGGACCCCTTTTTGGAGATTGCCTATTTTTTAATAATTCATCGTGCTCCGGTTACCGGGATTAGGCTCCCAGCTGGGGGTGCCGGCGGTCCCGCCGGTGATGTCTCGGGCGGCATCGCCGATGCCCCGGCCCACGTCGCCGATGGCGTCACCGGCTCCGCGGATCAGGTCCCGTGCTCCCTGGGTCAGGTCTCGGCCCATGTTGTCGTTCCGGCTGCCGTATACTCGCCCATTGGCGTCAGCAGAATAGCGGCCGTCCTCCAGATAGTCATAGGCGTTGCTGCGGTCATAGGTGGTACGCCGGTTTCTGGTCTGGGCGGAACCGGACACAGAGCCGTTGGCGGGGCCATTGGTACCGCTGTTGGTATTCCCGTCCGTGTTGCCGCAGGAGGCCAGGGTGGCCACCATGGTCACAGCCAGGCCAAGAGCCATTAGATATCGTTTCATTCTCAACTTCCTCCCGTCCTGTTTGTCCAACGGAAGTTCCATCCGGGTGGTAGTATGTGTCTTTTGTCTGCCGAAAAATCCGGTAATGACTGTTCTCATTGACAATTTTTTCTATGTTTTGCGCTGGAAAAAGCCCTTGATCTGGAAAAAACTTTTCTCCAGCTCTTGCAATCCGCCTTGGTTTGTGGTATAGTCATGATGTTATTAAGGTAGTATTGGTGAGAGTGGGGTCAAGGCTCCGCTCTTTTTGATTGACCAAATGGGCCGAACCTCCGGGAGTGAGGGGCAAAATAGGAGGAACTTTATGGCAAAAGTTACCGATACCGTGGCCGCTTTGGCCCTCCCCGTGGTGGAGGGGGCTGGATGCACCCTCTGGGATGTGGAATATGTGAAGGAGGCGGGGGAGTGGTTCCTCCGCGTCTACATCGATAAGGAGGGCGGCGTGTCCATCGATGACTGTGAGGCGGTTTCCCGGCCCCTGTCCGACCTGCTGGACGAGGCCGATCCCATTGAGGGCAGCTACACTTTTGAGGTGTCCTCTGCCGGGGCGGACCGAGTGTTGAAAAAGCCGAATCATTTCGCCCAATTCTTGGGGGCCGAGGTGGAGGTAAAGCTCTACCGCCCCAGAGATGGCCGTAAAGACCATGTGGGTCTGCTCCGTGCCTTTGAGGACGGAAATGTGACCCTGGAGGTGGGCGGCAGCCCGGTGAACTTTGAGAAGAAGGAGATCGCCCTGGTCCGGCTGTATCCCCGGTTTTGACGGACACGACCGCCATTGGGGCGGCCCGCTGCGCAAAAGCTATACAATGAACGGCGGCGCTTCCGCTGTTTTAGGAGGAAACTATCGTGGCTAAGAGAGCAACCAAAAAAGTCAACAGCAATGAGCTGGACGGCAAGGAGTTCTTTGCCGCCATCGCCCAGATTGAGCAGGAGAAGGGCATCAAGCCCGGCTATATGATGGAGAAGATTACCCAGGCCCTTCTGTCCGCCTATAAGAAGGACCACGAGGGGATGGGGGAAAATCTGGTCATCGAGGCCAATGAGGAGACCGCCACTGTCCGCCTGTTTTTGAAGAAGGAAGTGGTGGAGGTGGTGGACGACCCCGCCACGGAGATCAGCCTGGACGAGGCACGAAACGCCCTGCCCCAGGCCCAACTGGGCGATGTGGTCCGCATGGAGATCAAGCCCCGGAACTTCGGCCGGGTAGCCGCGCAGACCGCCCGCCAAGTCATTATCCAGGGCATCCGTGAGGCGGAGCAGGGGATGATCTATGACGAGTTCTGCTCCAAGGAGCAGGAGCTGGTTACCGGCGTGGTTACCCGTATCGATCCCCGGAACGGTGCCGTGTCCCTGCGCATCCACTCCGGCTCTGAGTTCACCGACGCCTATCTGGGCGCCAATGAGCAGGTGAAGGGCGAGCGGTATGTGGAGGGCCAGCGGCTGAAGGTCTATGTCGTGGAGGTCCGTCCCAACAGCAAGGGTCCCCAGGTTCTCATCTCACGGACCCACCCTGGACTGGTCAAGCGGCTGTTCGAGCTGGAGGTGCCTGAGATCTATGACGGCACCGTGGAGGTCAAGTCTGTGGCACGGGAGGCCGGCTCCCGCACCAAGCTGGCCGTCTGGTCTGCCGACCCCAACGTGGACCCCATCGGCGCCTGCGTCGGCCCCCGGGGCCAGCGGGTCAACACCATTGTGGATGAGCTGAAGGGCGAGAAGATGGACATTATCAAGTGGTCTGAGGACCCGGCGGAGTATATCGCCGCCGCCCTGTCCCCCGCCGACGTTCTCTCGGTGGAGGAGCTGCCCGACGGCAAGAGCTGCCGGGTGGTGGTGCCCGACGACCAGCTCTCCCTGGCCATCGGCAAGGAGGGGCAGAACGCCCGCCTGGCCGCCAAGCTGACTGGATATAAGATCGACATCAAGCCCGCCTCCGCCCCCCTGGAGCCCATTGAGGCTCTTGAGGAGGACCTGCCTGCGGGGGAGATCACTGAGAACGATAACGCTGAGGCTCCGGAAGAAGCCTGATTTGAATCGAGTGGAGAGTGAAGATATCTCCTATCTTAGCTCGCTGCTCTCAACTCTGACCAAAAGGGTGGTGCGGACCGTGCCCAAGAAGATTCCCATGCGCCAATGTCTTGGCTGCCGGGAAATGAAACCAAAAATGGAGCTGATCCGGGTGGTCCGTTCCCCTGAGGGAAAGGTGTCCCTGGACTTTAAGGGCAAGCTGCCCGGTAGGGGAGCCTATCTGTGCCCCAATCCAGACTGTCTGAAAAAGGCCAGAAAGGCCAGAGCACTGGAGCGGGCTTTCTCCGCCCAGATGCCCGATGAGGTCTGGTCTGGGCTGGAGGAGCAGATGAAGGAGGTGCCGACGGATGGCTAATGATCCCATCCTCCACCTGCTGGGCTTGGCCAAAAAGGCCGGCAGGCTGGAGGTCGGTGAGGAGCCGGTGGGGGCCCTGTGCCGGGCCCGGCAGGCCAAGCTGGTGCTGCTGGCCGCTGACGCCGCCCCTAACACCTGCCGAAGGGCCGCCCATTTCGGCCAGGCGGGCAACGTGCTCTGGCTGGCCCTCCCCTTTTCCAAAGCGGAACTGGGGCTGGCGCTGGGCCGCTCGTCCTGTGCCATGGTCGCCCTGGCAGATTCGGGCTTTGCCGCCTCCATCCTGGAGAAGCTGGCCGCCCGCGATCCGGAAAAATACGGCCCCGCCGCCCAGCAGATCCGGGAGAAGGCCGACCGGGCCCTCCAGCGTCAGCGGGAAAAGCGGCAGCACGAGAAAAACCTGCGGGAGGGCAAACGAAAGCCCTGGGCCCCGCCTCCCAAGAGGGAGGAGGCCCCCCCTGCCCCCGCCAGGAAAAAAGCTGGACCCAAGGCTCCCCAAGAGGGGAGCGGGCCCCGTTTGGCCAAGACCGGCGGCCGCCGGACTGACCATACCCGCAAGACAGGCCCCGGCGGCCGGCGCCTGTCTGGTAAGCTCCGGCATGATAGCTAAGAAACGAGGTGGCTTCTATCTATGATGATAAAATATCCGCTCCATAAAGTAGCAAAGGATTTTAAAAAGGGAGGCAAGGACCTGCCCTCCAAGGCGGTCATGGACATCTTGACCCAGTATGGACACCCGCCTAAGAACCATATGCAGCCCTTGACCGACGAGGAGCTGTCCATCGTCTTTGAGTATCTGACTCAAAATAACCAGATTGACTCCATTGAATCGGTCTATGCTGATATCTACCATGACCCCGATGCCAAAAAGCCCGCTCCCTCCGCCCCTAAGGCAGAGGTCAGGGAGCAGCCCAAAGCCGAGCAGAAGGGCCAGCAGGCCGCCCAGCCTCAGCAGGGCCGTCAGCCCCAGCCCCAGTCCCAGACTCAGCAGCATCAGGCCAAGCAGCAGTCGGCGCCCCGCCCCACCACCAGGGAGAAGAAGGTGGTGGATACCAGGGGCAGTGGCGCCGTCAACCTGGATAAGTACGACGAGCGCCTGGAGTCCTTTACGGATCAGAAGCAGCAGGACCGGGGTGGAAAGCAGAAGTTCCAGGGCCGCAACGCCCAGCGCCAGCGGGGCGGTAAGCAGGCGGGCTCCTTCGGCAACAAGCGCAAGCAGGAGGAGCAGGACCGGATGCGCCGCCTCCAGCTTGAGATCGCCAAGAAGGCTCCGGTCAAGGTCCTGATCCCCGACGAGATCGCCGTGGGCGAGCTGGCTTCCCGGATGAAGAAAACGGGCGCCGAGGTGGTCAAGTGCCTGATGAAAAACGGTGTGATGGCCTCTCTCAGCGAGATCATCGACTTCGACACCGCCGCCATCATCGCCGAGGAGATGGGCTGCAAGGTGGAGAAGGAGGTCATCGTCACCATCGAGGAGAAGCTCATCGACACCGCCGAGGACAAGGCCGAGGATCTGGAGCCCCGTGCCCCCGTGGTGGTGGTCATGGGCCACGTGGACCACGGCAAGACCTCCCTGCTGGACTACATCCGCAACGCCAACGTGGTGTCCGGCGAGGCGGGCGGCATCACCCAGCACATCGGCGCCTACCAGGTGGAGGTAAAGGGCAGCCCGGTCACCTTCCTGGATACCCCCGGCCACGAGGCATTTACGGCCATGCGGGCCCGTGGCGCCATGATTACTGACGTGGCCATCCTGGTGGTAGCCGCTGATGACGGCATTATGCCCCAGACCGTGGAGTCCATCAACCACGCCAAGGCCGCCGAGATCCCTATTATTGTGGCCATTAACAAGATGGATAAGCCAACCGCCAACCCCGACCGCATCATGCAGCAGCTCACCGAGTATGAGTTGGTGCCCGAAGAGTGGGGCGGCGAAACGATTGTCTGTCCTATCTCCGCCAAGACAGGCATGGGCATTGACAACCTGCTGGACATGGTGGTCCTCACCGCCGAGATGCGGGAGCTGAAGGCCAACCCCAACCGTTCCGCTCACGGCGCGGTCATTGAGGCCCGGCTGGACAAGGGCCGCGGCCCCATCGCCACCCTGCTAGTCCAGAACGGGACCCTGAAGCAGGGCGACGTGATCATCGCCGGAACCGCCGTAGGCCGTGTCCGCGCCATGACCGACGCCAAGGGCCGCAAGCTGACCGAGGCCGGTCCCTCCGTCCCTGTGGAGATCATCGGCATGGGCGAGGTGCCCGGCGCTGGCGACGACTTCCACGCCGTGGCCGACGAGCGCATGGCCCGTGAACTGGTGGAGCAGCGCAAGCACGAACAGAAGAACGCGGCCTCCGCCCCTGTGGGCAAGGTATCTCTGGAGGATCTGTTCAGCCAGATCCAGGCCGGGGAGATGAAGAATCTAAACGTCATTGTCAAGGCCGACGTCCAGGGCTCTGCCGAGGCGGTGAAGGCCAGCTTGGAGAAGCTGTCCAACGAGGAGGTCCGGGTCCGGGTCATCCACTGCGCTGTAGGCGCTATCAGCGAGAGCGACGTGATGCTGGCCACCACCTCCGGGGCCATCATCGTAGGCTTTAATGTCCGCCCGGACGCCAACGCCAAGGAGAACGCCGCCCGCAATCATGTGGATATGCGGATGTACCGGGTCATCTACGACGCCATCAACGAGATCGAGGCGGCCATGAAGGGGATGCTGGCACCCAAGTTCAAGGAAGTGGAGCTGGGCCGGGCCGAAGTCCGCAACGTGTTCCGTATCACCGGCGTGGGCATGGTGGCCGGCTGCTATGTGTTGGACGGAAAGATGCAGCGCAACGCTCAGATGCGCCTGCTCCGGGACAACATCGTGATCTACGATGGCGCTATTGCCTCCCTCCAGCGATTCAAGGACAGCGTCAAGGAGGTGGCCGCCGGCTACGAATGCGGCATCACCTTTGAGAAGTTCCAGGACATCAAGGAAGGCGACGTCATTGAGGCCTTCCTGATGGAGGAAGTGGAGCGCTGATGGCGCATGAGTACCCCGCGTAGCGGGGCGCGCCCTTTGGCGCGTAAAATCGAAGCCAAAGGCTGAGATTTGCGGAGGGCGGATTTATTCCGCCCGAGCATTTCAAATCAAAGGGGTCCCCGCGGGATGGGACATCCCGTGGGGAAATGCGGCATTACCTTCGAGAAGCTCCAGGATATCAAAGAGGGCGACATTATCGAGGCCTTCGTTATGGAACAGATCGAGGTTTAAGGGAAAAGGCCACCGAAGGCGGCCCCGGCCTGAAAATTTCCCTTTTAATCTTCCGAAAATCATTGTATAATACAATATGGCACAGGGCGGGCACAAAGTGCCCGCCCTGTGCCGCTTATTCCAGCGTCTGCATATGCGGATCGTGAAGGGAGAGACAGGTCAGCTGGGCCCCCAGCTTAAAGCCCTCCTCAAAGGCGTACTGCCCATAGGCGTGGACCGGATCTTTGCGTAGGTATTCCGGGAAACGCTCCGGGTCGTACGGGACACACCAGTAATGGTACAATAACTCAAATAAATGCGTCATAGCGGTCACCCCCTCAAAAGTATCTTAATAGTGAACTTCTGAAATAATAATAGTACACTTTTTAGAAACTGTCAAGGGAGAAATTATGTTTACAAAAGAAAAATTCGGCGGGCGTTTGCGGAAGCTACGCCAAAGTCGAGGAGAAAAACAAGCGGACCTGGCTGCCATCTTGGATGTACGAAAGTCCCAGGTCAGCGAAATGGAGAACGGGAACAGAACGACGACCCTTGAAAAATTCGCTCTGATCTGCGAGCACTACCAGGTGTCCGCCGACTATCTGCTGGGCTTTCAGGACGAGGAGCGGTGAACCTCTGCCCGAAGACATCCCCAAAAGGAGGAAACATTTATGGCAAGCAATCGAATCGGCCGGATCAATGAGGAGATCCAGCGGGAGCTGGCTTCTCTGATCCCCAATGTAAAAGATCCACGGGTCACCGGCATGATCTCAGTGACGGCGGTGGAGACCACACCGGATCTGCGGTACGGCAAGGTCTATATCTCCGTACTGGACAAGGGGGACTGCGCCCAGGTGCTCAAGGGGCTGAGGTCCGCCTCCGGCTATCTGCGCCGGGAGCTGGGCCGGGCGCTCCAGCTGCGCTACACCCCAGAGCTGTCCTTTGTCCAGGACGACTCCATTGTCAAGGGAGCCCACATCCTGGAGCTGCTCCGGGACCCTGAGGTGGTCAAGCCGGTCAACCCGGACAACCCCTATCAGGAGGATGAGGACCGATGACAGCCAAACAGGCGGCCGAATTTTTAATGGCCCGCGATAACTTTTTGATCCTGACCCACCTGCGTCCCGACGGGGACACCATCGGCTGTGCCGCCGGCCTGTGCCGGGCTCTGCGACGGGTTGGGAAGGAGGCCTATGTGCTGGAAAATCCAGAGGCTACCTCCCTTTTTACCCCCTATCTGGAGGGACTGCTGGCCCGGTCGGGCTATGAGCCCAAAACGGTGATTTCGGTGGATATCGCCGCCCGCTCCCTGTTTCCAGACAATGCTGTGAAATATGTAGACCGGGTGGACTTGGCCATCGACCACCACCCGTCCCAAGAGTTTTTCGCCCATGAGACCTGTCTGGATGAAAAAAAAGCCGCCTGCGGCGAGTTGATGTATGAGATCGTACAACATTTCTGCCAGATTTCTCCAGAGATAGGGGAGGCCCTGTATGTGGCCGTTTCCACAGACTGCGGCTGCTTTGTTTACAGCAATACCACCGCCGCCACCCACCGTGTCGCCGCCGACCTGATGGACAGCGGCTTTGACCCCTATCCTGTCAATCGGCGGCATTTCCGGACAAAGTCCTTCAAGCGGCTGAAACTGGAGGGACTGCTGGCCGCCGGGATGGAACTGCGGGATAGAGGAGAAACGGCGCTGGTCTTTCTGACTCTGGATATGCTCTCCCAGGTAGGGGCCCAGGAGCGGGATATCGAAGATATCTCCGCCTTTGTGGGCCAAGTGGAGGGCGTCAAGACCGGGGTGACCCTGCGGGAGCTGGAGCCGGGGGTATGCAAGCTGTCTCTTCGTACCGACCCAGGTGACCTGAACGCCAGCGCCGTCTGCGCCCGGATGGGCGGCGGCGGCCACGCCGCCGCCGCCGGAGCCACCATTCAGGGTACTATGGCCCAGGCCCGTCAGGCAGTCATCGACGCGATTGAGCAGGTGCGGAATGGCTAATGGGATCGTTATCATCGATAAGCCACAGGGCTGGACGAGTATGGACGTGTGTGCCAAGCTCCGAGGTATCCTTCATGAGAAGCGGGTGGGCCATGCCGGCACACTGGACCCCATGGCGACCGGAGTGCTCCCGGTGTTCGTCGGCCGGGCCACACGGGCGGTGGAGTTTGCTGATAAGTCCGATAAGGAATATATTGCTGGGTTAAAACTTGGAGTTATCACCAATACCCAGGATACCAGCGGCCAGGTGGAGGAGCGGCACCCGGTTTCCGTTACGCCGGACCGGCTGGAGGAGGTGCTGGGGCAGTTTCGGGGAGATATCCTCCAGGTGCCTCCCATGTATTCCGCCATTAAGATTAATGGAAAAAAGCTCTACGAGTTGGCCCGGAAAGGGAGGGAAGTAGAGCGGCCGCCCCGGCCGGTGACCATCCGCTCCCTTATGGTGGAAGGGCAGAGCGCCCCCGACGAGTTTACCATCCGGGTGCGGTGCTCCAAGGGCACCTATGTCCGGACCCTGTGCCACGATATCGGGATGGCCCTGGGCTGCGGCGGATGTATGTCCTCCCTGCGGCGGACAATGGCTGCCGGCTTCGGCCTGGAGGATGCCCTGACCTTAGACCAGGCAGGGGAGGCGGCCGACCCAGCGGCCCTGCTGCGCTCTGTGGACGCCTTTTTTGCTGACCGGGAGAAGCTGGTCCTAGACCCAGCGGCAGAGCGGAAAGTCCGCAACGGCATGACAGTGGTTATGCCCAGGTTAGCGACCGGAGAATATCGGGTGTATGGCCAGAATGGTGAATTTCTGGCCCTGTGTCGGGCTGGGAGCGGCAAGCTGACGACAATCAAAAGTTTTTTCCAGGTTTGACTGGCCCCCTATGGAAACAGCGCCCGGACGCACGCCGTCGGGCGGCAGAGGAGAAAAGAGATATGGCAGATAAACCAAAACGTGTGATTGCCCTGGGTTTTTTCGACGGGGTTCATCTGGGCCACGGAGAGCTGCTCCGGGCGGTGAGGACTGCCGCCGACAAGCTGGAGGCCGCTCCCTGCGCATTTACGTTCGACCGAAGCCCTACCGCCGTCATCACTGGACAGATGGTCCCGCTGTTGAGCAGTGTGGAAGATCGGATCTGGCTCATGCGCCGGTACTACGGCATCCAGGAGGTGATAGTGGCCTCCTTTGACGCCATGCAGCGGATGGACTGGCAGGATTTTATCACCGACTATCTGGTCCGGGAGCTGAATGTGGTCCATGTGGTGGCTGGGCATGACTTCCACTTCGGCTATATGGGGAAAGGAAATCCCCAGCGGCTGCGGGAGAAATGCGCCCAGCTCGGCCTGGGGTGTGACATCATCGGCAGGGTGGAGCAGGACGGCATCACCATCTCCTCCACCTATATCCGTACCCTGGTGGCCCAGGGGGAGATGGAGCGGGCTGGGGAGTTTCTGGGCCACCCCCATACGCTCACCGACCGGGTGGCCCATGGGAAGAAGATCGGCGGCTCCGCCCTGGGGTTTCCCACGGTCAATCTGCGGGTGCCGGCAGGGGTTATCGTCCCGGCCTTTGGGGTGTACGCCACTCGCGTCTGGTTCGACGGCCAGTGCCGGAACGGCGTGACAAATGTAGGCGTCCGGCCCACGGTAGAGGACAACGACGGCCGAGTGACGGTGGAGAGCTATATCCTGGACTTTGATGGGGACCTGTACGGCCATGAGATCCGGGTGGAGTTCTTCAAGCGCCTGCGGGGAGAGCGCCGGTTTCCCTCCCTGGAGGCCCTGGCGGACGAGATTGGACGCAACGCCGATCAGACCCGAGCCTATTTCCGCTCCCTGAACTGACCCGCCCCCGGAAAGAAAGGAGGCCTGTCCATTGGAACATCACCACTGGCGCTATGAAAAGATGTACCCCTGCCTATGGATCTACACCGCTATCCTGTTTTTTACTGGTCTGGTGTGGGCCGGTCCCAGGGATGTGCTGTCCGGCCTGGCCCGTATCGTCCTCACGGAGGACGCCCTGATCACCGACTATATCCTAGTGTCCGGGCCGGGGCCGGCCCTGGTCAACTCCGCCTTGGTGACCGCCATTTCCATTCTGGTCCTCCGGGCCTCACGGGAGCCCCTGAACGGAATGAGCCTGGTGGTCATCGGCCTGATGTCCGGCTTTTCCTTGTTCGGCAAAAACCCGGTGAACATCTGGCCTATCCTGCTGGGCAGCTGGCTGTATGCCAAGAGCCGGAAGGAGCCCTTCGGCAAATACGCCGCCACTGGCTTGATGGCTACCGCCCTAGCCCCAGTGGTCAGCTACATCGCCCTGGACAACGGCTGGGGGACCCCCGCCTCCGGGGTGCTGGTAGGAGTGCTCATTGGCTTCATTATGCCGCCGCTTTCGGCCTATACCTACAAGGTGCAAAATGGTATGAACCTGTACAACATCGGCTTTGCCTGTGGGCTGGTGGCCTTTATCCTGGTTCCCCTCATGAGCTCCATGGGGGCCGATCCCACCACCTACTATCGGTGGGCGACTGGCTATGACCATATTTTCGCCCCCATGCTGGCCGCCCTGTGCCTGCTGCTGATTCTGGCCGGGCTGTTTTTCTGCAAAAGGCCGGTGTGGGCGGCGTGGGCGGGATACCGTCGTCTGCTCCAGACCAGCGGCCGTGCCCCCAGCGATTATCTTCGTATGTTCGGCGCCGCCCCGGTGCTTATCAACACGGGAGTCAACGGCCTGATTGGGATGACCTTTATTCTGGCCGGAGGGGGCGAACTCAACGGTCCGACCATCGGCGGCATCCTGACCATCATGGGTTTCTCCGCCTTTGGTAAACATGCCTTCAATATCATCCCAGTGATGGGAGGCGTCTTTTTGGGCAGCCTTGTGATGCACTGGTCTCTCAATGACCCGGCAGTCCAACTGGCCTGCCTGTTCTGCACCACCTTGGCCCCGGTGTCCGGGTACTTCGGCTGGCCCTATGGGGTGCTGGCCGGCTTTATCCACTCCTCGGTGGTGCTGTATACCGGCTCCCCAGTGGCGGGGATGAACTTGTACAACAACGGCTTCTCCGGCGGATTGGTGGCCATTGTGCTCTATGCCACTATCGTCGCCATCGCCCGGCACCGCAAGCCTGTCATCCAGGATCAGGATTACTTTGACCCCCTGGAGCACGATGAGCCCCTGGTGCCTCCGGATCCACAGCAGCTGACCGAAGAGGACGATACATAGCAAAAAGAGGATGCGGGACGGTTCCCGCATCCTCTTTCTTATCCTCCAAACAGCAGGCCCACAGCCCAAGAGGCGGCCAGAAAGCCGGTGAGATCGGCGCAAAGGGCCGCCGGGACAGCGTACCGGGTACGGGTGATGCCAACGGCCCCGAAATAGACGGCGATGGTGTAGAAGGTGGTTTCTGTAGAGCCCAGCATTACCGCCGCCGTCCGGCCCAGCTGGGAGTCGGGACCGTAGGTGGAAATGAGCTCCGCGCCTACACCCAGGGCGGCGGAGCCGCTGATGGGCCGGACCAGCATCAGGGGCAGCAGCTCCGGGTCCAGTCCCACCCGCTCCAGCAGAGGGGCCAGAGCCAGGGCGGCCAGCTCCAGGGCGCCGGAGGCTCGGAGCATATAGACCGCCGTCATCAGCCCCACCAGAGAGGGGACGATGCGGACCAGAGTAGACAGGCCCTCCCCCGCCCCCTGGACCAGGGAGGAGTACACATCCACCCGATGAAAGGCCCCATAGAGGGCCACCCCACAGATGGTAAAGGGGACGATCATGTTGAAAAAGAGCTGCACAGTCCGGAAGACCTCCCTGACGGAAACAGATTTGAATAGAGTTCAAAGGGAAAAAACAGGCGGCGGCCAGAATAAGCCAAACTCACTCTGGCCAGAGCTTTGCCAAGATTTTGCACATCAGAATCCCCACACTCACAGACAGGGCGGAAGCCAGCCACACCGCTGGAAGAATGTCAAAGGGAGAGGCGCACCCCTCCGCCGCCCGCACGGTGGCCACTGTGGTGGGGATGAGCTGGATGGAGGCGGTATTGCACACCACCAGCATACACAAACTGTCCGAGGCCACGCCGGGGCTCTTTTTGGCCATGCCCCGTGCGGCCTCCAGTCCCAGGGGAGTGGCGGCATTTCCCAGTCCCAGAAGGTTGGCCGAAACATTGGCGGAGATGCTGTCCATCACCGCCCGATCCCGGGCCATCTGGGGAAAGAGCCGTCGGAGCACCGGACCCAGCAGGCGGGACAGCCGATCGGCCAGACCGGACCGGCGCATGACCTCCATCACTCCGGTCCACAGGCACATCATCCCGGCGATGGAGAGGCACAGCTCCACCGCTGCCGAGGTGCCCTCCACCGCGGCGGCGGCCACCTCCGGCCCTCGGCCGGTGGCCAGACCGCACAGCACAGAGATGACCACCATCCCTGTCCAGATTACCGTCATCGTCATACTGCCCACCCCCTCTTGTCCCCATTTATACGGGCGGGCCCCGGCCGGTATGCCTGCCTTTTGAGAATTGGATAAATATGGGACAAAAATTAGGAAAATATCAGGTAAATTTTTCCTTTTCGCCCTTTTTCGACAGGAAAACATTGACAAAGTAAACTTTAACCAATACAATGATTTCAAACAATCCGCCGGCCCCCTCCCCGTGGGCCGGAGAAATATATAGAAAGGAAGAGAGCGATGAAATCCACCGGTATCGTGAGGAAAGTGGACGAATGAGATATAATAGGGCAAAGTCGGAAACCACTATGAATGGCTGTTGTTTCGCTGATTTTGTCCAAATTCCAGAACATATTCGCCATATTTGTTGGCTCCGACATTTCGATACTCCATAAAAAAGGGGGGCAGTCATGTCGGAGCGAGCTGGAAACGCTCACTCCAGGCATAACGCCGAGGGTGGGCGTTTCCTATTCCGGGTTTAATTCTCACGAAAGAAAGAGGGTACATAGAATGGCGATTATTTTGGCGATCACAAACTCCAAAGGTGGTGTCGGTAAAACCACAACTTGCGCTAACCTCGGGGCCGCCTTGTCCGCAGCAGGAAAGGCCGTTCTTCTGGTAGACAATGATCCCCAAGGCGATCTGACAAAAGTAATGCGCTCTGACCCTAAATCATTGAAATACACGCTTGCAAATCTGATGAATGCAGTGCTGGATGATACCGAGCCTGAACTCTTTGTAAATAGGGCGGTCATTGAGGGGGCTGGCATTCACTACATCCCGGCAAATTCCAAACTGGCTGGTGTGTCCAGCCGGCTGGTCGCTCTGCAAATGAGCAGCCGTTACCGCGGCGGAGAGACCGGCGGTACTCCCTGTGAGCTGGTTATGGCTCGTGTCCTGGAGCTTTTCCAGTCGCAGTATGACTACATCTTAATTGACTGTGGTCACAGTATGGATCTGCTGACCATCAATGCGCTGGCTGCGGCCCATCAAGCCATTGTCCCCGTGCAGGCCCACTACTTGGCTATGGAAGACATGGCTGATACCTTGGAGGTCATTCAGACAATCCGCCAAGGGATTAACCCCAAATTAGCTGTCGGTGGTATTTTGCTGACGATGTACCAAGGGCGTACCAATCTGTGCCGGGGCATACAGGACGAGATCCAAGCCGACTACGGCAACGCATTTACCGTATTTTCCTCCCCCATTGATTTCTCAATCCGTGTTGCAGAACATCCCATTGGAGCGGCCAGTATCTTTGCATACGAGCCGAACAACCCCGCTGCAAAGGCTTACTCCGCCGTCGCACAAGAGGTGCTATCCTATGGCCAGAAATAAAGTGCAGGACGCACTCCGGCAACGGAAACGAAGTGAAGCGGAGGCGGCGATGGCAAATGGCCCGCCGGAGGAGGGAGCCTACCAATGCTTTTTCAATCGCGATGATCTCCCCTCTCCTATGGAGGGTGGAACGCTTTGTGATTTTCCGCTGGCCCAGTTGAGTGGTTTTCCCGACCACGAGGAGCATTTCCCTCTCTATACCGGAGCGCGGCTGGAGGACATGGTGGAGAGCATCAGGCGGCATGGAGTTCAGTCTCCCATTCTGGTCTGGAAAACTGCTGAGGGCACCTATATTATAATTAGCGGCCACAATCGGGTCAATGCCTCAAAGATTGCTGGATTGACTACAATCCCAGCCGTTATCCGGACAGACTTAACTCAGGAAACCGCGGAAGACCTGTTCTATGAGATGAACTTCCGGCAGCGGTCCCTCGCGGATATGCTGTTTTCTCAGAGAGTCCTTTGCATTGCGGCCCACTACAATATGCTCAAGCGCCAGGGGCGCCGCACGGATCTCCAGACTTTTGAAACAACTTCTCCTGACACTCAGGAAAAGTCCCATACGGATGTAAAAATCGCACAGGAGTATGAACTGACCAGGGATAAGGTATCCAAGTATTGCCGCTATGCTACATTATACCGTCCGCTGCTTCTGCTGATGAATAGCGGAAAACGACTGGGACAACTGGCTGCGTATGAAATCAGCTTCGTGGAGGACCATAGCCTTCAGGAGTGCATCTATCAGTTTATTTCGGAAGGGAGTGCCTCTATTTCCACGGCAAAAGGGAAAAAGCTCCGCGCCGCTTTTGAAGACGGCAAACTGGATGCCTCCCAGATCAAATCCATATTGAGCGGAGGCGGCTTGTCTACCTCAAAGCAACCGGGGCGGCGCGTTTCTGTCACGCTCCCTCCGGCCTTTGCACCGTACTTCCCGCCCAAGGCCACCACAAAGCAAATCGAAGAAACCATACAAAAAGCCCTGGCTCTGTATTTCAAGACCATGGGAAATGCTTCATAGTCCAGTAAAGCAAATAGGCTCGGCACCCCTATCGACCGGGAGTGCCGGGTCTTTCTTTTTACTTTTTACAGGAGGCGGTTGCCAATGTCAAAGAATCTTTATCTCTGTGTCCCCGACCCATTTGATAGTTCGACCGGTGCGCGGCTGGAGCGTATGGGAATTCTGCGCCCGGATGGCGAGGTAAATGTTGAAGTAATGCGGGCTTTTGTGCAGATCTTCGGCGGCTTATTTTTTGATGATCTGTGCGATTTCTACTCCGATCAAGGAGAGGTGTCTGCTGTGACGGCAGCTTTTTCAGAGTTGGCCGCCCGCAAAGATTGTCAGAACATTTATCTGCTGATCTCCCTTCAGTATGATACCATTCGGAAACCGCTCCCTGATCCCATCTGGTGGCTGGCCGGCTGCGCACCAGCCCTGTCGCTGTTTTGTCTGGGTTTTGTAGAACGGCTTCTGGAACTGTCGGAAAATCAGGCCAGCAACGGGAAGGAGATGGTTGCCAATGAAACTGCTGATTGCTGTACCGGCTGAGGGGAGCGTTCCCCTTTTGGAGTTCTTTGGGTTGCTGGATGAAAAGCAACGGCAAAAGCTGCTTTCGCTTTTTGCCCTTCTCCTACAATCTCCAGCGGCAGTCATGCGCGAGCCCTATGTCAAGCACTTCTGCATCGAGCGTTACCAGGCGCTCTATGAACTGCGAGCCAAGAGCAAAAACCTGGTCCGCATCATTTTCACACTCACTGATGACGGGGACATCCTGTTTCTCACGCCGTTTATCAAGCGTCATAAGCGGAACACCATGCAGGCGCTGGACCGCTCCCTGGACTGTTTGACGCACATCAGAGATGGATCATGCTCTACGCAAGAGCTGTCCATAAAATTCTTTCTCAACGGAGGTATCACAGTATGACGAAACACAAATTCATTTGGGCTGGGCTTGCCATCGGAGTCCCCGCACTGGTCCTGGCGCTCTGGAAAGGCTGGTGGTGTAAGGTATGAAAAAAGTGGCAATCCTGCTGGCGCTTTTTTGTATGCTGACGGTCACTGCCTCCGCCGCCTATATTCCCGAGGATGTAATATCCGAAAATCGGGATGGCCGACAGCTCATCGTCAAAACCTATATGCTTCCCCCTGATGCAGACCCCAGCGGTCTGGTAGAGGAGCCTTTCGAGGTGGAGGGCTATTCCTACCACCATCTTGAAACGGTCAAAGAGGAACAGACATTCGAGGATTCTAAAATCCAAACGGAGGTCGTCACGCTGGAAACAGATGTAGATGATCTTGCGGCTATTCTGGAACAGCTGGATGCCAGCATGGAGTACAACAAGGATGGCTATTCCGGAGTGCTGACTCTGGACCACACTACAATCCAAACCGAAGCCGCAGGCTATACCACTAAATACTATACGATTACCGATACCAAGCAGTTTACAGGCCTGGACCGAAACGATCCCTCCTATGTCCCTACTACTACTGTCAAAAACGGAAGCACCTTGAAGCTGAGTGACATTTCCTGGACCGTGACAGGGACCGGCCTGGCCGATGATACGCTGGTTCCCACTTCATACACGGCTACGGCAACTTATACCGCTACGGGGAGCAGAAGTGTAGCTACCGGATATGTGACAACGGCCAGCTATACCGGCGAAATAAAGGCCGAGGGTGTTGAAGCAGTCAAGTACACCGTGACCTACCTTGGAAGTCCGGTGGGATTCCTGGCTGGCCTCAATCCCATGTGGCTCCTCGCCGGGGGAGGGCTTTTGCTGCTTGCAGGTACCGGGGGCATTATTTATATCATGAAACGGCCCCGCGCAGTAATTTATGCTATGAACGCCCGAGGCGTCGCCTATAAGAAATTGGGCAAGCAGAAGATTTCCACCCGCACCCCTAAGCTGGATCTGACGAAGCTCCGGGAATACCCGGCTGGAGACGCAAGCGTGGAGCTTCCCAGCAAGCTGGCCCATAAGCTCGCCGGCAGGATCATCACTATCCAGATGTATGGCGGGAGCCGCACCCATCTGGTGGAGGCCTACGACGGGCAGGACAGTTACTGGTTTGCCATCAAGGAGGATGCGGAGGAAAAGGAGGAAAGTGAATCGTGAAAAGGCTCAGGGGACTTTGCCTGTCCCTGGCGGGGCTCATGCTGATGACTACGCCGGCCCTTGCTGCGGACTACAACTTTGAAACACCGGCGCCCAAGGACTTCTATGGGAGCACTTCCTACGAAGAGGTCTACGGGGCTCAGTATAACTACGGTGGCACAAACGCGGTGGACTTTCTTGATCCCCTGGCCGACAGCGCCCCCGGGATCTCCATCAACAGCGGCTCTTCACTGGAATACGGGATCAATTCAGGAAGTGGGAGCATTTACCCCGATAGTTCCGGAAGCAGCTACCCCATCCAGTGGGGAGATGTTCCCACGCTTCCAGCGACCCAGTTCACAGCGGTGAGCGAAGTAGAGCGGAACGATGGCAGCATTGGTACTCTGGTAATCCCCAGCCTGGGAATTCGCTATAAGGCTTATGACGGTACTGATTCTGCTTCCATGCGCAAAGGTGTGGGCCACTTCCCCAGCACAAGCGCCTGGGAGGGAAACATCGGTCTGTGCGGACACAACCGGGGCTCCAGCCACAACATCGGCGCAATCAAGGATCTGGAAATTGGCGATACCATTCGGTATCAGACCAGCCTGGGGACAAGGACCTATGCGGTGAGTTCGGTCAAGATCATAGACTGGACTGACTGGAGCTATTTGAACAGCACCTCAGACAACCGGATCACGATTATCACCTGCTTGGCCAATCAGCCTACCAAACGGGTTTGTGTTCAGGGGATCGAAATAAGTTCATAAAATTTTTATCGAATATTTCCTTGGCGCTTTCATTGGGAATTATGTGAAAATAGCAAAATCGCAGAACATATTTATTGACTTTCGTTTTATCGGTAAAGGCGTTTCAAAAAAACCTTTGACAAGTCCCGATTTTCGCCTTATTTTGGTCTTGTAAGGACGCTCCAACGAGAAAAGGGGGGATTGTCATGGTTAAGGAGTTTCCGAAAGGAAAAGAGTGGCTGCTGGACAATTCCGCGCTCCGGGTCAGTCTGGACATGACCTTTGATGTCCCTGAAGAGATTGCGGAGCAGTTAGAATTGTGGGGTCTTAATATCTTTGAAACTTGCGAATATGATCCCACATGCCGGCGGCTAAAAATGAGCGCCAGCACGACGCTATATCGAAAGGGGGCATAATGGAATGAAACAAAAACGCCTTTTACCGTTGTTCCTTTGTCTGTGCCTGCTGTTTGTACTGCCGGTTAAGGTAAGCGCCGCAGACAACAGCGAGCAGGAAACCTCCGCAGCCTATCTCCGTGAGCAGGGGATCATGGTCGGTGACGGCAATGGCGAGATGAACCTGGACTCTGGACTGACCCGGGCCCAGCTGGCCACAGTCCTGACCCGCCTGCATGGAAACCCAGAGCATGTGCAGGTCGATCAGGCATTCTATACCGGACAATGTAAATTCCCGGATGTGCCGGAGTGGGCCAGGCTCTATGTTGGTTACTGCTATGCCAACGGCCTGATGGTCGGCTATGATACCGGGGCCTTTGGCGCCGACGATGGAGTGACACCTGCGGCCGCCTGCACTGTTGTTCTGAGATATATGGACCTGCCGGACACCGAATGGGACTACTCTACCGCCTGCCAGACGGCATTGGACTTTGGGCTGACTTCGGTGGAAGTTGCTGTTAAAGCCGAAGTCACCCGCGGTGATTTGGCGGTCATGCTCTACCGGGCACTGGGTAATACTGATGCCTCCAGCGAGCATCAGGGGGAAACCCTGAGCAGGAATGCAGACGGCTCCATCAACCCGCCCGCCGACGGCTCTCAGTATATCCCTCAAGTGGGCGATGTGATCCGCTGCGATGACGGCACCAACTATACCATCACTGATGTAAGCCGGTGGGACAAGAACATGTTTGCCTCCGGCCCAATCGGTCCCTTGCCGGAGCCAACCTGTGACTGGAGCTTGCTCGAACAGCCAGAATTACCGAAAGTGGAGGTGAGACATTTCCAAAACCAGACTGGCGATCATCTCCGTATCCTCAATCTCTATGAAACCAGGCGGATGCTTTACACACTTTACAATGCTATTGGGGATAGCTCAACCACCTGGGAAAATGGAGCGCCCAAACTCACCTCAAAAGGAAACCAACTCGTTCACATCAACCTTGGCTTTTCAGAAGATCTCGCGTACCAAATGTTCTGGCCCTGGCGAGAAAGTGAGATTATAAAGGTGTTTAATGGAATACCTGGTACCTATTCTATGCAGGCCTGGGATGTCTACAAGGACGGTCAATTCCTACACACCGAATACCAGATTCGTATAAACTGATTTGGAAAGAAAGGCAGCGTGCCACTCGGCACACTGTCTTTCTTTTTGCCCATTTTGCATTCCCTACAATTCAATCAAGCCCAATCAAGGGGGGATGCACCTATGGGTAGGGGCGTCCTCCCGATTTTTATGGAGGTCGCTCATGAAAAAAAGACTGATTTCGATGCTCCTGGCTCTCCTTGCGGTCATGGGGCTCCTGCCAACCGCCGCTTTTGCTGCGTCCACCCCAGAGGAAGCCTTGGGGGAAGTTCAGATTTACAATGGCGGGGTTGAAATGTCTTATCTGTCCATCAATGGGCGGATCAGATCCCAAATTTACACCTATTACAATTATGATAACGGGAGCGGGAGCACTCGGGAGATTCCCGCTTACTGTGTCAACCCGAACACGCTGGGGGTCCCTCAGACCGTGGGAGTCGGTGAGAGTATTGAATATCTCGCCGATGAAAAAGCCAGCGATCCCAAGGTTGTCGGTATCGTGGCCAACGGCTATCCCACGCGAAGCCTGGCCGAGCTGGGACTGGAAAACAAATATCAGGGCTACTACGCAACTAAAATGGCCCTGTGGTGTTATCTTCTCAGCAACTGGGACATCAACAACCTCAAGGTCAATCCCAACCTGACCGGCGTAGAACTTCAAAGAGCACAGAAGATTTTGGCTGCGGCAAAGGACGTTTACGCCCGTGGTACGGCCTGGAATGAAATGCTCTCCCCTGAAGTGACCTGTACCCCAGACCGGGATACCGCCTATGAGGTCACCATTGACGGAAAGCAGTACAAGCAACAGGTCTTTACTTTCTGGTCTAAAACCTGGGTATGCGATTACTCCGTCAATGTCGCGTTTTCTGTGCCGGACGATGTACCTGATGGGACCCGCATCGTGGACATGAATAATCAGGATATTACCACGATCACCACTGAGGGTACAGGCGACGGCTATGCCGGCAAATTCAAAATCCTATATCCTCTGGAAAGTGTGCAGGGCAAGACCGGCAGCGTCCAGTTGTCTTTCAACACAAATGTCTATAAGTACGCTGTATTTTTTGCGATATGTCAAGAGAAAGATGAATATGGCGAACTCCAGAATTATGTGGTAGATACTGACCCCACTACAACAATGCAGTTGTCCGCATACAGCAACTACTCGGACGGTACGACCATCGAGTATGAAACCGGATTGCGCATCATCAAGTATGAGACCGGCACCGAGATTCCAATTAGTGGGGCACTGTTCGAGGTCATCGGCCCCGACGGTGATTCCGTAGGTACTTTTGTGACCAACGGGGACGGCCGCATCGAAATTCCGCTTAAAAAGAGCGGGAATTATACCGTAGTTGAACGGGAAGCTCCACAGCATTATATGATCAGCGAGGAGCCTGCCCAGAATGTCACCGTCGTCTACGATGAAGTAGCCGAGGTGACATTTTTTAATGACCCCTACGGTACTCTGCGTATTGAGAAAAAATCCAATACCGGCATGAACCTGCCGGGGGCAGTCATCACAGTCGAGCATATTGAGTCGGGACAGACCTTTACCGCTACGACATCAAGTGCAGGCGTTGCTATTTTCGATGCGATTCCCTTGGGCGCATACCGGATTCAGGAGAAGACTGCTCCGGTGGGCTGGCAGTTGGATGATACCGTCTACACCGCCACGGTGGTGGCCGGTGAGACCACCACAATCCCTATCATCAACGAGGAGTTACCGGGATTGCGGATCATCAAATATGATCGAAAAAATATGGTCGCCATGCCCAATGTCACTTTCGCTGTTTATCGGGATGGCGAATTTTTAGGCAATTTCAAGACGGATCAATTTGGTGAAATCTTGATTGCCGATGCAGAGCCAGGTACTTACCGGGCGTTTGAGGTAGATACCGGCGATGAGGGGCACATTCTGGACACCACCCCCCAGGAGGTAGAGCTCCACGCTGGAGACGGCATTAAAGAGCTGATGTTTTTCAACGACATGAAGCCGGGATTAAAGCTCATCAAGGTGGATTCCGACGATCCCTCCAAGGTAATCCCCAACGCTGTATTCGAGATCAAATCGGTGGAGGGGACCTATGGCCCCCAGGAGTTCCGGACTGACCAGAGCGGAGAAATCGACCTGTCTATGCTCCCTGCCGGCTCCTATGTGGTAACTGAAAAATCCTGTGATGGCTACATCATCGATGAGGCCCAGCGCATCATTGAGCTGAAGCCAAATGAAGACGCCCAATTCGTTTTTACCAACCATGTCAAGCCCTCCCTCCAGCTTATCAAACTGAGCAGCGATGGCTCCCGGCTGGCCGGGGTGACTTTCCGCATCGCCAGGATTGAGGACGGCAGCCACTACCTGGACCGCACCACCAATTCCAATGGCGAGATCCTGATTTCCGATCTGGAGCCTGGCGTTTATTCCGTCCGCGAATTGTCCTCTGTGCAGGACCACATCCCGGACGATACCGAGCACCATGTAGAACTGTTCCCGGGCCAGACCAGTACGATCACTCTGACCAACGACAAGCGCCCCAACCTCTATATCCATAAAACCGACGCCGACACCGGGGAGCCTATTGAGCATACGGTCTATTTGGTGAAAGGTGCGGACGGCCACTCTATCGCGGAAGTGGAGACGGACGGGAACGGCGTCGCCGTGGTGGAGAACTTGCTGCCCGGCGTCGTGGAGATCATCGAAAAGTCGGTCCCGGAGCCCTACCTGCTGGCCGAGGAGTCTCAGATGGTGACGCTGCTCCCCAACCGGGATCGGGATGTCTATTTCCAAAATTATAAGCGCCCGACCATCGAGATCATCAAGGAAAATTCCATCACACATGATCGAATCGAAAATGTGCCGTTCCAGGTCTGGTATGCCTCCAACAACACCGCTACCGGAGAGTACAACGACCTGGGCGTTTTCTACACCGATGAAGAGGGCCGTATCGTGCTCTCCGACCCGGACCTCTCTCTTCGTGACGGTTGGTTTCGGGTAAAGGAGCTGGAGCCTGCACCGGGCTTTGCTCTGGCGGACCCGGACACACAGGAGGCCTTTATCGCCGCTGGTGAGGGCCATACATTCCGCTTCCTCAACAGACCGCTCTCAGCTATTTCCGTATGGAAATATGACAGTGAGACCGGGGCCGCTATTGAGGGGGCTGTGTTCCAGGTCCGGTATCTCTCCGGCAACACCTCCGGCACCGGCGGCACGGTCATCGGCACTTACCGAACTTCGGTGAACGGCTCTTTCACCGTCACGGGCTGCAAGGCCGGCACTTACATTATCGAAGAGCTCTCCAGTGACGGCTCTCATGTGATCGACACCCCGCCCCAAACAGTGTACCTCTCCGGCAAAGATCAGGAGGTTGTTCAGGTCTATTTTAACAACAGCCCCAAGGGCTCGCTGCTTATCAAAAAGGTGTCCAGTGCCGACAATTCCCCGATTTCTGATGTTCAGTTCTTTGTGACTGAGAGCGACGGGACCGTGGTGGGCGACAGCAACGGCTACTTCGTGACCGATTCCGCGGGGACCATCCTCATTGAGGGCATCGACCCTGGCACCACACTCGTGGTCAAAGAAACCCGGGCGAAAGATGGTTTCATCCTGGATGACACACCCCAGACGGCCCAAATCCAAGCCGGGCAAACGGTTACCCTCGAATTTCGCAATCAACCCACAGGACAACTCATTATCCACAAACTCTCTGGCAATGACAAGAAAACGCCGCTTGAAGGGGTACAATTCAAAATCACATACTCTGACGGAAGTTTTGTGGATGCCGACAGCGGGCAGCTCTCCAGCAATGGCCTGTACTGGACCAACTCGGAAGGTCAGATTATTCTTTCCGGCCTCACAGGCACAGTGGTGGTAACGGAGGTGGAAAGCATCCCGGGCTATACGATTGACCCCAATACGCAGTCCCAAACCGTGGTGATCAATCCCAATGACACGCAGGAGCTGTATTTTTACAACAATCCCATAGGCGGAATTGAAATTATCAAGGTCAACGCGAGCAAGACCTCCGAAAGAATTCCCGATACCACTTTTGAGATCCGCCGCATGGATGATGCCTTGGTAGATACCATCACTACCGATAAAAACGGCAGGGCCTACCTTGCCCTGGAGGACGGCTCTTATTACGCGATTGAGATCGAGGCCAACCCGGATTTCGTGCTGGACGACACCCCGCACTATTTTGAAGTTAAAGACGGGAAAGTGACCACTCTGCGGGTCACCAACGCCGCCGCATCTGGAATCCTGATCCACAAGGTGGATACCAGCGGAGAAGGTATCTATGGCGTCAAGTTCTTACTCTACGACGAGGACCGCAATCCCATCGGTGAGTTCACCAGCGACGATGACGGCTATGTTTATATCACCGCTGATGATCTCCCGGACGGTGCCAATACCAGCGGACGCTTTTATCTGAGAGAGCTGGAGGCGGCCGAGGGCTACATCTTGGATAAGGAATATAAGACCGTCTATGTGCGTCCGGGCCGCACGGCGGAAATTGAGTGGGTCAACGAAGCCATCACAGGTCAAATTCAGATCTACAAATACGCCGCCGAAGCAAACTCCGTCACAGGCGTTCCGGCCGGGACTCCCCTCCAGGGAGCAGTCTATGAAATCATCAATGAGCGCAGCGGCCGGGTGGTGGACTATATCACTACCGATGCCCGGGGTGTTGCGGCCTCCAAACCCCTGCCTTTGACACGCTATAAAATCCGGGAAGTCACCGCGCCTGCCTATTTCCAGCTTGATCCTACCGTCCACGATGTCACACTGGAGTATGCGGGGCAGATCATCAAAATCGCGGCCTATGACAAGCCGGCCAATCTGAAGGTCACTGTCACCAAGACCGGCAACAAGCAACTTCTGGCCGGAGATTCCATGCGCTATGACCTTACCGTGGCGAACAATTCCAATGTGCCGCTGGAGAACTTCTACCTCCACGACCGCTTCCCCACCGACTGCGCCACAGCCAAGACCATCACAACCGGCACCTATAACACCCGTCTCAACTACCAGATCACCTATAAGACCAATTACAATGACTACCGGGTGCTTGCTACCAACCTGCTCAGCACCAACAATTATGCCTTTGACCTTTCCGCCATCTCGCTGATGCAGGACGAGGTGGTCACGGATGTGCGTCTGGAGTTCGGCAAGGTGCCGGCTGGCTTTGCTTCTGTGGTAAAGCCTACCGTTACCATCCAGACCAGCGCCAACCTTGCCAATGGCTATCAGGTGGTCAACCGGGCCGACGCGGGTGGCCAATATATGAGCCAGTGGGAGACCGGACGCGCCGCATGGATCACCCTGATCGTCAAGCTCAATCAGCCCAATCTCCCCAAAACCGGCTATTGACATGATGGATAGGGGCGGCATTCTGTGTGCCGTCCCTATCCCCTGAACGGAGGTAAACAGATGACCTATTCTTCCTACCTGAATGATAAAGAACTCCGTGCGGCTGCGGATCGTTATACGGAGATGTATGGAGGACAATTTGAATGTGCCGATACAGGAGATGTCCTCCTTTATCGGAAGAACGAAGGAGACACATATATTTCGGTGAAAGCTGATTATCCGGTCCCGCTTTTTACCAAGCGGCTTCGGCAGGCCACCATGCACAAATACACAGTCAATTTACTGACGCTCTGGTGGATGCCTATTGATGAACAGGACCTGCAAGATATTCCCGGCTTCTATCGAAGGCTGTTCCAAGAGAGTGAGTGCAGCCCGGCCTCGGGCTTCGCAATGGAGTCTCCCCTAAGCCGGACGCCTAAATAATCAAAAACAACCGTCAATCATGGACTGTGTGGGCAATTACCTCGGGAACGAGGGCGCTTACACAGTCCCTTTTTATGCTCCGAGGAGGGATGCCCTATGAAAAATCTTCTGGTCCGTCTCGGGCCTAAAGCCCCCCGCTATTATGTTCAGATAATGGCGTTTATTTTGATTGTGACCTATATGATTACGCCAGCTCTGGCCGTAGAGGATATGTGGACGGCCGCAAACCGTATCATCGTCGATGTCTATAACAAGATTGCCGGGATCAGCACCGTGCTGGCCGGCCTGATGTCTGCCGTTGCTGTGATTGGAGCCAAAGTTTCCAATAACCAGCATAAAACCGATCAGGCATGGGACTGGCTCAAGCGTATCTGGATCGCTTGGGCCATCATTAACGGAATGGGCGCCTTCCTGGCCTATGTCCGGCCTCTTTTTGACGGCCTGGCCACCATTCAGTAAACCTCTCAGCCATACGCCGGTTGGGAGGTGGTTTTTATTCTTGAAGGAATTTTTAAGGGCTTTGTTCAGTGGGTTTACAGCCTGTGCCTTGAGATGGTCCAGTATATCGCAAATTCTCTTCTGGAAGTTTTTCAGATGGATCTCAGCTATTTCCGTCAGGTGGCTCCGGTCACAGACGATATTTTGAGTATCGTGATTGCCGTTGGGTGGGCGCTGCTTCTGGGCAATCTGGTCTTTCAAGCGATGAAGAGCATGGTCATCGGTTTGGGCTTTGAAGGTGAGGACCCCAAACTGCTGTTTACCCGGACTTTCGTGTTTGCCTTTTTGCTTCTGGTGAGTCAGCAAATTTGTGAAATCGGCCTCGGCATCTCATCGCAGGTGATTGCGTTGCTTCAGGTTCCCACCAGCGTCACCATTACCATCCCGGATGAAAATAATTTTACGATTGGAGCTTCTTGGCTCCTGATCATCATTGTTGGCATTGTCGTGATGTGGCAGTTTGTCAAGCTGTGCTTCGAGGTGGCGGAACGGTATGTCGTAACGGCTATTCTCGTTCTCATGGCCCCGCTTGCCTTTGGCATGGGCGGGTCCAAAAATACGGAGGACATTTTCAAGGGCTGGTGCCGGATGTTCGGCTCCATGTGCGTGATGATGATTATGAATGTCATATTCCTGAAGCTGCTGATTTCGGCTTTGGGGTATGTACCAAGCGGGGTTGCCGTCCTGCCCTGGATGCTTCTGATCGTAGGTATCGCCAGGGTTGCCCGCAAGATAGACGGCATCATCGCCCGCATGGGGCTTAACCCCGCCCTCACCGGCGATGGGCTCGGCCGCGGGCTTCCAGGCATGGTGGCTTATGCGGTTGTCAAGGGGATCGGAAGCTCCATCGCAAAAGCCGCCGGAAATTCCGTTGGAAATAAAAGTCGGAAAGGCGGCAGTTCCGGCGGAAGCTCTTCGGAGCCGCGTACCAATCCGCGCACACCCCCGCCGCCTCCGTCTGGCGGAAGTCCTGGCGGCGCTGGCGCCTCGCCTGGAGCTGCCAGCGCAGGACAACAGGCAGGAACACAGACGGACCCCCGTTCTCCTTCTGCTCAAGGCGGAGTGTATGCTTCCAAACAGACTGTGCAGGGCGTCTCCCCCAAGATGGATGAAGCCCCGCCAGAGGGCAGCCATGCAGCGGGGGTTGAACAACCGGCCGCTGAACACAAGGGCGGTAAGACGCCGACGATCCATACACATGGGGCACGACGCAGTTCTGTTCCCCCGGAGGCAAGGGGGACCCGTGCCTCTACTCCCTATACCGTCGCCTCTGTCCGGACAGGCGGGGTGAGCGGCGAGTCCTCCAAGGGGACGCTGGGCCGCACTGCCGGACCCCAGGATGGGACGCGCCGGCCGCCCGGCACTCCCTCGTATGACCAGGGAGACAGTAAGCGGCCCGATAGAGCAGGCGTAACCCGCAGGTCGGCCGTAACGCCTGGGACGGCTGCCGTGGCCGGTCCTGAACGCACGACGCACACCTCCAGCACTCGTGAAACCATGCGGGAGCGCCCGCCGCTTCAGCAGGACCGGACTCCGAAGATCCCGACGCCTCCTGGTGTCGCTGGAGGTGAAAAATCAGAGCCCCGCCCGCCGGTTGCTCCGGCAGGAACTGCTTCTCACGGTGCAGATACCGTGTCTCGTGTAGGCGGTAGCGCATCTGCTACAACGGAGAAATCCGCGGCCCGTCCCCCGGTTGGGAGTCAGAGGCCGCGTGAGGGCGGCGCTTCCACCCCCGGAACGGCAGGAACACGGCCGCCTATTGGTGGTCGTCAATCTCACGGTGGTGAAGTATCTTCCTCCAGTATGGCAGGAACGGGCACTCCCGCCGGGAGCAGTACCGTGTCTGGAGTGGTATCACCTTTCGTCGGTATGGCAGGAAGGCATACCGCCTCCCCCATCCCCCATGCCTCCCCGGGCGGCGAAGGTGTTTTGTCGGATATGGCAGGAAGTCCCCGCCCCACAGCAGGCAGCTCCCGGAGCAGCCGTGCCGCGCCCCCGCCCGGAACAGCAGGAACGGTATCCGCTGCCGGGCATGAGGCACATTCCGTTACAAGCGGCGCTTCTCCGTCCGGAACGGCAGGAACGCGCAGGCCCGGCGGGACTGGGAGGACTCCGGCAAAGGCGCAGACGCCTCCCGCCGCAACGGCAGGGACGGCTCCGCAAAGAGCCGACGCCCCTCCAGGTGTAAACCACGGCACCAGGCGTATGAAAGGCGCTATGCCGCCGACACCGGGCGGAACGGGAAAGTCTCCAAAAACCAGGAAGAAAAGGAGTGAGCCATGAGCAATCAATCTTCGGCGGGCCAGAAAGCGGCCCGGGCGGCTTCCGCCGCTGTAAATATTGCACGGGGAGCGGCCGCAGGCGGCGTCTATGGCGCCGCCGTGGAGGCCGCCAAATCATTTTTGCCGGAGCTGATCCGGCTTTTCGTCATCCTCCTGTGCGTTGTGCTTCTGGTTCCTATGCTCGTTTTCACAGCACTTCCCAACATTCTTTTCGGCTACTCCAGCTCTACCGACCAGGAAATCATCGACTTCACCGCGTCTGCTCAGGAGCTTGACGGGATATATCAAAATCTGGACAATTACCAGCAGCCTGCGGTTTTGCGCCTGGTGAACAGTATTCTCCCGCGCTTCTGGTCCGATGGAGAGCCTTTGTATGATGATTATGGCGTGGATCAGGACCTGGGGTACATGAACAAATACTGGCTGATGGCGATTGGCTCAGTCCGGTATAAACAAGACCTTTACACTATGGATGAAAGCGCCATTGAGGACATGATGTATGACCGCCTGACCTACTCTACCTCTCTGATCGACCGCATCCTGAACATCTTTGTCCGTGATTTGACGCCCGAGGAGTACATGGACAAGCTGAATTTTACCCAGGAGGAGCGGGACTGGGCGGCGCTGCTCTATTCCATGCTGGCGGAGGATCAAAACCTGTCCTACGGGGACAGCGACGGTGACGGCTACTACAACACGGACTACGGCGACATCACCTTTTCTGACGCGGAAACACCGGTCGTCTACTATAATCAGACGGATTCCCGCTGGGGAAATAAGATGTACGGCAAGTCCGGCACCATCGGGGAGGCCGGCTGCGGTCCCACCGCCCTGGCGATTGCCGTGGCCTCGCTGACAAGCAATCAGGTGACGCCCTACGATGTGGCCCAGTGGTCTGTGGAAAATGGGTACCGCTGTGAGGGAAACGGAAGCTACCACAGCCTGATTCCAAATGGGGGCGCGCATTATGGGCTGACCGTTACCGGGGTCGGGAACGACAGTAAAAGACTGGTGGATGCGCTCAAGAATGGAAAGCTCGTGATCGCCATTATGTCCAAGGGTCATTTCACCAGCTCCGGCCATTTTATCGTTCTCCGGGGCGTGACCGAGGGTGGAAAGATCCTGGTGGCAGATCCGGCCAGCGTAAAACGGAGCAATCAGGAATGGGAGCTTGGAATCATCCTCAATGAGGCGTCCCGCCGCGCTGGCTCAGGAGGCCCTTTCTGGGTCATGTCCGCTTAGGTGGCTCTTATGGCAGAACAAAATATGTGCCGAATGACACAGCTCCGTCTGCGTTACGGTATTTCTCAGGCAGACCTGGCAAATGCGGCCGGTGTTTCCAGACAGCTGATCAGCCTGATTGAACTTGACACGGCCAGTCAGAGCAAGGGCCATGAGGCCTTGATCCGGCGGGCCTTTTCCGCTGTCATCGCTTCCCGGCGGGCGGCGCTTGACGGGCTGGCGCACGAGTTAGATGCTGCCCCGTGGCTATTTTCGATGTCCAAGGAGGACGACGAGCATGGATTCTGAAACCTATTACATCCCAGTCAACTATACCGATGCGGGAAAGCTGTTCGGGCTCTTCGAGATCCGAAACGCAATCGAGTCGGTTGTCCTGGGCCTGCCGGTCCTGGGTCTTTGCACCGCGCTGCTGCCTTTTACGATCACATGGAAGATCATTGTGACGCTGTGCCTGCTGGTGCCGACCGTGGGATTTGCGCTGATTGGCCTGAAGGACGACAGCTTGACCCGTTATTTGAAAACCTGGTGGACCTGGCGTCGGCGGCGCCGGGTCCTGACCTATCGTGGAGAGGTGAATGCCCATGAATTTGAAAAACGCTATCTTCGGTGGTTCCGTCACGGGAATCAGTGACCGCAGCGGAGCCTATGACGGGAGCATCCAGGCCTGGCTCCCCATCAAGGATATTGTCCAGGGGGTCGTCGTCACCCGGGACAAACGCTTTGTCAAGATATTAGAGCTACTTCCCGTCAACTTCTACACCATGTCCAGCATGGATAAGAGCGCCGCCATAGAGGACTTTGCCGCCTATCTGAAAATCGCGCCAGCCAATCTTCAAATCAATGTCCTGACCCAGCCCTTTGACCTGGATGGCTACCTAAAGCTGCTCAGGGGCTATCTGGAGCGGGAGACCAATGAACAGTGCCGCTTGATGCTGGAGGAGAGCATGGACTATGTTCCTCAGCTGGTGGAGCGGGAAGCTCTTACCCACCGCTTTTTCCTGTCCTTTTCCTATGACCCGTCCATGAAGGCCCCGGATCACACACCGGAGGCCATTGCCGCGGTGCTCAACGAAAAGGCGGAGGTAGCCCGGAGATATTTGGACCGGTGCGGAGTGGCTGTTTTAGAGCCGGAATATGCGGACAATTTTATTTTGGAACTGTTCTACAAGCTCATCAATAAACACACCTCCCAGCATCTTCGTCTCCCGGACGGGGTATTCGATATGCTGGGGATGGTACATGGCGTCTACGATGAAGAAGCACTGAAGGCGCTGGACACGGCGGCCGCGGAAAGCGCCGGGAAAAAGAAACGGAAATGGTTTTCCCGAAAGGAGGCATCCCCGCTCTCCCGTCTGGAGGCCGGAGCCACCACCATTCCGGATCTGATCGCGCCGCCCGACATAGATACGCACCATCCCGATTATCTGCTGATCGACGGGGTATGCCACGCCTATCTCTACATCAGCGGCTATGGCTACTCGACCGTTGTAGGCAAAGGCTGGCTCACCCCCCTGATTGAAGCCGGGGAGGGAGTCAGCCTGAGTTTTTACTTGGTCAAACAGCCCCGGGAAAAGACGGTCAACGCCATCGGCCAGACAACCATGATCAACCGCTCCCGGATGAGGGATGTGGGTGATACCCGTCAGGATTTTGAGGAACTGGGGGACGCCATCGGCGCCGGACTGTACCTGAAGGAGGGAATGAACAGAGAAGGCCAGGATTTTTACTATATGCACACCTTGATTGAGGTCATCGCAGACGACCCGGACACCCTGGAGCAGCGGGTAACGGCGGTAGAGACCCTGTGCGTAGCCTCCGATATGCTGGCCAAGCGGTGCGAGTACAAGCATGAGGCGGCATTCTTGTCGTTTCTTCCGCTGTTGATCTCAGACCCGGATATTGAACGGAAAAGCCGCCGGAACGCCTTGACCTCCGGTGTGGCCGCCTCGTTTCCCTTTGCTTCCTTTGAGCTGAGCGACCAAAAGGGTATCTTTCTGGGCCTAAACCTCTACAACCGCTCTCCGGTATTCATCGACTTGTACGATGACTACAAATACACCAACGGCAACTTTGCCGCGTTCGGCAACAGCGGAGCGGGCAAGTCCACCCTGCTTCAGAGCATCGGCAAGCGGCTTCGGGAGCAGCAGCGGAAGGTGATCTACATTGTCCCCGAAAAGGGCCATGAGTACCGTCCCCTGTGCGAGGCGGTGGGCGGCCAGTTTATCAAGCTGGGGCCGTCCTCCCCAGATTGTATCGGCCTGATGGACATTCGCCGTCTGAAAGCCTCTCCCTACGCGGCTCAGAATGGCGGTACCCAGCGCCGGGAGTCCCTGCTGGCGGAGAAAGTCTCCTGGCTCTCCGTATGGTATTCTCTCCAGAAGCGCAATTTGTCGGAGGAGGACATGAACTACATCGACGCCTCTCTGATTGAGTGCTACGGCCGCCGGGGGATCACCTTTGACAATGCCAGCCTGTTTGAGGAGGACGGCGTGACCATCAAGGAGATGCCCGTTATCCAGGAGTGGTACGACATCCTGCGGGAGAAGCAGGAAACCAAGCACCTGTCAGTAATCCTGACCCGCTATGTATCCGGGTCGGCCGCCTCCATGGGTGGGCATACCAATGTGGACACGGAAAACCCCTACATTGTGATCGACCTGACTGATATTCCCGATGACCTTCAGTTGGCGACTGTGTACGCGGCCACCGGCTTTGCTACCGACATCACCGTGCAGAATGGGGATGTGGGAACGGCCCTGCTCTCCGACGAGCTGTGGAAGCTCCTGGGGGCGAACTCCAATCCTCTGGCCGCCGACTACACCATGCGCATGGTAAAGTTGATCCGCTCTCAAGGAGGGGTTGCGGGCGTCACATCCCAGGGCATGGCCGATATGATGGCGCTGGACGGAGGCAAGTATGGGAAAGGTATTTTGGACAGCTGCCGGATCAAATTCATCATGCAGATGGAAGATCAAGAGGCAAGGCTGGTGCAGAACATCCTCAATCTGACCGAGGAGGAGACGAAGATGATTACCCGCTTCCGCCGGGGGGAAGGTCTGCTCTGTATTGGTCATAACCATGTCCCCATCGCCGTCCATGTGTCCCCCAGGGAATATGAGGCCATTACCACCTCGCCCACTGACCTGCGAGCAAGGCAACAAGCAAGGGTGGAATAGTTCTCTCATGGCAAGAAAATGCCGGTAAAACGATAGCGTTTTACCGGCATTTCTCTACTGCTTTAAGTGCTCCCTTGCTCGTTCAGCCAATTCTCCATAAGCTGTTCCTTTTTCAAATACTGCTGAACAAGGGCGGAAAAGTCGTTGTCAAGTTCAGCTTTAAGATAAGAGCGGATTCTATGATCGAGCGTTTCTTTATCCATCTTGGCTTGACCAAAATTGAGCCCGACCAAAAATTCCCGCGCCCCATAGCTGCCGACGGAGAAAAACAACTCCAGGAAGTAATAGTCATCCTGTTTGCGGAAATCGGGGTTTTTACTACACTCGGCGTATAAGTAAATGCGCTCCTCAAACGCTTTGGAGGATAGTGAAAAATGGGTGGAATAGAATTCATCGTCTATGATGTCGATAGTGTATGGCTCGTTCATATCGTATCCCCTGTTCGCATTTATTCCCTAATGTAATTTTACTGCTCATATTATACTCATTTTCCTAAGAAAGTAAAGGAGATGGCATCAATGCTTGAGAAAAAAGATCATGTAAAGCGGATACAAGAAATCACCTTTGAAGCCTACAAATCCAGCGGCCGGATCGCCGCGCTTCTGGACCAGAATACAGGCCCCTCGGAACAGTTGTCTGAGGAACTGGAGCGGGTGGCAGCTCAAATAGAGCATGGGGCGATAGAACTCCGCAACCTTTGCGCCCGCTATCAGGCGCCGCTTCCTCCGGTAGGGCAAAAGCCCGCGCTGGAGCCGTTGAACATCGCCGGCCGTGCGGAGTGTAACGAATTTGGCTGGCTTCATATCCAACTGAACGCGCTGCTTCCCAACTGCCGCTTTGCAAGCCCCCTGTGGATCACAGACACCATAACCAGGCTCCTGGACCGACTGGAGCGGCGAAACGGCAAGCTGCCTCTTTTGGAGGAGGCCCTGCTGATGATCGACGAACACTGCGACATCGCCGCCCGGCAGGTCTACGACCAGGATAATAAAGCGTGGAAGGCAATCTCAAACGCGCTCAAGGGCCGGGTCGTCGCTGACGATGACCAGTACAGCCTGGGGGTATGCCTGCTGTCCAGACGCTCGTCGGAAGCGGAGTGCCACATCTATGTGCTCCCTGTTCAGGACGCGGGAGACTTTTTCTTCCTGCGCTCCGACCAATACCCCTTTTCCCGTTGACCTCCGGCTACACCGGACCGCACGGCGGGCGTACAACATCGGTTACAGCGGCGGGCAAATCCCCGCCTTGGCCCGTTACATACAGCATACGATTTTAGACCGGACCATCGGGGCGTCCCACAGCAGGATGTAACCGATGGTCCGGGCAGTTTTTTGCCGTCTGCTCTGGCTTTTTGTACGGCGCTTCATCCGTTACATTGAAAATTTGTAGATGTCCTATGCCACCTACCGATACAAACAGACCTCAAATCTGAGAGGAGGGCTACCATGCTCTATGACCGCAGGGATTTTGGCCTGCTCCGTCTGGCCGGGACCTATCAATGGCTCCCCCTGGCCCCGCTGCGGACCCTTTCCTCCCTGAAACACCTCTACCGTGAGGCGGAGCTTCTGTCTGCGCTGGGACTGTTGAGCTTTTCCCGCAGCAATCAATACCTGATGCCCTCCCCGGAGGGTTATCAATTTCTGGCGTCTATGGAAATCGACTGCCACGCCCCCACCAAACGCCCTTACGCGAAAAGCTCCGCCCTACGACGGCGGTTAGAGGTGGGGACCGTCCTGCTCACCTGCCTGGGAGCAGGAATTGAGCCGGCCTATGACAACGTAGACCGCTTAAAACGCCAACCGGTTTTTCTCCCCGCTTTCGCCCTGCGCGGCGGGGACGGCAATCTGATGAACGCCGCCAGCTGTGTCGGCTTCGGCCACTGGGGAAACCACGCTTATCTCCTCCAATATGTCAGCCGGCAAAATCCCGGCTTTTTTATGAACAATGAGCTGTCCCATCTCTATAACCTGGCAAGCGTGTTCAGTGAGCGCCTGGACACGCCCCAGGCCCTTCTTTTGGCCGGAGAGAGCTATCGGTCCATTTATGAAATGCTCTCCAACCAGACCCCATCGGGACGGAACGGGAAAAAGGGCTTTACCGATTACAGCCAGGCATATCCCCGGCTTGGTATTCCGGTGTCCCTGGTTTCCTGTGACGATACCGGGGCCATGCAGCTGGCGATCATGCGCCAGATGGATTACCGCACCCGGATTGCGCAGGCTGCCTTTGGAGCCCGGTGGAAGCCGGAGGACGACCGCCTCCCGGAAGCGGACGGCCATGTGGACGGCAATCCCCTGGTGATCGCGGTGGACATGGACCTGCGCCGCTTGGAGCGGGTCTGCCGCGACGCGTGCCAACAGGGACGGCGTGAAATCCTTGTGGCCGCCCTGGAGGGCCAGATGTCCGGCCTGCTCTTGGACCAATTTCCGCGTAGGGCGCCGGTCCGGGCCCTGCGTATCAATACACATGTGCTTACGGCGGCTTTCGGAGAAAACTTTTCCGCAGGCGATCCCTGGCCGAATGAGCCGCTTCGGTGGAAAGGCGGGCTGATCCATGTTTAGGCTGTCGGAAAAGCTGGCCCGCCTGGAAGACCGCATTTCGGGCCGCTGGGGAAAGAAGCTGGACCGTTTTTTCGACCGCCGCAAGGGAAAGTGGAAGTTTTATATCCCGCTGGGGCTGTTCTGCTGGTACTTTTACGGAATGCTCATCAACTCTGTCCACCTGGGAATCCAATCCACCTTTAACGCGACCGGCGAGCCGGTGGGCTCCATTTGGGTCGTCAACCCATTCCGCAATCTGCTGGCCGTCTTTACCCCCACGGGGCTGGGCGTCACGGCAATCTGCTTTATCCTTTTTTGCCTCATCACCAAAAAGGGCTACATCTGGTTTTCCGGCTACAAGTTTATCCGGGACAAACGCGGCTTTGACATTCTTCCCGATGGCACACACGGTACCTCCGGCTTCATGTCCAAGAAAGAACAGGAGAAGATTTTGCTGACGGGCCCCATCTCGGAGCTGTCCGGGACGCTTCTCGGCAAGCTGAAGGATGATCCGGACGATGATGACAAGTACGCTGAGTATGTGACTCTGCGCCCCAATAGCGGCCTGACGGAGCACATCATGGTGTACGGCGCCACCGGCGCGGGCAAGACCCGTGGCCTTGTGAAGCCCTTTATTCTTCAATGTGCTGCTAAACGGAGCACGCAGGAGAGCCTGATCTGTGTAGATCCGAAGGGAGAGGTCTACGAGAGTATGTCCTCTTTTCTCCGGGAACAGGGTTATGAGGTCCGGATGTTCAACCTTCTGGACATGGAAAACAGTGATGCCTGGAACTGCCTGAGCGGGATCGAGAAGGACAAAGACCTGGTGCAGTCCATCGCGGAGGTCATCATCAAGAATACCTCCAACGCCAACGAGCGGCAGGACTTTTGGGAAAAGGCGGAGCTCAATCTGCTCATGGCTCTGATGCACTATGTCGCAACCCAGACCATCCCCGGCACCACGGAACTGCTCCCGATTCAGCAGCGGTCTCTCGGGGCCATTTACCGGATGCTCTCCAACGAGTCCTTTGGGGATCTGGAACGGCGCTTTGAGGCGCTGCCCAAAGGCCACCCGGCGCTGGCGCCCTATGGTATTTTCAAGCTGGCCAACCGGCAGATCTGGGGCAACATCGCCATTGGATTGGGCAACCGACTGTCTGTGTTCCAAAACCCTTTGGTGGACAAAATCACCTCCTACAACGAGATCGACCTGACGCTTCCCGGGCAAAAGCCCTGCGCCTACTTCTGTTGTATCTCCGCGCAGGACTCCTCTCTGGAGTTTTTGAGCTCCCTGTTCTTTTCCCAGCTCTTCGCCCGTCTCATTGAGTACGGCCGGCGTCACGGCAAGCATGGGCGGCTGCCCATGACGGTCAATGTATGCCTGGAGGAGTTTTGCAACATCGGGAAACTTCCGGACTTCAAGCGGGTGCTCAACTTCTGCCGCGGCTCCGGGATCTTCTGCCAGCTCATTGTGCAGTCTATTCCCCAGCTCCAGGACCGCTACCCCAAAACGGAGTGGGAGGAGCTGATCGGCTGTACGGATATTCAGATCTGCCTTGGATGCAACGATGTGGACACGGCGACCTACATCTCAAAAAAGTGCGGCATGGTCACCATCAAGGTGGAGAACAACCAAATGCCGCTTTTGCCGTTGTTTTCTCCGGTTTATAGCTCCACCCGTCCATACAGCCAGACCAAGAGCAACACCCAGCGGGCCCTCATGCTCCCGGATGAAATCATGCGCATGGACAATCAGGAGAGTCTGGTACTTCTCCGAGGTCAAAAACCGCTGAAGCTCTACAAGATCACGCCGGACGAACACCCCAGCTTCCAGCGTCTGCACGATGTTAAGGTATCAGACTACACCCCCGAATGGCGCCGCCAGGAGGAGACGGCCAAGGCCGAAAGGAAGACCCAGGCCAAGTCCCGGCCAGCGCCGTCCGCGCCGGAGGCCGGTCCTCCTCCCGCTCAGCCGGCAGATACTGTGCCGGCACCCCCTGTCCAAAAAGAAGCCGGTGGGGAGACGGCGCCTCACAAGGAGCAGGATCAGATCCTCCGGCAGGAATACGACTATGGACTTCTGGACCCGGAATTGGATCGTGTCTCCTCCCAGTCGCCGGACACCGAGGCCCCCTATGGCGCCTTTGACCTGATCGAAACATCCCCGGATGAAGTGGGCAGGCCATAAGCCATTCCATGTCCCTGCGCCGCTGACAATCAACAAACTTGTGTAAAAAAGGAGATGGTCCCAATGAAGGCAGCACCAATGACAAAAAAGCCGTCTTTCCCACTGATGAAGCAGGGGGACATTCAGAATATCTACCATTTGCAGATGCCCCGCTGGCTGTTTACCGATCCCCGATACATGGGGCTCTCCCTGGAGGCTAAGGTGACCTACACCTTTTTACTCAACCGCTTCCAGCTCTCCCGGCTCAACGGCTGGATCAATGACGACGGAGAGGTGTTCATCATCTACACCCGCCGCTCTCTGGCCAGCGAAATGCAGGTGAGCTATCACAAAATCATTGAGGCGATGAAAGAACTGTCCTCCGCCGGTCTGATCTGGGAGCGCCGGTGCGGCCGCGGAGACGCCAATCAGATCTACCTTGCCCTGGTGGAGCACCGGGAGACGGCAGGCGGCAGCGCCCCCTTTGTGCCCCCGGAACATGAGGCCGCTGGAGGGGAGCAGCCGGTACCCGCTGGTGAGCCGGCTTTGGAGACAGGGCCATCCGGCCAGAATCGTACTCCACCGGAGCCGCACGAGGCACAGGCCCCTCCCGCCTCCTCAAGAAGTGCGGGATCGGAACTTCTTGTCCCCTCTCATCTGAAGCAGCGGGGCACTGCGGCCGGTTTAGAAGTCCCAGACCCGAACTTCTTGAAGTCCCAATCCGGAACTTCAAGAGATTTGGAAACGGAACTTCCAGAAGTTGACCAACGGGACTCCAGTTATATTGACTTAAATCATACTGATGGGATTCATACTGAATTCAGTCTGTCCTGCCCGTCCGGCGCCGGAGACCGGATGGACGGACTGGGGCCATGGTGGAGAAACCTGTCCGAGCAGGAACAGCTTGCGCAGATTCTGGAGAACTGTTCCCTGTGGGTCTTTGACCCGGAAACGGCAAAGGTGTTTGAAAATGCCATTGAGCGGCTGTTTTATACCCAGGAATACCGGATCGGGAAGGCTGTCCTGCCCCAGGCCAATGTGCGCTCCCGCCTGTGGGATCTGGACAGCACCATCCTCCAGTCCGTGGAGGGAAAGCTCCGTCAAAACCAGCGCAATGTCAAGAACTCGACCGCCTATACCATGGCGGTCATTTTTAACGCCATCTGCGAATCGCAAAGCGATCTTCTGCTTGACCCCTATCTCAACAGCATAGGCGGAGCCCCCGGCAGGGAGTGAGAAAGGCGGTGAAAATCAATGCTTTTGACAAATGACCAGCGGTTTCTCCTCGACATCCTGCGGGAGGTCCGCTGTATGCGGCTGGATCAGATTCTTCCGCTTATGCGTCTCCGCGATCCAGCCAAAGCCAAGTCCCACTGTGAGGCTATCCTGCGCTATCTGCGCTATGCGGGAGAGCTGGTCCCTGTTGGAGACAATCTCGTGTGTCTGGCAGAGTTCCGGGGGCAGGCGGCGGACCCTGAGATGCTGTGCGCGCTGGACATTTTACTGTCCCTCGCAATCGGCCCGCCGCTTCAGCTTACCAGCCGGAGGCCGCCTTACAAACTCTGCTTCCTGCTGGAGCGGGGAAGGGAGAGTGGGAAAATCGACGCATTCGCGGTCCTGCCGGTGGAGCCGGGACGAGAACAGCTTGTCAGCATCCTTTTGGCGCAGCAGTCTCAGGATGTGACCGTGCTTTTGTCCCTGTCCGATTTGGAACAGCACCGGCTTTTACATATCAATCAGCGGCACTACTTCGTCATCCGGAAGGAGGGTCGCCTGCGGTTCTTTAAGGGAGGTGAGGCCAGCCAATGACAGCCGCAGTAAGCGAACAACTTAGCCCAATCAGAAAGGAGCCAGACTATGAGCTACACAGAGCATGATGAGACCATGGATAGCCGCAGCTTGGACGGTATCACGGCTTCAGGCGCTGCGGAATCTTCACCCGTGGGCGTTTCTCAGGAAGCGCCCGGTGTGGAGAGGGCAGATCCCGCCGGAGACAGGACAGAAGGCATAGCCCCCGTCCTGGAGGCTGGCACCGAGGAGGAGGCGACCGCCCCCGCAGCCCAGGCGGAGGGAGGCGGGCTGGACCCGCCTGAAGCTCCCTTGCCTTCCGGTGAAAGCGAGCAGACCGGCGAGGCTGGTCCGGAAACACCGGTCGAAGAAAAGCCAAAACGCAAGCGGGTTTCCCGCAAAAAGGCGGCGGATTCCCCGGAAGATACATCCGGCGGCGAGGCCGCTGGGGAGGCCGCTCAGGCGTCTGAGGGGGAAGATACCTCCAGCGGCGCCTCGGATGATTTGAGCGCCCAGGGAGGCGATACGCCGGAGCATGACGATGACGAGGATCTGGAGACGGATGCCTTTGTCCTGAGTGATGGTGGAGAAGAGATGCCGCCCACCCCATTGGAGGGTACAGGTGATGATGATACGGCAGACGCCCCAATGGAAGGTCCCGAGCCCGCGCCGTCTCCCAAGGCACGGCCGGCGCGGCGTACAGCGTCAGCGGCAAAGACGGCCAACAGGCCTAAAAAGGAATTTACCAGCAGGCCGTTGAAAGATAAGCCCACGCTGCTCTCCCTGGATCTGAACAAGCTGGACGAGGACCTGTCCGAAGAGGAGCGGAATGAATGGAATGCCATCTATGCATCCTACCGTTCCAAGTCCATTCTGACCGGGCGGATCATGGGCATCGACACCCATTCCTTTACTGTCCGCAACCGGGAGACAAGGCAAACCGAGCGGCGCAAGATGCTGTGCGCCGTTATCATCAACTACCGGGTCAAGGTGCTGATTCCGGAAACCGAAGTGTGGTACCCAGGCCAGGAGCGGCCGCCCTATGTACTTCGCAACATGAGCGGCGCAGAGACCGACTATATCATCCTGGATGTAGACCGCGAGGGTGGTGTGGCCATTGGCTCACGCCGAATGGCGCTGGCCGCCCAGAGGCACTTTTTCGATACCATCAAAGGAGGGCGGAGCATTGGCGAGAGGCTGACCTGCCGCGTTCTGGCTGTGGGCCCCAGGCGGTGCCTGGTGGAGTGTGGAGGCAGGGATATGAGCCTAAGCCAGAAGGACCTCACTTACATCGCTACACCTGATCTCCGGACGCGGTATCACCCCGGGCAGACTTTGAACTGTGTTCTGAAGGAGTACGACCGCAGAGAGGGGCAGTTCTGGGTTTCAGTAAAGGATACAGTGGACAACCCCTTTTTTGGAGCGCTCCGAAGGCACCCTATCGGAAGCCGCCGGCAGGCGGTCATCTCCGGCAAATACGGCGGCGGCGTGTTCTGCACGCTCTCCGACGAAACGGTATGTCTCTGCCACTACTCCACACTGCACTCAGACCTGGATTTCCATGTGGGGGACACGGTCATTCTGGCAATCAAGCAGTTTGATTATGAACGCAGCCTGATCTATGGCCGCATCCTCTCCAAGTGGTGAGTAGAATGGCAGATGAAAAGTGTCTCCTGGAAGATCTCCAGGATCTTGTAGGCTGTCTCTATCTCTCGGATCTGAGACTGCTGTGCAGCCGTGAGCGCGTTCGTCAGGCCCTGAAACAGCTCAAAGCGGAGGATTATCCCCCGGCCCAGTGGCAGGATGCAGTTCATTATCTGATGTCCTAAGGTGCAGCCAAGCCCTGCCGTCTTATACGCTGATATGAGAAAAGCGAATGCCCGCAGGCCTTCTTTAGGATGTGTCCTGCGGGCATTCAACTTGCAATATTGATAAAGTAAAATGGTAAATTTCGTTTCAGGCCCCACATCGCCCACCCAGTATTGATTGTTTCTTTATCCTTCTCTGAAATACATAGGGGCTACGATCCGTTTCAGAAAACCTCAAGCGCCGCTTGACGCATCTCTCTGAAAGTTGTATAATTTCATATAGTTAGTTATTGCTAACCAGCGAAATTATGAATGGAGGTATTCCTATGTCCCTGATTCAAAAAGAAATTGCCGATTTCTCTGTCCAGTGCTACCAGAATAACGCCTTCCGCACTGTTACCAAGGCGGATGTACTGGGAAAGTGGAGCGTGTTTTTCTTCTATCCCGCCGACTTCACCTTTGTGTGCCCCACGGAGCTGGAGGACCTGGCAAACCTCTACGATAAATTCCAGGCCATCGGCTGCGAAATTTACTCCGTTTCCTGCGATACCCACTTTGTCCATAAGGCGTGGCATGACGCCTCCGAGCGCATCCAGAAGATCCAGTATCCCATGCTGGCCGATCCCACACATTGTCTGGCAAAGGATTTTGAGGTCTACATTGAAGCCGACGGCGTGGCGGAGCGGGGCAGCTTCATTGTCAACCCCGAGGGAAAAATCGTGGCCTATGAGGTCAACGCCGGCAATGTGGGCCGGAACGCCGACGAGCTGCTGCGGAAGGTACAGGCGTGCCAGTTCGTGGCGGAGCACGGAGACGAGGTATGCCCTGCGAAGTGGCAGCCTGGCGCCGAGACCCTGAAGCCCAGCCTGGACCTGGTGGGACAGCTTTAAGATATGGACCAGATGGCAAACTTCTACGATGTCGTGGTCATCGGCGGTGGTCCAGCGGGACTCACCGCCGCCCTCTACCTGGCCCGGGCCCGCTACCGGGTGGTGGTCGTGGAGAAGGATCACTTCGGCGGGCAGATCACCATTACCTCGGAAGTGGTGAACTATCCCGGCGTGGGCAGGACCAGCGGGACGGAGCTTACCGAGACCATGCGAAAGCAGGCGGAGGGCTTCGGCGCTGAATTTCTGCTGGCCGAGGTCATCGGGCTGGAGCTCTCCGGCGATGTAAAGACCGTCCGCACCAGCCGGGGGGATTTGAAGTGCTTCGGCGTTCTCCTGGCCACCGGCGCCCATCCCCGTATGGTGGGCTTCCAGGGTGAGGAGCAATTCCGCGGTCGGGGCGTGGCCTACTGCGCCACCTGTGACGGAGAGTTCTTCACCGGGAAGGAGGTCTTTGTGGTGGGCGGCGGCTTCGCCGCGGCGGAGGAGAGCGTGTTCCTCACCAAATACGCCCGCCAGGTGACCATTCTCATCCGGGGAGACGACTTCACCTGTGCACAGGCGACAGCGGACGCAGCCAGAAACCACGAGAAGATCACCGTCCTCACCAACACGGAGGTGGAGGAGGTGTCCGGAGACACCGCTCTCCGCTATCTCCGGTACCGGAATACCAAAACTGGTCAAGTGACCAAGCACCACGCGGCGAATGGAGAGACCTTCGGCGTGTTCGTCTTTGCCGGTTATGAGCCGGCCACGGAGCTGGTGCGCAGCCTGGCCGAATTGAATGACCAGGGCTATATTCTCACAGACCGGAGCCAAAAGACAACTGCGGACGGCCTGTACGCCGCGGGTGATGTATGCGTCAAGCCTCTGCGCCAGGTCGTCACCGCCGTGGGAGACGGCGCCCTTGCCGCCACGGAGCTGGAACGCCTGTGCGCCGCCATGCAGGAAAAGACCGGCATCCATCCCAAGGCTCCGGTGAGCCGGACAGCAGAAACGGCGGCTTCTACCGAAACAAGCAGCACGCTTTTTACGGGGGATATGCTGGCTCAGCTCCATGCTGTATTCGCCCGGATGTCCTCGCCTCTGATCCTGCGGCTGTATCTGGACGAAACGCCTCTTTCGGCTGAATTGAAGCAGTATATGGAGGAACTGGCGGCACAGAGCAGCAAACTCACAATGGAGACAGGAGCGGCCGGAGAGATGGAACACCCGCCCTGTGTCCGAGTCTGCCGGCCGGATGGGAGTTGGACGGGCCTCGCTTTCCATGGGGTCCCCGGCGGCCACGAGTTCACCTCCTTCGTCCTGGGCCTCTACAATGCCGCCGGACCGGGGCAGGCTCTGGACGAAGATACAAGAGCAGCGATCCACTCCATCCAGAAGCCCATCAAATTAGAGATCCTGGTCTCCCTCTCCTGTACCATGTGCCCGGAGCTGGTGACGGCAGCCCAGCGGATCGCCGCGGAAAATCCGCACATTACCGCCCAGGTCTATGACCTGAATCACTTCCCAGACCTGCGGGAGAAATATCAGGTCATGAGCGTCCCGTGCCTCGTCATCAATGATGGGGAGCAGGTATCCTTCGGAAAGAAAAGCATCCGGCAGTTGTTAGAACTCTTAACATAGCAAGGAAGCCGCGTTGCGGGCCGTTTGGTCTACAACGCGGCTTTCCTCTGCAAAAGATGCTTGTAGCGCGGAGCCTTTTGGAGTATTCTTTAGTTATCAAGAACTAACTCCAAAAGAGGCATATTGCTATGAGGAAATCAGATCTGGACTTCTGGCAGGGAATGGCCGCACATTACAGCAAATTCATGCGGCGCTCCGCACCGATATATGCGGAAATCTGCAATCACATTCGTCCGCATCTCACCCGGGATATGAATGTATTGGAACTGGCCTGTGGCACAGGTCAGCTATCCTTTCCCTTGTCTCCGTATGTCCGGTTGTGGGAGGCCACCGATGCCTCTTCCAAAATGATTGCGGAGGCGAAGAAACAGACCGGATCTTCCCGGCTTCATTTCTCGGTACAGGATGCTTCCCGGTTGCCGTATGCCTCGGAAACCTTTGACGCGGTGGTAATCGCCAATGCCCTGCATATCTTACCGGAGCCGGAAAAGGTTTTGCGGGAAGCTCGGAGAGTCCTAAAGCCGGGCGGGTGGCTATTCGCTCCTACCTTTATCCACGCTGGGGGGAAACTTGCCAGCCTGCGGACCTGGGGTATGGAGCGGACCGGCTTTCGCGTCTACCACTTATGGAACGCCGGGGAATTCATTGCTTATCTTTCGTCTCACGATTTCTGGGTGACGGAACACTCCCTGCTCGGGGGGCGTGTACTGCCTGTGTGCTATGTGGCGGGCAGGAAGTAACTGCCCAGAATGGGGGTCGAAGGCGGGCCATCGGCGCTGTATGACGGTGGCCCGCCTTCTGATAATCAATGAATGCGGGCTTTTTGTGTAGAGGGCAAATACAAACAGCAAATAATAGGGACAGTCGTTTGGAGCTATAAATTTTCACTCCAAACTTCATGTTGACATATTTCCAGACGGCCATTATAATAATAGTAGCAGGGATGGTTTCTGCATGAGACGAGTGACGGTTCTGACTCGTCGGTAAAATAAAAATTGACCGAGCGAAGATGTTGAGTGACGGTACTGACTCAACGGTAAAATAAAAATTGACCGAAAGAAGCCATCCGGCGGGGAGGGATCGCCCTCCCCGCTTTTCTTTTGTTAAGGGGGGCGAAAAATGGAGTATATTGCGGAGATCCACAGCCTGTCAGCAAAATTTTTTACAGATTACCCTCACAGTCAGTATTCGGAGATTGCCGTAAAGAAAAACAGGCCATACTCCTGTCTGTTGATCGAATACATGGACGACCTGTTCATCTGCATTCCTTTTCGTTCCCATATCCGCCACCCCTATGCTTATCATTTCAAAAGCTCCGCCAGATCTCAGCGCAGCCAGTCCGGCCTTGACTACACAAAGTCCATCCTAATCAAGAATAATGCGTACATAGATACCACTGTACCGGCACTCGTCGATCAGGACGAATATAAAGAAACGATGGTCAACTTGCCGCGTATCGTACAGGAGGTTTTTTCGTATATTTCGGATTACAGGGATGATCTGAATGAGGTCCGCAAACTTCACCCAAGGGAGTGGCAGCGCCGCTATGGCCGGTCTACTCTACCATACTTTGAAAGTTTTCTACGAAATACAAGCGGCAGCGAATGAAAACCGCCCTTCTGAGCAAATGCTCGGAGGGGCGGTTTTGTGCTTCACACTTATATTCAAGTTGGTGCTGCATTGTGGCGTCTGCTTTTTTATTTAATTGCGTCCTTCAATACCTTGCCAGCCTTAAAGACTGGCATCTTCCCGGCTGGGATCACAATGGGCTCGTTGGTCTTGGGATTCCGGCCGGTACGCTCGGCGCGCTCTTTCACTTCAAAGCTGCCGAAGCCAGTGAGTTGGACCTTATCTCCCGCGCACAACGCTTTCTCGACCTGGGAGAGAAATGCGTTCAAGACTTTCTCCGTATCCGCTTTGGAGACTCCGCTCTCCTCGGCCATACCAGCAATCAGTTCTCCCTTGTTCATAAAGCAAATTCCTTTCTTTTTCTATTGATTTGGATAAGCACTCTTTATATGATAGCCGCATCGGCGGCTTACCACAGGGATGAAGCCCAAGGCATAACGGCTGAGGGCGTTCCACCCTCAGCCGCAACCGCGGTCAGCACATATCCCGTGCCCACTCCCGAACCTCTTCCAAAGTCAGCTCGAAGCGGCCGCCTGCCGCAACCGTATTCCCGGACATATCCACGATCATATAGCCGCCGAGGTTGTCCGGACTGATGGGCGCATGGGATTTCCGCATCATGTAGCCAGCCGCCTTCAGTACACGGCGGAGCGATTGCTCCAGGGAGTCCTCTGTACGCATCGAAATACCTCCTATTTGATATTCCGAGCCAAACCACGCCGCGCTCCAACCGTTTTCCTGCTGGTATTATAACAGGGAACTCACGGAAAATGCAACTGTGCGGGATGGTTTGGATGCTTTTTCCCTTGCGTTTCCAATGCAGGCACTCAAAATTAGCGCAAAAGAGACTCGGACACCGAAGTGAACATATGTCACTCACGCTTGCAAAAGGCCTCATCTCTCCAGCATCCTAAAAATCTGAATATTCTCTGATCAGACAGCCGCGGTGCAGGTAATAGAATACCCGCACCGCGGCGTTGTCTTTTTCAATCAAAGTGTCCAGCGGCTGGACTCCGTTCGCTCGGAGACGAAATCCCGGTAGATGCCCGCCTGCTGGATCAGTTCCTCATGGGTGCCCCTTTGGACGATGCGGCCCTGATCCACCACCAGAATCTGATCCGCACCCCGCACCGTCTTGAGCCGGTGGGCGATCATCAGCACGGTTTTCTCCCGCGTCAGGGCTTCCATAGCCTTTTGAAGCTGGCCCTCATTCTCGGGGTCCACATTGGCCGTGGCCTCGTCAAAGATGACGATGGGCGCGTCCTTTAAGAGGCACCGAGCAATGGAGATGCGCTGCTTCTCGCCGCCGGAGAGTGTGGCGCCGCCCTCGCCAATCACCGTGTCATATCCATCCGGCAGGGCAGAGATGAAGTCGTGGCAGCACGCCTTTTTTGCGGCCTCCACCACCTGTTCATGGGTAGCGCCCGGGCAGCCGAACTTGATGTTGTTCTCCACTGTGTCGGCAAAGAGGTACACCCGCTGGAACACCATACTTACCTGCTCCATGAGGGACTCCAGCGTGTACTCCCGCACATCCCGGCCACCGATGGTCACACGGCCGCCGTCCACATCCCAAAACCGGGCGATCAGGTTGCAGAGGGTGGTCTTGCCGGAGCCGGAGGGCCCCACAATGGCGGTGGTGGTCCGGTCTGGGATAGTCAGTGACACATCCTTGAGGATGGGGCGGCTTCCATAGGAGAAGTTCACATGGTTGAATACAATCTCGTGGCTCTCCGGGCGGATGGCCGTGCCGCGCTGATCCATCTCCGGGATGTCGTCCACCTGGTTGGCGTGGTCGATGGAGCTGCCCACCAGACGCAGGGCAGACACGCCGCTGCCCGCGGACTGGATTTGGGAAAAAATCAGGAAGGAGACGATGACCGCCATCAGCGCATTGGCGAGGGACATGGCTCTCGTCAGGCACAGCCCCACCGACGCCGCCAGAATTAGAACGCTGAACAGGTGGAGGACCATCTCCTGGCCCCAGATATAGGGAGTGAACAGCTTCTCCACCGCCAGATTGTTCGCCCTGCTGTCCTCCAGCGCCTGCCGCACCCGCTTGTCACCCTTTCCGGTCAGGTTAAAGGACTTGATGACACTCATGCCCTGGAGCTGTTCCAGCACCGCCTCCACCAGCCGGGCCTCGTCTCGCTGGCACTTGGGGGCAATCTTGGCGGACTGCTTCTCCATTCCGGAGAGGAGGGCCAGATACACCAGCATCCCCGCCAGGGCCAGCAGGCCGATCCGCCAGTCCCAGAACAGGACGCACAGCAGCATAACAGCGGAGTTGATCAGGCCGCCCAGGATACCGACCAGCACCATGGGGCCGGTGCTCTCCACCTCGTCCAGAACGGTGGTGGTAATGCCGGTGAGCTCTCCCAAACTCTGGTCGTTGAAATAGCCCATGGGGACCCGCTTGAGCTTGTCACCGATGGAAATGCGCTTGTTCGCCACCATGAAATAGCCGGCGTGGGTCTGCTGGAGCTGGCTGAAGCGGTTGAGGACCGCACGGCCCAGAATGCTGGCCAGCAGAAGTCCCAGCGCCTGCCAGGCCGGGGCGGAGTCTGTGGAGCCGCCCACAAGGGCCAGCACCACCACATAGATGGCCGCGATCTGGAACATGTGGAACACCGCGTAAAAGAAGCCTAAAATCATGGACCTTCGGATATTGCCCTGCTCCTCTCCGGCAAAGTCCCAGATTTTTTTCAAAACACCGATCATGCCTGCTCTCCCTCCTTTGCGCCCATATGCGCCCGCCACATCTCCTGATACAGCGGGCAGTTCTTCAAAAGTTCCCCGTGGGTGCCCACATCCTGGATGCGGCCGCCATTGACTACCACGATCTGATCCGCGCCGGTGATGGTGCTGAGGCGGTGGGCGATGACCAGCACGGTCTTTCCCGCCACCAGCCTGCCCACGGCCTGCTGGACCACGGCCTCGTTCTCGGGGTCTATGTAGGCGGTCGCCTCGTCCAGCACCACAATGGGCGCGTCCTTGAGCATGGCCCGGGCGATGGCGATGCGCTGACGCTCGCCGCCGGACAGATGGGCGCCGCCTCCGCCTACCACCGTGTCATAGCCTTGCTCCAGGCCCCGGATAAAGGCGTCGCACCCGGCGGCTTTTGACACGGCCTCCACCTCGGCGTCGGTGGCCGCCGGGCGGCCCATGCGGATGTTCTCCCGGATACTCTCGTCAAAGAGGTAGTTATCCTGTGAGACAAAGGCCACCTGGTCATAGAGCTGCTTCAGCGGGACCCGCTTCAAGTCCTGCCCGCCCAGAGTGATGGAGCCGGAGGTCACATCCCAGAAGCCGGCGATCAGCTTGGCGATGGTGGACTTGCCGGAGCCGGAGGGCCCTACAAAGGCGGTCATGATCCCGGCGGGGATGGTGAGAGATACATCGTGGAGCACTTCCTTGTCCGCGTGGTAGCCGAAGGACACATGGGAGAGCTGGATGTCCCGCCCCTGGAACTCCGCCGGCGTTTCCCCGTGGTCCTGCTCCGCTCCGTTCAAAATGGCGTCCACCGAGCCCACGATGGTGCCCACCTTGGCGAGACTGTCCACAAAGTCCATGGCGGCCAGCAGGGGCCCGGCAATGCCCAGGGACAGGACGATGGTGGTGATAAAGGTCTCGATGGGCAAACTCCCTCCGGTATAGAGGAGCCAGCCCACCGGCAGAATGGTGATCATGGTGGTGGGCGAGATGGCACGGGCCAAAGAGACCGGCATCTGGCAGCTCTTCATCCAATGGTAGAAGTAGGAGGCGTTGGCCTTTACGCTGTCGGAGAAGCGGGCATAGGACTGCTTGCCCTGGTTAAACGCCTTGATGACCTCAATGCCGCCGATGTACTCCACAATGGCACTGTTCATGGCCTGGGTGGTTTTGACTGAGCCCTCGTACTGCTTGCCGTAGCCGGCCATCACCGCCATCATGAAGGCCATGCCCACCGGGATGGATACCAGGCTCAACAGGGCCATCCGCCAGTCCAGCACGAACAGATAGATCAGGATGCACACCGGCCCCAGCACATTGGCGGTCATCTCCGGCAGAAGATGGGCCAGGGGCCGCTCCATGCTCTCCACCTGATCCACGATGACCTGCTTCATCTGGCCGCTGGAGGTGTCCAGAATCGTACCCAGAGGCATCTTTGGCAGTTTCTCCAGCACTTTCTCCCGGATGGATTTCAGGATGGCAAAGGTGGCCTTGTGGGATTGGGACAGGGCCAGGGAATACAGGGTGGCCCGAAGCAGGAAGCCCACGAGCGCCACTGCGCACCAGGTCAGGTAGAACGAGGATTCCTGGTTCCCAGACAATAGGCCGAGAATGATCTGAGCCGCGGCAAAGTAGGGGAGCATCCCAAACAGTACCCCCACCACAGCGGACAGGACCGCCCGCTTCAGGCCGCCCTGTTGTCCCTCTCCCAGCGCCCACAGACGGAGCATGGGGCTTTTCTGTTTCATAACAAACTCCTCCTTTTTGGTTAGTAATTGCTAACTTTTGTGTAAATGAGAGAGCTGTACCCAAAGGCACAGCCTCTTGTCAGGGCTGAGGGTCAAACACGGTGGAAAACCCAGCCATATGGTAACGGTTGAGCATCTTGACATAGCGGTGGGCGGCGGCGCGGTCCATGTTATGCCGCACCACCTCAAACATGCCGTTGAAGTAGGCGGTGACGATGATGTGGATAAACTCCTCCGTCACCAGGCCGGACTTGACGCTCTCACAGCCGATGACCTCCATGTACTTGTAGGTGTACTCCACCTCGATGTCCACCAGCTCATCCAGGAAACAGGCAAAGCGGGTGCCGTGGGCCCCGTCCAGCAGCAGACGGAACACATCAAAGTGGTCGTAGATGTAGTCCAGCATTTCCTCCTGGTGGCGGGCGGTGTACTGTCCCATATCCGCACGCTGTTCCTCCTCGCTGAGCTGGTGAAAATCCTCCTGCACCCTGCGGAACATGGCCTTGAACTGATCCACCACCGGCTCCGCGATGGCCCGGAACAGCCCCTCCTTGTCTCCAAACCGAGTGTAGATAGAGCCGGTGCTGGTATCTGCCTCCTGAGCTATGGTGCGCAGAGAAGCGTCCAGAAACCCCTTGGACAAAAACTCCTCCTTGGCGCACTCCAGCACCCGGTCATAGACGCCCGATTTTTGCTTTGCCACTGTCATTCCTCCTATTCAAAACGGCGTTTTATAACGATGTTTTGAATATAACACTTTGAGTCTGAACTGTCAAGAGGGCCGTCAATCAAAAAACGACCCCTGCATGAAACAAAGGCCGTTTTCTTCTTTACTTTTTGTTTTTTGTTATTCGCATAAGTTGGGATATGCCTGCCGGAGCGCACGGAAGATCAACTCCGCCGAGCCGTCCGTACCCCACTGGGCTTTGTCCGTCATGCATAGCTCTCCACGCGAAATTTCGCTCAATCAAGGAAGTATAAGAGGATAACATCCCCCATTAAACACCCCTCTTGACAAAATTGACCCGCACCTTTATACTGCATTATAGTTCTGAATAGAACAATAATAGACCTGCTGCTTCATGATGCGGGGAAGGAGGGCGAAGATGGAATTCTGGGACCATCTTTTTCTGTTCAAGCGGCTTTATGATCAGACGATGGACCCCATCGCTCAGCGATGGGACCTCACCCGGATGGAGCTGGACATCCTGCTCTTCCTGGCCAACGCGCCGGCCTATGATACCGCCGCCGATATTGTGGAGCGGCGGAGACTTACCAAATCCCATGTGTCCGTCTCGATTCACTCCCTGATCCGCCGGGGGTGGTTGGAGCAGAGCTACCTCCCCGGAAATCGAAAGAGCGCCCACCTCCGCCTTCTGCCTGCCTCCTCGTCTGCCGTAGCCGACGGACAGGCCGCTCAGGCCGCGCTGCGCGCACAGCTTTCCCAGGGGATGACCACAGAGGAGCGGGCCGCCCTGGAATCCGCCTTCACCCGCATCGGCGAAAATCTGCGCCTTGCATTCAAAGGAGATGCCTAAGCAATGCTCTACACCTTTTTCATCTGCTTCGTGGCCGGGATCGGCGCCGGCCTGGGGACCGGCTTTGCGGGCATGAGCGCCGCGGCCGTCATTTCCCCCATGCTTATCACATTCCTGCATATACCCGCATACCAGGCGGTGGGCATCGCACTGGCCAGCGATGTGCTTGCCAGTGCGGTCAGCGCCTATATCTATTATAAAAACAAAAACCTGGACATCAAAAACGGCCTCGTGATGATGGCCACGGTCCTCTTGTTCACCTTGGTGGGGAGTTGGGTCGCCAGTCTTCTCCCCAACGCCACGCTGGGCGGCTTCTCTGTGTTCATGACCTTCCTTCTGGGCATCAAATTTCTCGTCCGGCCCGTGATGACCACCAAGGAGTCTATGGGGAATACCAGTCCCCGGAAGCGTGTTATCCAGTCCGTGATCTGCGGTACCCTCGTCGGCTTTATCTGCGGCTTTGTAGGCGCGGGCGGCGGCATGATGATGCTGCTCCTCCTCACCAGCGTCCTGGGCTATGAACTCAAGACTGCGGTGGGCACCAGCGTATTCATTATGACTTTCACCGCGCTCACCGGCGCGGTGAGCCACTTTGCCATTGGCGGTGCGCCGGATCTCTGGTGCCTGGTGTTCTGCGTACTCTCCACTCTGCTCTGGGCCCGAATAGCGGCCAAGTTTGCCAACAAGGCCAGCCCGACCGTCCTCAACCGGGCTACCGGCGCTATCCTTACGCTTCTCGGTATCGTCATGCTGGCCGTCAATTATTTGTAGTTACTGATTTCAGCATGAACATAATATGCGGTGTAAAGCGTATTCCTATAATAATTTATAAAAGTAGAGTAACGACAGCCTCAGTTTCGAGGCTGTCGTTATTGTCTGCGCTATTTTGTCAGCACAAGTCGGGATATACCTGCCAGAGCGCACGGAGAATCAGTTCCACCGAGCCGTCCGTGCCCCACTGGGAAACATTGAGGCACAGATCATAATTCTGCACGGCGCCCCATTTCTGCTCCGTATTGAAATTATAATAGGCACTCCGGGCCTTGTCCATGCTCCTGATTCGGTCACGAGCCTCCGCCTCCGATATACCGTCGCGTTTGACCACACGCTGAACGCGGAAGTCTATGCCGGCAGAAACAAAGACCCGGAACAGGCGGTCTTCATTTCGCAGGATGTAGTCCGCGCCGCGGCCCACAATGACGCAGCTCCCCTGGCCGGCGACATGAAGCACAGCCTCCCGCTGGGCCTTGGACGCCATACGCTCCACCGAAATATTGCAGTTCCCCAGCGCCAGATTCGGCCGCCCCACACAAAGAGAGTAAAGCAAGCTGTGCGGATGCTTTTCGTCCATGTCCTGGAGAAAGTCCAGCGCAAGCCCGCTCTCCTTTGCGGCTACGGCCAGCAGTTCTTTGTCATAGTAAGGGATCTCTAATTCCCGTGCGATTTTCTTTCCGATCTCACGGCCGCCGCTCCCAAACTGGCGCCCAATCGTGATCAGGATTTTCTCCATACGGCAGTTCCTCCAAAAGTCTGTTTCTGTACTTTTTAGCTCAGTATAAAAGAAACTGTCTTAAAAGTCAAGCATTGGACATTCAAGTACCAGTAAGCAGAAATCAAGGCAGAATACAGGCTACAAATTTGAACTACTGCGATCCGGCCTATGAGAGAGGTCTTGACAATCTGCTTGTTTCCATTTTATAATTAGTCTTGATTTAGACCAATTATAAGGAGACGGCCTATGGATCAACTACATCAGCTCAGTGCTCAATATAATGCCCTGTGGATCGAAACCAACCAACTCTATGAAACCTGGGCCCGGCAGCGGGGAATGTCCCTTTATGAACTGCTGGTAATCCTTTCGATTGTCGAGGCTGACGGCGCGGTACTCCAAAAAGACATCTGCCAGCGGTTTGCGATCCCCAAGCAGACCGTCAATGCGATTATCAAAACGCTGACAGACAAGGGATGGCTGGAACTCAAGGTTTCGGAGCAGGATCGCAGAAGCAGGAAACTTTCTCTGACTCCCAAGGGGAGTACACAGGCAGTGCAGATCGCCCAGGCGCTTCAGGAGCACGAGGCACAGGTTTGGCTCCGGCTGGGACTGGACCGGGCGGAACAGTTGATTGAGCACACCGCCCTCTATAACCGGCATTTCAGGGAGGTGAGCGGCTGACATGCACATTCGCAAAGAGTTTTTCCGGTTTGTCATCCCATCCATGCTGGCCTTTGCGCTGTCCGGCATCTATGCGATTGCCGATGGATTTTTTGTTGGAAACGCGATGGGGGACGACGCCCTGGCTGCGGTCAACATCGCCTATCCGCTGACGGCTTTTCTGCAGGCGGTAGGCACCGGCGTCGGCATGGGCGGCGCAATCGAGTACGCCATCAATGCCGGAAATCAAAATGAAAACCGCGGCAAGCAGTACATGGGTATGGCGATCCTCCTGCTGGGCGGCTTCAGCATCCTCTTTACCGCCCTGTTCCTGTTCGCCGGTCCTCAGATCCTGGGGCTGTTCGGCGCGTCCGGCGAGATACTGGAGTACAGCGGCGAGTACCTACGCTTTGTCAGCTATGGGGCGGTATTCCAGATCGCGGGGACCGGCCTGGTCCCGTTCATCCGCAACATGGGCGGGGCGGTCACCGCCATGGCGGCCATGGTGACAGGCTTTATCACGAACATCGTCCTGGATTACCTTTTCGTGTGGGTGCTGCCCTGGGGGATGATGGGGGCGGCCATCGCCACGGCAATCGGCCAGGCGATGACCTTTCTGGTCTGCCTTGTATTCTTTGTCCTCAAAAAGCATGCCCCCTCTTTTCGGTTTGACGGGGACGGCGGCTATCTCGCTTCCCGCATTCTGGGAGTAGGCCTTTCTCCCTTTGGCCTGACCTATTCGCCCAATATCACCCTGATCCTGCTCAATAAGAGCGCCGTGATTTTCGGCGGGAATCTCGCTGTGACCTGCTATGCGCCGATCAGTTATATTTCTGCTGTGGTCATGCTGCTGATGCAGGGCGTCAGCGACGGGAGTCAGCCGCTGATCAGTCTGGCCTACGGGGAGGGCAAGCATGATACCACAAAAGCTGTGCGCAATCTGGCGTATCGCTTTGCCTTTGGAGTAGCGGCCGTCTGCTCGGTTGTCCTTTTCCTGCTGCGGGGCAGCGCGGCCTATCTGTTCGGTGCCTCCGAGCAGGTGGCGGTGCTTGTGGCGCAGATCCTGCCGATCTTCATTATCGGCTTTGCCTTTGTCAGCGTATCCAGGGTGACCACCGCCTATTTCTATGCGACGGGGAAAAATCTCTGGGCCTACATTCTGATTTATGGGGAGCCGCTGACGCTCTGCGTCCTGCTCCTGATCCTCCCCAATGCCATGGGGAGTGTGAATGGGACTTGGATTTCTGTTCCCTTGTCCCAAATCATTGCCATGCTGCTCAGTTTGCTTCTAATCCATAAAAACAGAACGCTGGAACATCAGCTTCCCTCATGAGTAAAGTATCACTTGACAATTCTGATAGGTGGATGCTATCATAAAAACCGCTTGACATCGTGGTTGTATGATAATAATTCCAAGGGCTATATATTTTCCTGTTTCTGATTACAAACAGGAAAATATATAGCCTTTTTACATGGGGAGGCTGTTCTGCATTGATAAACACCAAAAATCTAATGGGGACAAAACCGATTTTGCCACTGTTGGTGAGCATGTCGGTGCCGTCTATTCTGTCCATGCTCATCCAATCTCTATACAATGTAGTAGACAGCATATTTGTGGCCTGGCTCAGCAATGATGCACTTACCGCGGTTTCTTTGGCTTATCCCCTGCAAAATCTTGTGTTGGCGGTCGCTGTTGGCTTTGGCGTAGGAATCAACGCCTATATCGCTCGCAACCTGGGGGAGGGAAACCAGTATAAGGTGGATCAGGCCGCTTCCATAGGGGTCATCTTCACCACTATCCATGCTGTCATTTTCATATTGGTTGGGCTTTTCGGCAGCGAGCCATTTTTACGCATGTTTACCGATGATCCAGAGATCCTGCAAATGAGTGTCAACTACACCCGCATTGTGATCTGCCTGTCCTTTGGTAGCCTGTATCATATATTTATCGAAAAACTGTTCCAAGCGGTTGGGAACATGGTCGTACCGATGATTTTGCAAGGCGTAGGGGCGATTGTAAACATCATCCTCGACCCGATTCTGATCTTCGGCATGTTCGGACTGCCCGCTATGGGAGTTATCGGCGCTGCTGTTGCTACGGTAACTGGACAGATGACAGCCTGTGGTTTGGCGGTGTTCTGTTTCCTTCGGACCCGAACGGGAATTCGTATTACCCGAAAAGATATGAAGATCAACGCCGGAATCGCCAGAAGGATTTACGCAGTGGGAGTCCCCTCCGGATTGATGACCGCGATGCCCAGTCTGCTGGTGAGTATCCTGAACGCACTGCTGGTAGGTCTCCACACATTGGCCGTGGCAGCATTTGGATTGTACTTCAAGCTGCAAACCTTTGTGTATATGCCCGCCAATGGTCTGATTCAGGGCACGAGGCCCATTGTGAGTTATAACTACGGAGCGGGCCAGGGACGGAGACTTCATCTTGTTATCCGATGGAGCCTCGCTTTGACCGCCATCATTATGGCATTGGGCACCCTGATCGCTTGGGGTTTCCCACGGCAGATTATGGGCCTTTTCGATGCGGATGAAGCCATGATAGCTGTCGGGGTGCCCATGCTGCGTATTACAAGCCTGGGCTTTATCGTCTCCACTCTGGGAACGGTAATGGCCGGCTGCTTTGAGGCTCTTGGGAAAGGACTGTATTCCTTGAGTATTTCTCTGCTTCGCCAGCTCCTTGTGATCCCGCCTCTGGCTATGGTATTTTCTTTGTCTTGGGGGCTGAATGGTGTGTGGGCGGCGTTTCCCGTAGCGGAGACGCTGGCGGCTCTGGTTGCAGTTTTGTTATACCGTAAAGTCATGCGGCAGACGGATCAGCAACTGCAAAATAGTGGGGTTGGTTGACTATAAAGGGGGCTAAATACTCTGGCAGCCGCAATCCCTGACAGCATCATATCTGGTGCTTCCGGTTCAAAATGTATTAAAGCCAGCCTGACTTGACGGAAAGAACTGCGGGCAGTTTTGTTCTTGGTGGTGTAGCAGCCCACAACCGGTCCATTTTCACAGACAGCCATATAGTCACTACGCAAAAAGTACCGAAGTCCGCCTGATTTTCAGGATGGATTCGGTACTTTATAGCGTCATGGCAATATCCGAAATAAATTTGCGGATCACTTCAAGCTGATACCCATTGCACTGTCCCAGAAGTTCGTCAATGTCCCCCCGTATCTGTTCGTCGTCCTGCATTTGATAATCCAGCACTACGACGCTCTCGATAGGAATCTGATATACCTCGCATACTTGGAGCAACTTGGGCAGGCTGATCGGCTGCTCCCCTCGCTCGATCAGTCCCCAGTAATCGCTGTTCTCACCCAAGGGCTCACAGAATTTTTCGCGGGTCAGCCCTTTCAGCTCTCTGATCTTGCGCAGCTTGCGGGCAATCCGTTTTGCCCGTTCATCCACTCTGTATTCCAAGGCGTCAAATCCTTCCCGCGTGTGTTTGTTTTATTTTATCGAAAAAGTTGCTTTTCATACAGTGCGATAAATATAGTGTTACCATTGACTTTTATATATATTTGCAGTTATACTTTCTTTGCAAGAAGTATTTTCCATGTGCGGCGGAATACAAAGGAGTGGGATCATGAGGCGGCTGAATGTCACCCACCCGCAAATCAATCTGGAGGATTTCATCTATTACTATCACATTGCGCACAAACGGAAAAACATCCGTGCGCTCAATCAGCTCTGCCATCTATATCCTGAACTGTCCGCTATGGCCTTTCAAAACGATTCCCTGTCAAAGCGGTATGACCCGTCAGAATACGATTACTACCGCTGGCACCCGATTACCATGGGAAGCGCCTATATGACGGAGAGGCGCATCATGGATATGGTGGCCTATCTGTTTTCTCGGGATAGAGCGCCCAAGGGATATAAACACAGGCTTCGCACAGCCGCCCTGTCCTACCGGCTGATGTTCAATTATGCTCTGGACCGCTATCAGAAGGACTATGACAGACAGGAACTGTGGACAAATTTTTTCTTGCGATTACCAGAGCTCCAACAGAGAATCGAGGATCGTCACATCCGTAGCCTGATGGAATTGGAATATCGGGCGGCGGAGTATTTTATGGATAACGATTGAGCCCGAAATAAGAGATAGAAAACCCCCGCAGATTCCTACCGAATCTGCGGGGGGTTTCATTTATTGAGAGGCGACTCAAACTTACAGCAGTTGTGGGGAACGGTATGGATGGAATTGCCCGGCCCCATTTTCCGGCGGAGTTGGCTGATGATATTGACCATCGCCAGGAGGGTGTTTTATCTGTGCTTTTGAGTGCCGCCTTTCAATATCCGGTCACGACGTAATCTTGGCCTCCTACTCATTCTATTTCTGAGGTCTCTTGAATAGTTGGATAGATCATCTGCCACGCCGGGAGAAAGTTCAGTTGGGCCAGTGCGTTACGGAAGGCCCTTGATAAGGGGTCCACAAATTCCCTTCGGCTGTGAAGCAACTCCACGATATAAAGCTCCCATGTGTAGTGGGGGCCCCGCTGCTTTTTCTGCAACAGATAATATGCCCTCTCTGCTCGGAACATCAGAAACTCCACGATTGAAATGTAGTTCTCGGAGGAATAGAGCTTTGCCATATGGAGCATCCCGGCGCTGTCATAACGCGTTACGGGAAAATCCAATTCCGCCTCGGCCAATGTAAAGTCAAATGCGGAGGCAGGGAACGCAATCACGGTGCTGAGCAGCACCCTTTGTGCCGCCAGGACCAATGACTTTTCTCGCTGCAAAAAGGCGATATATTCCTCCCATGTGAGGTCGGCCCAAAACCCGTCCACATCGCTTTCCTTTTTCCAGGTGAACAGAGCGTCCTCCACCCGGTAGGTTAAATAGGTCAGGTACCCATATATTGTTTCTTCATCATACAGCTTTGCGTACATGCCGGTGCGAAGGATTTGCTCTACCAACTCTTCATTTTGATCCCAGTTCATTGTTCCACCTGATCCGTCCATTTTTAGCCCCATTAGAAATTCAGGAAATCAAGCCCAGCGGCTTTTGACATTGCAATTACCTTGTTCGGGTCGGTCTGCAATTCCATCTCCGCCCCCAACGCGTTCATCAACAGGCCGAAGGTATCGTGCATCCCCATCTGATTCTGTATATTGTATGTGGCGGCGTACTCCGGGAAATGGGCCCAGATATAGTTCATCAATGCGGGGTAGTTGATTAGGCCGCCAACCCTTAACTCCTCGTACTGCCCCCATAGTTCAAACAAGGCGAGGCTGCTGGCCCGCTTGGAAAAGAACAGATACCCCAAGGTGTTGTCAATTCCTTCCCGTACATCCTCTTCGGTCTGCTCCGATTGCTTCAATACGGTTTCTGAGAAGTCGCAGTTCCAAATAGGATAGCAGACAGCGAGGACTTCCTCTCCTGTGCCTGTTTCGATCCAGAAGATGCCGTTCATCAGCGGCTTGTAGCGTGCAGTGCGGCCCCGCGGCGTGGCAAGGGGCGCTGGGTAAGGTCCAAAGTATTCCGGATGATACTCCATATTGTAAAAAGCAATATCACGAAGCGAGGTCTGTCCGTCTGCATAGATTCCATGCCGGACCTGATACCGGTAGATCTCATACTCAATGATTTTATGTCCCTGTCGCTCTTCCGCAAACGAATAGAGCAGCACACGGGAGTCCTCTTCAGGCATCCTCCCATATGCCATAGCCTCTTTTGATATGGCTGGCGAGGATTTTTCCACCACATAGTATTCATCTGCCAAAAACTTGCCGTTCTGCTTTCTGGCTGCGATATAGTAGACGCCAGGGCACTCCTGGCTTGCCCTTACGATTTCACCAACTGTGTCATCCAAACAGAACGGCAGCCTCTCCGGGGGCGATTCTTTTTCTCTATCCATGCGTTTCTCTCTTTTCCCGTGTGGCATTTTACTCAATTATAACACCAATAAAGTGCCATTGCATAAAAAAGCACACCATCCGCACCCTAATGTCACACCACAAAAGTGTACCATGGGGAAAATGGTGGTGGAGGAATCGTATATGGAGATGGACTTTATCAGAAACCGTATTACAGAATTACGGGTAAAAAAGGGAGTTTCCGAGTACCAGTTAAGCTATGATTTAGGACATAGCAAGAACTATATTCATAACATTGTCACCGGGTATTCCCAGCCATCTGTGAAAGAATTGCTCTATTTGATTGACACGCTCGGTATCACGCCCCGTTTGTTTTTCGATGAGGAAGCGGAATACCGAAATCCAATTTTGGTGCAGGAGATCATAGATGGCATCAAGTCGATGAACGATCAGGATTTAGAAGCTGTTTTGTTGATGGTCAGGCGCTTGAATGAGAAGAATTAACAGGTATGAAATTGTGTAATTAAGATATTATACCCGAGATACCGGGAATATTCAAGAGGCAGCATGTCAAATATAATAGAAATCACAAAGGGGTGGTTTCTATTATTACTTACGACCCGCTCTGGGAAACCATGCGTCGAAAGGGAATTACAACTTATTCTTTAATAAAGGACTATTCCTTCAGCAGGGGAACATTGGATTCTTTGAAGCAAAACCGAAATATTTCAACCGCAACGCTGAATGACCTTTGCAACATTCTTTCTTGCAGGGTCGAAGATGTTCTTCGTCACATTCCAGATAAAAAATAAACGGCGCTTTGAGGGCATTACCGCTCACACCAAAGCGCCGTTTTTATTTTGTATCTGCCTGCTGGCCTTGTCTTAGTCTGCTTTGTGCGTGGTCCATACCTACGGCTTTTGGGCTGTTATACACAGCCAGTTCCGATCCTCTCTCTGATGGATCTCGACTTGAATAAATCCCGCTGCCCAGAGCAACTCGAAGAGCCGTTCGCCGGTGTAGATGGTCATGCCGCCGATGATGTCACACCATTTTTCCTGTTTGGGGTCTTCTCCGTTTGACTCGTTACAGACAAGAAAACTTCCGCCGGGTTTCAGCACTCGGAACACCTGCTGAAAGGCCTCCTCCAAATTGGGCCAGAAGTAAATGGTTTCAAATGCCGTGACCTGCTCAAAGGAGTCATCTGCAAAAGGCAGTTCCTGCACATTCCCCTGGATTACCTGGCACCGTCCCTCTGCGATGGCTCGGCAATTTACAGCGCTCGCTTTTTTCACGCTGACGGAGGAGTAATCCAGACCCACGGCTGTGCCGTCTGGACACAGCTTCAGCAGGACGGCCAGATTGGCTCCGCCGCCGCAACCAAGGTCCAGTATGCTGGCTCCTGCTTTCAGTCTCAGGAAGCTCCGCCCCCAGCGGGCCACTGGAGCGTGTCCCCAGTTCATCATGGCGACCATCAGCCTCCCACCCAAGCCCTCCGGCTTTCGGGTGTTAGTAAAAAATCCGCCCACTGCTATCCCTCCTGAATAACCTGCTCATACCTTGTCTTGCTGGAGTAATTCCTCCATCAGTCTGTCCGTGATTGCGGGGGATGCGTGCTCTTCCCCCTCCAGTTTGATAATGCGGGCATGAGGAAGTTCTTTGGCAGTCTCCTCCATGGCACTGTAAGGCACCTCGGAATCGGCTGTTCCATGAAGCAATACAACCGGACACTGCACCTCAGACAGCTTAAATCCCCAAGGTGCTTCCTGGAGCTTGGCTTCCTGACCGATATTCCGGAGATCACTGCCCATAGAGTCCCGGAAATCCTGACTCTGCAAGGCCGCCTCGGGAAAGAGGGGAAGATAACTGTCATATAAAGCCTGCCCCACCTCTTGCCGTGACATACTGCGGAACGCATGATAGAGCGCCGCATCCTGAGCTGGATATTGCGCCAGAACATTTGGAAAGCAGACCGCAGGTATGCCGCTGTTGATATAGAGCGTGCCAATTCGGTCAGGATAGAGGGCCGCCAGACTATACGCATAAGGCGCGCCGGCGGAGATGCCCACGATGTCAAAGCTCTGGAGATCCAGGCAATCCCAAAATTCAGCCAGCAGCCGGCCCCAGTCGGCTACGCAGTCCATATCGAAGTAGTCAGAGGCTCCATAACCAGGACGGGCAAGAGCGATTACCCTCATGGGCAGTCTGCAAAGAGACTCCTCCATTCCCTCTGAACATATGCTTCCCACTAAGCCGTGAAACAAGAGTACCGGCCTGCCCGTTGATGTCCCATATTCCGCATAGGACAGGCTTGCACCATTGGGAAGCTGAAAAGAGCCTAAACGCATATCGTCCCTCCATTTCCCTAATTGTAAATTGGCGTTCCTATATGGTTTGTTACTGCTAACTGAAGTATAACACGCAAGCTGTGGAGCGTCAATCACATACCTTTCCTTTTTATCAGCTACAAATCTCTGCCTACACAAAAAACGCAGTTACCCATAGAGGATAACTGCATTTTTTCGGAAAAGGCCTCTCAGGTTATGGGAGGCAGCTCGAACTTATAGCCGCTGTGGGGTACCGTGCGGATGGGGTTGCCCGGGCCCATCTTCCGGCGGAGCTGGCTGATGATATTGACCACAGCTGCGCCGCAGTCCTCCGGGAACTCGTGCCATACAGCCTCATAGATCTGTTCCTGCGTGAAAATCCAGCCGGGGTGCCGGGCCAGGTAGGCCAGCGTGAAGAACTCCAGGTGCGTAAGGTGGAGGGGCTGGCCCCGCCACTTTGCCGTCTGCTTGCGCAGGTGCAGCTCCAGGCCGGGAAAGGTGAGGATATGCTTTGCGGCGGGCGGCTCCACGATTTCAATTCCAGGCTCTTCCGCCAGGAAGTCCTTGAGATTGTCCAGGAGTTGTTCCTCGCCATCTGTAATGGATAAAATCAGCAGCTTCCCCATGCGGGGACCACCTCTTCTTCTGATTTTTCACCGGTCATTCCGGCTCCACCGCCCCTTTCAGTAATTCAAAGGATCGCTGGCTGATGGTGTGCTCCATCCGGCAGGCCTCCCGTTCCGCGGTCTGGGGATCGACCCCGGCCGCGACAAGCTGGCGGGTGAAGAAACAGTGCTTTTCATAGGTCTGCTCGGCTACCTCCCGGCCCACATCCGTCAGGAATAAGAAAGAATTTTCGTCCATGGTGAGAAACCCACCCTCTTTCAAAGTAGAGACCGCATGACACACACTGGGTTTCGATACATCAAGGTGCCGGGCCACATCCACGGAGCGTACCATGCCCTTTTCCTTTTGGAGTACCAGCACGGCCTCCAGATAATCCTCGCCCGACGCATGGAGTTTCATATTACCGCCTACTTCCTATTCCATATCGCTCAGAAAAAAATCCAGCAAATGTTCTCTGCCCTCCGGCTTACAGAGGGAGTAACTTTCCTGAATCTCGCCGTGCTCCATGTGGATAACAAAGTTACAGCACCGCAAAATAAATTCCGGGTCGTGCGTCACTACAACCACTGTTCTCCCATGCTCCGCAACTCTGTTCACCATCTCCGCCACCTGCCTCATGTGAAACAGGTCCAGCCCGCTGGTTGGCTCATCAAATACGATCAGCGGCCGTTCCGATGCAATCGCGGAGGCGACGGCCACCCGCTGCTTTTGTCCCCCGGACAGCCCCATGGGATGGCGCTCACGATATGGGAGCAGATCCATCGCAGCCAGCACAGCTTCCGCCTTGGCCCGATCCTCTGTACTCATACTCAGGAATAGTTCATCCAGCACGCTTTCTGTGAAAAGCTGGTGGTTTACATCCTGCATCACCATATAACAGAGCTTCAGCCGCTCTTTTCTGGAATAAATCCTGCTCCGTTCCTGCACAGTGCCGCCACACCGCTTTTCAAGCCCGCACAGGCAGCGGGACAGGGTGGATTTTCCCGCTCCGTTATGCCCAATGATTGCGGTTGCACCGCCAAAGGGGAATACAGCCTCGTCAATGTGCAGGGTTTCCGGCTGATGCTTGTATGCAAAGAAAAACTGGCGGATGTTCCATTCGGAGTCCCCGCCCCTGTCACAAGGCGCCGCTATGTTCCTTAAAGAGTTTAACTCCAGCGGCCGCAGCCCCATCTGATCCCTCTGCTCTGCGGGCAGGCTTTGGAATTCCTCGGCGGTGTAGTCGCCTTGGATCTCCCCATCCTTCATATAGAGGACACGGTCGGCCAGATCGCGTAAATAATAGAGCCGGTGTTCTGATATGACAATGGTTTTCCCCTGGGCCTTCAAGAGCATGAGCAGTTTTCGGAAATCCGCAATCGCGTAAGCGTCCAGATTGGAGGACGGCTCATCCAGGACATAAATATCCGGTTCGATTGCTGCCGCTGACCCGCAGGCGATTTTCTGCTTCTCCCCGCCGGAGAGGGAGAAGATGCTTCGGTCAAGCAGAGATTCCAGCTTCAGCTGCTCCGCCACCCGGCGGACCCGCTCGCGGACGGCCTTCTCGGGCAATCCGTGATTTTCCGGGCCAAAGGCCAGTTCGCTGGTCGTGTCCACATTGAAAAACTGGGAGCGTGGATTTTGGAACACAGAGCCTACCTTTTGAGAAATCTCAAAAAGCGACAGTTCGCGGGTATCTTTCCCATCCAGATAGACCGAGCCTGTAAAAGTCCCCTCGTGGTAATGGGGGATCAGGCCGTTCAGCAGACGGGTCAAGGTTGTCTTGCCGCAGCCGGAGGCCCCGCAGAGAAGAACAAAGGAGCCGTCCTCAACCGTACAGGTGATATGCTTCAGCGCCCCTTCCGTCAGGCATTTCCCATCCACAGGGCCGCTTGCCGGATAGGAAAACGACACATCTCTGCACGCAATCATGGCATTCACCCCCTTGCAGCCCACACATAGACTTGCGCGGCAAATGCCCCAAGGCAGATCAGGAGCAACACAATATCCTGTGCGCGAAACCCGATTTTACAGATGTTGGTCCGCTTGACCGGTCCGCCCAGGCCGCGGGTCAGTGCCGCCGCACTCAACTCTTCTCCAATCTTGACGGAGCAGATCATCATGGGAACCATGCGGTATTCCAGAATAGAGCCGGCCTTTCCACCGCCAAAGCGTACGCCGCGCATCCGCATGGCGTCCCCAATGGCGCTCCATTCTTCCGCCACCGTCGGGAAAAAGCGGAACATGACCGACATGGGGATTGTGATCTGCTGCGGCAAGTAAAGCCGCTCCATGGCGGCCACGAATTCGCTGACGGTTGTGGTCGTGACTACGAAGTACCCCATGACAATTCCCGGCGTAAACCGGAGGAACAGCCCCACAATGGCAACCGCGATAAAATTTGCAACCCCGGTCAGATAGGATAGTCCAAACAGTTCCAAGCAGAGGCTTCCTCCAAAAATCAGGAGATAGAGGACAGCGCCTTTCCATTTTCCTGCCGAGAGCAGAAGCAGCAGGGGGATCGCCGCCAGCACAATGATGTAATACTGCATGACGCCTTCATACGAGCCGCCCAAAATGAAAACGGCTATGGTGGTCAGCACCGCCAATTTTGTGCGGGGATCTAAAACAATCCCACTGTGGTTTTTCTGACTGGCAAGAAGCTCGCGGCTCATTATACAATTCCCGCCCGTTCAAAGTGCTTTTTGAAAATTTTGCGTCCAATCAGGCCGCCCACCAGCCCGCTGACAAAGGCCGCCACCAGAAGCACCGGCAAAATCCAGTCCGGCATATAGGCCATGAGCGTGTCTGCATATTCCTGTCCATAGCCGGGAAGGAGATTTTGATAGTAAGCGTCCCGTGTCACAACAATAGGGATGAACGCGCCGATCACCCACATGGAGAAAACGCCGTGGATCAGGACTTCGCGCTTGGCGTTTTTGTAGCCGCAGCCCCTCATCATGAAATCAGAGATCAATCCAAAAATCAGGCCGGTGGGGATGCACCAGTAGCCCATTCCGGTAAGCAGCATAATAATACCGAGCAGCAGGCCGCAGATGGTCAGCATACCAAACTTTTTGATTTTGGAGAAAAACAGCATCATGGGGATGCCGCCGACCAGCGGAACGATCACACTGATGAGCGGAATGAAAATAGGGATAAAGCCAATAGACGCCGCGGCAAAGATCACGATAAAGTAGATCGCCGTAAAAATACCGATGTTGATTAAATCTTTCCCTTGAAGCCTGTTCATTGAGAATCCTCCTACACATGATTGATTTTCGGATTAGGCAACGCTAACCGTCGTAATAGTAGCACAGATCAAATCACGCTTCTATGCACATACCGACAGTTTAGGCCCGAATAGCAAGGAGTTTTCTCTTCCATGTTGTTTGATGATTGACCCCTAAAGGGAGGCGGCCTATAATAAACTCAATCATTTTGCCGCGAAAGGGGGAAAATTTGTTGCGCGACATGATGGAAAGTATCCTGAAAAACAGTGATACCGTTTTGGGCGTAGAGTGGAAAAGCGGCCCAAATAGCAGCGAACTTCTTTTGGAGCAGGAGGACGGCCGCGGGAGGATGGTCTTCCACCCGCTCTTTCCGGGGGTAACCCTGGCGTTTATTCAGGTAAGCGCCTCAAATTGGCCGGAGTCCGAGGCAAATGCCGAGCTGCGGCCCCTGCTGATCAACTACTGCGTTGCAGGAAGAAGTGAGCTTCTTCTGGATGACGGAGCCTACATATACCTGAAGGAAAATGATTTTGCCGTCAGTGAGCAGACGGCCCAGGACGGCTATATTTTCCCCACCGGGCTCTATCAGGGCATCAAAATCTATTTTGATATAGAACAGCTCTCTCATCACGCTCAGGAACTGATGTCCGCTTTTGAACTGGATTTTACTCTGCTGCGTGAGAACTATTGCCGCAGACAAAAGACCTATATCAATGAGGCGGACAGCACACTTACCGCCATTTTCCACAAACTCTGGGCACTGTCGGAGCAGCCGTCTCTCTTTTATCTGCGCATCTATACGCTGGAACTGATTTACGAACTGCTCCATACAGAGCCGCGCCCTTCAAAAACCTGCGGCTTTTATACGGAACTTCAGGTGGGGATCGCCAAAAAAGCAGAACAAATCCTCACCGCAGATCTCCGGAAACACATCCCCGTGCGTCTGCTGGCGGAAAAATTCTCCGTTGGAGAAACCAGCTTGAAAAACTACTTCCGTGGGGTGTACGGCCAGAACATCTCCACCTATCTGCGGGAGGCCCGTATGAAAGCCGCCGCTGAATTTTTAGCGGACACCAGCCGCCCCATTGCGGAAATCGCGGAGCAGGTTGGCTATTCCAATCAGGGAAAGTTTGCAGCGGTATTCAAGAAGCAGTTTGGTATGTCCCCGCTGGAGTACCGGCGCGCACAGAAGCTGGCCGCACTTTAGGCGCCGCTTCCCATAAAATAAGCGCAGACCCTTGAAAGGCCGCCCGCATCCATAGGATATTGGCCGACAATGTTTCCCTGGGCGAAATGGATGATGTCCGTGCAGCAGTCCAGCAGCAGTTCCAGATCGTGTGTGATCACATAAACAGTGACACCTTCCGCGCTGAGCTGCCGCAAAACAGCGGCGACCTCTTTCATGTGCCGGTAATCAAGGCCGCTGGTGGGTTCGTCAAAAAAGAGAATAGACCGCTTTGACGCAATGGCGGATGCGATGGCCACCCTCTGTTTCTGCCCGCCGGAAAGCGACATGGGGTGCCTGTCTCTGAACGGGAGGAGATCCAGCCGGGCCAGGATTTCCTCTGCCTGTTTTGTATCCGGCTCCTCCATGCTGATCAACACTTCGTCCAGGACTGTTTCTGTAAAGAGTTGATGGTTTACCTCCTGCATGACCATATAGCAGGTGTTCAGCCGATCTTTCGGACGGTATCGCCTGCCGTTCCAGATTACCTCGCCGCATTGCTTCTCCAGCCCGCAGAAGCACCGTGAAAAGGTGGACTTGCCAGCCCCGTTATTACCAATGATGCCTACAATGCGGCCGGCCGGAATAGTGCAATCCTGTATGTGCAGGATTGCCGATCCGTGGGGATACGCAAAGCGGAACTGCTTCAGCTCCAGTTCCGTCCCTGTGCATTGCGGTGTTTGCGGCGGTTGTAATTGTTCCAGGGCGAAAGTGCGCAGCCCCATTTCCGTCCGGGCTTGCTCCGACAAGCCATTAAATTCCTCCGCAGTATATTCCCGTGTGATTTTGCCGCCCTTCATATAAATAAAACGATCCGCCAGACCGCAGAGATAATAGAGCCGGTGTTCCGATACGACGATGGTTTTCCCTTGACCTTTCCAGAAAGCCAGGGTTTTCCGCAGGTCGGAAATGGATGCCGCATCCAGATTGGAGGATGGCTCATCCAGTACCAGTACCTCCGGCTCCATGATCGACACGCCGGCGCAGGCAACTTTTTGTTTCTCCCCGCCGGAGAGGTGGAAGATATTCCGGTCCATCAGCTTTTCCAATCGGAAATCACAGACCGTCCTCTCCAGCCGCGCCCGGATTGTTTCTGCCGGCTGGCCCAGATTTTCACAGCCAAAGGTGATCTCGCTGGTTGTATCTACATTAAAAAACTGGGAACGCGGGTTTTGGAACACGCTGCCCACGATTTTCGCCGTATCATAGAGCGGTTGTTTTGACACTTCAGCCCCGTTGACCCACACGCCGCCGCTCATCTTCCCTTCGTAATAATGGGGGATCAGGCCGTTGATCAGGCGGGTGATCGTGGTTTTTCCGCAGCCGCTCTCGCCGCAGAGCACGGCAAACTCGCCGCGCTTGATCTGAAGCTCAATGTCCCGAACACCACCGGTATGCTCCGTTTCTTCTCCATAAGAGAAGGTCACATGGTCAATCTGAATCATCCTCTGACACCTCCCCAAAAAGCGATCTGCGGCTGGAGCAGAAACAGAGCGAAGCAGGCGACGCAGAACAGCGCCGCCATAAGATCCTGTGCATGAAACCCAAGCCGGCACAAATTGGTACGCCTTCCCGGAGCCCCAAGGCCCCGCGTTAAGGCGGCAGCGGAAAGTTCATCCCCGATTTTGACCACGGATACAATAAGCGGTACCAGCCGGTACTCGACCATCAGAAACGGGTTCTTTCCTCCGAAGCGTATCCCGCGCATCTTCATAGCGTCCCGGATGGCCTGATACTCCTCGCTGACGGTGGGAAAGAAGCGGAAAATCACCGACAGCGGGATCACGATCTTCTCCGTCAGGTGCATCCGCTCCATGGCGCCAATGAATTCGCTCACCGATGTGGACGCAATCAGATAGGCGCCCATCATGATACCGGGTGCAAAGCGGGTCATGATGGATGTGACCGCCAGCAGGACAAAGGAGGGAAGCCCGCTTGCCCAGATCAGGGCCACACGCTCCAGCGCAAAACAGGCTGCGTACAAAATCAGGTACTTTGCCGCCGTCTGAAATCGTCGCTCGGAGAGGATCAGGATAAATGGGACGAGGCTCAAAAGTGGCTTTATCAAATTCATGATCCCCTCGTTGCTGGTACTGAACATCAGGGTGGTGATGGTCAGCAGAAGAAGCAGCTTGGTGCGCGGGTCCAGTTGGATGCCTTTCTTGCTTGCTGTTACTGTGGGGTATGATGCGCTGCTCATTACGCAATGCCCGCCTTGGCAAAGTGCTTTTTCAGGAGGGCCTTGCCCAGCAGTCCACCGAAAATGGCGAATATAAAGATTCCTGCAATTACCAGGATTATGCTCCACATCGGCATGACAGCCATTACCTGATCCGCATATTCCTCTCCGAAGCTGGCCGCAAAGCTCGCCCAGGAGTCTTCCACCATAAAGTACATGGGGATATAGGTACCCACCATCCAAAGGCTGAACACCGCATACCCCAGCAGGCTCTTTTTGGCGCTCTTATAGCCTCCGGATTTCAAAATCAGGTCACCCAGCAGTCCAAAAACAGCCCCCAGAGGGACGCCCCAGAAGCCCATGCCGGTCAACCCCATCAGCAGGCCGCTCAAAATGCCCATAATGGTGACCATCCCGAACTTTTTCACCCTTGTCAGGAACAGCATAAATGGGATGCCGGTGATCAGCGCCCAAAGCGCCCCCAGGACGGGAAGGAAAATTGGTACAAACCCGATGGGAATTGCGACACAGCAGCCGATGACAAAATACAGTACTGTGAACAGCCCAAGGTTGATCAAATCTTTTGCCTGAATCTTGTTGTTCATAAGAAACACCTCCGCATTCATTGGTTAGCTCATTCTAACCCCGTCATAGAATACCATACCCGGACTGGCGTTTCTACAACTGAACAGCTTTTTAGCTCCAATCAACACCGAGTTTTTGAATTGACGAGCCAGACTCTTCACGCCTATAATATAGCAAAAAGCAATTCTTTTCTTGTGGAGCCAGGAGGAGGACTCACCCATGAACATTGATGAGATTATCCGAAAATGCGTCGAAGTTCCCGGAATATCTATCGAACGGGGAGAATACAGCGCGGGGCTTTTTCTAAATGAGAAGGACGGAAAAGGCTCTGTGACATTTTTCCCGCTTTTCCCGGGACTGACACTGGCTTATATTTCAGTAAACGCTCCGCTCTGGACAGCACCGGATTTTCGAGGAGAGGGCTCTGATGAAAAAGGCCCGCTGCTTCTGAACTACTGCGTAACTGGGCGCTGTGAGATCATTCTGAATAACGGAAATTTTGTGTATGTGACGGATGGGGATCTGTCTCTGACAGAACATTTTGCTCAAAGGCAGTATGTCTATCCACGCCGTATCTACGAGGGGCTGGAGTTCTTTGCAGAGCTTGATACGCTTGCGGCGCAGAGTGTATGGCTTCTGGAGGAATTCGGGCTTGATTTTCACGGCGCCACGGAGCGATTCTGCCCGAACGGAAGTACCTACATCTCCAAGACTGTCCCCGACGCGGAAGAATTGCTGAAAAAACTATGGTCACTGTATCATGAGCCTATGCCCTTTGCTGTAATGCAGATGAAGATCTATTCTCTGGCGCTGTTTTCGCTACTGATGGCGCAGAAGGAAATCCCTCCGTCCCAAGTCTGCGCCTATTTTACAGAAACGCAGGTGAGCATTGCAAAACAGGTGGAACAGATTATCACAGCCGACCTGCGGCAGCATCATCCGGCCTGGGAACTGGCCGCGAGGTTTTCTATCAGCGAAACCAGTATGAAAAATTATTTTCGCGGCGTCTTCGGGCAAAACATATCGGCGTATCTCCGGGAGGTCAGAATGAGAAAAGCCGCGGAACTGTTGGCGGACGGCCGTCTTTCGGTATCTGAGGTGGCGGAACAGGTCGGATACATCAACCAGAGCAAATTCGCCGCGGTATTCAAGAAGCAATTCGGCATATCCCCGTTAGAGTATCGGCGCAGGAAGCACTTGGAGCGCCTTAGCCATGAGTAACTTTGACGGACAGAACACACAAATATCTCAAGATTTTACAGTATCCAACTTGCCCGGCTCCAAAAATCAATGTTACAATATCCGGGAGGTGGTGTCTGTGGAATTAAACTTTGAAGGCGTAGTTGTCGGCGTGATGTCCCTTGTGATCATTGGGGCGTTCCATCCTCTGGTGATCTGGTTTGAGTATCACTTCACACAGAGTGTCTGGCCGGTATTTTTGATCGCGGGCCTGCTCTGCCTGATCGCCGCGCTTTTCATCCAGGGCCTTTTCTCTGTCCTTCTGGGGCTGCTGGGCGTTGCCTGCATATGGAGCATCCGGGAGCTGAAGGAGCAGGCCCGCAGGGTGGAGCGGGGCTGGTTTCCAAAAAATCCAAAGCGGAAATAGGCAGGGGGCCTGCCTATTTCCATCCTCTTGACAGAGTGTGTATGGTTTTATATAATTGTTATGCGGTTAGCGATAACTAACCTTGAAGCATATTCTATTATGCAAGCAAAATTACGATAGAAAAGAGGACAGATTATGTTCAATCACCTGGAATCCTTGGGAACGCAGGAAACCCCCGTCAAAGTCGATCTTCTGCACCTGGACCCCACAGACCCGGACGGCGGATGCCGCTGCGGGAAAGACAACGGCGGGCACTGCTGTGGGCGGCACAGCCACACGCAAGAGCAAGCGGAACTTTAAGGCCGACCTGATCCTATGGAAGCACCGGTTATCTATGGCCTGCTGATCCCTTTTGTGGGCACCTCGCTGGGGTCCGCCTGCGTCTTTTTCCTGAAGAAAGGTTTGGGAGATCGGGTACAGCGAGGATTGACCGGCTTCGCCTCCGGTGTCATGGTAGCCGCGTCTATTTGGAGTCTGCTGATCCCCGCCATGGAACAGTCCGCCGGGGAGGAGGCTTTGGCCTTTTTGCCAGCGGTCATTGGCTTTTGGGCCGGTATTCTCTTTCTGCTGGGGTTGGATCATCTAATCCCACACCTCCACCAAAAGAGTTCCCACGCAGAAGGGCCTCATACGCAGCTGCGGCGTTCCACCATGATGATACTGGCTGTTACCCTCCATAACATCCCGGAGGGAATGGCAGTAGGTGTGGTCTATGCAGGCTATCTGGCCGGAGAGAGTCAAATCACCATGATGGGCGCTCTGGCCTTATCTCTGGGCATCGCCATCCAGAACTTCCCCGAGGGGGCTATTATCTCAATGCCCCTGCGGGCGGAGGGAATGAACAAGTCCCGGGCCTTTTTGGGGGGCGTACTCTCCGGCGCGGTGGAACCGCTGGGTGCCCTGCTGACGATCCTGGCCGCGGGGCTGGTAGTTCCGGCCCTTCCATATCTGCTGAGTTTTGCCGCCGGCGCAATGATCTATGTGGTGGTGGAAGAATTGATCCCTGAGATGTCTCAAGGGGAGCACTCAGATGTTGGTGCGCTGACCTTCGCTTTGGGTTTCACTCTGATGATGGCACTTGATGTGGCACTGGGCTAAAAGCAAGTCTCACAAACATACGCATAGACGAAAAATATCCCCGGCTAACCGTTTGCGGTCAGCCGGGGATATGCTTATTGCCCGGGCGGCAGCAGATTGGTCATGCTTCGCAGGCTGATGCCCAGAGTAGACAGGTTGTGGAGCGTGGCAGAGGTGGCCGGCGCCAAGATGCCCAGGGCTCCCAAGGCGATGAGTCCGCCGTTGAAGCCGATGACAAAGCGGTAGTTGGACTGGATGCGGTTCATCAGGGCCACGGACAGCCGCCGCAGCTGTACCAGTTCGAACAGGTCGTTTGCCGCGATGGTGATGTCCGCGATCTCCCGGGCGATGGCGGCACCGTCGCTGATTGCGATACCAACATTGGCAGCGGACAGAGCCGGGGAGTCGTTGATCCCGTCGCCGATCATGACCACCGTGCGGCCCTGTGCGCGTTCGGCCTGCACGAAGCGGGCCTTGTCCTCCGGCAACACCTCAGCCCGGTACTCGTCCACCCCCACCTGGGCGGCGATGGCCGCCGCGGTGCGCTCACTGTCGCCAGTGAGCATGACGATCTTGCCCACTCCCAAGCCGTGGAGGGCGGCTACCGCGTCCGCAGCCTCGGCGCGCAGCGGGTCGGAGATGCAGATAACCGCGGCCAGCACGCCGCCAACCGCCAGATACAGATGGCTGTACTGCTTGGGCAGGGTGTCGAAGGCGGCCTGCTCTCCCGGCGGGACAGTGCAGCCCTCATCCTCAAAGACGAAGTGGGCGCTGCCAATGATGACCCGCCTGCCGTCTACCGTACTGGCGATGCCGTGGGCCACCAGGTACTCCACCTGGGAGTGCATCTCCTCATGGGCCAAATCCCGCTCCCTGGCGGCCTGAACCACGGCGTTGGCCATGGAGTGGGGGAAATGCTCCTCCAGGCAGGCGGCCAGCCGGAGCATTTCCAGCTCCTTGTTCCCACCGAATGGGACCACCTGAGCCACCACGGGGTTGGCATGGGTCAGGGTACCCGTCTTGTCAAAAACAATGGTATCCGCCTGGGCCACAGCTTCCAGGTACTTTCCACCTTTCACGGTCACATGGAAGCGGCTGGCCTCGCTCATGGCGGAGAGAACCGCCAGGGGCATGGACAGTTTCAAAGCGCAGGAGAAGTCCACCATCAGCACGGACAGGGCGCGGGTGACATTGCGGGTGAGCAGATAGACCAGCACACTCCCCGCCAGCGTGTAGGGTACCAGTCGATCAGCCAGATGCGCTGCGTGATTTTCCGCTGTGGACTTGAGCTGCTCCGACTCCTCAATCATGGCCACGATCTTGTCATAGCGGCCCTTGCCGGACTGCTGGGTGACCGTAAGGACGCACTCGCCCTCCTCCACCACCGTTCCGGCATAGACGCTGCTCCCAGGCCGCTTGGGGACGGGGATGGACTCGCCGGTGAGGGACGCCTGGTTGAGCATGACCTCGCCCTCCGCAATGGTGCCGTCCAGGGGAATCATGCCGCCCATGCGGATGACCACCTGATCTCCGGCCTGTACCTGGTGGAGCGGGACCAGTTCCTCTCCGCTTTCGGTTTTCATCCAGACCCGGTCGATATTCAGGGACATGCTCCTGGCCAAGTTTTCCACGGACTTTTTGTGGGTCCACTCCTCCAGAAGCTCGCCCAGCCGCAGCAGGAACATCACGGAACTGGCCGTGTCGAAGTCCCGCCGTACCATGGACAGGCAGACGGAGATTCCATCCAACAACTCCACATGGAGCTGTCTCCGCAGCAGACACCGAAGCGCCCGGAACAGATAAGGAGCCGACCGAATAACTGTGTAGACCGCACGAAGCGGAGCCGGGAAGAACAGGGATCGGACGGCCTTAAACGCCACCATACCCACCAGTTTTTCCTCATAGGCACGGTTGAGCGCCCGGCTGCTGTGGACCGGGACCAGCTCCGCCAGCGCATGATCCTGATAGGAGAAGCCAGCGAGAATCCTCAGTAAATCCTTCCGATCCCCCTGATACTCGATCACTGCGCAACGAGTTCTTTCATGGACAGACGCACACTCCACCTGCGGCAGAGTCAGCAGCCACGCCTCCAGCATATCGGCCTGCTCCAGCGTCATGCGCTGCTGCACAGCCTGAACACGGATTCGCCCGCGGCATTCGTGTTTGATTTGAAATTTCATGATTGCCTCCACAGAACAAGAGGGACCGCCCCCGGCGGCCCCTCTCTCATTTCTTGCGCGTTACGCTTCAGAGCACTCCACGCTGGCTGCCTCCTCCGCTTTCGCACGCTGCTCGTTGATCTCCTTGGCGGAAGCCAGGATGTCAGCAGCATTCTCCTGAACGGAAGTGACCGTTTCCATCACGGACTCCTGCACACGCAGTGCGGCCGCGGTCATGTGGGTATAGGCCTTCTTCGCATCCTTGCTGGACAGCAGCTTGAAGCCGGCAGAGCCGAACAGCACCCCGCCCACAAACAGGGCGGCTCCTTTATGGAAATTCATCATTATGGTGTTCACCTCACATTCAGCGGTGCCGGTACCCGGTAATGAAAGTCATGACCATGCAGATAACAGCGCCCCAGGCCCAGAAACGGTGGTGCTTCATTGGATAGTCCCTCCCTCGCCAGACATGGCACCTTATTTGAGCACACATAATAACATACGGTTCTTAGGTTTTTCTATCTGTTTCGGACGAAAACCGTTGCAAATAGATTTTTATTTGCGTTCCGGCGAAATTGGGAAGGAGGCATATGGTAGCACTGCTTGAACGCGATGCCGAACTGGCTGACGCTGGAATATCCTACCGCTGCAGAAATCTGGAGTACACTCTGGGTCGTAGTCGTGAGGAGTTCCGCGGCCCGGGCCATACGCTGCTCCAGGAGATACTGGTGAAGCGGGACCCCATACACCTGACGGAAGCAGGATTTCAACGCCGTGCCGGAGATCCGGAACCGCTGGGACAGCATCTGAATGGTCAGCCGTTCATCCAAGTGCCCCACCATGTATTTCTGGACCTCGCGTATGGTGTCAATCTGGCTTTGGGTATGGTAATCGCACTGCGGAGGCAGGGCCAGTCCCTCCCGCTGCGCGTGGAGCAGGAACAGGACTTCCAGCGCCTTGATGACATAGTAATCTCCGATATGTCCCGGCTGCATGTAATCCAGGGCAGAAAACAAGGCTTCGCTCCAGAGTGCCGCTCTCAACATGCAGGGATCGTTCCAGGCGCGGGAGATGGACTCTCCCAGGTCGGAGTGCACGGCACGCAGGGCCGACCATGCGGTTTTCGCTTCCATCCGAACAAGGGCGCCGTAGAATGGCTCTGAAGCAAACCGGCCCCGATACGCTTCTGTACGGACCGGGAGAAACAGCACCTGATCGGCGCTGAGGCTAAGACGCCGGTGGCCGGCCCATTCCAAAATAAGCCCGCCTTTGCGGCAGAATAGGATCTCCAGCGCCTCAGACTCCTGAATAAACAGGAACTCTTCCGAGGGGGGTACTCCTTCCAGCCGGAAGATAGCCGCCTGCTCCGCGGGCAACTGGGTAACGGTCCAGCCGTCCCAGGATAAAAGTGCGTCCAGCATGGCGCTTACTTTCGGAAGGAGAACAGGCCCTTCTTCTCATAAGGGGCTGACTGGATGGAAAGGACCTGATAGCCTGTGGCGGAGATTGCACCGCGCAGGGTGTCCTCGTCCAATCTATTCTCACACAGAATCTGCGTCTGCCCTTTGCTGTGAGACGAGGTGACCTTTTTAACGGGAAATGCCTTGCGGATCGCGTCGTTGACATGGGCTTCACACATAGAGCAGGCCATTCCTTCCACCACGATGGTATATTGGAGCATAACAGTTTCCTCCCCATTTTGTTAGTTTTAGCTAACCTCTCAGCAAAATGAAACGCCAAAGAAACAGTTTTCAGGTACCTTCGCGTATCTGAACTCCTGATCTTGGCGCCCAGAAGTTAGTTCTTGCTAACCCAATAATAGCATAAATCTCAAGATTCTGCAAGTCTTTTGGTGGGCGAAGCAATCATAAGTGTGCGTTTTACAGCCAATCTATCCTGGCAAAAAGCGCAACTGTTCAAAGAATGAAAAAGGTGGTATGCTCTACTTGTATTTAGGTCAGATTTTGTAGGTCAGATTTTTACCCGGGAGGGGTCAATGCGCCCCGAGCGGAGACTTGTCAGAACCTAAATACCGGACCGACCACGCACAAAAACCGCAGTTACCCCATTCAGGGGTGGCTGCGGCTTTTTTGTGCATCAAACACAGAAAGGAGACAGACCATGAATGAGCACAAGCAAACTGATGAAGGTCACCTACTACGACCCCAAAAGCCAAATCCGCCTCCTCTGCTACGCCGACACCGTAGTATGGGACACCAAACCCACGCCGACCCTTACCGCTTTGCGGTTTGGCGGCTACCCGGAGCGTGTGCAGGGACTCGCAGACGCAATTTATGGCGGGGCTACCATCGAAATCGAGGACGGTAAAGACACCTACTCCTTGAAAACCCTCACCAGGCAGTACCGCCGGGAACTCAGCCATGACGGAGTGTACGCAGAGGCTACCCTGATCGCGGAGGATGACGGCCAATCCGCCAAACAGAATTCCGGCGACAAGGATGACTCGAAGCCGGACAAGGACAAGAACGACGAGGACGACGATCAAATCCAGCAGGATCTCCCGCCGCGCAATACCTACATTTTCTGCACACCGGGGGAACGCCGGGAGCTGTTCGACGCGGTGGACCAAAAGACCGCCGTTCCCATGATCCCGGAGTACCAGGATTATGTCCTCACGGAACTGCAAAAGAGGAATATCCTGCGGCCGCTTCAGGTCAAGTCACTGTCCCGTAAGCTGGAGGCGTGGCTTCTGCGCTGTGAGGAGAAGGACAAAAACATCGTCGCGGTCATGGAGGATGGACTCAAAAGCGGAGCGATCTCCATTCCGGGTGCGACCGTCGGCCTAAACCCGCTGGACGAAATCAACTCTATCACGGAATACCTCAATACCTTCGGCGTTACCGTGGCGGAGCGGATCAAGAAGCTGTTCGTACCGCTCTTTGACCCTGCGACGGAATCTCTGTCCCCGGAAGTGCTGGCAATCAACCAGTACATTGAGGAGCACGCCGGCTATCCCCTCTACGACGCCCAGCTTGCGGTGGCAGAGGCCATCAAGCGCCAGCTGGAGCGGAGCAAGGTGGGGCTCATTGTGGCGGAATGTGGGTCCGGCAAGAGCAAGATCGGGGCGGTATCCATCGCCGCAACGGCTGCGGGACTTCTTTCCCACCAGATGTCCGTCAAGGTGAGCAAGACTTTTAACCTGATCCTGTGCCCCTCCCATGTGACCGAGAAATGGGTGCGTGAGCTGGAGGAGACCGTACCGAATGCCTTCGCCGCCGTAGTCCATACCCCTGCGGAGCTGGATCACCTGTACCAGATGTTTGAGCGGGGAAACAAATTCTGTTTCGCCGTCCTCTCCAAGGAAAAGGCCCGGGATGGCTATATGAGGGCCCCGGCGGTCATTTACCGGCCGTGGAATCGCGAGGCGCTTCCCATTGAGCGCAATCCTCCGCTTCACGATGGGGCGGACATAGACGGCAACCCGCACAAGCAGGTGTTCTGCTGCCCGGAGTGCGGCGCCGTGGTCATGGCCGAATTTACACAGGACGGCGTATCCTATCGGGTCCCGGCCAAGTCCTACTATTTTCGGCGGGAGCACAGCGGCAATCACAAATGCGCCGCCTGCGGCGCCTCTCTGTGGTCAGCCCTGAATCCGGATGCCTGGCGCAGGCAGAAAAAGTGGGCCAAGATCGGGGATTACGGCTTTGTTTACCGCCCGCTGGTCTATGAGCACTTCAAAAAAGCCGGCGGAGAGGGTCAGCTCCAGAAGCTCTATGAGATTCAAGACCACCCGGACGCCTGCTTTCCAGCCAGAGGCGCTTACCGCGCTTATGCGCTGAGCTCCTACATCAAACGCAAGTACAAAGGCAAAATCTATGGCCTGATTGTGGATGAACTTCACGAATACTCCAATAAGTCGGGCCAGGGAGAAGCCATGGCCGAGCTCTACGGCACGGCAAAAAAGGTGGTAGGCATGACCGCCACCCTGATCAACGGGTACAGCTCGGGGATATTCCATCTCCTCTACCGGATCTGCCCCGCACAGATGCGCAAGGACAACAAACGGTATGAACATCCCTCCAAATTTGATGCGGAGTACGGCGTGATCCAGAACATCTATGTGGAACAGGAGCCGGAATACAATTCCAACCGCCGTACCGTGCAGAGCAAGAAGAACTCCCGGCTTCTGCCAGGCGTCTCGCCGCTGGTCTATTCCCGCTTCCTGCTGGACAAGGCCGCGTTTCTTTCCCTGACCGACATGGGCAAGGACCTGCCGGAGTACGAGGAGATCCCTGTTGCGCTGAAGATGCCCGCAGCGGTGGAAGCAGAGTACAAGGAGATCGAAAAAGAACTCAAATTTGTCCTCAAAAATGACAAAAAGGCCGCAAAGAAAATTTTGTCCGCCTATCTCAATCTTCTGACCGCCTACCCGGATCAGCCCTATGAGCAAAAGCCCGTTTATCATCCTTTGGACGGACATCCGATTGTGACCCCGGAAGACACGGTGGCTCCCGGTACGATCCTCCCCAAGGATGAAGAGGTGCTGAATATCGTGGAGCGGAAGATTGCCGCAGGGGAAAAGGTGCTCATCTACACCAACTGGACGCGGCTGGACAGCCAGATGAGGCTTCAAACGCTGCTAACCGCCCGTGGGTGGAACACCATCATTATGCCGGCCAAGGTCAAACCGGCAAAGCGGGAGCAATGGGTAGCGGACCGGCTCAGCGCCGGGCTCCAGGTCCTGATTGCAAATCCGACCCTTGTGCAAACAGGCCTTGACCTGAACGCTTTTACCACGCTGATCTTTTATGACACCGGCTATAAGCTGTTCACACTGAGGCAGGCCAGCCGGCGGAGCTGGCGGATCAACCAGACCGCCCCGCGGGTAGAGGTCTATATGTTTTACTATCGGGACACCATGCAGCACAAGGCAATCAAGCTCATGGCCTCCAAGCTGGCTGTGGCGGGAATTATCGAGGGCTCGTTCTCAGAGGAGGGCCTTGCCGCTATGTCCGAGTGCGAGGATATGACCACTCTGATGGCCAAGGAGCTCATGCTGGGCATCAAGGACAGCGTGGAGGATGTTTCCGCCATGTTCAAGCGCATGGCAAATCTCAAACCGCAGGCCGCCGCATGGTCTATTTTTGCGGAGGCCCCCACCGCCCAGGATGAAACGGTACTGGTAAGGAAAGCAGTCAATGAGCCAATCGTGGAATTCACCTTTGGGAATCCAGTCCCGCTCCAGACGCCAAAGCCGGTTATCACGGCAACATCTGTTTCGACACCTATGCCGAAGGCCGCAGTCAAGCCCCCCGCAAAGCGCAAGTCGGCCAAGGCTGTGATCAGCGAGGACCAGATCCCGCTGTTCAAAATTGCATAAAGGAGAATGACCTATGAATGACAATCCTTTTGAAATCAAGGAGGAAGCGTGCGCTTCCTCCCCGGACCACCGCCGCTACCTGCTGATCCAGGCCGTAGACACGGAGACCGGGGAAATCGTTTGGGCCGTGGGCGACGACCAGATATGTGCCGTCACCCGTGCCGACTTTATCCGAACGCCTGAAATCCGGTACAACGATGTTCTCATCCGGGAGTTTCCCTACAAGGAGAACACACCGGAGAGCGTCGGCCGCTGGCGTCCTCTGATTGAGGAACTGGTAAAGCTCACGCTGGCAAAATACCGGACGCTGGACGGCCTTGCCCGTGCATACCCCCAGTGGGTCCCGGAGGAAACGGTTTTGCCGTTCCCCCGGCAGGCTCTTGAGAGCGCCGAGTACATCATTTTCCACGACAATGGGATATGCGAGATGATTCCGCGTGCGGGCAGTTCCAAGGCAAACAGCGTCCCGCCCGCCGCCGTTGATTGTGGGGAGGAGTGCTGAAATGCTCGTTCATGTCAAACGCGATGAACTCCTTGCCATCGCCGCCCAGACCGCAAAGGCGGCGCCGAAAACCGCAACCTCAGAGGCAGTCCTGGGCATTCATGTAGAGGCGGACAGCCGAAGGTCCATGCTCACGCTGACCGCTACCAACTACGAAATCGTGATCCGCGCATCCATGGGCGCCTCTGTGGAACAGTCTGGAAGCGTTGTCATCAGCGCCGCCTTATTCCCCGCGGCCATAGCCAGCCTTCCCGAACAGGGTGTGGATCTGGAGACGGAACATCCCGGCCAGCTGACCATTCGCTCCGGGCACGCACGATTTCGCCTGGCCGCGCTCTCCGGGGACAAGTACCCCATGCCGGAGCTTCCCTTTCCGGACGACACCCTGCCTGTCAGCGGGCTTCGTTCGCTGGCGCGCAATACGCTGTTCGCCGTTGCGGAAGATGGAGTGCCATCGCTGCCAATGAAATGCGTCCGGCTCCATGTCGGACCGGACGGACTGAAAGCGTCCGCCTCAAATGGCTTTTGCATCATGGAGGCAGACGGCGATAAGCAGTGCAAAGGGCAGATCGAGCTGCTGCTGCCTGCCCGATCTCTCAAAGTCCTGGCCTCCCTCTCAAATGACAGCGATGTTTACGAGATGGGGGTGACCGGGAAAAGCCTGGTGTTCTGGAGCGGCACCCTGCTCTTTTCCGCCCGGCTGGTGGAAGGGAAATTCCCGAATACCAGAGGTGTTTTTGAGCAGTTCAAGTGCCAATACTCCGTCCACCTGGATGCTGCCGAGTTCATCCGCGCCCTTGAGGTCGCGGAGTCCGTCTCGGAAAGCAATCACCGGGTCGAGCTTGCCTTTGGTGAGCATGAGATTACGGTAAGCGCCGAAAGCGCCTGCGGCAGATCTTCCGCCCCGGTCAAGGCCCTGGTGCTCAATGCACCCAAACAGCCATTTTACTACAACTCCAGGAAACTGCTGGAGTATTTGCGCCTGGAGAAGGAGAAGATCACGCTGGAATTTGACAAATCCGGCCTTCTCGCGGTCCGTTCCGGCTCCACCCGATATGTGCAGTCTCCCATGAGGGCGCCTGTTCAGGCGGCTGAAACCGGCAAGGCGGCGTAAGAAACGGAGGCGATCCATGCCTATATGAAAATTCCCACGATCTGCCGCTACTGCGGCGGAAAAATCATCAAGTCCACGACCCGGGCGCTCTACCCCAAAGGCAGCGAGCCGATTTATCTGTGCGTCAACTGCAATGCCTATGTGGGCTGCTACCCAGATGGGAGCCCCATGGGGAAGGTTGCAAACACCGTTTTGCGGCTGAAGCGTCAGGAGACGCATCGGATCTTCGACCGCTTTTGGCGGGAGCAGGGCTGGACGCGGAGCGCGGCCTACCGCTGGCTGGCGCAAAATCTTCACCTGAAGGAACACGAAACCCACATCGGCATGATGGAAATGGACGAGTGCGAACAGGTGATCCGACTATGCCGGAAATACGGCAAACATAAAAAGGAGGCGGCATAATGCCAACTTGTCAAAAGCAGGACCAACTCTGCCGGTGCATCGACTGGCACGATGAAGATTTCGATGTGGAAATCGACCACTTCATCCAAAACTTTGAATTTCTCCATGTGGAACTGGAGTATGCTTCCCTGGATGCAAGGGAGCCTGTCCGTGTGTGCAGAATCGGCCGGTGCCGTATATGCGGAGGCCGTATGTGCAGCGGCTCAACCCTGCCCTCTGAAAAAACGGTCAGAGAACTGATGCCAACAATCTTCCTTTTTGCCGGTCTGGCGTTCCGGCAGTTTGAATATTCTCTTCCGGCCGGGACGGACAGCTTTCAGGCGTTGTTTCCGACGCTGTTTCACGAGGAGGACCAGGCCTTTGCAAAGCAATGGCTCTCAGAGCCGGAAGGGCAAAAACTCATTGAACTGTTCCGTGACGATGAAAGTGAGGCGCAGTGAGATGAAGGACAAGAAAATCACCTTTTCTGAGCCCAGCTGCCGCTTCGGCTGCCCGCATTTCAAGGTCGTCGGATCTATGCTGAGCGAAACCTGCTACTGCATGAAAAAGGGCAAAAAAGGCAGGCGTTTTGGGAAGAAAGACCTGAAACGCAGACCTCCCGAATGGTGCCCCCACCGCCTGAAAACACCCGTCTGCCGTATCTATGGATTTAAGGACGAAATGCAGGAGGCCCTGGAGCGGGACAGCCGGCTGAACTTTGAGCCGGACAAACACGATTGGTATTTTCCATTGGCCCACCGCTACCAGCTCCGGAGCGAGTTTCCACTGGGCATGACTGCTGAGCAGTTTTACAACGCGCTCCAGGAGGAGCCGGTGGAGAGTGTGCTCAACGGCACGCCGCTGAAAAATGGCGAATTGATCGAAATTGACGACGGCCTGGCTTCTCATTTCTTCTACTGTTACAGCCAGAGTACCGTCCTGCCGGCAAAGGTGTTCGGCCTCGAACATGAGGGAGGCGCACACCATGCCTGAGCACACCGCCGCTCCAAGTGAGCAGACAGCACCCATGCGGCTTGCTAAAATCCTGGATAGCTTTATCCCGGGGATGCACGACACTCCCTGCAGAATCGCTATCTTTACCGATGGCCACAAAATCAAAGTGTTTGAAAAGGTCTATTTCCGCAGGCCGGCGTTCGATCCCCCACTTCCGCAGACCTGGGAGCGAAACTACTGGCTGGAGCGGTATCTGACCCCGCAGGCGGTGGAAAACCACCTGCGAAAAAACGGACTGTTAAAGGAGAATAGCCATGAATGAGCATCAAGCCTGCACTTGTCCCGCCTCAAAGAGCGGGAGTTTCCAGATCGCCACAGACCATTACAGCCGCAACTTCATTCCTACGGGCTGGAAGCTGGAGTACGCCTCTCTTGAGCAGCACGAGCCACAGCGGTTTCTGTATATGACCGGCTGGTGCCTGCGCTGTGGTGGGCAGGACCTGCAATGCGGCGTATCTATCCCGGATGAGCTTTCCGGCGACGCTCTCCTGGAGCGTATCTATCGGGAGATGGAGCACTACCGTCCCTTTGAACACCGGCGCAGTGACGGTACATACAATCGCAGCCTGTTAGGACGCGCAGCGTGGTACATGGAACAGGACGATCTCACGCTGGGTGAAAAAAACGCCCAGTTCCTCAAGCTGTTCCACGAGGAGGATCAGCGCGCAGTAGAGGACTGGATCTGCCGCAACCGGGCTGAGGAGCCCTATACCGTCCCCCGGCGGGACCGGAAAAGCACGCTGCTGTACGCCGTGCTGGACCGGGCCAGGGCCAACGGCGATCTGAGGGAGATCGAGCCCATTTTGGACTACTATCTCCCCAACAAAAATGAGCCGCTGTCTCCGGATAAGGACTCCTATCTGACAAACTACGCCTTTTCCGCAGTATCTACCATAGACTTTGGCTGCGAGGGGATCTATGTGGAGCTGTTCCTTGAGGGACAGTTTGACGAGTCCGGAAATGACCGCTGCTCCATCGGCACATTCAAGACGCTTCGGGACGACGCCGAGGCCTGTCGGCTGATGGGCCAGCTGTGCGGGGTGTTGATGTACCATACAGCGAAATATGTCAACGAAAACCTGCACCGCTATACGCCAAAGCGGGAGCTGGAAGCGGAGCTGCATAGAAAATCCGCCGTGACGGAAAGTACCAGCGAGGACAGCCGCCATGCCTGAGCCTTTGCGCAATCAATCCGGGGCGGAGCAGGAACTCCCCCAGTATATCGAATGCCTGCTGAGCGTCAGCGGGGACGCGGCGTTTCTCAACACCTTTGACAAGGCTTTTCGGAGCGGATGCGGCCCACAGTGGGCCGACCGCCCCCCAAACACCAAGCCCAGGTATTCGTTCCACGCGCTGTTTCCGGTGCCGGAGGAGATCCAGCGCCGCGGCTTTCTCAAGGCCGGGCGCCTGTGGTGCGCGGATTATTGGGAAGCCGGCGGAGACCTGTGTGAAATGCAGGTCAAACGGGTATTGGGAGAACGGCGCTACCGTTTCTTCGTATGGGACACGCTCCCCAAAAATATGTTTCGCGTTGTCTCTCGGGATTATCCCACCCTGAAGTTTTGCTTGACCGCGCTTATCAAGGATGACAATTCCGTACTATGGGACAACGAATTGACCCTGCGCGAGTACATGATCGCAAATGGGCGGTACATGGGAAGCTACCGCCGGAATGAAACCGATGCTTTCGCCCAAATAAGAGAAGGGATGGGTTTTCAGCCATGACCTTTTTAGAGTGCTGCCAAACTGTACGCGAACATGGGCTGCGTATGATCCGCCCGCGGGAGCATACTCCCGGATTGTATGACATACGCGAGCCCTTTGAAGCGGGGGCCGGCTGGGTCTGGCTGGACGCGACCACTGCGAATGTCGTCTGCCAGATCTTCGACGCCCTCTCACCGGACCGGCAAGAGACATTCAAGACCCTGCCGGCGTCCGTAATCCTGAAGTTCTGCTGGAGGATTGCAAATGGCATATAGCCTTTATCTGATTCGCAACACCAGAGATACCGATCACCTGTACTATGCCGAGCATGGCGAAATAGGCGGGGTCCCGGATGCCGTCGGCTATGATGAGCCGCCCCACGCCATGAAATTCCGTACCCATGAGGAGGCGCAGGCATACATCGACACCCAGCTCCCGGAGTGGGCAAGAGACTGCCATCGTCCGGCGGAGCTTACCGCCTCGCATTTTACCTGGCTTGGCTGTGGAATTACGGCTATGCTCCGCAGCGGCAAACCGATCCCAGACCGCCTGCTGGCGCCGACACCCGGCCGGCTTCGTCTCTGGAGATGCTAAAGGAGGAAAAACAAATGAGTCAAACACTGAGAAACAAGATGCTCGCCCGGATGGAGGAAGTCCGGGCACAGGTGGCCGAGCGTGATGAACTCATTGAGATCATCGCCATCGCCCTGCTCACCCGCAAGAATGTCTTTATTTTGGGCGATACCGGCCAGGCCAAGAGCGCCGTTATCAACCTGTTCCGCGCCGGCATCACCGGCGCCAACCAGTTTGAGCGGCTGATGTCCAAGCAGACCGATGAAGAGGCGTTGTTCGGGCGTCTGGACCTCTCCAGCCTCATCCCCGGCGGCGTGCCGGAGGAGGTGTTGGAGAAAGACCAGCACTATCAGGAGCTGCGCCGGAAGCTGGAGACGGCGCTTCAGACCGGCGGGCCGGACAGCGCAAGTCAGCTCGCGGACCTGACTGCGGAGATGGAACAGTACCGTAAAGCGCTCGCTGAGCTGCACAGCGGCGAGCCCCGGATCATCACCAAAGGAAAGTTGCCGGACAGCCACATTGTCTTTTTAGACGAGATTTTTAAGGCCGCCGACGGTATTCTCAACGCCCTCCTGACCGCGCTCAACGAGCGCCGGTACACCAACGAGGGCAAAACCATCCACATTCCCGCGATCTCTTTCTTTTCCGCCTCCAATGAAATTCCGAATTTCGCAAACCCGGAGGAAAAGATCCTCAAGCCGCTCTATGACCGGTTTGAACTCAAGGTGGTCACTGAGTATGTGGAAGACAGGGATGCCCGCCTGACGATTCTGAAGCAGAAGCAGGCGGCGCAGGGCACGGCGCAAAATCCGTCGGCCGTCATTTCCCTGGCGGAGCTGCAGGCTATGCAGGACGAAGTGCTTCAGGTCCGCGTCCCGGACCAGGTGAATGAGCTGATGGACGATGTGTTGTGCGAGCTGCGCGGCAAGGGCATCCATATCTCTGACCGGAAATATTTTAACTACGCCCCTATCGCACAGGCAAAGGCCTGGCTCAGCGGCAGGGACACCGTGGAGCCGTCTGATCTGACCACGCTCTGCGCCTACCTGTGGACCGCTCCGGAGGAGCGGACTATCATCCAATCCACCTTGGAGCGGATGTGCAACGATCCCCTCAAGGACCGGCTGGACACCATTCTGGCGGAAGCCGTGGAGGGGTATCAGGAGTTTACCGATACGGCCGACGCCCCTGCGGCCCGCCGGATCGGAAAACTGCGGGATGAATTTATGTCCCTCTATATCACGCTCAGTCAAATGCTCTCCAATGCTCAGAGCGATGCGGAGCGGGAAAAGATCAACGCCTGTCTGGAAGAACTGGAGCGGTACAGCAAGGAGGCCCATGCGTCGGTCCAATACTCTTATGTTCCGCTTCGGGAGCTCTATGACCTGAAGACCAGTTGACAGCATCCAATGATAAAGAAAGAGGTGCCAATTATGTTAAATTACAATCTGCCGCTGACTGAGGCTGAATCAGAATTTGCTGCCGAACATCACTCCGTTATCTATGGGTATCTGCGCAAGGCGGGGCTGCCGGAGGATGACTTTTACGATGTTGTGGTCTTTGGCTACCTGCGGGCAGTCCGCAAATATCTGGCCCGGCCAGAACTGCGCAAGTACAGCTTTTCCACCATTGCCTACCGGGCCATGAGCTGCGATGTCCACCACTCCAAGGAGTATTGGATGCGCAAGAAGCGCCGTGCCCTGGTAGAGTCCCTGGATGAAGAGCTTCATACCCGGGATCTGCTGGACCCCGTATCGGCGGCCTATGAAAATGTGCTGTCTTTTCAGGAACTCTCCGGCAAGCTGACGCAAAAGCAGCGGCAGATCGCCGCATTGCGCGCACAGGGCTACCACGACCTGGAGATTGCCCGTATGTTTCAGGTCAAACCCGGTGAAATCAAGCTGGAGATGGACCAGGCGCGCTCGAAGGTCGTGCCGTTCCCCACGGAAACCGCCGCACTTGCGGCTTAAATTCAGGAGGTATCCTATGTCGAACATGAGCTACTGCCGATTCCAAAACACCTATGGAGATGCGGCCGAGTGTCTGGACGCACTGGAGCAGCAAAAAGAACTCAGCGGCGACGAGTACAACGCCGCCCGGAATATGTTCCTGGAATTTCTGCGCTTCTGTGTAGATATGGAGATCATCGAGGATTTCGATAAGGAGCGCTTTGGCGAATACCTCGGCGAGCTTCGCACCGGGAGGGACTGACATGGCAAATTGCCTTGAGATCACTCTCTGGTATCCGGAAGACAAATTCAATGCGCTATCCACTGCACTGGAGCCTGCGGGCTCCAGTGTGGAGGAAGAGCTGGGCAGGGTCTTGACGGAACTCTACGAACGCCTGGTCCCATCCGAACAGCGCGTTGAGATTGCCGAAAAGCTGGCCCGGGAGGAACAGCATGAAGCGGAGGAGCGGGTGCGGCACGAGGCGGAGACCTACCGCGTGTCCGTCCTCAAGCTGACCGCCGGCCGGGCCTGCGAGTACCATAAGCTCACGCGGGCCTGGGACCTCCTTGCCCTGGCCGCCTTTATCCGGGAGACGGTGCGAAAGTCGCCGTCATCCCCAAGCGGCGATTTTCGTTCCAGGCTGGGAGAGACGGAACGCCTTTCTACTCAAGACTTTGCCGAGCTGTCGATGGCGCGCTTTCGCAATGATCCTCATGTGAACGGTGCCTTCCAGGTCGATTTTCCCTCCGGAAGGTTTTCCTTTGTCATGCCCGGCGAGGGCTGGCGGAGCTATGCGCTCAAAGACATCTCCGCCGCTATTTACAAAGCGGGGCGGAAAAGCGGCCTGTCCAAGCTGGAAAGGCTTCACCGATTCTTCGACGCTCTGACCGACAAGCTGTATTTCACCTCGGAGGTTGAGTGGAACGGAGGCTCCGGCGATGTGTAAAGATTCGGAAAAGGACTGTAACACCTGCCGCCACAATCCCGGCTGCCTGAAAAAGGGGCTGGCAGTCTTTCTCCTGTTCATCCAGACTGGCCGCGACCGGGAGCTCTCCCGTGACCCTGACGGCCATCTGAAGACGGCATTTCGGTGCCGGGACTGGGAGGAGAAAGCGCCATGAGCTACACTGGCGGCGGCCCGTATTACGCGCAGCAGTACCCGGAGTACAACGGCATTCTGTGGAATGGGCGCTGTGGAAATCCTGAGTGCATATATCACTGGCATCCTCCAGAGGATGCTCCGGCGGAGCCTTCCCACAAGGAGGGCAGCTCCGGATGATGAAACTGTTCCGAGTCCATCATGTCCATGCCAATGGGCTGGAAACCCTGGCGCTGACGGTCAGCGCCGGCGGTCTGAAAAGCGCGGTCAAGCGGGTGCGCGAGCACCCCTTGATCCGGCTGCCAAATGGGACTTACTACATCTTTGAAGCAGGCAATTACAGTGATGGCCTGCAAATCACATTCTCATGATCAAGAGGAGGACAACCTTATGTTAAACCGTATCACTATGACCGGCCGCCTGGTTGCAGACCCTGAGCTGCGCCGCACCCAAAGCGGCGTCTCCGTCACCTCTTTCCGGATTGCCAATGACCGGGATTATGGCAAGGGCGAGGAGAAAGAGACGGACTTTTTCGATGTCGTGGCCTGGAGATCCACCGCTGAGTTTATCTGCAAGTATTTCACCAAGGGGCGCATGATCTCGGTGGACGGCCGGCTTCAGACAAGAGGCTGGAAAGACCGGGAAGGCAACAACCGCGTCAGCATTGAGATTCTTGTGGACAACGCCTACTTTGCCGACAGCAAGAAGGATGATGCCGCCGGCGACTTCCCCGCCGACGACCAGTTTGCGGGCTACGGCGCCTATCAGGGCTCTGTGCCGGGCGGCGGCGATGACTTTGCGCCGGATTTCTAATTCCGGCAAAACAACACGCGGGGGAGGCTTCGTCCTCTCCCGCGCTGTATTTCTTCCCTGCAAAAGCAAATATACCAAGATACAGGAGACGATGATACATGAGCTTTCCGGAACAGGATCGCGCAGTACAGATATTGGAGAAAGAGTTCGGCCCCCGCTGGAAACAGATTGTCCAGGAACTGGGGACCAAAGAGCTTCGCCAGCGTGTGGGTAAGGAACTCACTTCTTTTATGGCTTTCCCGGAACGCGGCAGCGGCGGGAACAACAAGTGGCGTGGAAACTGCTCGCCGGAGGTCGTGCGGGCGATTCTCCGCTATGTGCTTGAGTGCAAGCATTACTACGGGAAGCAGACACAGGACTTTACGCTCCTTGATCCTATGTCCGGCTCTGGGACGAGCCAGGCGGCGGCGCAGAGCCTTGGTGTGCGCTCGCTTCTGTATGACCTCAATCCCGCCCCTGCCTGCGGTATTGGCGGATGGGATGCGCTGCGGGACGAAGTGGACGATTCGGCAGATTTGATTTTTCTCCACCCGCCCTACCATAATCTGATCCCTTACTCCGGAAATATGTGGGGCACGCCGCATAAGGATGACCTTTCCAGGTGTTCCAGCTATCCCGAGTTTGTGGAAAAGCTGAATTACATTGTCCAGAAGCTCTTTATGGCCCTGCGCAGGGACGGCCGGCTTGCCATCCTGGTTGGGGACATCCGCACCAAAGGGAGTTTCTACTCTATGCAGCATGACCTTATGCGCGTGGGACAGATGGAAGCGTTCATCGTAAAAGGGCAATACAACTGCGTCAGCGACACCCGCAGCTACAAAAAGCCATTCATCCCTGTGGTAACGGAGTATTTGCTCCTTTTCCATAAACAGGATGCACTCTTTTTCCCTTTCGCGGTGCGCCGGGAGACCACCGTGGATCTACGGAAGGAGGACATCCCTGGCTTGACTTGGCACCACCTGATTCGGTTGACCATGGAGGAGCTGAGCGGCCGCGCCAAGCTGTCCGACTTGGGAGACCGTCTGGCCGCTCACCCAAAAGCAAAGAAAAACCCGCATTTTCGGGATCGCATACGGGCCACCGCCTATGAGCACCCGGGACAATATATTTCCTGCGGAAACGGCTTCTATGCCCTGAATTATGCCGTGGCCTAAATCAAAAACAGGAGGCAGAGATCTCAATGAAGATCACAAAAGAAGAGAAGATGTATCTTGAACGCTGCGGATATGGCAGAAAAGACTTCGCCCAGATCCAAGAAGCCACCAGAAGAGACAAAACAACTTACGAGATGGACGGCGCCCCTATTACCAGAGATGAGGCCGTCACCCGTTTGGGCCGCCTGGACTACCTATCCGGTATCGCCAGGAGTGCATTTCACTTCACAGCCATGCGTATCACGGAGGACGGGAAAGTAATCCTGTTCGACTCGTCCAGGCTGTTTGGAAAGGAATAGTACAATGGACAATCCATACTTAAAAGCTCAATGCCAAAACATGGTCTCCGCCCTCGCCGCCTTTTCCACAGCCTGCGAACTGGCGGCCTATGAAGATGACGGGTCCCTTTCCAAAGAGGAACTTCGTCAACTGCGGAGAATCCACGCCGCTGCCGCCCGTTTTCAAGCGGAGCTTCAGCGAGAAATGGAGAAGCGCCATGTCCCAACCGCCAAGCGCCTCTCCGCTGGATGCAGGTCACAGAAGGACGGTGAATACGATGCTCTTATCTGAGCCTGGAAAAGTCATCCGCTGCGCAGATCACCTCCAGGTTTTACTGGCGCTGCCCGCGGAGACCATAGATTTGATTCTGGCCGCTCCAGGCAAGCAGGAGTTTTTTCAAAAAGGCCGGCCATCCGATTACCTGTTTCGGAGGACTGCGGTTGAGCTCTTACGGGTTTTGAAGCCGGGCGGGGTGCTGGTCTGGCATGTCCCCAATGAGCGCGGGGAGGCCACCTTTTCCACCGCGCAATTCCGTCAGGTAGTCTACTTTCAATCAATCCAGTTGAGACTGATCGACACCATCCTTGTGGAAAAGGAAAGGAACACGCCGCCCACCCCTGTCCGATATGGAGACGCTTTTGAGTCCATGTATATCCTCGCAAAGGGCAAGCCCAAGACCGTTCATATTTTGAAAGACAAGCCCAACAAGTGGGCAGGTACAAAGACCTGGGGATGCCTCACCAAGCGTGAAGTGAACGGCACGCTCACTCCAAAAGGCCGAAAGACGATTCAGAAATTCGGCGCCCGCACAAATGTCTGGCACTACGGCACTGTTTTACCGATGGAGAGCGAGCTGTTCGGCGGCAAAGCTGTGAGCCTATCAGAACGGCTGGCCGAAGATCACATCCGGACCTGGAGCAACGAGGGTGATCTGGTGCTCGCTCCATTTGACAAGGACGGCACCGTGGCAAAAATAGCGCCGCTGTTGGAGCGGCGCTGGCTGTCGCTCCAAAATGCGGCAGACTGCGATGGCCTGAGAGACAACGCGGGATAAGATTGATCCCGAAGAGGATTTCGATCATAACAGGACTTTGAAAATGACAAAGGAAGGAAAGTAATATGCGTACTTATTTTCGCTCTTTAAGCGATGTGCTGGGCTCTCCCCTGGCACAGACCGCGCAGACATTCTCCCCCCGGCACGCCGGCGGACATCGGGTGCTGAAATCAACCAAACTGGAGGACGCGGCATACCGGGACCTGCGCCGGGGTGATAACGAGCTGGATGCGCTGGAAAAAGCCTGCGGCGAAAAGCTGTCCACCTTTCCCGCTCTGAGCAGGGACATCTATCAGAGCTTTTATTCCCTGAATGTGCGGCGGCAGCCAGAAGATGCCATTTCCGAGCAGGCCCGCCGCTTCAATGCACCGATCCTAAATGAGGTGATGGACGGCGAGGACTATCCCGCCATCAAAGCCGCCTGTGAGGGGCGGCAGCTCCCCGCCTATGAGGCCGCTTCGGAATTTATCAGTCAGGTGGCTGGAAACCTGGATGAGCTGCTGGAAAAAGCCAGTGGAAAAAAAGGGGCGCTGAATACCCTGGAGCGCCTGGAACAAAAAAGGGACAGGAGCATGGAGGAGCTTCAAAAACTGATGAAGCAAATCGCACAGGCCGGCCCTGAGCAGCTTCCCGAACTGGAGAAGCAGGCCGTCAAGGCTGCCAATCAGGCCCAGAGCCAGGTCAACCAGACGGAAGCCGTGGGCCATATGGTCCGCGACCAGATGCTCCAAAATAAAGAGGCCGTCTCCGGCTGTTTTGCACAGGCGGTACGGGCGGCGGCACAGAAAGCCGAAAGCGTTTCGTCGGCGCTTCTGGCCTGGGGCTACGGCCCTGACAGCAATGATCCGGAGCGGAGAGCGGCGGACCTGGAGTTGGCCGCCCGCGTCGGCAAGAGTCCCACGCTCATGGAGGTGGCCCGCTATCTGGGGCGCCTGAAGGAGCTGATGGACGGCAAGCGCAAAAACGGCTATGCCTATGGCCGCGGCGAGAAGTACAGCCTGGAGCTGGGCGGCGACATCAACAGGGCCATTGCCTCGGAGTTCGCCATGCTTGCCGCGCCGGAGACGCTGCCGCTTTTCCTGCGCAAGCTCCAGCGAAAGGCACTCAAGCAGTACCAGCGCCGGGAGCCCATCTGCAAGGGAAGCGGCGACATCATCTGTATGCTGGACGAGTCCAGTTCTGCGGAGAGCCAAGCACCCTGGTGTAAGGCGGTGGCCCTGGCCCTGCTGGACATTGCCATGCGGGACCAGCGCCGGTTTGCCGTGATCCATTTTGCCGGGGTTGGAGATGTTCAGACTGATCTCTTCCTGCCGGGGCAGTACGACCGTGAGGATGTTCTGCGCTGTGCCGAGACCTTCCTAAACGGAAACACCGACTACGAGACGCCGCTGCGGGAGGCCCTGCGCCTCATGGAGCAGGAGGGCTTTGAAAATGCCGACATGGTGTTCGTCACGGACGGTGAATGTGTTTTGCCGGACAGTTTCCTGGAAAAGCTGAAGGCGGAACAGTCCGCCAGAGGCTTCCAGATCACCGGCATCCTGCTGGATCAGGAGGACGCCGGGTTTGAGTTCAGCCTCCGGGAGTTCTGCACCAATGTCTACCGCACCAGCCAGCTCTCCCGCGATCAAATCGCGGAGCAGCTGGTGGTGAGCCGGGTGGCATAGCGGCGAGAAAACATCTTATTACACAGAGAACACGGACGGAGAGTTGCGAACTATCCGTCCGTGTCACTCTGCCGCCAAAGGCGTCTCGCCGCGAATCTCCAGACTTGCCTCATTCACCATCTCGACTTGATTTATCTCTAAAATCTGATTATACTAACAACAAATACAGAACTTAAAATCGCTTTGGAAAAGGAGTGTGCCGCATGGATCACAAGCTCCGGTTATATCATGTTGGTCCTATTCAAGAATGTGATTTGGACCTGAACGACTTCACCGTTTTGACTGGCCCGCAGTCCAGCGGAAAAAGCACCGTTGCAAAAGCCGTCTATTTTTTCAGGACGGTCAAACAGGATATTTTGAATATTATCATGCAGGGAGGCCCGCAAGCAGTATCGGACCGGGATGACGCTTCCTGGTCCATGGTCTTGGAACAGCGCCTGAAGAACAAATTCCTGCAGCTTTTTGGGACCTCCTGGGTCATGCCGCTGGATATGAAGATGGAATACACCTATAAAAAGAATGTCTCTATCCGGGTATCCCTGACTGAAAATTATGATGATCCCCTGAAAAACTATATCGAAATTGAATTTAGCGGCTCTGTGAAAGAGTATTTCACAGAGCTGGGCTGGCGGAATTTTTCCAATATCTCTCCCGGCCAGAGGGACTATGCCGAGAAACAGCTCAGCCAGTTGTTTAATGATCCGTATGAAACCGTCTTTATTCCGGCCGGGCGCAATTTGATTACACTGCTGAGCGCGCAGCTCAACTATATTTTTACTTCGCTGGAGGAGTCCCAACTCCGTAATATCGACTATATCACCAAGCGATACACGGAATTGATCCTAAAGCTCAAGCCGACCTTCGGCTACGGGATGGATGGCGTTATCCGGGAAATTGAGGCTGACCCGATTCGGCTGAAAAAGTACAAGGAGATCAGGCCCGCGGTCAACCTCTTGAGAACAGCCGCGGAGCAGGTGTTGAACGGCAGCTACCGATATACGGAAAATGAGGAGCGTCTATATCTTTCAGACGGCAAATATGTGAAAATCAACCTGGCTTCCTCCGGCCAGCAGGAAGTTGTGTGGCTTTTTAACCTTCTGTTCTATTATCTGATTGAGCAGAGAAAGGTGTTCCTGATCGTGGAAGAGCCGGAGTCCCACCTTTATCCGGCCTCCCAGCAGACAATCTCCCATGTGCTCGCTTTGATGCTTACCAGCGGGAACACAGGCATCGTGACCACACACAGCCCCTATGTGCTCAGCACACTGAACTATCTGATGCTCGCCGGCCAGGTTCCTGTTCAGCGTCAAGAAGAGGTCAAGCCGCGTCTCAACAAGAGGTTTTGGCTTGATGCGGAAAGATCAAACGCCTATTATATTCATGACGGCAAGCTGGAAACGGCTGTGAACGAGGATGATGGGCTGAAGCTGATCAAGAATGAACTGATTGACGGCGCCTCCACTGAGATCAATGCGTTAAGCGATTTCCTTCTCGGATTTTTGTTTTCTGAGGAGGGATAGGTATGTGCTGCAACATCAATGATTTTACGCCGCATCGGGCGGGACAGCACTCCGTATTTACTTCGGCGGAAAATCGCTGTACCCATGTCGGCAAGAACAAAAATAGGCACATGATCCGGCAGTTCAAGGTGGATGGAGAGGTGGTCGCAGCGGGGGATATGTCTCCGCGCTGTGATTATCTCCTTTTGAACGATGATGCAAAGACTTCCTACTACATCGAATTGAAGGGCTCCGATCTGGTCAAGGCCATTGAGCAGATTGAGACTACCGTCGCCATGATTGCCCCCTCCATTCCGGAATATGCAGTCCTGCGCCGTATCGTTTTCAGAACGGGTACCCATGGAATACAAACCAGGCCCGTACTCTCCTGGAAAAGGAAGCATGGAAATACCGTCGTCATCAAAGAGCGGCTTTTAGAGGAAACGATCTGATTCATCTTGCGAAGGATCGGCGCACCGGGGAGTTCAAATTGCCGCCCGGTGCCGGTCCTGCTGTTTTCTCAAAAATAAAAAGCCCCTTGGAGGCGCATCGCATACTCAACGGCAAGTTGCAAGTTCCTTTTTTCTTACTATAATCAAGCAGAAAGAGGTGAAACCAAAATGGCAGACAGTCGCTATGTTCTTATGCACAAAAATACACCTGTGGCCGACCTCCAATTGGATACGGACACCGGTGTGATCCGGTCTGTCGGCCATGTTTATAACGCGCTCCATGTTCCGGTAGGTATCCCTGTGAAAAAGGGAGTCATTGACAGGAGCGCCCTCAATACATGGTGGACCGGCCGGGCCATTCCAGCCAGCCGTGACCGCATCCGGGATGCCCTGCGAGAGTTGGAGTTGGCCTCCACACAACTGCTCCTGGACAAATGCCTGGGGCTAAGCCTGTCCGACCAATATTGGATCTGCCCGACATCCAGCGGCGTGCGCTGGGAGGAGGTAAACTTCTTTCAAAACGCCTTTTCCGATGATGTGGGCAATATCCTGCTCGGCCGCGGCTCATCCAGCGGCCGGGTAAGCCTGATGTCCCCGGACAACACCTCGGACGGTTGGCTGAAGAAAAAGTGGGCCATTCTGGATGAGCGCCGGTGCCTGATGAAGGGCGGAAGCGGCGCCACCCAGCAGGAGCCCTACAATGAGGTGCTGGCCAGTTCCGTGATGGAGCGTCTGGGTATCCCCCATGTGACCTATACGCTGACGGTCCAGGAGGACTACCCGTACAGCGTATGTGAGGACTTTATCACCCCGGAAACCGAGTTGATCCCAGCGTGGTATATCATGCAGACGGTAAAGCGGCCCAATCATGTCTCGGTCTATCAGCATTATATGGACTGCTGTGAAGCCCTTGGTATTCCCGGCGTCCGGGAGGCCGTGGACCGGATGATCGTACTGGACTACCTGATCGTCAACGAGGACCGGCACCAAAATAACTTCGGCGTGGTACGCAACGCTGAGACGCTGGAGTATTTGGGCGCCGCCCCGATCTACGACAGCGGCACATCCCTGTGGTTTGACAAGCCCACCGGCATGGTGGGAAGCGGGCGGGTCACCTGCAAGCCGTTCAAGGACCGCCATGAGGAGCAGATCAAGCTGGTATCTTCCTTTGACTGGCTGGACCTGTCCAGGCTGGACAGTATCGAGGAGGAATGGATGGAGCTGACCAAGGGCTCCCTGTTCCTGGATGAAGCCCGCCGCATTGCTGTGGCCCGTGCCCTGCGTTGGCGCATTGAAACGCTCAAGGAGATCTCCCGCTGCGGCGTCTATGCCGTTCCGGGAACAGGCCATGATGTGACGGAGGATATTCGTTACAGCGGCCAAAGCGAACAATAATATCGGATCAAAGAACACAGGCCGGCAGCTTTGCGCTGTCGGCCTGTAAAACACAGTATGGGTTATTTACAAAAATCATTTAGCCTGGTCCCATACATGGGAGTGATGAGGCAGCGTCCGCATATTCTGGGAAACGGAGCCGCACCGCCTCAAAGAAGCAGGACTGAAACCCACAGCAGAATATCTCATCCGGCAGGAATGCCGCAGAGACCCGTTCATCCTCCGGTTGCTCCTGCCCATAGCCGTTCCACAGGTTAAATGCCAGCCTGGTGATTCTTTTGCTCGTACCAGTCTGCCAGCCGTCAGCCAGCGCCTCCGGGCAGATACACCACTCCCGCCAGTCAAATAAACGATGGAAGTGGCTCCTGGTATCTGGGCACAGCCCGCACAGATAGAGGAAAGAACGAAAATAGTTGTCTGGAGTACGCCCGGATGCTGCGGCCCGCTCCAATTTCTCACGGAAAAACGCTTCGTGCGCATCGTCATAAAAATGTACCGTCATGTATTCCTTCGATCTCCTTTCACCTGCCCTATGTAAGAGTAGATGGACACAAGCGCATCCAGGCCATCGTCTCTGCGCTTGAGCAGTGTCCGCGGCGCCAGATGCATTTCCCGCTGTAATTCTCCCCAAGTTTTCCCCTCAAAATAATATTTTCGGATCACTTCGGCCTGTTTTTCTTCTAATTGTGAGACATAGAACTCCAGCTTGGAGATCTGTTGTTCAACGGTATAAAGCTCCTGGGCGATCTCCATAATGGTTTCTTGGTTGAGTCGGTCTTTCTTGTCCCGGAACTGTGTGGCGATACGCATGGTCTTATCTGAGATAAATCCCGCCGGTCGAATGCCGTCGCTCACCGGCCGTGAAAGCGCCATGCTGTCGATCACCTCGCTGTCTGAAATCTTGGCGGGGTGTTCCTGCTCATAGCGAAGCAAGATGACTTTCTTCTTCAGCTCCGGATATTGCTTCAAGTCATCAATTACCTGTTCTCTTATTTTCGTTTGCTCCATGATGATCCCCCCGCCTTTCTTTCTGAAATAAAATTTTTCAGCACAAGGAGACATCATGCGAGGAATTCTTATCCAAGGCAAGAAAATTGGCACCGGAGAATAGGATAGCGGTAGACCAAGCTGTTGCCCTGCCATGGTGGAAAAGTGGAGGCGCAGACCTATTCATATTCCCCCATCTCATTCCATGCTTTGAAAGCAAATTTCGTCGCGATGTGGGTTCTTGTGCCGTTATCCACAGAATAGCGGTGCATCATGGTTTCCTTACGCTCCCAAAGTGGACTTAAAAGAGAATTTGCGGCGGAATATGTGTTATTTCGACATTATGGAGCGAAACAGTACCCGACTCCCTTGACTGTCTTGATATAATCGGTATCTTTAGGAGACAGGCCCATCTTCTTTCGTATAGAACAGATCAGGTCGTTAACGCTCTTACTGCCGTAGAGACTGCTCTCCCTCCAGACCCGTTCATAGATCAGTTCCCTGGAAAAGACGATAGAGGGATTGCTGGCCAGGAAATAGAGGAGCTTGAACTCCAGAGCTGTAAAGGAGAGCTGACTTCCGCGCATTGTGACCCTTTGGCGCAAGGGGTCCATCATCAGATCTTTATAAATGATACGGCCAGGCGGTGCGGCCTCCGTAGGGTATTCATCGGCCGACGGACGGCGAAGCAGGGCACAGACAGCGGCAGAGCACTCCTTGGGACTGTTTTCCGCAAGGCACATATCAAACCCTCGGTTCATAAAAGCCGCCCGAACATCAGATTTACCGATTGGGAACATAAGTAGAAGCGTATTCTTTGCGTGCCGAAGATCCAGCAGCAAACCAATCAGACGGGCAGCATCCTCGGTATCCGCGTCCAGAGCCACTACATCAAAGGTGCGGATCATCATTTGGCTGACCGCGTTTTGGATTGTCAAGGCGATGCAAGGATCAACCCCGTTTTTCCTCAATAAGGCTCGGATGCTCTCCGCCTGTGCTTGGCTTTCCTCAATTAGTAGAATACGCTTTCCTGAAATGACGCTGCTCGTAATTTCATCTCCTTTTTATGGAAAATGGATGTATTATACTCTCCTGAATTATGTTTAATTTCTGATAAATTTCTGTACTTGCGTCACGAGCAAAATGCCGGGAATAATGCCGGAGCACGGTTGAACAGCTTCAATTAAGGAACACCCCCTGCCAAAGCAGGGGGTGTTCCTTTCCAGCTTCTTTTAAGTGTGCTTATTCAGGAGCCGAAAGAATGAGGCGTTACGCCTGCCTCATACCTTTAGCCGCCTCTTTCAGCCGCTCAAAAGACTCCGCGCTGATGATGTGCTCAATCCTGCAGGCGTCGGCTTCCGCCACCTTGGGGTCAACCCCTGCGGCAATCAGCTTCTCTGTAAAAAAACAATGGCGCTCGTAGATGCTCTCCGCGACCTCCCGGCCCACATCCGTCAGGCATAGGGAGAAATCCTCATCCATGGTGAGAAAACCGCCGTCCTTTAGCAACGCCACCGCATGGCACACGCTGGGCTTGGAAACTCCCAGGTGTCGGGCCACATCCACGGAGCGCACCGTGCCCTTTTTCATATGAAGGATCAGGATGGCTTCCAGATAGTCCTCGCCTGAAGCGTGTAAGGATGCGGGATGCTGTCGCTTGCTGTTCTCCCTCATGCCAGTCTCCAGCCCTCGGCCTGTTCCCGGATCTCAATGAATCGCCGGTAAAGCCCGCCCTGGGCCATGAGCTCGTCGTGGGTACCCCGCTGAACGATGCGGCCGTCCTCCACCACCAGGATCTGGTCCGCGCTCTGGATGGTGGCCAGCCGATGGGCGATGGTAAGGATGGTTTTCCCCTTTGTCAAAGCGGACAGAGCCTGCTGAATCAGGTGCTCATTCTCCGGGTCTACGCTGGCGGTCGCTTCATCAAGGATGACGATAGGCGCGTTTTTGAGCATGGCGCGGGCGATGGAAATGCGCTGTTTCTCCCCGCCGGAGAGGGTGGAGCCGCCCTCTCCAATCACGGTATCATAGCCGTTCGGCAGGGCAGAGATGAAATCGTGGCAGCAGGCGGCCTTGGCAGCGGCCACCACCTGTTCATGGGTGGCGTCCGGGCAGCCGAACTTGATGTTGTTCTCCACCGTGTCATGGAACAGATACACCGTTTGGAACACCATGGAGATGTTTCTCAGCAAGCTCTCGCAGGTAAACTCCCGCACATCGTGTCCGCCCACGGAGACAGAGCCGGCATTCACATCATAAAACCGGGCAACCAAATTGCAGATGGTACTCTTTCCGGAGCCGGAGGGGCCAACGATGGCGGTAGTGGTCCCCTGGGGGGCGGTAAAGGATACATCGTGGAGCACCTCGCGGCCGCCGTAGCCGAAGGACACATGGCTCAGGGCCACATCGAAGCGCTCCGGCACGACCTCCTTTCCTCCCTTGTCAATGAAATCGGTTTGCTCCAGCTCCTCCAGACGGTCCAGCACCGAGTCCGTCACCGACAGGATGTGGGCCGCATCGTTGATGGCCTCCACACTGCCGAAGATGGTAAAGGAGAACAGGGCGATCATCAGGAAATACTGGAGGGGAAGGGCGCCGGCCAGGGCCTGCCAGCCGGCGGTGAGCACCAGCCCCACGGAAGCCGCCCGCAGAGCAAACAGGTGCAGACAGTTCCAGGGGACAAAGCCGAACTCATTTTTGATGCGGATGGCCTTGTTTGCCCGGCAGGCCTCCCGAAACCGCTGGACAGAAACGCCATCCTGGCCGAAGGACTTGACCACCGGCAGACCGTGAATGTACTCAATGGCCGCCCCGGACAGCGCCTCCTGAGCCCGGTGGCTCACCGGGGCGGTGCGGGCGCTCTGGCGGCCGATCCCCCGCAGAGCAAAGGCGGACACCAGCACACCGATCAGCGCCGCCAGCGCGGCAGGCGGGCAGAAAAACGCCACACACAGCAGGATCACGGCCACTTGGATATAGCCGTTCACCACCGCATCCACCATTTTCATGCTCTGGAGCTCCAGGGTGCTCAGTTCGGTGGTGAGGGCTGCCAAAATGTCTCCCAGGTCGTTTTTGGCGAAGTACCCCAGGGACACCCGCTTGAGCACATTCCCCAGCTCCATCCGCTGCTCTGCCGCCCGTTCCGTGCCGATACTCTCCTGAAGCCGGTTTTTCCAGTAGGTGAAGAAAAACCGCAGAAGAATCAGCACCACGATCCCGCCCAGGCACAGCCAGGGAAGGTGCGGAGACAGGCGCTCCTCTCCCCAGGCGTCCACAATCAGCTGTCCCAGCGCCCAAGCCGCCAGCACCACCGGCCCGGCGGTGCACCAGGTGGCGAAGAAGGAGCACACGAAGCCCAGCACCATTCGTTTCCGGTAGGCTCCGGCCCACCGCATGATCCGTCCTACACTGTGAAACATCTCACTGTCCCTCCTTTGCGCCCGATGTAACTGCCCAGCCTTGGGCTCCGATGTGGGCCTGCCACAGCTTCTGGTAAAGCAGGCAGCGGCGGAGCAGCTCCGCCTGGGTGCCCTGGTCCACGATATGCCCCTTTTCCAGCACCACGATCTGATCCGCGTTCTGGATGGTGCTCAGGCGGTGGGCGATGACCAGCAGGGTCTTCCCTTTGGAGAGGGCCATGATCGAGCTCTGGATTTTGTCCTCATTTTCCGGATCGGTAAACGCGGTGGCTTCGTCCAAAATCACAATGGGGGCGTCCTTCAAAATGGCGCGGGCGATGGCGATACGCTGGCGCTCCCCGCCGGAGAGCTGTCTGCCCGCCTCTCCCGCCGGGGTGTCCCAGCCCCGGTCCAGTCGGGCCAGAAACTCCTCACACTGGGCCGCCCTGGCCGCCGCCAGCACCTCCTCGTCCGAGGCGTCCGGCTTTCCCAGGCGGATGTTCTCCTTGAGAGAGCAGTCAAAGAGGAAGTTGTCCTGGGTGACGAAGCTGATGGCCTGGGAGAGCTGTTTCAGAGGCATTTCCCGGATGTCCCGCCCACCCAGGGTGATGGAGCCGGCCGTCACATCCCAGAAGCGGGCAGCCAGCCGGGCGATGGTGGACTTGCCGCCTCCTGAGGGCCCTACCAGGGCGGTGAAGCTCCCCTGGGGGATGTGCAGCTCCAGGTCATGGAGCACCTCCGCGCCCCCCGTCCCGCCATAGGAAAAGGCCACATTCCGAAACCGGATGCCGCTGCCGTCCAGATCCGCCTCCTGCTTCGCCTGAGAGAGCTGGGGCAGGTCCAGCAGCTCCCGGGTGTCCTTCACCGCAAACTGCATACTCTTCATGGAGTTGATGAATGCGGTAGCTCTCATGAGCGGGGAGACGATGCCCAGGGCCATCATCAGGCAGAGCGTCACCTGAGCTGGGTCCAGCACCCCGGTCTGGTAAAGATAGATGCCCACCGGGAGGGTCCCCAGCAGGGTGGTGGGCAGGATGGACAGGCACAGATTCATGGAGGCCCAGGTGCAGCGGAACCAGTTCAGGGTAAAGTCCCGGAAAGAGCTCACAGCCTGGGCGAACTTGGCGTAGGATCGCTCCCCCTGGCTGAAGGCCTTGACCACCTGGATGCCCTCCACATATTCCACGATGACGCTGTTGACATGGTTGTTGGCCGCCATATAGGCGGCATAGTTCTTGTTGTAGGACCGCATCCCCGCCGCCATGGGGACCAGGGCCACTGGGATGGTCACCAGCAAGGCCAGGCCCATCCGCCAGTCGATGGCGAACATGGCGATGACGACCGCCAGGGGCAGAAGCAGGTTAGAGCTCAGCTCTGGGATCATGTGGGCCAGGGGCGGCTCCACATCCTCGATGCGGTCCACGATGGTGCTCTTCATGGCCCCGATGGGCCGGGATTCCACCTCGCCCAGGGGCGCCCTCATGAGCTGATCTGCCACCTGGAGGCGAAGGCCCTCCAGAATGGTATAGGCGGATACATGGGCCAGCATGGTGGACAGGGCATAGCCCGCCACCTTGACGGCGTAGCCTGCCAGGCACACCCCACACCACAGCAGGATGCCCTCCAGGCCCGCCCGACGCTCCACAAACAGCCGCAGGATTTGATAGACTCCCAGATACGGCACAAAGCCTCCTGCCACGCTGACCACCGCCAGGGCCACCGAGGCGGCCATTTTGCCCCGGCAGGGTCCGGCATAGGAGAGCAGGATGCTCAGCCAGGTCCGTTCTTTCATCGGCAAGACTCCTCTCAAAAGAAATGACTGCGATTTGCTTTCGCTAACCGCAGCCATTGTAACTGATAAAAAAGCTCTTTTCCGCTCCGCTCCGCCGATCCTGTCCCGTTTGGACAGAAGAATTTATTGTCCCTCCCGGCGGTATTCCAGGGGCGTTTTACCCTTTACCGCCTTGAACGCGGCGGCAAATTTGCTGGCGCTGTCATACCCTACCCGGCCGGCGATCTCCGCCACGCCGGCATGGGGCTCCTGCCGGAGCAGGAGGGCCGCCCGGTCCATGCGCAGGCACCGCATATAGGTGTTGATGGGCTGGCCGTAGACCGATTTGAAGCACTCTTTCAAGGCCGTGGTCGGGATGGAAAAGCGCCGGGACAGCTCAGTGATGGTGTAGTGACGCTCCAGATCCCCGGTCAGCAGGCGGTGAATCGCTTTCATTTTCTCCACCTGCGTCTTGTAGAAGTAGGGCTTCTCCGACTCCGCGGGCAGTTCCAGGGCATCCAGATAGAGGAGCAGTTCCAGCGTCTTGATGCGGAAATAGGGGAGCTTGATCTGTTCCGGTACGGCATAGAGCTCCTGGAAGATATGATCCAGCGAAGGGGCCCCGTGGAGTACCTTGGGGTGGGGGCCGGAGCAGTATTTGTCTCGGAGGCGGTACAGGTCCACCGGAAAGTCCCGCACCCATTCGGCCAGGGCCTGGGCTGCCCGAGGCAGCTCCAGCCCCACCGTGATCCCGTGATAGTGGGAAAGTGGAAAGACAAAGTGCCCCCGGTGCTCCAGCCGCCGGTCCAGCTTCAGGTCCCCCGCTTCCACATAGGAATAAGCATCCGGTCCCGCCGGGTACTCCATCCGTCCCTGGCGGCAATAGTCGATGCACAGCAGATCTCCGGTAATGGTCAGGTCGGAGTCGTAATCCTCCATGTGGAAGTCGTTATACATCAAAGTGATCCCGGGGTACAGGTCGTACTGGGTCATGCTCCCATCCCCGGTGCCGCCCATCATCTGAAAGACCCGGCAATGATCATTTTCCACCACCACTTTTGGAAAGCCATTTCCCGCTATCATCTGCTCCAGCATAGTTCCCCTCCTTACAGATGCAGGACCCGGTCACAAGCCTGCTGCAAAAACTCCTGGTCATGTGTTACCACCAGCACGATGCGGCCCTGTCGGGCCAGATCCCGGATCACGCCGGACACCTCCACCATCCGGGCATAATCCAGGCCGCTGGTGGGCTCGTCAAAAATCAGCACCGGCTTTTCCGACAGCAGCGCGGTGGCCACCGCCAGCCGCTGTTTCTGTCCGCCAGAGAGCGCCATGGGGTGCCGCTCCCGAAAGGACAGCAGTTGAAGGCGATCCAGCACCTCGGCGATTTTTTCGTCCGGTGCATCCGGGGCGGATATTCGACACTCACCCCACACGCTGTCCGAAAAGAGCTGGTGGTTTACATCCTGCATCACGCAGAAGGCTGCCCGCTGCCGCTCCTTGCGTCCCAGGGGGCGGCCGTGAAGCCGGACAGTCCCTGCCTGCTCCCGCAGCAGCCCGCACAGACAGCGGGAGAGCGTGGTCTTACCCACGCCGTTGGGCCCGGTGACAGCCACTACCTCACCCGGCCGGACGGAAAAGGACAGCTCACGGAACACCGCCTCTCTTTTCTGAAAGGCGCAGGTCAGCCCCTCCACAGAGAGGCCTTCCCCGGACCCGGCCGGCTTCGCCGGTGGCAGGGTACAGGGGGCCGATGACAGCGTGCGCAGGCCCAGCCTCTCCCGTTCCTCATCAGTCAGCCGCTGAAACTCCTCACGGGTGAAGCGCCGGGACAGGCTCCCCTGCCTGATATACCATGCCTGGTCGATCAGGTCGGTAAGAAAGTAGAGTCGGTGTTCGGCAATGACCACCGTGCGCCCCTGCCGCTTCAGACCGGCGATCTCGTCGTGAAGGCGGGCGATGGCCTCCTGATCCAGATTGGCGGTTGGCTCGTCCAGCACAAAGATGTCCGGGCCCATGGCGTAGACCGAGCCAAAGGCCAGCAGCTGCTTTTGTCCACCAGAGAGCGAGAAGATGCTCTGCCCGCAGAGGCTCTCCAGCCCAAGGGCCTCCACGGTCTCCGCCACCCGGGCATGGATCTCTTCCGGCGGGCATCCTGCGTTCTCCAGCCCAAAGGCCAGCTCGCTGTCCGTGTCCAGATTGAAAAACTGGGACTTGGGATTCTGGAATACCGATCCCACCTTTCGGGCCAGCTGGTGCATGGGCGTCTTGGCGGGGTCCAGGCCGTCCACCTCCACCCGTCCCTCCAGGCGGCAGCCGGGGGTAAAGGCCGGGATCAGGCCGTTGATGAGCTTGGTCACCGTAGTCTTTCCACAGCCGGAGGCACCGCACAGCAGGACACATTCGCCCGGCCGGATGGCGGCGTTCAGGCCGGCCAGGGTCTCCCGGGAGCCGTCATAACCAAAGGAAACATACTCAAATGAGATCATTCCGAGGGTCCTCCTTATTGTACCACAAATGACAGCGCCAGCAACACAAGGCCCGCCGCCATCCCGGCCAGGTCCACCGGGGACAGCCGCAGGAAGACGGCGCTTGTCTTAGGCGCGGGGTCCTCAATTCCCCGGGTCACCGCCGCTGCGGAGAGCTCCTCCGCCGTCTCGGTGGCGGACACCATCAGAGGTATCACCGTGCCCTCCAGTCGGGCCAGCCCCCGGACATCCCGCAACTTCATGGCGTCCCGGATATAGCCCATCTCCTCCCGGATAGCGGGGAAGTATCGCAGAGTCACCGAGACGGCCACGATCAGCCGCTGGGGAACACGGAGCTGGCGCAGTCCCACGATGAAATACCGCAGAGGCGTACATTTCAGCATCAGCGATCCGGTCATCAGGCACGGAAACATCCGGCGGGCGTAGGTGGCAAAAATGGTAAAGCTGGTGGCGATAATCTTGGGAGAGGCGGGCAGGATGTACTGCTGAAAGAGCAGTAGGGCACAATAGCCCACCGCCCATTTGACCGCCATGGAATACTTCCCGTGGGCAGCCATCAGGAGCAGCAGCAGGCCGACCAGTGCCAGCTCCAGCCACAGGGTATGGGGGCGGAAGGCGATGATATTGGCGGCCACCAGAAGCCACAGGCCGGCCCGTGGGTCAAAGATGCGCCGCTCCATCTCAGACAAGGCCTGCCTTTTCAAAGTGCTTGCGGAACATGGCCCGGGCGATAAAGCCGCCAATGATCGCGCCCACAACAGGGGCCAGGAACAGCACCACCAGCATGGAGCTGGACGACAGTGCCGCCAGGGTGTTCACATAGTCTGCGGGCATCCCCTGTTCCGTGATCTGCCGCAGGAAGTCCTCCCGCATCAGCCAGATGGGCAGCGGAGAGCCCACCATGCCCAGGGAGAACAGGACGAAGGACACAAGGTTTCCCCGGATGCTGGTATAATGGGTACAGCCACGGACCAGTTCCCCCAGGCCGCAGGCAATGACAAAGGAGACCAGGATTACCGGGGTGAACTGGCCGGTGACGAAGTAGATCAGCCCGGTGATAAGGCCCATCAGCAGGACTGAACCCACCTTCTGCACCTTGGCGCACATCATCAGGTGTGGGATGCCGGTGAACAGGGCGATAAAGCCCGGCATCAAAATCCATAGCAGCGGGTGTAGCCCGCCCAGGAGCATAAAGGCAAAGTTTATGGCAAAGTAGATGGCGGAGAAGATTCCCACGGTGATGACATCCCTGCCGCCCATTCCGCGGCGGCTGTTTGATCCAGACATAGCACACACTCCTTCTTGGTTAGATAATGCTAACCGTTTGAATAAAGAATTGGACGCCATGCGTCCCTCAACATTGCATTATTTTAGCGAAAAGAAATCGTTCTGTCCGCTCCATATAGACGATTATGCTCTGTTTGGACAGACTTTTGTGAAAGCGGCGGGCTATTGTGATCTTGACTCAGATAGAAAAACGCAGTTACCCATAGAGGATAACTGCGTTTTTTCGGAAAAGGCTTCTCAGGTTATGGAGGCAGCTCGAACTTATAGCCGCTGTGGGGTACCGTGCGGATGGGGTTGCCCGGCCCCATCTTCCGGCGGAGCTGGCTGATGATGTTGGCCACGGCCGCGCCGCAATGCTCCGGGAACTCGTGCCATACGGCCTCGTAGATCTGTTCCTGCGTGAAGACCCAGCCAGGGCGCCGGGCCAGGTAGGCCAGCGTAAAGAACTCCAGATGCGTGAGGTGCAGGGAGCGGCCCCGCCACTTTACCGTCTGCTTGCGCAGGTGCAGCTCCAGGCCGGGAAAGGTGAGGGTGTGCTTCGTGGCGGGCGGCTCCACGATTTCAATTCCAGGCGCTTCCGCCAGGAAGTCCTTGAGCTTGTCCAGGAGCTGTTCCTCTCCATCTGTAATGGATAAAATCAGCAGCTTCCCCATGCGGGGACCACCTCTTCTTCTGATTTTCCACCGTTCATTCCGGCTCCACCGCCCCTTTTAACAATTCAAAGGACCGCTGGCTGATGGTGTGCTCCATCCGGCAGGCCTCCCGTTCCGCGGTCTGGGGATCGACCCCGGCTGCGACAAGCTGGCGAGTAAAGAAGCAGTGTTTCTCATAGGTCTGCTCGGCTACCTCCCGGCCCACATCCGTCAGGAACAAGAAAGAATTTTCGTCCATGGTGAGAAAACCACCCGCTTTCAAAGTGGAGACCGCATGACACACGCTGGGTTTTGATACATCAAGGTGCCGAGCCACATCCACGGAGCGCACCATGCCTTTTTCCTTTTGGAGCACCAGCACGGCCTCCAGATAGTCCTCACCGGATGCTCGTAATTTTATCGAAACCACCACCCCTTAAACTACCCAGTCAAGACTTTCCTGCTGGATATGATATAACTTTTCGTACAGTCCCTTATGGGCAATTAGTTCGTCGTGCGTTCCTCGCTCTACAAGTTTCCCGTTTTCCAGTACAAAGATTTGGTCGGCATCCACTACGGTACGCAGACGGTGAGCAATCATAATGACGGTTTTCCCCTCGACCAATCGGGCGATAGCCCGCTGGATCAGCACCTCATTTTCAGGATCAAGGGATGCGGTCGCCTCGTCCAGCAAAATAATAGGGGCGTCTTTCAGAAGAGCGCGGGCAATCGAAATACGCTGGCGCTCTCCGCCAGAAAGGGTGCTTCCATTTTCACCGAGAACGGTTTGGTATCCATCCGAAAGCCGCATTACAAATTCGTCACAGTAGGCCGCTTTTGCAGCGGCCATAACCTGCTCCTCTGTTGCGGCCATGTTGCCGACGCGAATATTGTTATATACCGTATCGTTGAAAAGAGTAACATCCTGGAATACAAAAGATATGCTTTTCATCAAATGCTCAGGCTCGATGTTTTTTATATTTTCTCCACCGATAGTAATTGAGCCCTTCTGAACATCCCAAAAGCGGGCAATCAGCTTGGAGATGGTACTTTTTCCGCTGCCGGACGGGCCAACCAGTGCGGTGATACTCCCCGACGGGATTTTCAGCGAGACATCCTTGATAACATCTTCCTTAGCATACGCAAAGGTAACATTCTTTAATTCAATATCGTATGTGTGAACATCCTGCTCGTTTCCCTCCATCGCGGGAGTCGTTAGAAGCATACGCATCCGTTTTGTGACTGTCCCTAAATGGAAGAGGGAGGTGAGTTGAGAAAGAATGGCAAGGATAGGGCCATAGAGTTGAGTGGAGAACATCAAAAGAACAAGCAATGGGAGTAATTCGATTTGTCCGCCCGTAATAAGCACTGTACCCACGAAAATGGCGATGCCCAAACTGGCCTGCAAAATTAAGGCGGCGGATTGTACCAACACACCAGAAACGAGTTCCGCTTGAATTGCGACCTTTTTCATGGCTAAAAGTGCGCGATTCAAAGTAGAAAACCTTTCACCGCTCAACCCGCAGGACTTGATGATCTTGATACCCTCCAAATACTCCTGAATTTGACTTGACGCTTCCAGCTTAATACCTACCTGCCGGTCAAACATGCGTATCTGCAAGTTGCGCCCGGCCCAAATAATCAGGAATGTAATAGGCATGGTAGCAAACAATGCCAGAGCCATTCTCCAGTCGAAAAAGGCCAGACAAACACAGGTAAGAGTAACAGAGATCACATTGGCAATCAATGGTGGAATGGTGCTGCTCAGCATGGACTCCATGCTCGCACAGTCGGCCATCATATTGGTGGTTATATCAGACAGGTCCCTCGAATTAAAGAAACTCATAGGGAGCTTACGCAAATGTTCTGCGATTCGCAGTCGTGTATTGCTGGCCTCCTTATAGGACGCCAAATAGGTTTTTCGGTAATCATTTCTTGCTGCAAGGAAGACCAGAAGTGAAGCTATGATGCCGACAATCAGTAATCCCCACATATTCCCCCAGGAAATGTCTTTCCCATAAAAGGGATTTAGTAATTGCCAAAACAGCAAAGTTGTTACGCCGGCAGGAAGTAGAAGTGCAATATTGGTCAGGGTGCAGGCGACGATGGCTTTTTTCAAATCAGAGTAGCCTTTCTCGGACAACAGCAATTTTTCTTTCAGAAATTTCATTCGATTGCACCCCCTTTTCCTGCGCGGATCTTCCAGCTGATAGACTCCATGTAACTATTCCACATTTGTGTGTACTTCCCTTGCCGTTCCATCAAGGTATCGTGAGTCCCTTGCTCAATCAGCTGTCCGTGCTCCATCACAAGTATCTGATCTGCATTTCGGATCGTTGATAACCGATGGGCAATCATGATAACCGTTTTATTTTGTATTAGTTTTTCAAATGCTTTTTGAATCAGATACTCGTTTTCTGGGTCACTGAAAGCAGTTGCCTCATCTAACACAATAATGGGAGCGTCCTTGATAATCGCCCTGGCAATCGCGATGCGTTGCCGCTCACCACCGGAGAGCCGAATGCCAGACGCACCAATCATAGTATGGTAACCGTCTGGCAGTTTTTCTATAAAGTCGTGACATTGTGCTGCCTTTGCTGCCTCAATCACCTGCGCTTCTGAGGCGGTCGGATTACCCATCCGAATATTATCCAAAATGCTCTGCTTGAACAAGAAAGTATCTTGAAAGACGAAACTGACCTGCCGCATAAGCTCCGCCTGTGGTATTTTGCGGATGTCTACTCCGCCAATACGAATACATCCTTCTGTCACATCCCAGAAGCGAGAAATCAGATTGGCAATCGTGCTCTTTCCGCCACCAGAAGGACCAACAATGGCCGTTACTTCGCCCTGTCTGGCTATGAAAGATACATCGTTGAGGGCTTTAACCGAAGTGCCCGTATCGTAAGAGAATGAAACATGGTCGAACTCAATGCTATGCCCCTGCTCTCTGGCCCCCACATCTTGATTTTGCAGAACGGGGATGCTCAATACCTCTTCCATGCGTTCCACATTTCCGTCAATTTGTGTGAAAGACTCTGAAATATACATGATCTTATTAAGTACGCCCGAAATAGCGGGAGCCAAGACAAGATAAAAAATAAAGGTCAAGGAATAAGTACGATAGTCCTCGGCTCCCATGCCAATAAATATCCCTACCGGAATCAAGAGCAGGTAAATATTATGGATGATTGTCGTAAACCCCGGCATACAATTTTGCCAGCCCATAGCGTACTCCAGCACAAAAGAAGTATAATCAGTGATGGATTTGCTTAGACGGCGAAAAGAATCTGCGGTTTGATTAAATGCTTTGATTTCCGGCATACCACGGACATATTCTACCGAAGCATTGTTCATATCTTCCTGCGCGGTCTGATAGTGGTGCATTTTTTCTTTGGCACTCCCATTAAAACCAAGGAATTGCACCACAAAGGCCAAGATAATTCCAAAAAGAGAAACGATACCATACCGCCAGTCAATGGCCAGCAGAAGAATTACCAGGGCGAGTGGGGCCACCAGAGAAGCAACAAAATCCGGGAACTGATGCGCGATAAATTTTTCAATGCTCTCAATGTTCTCGTCCATAATCTTCCTCATCCGACCGCTGCCAATGGTCAGATGATACCCTAAAGGGATTTCCGTAATATGGTTCGCAAAGGCCAGCTTCAGCTCATAAAGCGTTCCGAAAGCCGCCAGATGGGAACACATCAACGCGCAGAAATAAAGGATTACATTTCCGGCAATCCCCCCGAGAGCCATCCAGCCATATCGGAGAACAACGCTCATATTTGCGTTCGCCATATCGGGAAAAACTCCGATTAGTTCCCGCATTATAAAATAGATAGAAAGATACGGTAGGAAAGAGCACACTGCGGCTGCTGCGGCAAGAATGCCTGAGATAAAAACAAGGCCCTTATGTTGTGATGCCAATTCCAGACACCGAGCCATACCGGTTTTTTTCTTGCGCGTTTCTTCCTGTGCCATAAAAGCACCTCCTTATGTGCCAGAATAACAAACGCCTCTTTGGCCACAGCTCTGATACCCAATTTTGTCCAAAAGAATATCTACGGAGTGGATAGGAAAGTCGTCCGTGATTGCGCCGTTTTCCAGGCGGATAGCCCGGTCACAACAAGAGAGCGCACATTCTGCGTCGTGGGTGATTACCAGAATGGTACGCCCCATTCCGGCCAGCTTGCGGATGATTTGGCTCACATTGCGCATATTGGCGCCATCCAGTCCGCTGGTAGGCTCATCAAGAATAATAATAGGCGCGTCGTGCATCAAGGCTACCCCCAAAGCCAGTCGTTGTTTCTGCCCACCGGATAGGGTGGCCGGGTGCTGCTCGGCATACTCCTCCAGTTCCAGGGCTTTGAGAATTGTCCGGGCTCGTGCGTTGCGCTTCTCATCCGTAGGTGCCCCAGTGGTCAATTCATCAACAAGGTCTTCTCCAAATAACTGACTGTCTAAATCCTGTGGAATGTACCATACTTTGCCCATCCGCTCTCTTGGCCGGGTCTTATGACCAAACAGGAATACCTCACCGGAGTTTTCCTTCAAAAGGCCGGCAAAGATGCGCCCAAATGTACTTTTCCCTGTGCCGTTCGGCCCGATGATACCGACGATTTCTCCTCTGTGGCAGACAAAATCCAAGTGTTCAGCCACCACCGTGCCATCAAAGGCTTTATGGAGCCCCTGCGTCTCCAGCACTACTTCGTCTGTGGCGGCCGATGGCATCTGCTGAAACGCCATTTGATAGAGGTCCGGCGTCCGCAAGCCAAGCGTATGCACTTCTGCCGATGGGAGGCTCTTCATTTCTTCCCTTGAGAACTCTCGCACAATCGCACCGTGCTGAATACAGAAAAATCGGTCCGCAACATCCATGAGATAGTACAAGCGGTGCTCTGCGATTACAATGGTTTTTCCCTGTGCCTTCAGATTGCGGATAATATCCCCGAAGCGGTAGGTGGATTCGATGTCCAGATTTGCGGAAGGCTCGTCCATGACATAGATCTCCGGCTCAATGGCCTGAGCGGAGGCGATGGCTACCTTTTGCCGCATTCCATAGGACAGTGTGTGCAGGCTGTGATCCAAAAGGTCCTCAATTTTATTGTACTGGGCTGCCTGGAGTACATGGGACTGGATTTCCTCATGGGTATATCCGTAATTTTCACAGCCGAAAGCGATTTCTCCGGCTACCTCATTGGCAAAAAATTGACTCCGGGGGTCTTGGAACACATTACCTACCAGCTTCCCGCGTTCCCAGGAGTGGATTTCCTCCAAAGGTTTATCCCCTACACGGATTTGCCCGCTCAGCTCCCCCTCATAGAAATAGGGGATCAACCCATTGATTACACGGGTCAAAGAGCTTTTTCCGCTTCCGGATGGGCCAGTCAGTACGATTACTTCCCCAGCGCGAATGTCCAGTGTAACATGACTGATCTGATCGCCCCGACCACTATAAGAAAATGTAAGATCCCGAATTGCGATTTCTTTTCCCATTGTGATACCCCTTTACAGCAGAACGCAGCATACGATTCCAGCTGCAGTGCTGACCAACATGAGGAACGCGTCCAGCGGTGAGATGCGGCTGACATAGTAACTTTGCTTTTTGTAAGGACTCTCAATGCCGCGGACAATAGCCGAGGCGGAGAGCTCATCCGCAATTTTTAGAGAGCGGAATACCATAGGCACGATTGCATATTCCAGCGTATTCAATGGGTGCCGCAGGACCGTAGGTACCGACCGAAGAAAGCCTCGGATTTTCATAGCCTCCCGAACTTCTCCGAACTCCAGGATGATCGTCGGAGCAAAGCGTAGCATGACGACCAGGACCAGCATAGCCTTGGCTGGGATAGGCAGTTTCCGCAGACTGGCCGTGAGCTTGCCGGAGGGAATACGGAAAAGCAGATATGCTGGCATAGCGGGAAGGAGCAGCTTGTAGATCATGCTCAGCAAAAGCGGAGATGGAAATGATATGCTGTATTTTGTCTCCAAATATAGGCCAACAACGGTTACCAAATAGACTGTATAACAGCCGATCCCCTGCTTATATAGCCCAAAATAACAGAGAATCAAGAGTAGCCAGAAAGTGAACACCGCATGGCCAATCAGGTCTGTGGTTAGAAAACTGACCAGGCAGGAGCAGACGGTCAAAAATAAGACCGTCCGCCCATCTACCTGCTCGATTCGCTTTTGTGTCGTACCTGTTCTGTTCATCCCACAATACCGGCTTTTTGGAAGTGCTTCCGCAATAGGCGCTGACCAAACAATGTCCCGAGGAAAGTAAGTACAGCGGTAATTGCCGCTCCCAGCAGCATCAGGGCCGGGGAAGTTACCATAGCCATCTGCATTTCTAAGGTTTCAGAGGTAAATCCACTCTCCAGAGCCATTGCCGTATAGCTGTCCCATGCCCACCAGAGGGGAACAGCACAGCCGACAAAGTTACCCACGCAGTTAATCGTCCAGCCGATACGAGTTCGGAGCGGGTTGCGGTAGGTGTCTTTACCAAGCATGGAGAGTTCTGCAATAAGTCCTACCGCCAGGAAATACGGGAAGAGGAACATGTAGCCCATGACGCCTTGGATCAGGCCGTAGATACCCGCCCAGGCAAAAAGAAGACCATGCTTATTGACGCGGTTAGCAGCCACCAGGAAAAAGACTGCGCAGATGAAACCGTCAATTCCGGCTGAGCCATACAGATATACGAGTGGGAAAGGGAGTGTAAGCGAACTCATTACCATCATGATGATAAAACAAATCACCATCATAGCGGCTATTGTCATGATATCGCGTATGCTAAACTTTTTCTTTGCGCTTGGAACTGATTTCTCCATATTGAACGACCCTCCTGTAAAAATATAAATCCGTTGGTTAGCTGCGTCTAACCAACGGATTTATTATACAAGAACCGATTTTTGTTCTCTACTCCATTTCATAAATGCAGGGTCGAAAATAGCCCGAAAACTAAATGGCTTTTTGCGCAGTCCGGTAATCCTTGGGAAGCACCCCGAACACATCCCGGAAAGCGCGGGCAAACTTGCTGGCGTTGCTGTATCCCAGTGAGAGTGCGATTTGATTGATGGACTCATTACTCTCTCGAAGTTGAACTGCGGCACTATTCATCCGGTAATGTTTCAAATAAGCATATGGGCTACGCCCATATATTTGCTTGAAAATGGTCTGGAATGTAACGGTACTGATTGCCTCACCTCGTAGGAATTGCTCCAGCGGAGTACTGCGGCTTAAATCCTTAAGCATAGCTTTACGAACTCGCTTCACAATTTCAATATGTTCTCGGGCATAATAAGTGGCGGCTACACGATCTTCCTTGCGCAGTTTTGTGGCGTGGTAGAGCAGTTCCAATACTTTGATGCGAAAGTATTGGGAAGTTTCATGCTCTTTGGCCGCATACAACTCCTCAAACACATGACACATGGAGGGAGGTGTTTTACAAATATACCATTGATGGGCTGTGTCTAAGTCCTCCTCCAAAACAGAAATATCAATCTGGAAGAGGGCGAGCTGAGATCTGGTCACTTCCGTCATTGAATTTTTATCGAGCACCAAGCTCAGTCCACTACAATAGTCAAATGGGAATGAGTACCGAGCCGGCATATTCAGCATACCGTTTACACAAAATTCATCCTGCTGCAGGTGAAACACTTTGTCACCCTCAAACTCAAATTCAACCCGGCCTTCTTGATAATGCCGAATTTCCAACACATTTCGCATTTCATTCGGCTCATCAAAAATATCTGAACAGTTGAAATCCATGAAAATCAGGTCGATACCCGGAAATATGGAGTAATCATATAAAATCCCAGTACCATTACACTGATAGGAAATGACGGAACAACCCGGCTTACGGCTTATCAATTTTGCGTTTTTATCATACCAGTCAGGATGGTAGCCATTTAGAGTCGGGTCCAAATTCTGATAAATACTTCTTTGCGTCATAACTCTGTTTCACCTCTATAAGCAGAAGGGTTAGCTTTCGCTAATCATCAATGTACGCTATTTCACAAGTTCCGTCAAGATACATTCAGATTAAAACTTGGGCCGCAAAATGACCGCAAACTTAATATACAACTCTGTTTATCATATAGAGCCCTAGCCGCAGGAAGGCCATACTCTGAGGCGGCCGTGCTGGGACATCGCCGACGCGCTCATTCGAGAAACGATCCGGTGCCATACGGAAAGCATGGGCAATCTCACGCCGCACGCACGCCAGCACATTTTCCCGCTTTTGTCCGAAGTGGATCGCCGTTAGCTCCCAGATCGAGTTTTGAAACGGGGTCCCGCATTGTAACTGAGTCAAAGCAAAGAGCAAGTATTGATAGGCCTTGCTGGAGGGGCGTATTCCCATTTCCCTCAAGTACGAAGCGGCCCGGTCAGCCGCAACCTCAGAACGCTGCTTCATGGTCATGCTCCCTTTCCTATTTCGCTCGGCAGTATCAACTCTACCGATTACAGCGGAATGATATAAATAAAATTATACAAGTATAAGCGGTAAATAACAAGTGACAGCGGCCTAATACCAAAATATAATCACGCTGCCAGCGAACATTGTTTTTGAATAATCGGGTATCATCAACATAAAGAGGTGATACCTGTTGGAGGAAAGCTATATCGCAAAGCGTATTACTCAACTCCGGATGGCTCGGAATATCTCAGAATATCAGATGTCGCTGGAGCTGGGCCACAGCAAAAGCTATATCCAGAGCATTACCTCCGGAAAGTCCAAGCCATCAACACAGGAGCTATTTAATATCGCGGATTATTTCAATATGAGCCTGTCTGAGTTCTTTGACGAGGAGAATGTTGAGTCTCCCACCGTGCAAAAAGCCATTGACGCCATCCGGAAGTTGAGCGAACAGGATGCGGCCCTGGCACTGGCCATGATCCAGCGCCTTTCCCTTCCTCTGCGGGAGGGTGGAGCGGAGCAGTAAGCCGTCTCTCAATAAAAGTGCCCGAGGGGTACGCTATGCGGCGTATCCCCTCGGGCTTTTTTCATTGGCCGCGCCTGCGGCCGGAGCGTTGATTGGCTCTTTACTTAATTTGGTGTGTTACATATTGGGTGGCGGCGTCCCGCGCTCTACGGTCTCGCCCGAAAAACAATGTCCACAATACTCCCAGATACCGGAGACATCCAGACAACGCTTGAATGTGGCGTAGGTGGATCTCCATGCCCCAGTTGTAGGGTCCTGGCGCATACCATAGGGGTCCCCCATTTGCGCGCAGGCGCTGCTCATGCAGATGGGCGGCAGGCAGTTCATCGCCGCATCCACCACGGCCTCCTCTACATAGTCTCCAGGCTTTGCGGCGGCATAGTCGAAATCGTCCGAGGTAAAAACTTCTTTCCCTTGGTAGGTCATATCAAGGTGCTCCTCTCCGGTTTGTTTTTTATGCGGCGTCCCGAACTTGTTCCGCCAGAAAAGCGGGGACGCGGTTTATCAGGTTTCCTCATAGGGCGGATGGCGGTAGATCTCCATGTTGCGTGCTTCGATGTTATACACAAAATTGACTTCACGCCATCGTCCCTGAAAGAAGGGGATGCCCTCCCAACGCCCGCTACTGTCCACGGCAATAATACCCCAGCAGCTGTATTCTGGTCCGCACTCCCACCAGGCGGGAGTGCCGTCCATCTCCTGAAGCTGCGCCAGGGAGAGCGGAAGGTTTACACGGCTTTCGTCCTCATCGGAATCATAGTCTGTCCAAAGGCAGCAATGGGCACAGGCTTTCATTCCCCATCCCAGGCAGAGCGGATAGGGATTGCGTGTTTCCGAACGGTAACACGGCGGGTGCTTATCTGGATGCTTGACTGCTTGGGGGGCTTCGATGCTCGGCCTATCCTTCTTTTCCTTGTTCATCTTGCTCCTCCATTCCAGGTATTTTAAGCGGCCTTTTGATGGACGCGGAGCCCTGCCGCTCTGATCCGAAGCTCGTCCGACAGGTAGCGGAGAGAGGTAAACTCCTCGTCCAGGTCGGTAAGCTCGCGCTTTAGAATATTCTCATAATTCCGCTTCTTCTCCTCCAGGCCCTGGATGCGCATGACCCAGCGATCCATGATCTTGGGGCTCTGGCTTCCGCTCTGGATCAGGTGGGTGACGCGCTCCTCATACTCGGCAATCTCCCTGCGGACAGACCGATAGAAGGCGGCAGTCATCTTCTTGCGCTGTTTGGCGTCGTCTACAACATAAATGCTGTTGACCTCCAGCGGATCACGGTCGGGACGCTTGAGCTGGTTATGCTCCTCCAGCATCTCCACAAAGTCCTCAAACACCTGCAATCTGGCGGCAAAGTCCCGGGGAACGAAAAAGAAATGCCCCCGGCCTATTTTGACGGCCTGCATAGAGTCCACATAGTTCTCCAGTAGGGTTTCAATCTGCCGCCGGCCGGCGCAGTTCTGGTAGAGTTCAAAAAGCCTCTGCGCCTCCATACAGTACGGAAGCGGGTCGATGAACGGATCGGAGACAAGATTATCATAGGAAAACAGCTTGCTGGTCTTATTGAAGGTGATGTTGGCCAGCTTGCGGTATTCATTGGTGTCCTCATGCACGGTCTCCTTGACCAGCTCACGGGAGATCACAGAGGCGTTTCCACCTTTGTTATCCCGGCAGTACACCTTGAAGATCTGTGGGCCGCTGTCGGTTTTCACTACCCGGCGCTCGTAAATATCGCCGGTGGCGGAACGAAAAGCGTCCCCCATGGCAGTCCGATTGCTCCTGCCCTTGGGAAATCCTACGGCGTCACACAGGCTTTCCAACTCGTCCCGGTCGATCAGGATGCTGGAAAGTGAATAGTACAGCACCTTTCCCAAAACATCTCCGCCGTCCTGAGAAACGGCGGCAAAGTCTTCAAAGCGGATGGTTTTCTCATTGTTCAACATTGTTTTTTACCTCCGAAATCAAATCTTTGGTTGCCTTTTGATGGCAGGCCGCACACTCAAAGTACCGGCTTGCCTGTTCGTATTCCGTGTCCACATAAATCGTCCGGTATGTGGAAAACTCTGCCGGAGCTCCACACCAGCAGCATAAACGGTTGGTTGGCAAAGCGTTCTCCTTTCGCTGGCGGGCCCTATGCCGCTGTGGGCATGGCCCACGGCTTGTTCTGATAGACCGTCACCGTCTGATACCCCATCTGCTGATAGGCCCAGAATCGGTGCAGGCCGTCGATCACCACGCCGTTGACGCTGACAAGGGGCGGAAAGTCCACTTTGCCTGCCCACAGGAGCTTCAGATAGTATTGCGCTTTCTTCATGTCCGCAGGTTTCCCGGCAGTCAGCTGGTCTATCGGAACTGTTAATTCCTCCCACTCGCAGGTGTGGATAAAGCCGCGGTCCTGCTCGGGATATTCCTGTTTCCACAGGCTTTCCAGGCGCATGGTGATAAAGTTTGAAGTCATATCCAAAATGTTCACACCCTTTGAGGCCGCTTCATTGCGGGCCTTGTAGAAGTCGTCCACGCCCTTGAAGGTCATGTTCCAGTTCATCAGGCGTACCCGGAGATTGGGTATGCTCTGTACCGTTTCCAGGATTTTTCCCAGGGCGTTTCGCACCCGCCAGTTGACCAGCTTATCCATGTCCAGGGCAACCACGACCTCTTCCAGATTCTCCATGGACTGGAGCGCATCCTTGAGGCCGGCGATGGCCGTCACGCCAGCAAAGCAGAGAAAGAGCGCGTCGTGATCCAGGAAGCTGGCCACATCGCCTTTTAAGCCTCCCTCTGTGAGATAGGCGGTCCTGGCATGGATATTCCCGGTGACATGGATATAGGAGTAGCTGCGGGTCCCATGAGCCTTGCCGCGGCTGGAGAGCCACCGGTATTTTCGATCCGGCTTGGTCTCATCATCCAGCCGGATCTGGAGACCCTGGATATAGCCGTTCCTGTCGCGGCACGGCACCAGAAGCCCCGAATGGCCGAGGATGTTCCAGTATCCCCGGTCAACATAGAAGCCCGGGACGCCCTCCAGATTGTGAAAGTCGGAAAGGATGCCCGCCAGAAAACGCCGGGCGGAGCTGGACATGGGCAGAGTGCGGTACATGTTTTGCTCAATACGCTCCTCACTCAATCCCCGAGCCAAAAGATCGGCTTTGTGCTTGGGGGAGAGCTCCAGGTGCATGAGCATATCATAGTAGACATTGTGCCGGACGGCCAGGGAGCTGGGCTCCCGTTCCGCCGGTTTTTGTGACAGGGGCTGCTGGGGAAACCGGTAAAGAACGCTGTCCTCCGATAACGCCCGAAACGCCTGCCGGTTTGAAACCCCCTCCATCTTGGCATAGAGGGACACGCTGTTGCCCTTTTCTCCGCAGAGCACACAGCGGAAAATATTTCTGGTGGTGTTGAGAAAGAGATGGTGTTTCCCTGGCCCGTGGTCGCCGCAGAATGGGCAGGAGGCTTCCACCTCCTCCCATTCCAGCGTGCGGTCATTCAGGACAAGCCCACATCTTCTCGCCACATTCAGGATCGGAAATTCCTGATAAGAATGGCCGGAACGGTGCTTGCCCATAGGCGCTCACCGTTTTATGCGGCTTTCGGGACACCCGTATTGTCGGCCACCTGGACCTGCAGCGCGGTGCCCTTGATCACTTTGGCGATAAACACCTGCCCCGTGGGGCGAACATTGTCGATGACGGGAACGGACTCCACATCGTCGATAAAAGTCGGGTACTCGACGCCCAGCAGACGCTTGATCAGCTCCGCAACTTCCAGTCCAGCCCGAATTCGCTCGGAGTGAGACAGACAAATGTAGTCGCGGCCCTCATAGGTGAAGCGGAATACATCCTTGACTTCGCCGGTGCTCTTCACCACATCATAGAGGGTGATCGACACCCGGTTCATCCTGAGCTTAGAGAAGTTGATCTCCACCCGCTTTGAGATATAGAAGGCCAGGGCGGAAAGAAGCTCCTTCTTTTGCTGGATGGAGGCCTGCATCTGCTTGATGTCCTGCTCCTGCTTCCCCGCAGCCTCCGGAGAGGCCTGGACCAGCTTCGACAGCACCTCAATTTTGGCATTGAGCCCGGCAAACTCCGTGCGGGCCCTGTTCAGTTCCTCGATTTCCTCCTGGCTGAGCATACCGCATTCCCGGTCCAGCTCGGTGCTCTGGATCTCGCTGTGCAGGCGCTCAAGCTCTTGCTGGTGGAAATTTCGCCGTTCCTCCGCCTGTTCAAGCGCCTGTTTACGTTGGCCGCTGAGTTCCTCAAGCTCGGCTTCTCCGGCGGCAATATCGTCCTCCCGAAACTGCTCAAAAACGGTCCGCGCCTTGGCGTCCAACTCCTGGACTTCTTTGCACTGGGCGGTGAGCTGGCAGCCTTCGGCCTGGATGCGGCGCAGGGAGGCGGCAAATTCCCCCTTCACCTGCGGCAATGTCTGCTCCGTGATGGTCTGGCGGCACATGGGGCACTGCACCCCCGCCGTCAGGCCGTCGTGGATATGCTTGGTTCGCTTGAACTCCATACTGAGCCTGTGGATACGCTCCTGCGCCTGGGCCAGTGCGGCGGCATACTTGCTCTGGTAGGCGTCCGCCTTGCGGCGGGCCAGCTTCTCAGCTGCGGCGTGAATTTGAAGATCCAGGTTTGCCGTATCGGCAATCACTGGATTCTCCCGCTGTAATTCTTCATAACGGGCGTATAAGTCGGCCAGACGGTCGATCATACTGTTTCCGTCAAAACCTGTGGTGCGCTTACGCTCCAGTTCACCGATTCGCTCCTGAAGCTGTGTATGCCTTACCTGAGCTTCCATGAGCTCCTGTGCCTGCTCCTTCTGTTGAGAGGCGTGCAGGTCAATCTGCCCCTGGATATAGACCATATCCTTTTCTATGTCGGTCACTTGTTCGCGCAGCTGCTTGGAGTAAGCCTCCGCGGATAGAAACTCCTGCTTTTCCAGCAGTGCCCGCGTCTGGTCGCTGAGCTGAGCGAGAACTTCCGCCTTGGGCACCTCCGGCAGATACCGCTCCAAAAGGTTGCGGCCCTTACTGCCCAAAACATTGATAAAGTATTGCGGGTTGAACATCGACAGGAAAAGATCGCGCTCTCCAAACATGGTGGTGAGATCCCCCTGGCCGATGCGGACACCATCCAGCGTGATGTCCATTTTGTCATCCTTGCGATGGCGGGCGAGGGTCCGAAGTTTGCCGGACTCATCCTCAAACTCCAGCTCTACCAGCAAATCACGGGTATCCTGATGATAGAGGTAGTCAATCTTCGCGCCGGCATAGAAGCCTACGCCGGTGATGGCAAAGGCGATGGCGTCGGCAATGCTGCTTTTCCCCACGCCCATATGGCCGGAGATCACATTCATGCCGCCAAACTGAAAGGTCTTCTGGTCCGCATATCCCTTAAACCCGCTGATTGTAAGCCGGGTCACGCGGAATTGCTTGATCGGTTGGATCATTTGATTGCCTCCTTACTTATGCGGCCTGTTCTGAGCCCAGGTCGAGGATCTGGTATGCCTCCAAAATATAGAAGGTGACGCCGTTGCTGTGCTGCGTGGAAAAATTCGCGTTTGTCAGGATCAGTCCCGGCGCAAGCCGGCTGTCGGCGCCCCGGGTATATGCCTGAAAGACCTGTCCCGCGCTGTCCCTGACCTGGACGCTGGTGCGGCTGTTTCCGCTCATCGTCGGCTTGAGGACAGCGCCGGTCACCAGATAGCACCCGGCCGGGATGCCGGAAGCGGAGGTCTGGCCTTGGGAAGGCTGTCCCTGCATCTGAGGGGCTTGCTGGGGCGGGCGCCCGGGCTGTGCCTGCGGCGGCTGCGGCGGAGGGGTTGCGCCCTGCCTCTGAGGGGCAGGCTGTCCGCCCTGCTGGCGGGGACGGCCATTGGGATCGGCAGATTGGCTCCGGGTGTGATGGCCCTGTTTGTCCTGTTCGCCGGGGTGGTCCTTTTTCTGCTGGAGTGACTGCACCCACTGATCATGGACGGCGTCCAAGGTGGGGCGTTCGTCGTTGCAGATCACATACCCTTTTCCCCTCTGCTCAATGGAGACCCATTTTTGCGTCATGCCGTAGAGATACCGGCCGATGCCCCACTCAACCGCGGCCCGCTTCATACTGTCGCTGAGGCCGCCCTTGACCGATTCAATATCGCTGTCATCGGCCCCGTCCCATTTGGTGATCCACGCCTCCTGGGACGGAAAATAGATGGAAATGCCGCACAGCTGGGCGCTCTCGCCTTTCCACGGCACAAAATCATTGTGCCAGCCGTCGATGCCCACTGTGCTGTCCAGCCGGGTTTGGATGGCTCGGTTGGTCACATAGGGCACTGCCAGGCCGCTGGTCTTTGCTGAATTGGTCGCGGAGATCCGCCACTCAATGTCGGCGCTCTGAAAGGGGGCGGAAAGGGCCGCCCGAAGTTCTTCCGCTGATTTGTTCCACATGATATTCGCTCCTTTAGGCCCGTTGAATAAACTCGCCGAGCGTTTCCTTTTTGGGGATGAGAATGTCCGAATAGTAGTATTCGGGGTCTTTGTCCTTCAGATGCTCCATGAGTTCCCGATATTCCAGTCCTAACTTGTTGTTGGAGCTGCTGTAATAGTGCATGTTGTTCGGAATACTCAGGAGAAACGCTGGAAGGTTGTGTGCCTTGTGCGGCTTTTTATAGATTGGCAGCGTGTTGGCTCCCACGCAAAGGCTCCCGCTTTCGCGGCTCACATTGGAAAATGGATAGTAGTACATGGGTGTCTCCGGGGTCGGGATTTCATCCGCCACCACCCCAATCCGGCAATGGGATGCTTTCCCCTCTTGATTGAGCGAAAAGCCAAATACCAGACGAGGGATCGGGAAGTGGGGATAGGGCGTATCGTAGACCGAAACATCGGCGTACAGCCTGGGGTGCCAGAGAACGAAGCGTTTTACCGTCTCGCTTTGATAGAGCGAGATAGTATTCAGCGGCAGGAAACCGCTGTGATAGCCCTCGTCTGCTGTCCGCAGGCTGTCTTTGAAGCACCGAAGCAGATCTTCCTCGGTGATGCTTTTCCGGGAGAAGACACCTTGCGCGTCCTCTTCCACGGTGATTTTGCCCTCATTGGGCGAAATGCGGATCATAATGTCGTTGCTGGCCTCCATTTATGCCGCCTCCTTTTGCTTCAGCGCAGGCTGAGAAGGCAGGGCAATTACTTTGCCCGCCGGCTTCTTCAGCTCCTGTTCTAATTCCCTGATTCCGCTCTGGCAGGCGTCCAGGATGTCGCACAGAGCCTTCGGAATCTCATCAAAGGAGTAGAACTCCTCGAACAGAAAGAGCAGGAGTTTGGGGCTTTTCCGCGCCTCCGAGCCGTCTACCCAAAGGTAATCAAAGTTATAGTTGCTGAGGCGCATAGCACTGTGGACCGCGTCCTCCAGCTCCCGCGCATAGGGGTTTTCAATTCGGGTTATCCCTCTTCGGGATTCATATTCCCGGCACAAAGCATGAAACCTGTCCAGCAGCGGGTCGCGCAGAACATAGACCTCACGATCCGGTTCATACGCATGATGGGAGACCTGCTTTCCGCACTGCTCATAGCACTTGGTATTCTGAAATACGCTCTCACAGGCAAACCGTTCCACCATGCACTGATTATCCCAGGTGATCTCCGTGCAATCTCCAAGCATATCCATGAGCCTGTTCAATTTCCCGTGGCTCTCCAGCACTTTTGCCATGTTTAAGATCCTCATGGCTGCGTTCAAAGTATCTTCGTCCATGTCCGGCCTCCTATAAAAACGCTCTGGTTTTCACACAAGACGGCAAAATGTCGGAAATCCGCCTGTTGATGTGGCGCATCGTATTACAAAGATTTTCCCGCCAGTAATAATAGTCGAGGATTGTGAACGGGTCCTCTTCGTCGAACTGATCAAAGTCGATTTGCTCCAGCCGGATGGGCTCCTCACCCTCCAGTTGCGGAAGAACTGTGTCCAGCAGGTAGGGGTTTAGCTCCTCGTCGAAGTGCGGCTCATGTTCCTCCGTCTGTCTGAGCTGTTTATGGAGTTCGCCAAGGTCTAACACTTTCCTCATCGCGCTGCTTCCTCCACTGGCTGAAGCTCAGCCACACAGAGAGCATAAGCCTCCGGATTGGAGAGGATCTGCCGCTCCTGCTGCTCATTGATGTAGTTGGAGCCAAAGCCTAAATAGTACAGACCCGCAGCGGCGGTAATATCGTCGGAAAAGAAACGCTGGGCAACATCCATCTGCTTATGCAGTTCAGGATCAGAAGAACGAAACGCCATGACGGTCAAAGTCGTTTCTTCATCAGGATGGAACTGACCAACTTTTCTGCCCAGAGCTCGAATGGCCTGAGTGCGGCTCCTGATCTCCTCCTCTTGATTTTCCCTGGCATGGAAATAGCAGAGCAGAAACTGTTCGGCTTCTGCACCGCCCAAAGCGACGCCGAAGGGCAGGTGAAGCGGCTCTCCATAGGGGGCTACCGCGGGAGAGAAACGGGAGCAGACACCTCCCAGAAGCGGCTTCATGCGTTCCGCCGCCTGCGACCAAACCGCCGCCCGCAGCGGGACGGCTGATGGGTTGCCTTGCACGATTTTCTGTGCATCAGGGGAAAGAGGCACAACAATGGTAAAATAGTTTTTTTCGTTCATATCACTTTCTCCTTTAAGTCAGCGAGCGGAAACCGCTCGGCGTCAGGATATTGAAGATCATCCGGTTGGAAATCGTCTCCCGTATCTCGGTGGAAATCAGGCGCCCATGGGGCCCCCTGTTTTCATCCGTGACGGTGTGCTTCTCTTTGATGATCCGGCCCTTGACGATATGCGGATAGTCGCACTCCATCAGTCCGTTGATCAGGCCGGAGCCGCCGATCAGCCCCACCTGTCCGATAGACAGGGGCAGGGGCGGACGCTTGATCTCGCTGTCCAGCCGGCTTTTGGCAAACAGCCGGTCAAAGCCGGTGGAGTTTGCCAGCTGGCGGGCCAGCTCGTCTTCATTGAACACAGCCCCCCGGAATGTCTCCACCTTTTTGGAGACTGCCGGGAGCTCATAGCAGGCCTTGGGCAGAAGGTCGGCGGTAGGTAAGGTCTCCGGGTGCTCCGCGGCGGAGCACAGCGCCTCCGCATCCTGTTCCGCCTCCGTCCGTCTGCGGCGCACGCCTGTGACGACCACCTGCTTAAACTGCTTGAACTCCCTGTCCAGGAAGCGGTGAATACGCACCTGTTCAAAGTTGTCACAGATGATGCCGCACAGATCTGCCGTCAGGCGGTAATAGGGGACAATGTAGATCAGAAGCCCGCCCATCATAAGAAGGGGGATGCTCTCAATCAGAAACCGCTTTTCGTCTCTGCTCCGTCCTCCATTCTCAGACAGGACAGACAGATAGGGCGGATTCAGGAAAACGGCATGAAAAGCTCCTGGGCTGATATTGGAGCCGAAGAAGCTGCCGAAGCCGACACGGTACAACTGCTGCTGTGCCTGTTCCGCCCGGTGGTCATCCAGTTCAATGCCGTAGCATTGGCTGTCCGTCCCCAGGGCGAGCCGGAGCAGGGCGTCCCCTGTTCCACAGCATGGGTCAATCAGGTTGGCCGTGTTCTCTGCGGGAAAGACAATGCTGTTGGCGATATACCCCACATGAGTGAGGTCCGTGGGGTAATGCCCCAGCCGGACATTGTTCATCAGGCGCCCGATGATTGAGGCGTCTGTGGTCTGATGGTCTGGAAGCGCGTCCGCAAACCGCTTCAGCACTTCGGTCAGTTTGGAGTAGTCCGCGGTCATCAGCGGAAAGGCTGCCAGTTGCTCCGCCAGCTTTTGCGCGGCAGGGGCCAGCGGATTCTCCAGCTCCATCAGGAAAGGCCGGGTCGCACGGATCTGTTCGACCAGATAAGTGCGCTGCCGCTCCAGCAGGCGGTACAGTTCAAATGCCTCCGCCTTTTTCTGGCCGGCCAAAAGCCCGGCAACCTGAGCCCGATAGGCTTGCAGGCCCTCCGAAATCAAAGTAATGGTACCGGCAAGCTCGCCAAGCTGTTCCAGGGCATAAAACCGCTGGGAAGGGGGCTGGCTTTGAGGCTGTGCCTCGTTTACCTGCTCCATGTTTGATCACCTCCGTGATTTAGCCAGAGGGGGACCGCGCTCCGCACAGTCCCCCTCTGCTTTCAGTGCCTACGCGGCACGGTTTGTAATAACAGGGTTTGCCGTTTTGCACGGCTCTTTCGGCCCATATCGGCCGACACAGCGTTTCAGGCGAAAAACGCCTGACTGGTCTATGTAGCCTTGGGCGCACAGCTCCCGGACCCGGGTTATCCCCATGGCGGTCACCTCCCGGCGCTGCCGGATGATGATGTTCTCCATAGGTCACGCAGCCTTGGGGAGGGTAGACGCGCTATCCTCCCGCGGAGTCAGCACAGTCTCCTCCTGCTTTGTGATACGCAGGGTGTATCCGCAGTCTTTCAGGAGACGGTACATGGCCTTGAGCCGCTTGAACTCGAAATCCTCTTCCAGGTCCAGATCCATTGGCTGGGTAACGGGCTGAGACTGAAAATCGCCGGCCCGCTCCGGCTTCGGCTGTTCCTGCTCCGTATCGGTGCTTTCCGGTGCCGGGGCCGCAACCTGGACATACGGGGCGTCTACCGGAATACGGTGGATCACGGACAACCACAAGCGGCGAAAAAAGCCCGCCACCAGGGTGCCGACGATCCCGCGCTTTTTCTCCGGAAGCGTGATAACATCATCGGCCTTGAGGGTACCGATGTTGTGCTTTGCCATGGTCAGCTTGGGGACCTCCACATACTCCGCCTCCAGATAGCAGGACACAGTTGCGGAGCCGGACAGGACGATCTCAGCGGCGCACACACGCTCAGCGGCCATGGTTTCTCCATTCATCGTGGCGCACTCAATATCCATCTCCGCCACATGGCGGACGGAAACTGTGCCGGCTTTCAAAATGCCCTTGCCGGAAATGCTCCGGGCGTGCAGCGTTCCGTCCACGATCAGCGTGCCGTCATTGACGATGTTCTGGCAGTACAGGGTCTCGTAATGCAGGGTTTTCCCTTTGGGAATATACAGGTTTTTCATTGTGATCGCTCCTTTTTTATTATGCGACTTCTTTCAGCCGGACCGGTAGGACCATGGCCAGGTCGTCTTTGCCATCCGTCAGGATCATGGGAGAGTGCGGGTGCCCCATTTTCATGGTGACCGTATGCACTTTCTTTGCCTTGAACTGCTCCAGCCCCTCCAGCAGGTATTTCGGATTGAGGCCCCGCGCCTCAACGGGAGGCAGGCCGACCTTGGAGAGATAGGTGCCTCCTGGTGTTTCAAGAGAGAGTGTGCCCCCGTCAAACCGGATCGGCTTTCGGGTTTTTGCGGTGATAAAGCCGTTGAGATACCTGACTTCATCCAAAAGCTGATCCACATCAACGGGATATTCCGTACTGAACGATGTGGGAATCGCCCTTTCGACATCGAAGCCGTCATAGCCGGGTATCCGGGTGAGCACACGCAGCGTTTCGCTTTCAACCGCCGCCCACTCCTCTCCAACGGAGATCGTGCAGTCCTGATCCTTGAACATCGTAAGCTCTGCCATGACCTCCGGCGGAATGTAAAAAGGTTTTTCCACATTGACGGCGGGATCGGTGCTCATTGCCAGGCGGTAGCCGTCCACAGCGATGATCTTGTCCTTCAGAAATTCAATACAGCACTGATTTGGTCTGGCGTCATTCGAGGAAACGGCGTATTTCACCCGCTTGAACCGCTCCAGCAGTCTTTTCGGATTGACAGGGTAATGGCGGTCCAAAGGCTTCTCCTTGAGCTCGGGGAAATCGGAAGTGCGCTCCGTACTGCGTTTCAGGCTCCGTTTCCCGTCGCTGATAGAAATTTGGCCCCTCGGATCAGGGTTTGTCTCTGTGGGTTCAATCGTGTAAGTGAGCTCCAGTTCTCCGGAAAAGTATTTGCAGGCGGAGAGGATTTTCCGGGTCCCCACAAACACAAAGGAGAAAGAGTCCCCGACTGCGGGAATTGTACTCATACACCACTGGTCTAAATTGGTGCAGGTCAGGACACAGTGCCCATCCTCAAAGCGGACCTGTGCTTCCTCCAAAATAGGAAGGCGGGAACGCTTGGCGGCAAAGCGCAGCACATTACCCAATGCTTCGTGGAAGTGTGCGGCGTCAACATAGGCATGGAAGGTACTCATGCGGCTTTCCTCCTCGTTGGCTGTTTTTGAAAAGATCGGATGTTCACCGATTTGGTAGAGAAGGTGGTCTGCTGTACGGTGTTGCAGCCGATGACCAGAATGTTGTAGATCATAGTGACCACGGCAGTGGCGGCCATCAGGTTTGCCACGATGGTCTGCGGGGCGGAGACCGACGCCTCCGCACAGGAGACCTCCGTGGGGAACAGATCTTCCGGGGTGCTTACCTCCGGGTAAAGCATCCCCACAGGCTTGTAGACGGTTTTACCGGCTCTGCGGATGCCGCAGACAATTTGGCCGGTGTATTCTCCATTCCCGGAGTCAATGTAGACCAGGTCCCGCGCTCTGAGGAATACCTCGTGACAAAGTTTACGAGACTTGTTGTTATCCACGGCTCCGATCAAAATGACCAGTTCCGAGTTGGTGACCCATCTGCCCGTGTTTGGCTCAGACCCATACACATAGTGGCGAAATACTTCGGGCCTAAGCAGTTCTTCCAGTTGTCCGGCATCCTCGATAAAACGGGGAATATACGAGGTTTCAAGGCCGAACACATCGGAATATCGCTCTGCGATTACCCTGGCCTTGTTTTCGCCAAGGTCAGCCTCTGTGAAATTCTGGCGCACCAGATTTTTAGGCTCCACTTTATCACCGTCGCAGATGATAAATTTCACCGGACGCTCCAACGCATATAAGAGCCGGTAAAGGTGCGGCGCAATGTGGGCTCCGGTCCCGCCGGCGCCCAGCATGACGATCTTTACAGGCCGTTTTTTTGAGAAGTTCATGCGGCCACCCCAAAAGCGCCCTCTGCATCCGTGCAGATCTGTGTCAGCCATTCCGGGGGAAAGTGCCCTACCGGGGGCATCTCCAGGACCTGCTCGGGGGCAATCTCCAGGAAGCGCCCGCCGTTGCTGATGCGCACCGTGATCTCCGGGAAGTAACGGTCCAGCCGGCCGACTACCATATAGACCCGGGTTGCCCTTTCGTCATGGTCATCCGTCTTGGAAAATACCGCGGGCATCCGGTTGTGGGAGTGCAGGTCAGCGTAGTGGATATAGCGGTCGCTGGTCATCAGCTCTTCATCGTCCAGAAGGGCGTCAACAGAAACTCCGCTCACGATCTGCTTCGGGACGCGGATAAAGTACCGCTGCTCCTGCTTATCCCAGTAGAAATGCACCAGGGCCTCCGCCGGTTGCCGCCCCTTTCCCTTGCGCATCATCGTGCGGAACAGGCCTATGGCCTGCTCCATCAGCGAATAGGGAATGCGGGGCAGGGACGGGTGGAAACCCGGCCGGATCTCATCCAGCACGGTGATGTTTTCAGCGGGGGTGACAAACTCCCCCGCGCCTGTAATACGGCGCTCATAGACCTTTCCATCCCGCCCGGGGATAAAGGTGATGGTTTTAGGCGAGGCCTGGGCCTCCGACAGATACAAAAAAGCGCCCTTATATGCACTGGCATCTCCCTTTTTCTGCATACTGATTGAGGGTTTGACCAGGCACTTGGGGTGCTTGTCGGTTGCCTTCTTCAAAGCGTTGATAAATTCCTTGGAGGTTTCGATCTCGCGCTTGATTTGGCCGATTTTGGTTTTCTTGGGGAGAACGATCTCCTTGACGATCTTGCCGTAAACGACTTTCCAGCTCAGGCTCTGCGCTTCGTCAAACTCCGGAAAGTCCGTCAGCTTGGAGAGGCGGAGTTCATCGAATGTCTGCTCGGTGTCTTCGATGGGCGCTTCCGATCCATTGTAGGAGAACACCGGAAGCTGGGCGAAGATGGGTTCGGCCACTTTTGGGGCGGTCTTTTCTTCTTGACGCTCCATAGCGGCAAGAAGGGGATTGTCCTCCGCTTCCTCCGGCTTATCAGAGGCATGGTCCTCCTCACTTTTCGGCGCGGGAGGTGATTTTGGCTGTGGATCTTGAGGGGCCGGAGATTTGGAAATCTCATGGGACTCATCCTCTTCCACGGTCTCGTGATTCTGGTCGGTTTCGTCTTTCTCTTCCGGGATTGAGTCATCTGCCTGCACAGCGCCGGCGCCTTCTGCCGGAGGCTGTTCTGTCGCTTCTCCGCCCGCGAGCAGATCAGCAAATGGGTTTTGGGTGTTGCTGCCGGTCAATTCAGTGAAGCCACTCAGGTCGAATGGGTTGTCACCGCTTGCGTCGGCTGTCCCTCCGGGGAAAGTAAACAGGTTTTCATTCATGGTCGTTTGCTCCTTTCTGTGTTTAGTGCACAAAAAAGCCGCAGCCGCCCCTTGAATGGGGTAACTGCGGTTTTTGTGCGTGGTCGGTCCGGTATTTAGGTTCTGGCAAGTCTCCGCTTGGGGCGCATTGGCCCCTCACGGGTAAAAATCTGACCTACAAAATCTGACCTAAATACAAGTAGAGCATACCACCTTTTTCATCTCTTGAACAGTTGCGCTTTTTGCCAGGATGTGCCACAAATAAACCAACGGAGCTATAATTGCCATCCCGTGGCGGCGGTTCGCAGGGTTAAAAACCTTTGGTAAATTCCCTCCTTTTGCAGCAACTCATGATGTGTTCCCCTCTGAACAATCCGTCCCTGGTCTATTACAATAATCTGGTCGGCGTTTCGGACGGTGCTCAGGCGGTGGGCAATCGAGATCAAGGTCTTATCCTTTGTCAACTCCTGGATGGCAGATAAAAGCGCCTGTTCATTCTCCGGGTCCACGCTGGAGGTCGCTTCGTCCAGAATGATGATGGGAGCATCTTTCAAAATGGCCCTGGCGATGGAAATACGCTGCTTTTCTCCGCCGGAGAGGGTGGAGCCGCCCTCTCCGATGATTGTGTCGTACCCATCAGGGAGAGATAGAATGAAGTCATGGCAGCAGGCCCGTTTTGCGGCCGCTATCACCTGCTCACGGGTGGCTTCCGGCCGGCCAAACCGGATGTTGTTTTCCACAGAGTCGTGAAAAAGGTACACATTCTGAAAGACCATGCTGATGTATTCCAGCACACTGTCCGCAGTATAATCCCTCACATTTTTCCCGCCAATCCGAACGGTCCCTTCCTGCACATCCCAAAAGCGGGCAATCAGATTGCAGAGTGTAGTCTTGCCGCTGCCGGAGGGCCCTACAATCGCGCAGGTGGTGTGCTCCGGGATTTCCAGTGAAATATCATGGATCACCTGGCGGCCCCCATAGCCAAATGAGATATGCTCCAGAGAAATATCATAGTGGGACACAACCAGTTTCTCCGAGCTGGTATCCATCTTTGGAATGTCGGTGACCTCCTCCAGCCGGTCCAGTTCCGTATTGATCTTTTTACTCAGAAAGGCGCTGTTGCCCATCGTCTCCAAATCGGAATAGACTGTGAAAGCGCAGAACAGGAAAGTCAGGCAATAAGGCCGGCTGATCTGCCCCGCCAGATACAGCAGAGCCGCCGCCGCAATCAGCACACAGCTCATGAGCTTAAAGGTCAGCCCATAGAAACGGAGGACGCCAGCTGTAGCCTTTTCCTGGCCGTAGTCCGCATCCCATTTTTTCTGGAACGCAGCGCGGACTTCCACCTGTCCCTCCTCGCCTTTGGAAAAAGAACGCAGCACCGAAATGCCCCGTATGTATTCCATCACCTTACCGACCAGATGCTCCTGGGCCTCCTGGTAAATGGGGGCATATTGGGCGGCGCGAAGCCGCACCCAACGCAGGACCAGCATCCCAAGTGCCAGCCCCACAAGGCTCAATCCCGCAATCACCGGGCTGAAAAAGAACATCATCACGGACATCAGTACAGCCATAGCCACACCGCTGGTCATCTGCTCAATCGCCAGCATGGAGTACCCCTCCAGATCAGCAATCGTGGTGGTGAGCATGGCCTGAATGGTGCCCAGATTTTGTTCTGAGAAATATCCCATGGGCGCCTGCTTCAGCCGTTCCCCAATCTCCAGACGGTAATCCCGGAAAATGTCATAGCCGGACCCGCTCATGGTACGGTCATACATCCACTGGAAAAAGAAGCGGCCCAGCACACTGCCCAGAATTACGCCAAAAGCCTGCCCGATGATGGCCGGGGAGAGTCCATCCAGATGGAGCAGAATCCAGAATACACCGAACATCATAAAACCGTTGAAGAAGGATTTCAGAATGTTGCAGACGATGCCTGCCACAATTTTTCTCCGGCTGTTTCCCGCAATCTTAAAGACACGGCAAATCATTTCAAACATCTTCTGCGCCTCCTTCCGTAGAGCCTGTGTAGTCCTGCCACATCTTTCGGTAAAGGGGGCAGCTCTGCAGAAGCTCCTCCTGGATGCCCCGGCCCACAATCTCACCGTTGGCAACAACCAATATCTGGTCGGCATTGCGGATTGTATTCAGCCGGTGGGCCACGACAATCAGAGACTTTCCCACCACCAGCTTGCTGATAGCCTGCTGGATCAGCGCCTCGTTCTCAGGGTCTGCATAAGCGGTCGCCTCGTCCAAAATAATGACGGACGCCTGCTTGAGCATGGCCCGCGCAATGGTGATGCGCTGCCGCTCTCCGCCGGAGAGGCGGGCCCCGGCATCGCCGGCCATGGTATCATAACCCTGCTCTAACTGCATGATAAAGTCGTGGCAGTTGGCGGCCTTGGCCGCAGCCTCTACTTCCTCGTCGCTGGCATCTGGATTTCCCATGCGGATGTTTTCCCGAATGGATTTGTCAAAGAGAAAATTGTCCTGGGCTACATAGCTGATTTCACCCATGAGCTGTCCAAATGGGATGCTACGAATATCCTGCCCGCCAAAGTGGACCGTACCGGAGGTTACATCCCAAAAACCGGCCATCAGCTTGGCAATCGTAGACTTCCCGGAGCCGGATGGACCAACTATGGCGGTCATGGTACCGGGCTGTGTCTGGAATGAGATACCGTGGAGAATTTCGGCTTCGTTATAAGCAAAATGGACATCCTCAAATTGATAACACCGCTCCCCAAGCTCTGCGGGCTCTGTGGGGCGGACAAGTTCCGGTGTTTTCAAAAAGGCGGTGACCTGTTCCAGATTGCCCTTAATCATGCTGACCTGCTCCATGGCTTCGGATACCTTCATCAGAGGCGCAATGAACCCCAGAGGCACCACCAAGGCCACCAGAAAGACATGGAGGGAAAGACTTCCCTCCATGTAGAGCCACGCTCCCACTGGAAGGGTCCCCAGAAGCGTAGAAGGGAGGACCGCCCGGGCCGCCGCGTTCCAAAGCCAGCACTGGCTCCACCATGCCATGGTGGAATCGTGGAAATAGCGGACAGAATCAGCATACTTTCCATAGGAAGCTGCGGACCGGTTGAACGCCTTAATGACCTGAATGCCGTTGACATACTCCACCAGAGCACTGTTCATCTCGTTGGCAGAGCGCATATAGTTCTCCATGCGGGGCCCATATCCCCGCATCATGGCGGCAAAAAAGAGGGTGCCCAGCGGAATTGTCACCAGTGCGGCCAGCCCCATCCGCCAGTCCAGCAGAAAAATCAGAAGAATACTGCATAGGGGCGCGGCGATGTTAGAGGGCAGTTCCGGCATGAAATGGGCCATGGAGTCCTCCAGCTTCGCCACATTGTCCACAATCAGATTTTTGAAAGCTCCTGTGGGCGTTTCCAGCATGACGCCCATGGGGATCTTCGCCATCCGACCTGTAATGGCCTCCCGGATATTTTTCAGTATGGTAAAGGAAATTTTGTGGGACATCAGGGAGGACCGCCAGGTAAGCAGCATTTTTATGATCTGGCAAACTGCGGCGCCTCCGCAGAGAAACAATACCAGCTTGGGCGTTGCAGTCCCCCGGTACAAGGCGTCCGCGAGGACAGCCACCATTAAAAACGGGCCTATGCCAAACAGTTCTCCCAAGACAGCCAGGAAGATGGAGAGGAGCATTTTACCGTTGTTTTCTCCCACGAAAGCAAAGAGCTGCCGAATCGTTCCCGGTTCTTTCGACTTCATAACCAGCCTCCTTTCAGGCCACAAAAAATGCAAGGAGGGTATTGCAATTTCAAGGGTCCTGTGCTAAAATTTGAATTACGATGTAATATTACAGTGTAATTTTAGTATAGGACGGAGGGACAGCGAATGTCAAGAGACTTTCAGCAGACACACGAAAATCTTTTGTTCTGCGCCCAAAAACACTTTCTGGAATACGGTTTTGAGCGGGCCAGCATCCGGGAGATCTGCAAGGACGCCCATGTGACCAATGGAGCTTTTTATAACCACTTTGACGATAAGGAAGCCCTGTTCGGCGCGCTGGTGGAGTCTGTTGTCCAGGAGGTCAAGGCCATCTATGAGGCGTCAGTAAATGAGCACATGGAACTGGCAAAGACGGATGACTTGAAATCCCTCTGGAAACTGTCGGAGGAAACGCTGTCGGTCATTATCGAATACATCTATGAGCATTTTGATGTATTCCGGCTGCTTCTCATGCGGGCGGAGGGCACGCGGTATTCCTCCTTTTTGGATGATGTTGTCTGTCTGGAAACCCGGGTCACGCTGAAGTTCTTTGCGGAATTGAAATCTCGGGGCTTCCAGGTCCGCGAATTGGCGGAAGAGGAGTGGCATATTCTGCTCCATGCGTATTTTGCATCTCTGGCTGAAGTGGTCATGCACAACTTCCCCAAGGAGGCCGCGCTGAAATATGTTCATACGCTTGTCTCTTTTTTCAACTCCGGATGGCAGACAGTTTTGGGGATCTGATCCCCAAAATTTTTGCGCAATAGTTAGCATCTACTAACCAAATGATGTGGAGGTGAAACCGCAGCGTCCCCTTTGCACGGGGTTTTGCAACACTTAATTCTTTTCAGAAAGGACATATTAAAAATGGAAAACACAAAGAAGCTCACAGGTAAAGACCTAATCAATGTCGGCATTTACACAGCCATGACCCTCGTTATTTTCTTTGTTGTCGGCCTGCTTACTGCGCTGCCGGTGGTTTACCCGTTCCTGTTCATAATTTGGCCTATCGTCTGCGGCATTCCTATGATGCTCTACTATACCAAGATTCAGAAGTTTGGTATGCTGACCATCACAGGTATCATCGGCGGCATCTTTTTCTATCTGATCGGCTATGGCTGGATCGGCCTGCTCGGCTGGGTACTCGGTGGCATTCTAAGCGATGTCGTGCTCAAAATCGGCGGCTATCAGAAATTCAAGGCCACTGTTCTGAGCTATGCCTGCTTTTGCCTTGGCATCATGGGCTGCCCCGCCAATCTCTGGTTTGCCGGCGAAGCGTATTGGGAAAACATCCACACCTCCATGGGCGATCAGTACGCAAACACTTTACAATCCCTGATGCCCTCCTGGATGCTGTATGTGGGCTTTGCGCTGCTGTTTGTGGGCGGTATTTTGGGTGCGCTGCTGGGTCATAAAATGCTGAAAAAACACTTTGAGAGAGCTGGAATTGTGTAATGGAGCAGTTTCAAGCGGTTGTTGAAAACAGAACAGGCTTTTGCTTGGACCCACGAACCAAGCTGCTGCTGATGGCCGTTGTCGCTACCGCGGAATTTCTATACAGCCACACCGCCTTTATGATCGCGGTGGCGATGATTCCCTTCGTCCTGTTGTTGACTAACCGGCAGTATAAGACGGCAACGGTGTTCTTCTGCCTGTTCGCGGCGGGGCTGTTTGTACAGGCCATCCAGAACTCCGTCCAGTTTCCCATGATCGTCAATATGCTGGTAGTCCTGTTGGTGGGACTGGTCCTGCGGCTCTTTCCGGCCTTTGTGATGGGGGCCTACATCATCAAATCCACCACGGCCAGCGAGTGCATTACCGCGCTGGGCCGGATGCACATTGGGCGGCAGATCACCATTCCGCTCTCCGTCCTGTTTCGCTTTATCCCTACCATGCAGGAGGAGTCGGCCGCCATCAAGGACGCCATGCGGATGCGGGAGGTCCAGTTCGGGACAAAGAAATTCTGGCAAAACCCCGCCGCCCTGATTGAATACCGTTTTATTCCCCTGATGATCTCGGTGGTCAAAATCGGGGATGATCTCTCCGCGGCGGCCCTGACCCGCGGCTTGGATAACCCGGTCCGGCGCACCAATATCACAAAGGTCGGTTTTACTGGCTGGGATCTGCTGGCGGTGCTGATTGCCGGAGCCGCACTGCTCTCCACATACTTTTTCAGTCCGTGGTAAGGAGGTGATACCGTGATCGAATTGAAAGATGTTTCCTTTACTTATGAGAGCGGAGAAACCCAAAATAACCTGAACCATATCAATCTGACAATCCAGGATGGCGAAACCATCCTGCTCTGCGGAGAGTCCGGCTGCGGCAAGACGACGCTGACCCGGCTGGTCAACGGTCTGATCCCGCATTATTACGGCGGGAAGCTGACCGGGCAAGTCCTTTTAGACGGGAAAGAGTTAAAAGACTATCCTCTTTATCAAATCGGGCAACGGGTGGGGTCTGTATTCCAAAACCCAAGGACTCAATTCTACAATGTAGATACGACCAGCCAGATCGTTTTTGGTTGTGAAAACATGGCCCTGCCAGTCCCGGAGATGCGGGAGCGCCTGGAAGAGACTGCCCACAGCCTCAAGCTGGAAAAGCTGCTGAATCGGAGCTTGTTTGCTCTGTCCGGCGGAGAAAAACAGAAAATCGCCTGTGCCTCTGCCGACGCAATCCACCCGGACATCTTTGTACTGGACGAGCCATCCTCCAACCTGGATATTGCCACTATCGAAGATTTGATTGGTGTGATTCGGCACTGGCAGTCCGAGAAAAAGACTGTGATTGTCGCGGAACACCGGCTTTATTATCTCGTTCCCTACGCAGATCGAATTCTTTATATGAAGCACGGAAGTATTGTACGGGAATTTACCGGGACGGAGTTTCAAAAATTATCGCCCGATGAATTGCAGGGGATGGGGCTGCGGGCACTGGACCCATTCCACCTGCCCCCAGAGGCCGCCCCCAAACCGGCCGCTCCGAAATTACATATCAAGGGGTTCCAGTTCTCCTATGAAAAGCACGGCCCCCTCAATGTGGATATTCCAGACCTGACCCTGCCTCAAGGCGAGATCATTGGCATCATCGGAAACAACGGCGCGGGAAAATCTACCTTTGCCCGGTGTCTGTGCGGTCTGGATAAAAAAGCAAAAGGTGTGCTTGAAATGGATGGGACCCCCTATGACGCGAAGCAACGCAGGCATATCTCCTATATGGTAATGCAGGATGTAAACCACCAGCTATTTACGGAAGATGTGCTGGACGAATTGCTGCTCAGTATGGGCGGTGAGGACGAGAAAGCTGACACGGCCCGCGCCAAGGAGATACTGAACAGCCTGGACCTGTTGGACAAAGTAAAGCTGCACCCCATGTCCCTGTCCGGCGGTGAAAAACAGAGGGTGGCGATTGGCAGTGCAATAGCCTCGGACAAAAAGATCCTGATATTTGACGAGCCTACCAGTGGATTGGATTACCGGCATATGCTGGAGGTGTCGGACAACTTAAACCGCTTGAAAGAGATGGGAAAGAGCCTGTTTCTGATCACGCATGACCCGGAACTCATTTATAAATGCTGCACCTACCTGTTGTTCATTCAGGGGAGCAAGGTGCTGTGGCATCGGCCAATGGATGGGGAAGCTGTGAAGCTCTTGCGGGCTTTCTTCTCCCACGAGCAAGAAACAGGTGCGGTCAATGCCTCCTGATAAAAAACTGCACGCTTCCGGCGAGGATTATTTGGAGGCCGTGCTGGTGCTCCAAAAGGAAAAAGGAATGGTACGCTCCGTGGGTGTGGCCCGGTATATGGAGGTGTCCAAGCCCAGCGTGTGCCATGCGGTGGCAACACTAAAGGACGGTGGCTTCCTCACCATGGACGAGGACTTTTCCCTGCGCTTGACCGATATAGGCCGAGAGGTGGCTGAGCAGACCTATGAGAAGCACTGTTTTTTCACCCGCCGGCTTATCGCGGCTGGTGTCGATCCCCAGACTGCGGAACGGGAGGCTTGCCGGATGGAGCACACCATCAGCCAGCGGTCCTTTGAATTGTTAAAAGGGGCGGTGGAGCCGGAATGACCGGTAAGCAGTCAGAAGAAAGGGAGGACCCCGCGTGGGGAAATTGCTGATTTTATCCGTCACCAATGGCGAGGAACAAATTCTGGATAGGATCAAGGACTTCCTGGCGGAAGAGCCTGGAATCGAGGTCGTGGAGCCGCCCGCCGCAAAGCACACCCTCACCATTCCCGGCCTGGAGCTGCACCTGCGCAAGCAGACGGTAAAGTGGCAGGGCCAGCCTCTCCACCTTACGCACCTGGAGTTCTTCACGCTGGCTTATCTGGCCCGGCACCCCGGCTGGATTTTTACACAGGAGCAGATTTACGAGGCCGTATGGCACGAGTTCCCGGAGGACTGCGGCGCGGCCGTGGTCAACATCATCAGCCAGCTCCGCCGGAAGATGGGACCGGGAAACCCGATCCGTACCGTCCCCCACAGCGGCTACAAGTTCGAGCTGCCTTCTGCGGATTAGGTGCGCGGGAAAGAGTAAGTTCAACAATCTATGCAGATTGATTGCCATTTACCTGAAAGAAAATGAGCAGAGGGTACGGGCTTGTAAGTATCATTTATTTCTGTTATCATGTCAGTGTGAACAAATAGGGATCGCCGTAATTCCGGCGGTCCCTATTCCTATGTCCACGGGCTATCGTTTCGTTAGAATAATTGCCCAAAACTTGGAAATAATGATTGCAAGGCGGTGAGGTCATGGCAGAAAAACATCAGGTTGATAAAAGCATCGACGAACTGGTTGATATTCGTGATGTAAAGCTGGATAGCAGCTTGGGACAAGCGGAACGCATCCAGTCATTTCTTCAGCAAATCAAAAATCCCTACTGCTTCAGAGTGGGAGATGTTGTTGTCAATGTGGCCTATACAGAGGGTGGTCCAACCCTAAACGACTGCTTTGCTGATATGCTGTCGCTCCTGTGAGGATTTACCTGAAAATGCGGCTGGACTTTTTTGACCCGCTGTGGTAAACTGAGCATGGACAAAATCAGTGAAACTCCAGTCGTCATGATGGCCTGGCCGTCAATATCTCGACAGGAGCGGTAGCTATGCTAAATGCAGATATGATTTATGAAGCCGCCGACTACCTTAGACTTTCTAAGGAAGATGGCGACTTTTCTTTATCCAATGATAAGCTGGAGAGCGACAGTATTTCCAGCCAACGGGCTATAATCGAACGATTTGTCGCTCAAAATCCGAATATCAAGCTGGTAGCGGAGTTTTGTGATGACGGTTATACCGGAACAAATTTTGATCGTCCGGACTTCCAGAGAATGATGGAAGCTGTTAAGGCCGGTAAAATCAACTGTGTTATCGTGAAAGACCTTTCTCGGTTTGGTCGTGACTACATTGACGCAGGAAAATACATTGAGAAGATTTTTCCTCAGCTCGGTGTACGCTTTATCGCAGTCAACGACAACTACGACAGCTTAAATCATTCCACCGGGGACAGCCTTGTTCTGCCCGTAAAAAATTTCCTGAATGACTCATACAGCAGAGACATCTCCATCAAGGTGCGGAGTAGTTTTGAAAGCCGTCGCCAAGACGGCGAGTTCATTGCCAATTATACAGCTTACGGTTATCTGCGCGACCCGGAAAATAAAAATAAGCTGGTTATAGACGAGGTGGCCGGTGAATATGTGCGCGAGATCTTTCAGTGGAAGATTGAGGGCATGAGCCCTGTCACCATTGCTGAGAAGCTGAACGGCCGCGGGGTCCTGCCACCGTCAGAGTATAAACGCTCCATTGGGATCAAATACAAAACCGCCTTTCAGACCAGTAGCCGGAGCAAATGGAGTCCGAAAGCGGTGATCCGTATTCTGACCAACGAGCTCTACACGGGTGTTCTGATCCAAGGCCGCCGCACAACTCCAAACTATAAAGTAAAAAAAGTTATCATCAAGGACAAGAGTGAGTGGAGCCGTATCGAGAACGCTCATGAGGCGATTATCCCAGCCCGGGAGTTCCAATTAGTGCAGCGGCTGATGCAGGAGGATGGCCGTCGGGCACCAGGCTCCGATACGGTATATCCTCTGTCCGGGCGTGTCTTCTGCGGGACTTGCGGCGCACTGGCAAAGCGGAAATCCGTCTCTTATAACGGGAAAAAATATGCCTACTACGCCTGTCCCACAGCGAAAAAAACGGGAGGATGTGAGGGGCGGAACATTTCGGAGCGAGAGCTGGAAACGGCTGTCCTTACTACACTTCAATCTGAGATCAAACTGATTTTGGATGTAGACCGGGCTCTGGGGCAGGTTGAAGCATTGGCCTGGGAGCGTCGGGAGATTATGCGTCTGGAAGCGGCTATTTCTGCACAGGAAGCTGAAATTGCCAAATATAGAACGCTGAAAACCAGCGTTTACGAGGATCTTCGAGACGGGCTGATCACCCAAGATGAGTTTCTACACATGAAGCAGGACTTTTCTGAAAGGATTTCTTTCATCGAAGATGATATTTCGGGTTTGAAAACAGAGCTGGATGCCGTCCGAGCTGGTCTTGTCAACCAGACGGGGTGGCTGGCTCAATTCCGTCAATATCGAAATCTTGCCAAGCTCACTCGCACGGTGGTCGTCAATCTGATTGACAAAATCCACATTTATCCCGATAAAAAGATTACCGTCACCTTGCTTTGCAAGGACCAACTGACCGATGTGATTGCGTTCCTGCGGGAACAGGTGCAGACACAGCACGCCGCTGAAAAGGAGGCGGGTTGAGCATGGCCAGGAAGAAAAGAGTCCACGCATCCCCCATGCGCCCGGAGATCCAAGGGGCTTTATGGGTCGCCGGGCTTTATGGCCGCCTATCCGTGCTGGACAACGGCAAAGTGGATGGGGAGCCGATTGAAAGCCAGATCGCCATCATAGAGCAGTATGTCGCCGGTCATCCGGAATTGAAGATCGTAGAGCGGTATATCGACAACGGTTATACTGGGACAAATTTTGATCGTCCGAACTGGGAGCGAATGATGGCGGATGTTAAGTCCGGGCGGATTAACTGCATTATCGTCAAGGACCTTTCCCGCTTGGGCCGCAACTATATTGAGACGGGCCGTTTTTTGGAACGGATTTGTCCAAAGCTGGGTATCCGCTTCATCTCGGTGAACGATAACTATGATACGGCGGAGATCAAATCACAGGACGAATTTGCCGCGTCTCTGAAAAATATCGTAAATGACTACTATGCAAAAGATATTTCCCTGAAATCTGGCAGCGCCTTAAAAGCCAAACGGCAAAGAGGAGAATATATCGGTAGCTATGCCCCTCACGGCTATCTGAAAGACCCCTCAAACAAAAACCACCTGATTATCAACCCTGAAACCGCGCCGGTCATCCAGCAGATTTATCAATGGCGCGCCGAAGGGCTCGGATACGGGACAATCACACGAATGCTCAATGAGCGTGGTATTCCATCGCCGGGCCGCTATCGGTTTGAACACGGGATTGTTACCAATAACAACAAAAAAGGCAGCTCTCTTCTGTGGAATCGCCATGCACTCACCGATATTCTCCGCAACATTGTCTATATCGGACACTTGGCTCAAGGAAAATGTACGGCAAGTCTGGCCCGCGGCATACCCGTCCATCGCACACCGGAGTCTGAATGGGATATTGCCTACCATACGCATGATCCGATTATTACCGAGGAGCTTTTCAATCAGGTACAAGAAATCAACCGTTCGCGGGCAGATGCCTATAATGCCAATTATGGAGCCTGCAGCCACCTCCCCAAGGGTGATAACCCCTATCGGGAAAGACTGGTCTGTGCGGACTGCGGGACACAAATGAAGCTATATCGCAATCTAAGCAAAAACCATAAAAAGGCCTACTTCACTTATATCTGCCCCACCTACGAGGAACATCAGGAACTGCGATGCACCAAAAAGACGATACGCAGTAACGCTTTAGATGCCATGGTGTTAAAGACACTGAAAATACAGATGGAGCTCTTTTGCGATGCGCAACAAGTGCTGGAGCGGCTATCAAAGAAACAACCGAAGTTCCCTGCCCATACCGAAGAAAATGAATTGCAGCAGCTCGAACAGCAAGTTAAGCGGAAACAAGGGTATGCGACATCGCTTTATGCCGATTATCGGACGGGGCTTCTGACGCGGGAGGAATACACATTTGCCCGTGGCAAATACCAGGAAGAAGTAGCTGCCTTACAGGGGCGGATCAGCCAGCTCCAAGAGCGGCTTACCCTTACAAGCCAAGTGTCGGATTGTGCTAAAAGCTGGATGGCTCTGATTGAACAATACAAAAGTGCTGAAATCGTGTCCAGAGAATTGGTCACAGCATTTATCAGTGAGATCCGGCTGTCCGCTGACGGCTCCATCAAAGTCTCGTTCTTGTTCCAGGATGAATTATCTCGCATCCGGGCGCACTGCAAGGCTGTGGAAAGCGAGGTGGCATAGCATGACGGATACGCCTGCCGCTTACCTGCGGACTTCCCTGGAGGACTTTAACCGTGCTCATGGCCTTGCCGACCAAAGCCAGTCTATTAGCAACCAGCGGAAGGTAATTTTAGAATATGTTCAGCATAATCCAGAGTTTTCTGAAGTTCAAATCAGAGAGTTCATCGACGATGGGCTGACAGGTACCAACACGGACCGGCCGCAGTTTCAGGCGATGATCGAAGCTGCACGGCGCGGTGAGGTCAAGTGTATCATCGTCAAAGACCTTTCTCGATTTGGCAGAAACTATCTGGATGTGGGCGACTATCTGGAGCACATCTTCCCCTTTTTGGGGGTCAGGGTCATCGCGGTCAACGATGGCTATGACAGCAAACAGTATGAGGGCAAAACCGGCGGGATGGATATTGCCTTTCGCAATTTCATGTACGAAAATTACAGCCGAGATCTTTCCATCAAGGTCCGTTCCGCAATGCACTCCCGCATGAAAAAGGGGCGGTTTGTCAATCATGTTCCCTACGGTTATCAAAAAGCCCCGGGTGACAAGCATTTAATGGTGCCTGATCCAAACACAGCCCCCATTGTCCGCGAGATTTTCCAATCAATCATCAGGGGCAAAAGCACCTCTCAAATCGCAAAGGAATTGAACACCCGCGGTGTGCTTACGCCACTGGCCTATAAACAGCACCGTTTGAAGCCAGCGTGCCAAAATCGGGAGTTGATGTGGTCGCATATCACTGTGCTGAACATCTTAAAAAACGATAAATATACCGGGGTGATGACCAATCACACACGAGAGAGCCGGTATATGCGCGACAAAAACCAGCGCCGGGTCCCCCGCGAAGAATGGATCATCACCGAAAATACGCACGAAGCCCTTGTAACGAAAGAAGAATTTGACGCCGCCCACGCCATGATAAGGGAGGTAAAAAGACCCGAGCGAAAATCTCCCCCCGCCTGTGATACAGTGTTCTATTGCGGGCATTGTGGCAGGAAATTGAGGAAGTCTCATGGCCTTGATACCTATTTCGCGTGTGACACCCAGTTATACCAGGAAAACGCCACCTGCTCAAATATCCGATGGAGCAAAACAGATTTAGAGGCCGTCATGCTGCCGGTCTATAAGGCCCAGTTGTATTTGCTCGGAGAGCGGGCAAAAGAGCTGGCGCTTCAAGGCGACGGCCACCCAAATGAAAACTGGCCAGAGATGGTAGGAAAAATTGATCGTGAGATTGCCGCTTGCCAAGCGCAAAAAGTCCAATACTACGAAGCATACCGCAACGGCGACTTAGATCGGGGGGCTTTTGTAGAACAAAAGGCCGCCCTGGCCATAAGAATTGAACACCTCCAAGGCGAGCGCACGGAAATTGAACTGAAGCGCCAGGCACAACGGACACAGATTGAGGCGCGAGAGTCTGCCAAGCGGGAGCTGTCCCAATACCTTTATGCCACACATCTGGATGGGGCGCTCCTGACGGAGAGTATGTACCAAGCGATTGACCGCGTAAAAGTTTTTAGCAATGAGCGTATTGAAATCCGATGGAAGTTTGAAGACCTGTTTGCGGGACAAGGTTACCGAGAAAGGAAAGCTGTATGAGGGTCGCATTATATATACGAATTGCAAACGACAACACCGGGGATGCGATTTCGTATCAAGAGCAGGAATTGAGGCGCTGGTCAAACGAGCACGGGCATGAGGTTGTAGAGGTTTTCAAGGATAATGCCCCAGGAGTTCTTGCGGAATGTTTTGAACTTCAAAGGCTGCTCGCCCAGCTGGATGCTCACACCTTTGATGGCGTTGTCGTTCGTGGATTGAATAGGCTGGCGAGGAGCTATTACGATTTCCCACAGCTTGCTGATAAGTTTCAGAAAGCCGGAGTTAAAATCATCGTCCCCTATGATACCGACGATGCCTTTGCGGAGTGTGAGACGGGTTTCCATATTTTGAATGCGCTAAAGGCAACCTGGGAACGCGCATGAAGGTAGCGCAAAAATCAAGCAGGAAGCAGCGGTGCAGCGCACCAAAAATTTTATGTTTTACTTGACACATTAGGACGAACTGGGCCGGGTCGTACTGCCCATCGAGCTGCGCCGTACTTTGGGGATCGAGGAGAAAGATCCGCTGGAGATCTATATGGACGGGCCCAGCATCGTTTTGAGAAAGTATCAGGTTTCCTGCGTCTTTTGTGATAGTGAGAAGGACATTTTTTCGTTCCGGGGGAAAAATGTCTGCCGCAAATGTGCCGCGGGCCTTCAGCTGTTGAGCCAGTCCGACCTGGAGTGAAGACAAAAACAGGCAGTCATCCAAACGGATGACTGCCTGTTTGTTTTTCATCGGTCCACGGCCCGGTCATAGAGCTGCTTCCGGGGCAGGCCCAGCTCTTTAGCCGCCTGGCGCACAGCGTCCCGGAGGGATAGTCCCTCTCCCCGCAGGCGGTCCACCAGCAGCAGCCCGTCCTCCAGGGTGACCTCGCCCTCCTCCGTCGGCTCTGAGCCCCGGACCACCAGCACGAACTCCCCCTTGGGGGTGTTGTCCCGATAGTAGTCGGCCGCTTCCCCCAGGGTGGCGCGGCGGATCTCCTCATGGAGCTTGGTGAGCTCCCGGCATAGGGAGATGGGGCGGTCCGCTCCAAAGGTGTCCGCCAGGTCCCGGAGGGTGGCAGCCAGCTTGTGGGGGGCCTCATAGAACACCATGGTCCGTTCCTCCCCCCGAAGGGAGTCCAGGTGGGAGCGGCGGTTTTTCTTGTTCATGGGCAAAAAGCCCTCAAAGGTGAAGCGGCCTGTGGGCTGGCCGGAGGCCGCCAGAGCGGCTACCAGGGCACAGGGACCAGGGATGGGACACACCGGGATCCCCAGGGCGGCGCACTGGGCCACCAGCTCCTCGCCGGGGTCGGAGATGGCGGGCATCCCTGCGTCGGTCACCAGGGCGCAATTCTCTCCAGACAGCAGCCGGTCCAGCACCGCCCGGCCGCCGCTGTCGGTATTGTGGCGGTGATAGGACACCATGGGCTTTTTCAGCCCCAGGTGATTGAGCAGTTTGATGGATACCCGTGTGTCTTCGGCGGCGATGAAGTCCGCTTGAGCCAGGGTGTCCGCCATCCGCTGGGAGATATCCCCTAGATTGCCAATGGGGGTGGGGACCAGATATAAGGTTCCGGCCATATGCCCTTCGCCTCCTCTGTCAGCGTCAAAAGATTCCTCCGTATTATACCATAGTTCTCTCTTTTGTGGTATTCTTTTCTTATCTGTTTGAGAGAGGCGGGAGAAAGCTCATGAAGACGGAACAGCTTGGCCCTTACACCCTTTCCTGGCCGGAAGGGGTATTTCCACTGGGGGGCGACGCCCTTGCCCTGGGGGAGTTCGCTACTGTGCGGCCCCGGTGGCGGGTGTGTGACCTGGGAACGGGGAGCGGCGTCCTGCTTTTGCTGCTGGCCCGGAGGGCGGAGGGCCTGTCCCTTACCGGGGTGGAGCTGGACCCCCTGTCCGCCCGAACTGCCCGGAGCAATCTGGAGCGCAACGGTCTGGCGGGGAAGATCCTGCCCGCTGACCTGCGGTCCGTCCCTCTGCCTGCCGGGGTCTTTGACCTGGTGGTGTCCAACCCACCCTATTTTTCCCTGGGCAGTGGAGGGAGCGGCGGTCCCGCTCGGAGCGAGGAACACTGTGCCCTGGAGGAAGTGTGCGCCGCCGCCGCCCGACTGGTGCGGAATGGGGGGCGGTTTGCCCTGTGCCACCGGCCTGAACGGCTGACGGATGTGGTGTGCGCCCTCCGGGCCAGCGGGCTGGAGCCTAAGCGGCTCAAGCTGGTGTCCCACGGGCCGGGCCATCCGCCCGCCCTCCTGTTGGTGGAGGGGGTGCGGCAGGGGAAGCCGGGGCTGACCATCGAAGGATAAAACAGCGCCGGGACCATCCACAGACGGTCCCGGCGTTATTTTATGGTGCGGGGGAGGGGGTCACCGGCGCTCCCGGACATCCGAGCGGCCCACCAGATAGTCCAGACTGACATCGAAGAAGTCAGCGATGGCGATCAGGCCGTGGAAGTCAGGAAAGCGCTGATTCAGTTCATAGCATTGATAGGCCCGATACCCAATATGCAGAGCAGCGGCCACCTCTTTCTGGGTCATTTTCTTTTCTTTTCTGAGCAGTCGGATTCGTTCAAAAAATTCCATAACTGTTCTCTAATCCTCTTGACATGCGCTTATTGCGCATATATAATGAATATGCGCTGAAAGCGAATATATTATATGTGGGGTGAATTAGAAATGCAACAACTTTTAGCCCAGCTCTTTTGGCTCAACGGGGAAGTGCCCGAGGCGGTGGAGCGCTTTCTGGACACGGTGCCCTCCTATCAGGCCGCCAAACGGGAGTATGAGCAGGCGGCCCGGCAGATCGAGGCGGCGGTGGGGCTCCCGGCGTACGAGGACTATTTCGCCAAGCTGGCCGACTTTGGCAGCTACCTCCAGGGGGGCTACTACGCCTTCGGACTGGGCCTCCGGCAGGAGCTGATCCGCCAGATGCTGGGGTGAGGGGGGCCCTACCGCTGGTAGCCGATGTACTTCTCCATGATGTCCAGGGGGACCCGGCTCCCCGTTTCCTCCCCAATCTTGACAAAGCCGTGCTTGCGGTAAAAATGCTGGGCCCGGTCGTTGTAGGGGGCACAGCGCAGCCGGAGCCTGTCCCGTCCCAGGGGGCGGAAGTAGGAAACGGCCTGCCCCACCAACTGGACGCCTAAGTTTTGCTCCCTCCGCTGAGGGTTCATGTAGCAGAAGGGGATGTACCCGGCGTTGTCGGTACTGTACCGCTCCTGGTCCAACTGGAGCAGGCCGACCGGCTCCTCCCCGGCCATGGCCACCGTCACCCCCCAGGGGGACTGGTCCAGGTGCTTTTGGGCGTCCCGGAGGAAGCCCGCGCCATCAAAGGGGATCTCCAGACCGTGGGTGGACTCCCAGGCATCCCGCCGAGCGCCCAGATACAGCTCCCGCTCGGTATCCCACCGGATGGGGCGGAACCACAGGTTCACGTCCTCCGCCTTCTGCTTGTCCTTCCGCCACCAGGCTTGCTTACCCAGGGTGGCCAGCTCCGGCGGCAGATGGGAGGCGTCGCTGTCAAAGACTACCTGGAACCGCTCTCCGTCAAAGGTAAGGCAGTTGACGGCGGTGTTCTCGCTGTGGCTGAGGGTGTGCCAGTCCTCTGGGGAGATGCCTTTCACATTGGCGAGAAATTGGCGGATAGCCGTGCCATGGCTGAATACGGCGACGGTCTGGCCGGGGTGCTGCCGTGCCAGGGAGGTCAAGGCCCGCTCCAGCCGATCCCCCGCCTCGGCCAGACTCTCGCCGCCAGGGGCCCGCCAGGCAGGGTCGCTACGGTTGAAGGCCGCCATCCCCGCCGGATCAAAGTGCCGCACCTGCCCCCAAGTCTGGTCCTCCCAGTCCCCCAGATTGATCTCCCGGAGCTGGGGGTCGGTGTGGAGGGGCAGACCCTTGGGCACATAGATGGCCCGGGCGGTGGTACATGTGCGGTACAGGTCGCTGGACCAGACCGCGTCGATGTGGATATCCCGAAAGCGATCCTCCAGAGCCTTGATCTGGGCAAAGCCATTTTCTGTAATCAAGGCGTCATACCAGCCGTGGATGCGCCGGTGGAGGTTGCCCTCGGCCTCGGCGTGGCGGATGAGATAGATGGTGGTCATAGGCTACATTCCTTTATGTACGGCGGGGGGGTGCATTCACCCCCCGCCTCTCATTTCAAAATGGATGAGCAGGGACAGCAGGGCCCGGAGCAGGATGACCGCCCCCAGCACCAGAAGCTCGTTCAGGTCCCGGACCAGCACGGTTTTGAGGATCTCGGCGGCCATCTTGAACTCCAAGCTGGTAGCCAACCCATTGGCCAGGTCGGCCTTGATGTTGACCGCCCGGTGGGTGATCAGTCCCCGGCAGTACCGGAAAAAGCCCCCCAGGGCGGACACGGCCACCACGAAAATGCCCATCAACTCACACAGGGAGATGACTGTGGGCAGGGTGCGCTCAATGACCAGATGGAGCACAGGCTCATCCTCCCATCTTCACAGAGATGGGATAGTATATGCAGGTTTCCAGGAGATCAACCCGACCGACTTACCAGGGGAGGACCTTTCCCGTCAGCTCCCGGACCGCCGCAAGGCCCTGCCGGGCGGCGAGGACGGCCAGCCCGTCCCGGACCTTTAAGGGGGTATAGGGATCGGCAAACAGGGCGGTGCCCACCGCCACAGCACTGGCCCCCGCCAGCATCAGCTGGGCCGCGTCCTCCCCCTTGGACACGCCGCCCATGCCCAAGATGGGCACCTTGACAGCCTGGGCCACCTCCCACACCATCCGTACCGCCACGGGCAGCACAGCGGGGCCGGACAGGCCGCCGGTATTCATCTTTAAAATGGGGCGGCGGGTGTTCATGTCGATCCGCATCCCCCGGATGGTGTTGATGAGGGAAATGGCGTCCGCCCCGGCGCCCTCCACTGCCCTGGCGATCTCGGTGATGTCAGTGACATTGGGGGACAGCTTGACCATCACAGGGACCTGCCCCGCGTGGGCCTTGGCCACATGGGTGACCTCAGCGGCCAGCTCCGGCCGGGTGCCGTAGGCCAGCCCTCCAGCCTTCACGTTGGGGCAGGAGATGTTCACCTCTATCATGTCCACTCCGGCCCCAGCCAGCTTTTCGCACATAATGCCGTATTCCTCCGGGGTGTTGCCCGAGATGTTGGCGATCACCTTTGTGTCGTACTGCCGCAGGAAGGGCAGCTCCTCAGTGATAAAGGCGTCAACGCCGGGATTTTGCAGGCCCACGGAGTTGAGGATACCCATAGGGGTTTCCGCGATGCGAGGAGCGGGATTGCCCTCCCGTGGGAGCAGAGTCAGGCCCTTGGCACAGATGCCTCCCAGCTCCGACAGGTCAAAAAACTGGCTGTACTCCCGGCCGAATCCAAAGGTACCAGAGGCCACCACCACCGGATTTTTCATGGTCATCCCCGCCAGCGTGACGGACAAATTCACATCAGGCATCCCAGTCTACCTCCCTGGAATCAAATACCGGGCCGTCCTTGCATACATGCTTCCGGCTGCCGTCGGCCATGTCGCAGGCGCACACCAGACAGGCCCCCACGCCGCAGCCCATCCGCTCCTCCATAGACACCTGGCAGGGGATGCCAAACTCCTCCGCTACCTTCGCCACGTTCCGCAGCATGGGCTTGGGGCCGCAGGCCAGCACTCCGTCATAGCCCCTGTCCTCAGACAGCTCCCGGCGGACCAGGGCGTCCACAAAGCCGTGATGTCCCAGAGAGCCGTCATCAGTGGCGCACAGAACCTTGGCGCAGTCCTCCCGGAAGAAATCCTCTAAAATAATCTTGTCCCGGGAGCGGCCTCCCAGGATGGCGGTGGCCCTTCCCCCGGTGTACTGGGCGCAGCCCAACATAGGCGGGATGCCGATGCCGCCACCCACCAGGAGGTAGCGGCCCTCCGGCTTCAGATCAAAGCCGTTGCCCGCCAGACCCAGCACATCCAGACTGTCCCCCAGCTCCCGGCCGGCCAGCCACCGGGTCCCCTCTCCCCGGACCTCAAAGACGATGGACAACAGGTCGTCGGGCTCGTCCTCCATACAGGAGCACACCGAGATGGGCCGCCGCAGCAGCAGCCCCTCCCCACACCGGATATGGACGAACTGACCGGGGGCCCGGAAGGAGGCGCGGATCATGTCTCCCACCTCCAGTGTCATATAGACGGCATCACCCACCTGCTCCTTGGACACAATCTTACATTCTCGTTCTACTTTCATAGACATCTCTGCTTTCTATACTGTGTTGAACCGGGAAAAGGGATAGTCACTTCTCCCAGGGGACCTTTTTGGACCTCTTGCTGGTAGACTGCTTCTCCTCCTGGGGGAAAGTCCGGCCCAATCCAGCCTGACGCACAGCGCAGCTGGGACAGCCGATCAGGGGGCTGTGGCGGGTCCCGCAGTCGGGGCAGGTGACCTGCTCCGCTTCCGGCTGGTCGGTCAGCGCGGCCCAGGCGCCAGGGGCGGCGGTGTACAGCTCCACCTTGCCGCACTGGGGGCAGGCGTACAGGTCCACCTCATAGCTGGGCAGACCCAAAGAGGAGAGCCCGCCGTACCCGTCGGAGCCGATGGAGAAATTCCGCAGTTTCCGGTGGAGGATGGCACCGCAGGCAGGGCAGGGCTTGCCAGTGTTGATGTCGGCGCGGATGTCCTCCCCGTTTTCCAAATAGGGGGAATCCAAAATTTGGCGGAACAGCTCCGCCCGGTCCGGCCCTACGGTATTGTCCAGCCGATTGGCACAGTCCGAGCACACAGACTGCTTGGTGTTATGAAAGTCTATCTTTACCTTGTCGAACATACCCAGCTTCTGGCCGCATAGGACACAATTTGCCATGATACCGCCTCCTTGTTCCCGCACCGGGGCGGGGTCCTCCGTCTCTCCCGTTAAACGATGGTCACAAACTGCTTGATATCATCCCGCATGGCGATGGCGGCGTTTCTGGCGGCCTCCTGGAAATCATGGCCATCCCCACCAGTCTTTTGCCAGGCACACATAATGCCACGGGAGGAGTTGACAATGGCCCCGTGGCCATATTTGTCAAAGGCGTACCGCACGTCGTCAGCGGTGCCCCCTTGAGCGCCGTAACCGGGGACCAGGAAGAAGGTATGCTCCAGCCGCTTCCGCAGGGCCCGGATGTCAGAGGGGTAGGTGGCTCCGGTGACGGCCCCAGCCATCGTATAGCCGTATTTGCCCTCGGTGCCGGCGGCGATGCGCTCGTTGAGGTCGCCCATTACCTGGTAGACCAGCCGGTCCCCGGCCACGATGTCCTGAAGCTCGCCGGAGCCGGGGTTGGAGGTCTTGACCAGGACAAAAACACACTTGCCCTCCTCCTTGGCGGCCTTCAGGAAGGGATTGATGGAGTCAGAGCCCATATATCCGTTCAGGGTGACGCAGTCGGCGTCAAAGGACTTGAACTGCTGGCCCTCGATGCTGGCCCCGGACAGCCAGCCCTCGGCGTAGGCGGCGGCGGTGGAGCCGATGTCCCCCCGCTTGATGTCAGCGATGACGAACAGCCCCTTGCTCTTGGCGTAGCGGATGGTCCGCTCCAGCATCTCCATGCCCTGCCAGCCCAGATTCTCGTAGTAGGCAGACTGGGGCTTCACCGCCGGGACGACGTCGCACAGGGCGTCGATCAGGCCCGCGTTGAACTGGTAGATGGCCTCGGCGGCCCCCTTCAGCCCCACGCCGTGCTCCTCAAAAGCGGCCCGGCGGATGTGTTCGGGAACATACTCAATCCGGGCGTCCAGCCCGGCTACGGTGGGGTTTTTCATGGCGCGTATCTTATCCTGTAATACGTCAAAAGACATAGCGTCCTTCCTCCTCTGTTTATGTGATGTCTCAGGCCTGGCGGTAGATGACCCGGCCCTTGACAATGGTATATTTCACCCGGCCCTTGACCTTCCAGCCGCCGAAGGGGGTATTCCGGGCCTTGGAAGCGAACCGCTCCGGATCAACGGTCCACTCCTCATTGGGGTCGAAGATGGTTAGGTCCCCGTCTACCCCAAGGGACATCCGACCTTTTGGCAGGTGGAGGATGTCAGAGGGGTTGGTACTCATCCGGCGGATGATCTCAGGCAGCTCCATTTTGCCCGTGTGGTACAACTGGGTCAGCGTGATGGCCAGACTGGTCTCCAGCCCGATCATGCCGCTGGGTGCCCGGACAAGGGGGCGGGCCTTCTCCTCGGCGGAGTGGGGGGCGTGGTCAGTGGCGATGGCGTCTATGGTGCCGTCCTTCAGGCCGGCGATGATGCCTTTGACATCCTGGGCGGTGCGCAGGGGCGGGTTGACCCGTGCCAGGGAACCCTGGACCAGCACCTCGTCCTCGGTGAGGGTGAAGTATTGGGGGCAGGTCTCACAGGTGATGTGGATGCCCTTCTTTTTCATCTTTCGGATGATCTCCACGCTGCGGGCGGTGGACACATGGCAGATATGGACGTGGGCCCCGGTCTCCTCGGCCAGCATGGCGTCCCGCATGACCACCAGTTCCTCGGCGATGGCGGGCCGTCCCTCCAGCCAAAGCTGTCGGGATACGCTGCCCTCATTCACTGCCCGCCCCTCCACCATGGAGGTATCCTCGCAGTGGCACAGGACCGGAATGTCCAACTGGCCGGCTTGGATCAATACATCTCGCATGAGATTTGCGTTGTCCACATTGTTCCCGTCATCCGACAGAGCTATGGCTCCCGCCTTTTTCAGCGCGTCGGCATCGGTGGGCTCCTCCCCGCGGAGCCCTTTGGACAGGGCGGCGATGGGGAAGATCTGGACCCCGGAGCCCTGGTTGGCCCTGTCCAGCACATACTGGACTTGTTCGGGGCAGTCCACTGTGGGGCTGGTGTTGGCCATGCAGGCCATGGCGGTGATGCCGCCACGGGCGGCCGCGTTGGAGCCGGTGATGATATCCTCCTTATAGGTGAGGCCGGGGTCCCGGAGGTGGACATGCATATCCACCAGGCCAGGGGAGACGGCCAGACCGGAGGCGTCGATGACCTGGTCAGCCTCTGCCTCCAGGCCGCGCTCAATCAGGACGATCTTTCCGTCCTCAATCAGGATATCCTGAAGTATGACGGCGGAGGTCACAGGGTGGACCACCCGCCCGTTTTTGATTAAAAGTTTCATGAGGTCCCTCCGGAAATGAAAAGCTATTTTTCAGCCGTGTTGTTTCGGCGCGCCGAAACGCATATCTATCTAACTGTAAATTATAGCGGAAGGCGCAAAATTTCGCAACGGATTTTACAATTAAATTTGGAGCGGGGAGGTCGCCAGGCACGCAGAGCTTTGTAGAAGCGCCCCGCCTTGGCAAAAAGCCAAGGCGGGGCGTTTTTGAGAGCGGGCAAGGGCCGGCAGCCTGCTGTCTGATCACTTTTTAGCCTTCACAAAAGGGAACATAAGAGCGTATAACAGCGCCTCATCAAGTTAAAATAGGAATATTACTTTGATGGGAGGGCTTAGTATGAATGCTCACACAATCACAGCCGAACAGATTGCCAGGTATGGCGAGCATCTGAGGGAGGAGGAGCGCGCCCCCGGTACCGTCGAAAACTATCTGCGAAATGTAGACCGCTTTGTATTATGGCTGGCCGGACGTGCCGTGACCAGAGAGAAGGCAGTCGAATGGAAGGAGCATCTGGTGTCCTGCCGCTACGCTCCGGCCACTATAAATGGAATGTTGTCCGCGCTCAACAGCTTCTTTTCCTACTTTGGTTGGCAGGAGTGCCGGGTGAAGGCGCTGCGTGTCCAGCGGCGGGCATTCCGTGACCCTTCCCGGGAGCTGACGCGGGAGGAGTATGAACACCTGATCGAAACGGCCCGCCTGCTGGGACGGGAGCGCCTTGCCCTGGTACTGGAAACCATAGGGGCCACCGGGGTCCGGGTGTCTGAGGTCCGCTATCTCACCGTGGAGGCCGCCCGGAGCGGCCGGGCCGAGATATCCCTAAAGGGGAAGATCCGCACCATTCTGCTTCCGGGCAAGCTGTGCCGCAAGCTTCTAAAATATGCCCGAAAAGAAAAAATCGCCTCCGGCGAGGTGTTTCGCACCGGCGGCGGCAAAAGCCTGTCCAGAAAACAGATATGGTCAGAGATGAAGAACCTGTGCCATCATGCCGGGGTGGAGCCGTCCAAGGTCTTTCCCCACAACCTGCGGCACCTATTTGCCACCGTCTTTTACCGGGCCTGTGGGGATATCGTCAAACTGGCTGATGTGCTGGGCCACTCCAGCATCGAAACGACGCGCATCTATCTGCTGACCTCCGGGGCGGAACACATCCGAACCCTGGACCGGCTCCGTCTGGTCTGCTAGACAAAATGATTATTTTGTCAATAGGAAAGCCACCGGAAAGCGATTTAGGTCAGACATTTTTCTCCCGTACTTAAAGAGGAAAAGGAAAATCAAGGAAAAAATTGGAAAAATGTGTATGAAAGTTAAGCCGTCGGAGAAAAAATTCTCATACGGTCCGGTTTTTATACTGTTAAACTTGCATTCTCTTTTGGAGTGCGCTACAATAATGCCATGGATGGTCGGCTCTGTTAGCGGATGTGTGACCAAATAATCATTTTGTTACACAATAGGCATATGTCAACAGCAAGAGTCACCGCAAAATAATCATTTAGTCCAATTTGGACAGAAGAGGAGGAGAAAAAACATGAAGAAAAAGCTGTTGTCCACATTGATGGCGATGATTATGGTGCTGTCAATGTTCCCAGCGGCGGCACTGGAGGAAAGCGTTGACCCGCAGTCCAGCGGGACCACGGCCACAGAGGCGTCCGGCCAGGAGCCGGACACCACGGAAGATGGATGGACTGAGGTCAGCGGCGCGGAGGCCCTGGGCGCCGCTCTGACCAGCGGCGGCAATATCAAACTGACCGAAAGCATTGAAGTGAGTGGGGAACAGGACTGGACTGTCGCCAGCGGTACGACCGTCGTGCTGGACCTGAACGGCTATAGTATCACCAGCACCTATAATGCCTCTAATTATTTCCTTATCACGGTCAATGGCGGATCTCTGACGCTGGAAGATAGCTCTGAGGCTGGCACCGGCAAAATTGAGATCAAGGACGCTTCCAGCAGCTACCCCCTACAGCTGAAGGGGAAGGGAAGCAGCTTTACCATGAATGGCGGTACGATCACTGCGATAGAGGATGCTCTGGACATTTATACTTCTGCCCAAAATACGACTGTTACCATCAACGGCGGTACGATGAAAAGTCAGAGCTATTCTACCCTTGCCATCCGCGGCAAGGGTACCGTAGTCAAGATCACCGGAGGCCTAATCGAAAACGATGGTTCTAATACTGCCTTTGTCAGCAGTAGCGGTTCCACTGACCCGGAGAGCATCGTGTTTAATATGACCGGCGGCAAGATGACTTCGACTGGGACTGGTATCCTCACCGACTATGCGCTGACTGTGAACATTGGCGGCGAGGCCGAGATCGAGACCAAAGGCACTGGTATCGCTGTAAAAGGTACCACCATACTGAATGTGGAAGGAGGCAGCATCAAATCTGGAGCCTATGGCATAAGCGCCGACTATAATAATACTGTCAACATCACTGGCGGCACCATCGAAACTACCAGCTATAGTTCGGCGGCTGTTAAGGTGGGAGCACAGAGTCAAGCTGCTATTTCCGGTGGTACCATCGTAGGTAAGAAGAACCTGGACGGCTCCGCAGACAATATTACCGTCACCGGCGGCACTTTCCAGAATGCCGACGGCGGTAAGGCAGATGTGAGCGGCTATCTTCCTGAGGGCACCACTCAGGACGAAAGCGGCAAGGTCATTGTTGATGAGGAAAAAGCCGAAGCTTCCATCGGCAATGTAGGTTACACCACTTTAGCGGCCGCCGTGGAGGCCGCCAAGGACGGTGATATCATCACTCTGCTGAAACCAGTGGAGATTACTGAGTCTCTTAAAATCAATAAGGCGGTCGTCATCGACGGGAAGGACAACACCCTGACGGCGAAGGACTGCGCGGCGCTGCAGATCACAGCGGATCTGGATTCCCTCACCATCCAGAATCTGATTGTGGCTGGCAAAACTACCAACGAAGACTATGTGGCCAGTGAGATCATGGCTGCGCCCTATATGGGGTTGGGCACCTATAACATGGCCTACGGTGTTGGCGACTTGAAGCTGAACAACGTGACCATCCAGGGATTTGACTATGGCCTGTATTTCAGCAGCAGTACAACCAATGACAAGCCTCTCTCCATCACCGCGAATGATTTGACCATCCAGGACTGCTATATCAAGGGCGTCTACCTTGAAAAGCTGACCGATTCTTCGTTTACTGATTGTAAGTTCTTGAACAATGGCGATGACGCGGAGCAGGTAAGTGAAACCTTCTCCACCTGGATGTGCGGCGTGGACCTGAACCTGAAGTACGGCACATATGAGGACATCGCCTTTACAGGCTGTACCTTTACCGGAAACGGTGCCAATCGCGGCACCGCGCTCCACATCAAAGCCCGTGACGACGGTAGTTATGCCACGAATGGCGCCTCTCTGGACGGCGTGACAATAGAGGGCTGTGTCTTTAGCGAAAATAACGCTGTTGACAGCGGGGCTGCAGAAGAAACTCCATACGGGCCCGTTGTTTTGGGCGAGCCTGGTAAGGATAACAAGACCCCGGTCAATGTGTCCATACAGCCTGATGTAACTTACACGGATAATCTGAAAACGGATGCGGTGTTTACGGTTACCTTTGACAGCAACGGCGGCAACGCTGTGCCTACCCAGATGGTGGAGGCGAATCAAACCATCACCCTGCCCACCCCAACACGCAGTGGGAGCTATACATTCCAGGGCTGGTATGAGGATGGCACAAAGATCGAGCAGAAGGAATATCAGGTGACCAAAGATGTGACCTTGGTAGCCCAGTGGACCTATACTGGCGGTGGCAGCGGCGGCGGAGGCGGCTCCAGCAGCTACTCCATCAGCGTGGACAAGAACATTGACAACGGCAGTGTGACCGTGTCCCCCAAGAGCGCCTCCAGCGGCCGGACGGTGACCATCACCGTCAAGCCCGACGAGGGCTATGAGCTGGACGAGCTGACCGTCACCGACAAGAACGGGGACGAGATCAAGCTGACCGACAAGGGCGACGGCAAGTATACCTTCAAGATGCCCCGGTCCAAGGTGACCATTGAGGCCTCCTTCGTGGAGATCGACCACCAGGATACCTGCCCCGCCGCCGGCTTCCGGGATGTGGACGAGGACGCCTGGTACCATGAGGCGGTGGACTACGCTCTGGACAACGGCCTGATGTCCGGTGTGTCCGACCGGGAGTTCGCCCCCGGCAGCACCCTGACCCGTGC
>CABIXV010000001.1:296767-388515 GCA_902362775.1 Clostridiales bacterium | reverse complement strand
CGCCTGGTACGCCGACGCCATTTCCTGGGCGGCCGGTGAGGGCATCGTGTCCGGCTACGGCGACACCTTCGGCCCCAACGATCCCATTACACGGGAGCAGCTGGCGGCCATCCTGTACCGCTACGCCCAGAACGAGGGGTACAAGACCAGCCAGAGCGGCAAGGGGACAGAGGGCTATCTGGACGCCTCCTCCATCTCCAGCTATGCCGTGAAGGCCATGGACTGGGCGGTGAACGCCGGTCTGCTGTCCGGCAAGGGGAACAACACCCTGGCGCCTACCGCTGGGGCCACCCGCGCCGAGGTAGCACAGATCTTCATGAACTTCTGTGAGGATATCGCAAAGTAAGGCCGATTTTATTCCAATCGTGTACTGGCAAAGGGGCCGCTCCATCATGGAGCGGCCCCTTCTTTTGCTTGGCAACCATAAATGATATGACGACCGTGCGGATTTGTGGAGATGTGGCAAAAAGAGAAATTTATATTTTTGCCGCAAGTTTTACCAGAATGCGGGGTGTAGCAGGAAGCTGCTAAAAATTTGACAACAGATTTTTTGAAATTTTGGGAAAGAATAATGGTGCGTGGAACAAAGCGTTCCACGCCTTTTGAAAACAGGGAAGGAGCGAGGAGAATGAACAACAGCGGTTGTGGAGGATGCGGAAAATTTGTTCTGGGCGTGGCCACTGGAATGGCGGCGGGCGCGGCCCTGGGCATGACTATGGCACCATCCCACCGACAGATCAAGCGGGCCGCCCATATGGCCGCCAAGCGGGTCAATGAGGCGGTGGAAAACCTGGCCGAGGCCATGGACCTGTAAAGGCAAAACAGAGCCGGACAGTCCTGGACTGCCCGGCTCTGTTTTTGCAGGTTCCCGATTTCTGCATCCAGTCTTCAGGGGGATGTAGGGAGGTCCTCCCTGGGGTGAGCGCTCATCTCCCAGAAATGTAGCTCATGGAGGGAGCAGGCGCGGAAAATCTCCCTGCACTTTTTTGCCCGCTCCGGTGCTAGATCTTGGCAGGCCTGGTCGGTAAACTCGGACCAGGCCCGGCAGATGGCGTCGTAGCGGTTGCCGGCGTAGTCCCGGACAAAGGGCCAGTAGGGAGTATTTTCCACTCCGGGGGAGCGGCGGATCAGCTCGCCAAAGATCCAGCCATAGCTCAACATACAGGGCAGACAGGCCATCATGCACTCGGCGGCCCCCTCCCCGTCCCGGGCGGCGGCCAGCATACTGTCCACATAGGCCCGATTCTCCGGCCGGAGGGGGAGGGGCTGGATCTCCTCGTCCGTGATGCCGTAGCGTTTCAGGTAGTAACGTCGGGTGGCATCCTCGCTCTCATTGACAAAGGAGAGCAGGGAGTAATAGTTACGGATCTCCGCCATGTCCCGGGAGTGGATCATCCCCCAGGCAAATACCTTGGAATACTCCCGCAGGTACAGACTGTCGTCCACGATGTAGCCCTTGAAGCACTCCTCGGGGAGAGAGCCATCGGCCACACCCTTCAAAAATTTTGTATTCAGGCAGGACTCCCAGATGGGCAGGCTGTCCTGGATGCACTCCTCTAAAAAGTTCATGACTGTTTCCCTCCTATGGCGTTTTGGATGGTCTTCAGCGGCAGGGCGAGCATAATCAGCGTGGTAGCGGTGCCCTCGGGGATCTTGCAGGACAGGTGGTAGGTGATGCTGTACCCCCAGGCCCCCCAGCCGTCCCAGGCGTTTTGAGAGAAAAAGACTACGCCGGAGAGCATCTGGCCAATGAACCGCAGCAGGATGGCCAGCAGTACCCCGCACAGCACCTTCCATTTCTTGCCGCTGCCGAAGATCCCGGCATAGCCCAGGGCGGAGAAGGCAACCAGGTGCTCCACGAAAATCTGGGCCCAGTGGACGGGGGCCCAGGCGGGGATGAGGAAGATGGCCAGAATACCAGTGACCCAGCCGGTGACGCAGGCCAGCCGCCAGTCATAGGTGAGGGCCAGCAGCATCAGGGGAATCCAGGAGCCCGGACTGATGGCCGCCCCGGTGGGAAGGTAGAGCAGAAAGGAGCCCAAAACCAGGGTGGCGGCACACGTCAATCCGCCGTAGCACACAGACCTGGTGTTTAGGCGCAGTCCCCGGCACAGCCAGGCGGTGACGGCCAGATAGGCGACGGTAAAGACAGCGGTGATCATGGTGGAGGGGGTCATTTAACAAACTCCCCCTCTAGGTTAAAGAGATGATCCAGCGGCCCTTTTCCCTGCCCCAGGTCTAGCATGGAGGCCAGGGCGCTGGAGAGATAGGTCTTGGCCCTCTCCACGGAGGTGTCTAGGTCGTAGCCCTTGGCCAGGTTGGAGGCGATGGCGGAGGACAGGGTGCAGCCGGTGCCGTGGGTATTGGGATTGTCGATTCGGCGGCCATAAAACCACTTGGCCTCGCCGGAGCGCCACAGCAGGTCATTGGCGTCGTTCAGGTCGTGGCCTCCCTTGCACAGCACGGCGCAGCCGTACCGCTTACTGATGGAGCGGGCGGCCCGCTCCATGTCCTCGGGACCATGGATGGTCATGCCGGAGAGGACCTCCGCCTCCGGGATGTTGGGGGTGAGAACGGTGGCTAGGGGGAGCAGTTCCGCCTTCAGGGCATCCACCGCCTCCTCGGAGATGAGACGGTCGCCGGAGGTGGCCACCATCACCGGGTCCACCACCAGCTTCTCCACTCGGTATTCCTTCAGCTTCCGGGCGATGACCTGGATCAGAGGCACGCTGGATACCATTCCGGTCTTTACCGCGTCCGGCATGATGTCCGTAAAGACGCAGTCCAGCTGTTCCGCCAGAAATTCAGGCGTGACCTCCATGATGCTCTTGACGCCGGTTGTATTCTGGGCCACCAGGGCTGTGACCGCGCTCATGGCGTATACGCCATTGGCGGTCATGGTCTTGATATCGGCCTGGATACCGGCGCCTCCGCTGGGGTCGGTCCCAGCGATCGTCAATGCTGTTTTCATTGTGAAAACTCCTTTCTTTTTTTGCATTGAGGTTTTGTTACGCGACAGCAGGTGGTGCCCCCAAGCTGCCGCGGAAAAATCAGCTCCGCTGATATTTCCCAATTTTCTGGTCGATGGTCAAAATCTCGCCGTCGGGGCGATAGACCACCTTCACATAGGCCGAGACCTTGGGCGCTCCTGCCCGAACGGCCACATGCTGGCATTCCTTCACAATATCCATCAGTTGGTCGTAGCTCTCCCCTTCGATGGTGGTTTCAAAAGGGCCCACCTGATAGTTCAGTCCGGTGCTTTTGATATAGTCGATGACCCGGTCCACGATCCGGCACACATCGGCATCGTTGTCCACTTGGGGCAGTACCTGAATGGCGATGCTTGCGCTCATATTAAATTTCCTCCTTCCAGTTGTCGATGGCTTCATCCGCCAGCTTCTTCAATTCCTCCCAGGGCTGGGTACCGCCGTCGTAGACGGCTACCACATAGTACCCCGCCATTTTGGCAGTTTTTGCAGCGCCTAGGGCGTCCTCGTAAACGGCGATCTCTCCGGGGGAGGCCCCCAGCCGCCGGGCGGCTTCGTGGTACACGTCGGGCCGGTCCTTGCCCCAGCCCACCTCCTCACAGGAGAGAAGAAAGTCAAAATAGTCCAGCACCCCCAGCCGATCCAGACAGGCTTTCATCAGCGGGAGGGCGGTGGCTGAGGCCACGCACATCCGCACCCCATCCCGGCGAAGCCGGTCTAGGTAGAGGGCAACCCCCTCTTTCAAGGGGATGTCTCCCCGGTAGTGCGCCTCAATCATGGCGTTCATCTCCCCAGCGAGAGTTCGGGGAGTGCCGGACAGTCCAAAGGTGCGGATGAACAGCTCCGCCGACTGGGTCATGGTCATAGGCTTGATCCGCTCCAGTAGCTCGGGGGAGGGGGCAAGTCCCTGCCGGGCCAGATACTCCCGGGCCAGACCACGCCAGTAGTCCATGGAGTCTACCAGGGTCCCGTCCATGTCGAAAATGGCAAAGGCTTTATCCATGGGCGGCCACCATGTCCTTTGCCAGCGCCAGCAACTGGGACGTGGCCGCGCCTGGGTCCTCCGCGCCGAAAATGGCAGAGATAACAGCCACACCGTCCACATTGCTGCCCTTCAGCTGGGCGATATTGCCTGCGTTGATACCGCCGATGGCCACCACAGGGATGGACACGGCCCGGACGATGTCCCGCAGGGCCTCCACCGTCAGGTTCCGGGCGTCCTTCTTGGTGCTGGTGCCGAATACAGCGCCTACGCCGATGTAGTCAGCCCCGGCTTCCTGAGCGGCCTTAGCTTCGGCCACTGTGCCGGCGGAGATGCCTAAAATGCGGTCCGGCCCGATGAGGGCGCGGATGTCCCTCCCCCTGAGGTCGGACTGTCCCACATGGACGCCGTCGGCGCCGCAGGACAGGGCGATCTCCACGCTGTCGTTGACTACAAAGGGGACGTTCCGCCGCTGGCAAAGCTGGCGCAGTTCCTCCGCCTCCTGGGCAAAGCGGCCGGGCTCCAGGTCCTTCTCCCGAATCTGGAGGAAGGTGGCCCCGCTGTCCAGCACACGGCGGCAGACGTCGGCCAGGCTCTCCCCCTCCTTCAGCCATGTGCGGTCACTGATGGCATAGAGCAGCATGGACCCGCGGATTTCATCCCTAGTAAATTTCATATCTTACACCCTCTGTCAGTTGTTTTTCAGTCAGGTTGAACACCGCGTCGATGAGATCAGTGCGGAAGGTGGCGTTTCCCGTGCCGTTTTTCAGCCGGCGGGCCTCGGCCGCCTCACCGCACACGCCCATGGCGGCCATGGCGGTACAGACAGCGGCAAAGGGGTCCGACGGCATGGCGCCGCAGAAGGCGCCGATCAGGGAGGTGAGCATACAACCGCTGCCGGTGATGCGGGCCATGGTGGGGCAGCCATTCCGGAGGACCATAGTCTGTTCCCCGTCAGAGATGACATCCAGAGGGCCGGACAGGGCGATGATGCCGCCAATGCGCCGGGCCAGCCCCGCGACCGTCTGGACAGCGGCAGGTAGGCTGTCCTGAGACACGGTGTCAGCCGCCGCCGCATCCACCCCGCTGCCGGACGCCTCCTGGCCGGCCAGACTGCGGATCTCCGAGGCGTTGCCCCGGATGGCGGTAAACCGTACCTTCTCCAAAAGCCGCCTGGCAGATTCCCGCCGAAGGCGGGTGCCACCGGCGGCCACTGGATCTAGTACCACCGGCGTGCCAAGCTGGTTAGCACGTTTCCCGGCCAGCACCATGGCGTCTATGTCCTCGATGGCCCCCATGTTGCACACTAAGGCCCGCACTCCAGACACGGCGTCCTCCACCTCTCGGACGTCATGAGCCATAGAGGGGGAGCCGCCGGCGGCTAGGATAATGTTGGCGCAGTCGTTTACTGTGACGAAATTGGTGATGCACTGGACCAGGGGAGCCCGCTCACGGACCAGATGCAGGGCGTTGGAAAAATCAACCATGGGGCGCCTCCCGGCCCAGCTCGGCCAGCATCCGGTTCAGCAGGCCGGACCGCTTGAAGATGAGCAGAGCGGCCACCCCCATGCCGCCTCCCACCAGGGCGGCGGGGGTATAGAGGGGGATGTAGTACAGAGGGGACTGGGCGTCCAGGCCGTAAAACAGCTTCATCAGCGGATAGGCGGTCATGGCCCCCAGCAGGCCGGTGCCAGCTACCTCACCCACCAGGACCAGCCAGATGTTATGGGTCTTTTGATAGATGAGTCCGCCCAGGATGGGTCCAAAAACGGCGCCGACCACTGCCTGAATGGTCCGGCCGGACATCATCCGCATGATCCCGCATAGAAAGGCGGCGGCGCAGGCGTACCACGGCCCCAGCAGGACGGCGGCGATCACATCCACGAAGTGCTGGAAGGGCGCCATGGATGGAAAGTAGACATAGGTGTTCAATACGAAGGCCAGGCAGGCCAGCATGGCGGTAAGCACCATCTTCTTGGTTCGGAGCTGGGTTTTTGCTTGGATCTGCTGCATCGATATTTCCTCCTAAAACGTAAAATGCCGTGGGCCTGTCTTTTACCTCTTAGAAAGACGTTCCCACGGCATCAGCCGAAAAAACTATCTCCCTACGTTGGCATTACCCAAATCAGGTCACAGGTCGAAGCGCACAGCTTCCTCTCAGCCCGTTTGCGAGCTCCCTTGTTGTTTGGCCCCATCCCACGGCTGGAGCCGGCCCTCATTATAATACTTTCAAAATGGGATTGCAAGTTTTTTTGTCCTGGAGTATCCTAAAAATAAAAAAGGTGGAAAGGCGAGCGTGGAAGAAATAGGATTTTTAGACGCTCTGGCCCAGGCCAGGGAGGAGGACGACCAGATATGTCGTCTGACTCAGCTCCGCCAGGAGCTGAAGGGACTAGACCTGTCGGAGCTGGAGCTGCGGGACTGCCATTTCCATGGCTGCCGCTTTACAGACTGCGATTTTTCCGGCGCTGTCCTTGAGCGATGCCTGTTCCATAGCTGCCAGTTGGTTCAGTGCCGCTTTGGAAACAGCTGCTGGCGGGATACCGCCCTCCTAGAATGTAAGGCCGAGGGCAGCGACTTCCGCGGGGCCAGGATAAGGGAGTGCGGTTGGAAGGATACGCTGCTCCGTTACTCCAACTTCAATGAGAGCCAGTGGAGGAGCGCAAAGCTGGAGTGCTGTGACCTGCGGGAGACCACCCTGTCCAGCGCTGTGGTGAAGGAGCTGACGCTGGAAAAGGTGGACCTGACAGGAGCGGAGCTGTTCAGAACCTCACTGAAGGGAATCGACTTGTCCCGGTGCACCATAGACAGCATCTCCCTGTCGGCCAGCTGCGCCGAGCTGAAGGGAGCCAGGATTGCTCCCCATCAGGCGGCGGTGGTGGCCCGTATCTTGGGGATAGATGTGGCGGAATAGGAGGAAAATAGAATGACAGATCAAGAACTGGTGGACAAGGCCTTTGAGATGCACCAATATTCCTATGTGCCGTATTCCCATTTTCCGGTGGGAGCCGCTCTGCTGTGCGGGGATGGCAGGGTGTTTACCGGCTGCAATGTGGAAAACGCCGCCTTCGGCTCTACCATCTGCGCCGAGCGCACCGCTCTGCTAAAAGCGGTCAGTGAGGGGTGCCGGGAGGACTTCCTCGCCATCGCCATCGCCGGCAGGGGGGAGGACTACTGTTGGCCTTGCGGCTCCTGCCGGCAGATGCTCTACGAGTTTGCCCCGGATCTGCGTGTGTTGTGTGCCCGTGGGGACGGCGCCTTCGTTGAGACCAAACTGTCCCAACTGCTGCCCCACGGCTTTGGACCCAAGTGCTTGAAGTAGACTGTTGATTGGAAATATTTTCCGTGTGCATAGACTGCCCTTATCTGGTCAAACTACCTGTGGAACTTGATCCGAGGAGGTGACCTGATATGGTCATGGATAAGATCGCCCTGACCCTGCTGATCATTGGCGGGCTGAACTGGGGCAGCGTGGGACTGTTCCAGTTCGACCTGGTGGCCTTCGCCTGCGGCGGGGCCGGCAGCTTGGTCAGCCGGGTAGTATATGCCCTAGTGGGCCTGTCCGCTGTATGGTGTGTTTCCCTGCTGTTCCGGGATCGAGACCCCGTCGAGGAGCGGAGCTGACCCCAGCGCAGTCAGAGATAACCGATAAAGCCGGCCCGGACCGCAGTGCGGTCCGGGCCGGCTTTTCTGAGGACTTTGGCGCGTTTTACGTGCTAGAGCCCTCTTTTTTTACATTGAGACGGAATTTTACAAAGACTTAACAGAGGTAGTGTTTCGCATTTTACATTCCTTTTTTATACTGGGCACCGTAGCACAGATCAAAAGAACCAAGACAGAATAAAAAGGAGTAATCACGAAGATGAAAAAACTGACTTGCCTGGGTCTGGCGCTGGTCATGGCCCTGTCCCTGACCGCCTGCGGCGGCAACAATAACTCCAGCTCCAATTCAAACGGCGCCGGCAACTCCAACACCGGCTCCGCCGCCGGGGCGCAGAGCACAGACAACAATACACAGACTGACCTGAGCGGCTCCGTTACCACCAACGGCTCCACCTCGATGGAAAAGGTGGTCCTGACGCTGAATGAGCAGTTCATGATCGACCACCCCGATGTAAAGGCGTCCTACGACCCCACCGGCTCCAGCACTGGCATCGAGGCCGCCAAGAACGGCTCTGCCGACATCGGCCTGGCCTCCCGCGCCCTGAAGGACGAGGAGGTGGCCGACGGTCTGAAGAGCACCACCCTGGCCCTGGACGGCATCGCCATCATCGTCAACGCCGACTCCGCCATCTCTGACCTGACCGTGGAGCAGATTGCCCAGATTTTCAAGGGCGAGGTCACCAACTGGTCGGAAATGGGCGGCGCGGACGGCGCCATCGCCTGCATCGGCCGGGAGGGCGGCTCCGGCACACGGGACGGCTTTGAGTCTATCACCGGGACGGAGGACCTCTGTGTGCTCTCCCAGGAGCTGACCTCCACCGGCGCTGTCATCGAGGCAGTGAAGAATAACCCCCAGGCCATTGGCTACGCCTCCCTCTCCGCTGTGGAGGGCCAGGAGGGCATCAAGGCCATCACCGTCAACGGTGTCGCCTGCTCGGAGGAGACCGTGCTGGACGGCAGCTACGAGATCCAGCGCCCCTTCATCCTGGTGACCAAGGAGGGCGAGACCTTGAGTGAGGCCGCCCAAGCCTGGTTTGACTGGGCTACCTCCGCCGCCGCTTCCGACCTGATCCGTGCCGCCGGCGCGGTGCCCATGGTCTGATTCTGAGAGATCCTTCCGCGACAGCCTCCGCTCTGCTGATAGAGTGGAGGCTGTTGGGCTGAACGAAAGGAGTTTTGGCATTGGAAAGCGAGAAGGTCATGGACTGGGCCGCCTCTAGGGCGGAGCACAAGCCGGCCCCCGGTCTCCGCCGGGGCCGGGACACTATGGAATTCATCGTCAAGATGGTATTCCTATTGTGCGGCTTTGTAGCGGTGGGCTGTGTGCTTTTTATCTGTATTTATCTAATTATTGCCGGGCTGCCCGCCATTTTGGAGATTGGCGTCACCGACTTCCTGTTCGGAACGGAGTGGGTGGGCAAACAGGAGAAGTTCGGGATCCTGCCCTTCATCCTCACCTCAGTGGCCGGCACGGCCGGCGCCGTCCTGGTGGGGGTGCCCATTGGGCTGATGACCGCCATGTTTCTGGCCAAGGTAGCGCCGCCCAAGGCGGCTAAAGTCATCCGTACCGCCGTGGAGCTGCTGGCGGGCATTCCCTCCATTGTCTACGGTCTGGTGGGCATGATCGTCCTGGTCCCCGCCATCCAGCGAACCTTCGAGCTGGCCTCCGGCGCCAGCCTGCTGGCCGCTATTGTGGTGCTGGCCATCATGATTCTGCCTTCCATTGTCAACGTGGCGGAGACCTCCCTCCGGGCGGTGCCCAAGGAGTATGAGGAGGCCAGCCTGGCCCTGGGGGCCACCCACATTGAGACTATCTTCCGGGTGACTCTGCCCGCCGCCCGGTCCGGCGTGGCAACCGCTGTGGTGCTGGGGGTGGGGCGGGCCATCGGTGAGGCCATGGCCATCATCATGGTGTCCGGCAATGTACCCAATATGCCGGACAGCCTGTTTACCCCCGTGCGGTTCCTGACCACAGCTATCGCCTCTGAAATGTCCTATGCCGGAGTGGGTACCCTGTGGCGGCAGGCCCTGTACTCCGTGGGTCTGGTGCTGTTCCTCTTCATTATGCTCATCAACGTGATCCTTAACCTGTTCATCAAGAACAAAAAGGAGGGCTGAAGCCATGGAAAAGCTATCTAAGAGGCGCTGGCTCTACGACCGGGGGCTTCGTGCCCTGCTCTACCTGTGTGGTCTGCTGGTGTGCGCCCTGCTGGTCTTTCTCATCGGCTATATCTTCGTCCGGGGACTTCCCTTAGTCACCTGGGAGCTGCTGTCCACCCAGACCAGTATGCTCAAGGGAACCACCGGCATCCTGCCCCACATCGCCAGCACCATCTACATCATTGTGCTGTCCATGGCCATCGTCCTGCCACTGGGGGTGGGCGCTGCCATCTATCTGACGGAGTATGCCTCCAACCGGCGTTTGGCCGCTATCATCGAATTTGCCGCCGAAACCCTCACCGGGATCCCTTCCATCATCTTCGGCCTGGTGGGCATGATGGTTTTTATCCAGCTTATGGGACTGAAGGCGGGCATCCTGGCCGGCGGCCTGACGCTGGTGGTCATGATTTTGCCCACCATCATCCGCACCACCCAGGAGAGCCTGAAGACTGTTCCCCAGAGCTACCGGGAGGGGGCCCTGGGCCTGGGGGCCGGCAAGTGGCATATGATTCGCACCGTCGTGCTGCCCAACGCTGTGGACGGGATCGTCACCGGCTGTATCCTGGCTGTGGGCCGTATCGTGGGCGAGTCGGCCGCCCTGCTGTTCACCGCTGGCTTCGGCACAGTGCTGTACAGCTTTGGCGAGGCGCTGAATAACTCCTCCGCCACCCTTACCGTGGCCCTATACCTTTACGCCAACGAGCGGGGCCGGACGGATATCGCCTTTGCCATCGCGGCCATCCTGATGATTCTCACCCTGGTTATCAACCTGTCCGCCAGCCTGGTTGGGAAGAAGCTAAAGAAGTAAAGGAGCACAGAGCCATGGACCATACTATCCTGTCCGCCCGGGACCTAAATCTGTATTATGGCGAGAACCATGCCTTGAAAAATATTATGATCGACCTGCCGGAGCGGCAGATCACCGCCCTGATCGGCCCCTCCGGCTGCGGAAAGTCCACCTTTCTGCGGACCATTAACCGGATGAACGACCTGATTCCGGGGGTGAAAATCACTGGATCCCTGACCTATCGGGGGGAGGAGGTATACGCCCCAGGCAGGGATGTAACCGATCTGCGCCGCCGCATCGGCATGGTGTTCCAGAAGGCCAACCCCTTCCCCATGTCTATCTATGACAACGTGGCCTACGGCCCCCGGACCCATGGGATCCGCAACCGTGTGAAGCTGGACGAGATCGTGGAGCAGTCCCTTCGGGGGGCCGCCATCTGGGAAGAGGTGAAGGACCGGCTGAAGAAGTCCGCCCTGGGCCTGTCCGGCGGCCAGCAGCAGCGGCTGTGCATTGCCAGAGCCCTGGCCGTCAAGCCGGACGTACTGCTGATGGACGAGGCCACTTCCGCCCTGGACCCCATCTCTACCTCCAAGATAGAGGACCTTGCCTCAGAGCTGAAAAAAGACTATACTATCATTATGGTGACCCACAACATGCAGCAGGCCGCCCGTATTTCAGATAATACCGCCTTTTTCCTCATGGGGGAGCTGGTGGAATTTGGAGAGACGGAGCAAATATTCTCCATGCCTCAGGACAAGAGAACCGAGGACTACATCACCGGGAGGTTTGGCTGATATGAGGAACCGTTTTAATGAACAGCTGGAGCAGCTGAATGTAGAACTGATTAAAATGGGAGCCCTGTGCGAGGAGGCCATCTCCGCCGCCACCAAGGCGTATGTGGAGGGAGACCGAGAGCTGGGAGAGCGGGCCAGGAGCCTGGAGCAAGACATCGACCACAAGGAGCGGGATATCGAGAGCCAGTGTATGAAGCTCCTCCTGCGTCAGCAGCCGGTGGCCAAGGACCTGCGGGCCGTATCCGCCGCCCTGCGGATGATTTCCGATATGGAGCGCATCGGGGATCAGGCCGCCGATATTGCTGAGATCGCCCGGTATATGGAGAAAAGCTCCATTCTGCGGCAGGTGCCCATGGAGGAGATGGCCCTGGCTGCCATTAAAATGGTGACGGACAGTGTGGACTCCTTTGTCCGGGGTGATCTGGCCCTGGCCCACTCAGTCATCGCCCAGGACGACCAGGTGGACAGCCTGTTCCTGTCCGTCCGGGAAAAGCTGACCGCGCTGATCGCCGGAGGGGAGAATGGCGGCCTCTGCCTGGACCTGCTGATGATCGCCAAGTATTTCGAGCGCATCGGCGACCACGCCTGCAATATCGCCCAGTGGGTGGAGTACGCCATCACCGGGGACTATGAGGATGACTGAAAGAGAAGAACGCCGGACGGCGGCATGGGGAAGAAGGCACAGTCCCTCTCCCGCCGGGGAAACAAGACTGGAATGAGGTGGACCCCTTGATCTATATTCTGGAGGACGACGCCAGTATCCGCAAGCTGGTGGTATACACCCTGAACAGCCAGGGGATGGAGGCGGAGGGCTTTGAACGCCCCTCCAGCTTTTGGCGTGCTCTGGAGGAGCGGCAGCCCGACCTGGTGCTGCTGGATATCATGCTGCCGGAGGAGGACGGGCTGCAGGTGCTGAAGCGCCTGCGGGCCGATTCCAACACCAGAAGGCTGCCGGTCCTGATGCTGACGGCCAAGAGCACCGAGTATGACAAGGTGCTGGGGCTGGACCAGGGGGCGGACGACTACATTGCCAAGCCCTTCGGCATGATGGAGCTGATGGCCCGCATCCGTACGGCCCTGCGCCACTCCGGGCAGGGGGAGAACGGAGGCAGGACCTATCAAGTGGGCGCTCTCTATGTGGACCCAGGCCGCCATGTGGTCCGGGATGGGGAGCGGGATGTAACCCTGACCCTAAAGGAGTTTCAGCTGCTCTGCCTGCTGCTGGAGCGGCGAGGCACCGTATTCACCCGGGACCAGTTGCTTAATACCATCTGGGGATATGAATTTGACGGGGCCAGCCGCACGGTGGATGTCCATATCCGCACCCTGCGGCAAAAGCTGGGAGAGGCGGGCGCCTGCATCGAAACAGTCCGGGGTATCGGCTACAAGGTATCGGAATAGGACAAGGCCGTCAGAATTGAGAGGTGTAGCGGTTTGACATCAAAGATCTTTCGCAATTCCATGGCGGTAGGGCTGTCCGTATTTCTGCTGTCAGTGGCCCTGTTCATGGGAGTGCTGTACCAATATTTCGGCGACCAAATCACCGGTGAGCTGGAGAATGAGGCGTGGCTGGTGGCCCGGGGTGTGGAGTCCATGGGAATGGACTATTTTGACGGCCTCCAGTCCTCCAGCCGCATCACCTGGGTAGGGGAGGATGGAACGGTCCTCTATGACAGTGTGGCGGACGCCTCCACCATGGAGAATCACGCCGACCGGGAGGAGATCCGTGAGGCGATGAATGGTTCCCGGGGGACGGCCCAGCGCCAGTCGGCCACCCTGTCGGAAAAGACATTTTATGTAGCCCGGCGGCTGGAGGACGGCTCCGTCATCCGTCTGGCCAGCGCCCAGTATACAGTGGTGGTCCTGCTGGTATCCATGGTCCAGCCCCTGCTGATCATCCTGGTCCTGTCCCTGATCCTGGCCGCGGTGCTGGCCAACCGGCTGTCCAAGGGGATCATCCGGCCTATTTTGGACTTGGATCTGGAGCACCCGGAGGAGTGCGATACCTATGACGAGCTCTCCCCGCTGTTGACAAGGATCCGGCGGCAGAATGACACGATCCGGGGCCAGATGGACCAGCTCCGCCAGCGTCAACAGGAATTTGCCGCCCTCACCGAGAACATGACCGAGGGCTTTGTGCTGTTGGATCAAAAGGGCCATGTTCTCTCCTATAACTCCGGCGCTCTTCGGCTTTTGGGCGCCATCCCGCCGGGGGGCGAGGCCAATGTCCTGACGCTGGACCGGACGGATGCCTTCCGCAGAGTGGTGGAGCAGGTGCTGGACGGGGTGCGCGGACAGACCCGCCTGGACCGCCAGGGCCGGTGTGTCCATCTCCTGGCTGATCCGGTGTTCCGGGAGGGAGCTGTGAGCGGAGCGGTCCTGGTACTGCTGGACGTGACAGAGCGGGAGCAGGGGGAGCGGATGCGCCGGGAGTTCACCGCAAACGTGTCACATGAGCTGAAGACTCCCCTGACAGCTATCTCCGGCATGGCCGAGATCATCAAGGATGGCCTGGTGGACCCGAAGGATGTGGCGGGTTTCGCCGGCGATATCTATAAGGAGAGCCAGAGACTCATTAGCCTGGTGGAGGACATCATCCACCTGTCCCGCCTGGATGAGGGAGGCGTGGGGCTGGAGACGGCGCCGGTGGACCTGCTGGAGCTGTGCCGCCGGGTCACGGAGCGGCTGGAGTCCGCCGCCAAGCGGGCTGGTGTGAGCGTCAGCGTAGAGGGGATGCCAGCTACGATCCACGGGATCCCGGCAGTGCTGGAGGAGATGGTGTATAACCTGTGCGACAACGCGATCAAATACAACCGTCCGGGAGGGAGCGTGGCACTGAACCTCTCCCTAGGGGAGAAAGAGATAGAGCTGTCCGTGGCCGACACTGGCATCGGTATCCCGGCCGAGGACCAGGAGCGGGTCTTTGAGCGATTCTACCGGGTGGACAAGAGCCATTCCAAGGAGATTGGAGGGACCGGTCTGGGCCTGTCCATCGTCAAGCATGGCGCCGCCCTGCACAACGCCGCAATCAGGCTGGAGAGCGCCCCTGGGCATGGAACCACTGTGCGCCTAATCTTTCCCATCTGATTTTTTCATCCCGCGGGAGGCCGCCGGTTTCTGCCGGCGGCCTCCCGGCCTGTTATCCGCACATGATAAAAAACGGAAAAGGAGGGAACTTTTTGGGATAGGGGCCGTCTAATAGAGGGAAAGCTAAATAGGCTGAAACTTTACGACAAAACGGAGGATTATGTTATGAAGAAGATTTTAACGCTTGCCCTTGTCCTGGCCCTGGCTGTCACCGGGCTGTCTGGCTGCTCCGGAAACGGCGGGACCACGTCTGACAAGAGCCCGGAGGAACTGGCCCAGCTCTACCATACTGCCATCACAGACAACGGCGGCGAGATGGTGGAGTATAACCCTGTGATCACAGAGAAAAAAGAGGACGACGGCTCCGCTATGCTCCTTGAGATGCTGGGGCTGGATACTGGCGATATGACCGCTTTTGGAATCAGTGCCTCCATGATGAATGTCAAGGCTTACGCCATCGCCGCCGTCATGCCCGCCGAGGGGAAGGCCGATGCTGTGAAAGAGGGGCTGCAGGGCTACATCGACCAACAGAAGAGCAGCTTTGAGATGTATCTGGCTGACCAGTACGAGGTAGCTAAGAACGCCAGACTGGAAACTCTGGAGGACGGCACCATCCTGATGGTTATGTGTGAGGACCAGGATACGGTCTTTGACGCCATCTCCGCCGCCATCCAGGCCGGCTAAAGCCCACAAAACATCCCCGGTCCCCGGACCGGGGATGTTTTTGTATCAAAGTGAATAAATAAACGGAATATCCAAATATATATTCATTTTTGGTAAATATATATGGAAAATAATTGTTAGTATATGCATATTAATGCAAATAACCTCTTGCAATTACGTTAAGGGAGTGGTAGACTGTTGCCATGGAAAGCAGAGCGGACGGCGCAGGCCACCAGACAGAGGAAAAAGCGCGCCCCGCACTGAGATTTGGAGGGAAAAATCATGGCTCAAGTAAAAAAAGTAGTGCTGGCTTACTCCGGCGGTCTGGATACATCCATCATCATCCCCTGGTTGAAGGAGAACTATAATGACCCTGAGATCATCGCTGTTTCCGGCGATGTGGGGCAGGGCACTGAACTGGACGGGCTGGAGGAGAAGGCTATCAAGACTGGCGCCTCTAAGCTGTATATCGAGGACCTGACCGACGAGATGGTTGACGACGTTATCATCCCGTCCATGATGATGGGGGCCAAGTACGAGGATTATCTGTTGGGCACCGCCTTTGCCCGGCCCATCATTGCCAAGCGGCTGGTGGAGATCGCCAAGAAGGAAGGCGCCGACGCCATCTGCCACGGCTGCACCGGCAAGGGCAACGACCAGGTCCGGTTCGAGCTGGCCATCAAGAGATTTGCCCCTGAGATGAAGATTATCGCCCCCTGGCGGGAGTGGGACATCAAGGGCCGCGACGAGGAGATCGACTACGCCGAAGCCCACAACGTCCCCCTGAAGATCAGCCGGGAGACCAACTATTCCAAGGACAAAAACCTGTGGCACTTGTCCCACGAAGGGCTGGACCTGGAGGATCCCGCTAACGAACCCCTGTATGACAAGCCCGGCTTCCTGGAGATGGGCGTGTCCCCCGCCATGGCACCAGACACCCCCACCTATGTCACCTTGGACTTTGAGAAGGGATGGCCTGTGGCCATTGACGGGGAGAAGATGAAGGCGTCCGACATCATCCGCAAGCTCAACGAGCTGGGCGGGGCCAACGGCATCGGCCTGCTGGACATCGTGGAGAACCGGCTGGTGGGCATGAAGGACCGGGGCGTGTACGAAACTCCCGGCGGCACCATCCTCTACCGGGCCCACGAGGTGCTGGAGCAGATCACCATCGACAAGGATACCAAGCACATGAAGCAGAAGCTGGCGGTGGACTTTGCCGATCTGGTGTACAATGGCAAGTGGTTTACCCCCCTGCGGGAGGCCCTGACCGCCTTCGCCGTGGATACCCAGAAGTACGTCACCGGCACTGTGAAGCTGAAGCTCTACAAGGGCAATATCATCACCTCTTCCATCACCTCGCCCTGCACCCTGTACTCAGAGAATCTGGTGACCTTTGAGGAGAGCGACTATGACCAGAAGGACTCCCAGGGCTTTATCAACCTGTGGGGCCTTCCCGACAAGGTACAGGCGCTAAGAGAGCAGGGCAAGCTGTAATATTTAAGAGTGGAGAGTGGAGATAAGCCCAATATCTTCGCTCTCCATTCTATTCTTAATATTTGTGAGGTAACTGACATGAAGTTATGGGCAGGAAGATTTCAAAAGGAAACTGACACACTGGTGAACGATTTTAACTCCTCTATCGGCTTTGACGCCCGGCTGTATCGGCAGGATATCCAGGGCTCCATCGCCCACGCCCAGATGCTGGGCAGGCAGGGGATCATCGAGGCGCATGAGGCGGAAAAGATCGTAGAGGGCCTGAAGGCTATCCTGGCTGACATTGAGGACGACAAGGTGGAGTTCTCCCTGGACAACGAGGACATCCACATGAACATCGAGGCCATGCTGACCCAGCGCATCGGCGACGCGGGCAAGCGCCTCCACACCGGCCGTTCCCGGAACGACCAGGTGGCGGTGGACACCCGGCTGTATGTCAAGGAGGAAATCCCTGTTATCATCGGCCAGGTGTTGGCGCTGGAGGAGGTCCTGGTCAAAAAGGCCGAGGCCAACCTAGACACCGTCATGCCGGGTTATACCCACCTTCAGCGGGCCCAGCCCACCACCTTTGCTCACTACATGATGGCCTACGCCAACATGTTCAAGCGGGATGTCACCCGGCTGGAGGACTGCCTGGAGCGGCTGGACGAGTGCCCCCTGGGGGCGGGCGCCCTGGCCACTTCTACCTATCCGGTGGACCGCTTCGCCACTGCCCAGGCTCTGGGCTTTAAAAAACCAACCGACAATTCCATGGACTCAGTGTCCGACCGGGACTACGCCATCGAGCTGCTGTCCGCCCTGTCCATCCTGATGATGCACCTGTCTCGGTTCTCTGAGGAGATCGTGCTGTGGTGCTCCTGGGAGTTCAAGTTCGCGGACCTGGACGATGCCTACTCCACTGGTTCCTCCATCATGCCTCAGAAGAAGAACCCAGACGTGGCCGAGCTGGTGCGGGGCAAGACTGGGCGGGTGTACGGTGCCCTGGTCACGTTGCTTACTGTGATGAAGTCCCTTCCCCTGGCCTACAACAAGGATATGCAGGAGGACAAGGAGGCCGTCTTTGACGCCATTGACACGGTGGAGCTGTGCCTGCCCGTGTTTGCCGCCATGGTGGATACCCTGACCGTGCGGCCTAAGAATATGGCCAAGGCAGCGGCCGGCGGCTTCATCAACGCCACCGACTGTGCCGACTACCTGACGAAAAAGGGGCTGCCCTTCCGGGAGGCCTATATGATCGTGGGCCGGCTGGTCAACCTGTGCATCAAGACGGGGGACACCCTGGATACGCTGACCTTAAAGGACTTCCGGGCCATCTCCTCCCTGTTTGATGAGGACGTGTACCAGGCCCTGGCCCTCAAGACCTGTGTGAATGAAAGAAAGGTCTATGGCGGCCCGGCGAAGGAGAGCGTGGAGAAGCAGATCGCCCTGATTGAAGAATTTGTGGCAGAGCGCAAATAAGCCATTGCAAAAATTCCCAGGTTAGACCATAATAGAACTATCATTTCAAAGAAATCCAGGTGGTCCATATGAGTAAGCCAAAGGTATATATCGACGGTAAGGAGGGCACCACCGGCCTGCAAATCTATGAGCGGCTGGGCGGCCGGGAGGACATCGAGCTGCTCCTTATCGACGAGGATAAGCGAAAGGACACAGAGGAGAGAAAGAAATTCCTCAACGCCGCCGACCTGGTGTTCCTGTGTCTGCCTGACGCCGCCGCTGTGGAGGCGGTGTCCCTCATAGAAAACCCTAAGACCCGAATTATTGACGCTTCCACCGCCCACCGGACGGCGGAGGGCTGGGTATATGGCTTTGCCGAACTGCTGCCCGGCCAGCGCCAGCGCATCAAGTTCTCCTCCCGAGTGGCCAACCCAGGGTGTCACGCCACTGGCTTTTTGTCCACGGTGGCCCCCCTGATAGAGCTGGGGGTGCTGCCCAGGGACTACCCCTTATCCTGTTACTCCCTCACCGGCTACTCTGGCGGAGGAAAGAAGATGATTGCTGAGTATGAGGCGCCGGACCGGGACCCTCTGCTGGACTCTCCGGCTCCTTACGCCATTGGCCTGTGTCACAAGCACCTGCCTGAGATGCGTCAGGTGGCGGGCCTGGACTTTCCACCCAATTTTCTGCCGGTGCTGGGGGATATCTACAAGGGGATGGCGACCACTGTTATGCTCCAGAACCATCTGCTGAATGGCACGCCCAATGCCCAGGACGTCCACGATCTGCTGGCCGGCTACTACCAGGACCAGAAGCTGGTCCAGGTCACCCCCTTCGGAGGGGCCGGTCCCCGGCTGTATACCAGCCAGCTGGCGGGAAAGGACAGCCTGGAGATCACGGTTTCCGGAACGCAGGAGCAGACGCTGCTTACTGCCCAGTTTGATAATCTGGGAAAAGGAGCGTCGGGGGCCGCGGTCCAGAATATGAACATTATGATGGGGTTTGAAGAAACTGCCGGACTTAGCCTGTAATAGCGTGTCCTGCGGTGGGGCGCGCACTGTGCGCCCCGATGAAAAAAAAGGAGGGTATCCCTCATGTTGAATGAAATTTCCGGCGGCGTGTGTGCCGCCCGGGGCTTCCAGGCCGCCGGTGTCCACTGTGGCGTCAAGGCCAGCAGCAGCCCGGATAAGAACGACCTGGCCCTGATCCTGTCGGAGCGGGAGTGCGCTGCCGCCGCCGTCTATACCCTGAACCGGGTGAAATCCGCCCCGGTGTATGTCACCATGGACCACCTGGAGGACGGAACCGCCTGGGGTGTGGTGGCCAACAGCGGCAACGCCAATGCCTGCTGCCCTTTGAGCCACGAGAACGCCCAGGCCATGTGCGCTGCCGCCGCCCAGGCCACCGGCCGCCAGCCAGAGGACTTTGTGGTGGCCTCCACCGGAGTCATCGGAAAAACGATCAACATCGGTGTGATTCAGGCAGGTATGCCAAAGGCAGCCGCCGCTTTGGGTAGGGACGGCTCCGACAGCGCGGCCAATGCCATTATGACGACGGATACAGCGAAAAAAGAGATTGCGATTTCTTTTGAGCTAGGCGGGAAAGAGGTGCGGATGGGGGCTATCGCCAAGGGCTCCGGCATGATTCATCCGAACATGGGCACCATGCTGGCCTTTATCACCACTGACTGCGCCATTACCCACGAACTTCTATCCGATGCTTTGCACCAGGTGGCAGCGAGAACCTTTAACCGGGTGACCGTGGACGGGGATACCTCCACCAACGACACCTGCGCGGTGCTGGCCAACGGTCTGGCGGGCAACACCCTTATCGAGTGGAAGGACGGAGACTACGAGATCTTTGTGGCTGCCCTGGACCATGTGTGCCGCTATCTGGCCCGGTCTATCGCGGCCGACGGCGAGGGGTGCACCAAGCTGATCACCTGCCTCATGTCCGGCGCCCGCAGCGAGGAGAGCGCCGAGCGTCTGGCCAAGTCGGTGGTGGGCTCCTCCTTGGTGAAGGCGGCCATGTTTGGCGCCGACGCCAACTGGGGCCGGGTGCTGTGCGCCATGGGGTACTCTAAAGCCCCCTTCCGCCCGGAGCATGTGGACGTGACGTTCCGCTCTGCCGCGGGGGAACTCCTGGTCTGTAAACAGGGTGAGGCCGTAGATTTTGACGAGGCCAAGGCCAAGGAGGTCCTGTCTCAGAAGGAGGTCATCATTGCCGTGGACCTCCACGAGGGGGAGGACAGCGCGGAGTGCTGGGGCTGCGACCTGACGTATGACTATGTGAAAATTAACGGCGACTACCGCACCTGATCCTGGAAAATGGGAGGCGCTGCGCTGAGATGGCTGCATTGGTGAAGGACTTGGGGACGGAGCTGCTCCTGAAGCTTCCCATCTATCTCCTTCCGGCAGTAGTCCTAGGGGTGCTGTCACGCCGGGGAATAAAAAGCCGGGTGGGGAGATGGTGCGCTGGCCTTCTCGTTCTGGGGTTGAGCGCCGGGCTGCTGTACGGCGTGCTCCGCGCCTTGGGGGTGATCCTGTACCCCAACGACAAAGTGGGAATGTCCTACTACTGGTACGGCTCCAGCTTCCGGGACGAGGGGATCAGAACGGCCGCTTTCTGCGGGCTGTTGCTTTTGGCGGCGGCCATCCCTCGGATGGGGAAGCTGCTTGATAAAAAATGAGGAGGGATCTGTCCCATGTCCTTTAATGAGATCGACCGGGCCCAGGTGCTGGCTGAGGCCCTGCCTTATATTCAAAAATTCACTGGTAAGACCATCGTGGTGAAATACGGCGGCAACGCCATGGTTTCTGATGAGCTGCGCCACGCCGTCATCTCCGACATCATTCTGCTGTCCCTGGTGGGGATCCGGGTAGTGGTGGTTCACGGCGGCGGCCCGGAGATCAGCGAGATGCTGAAAAAGCTGGGCAAGGAGTCAAAATTCGTGGACGGACTGCGCTATACAGACGAGGAGACGATGGATATTGTCCAGCAGGTCCTGTGCGGCCGGGTGAATAAGGACCTGGTAGCCACTCTGAACCGCTTGGGAGGCCGGGCTTTGGGGCTGTGCGGCCTGGACGGTGCCCTTCTCCAAGCGAAAAAGCTGGATGACAAATACGGCCAGGTGGGGGATATCACCAAGGTGGACGCCGCCCCGGTCATTGACGCCCTGAATGACGGCTATATCCCTGTGGTAGCCACAGTGGCCCAGGGGGTAGATGCGGAGGTGTCCTACAATATTAACGCCGACACTGCCGCCGCCAAGCTGGCTGTGGCTCTTGAGGCGGAGAAGCTGATCCTTCTTACCGATGTGCGCGGCCTGCTCCGGGATCCCAAGAATGAGGCCACCCTGATCCCCGAGCTGCAACTCTCCTCTGTCCCTGCCCTGGTGCGGGAGGGAGTCATTTCTGGAGGGATGATCCCCAAGGTGGAATGCTGCGTGGAGTCTGTCCGTTCCGGCGTCAAGTCGGCGGTTATTTTGGATGGCCGGGTGGCCCACTCCCTGCTGATGGAGCTGCTCACCGACGCGGGCATCGGCACCATGCTGACCAACTAAAGGCGCCCCTAAATGGCGTCGGCATCTGGGGGAGAGGGATCGCATGAATTTACCCTCGATTTCTTTCGAGACCGTCGGGAGGAATTTCGTGGGAGATGTCACATTTCCGGTGCCATCCTGGAGGATAACGAGAGAAAATTATGATTCCGCGCCGATGAGTGTCGGAATTCCTTGCGGAAAAGATGTTTCGCGGGGATATGATTGAAGGGGGAACACCATGACCTTTGAAGAGATCAAGGCTCTGGACGAGCAGTATGTGATGCACTCCTATGGCCGCTTCCAGGTGGCCATTGACCACGGAAAAGGGGCTACTGTCTGGGCTGTGGACGGAAAGGAGTATATTGACTTTTCCGCCGGCATCGGTGTGTGCTCGCTGGGATACGGCGATCCGGGCTGGGTGGAGGCCGTTTCCACCCAGGCGGCCAAGCTGGGACATATCTCCAACCTGTTTTACACCGAGCCTTATGCCAAGGTGGCCCAGAAGCTGTGTGTCCGCACCGGAATGTCCAATGTGATGTTTGGCAACTCCGGGGCGGAAGCCAACGAGGCCATGATCAAGCTGGCCCGGAAATACTCCTTTGATCGGTATGGCAAGGGCCGCGGAACGGTCATTACCCTCCGTAACTCCTTCCACGGACGCACGATCACGACTCTGGCGGCCACAGGGCAGGATAAGTTCCACAACTACTTCTTCCCCTTCACCGAGGGGTTCCGCTATGCCGATGCCAACGACCTGGATAGCGTGGAAGTGGTGGCCGGCCATGACGTGTGCGCCGTCATGATGGAACTGGTCCAAGGAGAGGGAGGGGTACTGCCCCTGGACCTGGAGTTCGTCCAAAAAGTGGCGGAGCTGTGCGCCAAGCGGGATTGGCTGCTCCTTGTCGATGAGGTTCAGAGCGGCATGGGCCGTACCGGCTCTCTGTTTGCCTTCCAGCAGTATCACATCCAGCCTGATGTGGTGTCCTTCGCCAAGGGCATCGCTGGCGGACTGCCCTTCGGCGGCATCATGGCCAATGAGAAGTGCAGAGAGGTGTTCTCTCCCGGCACTCACGGCACCACCTTCGGGGGCAACCCTGTGGCCGCCGCCGCCGCCTGCCATGTACTGGACCGGATGGACGACGCCTTTTTGGCCCAAGTGAAGGAGAAAGGGGCGTATCTCCGCCAGGCCATCGAAGCCATGGAGCTGCCCTGCCTGGGCAAGACTCGGGGGCTGGGGATGATGATCGGCATCGATGTGGTGGGGGAGCAAACCAACAGCCAGCTGGCCGCCAAGCTTATCGAGAGCGGCCTGCTCATTCTCACCGCGGGACCCGGCTTGAGGCTGCTGCCCCCCCTGACCATCACCCAGGAGGAGATGGACAAGGGGCTGTCCATTATGAAAGCGGCGCTGTTATGATAGAGTGGAGAGAGAAAAGTGAGGGGTGGAGAGATACTCCATCTTCACGCCTCCCTCCTGCAAAGATTGGTGATTTGATATGAAAAAAGATTTGTTAAAGCTGCTGGATTTGTCCCAGGAAGACATCACCCTGATCCTGAATACAGCGGACCAGTTGAAGTACGAGCAGAAGCACAACATCCACAGGGATTATCTCAAGGGCAAGACCTTGGCCATGATCTTTGAGAAAAACTCCACCCGCACGCGGGTGTCCTTTGAAACAGGGATGTTCCAACTGGGCGGCCACGCCCTGTTCCTGTCTGGCAAGGAGAGTCAGATCGGCCGAGGGGAGCCTATTGAGGATACGGCCAGAGTGCTGGACCGCTACTGTGACGGAATTATGATCCGCACCTTTGGCCAGGACGAGGTGGAGGAGCTGGCCCGGAACACCAAGATCCCGGTCATCAATGGCCTGACCGACTTCTGCCATCCCTGCCAGGTGCTGGCCGACCTGCTGACTATTCGAGAGCATAAGGCGGTGCTGGAAGGGCTGAAGCTGTGCTACATTGGGGACGGCAACAATATGGCCAACTCCCTGATCGTAGGCGGGCTGAAGACGGGGATGGAGGTGTCAATCGCCTGCCCCGAGGGCTACGATCCCGATTCCCAGGTGCTGGACTTTGCCAGGAGCGACCCCGGTTTCCACTTCTCTCTGTTCCGCACCCCCCAGGAGGCGGCGGCAGGGGCCGATGTGTTGATCACCGACGTGTGGGCCTCCATGGGCCAGGAGGGGGAGAAGACCGTTCGGGAAAAGGCATTTGCGGGCTATCAGATCAACGACGGGCTGATGGCGCTGGCCAACCCCGGCTGCATGGTGCAGCACTGTCTGCCCGCCCACCGGGGAGAGGAGATCACAGCCGAGGTCTTTGAGGCCCACGCAAACGAGATATTCGACGAGGCGGAGAACCGCCTCCACGCCCAGAAGGCAGTTATGTACCTGTTGATGAAGGACCAGTAACAGTAGAGAAGGCCGGCGCACAGACTGTGCGCCGGCCTTTGCTGTCGCCTGGAGCTTAACTCCGCTGCCAGAGGAGGACCGCTCCATCGGTGGCAGCGGAAAATTCTGCCTCGCCCATATCCTCTAAAGCGGCATAGTCTCCCGCCAGATAATACACCTCCTGAATTTGATCCTGGGAGGGGATCTGGACAGCGGCCCCCTTTACGGTGTCCAGCAGCAGCCCATTCCCAATGGACAAGTGGCCGGAGGATTCAGGCCTGCCTGCGTGGCTGAACAGGGGAGTAAGGTTGGATTTGATATTTTGGGTATAGCACAGATAGACCGCCGTCCGTCCATCAATCTCCCGGTCCAGTACCCGGAACGAGGCGTAATTTCCCCCATAGTAGTAGATGTCGATGACGCCGTCTGAAGCCAGGGAGACATCCACCATGCCCTCCTGGTACGGCACGGGCCGCTCTACATCGGCGGCGGCGGTGAACACCAGGAACATGGCCAGCATGGCAGCCGCTGTGGCCAGCACAGACAGGCGTTTCCGGCGGGAGAAGCGGCGTTTGACGCCCGCTATGACTTGGGCCTTTTCCCGGTCCACATCCGCTGTCTCCCTGTCCAGATTTTCCTCCCTTCCCATCTCGCGTAGCACCTCGGCACAGTGGGGACAACTTTGAATATGCTCGTCTACCGCCTGGCGGCTCTCCTGGCTGCATACCTCATCACGGTACAGGGGCAGCAGATCCTGAATGATTTTGCAGTTCATTGATCTTCCTCCTTTAATTTTGATCTGGCCCGGTGGTATGTTACTCGGGCCCAGCTCTCTGTCCTGGAAAAGAGTTGAGCGATCTCTCCAAAGGACAGCTCTCCAAATACCCGGAGAGAAAAGACCTCCCGATAGGGCTCAGGCAGGGCATGGAGCCGGCGGTGAAGTTCCATGGCGGATTCCCGGTCCAGCAGCCGTTCCTCCAACTGGTCGGGGCTGGGCTGGCGCTCCAGATCGGGCATCTCCCCGCTCCGCTTCTGCCGCCGCAATCCGGCTAGATATTTCCGTTTGCCGATTTGGCACAGCCAGACATAGAGCTTGCAATCTCCCCGGAAGCTGTCGATGTGCTGGATGGCCTGAAAAAAAGTCTCCTGGGTCAACTCCTCTGCCAGATCCCGGTCGCCGCACAGGACCAACAGATACCGGTACACCTGTGGGAACAGCTCCTCGTAGACCGCTTCAAAAGATTCCATCTTCTCCCTCCTTTCTGCTTATAGGATGCAGATTGGGGCAAATTGTTACAAAAGAGCCATGGAAAAATTTTTCCATGGCTCTTTCTGCCTATAAGGCGCGGATCGTGGAGAGAAGGGCGTCGATATCCTCGTCCCGGGTGGACCAGGAGACGCAAAACCGGACAGCGGTATGGGTCGGGTCCGGCTTGGACTGTAAACTAAAGGAGTATCGCTGGGACAGGGCCGCTGCGGCGTGGTCGGGGAGGACAGGAAACTGCAGATTGGTGGGAGAGTTCGCCAGCAGGGGCCAGCCCTTGTCCAAAAAGCCTTGGCGCAGCCGCATGGCTTGGACCACCGCCCTTCTGCCGATATCCAGGTAAAGTCCGTCCTCCAGCAGCGCCTCGAACTGGACGCCCAGCAGCCTGCCTTTGGCCAGCAGCCCGCCGTGCCGCTTGATGAGGTAGCGGAAGTCCTGTTTCAGGGAATCCTGGGTGATGACCACCGCCTCACCAAAGAGCGTGCCCGCCTTAGTGCCCCCCAGATAGAACACGTCACACAGCCGGGCCAGATCGGGCAGGGTTACATCGGAAGCGGCCAAGCCATAGACCAGCCTGGCCCCGTCCACAAACAGGGTCAGATGGTACTGGTCAGCCACCCTGCGGATGTCCTCCAGTTCAGCAACAGAATAGACGGTACCCAGCTCGGTGGGGTGGGACAGATAGATGAGGCCCGGCTGGACTGTGTGTTCGGCGGTGGGGTCGTCATAGTGGCCCTGACAGAACTGGGCGATCTGGTGGGCGGTCAGCTTGCCGTCCTGGCTGGGGATAGTGAGCACCTTGTGACCTGTGGCCTCTACCGCTCCGGACTCATGGACGTTGATGTGGCCAGTCTGGGCACAGATGGCGCCCTGATGGGGCCGAAGGGCGGCGGAGATCACGGTGGTATTGGCCTGAGTACCCCCTACCAGGAAGTGGATATGGGCATCGGGAGCCTGGCACAGGTCCCGGAGCAGGGCCCGGGCGCGGTCGCAGTGGGGGTCCGTGCCATAGCCGGGATGCTCCTCCAGATTGGTGTCCACCAAGGCCTGGAGCACCTTGGGGTGTGCCCCGGCGGCGTAGTCACATTCAAAGTGTACCATGGGATTACCTCCTAAAAAGGGGAGGCGGGATGATAGTCCCGCCAGAATATAAGCTCCCCCGCGGAAACCCCGCGGGGGAGCGGCAGATGGAAAACTTCAGCGCAGGATTGCTCCGCAGTCTTGCTCGAGAGTCGCCAAAATAGCCTTCACATCCTCGTCGGCCTCCTCGCTGGTGAGAGAGCGGTCATCCGCCCGGAGGACCAGATTGAAGGCCACAGACTTCTTGCCCTCGGCCACGCCCTTCCCACGGTAGATATCAAAGAGGGAGACCTCCTTCAGCAGACCCTTGGCTCCTCTCCTGATTGCCTGCTCCAGGGCCCCTACGGTAACGGCCTCATCACAGACGACGGCGATATCGCGGGTGACGGCGGGGAACTTGGGCAGAGGGACATACTCCGGATCGGGGCCCTTGGCCAGCATCAGCTCGTCGAAGGACAGTTCCGCGCAGTAGAGCTCGGCGTCCACCCCGTAATTCTGGGCCACCAGAGGATGAATCTGACCGAAAATACCGACACAGTCACTGCCGGACCACACGGTGGCCACCCGGCCGGGGTGCCAGGAGGCGTCGGAGGGGGCGCCGGTGGGCCCCTCAAAGTGGATGTCTACTGCCCGGATCTCCTTCAGAATAGCCTCGACGACCCCCTTCAGGATAAAGAAATCCATATCCCCGCCATAGGCGCCCATGGACAGCACCTTGGCCTCATTGGCTAGGCCGTCGTCCTGATTCATCTGGTTCAACGCGCCGGTAAGGGCTTCCGTAAGCCCATTTACCCCCATATTTTCCAGCTTCTCCTTGGAGGCGGCCAGAGAGGGAGCGTCAGGAGAAACAGGGGTGGAGCCAGATTTGGGCAGATAGATCCGGCCCACTTCATACAGCTTGGCAGACTTGTTGCGGAAATTGTAGTTCCGGGTCAGGATCTCCAGCATAGAGGGCAGGGTAGTGGTACGCATAATGGAGGTGTCCTCTCCCAGGGGGTTGAGGATTTTGAAGCTCTTGCGGGCGTGATAGTCGGCGGGCCAGAGTATCTTGTCATAGTAGGTGGGGGAGATAAAGGAGTAAGTGATGATCTCGTCATACCCACAGGCCCGGCATACGGAGCCCAGAGTCTGCTCCAGCTTTTGCTCCGGCGAGTAGCCGCCCCGGGTGGTCTCCCCCCGAACAAGGGTGGAGGGGATCTTGTTATAGCCGTGGAAGCGGGCTACCTCCTCGGCCAGATCGGCCATACCCACCACGTCGCCGCGCCAGGACGGGACCGTAACCTGGTCCCCCTCCACCTGAAAGTCCAGCTTTTTCAGGATGGCGGTCATCTCGGCGGCGCTGATCTCGGTACCCAGCAGGGCGTTGATCTTGTCCGGCTCCAGCGTCAGGATCCGGGGCTGGGGCACGAAGTTGAGGATGTCGATGACGCCGTCCACCACCTCGCCGGCGCCCAGCAGTTCCACCAGCTCACAGGCCCGGTTTACGGCGGGGAGGGTGTTCAGGGGGTCCAGTCCCTTTTCAAACTTGGCACTGGCCTCGGTGCGCATCCCTAGAGCGAGGGCCCCCTTACGGATGCAGGTGCCGTCAAAGTTGGCCGACTCGAAGACCACGTCCACCGTGTCAGCCACGATCTCGGAGTTCTCACCGCCCATGATGCCCGCCAGGCCAACTGCCCGATGCTCATCGGCGATGACCAGATGGTTGGCGGTCAGCTTGCGTACGTTGCCGTCCAGGGTGGTCAGCTCCTCGCCCTCCTCCGCCCGGCGAACAATGATCTTGCCCCCCTTTACGTAGCGGTAGTCGAAGGCGTGCATAGGCTGGCCGTACTCCAGCATGACATAGTTGGTGATGTCCACGATGTTGTTGATGGGACGCACACCCATAGCCCGCAGCCGCTCCCGCATCCACTTGGGGGAGGGGGCGATCTTTACGTTTCGCACCATCCGGGCGGTGTACCGAGGGCACAGGTCGGCCGCCGGAGTTTCCACGTCCAGCAGCTCCACCAGGGAACCCTCGGCCCCGCCCTTGACCAAGGGCTGATGGAGGCGCAGGGGCTGGTCAAAGGTGGCGGACACCTCCCGGGCCAGACCGATGACCGACAGACAGTCGGGTCGGTTGGGGGTGATCTCAAACTCCACCACATGGTCATCCAAGCCAACGACCGGCTTCGGGTCATCCCCAGGCTTGCAGTCCTCGCGGAGGATGAAGATGCCGTCTGGAATGCAGTGGGGAAACTCTGCCTGCTGGGCGTGGAGGTCAGCCAGAGTGCAGATGGAGTCTGTCTTAGTGTTATAGGCCACTAAATCTCCTTCATGGAGGTTGGCGCATACTGTGTCGGGGCAGGCGGTGGAGCCTCCCAGGTCCAGACAAGTGTGGAAGGAGCCGTTGGGCTGGGCAGAGGCCTCCAACACCTTAGCGCACACCACGGGTCCGAATACCTTGTCCCCGGCCTTGATATCGGCGGGGATGGAGGGCTTGTCCTTATCCAGAGGGTGGTAGTCGTTCAGAAGGGCCGCGGCGGTTATGACAGCGTAGGGGAAGTCCCGCTCGTCCAGTCCCAGCTCAGACAGACCGCACATCATGCCGTTGGACACCACGCCGCGCAGCTTGCCCTTCTCGATCTTCTTGCCGCCGGGCAGAGTGGACTTGTGCAGGGCCACAGGGACCAGGTCGCCGGGATGGATGTTCCAGGCGCCGGTGACGATTTGGACGGGCTCGGCCTGCCCCACATCGATCTGGCATACCCACATATGGTCGGAATCGGGGTGGCGCTCCATGGACCGGATCTGGCCCACCACCACGTTGGAAATTTCAGAGCCCAGGTCGTGGGTCAGCTCCACCTTGGAGCCAGACAAGGTCATGGCCTCGGCAAAGTCTTTGTCATTGGCCTCAACGGTGACGAACTCGCTGAGCCATTTGCGAGATAGATTCATATTATAAAACTCCCTTTGTTTGAATTAGGAATGAGGAGTTAGGAATTAGGAATTTTGGGGTCCGGCTGCCGCCGGACGGCTGGGAATCAGGCCGCCGAAAGGGGCGCCTCAATTCCTGACTCCTAATTTCTAATTCCTAATTGATTCTTGGAACAGTTAAAATTGCTCTAAGAATCTGACGTCGTTCTCAAAGATGAGCCGCAGGTCGGCGATCTTGAAGCGGCGCATGGCGGTGCGCTCCAGACCCATGCCGAAGGCCCAGCCTGAATACACATTGGGGTCAATGCCCGCCATCTCCAGCACCCGGGGGTGGACCATGCCGGCGCCCAGCAGCTCGATCCAGCCTTCTCCCTTGCAGGTGGGGCAGCCTACGCCGCCACACTTGTGGCACTGCACGTCCATCTCACAGGAGGGCTCGGTAAAGGGGAAGTGGTGGGGGCGGAAGCGGGTCTTGGTGCCCTTGCCGTACAGCTGCTCCACCACCGTATTTAGGGTGCCCTTTAGGTCGGCCATGGTGACGCCCTTGTCGATGACCATGCCCTCTACCTGGTGAAACATGGGGGAGTGGGTGGCATCCACCTCATCTTTACGGTACACACGGCCGGGGGCGATGATGCGGATAGGAAGGGGCATGGTGTCCATAGCCCGTACCTGCATGGGGCTGGTCTGACTGCGGAGCATCACCCGGCTGTCCTCGTCAAAGTAGAAGGTATCCGACCAGTCCCGGCTGGGATGGCCCTCGTCGGCGTTCAGGCGGTCAAAGTTGTATTCGGCCAGCTCCACCTCGGGCCCATCCAGCACGGTAAAGCCCATGCCCACAAAGATGTCCTTGATTTCGTCCAGGGCGATATACATGGGATGCTTGTGGCCCAGCTTGACCGCCTTGCCGGGGATAGTCACATCAAGCGCCTCGTCCCGGAGCTTCTGCTCCAGGGCCTGCTTCTCCAGCTTCCTGGCGGCTGTCTCAATGGCCCCCTCCAGAGCGGCCCGGACCTCATTGGCCAGCTGGCCCATGGCGGGTCTCTCCTCGGCGGAGAGGGAGCCCATACTCTTTAGCACATTGGTGAGCTCTCCCTTCTTGCCCAGGTACTGAACCCGGAGGGCATCCAGGGCGGCGGGATCGGCGGCCCCCTCGATGGCCGCAAGGGCCTGGGAGCGGATGTTCGCTAACTGTTCTTTCATGGATAAAACTCCTTTGTTCGGGGACGATCAGGGAAGATATTGGCTGACCGGAGCCCGCATGGTAATATTATGCCGGGGCATCTGGTACAGCCCCTTACGGATATCGGCAGCGCCGTGCCGGGTGGTGACGGATACGGAGAAATGTTCGGTGAGATAGGAGTCGGACCAGGAATCGGTCTGCCCGTGGGGATAGGCGAAATAGTCTACTTCTACGCCTACGTTCTCCTCGATGAGGTCGATGCTGGCCTGTATATCCGAGAAAATGCGCTGGGCGTATTCCTCTGGTGTTTCCTCTTTGATATGCAGGATGCCCCGGGGATCTGCCTCCTTGTGGGAGTCGTAGGTGTGGGAGCCAAACTCCACCAGCCCGGACTGGGCCATCTCTCGGCACATCTCCCAGGTGAGAAAGTCGGGCTTGGCGTCCACGGTCCGGCGGACGATCATAGCGATGGCGGCCTTGGCCTGAAATTCTTGAAGCAGGGGATAGGCAATTTGGTAGTTGCTGGCATAACCGTCGTCAAAGGTGAGCATGACCGCCTTCTCCGGCAGGGGCTCTCCCGCTGCCAGCTCCCGGGGCAGGACAGTGGTGTAGCCGTTGTCCGCCAGCCACTGCAGATCCTCCCGAAGGCGGCTCTCCGTAAGCGTCCAGTCGTTGAGCTCCTCGTCGGTATCAGGCACAAAGTGGTGATACATCAGGATATACAGGGTGTGGTTATCCGCGGGCGGCGTCGGCTCCTCCACAACAGGCGGCGGCGTTTCAGCGGGTTCCTCTTGAACAGGAGGGTCATCCGGCACCGAAGGCTCCACAGGGACAGCGGGGCCTTCAGGCTCATCGGGAGAGGAACCGGGGGACTGATTGACAGAAAGGTCCGGCAGAGTATCGCCGGTGTCGGAGGGCGTGGACTGGTCAGTATCCTCCGTCTCTGGAATAGGGACAGAGGAGCTGACATCAGAACCGGGCAGGGGACTGGGGCCAGCCTTTTGGCAGCCGGCTAGCAGAAGCACACAGGTCAAAGCAGCCAGGATCGGGATAAATCGACGCTTCATGGCACATCACCTCATGTTTCAAAAAACAAAAAGACCTTCCATCCCCAAAATTCAGGGACGAAAGGCCAGCCTTCCGCGGTACCACCCGCATTCGTACACACTTGTACGCGCTCAAAGCCCCGATAACGGTGGGCAGACCGTCCCCCTCTCAGGGGCCGCTCCCAGGCGAACCAAGGGGCCGTTTCCAGGCAGGCTCTCAGCCGGTGACCTACCCTCTCTGACGAACACAGTTCCCCTATTTTCCTGTTCTCCGCAATTTACACTAAAGGTACTTATATCACAAAAGCGCCGGGAATGCAAGTCATCCCGACGAAAAATATGAAAAAGCTGACCCGCAGAGAAAGAGGAGACCTGAAAAGGGCCGGATGCAGGGCCCCTCGGGAGAACCAAAGAGGAGGGCCGGGCGGGGCGGGCCGCAAGGAGGAGCGGGACAAGATTGAGCCCAATCAAGCAGAGTATAAGCCCCTTCCAGTCCAGGCGCTCCGCGCCGTAGCGACACAGGAGGAGGGAGAGCGGTATCTCTCATGGCGGGACCTCCTTTTTAAAAGAGGTGTCATTCTGTATATACTTCCCTGTAAAGAGGGGGCTGATCCCTTGAGGGCCAGGATAATAAAGCATAAAATCTGAAAAATAAAATTCCTATTAAAAAAGTAGGAAATTAAGGATAGACAAATTCTCCCTCCCGTGATAGAATAAAGACGCCTCAAAGGACAGGCCCTGTTTGGCGGCCCAGTCCAGGGGGCATGATACTGTTTAGACAGACCGGCTCCAGAGCCGGAAACCATAGGAGGGGTTCCCATGCTGGAATTACAGCATATCAGCTATGACGTGGAACAGGACGGCGACAACAAGGGCATCCTGCGCGATATCGATTTGACCATCAGCGAGCGGTTCGTGGCCATCACCGGACCCAACGGAGGGGGGAAATCCACTCTGGCCAAGGTCATCGCCGGCATCCTGACGCCCACCCAGGGGCGCATCCTGCTGGACGGAGAGGATATCACCGGCCTGTCCATCACCGAGCGGGCCCGGAAGGGCATCAGCTTTGCCTTCCAGCAGCCGGTTCGCTTCAAGGGGCTGACGGTGAAGGATCTGATCACCCTGGCCAGCGGAAAGAGCATCGGCGTGCCGGAGGCCTGCAACTATCTTTCAGAGGTGGGCCTGTGCGCCAAGGACTATATCGACCGGGAAGTGGACGCCTCTCTGTCCGGTGGAGAGCTGAAGCGCATTGAGATTGCCATGATTATGGCCCGTTCCACCAAGCTGTCTGTCTTTGACGAGCCGGAGGCGGGCATTGACCTGTGGTCCTTCAGCAACCTCATCCAGGTGTTTGAGCACCTGCATGAGAAGATCAACGGCTCCATCCTCATCATCTCCCATCAGGAGAGGATTTTGAACATCGCTGACCGCATTATCGTCCTGGCGGACGGCCAGGTCCAGCGGGACGGGCCCAGGAAGGATATCCTGCCCTCGCTGCTGGGAGCGGCGCCTGAGGTTTGCAGCGCCCTGACGGACAAGGTGCGGTAAAGGAGGGATTTTTATGGACGCAATCCAAAAGAACCTGCTGGAGCAGGTGGCGGAGCTCCACGGCGTGCCTGAGGGGGCCTATAACATTCGGGCCAACGGGAAGGCGGCTGCCCGGAATACCACTGCCAGCATCGATATTGTTTCCAAGACGGACAAGGACGGCATCGACATCATTATCAAGCCCGGTACCAAAAACCAGTCGGTCCACATCCCAGTGGTCCTCAGTGAGAGCGGCCTGACCGAAACGGTGTACAACGACTTCTTCATCGGGGACGACTGCGACGTGACCATCGTGGCCGGCTGCGGCATCCACAACTGCGGGGTGCAGAACTCGGAGCACTCTGGTATTCATGCCTTCTATGTGGGGAAAAACGCCCGGGTGCGCTATGTGGAGCGCCACTACGGCGAGGGGGACGGACTGGGAGAGAATATCATGAATCCCACTACCATCGTGGAGATGCGGGAGGGCAGCTACATGGAGATGGAGACCACCCAGATCAAGGGAGTGGACTCCACCATCCGCACGACTAAGGCCAAGCTGGGGCCCAATTCCACCCTTATTATCAAGGAGAAGGTGATGACCCACGGCCGCCAACTGGCCAAGTCCGATTTCACAGTGGATCTGGACGGGGAGGGCTGCCACACCAATGTCATCTCCCGGTCTGTGGCCCGGGGCGAGTCCAAGCAGGTGTTCCTGGCCCGCATCAACGGGAACGCCGCCTGCTACGGCCACTCTGAGTGCGATGCCATTATCATGGATCAGGGCGTGGTGTCCGCCATCCCGGAGGTCACCGCCAACTGTCTGGACGCCCAGCTCATCCACGAGGCGGCTATCGGCAAGATCGCCGGAGAGCAGCTCACAAAGCTCATGACCCTTGGCCTGACGGAGAAAGAGGCCGAGGAACAGATCGTCAACGGATTTTTGAAATAAAGATTGAATTCGGGGAGGGCCGGAGGCCCTCCCCCTCTTTTTTTGTCCGGGGAAGTGTGGTAGAATGGGAAAAAATCTGTGACAGGGGAGAGAACTGTGAGGACCGTCTACTTTGACATGGGGGAGCTGAATCGATTTGGCGCGCTGGGGCTCTTAAGCAGCGAGGCGAAGGTCCTTCCCGCCGGGACTGTGATCCACACCGAGCAGGCCAAGATCCGGAAGGAGCTGCCTCAGTATCAGGAGATGGCGAAGCGGGCCGGGGTGTTCTTTTTCTTTGAGGACGAGGACATTCCCAACGCCCCGTTTTTTACAGTGCCCTATATGGAACTTGTCGCCCGGGACCGGGATGGCGGCTGGTATGGCCGGGCGGAATCCATCGGAGACGGGGTTTACTGCGTCACCCCGGACGGGGCGGTGTTCCTGGTGTCGGAAGGTATGGAGCGATTTTCCGGACGGCTGCTGGCGGGGGAGGAGGTCCGGGAGCTGTGGGAGCCGGCCCTGGAGCTGACAGTATACCCATCGAAGACGGCGGCGGCCCAGGTGGTGGAATTAGTCCCAGTGGAGGAGCTGCTGCCAAAGGGATGGAAGGAGCGGGAAAAATGAGTATGCTTGCCACCACAGAGCAGATGAGGGAATTGGACCGGAGGACCATTGAGGAGCGGGGGATCCCCTCTCTGGAGCTGATGGAGAACGCCGCCCGGGAGGCGGCCCAGGCGGTGGTCGATCTGGTGGGGCCTGTGAAGGGGCCAAGACGGCCGGATGGCGTGATTGGGTCGGCTGTTTCGGTAGCATTTGTTATGATGGAGGACAGCCGGGAGCCCACGCCGGAGGAGCAGCGGGAGATGGAGGCTGTCCGGGCCATCGTGGAGAGCAAAAATACCGACCCCACCCAGAGGATCGCTGTTTTCTGCGGTCCTGGCAACAACGGTGGGGACGGCATCGCCGCCGCCCGCATCCTGCTGGAGGAGGGCTATCGTGTCCGCGCCTTTTTGGTGGGCGGCCGGGAGAAGATGACGCCGGACGCAAAGGCGATGGAGGCCCGTCTGATTGAGGCCGGCGGCGTGTTGGAGCCTCTGGACCTGGAGGACAGGAGGCTGGCGGCCTGGCTGGGGACCTGCGACTGCTATGTGGACGCCCTGTTCGGGGTGGGGCTGAAGCGGCCGCTGGAGGGGGATTTTTTGGCGGCGGTCCAGTGGATGAACGGCCGGCGGGCCCCCGTAGTGTCATGCGACCTGCCCTCCGGAGTGGATGGGGACACTGGGGAGATACTGGGCCAGGCTGTCCAGGCCGAAACTACAGTTACCTTCACCTGCGCCAAGCCGGGGCTCTATTTGGGCGCTGGTGCGGGCTGTGCCGGAGAGGTGCGGGTGGCCCATATCGGCATCCCCCAGGACCTGGTTCACCAGATGATATGGCGGGGCCCGGAGCCAATAGAGCTCCGTCCGGACTATATGCACTGGAATCTCCCCCGCCGGCCGGCAGACGGCCACAAGGGGGACTTTGGAAAGGTGTTTATTTTGGGGGGCAGCGAGGGCTATACCGGAGCTCCTGTGCTGGCCGCCTGTGGGGCGCTGCGCACCGGAGCCGGACTGGTCTATGTGGGAGTGCCCCGAGAGATCTATCCCATTGTGGCTGTCAAGTGCCAGGAGGCCATGGCCTTTCCTCTGCCGGAGGAGTATGATAAACTATTGGAGAAGGCCCGGTCCTGTGATGTGGCTGTGATCGGTCCGGGCCTGGGCCGGCATCCGCGGATGGAGCGGCTGGTGCGCTCCCTGCTATGTGACCTGGAGATACCGGTGGTGCTGGACGCCGATGGCATAAATGCCCTGTCCGGGCATATAGATAGTTTGGACAGACGGCGGGCGGCCACGGTCCTGACCCCTCACGCCGGGGAATTTGTCCGGTTGACGGGGTGTGCCCTCCCCATCCAGGACAGGGTGGCGGCAGCCCGGACCTTTGCCAAGGACCACCGCTGCACGTTGGTCCTCAAGGGGCGGGGCACTGTCACTGCCGCTCCAGACGGCCGCACCTGGCTCAACGGTACCGGGAATCCCGGCATGGCAAAGGGAGGCTCCGGCGATGTGCTGGCCGGGATGATCGCCGCCCTGCTGGGACAAAAGCACCTTCAGGGACCCCATGCCGCGGTGTCGGAAACAACTGCTCTGGCTGTGTGGCTTCATGGGAAGGCCGGGGACAAGTGTGCTCAACGGTTTGGGGAGTACGCCATGCTGCCCTCTGACCTGATCGGGATGCTCCCCGAGGTGCTGAAGGAGAATGAGGAGCGAAAATAAAAGCCTATTCATGACGCTTTGGAGGGAAAACTGTGCGCAAACTTCTGTTTTGCGTACCAATGATGATCCTGCTGCTATCCGCCTGTACCGGCGGAGCGGAAGGGAACGAGGCGGAGGAGCTGGCCTTACAGATCCGGGGGGAGTATCTGGCCATGGGCTCCTGCGCAGGGCAGGCGGCCATTACCGCCGACTACGGGCAGCGGGTGTACCAGTATGAGCTGGCGGTGGCGGTGGACGGCGAGGAGACCACTCTGACCCTGTCCGCTCCGGACACGGTGGCCGGCATCACGGCCCGCGTTACAGGGCAGGATGGACAGCTGGAATATGACGGTCTTTCAGTGGAAACGGGCCCGCTGGACCCGGAGGGGTTGAGCCCTGTGTCCGCCGTCCCCGCCCTGCTGGAAGGGGCCCGGTCAGGCTACATCGTGTCCTGCGCGCTGGAGGAGGACGGCGCCCTGCTCCGTATGGACTGTGGGGACCCGGAGGGAACTCCGGGCACCGGAAGCGAGGTATCCCTGTGGTTCGACACCTCTACCCATGCCCTGTCCAGAGGCGAGATATCGGTGGACGGATTCCGGGCCATTTTATGTGAGTTTACAGATTTTGCTATGTCCTAGGGGAACAGGCCCTTGGGAGAGGAAAATGGGGCGGCAGGCCCTATTTGGATACAAAAGAAGGTATGACCGATGACAGACAGACGGAAGGCCCGCACCTGGGCGGAGATAGATTTGGGGGCCATGGCACACAATTACCGGGCCCTAAAGGCCTTGACCCCGGCGGGCTGCGGATTTTTGGGGCTGGTCAAGGCGGACGCCTATGGCCATGGGGCGGTTCCAGTGGCCCAAAAGCTCCAGGAGCTGGGAGCGGATATGCTGGCGGTGGCCTGTGCAGCCGAGGGGGAGGAGCTGCGGCGGGGCGGTATTGTCCTGCCCATCCTCTGCCTGGGCCAGACGGACCCGGCGCTGGCCCAGGACCTGCTGGACTGGAACATCACCCAGACTGTGGAGGATCTGGAGTCCGCCCAGGCCCTGTCCCGAGTGGCGCTGGCCGCCGGAAAGAGGCTGCGCGTCCACCTGAAGGTGGACACTGGTATGGGACGGCTGGGGTTTCTCTGGGGGGATGGAGAGAACGGTTCCGCCCTGGAGAAGATGACCGCCCTGTGCGCCCTGCCTGGGCTGGAGGTGGAGGGGATGTTCACCCACTTCGCCGCTGCGGATGAGGACGAGACCTACACCGCAGCCCAACTCAGGCGGTTTCTGGAGGCGAAGAAGGCTCTGGAGGACCGGGGGCTTCATTTCGCAATTTACCATTGCGGCGCCAGCGCCGCTGTGTTACACTATGGGCAGAGCCACATGGATATGATCCGTCCCGGCATCGCCCTATACGGCTTCCCGCCCGCGCCGGGGATAGAGGCCCCCGGCCTGATCCCGGTCATGACTCTGAAAAGCCGGGTGGCCGCCGTCCGGCCAATGCCTGCCGGAAGCCCCATCAGCTATGGCTGTACCGCCGTGCTGGAGCGGGATTCCAGGGTAGCTGTCCTGCCGGTCGGTTATGGGGACGGCCTGCCAAGATCCCTGTCCAACAAGCTGCAGGTCCAGATCGGGGACAGGCTGTGCCCCGTCCTTGGACGCATCTGTATGGATATGTGCATGGTGGACGTGACGGACCTGCCCGACGTGGCGCCGGGGGATGTGGCCCGAATCTATGGCCCTGGGCTGACCCAGCGCGCTGCGGATCAGGCTGAGACCATCGTCTATGAATTATTGTGCCAGCTCTCCCGGCGGGTCCCCCGTATCTATTTGGATGGTGGAAGGGAGATCCGTTGAGTTTGGCCCCCAAAATCCACCGGACAGGCTGGCCCGCTGCCTGTCCGGCCCCGTGACCGCCCGGCTCAGACCCACATAGGATGAGTTGGAGCGGCGGAGAGGGGAGGACCTCTCCAGGGTACAAAGGCGCGGCGGGCTTGGTCAAAGCAAAAAATGCTATTTTTTGGCGGAGAGTATAAACCCCGCCGCTCCGTGGGAGAATCATAGTACAGCGTTACATAGGACCCGGTGGGCGCCTGTAACGCGTACTATCTTTCCAGCGGAGTGTGAATGTACGTGGATAACAGCGTGAAGCGAGGCGACATCTTTTACGCCGATCTCAGCCCGGTGGTGGGCAGTGAGCAGGGGGGCGTGCGGCCTGTTCTGATCGTCCAAAACGATACGGGCAACCGTCATAGCCCGACTGTCATCGCCGCGGCCATCACCTCCCAGACAGGGAAGGCCAGACTGCCCACCCATATCTCGGTGGCACCTCTGAGCTGCGGGCTGCCCAAGGAGTCGGTTATCCTTCTGGAGCAGGTGCGGACCCTGGATAAGCGTCGCCTGCGGGAAAAGATGGGCCGGCTGGACGAGGGAGTCATGAAGCAGGTGGATACCGCTATCGCGGTCAGCTTCGGGCTGCACCCAGAGACCATGGTGTAAAAGTAAGCGGCTCCGCCTATGGGCGGAGCCTACATAAGACAGCGACAGAGATAGGAGTACTTATCATGAAAAAAAGCAGGAGATGGACCCTGGCGGCGGGAACCGCCATCTTGGCCGCCCTCTGCCTGGGGGCTGGAGTGGTGCTGGCCGCCAACGGGGACCAAAATGACCCTCTGGTTACCATGAGCTATCTGGATGAAACGGTTATTCCTGAGGTGGTGGCCAAGGTGGAGGAGAACACTAAGGTCCGGCAGCAGGAGCTATCCACCCAGCTGGCTGCCCAGATAGCCAAATATCAGCAGGAGATAGAGGCGGCAGGCGGTTCTGCCGGTTCTGGCAGCGCCTCCTATACCCTGGTCACGATGACCAGTGGTCAGACCATGGCTCTGGAGGTAGGCTGCGAGGTCCTACTCCGGGTGGGATCGGCCACGGTCCAGTCCAATACCAGCCCCGCCCTCATTGATATCTCCACCGGCGGGACCGTGAACAGCGGCGCCTCCCTCACGAAAAACCACCTCTATATGTCCACCATCCCAGACCGTACCCTGAAGGCAGCTGCCAGTGATGTGAAGCTGTTGGTCCGAGGCGGCTGGTCCGTTTCCTGAAATTGTTGAATAAGTGAGAAAGCCGCGGCCCGTGGGCCGCGGCTTTCTCACTTATTGAGGTGACTGAGACTTTTTGGGCCAGATGCCCTTGACTGCTAGGACAAAGACAGAGGCGTGGAAGATGTTGATTGCGACCCACCCCACTCCGGTGGCCAGAGCCACCGCATCCAGCCCCATGGCCCCTACCAGCAGATAGGTCCCGGCTACCCGCATGGCGATCTGAATGGTGGTGCCCCAGAAGGTAATGTTCATCCGTCCCACGCCCCGGTACCAGCCGACCCAGGCGTGACCGGTGAAGGACAGGAAATAGAACCAGCTGATGTACTTCAAATAAGAGATACATAGCTCCATCCCTTCCGCCTTGCCGCCCAGGAATAGGGCAGACAGGGGATAGGCACCCAGATTTATTGTCAGGGAGAAGAAAAGACCCATGGTCAAAAGGGTAAAAATCCCCCATCTAAATCCCTGATAGGTGCGGCGTTCCTGGCAGGCGCCCCGGTTCTGGGCCACAAAGATTGCGATGGACTCACATCCACTTATGCCGAAGGCCTGAATGAAGTTCTCCACACGGGTGGCGGCGGTGAAGGCGGAGATGGGAGCGGTACTTACCAGGCTGATGCCGTTGACTGCGCTCTGGATGATGAGCTTGCCCAGGTAGAGACTGGACTGTTGGAGGGCCGCCACAGCGGCATAGCTGCTGGTCAGCCGGACCAACTGGCGGTCCATTCTCATATCTCCCCGATGAATCGTAAGAAAGGCACGCCGTTTGCGAATGTAGAGGAAGCATAGCAGGGTGGACAGCAGCTGGGCGGAAGCGGTGGCCAGAGCGGTCCCCTGAATGCCCATGTCAAGCACCGCCACCAGCAGCCAGGCGCAGACTAGGTTGTATCCAAGGGAGGCGAGAAGAAAGTACAGGGCGGCCTGGGTGTCTCCCACAGCCCGGAGGGTGGCGGCCAGATAGTTATAGGTGAAGGTGAATACCATGCCAATTAGAATAATGCGCAGATAGGAGGACACATCTCCCATCAGCTCCGCTGGAGTCTGGATGACGCCCAGTAACTGGGGCAGGAAAATCTGGCCCAACAGGACGGCGCCCAGGGTACATCCGCCGATGAGGACGGCGGACACATAGAGCTGCTGCCGCAGACGGGGGAAGTTTTCCTCGCCGTAAAACTGAGCGATCAGGACGGAAGCGCCCATACAGGCCCCGGTGATGACGTAGATAAACAGGTTCATTACGCTCTCGGCTACCCCTAGGGCGGCAAAGGCACTGTCCCCGATGTAGTAGGTCACCACCAGAGAATTGATGATGTTGTACAGCTGCTGGAGCACGTTGGCAGCCAATAGAGGCAGACAGAGCCGGACTAGCTGGGGCATAATAGGGCCAGAGGTAAGATGTATTTCTCGTGACACCCGAAAGCGCCTCCTGTTGTCAATCGTTCTTCGCATACTACTATACGGCAAAATACAAAATTTGTAAAATAAAAAATTTTACCCCAAAAGATAGGGAAGGAATGACAACGGAAAAGGAGGGAAATACTGTCAACAGACAGAAAGAGGCAGGATATGACAGAGGGCCTGTCCTATAATCAAACCATCTGGGACATAGGGGCGGCCGTCTGCCTTCCCCTGGAAAGGAGCCACAAGAAATGCCTGTGAACTGCACTGAAGAGGAGCGCCGGCTGACCGCGGCGGTGACGGGAGAGCTGGATCACCATGGGGCCAAAGCGGTGATGGAGGAGCTGGACCGGAGGATCGACGCCGCACTGCCCAGGGAACTGACTCTGGACCTGGGAGGGTTGACCTTTACCGACAGCTCCGGCATCGCCGTGCTGCTGCGGGCACACCGCCGGATGGGCCAGGTGAGAGGAGCCATGCGGGTGATCAACACGCCGGGGCAGGCGGAAAAGGTGTTCCGGGCCGCCGGCCTCCAGCGTATCATCCGATTTGAATAGAGGGGGCGGCCCGCCCTGCACGAAGGAGGACCTACATAATATGAAAATTGAAAATCATGTGAATCTGGAATTTCCCAGCCGCTCCGCCAACGAGGGCTTCGCGCGGGCGGCGGCGGCCTGCTTCGCCGCCCAGCTTGACCCCACGCTGGAGGAGGTCAACGACGTGAAGACCGCGGTCAGCGAGGCGGTGACCAACGCCATCGTCCACGCCTATCCAGACACCATTGGCAAAATCGCCATGAAGCTGCGTCTGCGGGAGGATCACAGCTTGGAAATCGTCATCCGGGACTGGGGAGTGGGGATCGCTGATGTGGACCAGGCCAGGACACCACTGTTTACCACAGGGAACGAGGAGCGGTCCGGAATGGGCTTCACCATTATGGAGAGCTTTATGGACACGCTGAAGGTCCGCTCTGCCCCCGGTAAGGGGACCACTGTGACCATGCGGCGGAAGATCGCCCGCCGGGCTGGGCGGTGAGCGGCACTCTCTCCGACCTGGATCTGCTGGAAGCGGCCCGAAATGGGGACAGCCGGGCCTGTGAACAGGTGCTGGAGGAGAACAACGGTCTGATCTGGAGCGTAGTTCGGCGGTATTACGGCCGAGGTGTGGAGCCGGACGACCTGTATCAGTTGGGGTGCCTGGGCTTTCTGAAGGCGGTCCGCGGCTTTGACCAGTCCTATGGCACTCAGTTTTCTACCTACGCGGTCCCCAAGATTGCCGGAGAGATCCGGAGATTCCTCCGGGATGACGGGCCGGTGAAGGTGAGCCGGGGGCTGAAGGAGCGGGGGATGTCAGTCCGGAATGCCAGGAGTAAGCTTTCCACCCAACTGGGCCGGGAGCCAACCCTGTCTGAATTGGCCCAGGACACCGGGTTGTCTCCGGAGGAGATTGCCTCGGCGGAGACCGCGGCGGAACCTGTTATCTCCCTTCAGGCGGAAACCGGAGATGGGGGATTGACCCTGGAGGGCCTGCTTACTGCCGGAGGCGAAGAGGAAGGGCTGGTGGAGCGGCTCACACTCCGCACCGCCCTTTCCACCCTGCCGGAGCGGGAACAGCAGGTGCTGCTGCTGCGGTACTACCGAGGAATGACCCAGGTTCAGACGGCGCGGGTGTTGGGCGTGTCTCAGGTCCAGGTATCCCGGTTGGAGCGTCGGGCGCTGGACCGCCTACGTCAGGAATTGGTCCCATAAAAAGGAAAAATGACCCAGGCCCAAAGGCCTGGGTCATTTTTTGAAAAAGAGAGGACAGTCCCAGGGAGAGGAGGGACTGTCCAAAAGGGTTTGGCCGGATAGGGGATGAAAAGGAGAGAAGAAGATCATCCCAAGGCCAAATAAGGGAAGAATTGTCCGGCAAAGTGGGAGAGGGGAGCGCCGGACATCAAGCTAGATAACGAAGCAGCTGGCCGGGCTGATCGATGTGATAGAACATCAGACCGGCCATATCTTCTCTGCTGTCCACATTTCGCATGCCAATCACGGCGTGGTCACGGCTTTTCTTGGCGGGCTTGCCGACCAGCTCACCGAAGCGAAGGCTGCCGAAGCCATCTTCGTGGGATTGAACGGCGGTCTTGATCCCTTTGACCAGGGGGAGGTACATCACCTCACCCTTGACCAAGGCGATGATGCGGAAATTGGTGATGGCATAGAGCGTGTTCTTTTCCAGGCACTTTTTATCCATGAAGGGCCGAGCGGAGAGGGCCACAGGTAGAAACAGGGCTACGATGGCCATAATAAGGACATCGGTGAAGGAGCGGGTGCCAGTAATAGAGCTGAAGACCATCAGGACAATGACTGCTGCCAGAACCAGGGCGGAAACGATCCAGGTGAGCAGAATCGAATTTTTGCTGTCGTGATCGAACAGGGAGAAGGGCTTGGGGCGGCCAGACCAGCGGACTTCTTCTCCTTCCCAGAGGATGTTTTTCAAACGGGTGTCCATGATGTACATTGCCTCCTTGTGTTGTTTGTATCCTGATTATAGCAGAGAAGAAATTAAATGGGTGTTAACGAAAAGGAGGTCCAGATTAAAAAGTTGACAAGGAGGCATTTACGCCTCTCCGGCAATAAAAAAACCCCGGTCCCATACTGTGAAACCGGGGGCCCAATGTTAGGTGGACAGCCGGCTTTGGCGGAAGCGGCTGTCCGTGTGTGCTGGCTGACAGACCGCTTTCGGGAGAGAGAAAGGGGCGTCAGCCGGAGAGAGAAAGGGTCCGGGAAAAGTGAGGAAACCCGGATGATGCGGGCAGAGAAGTATTCACTGTCTGCCTTCGCGTGGGAATAGCTCCTACCTGTATTATAGCATCGGGGGAGTGAAATGGGTGTAAATGAAAGAAAGGAAGATGTAAAGAAACCGTTAATCACCGTCGGGGGACAAAAACAGCTCCGGAGGGAGAGACCCGCTCCGGGGCTGCTCTAAGGTCTGCCTGCTCTGCTGGTGGGGTCAATCCTCCAGCATACGGTAGCCAATGCCAAGCTCGGTGTGGATATATTTGGGCTTGGAGGGATCCTCCTTTAGCTTTCGGCGGATATTGGCCATGTTGACCCGCAGAATCTGATTGTTATTGTTGCCGCCGTAGGGCCCCCAGACGTGCTCCAAAATAAAATCGTAGGTGAGCACCTTCCCGGCGTGGATGCACAGCAGCTCCAAAATCTTGAATTCATTTTGGGTGAAGTGGATCTGCTCTCCTGCTAACAGCACCTGGTGCTTCGTGATATCCACCACAAGGTCCTGGACCTGATACACGTCCCTCTGGGCGCCCTGGGACATCTTCAAACGATCCGCCCGGCGGAGCGTGGTGCGGATACGGGCCAGCAGCTCGGACACGCCGAAGGGCTTTACCACATAATCATCCGCCCCCATGTCCAGAGCGCGAACCTTCTCCGACTCGCGGTCACGGGCGGAGATGATGATGACAGGGACCTCTCGGGGCAGGTCGCTGAGCTGTTCCAGCACCTCCAGCCCGTCCATATCGGGCAGTCCCAGGTCCAGCAGGACCAGGTCGGGGCTGTGGGAGAAGAACAGGGAAAGCCCCTCCTTGCCGCTGGAGGCGGGGATGGCCTTATAGTCATTGGCGGCCAGCGCGCGGCAGATAAAGTTGCTGATGGCGTGCTCGTCCTCGATGACCAGGATCAGTCGTTTTTCATTCATGGTCAGACTCCTTCATGGGGAGGCCGAAGCGGATCACCGCTCCGCCCTCCGGGGCGTTGCCCGCGGCAAAAAAGCCGTTGTGGGCCTTGATGATGCTTTGACAGACAGACAGACCAATGCCCATCCCGCGGGTGGAATCCCCGTTCAGATCTCGGGACAGAGGCCGGCCAGACTGGACGGCCTGACACACCTCCGGGGGCAGTCCTTTGCCGTGGTCCCGGACCTCCACCACTGCCCACTCGTCCTGACGGAACAGATTGAGCAGGATGCCGGACTGGCTGCCGGAGTGGCGGACCGCGTTCTCCAGCAGGTTGACCATCACCTGCTTGATGAGCATGGGCTCCATAGGTAGGTATAAGATATCCTCGGACAGCTCCAGATCCACATGACAGTTGGGGAACCGGCGCCGGGTGGTCAGAATGGCGTCCCCCGCCACCTCCTCCAACATCTCCTCCCGCTTTTTCAGGGGTATGGTGCCGTCTTGAATTCGGGTGACGGACAGCAGATTTTCCACCATGACGATCAGAGCATCAGCGTCTGCCTTGATATCGTTGGCAAGGGAGGCGTTTTTTTCTGACCGGAGGATGTCCTCGCTGGACAGAAGGACAGAGGCGGCGCCGGAGATGGCGGTCAGAGGGGTGCGCAGATCATGGGACACGGCGCGTAGGATGTTGCCCCGTATTGTTTCCCTGGCGGACTGTAACTGGATGGCCGCTTTTTCCGCGTTGAGCTTTTCATTCATCTCATAGAGGGTCTTGGTGTTCTTTTCCCGGCGGACAGCCTCAATGGCCTGCTGCTTGACCCGGGAAGTAAGGGCGCACACGATACAGGAGATAGCCACCATGGACAGCATAGCCACCGGGTAACCCGTATGACTCAAGGAAAAGGCGGAATAGGGGACCATAAAAAAGTAGTTGATGCAGAAGGTCCCTATGATGGAGGCGGTGATCCCATAGGCATAGCCGGTGGTAAAAAAGGAGATGCACACCACTGCCAACACGAATACCAGGGCGGAATTGTTTTCCCCGCCGGTGTGGGAGATCAGAATGCCGCTGGTCCAGTAGGCGGCGTACAGCAGAAGAGCAGTGGTTAGGATATCCCGGGGGACCGAAGGTATTCGGTGGACCAACTGGTCCATATAGCCAAAGAGGGCTTTGCATCGCTGCGTCAGGGCGGACATATCTATTCTCTCTCCTTCCGGGACCCTGCCGCCACAGAGGAGCGGAGGCATTGGGCAAAAATATTATATCAAACCTGGCCCGAACCGTAAAGTACAGACACTGTAAAAAAGCCGAAGAAAAATCCGGATGAAAAAAGACGGCGATTTCTTGTATCTGGGGAGGAAAAATGATATAATAATACGATTTCCGGCCTGTGCCGGGCAAACTGGAGAAAAGAGGTCGAAACGATGACATACAAAGAGGAATTTATCACATTTATGGTGCGCTCCGGCGTGCTTACCTTTGGGGATTTTACCACGAAGTCCGGACGGAAGACCCCTTATTTCGTCAACACCGGGAACTACAAGACCGGGGCCCAGGCGGCCAAGCTGGGAGACTACTACGCCGCCTGCATTCAGGAGCATATGCCGGAGGGAATCACCTGCCTGTTCGGCCCCGCCTACAAGGGGATCCCTCTGGCGGTGTCCGCTGCGGCCTCTCTGTACCGGAACTATGACCGGGACCTGCCTTACTGCTTCAACCGCAAGGAGGCCAAGGACCACGGCGAGGGTGGTTCCATGGTGGGCTACAAGCCACAGGACGGAGATGATGTGGCCATTATTGAGGACGTGGTCACCGCTGGCACCGCCGTCCGGGAGTCTATCGAGCTGTTTAAGCATGTGGCCAAGGTCAACATGAAGGCCCTGTTCGTGTCGGTGGACCGGATGGAGCGGGGCACCCGGGACTGCTCCACCCTGGATGAGCTGCGCCAGGACTATGGTATCCAGGTTTACCCCATCGTTACCGTCCGGGAGGTCATCGCCTTCCTCCATAATAACCCTGTGGATGGCAAAGTCTATATTGACGACGAGATGAAGGCTAAAATGGAAGCCTACCTGGCGGAGTACGGGGCCAAAGCATAAACCTATAACCCCCCGTCCCCTTGGAGAGCATGGGGGGCATCAGGGGGTAACTGGTCCCCCCTGAAAATGCGGTGTGCGAAGCGCATATGTTTTTCCCGCAGGAGAAAAACCCGCATTTTGAATGGAGGCGTACCTGGCAGAGTACGGAGCCAAGGGCTGAGAGAGCCTTTGATTGGAGGTGCTGGAATGAACTGTCCATACTGTGGCGGATCAATGCTGGAAGGGACGTTCCACGACCGGGGAGACAGCTATATTCTACCGGCCGGGGAGGTGCCTCCCAAGCTCTGGACCAAGGCTGTCCTGAAGAAAAAGCACGCCATTTTGCTGCCTCCGGAGTCCTTTGGCGCTGTGTGGGCACAGCGGCCAAGTGCGTTCTGGTGCGGGATATGTAAAAAAATGCTGGTAGACTATGGGGAGCTGATGTCCCAGGCTGAGGGGCAAGGTACTGAGGGAAAGGAATAGGTCCCATGGCAGAACAAGGAAAGCACCGCCATGCCGGCCACCGGCAGCGGATGAAAACAGAATTTCTGACCCGTGGGTTGGAGGGCTGGCCGGATCACAGGGTGCTGGAGCTGCTGTTGTTTTACGCCATTCCCCAGGGGGATGTGAACGCCATCGCCCACGACCTGATCGACCGCTTTGGCTCTCTGGCTGGGGTGTTGGACGCCTCGGTGGACGAGCTGACAAAGGTGCTGGGGGTGGGGGAGCACACCGCGCTTCTGCTGCGGCTTATCCCCGCTCTGGGCAGGCGCTACCAGATGGACAGGAGCGACCTGGGAAAGATTATCAACAGCATCCACCAGGCTGAGGAGCTCCTGGGTCCCTATTTTTTTGGGGCGAGAAACGAGATGGTCTATGGCCTCTTCCTGGACAGCAAGCGAAAGGCCCTGGGGGTCCGACTGGTGTCAGAGGGCAGCATCTCTGCCTGTGACATCAATATCCGGCGTATTTTGGAGGAGGCGGTGGGTCTGCGTGCCTCCAGGCTGTATCTGGCCCATAACCACATCAGCAATCTGGCCCTTCCCTCCGACGCCGACTGGCAGGCCACTGATGTCATCCGCAGCGCCCTGCTGCCCGCTGGGGTGACGCTGGAGGACCATCTGATCTTCGTGGACGGGGACGTGGTGTCCCTGATGGAGACAGAGCGTCGGCAGGGCCGTCCCATGTATCAGCTGTTATAAGTACCCGCTCCTCCCCCTGCAAAAACGGTGGGAGGAGCGAAAAACTCTTGTGTTGGAACAAATGTTCTGATATAATGAGGAGTAATCTGTATAGACTACTGGCGAGGTGAAGGGAATGCCCAAATTTGAAGTGGTTTCAGAATATACCCCCAGCGGCGACCAGCCGGAGGCCATTCAGGCTCTGGCCCAGGGGATCGAGATGGGGCTGGACGAGCAGACCCTGCTGGGAGTGACCGGCTCGGGCAAGACCTTCACCATGGCCAAGATCATCGAGAAGGTCCAGCGTCCCACCTTGGTACTGGCCCATAACAAGACTCTGGCCGCCCAACTGTGCGCCGAGTTTAAGGAATTTTTCCCCAACAACGCGGTGGAATACTTCGTGTCCTACTACGACTACTACCAGCCGGAGGCCTATATCCCCCATACGGATACCTTTATCGAAAAGGACTCCGCCATTAATGAAGAGATCGACCGTCTCCGCCTGTCCGCCACCGCCTCCCTGCTGGAGCGGCGGGACGTGATCGTGGTATCCTCGGTGTCCTGCATCTACGGCCTGGGCGAGCCGGAGGATTTTGAGAAGATGATGGTTTCCCTCCGGGTGGGCGCCCAGATGGAGCGGGACGAGATGCTGAAAAAGCTGGTGGCCATCCGCTACGAGCGCAACGACATCGCCTTTGAACGCAATATGTTCCGTGTCCGGGGAGACACGGTGGAGATCTGGCCAGCCTACTGGAAGGACACGGCCATCCGGGTGGAGTTTTTCGGGGACGAGATCGACCGCATCAGCGAGATCAATGTGGTCACCGGCACCCCCATCCGTCGGCTGACCAATATCCCTATCTGGCCTGCCACCCACTATGTCACTCCCAAGGAGAAGATGGACGCCGCTATCCAGGAGATCTACAAGGAGTTGGAGGAGCGGGTGGCTTTCTTCGAATCGGAGAACAAGCTCATTGAGGCCCAGCGCGTCAAGCAGCGCACCATGTACGACGTGGAGATGATGCAGGAGCTGGGCTACTGCTCAGGCATTGAGAATTACTCACGGGTGATTGAAGGCCGCCCCGTCGGCTCGCCTCCCCATACCCTGCTGGACTATTTCCCAAAAGACTTCGTTCTGTTTATCGACGAGAGCCATGTCACCCTGCCCCAGGTGCGGGCCATGTACAATGGGGACCGGGCCCGCAAGACCACCCTGGTGGACTACGGCTTCCGCCTGCCCTGCGCCTTTGACAACCGGCCGCTGAAATTTCCGGAGTTTGAGCAGCGGGTCAACCAGGTGGTCTATGTGTCCGCTACCCCTGGGGAGTACGAGCGCACCCGCTCCGGACAGATTGTGGAGCAGGTCATCCGGCCCACCGGTCTGCTGGATCCCCGTATTGAGGTCCGTCCCGTAGAGGGCCAGATCGACGACTTGATCGGTGAGATAAACCAGCGTACCGCCAGGAACGAGCGGGTGCTGGTCACCACCCTGACCAAAAGGATGGCGGAGGATCTGACCGCCTATCTCCAGGGGGCGGGGATCAAGGTGCGCTATATGCACCACGACATCGATGCCATGGAGCGCATGGAAATTATCCGGGATCTGCGCCTGGGTGCCTTCCATGTGCTGGTGGGGATCAACCTGCTGCGGGAGGGGCTGGATCTGCCTGAGGTGTCCTTAGTGGCCATTCTGGACGCGGACAAGGAGGGATTTCTCCGAAGCGAGACTTCCCTCATCCAGACCATCGGCCGGGCGGCCCGAAACGCCGAGGGCATGGTCATCATGTACGCCGACACCATCACACCCTCCATGCGCCGGGCGATGGATGAAACCGAACGGAGGCGGGAGAAGCAGGACGCCTTCAACAAGGCCCACGGCATCGTACCCAAGACAGTCATCAAATCGGTGCGGGCTCTGCTGGATATCTCTGCCGAAGGGGAGGATACCCCGGAGAAGAGGGGCGAGGTCCAGGGCCTCACTAAACAGCAGAAGGCAGAGCGGATCGCCCGTCTGGAAAAAGAGATGCGCGAGGCTGCCAAGATGCTGGAGTTCGAGCTGGCGGCCGCCCTGCGGGACCAGATCATCGAGCTGCGGGGGAAGTGAGCGGCGCAGGCATGGAAAATAAAAGTGGGCCTGTACCTTCAAAAGGAGAGAAAGAACGACTACAAGGAGATGCTATGAAGCCTACGCTGAACCGCCTGAAATTGGTAAACGCCTTCACCTTAAAGGTGATGGCGATGGCGCTGATGCTGTGTGACCATATGTGGGCCACAGTGATTCCCGGGGCCGCGTGGATGACCAGTATAGGCCGGCTGGCCTTTCCCATCTTTGCCTTCCAGATTGCGGAGGGCTTTGCCCGCACCCATCATTTCAAAGGATATCTGGGGCGGATCTTTCTGTTTGCCCTGATCTCCGAGATCCCCTTTAATCTGATGTACGGGGGGAATGTGATCTATCCCTTCCATCAGAACGTGCTGTTCACCTTCTGTCTGGCCCTGCTGATGCTGCGTCTGGCCCGGGCTGGGGCGGAAAAAGGCGGTCTCTGGCGCTATCTGACCCTTGGAGTGGCCTGCTGGCTGGGCTATGTTCTGGGCCAGCTGTCTATGGTGGACTACGGCGGTCTGGGGGTGCTGACGGTGCTGCTGTTCTGGGTGTGCCGGGAGCTGCCCTTTGGCTGGCTGGCGGAGCTGGCTGGGCTGTGGATCATCAACGGCGTGCTGATGGGCGGGATGCAGTTTCCAATCTCTCTGGGAGGACTGGAGTTCTCCTTCCCGCAGCAGGGGCTGGCCGTGCTGGCCTTGCTCCCTATTTGGATGTATAACGGGCGGCGAGGGCCCGGCGGGCGGGGATTCCAATATTTCTGCTATGCCTTTTATCCCGTCCATATTTTGATCCTGGCTGTGCTGTGGATCTACATACTGTAAGAGAAATGAGGCGATCCCGTGGCAAAGCAGAAGGATGAAAAAACCAATGTGATGCGGATCTTGGACCAAAAAGAGATCCCCTATACCCCCCACACCTATCCCCACGAAGAGGGGGAGGCGGTGGACGGGGTGACGGTGGCCGGGATCATGGGCCAGGACCCGGAGTGTGTGTTCAAAACGCTGGTGGCCCGGGGGGCGTCCGGTGCCTTGTATGTCTTTGACATCCCGGTGGCCGACAGCCTGGACCTGAAAAAAGCGGCCAAGGCGGTAGGGGAAAAGTCCGTCGCCATGCTCCACCAGAAGGAGCTGCTCCCCCTGACAGGCTATGTCCACGGGGGCTGCTCGCCCATCGGCATGAAGAAGCAGTACCCCACGGTGTTCCATGAGACAGCGGAGATTCTGGATACCATTATCGTGTCCGCCGGTAAAATCGGCTGTCAGGTGGAGCTTTCACCCACAGACCTGATTGGGCTGGTTGGGGCGGAGACCGCCGATCTGACTGTTTGAAAAGGAGAAGACTATGTCTACCAGCCCCGAATTTGTTACCTATCTCTGCGAACAGCTGGAGGGAACGGGGGAAGTCCGCTCCCGCAAGATGTTCGGAGAGTATATGGTGTATCTCAACGACAGGCCTGTGCTGCTGGTGTGCGACGACACCCCCTTTGTCAAGATGCTCCCCTGTGTGGAAGGGCTGCTGGGAGACCGCCCCTCCGCCGCCCCCTATGAGGGGGCCAAGCCCCACTATGTCCTGGACCCGGACGACGGGGAAACCCTGCGCCGGGCGGCGGAGCTGGTGTCCCCAAACAGTCAACCGCCCAGGAAACGGAGGAAGCAGACATGAGAGAGCAAGCAGACAGGGAAAAATTCCAATACCTCCCCACCGCTGAAAACGGGTTTCTCCTGCTGGGAAAATCGGAGGAGGGGGGCTGGACGGTGCTGGAGGAGTCCGGGCCGAGCCCGGCTCCTGAGCCGGAGCCAGAGGAGCCGGCGGGAATTTATCCCTGCCCCTGCTGCGGATTTCTTACCTTCCCCGTGCCCAAAGAGGAGGCCCTGGCCTATATCTGTCCGGTGTGCTTCTGGGAGAACGACCTGTTTGATCCCGGCGAGGACGACCCCAGCGATGAGAACCGCGGCATGACCCTGCGCCAGGGCCGGGAAAACTACCGGAAATGGGGGGCGGTGCGGGAGGACCTGGTCCGCTTCGCCCGGGAGCCCCGACCGGAGGAAATGAGACTGGATCCTTCGACTCCCTGGGATGCGGCATTTCCCCGGAACATTCAGCCCAACATGGATGAAATCGCCCGCTGGGTAGGCAGTCCACTGTTTTTCCGGCTCCAGAGCTGGATGGAGAACACTTACGGGGTGAAGCCCGCCATCGAGTTCAGCGGGTGTTCCATGGATCGTGGCTGGAACGTGAAGTATAAAAAGGGATCCGGGGCCCTGTGCGCCTGCTACATCCGGGCGGGCTGGTTTACCGCCCTGGTGACGGTGGGGGCAAAGCAGATGGAGGAACTCAACGCCCTGCTGCCCACCTTTTCCCCGGCCTTTCAAACCGTGTTTGAGAATACCCCGCTGTTCAACGGCGGCAAGTGGCTGGTGCTGGATGTGAAGCGGGAGGAGCAGCTGGAGGATGTCCGACGGCTGGTCCTGCTGAAGGCCGGACCGCCCAAAGGGAAACAATAAGGAGAACCAGATCATGCATACTCATATTACCGTCAAAGGCGCACGGGTGAACAACCTGAAGAATATCGACGTGTCCATCCCAAGGGACAAGCTGGTGGTGCTCACCGGCCTGTCCGGGTCGGGTAAATCCTCCCTGGCTTTTGACACCATCTACGCCGAAGGGCAGCGCCGCTATGTAGAGTCCCTATCCTCCTATGCCCGGATGTTTCTGGGCCAGATGGAGAAGCCGGATGTGGACTACATCGACGGCCTGTCCCCGGCTATTTCCATCGACCAAAAGACCACCAGCAAGAATCCCCGCTCCACCGTGGGGACGGTGACCGAGATCTACGACTACCTCCGGCTGCTGTGGGCCAGGGTGGGCACGCCTCACTGCCCCATCTGCGGCAAGGAGATCCGTCAGCAGACCATAGACCAGATTATCGACCAGGTGCTGGCCCTACCGGAGGCCACCCGTATCCAGGTCATGGCTCCTGTGATCCGGGGAAAGAAGGGGGAGCACGCCAAAGTTTTTGAGGACGCCCGGAAGTCGGGCTATGTCCGCTGCCGGGCGGATGGTATCACCTATGACCTGTCCGAGGAGATCAAGCTGGAGAAAAACAAGAAGCACGATATTGAGATCGTGGTGGACCGGCTGGTCATTCGGGAGGATATCACACGCCGGCTTACCGACAGCGTGGAGATCGCCTCCAACCTGGCGGGGGGCCTGGTGGTCATCAACGTGGTGGGGGAAGACCGGGATATCCTGTTCTCCCAGAACTACGCCTGTGAAGACTGCGGCATATCCATTGAGGAGCTCACCCCCCGGATGTTCTCCTTCAACAATCCTTTTGGGGCCTGTCCCACCTGTATGGGCCTGGGCTCCCAAATGAAGATCGACCCGGACCTCATCATGCCAAACAAGAATCTATCCATCGTCGAGGGGGGGATCACCGCCTCTGGCTGGAACAACATCAAGTCGGACGGAATCTCCCGGATGTACTTTGACGCATTGGCCAAGAAATATAAGTTCAAGCTGAACACCCCCATCAAGGACCTGCCGAAGGAGGTGCTGGACGTTATCCTCTACGGCACGGGCGGGGAAAAGCTGACCCTCCACTATGACCAGCCCAGGGGCCAGGGCACCCTGTACCAGCCCTTTGAGGGCATCGTCACCAATCTGGAGCGCCGCTATCGGGAGACCCAGTCCGACGGTATGAAGCGGGAGCTGGAGGAGTGTATGTCCCAGTGCCCCTGCCCTACCTGCCAGGGGCGCAGGCTGAAAAAGGAGTCCCTGGCCGTCACCGTGGGAGGGCTGGATATCGACAGCTACTGCCACAAGAGCGTCAGCGACGCCCTGAACTTCATGGAGCGGCTGGAGCTGAATCCCACCCAGACCATGATCGCCGCCCAGATCGTCAAGGAAATCAAAAGCCGGCTGGGCTTTCTACGCTCCGTGGGCTTGCAGTACCTGACCCTCAGCCGGGAGGCGGGGACCCTGTCCGGCGGCGAGAGCCAGCGGATCCGGCTGGCTACCCAGATCGGTTCCTCTCTCATGGGGGTGCTGTATATCCTGGACGAGCCCTCTATCGGTCTGCACCAGCGGGACAACGACAAGCTGCTTGCCACCCTGAAGGAGCTGCGGGACCTGGGCAACACCCTGCTGGTGGTGGAGCACGACGAGGACACCATGCGGGAGGCAGACTATATCATCGACGTGGGTCCCGGCGCAGGAGTTCATGGCGGCCAGATCGTGGCCGCCGGCACCCCGGAGGAGGTCATGAACACCCCAGGCTCTATCACCGGGGACTACCTGTCCGGCCGCAAAAAAATCCCCGTTCCTACCCAGCGCCGGAGAGGGAACGGGAAGTATTTGAAGATATTTGGGGCCAGGGAGAACAACCTGCGGGGCGTGGATGTGGAGTTTCCCCTGGGTACCTTTACCTGTGTTACCGGGGTATCCGGATCGGGCAAATCCTCCCTGGTCAACGAGATCCTGTTTAAGAAGCTGGGAGCTGATTTGAACCGGACCAAGACCAGAGCTGGGAAGCACGACCGCATCGAGGGGGAGGAGTTTTTGGACAAGGTCATCAACATCGACCAGTCCCCCATTGGCCGCACGCCCCGCTCCAACCCCGCCACCTATACCGGCCTGTTCAACGATATCCGGGACCTGTTTGCCTCCACCCCCGACGCCAAAAGCCGGGGCTATGGCCCTGGACGCTTCTCCTTCAACACCAGGGGCGGCCGGTGCGAGGCCTGTACCGGCGACGGGCTCATCAAGATCGAGATGCACTTTTTGCCCGATATCTATGTCCCCTGCGAGGTGTGCAAGGGCAGGCGGTACAACCGGGAGACGCTGGAGGTGCGCTACAAGGGCAAGAACATCTACGAGGTGCTGGAGATGACGGTGGACGAGGCCCTGCCCTTCTTTGAAAATCTGCCCCGCATCTATAACCGCCTGAAAACCCTGGAGGAAGTGGGGCTGGGCTATGTGAAGCTGGGCCAGCCCTCCACCGAGCTGTCCGGCGGCGAGGCCCAGCGGGTCAAGCTGGCTACTGAGTTGTCCAAGCGATCCACAGGCAAGACCATCTATATCCTGGACGAGCCTACAACGGGCCTCCACTCCGCCGACGTCCACAAGCTGATCGAGGTCCTCCAGCGGCTGGTGGAGGGGGGCAATACAGTGGTGGTCATCGAGCACAACCTGGATGTCATTAAGACAGCCGACCACATCATCGACCTGGGCCCCGAAGGGGGCGACGGCGGCGGGACCATTGTGTGTACCGGCACGCCGGAGGAGGTGGCGGCCTGTCCGGCCAGCTATACCGGGCAGTATCTGAAAAAGCTGCTGAGATAACGCCGCCGCCAGAGCCCCCAAAATTCGGAGCCGAAGGCGGAGAATTTCCGGAGGCGGAATTCATTTCCGCTGAGGATTTTAATGATAAGGGCCCCCATCCCGGCCCGCCGGGATGGGAAGAGCGACGGCGGCGGGACCATTGTGTGTACCGGCACGCCGGAGGAAGTGGCGGCCTGTCCGGTCAGCTATACCGGGCAGTATCTGAAAAAGCTGCTGAGATAACGCCGCCGCCAGAGCCCCCAAAAATTCGGAGCCGAAGGCGGAGAATTTCCGGAGGCGGAATTTACTTCCGCCGAGGATTTTAATGATAAGGGCCCCCATCCCGGCCCGCCGGGATGGGAGCGGGCGACGGCGGGGGGACCATCGTCCGCGCTGGCACGCCGGAGAAGGCGGCGGCCTGCTAGTGGGCCCCTCCGGCCGTCGGGGGGATGGTCTCAAGGTCCCCGGCCAGGGCCATCCCCGTTTTGAGACCGAGGCGAAAGCCCTGCACGGCAAAAAAAGCGGTCACCGCTTCCAGAGATTCCCGTTGGAGGGGGCCCAGTTCGTTTTCCAACAGATCAAACCACATGGTTTCCCCATCATCCTTGGGTTGGCTTTCAATGTAGGACCTGATATAATGGGCGTACATCCATTTCATGAGATCTGACATATAAACACCTGCTAACAACTTTTAAAGTTGCCTTTATTATACACAACATTTAATGTTACGTCAAGGGGTTACGAGAGAAATGAAGATTATTTTGCCCGGTATTGCGGAGCGGCTGCAGCCATTACGTCAGGAACAAAATAAAACCCAGCAAGAGATGGCCAACATGCTGGAGTGTACAGTACAACACTATCAACGAATCGAGTATGGCAAAGTGAACCTCCCATCCACGACTTTAATCTTTCTGGCCGACTATTTTGGCGTCACCACCGACTATCTATTGGGACGTACAGAGGAAAGGAAATAAGACAAATGACTTTTGAACGGATTACCTCCCCAGACCATCCGGCCTTTGACCGTGCCTTTGCCCTGTATACAATCAGTTTTCCTCTCCACGAACAGCGTACACGAGAGAAGCAGGAGCGAGTGTTGTCCCATCCGGAATATCACTTCGATGTTATCTGGGAGGGAGAAACCTTTGTGGGGATTCTTCTGCACTGGGAGGAGGAGGGCTTTTCCTATGTGGAGCACTTTGCTACCGATCCAGCCCTCCGGGGCCAGGGGCTGGGAGCCAGGGCTCTGGAGCTGTTAAACAGCAGGGGCAAAAGCGTGGTGCTGGAGATCGATCCGCCGGTGGACGAGCTCTCCATCCGCCGAAAGGGCTTTTATCAGCGGGCTGGCTTCTGGGAGAATCCCTTTCTCCATGTCCATCCGCCCTACCGCCCCCAATTCAAAGGTCATCCCCTGACGGTGATGACCTATCCCACCCCCTGGGACAGGGGGACATATGAGACGTTTTGGGTCTGCCTGCGGGACACCGTGATGGCGGACTGTAAAACGGACGAACAATGAGGTGTTCCATGGATATTTTCCAGTTCTTGACCGACACCACTGGGGGCAAATGCCTGTTCACCATGCTGGTGTCTATGGTCCCCATCATCGAGCTGCGGGGCGGCCTGCCCTTCGGGGTGGCTCTCGGCCTGCCCTATTACCTGGCGTTCCCGGCGGCGGTCCTGGGCAACCTTATCCCCGCCCCCTTTATCATCGTCTACATCCGCCGGATCTTTGAGCTAATGCGCAGGTATATGCCAAGGCTTAACGGCCTGGTGGACAAGCTGGAAAAGAAGGCCCACCTGAAGGGGCAGAAGGTCCAGAAATACCAGTATCTGGGACTGTGGATCTTTGTGGCCATCCCCCTGCCCGGTACCGGGGCCTGGACCGGCTCTCTGGCGGCCGCCTTTTTGGGGATGCGGTTGAGGAAAGCCCTGCCCGCTGTGGTCATGGGCGTGCTGACCGCCGGGTGTATCATGCTGGCTCTGACCCATGTAGGGATCAACCTATTCTCCGGCACCATGTAGCGGACGGCAGAGAAGGGTCGGGGGGAAACACCAGCGGCCCGCCTTCCGCATAGGATGGCCCGGAGGTGTTGCTCTGTGGAGATGATATGGGATACCCTGCTGGCGGCTGTATGTGTGTTGGGACTGGCCTTTGTGGCCTGGTGGCTCTTTGGCCGCCTGTTTCGTCCTATGCCGGGTCAGGGAGTGCGGGTGCTCATCCCCGGCCGGGGGGAGGGGGAGGACCTGGAGCAGACCCTGCGGGCTTTTATGTGGCTCCGGGGGCTGGGACTGCTGGACTGCCCCATTATCATCGCTGACCTGGGCCTGACCCCCAAGGGCTGGGAGCTGGCCCTGCGGCTGACGGCCCGCTGGCCTGGGGTAGTGCTGTGGCCAGCCTCTGACCTGCCGGACTACATAGCGAGGAGCTGAACCAGGGGGCGGCCGGAGGCCGCCCCTATCCAATATCAGGAGATGCAAAGGAGGGAAACGACGCCATGGAACAGCAGGAATTAGAGCTGGTCGAGGGCACCGTTTCCGTGGTCATCTACCAGAACGAGGACAACGGCTACACCATCCTGAAGCTGGATGTACGGGATGAGGAGGTCACCGTAGTTGGCACCATGCCCGGTGTGGCCCCCGGAGAATACCTATCTGTCCGGGGCCGCTGGACCCGCCACCCTACCTATGGGGTGCAGCTCAAGGCCCAGGTAGTGGAGCGCCGACTGCCACAGGGATTGAAGGAGATCTTCCATTACCTGTCCTCCGGGGCTGTGAAGGGTATCGGAAAGGCCACCGCCCGGCTGGTCATCGAGGAGTTCGGGGAGGAGGCCCTGACAGTCATCGAGGACGACCCGGACCAGCTTACGAAAATAAGAGGCATCTCACCCAAGCGGGCCCGCCAGATCGGAGAGGCCTTCCGCCAGCAGATGGGCACCCGCCGGCTGGTGGAGTTTTTGACCGAGCATCAGCTCCCTCTGGAGCTGGCAGCCCTCCTTCACAGGGCCTACGGCGACGTGGCGCTGGAGGTGGTGCGGGCCAACCCCTATCTGCTGGTCAATGAGGAATTCCGGGTGGAATTCTCCCAGGCGGACGGCCTGGCTCTGGCCCTGGGGGTGGGCCATGAGGACCCCTTGCGTCTGGAGGCCGGGCTCCTCTTTGAGATGGCCCACAATAACCTGAACAACGGGCACACCTTCCTGCCCCGGCGCAAGCTGGTGGAGGCCACGGGCGTACTGCTGGAGGTGCCCTGCCAGATGCTGGAGGACTGCCTGACCACCCTGCTGGACCGGGGAGAGGCGGAGCTGGAGCGTATCGCCGGACAGGAAGCGGTCTATCTTCCAGCCCTCCACGACGCGGAAGCCTTTATCGCCCAGCGTTTGGGGGAGATGAGCGCCAGCCGGCTCCTTCCGCCCGATGGGCTGGACAGGCTCATCGACCGCATCCAGCGGGAGCAGCGCATCACATACGCCCCCCAGCAGCGCCAAGCTGTGGAGCTGGCCGCGGAGCGGCAGGTCATGCTTTTGACCGGCGGGCCGGGTACGGGAAAGACCACCTGCCTGCGGGGCGTACTGGACCTGTTTGACAGAATGGGCTTAGAGACCGCCCTGGCGGCCCCTACGGGACGGGCGGCCAAGCGGCTGGGTGAGCTGTGCGGAACAGAGGCGTCTACCATCCACAGGTTGCTGGAGACGGGCTTTGACCCCCACTCCGGCCGGCTGGTCTTTGCCAAAAACTCCTACGCTCCCCTCCAGGCAGACGCTGTCATCGTGGATGAGACCTCGATGGTAGACGTGCCGCTGATGGCCGCCCTGCTGGATGCCCTTGAGGGGGACTGCCGCCTGGTGCTGGTGGGCGATCCAGACCAGCTGCCTTCGGTGGGGCCTGGCAACCTGTTTGCCGATCTCATCCGAAGCAAGGTGGTGCCCACTGTCCGGCTGACGGAGATCTTCCGCCAGGCCGCTCAGAGCGCCATTGTCCGCAACGCGCATCTGGTCAACAGAGGAGAACTGCCTGACTTGCGGGCCAACGACAGCGACTTCTTTTTCCTGTCCCGTCGGGACCCCCAGAGCGTGTTGGACACTATCGTAGATCTCTGCCGCCGCCGTCTGCCCGAGCGGATGGGGATTCCCGCCGACCAGATCCAGGTCCTGTCGCCCACCCGGCGGCGGGGCACAGGGACCCGGGCGCTGAACCAGGTGCTGCAGCAGGCCCTGAACCCGCCCCGGGAGGACAAGGGGGAGCGCAGGTTCGGTGACTGGGTATTCCGCGCCGGGGACAAGGTGATGCAGGTGCGGAACAACTACGATATCCTCTGGCGGGAGGAGGGGGGCACCTCATCAGGCATGGGGATGTTCAACGGGGACATCGGGGTGATCCGCTCCATTCAGGGGGAGATCATCACCGTGGACTTTGACGGCAAGGTGGTAGAGTACACTCCAGATATGCTGGGAGAGCTGGAGCCCGCCTTTGCTGTGACAGTACACAAGGCCCAGGGCAGCGAGTACAGGGCGGTCATCCTGGCTGCGCTGGAGGGGGCACCTATGCTCATGACCCGGGGCGTGCTGTATACCGCGATTACCCGCGCCAGGGAGCTGTTTATCATTGTAGGGGACCAGGGGACAGTGGCCCAGATGGTGGCCAATGACCGCCAGACCCGGCGATACTCTGGCCTAAGGGCCCGGTTGGCGGAAGGGAGCTGGACAAGGAATGAATAAAGCGGCGGCGCTCTTTCAAGGCTGGCCGGAGACCATGGTGTGGTCCTGCCTCCAGGGCTGTATGGGACAGGTGCTGGTGGAAGGCGGGGAAGAGCCCGCCTCCGCGGCGGCCCTGATCGGGGATTTCGCCTTTTTCGCCGGCCGCCCGGACAGGGCGCTTGCCCAGAAAGCGGAAGCGTCTATCCTGGTCCCCGGAAACCAGGGATGGGCCTGCCTGCTGGAGAAGGTCTGGGGGGCGAAGATTATACCCTGGACCCGGTACGCCACAAAGAAGGACCCAAGCTCCTTTTGCCGGGCCAAGCTGGAGGGCTATGCCGGTCCGCCGACGGGATTTGAACTGCGGCCGATGGACGGCGCTCTCTATACACAGGCCATGAAAGAGGATTGGAGCAGGGATCTGTGCGCTCTATTTGAGGACGGACTGGATTACGAGGCACGGGGGATAGGGGTGGCCGTCCTGTGCGGAGGGGAACTGGTAGCGGGAGCCTCCTCCTACGCCGTATACCGGGACGGGATTGAAATTGAGATCGATACCCGGCCGGACCAGCGGGGAAAAGGACTGGCCACCGCCTGTGGGGCGCGGCTCATTTTGGACTGTTTGGACCGGGGGCTATATCCCAGCTGGGACGCCCATGACAAGCGATCCGCCCACCTGGCTCAAAAATTGGGCTATCGCCTGGCCGGGGCCTACCGGGCCTATTTAAACATGGAAAGGCCGGCTCCGGGCCTTCCTGTTCCGTGAGAGCCCGAAGCTGGCCAATCAGCAACGATATTTACCCCAGGATGCCCAGATGCTCAAGGAGTATTTTGATTCCCATGAGCATAAGGATCAGCCCCCCCGCCAGCTCCGCCTTACCGCGGAAGCGGGCGCCAAAGAGAGCGCCTACCTGGACCCCCGCAGCGGACAGAAGAAAGGTGGTCAGACCGATGAAGGTGATGGCGGGCAGGATATCCACCTGAAGAAAGGCGAAAGTGACCCCCACCGCCAGCGCGTCGATGCTGGTCGCCAGCGCCAGAGGGAGCATGGAGCGGAAGGAGAAGGAGCAGTCTACGTCCTCGCTCTCTTCACGGGACTCCCGCACCATGTTGATACCGATGATGGACAAAAGGAGAAAGGCGATCCAGTGGTCCACTGTGGAGATGAAGGCCTGGAACTGGATGCCGAGCAGCCAGCCAAGCAGCGGCATCATGGCCTGAAAGCCTCCGAAATAGAGACCGCAGGTGAGATTATGGACCGGGCGAAGATGACCAGCTGACAGACCTTTGCACACCGAAACGGCAAAAGCGTCCATAGACAGGCCCACGGCGAGAATGAACAGCTCGAATAAACTCATATTGACCTCCTACCCTGATAGACCGGCACAGGCCGAGCATAGAAAAAAGACCTGCCTGTTGCGGAACAGGCAAGTCTCATCGTTTCAGGTCCGGCCAGAAGGGCAATATCCCCATCAGTATGTTGACCGGGCCACGCTCATGCGCCGACTACTCCCTTACTTGGAATCTAACCATAGCATGACCGGCCGTCCCTTGTCAACCTATTTTTTGGACTTCCTTTCCATGACTGAAAAAAATGAAGAAAAAGTGTTGACAGATGGAAGCGGCTGTGGTAATATAACCCTTGCGCTGAACAGTACAGCGCCAACTGAATCGGATGCGCGAGTGGTGGAATTGGTAGACTCGCTGGCTTCAGGTGCCAGTGCTCGCAAGGGCGTGCGGGTTCGACTCCCGCCTCGCGCACCACGTCGGAGCAAACGTTGTATCGTTTGCTCCGACTTTTTTTATAAAAAGTCAGAGCGCACCCATTTTATTGCTCCTCCTTTCCAAATCACAACCGCTGCGCTGGGCTGCGATTTGGTGTCGCCGCTTTGCGGCGTTTTTTTGATTTTGCAGAAATATCGGCTTTAACTGTCCTTTTCGTTTTGGCCTCGTCAGTTTCTGCTCGGTTCCACCCTTGGGAATAAAATTACGCAGGCTGATAGAGCTGCCCTGTCTCCCTCAGGAGGGCCGCCCTGTATGCAACTGCGCTCTGAAATAGGACAAACCGGCGACGCCCTATGGTGTCATGGTCTACCGCGGTCACATAGACTGTGATGGGGCAACCCCCAGAAGGGAGTAATACAACAATGGGTATTACCAATTCCAATAAGGTGATCAATATGGAGCGCATCGACTGTGATGGGTCTCTGAAGGTTACTCTGGCGCTTACCGCCGCGCCCGATATTGTCACTAATCCCACCGACATCGCTCTGGTGCTGGACCGATCCGGTAGCATGACCGGCGAGCCGCTGGCCAGCATGAAAACTGGTGCCAAGACGTTTATCGATATCATCTCCGAGTCCACCGGGGGCCAGGCGTCGGGAGAGATTGGCTCCGGCAGCCGCATCGGCATCGTCAGTTTTTCCAGCACAGCCGTGCAGGACACCCAGCTGATCACCTCTGTGGCAACACTGAAGAACGCCGTAGACGCTCTGTCGGCCGGCGGCAGCACCAACCACGCCGACGCCTTTACGAAGGCAATCTCGCTATTTGATCCCAGTTCCAGCAACGCCAAGGTCATTGTCATGTTCACCGATGGAAACACCACGGCTGGAGCTCCTCCTGCTCCTGTGGCCGCCGCGGCCCGTGCGCAGGGCATCATCATCTACTGCATTGGTCTGGTCGGGTCGGACGGAGTAGATGTGGGAGTGCTGAACGACTGGGCCAGCGACCCGGCTGCGACCCATGTAGCCGTCACACCTGACACAGCGGACCTGGAGGAGCTCTTTGCGGAGCTAGCCGCCAATATTTCGAAGACAGGAGCCACCAATATTGTGATCAATGAGAAGGTGACGGATGACTTTGTGGTCACCAGTGTTCTGAATCCGACGGTGGGCAGCGCCACCATGCTCAATTCCACCTCTCTGCGCTGGACCATCCCCGAATTGGGTGTTTCCGCTCCTGAGAGCGCCACACTGGAATTCTATGTCCGCCATGTGGGGCAGAATCCCGGCACCAAGTTGGTCAATGAATCTATCACCTACTCCGATACCGAGGGGAATGTAGTGGATTTCCCAGAGCCCGCTGTGGCCGTGGAATGTGATGTAGTGGTCAATCCGGAGGAATGTCCTCTCCCGGTAGATTTGACGATCCAGAGCTGTTCGGATGCCGTAGTAGTAGATACGGGGGATGTCTATCTGGAGTCTATGGGAACGATCCTGCAGATGGATGTGACGGTGAAAAACGTTTGCCCCCAAAAGCGGGTCGCTTTGGCCGTTATCCTTACCGAGGTAGATGAGAACGGTACGGAGTATCAGCGGGGGACGAAGGCTGTGACCATCCCGGCCCACAGTTACCCCTCCTGCCGGGATGTACTGGTTAAGTGCATCAAGTTTGTGGTTCCCAAGGACCTGGATGTGTCCGGCGGATCGACCCAGACGATGTGCAGCCCGCGTCAGTTTAAAGCCCGCTTTATTGCCCACAATATCGACAGCGACTACCGCTGCTGTGAGTCCGTTTTGACTCTATAAAACGGATGCCAGCCCAGCAGACCACCGCCAGACAGCGGTGGTACATAGGGAGCTATCTAAATAAATGCAGTCGATCCGCTTGAGAAACAAGCGGATTTTCGGTTTTTAGGCCGTCATTTGCCCTTCCGTCTAAAAAGAAGAGGTACGCATACGGCGTACCTCTTCTTTCACTTATAGGACAGCCCCGTGGAGTCAAGGCTTACATGAGCCACAGGGACTGTAGCCGCGCTGGATCAGCTCCTCCCGGCCGCCGGAATATTCCTGGTAGTTGCCGGGACTTATCTGATTCACACTGCCGCAGGACGGGAGATGGAACTTCATGGAATTGGTATTGAGGACATAACGTCCTGTCTCTCCCTGGGAGGGGGCAGGAGGATCCTCCTCGGAGCGCCAGCTCTCGCCGGTGGCGTAGTCGATGGTCACTCCAGGCTGGACGTTGTAGCAGAAGACACAGAAGGAGAGGCCGGCCCCCTCGTCCTCTACGGAGAAAGCCTCCATCAGGACACCGTCAGCCACCAGATTGTCCCCCTGGAAGATGGGAGTGACCCGGTAGAGCACATGGCAGCCCGTGTCATCCACATAGTCGTCCACCATATCCTCAAAGGGGAGCATCCCCTCCACATTCATATAGCGGGTGCCGGTAATCAGATTTTCCTCATTGGCGTTTTCCCCGGCCAGCTGAAAGCCGATGAGATGGCACCGGTTGTATAGATACTTCCCATCCACCAGGTCGTCATAACGGACCGTGTGCCAGCCGGAGGGCTTTACCATCCCAATCTCTCCCCGCTCCTCTGTTGGCATGATGTCAAGGCAGACATTGGCCCAGGCGGCGCCGCAGCGGCCCAGGGAGTCCAACGGGCTGTATCTCTCAAAGGGCTCGGTGGTCAGATCATCGGGGGAGAAGTAGGGAAGGCCGCCGTTTACCTCCGCATAGGCCTGTCCGGAGTAGGACGGGATATCGGAGGGAGAGAAGCCGTCGCCCGTTAGGACCGGGGCAGGCGCTCCGCAGGAGGCCAAGGAGAGCAGCAGGAGCAGGCCGGTGAGCCATCGGGAAAGCGTTTTACCAGTTATCATGGTGATATCCTCTCTATCTATAACAGAAAGGGCACAGACATCCGTCTGTGCCCTTCTCTTCGGTGGAACCGCTTACTGGACGAACTTGGCGGCAAAGCCCAGAGCGGCCTCGTAGCCCTCGGCCGCGCTCTCCTCCCAGGCGGTCTGGTCTTCAGTGCGCAGGCTGTTGTCAGCGGTCTGCTGCCAGACAGGGTCCTTCTGGGCCACAAAATAGAGGATCTGATAGCCTTCCGCCTCCGTATCCTGGATCACGGTGGTGTCACCAGGCTGGCGAGCGGGGTCCAGGGCCCAGTTGGTGTAGACCGCGTCAGAAGTGAGGGCGGTCAGATTGGTCATCAGGCCGCCTCCTGTGGCGGACACAGGGTCCTTGCTGTTGGAAGCAGCCAGGTCAGCGAAGCTGTCCTCAGTGGCGTCGCCGCTCTGCCACTGGGCCAACAGGTCCTCGGCAGAGGACTTGGCCTCGTCGTCGGAGTCGGCAGTCACCAGAATGTTGCGGATGTCAGCGGCAGCTCCATCGTTGCGCTGGCGGCCCTCAAAGCGGACCACATAATAGTAATAGCTGGATCCGCCGTCATACTCGGCCAGAGTCACGTCGCCGGCCTTGCGGGCACTATCAAAGGCCCAATCGGTATAAGAGGAGTTGACGCTGGAGCCGGTTTGGACGCGGGAAACAGCGTCGGAATAGAGGTCCTCGCTGTACTGAGCAGCCAGATCAGCAGGCTCCTCGCCGGCCTCCATCTTAGCCAGGATCTCCTCGGCCTTGGCCTTGACCTCGGCCTTAGCCTCCTCCAGAGCGGCGGCCTGCTCCTCCTCGGTCATCTCAATGGTATCGCCGTTCTCGTCCGTGGTGTTGACGCTGGCACGGAGCGCCAGCTGGCTGGTGGTAAAGGTGTCCAGAGCGTCCTTGTTCTCCTGGTAGTAGGACTCATAATCGGCCTGGGAATAGGTGTAGGCGGCTTTGTTGGTGCTGGCATAGTCGGACACCAGGGCTTCCCGCTCCAGAAGCTCCAGCAGGTGGTCATAGGTCATATAGGGCCCGTAGTTGCTGCGAATCATCTCGTTGCGGGTGTTGTACTGCCCCACCCAGGCGTTGTTCAGGGTGGTGACCGTCTCGTCCAGGGCAGCCTGACCGTCCTCACTTATGGCATAGCCCTCGGCCACGGCCTTGTCGTAGAGGGCGGTGATGGTGGTCAGATAGTCCACCGCCCCGTCCAGCAGATGGTCATACCAGGTGTCGCCGGTTTCCTGGTCATAGACCTGGTCCTTGGGGTCCTTGGTATAATCAAAACCGGTCTGCAGGCCATACATGGCGTATTGCAGGGTGTTCTGATACATGACATTATAGTAGTACTGCAGGTCGGCCGCGGAATACTTGGTGTCTTGGATGGTGACGGCGGTCATGGACCGCTGGATCAGTCCGCTGTTCAAGACCAAGGTCACAGCGATGGCCGCCACACAGATGACGCCGACCACAGCGTACAGGATGGAGCTGCGGCGGTCAGCCTTCTGTTTGCGCTGGCGCTCCTGGACCCGCTCATCCGGCCCCTGGCTGGTCTGACCCTGGCGGGTCTTCTTTTCTCTGGATGCACTCACAGTTGTTTCAGTCCTCTCGTTGTGTTCAATGGGAGCCGGCCCAGAGGCGGCCCCACGCCCCTGGCAAGGCAGGGACGACCTGAACTATTATACAGGAAAGCGGCCTGCCTTTCAAGTGTCAGACGGGGAAAAGTAAGGGTTTTACACTTTATTCACGTTTTATAGGACGAAAAGAGGCCGCGGTCATAAGACCGCGGCCCAGTTCCAAGCGTTCTATATACCCCGCTCTGGCCGTGTGAGCCCGTTTAAAACCTGCACGAATGGCAGGTGGGTCGCCTCCACACCGCTTTGCCGCTTCCAACTTCCAATCCACCTCAAAGGGGGACCGGGAGGCCTGCGACCCACGGTGTGAGGGGGCGTCCCGTTTAAAAAATGTGGGTTTAAAAGAGCCCATCACGCACCGAGCAGGAAAGATCGCTTATTCCTCGTCCTCTTCCTCAAAAAAACGCTCCATAAACAGGTTATAGACCATATCCAGTTCCTCGTCAGAGTCTGGGGTGGACAACAGTTCCTCGCCATTTTCCACGATGGCCTTCATAATGACCAGCCCGTACTCCTCATCATCGGCATCCACATCAACTGGCTCTCCGGTCTCCTCATCCTCTGCCACGGCGGGGAACATGGCATAGTAAGTGACACCATTGTGTTCCAGGGTATCGACTAATTCCAGTTCGAACTCGTTGCCCTCTTCGTCGGTGACGGAGATGAAATCTGGGCCGAACTCTTCACTCATAGCAAGCTACCTCCAGCTCTTTCTTCTTCTCTATTTTAACCCGGTGAGAGGAAAAATGCAAGGGCTGGAGGATGTAAAATTTCGCCTGGGTAAAAAGCTGGGGACGGGACACAGCGAGAACGGCCCGTCCCATGGGGAGTGCTCCGGAAAGGGCTTATCCGGGATTATGGGTGGACAAATGGAAAGAATATGCTATAATGGTATCTGTATCATGCCGTTTTTGCCCTTTGGGGAAGCGCGGTGTTGAGCAGTAGTTATCCACCAAGACCATCGGAGCGCGGGGGACAGCCCGCCCCGGTTGGAGGTAGCAACGTGTCTGATCAAAACAACAATAACTCTCTATACGAAAACAGTGAATACCCCTCCCGCCAGCGCCGGACAGCCGACCAGCATCCCCGCCGACGGCCCAGAAAGAAGCGAGGGAGCACGGGCAACACCATCCTAAAGGTGCTGGGCACCCTGTTTCTGGTAGGCCTGTGCACTGGCGCTGTGCTGTGCTGCTTTGGTGCCTACTATGTCCAGACGGTCATTCTACCCGAGGTAGAGGTGAGCATGGACGACTTCCAACTGGGTGAGAATAGCGTCATGTACTACCAGGACAAAGAGACGGGCCGGTATGTGGAGATGACCACCCTGCTCAGCAGTACCAGCTCCGTTTGGGTGGATCTGGAGGAGATGCCGAAATATCTGCCCCAGGCCGCTGTAGCCATTGAGGATCAGCGGTTTTACACCCACCCGGGGGTGGACTGGAAGCGGACGGCCAAAGCTGTTCTGGATATGTTCCTGGGCAACGACATCTCCGGCGGCTCTACCATCACCCAGCAACTCATCAAAAACATGACAGACTATAACGAGACCACGGTGAAGCGGAAGGTCACCGAGATATTTCGCGCCATCCGCTTTACCCAGAACAACAGCAAGGATGACACCCTGGAGATGTATTTGAATATCATCCCCCTGGGGGCAGGCTGTGAGGGGGTAGGCTCCGCCTCGCTGAAGTACTTTGGCAAGCCGGTGAGCGAGCTGACACTGGCTGAGTGCGCCAGCCTGGTGGGCATCACCAACAACCCCTCTAAGTACGGCCCCTATTCCTTCGCCAAGTCTAAAACCAGCACCGGTGAGGTGTGGGATGCCCGGCAGTGGAACAAGTACCGCCAGGAGGTCATCTTGGGAGAGATGCTCAAGCAGGGCATGATCTCCCAGGAGGAGCACGACGAGGCCGTGGCCCAGGAGCTGGTCTTTGTCCGGGCCGAGGGCGAGGAGGCGGAGACCGAGATCTACAACTGGTACGAGGAGACAGTCATCTCCGATGTTCGGGCGGACCTGAAGGAAAAATATGGCTTTTCTGACTCCCGGCTGGATCAGATCATGGCCCGCGGCGGTCTGCGGATCTACACCTGTATGGACCCTGAGATTCAGGCCATTGCTGAGGCGGTGTACGAGGACCGGGCCAATCTGAATTATACCTCTAAGAGCGGCCAGCAGATGCAGTCCTCCATCACCATCATCGACAATGAGACCGGGGACGTGGCGGCTATCGTGGGCCGCTTTGGAGAGAAGACAGAGAACCGGGGCATGAACTACGCCAACGCCGCCAAGCGGCAGCCCGGCTCCTCCATCAAGCCTCTGACGGTCTACGCCCCTGCGCTGGAGAAGGGGCTGTTATCCCCCATCTCCGTGCTGGACGACTATCCCTATGATACAAGAACAGGCTCCGCCTGGCCCCTGAACTCCGGCGGGAACCGCTACCGGGGCCTGACCACCCTGAAGGACGGCCTGATGCGGTCAGCCAACACTATCGCGGTCCGGGTGGTGGCCGACTATGTTACCCCTCAGGAGAGCTTTTCCTTTGGCAAGGACAAGTTCAAACTGGATCTGGTGGATGCGGTCCAGTCTGGGGACCAGATCATGAGTGATATCGATATCTCCCCCATGGCCATGGGCGGCCTGACCGCCGGCGTGTCCAGCCGAACAATGGCCCAGGCTTACGCCACTTTCCCCAGCGCCGGGGTTTACACCTATTCCAGGACCTATACCCGGGTGACCCAGCTGGTGGACGGGGAGGAAGTGGTCCTGCTGGAGAATGAGCCAGAGAAGGAGCAGGTGCTGAAGGAGAGCACCGCCTATTATATGAACACCATGCTCCAGCGGGTCATCAGCGGAAGTGGGGTCAGCGGCGACGGCCATACGGGCTATGAGGCGGCTTTGTCCGGAATGCGGGCGGCTGGCAAGACCGGTACCACCTCCGACAACTTTGACCGGTGGTTCGTGGGCTATACCCCCTACTATACTGCCGCCGTCTGGACCGGCTATGAGCAGAATGAGAAGATGAAGACCGGAAGCGCCAACCCGGCGGCCGTGCTGTGGAAAAAGGTGATGAGCCAGGTCCACGAGGGGCTGGAGAACAAGAAGTTCCCTGAGGTTTCCGGGCTGAAGCAGGTCACTTACTGCCTGGACAGCGGACTGCTGGCGGGTGAATACTGCGCCCTGGACCCAAGGGGCAGCCGGGTGGCTACCGATTATATTTTCCCGGAAGATTATCCCGATGGCCGGACGTGTACCGTCCACACCGCTGAGAGCGTGGTCAAGGTGTGTGTGGACAGCCCAATCCTCAACGAGGATGGCACGGAGACCGGCCTGTACCACATCGCTGGTCCCTACTGCCCCGAGGAGAGCCTGCGGGAGGTCTGCTACCCCAACTACGAGCGTGAGAAGGTGGGCTCCGCCGTAGCCCAGGATGAGATGTACCGCTTCGACGTGGTGGAGGCCCAGGGGACCTGTACTGTCCACACCGAGGCCCCGGTGGTGCAGCCTGATCCCAGTGATCCCAACTTTCCATGGGACCCAAGCCAGCCGGTGGACCCCAATGATCCGGGGTCTGGGAGCCAGACTGACCCCAGTGGATCAGGGAGCGGATCGGGTTCCGACAGTCCTCCGCCCTCCCAGGATATCCCCCAAGACCAGTGGCCATGAATCGGAACGGCTCAGACGCCGCGGAGAGACACTCCGCGGCGTCTGTCTGTCTGGACTCTGTCAAAAATGACGGAGATGGCCGAGAATAGTCGAGGGAATTTTAGCGTTTCCCCATAGGGTTTTTCGTTGCATCCTGCCTCTGAGTGTGTTACAATAGACCACATCACAGAAACAGATGACCGTATCAGATGGACAGACAGAGGTGTGGACATGAGTGGACCAGCAAAATATTTTATTGTAGAGGCGGACTCCATGCCGGAGATATTCCGAAAAGTGGCAGAGGCCAAGCGGCTGCTGGAAACAGGGGAGGAGAGCACCGTCAATGGTGCGGCCCGGACCGTGGGCATCAGCCGCAGCGCCTTCTACAAATATAAGGATGCGGTTCGGCCCTTCCACGATATGCTCCATGGGCGCATCGTCACCTTCCAGATTCTGCTGAAGGACGAACCGGGTATTCTGTCAGGGGCCCTCAACGTGCTGGCGGGGACCAGGGTAAACATCCTGACTATCAATCAAAACATCCCAGTCAATGGCTGCGCTGTGGTCACCATTACCGCGGAGACCTCCGCGCTCCAGGACTCACTGGAGGACGTGCTGAACAGCCTGTCGGCCGGCGAGGGGGTCATCCGATGCGAGATACTGGCAGGCTGACTTTTGGGAACAAATCAAACAAGGTGGGATTACTATGGTTAATGTAGCACTTCTGGGCTTTGGTACAGTAGGCTCCGGTGTGGCCGAGGTGCTGACCAGAAACGGCGGCTTGATCGACAGCCGGGTGGACGACCTGGTCCGGCTGAAATATATTATGAGAGCCAGAGAGGTCTTTGACGGGCCCTATCAAGATTTATTCGTCAAGGACTTCTCAATCATCGAGCAGGACCCCCAGGTGGATATTGTGGTGGAAACCATTGGGGGGACCGGAGCGGCCCTGGACTATACCACCCGGGCCTTAAAGGCGGGAAAGAGCGTTGTCACCGCCAATAAGGAGCTGGTGGCCACCCACGGCTATGAGCTGCTCCAGCTGGCCAAGGAGCACGGAGTGAGCTATCTCTTTGAGGCCAGCGTAGGGGGCGGTATCCCCATCCTCCGCCCCCTGACTTCCTGTCTGGCGGCCAACGAGCTGACCCAGGTCGTCGGCATCCTCAATGGCACCACGAACTATATCCTGACCCGAATGATACAGGCGGGCCTCACCTTTGAGCAGGCGCTGAAGGAGGCACAGGACAAAGGATACGCCGAAAAGGACCCCACCGCCGACGTGGATGGGCATGACACCTGCCGGAAAATTTGTATTCTGGCCGCGCTGGCCTTTGGACACCACGTGTATCCAGACCAGGTGCCAACGGAAGGGATACGGCACGTCACCCTAGGGGATGCGGCCTATGCCGACTCCAAAGGCTATAAGATCAAGCTGCTGGGCAGGGCGATCCGCCAGCCTGAGGGTAAGGTGTGTGCCTTTGTGGCCCCCCATCTGGTGGCGGACACAGCCCCTCTGGCCGGGGTGGAGGACGTGTTCAACGCCATCGCCGTCACCGGCAACGCCATCGGTGATGTGATGTTCTATGGCCGGGGAGCGGGTAAGCTGCCCACTGCTTCCGCTGTGGTGGCCGATGTCATTGATATTGCCAAGGACCTGAAGCGGGACCGGCATAACGGCTGGGCCTCCGGGTCTCCGGACCTGGTGGTGTCCGACGACGGCCTGACCTCCAAATGGTACGTCCGGGCCCAGGGTACCATGGACCAGGCCAGACTCGCCTGTGGGGAGATACAGCCTTTGGCCCGCAGTGGCGCGCCTACTTCTGAGGTGGCCTTCCTTACCGCTCCCATGCCCCGGCCGTTGGTGCTGGACAAACTGAGAGGGATGGAGGTGGCCTCCCTGTTCCGGGTGCTGGACTGACGCATAGAATGGCGGGGAGGCTTTGGCTGCAAAGGTAACCGACGGCCACCTTCACCGCTTTTGAGGGACGGTCAGCCGCCCTCATCATAAAATCACCACTTGACCTTTAGGGGGAATCACATAATGTCACTCATTGTACAGAAATTTGGCGGCAGCTCTGTGGCTGACGCTAATAAGCTCCGAAATGTGGCCCGTATCATCACCGATACCTATAAGCAGGGCAACGATGTTGTGGTGGTCCTGTCCGCCCAGGGGGACACTACCGACGACCTGATTGAAAAAGCAAAGGAGCTCAATCCCCACGCTTCCAAGCGGGAGATGGATATGCTCCTGTCCACCGGAGAGCAGATCTCCATTTCCCTGTGCGCCATGTGCATTGAGAGTATGGGTTATCAGGCCATCTCTCTCACGGGCTGGCAGGCAGGGATGCTCACAGATTCGTCTTACAGTAACGCCCGGATCAAGCGGGTGCGCACCGAGCGCATCCAGAAAGAACTGGATAAGAGAAAGATTGTGCTGGTCGCCGGTTTCCAGGGCATTAACAAGTATGACGACATTACCACTCTGGGCCGGGGCGGTTCTGACACCTCGGCGGTGGCGCTGGCCGCCGCGCTCCACGCGGACCTGTGCCAGATCTACACCGATGTGGATGGTGTATATACTGCCGATCCCCGCAGTGTTACAGGGGCAAAAAAGCTGGAGGAGATTACCTTTGACGAGATGCTGGAGCTGGCCAGCTTGGGCGCCCAGGTCCTCCACAACCGCTCGGTGGAGATGGCCAAGCGGTATAACGTCAATCTGGAAGTGCTGTCCAGTTTCAGCGGAAATCCCGGTACAAAAGTCAAGGAGGTTGTCAAAACCATGGAAAAGACCCATGTTAGCGGTGTAGCCAAGGATAAGAATGTAGCCCGGATCGCTCTGGTGGGCCTGGCGGATCAGCCGGGCATCGCCTTTAAGATTTTTTCTCTGCTGGCCAAGGAGAATATCAACGTGGACATCATTCTCCAGTCTATCGGCCGTGACGGCAGCAAGGATATCAGCTTCACGGTAGCACGGGGTGACAGCCAGCGGGCCCGTGAGGTTATGGAGGAAAATAAGGAGGTCATCGGCTGCAAGTCGGTGGAGCTCAATGACCAGATCGCCAAGATCTCCGTCGTGGGTGCGGGTATGGCGAATAACGCCGGTGTGGCCTGCAAGATGTTTGAGGCCCTGTTTTCCGCCGGTATCAATATCAACATGATTTCTACCAGCGAGATCAAGGTGTCTGTCCTGGTGGACGAGCGGGACGCCGAGCGTGCTGTCCAGGCGGTCCATGACCGATTCTTCAGCGAATTTGGCAGCAACGGTTGATCACATCTGCCACCTCACGTCAGGGCACGGGAAACCGTGTCCTGATTTTTCGTAAAAGATTCTTAAGGATTCTTTTTCCTTTTTTTCTGTTGCAAAAAAACAGCGTATCTGGTACAATAATAATCTGTCTGGACCATAGACAATTTGTCAGACTGTTCCGGGATGCTGTGCCCGGTTGCAAGGAGATTGAACGTAAATGGATAAAAAGCAGAGAGAAGCACGCCGTCACCAGGAGGATATGGCCCTAAATCGGGGACTGCTGTGGGTCGGAGCGGCCATCATCCTGGAGTTCCTGCTGCTGCTCATCAACCGATATTATATCAACTTCCGTGTGGATGAGGCCTCCGTGAACCTGGCTACTACCCTCCATACGCTGCTGAAGGTGGTGCGGATTGGCGGGGCTGTGGCTGCCATACTGTGCCTGGTCTGGTCTGTGCTGCGCTTCCGGAAAGGTGAAAAACTGGTGCTTCCGGTGGTGCTGACCGCTGCTTTTGGCGCTCTGGCCATCTGTGCCCATGTGACTCTGGCATTCAAGGGAACAGGGGTGCGGATGCTGTTCCTGCTGGTTCCTGCTTGGGCCGGCCTGGCTCTAGTGTACTACCTCTACCAGAAGGAGTTTTTCCTCTCCGCCGTGGCGGTGGGGCTGTCCATCCTGGGGCTGTGGTGTGTCCGCTTTGGAGGCGCATTGACACTGGAATCGGGCCTGGTCTTTGTGGGTATCCTGGCAGTGACCGCAGCCGCGCTGTGGCTGAAAAAGAGCGGAGGCACGGTCAAATATGGCGAGCGGGAGCTCCAGTTCCTGAGCAAGAACGCCTCTTACCCTGTGGTGCTGGTCAGTTGCCTGGCCAGTCTGCTGGCACTGGCGGCAGCTATGGCGCTGGGTTCCTTCGTGGCCTACTACCTGATCTTTCTGATGGTAGCTTGGCTGTTTGCCCTGCTGGTCTACTACACAGTCAAGCTGATGTGAAAAAAGTCCCGGCCGGCCTTTTAGAGCGGCTGGGACTTTTTATGTCCAGTACATACTGCCTAAGTGGAAGAACCGCCAACATCCTGTGTGAAACTCGAACTGTTTAGGAACCTGTGAAAAGTAAATATTTATATCGGCGGATTGACTCAAAAAAGCGCATTGTATGCAAGGCATACAATGCGCTTCGTTTACCTATAAAGTAAACTTTTCTGCATCTTTACGTCTGTTTCTGGATAGTAAACATGAAGGCCGCGAGGAATGAAAAGTATAAAACACTTTGCTGTACAGTCGTTCTTGCTTCCGCTCAAAACTATTCTACTTTCAGCATACGGTACCCTACCCCAATGTGAGTTTGGATATATTGAGGAGAGCCCGGTTCTTTTTCTAACTTCTTGCGCAAAGTCGCCATAAATACGCGCAGAGAAGCCACATCATTTTCCCAGCTTCGTCCCCAAATCTGTTGGGTAATAAAGGTGTGAGTCAGCACCTTGCCCAGATTTTTGCAAAGCAGGCATAACAGCTTGTACTCACTGGGCGTCAAGTGCAGTTCCTGGCCATCCAGAAAGGCACAGCCGGCAGCATAGTCCACCTTCAACTTCCCATTGGTGAAAACAGCGCCAGAAGTCAGCATGCCGGTCTGCAAAGTGGCCAAGCGCCGCTGAGTCACACGCAGACGGGCCAGCAGCTCCTCAACGGAGAACGGTTTGGTCAAATAATCGTCCGCGCCGGCGTCCAGTGCGCCGATTTTGTCTGTATCTTCACTTCGGGCACTGAGGACAATAATGGGCAGATTCGACCAAGAGCGGATGCGGCGGATCACTTCGACGCCGTCCATATCCGGCAGCCCCAAGTCCAGCAGGACAATCTCCGGGTTATGGGAACTGGCCTCCAAGACTGCGGATTCTCCGTTCGCCGCGGTCAGGAAACGATAATCATGGGCCCGCAGCGTTGTGGTAATCAAGTTTCGGACTGCCACATCGTCCTCAACTACTAAAATTAATGGTTTATTCATGCAGATCTACCTCCCTGGCTGGTATAGAAAATGTAAACATAGCCCCATGAGGTAGCTGATCCGAAACTGTGATCTCACCGCCATGGGCGTTAACAATTGACTTGCACAGTGCCAAGCCTAACCCCATACTGCGGCGGCTGTCCACAATTTGGTTGGATGCACTGTAAAACATATCAAAAATATGAGGTTTCGCTTCGTCAGAGATTCCCGGTCCATTGTCGGCCACAGTGATCAGGACATATTTCCCCTGCCGTTTCCAGCTGATATCAATGTCTGAACCGGGCGGTGTGTATTTGATGGCGTTATCCACCAGATTAATCACGACCTGGACAATCAGGCGGGCATCCATCTGAGCCAACAAGTAGTCGTCACCCTGTGTGTGCAGATGGTAGTCCACACTTTTACGGTTGATGTGCCGCAGGGCCTCAGACACCACATCATCTACCAGCTCGGTGGAAATATGCAGGTTCATCCTGCCCCCATCCAGCCGGCTGACAGATAACAGATTTTCCACTAAATTAATCAGCCATATTGAGTCGTCATAGATATCTGTATACATCTGCTGTCTGGTCTTAGCATCAAACATATCTCCGTTGGAGAGAAGATTGCTGGCGTTCCCAGAAATGGAGGTGAGCGGAGTACGCAGGTCATGGGAGATGGAGCGCAGCAAATTGGCCCTGAGCTGTTCGTTTTTAGCCAAGACCGCGGCGGCCTCCTTTTCCTCCAGATGCCGCTGATTTTCCATTGCCAGGGCGCACTCCTCCAATACAGAGAGGAGGATGCTGTTTTCGGAGGTCTCCAACCCCTTGCCCGCTGCCGCAACCCCCACGACTCCATATATATGCTCACCGGCCCGTACCGACAGGTAAGTGCATCGAGCATCGGAAAAAGTTTCTGTACCAGCACCGGCCCGCTTGTTATTGGTCAAGACCCACTGGGCCACCTGTTTTTCCTGGTCCGTGGTGTACTGCGCTTTGAGGTCAGACTCCTCTGCCAAAAGAATCTCCGGCTCCTGGAGCTTCTCATCCTTTACACAGTAGACGACGATATCCCGCTGCAAAATCTTCAGCAGCTGATCCGCAATGATAGAAAGAATCTCCGTTTGGCTTCCCGCTTTTTGCAAATCTTGGCTGGTTTCAAGCAAAATCTTTGTCCGCCAAGCCATCTGCGCAGAGTGCTTGGCCAGGGATTTGAGCTTGGCAGCCAGGGAGCTAGTAAGAAAAGAAACCACAAACATCACGACAAACGTGACCGGATAGTCGTTGCTGTGTACATTTAGGGAAAACCTTGGCTCCGTGAAAAAAAAGTTGAAGGCCAACACACCCGCGATCGAGTTAATGAGACTGTATACGGAGTTTTTGGTAAATACCGAGGTCAGCATAACTCCCAAAATATAGACTGTAATAATGTTAGTTTCATTCAGTCCCAGGCAGTGAAACAGGAACCCGATGATGGTGGCCAGCGCCAAAATCAGTATGCTTTTCGCCAAATCGATCAGAGAAACTGAGGGAGTATGCAGAACCTCCCGATAGCGGGAAGTCAATCTGTTTGATCTTCTGTTATCCGGGATGATGTGGATGTCAAAATCCGGAGCAAGTTCGATCAACTGTTCTGTGAGCGACGCTTTTCGAAAAATGTACCGATGTGGTATCATATCGCGGCCCAATACGATCTTTGTAATGCCGGACAGTCTAGAATACTCCGCAATCTGGTAGGCAATATCATCACCGTATACTGTTTCAATGGATGCTCCCAGCTTCTGCGCCAGTTTCAGATTATCGCGCAGACGCTCCCGATCCGGCTGCGGCATCCACTGAAACTTGCTGGTTTCTACGAACAGGGCAGTAAAGCCGCACCGGAATGCGCCCGCCATACGGGCCGCGGTGCGGATGACCTGCGCGTTGGATGGCGCAGAAGAGAGGCACACCAGAATGTGCTCCTGCATACGGTATAGCGCCTGACTTTGGGCGGGCTGGGTCGAGGCATAGAGGGCCGAACGGTCTGCGCACCGGCGCAGTCCAAGCTCCCGGAGAGCGTTCAGTTGGGATAAGGTGCAGCCGGCTGATGGTATTCGGGCGCCGCACCCCTGTTTCAAACGATTCTGCAGCTGCTCCGGTTCCATATCTATGAATTCCACATGCGCCGCCTGGTCAAATACGCAGTCTGGAATCCGCTCACTCTCCGGTGCCCCAAAGATTTCAAAAACCGTTTCCTGGATACTCTCGATATGCTGAATATCCACGGTGGTGTAGACATCGATGCCGGCTTTCAACAACTCTTCAATGTCCCGATAGCGGTTCTTGTGGCGAGAGCCTTCGGCATTCACATGGGATAGATCATCAATCAGAAGAATCTGTGGTCTTCGCTTCAGACAAGCATCCAGGTCGATCTCATAGATTACGTCATCGCCCGCTGTAACTGCCCGCTGGGGCATAGACTCAAATGGCTCCGCCATAGCCTGTGTCTGGGGCCACTGGCTGCAGGAGAGCAACCCGATAACCACATCACCGCCCGCCCGATGGACTTGTGTTGCGGCCTCCAACATTCGAAAGGTCTTCCCAGTGCCTGAGAAGTAGCTTGCAAAAATCGTCAGAGCGCCTCGGCCCTTTTCTATCCTTACTGCAGTTTGCTGCTCCATACAATCACCTCCAACGGCCTTATTATAACACATTTCAGTCACTTCTTCCGCAAAGCCGCTGGACAAGTTTTTGAATGGGGATGGGAGATTGGATGTCTTTCCAAAGAAGCTTTTGCCGCTGATTTTCCGTATCTGCGGGCATCAGTGTCATGCCATCGACGGAAAGCGGCTGGGGGCAGCATATAAAGCAGGCACTGTGGGTCTGGCCGCTGTCTTCCGCTTCAGCGGAAACTACTGCTATGTCGGTAACTCCGGACTCAAGATCTCTCATAATTTCCCATTCTTTCCCCATGTACATCTTGATTTCTATATCCGGATACTGCCCCTGCAGTTCCTTTAGGGCTCTTGCAACCGGCGCCAAAGCACAGGGATTTGATATGGCAATCTTTAAAGAACAGGAGTCCCCCTTCGCTTGTGTGGAAGGCTGGACGCTGTTCAGAAAACAGTCCAGCTTTCCTGCCAGGAAATAGCCAAACAGTACAAGCGCCAGAAATCCGCCAAATAAAACCACACCTTCCATCACAAATTCATCCTTTCCCGCAAGGAAGCTGTCCTATATATGGAAACACTTTTGAATATCCTTGTGCGTACCCAAAATCAGCATGGTGCAGTTTGCCGGCAGACACGTTTCTGGGGTTATGACCGTCATGGAGAACTTTCCATTTTGCTTAATCGCCATGATGCTCACATGATACCGCTTACGTACGTCCAACTGTCCGATCGTTTTCCCGACCCAGCTCTTGGGGACGCCGATTTCAAACATAGCGTGGTTATCACCTAAGTCGATATAATCCGATATATTGTCTGAGCTATACCGGATTGCGGTCTGAATCGCCATTTGTTTTTCGGGGTAGACCACGTCATCCGCCCCATTGCGAAGCAGAAATTTGGCCTGAATGTCGCGTGTAGCCCGAGCCACTACCTTTACTGCCCCTAATTCTTTCAGAAGGGATGTGGTCTCCAAAGAACTCTGAAAGTTATCCCCAATGGCCACGATGCACACATCAAAGTTACACACCCCAAGGGACGCAAGAAATTCCTCATTGGTGCTGTCCCCAATCTGGGCGTTGGTCACATAGGGCAGTATCGCGTTTACCCGATCTTCATTTTGATCCACTACCATCACTTGATGGTTCAACTCATGCAGCTTGATTGCGATATGTCGGCCGAAGCGGCCCAAACCAATCAGCAGAATTGTTTTCATTGTTTCGTCCTCTTTTATTTACAGATTCATCCTACTGTGATGTGCTCCTGCGGGAGCCTGGCGCTGGAGTGTTGTGTATTGGACAGGGTAGCAAAAATCAGCGTGAGCCCGCCTACCCGCCCGAAAAACATCAATACAATCAAAATCAGGTGGGAAGCGGTCTGCAGCTGCGGGGTCAGCCCCAGAGAAAGGCCTACTGTTCCGATAGCAGAAGCCGTTTCGAACAGGCAGTCCAGAATGGGCTGCTCCTCTAGCCGGCTGATGATCAACCCGCCCGCCAGGGGCAGCGTAAGATACATCATGAAAATCGTCGCTGCCTGAGATACAGTTTCCCTGGCAATTCTGCGGTTAAAGAAGTGAGGAAACTCACTGCGTCGAAAAACTGCCATGGCATTGGCCAGCAGAACGGCTAAGGTAGTGATTTTCATGCCGCCGGCGGTGGAACCGGGGGATCCGCCAACAAGCATAAGAACTGTTATGATGGACTGGCCGCTTTCACTCATCGCATTCAAATCCGCCGTATTAAATCCGGCAGTCCGGGGCGTAACCGCTTGAAAGAAAGATAGAAGCAGCCGTTCTTTCAGAGGGGCCTGTGCAAACTCAAAGAAGTAAAAGTAGATGCTGGGAATTAAGATCAGTCCACAAGTGACAGTCAAAATCACCTTGCTTTGCATTCGGTATCGAGAAATATGTAGATGGTTTGTCCTGATATCGTCCCAGGTTAAGAAGCCAATACCCCCGATAATAATGAGCAACGGGATAGTCAGGGAAATCACTGGATTGTCCGAGTAATCCGTTAAGGAAGAAAAGGGGGCTTTAATGCCCATCAAATCAAATCCAGCGTTGCAGAAGGCAGAAATGGAATGGAACAGAGCATACCAAACCCCCTTTACCAGACCAAACTCCCTCCAGAACGTAGGAAGCATCACAGCCGCCCCTACCATCTCCGCCACCAGGGCTGTTTTGAGGATGAACCCCGTCAGACGCACGACTCCACCCACTTTAGGCGCCGCAATAGCTTCCTGCATGGTGCTCCGCTGTATAAGCCCGATCTTGCGGCCAGAGAGGATGGAGAACGCGCCCGCCACGGTCACAACTCCTAATCCGCCGATTTGAATCAACAAAATGATGATAAACTGCCCAAACTCTGACCAGTAGGTCGCCGTATCATGGATCACCAGTCCTGTCACACAGACAGCGGAGGTCGCAGTGAACAGGGAGTCCAAGAACGAAGTGGTGGTACCAGACTGAGTCGAGATGGGAAGCATTAGCATTAGGCTTCCAAGCAGGATTACGAGGGAGAATCCTATGATAATAATTTGAAACGGCGATGTGTTATTTTTATGGAAAATTTGCCACATAAGCCTTAACCCTCTTAATATGCCTTTATATCTTCTTAAGCAATATTATCCACACTTAGTCTTAATGAAGCGTTAGCATATCTGCCTTGGCATTAAAGGGATATTAAGGCCATCGCCATTGTGTTACATCACTCCAAAAATCCATGCCATCGGTAGGACGATACCAATTGTACAAATAAATACCGCAGCCAATATAAAAAGAGGCATCCCAATAAAAACCGTCAGAAAGCCCAGCAATTTGTGTTGGAGCATAAACTGTTCCAAAGACGCATCAAACCAAGCATTAAAATGGTGCAGACGTTTTTTCATTGCGGACATCATAGCAATCCCTCCTTGCAGGCCCTATCATAATCCCGTGGAGTTAAAAGTGGGGAAAAGAAACCTTTTGTGGCATTAAGGGTACAATAAGAGGTCGGCGGCCAGCCGAATGAATTCAGACTGGCCGCCGACTATATCAACGAGAGCGGAAGGGAGCCGCTCAACGCCTGAGGGGGAAGAGCACCTTCATCAATACCTGTGCTGCGGAATTACCGTGGTCTATGCCAAAGTAGAGCTTCTTTCCCTGCCGATCCAGCAGTACAAACTGCCCATCCCGGCACAGGAATCGAATACCAAGCTCCTCGAGAACGCGATAGAGCGCGAGATGCCACTCAATCCAGTTTGGAATATCGCCCTGAAGCAAAGCATTGCGGAGCCATTCAAATTCAGGCTGCGGCAGCCCCTTCTCCAAAAATGTGCGCCACAATTCACATTTCTGCTGGGCCGTCAAAGCGGACAGATACACGCCGGTCCGGCTCTGATCCTCCGCCTCCTGCAAGATTACATAACAAAAGGAAAGTGTGTGATCGATCCGGCACAGCTTCTGCTGCTCCAAGAAGTCGGCGTACTTCCACTCCAGCGCCACAGCCTCCATATCATATTCCGCCGCGTTCAGCAGCCGGGACATACACTCCGCTGTCTGAGGCTCCGGGAACTGAATACAAAGATACAGGTCCCGGAGCTCATTGTACCAGAGGCCAGAGATACTGTGCTGCCGGACAACAGCCGATTTGCCATCGTTGGGAAAGGACAGCCCGACCAGTTCATCCTGGCTGCCCAGGCCAAAGGCCTGGACCGGCCACACCCGCTGGATCTCATAGATCAACGGGCCGAAGGTCTCCGCAAATTCCTGAACCGGGAGATCCAGCAGCTCATAACCGAATTGCAGTTGGCTGCCATCTGTTTGAGTCCTGCTGGACTGCCCGAACCAGTTTTTCAGGGACCGAATCAGGCAAATTACCAGCATGGCTGGACTCTCGTCGGTGGCCATGGTCTGCGGTGCAAATCGGCGTTCAGCCATTTTTTCAAAGTGAACTTCCATACCAGTCTATCCTCTCTGAAGAAAGGCGCTCAGTGGTTGACCTCGCTCACCAGGCCCATGGCCAGGGCAATGTCCAGGTTGACGCCCAACACATTGACAGTCTCCTCGCCGAATACGCCCAGTGTTTTGTCCTGCGTATTGTCGGCGATTATCTGACGGACCTGCTCCTCGCTGAGGCCAGAGGCCTCTACAATGCGGGGAACCTGAACATCGGCAGAGGCGGGAGAGATGTGGGGATCCAGGCCGGAGCCGGAGGCGGTCATCAGATCAGTGGGGATGTCCTCGCGGCTGACACCAGGGTTTTTCTCCAGAAAGGCCGCAATGTCGGCCTCCACACGCTCGGCAAGGGCGGGGTTGGAGGGGGCGTAGTTGTTGGAGCCGGAGCTCAGGCCGGCAAACGCGGAGCCGTCGTTGTAATACTGCTCTACCTGGCCGTCGCCGTCGGTATCCTCCTCATAGTAGGTGTTGTAGTGATAGGCGGAGGGGCGGCTCCACATGAAGTAGTCCTCAGTGAACTCCTGCCCCACATTCTTGGCGCCTACTGCCACGCCGTCCGCCATTACCAGAGTGCCCTGGGCCTGGCTGGGGAAAATCAAGGCGGACAGGCCGCTGAGAAGCACCGGGAACACCAGGCCGCACAGTACCAGCAGCGCCACCGTAACCAGGAAGGCCTGACGGATATTGTGGCCCATACCATATTTTGTCTCGTTCATAGTTCAGGTCCCTCCTTAGATTCCAAAGCCAATCATAGTCAGCAGCGGAGCGATAATCATATCGATGACCTTAATGCCGATAAAGGGGGCAATCACACCGCCCACGCCGTAGATCATCATGTTCCGGCCCAGCATTCTTCCGGAGGACATGGGGCGGTACTTGACGCCCTTCATGGCCAGGGGGATCAGGCAGGGGATGATGATGGCGTTAAAGATCAGGGCGGAGAGAATGGCGCTGTAGTTGCTGGCCAGCCCCATGATGTTCAGCACGTTCAGCTCAGGGATAGCCAACTGGAACATGGCGGGGATGATAGCGAAGTACTTTGCGATGTCGTTGGCGATGGAGAAGGTGGTCAGAGAGCCGCGGGTAATCAGCAGCTGCTTGCCGATCTCCACCACCTCCAGGATCTTGGTGGGGTCGCTGTCCAGGTCCACCATGTTGGCCGCCTCCTTGGCGGCGGTGGTGCCGGAGTTCATGGCCAGACCCACATTAGCCTGGGCCAGAGCGGGGGCGTCGTTGGTGCCGTCACCAGTCATGGCTACGATCTTGCCTTCAGCCTGTTCCTTTTTGATTAGGGCGATCTTGTCCTCCGGCTTGCACTCTGCGACAAAGCCGTCCACGCCGGCCTCCTTGGCGATGGTAGCTGCCGTCAGGGGGTTGTCGCCGGTACACATGATCGTCTTGATGCCGATGGCGCGCAGCCGCTGGAATCGCTCCACCATGCCGGGCTTTACTGTATCCTTCAGATAGATGACACCCAAGATCTTATTGTTTTCACACACCACAAGGGGGGTGCCGCCCAGGGAGGAGACCTCCTCCACATGGGTGTGCAGGTCAGCAGGAATCCTGCCGCCGTTTTCCTTTACATACTGCTCGATGGCGTCGCTGGCGCCCTTGCGGATCTTAGTGCCGTCGGGCAGATCCACGCCGCTCATGCGGGTCTGGGCAGTGAATTCGATGAATACAGAGCCTGTGGTCTCCTCACTGCTGTCACCCAGCCGGCGGGCCAGCTCCAGCGTGGACTTGCCCTCGGGGGTCTCGTCGTGGAGGCTGGTGAGGGCGGCGCAGCGGATCAGGTCGCTGCGGTTGGCCCCCTCCACCGGGAAGAAGTCGGCCGCCAGACGGTTGCCGAAGGTGATGGTGCCGGTCTTATCCAGAATCATGGTGTCCACGTCGCCGCAGGCCTCTACCGCCTTACCGCTCATAGCGATAACGTTAAAGCGGGTGACCCGGTCCATACCCGCGATGCCGATGGCGGACAGCAGGCCGCCAATCGTGGTGGGGATTAGGCATACCAGCAGGGCAATCAGGGTGGAAACAGGGATCTGCACACCGCTGTACACAGCGAAGGGGTACATGGTCACCACCACAATCAGGAAAATGATGGTCAGAGATACCAGCAGGGTGTTCAGCGCAATCTCATTGGGGGTCTTTTTGCGGGAGGCACCCTCTACCAGAGCGATCATCCGGTCCAAAAAGCTGTTTCCCGGCTCAGATGTAATGCGGATTTTCAGCCAGTCGGACACCACGGTAGTGCCGCCGGTGACTGAGCAGAAGTCGCCGCCACTCTCCCGGACCACAGGGGCAGACTCGCCGGTGATGGCGGACTCATCCACCGAGGCGATACCCTCGATGACCTCGCCGTCACCGGGGATGACTTCGCCAGCCACCACCATGACCACATCGCCCTTCTTCAGCTCGCTGGAACGGACGATGCTCTCGTTGCCGTCCTCATGGAGCAGGTGAGCCTCGGTGTCCTTCTGCGTCTTTTTCAGACTGGCCGCCTGGGCCTTGCCGCGGCCCTCGGCCACGGCTTCGGCGAAGTTGGCAAACAGAACGGTGATAAAGAGAATGACGCACACAATGATATCATAAATCCGTAGGGAGGCCGCGTCCACATCCCCGAACAGGCCGGGGAAGAAGGAGAGCAGCAGGGTAATGAAGAAGCCAATCTCCACCACGAACATAACGGGGTTTTTCATCATATAGCGGGGATTGAGCTTGACAAACGCGCCCTTCACCGCCCCCCGGAGAATCTCCGGGGTGATAAATTTCTTGTTTTGTTTCTTACTCATATGAAAACGCCCTCCTTAGGCCCACAGGGTCAGATGCTCTGCGATAGGGCCAAGTGCCAGCGCGGGGAAGAAGGTCAGCGCTGCGAAGATATAGACTACGAACACCAGGATCACAGCGAAGGACAGAGTATCCGTACGCAGGGTCCCGACGGTCTCGTTGACGAACCGCTTGCGCATCAGGGAGCCGGCGATGGCCAGCTGAATGACGATGGAGAGATACCGGCCGAAGAACATGGCCAAGCCTGCGGTGATGTTCCAGAAGTAGGTGTTGTCTGCCAGGCCCTCAAAGCCGGAACCGTTGTTGGCCGCGGAAGAGGAATATTCATACAGCACCTGGCTCAGGCCGTGGAAGCCTGGGTTGGTGATCCCCTCCAGACCTCCGGAGGTGGAAACCGCCAGGGCGGAGAAGAACAGAATCAGGAAGGGATGGATGATAATGCACAGCGCGGTGAGTTTCATCTCCCGGCCCTCGATCTTCTTACCCAGGTACTCGGGCGTGCGGCCGATCATCAGCCCACAGATGAACACCGCCAAGATGGCGTACATAATCATATTCATCAGTCCAACACCCTTGCCGCCAAAGACCACGTTGAGCATCATGTGCAGCAGGGGGATCATGCCGCCCAGAGGGGTCAAGGTATCGTGCATGTTGTTGACGGTGCCTGTGGTAAACGAGGTGGTAGTTGTGGTGAACATGGCGGACTGCGCGATGCCGAAGCGCACTTCCTTGCCCTCCATGCTGCCCATGGACTGGCTCAGGCCAATATTGGCCAGCGCCGGGTTGCCCTGAAGCTCGGCCCAATAGCAGACGCTCAGACCAACCAGGAAGATGATGCCCATAGCCAGGAAGATTGTGCGGCCCTCCCAGCCGTAGATGGCAGCGGTCAGGCTGTGGTCGTTCAGACGGGGACCATGAGATGTGCCAGCGGAAGATGTGGTAGACAACTGACCGCCAGAAGCGCCGCCCTTAGGCGAATTCTTATCATCGTCGTCCTTGTCATCTTTCTTCCTGCGGCCGCGGACCATCTTGCCGAAGGTGATGACGCAGGCGCCGGGGAAGAGCATCATGGAGTACAGCTCAATCAGGTCGGAAATAATGGTGGGGTTCTCCAATGGAGTGGAGGAGTTGGCACCCAGGAAGCCGCCGCCGTTGGTGCCCAGGTGCTTGATGATCTCAAGGGCGGCGATGGGCCCCATGGCGATGGTTTGGAAGGTGCCCTCCAGAGTATTCAACACGACGTTGGAATCAAAGTTCTGGGGCACGCCCTGCCACACCAGCAACAGGCCGCCCACAATGGAGAACGGCAGCAGCAGACGGGTGGTGATGCGGGTCAGGTCGGCAAAAAAGTTGCCCACATCATCTTTGGTCTTGCCGGTCAGCCCGCGGATAAACGCGATGCAAGCGGCGTAGCCGCTGGCGGCAGAGACGAACATCATAAAGATGATGACCAGCATCTGGCTTAAGTAACTCAGTCCGGACTCGCCGGAGTAATGCTGTAGATTCGTGTTGGTCATGAAGCTGATGATGGTGTTGAACGCCAGAGTCGGCTCCATGTTGCCAATGTTGTTGGGGTTGAAGATCCCGACGCTCTGAATACGCAGGATCAGGTAGCCGATGGCCACCATGACCGCGTTGGTCCCCACCAGAGCCAAGGCGTACTGTTTCCAGTTCATGCCCTGATGGGGATTTACGCCGCCAATTTTGTAAATAACGCCGTCCAGACGGTCAAAGACCGGATCGGCCAAGGTGTGGTTCCATGTGGCGATATGATACATATACCGTCCAACCGGAATGACAATAATCAGAAAAATGATAATTGTCAACGCCAGCTGCAACATATCGTATTCCTCCTATTTTCTGCGGTATTAGGCATCTCAGAAGCGCTCCGGGTGCACCAGCGCGTAAACGAGATAGGCGCCCAGCAGCAGAACGATAATTCCAAGTGCAATCACAGTTTTGCTCTCCTTTCCGTGAGATTTAGGATTCCGGGTTATCCAACTGCTTTTGGCACCAGCGGATCAAGAGCCATACCAGACCGAAACTGACCGCCAGAGTCCCTATCATGAAAATGTCCATCATTCAATCATTTCTCCTTTCTCTTCTGGCTGACAGCTAGTGTTTGTCAGCCTCAAATTACCTCCATAGGATACTGCAATCCATAAAAAGCGAGGATTAAGGATTCCATGTTCGTATTAACAGAAAATAAAAATTGGCTGCACTGTCCTCTAAGAAATTACTCCTGTGAGCGGTCCATTCCCCAGGTCTGCTCCGATTCCACGCGGATACGCTCCTGACTGAGTCCGCACTCGCCAAGGATAGCGATCATCAGGTTTTTCTCAAAGGCATCCGGCACAGGATAACCGGAAATGGGGATACCCACGATTCCCATGGGCCCACGGGTACCACGCACGGACAGAAACAGCCATTTGGAGTCAGGCAGCGTGTTGGTGGTAGCTCCGGCGTGCTTGTTGTTCTTCTGTACCCACTTGGCCACACCGATATCTTCCGTACTCAGCCCTGCTACCAGTGCCTGTTCGTCCGCTGGCTCGATCCGAAAACTCAGTTCCGTCTCTGGGCTGCTCAAAGCATAAAGAACGGGTCTATCAAACAGCCGGCTGAGTTGTTCCGCTGTTAGGCGCAGGCAATCCCATTCCGTGCGGACAGTCTGCAGCTTTTGGCTGCTCTCCAGCAACAACTCCGTGTAATAGCTTTTCTCCGCCGCCATACTGGCCTGCGTTTTCACCCGGCTGGCCAGAGAGCTGGCAATAATGCTGGAGGTAAGCATGATCAGGAAGGTCACAGGATAGCTGGGGTCGGTGGCCTGAAAGGAGAAGCGTGGCTCTGTAAAGAAAAAATTGAAGGCTGCGACACTGATAAGAGAACTAGCTGCGCCGTACAGGTGCCCGTTGGTGGAGACTGCAGTCAGCAGCACGCCGAGAATGTAGACGGTAATGATATTGGACTCGCTGAAGCCGGCCTGGTAAAATCCGAAGCCAAGCGCCGTAGCAAGAAGCAAGCAAAGCAGAGTAGTCCCCAAGTCCCGAATGGAGAATCGTTCCTTTGACCGCCGGACCTTCTGCATCGGCCTTTTATAGATCGGCTGCCTGTCAGGGATGATATAGACATCCAGGTCTGTCTGCTCAATCAGGCGGTCGGCCAGGCTCTTTTTCCGCAAGATGGGGTTCTGTTTGTGGTTCATTCGGCCCATGACGATCTTCGTCACTCCGCTGACCCGGGCATATTCCGCGATCTGTTCCGCCGGATCGGTACCGTAAACAGTGGCGATTTGAGCGCCTAGCTGCTCCGCCAGGCGCAGGTTGCTCCGCAGGCGTTTAATATTTTCCCCAGACAGCTCCTTGGTCTCCGGCGTCTGGACAAACAGTGCCGTAAACCCGCTGTGGAATGCCTCTGACATCCGAGCGGCGGCTCGGATTACCTTTGCGTTTGACGGGGCGGAGGACAGGCAGATCAGGATATGTTCGCCCGCCTTGGCGCTTTTCTCTTTCCCTTTGCTCACCGCGGAGCGGTTGAGCTGGTCTGCGGTCCGGCGCATGGCAATCTCCCGCAGGGCAGCCAGATTTTCCGTAGTAAAGAAATTCTGCAATGCCCGCTTTGCCTGCTGTGCACGGTAGATCTTCCCCTCTCTCAGACGTTTCTCTAGGTCGGAGGGTTCGATGTCCACCAGTTCCACCTGGCTGGCCCGGTCAAATACATAGTCGGGGATTCGCTCATTCACCACAACGCCTGTGATGGAGGAAACCAAGTCATTTAAGGACTCCAGATGCTGGACATTCACGGTAGTGTAGACGTTAATGCCCGCCTGGAGGAGTTCTTCCACATCCTGATACCGCTTCATATGGCGGCATCCTGGGACATTGCTGTGCGCCAGTTCGTCCACCAGGATGAGCTGTGGGTGACGGTCAAGCGCTCCAATCAGGTCGAACTCCCGCAGCTTGATCCCACGGTAGTCCGTCTCCATAGTGGGAAGGACCTCCAGCCCATCCAGCAGCGCCAGAGTCTCCGGTCTGGCATGGGGCTCTACATAGCCCACCACCACGTCAATGCCCTCCCGTTTAGCATGGTGAGCCGCCTCCAGCATGGCATAGGTCTTGCCCACCCCGGCGGCATAGCCGAAAAATATTTTTAATTGACCGGAAGCTACCAGGTTCCCTCCATCATGCAAAGGATTGTCCTTCCCTGAAACCATGTGAACTTCACTTCCCCTCCGATTTATTCTGGAAATCATTTTCTATTTTGCTATCCTATCATGCCAGACATTATTGCGTTATTAAGGAGTGTATATCTGATATTAAGATGGGCTTAGGATATAGCCAATTAAGAGTATTTTGGCGGAAAGAGCTAGGCAAAAAATAAAAATGGATTGTCTCTCCGAAGTTTGTGTGCTCCAGTTGGATTGTATAGAGGCAATATTTTGTGGTTGGCGTTTTATCCTTCAAGAGAAATAGGAAAGTATCGCGCGCAGCTATTTGTCAGTTGTGCGGTGTACGCTAAAAGAGAAATTTGCTTATTTAAGCAATCATAAGAGGAAAGGATATTTCAGGAAAATTGCCTGGATAAGGAAAGATGATACAGGTATAGTTGATCCGGCTGGGGAAATGATATGCGTGGATGTTCCATCCAAACCAAAACAGTCAAACAGTAAAAGGAGAGAGGAATCATGTCTAGTAACAACAGCAATAAAATTATGGTGCCTAATGCCCGTGAAGCGATGAACAAGTTTAAGATGGAAGCTGCCAACGAGGTGGGCGTCAACCTGAAGCAGGGTTACAATGGCGACCTGACCAGCAAGCAGGCTGGCTCCGTGGGCGGCCAGATGGTCAAGAAGATGATCGAGTCCTACGAGAACGGCATGAAGTAATCTGGTCCACATTGGGACAGATTATGAGCGCCTTTTGAGTGACGCAGATCAGGGGCCGGGCGGTTTATCTCTCGGAGGAGCACTGTCAGTTGGACATGAGGATGAACGACCTCATTCCCGTGACAGTTTTCCTCCAACAAAGGGGATGGCCGTCCGGCCCCCTTATCTTGTGGAAGGTGATATTTTTTCCGGAAAGAGGAAGGAGAGCGTTTGGCAAAAAAGAAAATCAAAAAAATTTTTCATTTTCCTCTTTACAATATCGCATTAGCGTGCTAAAATGCGAAAGTGTCACAGGGAGTGATCCCTGGGGTTTGCTGAAAGAATTGGAGGATACATAACTATGAAAAAGACTCTTTCTCTTGTTTTGGCCTTGGCCATGTGCCTGTCTCTGGCCGCCTGCGGCAATAACGGCACTCAGGACCAGTCCAGCCAGTCCGGCTCCAATACCTCTGCCTCGGATGTCAGCTCTGGAAGCCAGCAGGGGGACAACAGCTCTGTGGACGCGGCGGACTCCGACTGGGCTAAGATCGAGAGCAACGGTACGATGAAGATCGGCATTACCTATTTTGAACCCATGAATTATTTTGACGACAATGGCGAGCTGACTGGCTTTGAGACTGAGTTTGCCACCGCCGTCTGCGAGAAGCTGGGTGTCACCCCTGAGTTTGTGGAGATCAACTGGGACAGCAAGATCATGGAGCTCCAGGCCCAGACCATCGACTGTATCTGGAACGGCATGACCATTACCCCTGAGCTGCAGGAGGCTCTGACCATCTCTGATCCCTACATCAAGAACTACCAGGTGGTGGTGATCCGCTCCGACAACGCCGATGTCTATACGTCCACCGCCGACCTGGTGGGTAAGACGGTGGAGGCCGAGGCCGGCTCTGCCGGTGAGGCCGCCATCATTGGCGAGGGGGCAGACGAAAATCTAAAGCAGGCTGAGTACATCTCCGCTGCCAAGCAGACCGACACCCTTCTGGAAGTCAAGACCGGCGCCGCCGACGCCGCCGTACTGGACTTTGTACTGGCCGGCGCTATGGTGGGCCAGGGGGACTACTCCGATTTGATGATTATCCCCGATCTGCAGCTGTCCGTGGAGGAGTACGGCGTCGGCTTCCGCAAAGACTCCGACGCGGCTGAGAAGGTCAATGAGGCCATGCAGGCGCTCATTGAGGACGGCACTTTGAATACCCTGGCTGAGAAATATGACTTGGCTGAACTGCTGCTGGCCAATCAGTAAAAAGAAAAGACACGGCGACCAGACCGCAAGGCAGGGGGGAGCGATCCCTCCTGCCCTGTGCTGTGTTTGATGGGAAGGCAAAGGAGAGAGAACATGAGTTTTCAGACTGTGAACGTCATGCTGGGGAAGAGCTTTTTGCTCAACTGCCAGATATTCTTCGTGACACTGTTGCTGGCGCTGCCGCTAGGGCTGATCGTGTCCTTTGGGTCCATCAGTCGCTGGAAGCCGTTGAGCGGGGTCTCCCGGCTGTATGTCTATCTGATGCGCTCCACCCCACTGATGCTCCAGCTGGCCATTGTATATTATTTGCCCGGTTTTTTGAATCCTGGACATATGCTTCCCAGGATGACGGCTGCTTGTCTGGCCTTTGTGCTTAATTACGCGGCCTATTTCTCAGAAATTTTCCGGGGCGGTATCCAGGGCGTACCCAGAGGGCAGCAGGAGGCTGGACAGGTGCTGGGCATGACAAAGGGCCAGATTTTTTACCACGTCACGCTCCTCCAGGTCATCAAGCGCATCGTCCCGCCCATGGGAAATGAGATCATCACCCTGATCAAAGACACCTCTCTGGCTAACTTTATCATGGTAAAAGAGGTCATCGCCATGGCGAAGGAGTTTGGAAACAAGGCTATGATCTGGCCATTGTTCTATGCCGGTGTGTTTTTCCTGGTGTTCAATGGACTGGTCACATTTCTGTTGAGCCGGACAGAGAAAAAGCTGGATTACTTCAGATGAGGAGGCACTGAAATGGCTGTTTTACAGGTCAAGAATATTGAAAAGCACTTTGGGGCCACCCGTGTGCTGGAGGACATCAGCTTCGAACTGGAGCAGGGTCAGGCCCTAGCCATCATCGGCTCCTCCGGCAGCGGAAAGACCACGCTGCTGCGCTGCCTAAATTTTTTGGAAACCCCGGATCAGGGACAGATCCTGGTCCAGGATAAGGTCCTTTTTGACGCCGCTGACCCCTCTACCCAGAGGGAGAGCGAGATCCGCAAGAAAAGGCTCCACTTTGGGATGGTTTTCCAGTCATTTAACCTCTTTCCTCAATACACTGCGCTGGAAAATGTGACCCTAGCCAGCCAGCTTCTGGCCAGGGAACGTCCCGATTTTAAGGAGAAAAAAAAGGAGATCTACGCCCAGATTGAGAAAGATGGCCGGGAACTGTTGGGCAGGATGGGGTTAGCCGACCGGGCTGGCCATTATCCCCACCAGCTCTCCGGCGGCCAGCAGCAACGGGTGGCCATCGCCCGGGCGCTGGCTCTCAAGCCGGATATTCTCTGCTTTGACGAGCCTACCTCTGCCTTGGACCCGGAGCTCACCGGCGAGGTGTTGAAGGTTATCCGCTCCCTGGCGGAGCAAAA
>CABIXV010000001.1:152839-296556 GCA_902362775.1 Clostridiales bacterium | reverse complement strand
CCTCCTCTGTTTTTGGGGATAAATATGGGGGAAATTCCTATCTTTGGAGCTGTTAGGGGCAAATCGACCTGATGAAATGAGAAATCGAAAACTCAAAGCACAGTCAACTGGCCATCCCTGACATCAACAGACAGATGGGCACCAGGCTCCACCTGATCGGCTATGATCTTTCGACCGATGAGGGTCTCCACTGTGTGCTGGAGATAGCGGCGCAGGGGGCGAGCCCCGTAGATGGGGTCATAAGCCGCGTCAATGATATGGGACTTAGCGTCGGCAGTCAGCTCCACGGTGAGCTGCTGATCCGCCAGGCGGCGGTTCAGATCGGCCACAAGAAGGTCAATAATATGGGTGACGTTATCCTTTGTCAGCGGCTTGTAGAACACAATTTCATCCAAACGGTTGAGGAACTCCGGGCGGAAGGACCGCTTGAGCAGCTCGCTCACTTGGTTCCGGGCCTCCTGACTAATCTCACCGTCTGAGCCGATGCCGTCCAGCAGGAACTGGCTGCCCAGATTGGAGGTCAGAATGATGATGGTGTTCTTAAAGTCCACCGTTCTTCCTTGACTGTCCGTAATACGACCGTCATCCAATACCTGAAGTAATATATTGAATACGTCAGGGTGAGCCTTCTCCACCTCATCAAAAAGGATGACGGAGTAGGGCTTTCTCCTCACCGCCTCCGTGAGCTGGCCGCCCTCCTCATAGCCCACATATCCCGGAGGGGCGCCGATGAGCCGGGACACGGAGAATTTCTCCATATATTCGCTCATGTCGATGCGCACCAGGTTCTTTTCGCTGTCGAACAGGGCTTCGGCCAGAGTTTTGGCCAGCTCGGTCTTACCTACGCCGGTAGGGCCCAGGAACAGGAAGGAGCCGATGGGCTTGCTGGGGTCGGCGATCCCGGCCCGGCTGCGCAGGATAGCCTCGGATACCAACCTTACTGCCTCGTCCTGTCCTACCACCCGCTGGTGGAGGATATCCTCCAGGTGGAGCAGCTTGTCCCGCTCCCCCTCCATCAGCCGGGCCACCGGGATGCCGGTCCAGCGTTCAATGATGCGGGCGATTTCCTCCTCGGTGACCTTGTCCCGCAGGAGAGAGCGGGCCTTGCCCTCGTTGGCGATGCTCTCCTCCGCCTCCAGGACTTTCTTCAGCTCCGGGATGCGGCCATATTGCAGCTCGGCGGCTTTCTCCAGGTCGTACTCCCGCTGGGCTTTCTCCAGGGCGGCGTTGGCCGCCTCCAGCTCCTCCCGCAGCTTCTGTACCTTGCCGATGGCCCCCTTCTCGTTGTCCCACTGGGCTTTCTTGGCCTTGAACTCTTCCCGCATATCGGACAGTTCCCTCTGAATCTCAGCCAGATGCTCCTGGGACAGCTTGTCGGTCTCCTTCTTCAGGGCGGCCTCCTCAATCTCGTGCTGGATGATCTTCCGCTGGATGACGTCCAGTTCAGTGGGCATGGAGTCCATCTCGGTGCGGATCATGGCACAGGCCTCGTCCACCAGGTCGATGGCCTTGTCCGGCAGGAAGCGGTCGGTGATATAGCGGTTGGACAGGGTCGCGGCGGCAATGATAGCCCCGTCCGTGATCTTGACGCCGTGGTACACCTCGTACCGCTCCTTGAGTCCCCGGAGGATGGCGATAGCGTCCTCTACTGTGGGTTCGTTGACCATCACGGGCTGGAACCGACGTTCCAGGGCGGCGTCTTTCTCGATATACTGCCGGTACTCGTTGAGAGTGGTGGCGCCGATGCAGTGGAGCTCGCCACGGGCCAGCATGGGTTTGAGCAGGTTGCCTGCATCCATACTGCCCTCAGTCTTGCCAGCGCCCACAATAGTGTGCAGCTCATCAATGAAGAGGATGATGCGGCCCTCGGACTTTTTGACCTCGTTGAGGACGGCCTTCAGCCGCTCCTCGAACTCCCCCCGGTACTTGGCCCCGGCCACAAGGGAGCCCATGTCCAGGGAGAAGATCGTCTTGTCCTTCAGGGAACCGGGCACATCTCCCTTGACAATCCGTTGAGCCAGACCTTCAGCGATGGCGGTCTTGCCCACGCCGGGCTCGCCAATGAGCACAGGGTTGTTCTTGCTCTTACGGGAAAGGATGCGGATGACATTCCGGATTTCATCGTCCCGGCCGATGACCGGGTCCAGCTTGTTCTGGCGGGCCCGCTCCACCAAGTCGGTGCCGTATTTCTTCAGGGCGTTATAGGTATCCTCCGGGTTGTCCGAGGTCACCCGTTGGTTGCCGCGGACGCTGGCCAGAGCCTGCATCACCTTCTCCCTGTCCACATGGTAGGTGCGGAATAACTCCTTTAAGGCACTGTCAGGCTGTGCCAGCAGACCGAGGAAGATGTGTTCCACTGAGATGTACTCGTCCTTCATGGCCTGGGCCTCTTGCTCCGCGCCGCGGAGGGCCCTGTCCACATCCTGGGACACATAGACCTTGTCCGCTTCCCGGCCGGACCCGGACACTTTAGGCAGTTTCTGGACCTCCCCCTTCACTGCCGCCTCAAAGCTGGGAACAGTCATGCCCATAGCGGCGAGCAGCTGGGGAATGAACCCCTCGTTGTCACTGACCAGGGCCAGCAGCAGGTGGGGCTGCTCGATCTGCTGATTGCCGTATTCCTGGGAGATGTCCCTGGCCCCCTGGATGGCGGCCAGGGATTTTTGAGTAAATCGATCCATATTCATGAAAAGAAACCTCCTTTAACTCTGGTTTCAAGATTGTCATAAATTAGCGCTTGATTGAATTGTTTGCTAAAACAAAAATACACCAACCTGAGATCTTTTGCAAGAAAAAATTTGACGCTCGCTGGCTGGCGTATACACCGGCAACCCCAAAAAAGGGCAGGCTCTGAAGCCTGCCCTTCCTTCTGGTCACTGAATGGCGATCCTTCTGCTTTGAGGCTGTATCTCAGCCATCTTAGGCAGAATCAACGTCAACACTCCGTTCTCATAGGAGGCTCGGATAGCGTCCTCCTGAATGCCAGAGGCATCAAAGGAGCGGACAAAAGAGCCGACCCGGCGCTCCCGGCACAGGTATTGGCCCTGGTCGTCCCGCTTCTCCTGCTTTTCCTCGTGCTGGGCAGAGATGGTCAGGACGCCTTCCTTCAGCTCCAAATGGATATCCTCCTTTTGGAAGCCAGGCAGTTCAGCTTCCAAAAGGAAGTGGTCACCCTCATCCCGGATATCGGTCCGAAAGGCGGTGGGCTGGCGGTTTGCGGGAGGGAAGAAGCTGCGCTCCAGGTCATCAAAAATCGTGTCTAGACCGCCGTGATAGCGGCCAAAGGGGATCATACTGTACATCATAAGAAACTCCTTTCTGAGGTGGGGGTCCGATCTCAGCGGCCCTTCCTGCCTCACTTAACTTTGGTCCTAGTATATCGTCCAAATGTGAACAGTTCTTGCACACTTTGTGTATAAATTGTAAATATTAGCACTCTTATTATTTGAGTGCTAATATTGGAGTGTTGTACCAACCAAAAAAGTGTGCTACAATATTTATATTCTTTCCCAGAGGAAAAAATTTATCAATGACCGGGAGGATGAATCATGAAAGTATTGATCTTAGGGCCGAAGGCACGCTATGAGGCCTATATGCCGGAGTTTGTTGCACAGCTGCCCTTTGAAACGGCCTACTGTTCTCTGGACCAGTCCCCACAACAGGCGGCGCGGGAAAACGCTGATGCCCAGATCCTGTTCACCGACCCCATCGTGGACGTGACGGGAGAACTGATGGACCTGATGCCCGGCCTGAAGCTGATCCAATCGGAGGGGGTGGCCTACAACCGGATTGATCTGGAGGCGGCCAGGGCCAGGAACATTTTTGTGTGCAACAATAAAGGCTGCAACGCCGCTTCAGTGGCGGAGCATACGGTGATGCTCATGCTCATGGCTCTACGTCACGGTATTACTGGCCACAACGCCCTTCGGGCAGGCCGTCAACGCGAGATGAAGGAGGCGGTCATGGCCTCCAACTCTCCGGAGTTGGGTCTATCCACTGTGGGCTTGGTAGGGCTGGGGGACATCGGTACCGCCACAGCCAGGCTGCTGGCTCCCTTCGGCTGCAAGATGTACTACTACACCGCCCACCGCCGTCTACCCCAGGTAGAGGAAGAGCTGAACGTGGAATATCTCCCACTGGAGGAGCTGGTGTCCCGGTGCGACATTGTATCTCTCCATTGTGCAGTTACCCCGGAGACCACTCATATGGTGGACAAGGCTCTGCTAGACAAGTTCAAGCCGGGAGCCATTTTAGTGAACACCTCTCGTGGCCTGTTGGTGGACAGCCTGGCCGTCCGGCAGGCCCTCATCGACGGCCGACTGGGTGCCATCGCTATGGATGTCTTTGAACCGGAGCCCACTCCCGCTGACCACCCCCTGGTGGACCTCCCTCCAGAGGTCGCGGATCGGGCCATCTACTCGCCCCATCTGGGCGGCAATACCGGCGGCTCCTTCCACCGGGCCCACACCAATATGTGGACCTCGGCCCAGCTGGTGCTGGAGGGGAAGCGGCCCAATTTTATCGTCAATGGGCTGTGAGAAAAAAGAAAAGAGGACCCGGTACACCACTGTACCGGGTCCTTTTTTGTTGAGAGGGAAAGCTTAACTGTGGGCATGAGCCAGCTTGGGAGCCACTTCAGGCTGGGGCGCTCTGGGCGCGGGGGACTCCTGATGAGTCAGGCCCTTGGCGTTGGCCAGCATCAGCTTGATGCGGTTCTCCTGGTTGATCTTGGTGGCGCCTGGGTCGTAGTCGATGGCCACCACGTTGGAGTAGGGGTACTCGTCCTTCAGCTTGCGGATCATACCCTTGCCCACGATGTGGTTGGGCAGGCAACCAAAGGGCTGGGTACACACGATATTGTTGGTGCCGGAGTGGATGAGCTCCAGCATCTCGGCGGTGAGGAGCCAGCCCTCGCCCATCTTGTTGCCGTCGCCCAGATAGCCATGGACCAGGGAGTGGAGCTCCTGGAAGGTGCCGGGGGCACGGAAGCGGCCGGACTTCTTCAGAGCGGCGATCATATCCTTCTGACAGCCCTCGATATAGGACATGAAGGCCCGGCAGGCGGCCTTCTTGATCCACTTCCCGCCGTACAGATCCACATCGGCCACCCGGTTGTAAATCTTGAAAATAATGAAATCGGTCAGGCCGGGGACTACGGGCTCCACGCCTTCGGAGAGCAGGAACTGCTCCAAATTGTTGTTGCCCAGGGGGGCGAACTTCACATAGATTTCCCCAACCACGCCCACACGAATCTTGGGTTCACCCTGGACAGGGATGGAGGCGAAGTCGGCGCAGATCTGGTCAAAGAGAGCCCGCATCTGCCCTCGGCTCATGCCCTTCCCACTCTGGAAGCCGTCTACCAGCTTCTGAGACCAGTGGGCGATCATGGCGTCGGTCTTTCCCTGCTCTACTTCATAAGGGCGGACCTGATTGGCCACGTTGACGATGATGTCTCCATACATCATGGCAAAGACCGCCTTGCGAATGAAGGGGAGGGTCAAGGAAAAGCCGGGGTTCTTCTCCAGGCCGGACAGATTGACGGAAACCACAGGAATATAGCCCATGTCCGCTTTCTCCAGAGCCTTGCGCAGCAGGTGGATATAGTTGCTGGCCCGGCAGCCGCCGCCAGTCTGGGTGATGAGCAGGCCCACCTTGTGGGGGTCATAGCCGCCGTGCTTCACCGCGTCGATGAGCTGGCCGATGACCAGCAGAGCGGGATAGCAGGTGTCGTTATGGACATATTTCAGGCCTTCATCCACAATGCCCCGGTGGTTGGTGGTGAGCATATCCACCTTGTAGCCCTCACACTCCAGCAGCTTCTGCATCATGCCGAAGTGGACGGGGAGCATCTGGGGCATCAGGAGGGTATACTCCTCCTTCATCTCCTTGGTGAACAGCAGACGGCCAGTTTCGTCATAAACTAATTTTGCCATAAAAAAGTCCCTTTCTGAAAAGAGTGGAGAGCGGGGATTCAGTGTCCGGCTCCGCCGGGTGATTCAAAACCTGTTCGCCTTCAACGAACACAATATCTCCAAGCTTTACACCTAGAAATACTCAACTCTGTTTTCTGGCTTCAATGGCGGCCATCAGGCTCCGAATGCGGATCTTGACGGCGCCCAGGTTGCTGATGTCGTCGATCTTCAACTGGGTGTACAGCTTGCCGCCGTCCTCCAGGATGGAGCGCATCTCGTCGCCGGTGATAGCGTCGATGCCGCAGCCAAAGGATACCAGCTGGATGAGCTCCATATCCGGCTGGGTGCACACATACCGGGCGGCGTTATACATCCTGGCGTGATAGGTCCACTGGTTGAGAACATGGCGGGGAGCCTTATCCTCCAGATAGGCCACCGCATCCTCGGTGACCAGAACAAAGCCGTAGGAGGTGATAAGATCGTTGATACCGTGGTTGATCTCCGGGTCCATATGGTAGGGGCGGCCAGCCACCACAAGGATGGGGCGTCCCTCTGCCCGCGCCTGGGCGATATACTCCCGGCCGCGGGCCCTTAGATCCTCCTTATAGGCATCGTAGGCCGCATAGGCGGCTTTGACGGCGGCCACAGTCTCCCGCTTAGGGATTTGAAACTCGTTGAAAAACCACTCGCTGGCTTTGCGCTCGAAATCCTTGGGGCGGTGAAGGCCAAAGTAGGGGTAGAGGAACCGGGTCTTTTTCAGGTCGGGTACGTTGGCGGCCAGCAGTTCGGGGTAGTAAGCTACCACCGGGCAGTTGTAGTTGTTGTCGCTGACACCCTCGTCAAAGTTATAGGGCATACAGGGGTAGAAGATGGCGTCCACGCCCTCCTCCACCAGCGCCTCCACATGGCCGTGGAGCAGCTTGGCGGGGTAACACACGGTGTCAGAGGGGATTGTGCGTTGGCCCTTGAGATAGAGCTTGCGGCTGGACTGGGGGGAGAGGACCACCCGGAAATTGAGTCGTGTGAACAACTCGAACCAGAAGGGGAGGTTCTCATACATATTCAGTCCGAAGGGAATACCGATTCTCCCTCTGGAGCCATCTCCCTGCCCCGTTCCATGGAGGGAGCGGAGGTGGTCGTATTTGTAGCGCATCAGGTCGGGCAGATGGCTGGGCTCCTCCCCCAGAGGACGGGAGCACCGGTTGCCGGAGACGAAGCGCCGCCCCCCGTCAAAGGAGTTGACGGTGAGGGAGCAGTGATTGGTGCACAGGCCGCAGGTAGCGGGTCTGGCGGTGTGGGAGAAACGGTCCAGAGCCTCCCGGCCCAGCAGCTGGCTCTTGTCCAGGTGCAGGTCACGGGCAGCCAAAGCGGCGCCGAAGGCGCCCATGATGCCCGAAATCACAGGACGGGTCACATTCCGGCCAAGCTCCTGCTCAAAGGCCCGGAGCACCGCGTCATTGAGGAAGGTGCCTCCCTGGACCACAATGTGTTGTCCCAGATCGTCGGCGGAGGCGGCCCGGATAACCTTATATATGGCGTTTTTCACGATGGAGGTGGACAGACCGGCGGAGATATCTTCCACGCTGGCCCCGTCCTTCTGGGCCTGCTTGACGCTGGAGTTCATGAACACAGTGCACCGGGAGCCCAGATTTACCGGATGTTGGGAGAAGAGTCCCAGCTTGGAGAAATCCGCTATGTTGTAGCCCAGAGCCTTGGCAAAGGTCTCAATGAAGGAGCCACAGCCGGAGGAGCAGGCCTCGTTGAGCATGATGGAGTCCACGGCGCCGTTGCGGATCTTAAAGCACTTCATATCCTGACCGCCGATGTCGATGATGAAATCCACGGAGGGCTCAAAGTGGGCGGCGGCCTTGTAGTGGGCCATAGTCTCCACCAGACCGAGGTCGCAGGAGAAGGCGTTTTTGATCAGGTCCTCGCCATAGCCGGTGACGGCGGCGCCGCGGATCACGATACGGTCACCGCACATGGCGTAGATGGTCCGCAGCTGTTCCAGCACTATGGCCACGGGGTTACCCAGATTGGAGTGGTAATAGGTATACAGCAGGCCGCCGTCGGCGGTGATGAGGGCCAGCTTGGTGGTGGTGGAGCCAGCGTCGATGCCCAGCCAAGCCGGACCGGAGTAGGTATGGATATCCACCTCTGGGGGGCGGCTGGCGTTGTGCCGGGCACTGAATTGGTCGTACTCCTCCTGACTGGAGAACAGGGGAGGCATGGTGTCCACCAGGGTGGTGGCCTCGGCGCTGTCGGCCAGCTTTTTCAGCACCTCCTCAAAGGAGACAGGCTGATAGTCGGTAGCGCACAGAGCCGCGCCCATGGCCGCGAAACAGTCGCCGTCCTCGGGAAAGATGGCGTGCTCACCGTCTAGGGCCAAAGTCTCCACAAAACGCTGGCGCAGGCCCATGAGGAAGTGGAGAGGCCCACCCAGAAACACGATCTTGCCCTTCAGCTCCCGGCCCTGGGTCAGGCCGGCCACCGTCTGGTCCACCACTGCCTGGAAAATGGAAGCGGCCACGTCCTCCTTCCGCCCGCCCTGATTCAGGATGGGCTGGATATCGCTCTTGGCAAATACACCGCAGCGGGAGGCGATGGGGTAGATCTTCTCATGCTTTAGGGACAGAGTATCTAGCTCGTTCACCGTGACGTTCATCAGGGTGGCCATCTGATCGATGAAGGCGCCGGTACCACCGGCGCAGGAGCCGTTCATCCGCTCCTCCAGGGAGCCGCCGAAGAAAATGATCTTGGCGTCCTCCCCTCCCAGTTCGATGACCGCGTCCGTGTCGGGGATGTATGTATTCACCGCGGCGGCAGTGGCATATACCTCCTGTACGAAGTCGATGCCCGCGGCGTTGGCTACGCCCAGTCCGGCAGAGCCGGTGATGGTGACCTTGACACGCTGGCCGGACAGCATATCGGAGATGGAGTTCAATGTTTCCAGTGCCCGCTCACGGGTCTTGGAGAAGTGCCGCTCATAGGAGCGGAACAGCAGTTTATTTTGTTCATCCAGCACCACTACCTTGACGGTGGTGGAGCCGATATCGATTCCTACGCGCAGACTCATGATTTTGAAACACCTACAATAGACTGGATATCTTTCTATTTCTTCAGTATTATGATAGCGATTTTGGGGAGCAAAAACAACGGAATTAACGATTTCTTAACAGGACAGAGAGGAGGAAAGACAGGAATTTAACATCCTGTTTTTCGTGATTTTAGACATATTTAAGATAAAAATTTGTCAAGAATGTAAAAGAGTCCCGCCGGATATCCTCCGGCGGGACTCTGCAAAAGTTATTTGTGGATGAAGCGGGAAGTCATCTTTCCGGTTCTGGCTTAATTACCTGGGGATCTCCGCGCTCCAGCCTTACCCCGCCGGTACCCGAGTCTGTACACCTCCAGGTGCCGTCCTCCTGCCGTTCCAGGCAGTATTCCAGGGTGTACAGCCAATGTCCATCTGGTCCTGGATCAAGGCCGGCGCCCGACTGCCAATATATGTTGTTCGCTTCCACCGGATCCACGGCCAGAGTGATGGCGGCGCACAGTCCGCTGGCCGCCTGCTGATAGACCCGGGCCTCATACAGGGCGGCGTAGGTTACGGCCGATGGGTGGCTGGACCCAAAGGAGGAATAGTATTGGGCCAGAGCCCGTCCATAGGCCTCGGCCGCCTTCTGGGGGTCGGTCACCGAGGCGGGGACCACCGGGTCCAGCAGGTCCCGGAGGTTGCTTACCACCACGTCACGAACATAGTCCTGAGTGACCAGTTCCTCATAGCCTTGGCTGCCTACCACTAGGGGGAACTCCCATAGGATGATCTGACTGCGCTCCATATGACCGATCCCCTCCACCGTCAGCAGATGGGGCACATGGCCGTAAGGATGAAACAGACCGTCGCCGTCGGCGTAATTCCCTCCAGCCCAGCCCGCTTCCTCCAAATTCCCGGTGGTCAAGCCGTAGTCGAAGGCGTACAGCTTCACGGTCCCCTCTTTCAGCAGGTCGGGGTAAGAGGACAGCAGGCGGAATTGGGTCAGTTCTACCCCAGTGTAGGGGGCGGACAGGCCGCTGTCGGTAAAGTCCTGGTTCCACTTGGCCAGCTCATCCGCCAGGAGCCGGTCCACCGCCTCCGCCACCGGGGACAGGTCCTCCCGGATGATGCTGCCGGCGGGAGGAGTCCACCGCTGACGGATGAGCTGGTACAGCTCCGGGCTTTCAAAGAGCAGCCCGTCGATGTCCACCTGGTCCTCGACCAGACCGGCGGAGAGATACAGGGTGACGTCCTCGGGCAGCAGGATGTCCAGCGTCCACAGCCGGTGGGAGGAAAAGCTGTCGGATCCGTCCGGCCCCAGATACCGGTCTGCCATTCGGTTGAGCATCCCGGCCAGCTGGTCGGACGAGACCGGGAGGTCATAGCGGCCTCCGCTGACGGACTGGATGTCCTGTAGGGTGAGAGCGGACAGACGCTGGGTCAGGTCCTTTTGAATCAACTCCAAAGAGTCCTGCTGGTGGAAGGCCAGCACCTGCTCATTCAGCGCCGCCGGGAAGGTTAGGTCCATAAACATCACACTGCCGCCTCCCCAGACCGTCAGCCGATAGCCGTAGCCCCGCCCCCATTGGTCCGGGACCCAGCCGTTGTAGGTGCCGATGACCAGCAGGTCGGGGGAGACGCCTTCCTCCCCCTTCCCCTGGAGGGCGTCGGCCAGCGCCTCCGGGGTGATCCCTAAATACTGGGCGTTTTCTGTGAGGAACTCTTGGTCCTGTACCAGAAGCTCCACCAGGGCGGCGATGTGCTCCGGCTTCTCCAGCCGGGTATAGGAGCTGGGCACGTTTCCAACCTGGGTAGAGCGGTTGGCGATAAACTGATATCCGCCCTCCACCGCCCGAAGGACCAACTGGCAGGCCCCGTGGTCCCCATAGTTGAGATAGAGAATGCTGTCATGGCGGGAACCGCTCTCAAAGCTTGGGAATGTATAATTGGTGTCCCCATGGAAGTGGTAGTAGGCGTCATACTCCGGCAGGTAGGTGAAATCGCCCAGCCCCACCAGATTGGTCTCCTCCAAAGTCAGGCCGGTGTGTTCCAGCAGGACGGCGTCCATCTCCTGCCGGGTGATTTTGGTGCAGCCGCAGTCCGGGTCCACCCCGCCGTAACCCCGGTCGATGACCAGCCGCCGCTCCTCCTCGCTGATGGAGCTGTGATTGCCGGTCCCCAGATAGAAAAGCTGGTACAGGTCGATGTCCGCCGGATGGTCATACCAGGAAGTCAGGAACTGGTTGCGAATGGAGAAATTGATGTAGGCATTTCCGCCGCTGCCGGTCCCGTTGTCAAAGAAGGAGCCGTCGTTGAAATAGGCCAGCTCCTCGGCGGTAAGAGGAACGGCGCCGCTCTGCGCCCCCTGGCGGTTCATCAGGTCATAGAGCTGGACTGCCGCCTGCTGGTGCATCAGGGCGGCCACCCGGCGTCCGGAAACCTCCGTCCCGCTGAGTTCACCGTCAGTAAGCACATAGAAGTCGCCGGAGTTCCCCCGGTCGGCGGGGGCGGCCAGCAGATATCGGACCTCCGCGCCCTGCTGGTCAGTGAGAGTCAGGGTACGCAGAGAGGCCGGGTCCAGGTCCCCCACTACCTGGGGCGGATTGAGCCAGTCCGGGCACTCCTGCTTCAAGATCTCTTTGGCCTCCGCCAGCAGCTCCGGATCGGTGATGGCGGTGGGGTCAAACTGACTGGAGGTGGTGGGCTGTCCCAGGCGGATGCTCTGGGCGCTTTGCACATCACTAAGGAAGCGTCTATAATCGCCTGCCGGACCGCCGCTCTGGTTTCCGTCAGAGAAGGTGAATACTGCTACCAGAGCCAGGGCCACACAAGCCCCAAAGACAGCGGCCGCCCTGGTTTCTGGGTGCTTCACCAGCAGGGCGATGCGCTGTTGAATGGTCTTTTTGCCCCCTGTCATGGCGGTGGAGCAGGACAGCAGATCGGCCGTCCGCAGGGAACGCTGGGCCACCATGCCCACCAGGGTGCGGCCGTAGGGGATGCGCTGGTCCTCCCCCAGACGGCGCACCGCCCCCTCGTCACAGGCCAGTTCTCCGTCCCGTTTGGACAGGAGGACAGCCAGCCATACCAGAGGGTTATACCAGTGGAGGGCCAGGGCCAGACACCGCAGGGGGGCCCAGAGGTGGTCCCTGTGGGCGTAGTGGGTGAGCTCATGGGCCAGCACATGCTCCCGTGCGGCAGAGTCCGCCGCTGCCTGGGGAGTCAGGTAGACCACGGGCCGGAACAGGCCGAACAGGCAGGGAGAGGACAGGTCCTCTATCACGTAGACGGGAAGAGGACACTCAGGAATGTCCAGGGGGCGGCGGGAGCGGCGCAGCCTTGCGGCAAAGCGCAGGTTGCTCCCAATCAGGAACAGGAGCATCACCGCCGCTCCTGTCCCCCACAGGATAGACAGGATACGGGGGACAGTGGAGAAAAAGGCGTAATCGGTATAACCGTTTTCCTCCAGGACTGTGCCGCCGCTGTAATAATCAAAGCCGAACCCTCCCAGAGCGGGGAAGCCACGGCTGGTGATGCCGGCGCTCATGACCGGGTCCTCTCCCTGTTCTTCCCAGATATGCTGAATATAACTCTCTGGCGCGTCTATGTGGTCGGTGGGAAAGGCGTATACCGGGGTGTCCTCCATCTGAGGCGCAAAGTCCACTGCCCCTAAGGAGGACAGGAAGGGGAGCTGAATAGGGATCAGCAGCCGGATCAGCACCACCGCCCAGAGGGCATAGCGGTTCACAGAGGACAGCCGGTTCCGGGTGAGCCAACGGACAGTCAGCACCGCCAGAATTAGTAGGGTGGAGGTGAAGGCCCAGGGGATCAGGGTGGGCATGGCGCTGTTCAGAACGAAAATGCCGCTCATTTCGCTCCCTCCTCTGCCTGTCGAAGAATCTCATACAGCTCGTCAATCTCCTTCCGGGTCAGGGCCTTGTCCTGGGCCATGGCAGACACCATCAACCCCACGCTGCCCCGATACACCTTGTTCAAGAAGGAGCGGGTCTCCCGGCGGACGGCCTGCCGCCGTTCCACCGAGGGCCGATAGTGACGGGTCCGGCCCGTCACTTCACAGTGGACCAGCCCCTTCTCCTCCATCCGCCGCAGGGTAGTGATGGTGGTGCTCTTGGCCCAGCCCACCTTCTGGGACAGGCGCTCCACCAATTCCATCACCGTCAGAGGAGAGTGCTCCCAAAGGCAGTCCAACACATACCATTCGCTGTTGGTCAGGGTGACATCCGGCATAAAAACACCTCCTTAAGTCTACTTTGTAGACCAAACATAACACAACTGGTCTACATTGTCAACCAAAGAAAATGAATTGTAATTAAATTGTAAATCCTGTGTAGATCAGGGCATCTGGCTCACATTGAGGCGAAAGTGGCTTTTCCTGGCGGACAGCAGCCCATCCCGCCTCATTTTGCCCAGCTCATTGGACAGGGCACTCCGGTCCACGCCCAGATAATCAGCCAGCTGCTGGCGGTCAAAGGGGATAGAAAAGGAGGGGCTGTTCTGGAGCACCGCCTGGTCGGACAGATAGGAGAGCAGCCTGCCCCGGATGGTCTTGGAGGAGGTGTAGAAGATGCGCCGAGAGAGGGCCAGGTTTTTTCTGGCCGTGATGGTCAGAAGATTGCGCAAGAGAGTTCCATGGTGGGGTCCCTCGCCGGACAAGAGCAGGCCCATATCCAGGAACAGGACCTCTGTGTCCTGGACGGCCGCTACGTCCACCATCAGTGGTTCCCCTGGGACACAGGCGTAGGTCTCCGCAAAGACCTGGCCGGGGGCAACATGGTCCAAGATGGTCCGGTTTCCCCAGGCGTCGTGATTCTCAATGTTGACGCCCCCGGAGAGCACCAGACCCAGCCGCCCGGTCCGGTCGCCGGTGCGGAGGACGGCCTCCCCACGGGGATAGAAACGGGTCCCGGCTCCCAGACCGGTCAGAAGATCCGGAAGAGCATCCGGGGAGAGCCCTTGGAACAGGAGAATACCAGCCAAAAATTGATAGTCCATATCTTTCTCCTAAAATGTTGTTATAACAACGTACTCTGTGGATCAATGGTACTATACTTAGCCCATCCAAGTCAAGGAAAGGCGGAAAATGACATGATTCGTAGAATCATTGAGATCAACCGAGAGAAGTGCAACGGCTGCGGCCTGTGTGCCCAGGCCTGTCATGAGGGGGCCATCGGCATGGTGGAGGGCAAGGCGCTCCTGCTTCGTGATGACTACTGTGACGGCCTGGGGGACTGTTTACCCACCTGTCCTACCGGGGCCATCACCTTTGTGGAGCGGGAGGCGGCTCCCTATGATGAGGCGGCGGTCCAGTCTAAAAAGAGGGAGCGGGAGAATGGAGAAGGACATGGCTGCCCCGGCAGCCGTATCCAGACACTGGGACGGCGTCAGGAGCAGGAAGCCGCCGTCTCATCCCAACTGCGCCAGTGGCCTGTCCAGATCAAGCTGGCTCCCCTTACGGCGCCCTACTTTGACGGCGCGAACCTGCTGATTGCCGCCGACTGCACCGCCTTTGCCTATGGAAACTTCCATCAGGATTTTATCCGGGGCAAAGTGACATTGGTGGGCTGCCCCAAGTTGGACGGGGTTGATTACAGTGAAAAGCTGACAGAAATCATCCGTCAAAATAATATCAAGAGCGTGACCATTGCGCGGATGGAGGTCCCCTGCTGCGGCGGCCTACAAATTGCGGCGGAGAAGGCCCTGCGGGACAGCGGGAAGTTTATCCCCTGGCAGGTGGTGACCATCTCAGTGGATGGTAGGATATTGGAGTAAAAGGAATGGACGGCCAAAGGCCGTCCATTCTGTTCTTGAGGCCCAAGTTCACCGAGCAGCGGGATCGCGGAGATAGAGGAGAGGAAACAGGGCTCCACCAGGTACACCCGTGGCAGGATATGGATACAGAGAATCGATTGGCTGTCCACTCAATCGAACAAATTTTCCATAAACATTGACTTAGACTATGTCCTGTTATAGAATAGAAACCAGCACAAAAGAAGGGGCGCTGTGTTTTGGAACAGGCAAATACCTGCTGCTTTACCGGGCACCGGCCCGACAAACTTCCTTGGGGAACGGATGAGCGGGACCCCAGATGCACACGGCTGAAGGAGCGGTTGGGACAGGCCCTGGAGCGGGCCTATCAGAGTGGCTGCCGCCATTTTATCTGTGGAATGGCACGGGGGGCGGACCTGTATTTTGCCGAGGCTGTGTTGGCCTTGCGGGCGTGCTTTCCGCAGGTGACGCTGGAGGGGGCGCGGCCCTGTGAGAGCCAAGCGGACCGCTGGCCCCGGGAGGAGCGGCTCCGCTATCAGGCTATCCTGGACCAGTGCGACTATGAGACTCTGGTCCAGCATCACTATGACCGGGGCTGCATGGCAAGGCGGAACCGGTACATGGTGGATCGGGCCTGCCGGATTATCGCCGTCTATGACGGTGAACCCAGAGGCGGGACGGCCCAGACCTTGGCCTATGCCATGCGGCAGGGCCTGGAATTAGATATTTTGGAGATTTGAGGTGCGTGTGATGGATAATACCCTGATGCATATGTGCTGTGCCCCCTGCGCCAACCAGCCTATCGCTCAACTGCGGGAGGAGGGGCTGTCGGTCACCGGCTTCTGGTTTAACCCCAACATTCACCCCTATACGGAATATCAGGCCCGGAAGCGCACCTTAGAGGACTACGCAAGGGAGATCGGCATGAAATTGGTCATCGGCGGCACCTATGATCTGCGGCCGTTCGTCACCGCTGTGGCTGGAAATATTGACGGGCGCTGTCCCTACTGCTACCGGGTCCGAATGGAGGAGACAGCCCGATACGCCGCGGAGCATGGCTATGACAGCTTTACCACCTCGCTGCTCATTTCCCCCTATCAGAACCATGAGGCCATCGCCGCCATTGCCCGTGAGATGGGGCAGAAGTACGGGGTGGACTTCCTGTACCGGGATTTCAGGCCACTGTTTCAGGCGGGTCAGGCCTTTGCCCGGGAGCACGGCTTCTATATGCAGAAATATTGCGGCTGCATCTTCAGTGAGGAGGACCGCTATATGGCGGCCAAGCGGAAGAAAAAGGAGTCGTCTAGAGGACTGTGAGCCTCTGTATAAATAGTGAAGAAGGGGACAAAGACCTGATAAGATCGTAAAAAAGCGCCCTGCTCCTCAGGGGAGCAGGGCGCGGGCTTTTATCAGCCGAAGATCAACGGCAGTACATTCAGAAACAGGGTAATAATAATTCCGTTGCAGAAATCAATGAACAGCGAGCCGACCAGCGGTACGATAAAAAAAGCCTGAGGCGCGGGGCCGTAATTTTTGGTGATGGCCTGCATATTGGCCATGGCGTTGGGCGTGGCGCCCATACCAAATCCGCAGAAGGCGGAGGTCATGACTGCCGCCTCATAGTCCCGGCCCATGAGCCGGAACACCACGAACCGGGCGAAGAGGAACATGAGTATTACCTGGGCGGCCAGTAGAATGACCATGTCCGTAGCCAGTTCGGCCAGTTCCCAGAGCTTTAGGGACATAAGGGCGATGGCCAGAAAGATAGAGAGGGACACGTTACCCCAGGTATCGATGGCCCTGGCGGGGAGGATAATGCGCTTGACATCACAGAAATTGCGGATGACAGCGGCGATGACCATGGAGCCGATATAGGTGGGGAAGGTGAACTTGATGACCGTGCCGGCAATGGTGATCTGCACGCTATTGAAGGCCATGGTCAGCAGAGTGCCCAGGCCAGATGCGACGATGAGCAGGATGGCGGCGTTGGTAAAGGCCGTATAGTCCATGCGCTCCGCCCGCTCCTTCTCTTCAGGAGTCTCGTCAGCGGCTTCAATGACGGACTCGGTGGTCTCGTTGGAGCGCAGACCATATTTGTTGATAAGGCTGCGGGCGGTAGGGCCGCCCATCAGGGAGCCGGCGACAAGACCAAAGGTGGCGGCGGCCATAGCCAGCACCTCAGCGCCGGCCAGACCCATCTTTTCCAGTTCGGGGCCGTAGGAGCCCGCGGTACCGTGGCCCCCTACCATGGGGATGGAGCCGGTGCACAGGCCGAGACGGGGATCCCAGCCAAGCAGGACGGACAGCACAGAGCTGGCCAAATTTTGCAGGATAACCATTAAGATAGCGACAAACAGGAAGGTAAATACCTTTTTACCCCCCTTTTTCAACAGCCGGAAGCAGGCGGTATAGCCTACGCTGGTAAAGAACAGGGTCATAAAGAAGTTTTTGATGTTCTCATCAAAGGATAGGGCCAGTACACCGCTCATATAGAGTCCCAGATGAACGAGGGCGAAGATCAGGCCCCCCACCACAGGGGCGGGGATACAGCATTTTCTCAGGAACTCGACGCGCTCGGTGAGAAATCGGCCCAGTACGAACAGGAGCATGGCAATGCCTGCAGTCTGGTAGATATCTAAGGTGAATGTGGGCATAGGTGTCCTCCTTTTTGATTGGGTCGGCTGTGGAAAGGGAGAAAATCAGCCGCCGGGAATAATCAGATGTGCCAGAAAAAAGCTCCGGTGCTGAAATCCAGTACCGGAGCGCAATTTCACAGAATTAGGCCAGAGCCTTCTTGGCGGTTTCCGTCAGTTGGACGAAAGCTGCCTTATCGTTGACTGCCAGCTCGGCCAGCATCTTGCGGTTGATGACGATGCCGGACTTCTTCAGGCCGTTCATGAAGGTGGAGTAGTTCATGCCGTTCAGCTTGCAGGCGGCATTGATCCGGGTGATCCAAAGCTGACGGAAGTCGCGCTTCTTCAGCTTGCGGCCGGTATAGGCGTACACACCGGACTTCATGACAGCCTGGTTGGCCATCTTATAATGCTTGGACTTGGAACCCCAGTAGCCCTTGGCCAGCTTGAGGATCTTATTTCTTCTCTTGCGCGTCATCATCGCGCCTTTCACTCTTGCCATTGTTCGTTACCTCCCTCTGTCTTACTTGTACAGGATCATGCGCTTGATCGCGGCCTCATTGGTCTTGTCGGCATAGGTGGTGCCGCGCAGAGCCCGCTTCAGCTTGGTGGTCTTGCCGTGGCCGTTGAGCAGGTGACGCTTCTTGGTCATGGCGCGCTTGACCTTGCCGGTCTTGGTGAGAGAGAAGCGCTTTTTGGCGCCGCTGTGAGTCTTGATCTTGATCTTCGGCATAACAGAAAACTCCTTTACTTACTTTTTGGCGTCTTTGGCAGGCTTGGGGGATAGGAAGATGGACATATGACGTCCCTCCAGCTTGGGGCTCTTATCCATAACAGCCAGCTCGCCGCACTCCTCCGCGAACTTGAGCAGCAGATCCTGACCGATATTGGTATGAGCCATCTCACGGCCGCGGAAGCGGACTGTGACCTTGCAGCGGTTGCCCTCAGATAAAAACTTTTGGGCGTTCCTCAGCTTAACGTTGAAGTCATTGAGATCAATACTGGGGGACATCCGGATCTCTTTGATCTCCACCACGCGCTGATTCTTGCGGGCTTCCTTCTCGCGCTTGGTCTGTTCGAACCGGTATTTGCCGTAGTCCATGATTTTGCACACAGGGGGAACGGCGTTGGGGGAGATCTTAACCAGATCCAGGTTCTGTTCTTCCGCTAGACGAAGCGCCTCCTGGGAAGACATGATGCCCAACTGTTCGCCGGCCTGGTCGATCAGTCGAACTTCCTTGTCGCGGATCTCGTCATTGGTTTGATGACCTGTGTTAGCGATGGGAAAGCACCTCCAGACAAAATAAAATACGGATAGCCGATATGGCCCCCGTATCACAGCAAAACACCACTGGACATCCAGTGCTGATCTTCCATGTTGACCCTTTGGCGCTGGCCTGGGGTGAGGACGGGGAACCGTACCTACTTTATTGTACCGCAATATTCTACCACCACGTCCAGCTAATGTCAATAGGAGGAACGAAAAATTTTGTATGGCAGCCGCCAGAGACCTGTGTACAGGTATAAAAGATTTACATAATCGGAATTGTAAAAAGTAAGTACAAAAAGTTATTCACACTTTCCACATGGTTTTCCACAAAAGGGGCGGCTCAAAGCGCCATGATTCGGGCGGCTGTGGATTTCTTACGATTAGAAATAGGGAAAAAATGTAAAGAACCCAAAAATTATGGGTGACATAACGCAAAATTGAGAGGGGAGGTATCCAGACTGTAATACTACAGACGGAGCACAGGGAGAGCCGCCCGCTGTTCCGCCAGGCGGGAAACAGTGGGCTTATCCCAGAGAGATATCCCGGGTGGCGTAAGCATTTAGCTCCCAACCGGCTGTGTGGCCAGCCTGCCACTCATAGTACCCCTGACAGCCGACCATAGCGGCGTTGTCGCCGCAGTAGCGCAGTTCGGGGAGGTAGAGCTGATCCCTGCTCTGGGCACAGGCGGCCTGGAGATCGGCCCGGATGCGGCTGTTGGCCGCCACGCCGCCGGCCACCGCCACCTTGCCATAGCCCTTTGCCTTGGCTGCGGCCATAGCACGGGGGACCAGGGACTGGCTCACCGCCCGGCCAAAGCTGGCGGCGAAGGAGGGCAGGTCCAGGGGTTCCCCTTTCTGCTGGGCGTTGTGGATCAGATTCAGGCTGGCTGTTTTGAGGCCGGAGAAAGACATATCCAGCTCGTGCCCGGTCACATGGGCCAGGGGGAGCTCATACCGCAGGTCATCGCCCCCCTGGGCCAGCCGGTCCATGGGAGCGCCGCCAGGATAGCCGATGCCGAGCACCCGCGCCACCTTGTCAAAACACTCGCCGGCGGCATCGTCCCGGGTGGAACCCATGATCTCCATCTCTGTATAGGACCGCACATCCACGATGGCTGTGGTGCCGCCGGATACACACAGGCATACGAAGGGGGGCTCCAGGTCCGGGTGTGTGATATAATTGGCCGCGATGTGGCCCCGGACATGGTGGACCGGGATGAGGGGCAGGTCCAGAGCCATGGCTGCCCCTTTGGCGAAGTTGACCCCTACCAGCACAGCGCCGATGAGGCCGGGGGCATAGGTGACCGCTACGGCGTCTAGATCGGCACGGGAGAGCCCGGCGCCGGCCAGAGCTTTGTCAGCCAGGCCGGATATGGCCTCGATATGCTTGCGGGAGGCCAGCTCCGGTACCACGCCGCCATAGATGGTATGCATCTCAATTTGGGAGGACACGCAGCTAGACAGCACCGTCCGACCGTCCTTGACAACGGCGGCGGCGGTGTCGTCACAGGAGGATTCAATGGCAAGAATATTCATCGTATCAATACCTACTTTCTGATCGAGGGAACCAGCGGACACCGCTGCGAAGGAAGTGCGCGCTGGCGGCTGAGGGAGACGCAGGGCTTGCCAGGAATAGAGATGACGATGTAGACGGGGAGGGGCGCCCCTCACTCCTCCACCCAGTCTCCCATGGAGTTGGGCTGCTGCCCAGGGAGCAGGGGGATCTGGATGAAACGGTCGTATACCTGTTTGGGCATATGTCCACTGTAAATTTTCTGGTGGACGGCCAGCAGCTCACCCGGAGTGACGTCCTCACGGCCTCGGATCAGGGTCTGGTAGTGGACACCAAAGAGGGCGCAGTCATAGCCGCCGTATCGGAACCCGTTGCGCAGATAGAAGCCGAGCCGGCGCCGGCGCAGCTCCTCCCCCTCGGGACTGCCGCCCTCTGGTGCCTCCGCCTCGCCGAAGATGCCTCGGTAATCCTTGTAGTAGCCGGCCAACAGGTCCAGTATAATGGTCCCCAGCCCCTGACTGCGCCTGCCTTCGATGGTTCCCAGATAGTCCAGCAGGGCAAAGGGAATGCCGGGCTCCAACCACAGCAGGGCATAGCCCACCAGTTCATCTCCATCATACAGGCCAAGGGCCTGATACTTCTTCTCAGCCATCAGGTTCAGCATGGCCTTTAGGGGCTTCAGCTCCTGGGGCGGGAAAGCGGCTTTCAGCTCGCTCTCATACAGGGCGGACAACTGCTCCGCGGTCAATTCAATCAGCTTCATGTTCAAACTCCCGTGTCATAATTAAGGCGTCCTCCCGCGGATTTTGGTAGTATCCCGGCCGCAGGCCAGCCTGGTGGAAGCCATACTTTTCATATAGGCCGATGGCGGCAGTGTTGGATACCCGTACCTCCAGAGTGAGGAAGGCCAGATTGGCGGCGCCGAAGCGGCAGTACACATCCAGCAGGGCGGAGGCCACTCCATGCCGCCGGGCGTCGGGGTGGACGGCGATATTGTCGATGTAGCCCTCGTCCAACACCACATGTAAGCCAGCGTAGCCCAGAATATTGCCTTCCCCGTCGTCGGCCACGATAAAGCTGGCCTGGGGGTCGAAAAGGGCGTCAGAGAGCATGGTCTCGCTCCAGGGCGTGGAGAAACATTCCCGCTCCAGGGCGGCGATCTGGTCTATGTGGCTTCGGTCCATGGGGACAATCTCGTAGTACATTGTATTGACTCCTTATGTGATAGGGTAAAGGTTGGGGCTGCCGGTTATTTGTTCGGCCCGCGTAGTTTCCGAACGCCCCAGAGGGATAGGAGAATCCCAGTTCCGAAGGGGAACAGGAGGAGAAGGGCCGCCTGAGGCGGGGGACAGGAGGGATAGAATTTGGCGAGCCATTCCAGCTCTATGTACCCGTAGAGGACGCAGACGCACATGGCAGTGAACAGCAGGGCGGTGAGGCTCTCCAGGAAGAAGGCTCCGTAACGGGGTGTTTTCCGCACCGCCGCCAGAACCAAAACCAGCAGAGTGACAGCCAGCATCTGCATGGAGAGAAGGACCATAAGGGGAGGCCGCCATTCAAAGTAGCAGAACTTACCCCAGCATAGCGCCAGGGCAGAGAGCGTACTCATGGGGATGACCAGGGGGAGCCAGGCGGGGCGGAAGAAAAATACAAGGGTAAGCATCAGCAGGGGGAAGAGGAGAAAAACAGTTAAGACAGTCCAGAATGTCATAAGGGAGCCTCCTTGCAAAGCGGATTTACAGTTCAGACGCGGTGGGAACCGCATGGACCCACTTGTTGTTTCATCAGCCAAATGGGATACCAAGGCCAGCAGACAGAGGGCGCAGGACACTCTCCTTTCGTCAAATGATCCCCCACAGGTGAAGGGCGATGGTGTTGATGGCCAGGTTGGCCCCCATGTGGACCAGCCAGCCGGGCCATATGGTCTGGCTTTTTGCGTCCAGAGCGTTGAACAGAAGCCCGGCGCAGGCCAGCCCAGAGGTAAGCAGGACCAGCAGGGCCGGGTGGAACCAGCCGTCCATGATGGACACATGGTACAGGGCAAAAGCTATGGCGGAAAAGGTCCAGGCCAGCTTTTTGTAACCGGATCGGTACAGGGCAAGAAAGGCAAAGCCCCGGAAAAAGAGCTCCTCCAGCAGGGAGTTACCAAAGGTGATATAGAGGGCCGCCAGTGGAAAAGTAGCGGCGGTGAAGCCCTCCTTGGCCTGTAAATTGCCGGAGATGGCGGACAAATCCAGCCAGGGAGAGAGCAGCGTGTACCCGCCCAGCAGCAGGAGGAATACTCCGCCCCCCAGCAGCAGGGGCAGCCTCATCGCCCCCTGTTCGGGCCGGCCGAAGGACCGGAGGATCGTCCGGTCGCCGGAGGCCAGCACATAGGCGGCGGCGCAGCCCAGAAAGACCAGCGCCTTAGCCGACGACTTTACCGGGTAGACGGGGGACAGCACCCACTCCACCCAAAGCATAGCTAGACAGCCCAGAACGGTCAACAAGGTCGTCAGAACTGGGCGGCGGTCGGTCCCACTCATCCTGACACCCCCAGCAGCGCCCACTTGACAAGTCGAGCAGTGGTATAGACGGTACGATCCATGGAGGATACCTCCCTGCTATTCTGTTGTCAGTGTATCAGATTCCTGCCGATCTGACAACAAAACCAGGACAGTCGGTCACTTTCGAGGGATAGGTGGCGGAGATGCGGGGGGAGGAATGCCCATTGGACGTTCCCAACCAAGCAGGTTCAAGGTGAAGTATTCCGAAAGGACAAGAGGATGCGGTCCGGGCCAGCGCGGCGGGCTAATGGGCGTCCGCCCAGCTCTTTCCAGCGTGGGTCTCGGCCAGCAGAGGGACGGACAGAGCGGCCACGCCCTCCATCTCCTCCTCCACCAGGCTGCAGATTCTATCCGCCTCCTCCGCCGGACACTCCACGATCAGCTCGTCGTGGACCTGGAGGACCAGGTGTCCCTTCAGCCCCTCGGCGCGAAGCCGGTCCCGCACCCGGATCATGGCCAGCTTGATGATGTCGGCGGCGGTGCCCTGGATGGGGGCGTTAAGGGCTACCCGCTCCCCAAAGGACCGGGTGTTGAAGTTGGAAGATTTCAGCTCCGGCACCCAGCGGCGTCGACCAAAGAGGGTGGCCACGAAGCCGGTCTGTTTGGCCTGCTCCACTACGCCGTCCATATAGGCCCGGACACCGGAGTAATGGGCGAAATACTTGTCCATATACTCCTTGGCCTCCTGGACAGATACGCCGATGTCCTGGGACAGCGAGAAGGGAGAGATGCCGTACACGATGCCGAAATTCACCGCCTTGGCCGAGCGGCGCATGGAGGGGGTGACCTCCTCGGGCCGGACACCAAAGACCTGGGAGGCGGTGATGGTGTGGATGTCGGCTCCGCTCTTAAAGCCGTCGATCATAGCCGGATCGCCGGCCATATGGGCCAGGAGCCTCAGCTCGATTTGGGAATAATCCGCATCCACCAGCACACGGTCGGCCGGGGCCGCGAACATCTTGCGCAGCTCGGCCCCCAACTGGGTGCGGATGGGGATGTTCTGAAGGTTGGGTTCGGTGGAGGACAGCCGCCCAGTGGCGGTCACCGTATTCTGGAAAGAGGTGCGGAGCCGCCCGTCAGGGCCGATGACCTTGGACAGACCGTCCACATAGGTGGACTTCAGCTTGGTGAGCTGGCGGTACTCCAGAATCTCGTTAATGATGGGGTGCTGGCCCCGCAGCTTGTCCAGCACCTCGGCATTGGTGGACCAGCCGGTTTTGGTCTTTTTCACAGGTGGGAGCCCCAGCGTTTCAAATAAAACATGGCCCAGCTGCTGGGTGGAGTTGATGTTGAAGGTGGCCTCCCCAGCCAGCTCGTAGATGCGGGACTGGGCCTGGTCGATGCGCTGGGTGAGCATCCCCCCAAAGGACACCAGGGCGCCCCGGTCAATAAGAAAGCCCTCTGCCTCCATCTCAGCCAGCACCGAACACAGGGGCAGCTCGATGGTCTCATACAGGTCCCACATCTCCAGCTCCCGTAGGCGCTTTTCCAACACCCCGTGGAGGGCGCCGATGAGGGCGCAGTGGGAGGTGAGGGCGGCGGCGGGGCCCACCGGATCAGCCAGGGGGCCGAAAGCTCCCTCGGCCAAATAGTCGCCAGCCTTGGCGGGCTGAAAGCTGAAATAGGTCAGCCCCAGCTTTTCCAGGTCATAGCTGCCGTCGGTAGGGGCCAGGAGATAGGCGGCCACCTCGGTATCAAAGACAAAGCCGGCGGGGGAGATCCCTTCAGCCAGCAGGGAGCGCCACAGGCCCTTCAGCCCGTGCGTAACCTTTTTAATGTCCGGGTCTGCGAAAAAAGTCCGCAGAAACTCGTTGTGTCCCTGGAATTTGTCTGCGAGGAACAGGGCAGCGTGGTTCTCCTTCTCGTTGAGCCGGCACTCCACACATATTACGTCCAACCCCGGCAGGGCCAGGACATCCACGCTGTCCTTGGTAGACCAGAGGGCCAGCAGCTCCTTCAGCCGGACCTGTGTGGTGACGACCTCGGTGGTACAGGAGTCTTCCGCCCCCGGCTGGCTCTGGGCCTCTCCCTCCCCCTGGGGAGCGGCGAGGTGGTACTTGTCGATGAGCTTGGCGAATTCCAGATCCAGGAACAACTGGTACAGAGCGTTGTTGTCCGGCGGCTGCCGCAGGTTGCGCTCCGGGTCGAAATCGATGGGGGCGTCGGTGTGGATGGTGGCCAGGTCATAGGACATGCGGGCCATCCCTTTGCCCTCGGCCAGCTTTTTTACCACGCCGGGCTTGGCGGGGGTGGACGGAGCCATACAGATATCGGGCATATGGTCATACAGGCAGTCAATAGAGCCGTACAGCTGCACCAGGGCCATGGCGGTCTTTTCACCCACCCCCTTGACACCGGGGATGTTGTCGCTGGCATCCCCCATCAGGGCTTTCAAGTCGATAATGTGGATGGGGTCAAAGCCATACTCCTCCCGAAAGGAGGCCGGGGTCATGTCACGGGTGTCGGTGCGGCCCATGCGGGTGGACACCAGCTTCACTGTGGTGGTGTCTGTCACTAGTTGGAGGGAGTCCTTGTCTCCTGTGACGATGATGGTCTCCCAGCCCGCCGCCCGGTCCTTCACGGAGATGGTGCCGATCAGGTCGTCAGCCTCCCAGCCATCCAGCTCGTACATGGGGATGTTCATGGCCCCCAGCACCTGCTTGAGCAGGGGAAGCTGGCTGGCCAGCTCGTCGGGCATCCCCTTGCGGGTGGCCTTGTATCCCTCGTAGGCCAGGTGGCGGAAGGTGGGGGCGGCCCGGTCAAAGGTGACGCAGAGGGCGTCGGGCTGGCTGTCGTCCAGCAGCTTGTTCAGAATGTTCAAAAAGCCAAAGATGGCGTTGGTGGGCTGACCTTCCCGTGTGGTCAGGTTCTGGCTGACTCCGTAGAAGGCCCGGTTGACGATGGAATTGCCGTCAATGACCATCAGTTTTTTCATAGCGGGAGCTCCCTCTCACTCCGGCAGAAGGCCGGACATAAAATTACATCTTACAGTATAACAGTCTTTCCCAAGAAGGGCAAGGAAAAAACCTGGGTCCCATTTCGGGACCCAGGTTTTTTCGGACTCTGGGGGCCGGTGGGGATAGGAGCTCACAGCCTGGCCCGGTCCGCCAGCCCAGTGAGCTGGCAGAGGATGACCGACACCTCGGCCCGAGTGATGTCGCTGCCGCCGTGGAAGCGGCCCTCCTCGTCCCCAGTGAGCACACCGGCCCGGTACCACCGATAGACCACATCGCCCAGCTCATCCCCCTCCCCCAAGTCGGGGACATCGCCGTCCCGGACGGTGTTGATTGCCTCCATCTGGTCATCGGGGATGGCCTGATCCAGAATGGCGACCATATCATACCGTGTGGCCTTGTCGTTCAGACAGGACTGAGGAAAGTCACGGACGGTGAGGATGCCGTTGTCCAGACAGTACTGGTAATAGGGCATATACCAGCCGCCGGAGATCCGGGGCAGCGGGCCGCCGCTCTCACGGCTGTGGATCTGATAGGCCAGCACCAGAGTCTGGGCGATAGACAGGTCGCCGCCGGGCTCGAACCTTTCGTCTCCCATGCCGGTCATCAGTCCGTTTTGGACTACCTTCTCCACGTAGGGCTGGAACCACTGGCCCGCCTTGATGTCGGAGAAGTGGGGGGCGGCACCTTGGTCGGGCCGCTCTGTTTGACCGGGCGTTGAGGTGCCGCTGGGCTTCCGCTCCTGGTCCGCCGTCCCTTGGACAGACTGGCCGCTGGGGGTAAAGATACCGTCAATGAGAACCTCGCCATCTGGGGCGTGGAGGGAGCCATCAGAGCAGAGAGCGGTATTGGCGATAACAGTGTCCTCCCCGGTTTTGATGGGGAAGCTCTGGACGTGGAAGCCGTAGCTGGAAACCGTGTCGCCTCCCTCTTCGGTAATGCCCCAGGTGTATAGATCACCGTTTTTTAATACGGCGGCGCCCCGCTCGGCGGAGATTACATCCCGGTCAATGATCTTGACGGGCGTGGACTGCCCAACTCCCTCGCTCCAAGGGGTGACGGTGTCATAGGCCATGCCGTTGCCCACCTCGCCATTGTCATTGACACCCCAGGTCCACAGGCCGCCCTCCTGATCGATGGCCCAGCCGCTCTCCCCCTCCATACCGACGGAGGTCATGCCGTCCAGCAGTTTGGTCAGGGGCAGAGGAGCGTCGCCGTTGTAGAGAATCATCTTGCCGTCGCCGCCATAGCCGTCGGCGCCCCAGACCCAGACGGAGCCATCCTCTTTCAGGGCCACGTAGCGGGACAGGCCGGCATCCACCATGACCACATTGTCCATCACATGGTGGGGTCCGTAGGAATCGGGGTCGGCGGCGCCATAGTCGGTGCCCGAACCGTCCTCTCCCGCGCTCACAAGGCCGTAGTACCACAGAGAGCCGTCGGTACGCACCACCATGGCGCCGAATTTGCCGGTGGCCACAGATCGGACATTGTCCGCCACCTTGATGGGAGTTTCAGACCAGGCGTCAAAGCTGTCCAGCAGCCCTAGGGAGCCCACATAGTAGCCCCAGGCCCAGAGAGTGTCGTCCTCCTTTACGGCCAGGAGCAGGTCATTGTCTGAGCGGCAGATCTGGCGCACGCCATCCATGAGCTTGACGGGGGGCTGGGCCGTCTCATCTTCGGTGAGATAGCCGGGGCCTGCGTCCCACAGGGAGCCGTCCTCCCGGATAGCCAGACGGCTGGGGTTGCTCAGTACGATCCGACGGGAGAGAAGATCTGCCTGCTCCACAGCCTGCCGAATGGTGGCTGCCTGGCGGGGATCGGACAGGGCGGAGGGCCGGCTGGGCCGCTCCGGCTGTTCAGGCTCCGCGGGCGGCTCAGACTCCTCTCCCGCTGTGGGGTAAGCGGTGACGCCGTCCTCGTCCAGAACATAGAACACGGGGACGGAGTCATCGGTGGCGTACCACACCACTTGTCCGTTGTAGACGATGGGGGTGCAGTCGGAGGCCATGACGCCCTCGGCGGTCCTGAGGTCAGACACCGAGCCCTCGGCGGAGTAGCGGGCATAGCCGATGGAATCGGTGTTGTAGTAGTAGCCGTTGTCCGCCTTCTCCGCCATAGACCAGATGATATAGCCATCCTCCAGGCTGGTGGGGACAAGGACGGGCTGGGAACCATAGATGTTCCCGCCGTTGGCGTAAGAGGTGATCTGGCGGGTCCTGGTGCCGCTTTGAGAGAAATCATCTTTGCTGGTGTAAGCCAGATAGATGTTTTTCACGTCGGCGGTCAGGTTGGAGGAAGCGCCCTTCCCAGTGTAGCTGTACGCGGTGAGGTAGCCGGTGGAGGTCTCGGCCAGACCGGTGACCTGGGCGCCGGTCACGTTGGCGCCGATGGAACCAGGCCAGCTGGCTACTAGGAGCTGGGTCCCCCGCCGCCCGCTTTGGCCGTCACAGCGGTACAGGGACGCTCCACGGGGATAGGCATCGCCGTGGTCCAGCGCGACCAGCCTGCCCTCCTGGTCCACCAGCATCAGCTGGTTGAAGGAGTGGGATACATAGCCCGTGGCGGGATTGGACACAGCGGAGGCCGCGTCGGAGATGGTCATGTCCTCCTGGCGGACTGTGAAGGACAGGCTGGCCTGGTGGTTCAGACCGTCGGAGCTGGTGTACATCTCGTGGCTGGTGCGGATGTACAGCAGGCCGCCGTCCTCGGCGCAGGTAAAGCCGCCGGCGTCAAAGGGGATGGTGGTGTTGGCCCCTCTTAGGCTGGCCTGGTCCAGCCGCTCCCAGCTCTTGGAGTATTTGACCACCCGGACTACCTCGGCGCTGTCGCTCTCTGAGGGATTCTCCTGGCCGAAAACCACGAAGTTGTAGTCCTCCCCGGCAAAGAAGCCGCCCCAGATTGGGAGCTCTACTTCCAGTTCTCTAGTCTCCTTCAACTGGAAGTGGCTGTCATAGGTTTCTACCACTAGGGTGGTGGGTGTGAGCCACTCCAGGAACTGGCCAGTCTGGCCATTCACCAGCTGGCTGCCCTTCCGGTACTCCACCCGAACCAGGTCCTGGCCATCCTGGTATAGATAGGAGGAGCGGGGGACGGCCCAGTTACCGTTGTAGTAGCCATATCGGTTGGTGGAGATCAGGGGCTCCGGCTGGCTGGCGGCCGAGACGGCAGGGACAAGGGACAGGGACATGGCCAGAGTGCAGAGCAGGCTGGTCAGGCGGGGAAAAAACCTCTTGTGCTTCATATACGTGTCATCCTTTCTGAACAGTCAGGCGGCTGAACCGCCGGGTAAGGTGGGGGATAGGGACCGGCCTTCGTGGGTGGGCCCCGTGGTTACAGTACCCTATCCGGCGGAGAAAGGAAGAGAGAAGGGAAAATGAGAAAAAATTTTGGAGCGCCATATGGCGCTCCAAATCTAAAGGAGGGGCGGGGACTATCCATGAAGGCACATCGGCTCCTGGGCCAGCTGGCGGGCCAAGGCGGCGGCCCTATCTCCGGCACGGCGAAGGACAGCCTGGACGTCGGTTCCCTGGATATCCAGGCCCTCCGCGGCCACACAGTAGGCGTGGGGAATCCCAAACATAGCGCCCAGGGCTTTTAGGTAGTCAAAGCCGTAATTCTGCCCCTCTACGGGGCCGCCGGCGGAGGTGAGATAGACCAGGGCGCGGGCCTGGCTCAGTCCGACCTGCCGCCCGTCCTCGGCATAGCGGAAGGTGATGCCCAGCGCACTGGACCACTCCAAATAGACCTTCAAAACGGCGGGAAAGGAGAGGTCCCAGTAAGGGGCGCCCACGACCACCAGATCGGCCGAGGCGATCTCGCGGGCGGGGGTCAGCCGTGGATCATCTTCCCCGCGGGCGATCCAGCCGTCACGTTGGTGGGCCAGCTCCCCTGTCAGGATGGGCAGAGACTCTCTCAAATCTCTGTGGCAGACCTGCGCCTGGGGATGTAGCGTAGTATATTCCTCCAAAAAACGCTGGCACAACCGCCAGGTACGGGACAGCTCAGGCCCCCGTACACAGGCATCCAAAAAAAGCAGACGTTCCATGCTTAGAGTCCTTTCTCCGCCTCGTGGGCGGTTTTGACAAGATATTCCATCGCCCGGACAGGGTACTGGCCAGCGGCGGTTTCCCCGGTGAGCATCAGAGAGGAGGCCCCGTCCAGCACGCCGTTGTAAATATCGCATACCTCGGCCCGGGTGGGCACCGGACGATGCTCCATGGACCACAATAGCTGGGTGACCAGGCAGAAGTCACGACCCGCGGCCACGCACCGCCGGGCGATATCCTTCTGAACCCCAGGCAGCTCCCAGAGGGGCATGGAGTTTCCAAGGTCGCCCCGTGCGATGCAGAGCTGGTCGGCGGCGGAGATGATCTCCTCCAGATGGTCCAGACCCTGGCGGTTCTCTATTTTGGCCATGATTTGGATGCGGCCCAGCCCACGCTGGTCCAAGGCCTGGCGCAGTGCCCGGATATCCTCCTGTCCCCGGACAAAGGGCTGAAGAATGTGGGTCACTCCAAACTGTCCAGCCAGGTCCAGATTCATCAGATCCTCCTGGGTGAGGACCGGTGTATCCGGGTATACTCCTAGAATAGCCAGGCTTTTCCTGCTGTGTAGAGTGCCGCCCCGCAGCACCCGGCACAGCAGCACAGAGGAGCTGGCCTTTTTCACCTCTAGGAGAATGGCGCTGTCGTCAATGGAGATCTGGTCCCCCGGCTTGGCGCTGGACACCACTACCTGGGGGACAGGGAGGCCGTCCTGGCCAAGCAGGATATCGTCTCCGGTCTTGATGGGGATGGGGATGGGGAGTGTGCCTAGCCGCAGCTCCGGCCCCTGCAGGTCGATGATGAGATGGGGGCGGTCCACCCCGGCCTGTCGTGCCGCGGGAAAGAAATGCTCCTCTAGCAGAGCGGAGCATTGGGACAGGCTGGTGTGGGACAGGTTGAGCCTGGCCCCAGTCATCCCGGCTCGGAACAGGCGGACCAACAGAGCCCGGTCACGGCAGAGCCCGCCTAAGGTCCCATAAAATTCCATGAGGGTACCTCCCGTGTATGTGATGCCTTACGGTATCTATTATTATGAGGAAAGAGCGGGGGAAAGTCAACGGTAAGAAAGCGCAGGTGTTCCAATGTCCGCCTTGGACAAACCTTCATGGAAAATTCATAGACTTTTTTGCCAGAGCGTGGTAAAATACTATAATCCTGGCATATGCCCATTGGGCAATGCTTTACTGTTCCCTGGGAGGGATGGCTTTGAAGAAAGATATTCTGGGTGTCCGGTTTGACGACGTGTCCCGGCAGGAGGCTGCCCAGCTGGGCGCCGCCATGCTGGAGCAGGACCAGTTCCACTATGTGGTGACACCCAATCCGGAATTTATCCTGGCGGCGGAAAAAGACGCCGACTTCCGCCAAGTGCTCAACAGTGCCGACCTGGTCATCCCAGACGGCATTGGTGTGGTCTATTCGGCCAAGATACTGGGCACACCCCTGAAGGAGCGGGTTCCCGGCATCGAATTTGCCGCTGATATGCTGGCCAAGCTGGACCAGATGGGGGGTCGGCTCTACCTGCTGGGGGCGAAGCCCGGCGTGGCCCAGGAGGCCGGCCGCCGCATCCTGGAGCAACACCCTAATATCGTCCTGTGCGGCACTCATGACGGCTATTTTAAGGACGAGGAGGCCGTGCTGCTGGAGGTGGCCGCCGCTCGGCCCGATCTGCTGTTTGTCTGCCTGGGCGCGCCCAAGCAGGAGAAGTGGATGGCCCGGTGGGGCAGGCACACAGGCGCTCGTCTGGCCATTGGCCTGGGGGGCGCCCTGGATGTCTTTGCCGGCAACGTGGAGCGGGCGCCCGAATCTTGGCGGAAGCTGGGTTTGGAGTGGGCCTACCGCCTGAAGAAGGAGCCAAAGCGTGCGGGACGGATGGCCAAGCTGCCCCTTGTGCTGGTCAAGTCCGCCGGCGCCCGCCTGAGGGGCAGGAGGGACCAGTCATGAGGGGCCGGCTGATCGTCATTGAAGGGACCGACGGCTCTGGCAAGTCCACTCAGTTCGGCCAGCTGTGCCAGCGGCTGGACGCCATGGGCCAAGGGTACAAAAAGCTGGTATTTCCCCAGTACCAGGAGCCGTCCTCCGCTCTGATCCGGATGTACCTAGGGGGTGAGTTCGGCAGCCATCCAGGGGACGTAAATCCCTACGCCGCCTCCGCGTTTTACGCGGTGGACCGATACGCCTCCTTAAAAAAGGTGTGGGGGGAATACTACGACGGGGGGGGCCTGGTCCTTACCGACCGGTATACCACCTCCAACGCGGTCCACCAGGGGGCCAAGTGCCCAGAGGGGGAGCGGACCGCCTTCCTCCGCTGGCTGGACGATTTTGAACACGACAAGCTGGGACTGCCCCGGCCTGACCTGGTGCTCTATTTGGATATGCCTACCGAAAAGTCGGTGGAGCTGCTGCGCGGCCGGGAGTCGGCCACCCATACCAAAGCGGACATCCATGAGCTGGACACGGAGTATCTAGCCACCTGCCGCGCCTGCGCCCACCAGGCCATTGGGGAGCTGGGCTGGAAGCGGATCTCCTGTTTAGACAGGGAGGGGCAGCTCCGCTCCATCCAGGAGATACACCAGGAGATCTGGTCCCTGGTGACCCCCTTACTGTAAAAGGAGGTATTCTAATATGGTCTATATCCTGCTCGCTCCCGGCTTTGAAGAGGCGGAGGCCCTGGTCCCCGCCGACCTGCTCCGCCGAGGAGGCGTGGAAACGGCCCTGGTGTCCACAGACGGAGCGATGGTGGCCGGAGGCCGGCAGATCACAATAAAAGCGGATCTGACTTTGGACCAGGTGGAGCTGGACCGGGCCGACATGCTGGTTTTGCCCGGCGGCGGTGTGGGAGTACAGAAGCTGGGCCAGGAACCTACTGTGGAGAAGCTGGTCCGGGAGGCGGCGAAGCGGGGAATCCCTCTGGCCGCCATCTGTGCGGCCCCTACGCTGTTGGGCAGGTGGGGGCTGCTGGAGGGCAGACGGGCCATCTGCTATCCCGGCATGGAGGGACAGATGAACGGAGCCGTGGCAGCTGACAGCCCGTCCCACGTGGTGGTGGATGGCCCAGCCAAGCTGATTACCGGGCAGGCGGCCGGCTCCGCCTTTGATTTCGGACTGGCGCTGGTGGAATACCTGGCCGGCCGGGAGAGAGCGGAGGAAGTCTGTGCTTCCATCTGTTACTGAAGAGAAGGCGGCGCTGCGCCGAACAGTCCGTCGATGGCTGGCGGCTTTGCCCTCGTCAGAGCGGCGGGAGAGCGACCGGGCACTCTTTGCCCACTTCCTATCTCTGCCCCAAGTGGAGGGCGCAAAGACGATCTTCGCCTTTTGGGGCATCCCAGAGCGGGAACCGGACACTGGAGAGCTGGTCCGCCAGCTGGCGGAGCGGGGGAAGGTGGTGGGCCTGCCCCGGATGCTCCCCGGCAGGGGGATGGAGGTCCGTGGGTATGCCTCGGACCGCCCGCTGGTGCCGGCGGCCTTTGGCCTTCTGGAGCCGGACGAACAGGCCCCTCTGCTGGAGCGGGCGGCCATCGACCTGATCCTGGTCCCCGGCCTGTGCTATGACCGGGAGGGCTACCGCCTGGGCTTCGGCGGCGGCTACTATGACCGGTGGCTGGCCGGCTGCTCCGGGTGGAAGGTGGGGCTGTGCCGGGCCGCTCTCCTGCAGGACCGTTTGCCTAGGGGACCTTATGATATCCCGGTGGACCTGGTGGTCACCGAGGAGGAGTGCCTGTCCCACCTTTCTTCGGCAAAAAGCGGGGGTTGATCCCCCGCCCTTTTGCCGGTCCACTCAGCAGCAGCCGCAGTTGTCGTTGCCGCAGCCGTTGTCGCAGCCACAGCCGCAACTGTTGTTGCAGCCGCAGCCGTTGCCGCCCCAGCCGCCGCAGGCGAACAGGATGATGATGAGCAGGATGATCCACAGGCAGCCGTTGCCGCCCCAGCCGTTGTTTCCACAACACATATGTTTTCACACCTCTCTAAAATCCCGCCGGGACGGTGTGTCCCGTGCGTTCTGTACTATTCTATGGAGGTCCCTTGTCCCTGGTGACAAGGACCCGGAAAAATTTTATTAGGAGCTGACCTGAATGCCCCAGGAACGAAGAAGTGAACGAAGAAGCGGGCGGGAGGAGCGCACCGCCGCCCGCCGTCCCCGCCGCGGCTCGACCGGCCGGACCGCCGGCTTCGCCGTGCTCTATGTGGTAGGAGTCATCGGAGTGTCCATCCTGCTGGCCTGCCTGCTTTGGATCGCCGCAAACGATGTGCTGGCCCTGAATAAGGATGAGAAGGAAGTGACCATTACCATCTCCTCGGAGGACAGCTTCAACAGCATCGTGAACCGGCTGGAGGATGAGGGGCTGATCGAGTATAAGTGGCTCTTCAAGCTCTTTGCCGCCTTCACAGGGGGCAAGGACGATGTGACGATGGGTACCTATACCCTGAACACGGATATGGATTACCGGGCTCTGCTGGCCGGCATGAGTGCCAACTCCGCCACCCGGTCGGTGGTGGATGTGGTCATCCCAGAGGGCTATACCCTGGACCAGATCTTCGCCCTGCTGGAAGAGAAGGGGGTGGCCACGGTGGAGGAGCTTCAGGAAGCCGCCGCCAACCACGACTACGCCTTCTCCTTCCTCCAGGATATCCCGCTGGGGGATTACCACCGGCTGGAAGGCTACCTCATGCCGTCCACCTATGAGTTCTATACCCCCCACGATCCGGTGTATGCCATCAATAAGCTGTTGGTCTACTTTGACTCCATGGTCACCGATGATATACGGGCCCAAGTGGAGGAAACAGGCTATTCCCTGCGGGAAATCCTGACTATCGCCTCCATGATCGAGCGGGAAACGGACGGATCTGACCGGGAGGAGATTGCCTCCGTCATTTATAACCGCCTGGAGCATCCTGAGGGTGAAACTGTGGGCCTGCTCCAGATCGACGCTACCCTGGCCTATATCAACGGCGGAAAGGTGCCGACGGAGGCGGACAAGGCCATCGATTCCCCCTATAACACTTATATGTATAAGGGCCTGCCCCCGGCGCCCATCGCCAATCCTGGCATGGAGGCCATCATGGCTGCCCTGGAGCCAGCGGATACCAGCTACTTCTATTACGCTCTGGGCGACGACAATCTCCACCATTTCTTCAATACCTATAATCAGCTCCAGAGCTTCCTCAATTCCCAGGAGCGATACAAGTGATTCCCAAAGGGGCAAGGGCCGGCGCCCTTGCCCCTTTCTGAAGGAGATAGATAAACATGAGAAACAAGATCGAGCTGCTGGCCCCGGCGGGGGACATGGAGAGACTGGAGATGGCGGTGGCCTATGGGGCGGACGCTGTCTATCTGGCCGGAACCGACTTCGGAATGCGGTCTTTTGCCGGAAATTTCTCCCGGACAGAGCTGAAACAGGCCGTGGACCTATGCCGCTCCCATAGGGTCAGAGTCCATGTGACCTGCAACACCATGCCGCGCAACCAAGAAGTAGCCCGGCTGCCGGAGTGGCTGGAATATCTCAATGAGGTGGGCGTGGACGCCATCATTCTGGCAGATGTGGGCACCCTGGCCCTGGCCAGGAGACACGCCCCCAAGGTCCAGTGTCATATCTCCACTCAGGCCAGCATCGTCAATTACCAGTCCGCCCAGGCCTGGCACGACCTGGGGGCTAGTCGGGTGATTCTAGCCAGGGAGCTGTCCCTGGAGGAGATTCAGGAGATCAGGGCCAAGACTCCAAAGGAGCTGGAGATCGAAGTCTTTGCCCACGGGGCCATGTGCGTCAGCTATTCCGGCCGGTGCCTGCTGTCTAACTACATGACCGGGCGGGACTCCAATCGGGGGGAGTGCGCCCAGCCCTGCCGGTATCAGTACGCTCTGATGGAGGAGAAGCGGCCGGGAGAGTACTTCCCTGTCTATGAGGAGAATGGACAGACCTATATCATGAACTCCAAGGATATGTGCATGATCGACCATGTGGCCGACTTGATGGAGGCGGGGGTGGACTCTCTAAAGCTGGAGGGGAGGGCAAAGTCCGCCTACTACGCGGCCATCGTCACCGGAGCCTACCGCCACGCCATCGACGCGGCGGCGGCGGGAGAGCCGCTGGACCCGGTGTGGCGGGACGAGGTGGAGCACATTAGCCACCGCCACTACTCCACCGGCTTTTTCTACGGACAGCCGGGGCAGTATACCGAGAATTCCCGATATGTCCGGGACTGGCAGATCGTGGCCAAGGTGCAGTCCTGTGACGGGGAGGGAAATGCCCTTTTGACCCTGAACAATAAATTCCGAGTGGGCGACAGTCTGGAGCTGGTGGGGCCCAATGTCCGGCCCCAGGCTTTGTGGGTGGAGGGCCTCTGGGATGGGGATGGCCTTCCACTGGAGGAGGTCCGCCACCCTCAGATGACCTTCCGCATGAAGCTGCCCTGTCAGGTGCCACCCCTCTCCCTGCTCCGCCGAAAAGCGGACCTGAGTCCCCAGTAAGGAGGAGAGGATCATGGTACCCACCTATGAACAGATGGGCGACTGGCTGGAGGAGATCGCCGGCGGGTTCCCCGACGCCTTCTTTCTGGACCTGGACGGGGGCATCCAGCTGGAGGAGGAAGCCCTGCCTGATCCGGACTTCCCCCCCGGCGAGATGTACATTATGGGAGAGTATGTCCACGATATGCTGGGGCGGTATATCGTCCTGTATTACGGCTCCTTTGCCGCCCTGCTGCCGGAGGAGGACGAGGAGGGCTGGAAGGACGAGATCTTTGCCACCGTGGCCCACGAATTCACCCACCATCTGGAGGAAACTGCCGGCCTCCACGCCCTGGACGACAAGGACGCGGAGTTTTTAAGGCAGGCGCTGGAGGAGTATGGAGAGGAGAAAAAATGATGCTGTGCCCATGGTGTAATCAGGAGATGAAGCAAGGCTTTCTGCAGAGTAGCCGGAGTATTATCTTTTCCCCTGAAATTGCGGAAGGGGTGGTCATGGCTCTGAGGGAGGGAGAGGTCAAACTGACCAAGCACTTCTGGAGCACGCCTAGGGCGCCGGCGTGGCACTGTGCCGGATGTAAGCGGGTAGTTGCTGAATATGGAACGGAGGGGTAACATGATCGGCCGCTTTGCCCCCAGCCCCAGCGGACGGATGCACCTGGGCAACCTGTGGTCCTGCCTGCTGGCCTGGCTGGCCGCCCGGAGCGCGGGAGGTTCCATCGTCCTGCGGCTGGAGGATCTGGATCCGGACCGGTGCCGGCAGGAGTATTGCGACCAGGTGATGCGGGATCTGGAGTGGCTGGGGCTGGACTGGGACGGGGAGCCGGTCTATCAGTCCCGGCGGACAGAGGCCTACGCCGCCGCCTTCCGGGAGCTGGAGAGGCAGGGGCTGGTCTATCCCTGCTACTGTACACGTGCAGAGCGTCTGGCTTCCTCTGCCCCCCACCGCTCGGACGGAATAACTGTGTATGACGGACGGTGCAGGAGCTTGACGGCTCCGGAGCGGGAGAAGCTGGAAAAGACACGCCGCCCTGCCTGGCGGGCGGCAGTGGGGGAAAAATCCATTTCTTTTTGTGATATGTTATGCGGAAAATACGAAGAGGATTTAAAAATGGACTGCGGAGACTTTATTCTCCGCCGGTCCGATGGGGTGTACGCCTATCAGCTGGCGGTGGTGGTGGATGACGCCGAGATGGGGGTGACCCAGGTGGTGCGGGGGAGCGACCTGCTCTCCTCCACCCCCCGGCAGATCTGGCTCCAGGAGCGGCTGAACCTGCCCCATCCCCAGTACGGCCATGTCCCCCTGTTGCTGGCCCCGGATGGCAGGCGGCTGGCAAAGAGGGACCGGGACCAGGAGCTGGGGCAGCTCCAGAGTCGGTTTACTGCCCCACAGATCGTGGGAACGCTGGCCCATGCCGCCGGGCTGCTGGACCGGGAGGAGGAGGTTGCGCCGGAGGAGCTGCTCCCTCTATTCCGCTGGGACAAACTCCCCCGAAAGGACCTCACGCTGTCCATAGGAGAGAAAATATAACGGCCTGACGGTATTCGTCAGGCCGTTATATTTGTATGTCATACCCGTTCCTTCCCAAATTCTCTCAGAAAATAGTGTACCATGATGGTGCCGGAAATGAGGAAGGCTGCCAGGTCGGAGACGGCCTGGGTGAGCTCCAGACCGGTGAGACCCAACTGCCAGGACAGGAGGTAGACCAGAGGGATGAACACGCCCTGGCGGCAGACGGCCAGGATGGTGGCCCGGACAGACTTGCCCAGGGACTGGAAGAACATATTGGCGAAGGTGAGCACCGCCCCCAGTGGGAGGGTAAAGCACTGGTAGCGGAAGGCCCGGGTGCCGATGTCGATGACCATAAGGTCGTCCCGGAACAGGGTGACGATTTGGGGGGCGAAGGCAAAGCCTACCACTGCGCATACTGTCAAGATGATGGTGCAGGTCTTGACGGAGAACTTCACCGCCTCCTTGACCCGGTCCAGCCGTCCGGCCCCGTAATTATAGCCTAACACTGGCTGGAAGCCCTGGCCGAAGCCGATGACGATGGACTGGATGAAGGTGAACACCTTGGTAACGATGGCCAGAGCGGCCACCGCCGCGTCGCCGTATATCTTGGCGTTGAAGTTCAGTGCCATAGTGGACAGGGACAGGATGCCCTGGCGGAAGAAGGAGGGCATTCCCTGCTTCAGAATGGACAGATAGAGCTTGGGGGAGCGGGAGATACAAGAGGGGCTGACTCTTAAATCACTTTTCTTCAACAGGAAGAAGGAGGCGAGAATGCACAGACTGACACACTGACTCAGCAGGGTAGCGATGGCCGCCCCGGCGATGCCCAGGTCAAAGATAAAGATGAAGACGGGGTCCAGGACCATGTTGAGCACGCCACCAGTGCCCAGGCCAAAGACGGCCAGACTGGCCTTCCCCTGCCAGCGGAGCAGGTTGTTCAGGGTAAAGGACAGGACCATCACTGGGCAGCCCATCAGAATATAGCGGGCGTAGTCCATGGCATAGGGGTAGATGGTCTCCGTACTGCCCAGAGCCCAAATCAGGCTGCCCAGGTTACCCAGGCCGAGGGCGGCCAGCAGCAGCCCGAGGACCAGGGCCATGAGGACGGCGCTGGAGGCGTAGGCGTCCGCGTCACGGTGCTTCCCCTGGCCCATCAGACGGGCGGCAATGGAGCCGGAACCCATGCCCACCGTGAAGCCAACGGCCTGGATGATGGACATGATGGAAAAGACGATACCTACCGCGCCGGAGGCGCTGGTGCTCAACTGGGACACGAAATAGGTATCGGCCATGTTGTAGATGGAGGTGACCATCATGCTGATGATGGTGGGGATGGCCAGTGTGACGATCAGAGAAGGGACGGGGGTTTCCAGCATCTTGGTCCGCTGGTCAGGCGGTTCATGGAGCTGGTGCTGATGAAACAGGGGCATTTCCTCACTTCTTTCCAGACAGTGAAAGCTCCCGCCCCGGCGCCGCCACGCCGGACAGAGAGGGGAGGGGTCACTGTTCTCTTTTTCTTTCATTTTATACTGATTTCAGCTCTATGGCAAGAAAAAAAGCAGGACCGAAAGCCCGGTCCTGCATTTGTAATAGTCAACTCTGTTCCTTTGGCCGAATCCAGATGCGGTAAGTCAGATACACCAGGGGGAGCCGGGCAAGGGGAAGGAGGAGCCAGGGATACCAGCCCTTCCAGAGATACAGCCCACCAGTGATGAGAGAGGACAGAACGGTCAGGCAGGCGAATACGCCGAACCACATGGCGGCCTGAACGCAAAACCGCGCCTCCCCCTCCTCTTCATAGCGGATCTGGTCATAAAAGGACATACGGGCAAAACTATATATGGGGAAACAGATGGGGAAAAACAGTCTTGAGATAACTTGTGGGAAAGAAGAGTAGAGGATCCAGAGAGAGGACTCGATTCCCCAAGTAATTAAAATCAGGGTGGCTGGGATCTCTTGCTTATACCTGCGTTTTATAATGAGCCCCCCTTCGATAAAACATGGACTTGTATGAGATTGATATTTATAGCATGGTAAAAACATACTATAAAATCAAATAATTTTCAAATAAAACTGTAAAAATAAATAAAAAGCCGCCCGGTTTGGGCGGCTTGAAGGGTTAAAAATCAGAAAGGAAGACCCAGTCCACCGGTGATGGACTGCATAGTGGAGGCGGCGTCGCTGTCAGCGGCCCGCATGGCCTCATTGACGGCGGCCACGATCATGTCCTGGAGCATCTCCACGTCGTCGGGGTCCACGGCCTCCGGGTCGATGACCAGAGCCTTCAGCTCATGCTTGCCATTGACGGTGGCGGACACCACCCCGCCGCCGGCCGCGGCCTGGTACTCCTTCTCCTGCAGCTCCTGCTGCAAACGCATCATGTCCTGCTGCATCTTCTGGGCCTGCTTGAGCATATTCATGTTCATGCCGCCGCCCATGCCGGGCATACCGCGGCCGCCAAAACCTTTTGCCATATCAAACACTCCTTTTTGTCCTGAATCTTATTGTATGATGATGTTGTCAAACTTTTCCCCAAAGGCCAGCAGCTGGTCCAGAGCATCACCGGAGCCCTTCGACTGGGGGGAGGGCTGGCTGGGAGCGGGAGACAGGTCCTCCTCGGGGGGCCTGCCAGCGACGATGCTCACTCTGGGCTGTCCGCCGAAAGCGTCGCCCGCAGCGCGGGCCAGCCCCTCCAGAATAGCGGGCTTGTTGAGCATGGAGCGGGTGAACTCACTGTCTGTCCACAGGGTCAACTGCCCATTTTTCCACACGCCGGTTACCTTGGACGGATTGTGGAGATAGGGCAGGACGGAGGGTGACACCTTTCCCTTCAACCCAGCCGCAAAGGCGGGCCAAAAAGACCGATCCCCTCCGCCAGAGCCGGGCACCGGCGCCGGCGCGGGGGCGGGAGCCTCCACGGGAACATCAAATACGCGCTCCGGTTCTTCCGGAGGCTCCTCTGGCAGCGGGGGGCGGTCATCCCAGGGGGGCGGATCCTCCGCGGGAGAGGGCGCCGGTCCGGCGGGAACGCTGGGGGCGGTAGGGGTGGATGGAGGGGGAGCGGCCGGAACAGGCGCCCCGCCAGCCAGCAGCTCCTCCAGCCGTGCCACCCGGGCAGACAGTCCGGCGGCGGAGCCATCTAGACTCTCATCGCATAAGCGGATCAGGCACAGCTCCGCGTCGGTCCGGCGGTTGCTGCTCCGCGGCAGCTCCGCGGCGGTGGATTGGAGTAAAGTCAGCGCCTGGAGCAAACGGGCGGCGGAGAATTGCCCGCCTAGCTGGCGCATAGTGGCCTCGTCGTACCCTCCGGCCAGCAGGGAAGTCCCTCCCTGGGGCGCCGTCTTCCGCAGCAGCAGGTCTCGGGCCAGGGAGGACAACTCACCGAGCACGGAGCCCACATCCTTACCGTTGCCGTACAGACGGCCTAGGGTGTCCAGGGCGGCGGCGGCGTCCCGCCCGGCAATATGGCCCATGAGTTTAGCGGTTTCCAGGTTGCCCGCCAGACCCAGCGTGTCCAGAATGGTCTGCTCGTCTACCCTCTGCCCCCCGCCGGAGCACTGGTCCAGCAGGGATAGGGCATCCCGCAGTCCACCATCCGCCAGACGGGCCAGCAGAGCGGCGCCCTCGGCGGTCAGGTCGATGCCCTCCTGCCCAGCCACATATTCCAAACGCTGTGCAATTTGACCGGGGAGGATCCGCTTGAAGGAGAACTGCTGACACCGGCTTTTGATGGTAGCGGGCACCTTATGCAGCTCGGTGGTAGCCAGGATGAACAGAAGGTGGGGAGGCGGCTCCTCCAGTATTTTCAGCAGGGCGTTAAAAGCGGGGGTGGACAGCATATGGACCTCGTCCACGATGTAGACCCGTTTTTTGACGGCGGCAGGGGTGTAGACCGCCTCATCCCGCAGGGCTCGGACTTGGTCTACGCCGTTGTTGGAGGCGGCGTCCAGCTCCAGTACATCCAAAATGGAGCCATTCTCAATGCCCAGGCAGGCGGGGCACTGGTTGCAGGGGTCACCGTTCTGAGGGTTTTCACAGTTGACCGCCCGAGCCAGAATCTTGGCGCAGGTTGTCTTGCCGGTGCCTCGGGTGCCAGTGAACAGATAGGCGTGGGACAGCCTGCCACCTGCCACCTGTTGGCGCAGAGTCTCGGTGATGTGGGATTGGCCTACCACATCCTCAAAGGTGCGGGGCCGCCACTTTCGGTATAGGGCCTGGTACATCAAATCACCTCACGGAGAAAAACAGCCCCGCCGTTTGGGGCGGAGCCAATTTAAAAACAAAAACCACAGAATGGATGAGGACTGCCGCTTGCGGCAGTAGGAATAATATGGAGTTTGCAGGAAAAAGAGGGCCGTAATCGGCCCCCAAAGGACAGCCCAGCGGAGCGGGTGTCCTTTGGAAAAGGAGAAGCAACGAAATGAGTGAGGACTGCCGCTTGCGGCAGTACGAATGATATGGAGTTTGCTTCGACGCGGAGTAAGACCGCACACCGGCCTTTGAAGCGTGAAATATGCCCGTTACCTGGACAGCCGGCTCAAGAACAGTGACCCCACGGCACACGGAGCGGACCGCTTAGTGCTGCTCGGTTCCCCGCCTGACACGGTTCACGGGACCCCGTTGCGCGGGACCGGTCTATCATCACTGCTTATCCAGGGCAGACGACACATTACACGTCCGGGGGCCGGGATTCATCCCCGCTGTAGCGGATTGCGGGTATAGGGCACCGCTATCTCCCCGACTAGTGCGGCCTTGCTCCGCGCCGAAGCGGAACAACGCTATTATGTATTTTACTATATCCGAGGGAATTTATCAATGAAAAATTTAAAAGAGGGAAAACAGAGGCGAGAGTCTGGAAGAATGCCTCTTTTCAAGGCGGACTGCACAAAAAACAAGGCCCGGCACACAGAAATTCCACTGTGAGAGAATAAATGTCCACCAGAGGTTGACAAAATCCGCCGGGTGTGGTATGGTAACGGAGCAACTGAATAGGACAGACGAAGTATCCAGGAAAATGGCCAGACGGCATGCCGAAGGAGTAACACTCTCAGGTGTCCCCAGAGGGGATGAGGACTGGATGCGGATGTAACTCTGGAGAAACTCGAAAACGAGTGCCGAAGGTGCAAGGCGGGGCGGCGTGTCCCGTTAATCTCTCAGGCAAAAGGACAGAGGAAACAGATGCCCTGTGGGCATCTGTTTTACACGTGCGCAGGTGCGCTGGGTGTGTATTCTCCGGAGCGGTCGGTTTATTCGGTCGTTCCGTTTTTATTTTTGTAGGAGAGGAAAGAGTATCAAATGCAAGAATTGGTTGCGTCCATGGAATCGGCACTATATCCTGTCGTAGTAAGCATTAATACCTATTTGTCCAACTATATCCTGGTCTTCCTGCTCATCGGAGTCGGTCTCTGGTACTCCATCAAGACCCGCTTTGTCCAGGTGCGCTGCTTTGGGGAGGGGATGAGAAAGGTTTTTGGGAACCTGTCCCTCCACGGCGGAAAACAGGAGCACGGCATGAGTTCCTTCCAGGCCTTAGCTACCGCCATCGCGGCCCAGGTGGGCACCGGCAACATCGTGGGCGGATCGGGGGCCATCCTGGCCGGTGGCCCCGGCGCCATCTTCTGGATGTGGGTCATCGCCTTCTTTGGTATGGCTACCATCTACGCGGAAGCCACCCTGGCTATCCAGACCAGGCAGAAGAGCGACGATGGCTCCTACAAGGGCGGGCCCGTTTACTACATCACGACTGCCTTTAAGGGCGGCTTCGGCAAGTTCCTAGCCGGATTCTTTGCTGTGGCCATCATCCTGGCCCTGGGCTTCATGGGCTGCATGGTTCAGTCCAACTCTATCGGCTCCACCTTTGAAACAGCCTTCGGTGTGCCCTCCTGGATCGTGGGCATCGTGCTGGTAGTCATCTGTGGCTTCATCTTCGTGGGTGGTGTACAGCGGCTGGCCTCTGTCACTGAAAAGCTGGTCCCCATCATGGCTGTGATTTTCCTGGTAGGCGGACTGGGTGTCCTTGCCGCCCGCATCCAGTATATCCCCGCCACCTTCGCCATGATCTTTCAGTACGCCTTCCAGCCCCAGGCCATCATCGGCGGCGCTTTCGGCTACGCCTTGAAGGAGGCCATCAGTCAGGGCGCGAAGCGGGGCCTGTTCTCCAACGAGGCCGGCATGGGCTCCACCCCCCACGCCCACGCCCAGGCCAATGTTACCGACCCCCACGATCAGGGAGTGGTGGCTATGATCGGTGTATTCATGGATACCTTTGTGGTGCTGACTCTGAATGCTCTTGTGGTCATCTCCACCCTGTATACCCCCGGCGGGCCGCTGGCCGAGTGCGGCGCGGCCGCCGCCAGCCAGGTACTGAATAAGACCAACCTGGCCCAGACCGCCTTCGGCTCCGTCTTTGGCGCCGAGGCGGGGGCTATGTTCGTGGCCATCTGTCTGTTCTTCTTCGCCTTCTCTACTATCCTGAGCTGGAATCTGTTTGGCAAGATCAACGTAGTCTATCTGTTCGGCAAGAAGGGCGCCGTAGTCTACTCGATCCTGGCGCTTGGGTTTATTTTCCTGGGTACTGTGACCGGAAGCGACTTTGTGTGGGAGCTGACTGATATGTTCAACAACCTGATGGTTATCCCCAACGCCATTGCCCTCTTCGCCCTGACCGGTCTGGTGGTCAGGACCACTCACGGTGTGGGTGTGAAAAAGTAATACGAGCCTGTCCCTCTCCAGGGGGCGTCCGGACTGGTCCGGGCGCCCCTTTTTGTCCTTTACCACAGAGACGGGACATGATATAGTATTGCTGAAAAGAAAGTGGGGTGGCCTCATGGCGGATTGGAAGAAGAATAGTATCCACGCCTTGGATATCACCGGATACACCGCGGAGGGGATGGGGGTGGCCCGGCTGGAGGGCCGGGTGGTCTTTGTGCCCTTTACCATCGCGGGCGAGCGATGGAACGTCCGGTTAGAGAAGGTGAATAAGACGGTGGCCTGGGGCCGGGGAGTGGAGCTGTTGCGGCCGTCGCCGGAGCGGTTGGAACCCGGTTGCCCTGTTTTCGGCAGATGCGGTGGCTGCCAGTTCCGACACATGACTTACGACGAGGAGCTTCGGGCCAAGGGGCAGCGCATCGCCGACGCCCTGGAGCGGGTAGGCGGCGTAAGACTGGAGCTGCCCCCGGTGCTGGGGGCAGAGAAGCCCGACCGCTATCGAAACAAGGTCCAATTCCCGGTGGATCGAGCGGAAGACAGGGTCCGGGCGGGTTATTACCGGGCCAGGAGCCACCAAGTGTTGGAGGTGGAGGACTGCCTGCTTCAGCCGGAGCGGGTCTCGCGCCTCCAACGCGCCTTTGAAGAATGGGCGGCTCATCTCCCCTCCGAGTATCATATGGAGGGCCGGTTCGTCGTGCGCCACCTCTATGTTCGGACCAACAGTAGGGGTGAGGCGCTGGTCTGTGTCGTGGCCTGGAAGCCTGTGCTGCCCGGTGCGGACCGACTGGTGTCAGCCCTGCGGGAGTGCGAGCCAGGTGTAGTAGGTGTGGTGCTCAATGTCAACCCGGCGGACACCAACGTCATCCTGGGTCCGGAGTACCACACCCTCTGGGGGAGGGACTATCTGGAGGAGGAGCTGTGCGCCTATACCTTCCGCCTGTCTGTGCCATCCTTTTTCCAGATCAACCGGGCACAGACAGAGCAGCTATACGCTGTGGCTCTGGACTTTGCCGCCCTGACCGGAAGGGAGACCGTGCTGGATCTGTACTGCGGCATCGGCACCATCTCCCTGGCCCTCTCCCGGAGGGCCGCAAAAGTGATCGGCGCGGAGATTGTTCCCCAGGCCATCCAGGACGCCAGAGAGAACGCCAGGAGAAACGGCGTGGAAAACACAGAGTTTTTCTGCGGTGACGCCGGGGCGGTGGCCGCCAGGCTAAGTGGGGAGGGAGTTCGCCCCCAGGTCATCTGTGTGGACCCGCCCCGGAAGGGGCTCCAACCGGAGGTGCCTGCCATCCTGGCCGGCATGGCTCCGGAACGGATCGTCTATGTGTCCTGTGATCCGGCCACCCTGTCCAGGGATGTGAGGCGGTTTGGGGAGCTGGGCTATCGGGCGGTGAAGGCACAGGGGGTGGATCTGTTTCCACGGACCGCCCATGTGGAAACGGTGGTGCTTCTGTCGCGGGAGTCGGAGATCGATGTTGGTTAAGGAGGAGCATATGAAGACAAAAAAGTATGAGATATATATGTATTGGTCCGATAAAGCGATTACTAAAGATTTTGAGATCAAGAGGATCAACGATTGCACACTGGGGGATGACGCAGTAAAGATTACAGAACTGCCGGATGAGATATTCTGCTGGGCCTGTCATATGCCGCCCTTTCAGACAGCGGATGCAAAGACACTGAGGGCGTTGTGGAATGGAGACCGCCTGTTGGACAAAGCTCACATTGTCCCAAAGTCAAAAGGAGGTGACGATAGCCCGGGGAATCTGTTCCTTCTGTGTCCAAACTGCCACGCTGATTCTCCAGATACGACGAACCCGAAAATCTTTTTTGCCTGGGTCCGATATAGGATCAGAAATGAAAACTGGGCTAAGATCATAGAGCGGGAAATGAAAAAAGCCGCTAACATAAAAGGGGTTGATTATGACGACCTGGTGAAGCGATCCACTGAGCTGGATATCGATATGGAAAAGATATTTGAATTGAGACAAAAAATTCAGGAGAGGAGCGGCCTACACGGCACTACGATCTCCTGGTCGACAAAGACCATGAATATGTTGGATATATTGCAAGAGGAACTCTCAAACAAGAAATAGGCTTGAAGATCGAAATAGGACTCTCGGTCTGTTGCGGCAGACAGAGACCTTAGGGACGGACATTTGTACTGGACAGTCCATTCCTTTTGTGATAGTATAAAAAACTGATTCGCTGGAGCAGATCTTTTAAAAAGTGAAACTAGAAATTAGGAGAATCAGAGTATGGCAAATCAGAAAAAACACCAGAACGGGGGATTTAGTTCCTCCATAGGCTTTGTCATCGCCTGTGTTGGTTCGGCTGTGGGGCTGGGTAACATCTGGCTGTTTCCCTATCGGCTGGGCCAGTATGGAGGGGCGGCCTTCCTGATCCCCTATCTGCTGTTCGTTTTCCTGTTTGGCTGGGTGGGCCTGTCCGCTGAGTTCGGCATCGGCCGTCTGGCGGGTACTGGGACCATCGGCGCCTATGAGCGGTGCTTTCAGGAGCGGGACCCTAGACTGAAGCGGGTGGGCAGCGTGGTCAGCTGGCTGCCTCTGATGGGATCCCTGGGTATCGCCATCGGCTATGCCGTCATTCTGGGCTGGGTGCTCAACAGCCTGGCCGGCGCCCTGTCCGGAACTTTGATGACGGCGGAGCCCACCGCCTTCTTCACGGCGGCCGCCTCTCACTTTGGCAATCCCCTGTGGCATACCGTAGTGATAGCTATGGTCTGCCTGGTGCTGATGTTCGGCGTCACCTCTGGTATCGAAAAGGTGAGCCGTATCCTAATGCCCTTGTTCTATGTCCTGTTCATCATTCTGGCCATCTGGGTGGCTACTTTACCTGGGGCGGGAGAGGGCTACCGCTTCCTGCTGGTCCCAGACTGGTCCAAGCTGCTGGAGCCATACACCTGGGTCATGGCCATGGGGCAGGCTTTTTTCTCCCTGTCTATCACTGGCTCTGGCATGATCGTGTACGGGGCTTATTTGGACAAGAAGGAGGATATCCCCAAGGCGTCCCTGCGGACGGCGATCTTTGATACCATGGCCGCCCTGCTGTCCGCCTTGGCCATCATGCCGGCTGTCTTTGCCTATGGCCTAGACGTGAAATCCGGCCCGCCTCTCATGTTCATCACTCTGCCCACCGTGTTCCAGCAGATGCCTATGGGCCGGCTGTTTGCCGCGTTTTTCTTCCTGTCAGTCCTGTTTGCCGGTCTTACCTCTCTGATCAATATGTTTGAGGCCGTGTCCGAGAGCTGGCAGACACACTTCAAGCTGGGGAGAAAGACGGCGGTAGTCATCTGCTCTGCACTGACAATTGGAGTAGGGATCTTCATGGAGTCAGAGGAGCGGGTAGGAGCTTGGATGGACTTTATCACCATCCAAGTGGTTCCCATCGGAGCTGTGCTGGGTGCCATCTCCATCTACTATGTGCTGGGGTGGAGCAAGCTTCGGAAAGAACTGGAGACCGGCAGGCAAAAGCCACTGAGCAGGGCGTTTGGTCCTGTGGGAAAGTATGTCTATGTACCCTTGACGATCTTGGTGGTCATTCTGGGATTTGTGTTCCACGGGATTGGCTGAGTGAGGAATTTGAGAAATTGGAAGGGAGAGGTCTGTGTTGAAACAGAGGAGCGTCAAGAGGCGATATGAGATCGATATGTGCAACGGGTCCATAGCGGATAAGATCCTTCTCTTTGCTTTGCCGCTGATGGCCTCCAGTCTGTTGCAGCTGCTGTTCAACGCCGCCGACGTAGTGGTGGTGGGTAAATTCGCCGGCAAGGAAGCCCTGGCGGCAGTAGGGTCCAATACGGCCCTGATTAACCTGCTGATCAATCTGTTTGTGGGCCTCTCCGTGGGCACCAATGTGGTGGTAGCCAGAGATTTGGGGGCCGGGCGCCACGACAATGTGAGCCGCAGCGTCCACACCTCCATGACCCTGGCGCTCATCAGTGGTGTGGTCATGACGGTGTTCGGCACAGTCATGGTCCGCCAGCTGCTAGAGTGGATGTCCTCCCCCACCGACGTCATCGACTTGGCCACCGTCTACCTGCGCATCTACTTCTTTGGGATGCCCGCCCTGCTTACTTACAACTTTGGGGCGGCCATCCTGCGGGCTCAGGGGGACACCCGCCGTCCCCTGTACTTTCTCTTTTTATCCGGCGTAGTCAACGTGGTACTAAACCTGTTTTTCGTCATCGTCCTGCATATGGATGTGGCCGGTGTGGCGCTGGCCACTATCATCTCCCAGTATATCTCCGCCGCTCTAGTGGTTTGGTGCCTGGTGCGGGAGGAGGGGGCTCTCCGGTTGGAATTGAATAAGCTGGGCCTTCAGTGGTCGGTCATCCGCCGTATCCTCCAGGTGGGTCTGCCGGCGGGCTGCCAGGGAGTGGTGTTCTCCCTGTCTAACGTGGTCATCCAGTCGGCCATCAACTCCTTTGATGACCCAGTGCTGGCCGCCGGCTCCTCTGCCTCCGCCAGCATTGAGGGCTTTGTCTACGCCGCCATGAACGCCTTTTATCAGACGGCCATCACCTTTGTGGGGCAGAACTACGGAGCCGGAAAGTGCAAGCGAGTGGACCGCATCGCGGTCCAGTGCGTCTCTTTTTCGGTCATAAGCGGCCTGGTATTTGGTAATCTTGCCTATTTCTTTGGCGAGACTCTGGCTGGCTTCTATGTCCCTGCCGGGGAGCATGAGGTCATTGCCCAGGCGCTTATCCGGTTGTCTTTTATCGCCTGCCCCTATTTTATCTGCGGCATCATGGATACGCTGGTAGGTGTCCTTCGGGGGATCGGCTATTCGGTGGTTCCCATGGTGGTCTCCCTAGTGGGGGCCTGCGGCCTGCGTCTGGTGTGGGTGGCGGTGATATTCCCGGTCTATCACACAGCCTCCTGCCTGTACATCTCCTATCCCATCAGTTGGCTGGTCACTGGTGCGGTCCATCTGATCTTCTTCCTGTGTGTACGGAAGCGGGCATATGCCAAGGTGGAGGGCAGCGACTTAACAGCGTTGGAGGGTCGGCATCCCCCGCTCTCCCAGGAGGCAGAGCGGCAGTAAAAAAACAGAGCGGGTCCCCATAGGGGACCCGCTCTGTTTTTATAGTAATTTTGAGAGAAAATCAGACCAAGCGGCGTCCGCCCACAAAGCCGGTGGTGTAATAGGCGTAATCCATATCGCTGACAATGACGCCCACCGTGGAAGTGGAGGCATGGACAAACTGGTTGTTGCCGATGTAAATTCCCACATGGGATGCCCGCTTGCTGCCGGTACCGGATTTTTTGAACATGACCAGGTCGCCGGGCTGGAGCTCGCTCATGGAAACAGGAGTACCGTTATCCAGCTGGGTGGAGGCGGTGCGATTGATGGTGATGCCAAACTGCTTATAGACATAGCTGGTAAAGCCAGAGCAGTCAAAGCCCTTGGGGCTGCTGCCGCCATACACATAGGGATACCCCACGAACTGGAGGGCATAATCGGCGATTTCCTGTCCCTTGCTGATTTGGGAGGGGTCTACGATGGTCACATACTCGGTGCTGATATAGCCGTTTTCAATACGGTACCAGCCGTCGCTCTCCTCCAGCAGTTCGACGACCCTGCCCGCGGCTAGGCTCCCTACCTTTTCGTGGTCAGTGCTGGGGCCAGAGCGAACGTTCAGGGAGGAGGCGGTAATCCGGCCAAAGGTACTGGCAGCTTCCGCGTCAGCCTCTGCGGCCAATGCGACGGCCTGCTCCTGGCCCTCCTCATGGACCACCAGATACTCCCCCGAAACGAAGCCGGAGATCCCCTCATGGGCGATCTTGTACCAGCCGTTTTCGGCCTGTTCCAGCACCTCTACCTGGGTGCCGTCGGACAGCTTGGTTAGAATTTGACTGCTGGTGTTGGGATCGGCCCGGACCCGAAGGGGGTCGCCCCCGGAATTGACAGTACCCGAGGCGGCCAGGACAGGGGCCGCGAGGGTGCTGGAAACCAGAAGGGCGGCGGTGAGCCGGGTGATGGTCATCTTCAGGTGCATAGCTGAGATCCTCCCAAATCCTTTTCTATTTCTGATGGTCAGCCAACAGGGGTCACTTGCCGTTCAAAGAGCGGTCCAGCCACACGGCGGCGATATCCATGGCCGCATAGAGGCTGTCTTTTTCACTTTTCTTGACCACACGGTCCCGTCCCCGCAGATCGGGGTCAGTCAGCTGGAGCTGGACGGCCACCTTATCTGCCATCTCCAGGCCGTTGACGGTCTTGGTAGACAGGATCTGGAGCATGATAATATATTTCTCGGCCATAGTGCCGTAGTAAATCAGGTTGTCTTTCCGACGCAGGGGATGCCCTTTATAGGAAAGAGGAATATTCTCAGAAGCCACTATGAATCCCTCCTTGCTCAAAACTTGTAACCGAATTGTAACATATTTGCCGCCGTCTGTCAAATCCTTTCCCAAAGAATTGGATGGAAAAATACGGAGAGAAAAGAAAAAAGCCGCTCTATGGGCGGCTTTTACGCTGAGAGCGGACCTGATATGGGAAAGAAGGCCGTTTCCAAGGCCTATTTTGTATGTTGCCGGACATGGGCTTTAATCTTTTCAAAGGATTCATCGCTGAGGTCATGTTCGATCTTACAAGCGTCCGCCGCCGCGGTCTTTGGGTCAACCCCCAGCCGAACCAGAAGCTGAGTCAACAGCTTGTGGCGGTCATAAATCCGCTGGGCAATCGCCTCTCCCGGGGGAAGCAGAGTGATATGCCCGTCCCCATCCATTTCAATGTATCCGTTTTCCCGCAACCGTTTCATAGCCACGCTGACGCTGGGCTTTGTGTAATCCAGGTGGTGGACAATGTCTATGGAGCGGACCATTCCCAGCTGTTCCCGCAGGATCAAAATGGCCTCCAGATAATCCTCAGCCGATTCGTGGATATTCATCTAAAGTCCTTCCTTCCTGGCAACTCTTTGTACCAAGGGTAACATAAACGCCAGAAAAAGGCAAGGACTTTCAAATAGGGGTTGACAAGGAAAGTTAGTTGTGATAAACTCCACAGACGAAAAGGGGTTAGTAAATGCTAACCTAGTTTTTCTGAGTGCGAGTTAGCTTTCGCTAATCATCTGAAGGAGGAGAGCTATGATGCCGCTGACGATGGCGAAGTCTGGGGAACGGGTTACGATCAAAAAGATCACAGGCAAGGACGAGATCCGTCAGCACCTGGCTGAATTGGGCTTTGTAGTGGACAGTGATATCACTGTGGTAAGTGAGATCGCGGGAAACCTGATCGTACAGGTCAAAGACAGCCGGATCGCCCTAGACAAGAGTATGGCGAACCGCATTATGATTTGAGGGGGAATAAGCATGAAGACATTGAAGGATGTGGCCGTGGGCCAAACCGCGGTTGTGGCCAAGCTCCATGGAGAAGGGCCGGTAAAGCGCCGGATCATGGACATGGGAATCACCAAGGGCGTCGAGATATTCGTCCGCAAAGTGGCTCCACTTGGAGACCCCATGGAATTAAATGTCCGGGGTTACGAGCTGTCGATCCGGAAAAGTGACGCGGAGATGATCGAGGTCGTCTGAAAAGGCTCGGCTCCAGACGGTAAAATGCCGTCTGGCGAGAGCCGCTTTTTTCAGACAAAAAGTTAGCTATAACTAACAATCGAGAGGAGCAGAGGCGAGAAATGAACATCAAGATCGCATTGGCCGGCAATCCCAACTGTGGCAAGACCACCTTGTTCAACAGTTTGACCGGCGCAAACCAGTATGTGGGCAACTGGCCCGGCGTAACGGTAGAAAAGAAGGAAGGCAAGCTGAAGGGCTATAAGGACGTGATCATCCAGGACCTGCCCGGTATCTATTCCCTGTCCCCCTATACACTGGAGGAGGTAGTGGCCAGAAATTATCTGGTTAAGGAGCAGCCCGACGCTATTCTGAACATCGTGGACGGCACGAATATCGAGCGCAACCTGTACCTGACGACTCAGCTCATCGAACTGGGCCTGCCCGTAGTGGTGGCGGTCAACATGATCGACCTGGTCCGTAAGAATGGGGACCAGATCGACCTGAAAAAGCTGGGTGACTCTCTGGGCTGCCTAGTGGTGGAGATGTCTGCCCTGAAAGGGGAGGGCGGCATGGCGGCGGCCGAACAGGCCGTCTCGATGGCTAAAGCCCACCGGGTAGGAGAGCTGCCCCATGTGTTTACCGGCAGCGTGGAGCACGCCATCGCCCACATTGAGGAGTCCATTGAGGGGAGGGTGGCCGACCAGTATTTGCGCTGGTATGCCATCAAGGTCTTTGAGCGGGACGAGAAGGTGTTGGAGGAGTTGGCACTGGACAGCGAGTTGGCCGCCCATTTGGAGGCCCACATCGCTGACTGTGAGAAGGAACTGGATGACGACGCTGAGTCCATCATTACTAATCAGCGATATGCCTACATAAACGGCGTCGTGTCCAGGGCGGTAAAGAAAAAGGCGGCCAAGGGCAGCCTCTCCATCTCCGACAGAATCGATCAGATCGTGACCAACCGAATCCTGGCCCTGCCCATATTCGCGGTGATCATGTATCTGATTTACACCATCGCCATGGGGACCTCTATTGTGGACGGCGGCATCGGGATTGGCACCTTCGGTACAGACTGGGCCAACGACACCCTTTTCGGTGAGATCGTGCCCGGCTGGTTCGACGCGATCCTGGGCGCCCTGGGCGTAGTGGAAGGCACCTGGGTCTACGGTCTGATCCAGGATGGTATTGTGGCCGGTGTGGGTGCTGTGCTCGGCTTTGTGCCCCAGATGCTGGTGCTGTTCCTCCTGCTGGCCATTCTGGAGGATGTGGGCTATATGGCCCGTATCGCCTTCATCATGGACCGGATTTTCCGCCGCTTTGGTCTGTCCGGCAAGAGCTTCATCCCCATGCTGGTGGCTACCGGCTGCGGCGTCCCCGGTATCATGGCTTCCCGAACCATCGAGCAGGACCGGGACCGGAAGATGACCGTTATGACCACCGGCTTCATCCCCTGCGGCGCGAAGATGCCCATCATCGGCCTGTTCGCCGGCGCTATCTTCGGAAACTCCTCCTGGGTAGCCACCTCTGCCTACTTTATTGGTATCGCCGCTGTCATCATCTCTGGCGTCATGCTCAAGAAATTCAAGGCATTTGCTGGTGAGCCCGCCCCCTTTGTCATGGAGCTGCCCACCTACCATGCCCCCTCTGCCGGCAATGTACTGCGGGCCACCTGGGAGCGGGGATGGTCCTTCATCAAGCGGGCTGGCACCGTTATCCTGCTTTCCTCCATCGTTCTCTGGTTCCTCCAGGGCTACGGCTTTGTGGAGGGAGTGTTCCAGGCTGTGGAGGACAACAACGACTCCCTGCTGGCCGTCATCGGCAACGCGGTCGCCTGGATCTTCTACCCCCTGGGCTGGGCCGGCGACTGGGCCTGGAAGGCTACGGTTGCCACAGTTACCGGACTCATCGCCAAGGAGGAGGTAGTCAACACCTTCGGCGTGCTGTACCACTATGCCGGCGAGATCGACCTGATGGAGGACTCCTCCCCCATCTGGACCATGGTGGCTGGCGACTTCAATGGCATCACCGCCTACTCCTTTATGATTTTCAACCTGCTGTGCGCTCCCTGCTTTGCCGCTATGGGCGCCATCAAGCGGGAGATGAACAACCCCAAGTGGACCCTGGGCGCCATCGGGTATATGTGCGGCTTTGCCTACGTCATCTCCATGATCGTCTATCAGATCGGCGGGCTCATCGCCGGTGTGGCCTCCTTCAGCGTGTGGACCGTAGTAGCGGCGGCTGCTCTGGTTCTCCTCCTCTTCCTGCTGTTTCGCAAAGGCTATCAGCCTGAGGGCGAGATTCACCACCTGACTTCCGTGGCCGCCGCTGAGGCGAAGAAAACTGCGAAGAAGTAAGAGAGCATTCATTTTCCTATCTTAAGCTATTTAAGCTATGAAAGGAGGGCGTGACGATGATACCGCCCATGATAGGAAACCTCATCGTGATCGCGGCCCTTGTGGCCGTGGCAGCCCTGGCAGTCCGCTCCATCTGGAAGGGCCATAAGAAGGGCGGCCAATGCGGCGGCGACTGCGGCCAATGCGGCGGCTGCCATCATAAATAGATTTTCTCCCCCCTTTATGAAAGGCCGGACGGGATAACACCCGTCCGGCTTTCTTCCTTCCACATGGGGGTGGTAGATTGAAAACTGCTGTGTCCAAAGTCCGGATAGGTCTCCAGATAAGGTTTTATACCAAGGAAATTTTGGGAAAATAAAAGGAAGGCGCTTGACACAGCGCCTTCCCCATGGTACAATAAAATGCTTTTATGTCCCCTGAAAGAAAGAGCATGATCTCCCATGCTCTATCTTTAGTTTATCACAGGGCGGACAGAAAGACAAGAGTGACTTCAAGCAAAATAGCAACGCGCCCGGGTGTGCGGAAAAGCGGCGGAGTGCCGGATTTGTATAAATCGACGGCGAAAACGGCTGTTTTTCCCTGCATCCAGAGGAAAAAACGGAAGGACCAACCGTGGAATCAGAAGAAAGCGAGTTGATTTTTTAGCATGGTCAAGGACGTAATGTACGGCAAGACCCCGAGAAAGAGCTTTGCCCGCTACCAGGAGATCCTGGAGATGCCTAACCTGCTGGAGGTGCAGAAGACCTCCTACCAGTGGTTCCTGGACACCGGCCTGCGGGAGGTGTTCAAGGACGTCGGCCCCATCACCGACTATGCCGGCAATCTGGAGCTGACCTTTGTGGACTACTCCATGGATGAGAAGCCCAAGTACGACGTGGAGGAGTGCAAGGCCAGGGACGCCACCTACGCCGCCCCCATCAAGGTGAAGGTCCAGCTGCGCAACACCCAGAAGAAGAACGACCGGGTGTCGGAGCAGATCGCCGAGCAGGAGATCTTTATGGGAGACTTCCCCATCATGACCCAGGCCGGCACCTTCGTCATCAATGGCGCCGAACGGGTCATCGTCTCCCAGATCGTCCGCTCTCCCGGTATGTATTACACCCGGACCGCGGACAAGGCGGACAACCTGACCTACACCACTACCGTCATCCCCTACCGGGGTGCCTGGCTGGAGTATGAAACCGATTTGTCCGACCTGTTCTATGTCCGCATCGATAAGAACCGCAAGCTGCCCATCACCTGCCTTATCCGTGCCCTGGGGCCCCGGACCGACGCTGAAATCATCGAGATGTTCGGCGAGGACGAGCGTATCCTGGCCACGATGGAGAAGGATGCCTGTAAGACCTATGAGGACGCCCTGCTGGAGATCTACCGCAAGCTCCGTCCCGGCGAGCCCCCCACGGTGGACTCCGCCCGGACCCTGCTGGACGCCACCTTCTTTGATCCCCGGCGCTATGATCTGTCCGCTGTGGGCCGCTATAAGTTCAACAAGAAGATGGCTCTGTGGTCCCGGCTGTCCGGCCAGAAGCTGGCCCTGCCCGTAGCCGATCCCCGCACCGGCGAGATCATCGCCGAGGAGGGAGAGGTCCTGACACGGGAGAGGGCCCACTTCCTGGACGACCGGGGCGTCAACGAGGCTGTCATCGACGTGGACGGTAAGCAGGTCAAGGTGTTTTCTAACAACATGGTCCACCTGAAGGACTTTGTGGACTTTGACCCTCAAGAGGTCGGCGTCAGCGAGATGGTCTATTTCCCCGCCCTGTGCGAGCTGCTGGACCAGTTCCAGGGGGAGGAACTGAAGGACGCCATCCGCGGCCATCTGGACGACCTGATCCCCAAGCACATCACTGTGCCTGACATCATGGCCTCTATCAATTACCTCAACTGTCTGGCCCACAACTCCGGCACCCCGGATGACATCGACCACCTGGGTAACCGCCGGCTGCGCTGTGTGGGCGAGCTGATTCAGAATCAGTTCCGCATCGGCTTCTCCCGTATGGAACGTGTTATCCGGGAGCGGATGACCACTCAGGACCTGGATGTGGTCACCCCCCAGAGCCTGATTAACATCCGCCCTGTCACCGCCGCCATCAAGGAGTTCTTCGGCTCCAGCCCCCTGTCCCAGTTCATGGACCAGACCAACCCCCTGGCCGAGCTGACCCACAAGCGCCGTCTGTCCGCTCTGGGCCCCGGCGGCCTGTCCCGTGACCGGGCCTCCTTCGATGTCCGTGACGTCCATTACAGCCACTACGGACGCCTTTGCCCCATCGAGACCCCCGAAGGTCCCAATATCGGCCTGATTTCCTATCTGGCCTCCTACGCCCGTATCAACCGTTTCGGCTTTATTGAGACCCCCTACCGTAAGGTGGATAAGGAGACTGGCCGGGTTACCGACGAAATCACCTATATGACCGCCGATGTAGAGGACGAGTACACCATCGGCCAGGCCACTGAGCCCGTGGACGAGAACGGCTGCTTCGTCAACGAGCGTATCACCTGCCGTCACCGGAATGAGACCATTTCTGTGGATAAACACCAGGTGGACTATGTGGACGTGTCCCCCAAGATGATGGTGTCCGTGGCTACCGCCATGATCCCCTTCCTCCAGAACGACGACGCCAACCGTGCGCTGATGGGCGCCAACATGCAGCGCCAGGCCGTCCCCCTGCTCCGGCCCGAGGCTCCCATCGTGGCCACCGGCCAGGAGCACAAGAACTGCATCGACTCCGAAGTGGCCATCCTGGCGGAAGGCCCCGGCACGGTCACCAAGGTGTCCGCCCGGTATATCACCGTGGCTTATGACAACGGCCAGACCAAGGAGTACCGCCTAACTAAGTACCTGCGCTCCAACCACACCACCTGTATCAACCAGCGGCCCATCGTGGACGCCGGACAGCGGGTAGACTTCCAGGACGTGCTGGCAGACGGTCCCTCTACCGACCACGGCGAAATCGCCCTGGGCCGGAATATCCTCATGGGCTTCATGACCTGGGAGGGCTACAACTACGAGGACGCCATCCTGCTCAACGAGCGGATGGTGAAGGACGACGTATTTACCTCCATCCACATCGAGGAGTATGAGACTGAGGCACGGGACACCAAGCTGGGTCCCGAGACCATCACCCGTGATATCCCCAACGTGGGCGAGGACGCTCTGCGGGACCTGGACGAGCATGGCATCATCCGGGTGGGCGCCGAAGTCCATGCCGGCGACTACCTGGTGGGTAAGGTCACCCCCAAGGGCGAGGCGGAGGCCACTGCTGAGGAGAAGTTGCTCCGGGCCATCTTTGGAGAGAAGGCCCGTGAGGTCCGCGACACCTCTCTGAAGGTGCCCCACGGCGAGAGCGGCATCGTGGTGGATGTAAAGATCTTTACCCGTGAGAACGGCGACGAGATGTCCCCTGGCGTTAACCAGACCGTCCGGGTGTATATTGCTCAGAAGCGGAAGATTTCCGTGGGTGACAAGATGGCCGGCCGCCACGGCAACAAGGGCGTGGTGTCCCGCATCCTGCCCCAGGAGGATATGCCCTTCCTGCCCGACGGCACCCCCCTGGACATTGTGCTGAACCCCCTGGGCGTGCCCTCCCGTATGAACATCGGCCAGGTGCTGGAGGTCCATCTGGGATACGCCGCCAAGACCCTGGGCTGGAAGGTGGCCACCCCCATCTTCAACGGCGCCACCGAGAGCGATATTCAGGAGTGCCTGAAAATGGCCGGCCTGGCCCGTGAGGTGGGCTATGACGAGCCCCTTATCGGCAAGCAGCTCTATCTGGCCGGCGAGGGCGAGGAGGAGATGCGTGCCCTGTCCTCCGAGGAGATGGCCGACAGCGTCCAGGTCCGGGAGTGGCAGAAGGCGGGCAAACTTCGCCTGGTGGACGGCAAGAACTGGCTGTATGACGGCCGTACCGGCCAGCGATTTGACAACCCGGTCACCGTGGGCTATGTCTACTTCCTGAAGCTGCACCACCTGGTGGACGACAAGATCCACGCCCGTGCCACCGGCCCCTACTCCCTGGTCACCCAGCAGCCTCTGGGCGGCAAGGCCCAGTTCGGCGGCCAGCGGTTTGGCGAGATGGAGGTGTGGGCTCTGGAGGCCTACGGCGCCGCCTACACCCTGCAGGAGATCCTGACGGTCAAGTCGGACGACGTGACCGGCCGCGTCAAGACCTACGAGGCCATCGTCAAGGGGCTGAATGTGCCCAAGCCCGGCGTGCCCGAGTCCTTCAAGGTACTGATTAAAGAGCTCCAGTCCCTGTGTCTGGACATCAAGGTGCTGGACGACCAAGGGCAGGAGATCGAGCTGAAGGATGACGACGAGGACAACTACCAGCCCGTCCGGGACGATTTCTATGACCGGGACGATGACTTCGGCTATGAGAAGGACGCCGACTTCGCCTCCGCTGGAGGCTTCACCTTCAAGGGAGAGAGCGATGACGACGACCTTACCTTGGATGTGACCGATGAGGAGAGCTCGGAGGACGGGCTGTTCTCTGACGAGGACTTTTGAGTACGGGAGGAGATTTGAAACATGAGTTACGCTGAATTTGACGCCATCCAGATCGGGATCGCCTCCCCCGAACAGATCCGTGAGTGGTCCTACGGCGAGGTCAAGCGCCCTGAGACCATCAACTACCGCACTCTGAAGCCGGAGAAGGACGGCCTGTTCTGTGAAAAGATCTTTGGCCCCACCAAGGACTGGGAGTGCAACTGCGGCAAGTATAAGAAGATCCGCTACAAGGGCAAGGTGTGCGACCGCTGCGGCGTGGAAATCACCAAGGCCAAAGTCCGCCGGGAGCGGATGGGCCACATCGAGCTGGCCGCCCCCGTGTCCCATATCTGGTACTTTAAGGGAATCCCCTCCCGGATGGGATTGCTGCTGGATATCAGCCCCCGGATCCTGGAGAAGGTTCTGTACTTTGCCGCCTATATTGTCATCGACCCCGGCTTCTCCCCCCTCTCCAAAAACCAGATCCTGTCCGAGAAGGAATATCGGGATATGCGGGAGAAGTACGAGGACGACTTTGACGCCGGTATGGGCGCCGAGGCTGTCAAGAAGCTGCTCCAGCAGATTGATTTGGAGGAGCTGTCTGCCCAGCTGCGTGCCGAACTGAAAGACGCCTCCGGTCAGAAGAAGGCCCGCATTGTTAAGCGTCTGGAGGTGGTAGACGCCTTCCGCGTCTCTGGCAACAAGCCCGAGTGGATGATCATTGACGTATTGCCTGTTATCCCTCCGGAGATCCGGCCAATGGTCCCCCTGGACGGCGGGCGGTACGCCTCCTCTGACCTGAATGATCTGTACCGCCGGGTCATCAACCGCAATAACCGCCTGAAGCGGCTCATCCAGCTCAACGCACCGGACATCATCGTGCGCAACGAGAAGCGGATGCTCCAGGAGGCTGTGGACGCCCTCATCGACAACGGCCGCCGGGGCCGGGCCGTCACCGGCGCCAACAACCGGGCCCTCAAATCCCTGTCCGACATGCTCAAGGGCAAGCAGGGACGCTTCCGTCAGAACCTGCTGGGCAAGCGTGTGGACTACTCCGGCCGTTCCGTCATCGTGGTGGGCCCCAGCCTGAAGATATATCAGTGCGGCCTGCCCAAAGAGATGGCCATTGAGTTGTTCCGCCCCTTCGTTATGAAGAAGCTGGTGGACGACGGCGCCGCCCACAACATCAAGCAGGCCAAGAAGATGGTGGAGAAGGGCGAGGCTGCCGTGTGGGACGCCCTGGAATTTGTCATCAAAGACCACCCCGTCATGCTCAACCGCGCCCCCACCCTGCACCGCCTGGGCATCCAGGCATTTGAGCCTGTTCTGGTGGAAGGCCGGGCCATCAAGCTGCACCCCCTGGTGTGTACCGCCTTCAACGCCGACTTCGACGGCGACCAGATGGCTGTCCACGTCCCCCTGTCTGCCGAGGCCCAGACCGAGGCGCGGGTGCTGATGCTGTCTGCCAATAACCTGCTCCGTCCCCAGGACGGCGGCCCGGTTACCATCCCCTCCCAGGATATGATCCTGGGTGCCTACTACCTGACCTTCACCCGGGACGAGGCTGGCACTGGCCACTGTTTTGCCGACAAGGACGAGGCTATGCTGGCCTATGACGCCGGGGTAGTCACCCTTCACTCTCCCATCAAGGTCCGTATGTACCGGGAAGTAGATGGTGAGATGCGCCACAAGCTGGTGGAGACCACGGTGGGCCGCCTGATCTATAACGAGGCCATCCCCCAGGACTTGGGCTTTGTGGACCGCGACGACCCTGAGACCATGTTCGACCCAGAGATCAACTTCGTGGTGGGCAAAAAGCAACTGGGCAAAATCATCGACAAGTGTATCTCCAAGCACGGCTTTACCGTGTCCGCCGGAGTGCTGGACGCCATCAAAGACTTGGGCTACCATTACTCCACCCGGGGCTCCCTGACCGTGGCCATCGCCGACATGACGGTCCCGGCCAAGAAGTACGAGCTGATCGCCGAGACCGAGAAGGAGATCATCAAGATCGACCGCCTGTACCGCCGGGGTATGCTGACAAACGAGGAGCGGTACCGCAAGTCTGTGGAAGCCTGGGAACAGACCACCGCCGACGTGACCGCCGCCCTGCAGGAGTCCATGGACCGGTACAACCCCATCTGGATGATGGCCGACTCCGGCGCCCGTGGTTCTATGGCCCAGATCCGTCAGCTGGCCGGTATGCGCGGCCTGATGGCCGATACCGCCGGCCGTACCATCGAGATCCCCATCAAGGCCAACTTCCGTGAGGGCCTGTCTGTATTGGAATACTTCATCTCCTCCAGGGGCGCCCGGAAGGGCATGGCCGATACCGCTCTGCGTACCGCCGACTCGGGCTACCTGACCCGCCGCCTGGTGGACGTGTCCCAGGAGGTCATTATCCGGGAGGAGGACTGCGGCACCTCCGACGGAATCCTGGTCAGCGAGATCGAGGAGCACGGCCAGGTCATCGAGACCTTTGCCGAGCGTGTCCACGGCCGCTATCCCGCGGAGGACATCGTGGACCCCGCCACTGGCGAGGTGCTCTTCAATCGAGATACCATGCTTCTCAACGAGGACGCCAAGACTCTGGAAAAACACGGTATCCATGAAGTGAAGATCCGCTCTGTCCTTACCTGCCGGGCCCGCAGCGGCGTGTGCGCCAAGTGCTACGGCATCAACCTGGCCATTGGTGAGCCTGTGGGCGCTGGCGAGGCGGTGGGTATCATCGCCGCCCAGTCCATCGGTGAGCCCGGCACCCAGCTGACCATGCGTACCTTCCACACCGGCGGTGTGGCCGGCGGTGATATCACCCAGGGTCTGCCCCGCGTGGAGGAGCTGTTCGAGGCCCGCAAGCCCAAGAAGATGGCCCAGCTGGCTGAAATCAGCGGTGTGGTGTCCATGGAGGAGACCAAGCGCAACGTGATGTGCAACGTGACCATCACCGCCGATGACGGCGAGGTGGTGACCTACGCCCTGCCTTACTCCGCCGGCATTAAGGTGAAGGAGGGCGACACGGTGGAAAAGGGCTACCAGCTTACCGAGGGCGCCCTGTCCCCCCATGAGGTGCTGCGTATCCGCGGCCTGTCCGACTGCCACAACTACCTGATCCGCGAGGTGCAGAAGGTGTACCGTCAGCAGGGCGTGGACACCAATGATAAGCATATCGAGGTTATTGTCCGCCAGATGATGCGGAAGGTCCGGGTGGAGGACGCTGGGGACTCCGATTTGTTGTCCGGCGCTACCGTGGACATCACCGAGTTCCGGGACGCCGAGGAGGCGGTCCAGGCCCGCATTGACGCCGGGGAGAAGAACGAGATGGGCGAGGATCTGCGCCTGCCCACCTGCACCCGCCTGCTCATGGGAATTACCAAGGCATCTCTGGCTACTGAGTCCTTCCTGTCCGCCGCCTCCTTCCAAGAGACCACCAAGGTGCTCACTGAAGCGGCGATCAAGGGCAAGGTGGACCACCTGCAGGGTCTGAAGGAGAACGTCATCATCGGCAAGCTTATCCCCGCCGGCTCTGGTCTGGCCCAGTACCGTAAGGAGGATGTTATCGACGACGAGGGCAACCTAGTCTCTGACCAGAGCGGGGCCATCGTAGCCGATGCCCTGGAGGAACCCACCCAGATGGAAAACGAGGAGGACCTGTCCTTCGAGGTTGGCTCTATCGAGCTGGAAACAGCCGCTGGAAGCCAGAGCGAGGACGCGCTGGTCTAAAATGACCAGGAAACCTGCACAGTAAAGCGGACCGAGGGAGTGTATAACGCTCCCTCGGTCCGCTCTTTTTTCAACTTTTAAAAGAGAAAAATTCGTTTTTTCAAAAGCCTCACCTTTTTAAAGCGAAAAACAGTTGCTATCGGGCCTAAAAGAAAGAAAAAATGATGGCTCAAATATCTTCTCTTGCAATTTTGCGGGACTGTCTTTATAATGTTTCTAAAAGAGGGAGAGGGATGATCGACAATGCTGGAGATGCTTACATCAGTCAACAGCGCCTTGAATGGCTTTGTATGGGGCCCCGTCATGCTGGCTCTGCTGGTGGGAACCGGCATCTACCTTACCTGCCGCACCGGCTGGATTCAGGTGCGGCGCTTCGGCTATATCATGAAAAGCACGGTGGGCTCTCTGTTCCGCAAGTCGGAAAAAGACCATGGCAGCAACCTGTCCCCCTTTCAGGCGGTGACCACAGCCCTGGCCGGGACAGTGGGCACGGGCAACATCGCCGGTGTCACTGGCGCCATCTTTGTGGGCGGGCCCGGCGCTGTGTTCTGGATGTGGGTGTCCGCCTTTTTTGGAATGTGTACCAAGTATGCCGAGATCGCCCTATCCATCCAGTACCGGGAGACAGATGAGGGCGGCGCCCACCGGGGCGGCCCCATGTATTACATCGAAAAGGGGCTGGGCAGGGGGTGGAAGCCCCTGGCTGTTTTGTTTGCCCTGTTTGGGGGCTTCGCCTCTTTTGGGATCGGAAATATCTCCCAGTCCAGTGAAATTGCCGGCGCCATGAACGGACTGTTCGGAATTGATCCTCTGGTTACCGGTATTCTTTTGGCAGTTATTGTGGGAGTGGTGATCATCGGCGGCGTCAAGCGCATCGGCCAGGTGGCCTCCTATCTGGTCCCCTTTATGGCCAGCTTCTATATCCTGGCCGGAATCGCTGTTATTCTGCTGCGGATTACCCAGGTTCCCGCCGCTTTGGCATCCATTGTCACCAGCGCCTTCAGCTTTGAGGCAGTGGGAGGGGGCGTCTTTGGCTACGCCATCATAGCGGCCATGAAGCAGGGATTCGCCCGTGGGGTGTTCTCCAACGAGGCCGGCCTCGGCTCCGCCCCGATGGCCCATGCGGCCTCCTCCACCGACGAGCCTGCCGAGCAGGCCATGTGGGGCGTGTTCGAGGTGTTTGTGGATACCATCGTGATCTGCACCATTACCTCCCTCACCGTGCTGCTGTCCGGTTTGCCTCTGGGGGAGGCCGCCCTGGACAGCTATACCTCCAATGGCGCCGCCGCTGTGGCCGCCTTCAACACGATCCTGCCTGGTACCATAGGGGGCGTGGTCATCCAAATCAGCCTGCTCTTTTTTGCCCTTTCCACCATTTTGGGCTGGAGTTACTACGGCGAGCAGTGCTGGGGCTATCTGACCCATGACAGCAAGATGGTCAAGGCTCTTTTCAAAGCTGTATTCGCCTTAGTCTGCATCGTGGGAGCCACCGGCTCCGGCAAACTGATGTGGGATATCGCCGATACCCTGAACGGCATGATGGCGATTCCAAACCTGGTGGGCCTTCTAGCCCTGTCGGGAGTGGTGGCCCGGATTACCAGGGACTATTTCAAGGAGCGGTAAGCTGATTGTGTGTATAAAAATCCGCCCATGCTAATGCGTGGGCGGATTTTTTATGGGGAAAGATACCTCTCCAGGGCGGAGAGAAGGGCGGAACGCTCGTTGGGCAGCTCTCCCTGGGCCACATAGTCCAGGAGCTCGTGCAGAGCCTGTCCGATTTGGGGACCGGCCAGACCGACCTTCAGGGCGTCGTGCCCGTTGACCGCCAGAGTCCGGAGGGAAAGACAGGCATTTTCCTCCAACAACTGCCGCCCCAGCGCCTCCGCCCGCTCCAGCGGAGCGGACTCCTCCGCCTTGAGCGGCGGGGCACAGGCGGATGCGTCCGCCCCTTTGAGAGCCAGCAATTGGAAGAAGCACTCCTCTCCCAGCCTGGACAGCCACCGGCCGGCCCACCGCCGGGTAGGCTCCACCGGCAGGTGATGGCGGGAGATCAGGATGGCCGCCCGCTCCCGGGTGGCGTTGTCCAGGCGAAGGCGGGCCATAGCCCGCTCGGCCAGCGGTACGCCCAGGCGGTCGTGGCCATAGAAATGCCCGATGCCCCGCTCATCCAGGAAAAAGGAGGCGGGCTTCCCCACGTCATGAAGAAGGGCGGCAAGTCGGAGAGCGGGGGAGGGGGGGACCAGGGCAGCCGTCTTGACGCTGTGGGTATACACGTCCCAGCGGTGGTGGGGATTACGCTGGTCAAAGCCCACCGCAGGGCCCAGCTCTGGAAGAATTTGGGTCACTACGTCGGGGAAGTCCAACAACACCTGCTCCGCTCCGGGGGAGCAGAGTAGCCGGAGAAATTCAGCGGAAATACGTTCCCAAGCCACCATGGACAGCTGGGGAGCGTGGCCGTGGATGGCGGCGGCGGTGTCCGGATGGATGGTAAAACGAAGCTGACCGGCCAGCCGGAGTCCCCGGAGGAGCCGCAGGGCGTCCTCCTCCATTCGCCGGTCCGGATCCCCTACGCAGCGGATCAGCCGAGCGTTCAGATCCTCTTGACCGCCAAACCGGTCGATCAGTCCCTCCGGACCCCAGGCCATGGCGTTGATCGTGAAGTCCCGGCGGGCCAGGTCATCAGTGAGGTCGCTGGTAAATTCCACCTGGTCCGGATGCCGGTGGTCGGAGTAGCTCCCCTCCCGGCGGAAGGTGGTTACCTCCACAGGGAGGCCGCCGGACAGGACAGTGACCGTGCCGTGCTTCAGACCGGTATTCAGACATGGAAAGCCGGCGCAGCAGGACAGTATCTCCCAAGGCAGGGCGGAGGTGGTCACATCGTAGTCATGGGGCGGGATGGACAGAAGGCTGTCCCGGACGCAGCCCCCCACCAGCACCGCCTGATGGCCGGACCGCCTCAACTGCTGGACGACCGCCAGCGCCCTGCTGTCCCAGTTTGTCATGCCACTCACCTCCTGTTGGGATTATCTTATCAGAGCGGGTGGAAAAAAACAAGGCCGGGACGTCCCAATGTCCCGGCCCGGAAATCACCGCCCCAGAACAAAAAGATTCTGGTCGGTGGAAAAATTGGAGAAAGAGTAGAGCACAAGCACCGAGTCAATGCCGTTGTCTGCTACATAGTCCTTCACGCTGCTCAGATTGTTCCGGGGATCAAAGAGGTGAACCTCAGAAAATCGCTCCGTCAGGAAGGGAGCCAGGGAGTCGGAGTAGGAATCCCGGATGACCAGCACCTTGGGGCCATCCACCTGTGGGTTCTCGATGACGCACAGGGGCTGGCGCCCCCCCAGGAAGTAGGAGTATTTATCCTTCACTTCTAAAAAGCTGTCCACATATAGACTGCCTTCACTGGGCTCAGAGCCGAACCAAGAGGTCACCTTCAGCCCCTCGCCAGACACATAGGTATCGATGGAGTCAGGGGCCACCCAGCGAACTCCGGAGGTGGAGAAGGTAGTGCCGAAGAACTGGTCAGTGACCGTAGTCTTCTGGTAATCATCCAAATCCAGCGGATCCAGACTCATAGCCTCAAAGATGGCGTTGGCCCCGTAGAAGGCCCCCAGGCTGGTCCAGTGGTGGTCGGTGCGGTAGTAGATGTCCTCGCCGCTGTGGGCGGCCAGAGCGCCTGCCATGTCGATGGTAGAGGCCCCGCTCTGAAAATACATCTGGTCAATGAGGGAAAACTCGTCCGCTGTGGGCGCACCAGCGGGCAGGCGGTCTGCCCAGATGGCAGAGGAGGAGGGGATGATGCCCAGGTACACCGGGACAGACACATTGCCTGCCAGCGTGTCCACAAAGCCGAGGCGGGTCAGAAGCCCCTGCTTGGCGGAAACGCCCGCCTGAGCGGGGGTATCCTCCCAGGCGGGGGTATCCACCCGGTTCAGGAGGGTGTCCTGCTTACCGAAATAGACCCCGTTGTTCTCCCGCTTGCCGGACAGACGCTCACACCAGGCTTTGGCGGCCACCCAGAAGTCCCGGCCGGCGATATGGTCGGCCACATAGTCCTCGGCCTGTTCCATAAAGGTGCCGTCTGTGACTGTTTCCACGCTGAATTTGGGCGGCTTCTGGAGATAGCGGTTCTCCAGCTCGGACATCTCCTTGTCCGGCAGGAGAGTGCTGACCACCAGCATCCCGCCAAGGAAGGTGCAGAACAGGGCAGTGATAAACTTGTTGTACTTGTTTGACATAGTCTGCGCCTCCTTAGAAACGGAAATAGAGGAAGGGATTGTAGGTGCCGTCCACCAGATAGGCGGTGCACACCAACAGGCCGGCTATGATGGCGGCGGCACCTGTTACCTGCGCTGCCCGCTGAGGGAGCCTGTGGTACAGTTTTGCGCCCAGAGGGGTGGAGGAGAGGGCCGCCAGCGCCAGGATGGGCAGATAGCTGATGAAATAGTAGCCCAAAGTGCCGTCCGCCAGAGGAGCGCCCCCCAGACCGAACATCACCTTCAGATAGCTGCCCAGCCGAGAGGCGTCCTCGATGCCAAAGATAGCCCAGCTGACAAGGACAAAAAACATGGTATAGACATGGCCCACCAGGGCTGGGGCCTTTTTCAACGCATCCAGCAGGAAAAACTTTTCTACCATCAGAAGGGCAAAGAAATACAGTCCCCAGATGAGATAGTTCCAACTGGCCCCGTGCCAGATGCCGGTGGCCGCCCACACGACGAACAGGTTGAACATCCAGCGGCCCTTGGAGCAGCGGTTGCCCCCCAGGGGGATATACAGGTATTCCCGGAACCAGGTGGACAGGGAGATGTGCCACCGCCGCCAGAACTCGGTGATACTCTTGGAAATATAGGGGTAGTTGAAGTTGGGCAGGAACTCAAAGCCCAGCATCCGGCCCAGGCCTACCGCCATGTCGGAGTAGCCAGAGAAGTCAAAGTAGATCTGGAAGGTGAAGGCCAGCACACCCAGCCAAGCCCCCGCCACGGTCAGGTCCGCCAGCGCCATGGTCTTATAGCTGTCCCACAGCATCCCCACGTTGTTGGCGATGAGCAGCTTTTTGCCAAGGCCGATCATAAACATCTGGATGCCAGAGGCAAACTTGTCCACAGTGCAGTCCCGCTGATCGATCTGGTCTCCCAGGTCCTTATACTTGATGATGGGACCGGCGATGAGCTGGGGAAACAGGGTGACGAAGGTGCCAAAGTTAAGGATGGATCGCTGCGCTCGGGCATCTCCCCGGTACACATCGATGGTGTAGCTCATGGTTTGGAAGGTATAGAAGGAGATACCGATAGGCAGGTGGATACCCAGCACCGGCATGAAGTTCAGCCCGACCGACTGGAGAGAGGCGGCGATAAAGTCCCAGTACTTGAAGAAGAACAGCAGGGCCAGGTTGAACACGATGGAGGAGGCCACCGCCATCCGGGCACCCCTATCGTTGTCCCTCCGCTTGTAGCGTTCTACCAGCAGGCCGTGGGTATAGTCGATGGCGGTGGACAGGAACATGATGACGACATAGACCCGCTCCCCCCAGTAGTAGAAAAACAGAGAGGCGCACAGGATTACTACGTTCCGGAACTTTCGGGGCACCAAGTAGTAGATCAGCAGAGTGAGCGCCAGAAAATAAAATAAAAAGGTAGGGGTGGAAAAGACCATGAGCAACACTCCTTAAAGGAACGGCGGACGACTTGTCGTCCGCCGTGGGATCATATGGATTATAACGCTGGGGATAGGGACTTTTGCTTCGAATCAGAACAGGGCGTTGAAGGCGTCTACGATGGCGTCGCAGTTCTCATGGACAACCATCATGACATAGTTGCCGTTGCTGACAACACGGGAGTTTTCGGTCCAGATCCGGGTGGGTTCGGGATACCAGGCTCCTCCGTTGATCATACCATCGATCCGGGTCTGGAAGATGGACTTCACAGTATCCACGTCCTTACTGTCCTTCACCTGGACCAGGCCGAACTCGCCGTTGTTCATGGTCATCAGTGTGCCATAGATCAATTTTTGTTCCGCGCTTACCGCGCCCATGCCAGGATAGAGCTGTTCCATCAGATCGGCGTCTAAGAGTTGGAGCATACCAAACTCATACTGGCCCATGATATCGCTAGCAAAGGCGGATAGGTCCACGTTGCCGGCAGGGGTGGAAGTATCGCCGGAGGAGCTGCCGCTGGAGGAATCGCTGCCATCTGCGGGGCCACCCTCCTCGGGCTTCTGTTCCTCCCAGTTGCACCGGACGATGCAGGAGGCGGTCAGGCCCGTTTCGCTGTCGGTAACAGTGATAGTGGCGTTTCCAACGGCCACAGCGGTGACCAGGCCCTTGTCAGACACAGTGGCCACAGACTCATCGCTGGATTTCCAGGTCAGAGCACCGCCGGCGGGATCAGCCTTGGCCTTCATTTGGAAGGTGGCTCCCGCCTTGAACAGGGTAAAGTCGCTGCGGTTTAGGGACAGGGAGGCCTGTGCCTGGGGCTCGTCCACAGGGGGCTGGGAGCTATCAGAGGAGGTGCTCCCAGAACCGTCCGGCTGGCTGCCGTCCGGCTGAGAGGCATCCGGAGCGGAGCTGTCGGGGATGGAGGTGGAGCCGTCCGGGGCCATAGTGCTCATGTCAGAATTGCTGCCAGTAGAAGAGGACTGATTGCCGGAGGAGTTATCCTCCCCCTTGGGACCACAGGCGGCCAGCAGGACCATGGACAGCGCCAAAGTCAGAGCGAATACACGTCGTTTCATGGTATTGATCTCCTTTTCTTGGGGATGGTATGGGGTTCCCCTGATGGGGATTACGACTAGTTTGACGAGGGCGGAAGAAAAAAGTTCCCTGGTAGAGAAAAAATATTTAACAGATCCATTATATTTTGTTTTTGTCTGAACAGCAAGATTTTTGTTGGAAAGACAGGAAATGAAATTTCCCCCGGCCTCTTGACAAAAGAGGAGCGGTACGCTATTATAATATCAACATATGAATAGATGTTCATATATTGAAAGGAGATGAGAGAATGGATCGTGAAGTTATCCCCTGCTGCCAGGAGGACCGGGTCCATGTGGACGCGGTGGACCAGGTGCGCGCCCTGCTCCCCCCGGATGAGGAGCTGTATGACTTGGCGGAGCTGTTCAAAATATTTGGGGACAGCACCCGAATCAAGATCCTGTACGCCTTGCTGGAGGGAGAGCTGTGCGTCTGTGATATCGCCAAGCTCATGGAGGTCACCCAGAGCGCCGTGTCCCACCAGCTCCGGGTGCTGAAGAGCAGCAAGCTGGTCAAATTCCGCCGGGAGGGCAAGACAGTTTATTATTCCCTGGCGGACGAACATGTAGTCCGCATCTTAAGCCAGGGAATGGAGCATATCGAGGAGTAACCTGTATGCCGCGATCCAATGGATCGAGAAAAGGAGAGTATACAATGAAAAAGACGTATAAGATGATTGACTTGGACTGTGCCAACTGTGCCGCTAAGATGGAGGAGGCCATCAAGAAGATTGACGGCGTTACCTCCGCCTCTGTCAGCTTTATGACCCAGAAAATGACCATAGAGGGGGACGATGCCCGTTTTGATCAGATCGTCAAGGAGGCGGTCAAGGTGTGCAGAAAAGTAGAACCCGACTGCGAGATTGTACTGAAATAAACGTGAGGCGGCCTAAGGCCACCCATGTCCATATCCCTGTGAGAGGAGCTTTCGCCATGACAAGAAAGCAGAAAAAGACGCTCTGGCGTATTATCTTCAGCTTTGTCCTGCTGGCCGCCGCCGCCCTGCTGCCGGAGATCGAGGTACCATTTAATATGTGGCCTTATTTCGGTCAGCCCCTGGTGAATGAGGCTGGCGAACCCTATTACGCATTCCCCAGGCTGTACCTGTTTCTGATCCCCTATCTGGTCATTGGCTGGGATGTACTGTGGAGAGCTGTGCGCAATATTAAAAACGGCCAGGTCTTTGATGAAAACTTCCTTATGTCTGTCGCCACCGTGGGTGCTATGGCAGTGGGCGAATACGCCGAGGGCGTGGCAGTGATGCTGTTTTACCAGGTGGGCGAGCTGTTCCAGAACGTGGCCGTCAGCCGCAGCCGCCAGTCTATCTCCGAGCTTATGGATATCCGCCCGGACTACGCCAATGTGGAGCGGGAGGGACAACTGGTCCAGGTGGATCCGGAGGAGGTCCAGGTGGATGATATCATCGTTATCAAGGCGGGGGAGCGGGTGCCATTGGACGGGACTGTCACCCAAGGGAGCTCCGCTCTGGACACCGCCGCTCTCACCGGCGAGTCCCTGCCACGGGACGTGGAGCCGGGGGATGAGGTGATATCGGGCTGTGTCAACTTGTCCGGCCTGCTCCATGTGAAAGTGAGTAAGCCCTACGGACAGTCCACCGTGGCCCGTATCTTGGACCTGGTGGAGAACTCCAGCGAGAAAAAGGCCCAGGCGGAGCATTTTATTACCAAATTTGCCCGGTACTATACCCCTGCTGTGGTTTTTGCTGCCCTGGCCCTGGGGCTGCTTCCCTCCCTGCTGACTGGCCGGTGGGGGGTGTGGGTCCCCCGTGCCCTGAACTTCCTGGTCGTATCCTGCCCATGCGCCCTGGTCATCTCCATTCCCCTGTCCTTTTTTGGCGGGCTGGGCGGAGCGTCCAAGCAGGGTATCCTGGTGAAGGGGAGCAACTATCTGGAGGCCCTGGCCAATACCGGAATCGTGGTGCTGGACAAGACAGGCACTCTGACTAAGGGCACCTTTGCTGTCACCGGAGTCCACCCCAAAGACTGCGCTCCAGAGGAGCTGTTGGAAACCGCCGCCCTGGCAGAGCAGTTCTCTACCCACCCCATCTCCAGGTCCATCGTCAAGGCCTGGGGCGGTGTTCCAGAGCAGAATAGGGTCTGCGACGTGGAGGAGATCGCCGGCCACGGGGTCCGGGCCAAGGTGGACGGCCGGGAGGTGCTGGCGGGGAACCAGAAGCTGATGGACTTGGAGAATATTCCGGTGACCACGGACCATCAACACCCTGGGACCGTCATCCATGTGGCGGTGGAAGGGGAATACGCTGGACACCTTGTTATCTCCGACCAGGTGAAGGAGGGGTCCGCCCAGGCTCTGCGGGAGCTCAAGCAGGTCGGGGTCCGAAGGACCGTCATGCTCACCGGCGACAGCCAGGGGGCCGCTCAGGCGGTGGCGGATCAGTTGGGGCTGGATCAGTTCTTTGCCCAGCTTCTGCCTGGGGACAAGGTGGAGCGGGTGGAGGATCTGCTCCGCTCCAAAGGCCCAAAGGAGAACCTGGTCTTTGTGGGGGACGGTATCAACGACGCCCCCGTCTTGTCCCGTGCGGACATCGGGGTGGCCATGGGGGCCCTGGGCTCTGACGCGGCCATCGAGGCGGCCGATGTGGTCCTGATGGACGACGACCTGCGCAAGTTGCCCGTGGCGGTGCGCATCGCCCGGAAAACGCTGACCATTGTGCGGCAAAATGTGGTGTTCGCTCTGGGGGTGAAATTCCTAGTGCTGGGCCTGTCCGCCGTTGGCCGGGCCAATATGTGGATGGCTGTCTTTGCCGATGTGGGCGTATCTGTCATCGCCATCTTAAATGCGAGCCGGATGCTGAAAGCCAGATAACCCAAAAGCCGCGGCCTAAGAGCCGCGGCTTTTTCCATAGATAGGACGGATGGGATATCACTCCAATATCTGGAACAGGCAGCCCCAGACATAGTCCAGAGCTTCAAAGCTTACCTGGGGAGAGAGGTGAAAGACCGCCCGATCCCCCTCCAGGTCCACCAAAATGCCGTGGTCCCGCTCCAACCGCGCAACCACGCTTTCCGTGGAGCGGCCGGGAAAACGGGCGAATATGGTTCCAGATGCCTGGTCCGCCTCCAATACCTCCGGGCCGTCAGGTCCAAAGTCCCGCAGCCGGGCCTCCAGGTGTCGGACCTGCCTGGCCCGAAGGGCCTCCTTCCCGGCGGCGGAATATGTATGACGAAGGTCGATCTCTCTCATAGTCTGGTCTCCATCGGGGTATATACCACGAAATGCTCGTACCGAAGCTGACGCAGCAGCGCGGACAGGATTCGGGCGGTATTTTCCCCTCCCTCTAAAGTCAGATAAGTAGTCCTGGTACGGCCCTCCAGGCGGTTGAGGGTGTTGACCGCGAAGGTGTTGGGGCCCACGGTACCAGATGGGGAGAGGGCCATGGTCTGGTCCCAGCACACCCACCCCTCCTGCTCCAGCAGCTCCCGCTGGCCGTCAGGGACATACGCCACCGTGGTCCGGGTGTAGGCCAGATGCTCCAAAGCCCGGTTGCCCTCCTCCAGCAGCGCGCGGGTCTGGTCCAGGGTTCCTCCCTCCGCCAGGATACCGACGCTGTGCCCAGTACCCAGAATCCGCCGTACCAGGTCATCCTCCTGCTCCAGGGCCTCTGGGGTAAAGAAGAATAGTGCCTGATTGCCTGCGCTGTCCAGGGCAGACAGAATCTGATCGAGTCCCTGGCCATCCTTACAGAGAAAGGCCAGATAGGTGGATACGTTCGTGGTATTGGACTCATCCGGCTCGGTGGGAGGGGATGTGGGAGTAGTGGTATCGGGAGCAGGATTGATGGATTGGTTATATTCACGGAGGTAACGGTTTATCAGGTTGCTGGCCGCGTCGATCAGCTTGGCGTCGGACAGGACCACCGAGTCGTTGTTGATGCGGACCAGGTAGCCCTGGCTGAAGGCGGTATAAGAGAAATCCAGACCGAAGAAGTTGCATACCATGACCACAGGCAGGTAGGGTATGCCATTTCGCATGATGGCCTGAGCGGGATAGCTCTCACCGGAGATCTCCTCCCGGCAGGTGCCGTTTTTCAGATCAAAGGTGAGCATCTGTTGTAACGTGTACAGGGTGAGCTTGTGGGTGGTGCTGGTGTGAATATAGCTGTAATCCACATCCACCAGCTTGAAGCCGCCGTTGTACTGGGCCAGAAAGACCGTATAGGGCACATACAGGACGCCGCCGGACCAGGTAGGCATGGTGTCCGCGGTCAAGGGGCGTAAATTGTCGTTGATGGAAGTGAAGTATACCGTGGAGGAGGCGGAGGAGGCGGGGGGGACAAAGATGGCCCCGCACAGGACCAGGGACAGTAGCAGCGAGATCATTCTTTTTTTCAGGTCCATGGGCGCTCCTCCTTTCGACTTCTGGTTGCGGATATCATTATATCATAGTATAATCCAATGGGCAAGACAGCCAAAGGGTGCGTTCTTTAATGAAACTTTAAGGATCGGTAAATTCCCTTTCAACACTGGTGTGGTATCCTGACCATAGAGAAAAAATGACCACTCCGGAGGAAAGGAGTTCCCATCATGGATATCACGTTGGAGCAGGTGGAGCGCCTGCGGGAAAAGGCGGATGTGAGCTACGCCCAGGCCAAGGAGGCTTTGGAGTACAGCGGAGGCAACCTGCTGGACGCCCTGATCTATTTGGAGGAGAGGGGAATGATCCCGCGGCCCGAGGGGGCTTACTACTCCACCAGGGGGGGAACTTCCCCCCAGCCCGCCTCCGCCGCGGACAGCGCCTCTCAGGGTGGGGAGCGGAAGGAAAAGAAAGAGAAAAAGAAAAAGGGCGGCAGTATGGAAGTCGTCGTGGTAAAGCCAGAGAGAGGGGCGGTCAGGGGCCTGCTCCACACCTTGCGCCGCTGGCTGATCGAAAATGAGTTGGAGATCTGGCGAAAAGACAAGCCGGTCACGGCCCTGCCGGTGTTGATCCTGGTCCTGCTGGTCATCTGCGCCCCCTGGGTGGTGCTGCCCGCTTTGGTGCTGGGATTGTTCCTGGGCTTTCGGTACCGCTTCTCCGGCCCGGACTTGGAGCGGGACGAGCTGAATGACATGATGGGCACGGTGGCCGATACCGCCGCCGACATTGGGCACAAGGTCATGGAGGAATTGAAGCATGACTGGCACTCGGATGAGCCGGGCAGACAGGACCGGAACAAAGAGCGGGAAGAATAAAAAGGTCTGAGGTGATGGAGATGGCGGAGCACATCCTCCTGGTGGAGGACGAGGAGAAGCTGGCCCGCATGGTGGAGCTGGAGCTGAAATATGAGGGGTACTCTGTGGAGAAAGCCTTTGATGGCCGAAAGGGGCTGGAGCTGGCCCTGAGCGGGGCGTTTGACCTGGTGCTGCTGGACATCATGCTGCCCCAGCTGTCTGGCATGGAGGTGCTGCGCCGCCTGCGGCGGGAGAGTCAGGTCCCCGTCATCATGCTTACCGCCCGGGACAGCGTAGTGGATAAGGTGTCCGGCCTGGACTCTGGCGCGGACGACTATATTACAAAGCCCTTCGCCATCGAGGAGCTGCTGGCCCGCATCCGGGCGGCCCTGCGGACCAAGAGTGGCCGGGACAGCCAGATGCTGGCCGTCGGTCCCCTTGCAATGGAGGTGGAGAGCCGCCGGGTGACAGTGAGGGGCCAGGAGGTGGAGCTGACCAAAAAGGAGTTTGACCTGCTCCGCCACCTGCTGGAAAATAAGGGCCGGGTCCTGACCCGTGAGGCCCTGCTGGACAGTGTCTGGGGCTTTGACTTTGTGGGAGAGACAAACTCGGTGGACGTGTATATCCGCTTTCTCCGGAGCAAGATTGATGAGGCCTTCGGCATCAAGCTGATTCACACGGTCCGGGGCGTGGGCTATGTGATCAAAGAGGAGTAAGGGGCGCGACCCGCCATACCGTCAGGAGAAAAAGGAGAGAGAGCCATGGTCATCGTCTACCGTTCCAACACCGGCTTTACCAGGGAATATGCCGAAATGCTGGGCAGAGCGGAAAAAATAAAGGTGTACAGCGTCACTGAGGCGGAGCGCAGTCTGGAGTCAGGTACTGAGATATTCTATATGGGTCCCCTGATGGCAGGCCACATCGAGGGCGTGGACCAGGCGGTGAAGCGATATCAGGTCAGGGGCGTGTGCGGCGTGGGGCTCTCCCCCTCTGGCCGGCAGGTGCTGGAAACCATCTCCAGAGCCAACTATGTGCCAAACGCCCCTATTTTTTATTTGCAGGGGGGCTGGGCCCCTAAGAAAGTGAGCTGGCTGAAGCGTAGGATGGTGGGTATGGCCACAAAATCTCTGCGGGAATCCCTGCAAGACAAGGGCAGCCGCCGTACCCCTGAGGAGCAGGCCCAGCTGGATCTGCTGGTAAAGGGCGGGAGCCGCGTCGCCTTTGAGCGTCTTGAGGCTATTCGGGATTGGATGAAGGACTGCTGAGGGGCCGTGCGCCACGGGTCTGAATCACGGCCCATCCCGTTTTACAGAGAAAATGGGTGCGTACAGGCCCTGAAAAGAACAGACCGCACAGAGAGGAGGCGTGCCCATGGCCCGGAAAAAGCACCGTTTTCAATCCCCCCCGCCGGCAGACCCCATTGCCGCCGCTCGGGATTCCTCTCTGGTATTTCGGCTAAATTTCGGCTTTTTCCTGCGCCAGCTTACGATTTTTCTGGTGATGGATCTGCTGCTGGCGGCCATGGCCACCGCGGGCGTATTCTATTACGCGGAGAACCGGTGCGCCGGCGTGGCGGCTCTGGTGGAGGAACGGGGTGTCCCGACGGTGGAGGCCATCCCCTGGATGGAGAAGGGGGACTATACCATCACCCCCCTGAACCGTCCGCCAGAGGGCCAGCCGTCCTCCAGCTTCTCATGGCTGCCGGGGGCGGTGGCCCAGGAGACCGCCGATGGCTACCGTATGTGGGATCTGACCAGCTACTACACCATTGAGCTGTACTATGGGGACCAGCCCTACGCCATCACAGTGGATCTGTCCGGCATCGCCGGGACAGGCTATTGGGCGGGAGTCGTTCTGCTGATATGCCAATTTTTGTCCCTGGTCACCGGACTGTTCCGCAACAAGCGGTCAATCAGAAAGGTGCTCCGGCCTATCCAGGACCTAGCCGCCACTGCGGCCCGCCTCAACTCCATGACTCACATGTCCAAACGGGAGCTGGAGAGCCTGGCTGACAAGCTGGATAAGATCGACGCCACCCATCTGGACAGCCGCATCGACCTGCCCGCAACCCAGAAGGAGCTGCGCTCTCTGGCCCAGGCCATCAACGAGATGATGGACCGGGTGAACCAGGCGTACAGCGCCCAGATGCGGTTTGTGTCCGACGCCAGCCATGAGCTGCGTACCCCCATCGCGGTAATCCAGGGCTATGCCGCCCTGCTGGACCGGTGGGGCAAGTCGGACCCAGAGGCCCTTCAAGAGTCCATCGACGCCATCCGCTCCGAGGCCCAGGCCATGGAGCGGCTGGTGGAGCAGCTCCTTTTCTTAGCGCGGGGGGATAACGATTCCCAGCCGGTGAAGAGGGAGCGGGTGGACCTGATAGCCCTGGCCGGTGAGGTGCTGCGGGAGGAGGAGATGATTCATCCTGACCGGCTTCTCATTCCCTGTTGGGAGGGAGAGCCGGTAAGAGTATACGCCGATCCGGGGCTGATGAAGCAGCTGCTGCGCATCCTGATGGACAACAGCCTCAAGTACAGCCCACCCGAAGGCAGGGTATATCTGCGGGTGTCCCACAATCAGGGGTATGCAAGAGTGACCGTCCAGGACGAGGGCATGGGGATCCCTCCCGATGGCATCCCCCACATCTTCGAACGATTCTACCGCACCGACCAGTCCCGCGACAGAAAGACCGGAGGGACGGGTCTGGGACTGTCCATCGCCAAGTGGATCGTGGACCGCCACGGCGGTTGGTTTGAGGTAGTGTCCAGGGTGGATGTGGGGACTCGCATTACCTTCCTGATCCCACTGAAGGAGGACAAGCCGGGGAGTGCGTCAACAGAAGGGTAGAAGCCCAACCTGCCGTTGCCGATTGCTTTCGTCAGGAGGGCATCTGCAGCAAGGTGACGCTGACGGGTTCCTCCGTCAGAACCGTGTCGAGAGGGTGATCAACACGGCGGATAGCAGGATAGGAAAGGAAAAGGAATGGACGGCTTTGGGCCGTCCATTCCTTTTCCTTATTTTGATGGGTGGGGCCACAGGCCGTCCCATAGGATGTTGCGGTAGTTTTCCCGGTCCGTATCCCCCTCTGTGGAAAAGCAGAGGATTCGGGAAGCTTTGCCCAGGCCCAGGGCTTCCTTGAGCGGAGCCAGGTCCTTTCGGCGCAGAACTTCGGTCACAAGACCGAGGGTGGCGGCACCGCTTTCACCGGAGATGACTTGGGGATCGCCGGGCAGGGGAGCGCCCAGCACCCGCATTCCCTGAGCGGCCACATAGTCTGGAACAGAGAGAAAATGGTCCGCGTGGTCCCGCAGGATATCCCAGGAGATAGAGCAGGGCTCTCCACAGGCCAGACCGGCCATGATCGTGTCCAGCGCCCCATCCACGCGATGGAGCTGGCCGTCATTGGCCTGGGCCGTATGGAACAGACAGTTGGCCCGGTGGGGCTCCACGATGACGACTTTGGGACGGTCCTGGCCGTAGAAGTCAGCGAAAAAGGCGGCCAGGCTCCCGGCCATCGCGCCTACTCCAGCCTGAAGGAAAAGGTGGGTGGGAGGGCGGTCCTCCAACTGGCGGACCGCCTCAAGGGCCATGGTGGTGTAGCCCTCCATAATCCAGGCGGGGATATCCCAATAACCCTCCCAGGCTGTGTCCTGAATCACTACCCAGCCCTGTTCCTGGGCCAGCCGCTGGACCAGGCGGACGGTGTCGTCATAGTTCAGGTCCGTGACAGAGGCGTCTGCCCCCAGAGCCCGGATATTGGCCAGCCGCTCCGGGGAGCTGCCCTTGGGCATCCGGACCACGGACCGATGGCCCAGCTGGGCGGCGGTCCAGGCCACCCCTCGACCGTGGTTCCCGTCGGTGGCGGTGGCAAAGGTGAGCTGGCCCAGCCGATCCCGGACATGGGGGGAGGTGAGCAGAGAGAAGGTCAGATCCTCCGGCGCCAGCCCCAGCTCCCGAGCAATATAGCGCCCTATGGCGTAGCTCCCGCCCAACACCTTAAAGGCGTTGAGAGAGAACCGCCGGCTTTCATCCTTCACATGGATGGCCGCCACTCCGAGATGGGCGGCCAGACGGTTCAGGCTGGCTAGGGGGGTGGGGGCATACTGGGGGAAGCTGGCGTGGAATCGCTGGGCCGTGCGGGCCCGCTCCAGCCCAAAGGGAGCGGTGGGGGCCAGTGGATCGCCCGGCTTTCTGGTCAGGGAGACGGCCTGGATGGGGGCGTCCATAGAAATTCCTCCTTCTGTTGATGGAAAAGAATCAGGCGGAACAGCCCTGGAGCAAGACTATTCCGCCTGAAAGAAAGGTCATTTGTTGGGGGCTGGCTCTCCGGTGGGGACTTGCTGCTCCAGTTTTTCAACCAGCGCCCACTCCACCCGGCGGTCACACAGTTCCTCCACCTGGATACGCAGTCCCAGGGCCTCCACTATGGGCCGGCTGCCGTCGTCTGGGATGACGGAGAGCTGGGAAAACACCAGGCCGCCCAGCGTATCATAATCCAGGTCCTCGTCGGACAGGTCCAAGTCAAGGGCCTCGGCCAGCTCTTCCAGGTCGGCGGAGCCGGACACACGCCACTTGTTGTCCTCCAGACGGATGATATCCTGCTCCTCCTGGGGGTCAAATTCGTCGTAGATGTTGCCCACCAGTTCCTCCAGCAGGTCCTCCAGAGTGACCAAGCCGCTGGTTCCGCCGTACTCGTCCACCACCAGGGCCATGTGGGTCTTTTTCCCCTGCATATCCCGGAACAGCACATCGGCGGGCACACTTTCGGGGACAAAATAGGCGGTGCGGAGCAGCTCACGAATGGGTTTGGGATCGGGCAGGTGGAAGTTGAGCAGATATTCCCGGGTGGATAGAATACCCACAATATCGTCTACGTCGTTTTGATAAACCGGGAATCGGGACAGTCCGGACTGGCGGATGGTGTCCAGAATGACATCCTCCTCCTCATCCAATGCCAGGGTCACCATGTCGGTGCGGTGGATCATGACATCCTCCGCGGTGATGTTGTTGAATTCAAAGATATTCTCAATGAGCTCTTTCTCATTGGATTGGATGGCGCCAGATTCCTCGCCCTCCTCCACCATGGCCATGATCTCGTCCTCGGATACCTCGTCCTCACGGCGAAGCAGCCTCAGGAGCGGCTTGCGGGCCAGCAGGAGTACGTTGACCAGCAGACTAACAGCAAATAGGATGGGCCATATATGGTCCCCAACCACGGAAATTCCCCCTTAATAGATAAGAATATAAAATAAATGATAGCACATCTATCAGAGTTATGCAAGGGGCGTCTGTGTGGGCTCCCTGTTTACATTTGGACTGATGGGTTTTTACTCCGTCCTTTTCACTGAGTATTGAATAAATCAGAAAAATAGGATACAGTAAATATAAAGATAAACTGGATTTTATGGGGTATGAATATGAAAAGATGGACAGCACTTTTTTTGACTTTGGTCTGCATATTAGGATTAGCGGGCTGCGACAATCGAACGATGAATTATATCATAGAAAATGAGCCAAGTATTACCGGAACTGTGGAAGAAGTAAGAGATAACGCAATTATCATCTATATCAATACACAGGGATATCCTAACGGGGCAAGTTGTAAAGTTTCTTTAGATGTGGAAAACAAAGACAGCTATACCGATATATCTGTTGGCGATGAAATTGTTGTGTACTATAATGGTGAGATAGCGGAAAGCGACCCGCTACAAATAAATACGGTATACGGCATTACATTAAAAACTCCAGCGAATCAAGATGCTGAATAATTCTCTATCAGTTGTTATCGGCGCAGATACCTCTCCTCGTCATTTTGACTGGGGGAGGTTATTTATATCTAAATGTCTAAAATCTGTCCAAAGGGTAATTGGGAGGTGTGTGGGGCCCTGCTTTTGCCAGGAGACTGGAAAAAACCGATGCAAAAGCCGATGTTCTATGATATAATTTGGAGTATCGAGAGGGAAGCGGCAGGTGGTATGTAGGCCGCTCCAGGGGGGAGAAAGAAGTGTATCAGCCGTCAGACCGGGTCAGGGGGCACATAGAGGAGGGGATCTCCTTCCTGAAGTGGCTCCTGTACGCCTGCTCCATCGGGGTGCTGGTGGGCGTGGTGGGCGTGGCCTTTTACTATGGGATAGACTGGGCCGCCCAGCTGCGGGGAGAGGTGCCGCGGGTGGTATGGCTGCTGCCCGCAGGTGGTGTGTCCATCGTACTGATCTACCGCATCTGTCACATGGAGCGGGACCGGGGGACAAACCTGGTGCTGGTGGCCGTGCGGGAGGCGGAGCCTATGAAGTTGCGCACCGCCCCCCTGATCTTCCTATCCACCATCATCACGCACCTTGTGGGGGGATCCGCCGGCAGAGAGGGGGCAGCTCTCCAACTGGGCGGCTCCCTGGCCGCTTTTGTGGGCCGGCAGATAAGGCTGGACCAGAAGGACGGCCGGGTGATGGTCATGTGCGGCATGGCCGCCGCCTTCTCCGCCCTGTTTGGCACGCCGCTGACGGCAGCCATCTTCGCCATGGAGGTGGTCAGTGTGGGTGTGATGTACTACGCCGCCATTGTCCCCTGTGTGTCTGCCGCCCTGGTGTCCCTCCAGGTAGCCCAACTCTGCGGCATCCACAGCCATGGGTATGAGATCGGTCCGGCGGCGCTGTTGGGGCCCGCCACTATGGTCCAGACAGCCGTTCTGGGGGTGCTGTGCGCTCTGGTTTCCATCCTGTTCTGCAAAGTGATGCACGCCTCCCCCCGCCTGTATCAGAAGTATTTTCCCAGCACCATGCTTCGAGTGACCGTGGGGGCCCTGCTGGTGCTGGCCCTGACACTGCTGGTGGGCAATCAGGACTACAACGGAGCGGGGGACCCGGTCATCCGGCGGATGCTGGCTGGAGAAACCATTCCGGAGGCTTTTTTACTTAAAATATTGTTTACCGCTCTTACCCTGGGGGCCGGATTTCGAGGCGGAGAGATCGTACCTGTCCTGTTTACCGGCTGCGCCTTTGGTACCTGGGCCGGACCGCTGCTGGGACTGCCCCACGGTTTTTCCGGGGCCTTGGGGATGGCGGCCGTTTTCTGTGGAGCTACCAACTGCCCCATGAGCGCCCTGATGCTGGCCTTTGAGCTTTTCGGGGGCGAGGGCCTTTCCCTCCACGCCCTGTGTATCGGAGTGGCCTATATGCTGTCCGGCTACTATGGACTGTACAGCGAGCAGAAAATCGTCTATTCGAAATTTAGAACCGAATGGATCGATAAGAAGGCAAAGTGAGTGTATCCGGGCCTGCTGGCCCCTATCAAGGAGGAATTTGCGTGACAAAATTTTATCATTTCAATTTCAATGTCCTGGACTTGGACAGGAGTCTGGCCTTTTACAAACAGGCGCTGAATCTGACCCCGGTGCGGGAGAAGGAGGGAGCTGACGGCTCCTTCAAGCTGGTCTACCTGGGGGACGAGGCCGGCAGCGATTTCACCCTGGAGCTGACCTGGCTCCGGGACCGGACCACACCCTATGATCTGGGGGAGTGCGAATTCCACCTGGCCTTCCGCGCAGACGACTATGACGCCATGTATGAAAAGCACAAGGCGATGGGCTGCATCTGCTTTGAGAATCCCGCCATGGGCATCTATTTCATCTCCGACCCGGACGGGTATTGGATCGAGATCGTGCCGGAGGCAAAGTGATGGCGAAGGGAGATCGCAATCTGGGCTGGCCCGGTTTTTTCCGGGCCTTCACTGTGCTGTGCGCCATCATGCTCCTGCTGGCTCAGGAGGGGCAGGGAGGTGTGGCCGTGGGCTCCGGCCCGTGGCAGGTCTTGTCCGTCTATGAGGGACTCACATCTTGGACGGTCCCAGCCCTGTTCATGCTTTGGGGGATGTTCGCTCTGGAGGAGGGGAAGCCCCGTCTCGCCTCGTCGATGCTGGGACTGGCCCTTCCGGCCTTCTGCCTGCTGGTATTCTGGGGGGCCCTGTATGCGGTGGCTGCCCACCTGCTGGGGGGCGGTGCGCTGTCCTGGTCGGGAGTATGGGCCGCTCTGGTATCCGCCGCTAAGGGGAATACCTACCGCCACCTTTGGGTGCTCTACCCCCTCATTGGCCTCTACCTGGTTCACCCGGTGATCCACCGGTTTACCTCGTCCGCCAGCAGGGGAGAGGTCCGGTACTTCCTGATTCTGTGCTTCCTCTTTGCCTCCCTGCTCCCTCTGTGGTCGGCCTACCATCCGAATAGCTTGCTCGCGGCCCAGCTGGAGCGCCTACGGGTCCATCTGGTGCTGGGGTGGGTGGGCTGCTATGTGGCGGGCTGGTATCTGCGCCATTATACCATCGGGCGAGTGCCGGAGTTTATCCTCTATCTCCTGGGTATTTTGGGCATGGTGTTCACCCTGATGGGGAATACCCTTTTCGGGGGAGGAAGGGAGCTGTGGTATCTCTACACTTCACCCAATGTGGTCCTCACCGCCTTGGCCCTCTGTGTCCTGTTTCGCTATGTGCTGGGCATCAGCGAGGAGCGATCCCGCCGCCGCTCGGTGTATGAGCTTGGTTCCTACGCCTTTGGCATCTATCTGTTCCATCAGCTCTGGGTGCTGGTGTTCCGTTGGTTCGGGTTTTCTGTTCTGGACTTGTCTCCGGTGATTTCGGTGCCCTTCTTTGCATTGGTGTTCTTCCTGCTGTCTATCCCATTCGCCTGGCTGGTCAGTCTCATCCCCGGCGTGGGAACGAAATTGACGTAGCATTGGCTTTGGGATACCGAAGGCGACCTCAAACCGCGGCCCAACAAAGTGGTCGCGGTTTGGAGAGAAGGAACAGCGGAATGAGTGAGCTCTGGCCGATGGGCAAAGCGAGGGATGTGGGGCTTGCGAGGACGGTGCAACTGGCAGTTGCAAATAGAGAAAACCGCCCATCCCTTGAAACTGCTGGGGTGAGCGGCTTTTTCTGTTTATCTTGAAGGGTGTTTTCCCTTTAGTTTTCCCTTTACAGGTTTAGAACGTTTTTCATAAAACCTTCCATGCGGGTGGCGCTGTCCTGTTTCATGCGTTCTGTGAAATGGCCGTATCTGTCGAGGGTAAAAGCGGCGGAGGCGTGGCCGAGATTGCCCTGGATGGTTTTTATATCATCCCCGGCACGGATGGCGTTCACGGCATAAGAATGGCGCAGATCATGAAATCGGACTCCAGTAAGACCAGCGGCCTCCAGGACGGCAGAGAACTCCTTTTCCGCCTTCCACTGGTCCAGCGGCTCCCCTATCTCCGTAGAGAATACCACACGATACAAATTATCCCACAGTGGCCCAGCTTTTAGCTGCTGCTCTATCTGGCGGCGCTGCTGCCGTTTCAGTGTGGCCATTACAGAGGTGGCCGGGGAGATGGTCCTGGGCTTTCCGTTCTTTGGGGAGATGAAGGGTGTGGCCCCTCTGTGTTCCGGGCGGGCAAGCTGCTTGTTGATGGTGATGGTGCCCTGTTTGAAGTCCACAGCCTCCCAGGTGAGGCCCAATAGCTCCGAGAGGCGACAGCCGGTGAACAGGGCAGCGATGATTAGATACTCTATATCCCCGCCTTTGGCGGCGTTCAAGAGTTCGGCCACCTGCTGATCGTCCAGTGGATGGATCTCCTTCTGCTCCAGCTTGGGAAGCTCGCTCCCAGCGGCGGGGTTCTTTGGTATGTACTCCAGCTTGACAGCCTTTTCCAAGGCCATGTGTAAGACCTTATAGGCCAGACGGACAGAGGCCGGGGACAACTCCAAGCCGTTGATGAAGGTCTGTACCATGTGGGGGTGGAGGTCTGAAAGGCCCACAGCGCCCAGGGCGGGCTTGATATGGTTCTTGATATTGTTCTTGTAGATGGTCACTGTGGCGGGCTTTGCGCTGCCCAGATAGCCAGCCGCCCAGGTGTCCAGCCATTGGCCCACCGTCATCTTCTGCGGTGTGACATAAGATCCTGTGTTGACGGCTACCGCCGCCGCCTGCATCTTCTCCCGGACTTCCTTCTGTGTCTTGCCAGTGAAAGACCTCTGCACCTGTTTCCCTGTGCCTGGGTCCCGGCCCACTGTGACGCGAGATTCCCAGTAGGTGTATTCTTTTCCCTTGCGGATCACCGTCTTTTTGCGGATGGTGCCCGCTCCCTGTGCTGCTCTTTTTGCCATGATGCGCTCCTTTCTTGTCTTGCACCACAGCCCAATTTATGATATTATAAATGGGCAGTCTGGTGCCTTTGGTTGGTAGCCTGGGTATTTGTACTGCTGCCGTCGTCGATGTTCGCAGCATCGGCGGCGGTTTTTTCATATAAAGCAAATGGCAGACAACCGAAGCTGTCTGCCATAGTGAGAGCAGAATCAGGTGGGGCGACACCCCCACATCTCCAACAAGGGCGACGGCTGCCCGTTCCGTCCTCTGATTCCACTCTTAATATGGCCTCAAGAAATTTCTATAAATCCATGGATTAAATCCACCGCTTCCGCCACAATGTCAGAAGGTGCCTTTTCCTCAAAGCCAGCCCGTCGGCTGTTTAAGTCTAACATTCTGGCTTGGTCACACATAACAACACCGTCTGTCTTGGTTCGGCTGTCCAAGCGGATATGAAAAGGACTTCTTCGGTCTGTGTGTGTGATGGGACACACCATCGTTAAGCTGCTGACCCGGTTAAACAAGTTATTGCTTACTACCAGGGCAGGTCTACGCCCCTTTTGTTCGTGGCCTGCCTGTGGGTCAAAGTCCATATAGATGATATCTCCCTGTTCAAATATCGTTACCATTCTTCCGTGCCCTCCGCTTTGCCCCAACAGATCTCCTCGCTGTGAATGCGCTCAATCTGTTCTATTGGCTTACCATAAAATGCGGTCAAACGCTCCTCCAGTGTCTTGTGGGAGGTCGAAGCGGCTTTTCTGATGGTGATGGTATCTGCGGTTTGAGTTAATTCCACACGGTCATTCTCACGAATTCCGAGAGCTTCCAGTAAGGCTTTGGGGATACGCAAACCATTACTGTTGCCCCATCGTTGAATTGTTGCGAACATAACATCACGCTCCTTTGTTTATAGTATATACATAGTATAAACAAAAGTCAACTGGATCATTAAGCCCTGGGCTTTGGCCTGGGGCTTTTATTGTTCTGGCGTCGTGAAATGCGACGGGAGCTATCCCGTTTCAGAGCGCCCCTCTATTTACCCTCCTGCGGCTCCTCTGTGGGGCTTTCGGGTGGGGTGGCCTTGGTAGTGGACATGTCTTGGGGCTTCTCACGCTGGTATTTGGGGATCTCGGTTAGTTCTTCCACACGCTCTACGGCCTTCTGCTGGCCGTCGGCGTTGAGTTGGTCGAATACATCCAACATTTTTTGTCGAATTGGAACAACTGAATCTTGTTTCAGATATTCGGGATCATCAAAAACTTTATCCATGAAACTAAAGAGTTCATTAACGCCGTGGCTAAGTTGAGCACCAGAAAAACCGGCCAGTTTTGCAAGGCTGTTCACCTCTTCAACATCCAACTGCAATACGAGGCACAACCTCATAAATACATCGTCTCGTGGAATGCGTTGGCCGTTCTCATACCTTGAGATGGCGGCTTTTGTTGTATATATCTGTTTTGCTAAATCCTCCTGAGTTAGTCCGGCCTTTTTCCGGGCTTCTTTCAACTGATCTCCGAAAGACATTTTTAATCACCCTATTTTATAATACAGAAAAGTTTCCGAAATGTCAACAAAATACTTGACAGGTGTTTCCAAAACGGTTACAATAAAGTTACCAAGGCGGAAACAGGAGGTGAACCAATGAACATCAGTACGACGAAAATCGAAACCCTGCTGGCTGAACGGGGAATGACCAAAGCGGCGCTGTCTGAAAGCTGTGGAATTTCCCGGCAGAACATCAGCACCATCATTCGGCGGGGGACCTGTGAGCCTAAGACCGCGGGCAAGCTGGCGCTGGGGCTGGGGGTCCCGGTGGCCGAACTAATCGAGGAGGCGAGAGCATGACCCCATTGAAAGCGATCAGAGCAAAGTGCTTGGACTGTTGCGGTGGACAGGCTAATGAGGTAAGGCTGTGCCCATGCCCGGACTGTACCTTGTACCCGTTCCGATTTGGTAACAATCCGGCAAGGAAGGGTAAGGGCGGAAACCCTGCTTTTTCCTCAAAAACGCCTATTCAAGTTAGCGATTCAGACCTTAACCATTCAAATGAGAGTAATTACATACCCCAGCCCCTAACACCTGAAAAAGAGGCGGTGAGATCATGACAGAGCGAGTGCAACGGCTGACCATGTCTGCATCAGAGGCGGCAGAAGAATTAGGGACCTGCCCCAAGACGGTATATGCACTTTGCAATATACCGGGCTTTCCAGTCATCCGCATTGGGAATCGAGTGCGGATAAGCCGGACGGGGCTGGCCGAGTGGGTCAAGGCCAACGAAGGAAACAAATTGGAGGTAGCACTATGAAAAACACTAAGACTATCAACATGACCGGGTACACGGTGGAGTATGTGGATCTGCGGCAGAGCAAGCCCCGGACGGTGAACAAGGAAACTGTGGTGCTGGACGCTGACACCATCCGGGCGGCTGGCATCGTCGGCGTGGAGATCACCGACCACATCAAGCGGTATTTTGAGAAGGGCGGCTATTCTGTGATCTCCGTCACGAAGGGGGACAAGCGGGAGGCTGTCGTGGATCTGAAAGAACTGTATCGGGGGGCGGTGGGAGATTGAGAGTATTGTCCCAACGGCTACAGTTGGAGGTGAACACAGTGTGATAAAAAGTATTTTTAACAGATACAGACACTGTGGATATTTATGAATGAAAAGGGAAATTGGTTAAAACTTTGGCGAAATGTTCTGCAAAACCCCATTATTATGAAAGATTCCGAATATTTTATGCTGTGGCATATGCTTCTCTGTATGGCTGAATTTGAGCCAACTACCTCACTTTTAGGCGGAAAAACAATCCGGTTGAAACCGGGCCAGCTGACCACTGGACGAAAGCAATTATCAGTGAACAGCGGAATTTCGGAATCTAAGGTCGAGCGCATATTAAATGCCTTTGAAACTGCACACCAAATTGAACAGCAAAAAACAAACAAAAACCGCCTAATCACAATAGTTAATTGGGATAAGTATCAAGGCAGTGGACAGCAGACTAAACAACAACTGAACAACCACCGAACAACAAGTGAACAACAAGTGAACAACAAGTGAACACACTTGAAGAATATAAGAATATAAGAACTAAAGAAAATAGCGGCGTCGCCGCGCCGTCTGAGGACGGCGGGCTTCCCGCAGAAGGAAGCGGCGATGACTCCATTGTGATTGATGGACGGCTATATAGATTCCCCTCCAGATGGAGGCGGGATGCTGAAGCAATGGGTAAGGACCTGGAACTGTTTGTGAAGGGAATGTATCAGTGACTATGAGTTCAAGACGGAAGATACTTATGGCTTATTACAAAACCTGCCCCCTGTGCGGGGCGCACTTGGACCCTGGAGAAACCTGTGACTGTGTGGAGCGAGAAATAATTTCTCTGTTCCACAAGCTGACAAAAGATGAACGGATAGCATATTTAGAAAGGCTTAGGAAGGTGGTAAACAAGAAATGAGCGAACGGGCAAGGCCAAATTTTCAGAAGCTTGTTGATTATCTTAATCAGCAGGAAAACCCACGACAGACGCTTGCTTACATGATTGCGCTTCTATCCTGGGGGAAAAGAGGAGCCGCCCCCGGCGCTGGTAACACCGGGGACGGCAGGGTGGAACAGATTGACAAGGCTGTTTCCACCTCCATTGTAAACGAAAACAAGGAGGATTGCAAGAGATGATTACATTCCCAACCACACCAGAGGCGTTTGTTGCATATCAGGAAAAAGGAATCAATCGCAAGTTAGATGATTTTGAATTGAAACTTGCTGATGCTGTCGTAGACCTTACCAATATTTCCTATCAAGAGGGGGTAGACGGCAAGGAGAACTCAATTACCATTGAAATGGTAAAAGAATTTCTCAGACTGCGGGGCAAAGAAGATAACAAAAAATTTTTACACATTTGGGAAAGTATCTGCTGGTGGTGTGATAGGGCATATATGGCCGGGAAGGAGGCCGCACAGTGAAGATCACCATTGCATACATACCAGACGAGGAGGAGGCCGTCACCACATCGGTGGCGGCGCTCCGCCGCATTTCCCCCAATATGAAAGTGCGGAAAAGTGACCGTCACCCCCCATTTAAGCACATCTATTTGACCACTAAAAAGCCCGAAAACCCTTGCCGGGACAAATAAAACACTTGTACTATCCCCCCCTGATGTGGTATAATATTTATAAAGAAATAGGCATGAGTACCGCCCACAAGGGTTAGCCGATCAGAGGCATGGGAAACAGTTTTGACGCTGTTCTCATGCCTCTTTCTTATATTCAGCCGCACTCACGGCGTAAAACGGAGGTTATTATGAGCAACGAGATCAATGCCACGAATACCGAGCAGCCCATTACTCCCACCCCGGAGGCAGACGGGGGCCAGGGCCGCACATTTACCCAAGAAGAAGTAAACCGCATCGTCTCCGAACGGCTGGCCCGAGAGCGGGAGAAGCTGACCCAGCAGCCCCAGGAGGACGAGCGTGAAAAGGCGCTCAGAGAGCGCGAAAAGGCTTTGGAGGCCCGCGAGAACCGGGCGGCTTGCCAGGACTACCTTGACAGCCTACCTGTTAAGGATAAGTATAAAACCGCCTTACTGGAGGTGCTGGACACCAGCGACACCGAGAAATTCAAGGCCAAGGCGGAAAAACTGATTGACACAATTGGCCTTAGAATTGAAACAAAGATCACTGGCGCTGATGTACCGCATCCGCCAAGTAATTCCGGTGGAGTAGACCCCCGGATCGCCGCCGCCTTCAAGCCTAAAATTTGATTTTAGGAGTGATCTGAATGGCGAATACCATTGACCTTGTAACCAAGTTTGCCCCTTATGTGGATGAACAGTTTAAGAATGAAAGCAAGCTGTCCATGCTGACAAACCAGGATTTTGACTGGACTGGGGCGCACACCATCAAAGTCTATAAGATCGGCACTTCCCAGATGAACGACTATGACCGAGCCGGGGAAGATACCGCCACCAACTGGAGCCGCTTCGGCCCTGTGGCTGGCCTGGACGCTACCACCGAGGAAATGACCCTGACGAAAGACCGCTCTTTTACCTTTGCGATTGACAAGCTGGACACGGACGAAACCGCCCAGCAGCTTGCCGGGGCAACGGCCCTTTCCCGGCAGGATAGGGAAGTTGTTATCCCCGAAGTGGACAGCTATGTTTATGGCGTAATGGCGACTAAGGCAGGCACCAAAGCCGCCGCCGTTGCGCTGACCGCCGAGAACATTTACACCGAGATTTTGAAGGCGTCCGAAACCCTGGATGATGCCGAGGTGCCGGAGACTGAGCGTGTGCTGCTGGTGACACCCGCCGTCTATGCCCTGATGAAGCAGTGCCCGGAAATTGCACTGGACACCGATGTGGGCCAGGAGATGCGGGTGAAGGGTGTGATCGCCAACCTGGACGGTGCTTCTGTGGTGAAGGTGCCGAAGGTGCGGCTCCCCGAAAATTTCGGCTTTATGCTGGCCCATCCGTCGGCTACTGTGGCCCCTGTCAAGCTGGAGGATTACCGGGTACACCAGGACCCGCCCGGCCTGTCTGGTGCGCTTGTGGAGGGCCGAATCTGCTACGATGCCTTTGTGTTGGATAACAAGACGAAGGCCATTTACTACCAGCCTATCACCGCTGGCGCGGGTTGATGGAACATAGAGGGGCGTGTGGGCAATAAGTCCATGCGCCCTTTCGCTTATAAGGAGAGAATATGAATCAAGTAGACAGACTTATGATAAAGGCTAAACGGCTGGCAACTGGAGGCTTAGAGTTGTGCGTTGGGATGACTGTCCCGGACGGTGACCAGTGGAAGTCCACAGCGCATTTATGGGACGGGGTAAACCCCGCTACCATTGACACCGCCTTACACACAACAAAGGATGATGCCATTGACTATTTGCACAAGCTGGCCGAGAAATACCCGAATAGCCGTGATGTGTCCATCATTGTTTTTGATGTTTAGGTGATGCCATGCAGAAGAAACGCTTGAAAATGACCACATCCAGAGAAGTCCGGCGGGCGGTAAACAGGATCACCAATATGCTGCTAAATGGGGAGATAGACCCCAAGACGGCCAATGCTATACTGTACGGCTGTAACGTCTGCCTGGGTGCTATCCGAGTTGACGACCAGCAAGCAAAGCTGGATGAACTGGAGAAGATCGTGGAGGAATTGGGAGGCAAGAATGGACGGTAGAGTAAAACGGTTGGAGGCGGCGATTCAGGAATATCAAAGGGCACGAAAGCCCACTGTGTTCCTGCTGGAGGACGGTTCCACATTTATAACGGAGGAAGATGTTTTCTCCTACTTGGTGTCGCATGGCGTAGAGACGCCCAGGGGAAGAATCGTAGCTTATCCGCATGGAGAGGGTGATATTGATAGCCTGTCACGGTCACTGTATGAATTGATTGACGAGGGAATTAGCAACGGCGGGTTCGGCGACCTGCTGGATGGCCTGGAGAGTGATACAGTATGACATTGAAAGAACTGGAGAAAAAGGTGGATAAGATTCGCCCCACAAGGCTTATTGTGCTGGCACGCACACAAGGAGGAGCAGAGAAGGAAATGGGCGTTGACGAACTCATAGAAACCAAGAGTGAGTTTATTCGTGTACTTCGAGGCAATGATTTAAGCGACGTTGATGCACTTTTGAAGTACGAGGTGCCTGACTGTGTGATAGAGTAAAAGGAGGCAGGAGCTACCCTTGTAGGACCGCTCCTGTTTTCCCTTATGTTTTCCCTTTAGCGATTGCCTTTCTTGTCTACCTGTTTCAATGTAGTTCCATAAATCCCTTGATATATGGGGCTTTCCGATATACAATTCAACCATATTCCGATGCTTGCAATAAGTATCTGCAACTGGCAGTTGCGTATTTTCCAAGCCAACTTGGTGTACATATCCCCTCCGACTGGAGTAAACTGAGACCATCTCATAGGAAAGGTTTGATGTCATATGACGTTGGGGGAGCGCATCTGTGCCCAGCGCACCGCCCACCACCTGTCCCAGACCGACCTGGCCGACGCCCTGGGGGTTTCAAGACAGAGTGTGTCCAAGTGGGAAACAGACGCCAGTGTGCCTGACCTGGATAAGCTGGTCAAGATGTGCGAGCTGTTCGAAACCTCCCTGGACCAACTGGTCCGGGGTGCGGAACCGACGGCAGACCTATCCCAGCCCACCGTCGTCATTCAGCGGGAAAACAGTCGCCGAGATGTGCGGACCATAATCGGGCTGATTTTAATCGTATTTGGACTGCTCTGTTTTATGCTGGTTTTTTTCCTCAAGGGATGGGGGCTAGACGACGCGTTGGTATACAGTGTGCCCTTCTGGGTGTGGGGCTGGCTGACACTCCGGTGTAAAAAGCACCCTGTTCTGGCCTGCTTCTGGGGGACATGGGGGATGTACACCGGACTGTTGGCCTTTTTTCTGGTGGGGTATGGGTTTTCAAATCAAGCGGTCAATCTTTTTATCCCGCCAAACCTGCTCATGCTGTCCCTGCTGTCTGCCGCTACCGCGTGGATTAGAAAACAGGAACTAGATAAGAGAAAAGAATAAGCAAAAACGAGGCCCGGAACCGTCGGTTCCGGGCCTCGTTTTTGCTTTCTTGAGATAGCCGCTCTGGGTAATGCTGCTTATACTGTTTTCCTTTTAGACCAAATACCAATGACTTACTGCTGATCGGGGTGATACTCCTTACAGGTACACTTCTTCCATTTCAACCCAGATCCGCAGGGGCAAGGGTCGTTGCGGCCGATCTTGATGATCTTTTTCACCGGGCGCTTCTGGACGGTGCCGTCGTCGGCCCCGCTCTCGCTGGTGACTTTGGCCACCCGCTCCCGCTTGACTTCTTCGTTCTTGCGCAGGCGGACCAGGAACAGGCGGCGGAGCGTTTCCTCCTGGATAGCGGCCACCATGGCCTCGAACATTTCGTAGCCTTCCTTCTTATAGGCCACCACGGGATCAGTCTGGGCGTAGGACCTCAGTCCGATGCCCTGGCGCAGTTCGGTCATGGCGTCGATGTGGTCCATCCAGTACTCGTCCACCACCCGGAGCATAATGACCCGCTCCAACTCCCGCATAATAGGGGAGCCAAATTCCTGCTCCTTTTGGGCGTAAAACTCACGGGCGGTGTTGGATACCAACTCTACCAGCCCCTGGGCGTCATACTGTTCCAGATCCTGGTCAGACAGCTGGGGTAGAGGGAACATGGTGCGGAAGGGGGCAGTGGCCTCGTGGAAGTCCTGGGCAGTCATGTGGCGCTGTTCTCCCATATGGCCTTGGATAGCCCCTTCTACCATAGAGTGGAGCATGTTCTGAATGGAATTCTGTAGGTCCTCACCGTCCAGGACCTGACGGCGCTGTTTGTAGATGACCTCACGCTGGGTGTTCATCACGTCGTCATATTGCAGAACGTTTTTACGAGTCTGAAAATTCCGGGATTCCACCTGCTTTTGAGCGTTTTCGATGGCGCCGGACAGCATTTTGGCGTCGATGGGGGTATCCTCGTCCACGCCCAGCTTCTCCATCATGTTCATCACCCGCTCAGAGCCGAACAGGCGCATGATGTCATCCTCCAGGGACAGGAAGAAGCGGGTCTCGCCGGGGTCACCCTGACGACCAGCGCGGCCACGAAGCTGGTTGTCAATGCGCCGGGACTCGTGGCGCTCGGTACCGAGGATGAACAGGCCGCCCGCCTGACGGACCTTGTCCGCCTCATCCCGGATCTCCTCTTTGTACTTGGCCTCCGCCTGGGAGAACTGCTTGCGGGCGTCCAAAATATCCTGATTGTCTGTCTCAGCAAAGCCGGTGGCTTCAGCGATGAGCTCATCGGTCATGCCAGCCCTACGCAGATCAGCCTTAGCCAAAAACTCGGCATTGCCGCCCAGCATGATGTCAGTGCCGCGGCCAGCCATATTGGTAGCTACGGTGACAGCGCCAAATTTGCCAGCCTGGGCGACGATCTCCGCTTCCTTCTCATGGTTCTTGGCGTTGAGCACATTGTGCTTAATGCCCTTACGCTTGAGGATCTCAGACAGCTCTTCCGATTTCTCGATAGAGATAGTGCCTACCAGCACTGGCTGGCCCTTGGCGTGGCAGGCCTCGATTTGAGCCACGATGGCTCTCAGCTTGCCTGCCTCGTTTTTATATACCACATCGGGGTCGTCAATACGGGCCAGAGGCTTGTTGGTGGGGATCTCCACGATGTCCAGCTCGTAGATCGTGCCGAACTCCTCCTGCTCAGTCATGGCGGTGCCTGTCATGCCGGACAGCTTATCATACAGTCGAAAATAATTTTGGAAGGTGATAGTAGCCAGAGTCTTGGACTCGTTGGCCACCTCCACGTGCTCCTTGGCCTCGATGGCCTGGTGGAGCCCCTCATTGTAGCGGCGCCCAAACATCAGACGGCCGGTGAACTCGTCCACAATGATGACCTGGCCATCCTTGACCACATAGTCGATGTCCTTCTTCATCACGCCCCGGGCCTTGATAGCCTGGTTGATGTGGTGGGACAGGGTGGTGTTCTCCGGATCAGCCAGGTTTTCAATGTTGAAGAAGGCCTCCGCCTTTTTGATGCCGGGAGCGGTGAGGGTGGCGGTCCGGGCCTTTTCATCCACGATATAGTCCGCGTCGATATCCGCGTCCTCTTCCTCTTTTTCATCCACCTTCGCGATGCGCTGGCATTTTAGCCGGGAGACAAACTGGTCCACCACAGTGTAGAGCTGGGTGGACTTCTCTCCCTGGCCGGAGATGATCAGGGGGGTGCGGGCCTCATCGATGAGGATGGAGTCCACCTCGTCCACGATAGCAAAGGCGTGGCCCCGCTGGACCAGCTCCTGGGAATAGATGGCCATGTTGTCCCGCAGGTAGTCAAAGCCGAACTCGTTGTTGGTGCCATAGGTGATGTCAGCCCGGTAGGCGGCCTTTTTTTCCTCACCCATGACCCCGTGGATGACCAGGCCGACGGTAAGGCCCATGAAACGGAAGACCTTGCCCATCCATTCGGAGTCACGCTTGGCCAGATAGTCATTGACCGTAACCACATGGACGCCCTTTCCGGCCAGGGCGTTCAAATAGGCGGGCAGGGTGGCCACCAAGGTCTTGCCTTCACCGGTTTTCATCTCAGCGATACGGCCCTGGTGCAGGACGATGCCGCCTACTACCTGGACCCGGTAGGGACGCATCCCAAGAACACGCCAAGCAGCCTCACGGCAGGCAGCAAAAGCCTCAGGCAGAATATCGTCCAGGGTTTCCCCGTTGGCCAGCCGCTGCTTCAACTCCGGGGTCTTGGCCTGGAGCTGGGCGTCGGTGAGGGCTTTGTACTCGTCCTCCAGGGCGTCAACCTTGTCAGCGATGGGATAGATCGACTTCAATTCCCGCTGGGAGGAAGTGCCGAATAGTTTGGTAAACAGGCTCATATGGATAAACACCTCTCGGTTCTGTGTATGATATGCTCTGAGAATTGATTTACAATCTTAATTAGTATATCACACTCCGCACGGATAAAAAAGAGCAAATTGTAAACTTTGGCAGTGATTCTGGACAAAAACGAAGATAGTGCGGATCTGCTTTTTGTGCGTGAGGCCTGGGTGCCTTGAAAGCGGAAGAAGGAGAAAAGAAATTTTGGGGCTTTACAACGGGAAAAATTTTGATATAATAAGAAAGCCACATAAGTGATGTATCATAAAGCTTGGCAGGCTATAGTTCCAGAAGGAGCCTGCTATCAATTGTACAGATAGTGAAGACCAGATTTGAGTATGGGCCCGTAGCTCAGCTGGGAGAGCGTTCGGTTCGCATCCGAAAGGTTCGGGAGTTCGATCCTCCTCGGGTCCACCAAAATGGAAATCGCCGCAGTTTTTACTGCGGCGATTTTCCCGTTTGACCACAGAAATACCACAGACGGATTTCTGTTTTGACCACTTGAAGGCCGCTCCTTTTCGGAAGGAGTGCCCTTCTTTTGTTTACTGTCCCGCAAAATCTGAGGTGGTATTTTCATCCTTTACATCTGCATCGCTGGGCTTTCGTCTCCTCTAAGTTCCGCCTGAACCTCATCATAGTATTTCTGTACCGTTGTACGGTCCATCTGCAATTCTCTGGCGATCAAGGACTTGCTGGTCACACCGGGGTGCTCATGCAGATAGGCGGCGATGGCTTTCTTCTTCGGGCTGACACTGTCGGGATACTCCGTACTGGCCCCGGAGCGGAGGGCGGCGATCTCCGCCTTCATCTGGAGGATCAGCTCCTTCAGCTTCTCCTCGCACTCCTCCTCCGTGTGCCCATAAACATTCCGGGAGTGCTTTTTGCCGTCCGGCCAGACGGGGGAATATCTGCCCTCCCAGAGGTTTTCTTTGATCTGCTTGAGGTATCCGGTCCCCGGCCTGCGGCGGGCGGGCTGGACGGGGGTGAACTCCGGCTCCGGGCAGGCGGCCTTTTCTTCCTTTCCGGCCGTTGCCGCCTCCACGCCCGCGATCCCCTGGTCGATGCTCACCGCCGCCTTCTGGCGCATCTCGTCGGTGATGTGGGTATAGGTATTCAGGGTGGTGGCGGAGGAGACATGGCCGATGATGGCGGAGAGGGTCTTGACATCCATCCCGTTTTCTAGGGACATGGTGGCAAAGGTATGGCGCAGATCGTGAAATCTGACGGACTTGCACCCGGCCCGCTTCAGAATGACCTGGAGGCGCTTGCGCACATAGCCGGGGTCGATGGGCTGATCCGGCTTGATCCTCGACGGGAACATCAGGTCAGAGAAGATCCCCTTTTTATACTCAGCCAGCAACTCCAGCATGGCGAGCGGGAGGATGATGGTGCGGTTGGCCGCCTTAGTCTTGGGTTCGCTGATAATTAGTTTCCCGCCCACCGGACAGATCTGCTTGTCGATACGGAGCTTCCCCGTGGCGAAGTCCAGATCGTCCCACCGGAGGGCAAGCAGTTCGCCCCGGCGCATCCCGGTGGTCAGGTCCAGCAGGAAGAGCTCGTACATCCCCTCCGCCTTGGCCTGGATGAGGAACCGGCGCATCTCCTCCCGGGTCAGCACCTGCATCTCCTTCCCTTTGATGGGCGGGAGCCTGCACCACCCTGCGGCGGGGTTTCCGTGGATCAGTTTCTCCTCCACCGCCTTGTCCAGGGCCATCTGGCAGACAGCGTGACAGTTGCGCACCGAGCGGTCCGCCATGCCCTTTCCATGTTTGTCCGCATTGCTTTTTCTGCCGCTCTCCTTCATGATCCGAAAGAACTGCTGGAGGTCCGCCTGGGTCAGCCGGTTGAGCTGGATATTGCCCAGGCCGGGGATCAGGTGGTTGTAGATCCAACCCTCGTAGCCCAGCTGGGTGGTGGGCCGGAGCCGGGGCTTGGAGAAATTCTGGTACCAGTAATCCATCCACACCCCAAAGGGCATATCAGGCCGCACCTGAGTGGGGCGGTGGCCGCCGCACTGCTCCTTCAGCTGTTCCAGCTTTGCCACACATTCCTTCTTTGCCCTGGCCAGTACATTTTTCGTCTTGGGATTGCCGGCCTCGTCATAACCCACCACCACCCGGCCCTCCCAGCGGCCATCTTTCCGCAGGCGGACGGTGCCCTCGCCCCGTTTTCTCTTTCCTGCCATGCTCTCACCTCACCATGATGTGTTCCATAAAGCCGCCCACGATCTCGCTGGCCCGCTTCTGCATATCGCCGGTCACATGGGTGTAGGTATCCAGGGTGAAGGACGCTTGGGTGTGCCCCAGGATGCCGGACAGGGTCTTGGCGTCTACCCCGGAGGACAGGGCATGTGTGGCAAATGTGTGGCGTAGATCATGGAACCTGATGCTGGGCAACCCAGCCTTTTTCAACAGCTCCTTCATGCGGACGTAGGCGGCATTGGGACGGGTGGGCCGCTCCGGGTGGAGGGGATCGGGGAAGATCCACTCCGTATAGGAGCGTTTCCTGCGCTCTGATAGGAGCTGGGCTGTACTGGGCGGCAGAGTGATGCTCCGTTTCCCGGCCCCGGTCTTTGTCTCTCCGGCGGTCAGCCTGCCGCCCCGTTCCGCGTGGATGGTCCGGCGGACGGTGAGGGTGCCATGGGTCTCGTCGAAGTCCTGCCACATGAGACCGCAGATCTCCCCCCGGCGCAGGCCGGTGGTCAGCTCGGTGTAGAAGAAGTCGTGCCAGACCTTGTCCTCCCGGATGGCCGTCATGAACCGCTCCAGCTGGTGGCCGTTCAGGACATGCTTGGGCGCGGTCTTTTTCCTTGGCAGGACGATGCCGTCGGTGGGGTTTCTGGCGATCAGGTTTTCCTGCGCCGCCGCGTCCAGGGCCTCGTGGAGGACGCCGTGGATACGGCGGACGGTGGAGCCGGCCAGTTTGTGCCCGTATTGCGGATGCTCCTCCTGGCGGCCGTGCTCCTGGAGCTCCCGGTACAGCTGGCGGATATCCTCGGCGGCGATCTTTCCCACCGGCTTGTTCCCCAGGCGGGGCTTGATGTTCCGCTCGACATATCCCCGGTATCCCTCCAGGGTGGAGGGCCGCACCGAGGGGGCGGCATACTCCTCCAGCCAGCGGTCCAGCCACTCGCCCAGGGGTATTTTGCTCTCCTCCCGCAGATCCACGTCCCGGTACTCCTCGATGTTCCGGTGGAGCTTTGCCAGAAGCTCCTTCTGACTTCCGGCGGAGAGATAACGGAAGATTGAGTCGCCGTTGCTCTTGTGGCCCACTACGATGCGGCCCTCCCAGCGGCCGTCCTCTCTTTTTCTGACCATGCCGTCTCCGGACGGTCTTCTCTTTGCCATGATCTGCACCTCCTTATCAGCAACACACAATATCGTAACTCCTCCGCAATATCCAGCTCATTTCCCAACTGTTATCAAAATATTATCATTTGCGCCGCAGGGACCTTTTTCTTTGTTTAGCGACGCAATTCCTGGAGGGATCACATCCCGCCCATGACCATTCCGCCCTGGTTCTGCTCTTCCTCGTGGTCGTCCGGCCTGTGGCCCATGGCGATCTTCTTCTGGCGGATCTTCTGGCGCAGCTTCCAGTCTACGCTGTGCCCCACCGGGGCGGCGGGAGGGACGGAGTTGTCCTGAAAGATCCGGCCCAAGTGGTGGAGCAGCTTGGTAGCAGAGAGGAGCACATTGGGACTGTGTGTGTCATTGAAGTGCGCCAGGAAGAACTGGGCGTACTTATTTCCCTGTGATGCTGATTCCCAGAACCAGCTGTATGCCTGTTCTCTGTCCTGGCTCACATCCTCGCCGGCGAGGTACAACTTACCAAGGGCATACTGAGCATACTCGTTACCTTGTTCCGCGGAAGCTCTTAGATACTCCACCGCCTTGGCTACATCCTTCGGGACATCCTTTCCCTCCAGATACAGCTTGCCCAGCCCGTAAGCAGCGTAGGAATCGCCCTGTGCCGCCGCTTTTTCATACCAAGACACCGCCTCATCCATTCGCTTTTGACTTTGCAGCAGTTTACCAAGGGCGTACTGGGAGAAGTCATGACCAGCTTCAGCGGCACGGCGGAACCACAGCTCCGCCTGGTTATCGTCGGGGAGCACGCCCCGCCCGTCCCGCCAGCACTTGCCCAGCTGGTGAGCGGCCACGGTGAAGCCTGTGCTCCAAAGCTGCTCCAGGACTTGCACCTGTTCCGCTTTTTCTTCCTCTGTATTTTCATATACTGAGAGGATTTCTTTCGCGTTCTGATAGGCTTCCGCCATCTCCCACCGAGAGGACCAGACGTAGTACACCTCCTCCTGGTCCTCATCAACCTCATCCCTCATGATTGTATCTTCGAAGGTGATTGTACCAAGGCGCAACTCTTCCGCCTCCCGTATGACCATATTCTTTATGGCCTTGAATTCTGATTGCTGTGACAATGGTTTGTGTTCTCTCGGCGTGTCTTTGTAGTACCGTTCCAACTCATCCCGCAGCCGGTTCCATTGCACATAGCACTCCGCCACCTCCGGGAGCCTGGCCAGCTCATCCACTATGGCGTCCACCCGGGCCTTCACCGGCTTTTTCAGGTAGCCGTACACTTTCTTGCCCTTGACCTCAGATAACATTTCGGCCAGCGTTTCCATCTGACTGGCGATGATAGGACTGTCGCAGAGTCCAGACTTCATCTCCCGAATGAGACGGCCCATGGCTTCCATTGCCGCGTCCCGTACCTGCTGATAGGACAGATCCTTCTCTTGATAGAGGGACAACAGCTCGTCTCGGTAGATCTCATAGGACAGCTGGGAGCGCATTTTTTCGATGCCCTTTTCCGTGAGATACCCTTGCTTGGGGTCCGCCGACCAGACCATCATGTGGATGTGTGGGTGGTGCTTTTCATCGTGGAAGGCGGCGCACCAACGAAAGTTGCTGGGCGGGATTTTCATCGCTTGGGCCAATTCCGTCAGATGAGCCAGCAATAAGTTTCGCCACCCCTCTGCGGAATCGTAGCCCAGCCGGACGGCGTCCGCCCGCTTCAGGGAGTAGATGAAGGTCCACACCGGGCCGGTATGCCCATTGATCTCGTCCATTGTTTTCTCCAGGTCGGCGGGACCGTCGGCGGAGAACAGTCCGTGGGATCGGTGGCGCTCCGCCATGTACTCCAGGTAGCCGCCGGGCTTCAGCTCCTCCACACCGTCCCGGGTAGCAATGTATTCGGCATAGTGACCGCCGCCGTTTCCCGGCCTGATGTAACCCGACTTCTGAATCAGCCCCTCCATTCCTCCACCCCTTTCTGGTAGGCAAGGGCGTCATCCATGTCGATCTCACCGTTGGTCTCTCTGACCTCCTTCACGCACCGGACCCGCGTCTTACGCAGCGTGTCCAGATCCACCTCCATCCCGGCGGCCACCAGATTTCCCATGAGGTTCTCCTCCACCGCCAGCTTGAACAGCAGGTGTCCCACCCGTTTGCCCAGGGCCCCCAGCTTGCCATCCAGTATGTCGGACAGTACTCTGGGCAGGTACCCATCGGCCCGCTTCGCGTCCAGGTAGCCGGAGTAGAACTGGATCGCCTTTTCGATATACTCATTTTTGGTGGAGCAGTTGTCTTCCTGGTAGTGGGATTCCACCTGATCCCACACGGCATCGTCCATCCAGACGGTGTGCCGGTGTCTATTTTCACCCATTGTCAAATACCTCCCAAATCCGTGATAGCGTCAGCGCATGTCCCGCAGCGGCGGGGATATTCGTCTGTTTCTCTGGAAACAGCGTCAATCGTAGTTTGGGCGTTCCGGAAAAGCGTCAGCCCCTGTCCCCGAAAACCGCCCGCACTGCGGGCGGAAGTGACTGCCTGGGCGCCATAAAAGCGCCAGGGCTTTCTCCTGCTCCTCGTCGCCGGGGGCCCCAGTTGTTGTCCTCCGTAGCGGTGCGAACAGCGGCCCAAATCCGGCCCGTATCTGTTGGGAGGGGCAGGGACTCTGTCCCTCCCGGCATCGGGGCACACAGCGACCCACAGGGGCAGGCATGGGGCGGTCATGCGCCCTGATCTCTCACGGATGGAACGAACTCCACGCCGGACTTCTCCGCCTTCCGCTGCGCCCGTTGCCGAGCAGATGTCTGTTCCAGTACCGCCATCTGCTGGCCATAGTACTCATCGATCACCTCGCCTATGGGCGAGAGAGTGAACAGCAGATTACCGTTTCGCCGGCCGCTGGACTTGGTGGTGACCGTAGTGGGTTCGCTGACGATGAGCCCCCTCTCCTCTAACTGATGGATGTACTTGCGGACAGTGTTTTCACTCATCCGAACCGCTTGTCCAATTGTTTTGACGCTGGGCCAGCACTGATGGGTTTTGCGGTTCTCGCACCGGCGCAGGAAACTGTACACCGCCAGCTCGCCGGCATTCAGGCCCAGGAGAAATATCTCGTTGGGCAGAGAGAAAAAATTTCCGCTTCCATACTTCATGCGCCGCCTCCTGTGTGTTTCTCCACCCACTGAATGAACTTTTCTTTTGGCACCACCATGCGGTTGCCCACCCGTAAGACCGGGAACCCTGGTTCATGCATCAGCTCGTAGCCGCTGGACGGTGATACGCCCAGCACTTTTGCCACTGTTGCCGCGTTCAGGAACAGCGGAAGGTCTTCATAGTGTTTGTACATGGACTCCTTCATTTGAAACATTCACCTCCTACTTATATACCACAACCTCGGAGTACGAAAACGGCACTCCTATTTTCAAAAAATTTTGCGCGACCAATTTGACTGATAGTGCCTCATCATGACGATGGGACCGCAGACGAATGGCAGAGTTCCATCAGCACTTTGCATAAGAGCTTTTTCATATGGATCATCACCCCCTTACTTCTATACCGCAACCTCGAAGGCTTGAAACCGAACTGGTTTTTTCACAAAATTTTTCGGACACGCTTGAATGCTCAGGCAATGCGTAGAGGGTTTGGTGTTCTACGTCCCCTGATTTCCCCCTCACTACTTTTCCGAGGACATTTCTTTGCTGACATAGAGTTGACATATTTTTCGGTTGCCGTCTGATTTATCCCTCTATTATGTATTGGGAAAATCGCATCCCTTTGACATACTCTTGACAGAAAAGCGGAGCGCCTGCTTCGTCAGCAGACGCTCCGCTTGGAGTTTGAATCAATTCAATTTTGTACCGGCTGCCGCAGGCGGCACTTGCCCTCCGCCTCGTCCCGTTCCTTCAGCAGACGGGCCAGGGCAGAGAAGAATTTCTTTTGCAGATGATCCACGCTGCCCCGGTTGAGCTGATGAGCCTCGGCGTACTTGCGGATGGACAGGCCCTCCACGAACCGCTCCTGAAAATAATCCTTGTATTCCGACAGGACGGTTTTCAGTGCGTTGTCCAGAAAACGCAGGTCCTCTTTCAGCTTGGCGAAATCACTCCGTGTGATGGCGGCATATCTCTTTTCCACCACGCAGAGGCGGTATTTGCTTCGGTCGAAGGTATAGTGCTCGCAGATATCCTTGACGTAGGCGTGATAGGTTGCAGCCTGCTGGTACTCGCGGGAGTCATATGCTTCGTCCGGCTGCCGACGATGCCGTTTGCGCGCTGGCCCCCGGAAGCCCTCGTCCTCCAGCCGCTCAATGGCGGCCTCCGAGATTTTCATGTTCGTCAGCCGCTTATACTTGGCCTTCCGCTCTCCATTCAGTTCCACGAAGGAACAGAAGGACTTTTTGCTGGAGGTGCAGTATCCGGGAACATCTGCAAAGGGATAGGCGGTCCAGATGACGGACTCCTCGCCGGTGTCGGCATCTGTTGCTGTTGAGATCACATAGACTGTTTTTCCATCGTACCGCCGGTAGTACCCGGCGCAGATCCGTCTGCCTGCCATCGCCGCACCTCCGTTTTAGACTGTTTAGAATTTGATTGAATTTTCTTTGTTTTCAGTGCAGCAAACTTTGAAGTGCGTTGGCGGGTCTGGCGCTCCGGGATAGAAATAAAAATCAAAGCGCTGTCTGATCTGTCCACATCTCGCACTGGCTCATTACGGTCTGCACCGCATCCTCCATCCCCTCCGGCGGATACTTGTGCTTTTTGAGCAGACGTTTGACCAATCTCCGCATACCCGCTCTGGCGCTTTCTTTCTTCTGCCAATCAATCGTCCGGTTCTTGCGCAGCAGATCGGTCAGCTCTTTGGTGATGGCAATCAACTCATCATGCTCATAAAAGTCCTTGATGGCCTGCGGCTTTGTCAGGGCATCATAGAACGCAAGTTCCTCGGCAGTCAGGCCCAGACTTTCCCCCTCCGCATTGGCATCGGCAATTTCTTTTGCCAGCTTCAGAAGCTCTTGAATAACCTCCTCATTGGTGAGCATCCCGTTGAGATACCGATTCATGGCGCTCTGGATAATCTCAGAAAACTTTTCCGATTTTACCAAATTGGTGCGCCGATAAATGGACACCTGCTCTGCAATCAATTTTTTCAGCAACTCGACCGCCAGATTCTTCTCCTTCATGTTGGCGACTTCTTCGAGGAACTTCGGGTCGAACAGAGAAAATTCTGCACCAACGGTGGAAAACAGATTGATAACACCCTCGCTCTTGATGCTGTGTTTCAGCAATTCATTGATCCGCTCGTTGACCTCCGGCAAGGTGAACTTCTTCCCAGCGCCGTCGGTTGTCAGGCGAATGAGCATCGTCCGCACCGCCTCAAAATAGGCCGCTTCGAAACGGGTCTGCGCGTCCACCATGCTGCCGCACAGGGAAAGGGCCTGCTTGAGAAGAAGCGCCTCTTTGATATAGACGGTCTGCGTTTTTTCGGCATCGGGCAACTCATGCTCAGCCACTGACTTTCCCAGCAGGAAGTTGACGCCGCCGCTGATCATCCGTGCTTTCTCCAAGTCATCCCCAGTGAGAAAGCCGGCATAGTCAAAGCCGTGGAACAGATCACGGCAAACCTCCAGCTTTTCCAGGAACTTGGGATAGGTAGCCTTTCCCACGTCGGGATCGCCATAGTTTTTCTTGTCACGGACCGTGTAGTCGTTCATAGCCTTTTTCAAGGCAGAGGCGATCCCCACATAGTCCACCACCAGCCCGCCTTCTTTATCCCGAAACACCCGGTTCACCCGTGCGATGGCCTGCATCAGATTGTGTCCGGACATGGGCTTGTACACATACATGGTGGCCAGGGACGGCACATCAAAGCCGGTCAGCCACATATCCACCACGATGGCAATTTTCAAGGGGGAATCGTTGTCCTTGAATTTCCGGGCCAGGTCATCCTTGTGGGCCTTGTTGCCGATGATCTGACGCCATTCCTCCGGGTCGTTGTTTCCCTGGGTCATCACCACCGCGACCTTTTCCGTCCAGGCGGGGCGCAGATCCAGAATCCGCCGGTATATCTTCATGGCGATGGGGCGGGAGTAGGCCACGATCATCGCCTTGCCGGTCAGCAGATCCGCCCGGTAATTCTCATAGTGATCCAGGATGTCGCAGACCAGGGAATCGATGGTTTCGTCCGCACCCAGAATGGCCTCCATCTGCCCCAGTTCCTTTTTGCTTTTCTCGATGACATAGGGGTCCGCATTCTCGGCCATCAGGTCGTATTCCTGGTCGATCAGGCGCAGGGTATTCTCATCCAGCTTCAGGTGGATGACCCGGCTCTCATAGTAGACCGGGCGGGTGGCTCCGTCCTCTACGGCCTGGGTCATATCGTAGATGTCGATGTAGTCGCCGAACACTTCCCGTGTGCTGCGGTCCTTGGAGGAAATGGGGGTACCGGTAAAACCGATATATGTAGCGTTGGGCAGGCTGTCCCGGATGATGCGGGCAGTGCCGATGGAGGTATGGACCTCCAGCTCACCTTTGTCGTTCTGCTTTGTGACCACCTTTTCAGTCAGGCCATACTGCCCCCGATGAGCCTCGTCCGCCATGACCACGATATTCCGCCGCTCAGACAGGGGCTCGCCGGTCTCCTCAAATTTCTGCATGGTGGTGAAGATGATGCCGTTGGCCTGTCGGCCCGCCAGCAGCTCTTTCAGATTTTGCCGGCTCTCGGCCTGTTGGGGCGTCTGGCGCAGGAAGTCCTTGCACCGGGAGAACTGGCCGTAGAGCTGGTTGTCCAAGTCGTTGCGGTCAGTGATGACCACGATGGTGGGGCTCTCCAGCGCCTCCTGTAAGTAGTGGGCATAAAAGACCATGGACAGGGACTTGCCGCTGCCCTGGGTGTGCCAGAACACGCCGCCCTTGCCGTCCGTCACAGTGGCGTGTCTGGTGGATTCGATGGCCTTTTTCACCGCGAAATACTGGTGGTACGCCGCCAGCACCTTGAAGGTGTTCTGCCCGTCCACATTGAAGCAGATGAAGTTTTTCAGAATATCCAGAAAGCGCTCCTTTTCAAACATCCCCTCAAAGAAGGTGTCGAACTGGGCGTACTGGGTGTTTTCATAGCTGCCGTCCTTGGTCTTCCACTCCATGAAGCGATCCTCGCCGGAGGTGATGGTGCCCGCCTTGGAGGTGGTCAGGTCGCTCATGACGCAGACCTGATTGTAGATAAACAGGGACGGGATCTCGTACATGTAGTTGCGCATCTGTCGGTAGGCGGCCGAGGCATCGGTCTCCTCCCGGGAGGGGGACTTCAGCTCCACTACCACCAAGGGCAGGCCGTTGACAAACAAGATCACATCCGGACGCTTTTCCGAGTTCTCCACAATGGTCCACTGGTTGACAACGGTAAAATCGTTGTTGGCGGGGTTTCGGAAGTCGATGAGATAGACCAGGGCGGAGCGTTCCTCGCCGTCCACAAAGTATTTGACAGGTACGCCGGTCTGCATATAGTCCGTGAAGGTCATATTTTTCTGGAGCAGGGTGCCGGTCTCGAAGTTCTTGAGCTTGTAGATAGCCTCGTTCAGCGCCTCCATGGGGAACCCCGGATTGATGCGCTGCAAGGCGGGGAGCAGCAGATCCTCATAGAGCGGGTCGTGATAGTCCCGGTCAATGTCCGGGCCGTAAGCGTAGGAGTAACCCAACGCATCGGTGAACAACTTGAGAACTGCGTTTTCGTAGTTCGATTCAGTGAAGGGCATGGCGTGTCACCTCATTATTAACTATTAATTACTATTGGAGGCTTATTTTAATTTCATTCTGCATTGACTGGAATATGTTCTGATGGAGCACCCTGATTTCTGTTGTCAGGGACTTTTCCTTGTCAATTAACTGACGATAATTTAACAACCGTTTCTCGTCCGCCCATGGAATATATGTAATTGGACTAAAACGATTACTTATATTCAATTTTGCATCATCATCTGCTTGAATAAATTCTTGATATAATTCTGGAACAGAAATCTCCATTTCCGATTCATACAGTTGAAGTAAATCATGATACTCTCTACACGCATTTGCTTTCAAGCCGATTGAAAGTATTTTATCTGTAGTCTCTGGACTAAATAGGATTACTGCATCCCAGTACATTTCATCGTATTTTCTTTCTGCAAATAATCGAAGCGCATTTTTCCGTTCGCCATATAAATTCAATCCGGTATTTTGTTTTTGCTGTTGTTGAGACACTCTAATTTGCTTTTCGGTTGACAAAACAGCAAACCACACTGCAGCAACAGTTCCAACGGCTCCAATTATAGATGCAACCGCAGAAGTCGCTTCCCAACTATTCTCCAATTCCGGCGCATAAGTGATGCGCCAGCCAAATAAGACCATCCCAATAATAACAATCAAAGCGATTATGACAGCAACACTTAACGGAAACCATCTTCCCTTGATAAATTTCTTCAAATACCAACACATCCTAATATGTGATTACGAATAAAAGTATAAACGATAATTTAGCGGCTTAGAGCTGGATGGCGGAGACATCAATCTCGCCACTCATCAATCGCGGTAACAAGCTATCTCTCATAGTTTGCAGACGGCATATTTCCTCATAGTTGACACGGATAAGTGCATCCATAGGGTGCACAATCGCCTCAAAACGAGCGATTTCATCAGTAGAAGGGATTTCAACCGGCATAGCGTTAAGGGCAGCTCTATTTATAGATCCAAAAACAGTACCTTCACCATTAAACACATCGAGCTGAGGCTTTAGTGCGAACATAGTATACAGCAAAAAGGAGTTATTGCCGTCCTTGCTATGCAATGCTCCTAATCCACGCCCGATGCAACAGCGTTCATATGCCACATTTAGATCGCTAACAGGAGCACGAACACTAAGAAGTACATCACCAGCTTCAGCGATGCGTTTTGGTTCGGTCGTAAAGAGCCTTCTTGTCGGAAAGCGGAAGTCAAATTCTGCCCGACCTTGATAGAAAACCTCTCCGATACCATTCTCGTTGTAACTGCTTCCACTTGGAGACTGCCCCATAGTGATTGTAGCAATGTCACTGAGCGTACCAGAGGTTGTTTCAAGTTCTGGATTATCAATAAACATGGCAGCGTAAATGGCTTGTGCTTGCTGCTGTAAATTATCGTTTATCTTGTTGTTCAGTTCGATTTTGCTGTCCAAACCATCAAGAATGGCCGCAATCTTTCTCTGAATGGCTTTCTCAACAGGAATATTAACTGTGACGTTGCCCATTGTTTTTCTTGAAACTTCTTTAAAGGTCGTACCGCTCCCCATGGCCTCGATACGATCTCTATTAAATTTCAAAAGATAGTAGAGAAACAACGGGTCGATATTTTCATTCGGGACAATGCTTTTGAATCCTTGATTGGTACAGATGTCATTTTCTGCAATCGCAATATAGCCAATCGGAGCTCTTGAAGAAAAGAGGACGGTATTTTTAGGCATCATCTTTGCAGAACAGCTATCCAATCCTTCCTTTGTAATATTCCTTTCTCCGGACTTGATGTAGCGGCTTGTATATCCGGCCAAATCCTTTGGTGTAAGCCACGGAATATGCCCATTATAATACGCTTCGTGACTGGTAGACGGAGTTGCCCCGCCGACTATTTCTCCAAGTTCGGACAGTTTTACTCGTTTCCACTCTATCATTTGTCCCAACTCCTAATCGTTCTCAATTCGATAATTGAGTTCCACAATATCATTCGCGATACTGTCAAACTTGATAAAAAAGAGATATTTGGCCTCATTGACAAGAAAACTCATTTTAATAAGAAATACATTGTCTTCAACCAGAGATACATTCTCAACTTGATAGTCTGTTACTGAGCCATCTAACTTCACTCCGGCCTCATTCAAAAGGTACTCGTGCCAATATGTATTTACTGTAAACTCTCTCACCAAATGTGCCTGAGGACTAATTTCATAATAATCCGCCAATGCATCAATGGTGGCATCAACTGATGAAAACAGCACAAACTCACTGCTATCTGTTATTTTGTTCTCAAATTCTCTACTAAAGTCGCTATCGTGTGTAACCAAAATACAAAGTCGGCCACAGGTTCTGTGGTATTCAAAAATGGTTTCTGCAATAACGGAGTCCTTAAACCCGGCATCTGAGTGATTCTTTGTCCCAATTTTTCCGGTAAAGAACGGGCGCTCTCCAGCTATTGCTTTACTAATTAGCGTATCTATTATCGGCTCTTGACGAGGATATGGTATCTGTTTTGCGAAGTTCTTAGGCGTGTTAAAAAAGTCATCGAAAAGAGAAACAACATGATCTGAGTATTGTTCTGAATCATATTTTATCTCTATAGCGCCAAGGTCTATTATATTGCCAAAGACTTTTTTGTGCTCCTTCAAATGATCCTGCAATTTCTGCCTTTGTTTGAGGAAACCGTCTTTCATATGTTGCTTCATTTCCAAAACAACTATTTCTGGAATACATATTTCCACTTTGTTTGACAAATCGTTCTCGTCAATAAATTTTGCGAGGTCATGGAAGTCTGGGCGAATTCCGAGGCTGTCCAAGAAAACACTCGCCCCATTTTTCCCGTCAAAGAAACTTTGAATGACATTTGTGTCCAAGAAGATGGATATTTCCCTACTCATTGTTTGGACTCCCATCAAATTTTGTAACCAATTTTACATAGTTGCTGTCGCACATTTTCCTCCAGTTCATGGGACTTCGCAAAAAGCTCGGACAGTTCGGAAGTCAGCCTCCCCATCTTTTCCTCAAAGGGCTCGCCGTCGTCCTCCTGCTCCTCAATGCCCACATAGCGCCCTGGCGTGAGGATATAGTCCTGCTTGGCGATGTCCTGGGTGGTGGCCACCGCGCAGAAGCCCTTGACATCCTCCAGGGTGCCGTCCACAAAGGCGTTGTAGGTGGCGGCGATCTTCTGAATGTCCTCGTCGGTCAACTCCCGCAGCTTGCGGGTCACCATAGTCCCCATTTTCCGGGCGTCGATAAAGAGCGTCTTGCCCTTCTGCTTCTTGTTCCGCGCCAGGAACCAGAGGGAGACCGGGATCTGGGTGGTGTAGAACAGTTGAGACGGCATGGCGACAATACAATCCACCAGATCGTCCTCGATGATGTTTTTGCGGATCTCCCCCTCGCCGCCGGACTGGGAGGACAGGGAGCCGTTGGCCAGCACCATGCCGATGCGCCCACCCGGGGCCAAGTGCCAGATCATGTGCTGGAGCCATGCGAAGTTGGCATTGCCGGCGGGGGGCGTGCCGTACTTCCAGCGCACATCGTCCAGCAGCTTCTCCTGCCCCCAGCCGGAGAGATTGAAGGGTGGATTGGCCATGATATAGTCGGCCTTGAGCTGGGGGTGGCAGTCGTTGAAGAAGGTATCGGCATTGAATTTACCGAGATCGGCAGAAATTCCGCGAATGGCCAGATTCATCTGGGCCATCTTCCAGGTGGTGGGGTTGGAGTCCTGCCCGTAAACAGAGATGCTCTTGTCTACATTGCCGCCGTGGTTCTCTACGAACTTCGCTGACTGGACGAACATGCCGCCGCTGCCGCAACAGGGGTCATAAACGCGGCCATTGAAAGGCTGTAGCACCTCTACCAGTGTGCGGACCACACAGGAGGGCGTGTAAAATTCTCCCGCCAGTTTGCCCTCCTGCTCTGCGAATTTGGCAAGGCAGTATTCGTAGGTGCGTCCCAGGATGTCCTTGCTGTCGCCGTGCTCCACCATCTGAATATTGGTGAACAGATCCACTACCTCGCCCAGCCGGCGCTTGTCCAGCTCCGGCCGGGCAAAGTTTTTGGGCAGAATGTCCTTCAGCCGCTTGTTCTCTTTCTCAATGCTGCGCATGGCGTCATCAATCACCGTGCCGATCTCCGGTGTGTGGGCAGCGGAGGCAATCACTCCCCACCGGGCATTCTCCGGCACGAAGAAAATGTTTTCGGCGGTATATTCGTCCTTGTCCTCCTCGAAACCCTCGCCTTCCGCTTTGAGTTCCTGATACTTGGCCTCAAAGCGGTCCGAAATGTATTTCAAGAAAATCAGGCCCAAAACCACGGATTTATACTCGGATGCGTCTATGTTGCCGCGCAGAACGCAGGCTGCATCCCAAATCTGCTTTTCAAAGCCGATGTTGCTGCTGTTGGTCTCTGCCATGTGAGCTCCTCCCGTTTATCTCATTCTTTTTTATTGATTTTCCCCCGACTCCAGCAACCTTCGTACCTCTCTGTCAAAGTCGGAGACGATCTTCTGGGTCCTGTTAAAGGCGTCGTACTCCTCATCCGCCTTGGCAATGGCCTTCTGGTGGGAGACACTGCCTCTGTCCTTCAAAATATCGTACCGGCGGAAGGCCAGAAATTCGTTGACGCTGGCAGCGAATTCCTCAATGGTGAAGGTGTTCTCCCGCTCGATCAGGTCCTCGATATAGTCAAAATATCCGCTCACCGCCCGCTCCAGCTGACGGATCTGCCGCTCGGTCAAATAGTTCTTGGCGATGCGGGCATCGGATTTCAAAATCCGCCCGTCTGGAGCGTTCTTCCAGGTGGTCAGCCCCATGTTGGGTTTTGTGCGGTCCGCGCCCGCGTAAACGATCTCCGCCCCGGTGTGGCCGGTGATGGCGTAATGGAATTTGTTCTGCACCATGGCGTAAAACTCCCGGGTGGTGGGCGCCTGTGGGTCGTAGTCAGTGCTGCACTCGGCGTAGATATCGGTGATCTGCTGCCAGATGCGGCGCTCGCTGGCCCGGATGGAGCGGACACGCTCCAGCAGCTCTTTGAAGTAATCGGTGCCGAAAGCGGTCTTGCCCTGTTTGAGACGCTCATCGTCCAGCGCAAAGCCCTTGGTCATGTACTCCTTCAGCACGCCGGTGGCCCAGATGCGGAAGTGGGTGGCCCGCCGGGAGTTGACCCGGTAGCCCACCGAAATGATGGCGTCCAGGTTGTAAAACTGGGCTTCCCTGGTCTGGGTCTTTCCCTCCATCGCGCCGTGGGGAGTGGTTGTTGCAATTTTTGAAACGACCACTTCTTCCTGTAACTCGCCCTCTTTAAAGATATTTTTCAGATGTCGGCTGATCGTGGACTTGTCCACTTCAAACAGCTCCGCCATAGCTTTCTGCGTCAGCCAGATGGACTCGTCCTTGATGACGGCGTTCACGGAGACATCCTCCTCCGCAGAGCGGTACACCAAAAACGGAAAGTTCTCCCTCATGTCTCCACCTCGCCTTTCTTCTCTCCCGGCGCGGTCCGCTCCAGCCGCTGGTCGGCTGGTTTTTTCGCGTTCGGAGGCAGAAGCCATGTTTTCCCTGCCTTGACTGTTCCGGGAATCCGTCCTTGGGCGCAGAGGAGCGCCACCCGGCGGGCAGAGATCCCCCACAGCTCCGACGCCTGCTTGGTTGTCAAGAATTCCATAGCTTGTCCCTCAATATTCCTAATTTCCACTCCATTATATTCTGGTATCTGAATATATGCAAGGGGATGCCCACCACTTTCTGTGACGGGCATCCCCTTATTTTTCCTCTTGAGAATCAGCTACACGAAATATGGAGTCAAATCCCCCTGTTCACCCCGTAAGCGCCTGCTTCAGCTGCTCCTCAAACGCCTTTACCTGTGTCATGCACTGATCCAGCTGTGCGAACACAGTATCCTTCTTCGCAAGATCTCCGATGTCCACATTGTCCGTGCGGAAAATCGTCCACCATTTCCAGTCGTCCTTCCTGGGCCTGATAAAGGGCAGCGTGCTGATGCGGTCGCAGAGAGCCAGAAAGTCCTCCGTCCCATTCTGGGCGCTGAGGGCGAGCTGGATATGTACCTTGTCCCCCGCACGGTTGACAATCTCGTAAAAGTAGTGATTTTCCGTCCCCCAGCCGCTGAGTGCACCGGGGAGATCCGGAAAAATCGCCGACATCTGCTCTGTGGTAAAGCGGGTCAGGGTACGGTTGCACCGGGCCAGCTCTGCTTTCACATCAGCTCGCTGCACCACCCACTCCCGCAGAACGCCGGCGACCTCAGAAAGACGCTGATCCAACTCACTCCCGTTCTGCAAATAGGGGAGGACGGCGTTGCAGATGGCATCGCTCCACTCGGCGTGGAACTTTGCCATGGCGGCCCAATCCGCCTCGTTCCCGATGCTCACCCCGTCCATCGCATACGAGAGCCAGGACGCCTGATACTGGTCGGCCCGCTCCCAGTTCAGCCCGACACCCAGTTCGCTTTCGATTTCCTCCCTGTGGCTGTGGAGCAGGTCAAAGGCCGCCTTGTTCTTCTCAACATCGTTGCTGCCCAGGTAGAAGTCCACCCGCGCCCTGTCAAAATTGGCGATGCACTGGATAGAAAACCCGCTGATGCCGAAAAAGCCGGACAGCGTATTGGAGGCGGTGGGGCTGACGTTGCCGTAGGTGCCCCGGTGCAGGTGCTGCTTCCGGATCTCCGGCACGGCGTATTCCCAGTACCGTCTCCGCAGGGCAAAGCGGCTACTCTCCGCCGCCTTTTCCCCGTCGGCGTCCCTGAGGTAAAAGACCAGCTCCATTGCGTCCACATGATAGAGGGCGAACAGACGCCGCAGGATGGACAGCTTCATCGCCGTGCTGGTGTTCTTTTCCAGGTAAATATGATCGTCGATCTTCATCGCGCTGCGCAGCCCGTTCTCACTGCCGGAGACATACCCGGACAAGTCTGCGGACTGGCTGTCGTAGACCAGTGCGGTCAGGACAGAATTATCCCGCTGGTGCAGGAATTTGACTACATGCTCGACCATATCCGTCCAGCTTGTGACAGGCTGCTCCTGGTTCATCAGGCTGTACCGGACGATCTCACGGCCGGTCAGCTCCACATCCTCGTCATCCAGCGTACAGGAATCAAACGCCTGCTCCGCAGGTTTGAAATCCGTTTCCGGACACGGCCAGATCTGAAGTGCTTGCTGGACCATCTCCCGGCTGCGCTTCTCCAACTCCGCCAGGCCCCAGGCATCCTTCTGGGCGATCTTCTGGTTCATCCGCAGGCCGCTGCTGCGGTATCCGCCCTTTTCGGCGTCCCGTTTCTCCCGGAAGCTCTTGTTGCTGAGATCCGGGTTATAGCCGGTCAGGGTCAGGTTGGCCAGCCGGTGGAGCCATGTCTCGTGGATCTCCTGGGCGTTGGGACCCAATTCCTCCGCCCAGACCGGCGTCAGGTGTTGAGGCATGATGTGTTCGATGCTGTATTCGCCGTTGTCCAGGTGGGTGTAGACATCCTTCGTCTCCACCGTGCCATGGTTCTCAAACCGCTCGAACAGGTACGCCTTGTATCTGCCCCGCATCTGGTAGACCTGTCTGGCGGACAGTGCGTCGGCAAATTCCCGGTCATCCGGGAAGCGGCCGCTCTCCCGTTTGGCCCGCAGGGCATAGGCGCACTTGTCCACATAGCCGCCGGCGGTGTTGTCGTAGCGCAGGATCTCCCGGTTCAGCGTCAGGAAGATTTTATTCAGGGCGTTGGTGGGCACATCGCAGACATGGCGGCGGAACAGGTAATTCTCTGTCAGTTCAAACACATTCCGCACTTCCGCCGCCGAAAGGGTTCTGCCCTGGTACCCGTCCTGGTTCAGCCGCAGCACCTCCAGCAGGAACGGGCGGGTGACGGTGATCTCCAGCCGGGCCATGCGGTACAAGCAGTCGTCCAGCCGTTTGTCCCCCAGCCCGCTCTTGCAGGTCAGCAGCTTTTCAAAGAGCCGGGCGTACTTCAGCAGTTCCTCCAGCAGCGCCTCCACGGAAAGCTGAACTCCCTCGGCGTACTTTTTGAAAGCAGGATAGACCGCATTGACATTGGGCGTGACCTGTTGCTTGATGCTCAGGTAATCCCGGATGAAGGCGCTGAGCTGATTCCGCGTAAGTCTCTCGATCTTCTCCCAGTATTTGTCGTAGTACTCGCTCTGGACCTTGGGCGGAAGGCCCATGAGGATGTAGTTGCGGATCTTGTCACCTTCAGATAAGGCAAGACCGGTGGAGTTCAGGCTCTCAAAAATCAGCTGGGCGTTGTCGCTCGAATCCAGCGTGATGCTGATGATCTCCAGCTTGCCGATGGTAGCGTACAGCTCGTCCAGCGGAACTTCTTCTTTCTGCAAAACCTCCCGGAAAAACAGATAGTTGAGGGTCAGGTTGGAACTGCGGTCGTAGTCCTCCTCCGGACCGTACAATCTGGCCAACGCCTCCCGGTCGCTCTTGACGGGCCGGAGCTTGATCCGGTCGTCCTCTCCAGTCCAGGGGTCCGTCAGGAAACGGTGGCGGATCTGCTCGTCCAGCCGGGCCTCCCCCGGGGTCAGCTTGCCTGCTGACACCAGGTTGCAGATGGCCAGAAGCAACAGAGAAACCGTAGTCAGCCGCTGCTGGCCGTCGATGATATGGTACTCGATTTTGCTCCCGTTGGGCTCCACAGCGGAGACAATGCTCCCGAAAAAGTGGCTGGAGCGGCCGGTTCGGACCACTTTCTTGAGGTCCTCGTAAAGCTGGCGGCAGTTCTCCAGCTTCCAGTCGTATTTCCTCTGATAGACCGGAATGATATATCGCTTGTCCGCACCCTCCATAAAAGCGGTCATTCTCGTCTCTGATCCCTTCACACCGTGTCCCCCTTGCTTTGTGGTATACTCGTTACCGTGAGTATACCACGATTTTCGCGAAGTTTCCACCAAGGGTTGGACTTACACTACAGGGCTGTTTTTTGTTTACAGTCCCTCAAATTCTGAGTTGCGGTCAGCGCAGAAATAACTTGCTTGATCCTGCTCTCAGAGTTACAATGCAGGTAGTCAGAGGTATGAAAATGCTCCCCGTCCCTGTCGGCGAAAGACACCGGCAAGGGCTGGGGAGCGTTTTTGACCACAGGAGCCACCACAGACGGCGGCGCAACACATGGAAATCAGAGTTCTAAAGAGTGGCGAAAAGAAAGAGAAACCGAGCGGAAAGCACCATAAATAATTAAAAATAATGCAAAAAAGGTTAAATGCCTTTTCGCATTGTAGGGGTCGTCGGTTCGAATCCGATCAGGTCCACCATTTTTCGTTTGAACACAATTTTACCACAGACAGGGAAGAATCTGCCCCCTTGCACCCAGCGCTCTCCAGGATGATCTGGAGCCTCTTTCGCGCATAGCCCGGATCGATGGGCTGCTCCGGCTTGCTCCGGGATGGGAACATCAGGTCAGAGAAGATCCCCTTCTTGTACTTCAGCAGTAATTCCACGTTTTCAAGAAGATGGCCGGAGGATAAAAATTCCGATATATAAGTTGTCACATAGCGTCTATTTCTGCCATAATTATCGAGAGGAGAGATTTTTGTGGCGAAAAGAGTCAGACGCTATATTTCTGAACTCCTGCAAGCATATCAGGAAATCACAGGAAAAACTTATACTGAAATAGCATTAGATTTTGACATATCACTGTCCAATCTTTATCTGTATCGCACGGAACAAGGTAATCCAACCGCAGATACCATTGATAAAATTATAGACGGGATAGAGAAAGACTGCCCGGAAGTGATTAAAAAAGTTCCGTACCCACCAGAGGAAGACATTGCAGAGGAGGAAGGTCATGGAGATCTATGAACTGCTATACCGTCTTGGTGTCACCGCCAACTATACAGGCTTCTTCTATACTGCCTATGCAGTACAGTTGTGCGCGGAACATCCGGACCGTCTGATGCTGGTAACAAAATGGGTATATCCGGATGTAGCAAAGAGGTATCGGACAAATTGGAAAGCTGTAGAAAGAAACATCCGCACAGCAGGCAACGTCATATGGGAGGAAGGCCGGTCCCATCTGGAACAATTAGCAGGCAGAATATTGGAACACAAGCCTTGCAATGCGCAGTTACTGGCGATCTTATCCTACAGTCTGCTCTTACCACGCGCGACTCGTCTGACGGCTCGTAGACTGGATGAAGCGGTAGCTCTCTCCAGAGAAGATCATGATATGGGAGTAGTGGATGAGTCGGCCAATGAGCGAGACGATGAGCCGGTTGTCCCCAAAGACTGTGTTCCACTGGATGAACTCAAGGTGAAGTGATGAGGAGGCTCATCCTCTCGCAGCAGTCAGAGACCACCTGGGAAAGCAGCCCGGCGGCATCCCTGCGCGGAGGGACAAAGCCCGATCTCGCCAATGGCATACAGACCAGTTTTTCTTAACGTGCTGAGGAACGCATTGAGCGTTCCTTTACTGTTTCTCTCCAAAAAGGTTCGCCAGAGAATCGGCAGTGAAGAAATAGATCTTCCGGCCTGTTACAAATTATGAAAGCGATGGCGGTGGCGAAGTGAGTTTTCCCAATCCATACAACCTGTTCCGGAATAACGGGACTGCGGCGCAACTGGACAAGGTTCCCACGGAGATCGCACCGGATTTCCAGGGCAGAGTTTTCTCTGATAATGGAATGGATATCGACAACCGCTGCGAACAGCCGCTGGAGTTGTCCCGGGCCATCTTTGAATAGTGCGGAACGGGCAGGCAGAGAGTGGCCGGAAACGGAGGGGGGGCATCCGGCAATCGGCTGGCCCCCTGTGCCGTCATATATCTTAACATTCCAGATTAAGGTTTGATTGTCCATTTCATATGTCCTTTTTGGAAAAAAGGACGAAAAGCGGATTCTGCCAGAGGAAAGCCTTGTGTTCTTTTTCATAATCTAAAAACCCTCTGCCCATTTGAAAATGGGCAGAGGGTTTTTAGATATTGTATTGAGAGGTACAAGAGAAAAATGGAAGTTTAAGAAGCGCGCGAATCACTGAATCGCAATCCGGTTGTGCTGGGGGAGCTCCTTTGTTTCCTTCTTGGGCAGCGTCAGCTTCAGGATACCGTCTTCATACTTAGCGGACACCTCCTCAGGCTCCACATCACCAACGTAGAAGCTGCGGCTGCATGCGCCGGTATAACGCTCCTGACGAATATAAGTGCCTTTTTTGTCCTTTTCCTCCTTGTCAAGTCCCTTTGCGGCACGGATGGACAGATAGCCGTCTCGAAGTTCCACAGTCATTTCCTCTTTCTGGAAGCCAGGCAGATCGATGTCCAACTCATAGGAATTCTCTGTTTCCCGTACGTCGGTCTTCATCAGATTCTTAACGTGCTTGCCATACAGAGGGTCGTGACCAGTCCACATCGGAGCGGTGGGAAATCCATCCCCCCAAAAGTCATCAAACAGACGCTCGGCCAAATACTTGTTGTTAGACATAATTCATTCCTCCATTCAAATAACGAATACTTTGCTCGGCCCTTGGAGAGAGCTGGAGGAACTTTTTGGGAGGGGATCATGTGCCCCCTCTCTCAAGGTTCAAGCCCATTATAATCCCAACTTTAGCACTGTCAAGAGGTGAGTGCTAAAATTCATAAAAGAAATACAATTCGTTCATATAATATTCGAGAATGGAGGGACCGGAGGGGGATGGACAGATCTGCTTCCGCATATGGCCGGAGAAAAATATTTAAATTGGGAATTGCTGGGCAAGGGCCTAGGGCAGACTCGGAAAAAGTTGGAAGACAGTGGCTGGCAACTTTTGCGAAAACACCCCCTTTTTTGATATGGCTCGCTCTGCATAGACAGCAGGCGGTACCCAGCATGCGCCACAGCATTCCAAAGGGTATCATCATTCAGGGTCTCCTCGGCGATGACATCTGTCAGGCCTTTCCGATGGTTTTTGATGGGGCAGGCCTTACAGTTGGCCTCATTAATATGGGCCTCATACATAGAGCGGGCCATACTTCGATTCCCAGTATGATTTTTACCATAAAATCCTCTCCTATTTGTTTGTATTTCAAAAAATGCGTAAGAGATTTAGCAACAAATTAGAAAGAACTAACTTCTGCTCAAAACAGAAACGCTCTATGAGCGGAGAAGGATGCATGGCTAATATGGTCATTTTTCAGCGTGTCGTCAACAGTTCTGTGGAGAAGTAAATTTTTCAGAAAAGGGGATTGACAGATCAGATGTACTATGTTATTCTTTGCGAGTAGTTAGTATATACTAACCCCGAAACAGGCGGACCTCATTTTTTTAAACGAGGGTTAGTTATATCTAACTATGGAGAACAAACCATTGTCTGAATGCCTCAAGTAAAGGAGCGAGCATAAGTATGAACAAATTAGCAATCGTCTATTGGAGCGGCACCGGGAACACAGAGGTCATGGCCAACTGTATTGCGGAAGGGGCAAAAGAGGCCGGAGCTGAGGTGACGCTGATGGGGCCGGCCGATTTTTCCACCGCCCGTCTCTCTGAGTTCAACGTAGTGGCCTTTGGCTGTCCCGCTATGGGGGCTGAGGTGTTGGAGGAGATGGAATTTGATCCCATGTTCTCTGGGATAGAAAGCTTCCTGAACGGTAAGAGAATTGCCCTGTTTGGATCTTATGGTTGGGGTGATGGACAGTGGATGCGGGATTGGTGCAGGCGGTGTGACGAGCATGGCGCCAATCTCTACGACGAAAATGGATTGATTGCCAACGAGACTCCTGATGCAAGTGCCCAGGAGAAGTGCCGGGAGCTGGGCAGAAAGCTGGCTGCCTGGTAGGACTGGACCCCGCTGTTCTGCTTATTTAGATCCCTCCCCGCTTTCCCTTACAGATTCCTCCGAGCGGATATCTGACCCGTTCGGGGGAAAACTACTATCGAGTTGCCTGTGAAAGGAGACGCCCCATGGATCGGACATTTGAAGAAATGCTAGTTAGACAGTGCGCCCCTACTCTGGCGGGCCTGAAGCCGGGCAGCCTGTTCTGTATTACGGCGGAGGACTTAGAGAACGTGCGGAAGAAGGTGCGGTTTTGGGACCAGCGCCTGGAGGTCCTCGGCCTGTCTGTCCGTATACTGCTGGAGCGGAGAGAGGCCGGCTCCGCCTTGGTGTATGTGTACCGCGGCAGCCAGCTAGAGCAGTCCCTAGGAGCGACGGATCGCCGCGGTTTTCTGGTGGGGATGGGGTACAGGGGGAGCGGGACAGAGCAAATGCTGGACCAGCTGGCGGAGCGCCTGTCGGCCCAATCGGATTTTCCACATGAGATTGGTGTATTTCTAGGTTATCCCCTCAGGGATGTGGTAGGCTTCATCGAAAACCGGGGACAAAATTTTACTTGCTGTGGATTCTGGAAATCATACAGCGATCCCAATACAATCCAACGGTGTTTCGCCTGCTACCGACAGTGTGTGAACATCTATGTCAGGATGTATGAGCGAGGGATTCCAATTGAAAAAATGGTAATCGCCGCGTAAAAAGAGCGCCCCTGCGAGGTATTAACCTTGTGGGGGCGCGGTTTTCAATTTCTATAATTCACATCCTGGTGCTCCCCCAGAGGGAACTGTCGAATGGCCCCGGCGCCGCGAGGTAGTCGGACGGCGGAGATGCGTCGGTTTTGCGCGGGGGAAAAATAGTAGATGCCGCTTTCGGCGCACATGACTGAGATACAGAGGGTCTGTTGATACTCCTCGGCATCCGGGGACGTCCTGGACAGTCCCTCTGGAATGTTCACCGGGGAAAAGGCGCGGAACATCCGGGATACTCCGTCCAATTCGTCTATTCCTTCTACGGCAAACTCCTTCATAAACGCCATACGGACAAATCGGGAGGGGGAGGTATAGTCCCCAGGCAGGCCAAAACCACCTCCTAGCCGCTCTCCGAAGGCGCGAATCTCATGCCCTGCGATGGAATGAGGCGGTTTTGGTAGGTTGGTGGTCCCCACATAGGTCCGCAGATTGGTCCTGTGCCAGAGATAGTCAGGGCTGTTGGTCAATACTCCAATAGTATGGCGGTGGAGCTTCAGCCCGCCGGCGTCGGGCTCCAGGACAGCAGCCTCACCGCTTCGATCACTGAAGATATAGTGGGCCGGCAGAGGGCTGCCCAGAGAGAGATCGTCTACCAGTGCGACGGTGGGTAAGAGAGCGGCGACTTCCTCCACCCCAGAACAGAGGCCAAAGAGATAGGCCAGCAGACGGCCTGGATGTACCGCCATCTGGTCCGGCCTGGGCTTTGGTGGGTAAATGGCGTACTCCGGGTAGTGGAGCAGCGCGCCCATTAGTCCGGCCTCATTGACGCCGTCTACAAGGATGGGTTCCCCATATCCCAGCACCGCCATGCCCGTATAGCCATAGTGTGCCGTGACCTCCCGCCCGGCTGGCTGAAGCCCAGGCAGACAGGGTGACCCTTTGGGGACACAGATAACCCGGTTGGCCCTCAGATCCCCAAGCTGGTCATATGTCCGGCCTAAAAGGTGGCGGCCATCTTTTGTTTTCCAGGAAAAGCTGCTGCATCCAAAGTTCATATCCCATTCTCCCAGAGCGGTTGAAATTCTGCGACAGGTGATAGTATGCCGGTTTCTCCCTGAAAAATTCCTGTTTATCGTAGGTGTGGGAGAGGGTGCCCCGCATCTGCGTTACCAGGTAGATTTGACATAAAAGGAGTAGGATGCAGTACCTCCATATCCGCTCTCTGGCGCCCAGGCGGCATGGACCTCGTAGATATAGCCGCCTGGCTGCAGCTCGATCTCATTCCCGCGGAGGACCACGGGCTGGCCGACGGCGTCCGGGCTGCCCAGATCCGCCTCGCTCCAGCAGCGCACGTTTAAGATCTCGTCCGGAGCTTCCGCAAAGCGCAGAACGGCGGTCTGTTCTCCAGTGTCCAGGGGAGACAGCAGCTCCCCGCAGTCCAGAGGATGGGGACTGTCTGAGAGGATGTTCTCAAAGCTATCCCCGTCGGCCTTCCTCTGCCATTGATAGCTGCCCAGCAGAGCGCCGAGGGATGCGTCGCCGCTGACGACGGCCAGTGCGGGTGGGTCTTCTAAAATCACGGGAGCAGCTGGGTCGTTTAGCAGCTTATTTGCATAGCGGTTGAGGGCCTCGCATGGCTCGTGTTTGGTCCGGTACCCCACGCCGTCGATCACAAGGAAGGGACTGAAGGCCATGACGCTGGTCTGGCTGCCATCAGCCATGGTGAGAGAGAAGGTGACGGCCTGTCCACAGTAATCCTGGTAGGAATCGTCCCTCTGGTAAATTACGGTATCCTTCAGATATTCCACCAGCTGGCCGGGTTCGGTAATAAGAAGCGTTTTGTCCGGCGGGGAGAGACGGACGGTGACGGAGGCGAGATCCGCCGAGTCTAGGTGAGCAAAGGGTCTGTTTACGGCGGATGACATCCATAGGAACAGGCCGCAGCCTGCCAGTGCGGCGCAGGCGGCGAAAAGAAAATAGCGATGTTTTTTCATAGGGGGCTCCTCCTTGCGGTTTCGTTTCTATCCATCAAGACGGAAATGGTCCGAAGAAGTTGCGCTCCCGAAAAAATATAGGCTGAAAATAGGACGAAAAAATTCTCCTGATTGTCTCCGCTGGGAGAGGGGAGGATTGTTAACTCAGAAAGCCTAGAGCAAAGGAACCACACGCAACGGCGGCCAAGAAGCTTCTTGGCCGCCGCCTTTTCCTGTGTGGATATGGAGAAAGAAACGTAGACTGCTGTCCGCTAAAACAGGGAGAGCTGCTCCGCGGGGGGAGCGGGACGGGCGGTCAGCCTTTCCCGCCGGACCGTTGTCGGAAGGTTTGCCAGGAAGAGGGAGGGCTCTCCGGCGGTGGTAAGGATCAGCTCCTCCTTGGCGCGGGTCATGCCCACATAGAACAGCCGGCGCTCCTCCTCCAAATCGGCTGGCCTGCCCTTGGTCTCCAGCGGCAGGGAGCCGGCCTTGAGACCAGCCAGCAGGACGGCCGGAAACTCCAGCCCCTTGGAGGCGTGGAGTGTCATAAGCCGGACAGCTCCGGACTGCCAGCCTTTGCCGGATGCCCGGCACAGGTCCCCCTCCTGGCCCAGGATCAGGGCGTTCCACAGGCTGTCCAGGGTAGGGTGGAACACAGCCGCCCCTTTCAGCCGTACCAGCTCCGGGGAGGAGCCCCGCTGCTCGATCCAGTGCTCCACCAGCCGCCAAGGCTTTTCTTTTTGAACCTGCGGGAGCCAGGAGAGGGCCTGATCCAGCCATGCCTCCAGGTGGCCGTAACCACGGAAGGCATCCCGCAGGACCGGCTCTTCCAGAGAGGACAGAGGCCGGCACACCGCCAGGGCCTTCTGGACCAGGTCAGTGGGGCACTGGAACACCAGGCGAAGGGCGGACTCTAGCGCAGGCCCGTCCCAGGGAACCTGGACAGAGCGGAAAAAGGCCAGGGTTCCCCGGACAAGGTCGGAGTCCCAGAAATCCTCCCGCCCGCTGACGACGCAGGGGATGTCGTCATGGCGGAGACAGCTCTCAATCAGCTCCAGCTGCCGGTGGGTGCGGCAGAGGACGGCGATATCGGAGAAGGCGCGGGCCTCCTGTGACGCGCCTAGGCGCTGGGCCTCCAGCATATCCACCCCTCCGGTCATCCGTCCAATCTCCTTGGCGATCAACACCCCCTCGGCAAAATCGTCCGGGGCGGTGATAAGCCGCACAGGAGGACCGGGCGGGCAGTTGGGGGAGAGCGTCCTGGAGTCGCCCTTCCCGGCTTGGATCACAGGGAGGGCGGCCTGGAGCACCTGGGGCGTGGAGCGGTAATTCTCCACCAGGCAAATCTGGCGCAAGTGGGGCAGATCTTCTGCCAGCCGCTGAAAACAGCGGCCACTGGCCCCCCGGAATCCGTAGATGGACTGGTCGGGGTCTCCGATGACAAACAGGCTCCGGCTGCCCTGGGACCACTGCCGGGCAAGGGCGTACTGGGTATCGTTGATGTCCTGAAACTCATCGATCAGAAGATAGCGGAAGTTTTTACGCCCGGCGGTGTCCACCTTCAGTCCCTCCGCCAGCAGGTCGTCAAAATCCAGAACGCCCAGTTCCTTCAAATAGGAGCAGTAGGCCCGATAGGTCTCCTCATCCAGCCCGGCCTCCCCCAGAGAAAACCCGTTTTTGACCTGAGACACCCCCTGGAGCAGCTCCTTGGGGGAACCTTTCCGGCCCAGGGACTGGAGAACCTGACTGGCCGCTGTCAGCCCCTCTCCCCGGCTGATTAGGCGGACCTGGCCCAGCAGCTTCAGGCAGATGGCGTGGAAAGTTCCGATGGTCATGGGGGAAACAGCCCGCTTGCCGCCCAGACGCCGCTCCAACCGCTGGCGCATCTCGGCGGCGGCCTGGTTTGTGAAGGTGACAGCGGTGATCTCCTGGGGGCGGACCCCCAGCTCCTCCACCAGATAGGCGACACGGGCGACCAATGTTTTGGTCTTTCCTGTACCTGGCCCCGCCACCACGGCCACCACGGGCTCTGGGGCGGTGACAGCAGCCAGCTGCTCTGGGTTCAATTCCTCCCCGCGAGGAGGGGCGTCAGCCGCTTTGATGGTGGCGGCGGGGGAGGGGAGGACCTGGGATTTGTGGGAGAAGTCTCCCTTTTCCTCAGGGGCAAAAAGAGAAAACTGACCGCTGAATCGCTGGATCTCACCGGGAGTCAGAAGGGAGATGACCCCATACTCCCCGTCAAAGCCCGGACGGCGGTCTACCTCGCCCAGCCGCAGGCGGCGGATGCCCTCGGCCACACAGGGGCCGGCCAGCTGGCTGATGTCTGGAATGGGGGCTTGGCGCAGGATATAGAACTCTGGGCCCAGGCCGTGGAGCAGGCTCTCGTACCGCTCCATGGTCCCCTTTGCCGTGGGGGAGGAGCCAGTGGAGGCGGCGATAACCTCTGGTAGAGGAGCCAGACTCTCGAAGGGCTTGGCCCTCTGTGGCTGAAAGCCAGCGGGCCGGTCGGCCAGGGCCTCCACCCGGTGCTCCACGCCGATGGTCAGCTTTCTGCCGCAGACTGGGCACAGGCCGCCTCTGGCCAGCGTTTCCGCTGGAGTGAGGCAGACGCCGCAGTTCCGGTGGCCGTCCAGGTGGTACTTGCCCTCCTCGGGGAAGAACTCCACAGTGCCCAGAAAGTCCTGGCCTGTTCGAATGGAGTGGATTAGGCCGGAGTAAGAGATGTCTCCATCCAGCAGGTTGGCCTCCCGTCCCAGCTTGGCAGGGGAGTGGGCGTCGGAGTTGGAAACCAGGGTGAGGCCGTCCAGGTCGGACACCCGCCAGTTCATAGGCGGATCGGAGGACAGGCCGGTCTCCACGGCATGGATGTGGGAGCGAAGAGGACCAAAGCACTCCTCCACGGAATCAAAGCCGGAGAAGGCCCCAAACATGGCAAAGTGAGGGGTCCAGATATGAGCTGGAATGAACTCCGCCTCCGGGCAGGTGTCCAGGGCCAGCTCCAGCAGATCCCGGCTGTCCAGCCCGAGGATGGGCCGGCCATCGGAGCGGATGTTCCCTATGGCCTCCAGCTTGGTGGACAGCAGGTCCGCCGCCTCCAGAGAGGGGAGAAGGATAAGGTTATGAACCTTCCGGGTCTTTCCATCCCGCTTATAGATGGAGCTGATCTCACCAGTGACGACGAATCGGGGCGGGGGGGAGGATAGACCATCCGGCAGGGCGAAGGACTCCCGTAGGGTGTAAGTCCCATCCCCCAGGGGGAGCAGCTGCTCTTTCAGTTCGGCCCGCCAGGCCGGATGAGTGAAATCCCCGGTGCCCAGCAGTTGGATGCCCTTCCGCCGGGCCCACCAGTCCAGGTGAGGGGCGTCGCAGTCCCTGCTGGTGGCGCGGGAGAACCGGGAGTGGATATGAAGGTCGGCAATGTACAAAATATATCCCCTCTTTCAACAGGATTCGACTTCTATTATAACTTTTTTTCAGGGAAGCGCAACACGGACGGAGAAAGATTCCAATGCCGATATGGATTGCCTGTTAAAACCAGTTGAGCGGCTTTAAGATTGCGAAAAAGAAGGCGCGAAATGTATGTTTGAAGTTTCCTTGTCGGCAAGAGAAAAATAAGATGCAATGACCCTATCACCTGCCAGTCCTGGCAGAGAAAAGAGGAAGGGGAGAGGTTTCCCTCTCCCCTGAAATCCTTCCACAAAAGCTCTTACAGCTCCTTGTCCAGCACCTCGGTGAAGGCGCTCTCTGGCATGACGCCCACCTTCCGGTCAATCTCCTTGCCATCCTTGAAGAAGATGACAGTGGGGATGGACATGACGCCATATCGGATAGCCAGCTCCTGCTCATTATCCACATTTACCTTGCCGACTACGGCCTTTCCCTCGTACCGGTCAGCCAGGTCCTCGATGACAGGACCCAGCATACGGCAGGGGCCGCACCAGTCAGCCCAGAAGTCCACCATCATCAGCTTGCCCTGGTCCAAGGCCTTATCGAAGCTCTCTTTGTTGAAATGAGTCATTTGTATACTTCCTTTCCTGTATTTTTTAATATTAGTTTTTTATCCCCTGTCGTCAGCGGGGGGATATCGACCGCTCTATTTTATCTGGTCTAGATATTCACAGGCAGATAGTGCGGCCACGTGGCCCTCTCCGACCGCTTTGGCCACCTGAAGGGGCCCGCCAGTACAGTCGCCGGCAGCGAACACACCCTCTACATTGGTGGCCATCCGGCGGTCCACCCTGATGTAGCCCTCCTCCGTCTCCAGGGCGGGGAGCAGATCGGTGGGGGCCACCGCCTGACGCAGGATAAAAATGCCGGCGCAGGGAATAGAGGCTCCGTCCGCCTCCAGGGCGGTGACGGCCTGCTCCCCCTTGACCGCCAGCCGACCGGCCCGGACAAAGGGGATCTCCTGATCCAGTCCCTGGGGCTCTCTGGCGGCGACATAGGTGACCTGGCATCCTAGGCTTTTCAGATAGTTGGCCTCATGTGGGGCGTCCGGGGAGCGCCCCACCACCACGACGGGCTTGTTCCGGTAGAGCATTCCGTCACAGGTCGCACAGTAGCTCACACCCCGGCCCAGATACTCCTCCTCGCCGGGATATTTGGCCTGGCGGATGACCCCAGGGGCCAGGATCAGGGCCCGGCTGTCGTACACCTGGCTGCCCACCGTGACCATAAACCCCTTCCAGGCCATGAGGGAGATGGCTTTTCCAGTCAGAAACTCGGTCCCCATCTGCTCGGCGTGGCGCTGGAATTCCTCCAGCATCTCATGGCCAGTCCGACCGGGCAGGCCCAGGTAGTTGTCTACCTGCTCCGCCCGGGCCAGGGGGCTGTCCTGCCACCGATTGCCAATGACCAGCACGCGCTTGCCCCGGCCCCTGGCCCCAACAGCGGCAGCCAGCCCCGCCGGGCCGCTGCCCAATACGATGATATCATAGGTCATGGAGCCACCTTCTTTCTATATATTCTATATTATATCCATTTTTTCGTTCTTGCAAAGAGAAAAAACTATTCCTTTCTTCCGTGCTTGACCGTGCAGATCATTTGTGTCATGGTACCCATCGGACAGTAGACACACCAGGTTCGGGGGCGGAACAGGAACATGGTGACCAGGCCCAGCACTGTGGAGGTAAACATAACGCTGTAAAAACCAAAGGCAAACTGCGCGATCCAAGGAGTGACCTGAACCGGATAGGCCCAGTGCCAGGGCAGCTTGAAGGTCCACAGCAGTGTGACCGCCTGCCTTAGCTCCCCGGCTCCGGCAAACACCAGCCAGGTGACGTAGAGCATATTGAGAAACATGGCCATGAAGAAGGTTAGAAAACCATATCGAAACCATTTGGACTTGAGCCAATGGGGGATCGGGAGTCCGCGGGACAGCTTCCATTTTCCTCCCAGCAGGGCAAACAGCTGCCCCCGGCCGCAGTAGCGGTTGCAGTACCCCTTGTCCTTGCCCGCTGCCGCCATGATCAGTGGGATCGCGAAACACAGTAGACCCAGCCAGGCAAACAAAATATTAAAAAATCCCAGGATCAGATAGAGCAGGGACGCCACCCAGAGATAATCATACCAACGCTTTTGCCGATTCATCCGGCTGCTACCTCCCTAATCTGAATAATGTCTGCCGGACAGGCTCTGGCGCAGAGACCACAGCCTACGCATTGTTGCAGGGAAACCTCCGCGTACAGCCCCTTGCGCACGGCAATCGCCTCCTTGGGGCAAACCTTGACACAGGTGCCGCAGGCTACGCACAGCCGCCGGTCTACTACCGCTTTTCTCCCAGTCATTTCCGTGGCCCCCTTTCTGCTATGATTCTATCTGCCACCCCCGGTTTCTTCCGTAACCTTGTCACACAGGGACAAATTTTTCCAAAAGTTTTTTAACTTCCCCCCGGAAGGACAGAATATCCGTAGGAAACCCTTGCAATCCATATCAAGAATGGTGTAGAATGAACCAGTTAATGCTATGTCGGTCTGCCAGACCTTCATACCTGGAAAAGAAACAGGAGGGACACATATGTCGGAAGAGATCAAGATTGCCGCCGGCGGCACGGATGGGGAATCTGGCGAGAGCCAGAACTTTATCCACCAGTTCATCCAGGAGGATATCTCCGAAGGAGGGCGGTTCGCCGGGATGCAGGTCCACACCCGTTTCCCTCCCGAACCCAACGGTTATCTTCACATCGGCCACTGCAAGGCGCTGATCATCGACTTTGGCTCCGCTGAAAAATTCGGCGGCATCTGCAATCTGCGCATGGACGACACCAACCCCGCCAAGGAGGACACGGAGTTCGTGGACGCCATCCAGGAGGACATCCACTGGCTGGGCTTCGACTGGGGAGACCGGTTCTTTTACGGCAGCGACTACTTTGAGAAGACCTATGAGCTGGCCATCGGCCTGATCAAAAAAGGATTGGCCTACGTGTGTGAACTCACCCCGGAGCAGTTTAAGGAGTACCGGGGCGATGTGAACACCCCAGCCCGCTCCCCCTGGCGGGACCGCCCCATTGAGGAGTCCCTGGATTTGTTTCAGCGGATGCGGGCCGGCGAGTTCCCTGAAGGCAAGTACACCCTCCGGGCCAAGATCGACCTGGCCAGCGGAAACTTTAATATGCGGGACCCGGTGCTCTATCGCATCCGGTATATTGAGCACCACCGCCAGGGCACCAAGTGGTGTATCTTCCCTATGTACGACTTTGCCCACCCCATCCAGGATGCCCTGGAGGGCATCACCCACTCCCTGTGTTCCCTGGAGTATGAGGACCACCGCCCCCTGTACGACTGGGTAATCAACAACACCGACGTGCCCAGCCGCCCCCGGCAGATCGAGTTCGCCCGCCTGGGCATCAACTATACTGTCATGAGCAAGCGGAAGCTGCGCAAGCTGGTGGAGGAGGGCTATGTGTCCGGCTGGGATGACCCCCGGATGCCCACCCTGTGTGGCCTGCGCCGCCGGGGCTACACCCCCGCCGCCATTCGGAACTTCTGCGACCGCATCGGTGTGGCCAAGAACACCTCCACCGTGGAGTACGGCTTTTTGGAGCACTGTCTGCGGGAGGACCTGAACGACCACGCCCAGCGGGCCATGGCCGTGCTGCGCCCCATTAAGCTGACCATCACCAACTACCCTGAGGGCCAGTCTGAGACCTTCCAGGTGGAGAACAACCCCAACGATCCCGCCGCCGGCACCCGCTCTGTCACCTTCTCCCGCCACCTGTATGTGGAGGAGGAGGACTTTATGGAACAGCCCATCCCCAAGTATAAGCGGCTGTATCCCGAGGGCCCGGAGTGCCGCCTGAAGGGAGCCTATCTGATTACCTGCACCGGCTGTGTCAAGGACGAGAGCGGTCGGGTGGTAGAGATCCTAGCCACCTATGACCCGGACAGCTCCGGCGGGAATCCCGCTGACGGCCGGAAGGTGAAGGGGGCTACCATCCACTGGGTGGACGCCTCCACCGCCGTGGACGCTCAGGTCCGGCTGTACGATAACCTCTTTGCTGATGAGAATCCAGACGGCGGGGACAAGGACTTCCTGGACTGCCTGAACCCCGGCTCTCTGGAGGTGCTGGAGGGCTGCAAGCTGGAGGCCTCTCTGGCCGCCGCCCAGCCTGCCGACCGGTTCCAGTTCCTCCGCCTGGGCTATTTCTGCGCCGACTCCAAGGACTCCAAGCCCGGAGCGTTGGTATTCAACCGGGCTGTCAGCCTAAAGGACGGTTTCAAGCCTGGAAAATGATTTCTCTCCGCCCCGGACCCTCTGGGTCCGGGGTTTTTCTCTGCCTTTTCTCTGTTATACCTTGCTCTTTCCGCCATAGTGTGCTTTAATTAAAGTACCATAAAAAGGAGGAAAACTTTTATGATTTCACTTCAAGATGTCCAGGCGGCCCAGAGCCGCATCGCTCCGTATATTACCCGCACACCACTGCTCCGAGTGCCCGCCCTGGACGAGGCGCTGGGCTGCGAGGTGTATCTGAAATTTGAAGGCTTCCAAGTGATGGGTGCCTTTAAGCTCCGGGGCGCCATGAACAAGGCCCTGTCTCTGACTCAGGAGGAACTGGACCGGGGTATCGTGTGCGCCTCCTCTGGCAATCACGCCCAGGGGGTGGCCTGTGCCGCACACCGTCTAGGAGCCCGGGCGGTCATCGTTATGCCTACCAATGCCAACCCGGTCAAGCTGGCCGGTGTCAAGGCTTTCGGCGGCCAGGTGGAGCTGGTGGGCACTCTGGGCTCCCAGAGGGAGGGAAGAGCTGCCCAGCTGGTGGAGCAGGAGGGCATGGTGAACGTCCATCCCTATGCCGACCCCTATGTGGCCGCCGGACAGGGCACCATTGGACTGGAGATCATCGAGGACCAGCCCGCTTTGGACGCTGTGGCGGTCCCCATTGGCGGCGGCGGACTTATTTCCGGCGTTGCTACCGCCGTCAAGGGCCTGGCTCCCCAGGTCAAGACCATTGGTGTAGAGCCCGCTGGGGCGGACCGATATGCCCGCAGCCGGGCTGCCGGACAGCCTGTCACCCTGGATAAAGTGGACACCATCGCCGACGGTACCCGCACGGACCACGCGACCCTGTTCAACTTTGAGATGATCCAGGATAAGGTGGATGAGCTCTGCACGGCGGACGACGACCATATCCGTCAGGCGATGGTGCTGCTGATGACAAAGGCCAAGCTGATGGTGGAGCCCTCCGGCGCCCTCCCTGTGGCCGCCGCTCTGGCTGGCCGGCTGCCTGTGGAGAAGGGCCAGAAGGTGGCCTTTGTTCTGTCCGGCGGCAACGTGGACCCGGCTCTGGCCGCGCGGCTTCTGGCCGACGTACAGGCATAAAAGCGATTTTTCCGGCATAAGTATAGCTTCCCCTGCGGCTGTGCCGTAAGTATCGGAAAGGACGTGTTCCCTATGAAAAAATTTTTGGGCAGTCTTCCCGCACGGCTCATCATCGGCGTGATCGTCGGTATCGCTCTGGGCCTGTTCTCCGCCAATCTGTATATCGGAGAGACCGATGTGGGCAGCATGATTATGCAGGTGGTCCTCACAGTCAAGAGCCTGCTGGGCTCTCTGATCAACTTTTGTGTCCCCCTTATTATCATCGGCTTTATCGCCCCCTCCATCACACGGCTTCGGTCCAACGCCTCTAAGATGCTGGGCCTGGCCCTAATCCTGGCCTATGCGTCCTCTGTGTGCGCCGCGCTGATGTCCATGGGGGCCGGCTACGCTATTATCCCCAGCCTGTCCATCCAGTCCGCGGCCGAGGGGCTGCGGGAGCTCCCTGAACTGCTCTTCGACCTGGAGATCGCCCCCATTATGACTGTCATGTCCGCTCTGATCTTCTCGGTGCTGGTAGGGCTGGCTGCCACCTGGACACACGCCCGCACCACTACCCAGGTACTGGAGGAGTTTCAGCAGATTGTACTTTCCATCGTGACCAAGGTGGTCATCCCCATCCTGCCCTTCTTCATTGCCGCCACCTTCTGTGGCCTGGCCTTTGAGGGCTCCATTACCAAACAGCTGCCTGTATTCCTCATTGTTATCCTCATCGTCATAGTGGGTCACTTCATCTGGATGACCGTGTTGTACGGCCTGGCCGGTGCCTACTCCGGCTCCAATCCTATGGAGGTTGTGAAGCACTACGGCCCCGCCTACCTCACCGCTGTGGGTACTATGTCCTCCGCCGCCACCCTGGCTGTGGCTCTGCGCTGCGCCCAAAAGTCCTCCGTTTTGCGCCGTGATATGGTGGACTTTGGTATCCCTCTGTTCGCCAACATCCACCTGTGCGGATCGGTGCTGACCGAGGTATTCTTCGTGATGACGGTATCCCAGGTGCTCTATGGAAAGCTGCCTGAGCCCCTGACCATGGTTCTGTTCTGCCTTTTGCTGGGCATTTTCGCCGTGGGCGCTCCTGGTGTTCCTGGCGGTACGGTCATGGCTTCTCTGGGACTCATCATCAGTGTCCTGGGCTTTGATGATACTGGTACGGGCCTGATGATGACCATTTTCGCCCTCCAGGACAGCTTTGGCACCGCCTGTAATGTCACTGGCGATGGGGCCCTGACCCTCATGCTTACCGGCTACGCCAAGAAGCACAATATCCATGAGGCACCCCGGTCTGCCGGCCTGTAAGCCATTTCACATTATAAAAATCCACCCGGACGCATCAGTGCCGGGTGGATTTTATTTTATAGTCCCGTCTGGGCTGGTCCGTCCAGAAGGCGGCCCTCATAGTCAAACCGAGAGCCATGGCAGGGGCAGTCCCAGCTCCGTTCCTCTGGGTTCCACTCCAGCTGGCAGCCCATGTGGGGACAGCGTGGGTCCACTAGGTAGAGCTGCCCCTCCTCATCCCGGTAGGCGCCCACCTTTTTCCCCTGCCAGGATACCAGTCCGCCGTGGCCCGGAGGGAGCCCGTCCAGCGAGCCCTCTCCCTGGGCAAAGACCGCCCTGGCCAGCCCCCGTGCGGCCTGGCCCCCCTCTTTCGCCATGGTTCTGGCCGCCAGCATACTGAAGCGACGGGGAGAAAAAATGGGAGCCAGAGCATTCTCTTTGCCGCAAATCTGGTCTGCGATGAGCTCTGACGCTACCATAGAGGATGTCATTCCCCACTTGCCAAAGCCGGTGGCCACATACCACCGCGGCCTGGTTGGGCTAAAGGTGCCGATATATGGCACTCCGTCCAGTGTGATGCAGTCCTGGGCCGACCAGCGGGCTGCCACCTGGCAGTTTGGCCACAGCCGTTCGGCACTGTCCTCCAGCGTCTGGTACTGCCCCCCGGCCCGGTTGTCCCCAGTCCGGTGTCCGCCGCCGCCCAGCAGCACCATGGAGCCGAAGGGCCGAAGGGACAGGCCGCCCGGGTCTATCCCATAATAGGCCCCGTCCAGTTCTCCCGTCCCTTTTAGGGCGACCGCATAGCTGCGCTCCTGGTGAAGCCTGGTGAAATAAAAGCCGGGCAGGTTGACAAAGGGGTAGTGGGCGGCAAAGACGATATGTTCGGCCCTCACTTTACCTTTCGGCGTCAATACTTCGTCCCCCCGCACCGCCGTCACTGGAGTGTCCTCGTACACAGTCAGACCCTCGGCGGCCCAGTGGAGAAATTTTAGCGGATGGAACAGGGCCTGCCCCTCCATCCGCAGCGCTGCCTTTACTGGGAAAGGGAGAGTCGTTTGGGTTGTAAATCCCACTGACAGGCCCAGCCGGCGGCAGGCTTCCTCCTCCCGCTCCAGCGGTTCCGCCGCCAAACGGGAGTAGAGATAGGCCGGACAGGTCTGAAAATCACAGAGCACACCCGCCTGCTCTATCATCCCCCGGTATCGCTCCACCGCCCGCTGGTTGGCCAGGGCATACTGCCTAGCCTTTTCCTTTCCAAAATGGAGGATCAGGCCCTGATATATCATGCCATGCTGGGCGGTGATCTTGGCGGTGGTCCTGCCGGTCTGACCGCCGCCCAGCCGTCCAGCCTCCAACACTACGGTGTGCACTCCCCGCCCAGCCAGCTCTTTGGCAGTCAGGATACCTGCCATCCCGCCCCCGATTACTACCGCCTGGACCTGGATATCTCCCGCCAGGGGAGGCCGCTCTTCTCTCCGGACGGTCTGCTCCCAAATGGACGACATCACGCCACCCCTCTCTTTTTGTTTCTTACCCTTGTATAGATGCGCCAAAAAAGCCTTCTTTATCCCCAGATGGATTTTCCGCATAGATGGAAATATTTTTTCCCCGACAAAATTTTGCTTGACAATCGCCCCTTCTCTGCATACAATGTGTTTAAATTATTTTAGTTAAAATTTTTTAAATAAAATAATTGAATTTCAAGAATGAGGAGAATCCGTATGGACTTTGAGCAGGTACGTAATATCATCGCCGAATCTCTGGGCTGCGACGTGGAGCAGGTGACCCTGGAGGCCGCCTTGGTGGATGACCTGGGCGCCGACTCTCTGGCCTCTGTGGAGCTGGCCATGGCGCTGGAGGAGGCCACCGGCGTTTCCATCGACGACGACTCCCTGGCCCAGATGAAGGTCGTCGGCGACATCATGAACTACCTCAAGGACCACAGCAACTGACAGGCTCCCGCCGGAAGACAATCTCTTTTCCGGCGGGACCACTTTCTATGAAAGGGAATTTTCATGACCAACCAAGAAATTTTTGATCTGATCTCCCGGTTTGAGGACAGCTCTCTCCACACCTTAAAGCTGTCCACCCAGGACTTTTCCATAGAGTTGAGCCGGGGAGGGGCGCCTGTCTCCACCGCCTCTGCAGTCCCCTCTGCCCCCGCGCCCCGTCCCACCGGGGGGGAGTCTCGCCCCGACCGGAACAGCGGGCCCACTGTCAACGCCCCCCTGGTGGGCACCTACTACGCCGCGCCGGCTCCCGGCCAGCCCCCCTTTGTATCCGTGGGCGACCGGGTGAAGAAGGGCCAGCCCCTGTGCCTCATCGAGGCTATGAAGATGATGAGCGAGATCCCCGCTCCCTGTGACTGTGTCATTGAGGAGGTGCTGAAGGCCGACGGACAGCTGGCGGCCTTTGACGAGCCCCTCTTCCGCTATCAGCCATGCTGAAGCGGGTGCTCATCGCCAACCGGGGAGAGATCGCCCTGCGCATCCTCCGGGCCTGCCGGGAGGCGGGTATTGAAACCGTAGCCGTCTATTCCAAGGCGGATCAAGAGGCCCTCCATGTCCAGCTGGCAACCCAGTCCCTCTGCATTGGACCGGCTAAGGCCGCGGACAGCTACCTTAACCAGTCCGCCCTGCTCACCGCCGCCAAAGCCACGGGGTGCGATGGCATCCATCCCGGCTATGGCTTCCTGTCAGAAAACGCCGACTTCGCCGACCTGTGTATCAGGGAGGGGATCACCTTTATTGGGCCCTCTGGTGACACCATTCGTAAGGCCGGCTCCAAGTCCGCCGCGCGGGATCTTATGCGGCGGGCCGGCGTGCCGGTGACGCCCGGCTCTGATGGGCCGGTAGATACGGTGGAACAGGCCCTAATCTGGGCGGAGCGGGTTGGCTACCCGGTACTGCTGAAGGCCTCCGCTGGCGGGGGCGGCCGGGGCATCCGCCGATGCAACTCTCCGGAGGAGCTGCCCGCCGCCTTTCAGGCTGCCAAGGCGGAGGCCCGGGCCTGCTTCGGCGACGACCAGATGTATCTGGAAAAGCTGATCCTGCGGCCCCGCCACATTGAGTTCCAGATCCTGGCTGACCGTCAGGGAAATGTGATCCACTTGGGGGACCGGGACTGCTCGGTCCAGCGCCGCAACCAGAAGCTGATCGAGGAGGCCCCCGCCTGGTGCCTCACCCCTGAACTGCGGGCAGAGATGGGAGCCGCCGCCGTCCGGGCCGCCCAGGCGGTGGGCTATGAGAACGCGGGTACGGTGGAATTTCTGCTGGACTCGGACGGGACTCACTTTTATTTTATGGAGATGAACACCCGCATCCAGGTGGAGCACGGCATCACTGAGCTGATTACTGGGGTAGACCTGGTCCGTCAGCAGTTGCGAATTGCCTCCGGCCTGCCCCTGGATGTGACCCAGGAGGAGGTGTGCCTCACCGGGCATGCCATCGAGTGCCGCATTAACGCTGAGGACCCTGGGAAAAACTTTCAGCCCTGTCCCGGAACTGTGGAGTTTCTCCACTTCCCCGGCGGGCCGGGCGTCAGGGTGGACTCCTGCCTGTATAACGGATGTACCCTGTCTCCCTACTACGACTCCATGGCGGCCAAGCTGCTGGTCCACGCCCCCACCCGGCTGGAGGCAATCAAGCGGATGCGCCGCTGTCTGGAGGAGTTTGCCCTGGAGGGCTTTGCCACCAACGCGGAGCTGTCCTATCAGATCCTGTACCACCCGGCCTTTGTTCGGGGCAGCTGCACCACAGCGTTTTTGGACGAGAATCTGGCCGAGCTGCTGGACTTCAGCCGCCGGCTGGAAGAAAGTGAGGGGGCCCAGTGAACAACATCTTTGCCCAGCGCCGGTCCCGCCTGCTGGCCATGAAGGCCCTGCGGGAACGCTATGTGCCCAATGAGAAGGCCATGACCTGCCCCAAATGTTCCCAGATCAGTGAGCGGCAGGCCGTGTCCCAGAATCTCTTTGTCTGTCCTCTGTGCGGCTACCACTTCCCCATCGGAGCCTATTACCGCCTTAGCACCATTTTGGACTCCGGCTCTTTTCGGGAGCTGTTTGAAAAGCTGCCCGCCGGCGATCCCTTATCCTTCCCCGGCTACAAGTCCAAGCTGGAGGAGAGCCGGCGTAAAACCGGCCTCAATGAAGCTGCCGTCATCGCCACCGGCACTGTGGATGGCCGCAAGTGCGTGGTAGGGGTGTTGGACAGCCGGTTTCTGATGGGCTCCATGAGCGCCGCTGTGGGAGAAAAGGTCACTTTGGGCATCGAGTATGCCACTAAAAATAAACTGCCCCTCATCCTCTTTGCCGCCAGCGGCGGCGCTCGGATGCAGGAGGGCATCCTGTCTCTGATGCAGATGGCCAAGACTAGCGCGGCTCTTGCCCGCTTTTCACAAAAGGGCCTGCTTTATATCTCCGTCCTCACCGACCCCACCACCGGCGGGGTCACCGCCAGCTTTGCCTCCCTGGGGGACATCATTCTGGCGGAGCCCGGAGCCCTCATTGGCTTTGCCGGTCCCCGGGTTATCCAGCAGACCATTGGCCAAACTCTGCCTGAGGGCTTCCAACGGGCGGAGTACCAGGAGGAGCATGGCTTTGTGGACCAGGTGGTCCCCCGGTCGAAGCTGAGGGACACCATCTCCCAACTGCTCCTTCTCCACCAGAAGGGAGGCCGCCCATGAGCGATACCTTGACCGCCGCCGCCCAGCGGGTCGCCATCGCCCGGCACCCCCAGCGGCCCAATATCAACGACTATATCCAGGCCCTGTTCACCGACTTTTTTGAGCAGAAAGGGGACCGGCTGTGCGGTGAGGACCCGGCCATTCTGGGCGGTATCGCCCTGTACCACGGTCGGCCCGTCACGGTCATCGGCACCCGGAAGGGGAAGGACCTGGAGGAAAACCTGAAGTGTAACTTTGGCATGCCCAACCCGGAGGGCTACCGTAAGGCCCTGCGCCTGATGAGGCAGGCGGAAAAATTTGGCCGTCCCATCCTCACCTTTATTGATACCTCCGGGGCCTACCCCGGCCTGGAGGCCGAGGCCAGAGGGCAGGGGGAGGCTATCGCCCGGAACCTGATGGAGATGAGCCAGCTCACTGTCCCGGTCATCGCCCTGATTACCGGCGAGGGGAACAGCGGCGGCGCTCTGGCTCTAGGGGTGGCCGACCGGGTTCTTATGTTGGAGAACGCGGTGTACGCCATCCTGTCCCCTGAGGGATTTGCCTCCATCCTGTGGAAAGACGCCGCCCGCCATGAGGAGGCCTGCCAGCTGATGAAGCTCACCGCCCCGGACCTGCTGGAGCTGGGGGTGGTGGACAGCGTCATCCCAGAACCTCAGGGGGGCGCCCATTTGGCCCCTGCCATCACCTTTGAGCAGGTGGACCAGGCTATCAGCCGCCATCTGGGGGAGCTTTTGAAGAAAAAGCCCGCCGATCTGGCCGCCAACCGCTACCAGAAATTCAGAAAAATGGGGGCGGCCGCTCCCCAGAAGGAGAGCCAATGAACGGGATCAAGATCAAAGGCATGGGCCGGTGTGTCCCGGCCCATGTAGTGACCAATGATGATCTGTCCAAGATCATGGATACCAACGACGCGTGGATCAGCAGCCGTACCGGCATCCGCCGGCGGCACCACTGTGAAACCGAGAGCCACAACAGCCTGTGCGCCGCCGCTGCCCGACAGGCACTGGACAAAGCGGGGGTGGCCCCGGAGGAGATCGGGGCCTGTGTTGTGGCTACTGTCAGTCCTGACACCATCGTGCCCTCCGCTGCCTGCGCCCTTCAGCGGGAGCTGGGGCTGCCCAACGACATCATCTGCTTTGACCTGAACGCCGCCTGCACCGGATTCCTCTTTGCCCTGCATACCATGGAGTGCCTGCTCAATTCCTCCCCCAGAAAATACGGCCTAGTGGTGGGAGCCGAGGTACTCAGCCGCATGGTGGACTGGAATGACCGGAGCACCTGTATCCTCTTTGGGGACGGGGCTGGAGCCGCTGTGGTAGAGTGCCGACAGGACTGGCCCTCTATCAGCGCCGTTTTGGGCTGCCACGGGGATGAACATATCCTGCGTATCGCCGGCCCCGGTACTGGGGAGCCCTCGGTTATTCAAATGGAGGGGACCCGAGTCTTTAAATTCGCCGTGGAGGCGGTGCCCTGGTGCGTGGACCAGGTACTAGCCAGGACTGGAAAGACTATGGACGATGTGGATTTCTTCGTCTTTCACCAGGCCAACGCCCGGATCATCGACCTGGTGGTCCGGAAATACCATATTCCGCCGGAAAAATACTATAAAAATATCGCCGAATACGGCAACACCTCCGCGGCCAGCATCCCCCTGGTCCTCAGCGAGCTGGAGGAGGCGGGCACCGTCGGCCCCGGCAGCCGGGTCCTGGTGGTCGGCTTCGGCGGCGGACTTACCTGGGGCGGAGCCCTGGTGGAATTTGCTTGAGGAGAAGGACTATGAAAAAGCTGAACGAGATCCTGGGAACGGAGTTTCCCTTTATCCAGGGGGGCATGGCCAACATCGCCACTCCCCAGTTCGCCGCCGCCTGCTCCAACGCGGGCGCCCTGGGCGTCATCGCCGCCGGCGGCATCCGGGAGCCGGAGGAATTGCGGGAGCAGATCCGCCTGTGCCGCTCCCTCACGGACAAGCCCTTCGGCGTCAACCTGATGCTGATGAATCCTGCCGCCGATCAGATGGCTCAGATCATCGCCCAGGAGAAGGTACAGGTAGTGACCACCGGAGCGGGCAACCCCGGCAAGTATATCCCCGCCTGGAAGGAGGCCGGGGTCAAGGTGTTCCCCGTGGTAGCGGCCACCATCCTGGCCCGACGGCTGTCCCGGTACGGGGTGGACGGCATCATCGCCGAGGGCACGGAATCCGGCGGCCATGTGGGAGAGATGACCACCATGGCCCTGGTCCCCCAGGTGATCGACGCGGTGGACGTGCCTGTGATCGCCGCCGGCGGCGTGGCCGACGGCCGCCAGTTGGCCGCCGCCTTCGCCCTTGGGGCCTGCGGCGTCCAGATCGGCACCTGTCTCCTGGTCAGCGAGGAGTGTCCCATCCACGACAACTACAAGCAGGCTCTGCTCAAGGCCAAGGACAGCGACACCACCGTCACCGGCCGGTCCATCGGAGGCCCGGTCCGGGTGCTGAAGAACAAGATGGCCAGACAGTACCTGCTTCTGGAAAAGAGGGGAGCCTCTCTGGAGGAGCTGGAGAAGGTCACCCTGGGCGGCCTGCGCCGGGCGGTCTTTGACGGCGACGTAGAGACCGGCAGCGTCATGTCCGGCCAAGTGGCGGGTATGCTCCATGAGATCCGGCCCCTGCGCCAGATCTTTGAGGATCTGTATGCCGGCGGAAAGGCCGTTCTGGAAGCGACAGGTCAGCAATGGCGGTAACGATTCGAGGAAGGACCCTCTCCCTGCCTATCCTTCAAGGCGGGATGGGCATTGGAGTCAGCCTGGACCGGCTGGCCGGGGCGGTGGCCGCCAAAGGCGGGATGGGCACTATCTCCACAGCGGCCTGCGGCTTCCAGGAGCCTGATTTTTACCGCAATACCCAGGAGGCCAACCTTCGGGCCCTGGCACGCCAGGTCAAGCGGGCCAAAGAGCTGGCCCGCGGAGCCGGCATGGTGGCTATCAACGCCATGGTCGCCACTACTCAGTACGCGGACAGCGTCCGCACCGCCCTGAAGGCCGGGGTGGACGCTGTGGTCTGCGGGGCCGGTCTGCCCAGGGACCTGCCAGCTATCGCCGCCGAGGTTCCGGAGAGCGACGCCGCCCTGGCCCCTGTGGTCAGCGGCGGGCGTTCCGCCTCGGTCATCAGCCGGCTCTGGGACCGGCACTTCCAGCGCATCCCAGACTTCGTGGTGCTGGAGGGTCCCCTCGCCGGCGGGCATCTGGGCTTCACCAAGGAGGAGGCCCTTCAGGCACAGGAGGGAAGCCCCAGGCCGCTCTCCGAGCTGCTTCGGGAGGTGCTGGAGGCGCTGGCCCCCTTCCGGGAGAAATACCAGCGGGACATCCCGGTCTTTGTGGCCGGCGGGGTGAAGGATGGGGCCGAGATGGCCCGCTATATGAGAGAGGGGGCCGCCGGGGCCCAGTTCGCCACCCGTTTTATCGCCACCCAGGAATGTGATGCCAGTCAGGGCTATAAGGAGGCCCTCCTGAGGGCCAGGCCGGAGGACATCACCATCGTCCAGAGCCCTGTGGGGATGCCGGGCCGCGCCCTGCATAGTCCTTTGATCCGCCGGGTGGAGGCAGGGCTTCAGCCCAGCCCCAAGCGGTGTATCGACTGCCTGGTGCCCTGCAACCCCAAGACTACCCCTTACTGCATCTCCGGAGCCCTGATCGCCGCCGTCCAGGGGGATTGGGAAAACGGGCTGTTTTTCTGCGGCTCCAACGCCGGAGAAATCACACAACTGTCCACTGTCAGTCAGCAGATGGACCAAATCATGGAAGAATGGAGGGCCGCTCAATGAAGCTTGGCTTTCTTTACGCCGGACAGGGCAGCCAGCACCCAGGAATGGGTGCTGACCTCTATGAGGCATATCCCGCCTTTCGCGCCGTCTTTGACCGCGCTCCCGTAGAATTTGACTTAAAGCAGGTCTGCTTTCAGGACCCCGACGGAGTGCTGAACCAGACCCAGTACACCCAGCCCTGCATGGTGGCCTTCGCGGCCGGTCTGACGGCGGTATTGCGGGAGCGCGGCATCTGCCCCAATCTGGCGGCCGGCCTCTCACTGGGAGAATACTCCGCCCTCCACGCCGCCGGAGTCTTTGATGCGGCTGCCGCCATCCGGCTGGTGGCCTTCCGGGGCAAGGCCATGGAGCGGGCGGCAGGCGGTCGAGAGAGCGCCATGGTCGCGGTCCTGGGCCTGGACCGCGCACCCCTCCAGGATGCCTGCCAGCGGGCCTCCGCCCTGGGCACGGTGGTCATCGCCAACTACAACTGTCCCGGCCAGATGGTCATCGGCGGCGACCGGGCCGCGGTGGAACAGGCAGCCCTCATTGCCAAGGAGTTGGGGGCCAAGCGGACCATGCCTCTCAAGGTAAGCGGTCCCTTCCACACCCCCCTGATGGCCCCCGCCGGGGAGGAGCTGGCAGACTATTTCCAAACGATCACCTTCGGCCAGCCCCAGTTCCCAGTTCTGTTCAACTGTCTGGGCCGGACCCGCCGGGAGGACGATCCCTCCATCCCCGAACTGCTGGTCCGACAGGTCCAGAGCAGCGTTTGGATGGAGGATTCCATCCAATCCATGGCCGACCAGGGCGTGGATGCCATCGTGGAGATCGGTCCGGGCAAAGCCCTCAGCGGCTTTGTCCGCAAGACAGTACCTGGACTCCCTGTCTGCGCCGTAGAGAGTACAGCGGACGTGGAAGGACTGAAAAACACTCTGGAACAGCTGATGAAGGAGAAAGATCAATGAATTTTACCGGAAAGACCGCCGTCGTCACAGGCGGCAGCCGCGGCATCGGCCGGGCCATTTGTCTGGAGCTGGCCCGGGGCGGGGCCAATGTCATGCTGTGCTACGCCGGCAACGAGCAGGCCGCCCTGGATACGGCAGCCGCCTGCGAGGCTCTGGGCGCTAAGGCGGCCGCCATGCGCTGCGACGTATCTAAGACGGATGAGGTCAAGGCCCTTGTGGATGCCGCCCTACAGCAATTTGGAGCCGTCCACATCCTGGTCAACAACGCCGGCATCACCCGGGACGGCCTGCTCATGACTATGAAGGAGGACGCCTGGGACCAGGTGCTGGATACCAATTTGAAGGGAGCCTTCCTGACCATGAAGGCGGTGGCCAGGACCATGATGAAGCAGCGCTATGGGCGCATTGTCAACCTCAGCTCGGTGGTGGGGCTCCACGGCAACGCCGGACAGGTAAACTACGCTGCCAGCAAAGCCGGCGTGATTGGCATGACCAAATCCCTGGCCAAGGAGTTGGCCTCCAGAGGCGTCACAGTCAACGCCGTTGCCCCCGGATTTATTGACACGGATATGACCGCCGCCCTGCCCCAGGCGGCCCGCGACGCTCTGCTGCCCACCATTCCTACCCAGCGTCTGGGCGCGGCGGAGGAAGTGGCTCAGGCGGTCGCCTTCCTGGCCAGCGACCAGGCCGCCTATATCACCGGCCAGGTCCTGGCGGTGGACGGCGGCATGTCCATGTGAGAGGGGGAGATAACATGGAACGACGTAGAGTAGTCATCACTGGAATGGGGGCCGTTACCCCCTTGGGCCTTACCTGTCCCGACAGCTGGCAGGCGGTCCGGGAGGGCGTGTGCGGCATCGCCCCCATCACACAATTCGACGCCTCGGAGCTGAAGGTGAAGCTGGCCGCCGAGGTCAAGGGCTTCGCCCCGGAGGAGCTGCTGGGAAAGGCGGACGCCAAACGGATGGGCCGCTTTACCCAGTTTGCCGCCGTGGCGGCCCAGGAGGCGCTGGCCGATGCTGGCTTTGATGTCTCCTCCGCCGACCCGGACCGCTGCGGCGTCAGTGTGTCCAGCGGTATCGGCGGGCTGTCCATCACCGAGGCGGAGCACAGCCGCGGGCTGGAGCGGGGGTGGGACCGCGTGTCCCCCTTCTACATTCCCACCGGCATCTGCAACATGGCCGCCGGCCAGGTAGCTATCCGATCCGGCTTCCGGGGGATGTGCACCTGTCCCGTCACCGCCTGCGCGGGCGGCACCAATGCTGTGGGCGACGCCTTCCACTATATCCGGGACGGCTACGCCGAGGTCATGCTCTGCGGCGGCACAGAGGCGTCCATCACCCCCCTGGCCGTAGGCGGCTTTACCTCTATGAAGGCCCTGAGCCAGAACGGAGACCCCAACCGGGCCTCCATCCCCTTTGACCAGGAGAGGGGCGGTTTCGTTATGGGGGAGGGCTGCGGCATCCTCCTGCTGGAGGAGCTGGACCACGCCTTAGCGCGGGGCGCTAAGATCTACGCTGAAGTATTGGGCTATGGAGCCACCTGTGACGCCTATCACATGACTGCCCCCCGGCCCGACGGCTCTGGCGGGGCCAGGGCCATGGCGCTGGCCCTGGCCGATGGAGGGGTATCCCCGGAACAGGTAGACTATATCAATGCCCACGGCACCTCTACCCATCTCAATGACTCCGGTGAGACCACCGCCGTCAAGACGGTGTTTGGGGACCACGCCTACCATCTGATGATGAGTTCTACCAAGTCGATGACCGGCCATACCTTGGGGGCGGCGGGGGCTATCGAGGCCATCTTCACCGCCCTGTCCCTCCATCATGGCTTCGTCCCCGCCACCATCAACTACCAGGTCCCCGATCCCGAGTGTGACCTGGATGTAGTGCCCAATACCGGCCGGACGGCAGACATTCGGTACGCCCTGTCCAACTCTCTGGGCTTCGGCGGGCACAACGGCAGCATTCTCTTCAAAAAGTGGGAGGAATAAGAGATGGAACTTAATTCTGATCAGATCGCCCAGCTTCTGCCCCACAGGTACCCTTTCGCCCTGGTAGACCGCATCCTGGACTGTGAGCCGGGCCAGTGGGCCAAAGGCCGCAAGTGCGTCAGCGTAGGGGAGCCCTATTTTTGCGGCCACTTCCCCCAGGAGCATGTGATGCCCGGTGTCCTCATTCTGGAGGCTATGGCCCAGGTGGGGGCGGTGGCCATCCTCGCTCTGCCGGAGAACCGAGGCAAGCTGGCCCTCTTCGGCGGGATCAAAAACGCCCGCTTTAAGCGGAAGGTGGTCCCCGGCGATGTGCTGGAGATGGAGTGTGTTCTGACCAAGCGGCGGGGGCCTGTTGGCATCGGGGAATGTAAAGCACTGGTGGATGGACAGGTGGCCTGTGTGGCGGAGCTCACCTTTGCCATCACCGATGCGGCGCGATAGATCAGCGAAACTGTTGCCCTTTTCTCCTATCTGGTATATAGTAATAGTGGTTTTTAGAGCCCAAAAATGATTGATACGCTCATTGCGGGAAAGCGGGCGATGTTGTGCTGGACCAAGCTTTTTTTAACGTGTATACCAAATTCAAGCTCCATTTTTACCAGGAGATCTTTCGGCGCTTTCAGGACCGGGAGGCCAGTTTGACCACGGTGGAGACCTTCGCCATGGAGACTATCCAGGCCCTGGGCCGTCCCACCATCAACGAGTTTGCTACCTTTATGCGCATCTCGCCTCCAAATGCGGCCTATAAGATTAACAGCCTGGTCAAGAAGGGGTATATCCGCAAGGTTCAGTCCCCCGAGGACCGGCGGGAGTATCACCTGGAGGTCACCCAG
>CABIXV010000001.1:0-152519 GCA_902362775.1 Clostridiales bacterium | reverse complement strand
GGGTCTTCATAGTCCAGCGTCCTCAGGACTGATATCTCAAATTCCTCTGGCCCGTGGAGCTTCCACAGCTCTTGAAGGCGGCGGTTTGGATACAGTCCGCCGTTCAGCTTGACCCGGATGCCGTTCATGGTGGCCCTGGTATCAGAGGAGGTCCCCAGAAAGGACTCCCCAGTGGCCAGACAGCGGACAGACACCACCCCCATCTCCGGGCGGCGGTTCTTATATGCCTCCATCAGTTCTTTTTTCCTGTTTATGTCCATGTTTTCACCTCAATCTATGCTCCTGCCCCGTAGAGGCCCGATCCCCTCACCGGAAGCGGCGCATGTAGCCGCACCGGCGGCATAGCGCCTCCCTGACCCTGCCCTGGGAAAATCCCTGGTAGATGGCCTGGGCTCTGGGACTGCTCAAGATCTCCTCCAGGGGCTGATCGTACAAATTCCCTAGAGAGATATCCCCCTCATGGTCCAGACAGCAGGGGACCACGGTCCCGTCCCATAGCACACCCACCTGGTCCCGCAGGCCATAGCAGAAGCCGGCGCCGTCCCCCTCCGGGGCGCCTAGGTCCGGCCAGTCAAATTTTTCTCCCCACTCCAGAAAAACGCCAGGAGCTAGGGTAGTCCCCCGACGCCCCTCTCTCCAGGGACGCGGAAAGTCCCTCTCCAGAGCGGCTAAAATGTCTCCATTCCGGGCGTTCGCTCCTCTGGTGTCCTCCCCGTCCAGATTCCACAGCCGCAAGGCACACTTTTTTCCAGCTCCGGCGCTCCGCCGGGCGAAGGCAAGGCACCCGGCCAGATAGTCCTCCAGCGTTCCCACGCCCTCGTTCCCCTCAAAGGAGTGAAGAGAAATGCTGACCTTCTCCACCGCCGGACTGGAACAGAGCAGGTCCTCCCGCTCCCCCAACAGGGTGCCGTTGGTGGTGATCATCACCCGAAACTTCAGCTTTTCCGCCCGCTCCAGTATCTCCGCCAAGTGGGGGTGGAGGAGGGGCTCCCCCATCAGATGGAGATAGAGATAGTCAGTGTGGGGACGTAGACGCTCTCCCAATGTCTGGAATCCCTCCGGCGAGAGAACGCCCTTAGTCCGTCTGGTGCCTGGACAGAATTGGCAGTCCAAATTGCACATGTTGGTGATCTCAAGATAGGCCTTCTTCAAACGCCGCACGGCTACCCCTCCTCTGACGTTTCCTCCTCATTGTACAGGCGGACAGTGTAAAACGCAACCGTTTCTTTTCCCTGTCCCCTCCTGCGTGGTGGGTGATGAGTCATGAGATAAACTCCGCCGGTTCCAACAAAGGGAGATAACCCGGAGTGCTGGTCTTGCAATGGTTAGACAGATATTGCGCTATAAAAATAGCTGTACTGTGTTCCAAAAGCGGAGCGGACCTATTCTTTCTTCCGTGTTAAAAAAACTCCTGCGATTGCACCCACCAGGATAATCGGTGCCACCCTAACAAACAGCCATTCAAACGAGTGAAATGCCACTCCGAGAACAGCGGTTTCAGGATTACTATAATCCCAGCCCAAGTAAGGGCTTTTTTGCATCAATAAGAATGCAAAGACCACTGCTATAACCGCACACAACGAGATGAGAAGCCCGTGCAGGACCCTTCGCCTTGTGGTTTTTCTCTGTGCGAGCTGTAAGTTTATCACCTCCAGCTTTGCGGAAATCGCCTTTAAGTCATCTGCTTCTGCCGCGATAACCTTTTCTCCAAGCAACGTACTTACAGGTGTTTCCAGCACCTCTGATATGGCGATTAACATATCAGAGTCGGGAACCGACAATCCCTGCTCCCATTTTGAAATGGTTTGCCGCACCACATTCAGCTTGATAGCGAGCTCTTGTTGCGAAAGCCCTTTTGCTTTTCTGATTGCTTTCATATTTTCATTGAGCATTCGAAATGATCTCCTTCCTTGCGGTATTTGTGACAATTATAGGAGGAACTGCCCGTTGCTGCAAGCAACGCATTTTAACATTCATTGAAAGAGGCTGTTTTTGCTTCGTTATCTGATCATTACCCGGAAAAATATCCAAGCCCTTCTAGTTGGAAACGTAAAAGAGAATCGGAAGATATATAAATTGTGCGGGGGTAGGTGAATTGGCCTGTGCCTGACGGGACCGGTCATTTTAAAATAAAGCATTAGCAAGTCTGTACCAAGAAACTATAATAGCGCCAAATCGGAATTTAAATGCTGACAAAGAGAAGTAACTTTGGGCCAGTCCACTTCAGAGGACCATAGGTGGCGGGATCACGGCGGGCATACGCCGGATGAGCTTTGATTCTCTGCCTGATATCCCGCAGAACTAGGCATATGTAAATGAAATAGCAGTAAAATATGCCCCGGACACCGTCAGATGTCCGGGGCATATTTTATTGCAGCAGGGCCTCTCCTGCCAGATAGATGTCCCCCGCCCCCACGGTGAGGAGCAGGTCTCCAGGCCGGGCCAGCTCCCGAAGCTTTGCGGTGACCTCATCCAACGTGGGACAGTATACCGCTCCCGGAATTTGGTCCGCCAGGTCTTTGGAGGAGATGCCCAAGTCATTTTTCTCCCGGGCGGCATAGATTTCTGCCAAAATGGCCACATCTGCCAGCTTTAGCTCCTGGACGAACCGTTGGAACAGGGTGGCGGTACGGGTATAAGTGTGAGGCTGGAAGGCACACACCACACGGGCGTAGCCCAGGCTCTTTGCCATGGTGAGCAGGGCGTGGAGCTCATCGGGGTGGTGGGCGTAGTCGTCGTACACCATGGCGCCGTGGAACTCTCCCTTCTTCTCGAAGCGGCGTCCGGCCCCGGTAAAGGAGGCAAGGCCCTCCTCCACGGCACTGCCAGGAACACCAAGCACATAGGCGGCACAGGCGGCGGCCAGAGCATTGGAGATATTATGGCTTCCCCCCACGTTGAGAGCGGCGTGGGCATATTTCACGCCGTGGACCACAATATCAAATTCGGGAAGCCCCTTGTTCCAGAAGATATGATCCGCGCGGCAGTCAGCGGAGCTGTCCCGAAGGCTGAATCGCATGGTCTGGCGGCCGCAGTCCTGGATGGCCTGGAGGGCGTTGGGATTATCCCCGTTGACCACCACCCAGCCCCGGTCGGGGACCAGCTGGGCGAAGGAGCGGAAGGAGTGCTGGATGTCCGCCAGGTCCCGGAAAAAATCCAGGTGGTCCTCTTCCACATTCAGAATCACTGCCACCGTGGGGCAGAAGGAGAGAAAAGAGTTGCAGTACTCGCAGGCCTCGGCGATAATGGTGTCGCCGTGACCGACCCGGTGGCCCGCCCCCAGGATGGGCAGCACGCCGCCGACCATAACGGAGGGGTCCCGACCGGCGGCGAGAAAGATGTGGGCGCACATAGAGGTGGTGGTGGTCTTGCCGTGGGTGCCGGAGACGCACAGGGCATTCTGGTAGTGGGTCATGATGGCCCCCCAGGCCTGGGCACGCTCAAAGACTGGAATACCGGCCTGCAGGGCCGCGGCAATCTCCGGATTATCGTCGTGGACGGCGGCGGTGCGAATGACGCAGTCGGCTCCCTCCACGCTCTGGGGCAGATGGCCGATGGTCACCGGAATGGACAGGGAGCGCAGATGGTCTACCGCCTCGCCTTCACGCATGTCGGAGCCGGTGACCAGGACGCCCCGCCCCTTCAGGACCTCTGCCAGCGGGGCCATGGATACCCCGCCGATACCTACCAGATGGGCCCGGCGGCCGGGCTTGATGTAGTCTTGTATGTTCTGTTCCATGGGATGACACCTCAAACTTAGATTCTTCTCTATTCACCATATTATAAACATTGGGCGGGAGAAGTGCAAGGTTTCCTGAAAAATATGGACGGAAGAGAAGAAAAATATACTGGAAGAGAAAAAAGAAAGGCACATCGTTTCCGATGTGCCTTCTTAAGGAGGAATATGGGTTTTACCCCAGAGTCAGATTAGTGATAACATAGCCGAACATATTGTCCTGCCGCGCGAATTGAGCGTGGAACTGGGCTAGGGAAGAACCGTCTACCAGATAGACTAGGGAGCCATCCACAGAGAGGGAACCGCCTAATTCTCGAATGGAGGTGAGCTGGATCTCGGCCAGGCTGTCGTCGCCGCAGGTAAGCAGATAGCTGTCCAGCTTTCCATCGTAGCGAATCCGGTCGGAAAGAGCCTCGGGGATAGGGCTCAAAGGGGCTGTACCGGTAAAGAGGGCGGAGGCATAGTCCATCACCGTTTCAGAAGGGAGGACCAGTTCCTCGTCCAGATACTCAGAGCGGTCATCCATCTGCCCGTACAGACTGAGCATATTATATAAGGTTTCCCAAGCGGCCACCGGGTCGGAGAGATCCAACTCCCTTTGGCCCAGATTGACCATGGCCAGGATGGCCGCGTGGAGAGCGGGGGTCATGGAGTCCAGAGCGCCGGTCTCGGCGGGGACGTTGCCGGGGGCGTAGTCCAGCTGCTCTGCCTGGGTGTCAGGGGCCTCCGTCATGTCGGCCATAGCCACAGTTCCAAAGGGCAGGATGAGCAGGGAAGCGATTATTGTGGTCAACAGCAGTTTTTTCATGGGAAGACCTCCTTTCCTATTCTTATTTTAAGTATAGCACTGAGAGCTGTTACCATCGTATCGAAGGTGTTACGAGAAGGTGAAAAAATGGTTACAGAACGGTTGCAATTTCTTTGGAGTCAACACAAAATAGAGGGAAAAGAGAGGGACGAAGGGACAATATCTTGCTTTTGCACGAAGGAGCGGGACGGGCCTGAGGCTGTCCCACGGGGTATCTTATGCGGGGCGGCGGGACAGTATGCCAGGAAGCTGGGAAAGGGGACAGGCTGAGAATATTTTGAAGGAGCGGGGGCGTCTTCTGGTTGACCACCAGACCAGTTTGGGCTACAATGAAAAAGATAATTTTAAAGAGAAAAAGGATGTTTGCCCCATGCTGAATCACGACCTGGAACTGAGATTTTGTAAGGCCCGCCGGGGGGCTATTGCCCGGGAATTTTCACATTTGAACCCAGAGCAGCAAAAGGCCGCCCTGACCACGGAGGGTCCGCTCCTGCTGCTGGCCGGAGCGGGCAGCGGCAAGACCACCGTGCTCATCCACCGCGTCGCCAACCTGATGAAGTATGGCCGCGGCTCGGACAGCACAGAGGTGCCGGAGTGGGTGACAGAGGATGATCTGACCTTCCTGGAGGAGTATGTCCGGACCGGGGCGGGGGACAAGGCCCGGCAGGAGCGGCTGTGTGCCCTGGACCCGGCGGCCCCTTGGACCATTTTGGCCATCACCTTTACCAATAAGGCGGCGGGTGAGCTGAAGGACCGTCTGGCCAGAATGCTGGGCCCGGCTGCCAACGATATCTGGGCCAGCACCTTTCACTCCGCCTGTGTTCGCATCCTCCGCCGGGATATTGAGAAGCTGGGCTTCGCCTCCTCCTTTACCATCTATGACACTGACGACTCCCTGCGGGTGGTGAAGGATATTCTGAAGGACCTGGGAATCGATGATAAGCAGTTTCCGCCCCGGTCGGTGCTGGGCTACATCTCTAGGGCAAAGGATACCATGAAGCTGGCTGACCAGTATCTGGCCGAGTGCGAGAGGTCTGGGGACTTCCGGCTGACCAAGATCGCCAAGATATACGCAGAGTACCAGCGCCGGCTGTGGGAGGCAAGCGCCCTGGACTTTGACGACATCATTTTCCACACCGTCCGTCTGCTCCAGCAGTTTGACGAGGTGCGGGAGTTCTATCAGCGGAAGTTCCGCTATGTGCTCATCGACGAGTACCAGGACACCAACAACCTGCAGTATCTGCTGGCCTCCACCCTGGCCGGAGGCTATGAGAACTTCTGCGTGGTGGGGGACGACGACCAGTCTATCTACCGCTTCCGGGGAGCGACCATTGAGAACATCCTCTCCTTTGAAAAACAGTACAAGGGCTGCCGGGTCATCCGCCTGGAGGAGAACTACCGCTCCACCAAACATATTTTGGAGGCGTCCAACGCCGTGATCCGCAACAACCAGGGAAGAAAGGGCAAGGAGCTGTGGACGAAGGCGGGGGAGGGGGACAAGCTTACCCTTTATGCCGCCATGAATGAGAACGATGAGGCCCAATATGTAGCTGCCCGTATTCTGGAGGGGTACAGCCAGGGCAGAAAGTGGAAGGACCACGCCATCCTCTACCGGATGAACGCCCAGTCTAACCAGATAGAGAACGCCTGCAAGCGCAACGGGATTCCCTACCGCATCATCGGGGGTACTCGGTTCTTTGACCGGGCGGAGGTGAAGGACATGGTGGCCTATCTGGCCGTCCTCAACAACCCGGAGGACGACCTGCGCCTCACCCGCATCATCAACAATCCGCCACGGGGCATCGGTGCCAAGACGATTGAGACCGCCCAGGAGATCGCCCGGCGGGAGGAGAGCTCACTCTACGCCGTCATCGACAATGCCCGGATGTACCCGGAGCTGGAGCGGTCGGCGGCCAAGCTGGCCGGCTTCACCGCCCTGATGGGGGAGCTGGCCGGGCTGCTGGACGAGCTGCCCCTGGATCAGTTTTATGAGGAGCTGATCCTCCGCACCGGGTATGCCACCATGCTGGAGAGCAAGAACACCGTGGAGGATCGCACCCGGCTGGAGAACGTGCGGGAGCTGCTCACCTCCATTCACGGCTATCTGGAGAACGCCGGGGAGGAGCCCTCTCTGGCGGGTTTTCTGGACGAGATAGCCCTGTACACCGACTTAGACAGCCACGACCCGGACCAGGACTGCGTGGTGATGATGACCATGCACTCGGCCAAGGGGCTGGAGTTCCCTGTGGTCTTTGTGGTGGGGGCCGAGGAGGGCATCTTCCCCGGCATCCGGGCCATTGGGGAAACGGAGGAGATGGAGGAGGAGCGGCGGCTGTGCTATGTGGCCATGACACGGGCCAAGGAGAAGCTGTACCTCACCTGCGCCAATCAGCGGATGCTCTTTGGACGGACCAGCTCCAACCGTCCCTCCCGCTTTGTGGAAGAGATCCCCCCGGAGCACCTGGAGCGGCTGGGCAGGAGCTGCCTGTCCGATCTGGGCGGGGGAGAGGAGGACTGGGGCGGTGTGCCCAGCCGCTCCTCCGGCTATGGGGGTTACGGCTCCTATCAGCGCCCGATTTACGGAGGCGGCCGTTCCACCCAGGCTGGACAGGGCGGGAGCCGGACGGATCGAGACCCACGGCCCCAACCCTCCTATGGAGGCTTTGTCCGGGCCATGTCGGGCGCTGGTGGCGGTGCCACCGGCAGCGCCCGGACCAGACAGCCTCTGGCCTCCTCCCCTGTAGGGGCTGGAGCGCCGGGGGGAGGCGGCAGCCTCCCTGCCTTCCAGAAGGGGGATACGGTCCGGCACAAGGCATTCGGACAGGGAATGGTCCTGTCCGTCCAGAAGATGGGGGGCGACGCCCTGTTGGAGATTGCCTTTGACCAGGTGGGGACCAAGCGTCTGATGCTGAAGTCCGCGGCGGCGCACATGGAAAAACTGTAAAGCGGCAGAAAAGAGGCATGTCGGGGATGGCGATGTGCCTCTTTTTTACAAACAGGAAAAAAGTATGAGAGGAAAGGCAACATTTACGGAGAAAATACGTCTAACATTATATAGGGATTTACCGGAGCGGGAGAGAGCCTTAATAGAATTTTAAGGATTTGTAATCGCCTTGTAATTGCTTCCGGCGGAGACAGCCCCTATAATGGGGATGATATCTGCGGACTGGTCTATCCCGTCCCCGGGCCTTTGGCCCGCCGACATTTCACTTTATCATTACCGCTTACAGGAGGAAAAGCTGCCATGTCAGAAGTCATAACTCCCCAGCCTGCCGTACCAACCCAGACACCCCCCGCGCCCCCAGAGATGAAACCGGTGAAAAAAGGAAAAAAGAAAGCGGTCAAAAATGCTATCATACTGGCTATCGTGGCTGGGGTGCTGGCGATTGGAGGCTTTCTGCTCTACAAATTCCTCCACTCCGGCGGGGAAGAGCAGGGAGAGATCATGGCCCAGCCCGCCCAGATTGGTACTATCCAGAGCAAGGTGTCCGGCTCAGGTACGGCCAAGGCCAAGGAATCGGCTGCCATTACCCTGACCCAGAGCGGTACGGTGCAGGAGGTCTTTGTCACTGGCGGCCAGACTGTCATGGCCGGCGATCCCTTGTACACCATTTACAGTCAGGCAGCCCAGGATGCTGTGACGGACGCCAAGGAGGAACTGAATAATCTGCTGGAGGATATGGCCGACCTGCAGGAAGAGGCCGCCAACTTGACGGTGCGGGCCCCCTTCGCCGGGAAGCTTCAGGAGGTCAAGGAGTTCCATATCGACGACGAGGTGAGTAAGTCCGCCCCAGTGGCTACTCTGGTGAACGATAAGAAGCTGAAGCTGTCCCTTTACTTCAGCTACGCCTATGAGAAAGAGATCCACACCGGCCAGTCGGTCCAGGTGTCCATCCCCGCTGTTATGGGCTCCTTTGAGGGACGGGTGGAGAAGATCAACAAGGTCAGCTACATATCCCCGGAAGGAGCCGTCCACTTTGAGGCGGTCATCGTCTTTGACAACCCCGGTACTCTGACTGCCGAAATGGACGCCTCCGCTGTCCTGACTGCCGCTGACGGCACCGCGATTTATCCCTACGAGAACGGAAAGACCGAATACTACGAGTCACGGGACATCATTGCCAAGGCCAGCGGCCCAGTGACCGCCATCGGCAATCTGCTCGACCACGCCAACGTCCAGGCCGGGGAGGCCCTGCTCTATCTGGGCTCCTCCACCATTGATTCCCAGATCCGCTCCAAGCAGGAGGAGATCAACAGCGCCCAGACCAAGCTGGACGATGCCCAGAAAGCCCTCAATGACTTTAATGCCGTGGCTCCCATCGACGGGACTGTCACCTCCTGCAACCTGACTCCCGGCCAGGAGGTCAAGAGCGGCGACACCGTTGTTATGATCTCCAATAACGTGACCATGCTGGTCACCATTACCGTAGATGACCGGAACATCTCCTTTATCAAGCCGGGCAACTATATGGACCTGGATTGGAACGGACAGGTATATCAGGGATTAGTCACCTCCATTGACATGGGCGGCGCCCAGGCCGGTCAAGGCATGACCAGCTACCCCGTCACTTTGACGGTGGACAACGTGGATGGAAGCCTGATGGACGGTGCCTGGCTCCAATACTCCTTTGTCACCAGCGAGTCGGCCGACTGTATTCTGGTCCCCACTACCTCGGTCAAGTATTTCAGCGACATGGACGGCACCCGCCAGAGTGTGGTCTTTGTCAAGCGGGACAGCCGGCCGGACGACGTGCCCGAACTGGAGCTGCCTGAAGTGGCACCGGGCGAGAAGCGCACCTTCCCCAGCGAGGAGGAGGGCTACTACCCAGTCATCGTGGAGACCGGCATCTCTGACACCCAGAATGTGGAGATTGTCTCCGGCATTCAGGAGGGGGACGAGGTGTTCGTCAACTATACCGTGACAGACGGCAGCTATGGCTATTAAGCGGGGTGGAAAGATGCTCATTGACATCAGAAACCTCTATAAAATATACAACGAGGGCAAGGAGAGCGAGGTCCGGGCACTGGACGGGGTATCCCTCCAAATCGACAAGGGGGAGTTTGTGGCCATTGTGGGTCAGTCTGGCTCCGGCAAGTCCACGCTGATGAATGTGCTGGGCTGTCTGGATATCCCTACCTACGGAGAATACTACCTGGAGGGGACCGACGTGACTGCTCTGTCCGACAAGCAGTTGGCCCATATCCGGAATAAGGAGATCGGCTTTATCTTTCAGGGCTACAACCTGATCCAGGAGCTGGACGCTCTGGAGAATGTGACCCTGCCCCTGATTTACCGGGGGGTGTCTATCTTTGACCGGGAGGATCTGGCCATGGAGGCCCTGGCCAAGGTGGGCATGGATTCTCGAGCCAACCACCGCCCTTCCGAGATGTCCGGCGGCCAGCAGCAGCGGGTGGCCATCGCCAGGGCGATTGCCACCAAGCCCCCCATCATCATGGCCGACGAGCCCACGGGCGCCCTAGACTCCAAGACGGGCCGCCATGTGCTGGAGATCCTGCGGGACCTGTACCGGGGAGGCACCACTGTCATCCTCATCACCCACGACGACGGCATCGCCGCCACCGCCAAGCGGGTGGTCCGTCTGTCCGACGGCAGGATCACCTCGGACCATCCTCAGGAGGTGGACTGGGAATGAATCTTTGGCAGGCATTCAAAATGGCCTTTAAATCCATCGCCATGAAAAAGGGCCGCTCCTTCCTGACCATGCTGGGCATCATTATTGGTGTGGCCTCAGTGGTCATTATGGTGTCCGTGGTCCAGGGGCAGAATAAAAAGAACATGGAATACTTCGAGAAGATGGGGGACAACAAGATCACAGTCCAGGCCTACTCCTGGTATGACACGAACAACGAAACCGGGCAGAAGCTCTATGACTACTGCCTGTCCCTCAGTAACCTGGTGGATGGCATTACCCCGGATGTAGAGCTTGGGGATAAAATCACTGTCCAGTACGGGGCCAAGACCCTGTCGATCAACGACTGGGAGAACGGCAATATGGACTGGGAAAAGATGATGCATATTAAGCTGGGCTCTGATCAGTATGGTGTGTGCAACAATTACCAGTTGGCAAATGGCCGAGAGATCTCCTATCTGGATGTGGAAAAGACCAATGCCGTCTGTGTTTTGGGCTCCGGAGCCAAGGAGGCTCTGTTTGACTACACCGACCCGGTGGGGGAGACCATCACTCTCAACGGGCAGCCCTTCCTGGTGGTTGGCTACTACAAGCCCATGGACATCCAGTATTGGCCGGAGATGGACAATGTCATTATCATCCCCTACACCTTCAACCGGACCATGAACAAGAACAATACCATCGACTCCTACGTGGTCAAGGCAAAGAGTGCCGCTGCTACCACCCAGGCCATGACCCTGCTGGACGCCTATCTGTCCGGGATGTTCCCCAAGGACGAGAACGGCAACATGGCAAACGGGAGTTACTATATCAACAGCGACAACAGCTCGGCCGAGGAGATGGAAAACGCCAGCCTGATGCAGTCCCTGGTGCTGGGGGCCATCGCCGGCATCTCCCTGCTGGTGGGCGGCATCGGCATCATGAACATCATGCTGGTTACGGTCACAGAACGTACCAGGGAAATCGGTATCCGAAAGGCCATCGGTGCCGAGCGCAGCAGTATCATCACCCAATTCCTTATTGAAGCGGCGGTGATCTGCGGCATCGGAGGCCTCATTGGTATTGGCATTGGCTATGTGGGTACTATGATCGCGGGAAAACTGATGGAGAACGTGTTTGAGGGGATGATCCTGACTCCGGACCCCATGATCGCCATTGGGGCCTTCCTGTTCTCCGTGGTGCTGGGCATCCTCTTTGGTATGTTCCCAGCCATTAAGGCCTCTGGCTTGCAGCCTGTGGAGGCTCTGCGGGCGGACTAGCCTGCGGCAAAGTCCGCTTTATTTGGGAACCCCGGCCGGGCCGGGCCCTCATTACACGTCCTGCCTCTCGTTTCTGACCGTGCCCTCTCAGCTGAGACCACGGCCGGGGGGCGGATGAAAAGGAGAGATAACATGAAATTCAAACGACTGATTTCTTGGCTGCTGGCCTCTGCCCTGGCCGCCTCTCTGGCAGTTATGCCCATCGGGGCGGCCGGCACCTCCTCCTTCGGCGATATCTCCGACCGGGAGACCGCCGTCAACGCTGACATCCTGCGCCTGATGGGCGTGGTCAGCGGCACTGGAGGCAACCAGTTCAATCCAAACGGCACCCTGACCAGGGCTGAGTTTTGCACCATGGTAGTCAAGTTTATGCAGCAGGGGGATCAGGTCCCCATCCACGCCACCCGCACTATCTTCTCCGACGTTACCTCCAAGCACTGGGCCCAGGGCTATGTGAACCTGGCCGCCAGCCTGACGGTCAAGGACGGGGAGCGGGAGGTCCCCCTGATCTCCGGTGTGGGTGATGGGCGCTTTCAGCCGGACGAGAAGATCACCCAGGCCCAGGCGGCCACCATTTTGATTCGGGTGCTGGGCTACTCCAGCGAGCAGGCGGGAGCCGTCTGGCCCCAGAGCTATATGAACCTGGCTGAGTCCATCGGGTTGAGCGACGGCCTGCCCAGCGACTATAACGCCGCTCTGACCCGTGGCCAGGCCGCCCAGTTGTTTGTCAACGCCCTGAGCTGCAAGAATGGAGAGGGCAGCGACTACTATACAACGCTGGGCAAAGCCCAGGAGGACACCATCATCCTGGCGGTCAATGTGGAAACGGACGACGGAACCTCGGACGGGGCCATCCGGACCACGGCCAACAAGGAGTCTGAGGCATACCTGCCCGCCGAGGGAGAGGGCAACCCCTACGCCCTCCAGGGAAAGCGGGGGGCCCTGGTGCTCAACGACAAGGATGAGATCGTCACCTTTGTCCCTGACGACAGCAGCGCCACCACCATCATCCTGTCTGGCGACGCCCAGCCCAGCTATGTGAAAGCCAGCGGCGGCAGCCAGTACACCATGTCCAAGGATACCCTGCTCTATACCGCCGACGCCACAGAGGGAAAGAGCTATATGGAGGGCTACTCCGTCCTGAAGTCGGGCACCCAGATCACCATGTATTCCGAGCGGGGCAAGATCGTGGCGGTTTACGCCAGCGGCAGCGCCTCCTCCATCGACTCCGACGCCGTGGTAGTCATGGGCAGCCCCAGCACCGCCATGTTCCACCAGCTCACCGGCGGCGCCACTAACTTCAACATCCAAAAGGGCCGTCAAACCATCACCATGTCCCAGATCCAGCCCTACGATGTGGTGACCTATGACAGCATGAGCAATACCCTGATCGTATCTGACCTGAGGCTGACCTGCATCTATGAGAACGCCAGTCCCAACTCCAAGGCGCCTACGGAGATCGAGGTGCTGGGCCATACCTTCGAGGTGCTGGACAGCGCCTGGGAGATGACCGGGGATTACAAGGTGGGCGACCAGGTCACCCTGCTCCTCACCGCCGACGGCAAGGTGGCTGGTATGGCTGCCCCCAGCGGAAAGACACGCTCTACCGCCATCGGCATGGTGGACAGCGGCAAGGCCACGGTGTTCCTCCCCAACGGCGGCACCCTGGAGCTGTCCGGCACCATCAGCAACGCCGACAACTTGGCCGACCAGCTGGTCACCATCTCCTCTGGCGCCAAGGGTAAGATCAGCGCCAGCAAACTGTCCTCCAAGTCCACCTCCGGCCAGTTCCTGGTGGAGGAGGGGAAGCTGGGCAGCTATACCGTCAGCGCCGGCGTCCAGATTTATGAGCAGGTCAACGGCGGCGCTATGGTAAAGCTGGACCCCACCAGCCTGAATATGGCCTCCATCCCCGGAGAAAAGATTGCCACCTATCACCTGAATACCTCCAACTATGTGGACTATATTGTGCTGGACCGGGTGACGGGCAACGCCTATAAGTATGGGATGCTGATTGCCAGAACAACTGTTACTGAAGCGGAAAAGGACGACGAGGGGAATGTGACGAATCCAGAGAAGGAAAGCCGCTCGTGGTATTTAACAAATCATAGTACACCGAACTGTGACAGTGCAAGTTCTCTGGGTAATACCGGCTTTGCCGGCAAGAATGGAACGATGGCCGGCGTAGCCAGAGGCGCAAATAACAGAGTCGTGTCCATCATCGAGCTGGAGGAGATTAAGAACGTGTCTCCCAGCGACTTCTTCGAGAGCCAGGGGGTCCAGTACGTCAACGCGGGTGGCCGCACCTATCGGGTGGCCGACGAGGTGGAGTGCTGCCGGGACACCGGGAGCATCCGGGACGTTGAGGACAGCTGGTTCAGCCAGGACAGCGGCGAGGAGCGCCTGGCGGCCATCAAGGCATTCTCCAGCGACCTGACCATCTATGTGGACCCCATCGGGGACCAGGTCCGGGTCATCTCAGCCAAGTGAGCTTCAATTCCCTCTTTTTGAAACAGGAGGCCGGCACCCTTTGGGTGCCGGCCTCCTCAGTTTGTAAAAAAAGCCCTCCTGCAAGGAGTTCCGTCGCCCGCAGGCGACGGAATAAAATTTAATCTCGTCATTTCCGGCGACATGTGCGTCGGAAATGACACCTCTCACGCAGGGTGGGCCGACTTTTCCGCTGGGAATCGAGGCACACCTTGCGTGCGGCTTTTCTCGAAAAAGTGGCAAAACCACTTTTTCGATAGTAACAGGAGGCCGGCACCCTTTGGGCGTCGGCCTCCTGTCATAGATGAAGGGGCGGAGGAGAACGCAGGTCAAAGGGAAAGCGGCCTGGCCCGCACACCTCCCGCATTTCCTCCGCCCGGTCGTCAAAGACCGGGTCAGATACTCCATAGACCTGCCAGCCCGCCTCTCTGGCGGCCCGGCAGTAGACGGGGGAATCGTCAAAGAGGACGCAATCTCCCGCTTCCAGGCGGCACAGCCGGGCCACCAGGCGGTATAGTTCCGGGTCCCGCTTCTCCAGCCCCAGCTCTGCGGCCGTAAAGACCCGGTCCAGCAGAGGGAGGAGGCGGTGGTGTTCCAGAGCGGCCGAGCACAGGCTGGGGATGCAGGAGGTGAGGAGGGCGCGGGGGATGCCGGACGCCCTGGCCCGCTCCAGAAATCCGCGTGCCCCCGGCTTCAGCTCCAGCTGGCCGGCATAGGCCGACCGGGCCATCTCCCGCCAGGCAGAAATGATTTCCTCCGGAGTCAGGGGCAGGCGGAAATAGTCCCGGGTGTATCGGGCCGAGTCATCAAAGCCGTGGTGGGTCACATAGTCGGTGTAGTCCTCCGGCACCGAGCCGATGCCGAAGCGGCCCAGAAATTCCACGTCGATGTCGAGCCACACTCCGTTGGAGTCCAGTAGGGTGCCGTCCAGATCAAAAAAGTACATAAGAGACCTCCAGAAGCGGAAATGGGGAAAAAGGATGCGATTTGACAGGTTGGCGGCCTACACAGGGGCGCTCATCTTTTTTACTTGCGCCCGGCGGGGTTTTTTGCTATAATATCCCCGTTTTTGACCCGCTTCGGCGGCCCATCCCGCCTATGATACCACAGCGGGCCCTGATCCTGCAATTGGGAGTTGATATCCATGTCCCCAAAGACAATGAAACTGCTGGCCAAGCCCATGCTCTTTGCCGCCGCCATCATCTGGGGCACCTCCTTCTTCATCATGAAGAACGCCCTGGACGCCCTGCCTCCCTTCTATCTGCTGGCCATCCGCTTTACCGCCGGGGCAGTGCTGCTGGCCCTGATCGCCTGGAAAAAGTGGCAGATATTCACCTGGGACCACCTGTGGCGGGGGGCGGTGATGGGCGCCTTCCTCTTTTTGGCCTACTCTATCCAGACCTTCGGCCTGACTTTGACCACTCCCTCAAAAAACGCCTTTCTCACCGCCGTCTACTGTGTCCTGGTCCCCTTCCTCTCCTGGGCGGTGATTCGGGTCCGGCCAGACCGGTTCAACATCGCGGCGGCCCTGCTGTGCGTGACCGGAGTTGGCTTTGTCTCGCTGACAGAGGAGCTGACCATTAACGCCGGCGACCTGCTGACCCTGGTGGCCGCCTTTTTTTATGCCAGCCATATTGTGGCGGTGGCCAAGGTCTCACCGGGAAAGGATATCACTCTGCTCACTGTATTCCAGTTCGCCTTCGCCGGGCTGTATGCCTGGATTGGCGGCCTGCTGACCGAGACATTTCCCGCCCAGGCGCTGACTGACCCGGCGGTAGTCCTGCCTATGGCCTATCTCTGTGTCATGGCCACCACCGTGGCCCTCCTGTTTCAGAACGTGGGCCAGGTCTGGTCCGACCCCGCCTCCGCCTCGGTCATTTTATCCCTGGAGTCGGTGTTCGGCGTGCTGTTCTCCGTGCTGTTTTATGGCGACCCGGTGACCGGCCGGCTCCTGATCGGATTTGGACTGATATTCGTGGCCGTGGTGTGCTCGGAAACCAAGTTTTCCTTTCTGAGGAAGAAAGAAGAGAATACAATCTGAAGGGACCATGCCCCGTCTCATTCCCCCGCCCTATGGCGGGGGATTTTACTTTTATAAAAGAAAATAAAAAATTAAATTAAAGATTGACTTTAATAAAATTAAAGTATATAATGAGAACACAGAGAAAGGAGGTGGCCCCGTGGCCATAGAACTGCTGCCCGACTGGATGACCGGCTTGGAAGAGGAGGATGTGTCCTTTATCAAAAAGTTCATCCTCGCCTCCGGTTCCTTGAAGGAGGTGGCCGCCCAGTACGGGGTGACTTATCCAACGGTCCGGCTCCGTCTGGACCGCCTGATCCAGAAAATCAGGATCGGGGAGGATACCGCCGCCGACCCCTATATCGCCACCATCAAGCGGCTGGTGGTCAATGATAAGCTGGACTTTGACACCGCCAAACTGCTCATCGCTGAATATAAGAGAACGAAGGGAACGGACCTCGGATAGCCGAGGGCGTGAAAGGAGATAATATTATGATGATTGCGTCTGTAATGGGGATATTTGGGCTGCTCATATGGCTGGCGTTTCTGCTGGTGCCCATCGCCCTGTTGATTGTACTCCAGGTCTGGCTGTGTAAAAAGAGCTTAAAGCTGGGGCTCATTCTGCCAGCGCTGTCCCTGTGCCTGTCCCTGCTGATGGTGTTCAGTCTGGCCTCTTTTACTAGTTTCTCTGGCGGCGGGTCCCTCGTATTGGAGGGAGGGACCAACGCTGGACTGGAGAGCGGCCAGGACAGGGAAACGGTCCAGCGATGGGAAAGCAGGGGCGGCACTGTCACCGTCTATGACGGGGAGGGGAATATCATCGACCAGTACCCGGACCCCAACTATGACCCGGACCGGGCCAGGGCGGACGCCGTCCAGACCGTCGTCACCTTAGTAGTCATGCTTCTGGTATCCAACATCCCCACCGTGGTCTTCGGCGGCATCTGGCTCCACTATAAGGGCCGTCGGGATACCCAGGACGACCTGAAGCGGATGAGGGTGGAGGACCTGGGATAAGATAAAAAGAGGGCGGCAGCCCTCTTTTTATTTTGTCTGTAACCTTTTTGGAAGCTGGACCGTGTACTGGATAGAAAGAACGAGAGAAGGGGGGAGGACCATGGAACGGGAGGAGGCGGAATGGGTGGTTCAACGCCACGGGCAGACCGTGTACCGGCTGGCCTATGCCCGGACCGGGAATCGGGAGGACGCGGAAGACGTGACCCAGGAGACATTCCTCCGTCTGGTCCGGGCCGCCCCGAAGTTCCGGGACGAGGACCACTGCCGGGCCTGGCTGCTGCGGGTGGCGGCCAACTGTGCCCAGGACCTGTTCCGCGCCCCGTGGAGGAAGCGGGAGCGGCCCATAGAGGAGGCGGAGCGCGTCCCTGCCCCCGGCCAGGTCCCGGAGCCGGGCGGGGTGCTGGAGGCGGTGCTGTCCCTTCCGGAGAGCTACCGGCTGCCGGTCCACCTGTTTTACTACGAGGGGCTGTCCATTCGGGAGATCGCCGGGGTGCTGGGCAAGAGAGAGGGAGCCGTGCGGACCAGCCTCACCCGGGCCCGGGCCCTGCTGCGGGACAAGTTGAAAGAGGAGGGGGACTATGTTTGAGCGGGAATACCGGCGGGAGATGGACCAGGTGAAACTGTCACAGGTGGAGCTGGACCGCTTGGTGAACGCCATGGCCGAGGAGAAACGGCGTCATAAGAGAGGAAATCTGGGGGTTCGGGTGCTCCTGACCGCGGCGGCGGTGTTTCTTTTGACCGCCTCGGCCCTGGCCCTGTCCCCGACCTTGCGGTCCCAGCTGACCCAGGTCCTTGGGAGCTTTGGGCCGTACAGCCAAAGGATAGAGGCCGGGACGGCTGCCGACCAGGGGTATGAGGTCCAAGTCCTGTCGGCGGTGACCGACCAGTACAGGCTGAAGCTCTATGTCCAGGTGCGGGACCTGACCGGCCGGCGGATGACCGACGGGGAGATCCGGCTTGTATGCAGGATCGGGCGGGAAACACAGACTCTGACCACACACGGCCGCTGTGTGGGATACGATCCGGATTCCCACACGGCCCTGTTTGAGGTGAGCGAATTTTGGGAGGAGGCCAGCGGCCTGGAGGAGGAGCTGACCCTGGAGGTGATCTCCATGTGGCCCAGATACTATTCTTTCGGCGGTGAGCCCCTGCCCCTGGAGGAGGTCACCGGGCGGACGCTGGACTGCATGACCCTGGAGAACGGCCAGGTGGTGGTGGCCCCCGGGCAGACGCCGGCGCCGCTGGAGGACTTTGAATGGGCGGAGCTGTCCTCCATGGGCTTTGCGGAAGACGGCACCTTCCAGGTGCTGTTCCGTCTGGCGGAGGGGGCGGACCCGGAGGAGTCGGACATCCTGGCAGACATTCTTGTGGACGGAGAGCCCCCGTGCAGACATCTGGGTGATATCAACTACACATTGGATGGGCGGACTTATGTGGGGGTTTCCTATGAGAATATCAGTCCGGCGGACCTGGGGCATTTCACCAGGGCCACGGCGGGGGGAGATGTGGTCATGGGCCGGAAGACCAAGGGGGATTGGGCGCTGTCCTTCCTGGTGGACAACCTGCCGGTGCGGGAATATGCCCTCTCCGGGCTGACGGACCAATATCAACTCCCCTGCAAATTAACGCTCACCCCCCTGGGGGCCATGCTCACCGGGGATTATGAGGCGGGCTGGAGGGGGATGCACCCCTTCTCCCTGATCCTGGAGGACGGCAGCCGGCTGGAGGAGGTATACATCCGGCATGGGCGCATGACACCCGGCAAGGAGAGCGTCTTGGGCAACTGGGACTTTGGACAGTTTTTGGATTTGGACCAGGCTGTGGGCCTGGAGTTGGGCAGCTGGTATATCTCCCTGTCCGGGGAAGACACCGGCACGGTCTATCCCCTGGAGGGAAGGGAAGCGTGGGAACAGGGGATGATGGCCCCTTAACAAATCAAAAGAGCGGGGAGCGGCCATCGCCGGTCCCCGCTCTTTTGCCGTTCTTTTTTACAGGGCGGGCTGGACCAGAATGCCCTCCAACAGGCCCCGGTGGACGGGCCGGAGCCCCTTGAGGGAGCAGAAGTCGGCGGGCCGGAGCAGGGTGGGTGGCTTGGGCAGTTCCACCGCCCCGCAATCCGCCAGAAGCCCAGCCACAAACTGGGAGCAGAAAAAGTGGTGCCGCCGCTGGAGGGACAGGTTAAAATAGCAGGCGAACGCCCCAAGCACACTGTAATGGTACTCCTCCCGCTGGGCGTACATGGCCTGAAGCTGGCGGCGGAGGGCTATGTAGGTATCCTGGCTCACCCTCAGCTCATAGAGGCAGCAGGGGACCGCCCGCCGGCGGCCGGTGACCTGCTCCTCCACCAGTCCGGCGGGGAGGGCAAAGTGTTCGTATTTTCTGGCAAAGCTGTAAAAGGGTCCAGCGGGCCCATCCAGCCCAATCGAGGCGTGGGTATAGTCGTCCTGGGTGGCCAGGTGGATCAGCCGGGAGAACCAGGTGCCTGACCGGGTCAGCAGAATATGGATGGCGCGCTCCTCCATGACAGAGCCCTCCTTTGTTTCTTTTCTGGCCCTATCTTACCAGAATAGTTCTAAATCCCGCTGAAGGAAAGATTAAGATTTCCCTAAAATACAGAAAAAACGGCTCTGGGCGAATGAGGCCCGGAGAGGCCCGCCGGACCTGGAAATGGCGTTGCAATCTAGTGCGGATTTTGCTATAATATAACATCTATTGGTCTGTCCCTTTTTCAGAGCTTAGGAAGGATGGGAGCGGTCCCGCCTTCGAAAGATATGAGGTGGCCTTTTTGTACTTAAAAGCGCTTGAGATCCAGGGCTTCAAGTCCTTTCCCGACAAGACCGTGCTCACCTTCGGTGAGGATATCACCGCCATCGTGGGCCCCAATGGTTCGGGCAAATCCAATATCTCCGACGCCATCCGCTGGGTCATGGGGGAGCAGTCCACACGGGCCCTACGGGGAGGCAAGATGGAGGACGTCATCTTCGGCGGTACCGCCAAGCGCAAGCAGACGGGATATGCCGAGGTGTCTCTAGTGCTGGACAACACCTCACACATTTTCGACATGGAGGAGTCCGAGGTGATGGTCACCCGGCGGTACTACCGCTCCGGGGAGAGCGAGTATTACATCAACCGCCGCTCCGTCCGATTGAAGGATGTCAACGAGCTGTTCATGGACACGGGTCTGGGCCGGGAGGGCTACTCCATCATCGGTCAGGGTAAGATCGACGAGATTCTGTCTGTCAAATCCGCTGACCGCCGGGAGGTCTTTGAGGAGGCGGCCGGCATCTCCCGCTACCGCCACCGGAAGGAGGAGGCCGAGCGCCGCCTAGAGCGGACGGACGAGAATCTGGTGCGCATCAACGACAAGATATCGGAGCTGGAGCTTCAGGTGGAGCCGCTCCGGGAGCAGAGCGAGAAGGCCAAGAAGTATCTGGTCCTGCGGGATGAGCTGCGGGGGCTGGAGATCTCCGTGTGGCTGGACACATTGGAACGTATTCGGGCCAGCAATATCAAGCTGGAGGCTGACTATCAGGAGACCGCCCGCCAGCGGGAGGAGGCTAGAACGGCCCAGGAGAAAGCCTATGCCGCCGCCGAGACCTATTCGGCCCAGATGCGGGAGAAGGACGTGGAGGCGGACCGCCTCCGCTTTGAGATGCAGGGCCGGGAGGCCCAGGCCAACGAGCTGGAGTCGGCCATCGCCGTACTGAAGAGCAGCATCCAGCACAACCTGGAGTCCGCCGCCCGGTTGAAGGCCGATCTGGAGCAGCAGGAGGGCCGGGAGGGCTCCCTGTCCGCCCAGATCGAGCAGCGCCGGGAGCGGCTGGAGGAGATCGAGGGCCAGTTGGCCCGAACCCAGTCAGATCTGAAGGTCAAGGGTCAGGAGGCGGAGGAGACCGCTCGCTCGGCGGGCACTCTGGCCCGGCAGCTGGAGGAGCTGCGGAACCGGGCTGACCTGGGCACCGCCGGCGCTGCCGAGGCCAAGGCTCTGCTGTCCGCCCTGGCCGCCGCGGCCCAGGAGGTGCTGGACCGGGATGAGACCGTCCGCCGGGAGGCCAATGAGCTGGAGGAACGCCTGGAGGAGGGACAGAAGGAAGTGCGCTCCGCCAAGCGCAGATATGATGACGCGGTGGAGGAGCGGGACGGGGTCCAAAACGTCATCAACGGCTATCAACTGCGGATGGAGGCCCGCCGGAAAAAGGCCGAGGGCGCGAAGGACGCCCACATGAAGCTCCAGATGGAGGAGAGCGCCCTCACCTCCCGGATCAAGCTGCTCACAGAGATGGAACAGATGCATGAGGGCTACTCCAAGGCGGTCAAGCTGGTGATGGGAGAAGCCCAGCGGGGGGCGCTGAAGAATATCCACGGTCCGGTGGCCGACCTGCTGAAGGTGCCCGACCGATATACCGTGGCCATTGAGACCGCCCTGGGCGGGGCCATGCAGAACATCGTGGTGGACCGGGAGGAGGACGGCAAGGCCGTCATCAACTACTTAAAGCGGAGAGATGGGGGCCGGGCCACCATCCTGCCCATCAGCTCCATCCGACCGGGAGAGCTCCGGGAGGGAGCGAGCCTGAGCAAAGAGTCCGGCTTCGTGGGAGTGGGGGACCAGTTGGTCCGCTTCGACCCCAAATATCAAAATGTATTTTCCAACCTGCTGGGACGGGTGGCGGTCATGGAGGATCTGGACGCCGCTATCGCCGCGGCCCGAAAATACGGCTATAAATTTCGTATCGTCACCCTGGACGGCCAGGTGCTCAACCCCGGCGGCTCTATGACGGGCGGCTCCGCCAGCCGAAGCGCCGGTATCTTGAGCAGGGCCAACGAGCTGGAGCGGCTGAACCAACAGCTGGCTGACATCCGGGCACGGGTAGCCGATGGGGCCAAGGCACTGGCAGAGGCGGAGCGGGAGCAAACTGCCGCCGCCTATGAGCTGGAGGCCGCCCAGAGCCAGCTGCGTCAGTGGGAGGACGCTATTTTGAAGGCGGAGGGAGAGCTGTCCCATGCCCGCAGCGTGGTCTCCGAGCTGGAGCGCCAACGGGAGAGCCAGGAGAGTGAGCTGGAGGGCTTGAAGAACCGCTCTGTCCAGATTGAAACAGACACTGCGGCGGCCCGTGTCCGCATCCAGGAGCTGGAGGGGGAGACCGCCGCTCTAAAGAGCGAGGCCGAAGGCAAGGCCAAGGGGCAGACCGACCTGCAGGAGCGCACTGCCCGCATCGCCCAGGAGGTGGCCCAGCTCACTGCCGCCCAGGCCGCTCTGGAGGCGGAGCGGGAGGCCACCCGCTCTGGTCTGGAGGAGCTGGAGCGCCTGAAGGCATCCATGGCCGGGGACCGGGACCAGGGCCGGGCCCTGATGGCGGACTATGAGGAGAAAAACCAGGGCTTTGCCCAGGAGATCGCCCAGAAGGAGGAGACTTTGACTTCCCTCCGCCTGGAGAACCAGAGCCGGACCGACGCCATCGACCGCATGAACCAGGAGAAGCTGGAGCTGGAGGGGGAGCGTATCAAGGCCACCCGGGAGAGCCAGAGCAAAAACGAGGAGCTGCTCCGTCTGGAGGGAGAAGTGTCCCGCCTGGAGCAGAAGAAGGTTTCCGCCTCCATGGAGGAGAAGCAGCTTCTGGACAAGCTGTGGGAGAACTATGAGCTGTCCCACGAGGCCGCCCGCCAGCAGCGGGTGGAGATTGAGTCTGTTCCCAGGGCCAGCCGCCGCATTGGAGAGCTGAAGCGGGCCATTTCCGGCTTGGGGAACGTCAATGTAGGCGCCATCGAGGAGTTCCAGCGGGTCAATGAGCGATATACCTATCTCACAGACCAGCGGGACGACGTGGACCGGGCGAAAAGGGAACTGGAGGAGATTATCGCCAATATTACTGGCGAGATGAAGACCATCTTCGAACGGGAGTTTAAGACCATCAACGAGGCATTCGGCCAGACCTTCCTGGAGCTTTTTGGCGGGGGTAAGGCCACCCTGGAACTGGAGGACCCGGAGGATATCCTCAACTGCGGCATCGAGATTAAGGTTCAGCCCCCTGGTAAGGCGCTGAAGATCATCACCCTGCTGTCCGGCGGGGAGAAGGCCTTTGTGGCCATCGCCCTGTACTTTGCCATTTTGAAGGTCCGCCCCACCCCCTTTGTGGTGATGGACGAGATTGAGGCCGCTCTGGACGACAACAATGTGGTACGGTTTGCCCGCTATATGCGCTCCATGGCCGAGCGCACTCAGTTCATCGTCATCACCCACCGCCGTGGCACCATGGAGGAGGCCGACGTGCTCTACGGCGTCACCATGCAGGAGCAGGGAGTAAGCCGGATGCTGACGATCAACCTGAATGACGTGGAAAAGGAACTGAAGATCAGATAATGGCCCATGACCTCAAGATGGAGTTCAGTTGGAAGGGCTGAAGCTGTGGCCCCGATGGCCTATTGGCGGTCGATCTATGCTCTAACTGATAGGGTAGGGGAGGATATTACGGAGGTATACCGTGAAAGAAAACGACAATCAGAAAAATACCTGGATACCCATTGTGGGCGGTATCGTCTTGATTATAGTGCTGTTTATCGCTGTCAAGCTGATATTCGCCTGGCTGGGGGCGGCGGTCCCACCGGAGCGGCTGAATCCGGACCTGGCGCAGAGTCAGGGGGTGACAGAGCAGATGGAAACAGACGCCCCGGCTTTCTGCCCGTTCTGCGGAGAAACGCTCCACGACAGCTTCCGTTGGGGGCAGTTCTGTCCCTGGTGCGGGGAGAAGATAGAGCGGTGATATGAGAAAGCTGAAGTGCCTGCGATGCGGCCGGAGCATGAGCCGCATCAAGAGGGAACACCTGTTTATGGGCCAAATTGGTTTACAGTGGGGAGGTATGCATTATCAGCCCAGCAGGGGGCTGGATGTGGATGTTTACTGCTGCCCGGACTGCGGGAAACTAGAATTTTACCGGGGAGAAAAGGACCAGGACAAGCGGGTGGCCGGACAATCCATAGCCCAGGTGAAATGTTCCAGGTGCGGAGGCCGCTATGACCTGGACAGCTGCAAGTGCCCCTTCTGCGGAGAAGAGAATGACAAGCTGTTTTAAGAAAGGAACGAATTGCCCATGGGCTTTTTTGATAAACTGAAAAAAATCAACATTTTTGCCAGCTTCGGCTCGGAGCTGACGGACGACTTCTACGACGAGCTGGAGGAGTCCCTCATCCTGGCCGATACTGGGATGGACGTGACCTTGGAACTGGTGGAGGCGCTGCGCCGCCGGGTGCGGGAGGAGCGGATCAAGACCATGGAGGAGGCCCGCTCCGCCATGGTCCAGATCATCGCTGAGGCCATGAACACCGGGGGTGCGGCTCTGGACCTGTCCACCACCCCCTCTGTGGTACTGTTTATTGGAGTGAATGGGGTGGGTAAGACTACCACCATCGGCAAGATCGGCCATCAGCTCCGAAAGGAGGGAAAGAAGGTCCTCTTCTGCGCCGCGGATACCTTCCGGGCCGCCGCCGCCGAGCAGCTGACCATCTGGTCCGACCGGGCTGGAGTGGATATCATCAAGCAGCACGAGGGGGCCGACCCCGCCGCCGTAGTCTTTGACGCTATGAGTGCCGCCAAGGCCAGGAAGAGCGACGTGGTGCTTGTGGACACCGCCGGGCGGCTGCACAACAAGCAGAACCTAATGAACGAGCTGAACAAGATTTCCCGGGTCATTGACCGGGAGCTGCCCGGATGCGCCCGAGAGACTTTGCTGGTGCTGGACGCCACCACCGGTCAGAACGGTCTGATTCAGGCCAAGCAGTTTCAGGAGGCCGCCGGTATCACGGGCATCGTCCTCACCAAGCTGGACGGCACCGCCAAGGGGGGCATCGCCATCGCCATCGCCAAGGAGCTGGGTGTGCCGGTCAAGTACGCCGGTGTGGGCGAGAGTGTAGACGACTTGAAGCCCTTTGACGCCGCGGACTTTGCCCAGGCACTGATTTGAGATAGGAGCCAGATACTGGGGGGCGGGAAGATGGAGTTTAACTGGAGCCTGTTTGGCGCGTTGTTTGGGTTTGGGCTTATCGCCGCGTGGAAGCGTGATGGGTTCACCTGGAAAGATATGCGCCTGTGGGGCGAGAGGGTCACGCCCAAGCAGAGCCGGGAGAATCTGATTGGACTGGGCGTCCTGGGCGCCGTGCTGCTTACCGCCGTCCTGTTTTGGCTGGTGGATTGAGAAAATTTAAGAGATCAATTTACACACTATCCAAACATTTCTGGCCTGACCTGTGGTACAATAAAGAAAAAACGTGAGAGGAAGAAATTACCATGTCCCGAATCGACGGAAGAAAAAACGATGAGCTCCGCCCAGTGGAGATCATCCCTAATATCAACAAATTTGCCGAGGGCTCCTGCCTCATCCGCTGCGGCAACACCCATGTGCTGTGCACCGCCAGCGTGGAGGACCGGCCGCCCCGCCACGTCCCCGAGGGGGAGGGATGGGTGACCGCCGAATACTCCATGCTCCCCCGTGCCAACCGGGAGCGGTCCCGCCGGGACATCTCCAAGCTGAAGCTGAACGGCCGCTCCGCCGAGATCCAGCGGCTCATCGGCCGGGCCCTGCGCTCGGTAGTGGACATGAAAAAGCTGGGCCCCTGGAACATCACCATCGACTGCGACGTGCTCCAGGGGGATGGGGGTACCCGCACCGCCTCCATTACTGGGGGCTTTGTGGCTATGATGCTGGCCTTCCGAAAAATGATAGAGGCCGGTCAACTGGCGGAGTACCCAGTCAGCGGCTATGTGGCCGCCGTGTCCGCCGGTATCGTGGATGATGTGCCCCTGCTGGATCTGTGCTATGAAGAGGATTCCTCCGCTATGGTGGATCTGAACTGCGTTATGGACGACCAGGGCCGCCTCATCGAGATCCAGGGAACTGGGGAGGAGCGTCCCTTTACCCTGGATGAGCAGCGGCAGCTGGTGGAGCTGTGTGAGAAGGGCATCCTGCGGCTCCAGGCCCTTCAAAAAGAGATATTGGGTCTATAAAAGACGGGAGGGAAGGACATGAAACTGGTGCTGGCCAGCAAAAATAAAAAGAAGCTGGTGGAGATGAACGATATCCTGTCCCAGCTTGGAATCGAGGTCTGCTCCGAGGCTGAGGCGGGGGTGGATGTGGAGGTGGAGGAGACTGGAACTACCTTTGAGGAGAACTCTCTGCTCAAGGCCAGGGCTGTTATGGAGGCCAGCGGCCTGCCCGCCATCGCCGACGACTCCGGCCTGTGTGTGGATGCGCTGGGTGGGGCGCCCGGCGTGTACTCTGCCCGTTATGGGGGCGAGGGACTGGACGACATTCAGCGGTACCGCCTGCTGTTGGAGAACATGAGGGGGCAGATGCCCCGGACAGCTCGCTTTGTCAGCGTCATCACCTGCTGTTTCCCCAACGGAGATGTGATTTCCGCACGGGGAGAGTGCCCCGGCACCATCGCCTTCGCCCCCATGGGGGAGGGCGGCTTCGGCTATGATCCGGTGTTTTTCGTTCCCACGCTGAAAAAGACCTTCGCCCAGCTTACCGCCGAGGAGAAGAATGCCATCTCCCACCGGGGAAAGGCGCTGGAGGCATTTCAGGTCAAACTGAAGGAGTACCTGTCCAAATGACAGAAATCAAAAGATAGGAGATCATAACATAATATGGCAGAACTGACAAGCAAGCAGCGGGCCCAGCTGAGGGGGCTGGCCAACAGCATCGATACCATCCTCATCGTGGGCAAGGACGGCATTGGGGACAACCTGGTGAAGCAGGCCAACGACGCCCTGGAGGCCCGGGAGCTTATCAAGGGCCGTGTGCTGGAAAACTCCATGCTCTCCCCCCGGGAGGCAGCCGAGCAGTTGGCCCCCCTGACCCGGAGCGAGGTCGTCCAGGTCATCGGAACAAAATTTGTTCTCTATCGTCCAAGCCATAATAAAGAGAAAAAGGACAGAATCGTGCTGGTGACGGACAAGAAACAGAGGTAATCAATTTTATTCCTGCCAGCCGCTGACGCTTGGCGTGTTCTGGGCGGCGATGGGCTGTGGGCCGAGCTTCAGCCCCATCCTTCGGCCCAATTTGACAAAGCGGGGCTGCCCCTTTTTGGGGCCGTCCACCCTGATAAAAGTGAGAGAGGTGTCTGGCATGAAGATCGGAATCTACGGCGGGACCTTCAATCCCCCCCATCTGGGACACCTGGCCGCGGCAAAGACGGCCATTGAGGTGCTTGGCCTGGACCGGCTGCTGCTGATCCCGGCGGCGATCCCGCCCCACAAGGTCCTGCCCGAGGGTACGCCCCCGCCGGAGCACCGTCTGTCCATGGCGGAGAAAATGGCGGACGCGCTGCTGCGGCCCAAGGTGGTCCAGGTGTCCACACTGGAGCTGGAGCGGGAGGGCAAGAGCTACACCTCTGACACGCTGGAGGAGCTCCATCGTCAGTATCCGGAGGCGGAGCTGTGGCTGCTCATGGGAACGGATATGTTCCTGACGCTCCACCTGTGGCATGATCCCGATTCCATTTTGAGACTGGCCGGGGTATGCGCCTTTGGCCGTACTGAACAGGACGGGGAGGAGCTCTTTGCCCCACAGCGGGACTTCCTCTGTGAGAGATATGGCGCAAAAGTGACCACCATCACTCTGCCCGGTCTGGTTGACATCTCCTCCACCCGCCTGCGGAAGCTGCTGGGCCAGGGGGAGGGGAGAGAGTACCTACTCCCCGCTGTCTATGGGCACATTCTGATGAATGGGCTCTATGGTACCCACGCCGACCTGAAACATCTGGACATTCCAGAGCTGCGGGCCTGCTCCTGCTCCATGGTCCGACAGAAGCGGGTGGCCCACATCCGCGGCACTGAGGAGGAGGCGGTCCGTCTGGCACGGCGCTGGGGGGCCGACCAGACGCTGGCCCGACGGGCAGGCATCTTACATGACTGCACCAAGTATTTAAACCTGGAGGAGCAGTTGGCCCTGTGTGAGAAATACGGGGTCGCGCTGGACGAGCTGGAGCGGTCAGCGGTCAAACTGCTTCACTCCAAGACCGGGGCGTGTATCGCCAAGGCGGTTTTTGGGGAACCTGATGAGGTGTACTCGGCCATCTTCTGGCATACGACAGCCAAGGAAAACATGACGACACTGGAAAAGATCCTGTATGTGGCTGATTACATAGAGCCCAACCGGGATTTTGAAGGGGTGGAGCGCCTGCGGTCGCTGGCCTATCAGGATCTGGACAAGGCCCTTCTCCTGGGGGTGGAGACTACCATTCAGGAGATGGAAGAGAGAAAGCTGCCTGTCCACAGCAGGACGTTCAAGGCCCGGGACTGGCTGAGGTCCCACGGAGTAACGATAGAGGAAGGAACCGAATGAGCGAACACACCAGAAGACACGGAAAACGACAGGTCCAGACCGAGCGCGCTTCCTTGGGGGAATATTGGGCGCGGTACCGGGCTTGGGTCCATGGGATGAGCCGGGGAGAGAAGATCCGCTACCGCGCCTTACAGACCGCGGTGTTCCTCTCCATCCTGATCATTGTGGGCTATCTGATTCTAAGCGCCTGGATCAAGCTGCCCGATACGTCGGACCTGCCCGGCCAGACCACAGGAGGACAGACTCAGGGAGACACCTCTGATTTGAGTTATGACGGGGCGGAACTGCCCCAGGTGGCCATGAGCGGCCGAAGAGAGGGAGTGTATACCTTCCTGGTAGCTGGCTTAGACCAGGTGAGCAATTCCACAGACACAATGCTGCTGGTGACCTATGACACTAAGAATAAGACTGTCGATGCCATCAGCCTGCTCCGGGACACGATGATCAACACCAGCGCCACAAGGGGCGCACAGAAGCGGCTCAATGTGGTGTACACCCGGAATCGGGGGTCCAGCGACCTGCCAGAGAAGGAGCGGGTGGAAAAGGGAATGACCGCCTTGAAGCAGGAGGTGAGCCACCTTACTGGAATCTACCCGGACTTCTATGTTCTGGTGGAGTGGGAGGCTGTCGGGGAACTGGTGGACGCCATTGGCGGAGTCTATTTCGAGGTGCCCTTTGATATGGACTATGACGACCCAACCCCTGGCCAGGACCTGCACATCCACCAGGAGGCAGGGTACCGCCTGTTGAACGGCCAGGACGCCATGGAGGTTATCCGCTTCCGCAAGAACAACGATGGCACCCACGCCCTGGGGGACAGCGGCCGGACCGCTATCCAGCGGGACTTCCTCACAGCGGTGATCAAGGAGTGCCTCCAGCCGGATATTCTCCTCAAGCTGCCGACGCTGGCCCAGATATTCACTGAAAACGTGTCTACCGATTTAAGTGTGGGCAATATTCTGGCCTTTGCCCAACTGGCCATTGGGATGAACGTAGAAGAGAACGTGACGTTTGTCTCCCTGCCCTGGACAGGCGTCAGCTATGACGGGGCATCTCTGGTGCTGGCCAATGAGAAGGAGCTGCTGCCCTTGCTCAACGACGGCCTCAATCCCTATGTGGGGGAGATCCAGTCCAGCGACCTTCAGCTGATGTATAAGAAGAGTGGAGGGGGCTACGGTGTGACCAACGGTACACTGTTGGACTCTAGAATGGCCAAGCCTGTAGTGGCGCAGAAGCCTCAGGAGGAAGAGAAGGAGCCCACAGAAGAGGAAGAAACGCCTGATGTTCCCCCAGTGGAGGAGCCCAGCGGAGGGGCCGAGAACCCTGGTGAGGAAACAGGGATTGGTCAGGAAGGTGACTCTTCTCAGGGAGAAGGAGGAAATGGCAGTACCGGCCAGCCCCCTGACGAAGAGGGGGAAACGGGTACTGATACGCTGCCCATCGTGACCATCGACCCGGACGACGTGCTCCCCGACCCGGGGAGCGGTTCCACCAGTCAGGAGACGGAGGAGGAACCGCCGCCCTCCCAGGATATCAGGCCTTCATAGAAGGGGAGACAGCGGCTTCAAGCAACAATATATAAGCAGAAAGGGGAAAGAAGATTGACTTCTTATGAGATGGCCATCGCGCTGGCCAAGGCCCTGGACGGGAAAAAGGGGCAGGATATCAAGGTGCTCAAGACCGAGGAGCTGACCACGCTGGCGGATTACTTCGTGCTGTGTACCGCCACCTCCAGCACCCAGGTGAAAGCGATGTCAGACGCCTGTGAGGAGGCCATGGAGAAAAATGGCGAGCAGGTCCACCACATTGAGGGACACCGGGGCGGCACCTGGCTGCTGATGGATTTCTCATCCGTTGTGGTCCATGTGTTTACCGACGAAGCTCGAAAGTTTTATGACCTGGAGCGGCTGTGGGGCGACGCTCAGGAGATAGACTTGGCACAGGCGCTAAAGTCGGAATAAATGTATAAAACAGAGGGGTGTTCCGGTCGTTATATCCGGAACGCCCCTCTTGAATTTCCTCTTGACGGAAGGGAAAAGACTTCCTAGAATAAAACGGACAGGGAAAAGAGGGGATGGGATAAGCATGGAACTAAGCCTGATGCTGATGGAGCAGATATTGGCCATGGTGCTCATGGCCGCCGCTGGCTTTTTGGCCGCCAAAGCGGGGGTCCTGACTGGGGACCAGAGTCGGGTGCTCTCCAAGGCGGTGCTCTATATTGCCCTGCCCTGTACCTTGGTGAATGCTTTTCAGACAGACTATGATCCAAATATCCTGGGGGCGTTTTTAGTGACGCTGGCCATCGCGGTTCTGATACATGGAATATTTTGGCTTGTCTGCTGGCTGTTAGATAGGACTGGGCGCCAGCTTACCCCAGCAGAAAAGGCCTCGGTCATATACAGCAACGCCGGAAACCTGATTATTCCCATTGTATTGAATACGCTGGGGCAGGAATATGTCATTTATACCTGCTCCTACATGGCCTTTCAGGGATTCTTAGTCTGGACCCATGGGCAGAAGCTTATGGGGGGCGAAGGCCGGCTCACACTAAAAAAAGTGGTGAAAAACCCCTGCCTCTGTGCCATACTGATGGGCATGGCACTGTTTTTCTTACATATCCGCCTGCCTGGTGTGTTGGGTACCGCTGTTTCCTCTATGGGGAGCTGTGTGGGCCCCCTATCTATGGTGGTGGTGGGTGTTCTGCTGGCGGAAACAGACTTGAAGGCCGCTTTTTCCTCGCAGGGGATATACCGGGTCGTTTTCCTAAGGTTGATCATTCTGCCATTGCTGGTAGTGGCTCTATTGTGGGGAGTAGAGCGGGTCTGGGGACATAGCCAGATCCTACTGGTCAGCCTGCTGTGCGCGATAGGTCCGGCAGCCGCTACGTTGACCCAGATGGCCCAGCTCTATAAGAGCGCGGAGAGCCGGTACACCTCCTCTATAAACGTGGTGACCTCGGTATTGTGTGCCGCCACTATGCCGCCGATGATCGTTTTATTCCAAATGCTGACAACGTAAGAAGTTGCCTCCGATTTTTAATCAGAGGCAGCTTCTTATTTCCCTCGGATAACAGTCAAAGCCTGACGGCAGTTGACCACCTGGTTGACCAGCTGGTCGCCGCCATACTCCCCGTCAATGGTCCAGGGAATGGGCTGGTCAGAGGAAAAGGTAAGCTGGGAAGCCTGGAAATGGATGCGGGAGCCGGCCCCCACCGGATTCTGAGCGAACAGAGTCTGGAAGCCATCGGTGACATCGGCCAGACTGACCGGCTTTTTGACCAGATCTACCTCGAACAGTCCGTCATCCAGCTCTACGTCCTGTTGAGGCAGCTTGATGCCGCCGATGGACAGGGCGTTGCGCACCATGCCGAAGTAAAAGTCATCCTCCAGAACCTGACCATCGTATTCTACTTTAAGATGGTAGGGGGAGATGGTGGGCAGAGAGGCAATGCCCTCTACCACATAGGCCAGATGGCCAAATGTGTTTTTCAGATCCTGGGGAGTGGCGTAGGCCACATGGGTAAACGCGCCGAAGGCGGCCACATAGACAAAGGGCTGCCCATTGAGTTTTCCAATGTCAATGTGAAAGGGCTCGCCTTCGCCGGCGGCGACGGCAGCGGATTTAATCGGGGAGCGGGGGAGATTTAGGGTGGTAGCGCAGTCATTGGTGGAGCCGGAAGGAATATATCCCAGCATGGGTGGGGCGGACAACTCCATCAGCCCGGTTACAGTTTCGCTTAAAGTGCCATCGCCGCCGGCACATACCACCCGTTGGAAACGGGGACCCAGCTCTTTGGCGGCTCGGACAGCGTCCCCCTTGCACTGGGTGGGGTAGACAGTGACCAGCCACCCAGCCTTGGTAAAGACGTCTAAGACCGGAGAAAGACTGCCGGGCAGCTGTCCTTTCCCGGATGTGGGGTTATAGATCAAGAGAGCTTCCTTCAAAACGATCCCTCCTTGCCTGTCAGATTTTATAGGAAAACAGCCTGGGCTTGGTGGACCAGCCTGATTAATATTAATAGTAGTATTATTATAGAAAGAGAAAAGAAAAAATCAAGAGAGATGTTGTAAATCTTTACATAAAATTAAGGCGCAAAAATAGAGGTTTCTTGTGCCACACTGGGGCTTGCGCCCATGGGGCAAAACGGTTAAAATACCTAAGATAGTATGTCGTAACGAGGTGGATTAACGACGATGGACCGAAAAACGTTAAAAGCGGCTTTCCCCGCCACGGTACCGGTGTTGATGGGGTATCTGGCTATCGGGATGGCCTTCGGGCTGATGCTCCAGTCAGAGGGCTATGGCGTAGGCTGGGCCATTCTGATGAGCATGACCATATACGCAGGCTCTGGGCAGTATTTGGGGGTTTCCCTGTTGGCTACGGGGGCGACTCTAGGCCAGACGGCCTTTCTGACTCTGATGGTCAATTTCCGGCATCTGGTCTATGGCCTGTCCATGCTGGAGAAATTTCGGGGCATGGGCCGCCGGAAGCTTTATATGATTTTTTCCCTGACGGATGAGACCTATGCGTTGCTTAGTTCGGCCAAGGTGCCCCAGGGGGTGAAGGAGCACGATTACTACTTTGCTGTCGCCCTGCTGGACCAGAGCTACTGGGTGCTGGGTTCTGTGATCGGCTCTCTGTTGGGGGCCGCGCTGGGCTTTGACACCACGGGAGTGGATTTTGCCATGACCGCCCTATTCCTGGTCATCGCCGTGGGCCAATGGAGGACCGCCGGCAGCCATCTGCCTGCTCTGCTGGGCGGAGCGGCCACTCTGGTCAGCCTGCTGGCTGTGGGGGCGGAGGAGATGCTGCTGCCTGCCTTGGGAATTATGGTGGCCGTCCTGGTGCTTCTCCGTCCCACTCTGGAGGAGCAGGGGCGGAGAAGGCCTGCTGCGGTGAGAGAGGAGGGGGCCCGATGACCACGATGACAACGGGACAGGCCCTGGCCGCCATCGCGGTGATGGCGGTGGTCACCTTTTTGACCAGGGCTCTGCCCTTCCTCCTGTTTGACCGGGGAGGAGAGCCTCCAAAGGTGGTGCTCTATCTGGGGCGGGTGTTACCCCCGGCAGTCATCGCCATGCTCATCGTATATTGTTTGAAGGGAGTATCCTTTGCCACACCAGCGGGCTGGGTCCCCGCCCTGCTGGCCAGCGCCGCGGCAGTGCTCCTCCATCTGTGGAAGGGGAATGACCTGCTGTCCATTTTTGGGGCGACGGTGCTGTATATGGTGCTGGTGCAGGGCGTGTTCAACTGATGTTGACGATGTGAGGAACGAGAGGAAACGATATGAGAGAGACAGAAGAACTGGCCCATTTGGACCGGGAGATAGAGCGGCTGCTCCGCCGGCGCCTGGAACTGGTGGCCGGGCCGGAATCTGGGAGTACCGGCTACGACCAGTGCAGGCGGGCTATGGAGGCCGCCCGCTGCCCGGTATCCCAGCCCAGAGTGGTCTATCAGGGAGTAGCCGGAGCGTACAGCGAGATGGCCGCCCTCACCTTCTTTGGGAAGGAGGCCCGCTGTCAGGGGCTGGCCCGCTTTGAGGATGTCTTTGAAGCCGTCCATCGGGGGGAAGCGGACTATGCTGTCCTCCCCATCGAGAACAGCTCCACCGGCGCTATCCGCCAGGTATATGAGCTGCTGACCCAATATCAGCACTATATCATAGGGGAGGACACCGTTAGGGTGGAGCACTGTCTGATGGCACCCAGGGGAGCGAGTCTGGACACCATTACCCAGATCTACTCCCATGAGCAGGGCCTGTTCCAGAGCGACCGTTTTCTGTCCCGCCACCCGGAATGGGAACAGATCCCTTTTGGGGACACGGCGGGCAGCGCCCAGTATGTGGCCCAGACCGGAGACATTACCAAGGCCGCCATCGGCTCGGCACGGGCGGCAGAGCTCTATGGGCTGGATATCCTGTACCGGGGCACCAACCACAACAGCGGAAATACTACCCGCTTCGTAGTCACCTCCCCGGTGATGGAACTGCGCCCCGGAGCGGACAAGATCGCCGTCCTGCTTTCCGTCCCTCACCAGGTGGGAAGTTTGCAGCGTATTTTGACGGTGTTCCTGCTCCACGGGCTCAACCTGATGAAGATCGAGTCCAGACCCATGCCGGACAAGCGGTGGGAGTACCTTTTTTTCATGGAGTTCTCCGGCTCCCTTACCGGACCGGGGATGGAGGAGGCCCTGGAGGAACTGTCCCGATCCACCTCCTATCTCCGGGTACTGGGCAACTTCAAAAACAGCCTGACAGAGGGATAACGAACAAGGAGGAGAGCAGATGGCCAACACTGTGCTGATTACCGGGGCCTCACGGGGCATCGGAGCCGCCACCGCCCGGTACTTTGGAGAGCAGGGCTGGCAGGTGGCGGTCCACTACCACGAGCGGGAGGACCTTGCCCTGGAGCTGGTGCGGGAGCTGCGGGAGATGGGGACCTGTGCCGTAGCCCTGGGCGCGGATCTGGCCTGCCCGGATCAGGCCTCTGCCCTTCCTGCTCGGGCGGAAGAAGCTCTCGCCACTCTGGACGCTCTGGTGTGCGGCGCTGGGATCGCCCTGCCCCAGCAGCTCGTCACAGATACCAGCGGCGATGAATGGCGGCGCCTGATGGGGATAGATCTGGACGGCGTCTTTTATACCATACGGGGGGCCGTCCCCTCCTTTGTCCGGCGGCGGCAGGGCGCGATTGTCACCATTTCCTCCATGTGGGGAACCACGGGAGCGTCCTGTGAGGCACCCTATTCTGCCGCTAAGGCGGGGGTCATTGGTCTGACGAAGGCTCTGGCCAAGGAACTGGGGCCCTCCAACATTCGGGTCAACTGTGTGGCCCCTGGTGTTATCCGAACGGATATGAACCGGCATCTGTCCCAGGCGGATATGGACGCTCTGGCAGATCAGACACCTCTGTGCCGGACCGGTGATCCGGAGGAGGTGGCTCGGGCAATTTTCTTTCTGGCCTCCGAGCAGTCTTCCTTTGTCACGGGCCAGGTCCTGGGCGTGGATGGCGGCATGGCGGTCTAAAGAGCGGGAGGAGAGGCAGAAAAGTCTCTCCTCCCGCCTGGCTTTTTACGAAAAGCATAAAAGGGCGGACCAAGCCCAGCCCCCTGACAAATAACAACAAAAAGAACCCGGTTGTCAAAGAAACAAAAAGTTGCTATAATAAGAAACAAAGTGGGTATTTTTTCCCCAAAAGGGAATAAATGTCACCTACCCCCGAGAGGAGGACGGCTCCATGTCCCGAAAAAAGGGTGGTTTTGGCGGCTATCGCGGCCGCAGAACGCTGACCGATATATTGAGATTGATCGCGGTCGTCCTGACCGTGTTGGTGATTTTGGTGCTGGCGGGACTATTTTTCGGTCAGAAATATATTGTCCAGACGGACCGGGGCCTTCAGTTTCAACTGCCTCAGGCCCTCCGCCCAGGGAAGGAGGAGCCCGATATTGGAGACATCAGCGTGGTGATCCAACCCTCGGATTCAGAGCGGCGGGAGGAGCCTGAGCAGGAGCCGGAGCGCGCCCTTACGGCGGCCCTTCAACTGCCCTTGTCCGCCGTGCTGGACGGCACCGCGGTCGGAAGCATGGAGGAGGCCGGAGCTAATGCCCTGATCCTACAGATGAAGGGCAGGGAGGGCCAGCTGAACTGGGTGTCCCAGCAGCCCTTGGCCGTAGCGGCCGGAGTCAGCGGGCAGGACCAGTCGGTCAACGACGCCCTGACCGCATGGAACCAGGGCGAGGTCTACACGGTGGCCAGGCTGTGCTGTTTCCGGGATAATACTCTGCCCTATCAAAATAACGCAGTGGCCCTCCGGGCCAGCTACGGCAACTGGAGGGACGAGTTGGGACTGCGCTGGCTGGACCCGGCTAAGGCCGAAGGACAGGCCTATGTCGCCGGCCTGTGTGGGGAACTGGCTGCCTTGGGATTTGATGAGATCGTGCTGGAGTGCTGGGCCTATCCCAGCCGGGGAAATCTGGATGTGATTACCGACGGCCCGGCGGGGGACAGGCAGGCTGTGACTGATTTGGCGTTGGCCTTGCTGGAGCAGATTGACGCGGAGACAGAGGGATACGATGTCAGGATCTCTTTGGTGGCGGACGGGGAACTGCTTGAGAGAACGGGCCTGGATCTCAACAGCCTCGACCAATGGGAAGGAAATATTTGGACAGTGGGAGAAGGAGAATATCTGGCAGGACTGGACGGAAATGCGGACGGCGGTCGAATCGTCCGGATCGTATCTGCGCTGGAAGGGAAAGAAGCGGGAGCGCAGGGTGTGCTCCCGGAGCCGGAACTGGGATAAACAGAAGCCGCTGGCTGCGTTATGCAGCTGGCGGCTGTTTTCCTTTCAGGGGAGGGGCTGAAAATGCAGGAATAAAGATGACGGAATTGTAAACTATCGCAAAAGAGAGAGGGAATACCCCGTAAAAGATGTGCGATAGAGGGTGAAATAAAACGAAAAATGCCGCATTATAAAAAAGGTATACGAAAGATAGATAAAATAAAGCTTGCATTCCTAAGTGATTTCACATAGAATAAAAGGTACATAATTTCATCAGGAAGCGTGGATGAAGATGAAAAGGTGGTGAGGATATGGCAGTGGAAGCCATCCAAAAGGTGACGCAGGTCGAGGCGGAGGCCGACCGCCGCAAGGAGGAGGCCATGGCCGAGAGCAAGCAAAAGCTGCTGGTGGCGCAACGAGCTGCCCAGCGGCTATTGGCGGATAGCCGGACTGAAGCAGAGAATGAGGCCCGTCAGATGCTGGTTCAGACAGAGGAAGAAGCGGCTAAGGCTACCCAGAAGGTACTGGAACAGGCCAAATTAGACTGTGAGCAGTGGAAGCGGACAGCTCGGACCCGGCTGGACCAGGCCGCCCGCGCAATCGTAGAAAAGGTTGTGAATCGCTGATGGCCATCATAAAAATGAAACGCCTGCGGTTGATCGCCATGGCGGAGGACCGGGAGACCATCCTCCGCACCCTCCAGCGCATGGGATGCGTGGAGGTCAGCGAGGCCGGGGTGGAGCCCTCGGAGGAGGGAGATGCCTCTGGGCGGGAGCTGCTCCAGCACCTGCGGGACAAAGTGTCCCGGCTGGATGCCAGTGGGCTGGAGCGGGCCCGGGAGGAGCGGGGAGAGGCGGAGCGAGCTCTGGCCACGCTGAAGCGGTATGCCCCGGAAAAAGGGAAACTGCTCCAGCCCCGGCCCGACCTAAAGGAGGGAGAGCTTTTTGACCAAGGGCGGGCCCGACAGGCCCTGGATGGGGCCCAAGAGGTCAACGAGGCAGAGCGCCGCATGGCTGCCATCCACAGCGAGCAGTCCAAGCTGCTGGCCCAAAAGGCCGCTTTGGCACCCTGGCTGGAACTGGACCTGCCCCTGGAGACCCAGTCTACCCACCAGATTATGATCCAGCTGGGCACCCTGCCCGCCAATCGTCCCTTTGAGGAGGGGGAGCAGGCGGTTCAGGGGGCCGGAGAGCTGGTTCAGCTGACTCAGATATCGGCGGACCGGGAGCTGCGGTACTGCCTTCTAGTATGCCACACCAGCCAGGAGGAGGGCGCCCTAGAGGCGCTGAAGGCTCTGGGCTGGTCCCGTGCCAATCTGCGGGATTGGACGGGGACGGCGGCAGAAAACACGGTCCGGCTGGACCGGGAGCTGGAGGAGTTGGCCAAAGAGTTGGCCCAACTGGAGGAGAAACTGGCCTCCATGGGACACCTCCGGCCCCAGCTTCAACAGCTGGCTGACCTGGCCCAGGTGGAGAGTGACAGAGAGGAATCCCGGGGAAGGCTGCTGAATACCAGCCAGACCTTCTATCTGGAGGGCTGGGTGCCGGAGGAGAACTGGCCCCAGTTGGAAAAAGCCCTGGAGAAATATCCCTGTGCCTATGAGGCGGCCGATCCAGTGCGGGAGGAGTATCCGGATGTACCGGTGAAGCTGAAAAACAACTGGCTGACCCGGCCGTTGAGCATGGTCACAGATATGTACTCCCTGCCCGCTTACGGAACGGTGGACCCCAACCCCCTGATGGCTCCCTTCTTTATCCTGTTTTACGGGATGATGATGGCGGACATGGGGTATGGCCTGCTGATGATGGCCGTTGCCTGGGTGGTGGTGAAGCGGGCAAAGCCCGAAGGGGCGACGATGCGGCATATGTTCCCGCTGCTGGGGCTGTGCGGCGTGAGCACCTTTATCTGGGGAGCGGTGACGGGAAGCTTCTTTGGCGACTTCCTCACACAGCTGGTGGCGCTGACCACTGGAGGCCAGTTCGCCCTGCCCGCCCTATTCTCCCCGGTAGATGACGCCCTGGCGGTACTGGTAGGCTCGCTTGTGTTGGGCCTGGCTCAGATCTTTACTGGCATGGGGATCAGCATGTACCGCAAGATCAAGCGGGGGGCTGTGATGGAAGCTCTGTGCGGCGAGGGAGCCTGGTACCTGGTCTTTCTTCTGGCCGGCGTGGCCGCCCTCACCGGACAGATCAAGGCTTGTGCCATTGCCATCGTGGTCCTGCTGCTGTTGACCCAGGGCTATGGGAAGAAAGGCATAGTGGGCAAGCTGGTGGGGATCGGCGGGTCGCTATACAACAATATCACCGGCTATTTCAGCGACATCCTGTCCTATTCCCGGCTGATGGCCCTGATGCTGGCGGGGGCTGTGGTGGCCCAGGTGTTCAACACCCTCGGCTCAATCACCAATTTCCTGCCCACCTTCATCCTGATCTCTATGATCGGCAACGCCCTGAACTTCGCTCTGAATCTGCTGGGCTGCTATGTCCACGATATGCGGCTGCAGTGTCTGGAGTACTTCAAATACTACTACGAGGACGGGGGTAAACCCTTCCGTCCCCTGGAGTTCAAGACGAAATACTATCACATCGTCAAAGAATGAGAATAAGGAGGAAACAACAATGAGTTTTCTGGAATCTTTCGGCGGTTTGGCCCTGGCCCTTCTGGGCGCCAGCCTTGCGGTGGGATTGAGCTGCGTGGGCTCCGCCAAGGGCACCGGCATCGCCGGTGAAGCGGGTACCGGCCTTCTTAGCGAGGACCCCAGCAAGTCCGGTAAGGTCATGGTGCTCCAGCTGCTCCCCGGTACCCAGGGGCTGTACGGCATGGCCGTGTTCTTTGTGGCCCTGATCCGCATGGGCTTTATGGGCAACGCTCTGGCGGTGAGCGAGGCGATGTCCGTCCAACTGGGCCTGCAATTTTTCTCCGCCTGTATGCCTATGGCGATCGGCGGCCTGCTGTCCGCTATCGCCCAGGGCCGCGTGGCTGCCGGTTCTATCAATATCCTGGCCAAGAAGCCGGATGACTGGTCCAAGGGCCTGATTCTGTGCGGTATCGTGGAGTTCTACGCCATTTTGTCCCTGTTGTGCTCTATGATTATGCTGTTCTCCCTGAGCGTGCCGCTTTAATTTCCACCGAGAGGGGACGAACATATGGAAGGAATCGAAAAGATCACGGCCAAGATCATTCAGGACTCTGAGGCGGAAGTGACCCGCATTCTGGAGGAAACGGAGCGAAAGGCCCGCTCCATCGGCGAGGAGGCCCAGGCCCAGGCCGACCGAGAGCGGGAGGAGATTTTGGCCCGTGGCCGCCGGACCGCCGACGAGCGGCTGGAGCGGCTGAAATCCGCCGCCCAGATGGAGCGGCGCAAGCTGGAGCTGGCCGCCAAGCAGGAGGTGCTGGCCGAGGCATTTGACCTGGCCCTGGAGAAGCTGTGCGCCATGCCTGAGCAGGAGTATGTGGCGCTGTTGACCAAGCTGGCCCTGGAGGCGTCTTCCACTGGCCGGGAGCAGCTCATCTTCTCCCCCCAGGACCGCAGTCGGGTGGGCAAACAGGTGGTGGTGGCAGCCAACGAGGCCCTGGTAAAAGGGGTGGCCCCCGAACTGCCCGAAGCGATTACCGAATCCAAGGTAGGAGCCTTCCTGGGAAAGGTGGTCAACACCACTGCCGCCATGGTTACAGGTACCGGCCTGCTTACCCTGAGCGAGGAGACCCGGCCTATCAAGGGTGGCTTCATCATGGTGGACGGGGACATCGAGGTAAACTGCGCCTTTGAGACACTGGTTCGCCTCCAGCGGGAGAAGCTGGAGAAGGAAGTGGCCGGCGTGCTGTTCCCCTGAGAGTTGGGACAGAGTGAAGAGTCAGGGGGAAGAGCGGAGAAATGCCCTTTCCCGCGGGATCTTCACTCTCCACGCCCAACTCTCCACTCTCAAGTAAGGGAGGGAATATTTTGTCCCACCAGATAAAGGATATAGACTACCTGTCCATTTCTACCAGGATCCGGGCCATGGAGAACCGCCTGCTGACAAGGGAGAGGATGGACCGGATGATTGACGCCAGGGAGAACGGGGAGGCTATGAAGATCCTCACCGAGTGCGGTTACCCGGAGGATAGAGGAGGCGGGCTGGAGGGCGTGCTTGCCCAGGCCCGGGCCGATACCTTCCGAGACATCGCCGGGGCGGTACCAGATCCCCGCCTGGCGGAGATATTCCAATTGAAATATGATTATCACAACGCCAAGGTTATTCTGAAGGCCCAGGCTGTGGGCGCCGACCCAGAGCGCCTGCTGCTGGCCGGTGGGCGGTATGACCCCAGAGAGCTGCTGGAGGGATGGCGGCGGGAGGAGCTCCAGGGCTGTTCAGAGGAGTTCCAGCGGGCTATGGCCCAAGCATGGACCCTTCTAAGGGAGAGCCGGGATCCCCAGCAGGCCGATCTGCTTCTGGACCGAAGCTGCTATCAGGAGATGGAACGACTGGCCAAGGCGCTGGGCAGCCCCTTCCTCCTGGGCTATGTCCGGCTGAGTGTGGATGTGGCCAATCTTCGGACCGCTGTCCGGGCGGCCCGAATGGGCAAAGAGGGAGACTTCCTGCGCCGGGTGCTGCTGCCAGGAGGAAATGTGTCTCAGCAGACAGTAGCTTCCGCCCGGGCAGACACACTGGGCGAGGTGTTCCAGTCGGGACCCCTGGCCCAGGCCGCCCAGCTGGGGGCCAAGGTAGCCCTGCCCGGTGGAGGATCTCTGACCGCCTTTGAAAAGGCCTGTGACGATGCGCTTACAGCCTATTTGGCCGCCGCCCGCATGGTCCCCTTTGGGGAGCAGACGGTCATCGGCTACCTCTATGCCAAGGAGCTGGAGTTTACGGCAGTCCGCACCATCTTTGCCGGGCGGGCAGCTGGACTGGACGGAGATACCATCCGGGCCCGGCTTCGGCAGACCTATGTATAAGGGGGGTGGCTGGAGATGTATAAGATCGCGGTGATGGGCGACGTAGACAGCGTCCTGGGCTTTAAGGCCCTGGGGCTGGATGTATACCCTGTGGCTGGCCCGGAGGAGGGGCACGAGACGCTCCACCGGCTGGCCAGGGAGAATTACGCCATTATCTATATGACCGAGCAGCTGGCCACCAAACTGACGGCTGACATCGCGCGGTATAAGGATGCGCTGACCCCGGCGATCATTTTAATTCCCGGAAAGGAGGGTCCCCTGGGTATCGGCATGGCCAATATTAAGACCGCGGTAGAGCGGGCTGTGGGCGCTGATATCCTATGACGGACCAGGAAGAGGTCCTCCGTCTTGCCTCTCTGGAAGAGGCACCGCGGCTTTTCCAGCTGATCCTCAGACGGATCACCTGGCTGGAGGAGCGGGGGATACGTCAGTGGGAGCGGGACGACTATCTTACCTACTATCCCCTGACCTATTTCCAGGAGCGGGCCCGAAATGGGGAGCTCTATGGCCTGTGGAGGCCTGACGGGACGCCCGATGTGGTGGCGGTGCTGCTGGAAGAGGATGATCGCTGGCCTGCTGGGGGGTCCGCGCTCTATGTCCATAACCTGGCCGCTGACCCAGATACCCCAGGCGCCGGGGAGCGGATGCTAAGGCAGTGTATGGCACTGGCCAAAGCCATGGGGAAGGACTATCTGCGTCTGGACTGTGGACGGAACAATCCAGCGCTGAATGACTACTATGAACGACTTGGCTTCTCCTATGTGGGCTCAATGGAAGTGGGCAGCTACCAGGGTAACCTGCGGCAGCGCCCCCTCCTTTGAAGGCCAGTGGAACAGAGCCAGAAGAAAGAAGGTTTAGCCTATGGGAAAGATCGTCAAGGTCTCCGGCCCGCTGGTGGTGGCCACCGGTATGGAGGAGGCCAATATGGCCGACGTGGTCCGTGTGGGCCAGCAGCGCCTCATCGGCGAGATCCTCACCATGACCGGAGACTCTGCCTCCATTCAGGTCTATGAGGAGACCTCCGGACTGGGCCCTGGGGCCGAGGTGGTCACCACCGGCGCCCCCCTGTCTGTGGAGCTGGGCCCCGGTCTGGTGGAAAATATTTACGACGGCATCCAGCGCCCCCTAGAGGAAATCATGAAAAAGGTCCAGGGGAACAACCTGCCCCGCGGTGTGGAGGTCCCTGCCCTGGATCGGGAAAAGAAGTGGGAGTTTGTCCCCACGGTCCAACCGGGGGCCCAGGTGGTGGGCGGTGATGTCATCGGCACTGTCCAGGAGACATCCTCTATCCTCCATAAGATCATGATCCCCCCGAAAATGAAGGGGAAAATCCTGTCCATTCAGTCCGGTGCCTTCACCGTTACGGAGACGGTGGCTGTTCTGGAGCAGGAGGACGGCTCCCAGGTGGAGCTGCCTATGATGCAAAAATGGCCCGTCCGTGTGGGTCGGCCCTATAAGCGTAAGTATCCCCCCGTCATTCCCCTCCAATCTGGCCAGCGTATTGTAGATACTTTCTTCCCTGTGGCCAAGGGGGGCACCGCCGCCATCCCCGGCCCATTTGGTTCTGGTAAAACGGTGATGCAGCACGCCCTGGCCAAGTGGTCCGATGTGGACTTGGTGGTCTATATCGGCTGCGGCGAGCGGGGCAACGAGATGACCGACGTGCTCCGGGAGTTCCCCGAACTGGTGGACCCCCGCACTGGAGAGTCCCTGATGAAGCGGACTGTCCTCATCGCCAACACCTCTGATATGCCGGTGGCCGCCCGTGAGGCGTCTATTTATACTGGTATCACTATCGCAGAATACTTCCGGGATATGGGCTACGCCGTGGCCGTCATCGCTGACTCCACCTCCCGCTGGGCCGAGGCTTTGCGTGAGATGTCCGGCCGTCTGGAGGAGATGCCCGGCGAGGAGGGCTACCCAGCCTATCTGTCTTCCCGTCTGGCTCAGTTCTATGAGCGGGCCGGCTCCGTGGCCTGTCTGGGGTCCGATGGGGACCGCCGGGGCAGTCTGACCGCCGTGGGCGCCGTGTCCCCACCGGGCGGCGACCTGTCCGAGCCCGTGTCCCAGGCCACCATGCGTATCGTCAAGGTGTTCTGGGCCCTGGACTCCTCCTTGGCCTATCGCCGCCACTTCCCGGCCATCAACTGGTTGACCTCCCACTCCTTATATCTGGACTCACTGAAGCCCTGGTATGATGAAAATCTGGGCAAGGAGTTCCTGCAGAACCGGGAATGGGCCATGGCCATCCTCCAGGAGGAGGCCAGCCTGAACGAGATCGTCCAGCTGGTGGGCAAGGACTCTCTGTCCCCCAAGGACCAGATTACTTTGGAGACTGCCAAGATGATCCGGGAGGACTTCCTCCAGCAGAACTCCTTCGCGGACATCGACTCCTACTCGGAGTATGACCGCCAGGCCCGCCTGCTGGCTATGATCCACCAGTACGACCAGGAGTGCCGGGGCGCGTCAGAGCGGGGAGGCGATTTGAACGCTCTGTTCTCCATCCCCGCACGGGAGAAGATCGGCCGGGCCAAGTCCGTCCCCGCTGATCTGTATAAAGACTCCTACGCCAACCTGTTGGTGGAGATGGAGGAAGAGATCAGCGCCATTGCCGAGAAGGGAGAGGATGCACTGTGATCCGAGAGTATAAGACGATACAGGAGATATCCGGCCCCCTAATGGTGGTGGACCGGGTACAGGGCGTCACCTATGACGAGCTGGGAGAGATCGAACTGACCGACGGCACCGTCCGCCGCTGTCAGGTGTTGGAAGTAAACGGGAATACCGCAGTGGTCCAGCTGTTTGAAAACTCAGCCGGTATCAATCTGGCGGACTCCAAAATCAGGTTCCTGGGACACCCTCTTCAACTGGGGGTGTCCGGAGATATGCTGGGCCGGGTGTTTAACGGCATGGGGGAGCCTATTGACGGCGGCCCAGCCATCCTGGCCGACGAGTATCGGGATATCAACGGTCTGGCCATGAATCCCGCCGCCCGCAACTACCCCAATGAGTTCATTCAGACGGGTATCTCTACCATTGACGGGCTGAACACCCTGGTCCGCGGCCAAAAGCTGCCTATCTTCTCCGGGTCCGGCCTGCCTCACGCCGCTTTGGCGGCCCAAATCGCCCGGCAGGCCAAGGTGCTGGATGGGGAATCCAACTTCGCCGTGGTTTTCGCCGCCATTGGCATCACCTTTGAGGAGTCGGAGTTCTTCGTCCAGGAGTTCCGGCGTACCGGCGCCATCGACCGTACGGTGCTGTTTACCAATCTGGCCAACGACCCGGCAGTGGAGCGTATCGCCACGCCCCGCATGGCCCTGACGGCGGCGGAATATCTGGCCTTTGAGAAGAATATGCACGTACTGGTCATCATGACCGACATCACCAACTATGCCGAGGCGCTACGGGAGGTCTCCGCCGCCAAGAAGGAGGTCCCAGGCCGCCGGGGCTACCCCGGTTACCTGTATACCAACCTGGCGACCCTGTACGAGCGGGCAGGCCGCCAGCTGGGCAAGGAGGGATCCATTACCCTGATCCCTATCCTGACTATGCCGGAGGACGACAAGACCCACCCCATTCCCGACCTGACCGGCTATATTACCGAGGGGCAGATCATTCTTTCCAGGGAGCTGTACCGTAGGGGCATCAATCCCCCGGTGGACGTACTGCCATCCCTGTCCCGTCTAAAGGACAAGGGCACCGGAGCGGGCAAGACCCGGGAGGACCACTCAGGCACCATGAATCAGCTCTTTTCTGCCTACGCCACCGGAAAGGAGAACAAGGAGCTCATGTCCATCCTGGGCGAGGCGGCGTTGAGCCCCACCGACCTGCTCTATGCTAAATTTGCGGATGAATTTGAAAAGCGGTACGTTTCTCAGGGGACAGATGAGAACCGCTCGATTGAGGAGACGCTGGATCTGGGCTGGGAGCTGCTATCTATCCTGCCCCGGAGTGAGTTGAAGCGGATCAAGCCGGAGTATATCGACAAGTATTTGCCCAAGAAGGACTAAGGGGGGAGTGAAATGCCTTCCACGACCATCAATCCCACCCGTATGGAGCTCACCCGGCTCAAGGGCCGGCTAAAGACCGCCCAGCGGGGCCATAAGCTGCTCAAGGATAAGCGAGATGAGCTGATGAAGCAGTTTATGGACGTGATTCGAGAGAATCGTTCCCTGCGCCGCCGGGTGGAGGAGGGGCTTATGCGGGCCCACGGCTCTTTCACTGTGGCCGCGGCTCTGATGTCTCCAGAGATGCTGGAGCAGTCCCTGCTCTACCCCAAGCAGTCTGTGGAGCTGGATATGACCTTCCAGAACATCATGTCAGTGGACGTGCCCAAATATGAATTCCGCACCAGCAGCCAGGACCCAGGGGAGATCTATCCCTATGGCTTTGCCCAGACCAGCGGCGAGCTGGACGACGCGGTGGACGCTATGTCACAGGTGTTCCAGGATATGCTGAAGCTGGCGGAGATCGAAAAGACCTCACAGCTTTTGGCGGAGGAGATCGAGAAGACCCGCCGCCGGGTCAACGCTTTGGAGTATGTGAAGATCCCGGAGATGCAGGAAAATATCAAGTATATCACCATGAAGCTGGATGAAAACGAGCGGGCCAACACCATTCGACTGATGAAGGTGAAGGATATGCTTCTGAAGGAGGCCATCGAGGATCGGAGAGCCGAGAACGCTAGAGCCGCAAAGGTTTTCAGGGCTTCAGGTGAGGCGCCGCAAGAGGTTTAAGGACGGTTTTACTGTATGTTTCCTCACTTTGTCAGTGGGACAAGATAAAAAAGGAGGCACTGCCCGGAAAATCCAGGGCAGTGTCTCCTTATTATATTTAACCCACTGTTTTAGACGCATGGAGGGAATGGCCCTCCATCAATACCCCATATCCAGTCCGGCTTTCCTGCGGCCGCGGAACTCGGCCGCAGCAGTGAACAGCACATCGGAGGAGGAGTTAAGTGCGGTTTCACAGGAGTCCTGTATGACACCGATAATAAAGCCGATGCCGACCACCTGCATGGCTATGTCGCTGGAGATACCGAACATACTGCAGGCCATTGGGATAAGGAGCAGCGAGCCTCCCGCCACGCCGGAGGAGCCACAGGCGGCCACAGAGGAAACCAGACTCAGCAGGAGGGCAGTGGGAAAGTCCACAGAAATCCCCAGCGTGTTGGCGGCGGCCAGGGTAAGGATGGTAATAGTGATGGCAGCGCCAGCCATGTTAATAGTGGCTCCCAGGGGAATGGAAACGGAGTACTTCTCCTTATCCAGACCCAAGTCTTCACACAGCTTCATATTCACCGGGATATTAGCCGCCGAGCTGCGGGTAAAGAAAGCCATGATGCCGCTGTCCTTCAGACATCGAAAGACCAGGGGATAGGGATTTTTCCGAATAGCCAGGTAGACGATGATGGGGTTGACGACCAGAGCTACCAGGAGCATACAGCCTACTAAGACCAGAATTAGCCGGCCATAATTCAGAAAGGACTCAAAGCCGGTATCGGATACCGTGGTATAGACAAGCCCTAGGATGCCGAAGGGGGCGCAGCTAATGACCCATCGGATTGCGGAGGACAGCATATTGGAGATGTCGCCCAGTACGGTCTTGGTGCCCTCGCCGGCCTCACGCATGGCTAGTCCAAAGACAACGGCCCACAGCAGCACGCCAATATAGTTTGCTTCAGCGATGGCGGAGATGGGGTTGCTTACGGCGCTGTTCAGCAGATTCTGGAGCACGTCAGCGATGCCGCCAGGGGCAGCCTGCTCGGCCTGCTCGGCCAAAATCAGAGTGGATGGAAAGAGAAAGCTGGTCACCACGGCGCACAGCGCGGCCAGAAAGGTGCCAATCAGATAAAAGACGATCACAGCGGACATGTTGCTCTTAGCTCCCTTTTTATGCTGTGAGAGGGAGTGAAGGACGAGGAAAAAGACCAGCAGAGGGGCCAGAGCCTTCAAGGCATTGACGAACAGAGTGCCCAGGATACCGATGACGGAGGCCTGAGGCAGGAGGGCGCCTAGAGCGGCGCCCAGAATAAGTCCCACGATGATCCGTTTGACTAGGCTGATATGGTTCCACTTGTGTAAGAGTTCCATACTTCCGATTCCTTTCTTTGGTGAAGTAAAGGGGAGCGTAACCCTTTACCACAGGGCTGAATAAGGGACCGCTGACCTGCCCTGAAGGGACAGTGGCTGGGCACGAAAATTCAAAAAGAAAGACACGACATATGTCGTGTCTTTCCACTTGGAGCGAGTGACGAGGCTCGAACTCGCTACCTCCACCTTGGCAAGGTGGCGCTCTACCAGATGAGCTACACTCGCAGCGACAAATGGTATTATAACAGAAAACAGAGCGATGTCAACCCCAAAATTTAAATTTTGAAAAATCTTTCAATGGGGGGACCCTCAGCGCGGCAGAATATCCTCTGGGTCCCAGAGATATCCCCTTTGCTCCATCTCCGCGCTGGAGAACAGGGAGAAGCCGTGTTCGCCATATTGGGACAGGTCCAGGTGGTACTGGCTCTCCGGGAGTTGAATGACATTCCAAAAATGGGGGGCACCGTCCAACGAGCCCTCAATCACCTGACAGGAAATATCCAGCCGGTTATAGACCATAGCTGCCGCCAGGGCGAGCCCCTGGTCGTCGGCCCCCCTCTCCAGCAGGGCATGGTAGGCGGTGGACCCACCCTCTGGATCATATCCGCCGGCGGCATGGATGGCCTGGGCGGCTGCAGGGAGTAATTCCTCCGTAGTGAAGAACTGAGATTGGAGAATCGCCGTCATTTTTTGAACGGTCTGGTCTAGAACTTCCCTGCGGTGAACCAGCTCCTGCTCGTCCAGGTGGTAGTGCAGGCTGATCTCCACCACGCGCTGACTGCCGCTGTCTGGATAGAAGGCCACCGTGGCCTCAGGGAGATCCAGGGCGGTAGCCGGCGTAGCAAAATAGGCTTCCCGGACCAGATCCAAAATGTAGGCCTCATCTCCGTCAAAATAGCTAAGGCGAAGCACAGATTCTGGAGCGAAGGACGCCAGACTCTCCTCCAGTTCGCCACGGATGGCGGCAGCCCCGGTGGCCGAAACGATGGAGGCCACCTGTTCTCTGGTACGGCGATAGATGATCTGGACCTGGGCCTCGGAGTAGGTGACGATAGAGTCCACGCTGTGTTTGATGTACTCCACGGCATAGGCACCCAAGGGGTCCTCCTGGACCACCTCACGGCAGGCATCCTCCAGGTCCTTGGCCACATCCTCAGAGTCGATATACAGACGGATGGTGCCGTTCTCCGCCCCGGTGCTGACCATGTAGATGAGCACATTGACCAGCTCCTGATAGCTGTCCGCCCGTAGAATGGAGGTATCCCCTTCTGTGGTAGGAGCCGCGTTGTGGGTCGTGATGTCCAGATACTCCCGGTCCAGCATGGAGGAGCACCCGGACAACAGCAGGGCGGCAGAGATGGCCAGACAGGCCAGAGATCGTTGCTTCATCAGTACACAGCCTTTCTTTGGCGGCCGGTTTTACATACCGAGCTCCTGGCCGATCAGTATGACCTCCATATGGGGATGGTTTAGGGGCGGCGCCCACAGGACAGTGAGGACCCGGCAGATTCGATCCGGGCTCTGGCAATCATAGCAGCGGTCGGCCTTCACCGCGCATGGGGTCCTTCTGCCCATACTCTGTGCCCTCTTGGGGGCCGCTACATTCCTAGCCCGCCACAGAGCGGAGTCCAAATCAGGGGCGATCTTATTGGTCCCTGCCACAAAGTAGACCTCCTGGTGTCCAAAGGCGGTAGAGGCTACCCGGTTCCCGTTTCCGTCAATGTTGATGAGCTCCCCGGTTTCTGCCACCGCGTTGACAGAGGTGAGGTACACCTGGGTGGACATGGCGTCCGTCAGGTCGCCCCCCTCCCAGTGCCAGACAACTTGGTTATGAGAGGACAGCTTGGGGTATAGCTCCATGCTTTTCAATGTCATGGAGCCGCCAAAGGCCACTGTCTTGCCGTTGATCCTGCTGTCCAGATAGTCGGCCGCCTCTTGTGGGGTATCAAAGTACCGGACGATGTAGCCCTTTTTTTCCAAATTCGCGGTCAGCTTTTTTAAATCTGTCATCGCAGTATTCCTTCCTTTTTCTATATTTCATTTGGATGATAGAGCCGGAAGCCGTGGCCCAGGACCTCATGGGCATCACAGACGATCAGGAAGGCTTCGGGGTCCAGCTCCTTTACCGTCTGTTTGATGGCCACGATCTGCCGCTGCTTGAAGGCACACATGAGTACCTGCTTCTCCTCGCCGCTCCATGCTCCCTGACCATGGAGGACGGTCACCCCGCGCTCCAGCTGGTGGACGAGACCGTCCAATACGGGGCTGGACTTTTCAGTAATGATATAGGCGACCTTGGCGCTGTCCATGCCATAGAGTACCTTGTCGATTACTACGGTAGACAGGTAGAGGGAGATGATGCCATACAGGGCGCTGTTCAGGCTGTGGAAGGCCAGAGCCACCGCCGCGATGACTGCCAGGTCCACCGCCATCAGCAGCCGACCCATGGGCAGGTGACCGAAGGGCAGCTTCAAGAGCCGGGCAATCAGGTCCGTGCCTCCAGTGGTGGCCCCCTGGAGCAGAATGATGCCTAGGGACAGGCCTATTAGGACACCGCCGAAGACACTGGCCAACATAGGGTCCATGGGCTGGAATGAGTGGATAGCAGCCACGATGTCCACGCCCAGGGAGGTGGCGGCCATGGCGAAGAGAGAGGACAGCAACAGACGGCCGCCCAGGTACTTCCAGCTCAGAAGAAACAGGGGGATGTTCAGCGCTATGACCGCAATACCGATTGGGATAGCCGGGACTGCAGCGTTGATGATCTGGCCGAGACCAGTGATGCCGCCTAGACTGATTTGGTTGGGGACATAGCACCAATTGAAGCCAAAAGAGAAAATGGCGGAGGCAGCGACGATCCAGAAACAGCTTTTTATCGCGGAACCAAGTCCTTTTTTACCCATTCAGATACCTCGTTTGGATTCAGATGAGCTGGATCACAGCAGCGTCAACTGCTCCTCGCCCCGGTCCTCCTCCTTGAGCAAGGCGCCGGAGACAGGCAGGGAGCGGGCACGATACCGGGCGGCATTGACGATGGCAGTGCGATCCAGCGGCAGCACTTTCTCCACCCGGTATTTGGGCTTCAACGTCATGACATTGACACCCTGGGTGCTCCTGGTGGTCTTGGGGTTTAGGCTGGCGGTGTGGAAGACCACACACCGCCCCTCGGTGGAGATCACCGCCGCCTCAAAGTCCTCGATGAGCAGGAAGGCAGCCACCAGGGGGGCCTTGTCGGAATAGGCGCCTGTGAGCTTCTTGCGGCGGGTCTGAGTTTGATAGGCGGACAGCTCCACCCGCGCGGCCTTGCCGTTGTCGAAGAAGAACAGTAGCTGGCCGGAGTAGTCCCCTGGAATACAGGCCCAGACTGCCCGCTCCTCCGGGTCCATCCCCAGCTTGGTGGGAAGATAGTCCCCTAACACGCTGGCCTTGGTGTCATCAAAGTCGGACAGGCGGGTCTTGTAGCACTGCTGCCGGTCAGTAAAGACCAGCAGCTCGTCCCGGTTGGAGGCCTCCCATTGGAGATATGGGCCGTCCCCTTCCTTGTATTTCTGCTCGCTGGACATCCGCAGGGACTGGGGAGTGATCTTCTTCAGATAGCCCTCCTGAGAGAAGAACAGGTGGACGGGGTAGTCAGGGATCTCCTCCTCCACCGCCATCACCTCATCTGCCTCATGGTCAAAGACGATGTCGGTCCGCCGAGGGACAGCGTACTTTTTCTTTACCTCCTCCAGCTCCCCAATGATGAGAGTCTGGATCCGCTTGGGGGAGTTGACAGTGTCCTCCAGGTCGGCGATCTCGTCAGAGAGTGTGTCCACCTCCTGGGTGCGTTTGAGGATGTACTCCTTGTTGATGTTACGCAGACGGATATCGGCCACATACTCCGCCTGTACCTGGTCGATGCCAAAGCCGATCATCAGGTTTGGGACGACCTCTGCGTCCTCCTCGGTGTCCCGGATGATCTGAATAGCCCGGTCGATATCCAAAAGGATACGCCGCAGACCCTTCAACAGATGCAGCTTCTCCTTTTTCTTGTTCATGGCGTAGTATACACGACGGCGGACCGAGTCCATGCGCCAGGCGGTCCACTCCTCCAGGATCTCCCGCACCCCCATGACCCGTGGCATCCCGGCGATGAGGATATTGAAGTTGCAGGACTGGCTGTCCAGCAGGGGGGTGAAGCGGAACAGCTTGGCCATCAGCTTGTCCGGATCAGCTCCCCGCTTTAAATCGATAGTCAGCTTTAGTCCGGACAGGTCGGTTTCGTCCCGCATATCGGCGATTTCCTTCACCTTACCGGCCTTGACCAGCTCGGTGACCTTGTCCATGATGGCCTCTGAGGTGGTGGAGTAGGGAATTTCGTAAATTTCGATCAGGTTCTCCGCCTTGTTATAGCGCCATTTGGACCTCACCTTAAAGGAGCCCCGGCCAGTGCGGTAGATCTCGCCCAGAGCCGCCTCGTCATAGAGCAGCTCACCCCCCGTAGGCAGGTCAGGGGCTTTCAGGGTGGACATGATGTCGTGGTCCGGGTTTTTCAAAAAGGCGATGGTGGTGTCGCACACCTCGCCCAGATTGAAGCCGCACAGGTTGGAGGCCATACCCACGGCGATGCCCTGGTTGGCGGAAACCAGCACGTTGGGGAAGGTAGTGGGGAGCAGGGTGGGCTCCTTCAGCTTCCCGTCATAGTTGTCCACAAAATCCACGGTGTCCTGGTCAATGTCCCGGAACAGCTCGGCGCAGATGGGGTCCAGCCGCACCTCGGTATACCGGCTGGCGGCCCAGGCCATATCCCGGGAGTAGACCTTGCCGAAGTTGCCCTTGCTGTCCACCAGGGGGTGGAGCAGGGCTCCATAGCCCCTGGATAGGCGGACCATGGTGTCATAGATGGCCGCATCCCCGTGGGGATTCAACTTCATCGTCTGCCCCACCACGTTGGCGCTCTTGGTCCGGGCGCCGCCCAGCAGATGCATCTGGTACATGGTGTACAGTAGCTTCCGGTGGGAGGGCTTGAAGCCGTCGATCTCCGGGATGGCACGGGATACGATGACAGACATGGCGTAGGGCATATAGTTGACTTCCAAAGTCTGAGTGATGGGCTGTTCCAACACCTCGGCCCGCAGACCCATGACGTTGGGATTATTTACTTTTTTTGCCCCCTCATCGGGGACTTTCTTTTTCGCCATTGGTATCAGTCCTATCTTACACTCTTGTTAAGAGGATATTGTGATTGGGAGCTGGAACGCTTCCCGGCCGCCTGCCGCACTGGGATCAGGCTGGCCAGACAGAGGAGAAAAAAGCCTAAAATTTGAGCCAATAGAATAAGATCCTGATCAAACCGAAGGATGTTCCACAGAAGAAACCCCAGGGGGGCCAGGGCAGCGTTGGTCAGAAACAGGATGCCAAGTACCCGGCACCAGCGCCGCCGTATATCCTCGGGCACAGCTTGGGCAGCCTGGGTGGCGGGGAGGCGCTGTGAAACTAGGCAGTGGTGACCAAGCAGAGCGGAAGCAGCTGTGATACAGCCGTCCAGGACAGGCAGCATGGGAAACCCGTCCCAGAAAACGAGAAAAGGAAAGAGCCCGGCGGCCAGAGCGACGACCAGGAAGTGGGACGAACGGTTCATCGTTTATCTACCTCCTTTGGCGTGTATCTCAAGCCAAAGGGGGTGGCGGCTAGACCGCCTTTGCCTGTTTCCCGCAGGGTGTGTGGGAGGGACTGGCCCACCTCACGCATAGCGTCCAGCACTTGGTCGGGAGGCACCCGGCTCTCAATACCCGCCAGGGCCATCTGGGCGGCAGACAGGGCGTCCATAGCCCCGATGACGTTGCGCTTAACACAAGGGACCTCCACCAGCCCGCCCACCGGATCACATACCAGTCCCAGCAGGTTCTTCACCGCCATGGCGCAGGCGTTTGCCATCTGCTCCGGGGTCCCGCCCTGAAGGTGGACCAGAGCGGGGGCGGCCATGGCGGCCGCGGAACCGATTTCTGCCTGACAGCCGCCCTCCGCCCCGGAGATGGAGGCCCGGGTGGCGATGACCATGCCAAAGCCGGAGGCCACATACAGAGACTCTACCAGCCTGTCCGCTCCCGCTTGAAACTGTCTGGCATAGGGGAGCAGGACAGCGGGAAGTACCCCGCATGCCCCGGCGGTGGGGGCGGCCACGATGCGCTTCATACAGGCGTTGCACTCCCCCATACGCAGGGCTCCGGCCATCACATCAGACAGGAAGGGGCCGCAGAGGGGTTTGCCTGCCCGAATATAGCGGGCCATTTTGCCCCCGTCGCCGCCGGACAGTCCGCTGTGGGAGCGGTCCGTTTCCTGATAGCTTCTGTCCGCGTCCTCCATGGCCTGAAGCATGGCGGCCATTTTGTCCCAGGACTGTTGTGGGGAGATGCCCTGACGCTGACAGTCTGCCTGACGGATTGCGTCCCAGAGAGGAAGACCGGAGGAACTGGTTTCCTCCAGCATCTGTTGGATAGAAGTAAACTCGATCATTGACGTTCCTCCGACTCAGGCGTATATCGGGTGACCCGCAAGATACCGGGCAGCGCGCGGACCGCCTGGGCAGCCTCCTTAGGAATGGGCTGGTCGCATTCGATGACCATGACTGCGCTGCCACCCCGCCCACCCCGGTTGAGCTGAAGGGTGGCCACGTTGATGCCCCGCTGTGCCAGCGCTCCGGTGACTTGGCTGACGCAGCCGGGCTGGTCGGAGTTGTGGACCACCAGGGTAGGCAGGGCCCCGGTAAAGGAGGTGTCCAGCCCGTCCACCTGGAACACCAGGATGCGGCCGCCGCCGGGGGAGGAGGCACCTACTTCCAGTTGTCCCCCCTGGTCCCCCTCCAGACGGATCAGGACGCTGTTGGGGTGGACGTCCCGGAGGTCCCGGGTGGAGAAGGTGAAGGACAGGCCCCGCTCCTCCGCCAAGGCAAAGCTGCCCGGCACTCGGTCGTCGTCCGGGGACAGCCCCAGCAGGCCGGCGATGAGGGCCTGGTGGGTGCCGTGCCCCTCGCCGGTAGAGGCGAAGGAGCCGTGGAGAAACAGCTCGGCCCTCACGGGCTCCTGACCTAACAGTGACCGTGCCATCCGCCCGATGCGTACCGCTCCGGCGGTGTGGGAGCTGGAGGGGCCCACCATGACAGGCCCCAGGATGTCAAACAGGTTCATAGATGATTCCTCCGCTATGAGGTGGCGTGGGAAAGACAGAACAGAATAAGAAGCGGGGTAGATGTTTCGGAAAGAGCCGGAATAAAATACCCAAGCCGTTTAGAAAGACGGCGGCGGTTTTCTGGAGTGTCATCCGCCGTTCTTCGCCAGATATATGCCGCCATTTTTCAAAATAGCAGGGTGCTTGAACAGCGGTGTCAGCTTTGGATAATAGGATGCCCAATAGGAGCAGCCAGATACAAATGATGGCAGCACTCAATGGGATTGCCTCATTTTCTGATACTGCGCCCGCCTCCGCATATCCAGAAAGGCTTAGGAGATATCCGCCAGCTCCAAATATTTATGCCCATTGTCCGCAATGTGACTTTTCCGGCCCGCCAGGTCGTCGCCCAACAGCAGATCAAAGATATAGGCGGTGCGCTCCACATCTTCGGGCATGACCTTGATAAGCCGCCTGGTCTCTGGGTTCATGGTGGTCAGCCACATCATGTCAGGCTCGTTCTCGCCAAGGCCCTTGGAACGCTGGACTTCGCACTTTTTCCCCTCCAAAGAGGCCACAATGTCATTTTTCTCCTTGTCAGAATAGGCAAACCAGGTCTTTTCCTTACATGTGATCTCGTACAGGGGGGATTCAGCGATGTACACATACCCCTCCTGGATGAGGGTGGGGGTGAGGCGGTACAGCATGGTAAGGATTAGAGTCCTGATCTGGAAGCCATCCACATCGGCATCGGTACAGATGACGACCTTGTTCCATCGCAGGGCAGACAGGTCAAAGGCCGCCATGTCCTTGGCGTGCCTGTCCTTTACCTCCACGCCGCAGCCCAGCACCTTCAGCAGGTCGGTGATAATCTCACTTTTGAAGATCTTGCCATAGTCGGCTTTCAGGCAGTTGAGGATCTTGCCCCGGACCGGCATGATCCCCTGATACTCGGCGTCCCGGCTCATCTTGACGCTGCCCATGGCGGAGTCGCCCTCCACGATATACAGCTCCCGCTTGGAGATGTCCTTGGTGCGGCAGTCCACGAATTTCTGTACTCGGTTGGCCAGGTCCATGGTGCCGGTCAGCTTCTTTTTGATGTTCAGCCGGGTCTTTTCCGCGTTCTCTCGGGCCCGCTTGTTGATGAGCACCTGTTCACCGATCTTCTGGGCCTCCTGAGGGTTTTCAATGAAGTAGACCTCCAGCTGGGACCGGAGAAAGTCGGTCATGGCCTCCTGGACAAATTTGTTGTTGATAGCTTTCTTGGTCTGGTTTTCGTAGCTGGTCTGGGTAGAGAAGTCATTGGAGACCAGTACCAGGGCGTCCTGGATGTCGTTAAAGGTGATCTTGCTCTCACTCTTGGTATATTTGTTCTGCCCCTTCAGCCAGCCGTCGATAGCGGAGACAAAGGCGGAGCGCACCGCCTTGTCCGGGGAGCCGCCGTACTCCAGCCAGGAGGAGTTGTGGTAATGCTCGATGACCTGGACCCGATTGGAAAAACAGAAGGACACGGACAGCTTCACCTTGTACTCCGGCTTGTCGGCCCGGTCCCGGCCTTTTCGCTCCGTCTGCCAGAACACAGGCTGGGTCAGTGCATCCTCCCCCACCAGCTCTGACACATAGTCCTGGATTCCGTTGTCATATCGGAAGTCGGTAGTCTCGAACCTGCCGCCCACCTGGTTTTTGAAGCGGAAGGTGACGCCGGCGTTGACCACCGCCTGACGCTTCATGGTGTCCAGATAGTAGTCCACGGGAACATTGATGTCGGTGAACACCTCCAGGTCGGGCTTCCAGCGGAAGGTGGAGCCGGTCTTCCGGCCCCGGTCAGTGGGCTCCTTTTTCAGCCCGCCAATATTTTCCCCCTTTTCAAAGTGGAGGGTGTATTTGAAGCCGTCCCGCCAGATGACAGCGTCAAAATATTCGCTGGCGTACTGAGTGGCGCAGGCGCCCAGGCCATTGAGGCCCAGGGAATATTCATAGTTGTCCCCGTCAAGGTTGTTGTATTTGCCGCCGGCATACAGCTCGCAGAAGACCAGCTCCCAGTTGAACTTCTGCTCTGTCTCGTTCCAGTCCACCGGGCAGCCCCGGCCCTGGTCCTCCACCTGGATCGAGCCGTCCTCAAACCGGGTGACCGTGATAAGGTCGCCGTGGCCCTCCCGGGCCTCGTCGATGGCGTTGGACATGATCTCAAAAACGGCGTGCTCGCAGCCCTCCAGCCCATCGGAGCCAAAGATAACACTGGGGCGTTTACGCACCCGGTCGGCCCCCTTCAGGGAGGAAATGGATTGGTTGCCGTAACTGTTATTTTTCTGGGCCATAGTATTCTGTTCCTCACATTTCAAAGCCCGCCGGTTGTGCCGGCGTCTGGGATTTCATTTTTATAGAAAAGGGCGCAATCATACACTATATATAATATTACCAAAAATTGCGGTGGAAAGTCAAGGAAAGGGGAGGTCATCTGTGCTCCGGGTGCATAAAGGACATAAGAACGCCAAAGACTGTGAGAAAGGGGGATGGGTATGGAGTGTTTTCAGGTCATCGAGTCGGGAGAGGGCATCGAAGGACGTATCTTGCGAGCCCTCTCGCGGAGAGGCGGTATGACAGAGCGGTATGCGGCGCTGGAGCACCCGGCCCTGCTGGTGGTATCACCCCAGGCGGCGGCCGAAGGCGCCGAGCTCCCAGGCGCCTGTCGGACCATCCTGCTGCCAGGGGACGCGGGAAGGATGCTGGAGGGGCTTCGGGCGGCGAGCGCGGTGAGCTATGGAAGCTCGCCCCGGGACAGCCTGACCATTTCCAGCCGGGAGGGGGACAGGCTGTGGGCTGCCCTCCAGCGGGAACTGGTGACCCTGGGCGGCCAGGTGGTGGAGCGGCAGGAGTTTCCGCTGCCTCTGGGACCAGACGGGAGAGCTATGTCCGACCTGGCGGTGGCCGGTGCGCTGCTGCTGCTGGGCGTGCCTCCGGAAGAACTAGAGGGAGAGGATCGGGGCGAGCGGCTCTGACGCAATTTTTTCTTTTGCCAAACAAACCCAGCCAAAATTCTGCATATCTGACCTGTTCCAGCAGATACTATGCCTGTCACAGTAAATTGAACCGCAGGAGGCAAAATCATAGATGAAAGCGACTGGAATCGTGCGCCGGATCGACGACCTGGGCCGCGTTGTCATACCCAAGGAGATCCGCCGCACCATGAGGATCCGCGAAGGCGACCCGTCACAGATTACATTGACACGGTGGGAGCGGTTCTGCTTCGGGATGCTGGATCTGGCGAAACGGGGCGGGTGGTGAGGAAAACCCCTCGCCTTGTGTCAGAAAACGTGGTAAAATAAATCTAATTAGCCGGGGAGGTACATACTATGGACGAGAAAAAGCGCGGCGACCAGATCCAGCTTTTTGAAAATCAGAAGATCCGCACCGCCTGGGATATGGAACAGGAGGAGTGGTACTTCTCCGTGGTGGACGTGGTGGGGGTGCTGACCGATGCGCCAGACTACAACACCGGGAGGAAATACTGGAACAAACTGAAGCAGCGGTTGAAGGAAGAAGGCAGCGAACTGGTGACAAAGTGTCACCAGTTGAAAATGACCGCCGCCGACGGCAAGAAGCGGCTTACTGATATGGCAGACACGGAGCAGCTGCTGCGGATTATTCAGTCGATCCCCTCCCCCAAGGCGGAGCCCTTCAAGCTGTGGCTGGCCCAGGTGGGCCGGGAGCGAATCGAGGAGACCATCGACCCGGAGCAGGCCATCGACCGGGCGCTGGAGACCTACCTGAAGAAAGGTTATTCGGAGGAGTGGGTTCACCAGCGTCTGCTGGCCATCCGCATCCGCAACGAGCTCACCGACGAGTGGCAGAAGCGGGGCGTGGAGAAGGGCAGGGAGTACGCCATCCTCACCGACGAGATCAGCAGAGCCTGGTCCGGTATGACCACCCGGCAGTACAAGCGGCTCAAGGGACTGAAAAAGGAGAACCTGCGGGACAACATGAGCGACCTGGAGCTGGTGCTGAATATGCTGGCCGAGGCCTCCACCACCAGCATCTCCCGGGCCGAGCAGCCCGAGGGCCTGGAGGAAAGCAAAAAGGCGGCCCGGCGGGGCGGCCGCATCGCCGGCAATGCCCGGAAGGAGTTGGAGCAGGAGACCGGTCGGCCGGTGATTACTTCTGAAAATGCCCAGACCCTCCAGCAGCTGGTGACCGGGGTGGTGGAGGATGCGGCGGAAATGATCGGGGAAAGAGTGCAGTCGCCACAGGACAATACAGATTCGAAAAATCCTTGACACTGCCACAGCCTCTAAACATAATCTAAATCAATAGACCAGCGAAAAGGAGACGCTCATTGTATGTTGAGTGTCTCCTTTCCATTAGAGCCTTTCGCAATTTCATTTTGCTCTTCAAGGCAGGGTTCTCCATGATTGACCATCGGAACAGCTGACTTTACAGATTGGATTATTTCTTCTGAGTAATCATTAAAGATTATTATGATTTAGGAATTTTACATTCCTGGGGCGCATGCATCGGGAGGAAAGGTTCCGCCCAAGTCTCATCCGCCTGGCTCAGCCCAGGAGCGGTGCTCAGAAGCCAAACCAGATAGCGGTAAGGATCCGGGTCATTCTCCTTTGCGGTTTCAATCGGGCTGTAGATTACGGCGCTGGACTGAGCGCCGACGGGGGTGTTGGAAAAAGCCGGTTTTTCCAGCCCATCGAACAGCCCCACCGAAGATTTGAACTGATCGTTCTGCTGGAGATTAGTCATTGTGATTGCCCACACTATTATTCTCATGTATGTCTCTGTACTTTTGATGGTTATGTAGCGTCAAATATGTTCAGAGCATCTCCTTTAGAAAGTTTCCCAGCCAGGTAATCATCCCTTGCCCTGACCGCCCGATCCAGCCATTCATAGTATTCGGCGTAGCTTAAATCCTTGTCGGTGGGTTTCTGCTTCCCGTCCGCTGTCCGTTCATATCGCTTATACATCCGTCGTTTGGCCCGGTCGAATGCCTGGATCACCTCGTTTTGCTGGGACTCCAGCTTGTGCTTCAGGATCGGCCCCCAATGCTTGCAGGTCTTCCCGTCCTTCAGAATCCGGTCACAGTAGATGGTCTTGCTCCTCGTCTTGGGGACAAAGTACCGACCGCAGCATTGGCAGAAGGCCACATTGGTCTTGGCGGACACGAAGTGCAGAAGCAGAAAATGGTAGTAGTCCACCGCCGAACGGAACTGATACTGGGCGGAAAGGGTGTCGCCAAGTGCCAGCACCTCTGTCACCGACAGTTCCCAAAGTCCCTCGTAGGTTTCGGGATCAAGAGGGTGTTTCTCCGCCAGGTCATGCAGTACCTCGTTGACCACAAACTGGAACTGCATTTCTGCTGCCAACAGCGGAAGAAGCTCCCTGCATATCTGGATGCGGCGTGCATCGGTGCCATCATCAGCGGGCAGATCCTCTATTGCTGTCCCCAGGAGCAAACCGTGGAGAGGGTTCTCCTCGGCCAGCGTGGCGACCAGGTCATCCACCGTCTCCATGATAAAGTGATGAACATTGGGATTGACCTTGCCCTCTATATAGCGGCTCTCATCGTCCACGCACAGGAACGCCGCCGAGGTTCGGATCATATCCACCACCTGCGCGTAGGGTGTAAAACTCAATTCAGAGAATAGGATCAACTCCTCCTGAACGGTGTCGTATCCTCCAGAGAGACTTCGCCGCTTGGCCCGGCGAGGTCTCTTTTTATCTTCCCCTTGGGAAGCAGGGTGACGAACAGGCCGAAGTCCTTTTCCATAGCGCAGCCCTCCTCTGTCTCAAAGTGAACCTGCCCCAAACCGTCAAGGATCACTTGTAGATTTCGCAATGTCTTTCTCTCCTGTATTCTAACATGGGTGGGAAATAAAACCAACCGAAAAGATACAGAAACGGAGGCACTTGCAACATGAAACTTATCACAATCAATGGGGCGGCCCTGATGAGCCAGCCCCTGCGTCCTCCCAATTTTGTGGTGGACACTCTGCTGTCCCAGGGTCTGCACATCCTGGCTGGTTCCCCAAAGGTGGGGAAATCCTGGCTGGCCCTGTGGCTGGCGGTGACGGTGGCCAAGGGGGAATCAATCTGGGGAATGAGCGTGAAGCGGGGCACTACCCTCTATCTCTGCCTGGAAGATTCTGTCCTCCGCATCCAAAATCGGCTCTTTGAAATCACCGAGGAGGCTCCGGACAGCGTCCACTTCTGTACGGAATGTGCTCCCATTGGCCAGGGATTGGAGGAACAGGTGGACGCATTTGCGGGGGAACATTCTGACATCGTGCTGGTCATCATTGACACACTTCAGATGATCCGCCCGGTACACGACGCCACCTACGCCAATGACTACCGGGATCTGTCTGTGCTGAAGCGGCTGGCGGACAAGCACGGCATCGCCATTCTGCTCATCCACCACCTGCGGAAAGAGAAAGCGGAGGATGTGTTCCACCGCATCTCCGGAACCACCGCAATCAGCGGGGCGGTGGACTCCAGCTTCACCATGGTGGAGGAGCGGCGGGGCAGCGGCAGGGCAAAACTCTTTTGTATTGGCCGGGACATCGAATACAGGGAGCTGACGCTGGAGCGCAACGGTGACAATGTGTGGGAACTTCTCTCCGACAGCCGGACACAGCCGGATGATTTGGAGGGACGCATCACGCTTCTTCTCTCTGAATTTCTGAAAGGTCAGAGAGAATTTATCGGCACTCCCACAGAGCTTTCCCAGAAAATCGACCCTGATTGTCAGGCGGGCATCACGCCGAAAAAGGTCTCCCGGCTGATCCTGCAAAGCGTTGAGACGCTAAGGAAAGCTGGAATCACAGCCACCGTCCGCAGGAGCAACGGAAAACGGCTCATCCAGCTCCACCGTGCCGAAAGTGACGATTCAGAGGGTGCCGGAGAAATCGTCCCTATCGACCCTGCTGCCGTTGACCAACCTGCTGGAGGAGGTGCGCCTGCCCCCTCCGGGGGAGATTCCTCCCTTTCGGGAGGGCAAGCATCGCGTCCGGCTATACGCCGGCCACCGTTCCGGGGCGCTGCCCCGAACCCCAGCCCCTGAAGAGGAGAAAGGAATATCAATGCAGAGAGAAAAGAAAACCGAGATCATCACCCTGCGGGTGACACCCCGCACCAAAGGGCGCATCCAAACCAAGGCCCAGGAGCTGAAACTGACCGTCACTGACTATCTGTGCCTGTGTGGTCTGGGGAAGAAGATCGTCCGGGTGGAGGGGCTGGACAAGGTACTCTCCGAACTGAAGGCCCAGGGACGGAATCTGAACCAGCTTACCACCTTGGCTAACATGGGGAAAATCACCGTGGTGTACGGGGATCGGCTGGCGGAGGGCTACGCCAAAATCAGCGAGCAACTCCGGCGGCTGATCCAGGAGGTGAGCTGAATCGCTACCTTCACCGCCGTCAAGAACCGTGGCGGAGGCCGGGGCGCGTTGGGCGGAGTGTTGCGGTACACCCAGCAGGACAAGAAAACGCTATGGGAAGGACAGCGGCTGGTGACTGGCTGGAACTGCACCGCCCAATCCGCCCTCGCAGAGATGCAGCTTACCAAGGAGCGGTTCCGTAAAACGGATGGGCGGCAGTACTACCACTTCGTCCAGTCCTTTGCGGAAACGGATAACCTGACACCCCAGGAGGCCCACGCCATTGCGCTGGAACTGGCCCGGCGGGAGTTCCCCGGCTTTGAGGTGCTGGTGGCCACCCACATCGACACCGACCATCTGCACAGCCACCTGATTGTCAACAGCGTTAGCGTTCAAGACGGGAAAAAACTCCACCAGAGCGCCGCCGACCTCCGGGCCCACCGACTGGCCAGCGACCAAATCTGTGCCGCACACGGCCTGGAGACCCTTCCGCAGCCTGAAAAGCAGGTCAGACAGAAACGGATGAGCAGCCGGGAGTACCGCACCGCCGCCAAGGGGGAGAGTTGGAAGTTCCGGCTGATGAACACCATCGACCAGTGCATGAGGTACGCCGAAACCAAAGATGAATTTATTTCTCTGATGGAGCGCGAGGGCTGCCAAGTCCGATGGACAGACAGCCGGAAGAACATCACCTACACCACACCCAGCGGCATGAAGTGCCGGGACGACCGGCTCCACGATAAAAAATACACCAAGGAGGTCATGGAACATGAATTCCGAATTCGGGCAGAGATTATCTCTGGAGGAATTGAAACAACGGAATCAATTCCAGGCCATACAGACGCCGCCCCAGCCTCCAGCCAGTCCCACCCAACAGGATTTGGAGGATTTCATGGCGGCGCTCACAGCCCTGTACCAGATGGAGAAAACGAACAGCGGCGGACTGGAGCGCCTGGAGGCCAGCGTTGGCGCACAGGCGGCCCTGCTGCGGGGGTTGACCCGACAGGTGGGGCAGCTTCCCACTCAGACCCAGCTGGAGGTGCTGGGGCGGGATGTGGCCCAGATACGGGCGGAGATGAAACGGGCTGGGAAAAAGAGAGAGCGACGTTTTTCTCTACCTATGGTTCACCTGCCCTACATCCCCTGGAGCAGTCTGTTGGTGGGAATGACGGCTCTGGCACTGACTGGGCTGGTGTCGTGGGTGCTGTGGTCCAGCTTGGGTACGCTCTGGAACGTGGTCAGGACGTTGTGCCTGTGAGGGACGCCACCACCATGCGCCAGCTCGGCGACCGGAAGGCCCTCCGCAGGGAGAAAGCAAAAAAGATCGCCCTCGGACAAAAAGAGGACGATCACGAGGAAGAAAACAGGCTGAACTAATCCATGTGAATAATTTCCCTTTTAGGAAGGAAAATATGGGAAAGGGTCTTTCATAACTACTACTCTATAATACAAGGGGTTGATTGATGATTGCGTATGGAGGTCAGAGAACAGAGTAAAATCGTAGAACTTTGGCTCACCCGGGCGGAGCGGGACGATCCCGCCTTCCGGGAGTCGCTGAAACCCATTTATCAGCAATATAAGGCGCAAAACTATCTGGTGGCGGTGTTTCTCTCCGGGGAGGAGGAGCTGTACCAACAGACCCGGGATCTGCTGTTCTACAACCGCCGACGGTTGGCGGAGAAGCAGGTCGGAATAGCAATGGGGATGTAACGAGCTGGGGAGGGGACGGAGATCCCCTCCCCAGCATTGAATTTTCTCTTGGTAATTCCGGTGGACTTAAGAAACTTGAGATGAAATTTTATGTTGAGAGGAGATGCGTGCGGTAAAAGTGAAAGCCTGGAAGGGAGTCCTGACCTGGGATGACGAGGAGAGAAAAATGAGTCAGAGGTGGTGTCTAACGATGAAACTTGTGACTTACCCACAGAGCAGTGGAAGCGCTGTTTGCTGCGGGCATTGTCTTGATGAGCCTGCTGCATCTGGGTGTGAAGAATATTGACCTTGGCTCTATATCACCGCAAAGCGGATCTGGGAACAGAGAGATGGGGTATGCGATTTTGTGTTGTTTGAGTGATGAAGTGGCTGTTACAGCAGTCCGGCTACCCCCAGGAAGAAGATCCATAAAAAGAGGGTTACGATTGCCAGAATCGTGCTAACAAAGACCATTTGCCCGGCCAATTCACCATCCCCGCCCATGTTCATTGCCATGGGATAGGAACCGGAGGCCACCGGCGTACCAAACACAGCTACCACTAGGAAGAGTTCAATCCCCCGAAGGCCCAGTGCATAGGCCGCTGATACCATGACAAGCGGTACCAGAACCAGCTTGGCTGCCACTGTGGGCAGCAGCAGCCTCAAATTTCGGCGTATAGCCTGGAAGCGCAGCGTTCCACCCAGAGCGAACATGGCCAGGGGGGTGGTCATGTTTGCAAACTGTCGTATGGGGTCCTCCAGACACGCGGGCAGCCGAAATCCGACCGCGAAACAGAGCAGCCCCACACAGCACCCTTGAAGCATGGGGTTTTTCACCAGCCTGCTCCCAATGTGGGCCGCCGTCAGCTTCTCCCCGGCGCTATCATTGAACAGCTCCAGAATGACCACAGAGGTGAGGTTATAGATGGTCAGTACCACCGTCACCAGCATGGCCGCCATGACGGTTTTCTCCTGTCCGTAAATGCTGCCGGTCAGGGGAAGGCCAAAGAGGACAAAATTACTGCGGTACACTGCCTGAATAATGACGCCCCGCCGGGCGTTCTCCCGGACCAGCCGGGGAACCACCGCCAGCAGCGCCCCCTCCAGCGCCAGAATAGCCGCACCGACAAAGACCAGAAGCGAAACCGAGGGGACCTCCTCCGGGTCCGCGGAGTAGATATTATAGAACGTCATGCAGGGGAACATCAGCGCAAAGGTCAGGCTGGTCAGCTTTTGGAGGAACGGTTCCTCCACCATCCCCAGCCGACGCGCCCCCATCCCCAAGCCCAGGAAGCAGAGAAACGGAACTACCGCGTTGATAGCCACCAACAGATTTTGAAACACCTGCGATTCCTCCTTGGAAAAACAAGCGGGGCCCCGCATCCCGGGACCCCGCTCAGACTCAGCTGTTCATCATATCCAAGACCCACTGGGGGGCGAGTTGAGGGAGGGACGTTCCCTCCTTCCTGGCCTGAATGTACGCCGCAATGGTCTCCGTCCGCTTGCGCTCATAGGCCAGCTTTTTCTCCGCCTCCTCCAGCACCTGGAGGATATGGGCGCGGGGGATGACGCACACCCCGTCCGAGTCTCCCACCACCAGATCTCCAGGCTCCACCCGGACCCCGCCGCAGGTGATGGGGGTGTTGATGTTGCCCTCATCCTTCTTGATGGGGCCTCGGGGCATGAAGCCCCGGCTGTACACGGGGAAGTTCAGCTCAATGTTGCCATCCCGGTCCCGGGTGCAGCCGTCCACCACCATCCCCCGGAACCCCACCGCTTGGCAAGCTCCCATAATCAGGTCGCCAAAATAGGCCCGCTCCCGGCAGCCTTTTCCATCAATCACCATGACATAGCCGTCAGCTTCAAAGTGATAGCTGGCCACATGGATGGGAAAGTTGTCCCCGTTGGCCGTCTCCACGGTCAGGGCCGTCCCCACCACGCACATCCCCCGATCCACCGGGCCGATTTCCATGTCCATGCAGCCGCCATTGGGAATATCCAGTCCCGCTGCCTTTACACCGTCCAGCAGCAGCGGCACATTCAGCTTCTCCGCCCGCTCCACAATCTCCCGGGGCAGCAGGGGCGCACAGGGATTTATCATGTGTTTACACTCCCTTTCTTCTTGCCGGAACAGACCGCCAGGACCAGAATCCCGCAGCCCACGGCCAGTCCGACGCCATTCAGCCAGAGCGGATCTCTCAGCATCAGACAGAGGGCGCAGGCCAGCAGCACCAGCCGTTCCAGTTTGTACAGGTCCCGGCCCGCCCATCCGAAGAGGGCCAGGGCCATAAAGGTACAGCCGATGATCGCTGTCACGGAGCAGATCACCGTGAGGAGGGAAATCTCAAAGACCCCCGTGATGTGGTTGTAGCACAGCAGCTCTGTGTTGTACAGGAAAATGAAGGGGATCACCAGACCGGTGGCCGCCAGCTTCATAGCCTGAAGGCCGGTTTTCCACATGTCGCCCCCCGAAATTCCGATGGCGGCAAATACCGCCAGGGCCACCGGAGGCGTGATGGCCGCGATTACGCCGTAATACAGGATGAACATATGGGCGGAAATGACCGCCACGCCCAGCTCCACCATGGCCGGGGCCACCAGCACCGCCAGCACAATGTAGCAGGCGGAGGTAGGCAGGCCCATGCCCAGGAGAATACACACAAAGGCGGTGAGGATGCCCATCACCAGAATATGGCCGCCGGACAGGGCGGTAATCAGGCCGGAGATACGCAGGCCCAGGCCGGTGATGTTGATGGCGCCCACAATCACACCTGCGATCATACAGGCGATGGAGACCGTCATAATGGACTTGGCGGAGTCCACGCACAGCTGCTTCAGGTTTTTCAGGGTGAATTTGCTCCGGTCAGTAATCAGGCCGATGACCAGACAGAGCACAATGGTGAGCAGGGCGGAGCGCTGAGTGCTGAAGCCCATTACCATCAGTACGACCAGGGTGAGGATGGGAGTGAAATAGAACCAGCCGCCCCGGAAGATCTGGCCCACCGTGGGCGCGTCCGGGTCCGGGGCCTTGACCGGGATGTGATTCCGGTGGGAGTAGGAGAACACCGAAACGGAAATGGTCAGGTAGTACAGCACCGCGGGGAGGAGTGCCGCCAGACAGATGGTGGTATAGGGAAGGCTGGTGGCATCGGCCATCAGGAAGGCCACCGCCCCCATCACCGGGGGCATAATCTGCCCGCCGTTGGAGGCGCAGGCCTCCACCGCCCCGGCGGTATCCGGGTCAAAGCCCGTTTTCTTCATCAGCGGAATGGTAAAGGTACCGGTAGTCACCACGTTTGCCGCCCCGGAGCCGTTGACCATGCCCATCAGCATACTGGAGTACACCGCCGCCTGGGCCGGGCCGCCGCAGAACCGGCCGAACACCGCGAAGGAGATGTTCACGAAAAACTCGCCGGCACCGATGAAAGCCAGGACCGAACCGAAAATAACAAAGAGGAAAATGAAGTTGGCCGCCGTACTCAGGGCGTTGCCGAACAGGCCCTCGTCGCCCACCATCAGATAGGTGGCCATGCGGGGCAGGGTGACTTTCGCGGTGGCAAACATGCCGGGTAGTTGGTTTCCGATCAGGGTATAAATCAGGAACAGTAGACTTAATGTGGGCAGAATCAGTCCCAGTGCCCGATAAGCCACAATCATTGCCACCACCAGGAAGATGATGGAGATATACCGCTGAAAGGGGCTGTACAGCACCGCGGATGCGGCGTTGCTGTTGCGCATGACGATGACCTCATAGGCCGCGACGATGGTGATGACAATAAACACCGCGTCCAAAACCCGGGATAGGCGTCTGCGCTTCATGGGCTTGACCAGCAGGAAGAAGGTCACCACAAGCGCCCCGTGTACCACGGCCTTGGTAGTATTATTCAGCGTCAGCAGGGGAGATGCCACCAGCAGGTGGAAAACGGTCAGCACAATGGCAACCAGCGTGCTGATGGTGCCGCACACCCGGTCCCCCGGAAGCGAGGGCGGGGGCGCTGTTGTCCCGTTCTTGTCTTGCATACGAATCCTCCTTCATTATCCGGGGGCGGTATTTCGTCCTTGCCGCCCCCGGTTGTTGGGTTTTCGTCAGGGCAGGAGGCCCGCCTCCTTATAATACCGTTCCGCCCCCGCGTTGAAGGGGATGTACTGGGTCGCCACTGTCTCCGGAGAGATCTGGGCCGTGGAGCCGTTGGTGTCCTTGTACTGGTCCAGGGTCTCCATCATCAGTTTGGTGAAAGCGTACACCTTATCATCATCTGCCTTGCTGGAGCAGAACAGGCAGGTCATGTAGGAGAGGGTACTGACCTCACTATCGTTGGACTGGTTCTCATAGATCCCGGCAGGGATGACCGAGGGCTTGGCAAAGGGATACTCTGCGTTTACTGTCTGAATGACCTCCTCGCTGAGAGGGAGCATACGGAACGCCGTAGAGGCGGCGTACTGTTGAATGCCCGCAATGGGGTAACCGCCAGTCTGGAAGGCGGCATCAATGTCTCCGTTGGCCAGGGCTTCAGCGGACTCCGCATAGCTCATATAGAAGGGCTGGATGTCATCCAGGGTGATGCCGTAGGCGTTCAAAATCGCCTCGTTAATGAAGAGGTAACTGGTCCCCTGGGAACCCACGCAGACCTTTTTCCCTTTCAGCTCCGAGATGTCCTGAATCCCGCTCTTCTCGGTGACAAAAACGTGGAGCTGAGACTCATACAGCGCAGCCACCTGTTCAATGTCCTGTTTGCCTGCGTCCGCATAGCTCATGGTTCCGTTATAGGCTGCGTACAGCGCGTCGCAGTTGGCCATCCCCAGGTCAATATCCCCGCTCTGGGCCATGGCCACATTCTCATTGGAGCCAGAGGTGGCCTGCACCAGCACGTTCAGCTTACCCGCCTTGGTCACCGCGTTTCCAATCGCCGCCCCCACATAGTAGAAGGTCCCGGTGGATGACGCCGTGCCCAGGGTCAGGTTACCGGAAACGCTGTATGCGTCCCCGGCGGAGGTGGAGGACGAACCGCCACCGTTTCCCTCGGCGCCTCCCGCACCGCCTCCATTCGAACAGCCCGCCAGCAGAGACAGCGACAGCGCCGCCGCCAACATCAGAGACAAACATTTTTTCATTTGAATCACTCCTTCTGTGGTTCCAATGTTTGAAGCATCAGATCAGCTCCTCCCCAGCCGCGGGGAAGAAGTTGCTGAAGCTCTCGCCGTACTGATAGGTCTGGTTGCCGGAAATGCGGCGCAGGTGGTTGCCCCGCAGGTGCGCCCGCTCGGTGTAGTAGCGGATCAGATGCTTCTGCGCTTTGAAGCACTCCATGGCCGCCACCTTCTGCTCATAGACTTCGCTGATGTCGATCAGCGTACCCGGCACAAACTTGCTCAACTCGGTCTGGTGGGGTTCAAAGCCGAACAGCCGCATCTGCTTGGTGGTCTTGGTTCCCTCCAGGCGGTAGCCGTTGGAGTTGGACTGAATACTGCACTCAAAGACGAAGCGAGCAACCTCGTTGTGGTCGGGGTTCAGAATGTCGGAGCCGTTGCGATCATGGGTGAGGATAATATCTGGCTGCACCTGGCGCATTTTCCGAATCATCCGTTCCCGAACCTCCTCGGTCAGAGCCGGGGCCATGGGGTAGTCGGGCAGATCCCAGAACTCGATTTGAGAGATGCCCAGAATCTCCGCCGCCCGGGTGGTCTCGGCCAGCCGCTCCTGCTTCACGCTCTCATAGGTGGCGCCCTCCTGCTTCCAAAGGTCGTTGCTCTCGCCCCGAATCCCGAAGCTGAGTACCACCACATGAACCTGAGCCCCGCCTTTAATGTATTTGGCAATGGTGCCGCCGCTGCGCCACACATAGTCGGCCGCATGGGCACTGACCACTAAAACACGCTTATCCTGAATCATATCTGTTCCTCCTTCGTCCGTCTCATTTACTCCAGCCCCAGCAGGGAGCGGGGGTTATGGACCATCATGGTTCGGATCGCCTCGTCCGAGAAGCCCTCCTCCGACAGACGCTTGGCCCACTCCAGCATCCCCTCGTCGGGGTAGATGGCGGTGGACTGGCCCAGGTCGGTACTCAGGACCACATGCTCCGGCCCCAGCGCCCGAATCTGCTCCACCACCACATCCCATGGGCACTTTCCGGTGGCCCAGGTGGTGTAGCAGTGTTCGACCTTGGCCCCGTGCTCCACAAAGCGCCGCTGTTCCTCCACTGTATAGAAAGTGGTGGGGAAGGTGGCATGAGTAATGAGAATACGCTTCACACCCCGCTTGGTAGCCTCGGGCACCAGCGCAAAGGCTTCCCGGTGGGAAATGTGCCCGGTGGTGAGGATGACGTTGTACTTGGCAATCACGTCCAGGGTGTCCAGCACGTTTTTCTTCAGGCGGCCCGCCTGATCCAGGCAGTTGATGGTGGGGGCCTCGATCCCCGCCTCCTTCATCTCAATGATGATCCTGGCCCAGAAGGGGAGCTTCTTGTTGGGGCCGCTGTTGAAGGTGTGAGCCCGCTCCTCCTCCCCGTCACAGGTGGGGAACCAAACCAGCTTTGCCCCGCTGCGGCAGGCCATTTCCATTGCGGTGGGGTTGATCCCCCCCACTGCGCTGTTCAGCGTGATGGTCCCCACATAGTCCACATCGGGATACAGCGTCCGCATCAGCTCCGCCCGCTCACTGGTACAGAAAAAGTGGCTTTTGATGGCATATCCTCCCATGCCGCTCTGTCTGATCCGCTCCGCCATGTCAATGTCATTCATCTTCCGCGGCAGCACATCAGGGGCCGAATGAACATGGAGGTCATACGCCCCCCGAATCAGTTCGTTTGCTTCCACCCTTACTCCTCCTTTGTGAAACTTTTTAGATATTCAAAATTGTTCAACAATTTTGATAGTCTTAATTCTAATTTGATTCCCTACAATTGTCAAGCGGTTTTATGAAAATTGTCGTACCATACAAATTCTATCCCAAAGCTTTTGTGGAATCAACCCAAATATTCTGCCGTATTGACAGGTTCTTGCGGAAATGCTATACTGGTAAGAAAAAATCATTATTGTTGAGCAATTTTATTGTTCACGCAGAAGGAGGGGTTCCAGTGGCCAAATTGAACCGCACTGTAACCGTCTATGAGCAGCTGAAGGAAAAAATTGAGAACGGTAGCTACTCCCCGGCCGAAAGCCTTCCCGAAGTGGAATTGGCCACCGAATACGATGTGAGCCGCAACACCATCAAAAAAGCCCTGCTCATGCTGGAAAACGATTTCTATGTCACCTTGGAGCCAAACAAGGGGGCCAAGGTCCGCAGCTACTCTAAAAAAGAAGTTCTGGATTACCTGCAGCTGCGGGTGGAGCTGGAGGGGTTTATCGTTAGATTGGCTGTCCCACAGTTTTCTGATGAGGATATTTCCCGACTGGAGTTTATCTTTCAACAGATGGGGGTCTGCTGCAAAAACAACGATCTTCTCCAGTATTCAGCATTGAACCAGCAGTTCCATGCCATCATCTATGATGTTTGCCCCAATCGAGCCGCGACTGATCTGCTGCTCCGGCTGAAGGCGCAGATGCGGAAATATAATGGAAAGACCATCCTTGTCCCGAACCGAGATACCAGATCTCATATGGAACACGGGGCTATTTTGGAGGCCATCAAGCGGCGGGATCCTATTCAGGCCGAGGCCAAGGTGCGGGCACATGTGGAAAGTGTGCGACAGACTTTTGATGACTACTTTTCGCTGTTGTTTTAAACGTACCTACCCGCAGCAAGCATCGGCGCTCGCCGGACAACCAGAGTTGACCAATCGAACAGAAAATTGGCTGACTGGTTCCATCAGAGGGCAATATTGCCTTCTGAACATTCCCTCTGACAAAAAGCGGCTTACTCAGTTCTTCTACCGTGCTCCCTTTGCGGTTACGACGGTCACAGGAAAAACTTTGAGAAGACAGCCTGAATAACCGGGAACAGATGGCTTTCTATGATAAAAGTGATGCGTATTGCACAAAATGGGGAAGTGTTTGCAAGATATTATCCACCCTATGTGGCCACGACTGACTTTGTAGTCGATTTGGTCATCTTACGTTTTGTATCACGATGGCAAAACCAGCCACCAGCCGCAACAGGTGGCTTGCGGCTGGTTTCTTGTATCCCAAAAACCAATCTCCCAGCAAGTGGTTTCGGGATACAATCAGGGGAGGCGTCTCAATCGCCTCCCCAATTTTTTGTGTTTCCCCTTGCAATTCCACACAAGTTCGTATACAATGTTATCTGAAATAAGGATGAAGGATAAAACTTTATTGGTGAAAGGAGCGGCCTATGGAGCGGTATCTGAAAGGAGGCGGAGAAACGTGACCGAAACCTTTGACATTGCCGGCTACGCCCGCATCTCCGTGGACGATGAGCTGGACCGGGACAACGTGTCCATCGAGAACCAGAAGGCCATCATAGCGGACTTTGTGAAGCAGAAGTTCCCCGGCAGTTCCCTCACCTTCTACGAGGATCGGGACCGCTCCGGCTACACCTTCGAGCAGCGGGAGGGCTACCAGGCTATGCGGAAGGGCCTCATGTCCCACCAATATGATATCCTCATCGTCAAGGACTTCTCCCGCTTCTCCCGGCGGAACAGCCGGGGGCTGGTGGAGCTGGAGGACTTGCGGGACGCGGGGGCGCGGATCATTTCCATCGGGGACAACATTGACTTCCCCAATGACGACGACTGGCTGAAGATTCAGTTCCAGTTCCTCATTAACGAGATGCCCGTCACCGACACCAGCAAAAAGGTGAAAAACGTCATCAAGCGGCGGCAGGCGGACGGCAAGTGGATCTGCGCCGCCCCTTACGGCTACATTGTCAACAAAAAACAGGAGTTCGAGGTGGTCCCCACCGAGGCGGAGGTGGTGCGCACCATCTTCCGCCTGTACAACGAGGAGGGCTGGGGCTACAAGAAAATCGCCAACTACCTCACCGACCAGGGCATCCCCACCCCCCGCATGGCGGAGCGGGACAGGAAGGAGGCCGCCGGGGAGGATTACAACCGCCCGGTGAAGTCCGTCTGGGCCATTGTGACGGTGCAGGGCATCCTGGACAATGACTTCTACATCGGCACGCTGCGCCAGGGGAAGTACACCCGGCAAAAAATCAACGGCAGGGACGTGCGCCGGGACGAGGGGGAACAGATCGTCATTGAGCACCACCACCAGGCCATCATCGACTACCGCGCCTTCGCCACCACCCGGGCCCTGCGGGAGAAGCGCTCCACCAGCCACTACCGGGGGGTGAAGAAGTATGACAACACCTACTCCGGATTTCTGGTGTGCGGGGACTGCGGGGCCCCCATGTTTGCCATGAGCCGGAAGGATTTGAAGAGCGCCTACACCTGCGGAACCTACCACCGCCGGGGCCGGGCGGGCTGTACCAGCCACCACATCCGGGCGGACAAGCTGGACGAGCTGATGAAGCTCTATCTCCGCCAGGTGATGGACCACTCCGCTGAGATGCTCCAGCGAATCAACGAGGATTTGGCCCGGGAGCGGGAGGACGTGGCCGAGACGGAGGAGAGCGCCGACCGGCTGGCGGAACTGCTGGCCGAGCTCCAGGAGGAACTGAAGGTCACAAAACGCCAGCGCATCCGGGACATTATGAAGCACCCGGAGCGGGAGGGGCTGCTGGAGGAGACCTATGACGAACTGGAGAGCGACCTGCAAAAGAAGATCGAGGGGGTCAGCCACCAGATTGAAATGCTGTCCGACAAGCGCAATACCATCATCCAGGTGAACCGGGCGGCCCGCACCGCCATGGAGGTCTTTTCGGATGTGCTTCACAAGGAGACCCTGGAGCGCCGGGATCTGGAGCTTATCATTCAGAAGATCAAGGTCTACGAGGATCACCTGGAGATTCAGCTCCAGGCCGACGTGGACAGCATCCTGCGGAGCGGGACGTTGCCCACGGAGGAGGCGGTGGCCGCTATGGCTGAGGTCAAGGGGGGCACCGTAAATTTTAAGGACGGCATGGGACAGCTTCCATCCGTCACCCTTGTCCAGACCGCCCCAAAGCGCCCGGACAAGGTGTTCCATGCCAATGTTATCAGTGACGGTGATCCGCTGGAGATCTACACAGATAAGGATGGCGGAGTGATCTTCAAAAAATACTCCCTGATGGGCGGGCTGGTGGACTTTGCCGGCCAGCTGTGTGAGACCTTGAACCGGACCACGGGCCGGGTGACAGTCATCACCGACCGGGACAGCTGTATCGCAGTAGCCGGGGCACCCAAGCGCGAGCTGATGGAAAAGCAGGTATCCTCTGAACTGGAACGGCTCATGGAGGGGCGGCAGATCTACCAGCACAAGGGGGGAGAGGCGCCGCTGCCCCTGTGTACCGGAGAAGATAAATTCTGCCTGGACACCGTGGCCCCCATCCTTTCAGAGGGGGACGTGCTGGGCAGCGTAGTCTTTGTCGGCCGGCCGGAGGAACTGGAGGGCGGCGAGGTGGAATACAAGCTGGCCCAATCCATCGCCGGCTTCCTTGGCCGCCATATGGAGGGATAAGGAAAACCGGGAGCGAGAAGCTCCCGGTTTTTTGCGCCTGTCCGATAGAAAAAGAGGGTCTACAACCCGGCCCGGAAGAAATTCAGAGCGTTTTGGTACATGATCTTCTGGACCAGGGTGGGGGGGATGTGCCGTCCGGTCAGATAGTCCCACAGTCCCGCCGCCTTAATGGGACTGTCCAGACAGGGGGGCAGGTCGGCTCCGTCGAAGTCGGAGCCTAGAGCCAGACAGTTCTCCGCGCCAAGGTCCAGAAAGTGGGCCGCATGGCGGTACAGATCGTCCAGGCCGGCGGGGCAGCCGTCAGAGCGGAGGAAGGGGGTGTAGTAGTTCAGCCCGATCAGACACCCGCGGGCGGCCATCTCCCTGATCTGCCAGTCAGTGAGGTTGCGCCGGTGACCGCACACCGACCGGGCGTTGGAGTGGCTGGCCACAAAGGGCTTTTCCGAAATATCCAGCAGGTCTTCAAAGCCCTGGTCGTTCAGATGGGAAACATCCACCAGGATGCCCTGCCGCTCCAACTCCTGAACGGCGGCCTTCCCAAAGGAGGACAGGCCCCGGTCCGTCTCATGGCCGGAGCCCAGCTCGTTTTCTCCGTTCCAGGTGAGGGTCATCATCCGCACTCCATCCCGGGCCAGCCGCTCTATGCGCTCCAGCCGTCCACCCAGGGCTGCTCCATTCTCCACAGTGAGGATAACCGCCGCCTTTCCACAGTCCCAAGCCTGACAGATATCGTCGGCGGTGCGGCAGGAAAGGACCTGGGAGGACAGGCAGCCCATCTGGCGGATAAAACTGCGCTGGTGGAAGGCGTAGTAGCCCTCGGCCTCCTTTGGGGTCAGACCGTCGGGGATAAAGATGGCGCAGCACTGGCACCAGCTTACCCCCTGGGGAATCTTGGACAGGGCAAAGGAGGAGAGGGGGTCGTCCAGCGTGTCCCGGCAGCGGGTGGGGTCCATAAACGCGGTGAGAGTGTCACAGTGAAGGTCGAACACGGCAGAAGCGGGCATGGGGAACCTCCTTTTGTTTTTTTCATTCTATGCGTGGGACCTGGAGTTATTCTGCTTAGAAACCCGCTTGGGGTTGGAGGGGAACCAGCCCTTAGCCACCCGTTTTTCCTGCTGCTTCAGCTCCAAGATGCTCCAAAGACAGCTGCACCCCAGCACCCCCAGGGCAGAGGCGCCTATGGAGTTGTCTACCAGCAGACTGCACCCAAGAAAAACCAGTCCGGCCAACAGAAAGAAGGGCCAACATCGGGCGGACCAGTGGTACTCGGCACGAATGACAATAGGGTGGAACAGGCCGATACAGGCAAAGCACAATACAGCGGTGATGATACCTTCCAGATTCATATCGATCGATTCACCCCGGCTTTTTCATGGTTAGGCTGATCCGCTTTTTCTTCTCGTCTACCTCCAGGACCCAAACGGTGACGATATCCCCTACGGTGAGCAGTTCGGAGGGGTGCTTCACTCGCCGGGGCAGCTTAGAGATGTGGACCAGGCCATCCTGATGTACACCGATATCCACAAAGACGCCGAAATCAATAACGTTGCGCACGGTGCCCTGAAGCTCCATGCCCGGCTTTAGGTCTTTGGCCTCCATAACATCAGTGCGGAGGATGGGGGGCGGCAGCTCGTCCCGTGGGTCCCGGCCCGGCTTCATCAGCTCTTTGATGATGTCGGACAGGGTAGGAAGTCCTGCTCCGCATCTCTCTGCCAGTTGGGCAAGCCCGATGGCCTCTGCCCTGGCCTTCAATTCCGACAGTTCCCCTGCCTTCACGTCGTCCAGCGTATAGCCGCACTTCGCCAGCAGCTTTTCCGCGGCTCCATAGCTCTCCGGATGGACGCCGGTGTTGTCCAGCACGCTGCCGCTCTCCGGCACCCGGAGAAAGCCGGCGCACTGCTCAAAGGCCTTGGGGCCCAGCTTTGGCACCTTCAAAAGCTGCTTCCGGGCGGTAAAGGGGCCATTTTCTTCCCGGTAGGCCACTAGATTCTTGGCGGTGGCGGCGGTCAGGCCGGACACCCGCTGGAGCAGGGAGGGGGAGGCGGTATTGGCGTCCACTCCCACCGCGTTGACACAGTCCTCCACCACACCGTCCAACGTTTCACCCAGCCTGGCCTGGGGCATGTCGTGCTGGTACTGGCCTACGCCGATGGCCTTGGGGTCGATCTTCACCAGCTCGGCCAGGGGGTCCTGGAGCCGCCGGGCAATGGATACGGCGCTGCGCAGGTTTACATCGAACTGGGGAAACTCCTCGGCGGCCAGTTTGCTGGCCGAGTAGACGGAGGCCCCCGCCTCGCTGACAATCATGTAGGACACTCCGCCGCCTATCTTTTTGATGAGCTCTACCGTCATCTGCTCGGTTTCACGGCTGGCGGTACCGTTTCCGATGGCGATATGCTCTACCCCATATCTCTTGATGAGAGAGGCCAGCTTGGCGATGCACTCCTGCTTCTGCCGCTCTCCGTGGGTAGGATAGACCACCGCCGTGTCCAGCACTTTTCCGGTGCCGTCCACCACCGCCACCTTGCAGCCCATCCGGTAGCCAGGATCCAGCCCCATGGTGACCTTGCCCTTGACTGGGGGCTGCATGAGTAATGGCTTCAAATTTAGGGCAAACATATGGATGGCTCCCTCGTTGGCCTGGTCAGAGAGGGTACTGCGGATCTCCCGCTCCATAGAGGGCTGGATGAGTCGGTCGTAGGCGTCGTCCGCTGCGTTGCGGACGAACTCCATAGCGGCGGCCCCAGGGACAGTGAGGCGGCGGACGGCGACATGGGCGGTCTCCGGGTCCAGCTCCACCGATACCTTCAAAATACCCTCCCGCTCTCCACGGTTGACGGCTAGCACCTGATAGCCTTGGAGGCGCCCTACGGGACACTTAAAGTCATAATAAAGCCGGTACACACTGTCCTCCGGCTCCTTGTCCGCCGCCCGTGAGACCAGCACGCCCCGTCGGAGATACAGGTCCCGGAGCTCCTTGCGGATCTCCGCATCGTCCGAGATAAGCTCGGCGATGATATCGCTTGCCCCCTGAAGGGCGTCCTCCAAAGTTTCCACGCCTTTCTCCAGATCGACAAAATCTGCTGCCGCCTCCTCCAGTGTCACGGCAGGCCCTTTGCCAAACAGCAGCAGAGCCAGGGGCTCCAGCCCCCGTTCTCTGGCTGCGGTGGCCCGGGTGCGCCGCTTTTGTTTATAGGGACGGTAAAGGTCCTCCACCTCAGCCAGAGTTATCGCCCTATCGACGGCAGCCGCCAGGTCTTCGGTGAGTTTGCCCTGGTTCTCGATAGATGCCTTTACCTCCGACTTTCTGGCTTCCAGATTGCGCAAATACTGGAGCCGGTCCGCTAATTGGCGGAGCAGCTGGTCGTCCATGGAGCCGTGGAGCTCTTTTCGATACCGGGCGATAAAGGGGATGGTGGCTCCCTCGTCGATAAGGTTGACCACATTTTTTATGTGTGCTTCGCTGCGGCCCAGCTCACGGGCTAGGGCCTGAATGATAGCGTCCATAGCATTCTCCTTGGTGAAAAATTTTGGGGTGGCGGGGCGTTACGGCTGGAGCGTCGATTTGTAATAGGTCCCAAAATCGGCCAGTGCGTCGATAATGGGCAGCATCTCTTTTCCCAGCTCGGTTAGGCCATACTCCACCCGCGGGGGCATGGTCTGATAGTCCCGGCGATAGGCGAGGCCGTCATCGATCATCTGGCGCAGGCTGTCCGTCAGCACCTTCTGGGAGATCCCGTCCAGATCCCGCTGCAGCTCGTTGAAGCGCCACGGGCGCGCCTTCAAATTGCGCAGGATCAGCAGCTTCCACTTCCCGCCAATTAAGGATACCGCGGTGGCCACTGGACAGGCCGGAAGTTCCTCCTTCGTTTTCATGGCGATACACCTCCGGACACAGTATAGCACATCGTTTTTCGCGTGTACAGTTATAAAAAGGTGCGTACTTGTAGCCGAGTATGCGGTGGCTGTACACTAAAGGCACGCAAGGCGACTTGCGAACAAGATTTGGAGGTCAAAACCATGACAAACTACACGAAAATCAACATTGGGACTGAGGACCGCGCCGAACTACATGATAAGCTGGGCCTGACCGGCGCGGAGGTCAGCGTCAACCGGCTCCCCGCTGGGGCGGGGGTGCCCTTTGTACATTCCCACAGGCGAAACGAGGAGATCTACGGTATCCTGGCGGGAGCGGGCAGGGCGGTCATCGACGGAGAGAACGTCTCCCTCGCCGCTGGGGACTGGCTGCGGGTCGCCCCGGCTGCCAAACGACAGTTCTCCGCGGCGGAGGATTCCAGCGTCACCTATGTCTGCATTCAAGTCAAGGAGGGCTCCCTGGGCGGTTTCACAGCGGAGGATGCCGTCGTGCACTGAATCAAAGAAGCGGTCAAGGTGGCACAGGGACTGCCCTGACCGCCCCCTTGACGGGAAGTGATGCGCCTGTGGGCATCCAGTATGGCGCAACAACTCGGCACGCCACAAGTCCTGCTTTCCTTTTCTAAGACGCTGTGCTATAATATTCCCGCCTCAGGTGCCCGGTTTCCGGGAGAATAGGGAAGAGACATATGTCCACGGTCACGCCGCTGTGAGAGGGGAGCCCACCCCCGATGTGCCGCCGGCATCTGCCGGGAAGGCGGGGGAGCGGGTGGAGAGCCTTGAGTCAGAAGACCTGCCTGGGAGCTTGCTTGCCCGCGCCGCGAGTGACGGCAAGGGCGGAAGGAAAATATTATGAGAAACAGGAAAACCCTGCTGGCGGCCGCAGCGCTGATGATCGTCGCCGCCCTCATGGCCGGCCTCTGGTACTTCACCAGGCCCCAGACCCAGGTGGGCGACAAGACTGTGGTGGTGGAGGTGGTCCACGGGGACGAGAGCACTAAGGAGTTTACTTACCACACTGACGCCGAGTATCTGGGTCAGGTGCTGGTCGAGGAAAAGCTTGTGAAGGGCGAGAGCAGCCAGTTCGGCTTATATATTACTACAGTAGACGGGGAGACCGCCCAGGAGAGTGAGAACCAGTGGTGGCGCGTCACCCAGGACGGCGAGATGGTGAACACCGGAGTGGACACCACCCCGGTCCAGGACGGCGACCACTTTGAGCTGACTTTGTCTACCTATTGACCATGGGAGAGAGGAGACCCCTCAACGGGGCGAAAAAAGTGGTGCTCTGTGGACTGATGGCCTCCACGCTGACAGTGTTGAAGATGGTCCTGTCCCCTCTGCCCAACATCGAGCCGGTCTCCCTGCTCATCCTGGTGTACGCTCTTGTTTTTGGAAGGCAAGTCCTCTCGATTATCCTTCCCTTTGTGGTGGTAGAGGGACTGCTGTACGGCTTCAACCCTATGTGGTGGTTAGGCTATCTCTATGTCTGGCCCCTGTGGGGCCTGATCTGTACCAAGCTGCCTCCGGGCCGTCCGCTGTTACTCGCAATGGCAAGCGGTACCTTTGGACTGGCCTTCGGGGCACTGATGTCGGTGCCCTATTGGGTCACCGGCGGCCCCTGGGCGGCCCTGTCCTGGTGGATATCCGGTATCCCGGCGGACCTGCTCCACTGTGGGGGAAATTTTGTCCTGGCCCTGGTGTTGGCCGACCCGCTGTATCAAGTCCTGTGTAAGTTGCGGGACAGAGTGTTCCGCTGAATCATGCCGAAGAAGGAGAACGACCATGGAGGAACAGATCAAAAGGCTTCAGGAGTGGATCGATGGGAGCGAGTCCATTGTCTTTTTCGGCGGGGCTGGAGTGTCCACCGAGAGCGGCATTCCTGACTTCCGAAGCGTAGACGGCCTGTACAATCAGAAGTATGACTATCCCCCGGAGGAGATCTTGAGCCGCACCTTCTTTGACCGAAGACCGGAGGAGTTTTACCGCTTCTACCGGGACAAAATGCTCTGCCTGGATGCCCGGCCCAATACAGCCCACCGGAAGCTGGCCCAGTTGGAGCGAGTGGGTAAGCTCCGCTCAGTGGTCACTCAGAACATTGACGGGCTGCACCAGATGGCCGGGTCAAAGCGGGTGTGGGAGCTGCATGGCTCAGTCCACCGGAATTTCTGTATGCGCTGTAAAAAGCCTTATCCCGTGGAATTTATCCGTGACAGCCAGGGGGTGCCCACCTGTTCCTGTGGGGGAACGGTGAAGCCTGATGTGGTCCTCTATGAGGAGTCGCTGGACAGCCGGGTGCTGGAGGGAGCTCTGACCGATATCCAGCAGGCGGACCTGCTCATCATAGGGGGCACTTCGTTGGCGGTCTACCCGGCGGCCAGTCTGGTGAACTACTACCGGGGAGACCGGCTGGTCCTCATCAACAAGAGCCCCACGCCATACGACAGGCGGGCGGACCTAGCCATCGCCGGACCCATTGGAAGGATATTGGAACAGATACAGGCAGAAGGATAGAGCACAGAGGGGGCGGGCCCATGGGCCCGCCCCCTCTGTGTTCAATGTGATATCTCAATGGCGCTGGTGGGGCAGCTCTCGGCGGCCTCCTGGACCTGGCCTTCCCACTCTGGCAGGATCTCGTCCCGGGCGGCGGCCACCCCCTCGTCCGTCATAAGAAAGGCGGTGGGGCAGATACCGGTGCACAGGCCGCAGCCGATACAGTTTTCATTTACATGGGCGGTCATACAGGCTCCTCCTTATCATAGAGTTTCCATAGTATGGCGCTATCCCCGTGTTTTATTCTTGATTTGCCTGAAGATCGACTCAAAGAATCCATCATCTTAGCAGCGTATTTGGCCCCTGTGAACAGATCTCTCTGCCTGCATAGACGCAATATCTTTACGGAGGGCGTGGCCTCCAAGGGAAAAAATTTTGCCATTTGCCGAAAAAACAGGGACGGGGAGAGAAAATTTGTGGATTTCACGGCGGATTTTCCTTGACGGGAGGGAGAGAAAATGCTATAATCTCAACTTGCGGTGGTAGGGGCTATTGCGCCCTTTTACCCGATGACTGCTTCTGAAACAGGAGGGAGGAGGGCACCGGAATGCTGAGTGAACTGAACAGCGCCGATAAGGTGGCAGGGGCCAAGCAGGTCAAGCGCGCCCTCAACGACGGGCGGGCTAAAAAGCTGTTCCTGGCCGCCGACGCAGACCCCCGGGTCACCGAGCCGCTGGCGAGGCTGGCCAAAGAAAAGGAAGTCCCGGTGGAGGAGGTCTCCACCATGAAAGAGCTGGGCGCCGCCTGCTCCATTGCAGTGGGCAGTGCAGTGGCTGTCCTGCTGTGATCTGATTTTAATGGAATAAGATTTCCTTATTCTGTTAAAATATATTACGCCCCCTCAGGGGCAGATTTTCAGAAAGGAGGAAAACCATGCCTACTTTTAACCAACTGGTACGCAAGGGACGCCAGCAGGTGACTTACAAGTCCACCTCTCCCGCCCTGCAGCACGGTCTGAACACCCTGAAGAACAAGAGCACTGATCTGCCTTCTCCCCAGAAGAGAGGTGTGTGCACCGCGGTCCGTACTTCTACTCCTAAGAAGCCGAACTCCGCTCTGCGTAAGATTGCCCGTGTGCGTCTGACCAACGGCTACGAGGTCACCGCCTATATCCCCGGTGTTGGCCACAACCTGCAGGAGCACTCCGTGGTCATGATCCGCGGCGGCCGTGTCAAGGACCTTCCCGGTGTGCGTTACCACATCATCCGCGGCACTCTGGATACCCAGGGCGTCAACGGCCGTATGCAGGCCCGTTCCAAGTACGGCGCCAAGCGTCCCAAGGCCGGCAAGAAGTAAGAGGGTTACTTCACACTGAAATTGCATTGTGCGTTTGCGCAAGGCAACCCCGCCTTGCCGAGCGTTTACCTATATATTGTTAGGCAGACCTCGGACAGGCATTACACGGATCGTTTGCGAAACGGTTCGAGTACCTATGATTTCTAATTTTATAAGAAGGAGGGAAGCAAAGTGCCCAGAAGAGGAAATGTACCCAAGCGGGAGGTTCTGCCTGATCCGCTTTACAACTCCGTCCTGGTTACCAAGCTCACCAACAGCATCATGCTGGATGGCAAGAAGGGCGTGGCTCAGAAGGTGGTCTACGGCGCCTTTGACATCATCAAGGAGAAGACCGAGAAGGACCCCATGGAGGTCTACACCCAGGCTCTCGAGAACATCATGCCCTCCCTGGAGGTCAAGGCCCGCCGTGTAGGCGGCGCTACCTACCAGGTGCCCATCGAGGTCCGGCCTGAGCGTCGTCAGACCCTGGGTCTGCGGTGGCTGACCGCCTATGCCCGCAACCGCGGCGAGAAGACCATGAAGGAGCGGCTGGCCGGCGAGATTATGGACGCTGCCAACAACACCGGCGGCGCCGTGAAGAAGCGTGAGGACACCCACAAGATGGCCGAGTCCAACAAGGCTTTCGCTCACTATCGCTGGTAATCTAAGAGGAGACAAAGTATGCCTAGAAAAGTTTCTTTGGAGAATACCCGCAATATTGGTATCATGGCCCACATCGACGCGGGTAAGACTACCACTACCGAGCGTATTCTCTACTACACCGGCGTCAACTACAAAATTGGCGAGACCCATGAGGGTACCGCCACCATGGACTGGATGGCCCAGGAGCAGGAGCGCGGCATTACCATCACCTCCGCCGCCACCACCTGCTACTGGAAGGGAACCAAGGATCAGTTCCCCCAGACTCGTATCAACATCATCGACACCCCGGGCCACGTGGACTTCACCGTGGAGGTGGAGCGCTCCCTGCGCGTGCTGGACGGCTCTGTGACCGTCATGTGCGCCAAGGGTGGTGTGGAGCCTCAGTCTGAGACTGTCTGGCGCCAGGCCGACCATTATAAGGTCCCCCGTATGATCTACGTCAACAAGATGGACATTATGGGCGCCGACTTCTACAACGTGCTCAACATGATCCACGACCGTCTGAAGTGCAACGCCGTGCCCATCCAGCTCCCCATCGGCAAGGAGGAGACCTTCAAGGGCATCATCGACCTGGTGGAGATGAAGGCTGACGTCTACTACGACGAGGTAGGCAAGGATATGCGGGTGGAGGAGATCCCCGACGATATGATGGAGCTGGCCCAGGAGTACCGCACCAAGCTGCTGGACTCTTGTGCCGACATTGATGAGGAGATCATGGAACTTGTCCTGGAGGAGCAGCCTGTTCCTGAGGATATGATCCGTCGCGCCATCCGTAAGGGCACCATCGATAACCTGATGGTCCCCGTGGTGTGCGGCACCTCCTACAAAAACAAGGGTGTGCAGAAGCTGCTGGATGCCATTGTGGACTATATGCCCTCTCCCATCGACATCCCCGCCATTAAAGGTGTCAACCCTGATACTGAGGAGGAGGATGAGCGTCCCGCTGACGACAACGCCCCCTTCTCCGCTCTGGCCTTCAAGATCGCCACCGATCCCTTTGTGGGCCGCCTGTCCTTTGTGCGTGTTTACTCCGGCGTGCTGAACACCGGCACCACCGTTTTGAATTCCACTAAGAGGCAGAAAGAGCGCATTGGCCGCATCCTGCAGATGCACGCCAACCACCGGGAGGACATTGAGTGCTGCTACTCCGGCGACATCGCCGCCGTGATCGGCCTGAAGAATTCCACCACCGGCGACACCCTCTGCGACGAGAAGGCTCCCATCATTCTGGAGTCCATGGAGTTCCCCGAACCCGTGATTCGTGTGGCTATTGAGCCTAAGACCAAGGCCGGTCAGGAGAAGATGGGCATTGCCCTGATGAAGCTGGCTGAGGAGGACCCCACCTTCAAGACCTACACCGACGAGGAGACCGGCCAGACTATTATCGCCGGTATGGGCGAGCTCCATCTGGAGATCATCGTGGACCGTCTGCTCCGGGAGTACAAGGTGGAAGCCAACGTAGGCGCTCCCCAGGTGGCCTATAAGGAGACCATCAAGAAGAGCGTGGAGCAGGATACCAAGTATGCCCGTCAGTCCGGCGGTAAGGGCCAGTACGGCCACGTCCGCATCACGGTGGAGCCCAACGAGTCCGGCAAGGGCTATGAGTTCCTGAACGAGATCACCGGCGGCGTCATCCCCAAGGAGTATATCCCCGCCGTTGACGCTGGTATCCAGGGAGCCATGCAGGCCGGTGTTCTGGCCGGCTACCCGGTAGTGGATGTGAAGGTACACCTGACCTTCGGCTCCTACCACGAGGTGGACTCCTCTGAGATGGCATTTAAGATTGCCGGCTCCATGGCCTTCAAAGAGGCCTGCCGCAAGGCCACACCCATTCTGCTGGAGCCCATCATGAAGGTTTCCGTCATCGTGCCCGACGACTATTTGGGCAATGTCATCGGTGACCTGAACAGCCGCCGCGGCCAGATCCAGGGCCAGGAGAGCCGTCCCGGCGCCACCCAGATCGACGCCCTGGTGCCTCTGGCCAATATGTTTGGCTATGCTACCGACCTGCGTTCCAGCACCCAGGGCCGTGGCCAGTACTCTATGGAGCCCCACAGCTATGTGGAGATCCCCAAGAGCATCGCCGACAAGATCATTGCCGAGCGCGGCCGCAACACCCAGGATTAATTCCGGGTGTGTTGGAAAATAGGGTTGCATTTGCGCTCAGAATAGGATAAAATGTCCCTGATGCGATGGAACCCACGCAAGTTACGTCTATAACTGTAATATAAGGAGGAAATTCCAATGGCTAAGGCAAAATTTGAGCGTACTAAGCCCCATGTAAACATCGGCACCATCGGTCACGTTGACCACGGCAAGACCACCCTGACTGCCGCCATCACCAAGTACCTGGCTCTGCAGGGCAAGGCCCAGTATGAGGATTACTCCAGCATCGACAAGGCTCCTGAGGAGCGCGAGCGCGGCATCACCATCAACACTGCCCACGTGGAGTATGAGACTGACAAGCGTCACTACGCCCACGTCGACTGCCCCGGCCACGCCGACTATATCAAGAACATGATCACCGGCGCTGCTCAGATGGACGGCGCTATCCTGGTTATTGCCGCTACCGACGGCCCCATGGCTCAGACCAAGGAGCACATCCTGCTGGCCCGTCAGGTAGGCGTGCCCGCTATTGTTGTCTTCCTGAACAAGTGTGACCAGGTGGACGACGAGGAGCTGCTGGAGCTGGTGGAGATGGAGGTCCGTGAGACCCTGTCCTCCTATGAGTTCCCCGGCGACGAGATTCCCATCATCAAGGGCTCCGCTCTGAACGCTCTGACCTGCGAGTCTGGCGATGTGAATGATCCCGACTTCGCCTGCATCAAGGAGCTGATGGATGCTGTCGACGAGTATATCCCCACTCCTCCCCGTGATGACTCCCTGCCCTTCCTGATGCCCGTCGAGGACGTGTTCACCATCTCCGGCCGCGGCACCGTGGCTACCGGCCGTGTGGAGCGTGGCCAGCTGAAGGCCGGCGAGACCGTCGAGATCGTGGGCCTGTCCGAGGAGAAGAAGAGCACCGTGGTCACCTCCATGGAGATGTTCCGCAAGACTCTGGACTTCATCGAGGCTGGCGACAACGCTGGCTGCCTGCTGCGCGGTATCGCTAAGACCGACATCGAGCGTGGCCAGGTGCTGTGCAAGCCCGGCTCCATCCATCCCCACACCAAGTTCAAGGGCCAGGTTTACGTCCTGTCCAAGGACGAGGGCGGCCGTCACACCCCCTTCTTCAACAACTACCGGCCCCAGTTCTACTTCCGTACCACCGACGTGACCGGCATCATCACTCTGCCCGAGGGCACTGAGATGTGCATGCCCGGCGACAACGTGGACATGGACGTGGAGCTGATCACCCCCATCGCCATCGAGCAGGGCCTGCGTTTCGCCATCCGTGAGGGCGGCCGTACCGTGGGTTCCGGCGTCGTCATCGGCATCAACGAGTAAGTTTCCTATCAAAAGAGCGGACTTCTGAAGAGGCCCGCTCTTTTTCTATTATGAAACAGGAGGCGAGCGGTGTGGAATATAACTACGAAAAAGTGGCCCAGTCCCTGAGGCTGATGTATGTGGGCAATATAATTATAATTGCCAGTATTCTATGTACGATCCTTGCGTGGATTATCCCGCCCTTGGTATTTTTAGTGGCAATGGCGGTCTTGGGGGGGACGGTCATTTCGTTAGTGGGCTTGGTGAAGCTGCGCAATGAGCACCAGGCATATAGGAACGCGGTGATCACTCTGGTCATCGTGTTTGTAGTCGGCCTGTTCGCGAATGATGAAACAATATTCGGTGCCCTGATGAGCATGGCCCAGGATATCTGCAACCTGCTCATGACTTACTTTGTAATTAAGGGGACCAATGCGGTTTTACAGTCAAGGGGCGCTGCCGGCCAGATGGAGCTGGGAAAAAAGGCATGGAGATGGCAGCTCATTTCCTTTGGGGCAGCGTTCCTGTCCGGGGGGATTACGCTGTTGTGCCTGCTGCTTTCTGGCAGTCTCTTGGATTCTCCGTCACTCATCTTGCCCTTAATCTCGGTGTTTGCAAGTTTGGCAATATCCCTGGTGGCGTTGGTGTATTATCTGCGTTATCTCAAGCAGAGCAGCGAATTTCTTATCTGACCTGGTTTGGGGGCGTTTGACCTGAGGGGAGAACGCCCCCATTATTCGTATGGATGGATAGGACGTTGAAAGCTCCCACAATATTTTTTCAAGAGGGGGGGTTGACAAGGAGACGGGGAGCGGCTATAATAATCCCAACAATTAGACAGCGGTAAACCTTTGAGAAAGAGGAGTAGCCGGTGCGGCAAACCTGAAGAGAGTCCCGGAGGGTGAGATCGGGGCGGGGAGCGGCCGAGTGAATGGACTTTCGAGGGCGGCTTGAACGGGAGACCTAGTAGATGCCGACGGGGACCCACCCGTTATCCATCGGGCACGCGTGATGGCGCGTGAAGCGAGCGGACGTGCAAACGTCAATTTGGGTGGTATCGCAGGAGTACAGCTCTTGTCCCATATTATGTGGGATAGGGGGCTGTTTTTTTATACTCTGAAACAAAGGCCGCCGGCAACGGCCCCTCCATCACCCACCCAAACCAATCTAAGCCCAAACCGGGCAAATAATGGAGGTAAATACCATGAAAAAGAACAGCACTTTGAAGAAGCTCCTGGCTGCGGCCCTGTCCCTGTCCCTGGCGCTGACCCTGGCCGCCTGCACAGGAGCCGGAAATGACTCCGGCAGCTCTGGCGCTTCCAGTTCCGATGGGACCGCCGCGGGAGGAAGTTCCGCCTCTGCTGCAAAGACGGAGTATAAGATTGGCTTGGTCAAGTATATGGACCACGCCTCTCTGGATCAGATCGAGAAGAACGTCCAGAAGGAGCTGGATGCCAAGAGCGCCGAGCTGGGAGTGACCTTCAATTACGCCGACTATACCTATAATGGGCAGGGGGACGGCACCACACTCAATCAGATCGCCGCCCAACTGGTGGCTGACGGGGTAGATGTGGTCGTGCCCATCGCTACGCCGGCCGCCCAGGTGATGCAGTCTGTAGTCACCGATGAGGACATCCCAATCATCTTCGCTGCGGTGTCCGATCCTGTCACCGCTAATCTGGTCCAGGACATGGACGCTCCTGGCGGTACCATCACCGGCGTCAGCGACGCCCTGAACACCGAGATGATCATGAAGATGATGCTGGCCGTAGACCCCGACATCCAGACCGTGGGCCTGCTCTACTCCAAGTCTGAGGATTCCTCCAAGAAGCCTATCGAGGAGGCTAAGGCCTTCCTGGATGCCAGCGGTATCTCCTATGTGGAAAAAACCGGCACCAATACTGACGAGGTCAACTCCGCTGTGGACGCCTTGATCAGCGCCGGTGTGGAGGCCATCTTCACCCCAACGGATAACACCGTGATGCAGGCCGAACTGTCTATTTTTGAGAAGCTGAACGAGGCTAAGATCCCTCACTATACCGGTGCCAACTCTTTCGCCCTGAATGGCGCTTTCTTTGGGTACGGCGTTGACTATGACGATTTGGGGGCCGAGACCGCCGATATGGTGGTGGACCTGCTGGTGAACGGGGCTGACCCCGCCACCACTCCTGTGGTCATCCTGGCCCACGAAGCGGCCACCATCAACACAGAAACCTGTGAGGCCATCGGTCTGAGCCTAGATGATGTGAAGGCTGCCTTTGCCACCCTTGGTATCGGCGTGGTGGAGATTACCACCGCCCAGAGCTTCAGCTGAGTCCATTCTGTAAAACCTCGGTCTGGGGACGCCGCCCAGTGCGGCGTCCCCAGTACCGCCATAAGGAGGAATCCCTGTGCCCGCTATTTTATCCCTGCCAGCCCTCCAGACTGCACTAGAGGTGGGGGCGATTTACTCCCTGGTGGCCATGGCCCTGTTCATTAGCTTCTCGATTCTTAATATTGCCGACCTGTCCACAGATGGCTGCTATACTCTGGGGTTTGCCGTAGGGGCAACTGTCACTTTGGCCGGGCATCCCCTGCTGGCCCTGCCCGCCGCCATGCTGGCTGGAGCCTGCTCCGGCTTTGTCACCGCCTTTCTCCAGACCAAGCTTGGGGTGGAGAGCATCCTGGCCGGCATCATCGTCAACACAGGGCTTTACACCGTCAACCTGGCGGTGATGGGCTGGTCCTCCAACCTGTCTATCTACGGCAGTGATTCCCTATTTACGCTGTGCAAGGAGCTTTTTCCCTGGGAGTGGTGGGCTAAGTGGCATGAGCTGGTGGTGCTGGCGGTGATCCTTCTGGTGGCCGCCCTGTTGGTAGTCTTTTTTTTCCGCACCCGGCTGGGCCTGTCTATCCGGGCCACAGGGGACAACGCGGACATGGTCCGGGCTTCCTCCATCAACCCCTCCTTTACCATTACTGTGGGACTGTGTCTGTCCAATTCCCTCACAGGGCTGGCGGGCTGCCTGATTGGACTTCTAAACAAGAGCTGTGACATCAATTTGGGTACCGGAATGGTGACAGTTGCCCTGGCCTCCCTGATCATCGGGGAAAGCTTAATGGGCCGGGGCTCCATTCCCCGCCGGGTGTTCGGAGTCATTCTGGGGGCCTGTCTGTACCGCATCATCATCGCCGTCGCTATCAGTACCAGCATCGTGCCTACCGAGGGCTTCAAGCTGGTGTCTGCCCTGATTGTGGCCGTGGCCATCGCCGCCCCACAGGGAAGAAAGCTGATCGCGCTGCAGCGGCAGAAGCTGGCCGCCAGAAAGAGAGGGGGCGGAGTCAAATGCTGAAGCTGGACCACATCTCCAAGACCTTCAATCCAGGAACGCTGAATGAGAAGAAGGCCTTAGACCAGGTGGACCTCCACCTGGAGCGGGGAGACTTCGTCACCATCGTAGGCTCCAACGGGGCGGGAAAGTCCACCCTGTTTAACGCCATCGCCGGCAGTTTTCTCGTGGATAGCGGCTGCATCCTCGTGGACGGCCAGGATATCACTTTTATGGCCGAGCACAAGCGATCCAAGCATATTGGACGGCTGTTCCAGGACCCCATGCGGGGGACTGCGCCCCACATGACGATTGAAGAAAACCTGACCCTGGCCGCCGGGAGCGGCGGCTGGTTCGCCCCCCTGACACAGAAGGACAAACAGCGATTCCGGGACCAGCTGGCTCTGCTGGATATGGGATTGGAGGACCGAATCAAGCAGCCGGTGGGGCTGTTGTCCGGCGGACAGCGCCAGGCCCTGACCCTGCTCATGGCTACCATGAATCCGCCATGGCTTCTCTTATTGGATGAGCACACCGCCGCCCTGGATCCTGCCACGGCGGAGAAGGTGTTGAAGATCACACGGGAGGTGGTGGCGGAAAACAGGATCACCACCCTGATGGTCACCCACAATATGCAGCAGGCACTGGAGCTGGGCAATCGTACCCTGATGATGGACTCCGGCCGCGTCGTGCTGGACATCCAGGGGGAGGAGCGGAAGGGAATGACAGTGTCTGACCTGCTGGCACGCTTCAAGGCAGGGGTGGGCAGGGGCCTGGACAACGACCGTATTTTGCTCTCCTGAGAGGGCAGATTTCACAGTTTTTTTACAGACTTTTGCCTCAATCTGTGCTATCCTGTCCATAGAGATATAGGGGGCCTCCCCGCCGGAAAGGATTGAGAGTATTGAATGTGATATCTCTGCTGACACCAAAGACAAACGTGGCCTGGCTCTATGAGGACTGGACCATCCGCCAGGGGCTGGAGAAGCTCCGTTTCCACGGCTATACCGCTATCCCAGTGCTGGCCAAGGATGGGAGCTATGTGGGTACAGTCAGCGAGGGGGATTTCCTCTGGTGCCTGTTGGACCAGGGGAGCGGGGATATCCAAACTCAGGAGAAGCAGCCCCTCCGCAGGGTAATCCGCCCCGGCTTCAATCCGGCGGTACGCATCGATGTGGCCCTGGAGGAACTGGTGGAGCGCGCTCTGCGCCAGAGCTTTATCCCCGTGGTGGACGACCGAGGCGCTTTTGTGGGCATTGTGACCCGCCAAAATATCATCAAAAGACTTACTGTCCTGAACGTGGAGCAGCCCGCTGCCCATATGTAACAGGATCTGCTGCTGAACCTTCACAGGGCCGCCACAGATGTGGCGGCCCCAAATTTTTTCTTTTCTGGTGAGATTTTTACCGCCTCTGGCGGATATTACTGAATGAAAGGCCTTTTAAACAGAGACTTCCAAGGAGGTGAGCGGCTTTGACCCAGGAAGAGTTCAGCCGGGCGGCTCAGACCTATGGCGACATGATCTATCGGGTGGCCTACCACGCTCTGGGCTGCCGGGAAGACGCCGAGGACGTGATGCAGACGGTCCTGCTTCGGCTTTTTGAGCAGAAAGCAGAGTTTGAGAGCGAGGACCATATGAAGCATTGGCTCCTGCGGGTATCGGTGAACGAGAGCCGCAAAATGCTCCGCTCTTTTTGGCGGCGCGCTGCCGTCCCGCTGGAGGAATGGCATGAGCTGACCGCGCCCGAGGACCGGGAGCGGGCGGAGCTGATGGGGGCGGTGATGGCCCTGGAGCCGAAATACAGGCTGGTCATATATCTCTACTATTACGAGGGGCTGAGTGTGGCCGAGACGGCCGCCGCCCTGCGTGCCAATCCATCCACGGTGCAGACCTGGCTGCTCCGGGCCCGGGCCCGGCTGCGAAAGGAATTGTCCGAGGAGGAAGAGAAGGAGGGAAGTGTCTATGTTCGACCCCAAAGTGTACCGTAACGCATGCCGGGAGCTCAACGCTTCCGAGGAAAAGATCAAGGAGATCATCGCTATGACTGAAAACAGGGACCGTAAGAACTCCCGCCGAACTATGCGGACCATATTGGTGGCCTGCGCCGCCATCACTATGATGGTAGTGGGGGTGGGGGCAGCCAACCCAGAGGCCGCCCAGGAGATATTCGGACAGATCGTGTCCGTCATCAAGGTGGACCAATACCGACAGGACATGATCATGGATACCGGCGAGCATATTACCACCTTAGAAGTACCCCAGGCCACGGTAGAAAACAGGGATGGACGGGCTATTCTGGTAGTAAACGGGGAGGAAGTGGATATCACAGAGGAGCTTGAGGCAGACGGCAGCTATGTGTACGACAGGACTACATTCGGAACTCATTTGAGAGTCACGGTGGAGGGTAACGTGGAGAAGTGGGAGATGGCCGTGTCCATTGGGGAGGCCGATGGAGAGGAGTACGGGACCGTCTACTATGACAGTGAAACCGTAGAGGACGCACTGGGCGGCTCCTTTATGAACGGGCTTCCTTTTGAACAGGTCGAGGCGGAGCAGGAAGAGGGCATGGTTACCATTATCGGGAACGGTGAGAATGACGCCAGCCCACGGACATCGGGAACACTGAACCAGAAATGACAAACAGCGAAGGCGTGTCCAGTGGACACGCCCTTGTTGTTACCGAGCCAGGTAGGTCTTATAATCCTGATAGTTTTCCGCCAGCAGCCTGGGTGTATCCAGACCGTAGGGACACTTTGATTTACATTGATTACAGTGTAGGCAGTTCTCTATCTTCTTCATCTCCGCCTGCCACTGGTCAGACAGCCAGCTGGCCTCCGGAGCCCGGCGGAGCATCAGAGACATCCGGGCACACTGATTGATTTCGATGCCAACAGGGCAGGGCATACAGTAGCCGCAGCCTCGGCAGAAGTCGCCGGCCAGCTCCTTGCGGTCGTGGTCGATGATCTGCTGGTACTCCTCGGTCATGGCTGGTGTTTCCCGGACAGCGGACAGGAACTGATCCAGCTCCCACTCATGCTGAACACCCCAGATAGGAACCACAGTGGGCTGCAGAGCCATCCAGGCGGCGGCCGCCAGCCCGCTTCGGATCAGGCCACCGGCCATTCCTTTCATGGCGATAAAGCCCATCCCGACCTTTTGGCACTTGTCCACCAGCTCCTGCTCCTGGGGCCCGGCCAGGTAGCTGTATGGGAACTGGAGCGTGGCGTACAGCCCGGAGTCAATGGCCTCATGGGCCACGGCCAGCCGGTGATTGGTGATGGAGATATGGCCGATCTTGCCCTGGGCCTTGGCCTCCAGGGCGGCATCATACAAGCCGTCCTCGCCGCCGGGCTTGGGGCAGAAGGCGGGGTTATGGAACTGGTAAATGTCAATGTAGTCGGTGCGCAGGTTCCGCAGGCTGGTTTCCAGGTGCTCCTTTAGCTCCTGGCCAGTCTTGGCGTGGCTCTTGGTGGCGAGGATGACCTTGTCCCGAATCCCCTGAAAGGCGTAGCCGATCTTTTCCTCACTGTCGCTGTAAGAGCGGGCAGTGTCAAAATAATTCATACCGCCGTCCACAGCCTTCCGCAGCAAATAGGCGGCCTCCTTCTGGGAGATACGCTGAATGGGCAGGCAGCCGAAGCCATTTTTCTCGATCTGGATGCCGGTACCGCCCAGAGTAATCGTAGTCATAGATATTCCTCCCTTTCCTTATGGATTATGCTCCCTGGCCTCTATTAAATGACGGTTCGTCCCCGATGTCAAGTAGGAGGCCCCATTTTATCGGAAAAAGAGACAACGGTAGACACCGACGGGGCCGGGTGCTATAATCGGGAAAAAGACACAGTACGGGAGGGAGCCGTTTGGACAACGTATTTCAGCGGGTCTATGAGATCACGGCCCGGATACCCTATGGCCGAGTAACGACTTATGGACAGATTGCCAGGTTGCTTGGCAATCCCAGGCTGTCTCGTATCGTGGGCTGTGCGCTGAATGGGGCGCCAGCGGACTTGCCCTGCCACCGGGTGGTCAACCGCCTTGGGGGACTGAGCGACGCTTTCTCTCCTCTGGGAAAGGAGAGTCAGCGCCTGCTGCTGGAGATGGAGGGGGTGCCCTTCCGGCTGGATGGCGGGGTGGACCTGACGGCCTGTATGTGGTACGGCGAAGAGGAAGAGAAACCTGGTGCAGGGGCTCTCCCACAGGAACATTGACTGTTCAGTATAGGAAAGCAACCGGAGTTCATGCTGTTTCTCTGACTGGCTCGGTCTCTCCCAAAAAGTTGGATGAAAAAAGCAAAAGAGGGGATACCGAAAGCTGGATTGTCTGCTTTCTCAGAGACGATTGAAAAGAAGCTCTGCGGCAAAGTCTAAAAATATATAGGCAGATTTGTAGATAAAGTCAGATTTTGTGAAAAGGGATGGCTAACAAAAGCAAAAAATCTGCTCAACTTATATGGCCATAGAAGTGCGGTGCTCCGCCATGGTCATAGTAGACAGGAAAAGCGGTTCTGTTTACTGGCCCTTGGACCGCACATAAGTAGGGAGGGACCACAGCCACGCACCCAGAAAGACCACCCCAAGAGCCAAGTACGCTTGGGTTCCTCTTTACAAAAGGGATCAGACACTCAGTCCGGTGATGATTAGATTGACGGCCATGAGGGGCAACAGGATATAGGCCACCAGTGAGATTTTGTTCTTGTCGATCTTCCGGAACACTTTCAACCCAAGTACGCCGGCTAGCAGTGCTGCCGCTGCGGAGGTGGCTAACATAGGTGCCGCCTTCAACGTGATGTTGTGATAGACAAACAGATGCATGGCGCTTGAATAGAGCCCGGAGAGAAGGAAGCTGAACTCTAGGCTGGCTTTCATACTCAAGGGGGTTTCGCACACATTCATATAATAGACCAAAAAGAAAGGCCCCACAATATTGAACATGCCGGTGGAAATTCCGGTAATCAGCCCGGCACCAACAGCTGTATACCAGCGGTTGGGCAGCACCAGTTGACGGCGGCGCATGATGAAAAAAATAGCGGTTACCAACAGAAGCAGACAGGCTAGGATGATGCGCAGAAGAAGTTCATCAAACTGGTCCAGTAGATACAGGCCCAGATTGATGGTGGTCAGACAGGAGAACACGGGCAACACAATCAGCCGCCACTGCAGTTCCCGACAGAGGACTAGGGTCATCTGGAGACCAATGACAACCACAGTCACCGCGGAAATGGCGGAACATACAGACATGGGTAGAAAGAGGGGCATCAGGGCCATGGCCATTAGAGCATAGCCAAAGCCGGCAGCTCCTTGAAAAAAAGCGGCGGCAAAGTTGATGACTGCTACAAGAAGCATAATCTGGGGCTGATTCATGTTACCCTCCTTTTCGTCGAGTTTGGCATTTAAGAAAAGCGGGGCGGCCCAAGGGCTTCCCCGCTTTATCTTACCACCATTTGATCTGTTCGGTCACATGATTTCGAATTGCAATGAAGTCAGGAGCGGTAACATCCCGCGGACGTGGTAGGTCTACCTGCACTTCCTCCTTGATGTGGGCCGGCTTGTTGGTCAGGATTAGGATGCGTTCAGCTAGATACACGGCCTCCTCGATGTTGTGGGTAATGAAAACCACGGTGGTACCGATTTCCTTCCACAAGCGGATAACCTCATCCTCCAGATAGAAGCGCAGTTTGATGTCCATCTGTCCATATGGCTCATCCATCAGCAACAGGTCAGGCTGGAGGGCAAAAGCGCGTCCGATAATGATGCGTTGGGCGGTAGAAACGGACAACTGGTGAGGGTAGCGGTTACGAAACTCTTCTAGGCCTAACAGCTTGATGATATTTTCTACTCGACGATCAATCTCATTTTTGGGCAGCTTCTTGATTTCCAAGCCGAAACGCAGGTTCTGTTCTACCGTGAGCCAAGGCATGGAGGAAGGCTCCTGGAACACCACCGCCAAACTGTGTTTTTTGGGATCGGCGGGCTCACCGTCGATATAGAGTTCTCCCTTTGTGGGCATATAGATGCGGGTGAGCAGATTGAGGAAGGTGGTCTTACCACAGCCTGTGGGGCCTACCACACACAGGAATTCTCCCTTTTTGATATTGAAGGACACATCGTCTAGCACATGTAGGTCCCCGAAGTATTTGGTCAGGTGCTCCACCCGTACTTTATATTCTTGCTCGCTCATAGAGTACCTCCCATATCAAAGCGCCAGATCCGTATTATCGGAAATCTCGGACCGGATGCGCAGAAAATCCGGAGACGTAGTGTTCCGGGGACGCCCCAGTGAAGCCAGATCATAAACCTGCTTTACCCGGGCGGGGCAGTTGCTCAACAGCACAATTCGGTCTGCCAGATAGACAGCCTCCTCAATGTTGTTGGTGACAAAGAGGATGGTGCGCCTTTCTTGCTCCCAGATACGCAGGATCTCTTCCTCCATGGCATACCGGGTTTGGGCATCCAGCTGGCCAAAGGGTTCATCCATCAGGAGAATCTGAGGATTGTTGGTATAGGCACGGGCAATTCCTACACGCTGCTTCATACCGCCGGAGAGCTCATGGGGATAGGACTTTTCAAAGCCTTTCAACCCCACAAGATCGATGTACTTCTGGGCGGTGGCCCGGCGCTCCTCCTTGGATACGCCAGCTACCTCTAGACCAAATTCCACATTGCCCATGACAGTGCGCCAGGGCATCAAATTCAAAGACTGAAACACCATGCCGATACGCTTATCGCTGCCGTGAACTTCCTCGCCGTCCAGATAGATTTTGCCACCGATAGGTTTCTCCAATCCGGCGATCATGTTCATCAGTACGGTTTTACCGCAGTGGCCTGGGCCTAGGATGACCAGAAATTCATTGTCGTAGACCTCGAGGGAAACATTTTCCACTGCATCCTTGACTGACTCGCCCACGACGTAGCTCTGACAGATGTTGTCCAGTTTCAGAATTACTTTCTTTTTCTCGTCCATGGGCAAATCAACCTTTCTGCAATTTGCGTGATAATGGCCAGCATAGCGCCCACGATACCAATGGCGATCATGCCGGTCAGGACCAGGGGCATATCGATAGAGTCCATGCCGCGGGAGATCAGGAAGCCCACGCCTGCGTCAGCACCCAGCATCTCGGCAGCCAAAACCACCATCCAGGCGGCACTGGTAGAGGTACGCACGCCGGCAAAGATGGCGTCCAGAGAAGATGGAATAGCGATCTTGAACAGGCGCTGTCTGGGTGTGGCGTTAAAAACGGTACCTACGTCCAGATACATTTTATCCACAGAACTAAGACCGGCCTGAGTGTTGACCACAATAGAGGCCAGAGAACCAAAGATAACGATGAGGACCTTGGGGAACTCACCAGCACCAAACCACAGTGTGATCAGAGGAATCCAGGCTAGCGGAGGGACGGCACGGAAGGCGTTGAATAGAGGGCCAAAGAAGGCACGGGCCCTGGGGCACCATCCCAGCAGTACGCCAAAGGCGATACCAGCAGTCCAATCGAAGACGAGAGCCAGACCGATGCGCCGTAGACTGACCAAAGCGTGACCGACCAAAGTCAGTTTCTTTACCGGATTGGTGAACAGGCGAACTGTACGATCCCACACTGCCTGGGGAGTTGGGAAGTTGGAATTGGCGCCGGAGGAGGCTAACAGCCAAAGGGCCACCAACAGGAGAAGAGAGACAATAGGGAGGATACGGTAAAGAACCTTAAGCCGTTGTTCCCGAATCTCTGCTGCGCTCATATGCGCGGTTTTCTTTTCCATACTACACATACCTCCATCCTAGGAAGATACGCTCCAGCCTGTTGATGATAGCGGAGATGATGACGCCCAGCACGCCGATGACAACAATCCCCAGGATGATCAGATCTACGCGGGCATAGGAACGGCCCATCAGGATCATGTAGCCCAGTCCGCTGGAAGCGGCCAGCATCTCAGCGGCCACCAGAGTGGCCCAGGCGTTGCCGATAGCAACCTTGATGCCGGCGAAAGTCATGACCAAAGAGGAAGGAATCCCCACTTTTACGAAGACAGTGAAGTAAGAAGCGCCAAAGGTCTTGCCTACGTTTTTCAGGACCTCCTTGGTCTGCCGGATGCCGGTATAGGCGTTGATTAGACAGGGGACAAAGGCGGCAAAGAATACGATGAAGGACTTGGCCGGCAGGCCGATGCCCAGCCACACAATGGTCAGCGGAATCCAGGACACTGGGGGAATAGGGCGAATAATCTCAAAGATGGGGCGAAGAAAGCTGTCGGCTCCCCGATACCAGCCCATCAGCCAGCCTAGAGGCACACCGATGACTACAGCCAGCAGGAAGCCCAGAAGGGCCACCTGTAAACTGGACCAGATATGGACCGTCAGCACCGCGCCGTCTGGATTGGGATCAGACAGTTTGGTGACGAAAAGACGAAGGACTTCCAAAACGTCACACAGAATTCTGGAGTCTACAATGCCGGACAGGGCTAACCCTTCCCAAATGAGCAGGAAGAGAAGGATACCGGCGAAAGACAGGGTGATGTTGCGGTAGGTTATCCGGTGTTTTTCACGCTCGACCAGCGCGACACGCTCAGCCGCAGTCATCTCATGAATGGGTTCGCTCAAAAGACATCCCTACTTTCCGAGCTTTGTGTCTCAAATATCAGATATGCAGAGGCGGAGATGCACTCTGAGAACGTTTGGACTGATCTGTAGACAGAAGCCAAATTCAGTTTTCACGTCCGCAAAGCGAATCTTCCTCCCGCCTCCCATGGGGCGGGAGGAAGACTATCGAAGGCATTTATCGACCCAGCATCTCTTTGACAGCCAGAGCGATGGAATTGTCCACCCGCTGATCGTCCAGGAACTGGGTGCGTTGGGCCTCGGTGTAGCTGCCTACGCTGGTGAAGAAGTCAAATCCGGAGAGGATGTCGTTCTCAATTTGCAGTAGGTCACGAGAAGTATACAGGCCAGCTTCGTCGGGTTCAGTTTCAGTAAAGAGTGCGATATACTCATCTACCGTGGGACAGCGCCACCAGTTAATGGTGCGTTCAGCGATGCTCTCGTCACACAGGAAGCCTTCTTCGTCGCAGTGCTCCAGATACCAGGCGGCGGCCTGAGCGGCATTGCCCTCGGACTCGGTAACCCACTCATAGGTCAGATGGAAAACAGCGACTGCAGCAGCCACTAGGTCGGGATTACTCTCCATGATCTCGGTCTGGGCGAAGGTACAGCAAGGGAAGGGCAGGTTCAGCTGGCCAGAGTCAGTGACACGAACATACCCTATGTCCTCAGCGGACAGGGCGATAGCGTTCCAACACACCAGGGCGTCACCAGTGCCGCCGTTAAAGCCGGTCAGACCGTTGGCATTGTCCATGTTGACACTTTCCACGTCGGAGAGGGTCAGGCCCATGGTCTCGAGATACTGAGCTAGGACCGCCTGACCGGTGGTGCCAGCAGGGTAGACCACGGTAGCTCCCTTCCATAAATCGGGGTTAGTAGGGTCATTAGCCAACTCAGAGTCGGGCCGTACGAAAATGGCCATGTTCTCCTCGTAGTCAGTAACATCTACGAGGGTAAAGTCATAACCAGCCAAGGCAGTGCATACACCGCCCAAACCGCAGGATGCCATATCCCATTCGGAGTTGGCCTCCATCATGGCGGGGCCACCGGTGAAGCAGCTATACTCCACATCGATGTTTAGCGCGTCGAAGACGCCCAGATTATCGGCAAAGAGGAAGGCATAGGAGAGGGGAGAGCCGGTAAAGAAGCCGATGCGCAGAGTCTGGCGGTCTTCAAAGGGGGTTAGACCAAAGGTCAAATCCTCAGGGGCGGTGGCGCCGTCTATCAGCTCCACTTCGTGGCCGCCACCGGAGGAAGTGCCACCGCTGTTGGCGGAGTTGTTGCCTCCGCTACTGCCATTTTCGTTGCCAGAACAGGCGACCAGAGCGAACATCATGGCAAAAGAGAGGAGCGTTGCAAGGAGTCTTTTTGTGGTTGCTTTTTTCATCTTTACTTCCATCCTTTCTAAACATATATCGACCGGGCGGACTACCGGACGGTCACTATCCAGCCAAACCCTGTGTGATTCCAAAGGGAAGGGCTTTTTAGTCAGCGCAGGGATGGCCGCAGGTGCCATCATAGCCCTCGTTCTTCATGCATAGATGAACAGCGCCGATCTTATAGGTCTTAGGCAGAGCCAAGATATTGGGGTTGGGGCCGACAAATTTCTTTTTGGCGTCCTCCAGGGCTTCCTCGAAGGTGGACCGGGTCTTCAGCCCCATAGAGCGGGCAATACCCGGTTCTTGGGCACCCACAATATAGATGGCGGAAGTGTTCATCTCGGCAATGTGACCGCAGCTCATCATGGAGAAGCCGTGGAAGGGGTGGAAGGCGTTGCAGAAGCGGTACTTGCGAATATACTCCTCATTGGTAGCGAAGTACTCGCCATAACGGTCCATGTCGGGGAGAACGTTCATGTAATCATGCTGGAACATCTCGTATAACTCCCTCAGATAGGGCCAACGTTCGTCGTGAAAATAGCCGTTACAGATGCTAGAAACGATGAATACACAGTGATCACTCATGACTCTCTTGTGGCGGATGACCTGAGCTGACAAGGCCTGCATCATCTGGATAGGGTTGGTACCCATGCCATTGCCATAGTGGAAGTCTTGGGGCATGCCGAACACCACTACATCATACTTCTTTTCTGCCCAGGGCACATAAGTCCGTTTGTCGGCGACATCCCAGGACACAGGTTGCATCTCCTTAGCATAGCCGGAGAAGATAGCGATCTGACGGGAGTAGGTGTCTAGTACCGCGTCACAGCAGAAGAAGGAGTGGCCCATCTTCTCTTCCATATGCATACCGATCTCATCGAACTTGGTACGCATCAGATTGTGGCCGGACACGGGGGTGAAGTCATCCCGGTGCATGACCTTGGGGACGTGATGACTAGCAATAGAGCGCCAGTGGGTGATGCCGGTAGTACAGTGCTTATAGCCGCCAGAGTATCCGCCGTAGGGATTGCCTTGGGTGTGTCCGATAAGAATGGGGATATCGCAGTCAAAGACATACTTGTTCATCAGCACCGGATCACCCCGCTGGGTGGTACCTAGATCCACCATGTGGTCGGGATCCTCACTGTCGTGACTGGTGATCTGGTTGGTGTAATAGAACTCATTGAACAGATCATCACCCAGAATCTTCTTCATCTCGGCCACTGTGGCTCGGGGATGAAGGCCGTTAGAAAACAGCAGAAGAATGTCCTCTTTTGCTACTCCAGCAGCGTACAGCTCATCCAGACAGGCCCGGATGGCCACACGACGATGGGAGGTAGGCTGGGTGCCTCCCTTCACAATGTCAGGAATGACGAAGACCACTGTCTTGCCGGGGCCAGCCAACTCCCGCAGAGGCTTCATGCCGATGGGGTGCTGGATAGACTCCAGGGTGGCAGCATACAGGCTGTCCCAGTCTTGGGGCAGACAAGGGGGATCGGGCACGGTTTCACCGGGGATAAAGATATCGGTGCTGTCAGGCAATTCGGCGCTCATAAGGCCTTGGCCGTATTCAAAATCCAGTTTCATGCAGGGAACATCCTTTCTAAACATAAAGTTTGGGTCAAAGCCTGGTCAAGAGATTTTGTCGTAGTGACGACTAAATACCTTATATAGGGCACTGGTATCCTGAGTACCCAAGCCCTGACCATGGGCGATCTCATTGTACATTTGAGCAGTGCCGGCGATCAGAGAGGGGGCGTCGGCATCCTTGGCCATCTGGAGGGCTAGCTTGGTGTCCTTAATCAGTAGGTCCACCGTAAAGGCAGGGGAGTCGTAGGCTTCATTGACGATGCACCTGCCCACTTCACGAAACAGACCGCTGACAGTGGCCGCGGTGGATGAGGCTACAGTATCGTAGAAGACCTCCTTTTTGATCCCTACATGGTCACAGATGGCCATGACCTCGGAGGAGATGGCGTTGATGCAGGAAAACATCATCTGGTTCAGCAGCTTTAAAGCGTTGCCGGCCCCAGAGTCCCCCACCAGTACAGCGTTGGCTGCAAAGCACAGCAACACAGGCTTCACCTTCTCTAACGCTTCACCAGAGCCACCAGTAGGCAGCATCCACTTGCCTGCCGCCGAGGGACGACCCAGGATGGGACAGTCCAGATAGGCTGCGCCGCACTCACCTACCCGGGCGGCCAGCCCCCGGGTAGTCTGGGGATCTACAGTGCTGGTGTCGATGACCACATGGTCAGAGGTAAGGGATGCCATCATACCGCCCTCGCCGAAAAGAACATCCTTCAACTGGACTGGGCTGGGCAGGGACATGAGGATGACTGAAGCCTGTTCAGCCACCTCTTTAGGAGTGGGAACCGCCTGGGCACCCAGAGCGGAAGCGGACTGGGCGGCTGTGGGAAATTTATCGTAGACTACAACGCTGTAGCCTTTGGCCAGCATTCCTTCCAGCATACAGCGGCCCATGCGGCCACAACCGATTAGACCGACCTTTTTGATGGGTTTATTGGCACCGGTCCAGGATATCATACAAAACTCCTCCTTCGGCATCTTTGGGTACGTCGATGTTCAATAGCTTACTCAGCGTAGGCGCTACGTCAATGATCTTTGCGGGGAACTTTCGTTCGTACTGGGGCACACCCGGACCAGTCATAATCATGACCGCATGCATATCGTGGAGCGAGGGGAGAGCTAGGTGAACACCAGTGAAGTTGCGGCACAAGCCAGCGGCTTCGTAAAGTTCGGGGTTAGCGATGACCCTTTCGGTACCATCCCGATACTGAATCTTGCTGCGGTAAATGAAGGGGTGGGACATATAACCGGGCTTCCAGGCGTATAGCACGTCGCCCACGCGGTCATAGCCGGGCCCCTCATAGATGCCCAGAGTGCCAGCCTCCTTCTTCTTAATGGCCAGAGCGACCACCTGATCTCCGGTTTCCGGATCCCGCATATTCATCAGGCAACGGATGATTTCCTCCTGGACTTTTTCATAGTCCTCAGGCTCCACGATGCCGTGAGGGTCTCGCCCCTTCAGGTTAATGAAGATGTGGGCGTGACAGGGCTCCAGGGGATGGCACTTGGTGTGCTCCCAGTTGATAGTAAGGTTGCTGGGATCGTCAGTGGTCAGATCCAACACATACTCCAACAGACCGGCACGGGCCAGGTGCTCTTTTACATAAGGGTTCCAGTCCAAATGGGTCATGCCGTGGTCGGAGATCAGGATCACATATGTATTGTCCAAGTCCACAGCATCCAGGATCCTTCCGATGTTCTCGTCCACCTGTCGGTAAGTCTCCCGGATCATGTGCCAGCAGAAATCAGCCTTGTCCGGGTCATATACCCGTGCCTTGGGCTCAATGCCAGCGTAAAGGACATGCTCGATGTGGTCGATAGTGCCTACCCAGGAGAAGGCCATGTCCCACTGCTGATGCTCAAGCACATACTTTGTGGCGTTGCCCCACCAGTTGGCGTGCATCTGCAGCTGGTCCAGGTAGAGTTCTGGAGCCATCCAGCCATCCATGAAGGCCCAGGGATCGTCAACCTCCATATAGGTACCGGCCACGGCCTCTACCTCCTTGCTCAGGGAGGAGGGAACGGAATAAGGCTCGGCCATGTTGATGGCGCTCTGGTACAGTTTGAAGTTCTTCCCGTCTGGGGTGAGTTGGAGGATCTGGAAACGGAAGCGGCCGTCCCGTTCATAGTCCCGAGCCTTGAAGTTTTTGGTAATCCAGGGACCTAGTTCCCCGTGGGTGATGTCGGTGATGGCCTGAGCGGCGTCCTTGGACTCAGAGATCAGCATACGATCATAGCCCGCGTCGGTGGAGGCGTACATCAACACATGCATGGGGTAACCTTCCACATAGGTGGGGGGGACCACAATGTCGAATTCTAGTGGCGGGCGCTTGCTTTCGGGCAGATTAGTCCAACCTTCAGCGGGTCGGGCTTCTAGCTGGACCGCCCGGCCGGGGATCTGGTTGCAGCGCAACTTCTGGTTGGAGAAGCAGGCGCTGGAAGCCACGTCCCACAGGGGCATGAAAAAGTAGCGGAATGGTGGATTCAAAGAGCCGGCCAGCTGGCAGCCGTCTTCCTCCGAGATAGCGCCCATGGGGAAAGTGACCGGCCAGTTTATGAGGGCCACCTTTTTACCCAAACGCTTGCCCACGTCCCACATGGTTTCGCACAGTACCTCGTTGCGGTCGAAGGAAGTGTGCCAGTGATCTAGGTCCTCGCCCAGGTGTTTCACCATCAAGCTGGGCACTCCGTTGGTGCCGGATCCGGCACCGCTGACGATGGCAGTCCAGGCTGCGGCAGTCAGAGGCGGGAATACTGTTTCCAATCGGGAAAATATCCCCTGCTTCATTAGCTTGGCGGTGTTGGGCATAGCGCCCTCTGCGACAAACTTTTTGACCAAGTCCGGCATAGCAGCGTCCAGACCAAGGAACAAAATTTTCTTTTCCATAATGCCCTCCTTTTCTGATCTGAGGCCTAATTTATATGGCCTCGTAGGTAGTTTATGGGGCAGCCTAAGCTGCCTGTTGATGTGGTGTTACGAAAGTTGCGTAGTGCAACACCTCCAAAAAACTGGCGCAATATTCGTCAAAATGCTTGGTTGATAAAGTTTTAACAATATATTTTCTGTAATATTAACGGATGAGTGGATAATATCACTGTTTTTTTCGTTTTGTCAATGAGAAAAAACGCAAACGTTTGCATAACGATGCGTTGGCGTTGGTTGCCATCCTGGAAAGTTTGTAGTAAAATAAAACACATAGTGCGGCGACAGTGTTGAAGCCGATTAGTAAAGGAGCATTTGGATGAGCATTAGAGAAATTGCGCGGCGGGCGGGAGTATCGCCCTCTACGGTCTCTCGCATTGTCAACAGCAAAAATGTTTCGGCGGCCAGCCCGCAGACACAGGAGCGGATCTGGGCAGCTGTACGGGAATTGGGTTATGTCCCCAATCAACATGCCAGACAGCTAAAGCGTCCAGAGCTGGATCAGAAGCCCCAGAATCAAAATCTGGACTGTGTCTATGCCCGTACTATTGGCCCCTATTTGGATCCCTTTTTTACGGTGCTAATGCGGGCAGCGGAGATTACCGCCTTTGATGCGGGGTATAATCTTCGCTATCATTACTCTGTGGCCGATATTCAGGATGGAAAAGCCCCGTTTACCGACACTAACTCTGACTCGGCCGTAGTCCTGGGCCGCATCGAGCCTCGTTCTCTCAGCCTGTTAAAAAAGTGGTATAAAAATATCGTCAATATTGGGCAGAACTCTGCGCCTGATGGGATCTTCGATCAGGTGATCTGCAGTGGTTACCAGGCAGTCCGCACCTGTGTGGAGTACCTGCGTTCGCTAGGCCATAAAAAGATCTGTTATATGGGGGAAACGGACAACGAGCAGCGATTTCAAAGCTATCTGGACGCCATGGCTGATCTGGAACTAGGTGACCTGACCCCCTATGTGGCACGCTGCTTGTTTAACCCAACCGATGGGTATGAGGCTACCAACCGGCTGCTGGACAGCGGGGTGGAGTTTACAGCCATTTTGTGTGCCAACGATATGAATGCTGTGGGCGCTATGAAAAGTCTGCGGGAGCATCGGCTGAAGGTTCCCCAGGATGTCTCTATTATCGGTATCAACGACATGGAAACTGTCTGCTATCTGGATCCTATGCTTACGACCATCCATGTCCCTCTGGAGGAGATGGGACATCTTGGAGTAAAACTGTTGATTGACCGCATTGAGGGCGGACATACATCATCAATAAAAGTGGACGTTCCGTTTACGCTGATTCAACGGGAGTCTTGCGGTCCGGCCAAAAAACGCTATTAATGGAAGAGGACCGGCCGTGGCGCTCTATTGCCCGGCTGCTCTGTATGAAGCAAAGAGGCAGAAATCAACTCCATATGTCTCCTTATTGTCCAGATCGCCTCTCTGCTATAGACTTTCACTACTGAATTTGTACCCGAAATCTCTCCCTGTTCCTGCGCATTATGATCGCCGGCAGGTGTAGGCGGCCGGTAGAACAAACCATCAAATGATAGGGAGAAAAATCATTTCGTTTTAAGAGCAATGGAAAAAGCGTGCCGTTTTTGCGGCACGCTTTTCCTCACTTTCGCCTTTTGATCTCGGTTATTTCACTATAAGATTATCTCGAACAAAGCGGCATACTGAATATACAAAGATTACATCCACACCTGTTGTGGACAGATGATTGGGAAGATCATAGGTTGCGAGAAGAAAATCAAACAGAGTATGAACACTCGGCAGAAGGCTTAAATTCAATACAACGATCTCTCGTATGTATAAGCGCAACTCAGAACGAAACATGGCACACACAGAATCCAAATGAAAAAGCCCCTGGCAGATACCGCATTTGCGGTATCTGCCAGGGGCTCAGACTCCTCGATAAATGTTCCCTTATATCAAGGGGTACCTGTCCGGTCCCAGGGTATATTTCACGCCTGTCCCGCCAAAGCGATGGCCCGGTCAAGGATGCGGCCCGCCGCCGCCTCTTTAGACAGGAGGGGAAGCTCCTCTACCCGGTCCCGTGTGATCAGGGTGATGACGTTGGTATCCACCCCAAAGCCGGCTCCATCCACCTTCAAATTATTGGCGCAGATCATATCCACGTTTTTCTTTTCCAGCTTGACCCGACTGTTTTCCAGCATATCGCGGGTCTCCATGGAGAAGCCGCAAATGATTTGGTCCGGGCGGCGGTGCTCTCCCAGGTGCTTTAAAATATCCTGGGTGCGTTTCAGCGGAATAGACAGATCGCCCTCTCTCTTTTTCACCTTGTCGTCGCTGTAATCCGCGGGGGTGTAGTCGGCCACGGCGGCGGCCTTAAAGATGAAGTCCGCCTGCTCCTGGCGGCTGGTCACAGCCTGGAACATATCTTGGGCGGATACTACCTCCACGACCTCCACAAAGGGGGGGGGGGAGATGGAGGTCGGACCGGACACAAGGGTGACCTGCGCCCCCCGGAGCATAGCCGTTTTGGCAATGGCGTAGCCCATCTTGCCGCTGGAGTGGTTGGTCAGATAGCGGACAGGGTCCAGAGCCTCCTGGGTGGGGCCGGCGGTGACCAGCACTTTTTTTCCCGTCAGGTCATGGGGCAGAGCGATGGCCCGCAGGATATGCTGGATCAGCAGATCAGGCTCAGGCAGCTTGCCAGACCCCACCGCCCCGCAGGCCAGCCGGCCGGAGGCGGGGGAAATGACTTCCCAGCCATAGTGACGCAGAAGGTCCAGATTGTCCTGAGTCACTGGGTTTTCCAACATATGGGTGTTCATGGCCGGAGCGATCAGCTTGGGGCAGATGCAGGCCAGCACCGTGGTAGTCAGCATATCGTCGGCCAGCCCGTGGGCCAGCTTGGCGCACACATTGGCGGTGGCGGGGGCGATGAGGACCAGGTCCGTCCGGTCGGCCAGGGCAATATGCTCCACCTGGTGGGCGAAATTGCGGTCAAAGGTATCCACCATACAGCGGTTGCCTGTCAGCTGTTCAAAGGTCAGGGGCGCGATAAATTGGGTGGCGTGCTGGGTCATCACCACCTCCACATTTGCGTGGAGCTTTACCAGGGCGGAAGCCAGATAGGCGGCCTTGTAGGCGGCAATGCCGCCGGTGACCCCAAGCAGGACGGTTTTTCCCTTCAGCATGGTGAACTCTCCTTTTGCGTTCAAATCAGTGTCTATTATACAAATTTCCTGCCGTGGTGTAAAGAGAAAAGGTCGGGAGAAAACGGAAAGGGACCGGGGGCGTATTCCTCCGCTCCGTCGGACAAAGTCCGTAAGTGCCTCACCCCCGGACCCTGTTATACGGGGGACGCACAGATGGGGGGCGGCAGCCCCTAGAGACCTTTGGCGCCTTTCCGTCTCTGAAAAGGCACCCAGCGGAGGTATGACAGGCTGTCAAAATTTTTCCAAGGCCCATCGGAGATACGGCAGGCGATCACATGGCGCCGCCTCTACAGCCTTATCAAATATCATATAGTCAAATAATTTTAAGCACTAATTATGCACTAAAAATAAATTTATAATAAGTTCAAAAGATATGCTTTGTTTATTAAATCAGAAAGTAGGCAAAGCATATGGCTGATAAAACCCATTTAAGCATCCGAATGGATGAAAAGCTACATGACAAGTTCAGATATGTAGCCGGAGCAGAGGGACGTTCTATGAGTGGTCAGATTTTGTATCTGATCCAAAAATGTGTTCGTGACTTTGAAAAAGAGCATGGCCCTATCCCTGAGGACGAGCTGAGGTGAGGGTGGGCGAGGCACTGCTGGACCTGCTCTTTCCGCCCAAATGCCCCTTTTGCCAGCGGCTGCTGCATGACCCACGGGCTCCCCTGTGTCCCAACTGCCAGGCCAGCCTGCCGTGGCTGACCGGAAGGGCGGGGGAGCGGCGGGTGGACTTTACCCAGGGCTGCTGGTCTCCGCTGGCCTACCAGGCCCAAGTGCGGGAGGCGGTCCAACGATATAAGTTTGCCCCGGCTCCGGCCTATGGCCGGCCCTTTGGCCTGCTGATGGCCCAGTGTGCCAGGGACCAGGGAGTGGAGGCGGAGCTGGTGACCTGGGCGCCCCTGTCCAAAAAGCGGCGGCGCAAGCGGGGCTTTGACCAGGGGGAACTGCTGGCCCGGACCGTGGGGGAATGCTTGGCGCTCCCTGTGCTCCCTCTGCTGGAAAAGAGCCGGCATACAGTCCCTCAGTCCAGTCTGCCCGATGGAGCGGCCCGTAGGGCTAACGCCCTGGGGGCCTATTCTCTGCTGCCGGGAGGGAGAATAGAGGGCGGGCGGGTGCTGCTGGTGGACGACGTGGTTACCTCCGGCGCCACCCTGAGCGAGTGTGCCCGTCTGCTGTGCCAAGGGGGTGCCAAGCAGGTCCTGTGCCTGACTTTAGCCCAGGCGGGAGAGGGTGGGGATAAATTAGAAAATAATAGAAATAATGGTTGAAAAGCCGGCGATCAGCCGTTATAATGATAGACGGCGGCAAATAGGTTTTGCCGATTTGGCTATACTATAATTGACAAAATAACTTGGCCCTGGCTGGCGGTCCGGGCCAGTGATGAATCAAGATAAGGTGGACGAAACTATGGGGCTATTTAGCAAAGATATCGGTATCGATCTGGGTACCGCTTCTGTTTTGGTATACATCAAGGGCAAGGGGGTCGTCCTGCGGGAGCCCTCTGTGGTGGCCATGGATAAGAACACCGGCAAACTGCTGAAGGTGGGTACCGAGGCCCAGGCCATGCTGGGCCGCACCCCCGGCAATATCGTGGCCATGCGTCCCCTGCGGGAGGGCGTCATCTCCGACTATGACATGACCGAGCGGATGCTCAAGGAGTTTATTAAGAAGGTGACCACCTTCTCCCTGTTTAAGCCCCGTCTTCTCATCTGCGTGCCCTCCGGCATCACCGAGGTGGAGGAGCGCGCCGTTGTGGACGCGGGCATCCAGGCCGGCGCCCGCAGAGCCTACCTCATTGAGGAGCCTGTGGCCGCCGCCATCGGCGCGGGTATCGACATCACCAAGCCTGACGGCCACATGGTGGTGGACATCGGCGGCGGCACCGCCGACATTGCCGTCATCTCCCTGGGCGGCGTGGTGGAGTCCGCCTCCATCAAAATCGCCGGTGACAAATTCGATGAGGCGGTTGTCAAGTATATCCGCAAGAAGCACAATGTCCTTATCGGAGACCGCACCGCCGAGGAACTGAAAATGACCATCGGCTGTGTCTTTCCCCGCCCGGAGGAGGTCACCATGGAGATCAAGGGGCGCTGCCTGATGACTGGTTTGCCCCGTGTATTCTCCGTGTCCTCCAGCGAGATGATCGACGCCTTTGAGGAGGTGTCCAGCCGCATCCTGGAGGCCATCCACGGTGTGCTGGAGCGCACGCCCCCGGAGCTGGTGGCCGATATCTCCACCAACGGCATCGTCATGACCGGCGGCGGCTCCCTGCTGTGGGGCTTTGACAAGCTGGTGGAATCCCATACCGGCATCGAGACCCATGTGGCCGACGACGCCATCTCCTGTGTGGCCCACGGCACTGGCAAGAGCCTGGACAGCCTGGACCAGATGCAGGATGGCACCATGAACCTGTCCCGCCGCAAGCAGATGAACTATTGATGAGAATGAGTGTCCCCGGCCAGACTGGGCTGGCCGGGGATTTTCTAACTCTTTTTTAGGCGGAGGAAGAGGACCGCGCACGCCAGAGCGGTGGCCAACTCGGCGGCGGGCAGCGCCAGCCACAGTCCACATACGCCCCAGAGGGCGGACAGGAGCAGGGCGGCCGGCACCACCAGGAACAGGCCCCGGAGCAGAGAGAGAAGCTGGGCGGGCAGGGCCTGCTGGGTGGCGGCGAAGTAGGTGGCGGCCATGATGTTGACGCCGGCCAGAGGGGCGGACAAGAAATAGAGCCGCAGTCCCTCCACCGCGGTGGCGGCCAGCACGGGGTCCCCCTCGCTGTTAAAGAGGGCAGCCACCTCCGGGGCGAACAGGGCCAGCAGGATATAGATGACCCCGGCCATCGCCAGGCAGACGGTCAGGCCGTATCCCAGGACACGCCGGGCCAGGTCCGGCCTGCCCTGGCCGTGGGACCGGCTGATGAGGGGCTGGGCCCCCTGCGCCACCCCGGTAAAGACGGCAATGACCACCAGGGCCAGGTTGGCCACGATGCCGTAGGCCGCCACCCCCACGTTGCCCAGCAGGGACAGCATAAGGGTATTGAACACCAGCATGACGATGCCGGAGGACAGCTCGTTGACCAGGGAGGGGAAGCCCAGAGAGCAGGTGGCTCGGGCGGTTTTCCAATGGAGCCGGGTCCGAACCAGGTGGAAGCCGTTTCGACGGCGGAGCCGGTGGAGCAGCAGGATGGCCATACTGATGACAGGGGCGATCCCCGTGGCCAGCACAGCGCCGAAGATTCCCATATCCAGGGGGAAGATGAACAGATAGTCCAACAGGACATTGGACAGGCTGCCCACCAGCATGGCTAGGGAGGCCAGCTGAGGCGCCCCGTCGTTCCGGACGAAGGCGAGGAGGGTGTGGTTCAGGATAAAGGCAGGGGAGAACAGGAGAATGACCTTTAGGTAGGTATGGGTCATGGCAAAGACCTGCTGATCCGCGCCCAGGAGAAGGGTCAGGGGACGGGAGAGGAACAGTCCGGAGGCCACATAGACCAGAGCGGCCGCCAGGGCCAGAAATAAGGTGTTGGTGAAGATGGCGCCCGCCTGCTCTCCACCGTCCCGCCCCCGGTGGACGGCGTATTGGATGGCGCCGCCCATTCCCAGCATCATGCCGGTGCCCATCACCAGGCTGACGATGGGCAGGGCCAGATTCAGGGCGGCCAGGCCCTGGGTGCCCAGCCCCCTGGAGACAAAAAAGGTGTCGGCCAGGATATAGCAGGACAGCCCGACCATCCCGGCCACGTTCAGGGCGGCGTAGCGGAGAAAATCAGAAAAAAGTTCGGTGGTTTTCATCAGGTACCTCCTAAGACCGGCCCGGCGGGGGGCACAAAAAAAGCGCCAGCCCCTTCTATCTTCAACGGCCTAACGATAGAAGGTCTGACGCTTACACTCTTCCCCGGCGGCAAGAGCAAAGTTAGATATCAGTGTGCTATGATACCAGATGGGAGGCCCTGTGTCAAGAGCCGGAGCCCGCTGCCCTTACAGCTCGCTTTTTGGGGAAAATTGTGTTATACTGAAACTCCCAGAACGGGAGAGACACCCCTCGGGGATTCTGTGACGAAGAGAGGCGCTGAGTATGGAGAATGTGCAAGAAGTCCTGTCAAACGTCGCCGGCACCTTGAACCTAAAGACCTTGTCCTGGGATGCGGCGCTCCGGGTGGTAGTGCTGGTCCTGGTGGGTATGGCGGTCATCCGTGTCCTGATGAAGCTGGTGGACCGCCTGCTGGAGCGGTCCAAGTCCCTGGCCTCCCTCCACGTGTATATCCGCTCCATGGTCCGTGTTGGGCTGTGGTTCTTGCTGGTGCTGATGGCAGCGGGGTCCCTGGGCATCGACGTGACCTCCATCATCGCCCTGCTGAGTGTGGCCGGACTGGCTGTCTCCCTGGCCCTGCAAAACACTCTGTCCAACCTGGCGGGAGGGATCATGCTGCTGGTGACCAAGCCATTTCAGGTGGGGGACTATGTGGAGGCGGACGGAGTTGGCGGGACCATCGCGGCTGTGGATCTGTCCTATACCACCTTTGTTACCGTGGACAATAAGGAGATCTTTGTGCCAAACAGCCAGCTGTCCGCCGCCAAGATCGTCAATTACTCCGCCCTGGGCCGGCGGCGGGTAGAACTGACCGTCAACGCCTCCTACGACGCGCCTACACAGACGGTCAAAGAGGCTATCCAAGAGGTGCTGGACGCCATTCCCCAGATACAGCCTGATCCCGCCCCGGCCATCTGGCTATCTGCCTACCAGTCCAGCAGTATCCAGTATGTGGTCCGGGTATGGACTGCTGCCGGGGATTACTGGGACGTGTACTACGCCATTCAGGAGGGCCTGCGGGAGTCCTTTACCCGCCACGGGATCGAGATGACCTATGACCATCTGAACGTCCATATCCTGGAGCGATGAACGCCGCTTAGGCCAGCCGCACCCCCAGTCCGCGGGGCCTTCAAGGCATAGCCAGCCCGTGGAGAAAGCCGTCCAGCTGGGGCGAGAGGACCTCGCCAGCGATGACGGTGTTTTTATAGATCAGCAGGTTTACCTGTACGCCGGCTTCTCCCGTCGGGTAGTTGGTGATCTCATAGGTATAACGCTTGGCCCGCTTTCCAGTGTACTTTTCCAGGTCAAAGCCCTGGCCGGACTGGAGGGCGAGGTACTCGTTATAGCTCTCGTCCATCTCCTTGGGAATGAGCATCTCCTGGGTAGCGATAGGCTCTGGGGATACCTGCCAGCCAAAGTCGGCCAGATAGGCCACCCGGTCCTCGTTCGTCTTGACCCCTTTGGGGTCTGGGACAGAGGGCGAGGCCACCTCCCGGACGGCGGAGGTGCCCAGATTCAGCACCAGGGCGCAGCAGCAGGCCATAGCTGCCAGGGCCACCCCAAAGGCCAGCTTCCGCTTGGGGACCTTCGCGGTCACGATCAACACAGCGCATTTCTCCTTTCGTCGGCTCGTTCTCCCTTCACCATATGCGCCAAGGGACGAGGTTATACCCGAAAGGAGACAATAAGGGGCCCCAGCTTAGGATAGGGGCCTCCAGAGATTCACAGGACGGCTCTAACCGGCTCTGAGAGGCGGCGAGGCCCGGTACAGCCATAGGGGAGGGGAAGGATATGCCGCTGGAACGGCTGGATAAGATACTGGCCTCCACAGGCCGCTGGTCCCGGCGGGAGGTGAAGGACCTGGTCCGCCAGGGCCGGGTACAGGCGGGGGGGATGCCGGCCGCCCGGCCGGAGGACAAGTTCGACCCCGCCCAGGACGAGATATCAGTGGATGGGCAGGTGGTGGACTGCGCCCCCTTCGTCTATGTGCTGATGAACAAGCCGGCTGGTCTGCTGTCCGCCACAGAGGACCGGCGGCAGAGGACGGTGCTGGACCTGCTCCCGGAGCATCTGCGCCGCCGGGGGCTCTTTCCCGTGGGCAGACTGGATAAGGACACAGTGGGCCTGCTGCTGCTCACGGACGACGGCCCGCTGGCCCATGAGTTGCTCTCCCCCAAAAAGCATGTGGACAAGGTATACTACGCCCGGGTGGAAGGGCAGCTGAATGAGGAGGACCGCAAGGCCCTGGCCTCTGGTATGGTTTTGGGGGATGGATCACAGTGCCTGCCCGCCCTGCTGGAGCCCCTGGGGCGGGGGAACGAATGTCGGCTTACCTTGCGGGAGGGGAAGTACCACCAGGTGAAGCGGATGCTGGCCGCGCGAGGTAAACCAGTGGCCTTTCTGCGGCGCCTGTCTATGGGCCCACTCTCCCTGGGAGAAGAGCTGAAAGAGGGAGAATGGCGCCTTCTGACGGAGGCGGAAGTGGAGGCATTGCAAAGGATTCGGAGCGGCAGTTGAGCCTTTTGGTCGTTTTTCACAAAAAAATAGAGAAAACCTCTTGCCAAACAGGGGGGGCAGCCGTTATAATAGAAGCAGTGTTCAAAGAGATTTTAGGAGGGATCGATGTGTCAAGCAGGATGTTCCAGAGCGTCGTGCTCCAGATGAAGGACAGTGTCAATCGCACAGTGGGTGTCATCGACGCTGATGGGATGGTGGTCGCTTGCAGCGAATTGACCTGCATCGGAGAGCATTGGTCTGGCGCTGTGGTCGCCGTGAATGGGGCTGACAGCAGCATCGCCTATTTTGAGGGGAAGACCTTTAAGCCTCTCGCGGGCTGGGGAGCCCAGTTCGATTACGCTGCCTTTGTCAAGGGAGAGGACGAACTGGCCGCCTCCCTGTGCGCAATGGCGGTGGTGGCCTTTAACGGCGCGAAGACTTACTACGAGGAGAAGCATGACAAGGCTACCTTTGTCAAAAATATCATCTCAGACAACATTCTGCTGGGGGACATCTATACCCAGGCCAAGGAGCTCCACTTTGTATCTGAGGCGCCCAGGGCCGCTTTCCTGGTTCGCCAGTTGGGGCCTGCCGATGTTACCACCATCGACGTGATCCAGGGCCTGTTCCCCGATAAGCAGACCGACTTTGTCATCTCTATCAACGAGACGGATGTGGCCCTGATTAAGCAACTGCCTGAGGGGGCCGACGCCAGAGAGCTGCAGAAAATCGCCAAACAGATCGCCACTGCCGTTACCCAGGAACTGGGTATCAAAGTGGTCATCGGCATCGGAACCGTGGTCAATCACATCCGAGATCTGGCCCGCGCCTATAAGGAGGCCGGGGTGGCTATTGACGTGGGTAAGGTCTTTGAGAATGAGAAGACCATTATTAACTATGAAAACCTGGGCATCGGCCGTCTAATCTATCAGCTGCCCACCATCCTGTGCCAGATGTTCCTCCAGGAGGTCTTTAAGAAGAACCCCATTGATGCCCTGGATCAGGAGACTCTGTTGACTATCAACAAGTTCTTCGAGAACAACCTGAACGTGTCTGAAACGGCCCGGAAGCTCTTTGTCCACCGAAATACCCTGGTGTATCGGCTGGAAAAGATTAAGAAGCTTACCGGACTGGACCTGCGGGAATTCGACGACGCTATCACCTTCAAGGTGGCCCTGATGGTCAAAAAATATCTTATTTCCCGGGGCATTGAGTCCTAAGAGAGCTGAGATAAAAAGCCGGGACCGACTTTTGTCGGTCCCGGCTTTTTATCCAATTCTTGCCCCACATGGGGCGGACGAAGAGTTGGGAAAAGACCCTCAAAAAATGCGGGGATAACCAGTCGGACGGGAGAGAAAGAAAGAAGAACTTTACTGATTTTGTCATTTACATAACACAGGATTTGTGGTACACTTTACTTTGATTACAACAGTCAGGGATGGAGATGGCGTTGCTTTTTTCTGTCGACTCTTGACAGGAAAAGGTTACAAGTGTAAACTATGAAGCGCGTCCCAACAAAATAGGCTGTCAAAGGTCTGGTAAAATATCCTCTGGAAAGAGGAGGAGCGGAGATAACATGATACGTCTGATCGATGTACATAAAGAATATGACAATGGAACTAAGGCGCTGAAGGGCGTGAATCTGCGGATTGACGACGGGGAGTTTGTCTTTCTAGTAGGGCCCTCTGGGTCGGGTAAGTCCACGGTAATCAAGCTGATCACGGCGGAGATTGCGGCCACTGAGGGGCGGCTAATGGTCAATGGCTACAATTTGAATAACATCAGTCCACGCCAAGTGCCCTATATGCGCCGGACGCTGGGCATCATCTTTCAGGACTTCCGCCTGATTGAAAAAAAGACAGTCCACGAGAACCTAGCCTTTGCCATGCGGGCCATCGGTGCCTCCAATCGGGAGCTGCGGCGGCGTATCCCCTATGTGCTCCAGCTGGTGGGGCTGGAGCAGAAGGCTGACCGCTATCCTGGACAGCTCTCCGGCGGCGAGCAGCAGCGGGTGGCCATCGCCCGGGCGCTGGTCAATAACCCCAGCATGATCATTGCCGACGAGCCCACGGGTAACCTGGACCCCCAGCGATCCCTGGAGATCATGGTGCTGCTGGAGCGCATCAATGAGCTGGGTACTACCGTTTTGGTGGTTACCCATGAGAAAGCGTTGGTCAACCGCTTTGCCAAGCGGGTCGTGGCCATCGAGAACGGACGTATCATCAGCGACGAAACGGGTGGGTACTACAATGGCGAGAAAGTTTGACGCGGGATATTATTTTAGCGAGGGGTTCCACTCCATTTTCACCCACGGCTTCATGTCCTTTGCCGCTGTGTGTATGATCGTGGCCTGTCTGCTGATTATGGGCTCCTTCTCTCTGCTGGCGGTGAACCTGGACCATATGCTGGGTGACCTGGAGGCGGAGAATGAGATGCTGGCCTATATTGACGAGAACTATACGGAGGAGCAGGCTCGGTCCATCCAGCCGGAGATCGAGACACTGCCCAATGTGACAAAGGTCACCTTCGTCAGTCGGGAAGAGGCTCTGGAGGATTACAAAGAGGGACGGGAGAACAACCCCCTGCTGGACGACCTGCCTGACGAGGTGCTGCGGGACCGCTTCCGCATCCATGTGGAGAACCTGGAGCAGATGGAACAGACTGAAGCCGCGGTAGAGCAGGTCACGGGCGTGGCCAACGTTCGAGCGGCAATCGATATTGCCAACGGCTTTGTGCTGGCCCGGAATATCGCCACCGGTGTAGCTGTTGTGCTGATCGGGATTCTGCTGGTGGTGTCCCTGTTTATCATCGCCAATACCATCAAGTTAGCCACCTTCTACCGCCGGGAGGAGATCGCCATCATGAAGATGTGTGGCGCCACCGATGCCTTCATCCAGTGGCCCTTCGTAGTGGAGGGCCTGATCTTAGGCCTGACAGGGGCTCTGCTGGCCTTCTTTGCCCAGTGGGGCATTTACCAGCTGGTGGCAAAATTGATTATCCAGGGCAACGGGTTGTCTCTGGTGACAATGGTCAGCTATACCTCTATGATTCGATACATTCTGGCCATTTTCTGCGGCACCGGAGCCCTGATCGGCGTATGCGGTTCTCTGCTGGCCATCCGGAAATTTTTGCAGGTCTGAGATAGGAGAGAAACTTATGAAGCATCAGAAAAAGCAACGTATCATGATGGGGGTACTGGCCGGTTTCTTGGCCCTGATGATGCTGTTGCCAATCTTGGCTCAGATATTGATTCACTGAGCGGATAGACCTGGGAGGAAATACTGTGAATAAGAGAAAGACCGTATTTCGCCGGGTGGTGACACTGGCGCTAGCGTTGGCTATTCTGCTGCCCCTTACAGGGCCCTATTCGGTGCCTGAGGCGTCGGCCGTTACCCAGGATGAGATCGACGACCTGAAAGAAGACGCCAGCGCCCTGGCAAACCAGAAGAAAGATTTACAGGCCCAGCTGAAGGACGTTCGGGCGGACAAGAACGCCGCCCAGCAGCAGAAGGACCTGATCGAGCGGCAGATCAACGTGATTCAGGAAGAAATAGACAACATGACTGCTCAAATCGAGAAATACGGCCAGCTCATCCAGGAGAAGGAGGTGGAGCTGGCCCAGGCGGAGGCGGACGAGGCGGAGCAGTACGATCTGTTCTGCCGCCGTGTTCGCTATATGGAGGAGGAGGGCGAGGTGTCCTACTGGTCCGTCCTGTTTTCCTCCGCTGACTTCAGCGATTTGCTGGACAACTTCATGATGGTGGAAGAGATCATGGAGTATGATAACAAGGTCATGGACGACCTGATTGCCATCCGGGAGCAGATAGAGGTGGACAAGGCTGAACTGGAGCAGGCCAAAGCCGCCCAGGAGGAAGCCCGCAAGGAGCAGGAGGCCGCCAAGAAGGAGCGGGAGGCCCAGGAGGCAGAAGTAGATAAGCTCATTGGCGAGATCAGCTCCCAGGAGGATCAACTGGAGGCCATGGAGGCAGAGCTGCAAAAGGCCGCCAATGCTCTGGATGCGGAGATCAGAAGAAAAGAGAAGGAGATGGCCGCCCAGATATCTGGTGTGCAGAGCGAGTCCGGCTTCCTGTGGCCCCTGCCTGGGTACACAACGCTGTCGTCCCTCTTCGCCGGACGCATCCACCCCATCACCGGCAAGAGGCACAATCACACGGGCATCGACATCCCTGCGCCCAAAAATACCAAGATTCTGGCCTCCAAGAGTGGTGTGGTCACCACCTCCACCTATAACAGCTCCTACGGCAACTATGTGGTGGTCTCCCACAGCGATGGGACTAGCACCCTCTACGCTCATATGAATAAGCGGGGCGTCAGCGAGGGGCAGACGGTGAAGCAGGGAGATGTGGTGGGCTATGTCGGTACCACCGGTTCCTCCACCGGCAACCACCTACACTTTGAGATCCGGGTCAACGGCACCCGAAAGGACCCGGTCAACTACTTTAAGGATATCCCCCTCTATGTCCGGTCCGGGGGTACCACCAAACGGTTGAACTGACAATAAAAAGCCGCCTCCCGGTATCGGGAAGGCGGCTTTTTAGCGGCGCCGTGGAAAAATGGAAATTTTCCTTGCGCCTGGGGCCCCTATCCTGTATAATACCAACGATAAAATGGGAGGTACAGGGGACTTTATGGTCCTGTGGGAGCCATCCCAGATACGAGGTGGACAAACTATGCTCCTTGCCATAGATATCGGCAATAGCAATATCGTCATCGGAGGTATTCAGGACGACCGCATCGCCTTCGAGGCTCGGATCGCTACCGACCACATCAAAACCTCGGACCAGTATGGGGTGGAGATCAAAAATATCCTATCCCTCTTTGATGTGAAGCCGTCGGACATCGACGACTGCATCATCTCCTCCGTGGTGCCTCCAGTGTTCAACTCCGTACGAACCGGTGTGGTCAAGCTGATCCGCAAACAGCCCATGGTGGTGGGGCCGGGGATCAAGACCGGGCTGAATATCCAGATGGATGCCCCCGCCCAAGTGGGCAGCGACCGCATTGTGATCGCCGTGGCTGCCCTGGCGGAGTACGAACCTCCCCTGACCCTGCTGGACCTGGGCACCGCTACCACCATTGAGGTAGTGGACCGGGGCAATACCTATGTGGGAGGATGTATCATCCCCGGCGTTCGGGTATCTTTGGAGGCGCTGACCTCCCGCACGGCCCAGCTTCCTGGAATCCGGCTGGACCGGCCCAAGAAGGTCATCGGCAAGAACACAGTAGACTGTATGCGCAGCGGCATTATGTACGGCACCGCCGCCATGCTGGACGGGATGCTGGACCGGGTAGAGGAGGAACTGGGCTATTCTACCACCGTGGTGGCCACCGGAGGCATGGCGCAGTTTATCGCCCCCCTGTGCCGCAGAGAGATGACACTAGAGAAGGATCTGCTGCTGAAGGGGTTGAATATCCTCTACAAAAAGAATCTCCAGGAGCGGAGAAAAGGAGAGGAATGAGGTAGAAGGTCCCGACCGATTAAATTCTATGAACCTAGCGATGTGTGGCTGGGAGGGAGGCTTGTGTCAGCCACTGGCATCTCTACCAACGGGGGACCACTGCGAATCCGAAGAGAGCAGGATAAAGCGCCTCCCTTCGTCAAAGTGACGAAGGGAGGCGCTTTTTTACGCGAACAGATCGATAAAGTAATGTTTATTATACTTCTCTGATTGGAAAATATAAATAGCCTTTTCCTGTTGCTGGGTCAGTATAATCGTGAACTGCTCCGACCAGAGAAATGCCCTCCTTATTCATTTGTCCAATGATTTTTTCAAACACCCCCCTATGGTTTTCAGCAACTATATACTCATAACTTGGTATTGTCCATTTTACCCATCCATCAGGTGCTTCTGCGCTATCAACACATTCTACCCCTGCCAGATACAAGCCTTTACGAAAGCCATCTTCCCACGGCTTAAATGAGTGAGAAATATCAGACATAGCACCCCATATTCCCACAATACTCCCATTTGCGTCTCTCTTTGCCAGATGCGCTACCTCACTAAAATTACTATTTGCATCATTCCACAATTTTTGAATAAATCCTTCGCCGTCTAATGTTGAGCCCTCTTTTCCAATGACAACAAATTTTTCCTTTATTACTTTCATCATTCTGTATCTCCTCAGATTCAAAGTTATTGGCAAAACAATTCCATCCTTTGAATATCTGCGATTTTGATTGCCTCGCAACTGATAGGAATGGAGCTATTTTCATAAAATCCATTGCGTACAGAACCATCTTTGAAATATACTCTTACAAACTTGCCATACATATCTGCATATTGCTCATGGAATGCTTAATTTCAGAAATAGATTCGCGTCCAAATAGAGGTTTATCTTTTTGGTTACTTTATCATATTTTCCTGTTTTATTCAATTCATAGTGAAATCGACGGAGTCAGGTCCCATTTGTCCAAAGGGGAATAGGGATGAGAGAGCAGGCCCCTTGACAGATGGGGAGAAATCCCATATAATAGGGCCCAACAAAAGCGATGCGGAAGAGAAGTATCCGGGTAGAACGGTGCAGAGAGGGCGCGGCTGGTGAAAGCGCTCCGGGAACCCCGGTGAAGTGGCTTCCAAGCTCCGCCCCAGAACGGTAGTAAGGGGCGGCGGTCCCCGCCGTTATGGGATCGAGCGCGGGCGCTGTGCCCGAACTCAGGTGGTACCGCGGTTTTTGATCGCCCTGAGCCAACGGCTTGGGGCGTTTTTATATTCCGAAAGGAGCAGAGCTACGCATATGAAGATCACCAATGAGACTGTCTATGACTGGGGAGCTTATGTGGCCATGAACCGCATGGTAACCCGGGCCACCCACAGGGGTCAGAGCATCGCTCTCCGGGTCCTGTTCGCAGCTCTGGCCCTGCTCCTCCTGTTTGCCGCACGCTTCCAGTTTACCGGCATCCTCCAGGTCCTGCTGGCCCTGCTGGGCGCTGTAATTCTGCTGTGGACCCTGTTTTTGAATCAGCTGAGGGCCCTCCTCATGGTGAAGCTCATCATGAAGGGAGTGAAGGTGTTCACCAACACCTTTGACCAGGAGGGGTGGACCGTCGCCGGCGTGGGCGGCGGCGAGCAGCGGATGTCTTATGACGACATCGCCTCCATCCTGGAGGGGGACCGCTACTTCATCCTCCTGGAGGACAGCCGCCGGGGCTATATCCTGGACAAGAGGACCTTCGCCAGCGGCGGGCTGGAGCGATTCCGTTCCCTGATCCAGAGCAAAACAAAAAAGACCATTCAGAATGTCTGATTTTAGAAAGTAGGAGAAACGCTATGAGTATTGAACTGCCCAAGGTCTACGAGCCCCAGGAGGCCGAAGGCCGCATCTATGAGAACTGGGAAAAGGCGGGGTGCTTTAAGGGCCGCCGGGACCCGAAAAAGAAGCCGTTTACCATCGTCATGCCGCCCCCCAACGTGACAGGACAGCTCCATATGGGGCACGCCATGGACTGCACCCTTCAGGACATCCTCATCCGCTTCAAGCGGATGCAGGGCTATGCCGCCTTGTGGGTCCCTGGCACGGACCACGCCGGCATCGCCACCCAGATCAAGGTGGAGGAGGACCTGCGGGAGAACGAGGGCCTGACCCGCTATGACCTGGGCCGGGATAAGTTCCTGGAACGGGTGTGGGACTGGAAGGAGAAGTACGGCGGCCGCATCGTAGCCCAGCAGAAGAAGATGGGCTCCTCCTGCGACTGGGACCGGGCCCGGTTCACTATGGACGAGGGCTGCTCTAAGGCTGTCAGGGAGACCTTCTGTGAACTGTATGATAAGGGCCTGATCTACAAGGGGAGCCGCATCATCAACTGGTGCCCCCACTGTACCACCGCCCTCAGTGACGCGGAGGTGGAGTACCAGGACAAGCCCGGCCACCTATGGCATATGCGTTATCCCCTCTCTGACGGGTCCGGCTATTTGGTGGTTGCCACCACTCGGCCGGAAACCATGATGGGCGACACCGGCGTGGCCGTCAACCCCAATGACGAGCGGTACAAGCATTTGGTGGGCAAGACCTGCATCCTGCCCCTGATGGACCGGGAGATCCCCATTGTAGCCGATGACTATGTGGAGATGGACTTCGGCACTGGCTGCGTGAAGATGACCCCCGCCCACGACCCCAACGACTTCGAGGTGGGCCTGCGCCACAATCTGGACACCATCCGGGTGCTGGATGACAACGGTGTGGTCAACGCCAACGGCGGCAAGTACCAGGGGATGGACCGGTACGAGGCCCGGAAGGCGGTCATCGCCGACCTGGAGGCCATGGGCCTGTTGGAAAAAGTGGAGCCTTACTCCCACAACGTGGGCACCTGCTACCGCTGCCACAACGACGTGGAGCCTATCATCTCCGCCCAGTGGTTCGTCAAGATGGCCCCCTTGGCCAAGGAGGCCCTGCGGGTAGTCAACGAGGGTGAGGTCAAGTTTGTCCCTGAGCGATTTGCCAAGACCTACACCAACTGGATGGAGAATGTGCATGACTGGTGTATCTCCCGCCAGCTGTGGTGGGGACATCAGATCCCTGTGTGGTACTGCGACGACTGCGGCCACATGACCGTCAGCCGGGAGGACCCCACCGAGTGCGAGAAGTGCCACTCTAAGAAGATCCACCGGGACCCTGATGTGTTGGATACCTGGTTCTCCTCCGCTCTATGGCCCTTCTCTACCCTAGGATGGCCGGAGAAGACCCCCGATCTGGACTATTTCTATCCCACCGACGTACTAGTCACCGGCTATGACATTATCTTCTTCTGGGTGGCCCGGATGATCTTCTCCGCCTGTGAGCAGACCCAAAAGCCCCCCTTCCACACTGTGTTTATCCACGGCCTGGTCCGGGACGACAAGGGCCGAAAGATGTCCAAATCTCTGGGTAACGGCATCGATCCTCTGGAGATCGCCGAGAAGTACGGCGCTGACGCCCTGCGCTTCAATCTGGTCACCGGCAACAGCCCAGGCAACGATATGCGCTTCTACACTGAGCGGTGCGAGGCTATGCGGAACTTCGCCAACAAGATCTGGAACGCCAGCCGCTTCCTGAAGATGAACCTGACCATTGACAAGTGCCAGCTGCCCGACAAGCTGGAGCTGGAGGACAAGTGGATCCTGTCCAAGCTCAACCGGGTCATTCCAGATATCACCGACAACATGGACCGGTATGAGCTGGGCGTGGCCGCCCAGAAGATCTACGACTTCATCTGGGACGACTACTGTGACTGGTATATCGAGCTGACCAAAACCCGCCTTCAGGGCGAGGACCAGGACAGCAAGGTCCGGGCCCAGCAGGTGCTGTGCTATGTGCTCACCCAGATGCTGAAGCTGCTTCACCCCTTCATGCCCTTTATCACCGAGGAGATCTGGCAGGCGCTGCCCCACGGAGACGAGGTGGAGGAGGGTTCCTTCCTGATGCTCCAGTCCTGGCCCGAGCACAGGGATGAGCTGGACTTCCCCGACGAGGAGAAGGCCATGGAGCTCATTATGGATGCCATCCGGGCTGTCCGTACTCGCCGCAGCGAGATGAACGTGCCCCCCTCCAAAAAGGCCCACCTTACCGTAGCGACCGATGAGGCGGAGGTATTTGAGCTGGGCGTGCCCTTCCTGAAAAAGCTGGCCTACGCGGGTGAGGTGACCATTGTTCCCGCGGGCCAGACCTCTGAGGGAGCGGGACAGGTCACCGTAGTCATCCATGCCGCCCAGCTGTCCATGCCTCTGGCCGAGCTGGTGGATATGGAGAAAGAGAAGGCCCGCATGGAGAAGGAGCGGAAGAAGAACTTTGATGAGCTTCAGAAGCTGAATGCCAAGCTGGCCAACCCCGGATTTGTCAACAAGGCTCCTGCCCATGTGGTGGAGGCGGAGAAGGAGAGGGCTGTCAAGCTCAACGAGCTGGTAGCCAAGCTGGAGGAACAGCTGAAGAATATGTGAGAAAAAGAGCCGGACAGGGATAACTGTCCGGCTCTTTCTTAGATGGTTATGGGCTGATGCTGGGCGGTTTTTCCATTCTGGGAAAGGGAGCGCCGCGGAACCGGGAACGAATCGAATAAAGATACATCTGCCAACCATATCCCAGGACTATTCCGCATATCCTCCCACATAAGAGGTGAGGATATGATCGGACAACTGGTATTCGGCTCAGGCGGACCCAGACAGGGAGAGCGGGAAAAGCTCTACGGTCTGCCGGTGCTGCGGGTGCGCGCCGATATGGACAGCTTTTGGTGGGAGCGGCGTGTCAAGAAAGCGGGAAGGGCACTGTTTCGGGGCGGAGCCCGCCGGGTGCTGGTCCCCAGAGGGTTCCCCTGTTGGCCTCTGTTGTCGGAATATGGGCTAGCTCCAGTGGACCCAGGGCCTTTCCTGCGGGCCCAGTCACCGGCGCTGGCGCTGGCGCTGCTGGAGCGGAGGGGAGCGGCGCCGGATCGGTCCACCGTGGTTTTATGCGGGGCGCGGGCAGACTGGGAGATGACCCGTGTCGCTGTAACGCTCTGTTCTCAAGTCCGGAACCTGGTCATCGACGCGCCCAAAGGAGGGGAGGAGCTGGCCCGATGGCTGCGCGGGGAGTTCGGTGTGCCTATCCTGCCACGGAGAGAAGGGGGGCAGGCGGCTCTTTGCTTTCATCCAGACGGGGCCAGGGGAGAGGAGCCTACGCTGGAGCTCTACGGACATGCACCGGATCTGGCGGGCCTGTCCCTGTCAGCTCCACATCTGGGGGAGGGAGATCGGGAGGATTTGGACCTGCTCGCCGCCCTGTATGAGTTCGGACGACTGAACAAAGAAGAGCTAAAAATCACTTGACAGCGGAGAATGGAGCACTTATAATGACACATACTGCATCAGTGTGCCCATTTCTTTATTATAATGTATGGCGGCCTGATAAGCTCGGAGCCGCCATTGGAAAGGTGTGCGAGGTATCATGGCAAAAGAGTATCGTTTGAGCCCGGAGCGGCTCAAGGAGCTACAGGATGAGATGAGCTACCTGAAGACCGTCCGGGAAAAAGAGGTGGCGGAGCTCATCAAGGAGGCCCGCTCCTTTGGCGACCTGTCTGAGAACAGCGAGTATGACGAGGCCAAGAACGAGCAGGGAAAGCTGTACTCCCGCATGGCTGAACTGGACGAGATCCTGTCAAACTATGTGGTCATCGAGGAGGAGGAGGACGGCGGCGACTACATCCGTATGGGCTCCTCCGTCACCGTGCTGGATAAGGAGTTTGGGGAGGAGGAGACCTATAAGATCGTGGGCTCCCAGGAGGCTGACCCCATGAAGGGCACTATCTCCGAGGACTCCCCCTTTGGCAAGGCCCTGCTAGGCAAGAACGCCGGGGATGAGATCACTGTGGACGCCCCCGCCGGTCCGGTAGAGTATAAGATCCTGAAGGTGGAGCGGTAATTTTTCCAAGATACAGAGGATAGGAGTTGGCGATATGGCCGATCAGAATAACAAGAACAACCAGAGCGCCCCCCAGGAGGAGAACCTCTCCCAGCTGCTGAAGATCCGCCGGGACAAGCTGAAGGAGCTCCAGGAGGGGGGGAACGATCCCTTCCAGATCACCCGATTCGTAGTGGATAACGACTCCGCCAACATCAAGGGCAACTTCGACGCCCTGGAGGGGCGGCAGGTGGCCATCGCCGGCCGCCTCATGTCCAAGCGGGGGATGGGCAAGGTGTCCTTCTGCGACCTGCAGGACAAGTCCGGCCGCATCCAGCTCTACGCCAGGAAGGACGAGATGGATGAGGCGGAGTATAACCGCTTTAAGAAGTATGATATCGGCGATATCGTAGGAGTCCACGGCGTAGTTTTTCGCACCCAGCGGGGAGAGATGTCCGTCCGTGTTGTGACTGTGACGCTGCTCTCTAAGTCCCTGCTGCCCCTGCCGGAGAAATTCCACGGCCTGACCAACACCGAGCTGCGCTACCGCCAACGCTATGTGGATCTGATCGTCAATCCGGAGGTGAAGCGCAACTTCATCATTCGCTCCCAGTTCATCAAGCATGTCCGGGACTTTATGGACGGCCGTGGCTATATGGAGGTGGAGACCCCGGTGCTCAACACCATCTCCGGCGGCGCCACAGCCCGGCCCTTCATTACCCACCATAATACCCTGGACATCGATATGTATATGCGCATCGCCACCGAGCTGCCCTTGAAGCGGCTCATCGTAGGCGGCATGGACCGGGTATACGAGATCGGGCGCATCTTCCGCAACGAGGGGATGGACCCCAAGCACAACCCTGAGTTTACTACCATCGAGCTGTACCAGGCTTATGCCGACTTCAACGACATGATGGACCTGTTCGAGGATCTGCTTACCTCCGCTGCCCAGAAGATCCTGGGCACTTACCAGGTGGAGTGGCAGGGAGAAAAAATCGACCTGACCCCCGGCTGGCCCCGTATGCCGATGCACGAGGCCGTCAAGAAGTATTGCGGCATCGACTTTATGGCCATTACCTCCGACGAGGAGGCCGTAGCCGCCGCCAAGGCTATCGGGGTGGAGCTGCCTGAAACGGCGGACAAGACCTGGGGTAACGCCCTGTATGAGGTCTTTGACCAGCGGGTGGAGGAGAAGCTCATCCAGCCCACTTTCATTACCATGCACCCGGTAGATGTGTCCCCTCTGGCTAAACGTTCTCTTGTCGATCCCCGACTTACCGAGCGATTTGAGCTGTTCATCTGCCACAGTGAGATGGGCAACGCCTTCTCCGAGCTCAACGACCCCATCGACCAGCGCCAGCGATTCCAGAAGCAGGTGGAACTGCGGGACAAGGGGGACGACGAGGCCGGCATGATGGACGAGGATTTCCTCACCGCCCTGGAGTACGGCATGCCCCCCACGGGTGGGCTGGGCATCGGCATCGACCGCTGTGTCATGCTGCTGACGGGCTCCGATTCTATTCGTGAGGTCATCCTGTTCCCCACTATGAAGCCTTTAGAATGAAACTGCGGCCGGCATACCAATGGGATTTTCCCATTGGTATGCCTTTCTGCACCTCCCGGCGGCCATAAGGCGCGCCATAGAGAGGCGTCAACTGGGAAAAAGGAGCCGTTGTGAGTGTATATCCTGGCACAAAAAAAGCTAAACCCCACCCGATACATTGTCTTGGGCTTTGGGGGTATCATTTTGTTGGGGACGCTGCTGCTCCGGCTGCCCATCGCCGCCTGGGACGGGCAGGCCACTCCCTGGCTGGTGTGCCTGTTTACCGCCACCTCCGCCACCTGTGTTACGGGGCTGGTGCTGGTGGATACAGCGCTGCATTGGACGCCCTTCGGTCAAGGGGTGATGCTGGTGCTGGTGCAGCTGGGCGGCCTGGGCTTTGTCACCCTCATGTCCCTGGTGCCCTTCGCGCTGCACCGGAGGATTGGACTGTCCCAGCGGATGATGATGGCTTCCTCCCTTAATATGAGTGGGGTAGCCGGAGTGGTCCGGGTAGTGCGTCACGCCCTGATGGGCACCTTTTTGGCCGAGGGGCTGGGGGCGGCGCTGCTGGCCACAAGATTTGTCCCCATTTTCGGACTGGGTAGGGGGCTGTGGTTCTCTGTATTCCACAGTGTTTCTGCCTTTTGTAACGGCGGCTTTGATCTGTTCGGCGGGTACAGCGGACCTTACAGCAGCCTGGCGGCCTTCCGGGGGGACCTGCTGGTGATGGTGACCATCATGGCCCTTATCATTGTGGGGGGCCTGGGCTTTTTTGTATGGGAGGACCTGCTGGATGCCAGGTGCTGGCGTAAGCTGCGGCTGTATTCCAAAATGGTGCTGGGGATCACTGTGGCGCTGATTGGGCTTGGGACCCTGTTCTTCTGCTGTGCCGAGTGGGACAACCCAGCTACACTGGGGGCGATGCCCGTCTGGGAGCGGCCGCTGAACGCCCTCTTTCAGTCGGTGACCCTGAGAACGGCGGGGTATGCCACCTTTGACCAAGCCGGCCTGCGGGACAGCTCCGCGGTGCTGTCCATCATCCTGATGCTGATAGGCGGCTCATCGGGCTCCACGGCCGGGGGACTCAAGACGGTCACAATGGGGGTGCTGCTGCTGGCCCTGCGGGACGGCCTCCGAGGGCGGGAGGAGGTGGTGTTCCGCCACAGGACCATTCCACAGCGGCGGGTGATGGACGCCATGACCCTGGCGCTGACGGTGTTGCTGCTGTTCCTGACCGGTTCCATGGCGCTTTCTCTGATGGACCGGGTGCCCTTTGTCCAGGCGGCCTTTGAAGTGGCCTCCGGCATGGGGACGGTGGGGGTGACTATGGGAATCACCCCGTCGCTGACGGTGGGAAGCGCCCTGCTGATGGTCGCCCTGATGTTCCTGGGCCGGGTAGGAATCCTGTCCTTCTCCATCGCCTTCCTGACCAGGAAACAGGCAGAACATAAGATTTCGTACCCTGCTACTGACGTGATGATTGGGTAAGCGGGGAGGAGGGCCGCATGAAAAGTTTTCTGATTATTGGATTAGGCCGCTTCGGTGCCTCACTGGCAGTGGAGCTATGCGCTCAGGGCCACGAGGTGCTGGCGGTGGATATTCAGCCGGAACGAGTTCAGGCGGTGGCAGACCAGGTGACCCACTGTGTCGTGGGGGATGCCAGGGACCCGGAGGTGCTGCGAAGCCTGGGGGCTCGGAATTTTGACTGCGCCGTGGCAGCCGCCAGCGCGGATGTAGGTGTCAGCGCCCTCATTGTGCTGAACCTGAAGGAGCTGGGGGTCGCCCGCGTGGTGGGCAAGGCGAACAGCATGGTCCACCGCAAGGTGCTGGAGAAAATCGGGGCCGATCTGGTGATCTTCCCGGAACAAGAGATGGCCATCCGGCTGGCGCGGAGCCTGGCCAACGGTGATATTTTAAACTTTATCGAGCTGTCTGACGAGTTCTCCATTGTGGAGCGGCTGGTACCGGAGGACTGGGTGGGAAAGTCCATTCTGGAGCTGGATATCCGGGCCAAGTGGAGGGTTACCGTAATCGCGGTGCGCCGGGGAGAGCGCATGACCATCTCACCGGGCCGGGACTATGTGTTCCAGGCGCAGGATGACTGTATGGTGATCCTGGGGAGCAATGCGGATATCGACCGGTTGGAGAGAAGATGATGGAGCGGATTACGAGCCGGAAGAACCCCCTGCTGATGAAGATTCGCCGCCTAGCCTCTGGCGGGCGGCGGGAACGGCAGGCGGAGGGAGAATATCTGGGAGACGGGATCAAACTGCTGGAGGAGGCACTGCGGTGGAGCGCGCCCCTGACTGCGGCAGTGTTCGCCGACGGGGTAGAGCCCCCTAATCTGCCCAAGGAGGTCCGGGCGGTGCAGGTGCCTGGAGATGTGATGGAGAGCATCTCTCCAATGGCGGCGCCCCAGGGCGCGCTGTTTTTGGCCGCCCTGCCTCCGGCGGACCCGCCAGAGCAGCTGAAGGGGAGGCGGTATCTGGTTCTGGACGGCGTTCAGGACCCTGGTAACGTAGGCACCATCTGGAGGACCGCGGACGCCCTGGGAGCGGACGGCCTGCTGCTGGTCAACGGATGCGCGGACCCCTATGGGCCCAAAGTCGTTCGGGCCTCCATGGGGGCTTGCTTCCGTCTGCCGGTCTTTGAGGCGACCCCGGATGGGCTGGCCGGGCTGCTGAAAAAGGCGGAGCTGCCCCTGTACGCCACCGCCTTGGGAAAGGATACGGTGGACATCAAAACGGCGGACCTGAGCCGGTCCGCCGTGGTGATTGGAAGTGAGGGGCGGGGAGTGTCCCGTCCTTTGCTGGAGCGATGTGAAAAGACACTGAAGATACCCATGCGCCAGCGGTGCGAGTCCCTCAACGCGGCGGTGGCGGCCTCTATCGTCCTGTGGGAGATGGGGCGGTGATCTTCTCAACGCGGCGGCCGGCCGCCGATCCCCAGACAGTGGTAAATGACTTGGATGATCAGGGCCGCGGCCGCCAGGGTCACAGCAAAGAGCGCATAGGCCGGCACATAGCTGCCAAACCGGTCTGCAAGGATGCCGGGCAGGGGGCCAAAAAGAAGGACCCCCGCTGTATAGGACATGGTGATGGAACGCACGTACTTGCCATAAGTGCTGTCCGAGGACAGATCAGCGGCCCACACCGAGGGGGACACAGCGGAAACAGGTAGCCCCATTCCCAATAGTGTGATGGACAGAAAGGGGAGGGCGAGGCCGCCCAGAGGGGCCAGACAGCAAAGAACAAAGGCTCCCAGAAGTGAGCCGAAGGAATAGTAGTTACCCCACCGGCTGCCCATCCGGTCATAGACCTGGCCACAGAGAATCTTGCCGATACAGATGGCCAGTCCGGCATAGGACATTAGAGCGGCGATGAGGGCCTGATCGTAGCCCTCGCTGGTGTAGAGCACGGTCAGATGGGAAAAACCGGGGCCCCCAGGGCCGCCTACTAAAAAGGCGGCGAAAAGGATCAGGAGCAGATAAGACCGGCGCATCCCTCGGGGGGCCTGTCTGGGCGGGGGCGGAGGATCGTCCTCTCCCCCCAGATGATAGGGCTCCAACCCCAGTTCTACCGGGGTGTTTCGGATCAGCTTCCAGGCCAGTAGAGCGGTGATAAGGATAAAGGCCCCCTCCCACAGAAAGGCGGCCCGCAGGCCCTGATGCTGGATGATCCAGGTGATGATGACAGGGGCAAAGATGGTGGATACCCCGCTGCCCGCGGAAGCCAGCCCCAGGGCCAGCCCACGCCGGTCTCGGAACCAGGCGCCGATGACCAGAGAGAGGGGGACCATGCCCCCATAGCAGTAGCCAAGCCCGGTCAGGGCGGCGGCCAGACAGTAAGTAAAAAAGCTGGTGGCCAGACCAAAACAGAAGTAGGACAGGGATAGCAGCACCACCCCCAGGGTCATGACCAGACGCAGTCCGAGCCGCTGACACAGCTGATTGACTGTCAGCAGAGCGGCCAGGATGAACAGACTGCGCGTGGTGGTGATCCAGGAGCCCTGCGCATTGGAAAAACCATTGGCCAGGATGATCTCGGGCTGGTAGATGGTGAAGACATTGACACCCAGTCCGATGGTGGAAAACAGGACCAGGGCGCTGCCCAGACAGACCATCCAGGCGTAATGTGGACGTTTCATGAAAAAACTCCCTCCCCTGCCTATACAATAGCGCCGGAGAGGAGATTTGTAAAGGGAAAGTTCCGGAGTGAAGGAGATGAGAGAATGTCGGCCTTGAGATACTGGATCTGGCTTACCACCCGCCATGATCTGGGCCCAGCGGGAGTGCTGGGGGTGTTGGAGCACTTCATCACTCCAGAGCGGGCCTATTACGCAGACCCGGAGGAATATGACTTTCTTCCTCTCCCCGCTGCTGCTAAAAGGAGCCTGTTGGACAAAGGCACGGACCGGGCGGAGGAAATTTTGGCGGACTGTGAGCGGCTGGGCGTACGTATTATGACATTGCAGGACGCCGACTACCCCGGCCGCCTGCGGCAGATTGCTGACCCGCCCGTGATCCTCTACATTCGTGGGCGGTCCTTCCACTTTGATGAGGAGGCGGCCATCGGTGTGGTGGGCGCCCGGGAGGCTACCGCCTATGGGACGCTGTATGCCGAGCGGTTCGGGATGGAGCTGGCTGCGTACGGCGCTCTGGTGGTATCCGGTATAGCTGAAGGCATAGACTGCCATGCTGTTAAGGGTGCCCTGAAGGGCGGGGGACCGGTGGTTTCCGTGCTGGCCGGCGGAGTGGATATGCCCTTTCCGCGGGAACACCGCTATCTGTATGAGGATGTGGCGGCTGCCGGGTCCCTGATCTCTGAGCATCCTCCTGGCACACCCCACAAGGGAAGCCACTTCTCACAGCGCAACCGGATCATCAGCGGCCTCTCCCTGGGTGTGCTGGCGGTGGAGTGCAGGAAAAAGAGCGGCACCATGCTCACGATGAACCACGCCATGGAGCAGGACAGGGACATCTTTGCTGTCCCCGGCCCCCTAGATGCCCCACTCAGCGAGGGGACCAACTACCTGATCCAGCAGGGGGCCAAGCTGGTCACCTGTGGCGGCGACATTCTATCCGAGTATTGGGCCCGCTTCCCCAGAAGGCTGGCGGCCTCCGCCCCGCTGACGCCAGAGGCCGCGCAGGCCCGGCTGGACAGTCTGGCCCAGGACAGGGAGGAAAAGCGCCGCACTGAGCCCGCCCTGGAGGAAGTACCCAGCCGGGAGTTTATCCCCCGGAGCGGGCAGCGGGAGCGGTTCACCGACGATGAGCTGTCCCTCCTCAACGCCCTGGAGGACAGGACCCTGTCGCCGGACCAACTGGTGGAGCTGACCCAGATCCCGGCCAAGCGGGTGCTGTCCGCCCTGACCATGCTCCAGATACAGGGGGCGCTGGAGGAGCGGCCAGGCAGGCGGTATGCCTCCCTGGTGCGGCTGGAGGAGTAGCCCACACCCTGATTCCATGTGACCTTCGGGAGCGGAATGTTCCCTTGATTTTTCCATCATCTAATTTGGAGGTATTCCAATCGTGCCAAATAAAACGGATCTAGTGATCGTCGAGTCCCCGTCCAAGGCCAAGACCATCGGCAAATACCTGGGGCCGGGCTATGAGGTAAAGGCGTCTATGGGCCACGTCCGGGACCTGCCCAAGAGCAAGCTGGGCGTGGATATCGAGAAGGGCTTTGTTCCCGACTATCAGCCCATCAAGGGCAAAGAGGATGTTATCAGTGACCTGAAAAAAGCCGCCAAGAAGAGCGGCCGTGTCTACCTGGCCACCGACCCGGACCGGGAGGGGGAGGCTATCTCCTGGCATCTGAAGGAGCTGCTGGGCATCCCGGATGACAAGACCTACCGGGTTACCTTCAACGAAATCACCCGGAATGTGGTCAACCAGTCTATCGCCGCCCCACGGGCCATTGACCAGGACCTGGTGGACGCCCAGCAGGCCCGCCGCATCCTGGACCGGATCGTGGGCTATGAGCTGTCCCCCCTGCTGTGGAAGAAGATCCGCCGGGGCCTATCCGCCGGGCGGGTCCAGTCCGTGGCCACCCGGCTGGTGGTGGAGCGGGAGGAGGAGATCCGGGCCTTCGTCCCCCAGGAGTACTGGTCCATCGAGGCCGATTTGGCCCGCGTCGCCCCCAATTTGGGCAGCTTTAAGGCCCAATTCCACGGCCGGGACAAGAAAATGGAGCTCCACAGCCGGGAGGAGGCCGAACAGGTGCTGGCCACTGTCCGGCAGGGCAGTTTCTCCGTGGCCAAGGTAAAGCGCCAGGAGAAGTCACGCCAGCCCGCCCCGCCCTTCACCACCTCCACCCTCCAGCAGGAGGCGTCCCGCAAGCTGAATATGTCCCCGGCCCGTACTATGTCCATCGCCCAGCAGCTGTATGAGGGCGTGGAGCTGTCCGGACAGGGGGCCGTGGGCCTCATCACCTATATGCGTACCGACTCCCTCCGCCTGTCAGAGGAAGCTCTGGCAGCCGCCAAGGACTTTATTCTGCATCGGTACGGCGGGGAATATTACCCCGCCCAGACCCGGCGATTCAAGGCCAAGGGCAACGCCCAGGACGCCCACGAGGCCATCCGCCCCTCTGATGTTACCCTGGTCCCGGACGAGATCAAGAAGGACCTGACGAGCGAGCAGTACAAGCTGTACAAGCTGATTTGGAGCCGGTTCCTCTCCTGCCAGATGGCAAATGCCGTCTATGACAGCCTGTCTATCGACGTGGAGAACAGCGGATATATTTTCCGGGCCAGCCACTCCAGCCTGAAGTTCTCCGGCTTCACCGCCGTCTATGAGGAGGGGAAGGACGAGGACGAGGAGGAGAAGACCTCCCCCCTGCCTGACCTGAAGGAGGGGGAGCCCCTGGACTGCCGGGGGCTGAAGGAGGACCAGCACTTTACCCAGCCCCCCGCCCGCTACTCTGAGGCGTCCCTGATCCGGGCCTTGGAGGAGAAGGGCATCGGCCGGCCCTCCACCTACGCTCCCACCATCACCACCATCCTGAATCGGGAGTATGTGGTCAAGGAGGGCAAGGCCCTTCGTCCCACCCCTCTGGGGGAGGTGGTCACCGGGCTGATGAAAGACAAGTTCAACGACATTGTGGACTATGCCTTCACCGCCCAGATGGAGGAGCGGCTGGACAAGGTGGAGGAGGGCGATGTGAACTGGAAGGCCCTTCTGAATGACTTTTACGGCGATTTCTCCGCCGAGCTCCATAAGGCCGAGCAGGAGCTGGACGGGGAGCGGATCAAGGTGCCTGACGAGGTGTCGGAGGAGATTTGTCCCCAGTGCGGCCGGAACCTGGTGGTCAAATCCGGCCGCTTCGGTCGATTCCTGGCCTGTCCTGGCTGGCCGGAGTGTGACTTTACCATGCCTCTGGTGGTGGAGATGCCCGGCAAGTGCCCCAAATGCGGCGGCCGCCTGCTCAAGCGGACGGGAAAGAGCAAAAAGACAGGCAAGCAGTACACCTACTACTGCTGTGAGTGGGTGAACAGCAAGGACGAGGCCCGCAAGTGTGACTTCATGACCTGGGATGTGCCGGTGAAGGACAACTGCCCAGTCTGTGGCTGGACCATGTTCAAAAAGCCAGGCAAGGGCGCCAAAAAGCCCTATTGCATCAACGAGGCGTGCTCCAACTTTACCCCGGAGGAGAAGCGGGGAGGCTGGAAGCCCAAGCCGGCCGACTCCGCCGACACCGGGGAGGAGAAGGCGGAGAAGAAGCCGGCGGCCAAAAAGACAGCGGCCAAGAAAACCGCCGCCACAAAAACGGCCACTGCCAAAAAGACAGCCGCGAAGAAAACAACGACAGCGAAGAAGTCTACGGCCAAGAAATCTGGGGCTGAAAAAGCCGAAGGATAGGCGTAGAAGTGCCCCCCTCAGCCGGCATAGCCATGACAGAGGGGGGCAGTACATCGCTATCGAAAGGATAGACAAGCACCCAGGAGGTACCCATGGAATCTGTTATTGTGATCGGCGCCGGGCTGGCGGGGAGCGAGGCGGCCTGGCAGCTGGCCCGGCGGGGCATCCCCGTGGAGCTGCGGGAAATGAAGCCCCAAAAAATGACCCCCGCCCACCATACGGAGTATTTTGGGGAGCTGGTGTGTTCCAACTCTCTGCGCTCCGACCAGATGGAAAACGCGGTGGGTCTGCTGAAGGAGGAGCTGCGCCGGTGCTCCTCGCTCATCATGTCCTGCGCCGACGAGCATCGGGTGGAGGCGGGGGGCGCCCTGGCGGTGGACCGTCACGCCTTTGCCCAGGCCATCACCGAGAGGATCAAGAGCCATCCCAACATCACAGTGGTGGAAGGGGAGGTCACAGAGATCCCGGAGGCGGGGAACGTCATCCTCGCCTCCGGCCCATTGACATCAGAGGCCTTATCGGAGGCCATTTCCCGGCTGTTTCCCGGCAGCAGATACCTGAATTTCTTTGATGCCGCCGCCCCCCTGGTCACCTTCGAGAGCGTGGATATGGACAGCGCCTGGTTTGCCTCCCGGTATGACCGGGGGACCCCGGACTATATCAACTGCCCCCTGACGGAAGAGGAGTACGACGTCTTCTGGCGGGAGCTGATCCACGCCCAGGAGGCGGAGGTCCACGGGTTTGAGGATGCGGGCGTGTTCGAGGGCTGTATGCCCGTGGAAGTCATGGCCCGGCGGGGGAGGGATACCCTGTGCTACGGTCCGCTGAAGCCTGTGGGGCTGAAAGACCCTAAAACGGGGAAGGAGCCCTTTGCCGTGGTCCAGCTGCGCAAGGACAATGCCCAGGGGACCATTTATAACATCGTGGGCTTCCAGACCCATTTGAAGTGGGGGGAGCAGAAGCGGGTGTTCTCCATGATCCCCGCCCTGAAAAACGCCGAGTATGTCCGCTATGGCGTGATGCATCGGAACACCTTTTTGGACTCGCCCCGGTTGTTGGACCGGTACTACCGGGTCCGGGGTCAGGAGCGGCTGATGTTTGCCGGACAGATCACCGGGGTGGAAGGCTATGTAGAATCCACCGCCTCCGGAGCCCTGGCAGCCATCGAGCTGGCCCGCCGGCTGGAGGGCAAGGAGCCTGTCAACTTCCCCCGTGAGACGGCCATAGGCGCTCTGGCTCTTTACATCAGCGACCAAAGTGTGATAAACTTTCAACCAATGAATATCAACTTCGGACTGATCCCCCAGTTGGGCTACCGGGTAAAGGGGAAACGGAACAAAAACGCTGAAATTTCCAAACGGGCTCTGGAGGCACTGGGGAAATTGGATTTAGAGCCGTGACCGCTTGTCCTGCAAGCGATCAGCGCACCGAAGGGGCTCGTCTCGCCGCCCATCGAAGGCTGCGTCATACCCGGCGGACGGCCAAAGTGTTTCCGCTTGGGCGAGGGAGGACTGATACTCCCCGTCGCGGCCGAAATCCAGATGGGCTTGGTCAGTTTCCCAATTATAGAGATTCTCCAAGTATTGATTCATAATGATGCCGCCATTAAAATGCTGATAGAAATATAATAATGCTAAAAGATATATTTTGCCAAGTGGGGAGCCCATGCTTCATAAGGACATTTTTTGCATAAGAGTGAAGAAGCTGAGAAAAGGCCGTGGAGAACAGCAAAAGGATCTGGCAGAGGCAATCGGAGCGACACAGGCTTCCATCAGCGATATAGAAAATGGCCGTAAGGCGACCTCCTTTGACAAACTGGCCGCCATTTGCAGGCATTACAATGTGTCCGCGGACTATCTGCCGGGCCTTACCGACGAGGCCAGATCACTGGACCCGGAAAAGAAAGAAGGTACTGTATGAAGATCATCGTAGACGCCATGGGCGGCGACAACGCCCCCAAGGCCCCTGTGCTGGGCGCCATCCAGGCCAACCAGGAATACGGCGTGGATATTATCCTGGTGGGCCGCGGGGAGGAGATTCTGAAGGTGATGGAGGAGAGCGGGATCAAGGACCTGCCCGCCGGGGTGGAGATCGCCCACGCCAGCGAGGTGGTGGAGATGTGCGACAACCCGGCCACCGCCTTCCGGGAGAAGAAGGACTCCTCTCTGACCCAGGGGCTGAACCTGCTGAAAAACGGAGAAGGAGACGCCTTCGTGTCCGCCGGCTCCACCGGCGCCCTGCTGGCCGGAGCCACTTTGGTGGTCAAGCGCATCAAGGGTATCCGCCGGGCGGCCCTAGCTCCCGTGGTACCCACCGGAAACGGGGGAGCTGTCCTTATCGACTGTGGGGCCAACGCCGAGTGTCCCCCGGAGTACCTGCTCCAGTTCGCCTACATGGGCTCCTATTACGCCGAGCATGTGCTAGGCCGTCCAGAGCCCAAAGTGGGTCTGCTGAACATCGGGGCGGAGCCCTCAAAGGGCACCTCCCTTCAAACCACGGTCTATCCCATGCTGGAGGAGGCGTCCAAGGCCGGCCGCATCAACTTCGTAGGCAATGTGGAGGCTCGGGAGGCAGTGGAGGGCGCGGTGGATGTCATCGTGTCCGACGGCTATTCGGGCAACATCTTCCTCAAGACCATGGAGGGCACCGGCCTGTTCCTGGCCAGGGAGATGAAGCGGATGTTTAAGAAGAACCTGGCCACCAAGCTGGCTGCCCTGTTGGTCTCCGGAGGGCTGAAGGAGTTTAAGAAGATTATGAGCTCCGACGAGGTAGGGGGCACCGCCCTGCTGGGCATCTCCCGGCCCGTTATCAAGGCCCACGGCTCCTCCGACGCCTACGCCATTAAAAACGCCGTCCGCCAGGCCCGGCAGTGCGTATCCTCCGGCATCGTAGACAACATTTCCGCCAACGTGGATGTGATGCGTCTGGAGGCGCCGGCGGTCCACGGAGAAGAATGATTTTACACAAAGACGCACAAAATGGGAAAACCCTATTGACAGTAAGGAAGTTTCTGCATATAGTAAGGACAGAAAAAGTGCCTGGGGCACGAACAAAAGGAGCACCGAGATATGATCTTTGAAAAACTGTGCGCGCTCATTGCGGAGCAATTCAATGTGGATGCGGACACTATCACGATGGAGACCTCTTTTGCCGACGATTTGAACGCTGATTCGGTAGATATCGTGGATCTGTCCATGGCCATGGAGGAAGAATTCGGCATCGACGAGCTGGGGGAGGAGGAAGCTGCCTCCATCACCACGGTTGGAGATCTGGTTCGGTTCCTGCAGAACAAGGTCGACTGATCGAGAAAACGCGAAACTCCGCCGAAGGCGGAGTTTTGCCTTGTAACGGGCCAGAAAGACTGACCCCTTGAAGGAGTTTGGAATGAAAAGTTTGGAGGAAAAGCTGGGCTATACCTTTCAGGACCGGGGACTGCTGGACAACGCCCTGACCCACAGCTCCTGCGCCAATGAGAGCCGGGGAAAGCTCCAGAGCAACGAGCGGCTGGAGTTTTTGGGGGATTCCATCCTGGGGATGGTGGTGGCTGACCACCTGTACCGCAACCACCCGGACCTGCCGGAAGGGGAGCTGACCCGGACACGGGCCGCCCTGGTATGCGAGGAGAGCCTGGTAGAGGTAGCACAGGAGTTGGGCCTGGGGGAGTATCTCCGCCTGGGTCGGGGGGAGGAGAGCGGCGGAGGCCGCCGCCGGCCGTCTATCCAGGCCGACGCTGTGGAGGCGGTGCTGGCCGCCGTCTATTTGGACGGAGGCATCGGATCGGCCCGTAAGATCATCCAAAAGTATATCCTAAGCCGGGAGGTGGCCGGGCTGACCAAGCCCAGGGACTACAAGACCGCCCTCCAGGAGCTGGTCCAGCGGGAGAGTGGACAGGTCCTACAGTATCGGCTGACCGGCCAGGAGGGCCCTGACCATGACAAGCGGTTCTTCGTGGAGGTGGATCTGAACGGCGCCCCTCTGGGCGCCGGCACCGGCCGGAGCAAGAAAGAGGCAGAGCAGATGGCGGCCCACGCCGCCATCCAGGCCTTAAAAAAAGAATGAGAAACGAGGCAGCGAGAGCTGCCTCGTTTTTCTATTGTTTCCAATTCCGATGAAAAAATGGAAGCTCATTTTTTGAACAGCTTTAGGGCCTTTTTCAATAGGCCCTTCTCCTGTTTAGGAGCCTCCTGTCCAGAGGTCCCCTTGGCAGAGTGGCCTTTTTCCAGCCGCTCCTTGGCGTCCTTACTTCCACCGTCCGCAGCCTGGTGATACAGCTCCATGGCCCGGGACAAGTCCTTGGCCACGCCCTGACCGTGCTCGTAGCACTGGCCCAACAGATACTGGGCCCTAGCGTTGTCCTGGTCTGCGGCCTGTTGAAACAGCTCCGCGGCCTTGGTATAATCCTGCTTGACAGAGATGCCGTGGTAGTAGAAGAAGCCCAGGTTGCACTGGGCCCGCGCGTTGCCGTGGTCGGCGGCCTGGCGGTAGAGCTGGGCGGCCCTTCCCTTGTCCTCCTCTACGCCTCGGCCTAATTCGTAACACAGGCCAAGAGAACAGGTGGCGGCTGCGTTTCCTCGCTCATGGGCGCTGGTATACAGCTCCACCGCCTTGGTAATATCCCGCTCTACCCCGTAGCCATTTTCATAGCACTCGCCTAGCAGCATTTGGGCTCTTGGGTAGTCCTGGTCGGCGGCCTTTTGGAACCACTGGGCGGCCTGGCTGTCATCGACCGACACGGAGATGCCATGGTAGTAGAAGAAGCCCAGATTACACTGTGCCCTGGCATCTCCGCGGTCAGCGGCCTGGCGGTAGAGCTGGGCGGCTTTGGCCTTGTCCTGCTCCACGCCCCGGCCCATCTCATAGCACAGGCCCAGAGAGCAGGTGGCTGGAGGATAGCCTCCCTCATGAGCCTTGGTATACAGCTCCACAGCCTGGGCCATGTCCCGTTCGATACCATAGCCGTTTTCCCGGCACTCTCCTAACAGCATGACCGCCCGAAGGTAATTTTGCTCGGCAGCCTTCTGGAACCATACAACAGCCTGGCTGTCGTCCATCTCTATGCCAATGCCTTGATAATAGCAGAAGCCCAGGTTGCACTGTGCTCTGGCGTCCCCCTGTTCAGCGGCCTGGCGGTAGAGCTGGACAGCCTTGACCTTATCCATCTCCACGCCGGTGCCCAGCTCGTAGCACAGGCCCAGGGAACAGGCGGCGGAGGGATAGCCCGCCTGCTGTGCCCTGGTGTACAGCGCTACGGCCTGCCGCTCGTCCCTGTCCAGGCCATAGCCGTACTCATAACACTCTCCCAGCAGGTAGACGGCCCGGAGGTAGTCCTGGTCGGCGGCCTTCTGGAACCACTCCGCTGCCTGCTTGTCGTCCGCCTCCACGCCGATGCCCTGGTAATAGCAGAAGCCCAGGTTGCACTGTGCCCTGGCGTCCCCCTGCTGGGCGGCCTGACGGTAGAGCTCTACCGCCTTGACCTTGTCTATCTCCACGCCTGTCCCTATCTCATAGCACAGGCCCAGGGAGCAGGCGGCGGGGGGATAGCCGGCCTCGTGGGCCTTGGTGTATAGCTCTATGGCCCGCTTCACGTCCTTCTCCAGACCATAGCCGTACTCATAGCACTCGCCCAGCAGGTAGATGGCCCGGCGGTAGTTCTGGTCGGCGGCCTTTTGGAACCACTCCGCCGCCTGCTTGTCGTCCGCCTCTACGCCGATGCCCCGGTAGTAGCAGAAGCCCAGGTTGCACTGGGCGCGGGCGTCCTCCTCCTCGGCGGCCTGGCGATAGAGCCGGACGGCCTTGGCCTTGTCCACCTCAACGCCTGTCCCCACCTCGTAGCACAGGCCCAGGGAACAGGTGGCGGGAGGGTGTCCGGCCTCATGGGCCTTGGTATACAGCGCCACCGCTTTCGCGGCATCCCTATCTATTCCATAGCCATTCTCATAGCACTCACCCAGCAGCATCATTGCCCGCGGATACTCCTGATCGGCGGCCTTTTGGAACCACTCCACCGCTGTTTTGTCGTCCGTTTCTACGCCGATGCCCTGGTAGTAGCAGAAGCCCAGGTTGCACTGGGCGCGGGCGTTGTCCTGCTGGGCGGCCTGGCGGTACAGCTCCACCGCCTTGGCCTTGTCCTGTTCCACGCCGGTGCCCAGCTCGTAACATAGGCCAAGGGCACAGGTGCCGTCACTGTAAGAACGATGGTGGGCGGCCTGATAGAGGGCCACCGCCTTTTCCAAGGACTTCTCAACGCCATAGCCAAATTCGTAACAGTGTCCCAACAGGTACTGGGCACGGGGATACTGTTGCTCCGCGGAGCGGGAGAACCAGAGGACTGCTTGTGCCAAGTCCTTCTCTACCCCGATGCCCCAGTAGTAGAAGAAGCCCAGATTGCATTGTGCCCTGGGGTCCTCCTCCTCGGCGGACTGAAGATAGAGGCGCGCGGCGCGCTCCTTGTCCTCCTCTACGCCTTTGCCCAGCTCATAGCACAGGCCAAGAGAGCAGGTGGCGGGGGGATACCCTCCATCGTGAGCTTTGGTATACAGCTCCACAGCATGGGCCATGTCCGCCTCCACACCAAAGCCCAGGTCATAGCATTCACCCAGCAGGAACTGGGCCCTTGGATACTCCTGTTCAGCGGCCTGGGAGAACCAGTAGACCGCCTCGCTGTCGCTTTCCTCCACGCCGATGCCCCGGTAGTAGAAGAAGCCCAGGTTGCACTGTGCCCTGGCGTCCCCCTGCTGGGCGGCCTGACGGTAGAGCTCGGCGGCGCGCTCCTTGCTCTCCTCCACCCCGGTACCCATCTCGTAGCACAGACCAAGTTCACAGACGGAAGGGAGGTAGTCCTGATCTGCGGTAGAAGTGATCAGCTCCAGTCCCCTGGGGATATCCGCTTCCGTTCCGATGCCCCGCAAGAAGCACACCCCCAACTGGTATTGGGCGGCGATGTGGTCACCGTCTGCGGCACGTTGGAACCACTGAAAGGCAAGCTCCGAATCCTTGGAGGTGCCACGGCCGTTGGCGTAGCTGAGGGCCACCTGATAGGCGGATTCTAAGTCGCCCTCCTGGGCGGCAGACAGCAGCTCCTGAAAGTTGGCCGCCTTTTGGGCGGCTACGTCCGCTAGCCCCTGCATCAGCTGGGGATCTATGTATACCATGACAGCATCCTGGTCAAAGGACTGCCGGTCCTCATTTTTTTCTTCTATCATTTCCATTCCCCCTCTATGAAAGATTTTAGTGAAAAAAAGCCATGAGGACGCCTGTGGGCGCCCTCATGGAACCACAATCATCGAAATGAGCCTTGGCTCAACGCGGCTGCCAGCACCAGGAGGACCTGGGAGGGGCTGCGGGACGGTGCACTTCATCCCAGCTTTGGAGCGGAGCGGCGAAAGCGCTTTTTCCAATCTTACAATGAAATGGAGGTTTTGTCAAACACAGATATCGGGACGCCGTTTTACCCTTTAGACCGATTTAGGATAAAACAACCTCCCTTCGCCAAAATAGCGGAGGGAGGTGCGCCTTCATGCGGACAGCCCAATAAATTAGAAGTTAGCTTTCTAAACAGCTTATGATTTCTTCTATTTCCATACAAGCGTCCTCAACCCTGATCTCTGTTTCTTCGTTAAAGAAGCGACTCCCTCCTGCTAATTGGTCAATCAGACTAATTAACGCTTCAACATCACAATTCAAAACAAACCCTTGTGTTTTCCATTTTGGTGTTTCAATTAAAATTTCATTTTTAATATCTAAATATTTCTCTTCATCAAAGGTGTTTTCACATCTTAACCTTACAAGAAACCCATCTTCTGCATTGATTAAGTCACTTAATTTTGACATCATAAACTCCCGTCAAATTCCAGTTTAACTTTTTGTTCACTTTATCATATTTTTCTGTTTCATTCAGTGCACAGCGAAATTAACAGAGTTGAAAATAATCAGTCAAAAAGTAAAAAGGAAATGGCGGGGCGCCTCCACTCACGCGCCCCGCCGATGGTGTTTTAAGGACCGCTGAAAACCGGTCAGTTTAAAAAGTCCTTCAGCTTCTTGCTCCTGCTGGGATGGCGCAGCTTTCGGAGGGCCTTGGCCTCGATCTGGCGGATGCGCTCCCGGGTGACGTTGAATTCCTTGCCGACTTCCTCCAACGTGCGGGTCCGTCCATCTTCAATGCCGAAGCGCAGTTTGAGCACTTTTTCCTCCCGGGGGGTGAGGGTGGACAGCACCTCTACCAGCTGTTCCTTCAGTAAGGTGAAGGAGGCGGCCTCGGCGGGCTCGGAGGCGTCCTCATCGGGGATGAAGTCGCCCAGATGACTGTCCTCCTCCTCTCCAATGGGGGTTTCCAGGCTGACAGGTTCCTGAGCGATTTTCAAGATCTCACGCACCCGCTCCACAGGCATATTCATCTCAGCCGCGATCTCCTCAGGGGTGGGGTCGTGGCCCAGTTCCTGGAGGAGCTGGCGGGACACCCGGATGACCTTGTTGATAGTTTCCACCATATGAACCGGGATGCGGATGGTCCGGGCCTGGTCGGCGATGGCACGAGTGATGGCCTGGCGGATCCACCAGGTGGCGTAAGTGGAGAACTTGAAGCCCTTAGTGAAGTCAAACTTCTCCACAGCTTTGATAAGACCCAGATTACCCTCCTGAATCAGGTCCAGGAATTGCATCCCACGGCCCACATACCGCTTGGCGATAGAGACCACAAGACGCAGGTTGGCCTCAGCCAGCCGCTGCTTGGCCCGCTCCCCCTTCTTGATGGCCTGAGTCAACTCCACCCGGACCTCGTCGGGGATATCCTCACCAGCTTTCTCTAACTCAGCCAGTTGCTCAGAGGCCGCGTTTCCCGCCTCCATGATCTGGGCCAGCTCGATCTCCTCGTCGGAGGTGAGCAGATTCACCTTGCCAATCTCCTTCAGATACATCCGCACTGGATCGTCGGTGCCAAGGGAGTCGGCCATGGAGTTGGGGTCTACGATCTCCTCCTCGGGCAGATCCTCGATGGCTTCAATTGTGGGCTCGACGTCATCGGGCAGGTCGGGGATGTAGTCCTCGCCCACAGTGTCAATACCCAGGTTTTCCAGCGTGTCGTAGATCTTGTCCATCTGCTCGGCGCCCAAGTCCATATCCTCCAGCACATCCATCAGCTCGGAGGAGGAAAGATTGCCTTTTTTCTTGCCCCGCTCGATCAGCTCGCCCAGCTTTTCCGCACCGGGTATGCCGCCCACGACCTTCATGACCTCGACCTTGCCCGCCTCCATGCGGGACTGGATATCGGGCTGGGAAACGGCAGCTTCCTGATTCTCCACCGCTTCAGCGGTCTTGGGGCTCACATTCTTGTTGGTGTTCATGGTTTCTCCTCCATATATGCTTTCTTTTCCTGATACTTTCTCTGTGCCGCCAGCAGCAGGGAGTCCTCCTGTCCGGCGCCGCGCCGGAGGGCCTCCCGCTGGATGACGGATATGTAGTCCCGGATGGACTGTTGAGAGTGGGCCAAGGACTCTGGCTGACTGACCACATAGGCCAAATGGTCCATCTCCTCCCCACTCAGATGGCCGGAGAGGGCGGAGAGCTGGGTGGACAGCCCCTCATTAGCTCGGCGGAGTAGCAGGTCAAAGACCTTGCCCAGCAGGGGGGAGGAAAATCCCTCCCCCGTGATCCCTCCCATCTGTCCCGCCAGGGATGGGTCCAGCAGCAGCAGGCGGACAAGGCCCTCCTCCGCGCGGGCGGAGCGGATATTGTCATATCGGAGCGATCTAGCCTGGGGCTGGAGCTGGCTGGCCGGAGACAGGTCTATACGCTCCTGGCGCTTTTTCTCCTTGCGGAGCCGAGCTGAGAAGGCACGCTTGACTTCCTGAGCCATGGCTTCCGGGGTGATTCCGGCGGTCTGGGCGGCGTGGCCGCCGTAGATCTCCCGCTCTACGGCGCTGGACAGAGAAGCGATAAGCTGGGCCGCCTCCTGAAGAAAAGCCACCTTCTGCCCATCGTCGGTCAAATCATATTTTTTTTGGATCTGAGCCAGGCGGTAGTCCACCTGGTTCTCGCTGCGCTCCAGCAGCTTGGCGAAGGCCTCCCTGCCAAAACGCTTGATAAACTCGTCCGGGTCCTTGGCGCCCTGCATCCGCAGTACCTTTACTTTCAGGCCGGCCTTTTCCAGCAGGGGGATAGCCCGCTGGGCGGCCGCCACTCCGGCCCCATCGCCGTCATAGGAGATGATGGCCTCCTGAAAATACCGGGCCAGCAGTTGGGCGTGCTCACTGGTGAGAGAGGTGCCCAGAGAGGCCACAGCACAGTCAAAGCCTGCCTGGTGAAGGGAGATAGTGTCCATATACCCTTCGGTGAGAATGACCCGCCCGGCCTTGGAGGTCTTGGCAATATTCAGGGCAAAGACGTTCCGGCTTTTGTTGTATACCGGTGTGTCCGGGGAGTTGAGGTATTTAGGGGTGGAATCGTCCATTACCCGGCCGCCAAAGCCAATGACGTTTCCACGGACGTCAATGATGGGGAACATGACCCGATTGCGGAATCGGTCATAGATGCGGCCGTCCTTGTTGTTGACGGCCAGACCGGCGTCCAGCAAATCCCGCTTGTCATAGCCCTGATCGGCCAGGGCCTGGATCAGGGCGTCCCAGCTGTTGGGAGCGAAGCCCAGCCCGAAGTTGGTCAGGGTGGAGCGGGACAGCCCACGCTTTTGCAGATAGGCCAGTCCCTCCGCCCCCTCGGGAGCGTACAGCCACTTGTGGAAGGTCCGGGCGGCCTGCTTGTTGAGTTCCAGCAGTTTTTCCCGCCGCTCCCGCATCCCGGCGGAGGGGCCGCTGTCTGGCACCTCCATTCCGACCCGCTTGGCCAACACCTCCACCGCTTCTCGAAAGGAGAGGTTGTCCAGCTCCATCACAAAATTGATGGCGCCGCCTCCCTTGCCGCATCCAAAGCACTTGAAGATGCGCTTGTCAGCGGATACGGAGAAGGAGGGAGTCTTTTCACTGTGGAAGGGGCACAGGCCCCAGTAGTTCCGGCCCTTTTGTGTCAGCCGGACGGACTCGGACACCAGATCTACAATATCGGTGCGGTCCAGAAGCTCGTCCAAGAATGGTTCTGGAATGGCCAATGCGCTCCTCCTCTCTCGAAAAATAGGGGAATCCCTCTATTTTTAACCCCTTTTTATCAGAATTATCCCTCTGGAGGCCCAGACAGAGAGCAAGTCCTAGAGAACAGTCCAGCCTTTTGGAATGAAGAGCTCCTTATACTTCTCTACCGCGAAAGGATCGGTCATTCCGGCGATATAGTCGCATACGGCCCGGTCTACCCCATCCTCCAGGCGGATGGTCTGGAAGTCGGAGGGCAGTTCATCTGGATTTCCCTGGTAATACTGGAACAGGGCCTGAAGCATATTCTGGGCCTTTCCTTCCTCCCCCTTGGCCAGGGGATTGGTGTATACGCTGGCGAACATAAAATCTTTCAGAGCCAGCATGGCCTCCTCCACCGGATGGGACTGGACAATATGATCCTGTCCCTGGCTGGCGGTGATAGCGTCATGAACTAGGGTGTTGATCCGGTCGCCGTGGGTGAAGCCCAGAACGTTGGATACCTCCAGGGGGATGTCCATGGGAAAGATGACACCACCGCGGAGGGCGTCCTCGATGTCGTGATTGATATAGGCGATGTGGTCGGCCAGACGGACCACCTGGCCCTCCAGCGTAGCGGCCGGGGTGCCCTTGGTGTGGCAGAGGATGCCGTTGCGGACCTCCCAGGTCAGGTTTAGTCCCTGGCCATTTTTTTCCAGCCGGTCCACCACACGCACGGACTGCTGGTAGTGGGCAAAGCCCTCCGGCATCAGCTGGGCCAGCATTCGCTCCCCAGCATGGCCAAAGGGGGTGTGGCCCAGATCATGCCCTAGGGCAATGGCCTCGGTCAGATCTTCGTTGAGATCCAGGGCACGGGCAATGGTCCGGGCGATACGGGATACCTCCAGGGTGTGGGTCATCCGGGTCCGGTAGTGGTCTCCCTCCGGCTGAAGAAAGACCTGGGTCTTATGCTTCAGACGGCGGAATGCCTTGGAATAGACGATCCGGTCGATGTCTCGTTGGAAGGGGGTGCGGATATCGCACTCCTTCTCCTGCCGTGCTCGTCCACGGGACTGGGCGGAGCGGCAAGCAAAAGGGGAGAGGAGGCTGTCCTCCCGGCGCTGTGTCTGTTCACGCAAGGTCATCCCACGGCCCTCCTTTTTTCTCTCTTTCTGGTCGATGGAGCTGATGGGTGTACGGGGACATGAAACCCCTTATATATAAATACGAAATTTCTCCTTAAATTCCTTCTAAAAGGTCAAAAAAATTTCAAATATTTTCAATAGGCAAAAAAGCAGCCGCAGCCAGAGCTACGGCAGCTTTTTTATCAGTATGATGCAGTGGGAGAAGATCAACCCTTTGAGTTCTTGCCGGCCCTCACCAGGATGTAGACGATTGAAGCTACAGCCAGCAGATAGGGATAGAACAGGTTGGGAATGATCTCAAAGGCGGAGATGCCGGAGGCGGACACCGCAATGAGCATCTGGGCACCATAGGGGATGATGCCCTGGAAGATGCAGGAGAAGGTGTCCAAAAGAGAGGCCGACTCCTTGGGGCTGATGCCGTATTCCTCACTGATCTCCTTGGCAATGGGGCCAGCCATAACGATGGCTACAGTGTTGTTGGCGGTAGAGATATCCATGGCACCCACCAGCAGGCCTACGCCCAGCCGGCCGCCCACACGGCCCTTGAATACCCGGCGGATGAAGGCTAGCAGGGCCTCAAAGCCGCCATTCTCTCGGATGAGGGCACACATAGCAGACACTAAAACGGTGACCAGGATCGTTTCGAACATACCAGAAGCGCCGTCCCTCATGGCTTTCAGCAACTCCAGCACATCCGCGCCGGTAGCGATGGTACCAGCGGCCAGACCGGTGCCTACGGTGATGGACAGGCCGGATATGATGCCTACAATAAGTACCACAAATACATTGATGCCCAGAAGGCCGCCAACTAGAACCAGCACATAGGGGATAAGGAGCAACAGATTGATTTCCGGAATCTCGATCTGTCCCACGCCGGAGTTGAAAGATACAGCCAGGATGACCGCCAGGGTGGCGATGGCGGCGGGCAGGGCAATCTTCACATTGGCGCGGAACTTGTCACGCATCTCACAGCCTTGGGTGGAACAGGCGGCGATGGTGGTGTCGGAGATGAAGGACAGGTTATCACCGAACATGGCGCCTCCCATAACTGTGCCTACACACAGGGGCAGGGAGAACCCGGACACCTGGGATACGGCCACGGCAATGGGGGTGATCAGGGTGATGGTGCCGGTGGAGGTGCCCATAGCGGTGGACACAAAGCAGGCGGCGACGAACAGCACCGCCACAGAGGCCCAGGCAGGGGCGATGGACAGCAGGAAATAGGCCACGGCCTCGGCGCTGTTCCGTCCGGTCACGCCCACAAACACACCGGCGACCAGGAAGATGAGGATCATAGTGATAATGTTTTTGTCGCCTACGCCCCGGCCCATCAGAACCAGCTTCTCGTCAAAAGAGAGCTTTTTGTTCTGTAAGCACGCCACCAACAGGGCAACCATGAAGGTGACTACGATGGGGATATCATAGAATGCCATGTTGATGCCGATGCCGTATTCAAAAATCAGTCCCATACCCAGATAAAGTACCAGAAATATCAGGATGGGCAGCAACGCGCTGGGGTTGCTGTTCAACTTTTTCTCCCTCAGTTCCACAAAATGACCTCCTTTTATACACAAGCCTTATTGTAAAAGATATTTCGCTCTGTGTCAACGATGTTTCTATGCGGGGGCACCCGGAAACGGCCCGGAGCATAGGATGGAGCGTCCCCGGTTGGGGACGCAGAAGCGAAGGAGGGCATATGGAACTTGATCTGACCCAACAGTTTTTGACAGAGAATGACTGCTATCAGGCAGGGCGGACCATTGTGCCCAAAGGAATTATGGTCCACTCCACCGGGGTAGCCCAGCCGGACCCGGAGGTGTTCATCCGCCGGTGGAACAAGCCGGGCGTAGAAAAGTGCGTCCACGCGTTCGTGGCACGGGACAGAGCCATTCAGACACTGCCCTGGATTATCCGGGGCTGGCATGCGGGTACAGGCACCTCCGGCAGGAGCGCGAACAACACTCATATTTCTTTTGAGTGCTGTGAGCCTGCCGGACACACCTACCGTGGCGACGAGATGGTGGGGTATGATGTAGCGGCCAATCAGGCCTATTTTGATGACATCTATCACAACGCGGTCCAGCTCACTGCCCTGCTGTGTCGCCAGTATTCTCTGGACCCCCTGGAGCCCGGCGTGGTCATCTGCCACGCCGAGGGCTACGACCTGGGTATTGCCAGCCAGCACGGCGACGTGCTCCAGTGGTGGCCCAAACACGGGGTAACTATGGACCAGTTCCGCCAGGACGTGGCCGAGGCCATGCTGACTGACGGCGAGCATGAGGAGGAGCCTATGACGCAGGAGCAATTTGACCGTATGATGGACGCCTATCTGGCTAAACGGGCCAGATGGTCTCCTAGCGACTGGTCGGCCCAAGCCCGGAAATGGGCGGAGGAATCCGGCATCGTGGCCGGAGACGGAGAGGGCAACCAGCGATACCAGTCCTTCACCACCCGGGAGGAAACCGTACAGATGCTGTACCGCCTGGACCAGATATGGTCCGGGGCAGGCGGCCAACCTGAAGCGGAGTAAACACAGGGACCGGCCCGCAGCGGGCCGGTCCCTCCTGTTTGTGTGTAAAAATTTGTTGGACGAGGCAGAAAAGCTATTGATAATAGTTGCGGTTTTCCTGCTTCTATTATATAATAATCTCAAAACAGGACGAAAGCGGGACCCGCTTTCTGTTTGTCCCCTTTTGGGGGACAAACATTTCCCTTGCCCCGGGGGAGCGGACCCGCCTCCGACTGTATTTTTAGGTAAAGGAGAATCGGATGTGAAGCGAAAAATTTTATCCTCGATTATGGCTCTAGTGATGATAGTGTCGATGCTTCCCTTCTCTGTGTTTGCGGAAGAGGGGGACACATGGGCGGAGAGCGCCAGCACGGAGTGGTATACAGGAGATGGGGACGAGTATACTATCTCCTCTGCCGCCGACCTGGCGGGTCTGGCCCAACTGGTCAATGGGGGGACTTCCTTCCAAAAAAAGACTATCAAGTTGGGGGAAAATATCGACCTGGAGGGGAAGGAATGGACGCCCATCGGGAGAAATGGGAAAACACCTCAAGAGCAAAAGCCATTTCAGGGGACCTTTGACGGCCAGGGGAACACCATCTCCAATTTGAAGATCACAGGAAATAGCAGTGATGTCGGCCTGTTTGGATTTACAACAAACGGCGAGGTCAAAGACTTTACGCTGAACAACGCACAGGTAGAGGGTTACCTGGATGTTGGCGCTGTGGCCGGAACGCCCCATACCTCAAAATACACCAATATCAACGTGACCGGCCTGATTCAGATAGACGGCTATTCCTATGTGGGCGGCGCGTTCGGGAAGAATGCCTATGCGAATATCACCAATGTGGATGTGACTGGCGGCGATGGCAGCTATGTAAAAGCGGAATCCGAGGAATACCGCACCTATGTAGGCGGCCTCGTCGGCTTCATGGGTGAGGGTAACATTACGATCAGCGGTTGTGATGTGAAGATCGACGTCATCGGCTCCACCTCTGACGTGGGCGGGCTCCTGGGCATCCTCCACTATGGCAACACGATGACGAACTGCACCTACGAAGGAAACCTGACCATAACAAACCCGGACAGCGAGGTTGGCGATGAATTTGGCGCGCTGGTCGGTACGGCTATGAATAGCGCTGCGGGAAAGACTACGATTAGCGATTGTACAGCGACTGTGAATCAGGCCCTTTCAGGCGGCAGGGATGTCACAGATTCGATTACCCCTCATGGCGATTTTTACAATGATGTTACGACCAATAATGCCGGTACAGTTGATATCCAGGCGACTGTCAATGATAAGGAAGTTACTGTTGACAACAGCGTGGCGTATGTGGGCGACAACAAATATGTGTCCCTCGCAGAGGCGCTGGAGGTTGTCACCGCCGAAAGCGACAACAAAACGGTCACCATCACCCGCTCTGGTACATATGAGCCCTTCTCCATTGCGGTGAGCGGCGTTACCGTCCAGACTGCCGATGGCGTGACCGCCACAGTCAAGACCGACAAAGACAGCAAGGTGGCTGTGACGGCGGCGGATGTTACCCTGAAGGGCCTCGACTTTGTGTCCGAGGACGGGACCGCGGTCATCAGCGGCGGAGCCTGCGATGGACTTACCTTGAACAACTGTTCTTTTGAAAATAAAAAGGACGATTTGAAGGATACGATTGCCTTATACATCCATCAGCCCAGCATCACAGTTCAAAACTGTGACTTCACCAACTGGGAGCGGGGCTATTACACCTGTGGCGACAACAGCGCGGCGGGAGCCATCACCTTTGAAGGAAACACCTTCACCAATGTCCGTGTGCCCTTCGACGGCTACTGGGGCAAACCCGCCACAGAGGAGACTGATATTCAGATCACCGGCAATACCTTTGATTCCGGCGACTGGGACGCCGCCTATATCCAGCTGTGGGACTATGCCCAGTATCAGTACTGGCTGGACGGCGAAAATTCCAAGCTGAACCCCGAGGGGAAGTCGGCCCTGAAGGCCACGATCAGCGGCAATACATATAAGGGCAATGTGGTCATCTACAAGACCCACTGTGACTGGAATACCGCAAGCGCTGTGACCATCGAAGATACTGACGTAAAGGTGGTCAACCGCAACTTGATCGTGCTGGACGGCCTGACCGAGAATGACAAGGTCACCGTGACCAAGGCGGACGGCAGCCCCATTACTGCGTTCAACGATTTTGATACAGCGGTCAAGAAGGGCGAAAAATATGTCATTTATTCCCTGTCCGAAGGGGATTATACCTTCCATGTATCCCAAAAGGCGGACAACTCTAGTGATACCATTGTAACAGAGATTCCCGTAACTGTTGCCCCTCCTAAGGTTGGCGAGGTACAGGAAGTTGAAATTGTCCCCATTGCTGAGGAAGAGAAATTTGTCGCCCAGGTAGAGGGCGGGGAGAAGTACACTTCTGTGAAGGCCGCCATCGATGCTGTTGGTGAGGAAGGTACTGTGAAATTACTGCGGAGTGTGACCCTCGGTGATTCGCTCTCTGTCGGAAAAACCATGACCTTGGATTTGAACGGCCAGACCATCACGGCCCCCGAAGGAAGCCATATCCTGCTGGTCACGGCAAATACCTTTACCCTGAAAGACAGCAGCGGCAGCAATGCCGGTAAGCTCACTGGAGGTGTTGGCAGCAATGCCCGCGGCGGCGGTGTGACGATACAAGGCGGCGCTACCTTTGTTATGGAGGGCGGCACGATCACTGGAAATAACGGTGGCAAGCAGAGCGCTGGCGGTGTCCACTTAGTCGGCAACGCAAAATTTATCATGAATGGCGGCGTGATTGCTGGAAATACTTCCGGGACCCTTCAGGGTGGCGTCTACGCCGGTATGGGAAGTGTCCAGGTATCCGGTACGGCCACCATCCTCGGCAACAAAGGAACCGATGGAGGGAAAGAGATCGATTCCGACCTCTGGCTCAATACAGTCTCCAATGTCCTGCTGACCATTGGAGAAGGGGGACTGTCGCAGGATGCAAAAATCGGCATCTATATCAACTCCTCGCCCGAACTCAGTAAAGAATTTACCGCTCCCTATGAGAGCGGAAGAGCGTCTGTCAACAACTTTGTTGATAACCGGGCGAAATATCAGATTGTAGAACAGGATGCAGAAGACGGACAAAAACAACTGGTTATGATGCTGCAAAAGGCCGCGGCTCCCGTTGCTTCTCCGGCGGCGGGCACCTATATTGGTACTCAGACCGTAGAGTTGTCTACCACAACTCTGCCTAAATTTTCCAAGATTTATTATACTCTGGACGGCTCTGATCCCACCGCATCTGACACGAGTCAGGAATATACCGGAGCCTTGACGATTAGCTCCAGCACTACTGTAAAAGCCTATACCAAGGGCCTGTATAAAGACTCTCTTGACAGCGATGTGGCGGAGTTCGTCTATACGATCAATAGCGCTGGCGGCGGTGGAGGAGGCGGCGGCTCCAGCAGCTACTCCATCAGCGTGGACAAGAACATTGACAACGGCAGCGTGACCGTGTCCCCCAAGAGCGCCTCCAGCGGCCGGACGGTGACCATCACCGTCAAGCCCGACGAGGGCTATGAGCTGGACGAGCTGACCGTCACCGACAAGAA